>CATQHD010000008.1 GCA_958295745.1 uncultured Acidimicrobiia bacterium | reverse complement strand
TCTCCACCGTACAGTCCGGTTATACCCGCCTGCCCGCCCTGTCCTTCAACATGACGTTCGACGGGACCATAAATGCGACATCCCTTGACACGTCGGACATCAACGCCACCTCGGGGATGGTACAAAACCTGCGCCCGGCCCTGTTGCATAACGGAACCTTCGGCGACGAAGGCACAAACGACGGCCAGTTTAAAAATCCGTCCGGCGTGTCAACGGACACTGCGGGCAACATATACGTGGCCGACACGGGCAACAACCGCATCCAGGTGTTCGACCCTGCCACGAGGCAGTACGCCTACGACATCACCGGCCGGTTCAACTCCCCGCACGACGTGACGGTCGACGGCACCACCGGCGACATATACGTGGCCGACTCGGGCAACAGACGCGTCGCCGTATTCGACTCCGGCCTGCAATTCGTAACCAACATCACCGGCCCGTTCAACTCGCCCAGGGGCGTGGCCGTCGACGGCGCCACCGGAACCGTATACGTGGCCGACTTTGGCAACCACCACGTCTACGTATTCAACTCCACGGGACACCACATCGACACGATCGACGGGCTTGTCCACCCGCTCGACGTGACGGTCGACGAGACCACCGGCGACATATACGTGGCCGACACGAACGCCCACCTCATCCGGGTATACGACTCCGAGAGGACCCCGCTCTTTGAGATCACCAGCCGGGTCCGGCAGGGGTACGGCGTGGCAGTCGACGACTCCACCGGCAACATATACGTGTCGGACCGGCAGAACGGCCGCGTCCGGGTGTTCGACTCCGCAGGGGGCCAAATCGCCGTCACCTCCGAACGGTTCGCCGGCCCGTACGGCGTGGCATTCGACGGTTTTTCGGGCACCCTGTACGTGATCGAAGAGAACAACAACCGCGTCCATGCCTTTGATATTGGATATACCTTTGACGTGGCGGATGCGGCCGACGGGCGGACGCTCGCCGTATACCTGCCGGAGGGCCGCGTGCGGGATCAGGCCGGGAACGCGGGTGTGGAATCCAACACGGTGCGCATCGACATAGACCGGTCCTCCGTGATACCGCGCGTGTCCTCCGCACAGCCGGATCCGACCAACGCCGCCACCATCGGCTTCCGGGTCGATTTCGGCAGGCCAGTCACGGGGTTCGGGGCGGGGAACATCACCGTATCGGGAAATGCCACCCACGGGGGGGTGGCCGAGCTCGAAGGCGGCGGCGCCGTCTATACCTTCGAGATCTCGCCGGTATCGGACGGCACCATACACGTGGACATCGCCGCCGGCGCGGCCGTGGATGTGGCGGGCAACCCCAGCGGGGAGGCGGCCCGGTTCTCGCGTACATACGACGGCACCCGCCCGGTACCGGTCATCACGTCCGTACAGCCGAACCCGACCAACGCCACCACCGTCAACCTCCGCGTGGACTGGGGCGAGCCGGTCCGCGGGTTTACCGCGGACAACGTCACGATATCGGGGACCGCCGAGCACGGGGGCATAGCCGCCTTTTCGGGCGGCGACGGCTCCGCCGTGTACGCCTTTGACATCGTACCGGCATCGGACGGGATCATACGGGTGGGCATACCCGCAAACGTCACCCTGGACAGGGTCGGCAACGCCGGTGCCGCCTCCGTCCCGTTCTATATGGTCTACGACGGCACGCCCCCGGTTCCGGAGGTCGTCCCAGCGCGGGCGGGCCCCACCGGCCTGCTAGTCGTGCCGTTCAACATGACATTCAGCGAGGCCGTCAACGCCACGACACTCGATATCTCGGACATCGACGCCACCTCGGGAACCGTCCGGGATCTGGTACCTGTGTGGCACCACAACCACACATTCGGCGGCCTGGGTACGGCGGACGACCAGTTCGACAGCCCGTACGGCGTGACGGTACACCCCGTCACCGGCGCGATATACGTGGCCGACTCGGCCAACAGCCGCGTAAAAATCTTTGATCCCGACGGGACGTACACCGGCGAGATCACGGGCGGCCTTGCGAACCCGTTCAACCGCCCGTCCACCGTGGCCATAGACGCCTCCACCGGCACGACATACGTGGCATCCTGGTTCGCCAACATCATACGGGTGTTCGACTCCTCCGGGAATCACACCGGCGACATCGGCGGCGACACCGACGACCCGTTCAGCAACCCGTTCGGCGTGGCAGTCGACTCCACCACCGGCATGATATACGTGGCCGACACCTTCAAGAACCGCGTCGCCGTGTTCGATGCGGATCTGCGCCGGATAGCCTACCTGTCCGGCTCGTTCAATACTCCCTCCGGTATCGCCGTCGACGCCTACACCGGCCGCGTATACGTGGCCGACGGCAACGACCGCATCGCCGTGTTCGGCCCCGACCGGACGCCGCTGGACGACATCGACGACCGGCTCGACAACCCGACCGACGTGGCCGTAGACGACTTTGGAACCGTATACGTGGCCGACCGCCACAACGGCCGCATCGCCGTGTTCGATCCCGCCGGGAACCTCATCGCCAACATCACCGGCGGGTTCACCACCCCGTACGGCGTGGATACGGACGGCTCCGGACGGGTATACGTGGCCGACGCCGGCACCCACTCCATCCACGTCTTTGATGCGGCATACGCCTTTAACGTGACGGGGGCCGACGACGGGAGGATCCTCAACGTGACCCTGCCGGCCGGCGGCGTGCGGGATGCTGCCGGCAACCCCAACGCCGGATCCAACACGGCCCGCATCGAGATCGACAGGACCGCTTTGGCCCCGACAATCACATCCGAGCGGTCCGGCTTTACCAACGCCTCGACCATAAGCTTTGCCGTCGCCTGGCGCTCCCCCGTCTCAGGATTCGGCGGGGATGACATCGTACTGTCCGGCGCGGCCGCGCCGGCGGCCGTGATCAACTTTGCGGGCGGCGGCTCCGCATACGCGTTCGACGTCGCGCCGGCGGCCGACGGGGAGCTGCACGTCGATATAGCCGAGGGGGCGGCCCGTGACATGGAGGGCCGCGCCAGCGCGGCCGCCGCCCGGTTCTCCATAGTGTACGACTCCACGCCGCCCGTCCCGGCCGTCTCTGCCGTACAGGGCAGCCCGACCAACGCCACCACCGTCGACTTCGGGGTGGACTGGGGCGAGCCGGTCCGCGGGTTCGGCGCGGCCGGCATCGTGCTTGGCGGCAACGCCACGCTGGACGGGGCGGTAAGGAACTTTGCGGGCGGCGACGGCAACCGCACATACGCGTTCGAGCTCACCCCCTCCGGGGACGGCACCATCGCCGTCGGGATCGCCGCCGGCGCGGCGGCAGACAGGGCCGGCAACCCCGGCGCGGCCTCCGCCCGCCCGTTCTCCGTGGTGTATGACGGCACCCCGCCGGTACCGGAGTTCACCGCCGACCTGCCGCCCGGCCCCACGCGCCTGCACACGGTACCATTCAACCTGACATTCGGCGAGCGCATCAACGCCACCACACTGGACACACGGGATATCGAGGTGACCTCCGGCACGGTGCAGAACCTGCGCGCGGCGCTGTACCCGGGCGGCGCCTTCGGCGGCGGCGGCGTCCTTGCCAGTCCGGAGGGCGTGGCCGTCGACGGCGCCACCGGCCGCGTGTACGTGGCCGACACCGGCGGAGACCACGTCCTGGTGTTCAACCGTACCGGACACAACGTCACCGCCATCCCGGGCCCCTTCCGCGAACCCGTCGGCGTGGCCGTCGACGGCGCCACCGGCACGCTGTACGTGGTGGACACCCTCGGCCGCCGGATCGCCGTGTACGACCCTGCCGGGGTGCACACCGGCGACCTGGCCGGCACGACATTCGGCTTCCCGGCGGACGTGGCCGTCAACGGCACCGGCCACGTGCTCGTGGCCGACGGCGCCCGCGTCGCCGTGTACGACCGCGATCTGGCGTACACGGGGGACCTCCGGTCGGGATTCACGTATGCGAGCGGCGTGGCCTTTGATCCCGCCACCGGCAGGACGTACGTCTCCGATTCGATATCGGACCACGTCAGGGTGCTGGACCCCGCCGGGCGGGCCGCCGGCACCACCATCGGCGGGTTTGACACCCCCACCGGCGTGGCCGTCGACTCCCAGGGCAACCTGTACGTGGCCGACCAGAACAACGACCGCATCGCCGTGTTCAACGGTACGGGACACCCGCTGCCGGACCTCCCCGGGACCTTTGACGGCCCGCGGGGGGTGGCCGCCGACCCGGTCACCGGCCGGATATACGTGGTGGACCGCTCCGGTACGCGCGGCCACGTCCTTGACCATACGGCATACGCCTTCGAGGTGGCAAACGCCACGGCCGGCGCCGTCCTGGGGGTGGGGCTGCCGGCCGGCGGCGTGCGGGATACGGCGGGCAACCCCAGCGAGGTCTCCGGCCGGACGGGCATCACCGTAGACCGGTTCCCTCCCGCCGTCTCCTCGGCGGCCGTCACCGGCCCCCTCAACGTGACGGTATGGTATACGGAGCCCGTGAACGCCACGTCGGCCGCATACGGCCGGCTGGTCGTGGACGGCATCCTCAGGACCCTGGATGCGGGCCGGCCGCCTGCGGGCAACGGTACCGCCGTGCATGTCATCACGTTCACGGGGGAACCGGCGCCGCGGACCGCCGGCGGCACCCTCACGATGGACCTGACGGCCATCGCCGATACGGCCGGCAATGCAGCGGGTACGCGGACGGACGTCCTGCAGGAGCTGGTGCCGGGCCAGGCGCCGGTCGTCACGGCGGCGGCCGTCACCGGCCCGCGCCAGATAACGTTATCGTATACGGTACCGGTGAACGCCACCGGGACCGCATACGGCGTGCCCGTGATCGACGGTACGGCCCGCGCGTATGCGGCCGATCCGCTGGGGGGCAACGGCACCGCCGTACACACGCTGGCGCTTGACGGCGGCTCCGCGGTCGGGACGACGGACGCCACCGGCACCCTGCCGGTGGACTCGACGGCCGTCACGGACGTGTACGACATCACCATGGGCACCTCGACGTCCCTCCGGATACCGCTGTCCGACGGGCAGGCGCCGGCCGTCGACTCTGCCGTGATCACCGCGCCCAACCGGTTCACCGTACGGTATACCGAGCCCGTGTACGCCTACGGCGCCTCCGCATACGGCGAGCTGTCCGTGGACGGCCTCCCGCGCAGCTATGCGTCCCCGGATCCGCTTGCCGGTAATGGCACCGCCGTCCACCTTGTCGAGTTCACGGGTGCGCCGGCACCGCGGGCGGCCGGCGGCACAGTCCTGCTGAACCTGACCCTGCTGGAGGATGCGGCCGGCAACGCCGTGGGTGCGGAACCCGCATTCCCGCAGGCGCTCTCGGGCGGCGGCCAGATGGGGGTGCTGCTGGCCACGGAGACGCCCCTGCACACCGCCCTTGATACCATCCCCTTCACCATGGGGTTCGGCAGGTCCATAAACGCCACCACACTGGACGCCTCCGACATCAACGCCACCTCGGGTACGGTGCGGAACCTGGAGCGCGTCTTTTCGGCCAACGGAAGCCTTGGCGCGGCGCAGCTGGCCGACTATCCGTACGGCGTGGCCGTCAACGGCACCGGCCACGTGTACGTGGCGGACCGCAGCAACCACCGCATCGCCGTGTTTGGCCCCGACGGCGCCTACACGGGCCAGATCACCGGCCTCCGGTATCCCAGGGACGTGTCCATACACGGCGTCACCGGGGACGTCTACGTGGCCGACACCGGCAGCGGCCTGGTCCGGATCTTCAACGGTACCGGGCACCCGCTCGGCGAGCTCGCAGGCAGGTTCAACGGCCCGGAGGGGCTGGCCGTCGACGGGGCGGCCGGCCGGGTATACGTGGCCGATACGGCCAACCTCCGCGTTCGAGTATTCGATACCGCGACACGGCAGGAGATCGCCGACCTGCCGGGCACGTTTGTCTTCCCGATAGGCGTGGCCGCCGATCCGCTGTCGGGAACCGTCTACGTGGTGGATGCGCAGGCCAACATGATCAGGGTCTTCAACTCGACCCTGGATCACATACACGACATCGCCGGCATGTTCGCCCTCCAGTCAGGCGTGGCCGTGGACCCCTCGTCGGGCACCCTGTATGCCGCCGAGACCGACAACGGCGTCATCGCGGTGTTCAACGGCACCTGGGACCGCGTCGCGCAGATCGACCCGCCGGGACGGCCCATCCGCATAACAGTCGATCCCTCGGCCGGAACCGTATACGTGGTCAACGATGTCGACCGCCCCGTCCGCGTGTATGATCCCGGGTACGCCTTCGAGGTGGCCGGCGTGGAGGCCGATGAGGTGCTGGCTGTGAACATACCGCAGGGCGCCGTCCTGGATCCGGCCGGCAACGAGAACGCCGCATCCGGGACGGTGCGCATCAACATCGACCGCACGCCCCCCGTCCCGGTCGTCGGCTCGGCACATCCTGATCCGACCAACGCCACCGCCATCGGGTTCACGGTACACTTTGACATGGGGGTGCGCGGGTTCGGGGCGGACGACATCATACTGGGCGGCACCGCCGCACTTGACGGGGGGGTGAAGAACTTTGCGCGGGTAGGCGCCGACAACGGCAACGGCAACGGCAACGGCGCCGCCGCCAACTATACGTTCGAGGTCTCGCCTGTGGCGGACGGGACGGTCCTGGTGGGCGTCCCGGCGGGCGCCGCGCGGGATCTGGCAGGCAACCCCAGTGCCGCATCCGCCAGGTTCTCCGTGGTATACGACGGCACGCCGCCGCACCCCGTGGCGGCCCACACCGTCGACGAGGAGGCGCCCGCCGCCGTCAATAACCGCTATTTCGTCACGCCGCTGACCCGGGAGGTGCGGTCCCACGGGGGCGTGTGGTATACCAACCTGGAGTCCGTCCCGATGGGTATAGTGTACCGCGGCGGGGCGGTCAACGCCTCGACCGTCGAGATATCGGACGTCAACGCCACGCTGGGCACGGTGTCCGACCCCCGGTGGCCGCTGCGGTACAACTCTACATTCGGCTCGGGCCCCGGCGCCCCCGGCGCCGCCGGCGGCCAGCTGAACCATCCGTACGACGTGGCGCTCGACGGTACCGCGGGTTACGCGTACGTGGCCGACACGGAGAACGACCGCATCGCGGTCTTGGAGGTTGCCACGGGACGCCATGTGGCCAACATCACGGACGGACTCGACACCCCGTACGGCGTGGCAGTCGATCCCGCCACCGGAACCGTATACGTGGCCGACACGGAGAACGACCGGGTCCGGGTGTTCAACTATACGGGGATGCGGGTCTCGTGGAGCTCGGCCACCGGTGTCGGCGGCGGCTCCCCCCCAACTCCACCCCCTGCCGATCCGGGCTCGGCCTGGCCCCGCATCGCCGACATCGGGGCGGACCGGCTCGACACCCCGTACGGCGTGGCCGTCGACGGCGCCACCGGAACCGTATACGTGGCCGACACGGGCAACGACCGCGTCGCGGTCTTCGACGGTGCGGGCCGCTACACGTCGGAGATTGCGGACGGGTTCGACTTTCCGGCCGGCGTGGAGGTGGACGGTGCGGCCGGCCGCATATACGTGGCCGACACGGGCAACGACCGCGTCGCGGTGTTTAACAGAACGGGGGACTTTATCACCAACGTCACCGACGGCAGGATCGACACGGCCACCGGCGTGGCCATCGATCCCGCCACCGGGACCGTATACGTGGCCGACTTTGTCAACGAACGGATAGCCGTGTTCAACGGTACCGGACACAACACGGCCAACATCGTCCGCGCATTCAACACCCAGGCCTACGGGGAGGTGGTTCCAAGATTCGACCACTCGTTCAGCACCCCGGCCGGCGTGGGGGTGGACCCGGTCACGGGCGCGCTGTACGTGGCCGACACGTTCGACCACGAGGTGCACCGGTTCGACGTGTCGTACGCGTTTGACGTGGGCGGGCTGGATCACGGGGACCGGTTTACGGTGGGCATGCCGGCAGGCGCCGTGCGCGATGCGGCCGGCAACCCCAACGAGGGGTCCGACATGGCGGCCGTCGTCATAGACAGGATGCCCCCGGTACCCGTCATCAACTCCACGCAGCCCGACCCCACCAACTCGACCGTTCTGGACTTTACGGTCGCCTGGGGCGAGAACGTCACCGGGTTCGGGCCGGAGGACGTCCGGGTGTCGGGGGCGCGCCTCTCCGCGAGCGACATCGCCAACTTTACGGGGGCGGGCGCCAACTATACATTCGAGGTCCGGCCGGCCGCCGACGGGACGGTGCGCATAGAGATACCGGCCGGTTCCGCACACGACCTGGCCGGCAACGCCGGGGCGGGGGCCGTCCCGTTCGAGATCGTATACGACACCGGGCCCCCGGTACCGGTGATCACGGCGGTGCAGCAGAGCCCCACCAACTCGACGGTCATCAACCTGCGGGTGGAATGGGGCGAGAACGTCACCGGGTTCGGGGCCGGCGACGTCCGGGTGTCGGGGGCCACGGTATACGGCGGCGGGGCGGTCAACCTCGGCGGACTCGACGGGTACGCCAACTATACCTTCGAGGTCCTGCCGGCCGACGACGGGAAGATACGCATAGAGATACCGGCCGGTTCCGCACACGACCTGGCCGACAACCCCGGTGCCGCGGGCGTCCCGCTGGAGATCGTGTACGATTCCATGGGGCCGGTCCCCGAGGTCACGGCCGTGCAGTCCAGCCCCACATACGCGGACACGGTCAACATCAGGGTGGACTGGAGGGAGCCCGTCGAGGGGTTTGACACGGACGACATCATCGTGTCGGGGACGGCCCCGCACGGCGGTGTCACCAACTTTGCAGGTGCCGGCGCCAGCTATACGTTCGACATCTCGCCCACGGGGGACGGAAGCCTGCTGGTGGACATCCGCCCCGGCGCCGTACCGGATCCGGCGGGCAACCCCAGCGTGCCGGGCGACCGGCTTGTCATGGTGTACACCGGCTCGTCCCCGATCCCCAGGATCGCGGCTACCGTGGGCGACCCCACCCGCCTGCAGACCGTACCGTTCACCGTCACGTTCAGCGAGCACGTGGATGCGTCCACGTTCGATACATCGGATATCACGGTATCCTCGGGGACCGTCCGGAACCTGGAGCCCGCCGTACTGCACACGGATCTGGGTAACGGTACCGCCGGCGCCGGCACGGGCCGGCTGGACCGGCCCTCGGGGGTGGCCGTCGACACCGCCTCCGGAACCGTATACGTGGCCGATACGGGCAACGACCGCGTCACCGTGTTCAACACGGCCCGGCACCATACCGCCAACATCACGGCCGGGTTCGACAACCCCGCCGGGGTGGCCGTCGACGGCGCCGGCCGCCTCTACGTGGCCGACACCGGCCGCGACCGCGTCGCCGTGCTGGACGGTACCACCGGCCGCCCGGCAGGCATCGGCGAGATCACCGGCTGGCTGGACCGGCCCGCCGGGGTGGCAGTCCACATCCGGTCGGACACCGTATACGTGGCCGACCCGTTCAACGACCGGATCGCCGTGTTCGACGGCGCCACCGGCCGCAACACGGCCAACATCACCGAAGGGTTGAGTGGCCCCTCGGGGGTGGCCGTCCACGACCCGTCCGGTACCGTATACGTGGCCGACACCTTCAACGACAGGGTCGCCGTATACGACTCGGCCCTGGAGCCGCTCCAGGACCTGCCCGGTACATTCAAGCGTCCCGTCGGCGTGGCCGTCGACGACCGCTCCGGTGCGGTGTACGTGGCAGATACGGCCGCCGTAGCCGGCGCCGCCGGCACCGGCCGCATCGCCGTATACGATACCACGGGCCGCCACACGCACAACATCACCACCGGCGGCTTTGCAAACCCGGCCGGCGTGGCCGTCGATTCCCTGTCGGGCACCGTATACGTGGCCGAGCGGGGCGGCCACCGCGTCCTGGTGCTGGATCCGGCATACGGCTTTGATGTGGCGGATCCTGTGAACGGGCGGGTCCTGCAGGTGGAACTGCCGACCGGCCGCGTGTTCGACCCCGACGGGAACGCCAACACGGGGGCCGACACGTCCATCACCGTGGACAGGACCGGCCCGATACCCACGATCCAGGCCGTACCCTCCCGATCCGATGTGCCAAAGATGGTCTTCCGGGTGGACTGGAACGAGCCTGTCACCGGGTTCAACACCAGCAGCATCATCCTGTCGGGGCCCCCCACCGTCGGCGGAGGCGGACCCGCCGCGTTTTCGGGTGCCGGCGACACATACACATTCGAGATCCTGCCCTCCGCGGACGGGACGGTCCTGGTGGAGATACCGGCGGGGGCGGCCCGGGATGCTGCGGGCAACCCCGGTGTGGAGGCCGCCCCCTTCTCCGCGATATACGGGACGGTCCCGCTGACGGCCGCCCTCTCCTCTCCTGACGCCCCGGGCCCCGTCAACCTGCACACGGTACGGTTCGGCATGGGCTTCAACAAGGGCGTGAACGCCTCCACCATGAACGCGTCGGACATCGGCGTCACGTCCGGTACCGTCCACGACCTGAAACCGGTGCTGCGGTACCGCGAGACGTTCGGCGGCCCCGGCAACGGCACGGACCGGTTCGACTCCCCGCGCGGCCTGGCCGTCAACGCCTCCTCGGGCATAACGTACGTGGCCGACTTTGGCAACAAGCGCGTAGCCGTCCTGGACTTTGACAGGAGCCACATCGCCGACCTCTTGGCCAATTTCACCACGCCGGAGTACGTGGCGCTGGATCCGTCCACCGGCCGGATATACGTCACGGACTTTGGCGATCCGCGCGTCACCGTATTCGACAGCCGTACGGGGGACCGCCTCGACGATCTCCCCGGGCCCTTCAACGGCCCCACTGGGGTGGCAGTCGATCCGGAGGCGGGCCGCATATACGTGGCCGAGGTGCGGACCGGCACCGTCCTCGTATTCAATTCCGACGGGACCCGCGCCGGGAGCCTCCCGCGCACCCTCAGTTTCCCGCTCGGCGTGGCCGTCGACCCCGCCACCGGAACCGTGTACGTGAGCGAGAGCACCGACCAGGTCGCCATGTTCGACCGCCAGGGACGCTATACCGGCGCCATCTCCGGCGCCTTCGACCTGCCGATAGGGGTGGCCGCCGACCCGCTGTCGGGTACGGTACACGTGGCCGGCAGTCAGGACGACCGCGTCTCGGTGTTCAACGGCACCGGGGATCTCGTCCACACCACCGGACATCTCCCGGCCCCGTACGGCGTGGCCACAGACCCCCCGCTGGGCACCGTATACGTGACGGACCGGATCGGCCACACGGTCACCGTCTTTGACATATCATACGAGTTCGCCGTGTCCGGGGCCGCCGACGGGGAGGCCCTTGCGGTGAGCCTGCCGGCCGGCACGGTACTTGACGGGGACGGCGCCAACAACACGGACTCCAACACGGTATACGTCGACATAGACAGGACGGGGCCGGCACCGCCCTCCATCACCCCGGAGGACGCCGCCCTGCTGCTGGACCCGACCAGCTCGCCTGTGATAGGCTTCCGGGTGGACTGGGCCGAGAACGTCACCGGGTTTGCACCCGACGGCATCCGCCTGTCCAACGACACCGGGCACGGCGGGGTGGCCAACCTCACGGCCGTACCCGGTACCGGCACGGCCGCCCACACCTTTGAGGTCCGGCCCCACCGCGACGGGCCCGTCCGTGTCCTGATCGGCCCCGGCGCCGCCACCGACATCGCCGGCAACAACAACAACAACGCCTCGTCCCCGCTGTTCGTGATGTATGACGCGACGCCCCCCGTCCCCGTCATCGCCCCCGGGTTACCGGGCCCCACCAACCTGCAGACCGTCCCGTTCCGCATGATCTTTGGCGAGGCGGTGAACGGTTCCACCCTGGATACGTCGGACATCGCGGTCTCGTCGGGGACGGTACAGAACCTGCGCCTGATCCCGCGGTACAGCGGCACCTTTGACGGCGGCGGCCCGGGCCAGTTCGACCAGCCGTACGGCATGGCGGTGAACGGGACCGGCCACGTGTTCGTGGCGGACGAGGGCAACAACCGCGTACGGGTGTTCGATCCCGCGCTGCGCCACCTCACCGACATCGAAGACGGCTTTGACCTTCCGACCGACGTGGCCGTACACGGCGCCACCGGTACCGTATACGTGGCCGATTCGGGCGGCGACCGCATCGCCGTATTCAACCACAC
>CATQHD010000007.1 GCA_958295745.1 uncultured Acidimicrobiia bacterium | reverse complement strand
AATATGATACGACAGCAACTTTTTCCCCATTTTCAATGTCGTCGATCAAAGGCTTGCAGTATGCATAATAGTCGTCTCTGTCACCCAGCATGTATGATACCCAGACGTTCGTATCATGATAGACCAGCCTGTCATTAGTTGTCCCTGATAAACCGTACCAACTCCTGTGAATTTTGTTCCGGATCCACATATTCCTTCAGCAAACCATCAAGAGACACCTCGCCCATGTCATTCAGATCGGTACCACAGATGGATTCCAAGCCCTTCCTGTTGACACTGCTTTGTTCAAAGAGATCTTCAAGATGTGCCCGTTTGTATCCTTCCTGCAACTCTCTGATTTCCTCCTCCTGTCTTGCTTGAAGCTCTGACATGGTTCGTATCCTGTCGACAAGATAATCTATCTTGTGCACATATTGTTTTTCCAGTGTGGAGAAATGCATATTCTCATATTTTGCGTCAAATCTGTTGCCGAGGCCGATCTCGTCCAGCGGATTTTCCCGATCATGTTCTGATATGACATGTTCTTTGTGTGATCCACGTTCAATTTCGCGCTCTTTTTTGTCCCAATTCTTAAAAACGGTCATTCCTTGCCTAAACCTCCGTGCGGTATGCTTGGTATTTGTGTTCTTTAGGCATGCTATACTGTCTTTTTGTAGCGTGAAACCGGAGTTCGCGCAGGGTGGAATAAACACGATCGTCCCCACCCGCCTGGATTGCATCCGTCAAACCGTCTACCAGCGGAATCAGATCCTGCGTTTCTCTGGAGAGTTCCTCGCCGCCGATATCAAATTGGGTTGTTTCATTGTACAATTGCAGAAAGGAAGACTCTACGGTTTCGCCAATTAAGACACCCGTCTTGGAATCACGTGTGACGGAAATCTCGGTGAGCATGGTGCCGAATTTAGGGGAGTGGTACAGGTTGCCTCTTTCCAAGGACATTTTCAGTGATTTTAATATTTGGATTGTCATCTCCTTCATTACGTCATCCATGTCGGACAAGGCGCAACATTAACACCTAAACCTTGGTCTTGCGGGGAGGTTGTCGCATAAATCGGCTTTTTTGGGCACAATGTCATAAAAAATTGACCGACTCAAGTTAAAGATCAGGCCGCCGTCAGTTCGTCAATGAGCCATCAAAGACGAGAAAACTACTGGCCGGCTACCATCTTGCCCATACTGCAAAAAATGCCTTCGTTGTGGCGGTTATCAAGATGCTCGTAGGGGAAAACCCGCCCCCGGAGAAAAAGAACGTGCGCGAGAGGTCCCGGTCTGCCCCGACCGGCCGCCGGCCACCATCTGCATCCTGATGCAGGGAAGGGCTGACATTCCGGGACGCGGAAAACGCGGTGGATGGGGGGGGAGCTGTCATGGAACGGCGGGGTCCCGGATCACACCACGATCGCCAGGGCCTTTGCGTCGCCGGATCACGGGTGGCCGGACCGGACGGTCTCCCTCACCGCCGACATGTGCATCAACGAGGCCGACAAGGCATCGGAGATCGGGTGCGGCAGGCTTGCGGCCGACGGCACCGGCGCGGGGACGGACAGGTACGGCGTACAGGAAAGACCGTCGAAAAAGGGGTGGGGATTTCAAGCCCGTACGCGTGAAAACGTACCTGAAATGGCATTCTAGCGGCGGTGGGACTGCAGGTCATCCTGTCGTGCAGGATGACTTCCGGCAACGTTGCGGACACCACGGTGTTCACCGATCTGCTCGACGGTACAGGACGCATGAGGCGGCGCCTTGGGGGGGGGTGGTCCGTCCTTGCGGACATGGGGTACGACTCGGACTCCCGCGACAAGGCGGCCTTTGATCTCGGCATGCATCCGAACATAAAGCAAAAGGCCAACGCGAAGAACCGCGGCAATCCGTACCGGCGCAGGGCGGCCCAAGAGTTTGATCCCGGTATGTACAAGAGACGCAGGATGGCAGATGCCATATTCGGCGCGGCCGCCGAGGCCGCAGACCGCCGGCTGTACTGCAGGTACCGGACTACAGAGACGCAGGCCCGGTTCGGGCCCACACTGGCCACCTGCATGAACGCGGAGACCCTGAACAGGATCCGGTGTGCCGTGGATCTGGGCCATCCGCTGACCGTGGCCTGAGCGGAAAAGGGGGCTGAAATCATGGATTTGTGGGCGGATCGCCGCCGTAGGTGGATTTATGCGACAACCTCCCCGGTATAGTAGCAGATATATACCACATCACCGTATAACAATATAAGAATCACAGATTGTGGTGTGGTTCCCAGGGGAGTATCACTCTGCATGTGCGGAGCTGCTTCTCGATATCTTTACGACTAGGGGAATTTTTTGAATCCAACACCTTCCAGTTTCCCGTCGCGCATGCGCATCTTTGGTTTTAGCATCTCAAACCATTCCCTGAACTGAGGATCGCCCATGTGATGTTTGTAGACCACATATGCGATCATGTCTGCCAACTGGATCAGGTTTCTCCGGTGTGATTCTACAAAGATCGGATCTTCGATAACGTGATCAACCCGCTGTTGCGGGCTGCCGCCTCTTACCATCCTTCGAATGATATTTTTGATTTCGGATTCTGGAACCTTTTGGCTGGAATCCACAAAAATCAATCCGTTGTTGGTTCGTTCGGACTGGAGTTTTAGAAACCCCTCAAAGCGTTCCAGGATGAACATCCAGGAATATTCAATGAATCTCGGCACTTCGTATCTGGCCTTCATCTCGTCTTTGGAAATGACGGTGTCGATCAGAGTGATTTTTGATTTGCAGACAAGATCTAAAACCCTTGAAAAAACCTCGCGTTTTTTTGCCAGAGTCATGTTAAGTTTCTTGTTTTTACAGAAAACCTGATTGTTCCAAATGCTGTACGCGTGCAACTCTACATCCTCGGGATCTTGCTCAGGAAACGCCTCCTTTTTCACCTCGGCGAGGTTTTTCTCAATATCCCTCCAGTCCCCCTCGTGGACTATGACCCCGCTCAGGATGTACCATCCGTTGTTTTGCCTGTCGCGTTTTATTTTTGTCTGGCCCGAACCGTCAACGTAAAGGAAATACATGGTGTTTGCCGGGATCTGACGGATAAAAACCGTGACCTTCGAGGGGTTCTGTCTCGGATCTAGGTGTCCCCCGATCGTAATTGGTCACGTCGTGCCTAGAATTATGACGCAAAAACCGCCAACCTGCCAATTTCGTGACTAGAAATTCGAATTCGGCAGAAACACGTGACCACTCACCATCTGATCAACAGCAAAACACCTCACGGAGCGGTTTAAGGCGAAATTAATTATGAACGGCAGCATAGAAATCCGTTTCCGAGGGCGCTAGTCAGGCATATCTTCAAGTTCTGATGTGGCACGGAAAGGTCGTACAGTACATGGTGCATCCTTTGATCGACTCGTTGCGCCTTGCAGCCCCCACAGGCGCGTCCATCTCCGCATGCACCTCCCCGTCGTACTCCGTCACGTCCATGAATCCCATCCCCGACAGATCGGCCGATCGAGACGCCGCCTCTGCAATGTCCGCATCACTCCGATCCGCATACTCCGCCGCAAGCCAGCCCGCCCTCCTGAGTCTTGAGAGCGCGTCTGCAAGCATCCGGTTGCGCTCTCTCTGGTTCGAGTCGTATCCGAGCACAAACTCGCGCGAGTCGTGCCCGTCCCCGGTACCGTAAACCCCGCCGCCGGCCTTGGGCACCTCGTTGACGCCGGTGGAGACCAGATCCCCGTCCGCGGTCTGTATGACCGCCCCCACCTGACGGGACAGGGACGAGGACGTGAAGGAGACGGTGCGCGCATGGGACATGCCCGACTCCTCCGCGGTGGGGGTGTGGAATGTGTTGCCAAAGATCAGATCCACGAACCGGTCGATCTGGACCCGTGTGGTGGAGGATGCCGCCGCCCTGGTGGCGGAGGTGCCGGACACGTATGCCGCCGAGGGGGCCGAGTATTACGTACAGGTCAATCTGCATGCACTGGTGGCGGAGGTGCCGGACACGTATGCCGCCGGCATGTCGTTGCACAGGATCGCCTGGAACATTGGGCAGAACATCAAAGATCTAAAAAACCCTGACCACACCGTATCATACCGGGCCGTACACAGAATCATAACCCGGTTTGCGCGCGGTTCAGGCGCGTTTGAGGACTCGTTGCACCACAACATGTCCAAAAAATGGAGGGGGGGGGGGGACCGACTACATGCAGATCGGATCATCGGGCCACCGGAGGTATCTGCACGCAATCATTGACGACGTGACAAGGTACCGGATGGCGGGGGCCCTGATGGCGCACAATGATACGGACTATGTCTAGCCCATGTTCAGGAGCGCAAAGATGCGCATAGGCTAGGCCCCCGCCGTGCCGGTATCCGACAAGGACGGGACGTACCACGACGTATGGAACAGGGAATGCAGGCCAAAGAACCCCCCCCTGTAAAAGGACACGATCCACAACGGCCACATACACGCGAACGGCGACCAGGACAACAACAGGATGGAGAGGTTCAACGACGAGCTGCGCGCCCGGGATCAAGACCGTGCGTAGCAGGGAGGGCGACACCTGCACGGCTCTGCTACGCGTATGCCACAACCACGTACTCCCGCACATGGGCCTGGGTGGCAACATGACGCTCTGCGAGGCGCCGGCATATCGATGCCGGACCGCAACAGGTGGGCCGTCCTCATCCAGAACGCCCGGCTGTCCTGCATACGGGCCGGCCGGGACATCATGCGCCGATAAGCGGACCGGCTTCTTACAGGTGTCCCGCACGAGCAGATGCCCACGCAGCCGCACGAGCAGATGCCCACGCAGCCGCACGAGCAGATGCCCACGCAGCCGCACGAGCAGATGCCCACGCAGCCGCACGAGCAGATGCCCACGCAGCCGCACGAGCAGATGCCCACGCAGCCGCACGAGCAGATGCCCACGCAGCCGCACGAGCAGATGCCCACGCAGCCGCACGAGCAGATGCCCACGCAGCCGCACGAGCAGATGCCCACGCAGCCGCACGAGCAGATGCCCACGCAGCCGCACGAGCAGATGCCCACGCAGCCGCACGAGCAGATGCCCACGCAGCCGCACGAGCAGATGCCCACGCAGCCGCACGAGCAGATGCCCACGCAGCCGCACGAGCAGATGCCCACGCAGCCGCACGAGCAGATGCCCACGCAGCCGCACGAGCAGATGCCCACGCAGCCGCACGAGCAGATGCCCACGCAGCCGCACGAGCAGATGCCCACGCAGCCGCACCGGCAAACACGCCACCCCATTCAATCAGGTGTGCAGATAGCGGGAAAGAAAAGCTAGTGGGCCAGATTCCTGCCGCCGACATCATCACAAGAGAGATGTATGCCGCTTGGATCGAAAACACTCGAATTCAGGAAAGAACCAACGGATAGATCAATACAAATCCCGGGGGCACATATCCTTTCGCCACTGGGGGAGCTTTTTGTAGCGTTCTACCGCTTCTTCAGCATACTTCTTCATCCAGCCTTGCTCATGTTTTACCATGACCTATATTGGCCGGATTTTCATATAAACCCTTTCACCGGGTGTCTTTCATGGAGAGGCCGTTTTCGGCCATGCTTTGAATCAAAAGGTCCACGGCCGAGTCCTCCTCCTTCAGGTACTCCCCGTAGTCGAGCAGCCTCGGCACGGCCGCGGCGGCGTTCCAGTCGGCCCGTCCGCCGGAGGCGTCCTTGCGCGTACCCATGGCGAACAGGTCGGCATATCGCCCGGGCGAGATGCCAAAGTATGGCTTGAAGTGGATCCTGCCCTCCCTGCTGTCGCCCACGCTGATCGAGTCGGCGAACAGCGCCTCGGCGTGGCTCTTCGGGTACGGCTCGATGAAGACCAGCCGGCGTATGCCGGAGGCCACGACGTGCTTGGCGCAGATGTGGCAGGGGAATGTCGTACTGTACATGGTGCAGCCCGCGACGGGGATGCCGCGCCTGGCGGCGCCCACCAGGGCGTCCATCTCGGCGTGCACCTCCCTGCCGTACTCCGTCACGTCCATGAATCCCATCCCCGACAGATCGGCCGATCGAGACGCCTCCTCCGCAATGTCCGCATCGCTCCGATCCGCATACTCTGCCGCAAGCCAGCCCGCCCTCTTGAGTCTTGAGAGCGCGTCTGCGAGCATCCGGTTGCGCTCGCGCTGGTTCGAGTCGTATCCGAGCACAAACTCGCGCGAGTCGTGCCCGTCCCCGGTACCGTAAACCCCGCCGCCGGCCTTGGGCACCTCGTTGACGCCGGTGGAGACCAGATCCCCGTCCACGGTCTGTATGACCGCCCCCACCTGCCGGGACAGGGACGAGGACGTGAAGGAGACGGTGCGTGCATGGGACATGCCCAGCTCCTCCGCGGTGGGGGTGTGGAATGTGTTGCCAAAGATCAGATCCACGAACCGGTCGATCTGGACCCGTGTGGCGGCCGGATCCGAGGCATCTACAAAGACATCGCCCCCTGGGAACGCCTCCCGCACCGAATGTCCTGTACCGCCCTCCTCGTGGTAGTCCCTGTCGATCAGATCCCCGGCGCGATCCCCCAGTCTCTTCTCCAGATCTGTGATCCTTGTGGCCTTTGATGCGTACACGGAGATCAGCCACAACCGCCTGCCGTATATGTCACGTAGCGCCCTGACCTCGCCGATACGCTTGAGCGATTTTAGCAGGTACGCGTGGCCCGTGGCCGGCATCTCCACGGATCCCGTAATGTTCTCGCGTGACTCTTGTATATGGATCACCGCCAAAACCGCCGCGGCGCCGGCTCCCACCCTGCGCCCAAGCTCGTTGCCGCGATCCATACAGGAGGCGATCCGATCGTACTCCGAGTCCCCCCCCCCTGTGGGCGTCTCTAGGCCCCGGACCTCCAAGAGCCCATCGCTGAGCACGATCCTTTCGGAGCCGTACCTTACCCTGTCCAACGATTCGGCGAGCATGTCGCAGACACCGTCCAGATCCGTTCCCAGAGGTCCGATCAGCCCAAAGACAAGCTCCGGCCTGGATTTTCCGGTCATGGTGTAGACAATGGGACGGGACGACTATAACCGTGTTTCTGATCGCGGTTCTGTCGATCTGGGACATGGACGGGCGGAACTATCCGCCCTTCCCCCTCCACAAACCTCGAAAACGGGGGTTTCCGGCCGGTGGTGACGTACGGCGGGCGGCCCAAAACGCGTTGGTAATTTCCGCAGTATCTCAAGGTGCCATGCCGCCAGTCACTTGATTTTGTAGTTTGTGCGGTAACCCTACAGCATGACCAAGTCTCCACCACATCGGCCCCCTAACCAGGCTCCGCTGCAACGCATGCGCCGATCAAGCGGGCCCTGCCGCGTCCCACCGTGCTGTTCCCTAGCATGCCCTGGCCATCTCCTTGTCTATCAACCCGTTGTAGATTGCCACCTTGATCCTTACCTCTTGGATTATGGCTTCCTTGGTCAGCGAACTGACGGACTCGCCGAACATCCTCTTGAATGAGGCAAATACAATCTCCACTATCCACCTCTTGCCGTACCCGTTCAGCTTTTTCCACTCCTCGCGGTTGGCCACCTTGTCCTCTGTCGGGAGGCTGGCGACGTTTTGTTCCCCCGCCCCAAGCTGGTCGCACGCCTGCTCGTCCCACGGGTCGTCGGGGTTCTCTCCGGCATCTTTGGCGTTCTTCTTGAACAGGATCCCCGGTACAAATCCGGCCTTTTTGACCGCCCCTATGATGGTGCGCGTCGCGTAGGCCCTGTCGCCGAGTACTATCACAAACGGGGTGTGTGAAATGTCCGATACCGCCTCCTTTGCTATCTTGTTTATGGTTCGGCGGACGGCGGCGGGATTTGACGGCATGCGGTTTTGTCGGGGTTTCATATTTGCGGTTTCGACCGTCGTAGCCCCCGCTATCTCCACACCCGCGGACGCCGCCCCCTTTGCAACCTCCACACCCGCGGACGCCGCCCCCTTTGCAACCTCCACACCCGCGGACGCCGCCCCCTTTGCAACCTCCACACCCGCGGACGCCGCCCCCTTTGCAACCTCCACACCCGCGGACGCCGCCCCCTTTGCAACCTCCACACCCGCGGACGCCACAGCCCCCGCAACCTCCACCTTGATGTCGCCGGCCGCCTCCCTTATCGCCGCGGTCACCACCTCGTCCACATCATCCTGGGCGGCTGCCCTGATCGCCCCGATCCTCGCCTTCTCCTCGATCTCCATGTCCGTAAACCCCTTTGGAACCGGACCCAGCATCCTTAGGACGTCGTCAAACATCTCCTGGAATACGGTCGGGTCGCCCACGGACTCGTCGGTCACCTTCAGGCCCAGCACCTTTTTGGTGTCCGCGTCTATCAGGAAATGGATCTTGACGAACCCGCGCTTGGTCTTCCACTTTTTCGCTATCCACGAGCCGCAGTTGTGCTGCCTGAGCCCGGACGAGTCCACTACGAGCCTGATCATTCCGGGTTTGGATGATGCCAGTACGAAGTTGTCCACGATCTTGACGTCCAGCCTGTTGATCCGCTCGCGCAGGTGGCCGTAGGACGGGACGTTTTCGGGCCCCAGCATGGCCCCCACAAAGCCCGCAAGCTGCCGGTACGGCATCCCGAGCATGCTCCTGACCAGTGCAACAGACATGATCAACGACTCCGTGTATACCAACGGGTGGCCGTTTTTGTGGCGGTTGGCCTTTTTCAGCTCCGCCTCTTTGCCCTCCTCGGCGTCCAGGATCAGCGCCGCGCCGCGTTCGATGTATTTTTCGTCGCAGTTTTTAGGGCCGGTGCCGTGCGGTCCGTCACCGTCATGCTTAAATCCGGATTTTGTTACTGTCTGTTGACAGGCGGTTCCGTCGTTTTTCAAAGGCAACGGCGGATCTCGGCCTGTCTATTTAAGATCCTATGTGAAAATAATTTGTCTTGTGGTTGGTTTGCAGTCGCGAAAAACGCGTGCCTACGGGATCCCAGGCGGGAACAGCCGCCGGCCAGCCACCCGCGTCACGTCCAGAGGCCGATCTGGGTGGTTTTTAGGCAGGGTTACCGCACAACCTATGATTTTGCCACGGGTTGCCCCGCATCAGAACCTGAAGATGTGCTTGGCCGGCGCTCCCGGGGACGGGTTTCCAGGCATGTCCTGTGCCTGCCCGCACACGCATTTTCATGTTCTGACACCGCCCCGATGCGCATCCTTGCTCCAGATCAGTCACAATCCGGCATTCTGATTCGCCCGCGGTCAGGAATCCTGGCCGTCGGGATCTTGCCCGTGGGTCAACCGGGCAATCCAGTGCCGGTCTGCGGTTTGACAGCCAGGTTCATTCACTGTACCGGTCTGCGCACCCGCCCAATCCGGCCGTTCTGATGGACAACGGTCAGCCCGCAAGTAAAATTTCAGAACCGTACCGCGCGCTCGAGATCCACATCCGGAAGGTGCCGAATTGGGGCCTTTTCGAATCATGTCCGGAACAAGTACCGTATTTCAGGTGCGGTTTTGCGGGTCTGTCAGATGTCTTTGAATGTATCAAGGCCGGGAGCCGTCGGGATGTGTGGGACTCCCCCGGACGGGTTATCTGCGAATTCCTTTTTGTAGGCGGGGCGGTGGGGCAGACCATGTGGCCGCATCGAAAGGCCCTTGCGGGATCTGAAATCCGTCCAGGGCCTTTACGGCCGGGGGCGCCGCCGGCCAATCCGGGATGGCGACGCACCGACACCTTTTGGAATCGCACAGGACGGAAAAACATCCGCGCAAAAAAGAGGGACCGCCCGCAATGTGCCTGACCGTCACCTGCGGGGAACGGTGTGCCGACATCGCGGGAATGCCGTCCGGGGCATGCGAGACGATCAGGTTGCGGCACAAACGCCTCCGGAAACACGGGACAGGAGAACCGGATGATCTCCGGCGTTCCGGCCGCCCGCCGGATCCCGGACGGAAGCATCGCCGAATTTTTCCCAGGCGGCGGGGATCCTGCATTCCCTGCGGATGCCGCACGGAACATGCGGCAGGGCACCGGTGCGGGATGCCGCGTGCCGACGGAACATGCGGCAGGGCACCGGTGCGGGATGCCGCGTGCCGACGGAACACGGCATGATGCGCACCGCAATCCTCTTCCCGGGGTCCGCATGTCGCACGCGTCAGCGGGGCCTGTGCCGAAACGGCGGCATGCCGGTGGCGTCCCTTGAAGCGGCCGATTCCGGCGGTGGACCGGGACGGATTCGTGCTGGAGGTGACGGATGCGACCGTCGCGATGCACCGGCGCCGGAACGCGCGCGGACAGCGGCCACGGATCGGCGAAAGGATCCGTGCCGTATGCGGCGGCGGCGGCGGCGGCGGGAACCGCCGGTACGCGGCTGATCCCTGGCGTAACCGCGTCGGATCACCTGCGGATGTTCGTGGGGGCGCCCGGGTTCCGGGCGGGGGGATGAAGTGCCGGGCTGGGGAGGGGGGGGAAGAGGACGCCGGCGTTTTTCAAACGGCCGGTGCGGCGAGGCGGCGGTGATCATGGACGGGGCGGGGCGCGCGCGGGGAGGGTCTGCACACCTCGCATCGGGTGGCCGGATCTCAACGCAATCGAATCGTGTCCGGACGCGTTCGGACTATGACCTTTCATGCATCATGCGTACACCCTGCGGACGCCCGGGGTTTGCACATGATGGACCCTTCGAACCTTCACGGCTCCGACCGGACATGGAAAAACTTCTTTACACGACGTCGATTGCAGGCCTTCTGATGCCTCTGCAAGGCAGGTGCCGGAGGATCCGGATGGCCGGCGCGCCGGATCCCGACGGGTGCATGTGCGGGGCGCGACCGGCGCCAAAAAACCGGTCCCGGGAAGTCGGGGGCTGTGCGTTGCCGCACGGCGCGGCAGCCGGATACGGGCCCTGCCCGCAGTCCGGCCGGTCGGCGGGAACGTCCGGGGGAAACAGAGATCTGGGATCTGCAGGATGCGGCATCGGGCCGGGACGCGGCGGTACCGGATCGCAATCTCTGTTCCGCCGGGGCGGTGTCCTCCCCGGACGCGGTGGCGCGGCGTCCGAACTTGAGGATGCGCCCGTCCGCCGGGGCCGGATCTCCGGGCATGGCCGGCATCCTGCCCGCCGGCGCATCCCCGACATCCGACATGCGGCCGGCGGTGCCCACGGACGCAGGACACCGCTCGCCCCGGATCCAGACATCCGCGGGACAAAACCCCCCGCAGGCGATCGGCGGGCCCGCCCCGGATGTCCGGACACCCGTGTCATGGTTCGCACCTGATCCCGCCGAATGCGGACAGGTGCCTGATCGCTTGCGGCCCGCCGCCGAGTACGAGTTCACCTACCTCCTCTATCAGGCGTGAATTCGAATCAGTCAAGGTGTTTTTGTGCCTGTATTGATGTGGTAGGTGAACTCGTACCGCCACCACAGGCGTAATTTTTATACCCTCCGGCGTACACCGCCACAATAACAATGATCGCGATGAGCGGTGGTATGTGTGCGGGGAGTGTGCCATCATCTACATCATGCCCTTTGCCGGACCGGGGAGGCGTGGCCGGATGGGGGGGGGGGGTGGTGGTTGGAGGAAAGGCAGAGGTTGAAGCTGCGCATGTCTGACGGGACGGAGGCCGGATTCTCATGCATGCCCGGCGGCCTGCCAGCAGGCGCCCCTTTGACATCCAAGGAGGGTGTGTAGTCCCTGCCGCCGACAAAGATTCCAAAATCGCCGGCCGCCGCCGCCGGCCGCCGCCGCCGGCCGCCGCCGCTTGCGGCCCTTCTGATCCCGCTTGCGGTCCTGCTTTTTGCGGGTTGCTGTTGCGCCGCCCTTCTCCCCGCCCCGGCCCCCGCATATGCGGACGGCCATCCGCTGACGGCGGAGATCCGGACCAATACGACATCACCCACCGGACTGCAGGCCGTACCATTCAACATCACCTTCAACAGGGCCATAAGCCCCCCGACCCTTGACGCATCGGACATCGCCGTCAGCTCGGGCACCGTGCAGAACCTGCGCGCGGCGCCGTACCACAACGGAGACTTTGGCGGCCCGGGCTCGGCGGACGCCGCCCTACTGGAACGTCCGCACGGCGTGACCGTCGACGGTACGGCGGGCCGCATCTACGTGGCCGACACCGGCAACCACCGCGTCGCCGTATTCGACGGTACGGGGAGGCACATCACCGACCTCGCCGATACGGCCGACCCCCTCAACCTTCCGCAGGGCGTGGCGGTAAACACCGTCACCGGAACCGTATACGTGGCCGACACCGGCAACCACCGCGTCGCGGTATTCGATTATACGGGACGCCACACCGCCGACATCACCGACCCCAACACCCCGTTCAACCATCCCACGGGCGTCGCAATCAACTCCTCCTCCGGAACCGTATACGTGGCCGACACCGGCAACAACCGAATCGCGATATTCGACGGTACGGGACGCCACACCGCCGACATCACCGACGGGTTCAGCAACCCGTCCAGCGTGACGGTGGACCCCTCCGGTAACCGCATATACGTGGCCGACTCGGGCAACAACCGCATCGCCGTCTTCGACGGCACGCGGAACTGGATCGCCAACATCACGGACTCGTTTGCCTATCCGTTTGCCGTGGCCGTCGACGGTGCCGCCGGCGACATATACGTGGCCGATCCCTACAACCACCGCATCGCCGTGTTCAACTCCACACACCACAGCATCGCCAACATCACGGACTCGATCAAACTTCCGACCGGCGTGGCCGTCGACGGTACCGCGGGCACCGTGTACGCGGTCAGCCGTGACAACAACCATGTATCGATCTTTGATCCGGCGGCCGCGGCATACGCCTTTGACGTGGCGGATCCGGCCAACGGGCGGACGCTTGCGGTAAGCCTGCCGGACGGCCGCGTGCAGGACCTGGCCGGAAACGCAAACGATGCCTCATATCCGGCACGCATCGACATAGACAGGACCGCCCCGGTCCCCGTCATCACCACCACGCGGCCCGACCCGACCAGCGCCCCGACGATCCGTTTCCTTGTGGACTGGGGCGAGCCCGTCACCGGGTTTACTGCGGAGGACATCACGGTATCGGGTACGACCAACATCACGGTATCGGGTACGGCCACCCACGGCGGCGCAACCAGTCCCGTAGGCGGCCCCGCCAACTATACGTTCGAGGCGTCCCCGGTATCGAACGGGACCCTGCATGTCGACATCGCCGCCGGAGCGGCGCGGGATCTGGCCGGCAACCCCGGTAACGCGGCGTCCCGGTTCTCGATAGCCTACAACGGCACGGTCCTGGCCCCGACGGTCACCTCGGTACCGCCAGGTCCCACCAACCTGCAGACCGTACCGTTCAACCTGACCTTCAGCAAGCACATAAACCACACCACCCTCGACATGTCGGACATCGCCGTCACCTCCGGCACGGTCCGGAACCTGACCACCGCGTTCGAACTCCACAGGAGCATCGCCATAGACCACCCGACCGATGTGGAGGCGGATCCCTCCGAAGACCGCATATACGCGCCCAACGGCCGCAGCGTCTCGATATTCGATTTTGCCGGGAATAAACTCAACGACATCCTTCCCGGATATCCGGTCGGCGTGGCGATCGACTCCTCCCGATCCAAAAGCGCATACTATATATCTTCACCCTCGCTGGCAAGATTCGTCACCAACCTCGGTTGGCACTGGCAAGCTAGTAATCCTACAACCGCCTACACCGGGATGGACTTTGTTCCTTCACCCCAAACCGGACAAGGCGGACATCTGTACACGGCAGACCCCACCAGGAGCCGTGTATGGATCTATCACCAGGGTAGTGGATTGAACTTCGCCGGCGGCATTACTGTGCACGGCGCCCCGCGTGACGTGGCCGTCGACCCCGTCCTGGGTATGGTATACGTGGCCCAAACCGGCAACAACAGCGTCGCAGTTTACAGGACCGACAGGACCCTTGCCGGCTACATCCCCCAGCTTAACGCCCCGCACGGCGTGGCCGTCGACGAAACCACCGGCCGCATATACGTGGCCGACACCGGCAACGACCGCATCGCCGTATTCAACTCCACGCTGCACAGCATCACCAACATCACCGGATTCAGCGCCCCCCGGGGCGTGGATGTGGACATCTCCTCCGGACACCTGTACGTGGCCGACACCGGCAACGATCGCGTCCTGGTATTCAACACCGTGTCGTCGTTTGTCGTGGAGGATCCGGCCGACGGCCGCACGCTCGCCGTAACGGTACCGGCCGACGGCGTGAACGACACGGCGGGAAACGCAAACGAGGACTCCAACAGGATCGACGTCGTCATAGACCGCAGGGCCCCCGTGCCTGCCATCACCTCCGTACAGGCGGGCCCGACATACCCTGCCACCGTCAACCTCCGGGTGGACTGGGACGAGCCGGTCACCGGGTTCGGGGCGGCCGACATCACCGTATCCGGGACGGCCTCCCACGGCGGCGTAACCGGCTTTGCGGGCAACGGCTCCGCCTACACCTTCGACGTGTCCCCTGTATCGGACGGGACCGTCCTTGTCGACATCGCGGCGGGGATGGCGCATGATCCGGCCGGCAACCCCAGTGCGGCGGCGCCCCGGTTCTCGATGGCCTACGACGGATCCCCCGTCCCGACAATCACCTCCTTGCAGGCCGACCCGACCAACTCTGACACCATCAACCTCCGGGTGGACTGGGACGATCCGGTCACCGGGTTTGAAAAGGATGACATCGTGATATCGGGCAACGCCTCCCACGGCGGCATAACCCACCTTGATGGCGCCGCCGCCGCCTACACCTTTGACATATCCCCGGTATCGGAGGGGATCATATGGGCCGACATCGCGGCCGGTGCGGCACGGGACGGGGCGGGCAACTTTAACACCAAGGCCGACCGCTTCTCGATCGTCTATGACACCATGCATCTTGCCACCGTCATCACCGCGGTACAGTCCAGTCCGACCAACTCCGCCACCATCAACCTCCGGGTGAACTTTGGCGGCAACGTCACCGGGTTTGAAAAGGACGACATCGTGATATCGGGCAACGCCTCCCACGGCGGCGTAACCGGCTTTGCGGGCAACGGCTCGGCCTACACCTTTGACGTGTCACCCACGTCGAACGGGACCATACTGGTCGACATCGCAGCGGGGGTGGTGCAGGATACGGCCGGCAACCGCAACGAGATGGCGGACCGCTTTTCAATCCTGTACGACGGCACGCCCCCCACGCCCGCCATCACATCCGTACAGCCGGCCCGGACCAACGCCACCACCATCAACTTCAAGGTAAGCTGGGGCGAGCCGGTCCTCGGGTTTGAAAAGGACGACATCGTGATATCGGGCAACGCCTCCCACGGCGGCATAGCCAACCTTGCAAGCATCGACGGCGGCGCCAACCACACATTCGACGTGTCCCCAGTATCTAACGGGATCATACGGGTGGACATCGCGGCCGGCGCGGCCCGGGACGGGGCGGGCAACACCGGCAACGCCGCGCCACAGTTCTCGATCACATACGACGGCACGCCCCCCACGCCCACCATCACATCCGTACAGCCGGCCCGGACCAACGCCACCACCATCAACTTCAAGGTAAGCTGGGGCGAGCCGGTCCTCGAGTTTGAAAGGGACGACATCACGGTGTCCGGGACGGCCTCCCACGGCGGCGTGACCAACTTTGCGGGCGACGCCGCCGCTTACACATTCGACGTGTCCCCCGTATCTGACGGGATCATACGGGTGGACATCGCGGCCGGCGCGGCCCGGGACGGGGCGGGCAACACCGGCAACGCCGCGCCACAGTTCCTGATCGTCCATGACGGCACGCGGCCGGCCCCGACAATCTCCACCGTACAGTCCGGGTATACCCGCCTGCCCGCCCTGTCCTTCAACATGACGTTCGACGGGACCATAAATGCGACATCCCTTGACACGTCGGACATCAACGCCACCTCGGGGATGGTACAAAACCTGCGCCCGGCCCTGTTGCATAACGGAACCTTCGGCGACGAAGGCACAAACGACGGCCAGTTTAAAAATCCGTCCGGCGTGTCAACGGACACTGCGGGCAACATATACGTGGCCGACACGGGCAACAACCGCATCCAGGTGTTCGACCCTGCCACGAGGCAGTACGCCTACGACATCACCGGCCGGTTCAACTCCCCGCACGACGTGACGGTCGACGGCACCACCGGCGACATATACGTGGCCGACTCGGGCAACAGACGCGTCGCCGTATTCGACTCCGGCCTGCAATTCGTAACCAACATCACCGGCCCGTTCAACTCGCCCAGGGGCGTGGCGGTCGACGGCGCCACCGGAACCGTATACGTTGCCGACTTTGGCAACCACCACGTCTACGTATTCAACTCCACGGGACACCACATCGACACGATCGACGGGCTTGTCCACCCGCTCGACGTGACGGTCGACGAGACCACCGGCGACATATACGTGGCCGACACGAACGCCCACCTCATCCGGGTATACGACTCCGAGAGGACCCCGCTCTTTGAGATCACCAGCCGGGTCCGGCAGGGGTACGGCGTGGCAGTCGACGACTCCACCGGCAACATATACGTGTCGGACCGGCAGAACGGCCGCGTCCGGGTGTTCGACTCCGCAGGGGGCCAAATCGCCGTCACCTCCGAACGGTTCGCCGGCCCGTACGGCGTGGCATTAGACGGTTTTTCGGGCACCCTGTACGTGATCGAAGAGAACAACAACCGCGTCCATGCCTTTGATATTGGATATACCTTTGACGTGGCGGATGCGGCCGACGGGCGGACGCTTGCGGTATACCTGCCGGAGGGCCGCGTGCGGGATCAGGCCGCAAACACGAATGCGGAATCCAACACGGTGCGCATCGACATAGACCGGTCCTCCGTGATACCGCGCGTGTCCTCCGCACAGCCGGATCCGACCAACTCTGCCACCATCGGCTTCCGGGTCGATTTCGGCAGGCCAGTCACGGGGTTCGGGGCGGGGAACATCACCGTATCGGGAAATGCCACCCACGGGGGGGTGGCCGAGTTCGCGGGCAGCGGCGCCGTCTATACCTTCGAGATCTCGCCGGTATCGGACGGCACCATACACGTGGACATCGCCGCCGGCGCGGCCGTGGATGTGGCGGGCAACCCCAGCGGGGAGGCGGCCCGGTTCTCGCGGACATACGACGGCACCCGCCCGGTACCGGTCATCACGTCCGTACAGCCGAACCCGACCAACGCCACCACCGTCAACCTCCGCGTGGACTGGGGCGAGCCGGTCCGCGGATTTACCGCGGACAACGTCACGGTATCGGGGACCGCCGCGCACGGGGGCATAGCCGCCTTTGCGGGCGGCGACGGCTCCGCCGTGTACGCCTTTGAGATCGTACCGGCATCGGACGGGATCATACGGGTGGGCATACCCGCAAACGTCACCCGGGACAGGGTCGGCAACGCCGGCAACGCCTCTGTCCCCTTCTCGATAGTCTACGACGGCACGCCCCCCGTCCCGGAGGTCGTCCCAGCGCGGGCTGGCCCCACGAACCTGCCGGCCGTCCCCTTCAACCTGACATTCAGCGAGGCCGTCAACGCCACGGCCCTCGATATCTCGGACATCGACGCCACATCGGGAACCGTCCGGGATCTGGTACCCGTGTGGCACCACAACCACACATTCGGCGGCCTGGGTACGGCGGACGACCAGTTCGACAGCCCGTACGGCGTGACGGTACACCCCGTCACCGGCGCGATATACGTGGCCGACTCGGCCAACAGCCGCGTAAAAATCTTTGATCCCGACGGGACGTACACCGGCGAGATCACGGGCGGCCTTGCGAACCCGTTCAACCGCCCGTCCACCGTGGCCATAGACGCCTCCACCGGCACGACATACGTGGCATCCTGGTTCGCCAACATCATACGGGTGTTCGACTCCTCCGGGAATCACACCGGCGACATCGGCGGCGACACCGACGACCCGTTCAGCAACCCGTTCGGCGTGGCAGTCGACTCCACCACCGGCACCGTGTACGTGGCCGACACCTTCAAGAACCGCGTCGCCGTGTTCGATGCGGATCTGCGCCGGATAGCCTACCTGTCCGGCTCGTTCAATACTCCCTCCGGTATCGCCGTCGACGCCTACACCGGCCGCGTATACGTGGCCGACGGCAACGACCGCATCGCCGTGTTCGGCCCCGACCGGACGCCGCTGGACGACATCGACGACCGGCTCGACAACCCGACCGACGTGGCCGTAGACGACTTTGGAACCGTATACGTGGCCGACCGCCACAACGGCCGCATCGCCGTGTTCGATCCCGCCGGGAACCTCATCGCCAACATCACCGGCGGGTTCACCACCCCGTACGGCGTGGATACGGACGGCTCCGGACGGGTATACGTGGCCGACGCCGGCACCCACTCCATCCACGTCTTTGATGCGGCATACGCCTTTAACGTGACGGGGGCCGACGACGGGAGGATCCTCAACGTGACCCTGCCCGCCGGCGGCGTGCGGGATGCTGCCGGCAACCCCAACGCCGGATCCAACACGGCCCGCATCGAGATCGACAGGACCGCTTTGGCCCCGACAATCACATCCGAGCGGTCCGGCTTTACCAACGCCTCGACCATAAGCTTTGCCGTCGCCTGGCGCTCCCCCGTCTCAGGATTCGGCGGGGATGACATCGTACTGTCCGGCGCGGCCGCGCCGGCGGCCGTGATCAACTTTGCGGGCGCCGGCTCCGCATACGCGTTCGACGTCGCGCCGGCGGCCGACGGGGAGCTGCACGTCGATATAGCCGAGGGGGCGGCCCGTGACATGGAGGGCCGCACCAGCGCGGCCGCCGCCCGGTTCTCCATAGTGTACGACTCCACGCCGCCCGTCCCGGCCGTCTCTGCCGTACAGGGAAGCCCGACCAACGCCACCACCGTCAACTTCGGGGTGGACTGGGGCGAGCCGGTCCACGGGTTCGGCGCGGCCGGAATCGTGCTCGGCGGCAACGCCACGCTGGACGGGGCGGTAAGGAACTTTGCGGGCGGCGACGGCAACCGCACATACGCGTTCGAGCTCACCCCCTCCGGGGACGGCATACTCACCGTCGGGATCGCCGCCGGCGCGGCGGCGGACAGGGCCGGCAACCCCGGCGCGGCATCCGCCCGCCCGTTCTCCGTGGTGTATGACGGCACCCCGCCGGTACCGGAGTTCACCGCCGACCTGCCGCCCGGCCCCACGCGCCTGCACACGGTACCATTCAACCTGACATTCGGCGAGCGCATCAACGCCACCACACTGGACACACGGGATATCGAGGTGACCTCCGGCACGGTGCAGAACCTGCGCGCGGCGCTGTACCCGGGCGGCGCCTTCGGCGGCGGCGGCGGCGTCCTTGCCAGTCCGGAGGGCGTGGCCGTCGACGGCGCCACCGGCCGCGTGTACGTGGCCGACACCGGCGGAGACCACGTCCTGGTGTTCAACCGTACCGGACACAACGTCACCGCCATCCCGGGCCCCTTCCGCGAACCCGTCGGCGTGGCCGTCGACGGCGCCACCGGCACGCTGTACGTGGTGGACACCCTCGGCCGCCGGATCGCCGTGTACGACCCTGCCGGGGTGCACACCGGCGACCTGGCCGGCACGACATTCGGCTTCCCGGCGGACGTGGCCGTCAACGGCACCGGCCACGTGCTCGTGGCCGACGGCGCCCGCGTCGCCGTGTACGACCGCGATCTGGCGTACACGGGGGACCTCCGGTCGGGATTCACGTATGCGAGCGGCGTGGCCTTTGATCCCGCCACCGGCAGGACGTACGTCTCCGATTCGATATCGGACCACGTCAGGGTGCTGGACCCCGCCGGGCGGGCCGCCGGCACCACCATCGGCGGGTTTGACACCCCCACCGGCGTGGCCGTCGACTCCCAGGGCAACCTGTACGTGGCCGACCAGAACAACGACCGCATCGCCGTGTTCAACGGTACGGGACACCCGCTGCCGGACCTCCCCGGGACCTTTGACGGCCCGCGGGGGGTGGCCGCCGACCCGGTCACCGGCCGGATATACGTGGTGGACCGCTCCGGTACGCGCGGCCACGTCCTTGACCATACGGCATACGCCTTCGAGGTGGCAAACGCCACGGCCGGCGCCGTCCTGGGGGTGGGGCTGCCGGCCGGCGGCGTGCGGGATACGGCGGGCAACCCCAGCGAGGTCTCCGGCCGGACGGGCATCACCGTAGACCGGTTCCCTCCCGCCGTCTCCTCGGCGGCCGTCACCGGCCCCCTCAACGTGACGGTATGGTATACGGAGCCCGTGAACGCCACGTCGGCCGCATACGGCCGGCTGGTCGTGGACGGCATCCTCAGGACCCTGGATGCGGGCCGGCCGCCTGCGGGCAACGGTACCGCCGTGCATGTCATCACGTTCACGGGGGAACCGGCGCCGCGGACCGCCGGCGGCACCCTCACGATGGACCTGACGGCCATCGCCGATACGGCCGGCAATGCAGCGGGTACGCGGACGGCCGTGCAGCAGGAGCTGGTGCCGGGCCAGGCGCCGGTCGTCACGGCGGCGGCCGTCACCGGCCCGCGCCAGATAACGTTATCGTATACGGTACCGGTGAACGCCACCGGGACCGCATACGGCGTGCCCGTGATCGACGGTACGGCCCGCGCGTATGCGGCCGATCCGCTGGGGGGCAACGGCACCGCCGTACACACGCTGGCGCTTGACGGCGGCTCCGCGGTCGGGACGACGGACGCCACCGGCACCCTGCCGGTGGACTCGACGGCCGTCACGGACGTGTACGACATCACCATGGGCACCTCGACGTCCCTCCGGATACCGCTGTCCGACGGGCAGGCGCCGGCCGTCGACTCTGCCGTGATCACCGCGCCCAACCGGTTCACCGTACGGTATACCGAGCCCGTGTACGCCTACGGCGCCTCCGCATACGGCGAGCTGTCCGTGGACGGCCTCCCGCGCAGCTATGCGTCCCCGGATCCGCTTGCCGGTAATGGCACCGCCGTCCACCTTGTCGAGTTCACGGGTGCGCCGGCACCGCGGGCGGCCGGCGGCACAGTCCTGCTGAACCTGACCCTGCTGGAGGATGCGGCCGGCAACGCCGTGGGTGCGGAACCCGCATTCCCGCAGGCGCTCTCGGGCGGCGGCCAGATGGGGGTGCTGCTGGCCACGGAGACGCCCCTGCACACCGCCCTTGATACCATCCCCTTCACCATGGGGTTCGGCAGGTCCATAAACGCCACCACACTGGACGCCTCCGACATCAACGCCACCTCGGGTACGGTGCGGAACCTGGAGCGCGTCTTTTCGGCCAACGGAAGCCTTGGCGCGGCGCAGCTGGCCGACTATCCGTACGGCGTGGCCGTCAACGGCACCGGCCACGTGTACGTGGCGGACCGCAGCAACCACCGCATCGCCGTGTTTGGCCCCGACGGCGCCTACACGGGCCAGATCACCGGCCTCCGGTATCCCAGGGACGTGTCCATACACGGCGTCACCGGGGACGTCTACGTGGCCGACACCGGCAGCGGCCTGGTCCGGATCTTCAACGGTACCGGGCACCCGCTCGGCGAGCTCGCAGGCAGGTTCAACGGCCCGGAGGGGCTGGCCGTCGACGGGGCGGCCGGCCGGGTATACGTGGCCGATACGGCCAACCTCCGCGTTCGAGTATTCGATACCGCGACACGGCAGGAGATCGCCGACCTGCCGGGCACGTTTGTCTTCCCGATAGGCGTGGCCGCCGATCCGCTGTCGGGAACCGTCTACGTGGTGGATGCGCAGGCCAACATGATCAGGGTCTTCAACTCGACCCTGGATCACATACACGACATCGCCGGCATGTTCGCCCTCCAGTCAGGCGTGGCCGTGGACCCCTCGTCGGGCACCCTGTATGCCGCCGAGACCGACAACGGCGTCATCGCGGTGTTCAACGGCACCTGGGACCGCGTCGCGCAGATCGACCCGCCGGGACGGCCCATCCGCATAACAGTCGATCCCTCGGCCGGAACCGTATACGTGGTCAACGATGTCGACCGCCCCGTCCGCGTGTATGATCCCGGGTACGCCTTCGAGGTGGCCGGCGTGGAGGCCGATGAGGTGCTGGCTGTGAACATACCGCAGGGCGCCGTCCTGGATCCGGCCGGCAACGAGAACGCCGCATCCGGGACGGTGCGCATCAACATCGACCGCACGCCCCCCGTCCCGGTCGTCGGCTCGGCACATCCTGATCCGACCAACGCCACCGCCATCGGGTTCACGGTACACTTTGACATGGGGGTGCGCGGGTTCGGGGCGGACGACATCATACTGGGCGGCACCGCCGCACTTGACGGGGGGGTGAAGAACTTTGCGCGGGTAGGCGCCGACAACGGCAACGGCAACGGCAACGGCGCCGCCGCCAACTATACGTTCGAGGTCTCGCCTGTGGCGGACGGGACGGTCCTGGTGGGCGTCCCGGCGGGCGCCGCGCGGGATCTGGCAGGCAACCCCAGTGCCGCATCCGCCAGGTTCTCCGTGGTATACGACGGCACGCCGCCGCACCCCGTGGCGGCCCACACCGTCGACGAGGAGGCGCCCGCCGCCGTCAATAACCGCTATTTCGTCACGCCGCTGACCCGGGAGGTGCGGTCCCACGGGGGCGTGTGGTATACCAACCTGGAGTCCGTCCCGATGGGTATAGTGTACCGCGGCGGGGCGGTCAACGCCTCGACCGTCGAGATATCGGACGTCAACGCCACGCTGGGCACGGTGTCCGACCCCCGGTGGCCGCTGCGGTACAACTCTACATTCGGCTCGGGCCCCGGCGCCCCCGGCGCCGCCGGCGGCCAGCTGAACCATCCGTACGACGTGGCGCTCGACGGTACCGCGGGTTACGCGTACGTGGCCGACACGGAGAACGACCGCATCGCGGTCTTGGAGGTTGCCACGGGACGCCATGTGGCCAACATCACGGACGGACTCGACACCCCGTACGGCGTGGCAGTCGATCCCGCCACCGGAACCGTATACGTGGCCGACACGGAGAACGACCGGGTCCGGGTGTTCAACTATACGGGGATGCGGGTCTCGTGGAGCTCGGCCACCGGTGTCGGCGGCGGCTCCCCCCCAACTCCACCCCCTGCCGATCCGGGCTCGGCCTGGCCCCGCATCGCCGACATCGGGGCGGACCGGCTCGACACCCCGTACGGCGTGGCCGTCGACGGCGCCACCGGAACCGTATACGTGGCCGACACGGGCAACGACCGCGTCGCGGTCTTCGACGGTGCGGGCCGCTACACGTCGGAGATTGCGGACGGGTTCGACTTTCCGGCCGGCGTGGAGGTGGACGGTGCGGCCGGCCGCATATACGTGGCCGACACGGGCAACGACCGCGTCGCGGTGTTTAACAGAACGGGGGACTTTATCACCAACGTCACCGACGGCAGGATCGACACGGCCACCGGCGTGGCCATCGATCCCGCCACCGGGACCGTATACGTGGCCGACTTTGTCAACGAACGGATAGCCGTGTTCAACGGTACCGGACACAACACGGCCAACATCGTCCGCGCATTCAACACCCAGGCCTACGGGGAGGTGGTTCCAAGATTCGACCACTCGTTCAGCACCCCGGCCGGCGTGGGGGTGGACCCGGTCACGGGCGCGCTGTACGTGGCCGACACGTTCGACCACGAGGTGCACCGGTTCGACGTGTCGTACGCGTTTGACGTGGGCGGGCTGGATCACGGGGACCGGTTTACGGTGGGCATGCCGGCAGGCGCCGTGCGCGATGCGGCCGGCAACCCCAACGAGGGGTCCGACATGGCGGCCGTCGTCATAGACAGGATGCCCCCGGTACCCGTCATCAACTCCACGCAGCCCGACCCCACCAACTCGACCGTTCTGGACTTTACGGTCGCCTGGGGCGAGAACGTCACCGGGTTCGGGCCGGAGGACGTCCGGGTGTCGGGGGCGCGCCTCTCCGCGAGCGACATCGCCAACTTTACGGGGGCGGGCGCCAACTATACATTCGAGGTCCGGCCGGCCGCCGACGGGACGGTGCGCATAGAGATACCGGCCGGTTCCGCACACGACCTGGCCGGCAACGCCGGGGCGGGGGCCGTCCCGTTCGAGATCGTATACGACACCGGGCCCCCGGTACCGGTGATCACGGCGGTGCAGCAGAGCCCCACCAACTCGACGGTCATCAACCTGCGGGTGGAATGGGGCGAGAACGTCACCGGGTTCGGGGCCGGCGACGTCCGGGTGTCGGGGGCCACGGTATACGGCGGCGGGGCGGTCAACCTCGGCGGACTCGACGGGTACGCCAACTATACCTTCGAGGTCCTGCCGGCCGACGACGGGAAGATACGCATAGAGATACCGGCCGGTTCCGCACACGACCTGGCCGACAACCCCGGTGCCGCGGGCGTCCCGCTGGAGATCGTGTACGATTCCATGGGGCCGGTCCCCGAGGTCACGGCCGTGCAGTCCAGCCCCACATACGCGGACACGGTCAACATCAGGGTGGACTGGAGGGAGCCCGTCGAGGGGTTTGACACGGACGACATCATCGTGTCGGGGACGGCCCCGCACGGCGGTGTCACCAACTTTGCAGGTGCCGGCGCCAGCTATACGTTCGACATCTCGCCCACGGGGGACGGAAGCCTGCTGGTGGACATCCGCCCCGGCGCCGTACCGGATCCGGCGGGCAACCCCAGCGTGCCGGGCGACCGGCTTGTCATGGTGTACACCGGCTCGTCCCCGATCCCCAGGATCGCGGCTACCGTGGGCGACCCCACCCGCCTGCAGACCGTACCGTTCACCGTCACGTTCAGCGAGCACGTGGATGCGTCCACGTTCGATACATCGGATATCACGGTATCCTCGGGGACCGTCCGGAACCTGGAGCCCGCCGTACTGCACACGGATCTGGGTAACGGTACCGCCGGCGCCGGCACGGGCCGGCTGGACCGGCCCTCGGGGGTGGCCGTCGACACCGCCTCCGGAACCGTATACGTGGCCGATACGGGCAACGACCGCGTCACCGTGTTCAACACGGCCCGGCACCATACCGCCAACATCACGGCCGGGTTCGACAACCCCGCCGGGGTGGCCGTCGACGGCGCCGGCCGCCTCTACGTGGCCGACACCGGCCGCGACCGCGTCGCCGTGCTGGACGGTACCACCGGCCGCCCGGCAGGCATCGGCGAGATCACCGGCTGGCTGGACCGGCCCGCCGGGGTGGCAGTCCACATCCGGTCGGACACCGTATACGTGGCCGACCCGTTCAACGACCGGATCGCCGTGTTCGACGGCGCCACCGGCCGCAACACGGCCAACATCACCGAAGGGTTGAGTGGCCCCTCGGGGGTGGCCGTCCACGACCCGTCCGGTACCGTATACGTGGCCGACACCTTCAACGACAGGGTCGCCGTATACGACTCGGCCCTGGAGCCGCTCCAGGACCTGCCCGGTACATTCAAGCGTCCCGTCGGCGTGGCCGTCGACGACCGCTCCGGTGCGGTGTACGTGGCAGATACGGCCGCCGTAGCCGGCGCCGCCGGCACCGGCCGCATCGCCGTATACGATACCACGGGCCGCCACACGCACAACATCACCACCGGCGGCTTTGCAAACCCGGCCGGCGTGGCCGTCGATTCCCTGTCGGGCACCGTATACGTGGCCGAGCGGGGCGGCCACCGCGTCCTGGTGCTGGATCCGGCATACGGCTTTGATGTGGCGGATCCTGTGAACGGGCGGGTCCTGCAGGTGGAACTGCCGACCGGCCGCGTGTTCGACCCCGACGGGAACGCCAACACGGGGGCCGACACGTCCATCACCGTGGACAGGACCGGCCCGATACCCACGATCCAGGCCGTACCCTCCCGATCCGATGTGCCAAAGATGGTCTTCCGGGTGGACTGGAACGAGCCTGTCACCGGGTTCAACACCAGCAGCATCATCCTGTCGGGGCCCCCCACCGTCGGCGGAGGCGGACCCGCCGCGTTTTCGGGTGCCGGCGACACATACACATTCGAGATCCTGCCCTCCGCGGACGGGACGGTCCTGGTGGAGATACCGGCGGGGGCGGCCCGGGATGCTGCGGGCAACCCCGGTGTGGAGGCCGCCCCCTTCTCCGCGATATACGGGACGGTCCCGCTGACGGCCGCCCTCTCCTCTCCTGACGCCCCGGGCCCCGTCAACCTGCACACGGTACGGTTCGGCATGGGCTTCAACAAGGGCGTGAACGCCTCCACCATGAACGCGTCGGACATCGGCGTCACGTCCGGTACCGTCCACGACCTGAAACCGGTGCTGCGGTACCGCGAGACGTTCGGCGGCCCCGGCAACGGCACGGACCGGTTCGACTCCCCGCGCGGCCTGGCCGTCAACGCCTCCTCGGGCATAACGTACGTGGCCGACTTTGGCAACAAGCGCGTAGCCGTCCTGGACTTTGACAGGAGCCACATCGCCGACCTCTTGGCCAATTTCACCACGCCGGAGTACGTGGCGCTGGATCCGTCCACCGGCCGGATATACGTCACGGACTTTGGCGATCCGCGCGTCACCGTATTCGACAGCCGTACGGGGGACCGCCTCGACGATCTCCCCGGGCCCTTCAACGGCCCCACTGGGGTGGCAGTCGATCCGGAGGCGGGCCGCATATACGTGGCCGAGGTGCGGACCGGCACCGTCCTCGTATTCAATTCCGACGGGACCCGCGCCGGGAGCCTCCCGCGCACCCTCAGTTTCCCGCTCGGCGTGGCCGTCGACCCCGCCACCGGAACCGTGTACGTGAGCGAGAGCACCGACCAGGTCGCCATGTTCGACCGCCAGGGACGCTATACCGGCGCCATCTCCGGCGCCTTCGACCTGCCGATAGGGGTGGCCGCCGACCCGCTGTCGGGTACGGTACACGTGGCCGGCAGTCAGGACGACCGCGTCTCGGTGTTCAACGGCACCGGGGATCTCGTCCACACCACCGGACATCTCCCGGCCCCGTACGGCGTGGCCACAGACCCCCCGCTGGGCACCGTATACGTGACGGACCGGATCGGCCACACGGTCACCGTCTTTGACATATCATACGAGTTCGCCGTGTCCGGGGCCGCCGACGGGGAGGCCCTTGCGGTGAGCCTGCCGGCCGGCACGGTACTTGACGGGGACGGCGCCAACAACACGGACTCCAACACGGTATACGTCGACATAGACAGGACGGGGCCGGCACCGCCCTCCATCACCCCGGAGGACGCCGCCCTGCTGCTGGACCCGACCAGCTCGCCTGTGATAGGCTTCCGGGTGGACTGGGCCGAGAACGTCACCGGGTTTGCACCCGACGGCATCCGCCTGTCCAACGACACCGGGCACGGCGGGGTGGCCAACCTCACGGCCGTACCCGGTACCGGCACGGCCGCCCACACCTTTGAGGTCCGGCCCCACCGCGACGGGCCCGTCCGTGTCCTGATCGGCCCCGGCGCCGCCACCGACATCGCCGGCAACAACAACAACAACGCCTCGTCCCCGCTGTTCGTGATGTATGACGCGACGCCCCCCGTCCCCGTCATCGCCCCCGGGTTACCGGGCCCCACCAACCTGCAGACCGTCCCGTTCCGCATGATCTTTGGCGAGGCGGTGAACGGTTCCACCCTGGATACGTCGGACATCGCGGTCTCGTCGGGGACGGTACAGAACCTGCGCCTGATCCCGCGGTACAGCGGCACCTTTGACGGCGGCGGCCCGGGCCAGTTCGACCAGCCGTACGGCATGGCGGTGAACGGGACCGGCCACGTGTTCGTGGCGGACGAGGGCAACAACCGCGTACGGGTGTTCGATCCCGCGCTGCGCCACCTCACCGACATCGAAGACGGCTTTGACCTTCCGACCGACGTGGCCGTACACGGCGCCACCGGTACCGTATACGTGGCCGATTCGGGCGGCGACCGCATCGCCGTATTCAACCACACGCTACACCACACCGCCGACATCGATGACTCGCTCGAATTTCCGACCAGCGTGGCCGTCAACGGTTCCGGCCACGTGTTCGTGGCGGACACGGGCGCCGGCCTGATCCGGGTGTTCGATACGGCCGGACGCAACGTCACCGGCATCGGGGGGCTCGGATCCCCGTACGGCGTGGCCGTATCCCCGTCGGGCGGCATATACGTGACTGACACGTACGACAATTCGCTCCGGGTGTTCGGTCCCGCGGGGGACCCCGCCGCCGCCCTGCCCCGCACCTTCGACAACCCGGTCGGCGTCGCCGTCGACGGCTCCTCGGGAAACGTATACGTGGCGGATACGGAAAACGACCGCATCGCGGTGTACGATCCCGCGCTGAACCACATCGCCAACATCACCGGCTCCTTTGACACCGTGCAGGGTATCGCCGTCGATCCCTCCACGGGCGCCCTGTACGCGGCCGACTGGGGCGCCGACAACATCCGGGTCTTCGAGGCGGCGTACACCTTCGAGGTGGACGGCCCCGTAGCGGGACAGAACCTGACCGCGCACGTGCCGGCCGGCGCCGTACTGGACAGGGCCGGAAACCCCAGCGCGGGGTCCGCCCCAGCAGGGATCTTCATAGACCGGGACGGCCCCCTCCCGGTCCTCTCCACCGTACAGCCGGACCCGACCAACGCCACTACCGTGGTGGTGCTGGCAGAGTTCGACGAGCCCGTGGACGCCTCCACGCTCGGGGCCGCCGATCTGAACGTCACCGCCGGCACCGTCCTACAGGATCCGGACTACCGGCTGGTGCGCGACGGGGCCCTCTTCACGGTCAGCGCCCCCTCGGGCGTGGCCGTCGACGGTACCACGGGCCGGGTATACGTCACGGAGTGGGCCGACAAGCGCGTGGCCGTGTTCGACGGCGGCACCGGCGGCACCGGACTGCGCATCGACAACATCACCGGGGTCTCGGTACCCCGCGACGTGGCCGTCAACGGTACCGGGGGGACGGCATACGTCGTCACCGGGAACAACTTCCGCGTGGCCGCCTTTGACTCCGCGGGGGCCCAGCTGGGCACCACCCCCGCCCTCGGCGACCCGCGCGGCGTGGCCGTCGACGGTCCCACGGGAAACGTGTACGTTACAGAGTCCCAGCACAACCGCATCGCCGTCTTCGACCACACACTGGAGAACCGCCTCCTCACCATCACGGGCGGCGGCATCAGCGCGCCGCGGGGCGTGGCGGCGGACTCTGCCCGTGACCGGATATACGTGGCCAGCAGCGGCAACGACCGCGTGCAGGTGTTCAACGGTACCGGGGGCTACGTCGGGGACCTCCCCGGCCCGTTCGACCTCCCGCTGGACGTGGCCGTCAGCGGGGCCACCGGCCACGTGTACGTGGCAGACGAGAACACCCACAGCATCATCGTGTTCAACGGTACGGGGGACCGCGTCCACACCCTGGAGGGGCTGCCCGACGGCCCGCGCGGAGTGGCCGTGTCCGATGCCACCGGAACCGTATACGTGACCGACTGGGACCACGGCCGCATCCTGGTGTTCGATATGGCATACGCATTCGGCGTGGACGGCCTGGAGCACGGGGAGACGCTTGCCGCGAACATGCCGGAGGGCCGTGTGCAGGACACGGACGGAAACCCCAACACGGACTCCAACACGGTGCGGATAACCGTGGACCGGATCGCGCCGGTGCCTGTCATCAACCTCACCTCCTCCTACTCCACCTCCACCTCCACCACCGGCGAATCCCCGGTGGTCTTTACGGTGGGGTGGGGCGAGACCGTGTCCGGGTTCACGGAAGGCGACATCTCCGTCTCGGACGAGACGGCACACGGCGGGGTGGTGTTTTTCGCGGATACGGACGGCGACGGCGGCGCCAACTATACGTTCGCGGTGTCCCCAGTGGACAACGGGACGATATCCGTGGACATCGCCGCCGGTGCCGCACACGACCTGGCGGGCAACCCCGGTGTCGCGGCCGCCCAGTTCTCCGTACGGTACGAGTATACCCCGCGGGAGCTGGTGCCGCTTACCGCTACGATCACCACGGCGCAACCGGACCCCACGCGCCTGCAGACGGTCCCCTTCAACATGACATTCAACAAGCCGGTGAACGCCTCCACCCTGTCCGTCCGGGACATCAACGTCACCTCGGGTACCGTGGAGGACCTGCGCTTCACGCTGCGGCACGAACGCGACATCGACGTCGACGTGCCGTACGGCGTGGCCATCGACGGCTCCACCGGCAGCCTGTACGTCACCGAGTGGAGCCTCGACCATGTCAAGATCTTCAACCCGGCGGGGCGCCACACCGGCACCCTCACGGGGGGAGGGCTCGACGCCCCGGAGGGCGTGGCGGTCGATCCGGGCACCGGAACGGCATACGTGGTGAACGGGGGCCGCAACCACATCCTCGCGTTCAACTCGACGGGCGGCCTGAACGGCACCTCGCGCGACCTTGTCGGCGCGCACGGCGTCGGCTTTGACGGTGCCGCGGGCCGCCTGTACGCGGCCGAGCCGGACGCCGGCCGCGTCACCGTGTTCGACCGCGCCCTGGTGGAGGTCAGCACCCTTACAGGCGGCTCGCTGGGAGACCCGTACGACGTGGGGGTGCACGGCCCGTCCGGTACGGTATACGTGGCCGACAGGGGCGGCGGTACCGTCAGGGTCCTTGACGGCGGCTCCGGCAGCTCCCTGGGCATCCTGCCCGCCACATTCGAGTACCCGCAGGGGGTGGCCGTAGACAACGCGACGGGCAACGTGTACGTGGCCGACACCCACGGCGGCGACATCCACGTGTTCAACTCCACCCGGGACCACCTGCACACCACCGCACCGGGCATGCTCAAGTCCCCCTACGACGTGGCCGTCGACCCGGCGTCGGGAACCGTATACGTGGCCGACTTTGACGCCGGCCTGATCCGGGTCTTCGGTCCCGTATACACGTTCAACGTGACGGATCCCGAAGAGGGTGTGCTTGCCGTGAACCTGCCGGCCGGCCGCGTGAACGGTACGGACGGCAGCCCGAACGCGGCATCGAACACGGCGCGTATCACGGTGGACAGGTCCGGACCTGCCCCCCTGATATCCACGGCGCAGCCGAGTCCGACCAACGCCACATCCCTGGACTTCACGGTGGACTGGGGGACGCCCGTCCGCGGGTTCACCGTACGGGACATCACAGTCTCCGGGACGGCTGCACCCTCGGGCCCGGCGGGCTTTGCCGGTACGGGCCAGACATACACCTTCAGCGCGGAGCCTGCCACCAACGGTACCGTCCTCGTCGGTATAGCGGCAGGTGCCGCCATTGATCCGGCCGGCAACCCGACGGCGGCGGCCCGCTTCTCGATGGTATACGACGGCGCCCGGCCGGTCCCCGTTCTTGGCACGCCCGCCCCCCCGGACAGGCCGGTCAACTGGGATACCGTCCCGTTCACCGTGACATTCAGCGAGCCCGTGAATGTGACGCTTGGCACCTCCTCCACCTCCACCGGCCTGACGGCCCGGCACGTCAACGTTTCATCGGGAACCGTGGGCGACCCGCTCTCCGAGATTCGGCAGGTGGCGACGATGGGCGATCCCGAATCCCCTCGCGTCAGGGAAAACTTCAAGCTGCCGTTAGGAGTGGCAGTCGATCCGGGCACCGGCCGCCTCTACGTGGCCGACGGCTCCTTTGACCAGGTCCAGGTGTACGACAGCGATCTGCGGTACCTGCACGCCATCGCCGGCGGGTTCGCGACGCCGAACGGCATCGCAGTCGATCCGGGTGCAGGCCTGCTGTACGTGGCCGACTCCGCCGGCGGCCACATCGCCGTATTCGATACTGGCACCAGGAGGCACATCACCGACATCGGCGAGGGCCAGTTGATCGCCCCGCGCGGGGTGGCCGTCGACGACACCCACGGCTACCTCTACGTGTCAGATATCGACACCGACATGGTCCACGTGTTCAACCGTACCACCGGACACAGCACGGCCAACATCACCGGTCCGTTCAGCAACCCGTCCGGCGTGGCCGTCTCGCCGGTATCAGACACCCTGTATGTCGCCGACACGCTGCACGACCGCGTCGCCGTATTCGACGCCTCCACCGGACGGCATACGGCCGATCTCACCTGCGAAAACTGCGGCCCGTCCGGCGTGTCCGTGTCATCCACGGGCGACCTGTACGTGGCGGATCTGTACGACGGCAGGGTCCGCATATTAGACCGCACCGGACACAACAAGACCACCCTCACCGGGCTCAACCTGCCCTACGCCGTGGCCGTGGACCCCCGCACCGGAACCGCATACGTGGCCGAGACGGGCAACCACGCCGTCAGGATATACGACACCGTACACGCATTCAACGTGACGGGCCCCGCCGACGGTGAAACGCTGGCCGTGAACCTGCTGGCCGGCGCCGTGCGGGATACGGCGGGCAACCCCAGCACGGCATCCGGTGCCGTACACGTGGTGATCGACAGGACCCCGCCCTCCGTCAACGTCACCTCCCCGCTGCCCTCCACGACCGGCGTCTCGCCCGTCGTATTCCGCGTGAACTTTACGGAACCGGTCACCGGCTTCGACGAGACGGGCATCCTGCTGTCCGGCACGGCACTCCTCCCCCGCGGCGGCGGCGCCGGCGGGTGGGTAACCGACCTTGCCGCGGTACCAGGGACGACAACTACGGTCGGCGCCACTGCGACGGCATCGGCCAACTATACGTTCAGCGTCACCCCGACGGCCGACGGCACGATATCCGTGGGTATCGCCCAGGGTGCGGCCCGCGACGCCGCGCGCAACAACAACACGGCGACCGCGCAGGCCGATCCCTTTACGATAACATACGACGGCACGCAGCCCGTCCCGGCCGTCAGCTCCGTACAGGAGAGCCCGACCAACGCCTCCGCCGTCACATTCCTGGTGGACTGGAGCATGCCGGTCGCCGGGTTTACGGTACAGGACATCACGCTCTCCAACGGTACGGCCCACGGTGGCGTAACGGGCTTTGCCGGCGCCGGCGACGCCTACAACTTTACCGTGTACCCGACGGCAGACGGCACCATATCGGTGTACATACCCGGGGGTGTGGCGCACAACATGATCGGGGCGCCCAGCGCCCCCGCCGCCCCGTTCTCGGTATCGTACAACGGCGTCCCCATGATCCCGGAGATCGCCGCCGCCGTCACGGGCCCCACCGCCCTGCAGACGGTCCCGTTCCATCTCAACTTCAGCAAGCCGGTCAACGCCACCACGCTGCAGATATCGGACATCGCCGTCTCACCCTCGGGCGCGGCGGTCAACATGCGCCCCGTGCTGCACCCCGACGGGGACATCGGCGGCCCCGGCCCCGGTGCGGGCGACGGCATGTTCGACGGGCCGCGCGGCGTCGCCGTCGACACGGACACGGGCCGGATATACGTGGCGGACAGCTCCAACGGCCGCGTCGCGGTGTACGACGGCACGCGGCACCACACCGACACCCTGGACGGCCTCTCCTCGCCGCAGGACGTGGCGGTAAACGGGACCGGCCACCTGTTCGTGGCAGAGCGCGACGGCGGCGGCCGCATATCGGTGTTCAACGGCACGCTGGATCATGTCGCCGAGATCCGCAACGGCTTCGACCGGCCCGGCGGCGTCGCAGTCGATGCGGGCACCGGCCGCATATTCGTGGCCGATACCGGCAACGACCTGATACAGGTATTCGACCGGGCACGGAGCCACATCACGAACATCACGAGCACCGCCTCCCCGCTTGCAGGTCCCGCCGGCATCGCGGTGGACTCGGCCGTAACGGGCAACGTATACGTGGCCGACACCGGCAACGGCCGGATCCGGGCGTTCGATCCGGCGTTTGTGCCCCTGTACGATATCACGGGCCTTGCCGCCCCCGCAGGCGTGGCCACCGACGGCATGGGCGCCGTATACGTGGCCGACACCGGCACCGGCCGGATCCTGATATACAACGGCACCGGGAACCTTACCTCCGCCTACGTCCGGGACCCGCCCGGCGCACCGTCCGGCATCACCGTGGACGGCTCCACGGGGACCGCATACGCGACCGAATCTGGGGACGTCCACCGCGTCCGGGCGTTCAACGTGTCGTACGCATTCGACGTGGCCGGGGCGGCCGACGGGGATCTGCTGGAGGTGCACATGCCGGCAGGTACCGTGCGGTCATGGACCGGAAGCACGAACGTGGCATCCGGTACCGCGGAGATCCGTGTAGACCGGTCCGCCCCCGAACCGGTCATCACGTCCAGGCAGGCCAGCCCGACCAAGGCCGCCGCCATCAACTTTACGGTGGAGTGGCGCGATCCCGCCACCGGACGCCCGGAGCCCGTCACCGGGTTCGGGGCAGGCGACATCGCCCTGTCGGGGACGGCCCAGCTGCTGGACGACGGCGGCAACGGCGGTAGCGTGGCCGCCTTCAGGGGCGGCGACGGGGACGACACCCACGCATTCGACGTGGTGCCGCTGGCGGACGGCACCGTCCTGGTGGATATCGCCGCCGGCGCCGCCGTGGATGCGGCGGGCCACCCCAGTACGGAGGCCGTGCAGTTCATGATCGTATACAACGGCACCCACCTCGCGCCGGTCATCACCTCGGTACAGGCCAGCCCGACCAACGCCACCACCATCAACTTCAACGTCACACTCGACGAGCCGGTCCGCGGGTTCTCGCCGGCTGACATCGTACTGTCCGGCAACGCCACGCTGGACGGGGGCGTGAAAAACTTTGAGGGGGCGGACGGCCGCAAGGACTTTACGTTCGAGGTAACCCCGGACACCGACGGCATCATCCATGTCGATATCGCGGAGGACTCCATGCAGAACGACCTGGGCGACGGCAACACCGCGGCGGTCAGGTACTCGGTGGTATACGACGGGACGGCCCCCGAACCGGTCATCACCTCCGTATACGGCACGCGGACCGGCTCCCCGGTCATCTCATTCGAGGTGGGGTTCGGCGAGCCGGTCCCCGGGTTCGGCGCCGGCGGCATCACGCTGTCCGGCACGGCCCTACCCGGCCCCGTGACCGGATTCGCACAGGCCGGGATCAACTATACGTTCGACGTCAGGCCCGCCGCGGCCAACGGTACCGTCCTGGTCGACATCCCGGCGGGCGCGGCCCGCGACCGGGCGGGCAACCCCAGTACGGCCGCCCCCCGGTACTCCGTGGTATACGACAGCACCCTGCAGAGCACCACCGTCACCTCCGAACCGCCGGGCCCGACCAACGCCGCGACGATCAACTTTACGGTGGGGTT
>CATQHD010000006.1 GCA_958295745.1 uncultured Acidimicrobiia bacterium | reverse complement strand
GATTCGGCCACCCGGCAGCATCTCGACACCATCACCGGCTTTTCCAATCCGCGTAGCGTGGCCGTCCACGGCCCGACCGGCCACATATACGTGGCCGACACGGGAAACAACCGCGTCAGGGTGTTCCATGATTCGGACCTGACGCAATCCATCGGCAATCTGCCGGGTACGTCCAGCCAACCGTACGACGTGGCCGTCGACCCCGCCACCGGCTATGTTTACGTGGGCCACCAGAACTCCCGCCATATCTCCGTATACAGCGATACGCGGGGGCACGTGACGAACATCGACACCGGAAGCCACTATCCCCAACACGTGACTGTGTCCCCCTCCACAGGGACCGTATACTATCTGGACGCCGACATCAGCGCCGGCACCGTAAACGTACGTGATTCGGGATACGCATTCGGGGTGGCCGGAACCGCCGACGGGGACCTCCTCGAGGTGCACCTCCCCGCCGGCACCGTGCGGAGCCCGGCCGGGATCGCAAACGAGGCCTCAAACCGTGCGAGCACCGTCATCGACCGGACGGGCCCCACCCCGGTCATCGGCGGGGCACAATCGGGTACGGCCCTCAACTTTACGGTAAAGTTCGGCGAGCGCGTCACCGGCTTTACCGACGCGGACGTCGTCCTGTCGGGACTCGCCACCACGGGCGGCGTGCTCAACCTGGAGGCCGTCGAGGACGGCACCGGCGCCAACTATACCTTCGATGTGATACCGGCAGGCGGCGCCGGCAGCGGCACCGTCACCGCGGACATCCCCGCCTCGGCCGTACGGGACACCTTGAACAACCCCAGCGAGGCCGCCGACCGGTTCTCGATAGTGTACAACGCCCCGCCGTCCGCCCCGCTGGTTCCGACCATCACCACATCACAGGCCGATCCTACCAACCTGCAGACGGTCCCCTTCAACCTTACATTCAACCGGCCCATAGACGGCCCGACCCTGGCCGTATCGGACATCGACGCCTCCTCGGGTACCGTCCAGAACCTGCGCCTGTCGCCGCTGCACACCGGAACCTTTGGCGAGTCCGGTGCGGGCGACGGCCAGTTTGACCGCGCAGAGGATGTGGCGGTGTACGACTTGTCCGGCAACGTGTACGTGGCGGAGGTAAACAACGACCGCGTCTCGGTCTTTGACCACGCCGGAGGCCACATCGCCAACATCGGCGTCGGCACGCTTGACGGACCGTACGGCGTGGGCGTGGACGCCTCCACCGGCAACATATACGTGGCCGACTCCGGCAACGGCGCAGTCCGGATATTCGAATCTGCCACCAGGAGCCTGCTCCATACCATCACCCATCCGTCATTCTCATTTCCGACCGATGTGGCGGTGGACGGATCCTCCGGCACCATATACGTGTCCGACTGGCAGAACAGCCGCGTCGCGGTCTTTGACTCCGAGAGACGGCATGTCGCCAACATCGAGAACGGCTTTGACCGCGCGAACGGCGTCGCGGTGGACTCCTCGGGCAACCTGTACGTCGTCGACTGGGGCAACCACCGCATCCAGATATTCGACTCCGAGAGACGGCACGTCACCAACCTCGTAAACGACTTTAGCGCACCGTACGGTATCGCGGTGGACGCCCTCACCGGCAACATTTACGTGGCCGACACGTCCAACCACCGCATCCAGGTATTCGACTCCGGGAGGCGCCATCTGGCCGACATCGACAACTCCTTTGCCATTCCCAACGGCGTCGCAGTCAACGGCACCTCCGGTACAATTTACGTGGCCGACACGTCCAACAACCGGACGCAGATATTCCAGACGGCATACGCGTTTGACGTGGCCGGCGCGGCCGACGGGCGTACGCTTATCGCAAACATGTCGGCGGACCGCGTGTCGGACACGTACGGAAACACGAACGAGGCCTCCGACTCCGAACGCATCGACATAGACAGGACCGCCCCCGCCCCAGAGATCACCGGCAGGCAGACAGGCTCGGGCGGCGTATCGGTACTCAACTTTACGGTGGCCTGGGGAGAGAACGTCACCGGTTTTGAGGCCTCCGACATCGCGCTGGGCGGCATCTCCGTCCCCGGCGGCGTGCAGGGCCTGGCCGTCATCCGGGATACGGGCGGCGAAAACTATACCTTTATCGCCGTCCCGGCCGCCACCGGGGCCGTCACCGTGGACATCGGTGCCAACAAGGTCCGGGACATCGCCGGCAACGACAACACGGCGGCCCCGCAGTTCTCGATACGGTACGACGCCGACAGCCCCTCGGTCAGGATCACCTCGACGCAGACCGGCCCCACGAATGCGGCCACCATCGGCTTCCGGGTGGAATTCACCGGGTCCGTCGACGGCTTTGTTGCGGGGGACATCACGCTGGGCGGCACCGCCAACCCCGGCCCCGTCACCAACTTTGTGCCCGTCAGCGGCACGGTCTACACATTCGATTCTGTGCCGGGCCGCGACGGCAACGTCACCGTGGATGTCGCCGCCGGCGTGGCACACACCCCGCTGGGCAGCCCCAACACGGAGGCCCCCCAGTTCAAGATCAGATCCGACCGCACCGCCCCGAACCCCGTGATTACCGGCGAGCAGACCCTCTCGCACGGTATGCCCACACTTAACTTTACGGTCGCATTCGGCGAAAACGTCACCGGCTTTGATACTGCAGACGTCGTCCTGTCGGGTCTCACCGCCACCGCCGGCGGCGTGCTGAACCTGGCCGTCGCCCCCGGTACGGACGGCAAAAACTATACCTTTGGCGTGATCCCAGAGGCGGACGGCACCCTCGACGTGGACATCGCCGCAGGTACCGTACAGGACATCGCCGGCAACGACAATACCGCCGCCGACCGGTTCTCGATCACATACGGCAGCACGGTCGCCGCCCCCGCCCCCGCCCCGGCCATCTCCGCCGTACAGTCCAGCCCGACCAACTCTGCAACAATCACCTTCAACGTGACCTTCGGCGGGGACGTCACCGGCTTTGCCCGCGACGACATCACCCTGACCGGCGCGGCCGCCCCGGCCGGCGGCGTGGCCGTCCTTGTGACGCTCGGCGCAGACAGATATTCGTTCGAGGTGGCACCCGCGCGGGACGGCGCCGTCACCGTGGACATCCCGGCCGGCGCGGCGCAGAACGCCACCGGCAACCCCACCGCCGCGGCCGTCCCATACACCGCGGTATACGACGGCACCGCCCCCGTCGCGACGATAGCCGCCGGGCGGGAGGGCCCCACGAACCTGCAGACCGTCCCGTTCAACATGACATTTGACGAGGCCGTAAACTCCACGGTCCTCGATACCTCGGACATCGCGGTCACCTCGGGAACCGTCGAGGATCTGCGCACAGAGTGGCGCCCCAACGCGACCTTTGGCGGATTCGGCACGGATGACGGCAAGTTCTCCCGCCCCACCAACCCGGCGGTCGACGCCATCTCGGGCCGCATATTCGTGGTCGACACCTACAACACCCGCGTCGTCGTGTACGGCCCGGACAGGAACTTTATCACCCACCTCCCCGGCACGTTCACCGCCCCCTCCGACGTAGCGGTGGACGACTCCTCGGGCCGCATATACGTGACCGACTCCACCACCAACCGCGTCTCCGTATTCAACGGTACGGACCGCCAACTCCCTGATCTCGACTATACCTTTAGCAGCCCGGGCGGCGTGGCCGTCAACGATTCGACGGGCCACGTGTACGTGGCCGACACGTTCAACAGCCGCATCGTCGTGTTCGACTCCGCCGGAGTCCATACCGGCACCATCAGTGGTATCGACTATGTAAGCTCCGTGGCCGTGGATGACTCCACCGGCACCATATATGCAGACAACGGACTTGCCGCAACCGTAGAGGTCTACAGCCCCGCCGGAGTCCACATCGGCGGCATCCCCCACACCTCCACCGAGCACAACAACTGGATTGGCGACCCGTCCGGTCTGGCCGTCGACGCCTATTCGGGCCACCTGTACGTGACCTCCATAACCCGCGACAACCACCGCATCGCCGTGTTCAACGCCTCATCTCTGGCCCATATCGCCGATCTTCCCGGCACGTTCAGGGAGCCGTCCGGTCTGGCCGTCGACGCCTCGACGGGTACGGTATACGCGGCCGATACCGCCAACCACCTCGTCCGGATCTTCGATCAGGTGCACGCCTTCAACGTGACGGGCGCGGACGACGAGGCCACGCTGGAAGTACACCTGTCCGCCGGCAGCGTGCCGGACAGGGCCGGAAACGACAACGGGGCCTCTGCACCGGCCAGCATCAGGATCGACCGGATGGGTCCCACCCCGGAGATCACCGGGGAGCAGACCCTCTCGAACAACGGCATCCCGACCCTCAGCTTTAACATCGGCTTTGGCGAAGAGGTAGAGGACTTTGTCTCAGCCGACATCGTGCTGTCCGGGCTTACCGCCCACGGCGGCGTAACCGGGTTTACGCCCGTCAACAACGGCGCCAACTATACCTTCGTCGTGAGGCCGACCGCCGACGGCACCCTCCACGTGGACGTCCCCGAAAACGTCGCCAAGGATGATGCGGGCAACAACAACACGGCGGCCGACCGGTTCTCAATAGAATACGCACACGCGCAGCCCGCCCCGTCCCCGCTGGTCCCGGTCATCGGCAGCACGGAGCAGCCGGGCCCCACCTCGCTGGATCCCGTCCCGTTCACCCTGGAATTCAACCGGCACGTCAACGCCTCGACCCTGAACCCCTCGGACATCGAGGTATCCTCGGGGACGGTCCGGGATCTGCGCTGGCTGCTCCGGGACAACTCTACATTCGGCGAATCCGGGACCGCCCCCGGCCAGTTCAACACCCCCCTGGGCGTGGCCGTCAACGGAACCGGCCACATATTCGTGGCCAACCACCACGTCGATAACGCACGTGTCGACGTATTCGACCGTACGCTGGGTTATCTTTACAACATCACCAGCCCAGACGGCGACGGCAAGTTCAAATCCGTGAACGGCCTGGCCGTCAACGGAACCGGCCACCTGTTCGTGGCCGAGACGGCCAGCAACCGCGTCCAGGTCTTTGACACCCTCGGAGACCACGTCGCCAACATCCCCACCGGCGCCGATAGCTATCCTGCCGGCCTGGCATTCAACGGAACCGGCCACCTGTTCGTGACCGAGAGTAGAGGCAACAACCTCTCGGTATTCGATACGGCCCGCAACCCGGTCCGCGAGGTCACCGGCATGCTCAGCGCCCCGACCGGCATAACGGTCGATCCTGCCACCGGCCACATCTACGTGGCAGACACCGGCAACTCCCGCATCGCCATACTCAATCCGGCAGGAACGGCCCTGATCGCCCAGATAGGCCCCCTTGACAACCCCACCGGCATCGAGCTGGATCCTGCCACCGGCAACATCTTCGTGGCCGAGTACACGGGCCGCACCGGCAGCGACAACCGCCTCCAGGTGTTCAACGGCACCACGTACCGCAGCATCGACAACGTCACCGGCACATTCGGCAACTACACCGGGATTGCAGTCGACGGCACCACCGGCACCGTATATGCGGCCGAATCGGGCCTCCTCCGGATCTTCGACCAACTGTACACATTCAGCGTGGCCGGCGCCGACGACGGGGCCACCCTTACGGTGCACCTGCCGGCGAACCGCGTGAAGGACACCGCAGAGAACGACAACGAGGCATCCGCGACCGCAAGCATCGAGATAGCGGTAATCGGCCCGCGGCCCGTCATCACGGCGGCACAGGCCGGCCCGACCAACTCCTCCACCGTCAATTTCAGGGTCAACTTTACGGTTCCCGTCGACGGCTTTACCGGATCCGACATAGATCTGTCCGGGACGGCCGCCCCCGCCGGAGGCCTGGCCAACTTTGCAGGCGCCGACGGCGACACCGTCTACACGTTCGACGTGGCACCCGCAACGGACGGCATCATCACGGCGGGCATCGCGGCGGGCGCGGCGCAAAACGCGGCGGGCGACGACAGCACCGCGGCCACCCCGTTCTCGATAGTGTATGACGGCACCCCGCCGGCCCCGACGGTGAGCACCGCACAGGCCGGCCCCACCAGCCTGCTTAGCATACCCTTCAACATGACCTTTGACGAGGCCATAAACTCCACGACCCTTGATGCGGCCGACATCCTGGTCTCCTCGGGAACCGTCGAGGATCTGCGCACGGAGTGGCACCACAACGAGACCTTTGGCGGCTCGAGCAACCTTCACCGGCCGCTCGGCATCGCGGTGGACGAGATCAGGGGCCTCATATACGTGGCCCACGACCAATCCCGCGTGGCCGTCTTTGATTCGGACCGGCAGCACGTCAGGGATCTGCCCCACGCCTTCTCCGAGGCGATCGGCATCGCGGTCGATCCCGCATCCGGTACCGTATACGTGGCCGACGCGTTCGCGGCCGCCCGCCATCTGCCGGGCGTCGTAATCTTCGATTCCACGGGGGCCAAAATCAACGAGATCTCGGACTTTTATGATCCGGACGGCACATACGTGGCCAACCTCGTCGGTCCGAGCGACATAGCCGTCAACCGCACCTCGGGCGACATATACGTGGTCGAGACCTACGGCGACCGCGTCCGCGTGTTCAACTCCACGTTGCACAACACCGCCGTCCTCGCCGGCACGTTTGATCTCCCGTTCAGCGTGGCACTGGACCACGCATCGGGCAACCTGTACGTGACCAACTCGGGCACCACCCCCAGCGTACACGTGTTCGGCCCCGATCTGGCCCCGGCCCGCGTCATCACCCACCCGTCGCTCGGCACACAGCCGTACGGCGTGGAGGTGGACGGCGCGGGCAACGTATACGTGGCCGCCCATGCCATCCCCGCCACGTATGACGAGTACCACGTCACGGTCTTCAACCCCGCCGGGGAGCACATCGCCGTCATCACCAACTCGTTTATCGCCCCGTACGACGTGGCAGTCGACGGCGCCTCGGGCACCGTATACGTCGCGGACACCAACAAGCACAGCGTCCGGGCATTTGGCGCGACATACGCCTTCAACGTGACGGCCCCGAGGGACGGGGAGGCGCTCGAGGTGGGCCTGCCGGCCGACCGCGTGCGGGACAGGGCCGGAAACGCAAACGAGGCATCGGCCACGGCGAGCATCAGGATAGACAGGACCGGCCCCACCCCCGAGATCACCGGCGAGCAGACCCTCTCGCACGGCATCCCGACCCTCAACCTTACGGTGGCCTGGGGCGAGCGCGTCACCGGCTTTGAAGCGGACGACATCGCCCTGGCCGGCCTGGCCCACGGCGGCGTGCTGGACCTGGCCGTCGCCCCCGGCACGGACGGCAAAAACCATACCTTTGGGGTGGTACCAACGGGGGACGGCACACTCACCGTGGATATCGCCGCCGACCGGGTAAGGGACATCGCAGGCAACGACAACCTGGCGGCCGACCGGTTCTCGATTGGATACGACAGATCTGTGCCGGGCACCGCCGTCTCGGCCGTGCAGCCGAATCCGACCAATGCGGGAACCATCACATTCCTGGTCAACTTTACGGCCCCGGTCGCCGGCTTTACGGTATCGGACATCAGGCTGACAGGCGAGGCGGCCTCCGCCGGCGCGACCGGCTTTGCGGCCAGGGACGCAACCGGCGCCAACTATACATTCGATGTCGCCCCGGCACAGGACGGCACCATTACGGTGGACATCGACGCCGGCGTGGCGCAGGGCACCGCAAACGGCCTCGACAACACGGTGGCCCAGACATTCAAGATCAGATCCGACCGCACCGCCCCCACCCCGATAATCAACTCCACCCAGCCCGGGCCTGTGACGGCTGACAACCCCGTCACCTTCCACGTCAACTTTACAGAGGCCGTGCCGGGCTTTGCCGCATCGGACGTCTCGCTGTCCGGTGCCGGCGCGGCGGGCGCCACCGTGGACTCCTTTGCGGACGACGGCCGGGACATCGTGTATACGTTCGACGTGGCCCCGACCGCCGACGGGCCCGTCAACGTCGATGTGGCGGCGGACGTGGCCGCCGACCTGGCGGGCAACGACAACCTGGCGGCCGTCCGGTACTCTATAGAATACGATTCCTCGGCGCCGGACACCGCCATCACCTCGGAACAGCCCAACCCGACCAACACCACCCCGATCGTCTTCAACGTGACGTTCAGCCGGGACGTCACCGGCTTTGCCGGTACGGACGTCATCCTGTCCGGCGACCCCGTCCCCCCCGGCGGCCCTGCCGACTTTGAGAGGATCAACGCCACCAACTATTCGTTCAGGGTGGCCCCGACACGGGACGGAACAATCACCGTCAACGTCGCCGGCGGGGTGGCGCAGAGCACCGCAAACGGCCTGGACAACACGGCGGCGGCCCCGTTCGCGATCAGGTACGACGGGAGCGCCCCGGCCCCGGAGATCACCGGCGAGCAGACCCTCTCGCACGGCATCCCGACCCTCAACCTTACGGTGGCCTGGGGCGAGCGCGTCACCGGCTTTGATACTGCGGACGTCGTCCTGTCCGGACTCACCGCCACGGGCGGCGGCGTGCTGAACCTGGCCGTCGCCCCCGGCACGGACGGCAAAAACCATACCTTTGGGGTGGTACCAACGGCGGACGGCACCCTCCACGTGGACATCGCCGCAGGTACCGTACAGGACACCGCCGGCAACGACAACCTGGCGGCCCCCCGGTTCTCGATAGAGTACGCGCGCGAGCAGCCCCCCACCGGCCCGGGTCCGGCCACCGTCATCTCCGCCGTGCAGTCCAGCCCGACCAATGCCACCACCATCAACTTCAACGTGACGTTCAGCCAGGACGTCGACCGCTTTGATTCCTCGGACATCGTACTGTCCGGTACGGCCGCCCCCGCCGGCGGCGTAGAGGCCTTTGCGGGCAGCGGCTCCTCGTATACGTTTGACGTACGGCCGACCGCGGACGGCACGGTACGCGTCAACATCGCGGCCGGCGCGGCGCAGAACGCCGACGGCGTCGGCAGCGAGGCCGCCAACAGGTTCTCGGTGGTATACGACGGCACCCACCCCGTTCCGGCGATAACCGCGGCACAGCCCGGCGCCACCGGCCTGTCCACCGTGCCATTCAACCTGACCTTTAGCGAGCACATAAACGCCACGGCCCTTGGCGACTCTGACATCACCGCATCCTCGGGAACCGTCCGGAACATGAGCGCGGCATGGTACAGCGCCACGGCCCTTGGCGGCCCCGGCACGGCCGACGGCCGGTTCGACGATCCGTACGGCGTCGCAGTCGACGCCATCACCGGCGACATCTACGTGGCCGACACCGGCAACAACCGCGTCTCGGTGTTCGGTCCGGATCTGCGGTACGCCGACGACCTCTACGGCACCGTGTTCAACGCCCCGAACGCCGTCGCCGTCGACGCCTCCTCGGGCAACATCTACGTGGCCGATACCGACAACGACCGCATCGCCATGTTCAACAGCACGCTAAACTACACCGGCGACCTCCCCGGCGATTTCAGCACCCCGAGCGGCGTGGCCGTGAACCCCGCCACCGGCGACATCTACGTGGCCGATACCGACAACGACCGCATCGCCGTGTACAATTCCACGTTGCACCCCCTCGCCGACATCGACGACGGGGCGGATCTGCCCACCGGCGTGGCCGTGAACCCCGCCACCGGCACCGTATACGTGACCACCTCCATCGACCCGACAACCGTCGCAATCTTTGATCCCTCCGACGGACGCCACACCGGCGACCTCCCCGGCACGTTCAACAACCCGTTGGATGTCGCCGTCGACGCCCTGTCAGGCCACATCTACGTGGCCGACACCGGCAACGACCGTGTCGCCGTATTCGACTCTGCACATGTCCGTGTCACGGACCTCCCGGGCACGTTCAACACCCCGTCGGGCGTGGCCGTGAACCCCGCCACCGGCGGCATCTACGTGGCCGACTCCCTCAACAACCGCATCCAGCAGGTCGATCTCGCGTACGCCTTCAACGTGACCGGTTCGGACGACGGGGAGACGCTCACGGTATCCATGCCCGCCGGCCGGGTGCAGGATGCCGCCGGCAACGACAACGCCGAATCGGCCCCCGCCTCCGTCGACCGGTCGGCCTCCGCCGCCCCGGTCATCACCTCCGTACAGTCCGGCCCGACCAACTCTACAACAATCACCTTCAACGTAACCTTCGGCGGGGACGTCACCGGCTTTGCCCGCGACGACATTACCCTGACCGGCGGGGCCGCCCCGGCCGGCGGCGTGGCAGTCCTTGTGACGCTCGGTGCAGACAGATATTCGTTCGACGTGGCACCCGCGCGGGACGGCGCCGTCACCGTGGACATCCCGGCCGGCGCGGCGCAGAACGCCACCGGCAACCCCACCGCCGCGGCCGTCCCCCGCACCGTGGTATACGACGGCACGCCCCCCGCGGCGACTATAACCGCGGCACAGCCGGGCCCCACCGGCCTGTCCATCGTGCCCTTCGAGATGGCCTTTGACGAGGCCGTAAACTCGGCGACCCTTGATGCGGCGGACATCTCCGCCACCTCCGGAACGGTCGGGAACCTGAGCGCGGCGTGGCACCACAACACCACCTTTGGCACCGTCGGCACGGGCGACGACCTGCTGGCAGGCCCGTACGGCGTGGCCGTCAACGGCTCCGGCCACATATTCGTGGCCGACACGGACAACGACCGAGTCGCCGTGTTCGGCCCCGACATGCGGCACGCGGTCGATCTTCCGCAAACGTTTGACGCCCCGGAGGGCATCGCGGTGGACGCCTCCTCGGGCCGCATATACGTGGCAGACTCGGGCGCCAACCGAGTCGCCGTGTTCGACGGTGCGCTGGGCTACGTCACCGACCTACCCGGCGAGTTTTCCTTCCCGAGCGACGTGGCGGTAAACTCCACGGGCCACGTATTCGTGGCCGACCTCGGCAACGATCGCATCGCCGTATTCGACGGCTCGGGGAGCCACGTCACCGACATCACCGGCCCGGCCGTCAACGGCCCGGCGGGTGTGGCGGTGGACGACTCTGCGGACCGCATATACGTGACCGACTCTATCTACGACAATGTGGCTGTGTTTTACGGCAACGGAACCCACATCGGCGACATTACCGACACGCTTGTGGAGCTGGCAGGCATCGCGGTGGACGCCCTCTCCGGCCACATATACGTGGCCGATACCGGTGACTCTTACGACGACGACCTCCCGGGCCGCATCGCGGTGTTCGATTCCGACCTGCGGCATGTCGCCGACCTACCCGGTGAGTTTGACGCCCCGTACGGCGTGGCCGTCGACGGTACCACGGGCACGGTATACGTGGCCGACACGAACAACGACCGCATCCAGACCTTCGGCCCGGCATACGCCTTTGACGTGGCAGATCCCGCCGACGGGGATCTTGCCGTGACCCTTCAGGCAGGCAGCGTGCGTGACGCGGCAGGAAACGCGAACGTGGAATCCGTCCCGGAGAGCATCCGGGTAGACCGGAGCGCCCCGGAACCCGTCATCACATCCGTGCAGACGGAACGGGACGGCACCGCCACGATCAACTTTACGGTGACCTTCAGCCAGTCCGTCGACGGCTTTATCGAGAGCGACATCGCGCTGTCAGGGGACGCCCCCAACGGCGGCGTCACCCGCTTTGCGGGCAGCGGCGCCGTATACACGTTCGAGGTGGTGCCCACCGGCAGCGGCACCATCACCGTAAACATCGCCGCCGGCGCGGCCCAAAACGCCGGAAACACCGACAGCGTGTCCGCCGTGCAGCACTCCGTCGCATACGACAGCTCGCAGCTGATCCCGACCGTCACCGCCGTACAGCCGGATCCGACCAACGCGGACACGATCACCTTCCACGTCAACTTTACGAGGGCCGTCTACGAGTTCGAGGACTCCGACATCGCGCTGTCCGGGGACGCCGCCCCCGCCATCGGCGGCATCACCGGCTTTAGACACGGCGACTCCACCGGCGCCAACTATACGTTCAAGGTGGCACCCGCACGGGACGGCATCATCACCGTGGACATCGCAGCCGGCGCGGCTCATGACCTCTTCGACGTATTCAGCGTCGCGGCCCCCACCTTCAAGATCAGGTCCGACCGCACCGCCCCCGAACCTGCGATCACCGGGAAACAGGTCAGCTCCGGCGGCGTCTCACTCCTCAACTTTACGGTCGCATTCGGAGAAAACGTCACCGGCTTTACGGATGCGGACATCACGCTGGGCGGCGTCTCCACCGTCTCCGGCGTGCAGGGCCTGGCCGTCATCCAGGGTACGGGCGGCAAAAACTATACCTTTACGGCGGCCCCCACCGCCACCGGGGCCGTCACCGTGGATATCGGCGCCAACGCGGTCCGGGATATGGCGGGCAACGACAACACGGCGGCCCCGCAGTTCTCGATACGGTACGACGCCGACCGCCCCACCGTGAGGATCACCTCCACGCAGGACAGCCCCACGAATGCGCCCGCCATCAACCTCCAGGTCACCTTTAGCGACGACGTCTCGGGCTTTGCAGCCGGTGACATCGACATCACCGGCGACACCACCCACGGCGGCGTGGCCAACTTTGCGGGCAGCGGCGACACCTACACCTTTGATCTGGTCCCTACCGATGACGGCACCTTTGATATCGGTATCGCCGCCGGCGTGGCCGAAACCTCGCTGGGCCTCACCAACACTGCGTCCGGCACGCTCTCTATCAGGTCCGACCGCACCGCCCCCGAACCCGAGATCACCGGGGTACAGACCCTCTCGCACGGTGTCCCGACCCTCAACTTTACGGTCGACTGGCGCGAAAACGTCACCGGCTTTGATACGGCGGACGTCGTCCTGTCCGGTATCACCGACACGGGCGGCGGCGTGCTGAACCTGGCGGTCTCCCCCGGTACGGACGACGAGGAGTATACGTTCGGCGTGATCCCCGCACAGGACGGCACCCTCCACGTCGATATCGCGGCGGACAGGGTGCAGGACATCGCCGGCAACGACAACACGGCAGCCGACCGCTTCTCGATATCATACGAGCGCGAGCAGCCCGCGCCCCCGCAGCCCGCCCCGTCCCGGCTGGTCCCGGTCATCGGCAGCACGGAACTGCCCGGCCCCACCGCACTGGACCCCGTCCCGTTCACCCTGGAATTCAACCGGCACGTCGACGCCTCGACCCTGGACGCCTCGGATATCGAGGCGTCCTCGGGTACCGTCCAGGATCTGCGCTGGACGATGCGGCCCAACTCGACATTCGGCGAATCCGGGGATGACCCCGGCCAGTTCAACAGCCCCCTCGGCGTGGCCGTCAACGGTTCCGGCCACATATTCGTGGCCAACCACTTCAACAAGCGCATCGACGTATACGACCGTACGCTGGACTATTTCGGCAGCATCGGCGGGCTCAACTTCGCCCACGGCGTGGCCGTCAACGGTTCCGGCCATATCTTCGTGGCCGAGTCGGTCAACAACCGCGTCCGGGTATACGACTCCTCGTTCGGCCACGTCGCCGACATCACCGACTCGCTGAACCGGCCCACCGGCGTGGCGTTCAACGGAACCGGCCACATCTTCGTGGCCGAGTATAGCGGCAACACCGTCGCCGTATTCGATACCGCAAGGAACCACGTCACCGAATTCTCGGAATCGCTGTCCTCGAGCACGTTCAGCAGTCCGACCGACGTGGCCGTCGACGCGGACACGGGCAACATCTACGTGGCCGACACCCTCCGCAACCGCATCGCCATCCTGGATCGCGCCGGCAACCCCCTCGCCGAGATAGGCTCGCTTGACCATCCGGCCGGTATCGAGGTGGACCCCGCCACCGGCAACATCTTCGTGGCCGAGTTCACGGGCAACAATGCCGGGGGCAACGAGCGCCTGCAGGTCTTCAACGGCACCACGTACCGCAGCATCGCCACCGTCACCACCACCTTCGGCAACTATACCGGGATCGCCGTCGACGGCACCACCGGCACCGTATACGCGGCCGAAAAGGGCCTCGAGCACATCCGGACATTCGACCAGCTGTACGCATTCAACGTGGCCGGCTCTGATAACGGGGCCACGCTCACGGTACACATGCCGGAGGCACGCGTGCAGGACACGGCGGGAAACGACAACGTGGAATCGGCACCCGCAAGCATCGCCATAAACCGCCCCGTCCCCCTCCCGGTCATCACATCGGTACAGACCAGCCCGACCAACGCGGCCACCATAAACTTCAACGTGACATTCAACCATGACGTCACCGGCTTTGCCGGTGCCGACATCACGCTGACAGGTGCCGCCGTCCCAAGCGTCACCGCGACCAACTTTGCGGAACTTGACGCCAAGCGCTACTCCTTTGACGTCGTGCCCACAGCCCCCGGCAACGTCACCGTGGACATCGCCGCCGGCGTGGCGCAGAGCGCCCCCGGCGGCGTGGACAACACCGCCGCCGACCGGTTCACCATACGGTTCGACAACGTCGCCCCGACACCGGAGATCGGTGGGAAACAGTCCGGTACGGCCCTCAACTTTAACATCGGCTTTGGCGAAGAGGTCGCC
>CATQHD010000005.1 GCA_958295745.1 uncultured Acidimicrobiia bacterium | reverse complement strand
GCAGGTACGGTATCGGACCTGCGGTTCACACCGCGGAACGAGACCGGCTTTGGCGGCCCCGGCTCCGGCAACGGCAAGTTCAGCGGCCCCCTCGGCATGGCCCTGGACGGCGGCTCGGGCAACCTGTACGTGGCCGACTCGCGGAACGGCCGCGTCCAGATCTTCGATTCCGACGGCGGATACACCGATACGATCCGCGGCGATCTGAGCCTTCCGGCCGGCGTGGCCGTCAACGGTACCGGCCACGTGTTCGTGGCCGATTCGAACAACGGCCGGATCCACGTGTTCGGTCCGGACCTGGATCCGGTCAACGCCACCGCCGCCGGCCTCCTCAGATTTCCCTCCGACGTGGCCGTCGACGGTGCCACGGGCAACATATACGTGGCCGACACGGGCAACGGCCGCATCCGGATGTTCGATTCCTCGCTGCGGCCCGGCACCGACATCCCAGAGACGTTCAGCTTTCCGCGCGGCGTGGCCGTCAACGGTTCCGGCCACGTGTTCGTGGCCGACTCCGGGAACGACGGCGTCCGGGTCTTTGATCGGTCGATGGGCCGCGTCGGCAACATCACCGGCCCGTTCGACAACCCGTCCGGGGTGGAGGTGGACGCCGTTTTCGGGAACGTGTACGTGGCAGACACGGACGCCGGCCGCATCGCCGTGTTCGATACGGCACTGCGCAGCATCGCCAACATCACCGCCGGCGGGTTCGGCGCCCCGCGCGGCCCGGCCGTCGACGGCTATTCGGGGACGGTATACGTGGCCGACACGGCAGGCAACCGCATCGTGGTGTTAAAACCGGAATGGACATTCGGGGTGGCGGGCACCGAGCACGGGCAGACGCTTGCCGTGAACATGTCGGCCGGCCGCGTGCAGGACTCTACCGGAAACGACAACGCGGCCTCCAACACGGTGAGCCTCACCATAGACCGGAGCGCCCCGGAGCCCGTCATCACCTCCGTACAGCGGAGCCCGACCAACGCCACCACGATCAGCTTCCGCGTGGCCTGGAGCCTCGACGTCACCGAGTTTACACGGGATGACATCACGCTGGACGGCGATGCCGCTCCGGGCAGCGTAACCAACTTTGTAATGGTCCGCGGCGACCTGTACACGTTCGATGTGGTGACCGTCTCCGACGGGACGGTACAAGTCGGGATCGCCCCGGGTGCCGCCGAGGACAGGGCGGGCAACCCCAGCGCCGAGGCCGATCCGGTACGGGTGGTACGCGACACCGAGCGGCCCACCCCCCTGATCACCGCCGTACAGTCCAGCCCGACGGGCGCCCCCACCATCAACCTCCGGGTGCACTGGGAGGACGGCGATGCGGTCACCGGGTTCACGGCGGACAATGTAACGCTGTCAGGAGACGCCCTGCACGGCGGCATAACCAACTTTGTGATGGTCCGCGGCGACCTGTACACATTCGACGTCTCGCCCACCGCCGACGGGACGGTACAGGTCGACATCGCGGAGAACGCGACGCGCGATCTGGCCGGCAACCCCAGCGAGGCGGCGGCCCGGTTCTCGATCACGTACCACGGCATGCCCCTGGTACCCACGATCACCCCGGTACGGTCCGGCTCCACCAACCTGCAGACGGTGCCGTTTTACATCGAGTTCAGCAGGGTCGTAGACGCCGCGACCCTCGATGCCTCGGACATCGAGGCCACGTCGGGAACCGTCTCGGATCCGCACCCCGTGTGGAAATTCAAAGACAATTTCGGGGGCTTTGGTCCTCAGAACGGCAGGTTTCAGAACCCAGCCGGGATTGCAATCGACTCGGGCCGCATATACGTGGCCGACTGGAACAACAACCGGATCCAGGTGTTCGACTCCGACCGCAGATACATCACCGAGATCAAAAACGGGTTTGACACCCCGTATGATGTGGCCGTCAACGGTTCCGGCCACGTGTTCGTGGCCGACACCAACAACAACCGGATCCAGGTGTTCGACCCCGCGTACCGCAACATAACCGACATCACCGGCTTTACATTCCCGTTCAGCGTGGCCGTCAACGGCTCCGGCCACATATTCGTCTCCGACTCCCACGCCCGCAACCGCATCGCGGTGTTCGACTCCGCCGGGGGAAACATCACGGAGATCACCCGCGACTTTGACCGCCCGCATGACATAACCTTCGACGATACCACGGGCAACATATTCGTGGCCGACACCTTCAACAACCGCGTCCGGGTGTTCGACTCGGCGTGGAACCTCATCACCGACCTGTCCTCGCCGACCCACCCGACCGGCGTGGCAATCGACGGCCGGTCCGGCGACGTATACGTGTCCAAATTCGGCACCGGCCGCGTCGCGGTGTTCAACTCCTCGTGGGGCCACGTCGCCGACATCGACCACATATTCAACGGCCCGCACGGCGTGGCCTTCGACGCCTCCTTCACCTCCCTGTACGTAACCGAAAGGAACCGCAACTATGTCACGATCTTCGATGCGAGGTACACCTTCGATGTGGCCGATCCGGCGGACGGACGGACGCTGGCCGTGAACATGTCGGCCGCGCGCGTGCAGGACCGGGCGGGGGCCGCAAACGTGGAGTCCAATACGGCGCGGATAAACATAGACAGGACCCTCCGGGGGCCCGTCATCAGCGCCGTACAGTCCAGCCCGACGGACGCGGCCACTATCAATTTCCGGGTGGACTGGGACGAGAACGTCCGCGGGTTCGGCGCGGACGACATCACGCTGTCCGGGACGGCCGCGCACTTTGGCGCGACCCACTTTGCCGGCGGCGGCGCCAGCTATACCTTCAACGTCTCGCCGGTATCGGACGGGACGATACTGGTGAACATCGCGGCCGGCACCGTACAGGACGCGCTGGGCAACCCCAACGAGGCGGCCGTCCGGTTCCTGGTCACATACGACACCGCCCCCCTGACGCCCGTGATCTCCACCTCCGTACCGTCCGGCTCCGCCGACCTGCAGACGGTCCCGTTCAACCTGACATTCAACAAGCCCGTGGACGCCTCGACCCTGGGGACCGCCGACATCGATGCCACCTCTGGCACCGTGCAGGACCTGCGCGCGGCGTGGCACCACGACGGGAACCTCGGCGGCGAGGGCACCGGCAACGGCCGGTTCACCAACCCGCACGGCGTGGCGACGGACCATGCCGCCGGCCGCACGTACGTGGCCGACACGGGCAACTCGCGCCTCGCCGTATACGATGCCGGGGGGCGCCACACCGACAGCATCACCGACCTTCGCCGCCCGCAGGGCGTGGCGGTGGACAACGTGACGGGCGAGATATACGTGGCCGACACCGACAACCACCGCGTCGCCGTGTTCGGCCCCGACCTGGAATCGGCCGCCAACATCCCAAATCTCAAAAACCCCATCGGCGTGGCGCTCAACGGCACCGGGCACGTGTACGTCGCCGACACCGGCAACAACCGCGTCGCCGTGTTCGGCCCCGACCTGGAATTTGTCGCCAACATCACCGACTCCGGCAGGATTGACAGCCCCTCGGGCGTGACCGTCAACGGCACCGGCCACGTGTACGTTGCAGACTCGGGCAACAACCGCGTCGCCGTGTTCGGTACGGACGGGGGGTTCCTCGCCAACATCACCGACTCCTTCTCCCATCCGTTCGCCGTCTCGATAGACGGCCCGTCGGGCCGGATATACGTCTCCGATCCCTTCAACAACCGCATCGCCGTGTTCGGTGCCGACCACGCCCATGTCGCCAACATCACCGACTGGATCAACGTGCCGACCGGGGTCGCAGTCGAGGAGGCCACCGGCACGCTGTACGCGGTCAGCCGCGACAACCACCACCTGTCGCTCTTTGATCCCGCATACTCCTTCGAGGTGGAGGATCCGGCCGACGTGCGGACGCTGGCCGTGAACATGTCGGCGGGCCGCGTGCAGGACCCGCACGGGCGCGCAAACGAGGCCTCCAATACCGTACGCATCCACATAGACAGGACCGGCTCCATGCCGGTCATCACCTCCGTTCAGGACAGCCCGACGGATGCGGCCACCATCAACTTCCGGGTGAACTTCCGCGAGCCCGTAACCGGGTTCGGACCGGGGAATATCACGCTGTCCGGGACCGCCGCGCACGGCGGCATCACCAACTTTGCGAGGGTCGGCGACGGCTCCGTCTACACGTTCGACGTCTCGCCGACGGCCGACGGGACGGTACGGGTGGACATCGCCGCCGGCGTGGCGCCTGATCTGGCGGGCCACCCCAACGAGGCCGCCGCCCGGCTCTCGATATTCTCGGTGGTCACGCCGCTGATCCCCGGCATCGTCCCGGTACACCCGGGCCCCTCCAACCTGACGGTGGTGCCCTTCAACGTTACCTTCAACAAGCCCGTGGATGTCGGGACCCTGACGGCATCTGACATCGATGTGTCGTCTGGAACGGTCGGGGACCTGCGCCTGGCGCCGCGGCACGTGGAGGACATCGGCGGCTACGGCCCCGGCCGCGGCCAGCTTTCGGCCCCGTACGGCATGGCGATCGACGGCTCGGGCAACCTGCTCGTGGCCGACTCCGACAACGACCGCGTCGCGGTGTACAACCGCACGCTGGACCACGTCGCCAGCATCACCAACAACGCCGCCGGCGACCTGTTGGTGGACCCGCTGGACGTGGCCGTCAACGGCACCGGCCACGTGTTCGTGGCCTCGACGGACGCCTACCAGATCGCGGTGTTCAACTCCACCTTTCACAACATAGCCAACATCACCAGCGGCTCCCCCGTTTTTGACGAGGCGCAAGGCGTGGCCGTCAACGGCACCGGCCACATATTCGTGGCCGGCGGCAACGACCGCATCCAGGTGTTTGATCGCGCCCTGAACCACGTCGCCAGCATCGGGAGCGACAACCCCCACAACAGGGACTTTAATTCCCCGCGCGGCATGGCGATCGACGGCTCGGGCAACCTGTACGTGGCCGACAGGGGCAACTCCCGCATCGCAATCTTCAACACCGTCCTGGATCACACGGGGGATCTCCCCATCCCTGTCGCTGGCGCCACGGGCGTGGCAATAGACGGCACCACGGGCAACATATACGCGGTCGAATCGGGCCATGACAGCATCCAGATCTTCAACTCTACGAACCACCACATCGGGACGATCTCCGACCGCGTCGATCCGCTGGGCGACAAACCGCGCCGCGTGGCCGTCGACGGCGCCACGGGCACCCTGTACGTGACCGACACGGGCGACAACACCGTCCAGGTGTTCGATGTGAACTCGTACACATTCAACGTGACGGATCCGGCGAACCGGGAGGATCTCGGGGTGCGCATGCAGGCGGACCGCGTGCGGGACGCGCACGGGTACTCGAACGAGGCATCCGATCGGGCGGAGGTCCGCATAGACAGGGACGCCCCCGTGCCGCGCATCACCTCGGAGCAGTCGCCGGGCCCGACCGGCGCGGCGGTGATCAGCATCAGGGTGGACTTTGGCGAAAACGTCACCGGGTTCGGACCTGCCGACATCACGCTCTCAGGCGAGGCCACGGTCCGGGGCATCGCCAACTTTGCGGACGTCAACGGGACCGTCTACACATTCGACGTGCTGACCGCGACCGGCGGGACGATACGCGTCGACATCGCCGCCGGCGCCGCAGCCGATACGGCCGGCAACCCCAGCGGGGCCGCCTCCCGGTTCTCGATTGTATACGTGAGGCCGCCACTGATCCCGGAGATCGGGGTGCAGGCGGGCCCCGTCTCCCTGCAGACGGTCCCCTTCAACCTGACATTCAACCGGCACGTGAACGCCTCCAGCATCAACGCGACCGACATCGAGGTATCGTCGGGTACCGTCCTGAACCTGCGCCCCGTATACGGGTACGAGGCGGGCTTGGGCGGCCCCGGCGCGGGGGACGGCCTGTTCGACGACCCGGCCCACGTGGCGGTGCACCCCGTATCGGGCCACCTCTACGTGGCGGACACGGGCAACGCCCGCGTCCAGATCTTCGACGGTGCGGGGAACCACGTCGAGGAGATCGCCGACGGGTTCGAATCCCCGACCGGCGTGGCCGTGAACCGTACGGGCCACGTATTCGTGGCAGACTCCGCCGCCAACCGCGTCGCCGTATACGACGGCGGCCTGGTCCGCATCGACAACCTGACGGCCGGCATCGCCTTCAAATCCCCGTACGGCGTGACCGTCGACACCTCGACGGGCGGCAACATCTACGTGGCCAACACACTCAACGGCACCGTCGCGGTGTTCAACTCCGCCCTGGACCACATCGCCAACATCACCCTCACCGGGGAGGATCCGCGGCCGCGGGACGTGGCAGTCGATCCCAACACCGGCAACATATACGTGGCCGACTCGGGGCACGACCGCGTCACCGTATACGGCCCCGACAGGGCCCGCATCACCGACCTGTCCGGCACGTTCAACCGGCCGTACGGGGTGGAGGTGGACCCGGCCTCGGGCTACGTCTACGTGGCCGACTCGTGGGACAGGCACATCCGCGTATACAACGGCACCACGCACCGGATAGCCAGCATTACCGCCCCCTTCGGCAACGCCACCGGGATCGCACTGGACGGCTCCACCGGCACCCTGTACGCCTCCTACCGGGAACTCTACGGGGGCACCCCGGACAACCGCATCCATGTGTTCGGCACCGGGTACGCCTTTGACGTGGCGGATCCTGCCGACAACCGGAACCTCACCGTAAGCCTGCCGGCCGGCCGCGTGCAGGACCCCGCGGGGGACGACAACAGGGCCTCTGCGCCCGCGCGCATCCGCATAGACCGCACCGCCCCGGAGCCTGTCATCACGGCCGTACAGGACAGCCCGACGGACGCGGCCACCATCAACTTCCGGGTGGGGTTCGGCGAGAACGTGACGGGGTTTGACGCTGCGGACATCGGGCTCTCCGGCGAGGCCGTGCACGGCGGCGTGACGGGCTTTGCCGGCGCCGACGGGTATGCCAACTATACGTTCGACGTCTCGCCCACCCTCCGGGGGACGATACACGTGGACATCGCCGCCGGCGCCGCCACCGATACGGCGGGCCATCCCAGCGTGGCCGCCGCCCGGTTCTCGATATTCTCGGACAGCGACGCCCTGGTCCCCACGATCACCACCACGGTGCGGTCCGGCTCGACCAACCTGGAGACGGTCCCATTTACCCTCGCCTTCAACCGGGCCATAGACGGCGCCACCCTGGACGCATCGGACATCAACGTTACAGCCGGCACGGTATCGGACCCGCGGTTCGTGCCGCGGCACGACGCCAGCTTTGGCGGCCCCCTCCCCGGCTTCGACAACGACGAGTTCCGCACCCCCATCGGCATGGTTCTGGACGGCTCGGGCAACCTGTACGTGGCCGACTCGGGCAACAACCGCATCCAGATCTTCGATCCCGACGGCGTCTACATCGACACCATCCGGCAACGGTTCACCCTCCCCACCGGCGTGGAGATAAACGGCACCGGCCACATATTCGTGGCCGACTCCGGCCGCGACAGGATCCGGGTGTTCGGCCCAGACAGGGGCCACATCACCGACATCCCCGCCGCCGGAGACACCGGCGGCACGCTGTCATCGCCGACCGACGTGGCCGTCGACGGTACCACGGGCAACATCTACGTGGCCGACACGGGCTCCGGCCGCGTCCGGGTCTTCGATTCCTCGCTGCGGCACGACACCGACATCCCCGAGACGTTCAGCTTCCCGCGCGGCGTGGCCGTCAACGGGACGGGCCACGTGTTCGTGGCCGATTCCGGGAACAACCGCGTCCGGGTCTTTGATCCGTCCCTGAACCGCGTCGGCAACATCACCGGCCCGTTCAACAACCCGTCCGGGGTGGAGGTGGACGCCGTTTACGGGAACGTGTACGTGGCCGACACGGGCGCCAACCGCATCGCGATCTTCGACCCCGCATGGCGCAGCATCGCCAACATCACCGCCGGCGGGTTCGGCGCCCCGCGCGGCCCGGCCGTCGACGGCCATTCGGGGACGGTATACGTGGCCGATACGGCGGGCCACCGCATCCTGACATTCAAACCGGAATACACGTTCGGGGTGGCGGGCACCGAGCACGGGCAGACGCTTGCCGTGAACATGTCGGCCGGCAGGGTGCAGGACGCGGCCGGAAAGGACAACACGGCCTCCAACACGGTGAGCCTCACCATAGACCGGGGCGCCCCCGAGCCCGTCGTCACCGCCGTGCCGTCCGGCCGGACCAACGCATCCGAGATCGTCTTCAGCGTGGCCTGGGACATGCCCGTCACCGGGTTTGACGGTACGGACATCGCCGTATCCGGCGACGCCGGGCACGGCGGCGTGACCGACTTTGTAAGGGTCAGCGGCGACCTGTACACGTTCAAGGTTACGGCCACCTCCGACGGCACGGTACGGGTCGACATCGCCGCCGGTGCTGCGCAGGACGGGGCGGAAAACCCCAGCGCCGCGGCCGATCCGGTACGGGTGGTACGCGACACCGAGCGGCCCACCCCGCATATCACCTCGGCACAGTCGGTCCTGACGGGCTCCGCCACCATCGACTATACCGTGGACTGGGACGGCGATGCGGTCACCGGGTTTGACGCCGGCGACATCGCCGTATCCGGTAACGCCGGACACGGCGGCATCACCGGCTTTACGCAGGTCAGCGGCGACCTGTACACATTCGGCGTCTCGCCGACCTCCGACGGCACGGTATGGGTCGACATCGCCGCCGGTGCCGCGCGCGATCTGGCAGGCAACCCCAGCAACGCGGCGGTCCGGCACTCGATAGTATACGACGGCATGCCCCTGGTACCCAGCATCGCCTCTGTACCGCAGGAGGGCTCCACCAGCCTGCAGACGGTCCCCTTCAACCTTACATTCAACCGGCCCATAAACGCCTCGACCCTGGACGCATCGGACATCAACGCCACCTCGGGTACCGTGCAGGACCTGCGCCCGGCGTGGGGGCACGACGGCAGCCTCGGGGAACGCGGTTCCGACCCCGGTAAGTTCATGAACCCGGCCGGGATTGCCATCGACTCGGGCCGCATATACGTGGCCGAATGGAACAACAACCGCATCCAGGTGCTGGACTCCGCCCACAACCATGTGGCCGACATCAGGGACTCGTTTAACACCCCGTACGCCGTGGCCCTCAACGGTTCAGGCCACGTGTTCGTGGCCGACACGAACCGCAACCGCGTCGCCGTGTTCGATACCGGGTACGGTTATGCGGGCGTCCTCACCCCGGTCACGGCCTTCACCCACCCGCTCGGCGTGGCAGTCAACGGTTCAGGCCACGTGTTCGTGACCGATACGCGCGACCGCGTCGCGGTGTTCGACCACACGGGACGCAACATCTTTGACATTACCGACGGCTTTAACGACCCGCACGGCGTGGCCGTCGATGCCACCACGGGCAACATATTCGTGGCCGACACATTCAACAACCGCGTCCGGGTGTACGACTCGTCGTGGAACCGCATCACCGACCTGTCCTCGCCGACCCACCCGACCGGCGTGGCAGTCGACGGCCCGTCGGGCCTCATATACGTGGCGACCTTTGCGAACGGCCGCGTCTCGGTGTTCAACTCCACCTGGGACCGCATCGCCCAGCTGGACCCCACCTTTGCCGGCCCGCACGGCGTGGCCTTCGACGCCTCCTCCTCCTCCGTATACGTAACCGAGCGCAACGGCCACCGCCTCCAGATCTTCGATGCCGGGTACGCGTTCGAGGTGGAGGGTCCGGCCGACGGGCGGACGCTGGCCGTGAACATGTCCGCCTATGCGGTACGGGACAGGGCCGAAAAACCCAACGTAGAGTCAAACACGGTGCGCATCGGTATCGACAGGACCGTCCTGCCGCCGGTCATCACCTCGGCACAGCCGGATCCGACCAACGCGACGACCATCAACCTCCGGGTGGACTGGGGCGAGCGCGTCTTCGGGTTCGGGGCGGACAACGTCACGCTGTCCGGGACGGCTCGGCACGGGGGTGTCACCGGCTTTGAGGGGGCCGGCGGCGCCCCCGCCGCCGCCAGCTATACCTTTGACGTGTCGCCCGTCACGGACGGGACGATACTGGTGGGTATAGCGGCCGGCGCGGCGCGGGACGCCCTGGGCAACTCGAACACGGAGGGGGCCCTGTTCTCGACGGTCTCGTTCGTCACGCCCCTGGCCCCCGTGATCACGCCCGGACTGCCGGGCCCCACCAGCCTGGACGTGATACCCTTCAACATGACCTTTAGCAGGGCCGTGAATGCCACCACGCTTCACACCTCGGACATTAGCGCCTCCTCGGGTGCCGTGGGCGGCCTGCGCACGGTATACAACAACACCGGGGGCTTTGGCGGCGTGGGCACGGCCGACGACGAGTTCACCGGCCCGGCCGGCATGGCCGTCGACGGAATCCGGGGCATCCTGTACGTGGCCGACTCCGGGAACAACCGCGTCAAGATGTTCAACCGTGCGGGAAACTATACGGGCGAGCTCCCCGGCACGTTCGCGTATCCGGCCGGCGTGGCCGTCAACTCCACCTCGGGAACCGTATACGTGGCAAGCGACCAGGGCAACAACGTCAGGATATTCGACCGTACGGGGCGCGACATCGGCGAGCTCCAGGGCACGCCCGGCAGGCAGTTTGACAGGGTGCTGGACGTGGCAGTCGACGATACCTCGGGCAACCTGTACGTGGCCGACCATTTCGGCGAGCGCGTCGCCGTCTTCAACGCCACGCTCGGCCACCTCGGCGACATCACCTCTGCCACGGCCCGCCACCCGTATGCAGTGGCGGTCAACGGTACGGGCCACGTATACGTGTCATACGGCCGCATCATCGCGGTCTTTGACTCGGCCCGGCAGCCCGTCGGCGAACTCCCCCACGTGTTCGCCGCGGCGGAGGGCGTGGCAGTCGACGGCTTTTCGGGCAACGTGTACGTGGCCGAGCGGGACGCCAACCGCATCGCCGTGCTCGACACCGCGGGGGAGCGCATCGCGGACATCACCGGCGGGTTCGACCAGCCGTCCGGGGTGGCAGTCGACGACCTGTACGGTACCGTATACGCCGTCGACACGTTCAACAACCGCGTCCGGGAGTTCGACATAGCGTACGCATTCGAGGTGGAGGCGCCCGCCGAGGGACGGACGCTTGCCGTGAACATGTCGGCGGGCAGCGTGCGGGACGTCCTCGGATACGCAAACGCGGACTCGAACACGGCGGGCATCCTCATAGACAGGGGCGACCCCGTGCCCGTGATCACCGCGGTACAGGACGGCCCGACGGATGCGGCCACCCTCAACTTTAGGGTGGGCTGGGCCGAGCCCGTCCGCGGGTTCGACGCGGGCGACATCACGCTGTCCGGGACGGCCGCGCACGGGGGTATCGCCAACTTTGCGGTACACGACGGCGGCGCCAACCACACATTCGACGTCTCGCCCGTCTCCGACGGGACGGTACGGGTGGACATCGCCGCCGGCGTCGCCCGCGATCTGGCCGGCCGCCCCAACGGGGCCGCCGACAGGTTCTCCATATTCGCGGTGGTCACGCCGCTGACCCCCGGTATCGTCCCGGTACATCCGGGCCCCTCCAACCTGACGGCCGTGCCCTTCAACGTTACCTTCAACAAGCCCGTGGATGCCGCGACCCTGACGGCGTCTGACATCGATGTGTCGTCTGGAACGGTCGGGGACCTGCGCCTGGCGCCGCGGCACGTGGAGAACATCGGCAGCTTCGGTCCGGGCAACGGCCTGTTCTTCAGCCCGTACGGCATGGCCGTCGACGAGTCCTCCGGCCGCCTGTTCGTGGCCGACGGCGAGAACGACCGCGTCGCCGTCTACAACCGAACACTGGACCACATCGCCAACATCACCGGCCTGACGGGCGGGGCGGCGGGCGTGACGGACGACGGCACCCCATGTCCGGTCAGGGGGCCGTCATGCTACCCGCCGATAGACGGGGCGCTGGGCGTGGCCGTCAACGGCACGGACCACGTGTTCGTGGCCTCGGCCGACAACGACCGGATATCCGTGTTCAACTCCACCTTCCATTATGTCGCCAACATCACCCACGCGGGGGCCGACCAGATCATCTCCCCGTACGGCGTGGCCGTCAACGGCTCCGGCCACGTGTTCGTGGCCGACACGGACGGCGGCCGCATCCAGGTGTTCGATCCCGCCCGGAACCACGTCGGCGGTACCGAAAACAACCGGGCCGACTCCGACGCCATCGAAAACCTTGACAGCCCGCGCGGCCTGGCGGTAAGCGCCGCAGGCCACCTGTACGTGGCCGATCACGGCCACAGCCGCGTGGCCATCTTCGACACCGCCCTGGGTTACGCGGGCCAGCTTGCCCTCCCCGCGGGTTCGGGTCCCACGAACGTGGCGATCGACGGTACCACCGGCAACATATACGTAGTCGAAGCGTCCCGCGACAACGTCCGGATCTTCAACTCTACGAACCACCACATCGGGACGATCTCCGACCGCGTCGATCCGCTCGGCAACTCCCCGCGCGGCGCGGCCGTCGACGGCACCACTGGCACCCTGTACGTGACCGACACGTCCAGCCACTCCGTCCAGATATTCGACGTGGACTCGTACGCCTTCAACGTGACGGATCCGGCGAACAGGGAGGATCTCACCGTACGCATGCAGGCGGACCGCGTGCGGGACGCGCACGGGTACGGGAACGAGGCGTCCGGTACGGCGACCGTATACGCGGACAGGACCGCCCCGGTACCGGACATCACCTCTACACAGTCCGGCCCGACGAACGCCACCGCCATCGGCATCCGGGTGGTCTGGAGCGAGGACGTCACCGGGTTTGCACCGGACGACGTCACGCTCTCCGGTGACGCCACGTTCCGGGGCATCACCAACTTTGCAGAGGTCGCCGCCGACACCTACACCTTTGATGTGCTGCCCGCGACCGGCGGGATCATACACGTGGACATCGCCGCCGGCGCCGCCGCCGATACGGCGGGCAACCCCGGCGTGGCCGCCCCCAGGTTCTCGATCGTATACGAGAGGCCGCCCCTGCTGCCGGTGATCGGGGTGCAGACGGGCCCCACCAACTCGCAGACGGTCCCCTTCAACCTGACATTCAACCGGCCCGTGGACGCGGCCACGCTCGAGGCCTCGGACATCGACGCGACCTCGGGAACGGTACGGGACCTGCGCCCGGTGTGGCGGCACGCCGGGAGCTTTGGAGGCCCCGGCACGGGAGGCGGCCTGCTGGACACCCCGTCGGGCGTGGCCGTCCACGGCGCCACCGGCACCGTATACGTGGCCGACACGGGCAACGACCGCGCCGCGGTGTTCAACGCGGCCCGGGACTACCTCACCGACATCACCGGCCCGTTCAGCTCCCCGTACGGGGTGACGGTGGACGGCTCCACGGGCCGCGTATACGTGGCCGACGCCGGCGCCGACCGCGTAGTGGTGTTCGACGCGGCCGGCCGGTACCTCTCCAACCTCACCAGCCCGCTCGAGGCCCGGTCCGGGGTGGCGGCCAACCCGGCATCGGGCACGGTATACGTGGTGGACACGGGCAACAACCACACCAGGGTCTTTGATTCTGCGGGCCGCAACGCCCTGAACATCACCGGTTATCTTGCGTCCCCCGCCGGCGTGGCCGTCCACGGTACCACCGGTGACATCTACGTGGCCGATACCGGCAACGACCGGGTCGCCGTGTTCGACCCCGCGGGCCGCAGCACGCTGAACATCACCGGCTCGCTTGACGCCCCGTACGGGGTGGCCGTCGACGCCCCCGCGGGTGCCCTGTACGTGGCCGACGCGAACGCCGGCCGTATCGCGGTGTTCGACCTTGCCGGGAACCGCGTGGCCGGTATCGGCGGCCCGTTCGGCGGCTCCCTCGCCGTGGGGGCGGATCCCTCCTCGGGCACCCTGTACGTGGCAGACGCGGACTCTGATCTGATCCACGCATTCGAGCTCGGATACGCATTCGAGGTGGAAGGTCCCGAGGCGGGCCGGACGCTCAACGTGAGCCTGCCGGAGGGCCGCGTGCAGGATCCGGACGGGGAATCGAACACCGCCTCCGATCCGGCGCGCATCCTTGTCGACCGCGCCGCCCCGGTCCCGGTCATCACGGCGGTACAGGACAGCCCGACGGCGGCGGCGGTGATCACCTTCCGGGTGGACTGGGACATGCCCGTCACCGGGTTTGCGGCGGGGGACATCGCGCTATCCGGGGACGCCGCGCACGGGGGGGTCGCCAACTTTGCAGAGGTGGACGGCGCCCGCTACACCTTCCAGGTCGTGCCGACATCGGACGGCTCCATACTGGTGGACATCGCCGCCGGCGCCGCCGCCGACGAGGCGGGCAACCCCAGCGGGGAGGCGGCCCGGTTCCTGATGACATACGACAGCAGGCCCTTCGTTCCCACCGTCACCGCCGTGCAGCAGGGCCCGATCAACGCCGACACCATCGAATTCAACATGACCTTCAACAAGCCCGTGAACGGCTCGACCGTCGCGGTATCTGACATCGAGGCGACCTCGGGGACCGTCGAGAACCTGTCTCTCGTGCCGCAGAACACCGGAGACTTTGGCGGCCCAGGCTCGGATGACGGCCAGCTCAGTAGCCCGCTCGGAGTGGCAGTCAACGGTACCGGCCACATATTCGTGACCGAATATGGCAACAACCGCGTCACCGTCTTTGATTCGGACGGGGATTACCTCCGCCACCTGCCCGGCCCCTTCATGCAACCGTACGGCGTGGAGGTCCACGGCACCTCAGACGCCGTGTACGTGGCCGACACCTTTAACGACCGCATCCGGGTGTTCGATTCCGCGGGGACCAGCACCCTCAACATCACAAAGTGGCTTAACGAACCGTGGGACGTGGCGGTGGACGATACCACCGGCGAGATCTACGTGGCCGACACGGGCAACCGCCGGGTCGCCGTGTTCGACTCCGCGGGGCGCAGCATCGCCAACATCACCGGCCCGCTTGTCGAACCCGCCGGCGTGGCGGTCCACGGCACCTCGGGCACACTGTACGTGGCCGACCGGACCCTCCAACGCATCGCCGTATTCGACTCCCTGTGGGATCACACCGGCTATCTGCACGGCTCGTTCAACCGCCCGTACGGCGTCGCGGTCGACGATACCGCGGGCTACGTATACGTGACGGATACGACCATCGACCGCAACAACCGCGTCCTGGTATTCAACCCCGCCGGGAACAACACCGCCAGAATCGACCTCCCCCCCGGCGCCCATGGCGACGTGGCCGTCGACGGTACCACGGGCACCATGTACGTGGTCGACACGAGCAACAACCTGGTCAGGATCTTTGACACCGGCATGGTATACACATTCAACGTGACGGATCCGGCGGACCAACAGACGCTGACCGTGCACGTGCCGGCAGGCGGGATACGGGACGCGAACGGGAACGCCAACGAGGAGTCGAACCGCGCGCGCATCGCCATAGACAGGATGCCCCCGACGCCGGCCATCAGCGCGGTGCAGCCGGATCCGACCAACATCCCGACGATCAACTTTAGGGTGGACTGGGGGGAGAACGTCACCGGGTTCGGCGCGGACAACGTCACGCTTTCCGGAAATGCCACGCACGGGGGGGTGGCCAACTTTGCAGAGGTGTCCCCGGACCTGTACACATTCGACGTCTCGGCGACCTCGGACGGGACGATACGGGTGGACATCGCGGCGGGCGTGGCACAGGACACCGCGGGGCACCTCAGCGAGGCGGCAAAACGGTTCTCGATCACGTACCGCGCCGAGCTGCTGATCCCGACGATCACCACGGTACAGCAGGGCCCGACACGGCTGGACACGATACCCTTCGGCATGACCTTCAACATGCCCATCAACACCACCACCCTCGAGGCGGCCGACATCAACACCACATCGGGTACGGTGGACGGCCTGCGCCTGGTGCCGCTGCACGACAAGGACCTCGGCGGTACGGGCACCGGCCCTGGCAGGTTCATCAGCCCGTCCGGTGTGGCCGTCAACGGTACCACGGGCACGCTGTACGTGGCCGACACGTTCAACGACCGCGTGACGGTACTGGACCCGGCGGGACACCAGACGGGCACCCTTCCGGACCCGCCCGGGATGCCGTTCAGCGGCCCGTACGCCGTGGCCGTGGACAGCTCCACCCGGGGCCACATATACGTGGCCGACACGGGCCGCGACCGCGTGGCCGTGTTCAACCGTACGGGACAGCACGCATACGACATCGACCACCCGTTCAGCGATCCGGAGGGCGTGGCCGTCGACGGCCCGGCCCGCGGCCACGTCTACGTGGCCAACACCGGCAACAGCAGCATCTCCGTATTCAACGGTACCGGACACAGCATCCACAACATCACCGGCTACCAGTTTGCGTTTGCAGGCCCGAAGGGGGTGGCAGTCGATCCGGCCTCGGGCACGCTGTACGTGGCCGACACCGGCAACGACCGCGTCGCCGTGTTCGACTCTGGCTGGAACCACGTCCACACCATCGGCGGGTTCACCGGCCCGGCCGGCGTGGCCGTCGACCCGTTTACGGGCTACATATACGTGGCCGACACGGGCCGCAACCTGGTCCACGCCTACAACTCCTCCTGGGATCGCATCGCCACGGTGGACCACTCGTTCAGCCGCCCGGCCGGCGTGGCCGTGCACGGCCCCACCGGCACGGTCTATGTGGCCGACACGAACAACGATCGGCTCCGGGTGTTCAATACGACGTATGCGTTCGAGGTGGGGGATCCGACGACGAACCGGACCCTGGCCGTCAGCCTGCCCGCGGGCCGCGTGAACGACACGGCCGGGCGCGTGAACACAGCGTCCAACGAGGTACGCGTCAGGATAGACAACGAGGCCCCCGTGCCCGTCATCACCGCGGTGCAGTCCAGCCCGACCAACGCCACGACGATCACCTTCGGGGTGGACTGGGGCGAGGAGGTCACCGGGTTCGAGCCCGGTGACATCACGCTTTCAAACACCACCTCACACCGCGGCGTGGCAGGCCTCACGGATGTCAACGGCACATTCTACACCTTCGGGGTATCCCCGGCCTCGGACGGGATCATACTGGCGGACATCGCCGCCGGCGTGGTGCGGGATCTGGCGGGCAACCCCAACGTGGAGGCGGCCCGGTTCAACATGACGTACGATGGCACGCCGCCGGTCCCGGTGATCACGGCGGTACAGTCAAGCCCGACCAACGCCACCACGATCAACTTTACGGTGGACTGGGGCGAGGAGGTCGGCGGGTTTACGCCGGGTGACATCGCGATTCTGGGGACGGCCGGACACCTCGGCGGCGTGGCCACGTTCGAAGACGGCGGCGCAAACCATACCTTTGTGGTCTCCCCGGCCTCGGACGGGACGGTGGTGGCATACGTAGGCGCCGGCGCGGCGTACGATACCGCGGGCAACCCCAACACGGCCGCGGCCCGCACCCTGATAGCATACGACGGCACGCCGCCCGTCCCCGTCCTTGCCTCCGGACAGTCAAGTCCGACCAGCGCCACCACGATCGGCTTCCGGGTGGGGTGGGGCGAGACCATAAACGCCACGACGCTCGCGGTATCTGACATCCACGCGACCTCGGGCACGGTGCAGAACCTGCGTTTTGCGTTCCTGTACAATGCCACCTTTGGAGAGGACATCCCGCTTCAGAGCCCGAACGGCATGGCAGTCGACGACTCGTCTGGCACCATATACGTGGCCGACACCCGCAACCACCGCGTCCGGGTCTTTGACTCCTCCCTGGACCTGGCCGCCACCATCGACAACGGCTTTAACTTCCCGACCGACGTGGCAGTCGACGGCACATCGGGCGTCCTGTACGTGGCCGACGCCGCCCGCCACCGCATCCAGGTCTTCAATACCACCACCCTGGATCACATCGCCGACATAGGCGGGGACGGGTCGTTCAGATCCGCGCAGAGTGTGGCAGTCGACGCCTCCTCGGGCGTCCTGTACGTGGCCGACCGCCTCAACAACCGCGTCCGTGTATACGACCCTGACCGGAACCACGTCGCCGACATAGGCGGCCTTAGCGAACCTGGCGGCGTGGCCGTCGACGGTTCCTCGGGCACCCTGTACGCGGCCTCATCCAACCACGACCACATCCAGGTATTCGACTCCGGCCTGAACAGGATCGGCACGATCTACAGCTCGTTTGATTATCCGACCCGGATGGTGGTGGACCCCGCCTCGGGCACCCTGTACGTGGCCGACTCCAACCGCGACCGCGTCCAGGTCTTCGATTCGGAGCGGAACCACCTTGCCAACATCGACAGCTCGTTCTCAAGTCCGGGCGGCGTGGCGATAAACGGCTCCGGCACCGTATACGTGGCAGACTCGGGCAACGGCCGCATCCGGGTGTTTGATCCGGTATACGCGTTCGATGTGGAGGATCCGGCGGACGGGCGGACGCTCGCCGTGGGGGTGCCGGCCGGCGGCGTGCGGGATCCGGCCGGAAACGCCAACGAGGCGGCCGTCCCCGTGCACATCGACATAGTCAGGGACGTCCCCACCCCCGTCATCACCTCGGTTCAGGACAGCCCGACCAACGCGGAAATCATAACCTTCAACGTGACATTCGACGAGGAGGTCACCGGGTTTGCCGGTACGGACATCACCCTGGCCGGCGATCCGGCCTCGGCAGGCCACACCGACTTTGAGGCGATCAACGCCACCAACTATTCGTTCAGGGTGGCCCCGACACGGGACGGCAACATCACCGTCAGCGTCGCCGCCGGCGTGGCGCAAAGCACCGCAAACGGCCTGGACAATACCGCGGCTGTCCCGTTCACGATCAGGTACGACGGGAGCGCCCCGGCCCCAGAGATCACCGGCGAGCAGACCGTCTCGGGCAACGGCGTCCCGACCCTCAACTTTACGGTCGACTGGGGCGAGAACGTCACCGGCTTTGAGGCCGCGGACGTCGCCCTGTCGGGTCTGACCACCACGGGTGGTGTGCTGAACCTGGCCGTCGTCACCGGTACGGGCGGCGAAAACTATACCTTTGGGGTAGTACCAACGGCGGACGGCACCCTGGCCGTGGATATCGCCGCCGCCGTCGCACAGGACATCGCAGGCAACGACAACACCGCCGCCGACCAGTTTTCGATAGGGTTCGACCCGTCCCGCCCAGCCGTGCTGATCACCTCCGAACAGTCGGGCCGGACCAACGCCACCGCCCTGGCATTCAACGTGACATTCAGCGAGTCCGTCAACGGCTTTGGACAAGCGGACATACGGGTCGGCGGGACGGCCGCCACCGGAGGCGTCACCGGCTTTGGGTCGATCGTTACGGCCGGCTCCGAGGACGTCTACGGGTTCGAGCTGGTGCCCTCGCGGGACGGCACCGTGACGATCAACGTCGATGCGGGCGTCGCCACCGGCGGCCTGGGCACCGCCAACACGGCGGCCCCGCGGTTCGAGCTGTTCTCCGATCAGACCGTCCCCGTACCTGTAATCACCACGACCCAGCCCGGCACCACCGGCTCTGCCACCGTCGATTTCAACGTCGGGTTCAACGAGACCGTCACCGGGTTTGACGCCGATGACATCGCCGTATCGGGTACCGCCAACCCCGGTGCAGTCGCCAACTTTGCGAGCATCAACGACGGCGCCAATTACACCTTCGACCTGGTGGCGTCCTCGGCAGGCGCGGTGCAGGTGGACGTGGCCGCCGGCGCGGCGCGCGACCTGGCCGGCAGCCCCAACACCGCCACTGCCACCCTCTCGGTTGACTATGATCCGTCCCGCCCAACCGTAGAGATCACCGCAAAACAGAGCAGCCCGACCAACGCGGCCACCATCAACTTCAACGTGACCTTCAGCGATGACGTCACCGGCTTTGAGGGCACGGACATCACGCTGGACGGCCCCCACGGCGGCGTTGAGAACTTTGAGGCGATCAACGCCACAAACTACTCGTTTGATGTCGTGCCCACAGCCGCCGGCAACGTCACCGTCGACATCGCCGCCGGCGTGGCGCAGAGCGCCCCCGGCGGCGTGGACAACACCGCCGCCGACCGGTTCACCATACGGTTCGACAACGTCGCCCCGACACCGGAGATCGGTGGGAAACAGTCCGGTACGGCCCTCAACTTCAACATCGGCTTTGGCGAAGAGGTCGCCGACTTTGTCAAGGCCGATATCGTGCTGTCCGGCCTCACCGCCCACGGCGGCGTAACCGAATTTACGCCCGTAAACAACGGCGCCAACTATACCTTCGTCGTGAGGCCGACCGCCGACGGCACCCTCCATGTGGACGTCCCGGCAAACACCGCCAGGGATACCGCCGGCAACGACAACGAGGCGGCCCCGCAGTTCTCCATATCATACAACGCCGACCGCCCCGCCACCACCATCACCTCGGAGCAGACCAGCCCCACCAGAGTCTCCCCGATCACATTCAACGTGACCTTCGGCACCGGCGTCTCCGGCTTCGTGGCAGGCGACATCGTGCTGTCCGGTACCGCGGCACCCTCCGCCGTCACCGGCCTTGTGACACTCAGCGATACCCGATACTCCTTTGATCTCGTGCCGACTCGCGACGGCACCATCTTTGTGGACGTCGCCGCCGGCGTGGCCGAGACCTCCCTGGGCCTCACCAACACGGAGGCCGCCCGGTTCAAGATGGTATCGGATACGGAGGGCCCCACCCCAGAGATCACCGGCGAGCAGGTCAGCCTGAACGGCGCCTCCGTCCTCAACTTTACGGTCGCCTTCGGCGAAAACGTCACCGGCTTTGCGGCAGAGGACGTCACGCTGGGCGGCGTCTCCGTCCCGGCCGGCGTGGAGAACCTGGTCCCCCTCGATAACACGGGCGGCGAAAACTATACGTTCACGGCCGCCCCGACCGGAACCGGCACCCTCACAGTCGACATCCCGGCGGGCGGGCTCACGGACATCGCCGGCAACGACAACGAGGCGGCCCCGCAGTTCTCCATATCATACAACGCCGACCGCCCCGCCACCACCATCACCTCGGAGCAGACCAGCCCCACCAGAGTCTCCCCGATCACATTCAACGTGACCTTCGGCACCGGCGTCTCCGGCTTCGTGGCAGGCGACATCGTGCTGTCCGGTACCGCGGCACCCTCCGCCGTCACCGGCCTTGTGACGCTCAGCGATACCCGATACTCCTTTGATCTCGTGCCGACTCGCGACGGCACCATCTTTGTGGACGTCGCCGCCGGCGTGGCAGAGACCTCCCTGGGCCTCACCAACACGGAGGCCGTCCGGTTCAAGATGGTATCGGATACGGAGGGCCCCACCCCCGAGATCACCGGCGAGCAGGTCAGCCTGAACGGCGCCTCCGTCCTCAACTTTACGGTCGACTTCGGCGAAAACGTCACCGGCTTTGCGGCAGAGGACGTCACGCTGGGCGGCGTCTCCGTCCCGGCCGGCGTGGAGAACCTGGTCCCCCTCGATAACACGGGCGGCGAAAACTATACGTTCACGGCCGCCCCCTCCGCCACCGGCACCCTCACAGTCGACATCCCGGCGGGCGGGCTCACGGACATCGCCGGCAACGACAACGAGGCGGCCCCGCAGTTCTCCATATCATACAACGCCGACCGCCCCGCCACCACCATCACCTCGGAGCAGACCAGCCCCACCAGAGTCTCCCCGATCACATTCAACGTGACCTTCGGCACCGGCGTCTCCGGCTTCGTGGCAGGCGACATCGTGCTGTCCGGTACCGCGGCACCCTCCGCCGTCACCGGCCTTGTGACACTCAGCGATACCCGATACTCCTTTGATCTCGTGCCGACTCGCGACGGCACCATCTTTGTGGACGTCGCCGCCGGCGTGGCAGAGACCTCCCTGGGCCTCACCAACACGGAGGCCGTCCGGTTCAAGATGGTATCGGATACGGAGGGCCCCACCCCCGAGATCACCGGCGAGCAGGTCAGCCTGAACGGCGCCTCCGTCCTCAACTTTACGGTCGACTTCGGCGAAAACGTCACCGGCTTTGCGGCAGAGGACGTCACGCTGGGCGGCGTCTCCGTCCCGGCCGGCGTGGAGAACCTGGTCCCCCTCGATAACACGGGCGGCGAAAACTATACGTTCACGGCCGCCCCCTCCGCCACCGGCACCCTCACAGTCGACATCCCGGCGGGCGGGCTCACGGACATCGCCGGCAACGACAACGAGGCGGCCCCGCAGTTCTCCATATCATACAACGCCGACCGCCCCGCCACCACCATCACCTCGGTGCAGACCAGCCCCACCAAAGTCTCCCCGATCACATTCAACGTGACCTTCGGCACCGGCGTCTCCGGCTTCGTGGCAGGCGACATCGTGCTGTCCGGTACCGCGGCACCCTCCGCCGTCACCGGTCTTGTGACGCTCAGCGATACCCGATACTCCTTTGATCTCGTGCCGACTCGCGACGGCACCATCTTTGTGGACGTCGCCGCCGGCGTGGCAGAGACCTCCCTGGGCCTCACCAACACGGAGGCCGTCCGGTTCAAGATGGTATCGGATACGGAGGGCCCCACCCCCGAGATCACCGGCGAGCAGGTCAGCCTGAACGGCGCCTCCGTCCTCAACTTTACGGTCGACTTCGGCGAAAACGTCACCGGCTTTACAGCCGGCGACGTCGTGCTGTCCGGTATCACTACCGTCTCCGGCGTGGAGAACCTGGTCCCCCTCGATAACACGGGCGGCGAAAACTATACCTTCACGGCCGCCCCCTCCGCCACCGGCACCCTCACAGTCGACATCCCGGCGGGCGGGCTCACGGACATCGCCGGCAACGACAACGAGGCGGCCCCGACCTATTCCATACGGTACGAGAGTGCTCAGCCCGGACCCGTCACGCCCGGATCCCTGGTCCCGACCATAACCCCGTCGCAGACCGGCCCCACGGCCCTGCAGGACGTCCCCTTCAGCCTGGCCTTCAACCGGCACATAAACTCCTCGACCCTGGACGCCTCGGACATCGAGGCGTCCTCGGGTACCGTTCAGGATCTGCGCTGGACGATGCGGCCCAACTCGACATTCGGCGAATCCGGGGATAACCCCGGCCAGTTCAACGGCCCCCTCGGCGTGGCCGTCAACGGTTCCGGCCACATATTCGTGGCCAACCACTTCAACAAGCGCATCGACGTATACGACCGTGCGCTGGACTATTTCGGCAGCATCGGCGGGCTCAACTTCGCCCACGGCGTGGCCGTCAACGGTTCCGGCCACATATTCGTGGCCGACACGTCCAACGACCGCGTCCGGGTATACGACCCCTCGTTCGGCCACGTCGCCGACATCACCGACTCGCTGTACCGGCCCACCGGCATTGCATTCAACGGAACCGGCCACATCTTCGTGGCCGAGTATAGCGGCAACACCGTCGCCGTATTCGATACCGCAAGGAACCACGTCACCGAATTCTCGGAATCGCTGTCCTCGAGCACGTTCAGCAATCCGACCGACGTGGCCGTCGACGCGGACACGGGCAACATCTACGTGGCCGACACCTCCCGCAACCGCATCGCCATCCTGGATCGCGCCGGCAACCCCCTCGCCGAGATAGTCTCGCTTGACCGCCCGGCCGGTATCGAGGTGGACCCCGCCACCGGCAACATCTTCGTGGCCGAGTTCACTGGCGGCGTCAGCGATGGCAACGAGAGCCTGCAGGTGTTCAACGGTACCACGTACCGCAGCATCGCCACCGTCACCACCACCTTCGGCAACTACACCGGGATCGCCGTTGATGGCACCACCGGAACCGTATACGCGGCCGAACGGATCCCCAACCACATCCGGACATTCGACCAGCTGTACACCTTTAGCGTGACGGGGGCGGACGACGGGGCCACGCTCACGGTACACATGCCGGAGGCACGCGTGCAGGACACCGCCGGCGGCGACAACGTGGCGTCTGCACCCGCAAGCATCGCCATAGACCGGACCGTCCCCGTCGCCCCGGTCCCCGTCATCACCGCGACACAGCCCAGCTCCACAAACGCCTCCACCGTCAACTTCCAGGTGGACTTTGGCCGGACCGTCACCGAGTTTGTGGCAGGCGACATCACGGTATCCGGGACCGCCACCACGGGCGGTGTCACCAACTTTGCAGGCGGCGGGGCCGCATACACATTTGATGTCGTCCCCACCGCCGACGGCACCATCCTCATAGATATCGCCGCCGGCGCGGCACAGGGCACCGCAGACCTGTCCAGCGTGGCGGCAACCACCTTCCTGATCACCTTTGACGCCACGCCCCCGACCCCGACGATCACCCCGGTACCGCCGGGCCCCACCGGCCTGAACCCGGTGTCCTTTGACATGGCATTCAACGACACCATGGACTCGGCGACCGTCACGGCCGCCGACATCGAGGCCACCTCGGGAACGGTACAGGACATGCGCATGGTTCCGCGGTATAACGGCACCTTCGGCGGCCCCGGTTCCGGCAACGGCCAGTTCCAAGAACCGTACCGCCTGACGGTCGACGGACTGGGCAACGTATACGTGGCCGACGAGAGCAACCAACGCATCCAGGTGTTCAACTCCACACTGGACCATATCGCCAACATCGAGGACAACTTTGACTATCCGACCAGCGTGGCAGTCGACGGTACCTCGGGCAACATTTACGTGGCCGACTCGGGCAACGACCGCATCGCGGTGTTCAACTCCACACGGGACCACATCGACGACATCACCCACTCGCTTGACTTTCCAAACGACGTGGCCGTCAACGGCACGGGCCACATATTCGTGGCCAGCACCGCCACCGCCACCGTCTGGATATTCGACTCCGCGCGAGACCCCGTCACCAGCATCGACGGCTTTGGATCTCCGCATGGCGTAGCCGTCGACTCCTCGGGCAACATATACGTGTCCGACACAAACGACGATTCTGTCCAGATCTTCGACTCCGTAGGGGATCCCGTCGCCGAACTCGCCGGCCCGTTTGACAATCCTATCGGCATGGCAGTCGACGGCTCCTCGGGCAACATTTACGTGGCCGACTCGGGCAACGACCGCATCGCGGTGTACGGCTCCGACAGGCAATTCGTCGCCAACATCACCAACGCCTTTACCTATGTGCAGGGCGTTGCAGTCGATGCCGCCTCGGGCACCCTGTACGCGCCCGACTG
>CATQHD010000004.1 GCA_958295745.1 uncultured Acidimicrobiia bacterium | reverse complement strand
ATAGTTGGTGGCGTTGATCGCCTCAAAGTCGGTGTGGCCTGCCGAGGCCGGATCGCCGGCCAGGGTGATGTCCGTACCGGCAAACCCGGTGACCTCCTCGTCGAATGTCACGTTGAAGGTTATGATTTCCGCGTTGGTCGGGCTGTCCTGAACCGAGGTGATGACGGGGGTGGGGACGTCCCTGACTATGTCGATGTGCACGGGGACGGCCGCCTCGTTGGCGTTTCCGGCCGGATCCCGCACGCCGCCGGCCGGCACCCCCACGGCGAGCGTCCGCCCGTCCGCCGGATCCTCCACATCGAACGCGTATACCGGATCAAACACCCGGATGCGGCCGTTGCCCGAGTCTGCCACGTATACGGTGCCGGAGCCGTTTATCGCCACGCCGCCCGGACTTGAGAACGAGCTGTCGATGTTGGCAAGGTGGTTCCGCTCCGAATCGAAGACCTGGACGCGGTCGCGGTTGGAGTCGGCCACGTACAGGGTGCCCGAGGCGGGGTCCACCACCATCCGGGTCGGATAATCAAACGAGCTGTAGATCGTGCCGATCCTGTTCAGGCCGGAGTCGAATACCTGGATGTGGTCGTGGTTGGATGAGGCCGCGTACAGGGTGCCCGAGGAACCGTCGACGGCCACGCCGCCAGGTTCGCTAAGGCCGCCTATGTCGGCGACGTGGTTCCGGTCAGGGTCGTATACACGGACGCGGTTGTTGAGGCGGTCGGCCACGTACAGGACGCCCGAGGAGGCGTCGACTGCCACACTCTGCGCGGATCTGAACGACCCGTCCCCGCCTATGTCGGCGATGTGATCCAGGGTGGTGGTATTGAAGACCTGGATGCGGTGGCGGGCGGCGTCGGCCACGTACAGGACGCCCGATGTGCCGTCGACTGCCACGTCGGTCGGGAAGTTAAAGCCGTTGTCGATGGTGGCGGCCAGGTCCAGGGAGGAGTCAAAGACCCGGACGCGGTGGTTGCGGGTGTCGGCCACGTATATGGTGCCAGACGAGTCGTCGACTGCCATGCCGTTCGGGCTCTGAAGCGGGATGTCCTCTCCAAAGGTGGCATTGTACAGGAACGCAAAACGCAGGTTCTGCACCGTGCCCGAGGTCGCGTGGATGTCAGATACCGCGAGCGTCGTGGCGTTTATGGTCTCGCCCCACCCCACCCGGAAGCCGATCGTGGTGGCGCTGGTCGGACTTGACTGTCCGGAGGCAAGGACGGGGACGGGCGGCGTGCCGTCGTATGCTATCAGGGTGCGGGCCGCGGCCGTGTTGGGGTTGCCCGCGGTATCGTACGCCGCGCCGGCGCCTACGTATGCCACCACCGTCCCGTCCGAGGCCGGGGAGACCACAAAGGTATGGTTTGCGCCGCCGTCTTCGAACGTGGCCACGCCGCCGAGGTGTCCGGCCGTCCCCAGAATCGCGATGTCACCCGGCGTAAACCCGCCGACCTCCTCGCCCCAGTCCACCGTAAAGTTGATCGTGGTGGCGTTGGTCGGGCTTGACTGTACCGCCGTGATCACCGGGACCGGCGGCGTGCCATCGTACGTCATGTTGAACCGGGCCGCCTCCACGTTGGGGTTGCCCGCCAGATCCCGCACCACGCCGGCGGCGATGTCCGCCAGTATGATCCCGTCCGAGGCCGGGGATACCCCGAAGGTGTAGAATGTGCCGTTGACATCCGTGAGGCCTGCCACGCCGCGGTGTGAGGTGGTGTTTGAAAGCGTGATGTCACCGGGCTCGAACCCGGTGACCTCCTCGCCCCAGTCCACCCCGAAGGTGATCGTCGTGGCGTTGGTCGGGCTGGACTGCACCGCGGTGATGACGGGCACGGGGGCCTCGTTGTCTATCCTGACGCGTACCTCGTTGGACGCTGTGTTCACGCGCCCGGCCGTGTCGTTCACGCGGCCCGCGGGCAGGCTGACGGCCAGGGTCCGGTTCGTCGTCGGATCCCCCACCTCGAACGCATACGTCGTATTGAACACCCGGAGCCGATCGTTGTTCGTGTCGGCCACATAGACCGTGCCGGTGGGGCCGTGCACGGCCACGCCGGCCGGGCGGCTGAACGAGTGGTCCACCGTGGCGATGCGATCCCAGGAGGAGTTGTAGGCGTGGACCAGGTTGCGGCCCGTGTCGGCCACGTATATGTAGCCCGTAAACGGGTCGACGGCCACGCCGGCCGGGCCGGTGAACCCGCCGATGGTGTGGACGTGGTTCCAGCCAGAGTCGAACACGGCGACGCGGTCGTTGCCGGTGTCGGCCACGTACAGCGTGCCCGAGGCCGGATCGACTGCCACCCCCTTCGGGCCTGCAAACGCAAACTGGTAGCCGGTGATGTTGTGGATGCTGTGTCCGGTACCGTTGAATACGGAGATGCTGCTGTTGCCGGTGTTGGCCACGTAGACGTGGCCGCGGGCCGGGCCGTCGACGGCCACGCCCTCCGGATCGCTGAACGGGTGGTCGATGTCGTATGCGTGCTGTCCCGTACGGTTGAACACGGCCACGCGGTCGCGGCCCGTGTCGGCCACGTATATGTGGCCCCGGGTGGAGCTGTCCACGGCCACGGCGTACGGGCCGCTGAACGGCATCCCGGGCGGGTCCGGAAGGGTGCCCGTCTGGTGTCCCGCCGGGTCCAGTACCGTCACGCGGTCGTTGAACGTGTCGGCCACGTACAGCGTGCCCGTGGTACCGTTGACGGCCACACCGGACGGGCTGATGAACCTGCCAGGGCCGGTGCCCGTACCGCCGAGGTCCTTGTCGTGCAGCGGCACCAGGCGCAGGCCGTCCACCGTACCCGATGTGGTGTTGATGTCGGCCGCCTCGAGGGTGGTGGTGTTGATGGGCATGTTGAAGGTCATGCCGAAGGGTATCGTGTCCAGCCGTGTCGGGCCCTGCTGTACCGTGGTGATCGTCGGGATCAGCAGCTCGGCGCGGTACGTGATCGAGAACCGTTTTGCCGCCTCGCTGAGGTGCCCCGCGGTGTCCTGTGCCACGCCCGCCGCGATGTCCACCCGTATCGTCCCGTCCGAGGTCGCCGAGACGTCGAATGTGTACAGGTCCGGGGACACCTCTGCAAAGTTGGCCACCCCCCCGTGCGTGGCATTTCCGGAAAGCGTGACGTTGTCCGCGCCGAACCCGGTGACGTTCTCCCCCCAGTCCACCCTAAAGTTGATCGTCGGGATGTTGGTCGGATCCGGCTGCACCGCGCTGATGGCCGGCGTCGGGGGCATCCTGTCTATGGCGATGCGCGCGCGGTTCGACTCCTCGTTGGCGTTCCCGTTCGCGTCCCGTATCCCGCCTGCCGGCACGTGCACGGTCAGCGTCTGTTGGTCCGCCGGATCCGTCACGTTGAATGTGTATACCATGCCGGTGTCAAAGATCCTGACCAGGTTGTTGCTCGTGTCGACCACGTACATGGTGCCCGTGGTACCGTCGACGGCCACGTCGCCATGGGCGCCGGGGGGGAGGTCGATTCTGGCGGTGTTGTTCCCGGCGGGGTTGAATACCAGGACGCGGTTGTTGCGGTCGATGGTCGTATCCGTCACGTATACGTAGCCCGCGGTATCGTCGACCGCGACGCCGTACGGGCGGTTGAACGAGCCGTGCAGATAGCCGGTGTGATCCCACAGGGAGTCGAATACGGCGATGCGTTGGAGGGTCCGGTCGGCCACGTACAGTGTGCCCGAGGTGCCGTGGACCGCCACGCCGGCGGGTTCGACAAGCGGGCCGGTGATGTTGGCGATGCTGCGCCCCGCGGAGTCGAACACGGCGACCCGGCGGTTGCCCGTGTCGGCCACGTAGATCTCGCCGGTGGTATCGTCCACCGCCACGTCCCACGGTTCGTTAAGCCACTTTGTGATGTTGAGGGTGCTGGTCCCCGCGGAATCGAACACCCGGATGCGGTCGTTAAAGGTGTCGGCCACGTACACGGCGTCTGAGGTGCCGTGGACCTCCACGCCGTACGGTTGCATGAAGGGGCCGGGCAGGTGGCGGAGGTAATCCCCGTCCGAATCAAAGACGGTGACGCGGTTGTTGCCATATTCGGTCACGAATATGTGGCCGGTACCGTTGACTGCCACTCCGAGCGGGCTACTGAGCTGGCCGTCATCCGAGCCTGGGCCGCCAAAGTCTCCGGTGTTCTGCGGCACGAGAGACAGGTTCTCGACGGTCCCCGAGGTCGCCTCGATGTCAGATACCGCGACGGTCGAGCCGTTCACGGGCTTGTTGAAGGTCATGTTGAATTCGATGGTGTCGGCGTTGATCGGGCCCTGCTGCACGGCGGTGACGGTGGGAACGAAGGGCCTGCTGTCGTATGTCATCAGGAACCGGGCCGCCTCCCCGCTGGGGTTGCCCGCCTCGTCGGCGGCGGCGCCGGCGGCGATGTCCACCAGTATGGAGCCGTCCGATGTCGGCACGACCTGGAAGGTGTAGCGGGCGCCGTCCACCTCTGCAAAGTTGGCGACCCCCCCGTGCGCGGCGTCCCCGGATAGCGCGATGTCCCCCGCCGCAAACCCGGTGACGGGCATGTCCCAGTCCACCCGGAAGGTGATCACCGCCGCCGCCGTCGGGCTGTCCTGTACCGCCGTGATGACCGGGACCGGGGCGGCGCGGTCGACAAGGATGCGCGCCGGATCGGAGGCGGTGTTCGATTCCCCGTCCGGATCCTGCACGCGGCCCTCCGGCAGGCTCACGTTGAGCGTCCGGCCCGCCTCGGGACCTTCCACCTCGAATGCGTATCCGAGCTCGAATGCGTGGATCAGATCAGAGTCCGCGTCTGCCACGTACAGGGTGCCCGAGGAGGGATCCGCCCCCACGGCGAGGGAGCCGCCGAACGGGCCGCCGATACCGGCCACGCGGTTCCCGGCAAGGTCGAACACCGCGATACGGCCGGCGTTCGCGTCGGCCACGTACAGGGCACCCGCGGGGGCGTCGACGGCCACCCCGTACGGGGCGTCAAGCGAGCCGGTGATGTTCAGCGTGCTGCGGCCCGCGGGGTCGAACACGGCGACCCGGTCGTTGCCGGTATCGGCCACGTAGATGTCACCGGTGGTACCGTGGACGGCCACGCCGGCGGGGGACGCAAGATAACCGGTGATGTTCAGGGCGTTGCGGCCCGCAGAATCAAAGACCCTGGTGTGGTTGTTGCCCGTGTCCACCACGTATACCGTGCCCGATGCCGGGTTGGCCGCCACCCCGGACCGGGCCTCGAGCGGGCTGGTGAGGTTGGAGAGGTACCGGCCGGCCGCGTCGAACACCACTACGCGGTCGGCGCCGGCGTCGGCCACGTATACGCGGCCCGTGGAGCCGTCCACCGTCACCCCGTACGGGGAGCTGAACGGGCCGGTGATGTCGGTGAGGTAGTCCCGGGCCGCGTTGAACACCGCGGCGCGGTCGTTGCCCGTGTCGGCCACGTATACGGTGCCGGTGGCGCCGTGGACGGCCACGCCCGACGGGGTGTCCAGCAGGCCGCCTCCCGTGCCGGGGCCTCCAAAGCTCCCGGCGTGCCGCCACACCGGGCGCAGGTCCCGTACCGTTCCCGAGGTCGCGTCGATGTCCGAGGCCTCGAGCGTGGCCGCGTCCACGGGCCGGTTGAATGTCAGGTTGAAGGGGACCGTCTGCGAGTTGGTGGGGCCCGTCTGCACCCCGATCACCGGCAGCAGGGGCGGCCTCTCGTATACGATCGAGAACCTGGGGGCGGCCACGCCGGGGTTGCCCGCCGTATCGGCGGCGGCGCCGGCGGCGATGTCCACGTGTATGATCCCGCCGGTCGCGGGCAGCACATCAAAGGTGTAGGTGTCGGCGGCGACCTCTGCAAAGTTGGTGATGCCCCGGAACGTGGCGTCACCGGAGAGCGTGACGTCGTCCGGTGCAAACCCGGTGACGTCCTCGCTCCAGACCACCCGGATGCCGATGGCGGTGGCGTTCGTCGGGCCGGACTGTGTAGAGGTGATGTCCGGTACCGGGGCGGTCCTGTCCGCGTATACGGTCGCCGTACCGGACGCCTCGTTCCCGTACCCGTGCGCGTCCCGCACGCGGTCCGCCTGCATGCGTACGGTGAGATCCTCCCTGTTCGCCGGATCCGTCACGTTGAAGGCGTACGAGTCCACGTCGAATATCTGGACGGAGTGGCTGGACGTGTCGGTCACGTACAGGGTGCCAGTGGTGCCGTCGACGGCCGCGCCGCGCGGGGAGTTGCCGAGCGGATCGACGCGGTCGGAGATCGTCCCGATGTGGTGGTTCGTAGAGTTGAAGATCCGGACGTTGTCGCGGGACGCTTCGACTACGTATATGTTGCCGGTGGTACCGTCGATCGCCACGTTCGTGGGACCCGAACCCGCGGGGAGGGCAAGCTGGCCCGCGTAACCCAGGGCGGTGTCGAAGATGGCCACGCGGCTGTGGCCGTGATCGGCCACGTACAGGTGGCCTGCGGCGCTTACCGCCAGGCCGCGCGGGCTGTCAAGGTTTTCGATGGCGTCGGAGTCGGCCCGGTTGTTTTCGGTACCGCCGACGTGGTTCCGGGCGGGATCGAACACCTGGATGCGGCCGCCGTCCGTGTCGGCCACGAACACGTGGCCGGAGCCGTTGACGGCCACGCCGTACGGGGAGATGATCTGGTCGGCCCCCGCGTGGGTGATGTTGGCGACATAATGGAAGGTGGAGTTGAACACGGATATCCGGTCGTTGTCGGCCGAGGCCACGAACACGTGGTCCGTGCCGTTGACGGCCACGCCCAGCGCCCCGTCTATCGGCGGGTAGCATGACGGCCCCCTGACCGGACATGGGGTGCCGTCGTCCGTCACGCCCGCCGCCCCGCCCGTCAGGCCGGTGATGTTGGCGATGTGGTCCAGTGTTCGGTTGTAGACGGCGACGCGGTCGTTCTCGCCGTCGGCCACGAACAGGCGGCCGGAGGACTCGTCGACGGCCATGCCGTACGGGCTGAAGAACAGGCCGTTGCCCGGACCGAAGCTGCCGATGTTCTCCACGTGCCGCGGCGCCAGGCGCAGGTCCCCGACCGTTCCAGACGACACATCGATGTCAGACGCCGTCAGGGTCGCGGCATCCACGGGCTTGTTGAAGGTAACGTTGAAGGGCACGGCCGTCAGGTTGGAGGGGCCCGGATGTACCGGGACGATACCGGGGGTCAGCGGCGTGACCACCGCGAATATGGAGAACCTGTCGGCGGCCCCGTTGGGGCGGCCGGCCAGATCGCGGGCGACGCCGGCGGCGATGTCCACCCGTACCGTCCCGTCGGAGACGGGCGAGACGTCGAATGTGTGGTTGGCGCCGCCGTCGTGTACCGCAAAGTTGGCGATACCCCCGTGCGCGGCCGTCCCGGACAGCGTGATGTCGCCCGCGTCGAACCCGCGGACGGGCTCGGCCCAGCCCACCCTAAAGTTGAGGGTGGCCGCATCCGTCGGGCCGTCCTGTACCGCGGTGATCACGGGCACGGGGTCGCCCCTGTCTATGAGGATGCCCGCCGTGTTCGAGTCCGCGTTTGCGTATCCGAGGACGTCCCGCACGCTGCCCGCCGACATGTTCACGGCAAGCGTCCGTCCCTCGGCGGGCGCCTCCACCTCGAATGCGTACGCTATGTCGAACTCCCGGACGCGGTTGTTGAACGTGTCGACGGCGTATACGGTACCGTACAGGTCGTCGACTGCCACCCCGGACGGCTGGTCGAACCCGCCGGTGATGTCCGCGATGCGCTCCCCCGCGGTGTCGAGCACGGCGATGCGGTTGGCGTCCCGCTCGGCCACGTACACGTTGCCCGAAAAGCCGTCGACTGCCACGCCCTCCGCCGCGGCGAACACGTGGGGGAGTTCGCCGACGGGCTGCCGGGCCGAGTCAAAGACCGCGATGATGCGGCCGTATGACACGTATACGTGGCCCGTACCGTTGACCGCCACTGCATACGGGTGGCGGGCCGTGGCAGAGGTGATGTCGCCGAGGTGGCCGAGCGTGGCGTTGAAGACGGCGACGCGCTCGCCGAAATGGTCGGCCACGTACAGGTTGCCCGAGGTATCGTCGACTGCCACGTCCAGCACCCTGTCAAACTGCCTGCCGGGCGTGCCCTGGAGCTCGCCGATGTCGCGCCCCGTACGGTCGAATATCCTGACGTTGTTGCCCTGGTCGCTTGCCACGTATACGGTTCCCGAGGTGGAGTTGACGGCCACGCCGGCCGGATACGCGAACGTGCCGGGGAGCTCGCCCGTATAGTTTCCCGCACGGTTGAACATCTTGACGCGGTTGTTCCCGGAGTCGGCCACGTACAGGATGCCCCGGATTCCGTCGACGGCCATGCCGGCCGGGCCGGTGAACTCGTCGTCGGCCGTGCCCACGCCGCCAAAGCCCCCGGTGTTGTTGTATACCGTGCGCAGGCCGCCCACGGCACCCGAGGAGGCGCTAATGTCCGAGGTGTGAAGCGTGGTGGCATTCACGGCCCTGCTAAAGGTCATGTTGAAGGGTATCACGTCCAGGCTGGTGGGGCCCGGCAGTCCGGGCGTGATCACGGGGGCCAGGGGCGTGACGAACGAGACCGTCGAGAACAGGGCCCCCTCCGTGTTCGAGTTGCCCAGGGCGTCCCGCGCCGCGCCGGCCGCTATACCCACCAGTATCGTCCCGTCCGTGACGGGCGACACGTCAAAGGTATAGCTGGCGGCGGCGGGGGCGCCGCCGGCCCCCTCAAAGCCGGTGACACCCCCGTGCCGAGCCGTCCCGGACAGCGTGACGTTGTCCGCCCCGAACCCGAAGACGCGCTCGCCCCAGTCCACCCGGAGGTTGATGGTCGTCGCGTTGGTCGGATCCGGCTGTGCCGAGGTGATGACCGGCGGCAGGACGGTCCTGTCGATACCGATGCGCACCGTGTTTGACTCTACGTTGGGTTTTTCGGCCCTGTCCCGTACCGCATAGGCGGACATGTTCACGGCCAGCGTCCGCCCGTCGGCCGGACCCTCCACCTCGAACGCGTACCCGGCATCGAAGATCTGGAGGCGGTGGCCGTTGCGCTCGGTTACGTATACGGAGGAGGAGGAGGCGTCGAAGGCCACGCCGTGCGGGCCGGCAAAGGTGGGGTCCAGCTGGGCGATGCGGTCCCAGGTGGAGTTGAACACCGAGACGCGGCCGTTCGCAAAGGTCGCCACGTATATGAGGCCCGACGGGCCGTCGACTGCCACGCCGGTCGGGTGGGTCGGCGAGGACAGGTCGGTGATGCGGTTCCACGACGAGTCGTACACCCGGACGCGGTTGTTGAATGTGTCGGCCACGAATATGTTGCCCGTGGTGGCATCGACGGCCACGCCGTGCGGGTCGTTAAAGCCGTCGGTAATGTCAAAGATGTTGCGTCCCGTGTGGTCGAACACCGCGACGCGGTCGCGCGTATCGGTCACGAACACGTGGCCTGAACCGTTGACTGCCACGCCGAGCGGGTGGGTGAAGGCCGTGACCGGGGTGAGGACGCCCGCATAACCGTACCCGGTATCGAACACGGCGACGCGGTTGCGGTTCGTGTCGGCCACGAACACGTGGCCTGAACCGTTGAGGGCCACGGCGTACGGGGTGTTAAACGAGTCCCTGATGTCGGCCACATGGTTGTGGGCGGAGTCCAGCACCTGGATGCGGTTGTTGTTCCATTCGGCCACGTATATGCGGCCCGAGTCGATGGCAATCCCGGCCGGGTTCATGAACTTACCGGGGTCGGAACCGCGTTCCCCGAGGCTGCCGTCGTGCCCCCACGCCGGGCGCAGGTCCTGCACGGTACCCGAGGTGGCGTTGATGTCCGATGCGTCCAGGGTCGAGGCGTTTATGGGCCGGTTGAATGTAAGGTTGAAGGGGACCGTCTGCAGGCTGGTGGAGCCCTCCTGCGGTACAGAGGCGATGCTGGGTACCAGGGGCATGCCGTCGTATACTATCGAGTGCCGGACCGCCGCGTTGCTGGGGTTGCCTGCCAGATCGCGCGCGGCACCGGCGGCGATGTCGACCCATACCGTGCCGTCGGAGGTCGGCGAGACGCCGAATGTGTACAGGTCGCCGCTGACCTGCGTAAAGCCGGTGATGCCGCCGTGTCCGGCGTTACCGGATACGGCGATGTCGCCGGCGTCAAACCCGGTGACCGCATCGCCGTCCCAGTCCACGGTATAGTCGATGGTGGCGGAGCCCGTCAGGACCGACTGTGCCGAGGTGATATGCGGGGTGGGCCGCTCGGTGTCGCGTACCACCCGTACCGGATCGGCCGCGGCGCTGGGGTTTTCCGCCCCGTCCTGCGCAGCACCGGCGGCGATGTCGACCCGTACCGTGCCGTCGGAGGTGGCCGTAACCTTGAACGTGTACAGGTCGCCGCTGACCCTTACAAAGTCGGTCACGCCGCCGTGCCCGGCGTCGCCGGATACGGCGATGTCCGTACCGTCAAACCCGGTGACGGGCATGTCCCAGGCCACGCTGAAGACGATCTCGGATGCGTTGGTCCGGCCGGACGGCACGGCGGTGACGACGGGCTCGGGGGCGCCCCGGTCTATGGTGAGGCTCACCGTGTTGGAGGCCGTGTTGTCCTTTCCGGCCGCGTCCTGCACCCTGCCGGCCGACATGTTCACGGCAAGCGTCTGCCCGTGCTCGGTGCCCGCCACCCCGAACGTGTATTCCGGTTTGAATGTCAGGATGCGGTGGCCCGCCGTATCGGCCACGTATACCGTCCCCGAATGGCCGTCGACGGCCGGGCCGCGCGGGGCGCCGAACCCGCCGGCGGTGATGTTGGCGATGCTGCGCCATGCGGGGTCGAAGATCGCGATGCGGTTGGCGCCCGTGTCGGCCACGTACACGTTCCCGTAAACGGCGTCCACCTCCACCCCGGACGGGTTGTTGAACGGGCCGGTGATGTTGCCGACGCGGTTCAGGGACGGATCAAAGACCCGGACGCGGTTGTTCCCGGAATCGGCCACGAACACGTGGCCCGTCCCGTTGACGGCCACGCCGCGCGGGAAGCTGAACGTCTCGGGGATGTCGGTGTCGTGCCGCAGCGAGGAATCGAAGACCCGGACGCGGCCGGAGCCCGTGTCGGCCACGTAGATGTTGCCCGTGGTACCGTCGACGGCCACGTCGGTCGGCGATGACAGCGTGCCGCCGGTGTCTCCGGCGGCGGGGATGTCGGTGATGTGGCCCCTGTCTGGGCCGAACACCCGGATCCTGTCGCGGCCGGAGTCGGCCACGAATATGTGGCCGGTGCCGTTTATCTCCACGCCGGTGGGGAGGGTGAACCGTTGCCGGATGGTGTCGATGTAGACGCCGTCGGGATCGAAGATCTGGATGCGGTTGTTGCCCGAGTCGGCCACGTACAGGTTGCCCGAGCCGTCCAGAACCATGCCGATGGGGGTGCGGAACTCGTCGTTGTCGAAGCCGGGGAGGGGGCCGCCAAAGCTGGCGTCGTGCCGCGGCACGAACCGCGGGTCCGATACCGTGCCGGCTGTAACGTTGATGTCCGATGCGTCCAGGGTGGCGCCGTCTATGGCCCGGTTGAAGGCGAGGGTAAATGGGACCGTCTCCAGGTTGGTCGAGCCGGACCGCACCGTGGTGGTGATCGTGGGGACCAGGGCGTCGCTGTCCGAGAATATCGAGAACCGGGCGGCGGCCACGCTGGGATGGCCCGCCGTATCGGTGGCGGCGCCGGCGGCGATGTCCACGTGTATCGTCCCCCGGAGGGTGGGCGAGACGTCGAACGTATAGTTGGCATACCCGTCGGCGCCGGCAAAGCCCGTCACGCCGCCGTGCACGGCCTCGCCGGAGAGCCCGATGTCCGCAGCGTCAAACCCCGTCACGTTCTCGCCGAACCCCACCCGGAAGTTGATGGTGGCCGCGTCCGTCGGGCTGTCCTGTACGGCCGTGATGACAGGCTCCGGGGCGGTGCGGTCTATGCGGATGCGCGCGGGCGCAGAGGCCCTGTTGTCGTCCCCCGCGGGGTCCTGCACGCGGCCGGCCGGCAGGCTTACGGTGAGGTTCCGGTTGTCGGCAGGATCCGCCACGTCAAAGGCGTACCCGGTGCCGAACACATGGATGCGGTTGTCCGGGGTGCCCCCGTAGAGTTCCCGGTAGGAGGCGTACAGGGTGCCGGTGGAGCCGTCCAGTGCGATCCCGGTGGCGTTGCCGAAGGGGGCGGTAATGCTGGCTATCCGGTGCGTGGTGCCGTTGTATACGCGGATGTGCCTGTCCCACGAGTCGGCCACGTAGACGTAGCCCGAGGCCGGGTCCACCTCCACCCCGTACGGCCGGTTGAACGTGCCGGACAGGTCGGTGATGCGGGCCCTGTCGGGGCCGTATACGGTGACGCGGTCGTGCCCCGAGTCGGCCACGTATATGTTGCCGGTGTTGGGATCGACTGCCACGTCCCGCGGCCGCGGATCCTCCCCGGTGAGGGTGATGTTGGCGATGTGGTCCAGGGCGGAGTTGAACACCGCGACGGTGCCGTTGAGTGTGTTGGCCACGTAGATGTTGCCGCCCGTCGAGGTGTCGACGGTCACGCCGTACGGGGATTTGAAGGCGATGCCGGCCGTCAGGTTGTCGATGCGGACCAGGCCGCCGTCGTATACGGCGACGCGGTTGGCGGCGGAGTCTGCCACGAATACGTGGCCCGTACGGTTCACGGCCACGCCGGTCGGGGATTCGAACCCGTCGGCGATCTCCTCGACGTGGTTCCCCGCACCGTCGAAGATCTGGACGCGGGCGTTGCCCGTGTCCGCCACGTAGAGGTGGCCCGATACGGGGTGCACCGCCACGTGGGCCGGGTCGTCGAACAGGCCGTCCCCCGCGCCGGGGCCGCCCAAGCCCGCCTCGTACCCGTATACGGGGCGCAGGTTCAGGACGGTACCCGACGATACCTCGATGTCGGTCGCGTTGATGCTGGAGGCGTTCACGTGCCGGTTGAATGTCAGGTTGAAGGGGACCGTCTGCAGGGAGACGGGGCCCGCCTGCACCCCGATCTCCGGGATCAGTGGCGGCCTCACGTATACAATCGAGAACCGGGAGGCGGCCCCGCTGGGGTTGCCGGCCGTATCGGCTGCGGCGCCGGCGGCGATGTCGACGCGTATCGTCCCGCCGGTCGCGGTCAGCACGTCGAATGTGTAGACGGTCCCGTTGACGTCCGCAAAGTTGGCGATGCCCCGGACCGTGGCCTCGCCTGAGAGCGTGATGTCGGCAGGTCCGAACCCGGTGACGTTTTCGCCAAAGTCCACCCTGATGCTGATCACCGCCGCGCCGGTCGGGCCCGGCGACTGCTCCGAGGTGATGCGCGGCACGGGGGCGTCCCTGTCTATGCGGACCTCCGCCCGATCGGATGCCTCGTTCGAGTACCCGTGCGCGTCCCGCACGCGGTCCGCCTGCATGCGCACCCCGAGATCCTCCCGGTTCGCCGGATCCGTCACGTTGAATGTGTACGAGTTCACATCGAACACCTGGACGGTGTTGTCGCCCGTGTCGGTCACGTACAGGGTGCCCGTGGCGCCGTCGACGGCCACGCGGCGCGGTTTGTCGCCCAGCGGATCGACGCGGTCGGAGATCGTCCCGATGTGGTGGTTCGTAGAGTTGAAGATCTGGATGCTGTCATGGCCCGATTCGACCGCGTATATGTTGCCCGTGGTGCCGTCTATTGCCACGCCCGTGGCGCCAGCGACAGGGATGGGGAGATCCCCCGTGTGATCCAGGACGGTGTTGAAGATTGCGATGCGGGAGTTGCCCCTGTCGGCCACGTACAGGTTGCCCGAGCCGTCGATCGCCATGCCGCGCGGGGAATTAAAGTCCCTGTTGTGGGGGTTGTCGCTCCCGATGCTGGCGACGTGGTTCAGGGCGCGATCAAACACCTGGATGCGGTCGTTGCCGCCGGCCACGAATATGTGGCCGGTGCCGTTGACGGCCACGCCTTGCGCCTCGTCAAAAACGGGGGAGCCGCTGGTGATGTTGGCTATGTTGTGAAAGGTGGAGTTGAACACCGCGATCTGGTAGGCGTCCGTCGAGGCCACGAACACGTGGCCGGTGCCGTTGACGGCCACGTCCAGCGGGTCCACCAACAGGTCGCCGGCGGCGTTGTTGGTGATGCTGGCGACGTGGTCCAGCGTGCGGTTGTACACCGCGACGCGGTCGTTGTCGGAGTCGGCCACGAGCAGGTTGCCCGAGCCGTCGATCGCCATGCCGTACGGGGCCGAAAGCTGGCCGCGGCCGGGGCCGTAGCCGCCGATGTCCTCCACGTGCCGCGGCGCCAGGCGCAGGTCCCCGACCGTTCCAGACGACACATCGATGTCAGATGCCGTCAGGGTCCCGACATCCACGGGCTTGTTGAAGGTAACGTTGAAGGGCACCACCGTCAGGTTGGAGGGGCCCGGGTGTACCGGGACGATGCCGGGGATCAGCGGCGTGACCACCGAGAATATCGAGAGCCGGGCGGCGGCCTCGTTGGGGTGGCCCGCCAGATCAGGCGCCACGCCGGCGGCGATGTCCACCCGTACCGTCCCGTCGGCCGTCGGCGAGACGTCGAACGTGTAGACGGAGCCGTCGCCGACCCTCGCAAAGTTGGTGATGCCGCCGTGCGCGGCGGTCCCGGACAGCGTGATATTCCCCGGTCCGAACCCGGTTACGGGCTCGCGGAAGTTCACCCGGAAGTTGATGGTGGCCGCATCCGTCGGGCTGTCCTGAACGGAGGTGATGACCGGCATGGAGCCGGTCCTGTCTATGTGGATGCGTACGGTATTGGAGGCCTCGTTTGCGCGCCCGTGCGGGTCCTGCACGCGGCCCGCCGACATGTTCACGGCCAGCGTCCGCACGTCGGCCGGATCCTCCACCTCGAAGGAGTATGCGGGATCAAAGAGCGACAGGTGGTGGTTGTCGCGGCTGACCGCGTACAGCGTGCCGGTGGCCTCCTCGACTGCGACCCCGGTCGGCACGTTGATCCAGTCGGTGATGTTGGCGACATGGGCGTGGTCGGCACCGAACACGGCGATGCGGTTGTTGAAGGGATCGGAGACGTATATCCGGCCCGACGGGCCGTCTATCGAGACGGCGAACGGATGGGAGAAGGAGTCGGTGATGTTGGCGAGGAACCCCCCGTCCGTACCGAACACGGCGACGCGGTTGTTGCCCGAGTCTGCAACGTACACGTGGCCGGTGCCGTTGACGGTCACGCCCGAGGGGCTGTCAATCCTGCCGGAGTCGGTGATGTTGGCGACAAATTCCAGGTCGGGGCCGAACACGGCGACGCGGTTGTTGCCGGTGTCGGCGACGTACACGTGCCCGGTGCCGTTGAGCGCCACGCCGATGGGGTTTTTGAGATTTGGGATGTTGGCGGCCGATTCCAGGTCGGGGCCGAACACGGCGACGCGGTGGTTGTCGGTGTCGGCCACGTATATCTCGCCCGTCACGTTGTCCACCGCCACGCCCTGCGGGCGGCGAAGGTCGGTGATGCTGTCGGTGTGGCGCCCCCCGGCATCGTATACGGCGAGGCGCGAGTTGCCCGTGTCGGCCACGTACGTGCGGCCGGCGGCATGGTCCGTCGCCACGCCGTGCGGGTTGGTGAACCGGCCGTTGCCGGTGCCCTCGCCGCCGAGGTTCCCGTCGTGGTGCCACGCCGCGCGCAGGTCCTGCACGGTGCCAGAGGTGGCATCGATGTCGGCGGTCCCCAGGGTCGAGGCGTCCACGGGCTTGTTGAATGTCAGGTTGAACGGGACCGTCTGCAGGTCGGCGGAGCCGGACGGTACGGAGGTGGAGATCACGGGCGTCAGGGGGGCGGTGTCGTATGTGACCAGGAACCGGACGGCCGCCTCGTTGGGGTTGCCCAGCGCGTCCTGTACGGTGCCGGCCGCGATGTTCACCAGTATCGTCCCGTCCGATACCGGCGAGACGTTGAAGGTATAGCTGGCGCCGCCGCCGGCAAAGTGGGTCGCGCCAAAGTGCGCGGCCGTCCCGGACAGCGTGATGTCGTCCGCGCCGAACCCGCGGACGTTCTCGTCCCAGTCCACCCGGAAATTGATAGTGGCCGCGTCCGTCGGGCTGGACTGTACGGCGCTGATGACGGGCCCCCGGAGGGTCCTGTCTATGTTTATCCGCGCCGTATTGGACTCCACGTTTGCGGCCCCCGCCCGGTCCTGCACGCGCGCGGCCGACATGTTCACGGCCAGCGTCCGTCCGTCCGCCGGATCGGCCACATCGAAGGTGTACCTCGCATCGAAGATCGTGACATAGTTGCGGTTCCTTTCGGTTACGTACAGGGAGGTGAAGGAGGCGTCGAAGGCCACGCCGTGCGGGCCGTTGAATATGTGGTCGATGTCGGCGACGTGGCCCCACGAGGAGTTGAACACCGCGACGCGGCCGGTGCCGAATTTGGACACGTATACGTCGCCGGACCGGCCGTCGATTGCCACGCCGGTCGGGTGGGTCGGCGAGGACAGGTCGGTGATGAGGTTCCACGCCGAGTCGAACACCCGGACGCGGTTGTTGAAGGTGTCGGCCACGAATATGTTGCCCGTGGTATCGTCGAAGGTTATGTCATGCGGGCGGTCAAAGTCGCGGGTGATCTCCGTGATGTTTCCCCCGGCGGAGTCGAACACCGCGATGCGGTTGCGGGCGTGGGAGTCGGAGACGAATATGTGGCCGGAGCCGTTGACGGCCACGCTGAACGGGAATGTAAAGCCGGTGATGTCGGTTATGTTGCGGTACGCGGGGTCGAACACCTGGATCCGGTTGTTGTTGGTGTCGGCCACGAACACGTGGCCGGAACCGTTGACGGCCACATCATACGGGGTGTCAAACCCGTTTTTGATCTCGGTGATGTATCTGCGGTCGGAGTCGAACACCTGGATCCGGTTGTTGTTCCAGTCGGCCACGTATATGCGGCCCGAGTCGATTGCAATCCCGGCTGGGTTCTGAAACCTGCCGTTCTGAGGACCAAAGCCCCCGAAATTGTCTTTGAATTTCCACACGGGGTGCGGATCCGAGACGGTTCCCGACGTGGCCTCGATGTCCGAGGCATCGAGGGTCGCGGCGTCTACGACCCTGCTGAACTCGATGTAAAACGGCACCGTCTGCAGGTTGGTGGAGCCGGACCGTACCGGGGTGATCGTGGGTACCAGGGGCATGCCGTGGTACGTGATCGAGAACCGGGCCGCCGCCTCGCTGGGGTTGCCGGCCAGATCGCGCGTCGCGTTCTCCGCGATGTCGACCTGTACCGTCCCGTCGGCGGTGGGCGAGACGTCGAATGTGTACAGGTCGCCGCGGACCATCACAAAGTTGGTTATGCCGCCGTGCAGGGCGTCTCCTGACAGCGTTACATTGTCCGCCGTGAACCCGGTGACCGCATCGCCGTCCTCCCAGTGCACCCGGAGGTTGATGGTGGGGGCGCCCGTCGGGCTGGACTGTACGGCGGTGATCAGGGGGGTGGGCCGCTCGGTGTCGCGTACCACCCGTACCGGATCGGCCTCGGCGCTGGGGTTGCCCGCCCTGTCCTCGGCGGCACCCGGGGCGATCCCGACTTGTACCGTCCCGTCGGAGACGGTCACCACATCGAACGTGTACAGGTCGCCGCGGACCATTACAAAGTTGGTTACGCTGCCCGGAGCGGCATCGCCGTCCAGCGTGATGTCATCCCGTGTAAACTCGGTGACGTCGAGGCTCCAGGCCACGCGGAAGCTGATCGTGGTGGCGTTGGTCGGGCTCCGCTGTACGGAGGTGATGACGGGCTCCGGGGCGCTCCGGTCTATGGTGAGGCTCACCGTGTTGGAGGCCGCGTTGTCGTTTCCGGTAGAGTCCTGCACGCGGCCGGCCGACATGTTCACGGCAAGCGTCTGCCCGTGCTCGGTGCCCGCCACCCCGAATGTCCATTCCGGTTTTAACACCACGATGCGGTTGCCTGCCGTGTCGGCCACGTATACCGTCCCCGAATAGCCGTCGACGGCCGGGCCGCGCGGGGCGCCGAACCCGCCGGCGGTGATGTTGGCGATGCTGCGCAGTGCCGTATCGAACACGGCGATGCGGCCGGCGTCCGTGTCTGCCACGTACACGTTCCCGAAAACGGCGTCCACCTCCACCCCGGACGGGTTGTCGAACGGGCCGGTGATGTTGCCGACGCGGCCCATCGACCGATCAAAGACCCGGACGCCGTCGTTCCCGGAGTCGGCCACGAACACGTGGCCGGAACCGTTGACGGCCACGCCGCGCGGAAAGCTGAACGTCTCTGGGATGTCGGTGCCGGGCCGCAGCGAGGAATCGAACATCCGGATGCGGCCGTTGCCCGTGTCGGCCACGTATATGTTGCCCGTGGCACCGTCGACGGCCACGTCGGAGGGAAATCTGAGGAGGCCGGCGGCGGTGGCGTTGACCGGATCCAGGTCCGGACCGAACACGTGGATCCGGCCGTTGTTCGAATCGGCCACGAACACGTGGCCGGTACCGTTGACGGCCACGCCGGCCGGAAGGCTCAGATCGCCGCGGATCGTATCGGTGTATCCGCCGTCGGAATCGAAGATCTGGACGCGGCCGTTCCGCGAGTCGGCCACGTACAGGTTGCCCGAGCCGCCGTCCAGGGCCATGCCGAGGGGGCCGCTGAACTTGCCGTTGCCGGAGCCGGGGCCGCCAAAGCCGGTCTCGTTCCGCGGTGTGAACCGCAGGTCCGATACCGTACCTGCCGTAACGTCGATGTCCGATGCGTCCAGGGTGGCGCCGTCTATGGCCCGGTTGAATGCTAGGGTAAAGGGAACCGTCTGCAGGTTGGTCGAGCCGGGCCCCGCCGTGGTGGTGATCGCGGGGATCAGGGCGGTGTTGTCCGAGAATATCTGGAACCGGGCGGCTGCCACGCTGGGGTTGCCCGCCGTATCGGCGGCGGCGCCGGCGGCGATGTCCGCGCGTACCGTCCCCCGGAAGGTGGGCGAGACATCGAACGTATAGTTGGCATAGCCGTCGAGGCCGCCAAAGTTGGCCACGCCCCCGTGCGAGGCGGATCCCGACAGCGCGATGTCGGCCGCGTCAAACCCGGTGACGTTCTCGCCGAACCCCACCCGGAAGTTGATTGTGGCGGAGGCCGTCCGGTCCGGCTGTACCGACGTGATGACCGGTTCGGGGGCGGTGCGGTCCACCCGGACGCGCGCAAAGCCGGAGTCCGTGTTTTCGTTCCCGGCCGCGTCCTGCATACTGCCGGCGGGCAGGTTCGCCGCAAACGTCCGTCCCTCCGCCGGCCCCTCCACGTCAACGGCGTACGCCGTGTCAAGGTATACGCCGAATGCCCGGATGTGGTGGCTGCCCGAGTCCGCCACGTATACGGTGCCCGAGGCGGCGTCGACGGTGACGTCGCGCGGGATCAGGAACGGGCCGGTGATGTTGGCGACGTGGTGTCGCGTGGAGTTGAAGACCGCGACGTGATCGTCGTCCCTGTACGTCACGTATATGTTGCCCGAGCCGTCGGTCGCCACGCCGGACGGGGAGTCGAGCAGGCGGCGGAGGTCGTCTGCCGGGACGCGGCCGGCCGAGTCGAACACGGCGACGCGGTGGTTGCCCAGATCGGCCACGTATACGGTACCGGTGGTGGCGTCGACGGCCACGCCGCGCGGGGAGTCAAAGTCGCCGGCGAGATCGAAATCGTGGCGTCCTGTAGAGTCGAATACGGCGACCCTGCCGCCGCCGGTCGTATCCGTCACGTATATGCGGCCCGAGGTGCCGTCGACGGCCACGCCGGACGGGGAGGCGAAGGGCCCGGGGAGATCGGTGCCCGGATTCCCGGCCGTGTCAAGGACGCGGACGCGGTTGTTGTTCCTGTCCGTCACGTATATGCTGCCGGACGGGCCGCCGACGGCCACGTCGCCCGGATACCCCGGCGGGCCGGTGATGGCCATGTCGGTGACGTGGTGCCTGGCGGAGTCGAAGACGGAGATGCGCCGGTTGTCGGTGTCGGCCACGAATATGTGGCCGGAGCCGTTGACGGCCACGCCGGACGGGTAGGTGAACAGGCCGCTGTCCTGTCCTCTGCCGCTAAAGC
>CATQHD010000003.1 GCA_958295745.1 uncultured Acidimicrobiia bacterium | reverse complement strand
CCTTGATCCTTGCATTCATCGCGTATACGGGGGCCCGGTCAGGATATAAGCAGTGTGTAACCTTGTTAGTGCGGGGGCCGGCCCCGGCCGGTCTTCCACCCTTTATGACTGCCTGACAACCGGTTGCAACGGCGGAAACGGCCCCGGCCGGCACGCCTCGGGGGCGGCGCGACGGGGGATCCCGCGGATGCGGGATGCCGCAGGGTTCCCGGATGTGCGCAGGCCGGCCGCGGGGGGGATCCTGCAAAGGCCGGCGGCCGCGGGCCTTGGGGCCGGGCCGTGGCCGTGCGGCCTGCGGGCCGCCGGATGCGCGGCGCGCCGGGCCCCGGACCTGATCACGGTGCCGGCACCCGCGGGCCCGCGCGCCGGCGGGGGCCGCATGCGGCCGGGGGGTGCGCCCGACCCTGATCCTTTTCGGCCCGAACAAGGGACCGCCGCGTTTTTCGTGCCGGTCTTCCTGTCTGCCGCACCTGCCGCCTGGTACGTTTCATGGTACGGGACGTACGGGGGCGGCGGGCATTATCACATAATCACGGAGACGGATCCGGCGGAATGCGACCTGGAGCCGTTCCGGCCCCCTGCGGACTGCAGGACGGGGACAATCCGGGACCGGTGCGCGAGTCACGGGGGGACGTGGGATGCGGCCGGCAGGGAGTGCTCGGACATATCGAAACGGTCGTGCGATCTGATCACGTACGAGCCCCCGATCCGAAACGGCGCCACAAGGTGTCCTGGACACGTCGGAACCGCCGTGTGACTTCCTTGAAAAATCCGACTATTACAACTCTACGTGCTTTGTACCTGCAGCATCGATGTCCGAACGCGCCAGGTGCGAATACGACCCGGGGGAATGGGATGAGGGCGGGGGCGGATGCTCGTACACGCCGGGGCGGTCGTGCAGCCGCTTCCCCAACTCCGCCTACTACGACCACGTGTGCAATATGCGCCATCCATGACCGGTTCCCGGAGCCGGGCCCGGCGGGAGATCCGCGCGGCGGCGGGCCTTTGGGGGGGCGGGCGGCCGACGGGGACGCGGAGGTCACGCTCTCCGGTATCCGGCCGCGGCGATCCCCCGACGCGTCCGTGTTGGTGCAAAGGTGAACCTGTGCGCCGCATTCGCGCCGCGGTTTTCAGGGTGTATGGACCCGGACCGGGGCGATCCGCCGCCGCAGCCGCCGCCGCAGCCGCCGCCTCCCGGACCGGGTGCGGACACGCCGTACCGGCAACGGCGTCCCCGGGTACCGCCCGGGCACCGCCCCGGGTTCGCCGTGATGCGTCACATCGACCGGCGTATCCTCCCCCGCCGCCGCCGGCGGACAGCTGCATAAGGACCGGGTTCCCCGGGATATCCGGATGCCGGATCCGTCCCGTCGGGGGTGGTGCCGTACGCGGCCCCGCGGCAATCCACGACCCTCCCTGTGACCGTCCTGATTCCTGTGCAGATCGATGTGCGGTACGTCCGTCGGGACTGCCCGTCCCGGGCACCGCCGGAGGCCAGTTAGTGCCCCCGCGGCAGAATCGGCCGCCGTCCTGCCACCCCACCCCCGTAACGTGATACGCCGCCATCATCGCCCCCTCTACCCGAAGGCAAGGGATGCCCGTCAACGCCCCCAGAAACAGGAACTGCCGCAACGCCGCCGGTACGGCGTGCCTATCTGCATGGCGTGCCTCCGTACCGTTCCGTGTGACGCCCTGTTCCGGCCCCGGCCGTCTGCGGCACCGCCTAAAGGCAGCCCGGACCGGCCGGTGCTTCTCCCCCCCCCACCCCCACCCCGGGGGCGTGTCCCCCCCCCGCCGCGTCTCACGGGTTCAGTCTATGCTTTTGACGTAATAACAGTCGAACGTCTCGTGGTAGAGCAGCTCGTCCATGTTCCTGCCGGACTCGCGGAACTTTTCCGGATCCGCGACGCACGGGTCCGTCGCCTGGCCGTATCTGGCGTAATTCTCCAGTATCGGGGCGATTATGGGGTATGTCGAGATCGAAAGGACGACGATTACGCAGATCACGGGGATGATGACGAACGTTTTGTAGGACAAGGCTGAGCGGCTAGGATCTCGTCCCGCCGTCCGTTTCGTGCCACCAGTAGGTATAGCTGCCCCACCATACCCGGGGCCAGACGTAACCTGCCAGCTCCGGATTGGGCTCGTCGCGCTGTATCCTGAATTTGACCCCGGTTTCGTCGATCGTCATGATGGCCTGCTCCCTGAACTGGCCCGAATCGCACCCGCCCGGCGCCGTGGTATCGGTCCTTGCAAAGTCGTAAAACCTGTTCTCCGTCGCATATGCCGAGACCATGTGGTACCCGTTTGCGTATGCCCAGGCCTTGGCGGCCCGGTAGCCGTCAAAGGTGCCGTTTCCGGCCGGGGGGTGCGTGCCCGCCTCGTACCACCTGTGGGGGTCGGACATGCCGCCGCCGCAGGCCGATGCGGAACCGGTCGGGGACCGCCCCGTCCCGTGGGCGGCGGCGCCGGCGGCCTCGGATGCGCCGTAGGCGGCGGCAAAGGCGCCAAAGGCGGCCTGTACCGGGGGGTGTCCGGGCCGTACGGGCGGGGCCAGGTCCGCCGTTGCGGCCGGCCAGCCGCCGCCGCCGCCGAACAGGTTCCTGAACCTCTCCCCCTCGAGCCTCTGCAGCGCCTCCCGCAGCAGCTCCGCACCGCCCGTCCCGGATCCGCGGGCCTGCGCGGCATTCACGATCTCGTTGCTGTGGACCGCAAAGTCGAGCGCGACATCGATGTCCCGTTGCGTCACGCCCCGATCCGCCGCCGCGTTCACGGTGTCAAACGTGATGTTTTTATCCGCGTCATAGACGGCATACTCCTCCATCACCTCAAAGGCTCGCTCTATCTCCTCCGGCGTGTAGGGAGGGGCGAGCTCCTCCTCCCTCGGCGCCTGTACGCCGATCCCCGGCGGGATCAGCAGCACGATCACCAGGAGGGGGGTTAACGGGGTCGCCCTGTTCATACCCGGATGCGGCCCCGCATTAATATAAAAGCATGGCAGCCGGCAGGCGTATGCGCCCGGCTCCGCCCCACCGGCAGATCCGCGCCCGGCAGGATTGCGTTGCGGCAGGTTTCATGCCCGATTGCGGGGGGGGGGGAGGTTACATGCCTGCCCTGCGAGAAAGAAACCGCGTGTTATCGGGGCCCCGGTTGACACCTGCCAATGAAAGAAAAGGCCGGCCTTGGCGGCATGAGCGCCGATGAAATCATGGAAAAGGTAAAGCCGGCGAGGTTGCTTTACGGCAGTATGGCACACCGGGCAAACACCTTGAGGCGACGGAAATGATGATTATCAAACCTGTGGGGGATTGCAAAAAAAAAAGGGCAAGTGTTCGGGTGACGCCCGATTCTGGCCGAATTCCCGCCCAATTCCGGGTCTGATGTCGGGGGTATGTCCGCAGGCGGACCCAAACACGCCGGGAAAATCCGGCCCCGGGTTCGTCAGACGGGTACATTTCCAACCTTTCAGGTAAGATTATTACAACCAGCCACACTCAAATTTTACCCCGCATATCGTATGGTGTGAGCGGGCCCGACTACGAGGCAGGATACGAGGCAAAGGTTGCGGAGAGCAGGAGACTCGAATCGGAGATCAAAAGGCTCAGATCGCGGCACAAAAAGCTACAGGCGTCATACGACAAGGCAAAAAAGGACAACGGACGGCTGAAGGCGGAGCGCAAGGAACTCGAATCGCAATGCAGGCGATACGGGAAATTCCGGCCGCTGTACGGGGAGGCAAAAAGGATCAACGGAGAGCTAGAGGCCGAGATCAGGATGCTCCGGAACGGGAACGCGCACGGCGGGGGTTCGAGCTCGCCTCCGTCCGGCGGCACGGTCCCCGCAGAGGGCACGGAAGAAGGCTGAGCGACAACAAAAGGCCGTCCGATTAAAAAACAGGGGCCGGGCAAAAGGGCCGCAGGGGCGCCGCCACATAACGCGCAAGATGCGGAACCTGAAGGACACGTACCCGGACAGCCGGGCGGCCCGGCACGCCGGGAACACACCGTCCGGGATTACGCCGACGCGTGCGACATGCCCGCATCCGCACCCGGATACCGCAGGGCACGCAGGCGCAAACTGCCCATGCGGCGCACCGGGCGCCTTGCACGCACGCACGCCGGTGATCCGGTAATCGGCAGGTTCACGGGCAGGCTGGACCGCGCGGCAGGCGGCCTGTTCCGGTCCGTGCCGGATCTGCGGATCCCGCCCGCCAACAACGCGGCCGAAGGGGGGGCTGCGCGAGATCGTGGTCCGCAGGAGGATCCGCGGATCGACAGGATCCCGGGAGACGATGCGGTGGATGGGCGGCCTGTTCACCTGCGCTACCGCGTGGAAGGCCATGAACGGGGACCGCCTGGCGGAAATCCTCAAACGTGTGTGGAACAGGCGTTAAATACGTGGCCGCTTACGACAAACTGCGTAACCGGACGGGTTGGTAATAAAACCCGTGTTTAACGACAATGTCTGACTCGCCGATGCTTTGGATTATGCCTGCCGCAATAACCACATTGGTATCGGCCGTTATTTTATTCGTCATCATGGTCGGTCGTCATGGGGTTCAGTTCCACAGATATGATCCATAAGTGCGGGAAAAAGAAGCCTAACTCTGTCAGCATCAATGTCTTTCAGATCTGTTTCTATGGATTCGATCAGGTTCCTGTCTTCGGCAACATCGCGTAAAACCCTCGTCCTGTCAAGTATGGTGTCGATGGATTCGGGCGTTATCTCGTCGTGCGCCAGCAGGTCGAGCGTTTTGTCGAATTCCGGCAGGAGCGCAAGGGTGTCTGGTGCCACGGCGGGGTCGTCATGCGCCTTTTCTGCCCCCTGAAACCTTTCCTGTACCCTGTCCAGCATAAGTTCCATGTTACGGGCGGCCATGTAGAAATAAAACCCGTCACTGTCGTCGTTTTCCAGCCAGCGGGCCTTGACCTTGTCGATGTGGTGCCTGAATTCGGTTACATGGGACAGAAAACCCATGTCAACCTCCCCGGTTTCCTCCATCTTGCATAGCTCATGACTCATCCTCTCCAACAGCTGGTTCTTCAGCGGATGCGGGCGTTCCATCATGTGTTTATACGGACTTTGTGGATTATAAGCGTGTGTGGGCACACGGCGGTTCGCAGTGTGCGCCCTGCCCGCCACGGCCGGCCGCGAAACCGGCCGCGATGCAGGGTGGCCGGGCATGGATTTGGCCGTGGGCAGGTGGCATACCTGCAGGCAAACCGCCCGCGCCCCGCCCCTCACACGACCTCCCCCCCCCGGCGGATGCCCTGCCTGCCGCGGACCGGGCGGTCGCGCAGGCGGCGGCGGTGGCGGTAGGGGCCGGGTGGGGGCAAAGGCGTCCGCAGGCGCGGGATCACCTGACGGCCCGGGCATGGTACCCTGTGCCGGTTGCCACCGCCGCCGTTTTTCCTGCGTATCTGACGTCCGTCTTTGCCGGATCCGGTACATCATCACCCGCGACGTCCCCGTCCCGGGAGGCGGACGGCAACGGCGTCGCCCGCCCCGCCCGGAAGGCGGCGGACCGCACACCGTGCTCTCTTTGACCCGTGCAGGAATCCCTGGTGACGGACTCGTTGACGGCACCCGGCGTTCTGCCTGACCGCAGGAGGATCCTTGCGCCTAGACGGCCGTCGTTTTCGCCCGTTGCGGATACGAATGCCGTATCCGGGCGGGGCGGCGCCGTCGGTGCCGTTGCCCGGGCCACCTCCGATGCCGCCGCCGCCGACAAGCCGGCGTCGCCGGTCCTACGGATTTGAAAGTCAAACACAATGTGTTTAGCACATCAATGATCGGTAACTGTGAGAGAGTCCTGCATGAGTGTGATGCAGACTTGCAGACAAACCCTTCCGGTGCATGCCTCCGGTACATGCGCGGCCGTGGCCGTGAGGTACCCGTCTCCGGCACCCCGGTCCACACCGGTGTCCGCGCCGGGCCGTACGGTCATAAAATCAGCATACTCCCCGCCTCCGCCCCCGCAACCCGGCACCCGAACGTGCGTATGTGATCGTATCCAGCAATTGGCACGGAAGCCAACACCGGATCCGGACCGTGGCCGTCGGAGACGCCCCGGCCGCACACGGACCGATCAGGCGCCGTCGTGCCGCATTGCTAAAAAAAACAATCCCGGCATGGATGTTCCGGACCCGTATCCTGCGGGCTTTTTGACGCCGCTACGGCTGATCAGGACAGCAAACGGTATATTTCTCGCGGGTAATCGCACCTTATTTTAAAACGATTCTTAATCTCGCGTGTAACCGTATCGGACGTTCCCAGATTTCTGTGTATGTATGGCGCAAAAAACCCGCTGTCACAGGACGCGATCCAAAAGTCGTATGAGCCCCCCGTTTTTTCATCGAATTGCATCACGGATATGGTTTCTGCCAAAATCAACTCGTCCCTAGAGTTGGATTTTATGACAAAACGTCTGAGTTGAAGTGATTCCCTGACGATCTGGGCATCGTGGGCGGATCTCACCTCTTTTTTCTGTTCCTGTTTCCGGGGTTCCTTCAAGACGGTCTTGGCGCACCTGTCGGATTCTGGCCTGCGCCGGTTCTTTCCGGCATGTCTTTCCTCACATTCCATTCGCAAATCCCGGGACATTGACTTTACTCGTTCGATATTTTTGCACAGCTCTTTGGGATCATATTCTCCCTCCTTCAGTCGCTTCATCAATTTTCTCATTCTTCGTTCCGAAGACGTAACAATCCCCGCTACGTCACTATAAAACATTGCACGGAGCTGCGGATCCGCCGACGAATCGGGCAAAAACGTCTTATAGACAGCCCTGGTTAGCACCGTAAAGGATTCGGTTTTTACCGTTGAAACCAATATGCCGCAGCAGTCATATCCAGTTTAAACAAACTGAGTAACTGGATGGATTGATCATAAAATTTATGCTTGACGACAATCTTTGGCTTGCCGATGTTTTGGATTATACTTGCCGCAATAATCACATTGGTATCGATTATTATTTTATTGATCATCATGGTCGGTTGTTGTGAGGTTTAGTTCTACAGATAACTGATCTATAAGTGCGGGAAAAAGAAGCCTGAATCTGTCGGCATCAACGGATTCCAAATCCGTCTCGATGGATTCGAGCAGGTTCCCGTCTTCGGCAACATCGCGTAAAATCCTCGTTCTCTCAAGTATGGTATCGATGGATTCGGGTGTTATCTCATCGTGCGCCAGCAGGTCGAGCGTTTTGTCGAATTCTGGCAGGAGCGCAAGGGTGTCTGGTGCCACGGCGGGGCTGTCATGCGCCTTTTCTGCCTCCTGAAACCTTTCCTGCATTCTGCCCAAAATCAATTCTATGCTACGGGCGGCCAGATAAAAATAAAACCCCTCGGTGTTACTGTTTTCCACCCAACGCGCCTCGACCTTGTTGATGTGGTGCCTGAATTCGTCTATATGGGACAGAAAACCCAGGTCAACCTCCCCGGTTTCCTCCATCTTGCATAGCTCATGGTTCATCTTCTCCAACAGCTGGTTCTTCAGCGGATGCGGGTGTTCCATCATGTGTTTATATGGGCTTTGTAGATTATAAGCGTGTGTCAGAATTTGAAAATGTGCGCGTCTGGCGTTCTCAGGGACGGGGTTTCTAGGCATGCGTGACGCCTACCCGCATGCACATTTTCAAGCTCTGATGTCCGGTAAACGGGCTAGACACTCCTTTGGGATCCCGCTTTTTGCAGCCGCAATCCTCGTATCGTTGCTGGTGTATCCGGCGGATTCCGCATCCCAGACCGCCGACGTCGCCGCCTCTGCCGACGGCGCACCTCCTGTCCCAAGCGGGCAGGTCCGGGCCGACACCCTCATACATGAAACAGCCGCGGCCGCAGAACACAAGTTTGAGCACGGCTTTTATGAAAAGATCCGGGGCCTCATACAGGAGCCGCCCCCGGACGGGGATTCGCAGGTCTATGACGGTACCCGCTACTACGACGTCATAATCCTGGTCGGCAGGGACCACGCCCCCGGCGGGGATCCGGACGCGGCGGCGGCTCTGAACAAGGACGCCGTGGCCAAACACCTGGAACTGCTCGGCGCGCGCGAGATCAGGCCCGCCGGGTCGCTCTCCTTTGTCACCGCCTCCATCCCCGTACCTGACATACCCGGATTCTCCCTCCGCGGCGACGTCTACGCACTCGGGGACGGGGAGGTTCCGGTTACCCCCCGTGACCACATATTGCCTGGTATACGCGCCACCCCGGACGATCTTCGCCGGGCCGTCGGAAGCGTGCCCAACGGCACCGGGGTGACCGTGGCTGTCTACGACAGCGGGATAAACAACATATACCTGAACGACAAGGTCGCAGGACGCGCATACTGCCCTGACGACACGTGCAGCATAGTCAACGGAAAACTGGTCGGGGAATTTCCGGTACGCGGGGATCTTCATGAAATGAACTCTACCGTCGCGACTCACGGCACAACGGTGGCGGCCGTAATTGCGGCATCGGGGATGCCGGCAAACAACGGAATAGCCCCCGGCGTCACTTTGTTGGATGCCCGGCCCGCCGACGAAACGCTTAGTGCCCGCAGCAATACGGCACACGCACTGGACTGGTCCTATAGCCGGGGGGCAGACGTGGTCGGCACAAGCACAGGCGGCGGTCCTTGCGGGGCCGTCGGGATCGGGGTGCTAGACGCAATCGTAAACGAGGCGGTCGACAAGGGCATGGTGTTCGTCACGGCTGCGGGAAATTTCGGCTATGATAGCCTACACCGTAAAGCAAAATATGCGTCAATTGGTGAACCCTCCTGTGCACACAATGGTATTGCAGTGGGCAGTATGACGATTAGCACATATAATTTTGGCGGTACCATCACTACCGTCCCACATGCGGTTTCTACATCAAGCAAGGGTCCTCGATCCGATGCGGACCCCAGACTGTTGCCACACATTGTGACACCTGCAGGTGCACATGTGCCGAGCAGCCCCACCAGTACCGCCGACACCGGCTCGGGCGGCACCAGCCATTCCCAACCCAAGGTCAGCGCCGTTGCCGCCCTGATGCTGCAGATCAATCCCGATCTTACCCCTGACGAGGTCAAGGCCGGCCTCCTCCTGGGCGCAAACTGGACGGGCCCCGTACCGTGCACCTCGGCCCAATACGAGCAGGACAATCCAGACGACGACTGCTCGTACGCAAGGCAGCCCAAATTTTTAAGAGACACCCCCGCAACACTCGGAATACTCAACAACGTGGGGTTCGGCATACTGGACGCTGCCGGGGCCCTCCGGTACGTCCAACCGCCCACCTCCTACGTGGTGCCAGGGCACCTTGACTCGGATGCGGCAACCAGGCAGTACGAGTTTGCGGTAACGGACACCTCGGAACCGGTAAAGGTGCTCCTGACGTGGCTGGTCCACCCGCAAGGCGGCATACTGGATCAGGGACACGAGATCATCCCCATCCCCGCCCTCCGGATCCCGATAGCAGACCTGGACTTTGCCGTGACGTTGCCCAACGGCACCATCTTGGCCCGCGCCAACTCGACTTACCAAACGACCGAGTTCGCGGTGTTTAACCCGCCGGTAAACGGGACATATACCGTGACGGTATCCGGATCCGGCATCGGCGCGATAAGCGAACCGGTCCAGGAATTCGCCCTGGCGGGCACCCTCCCGCTTGCCGCACGCGAGCTGAGCGTCAAGATATCGGCCGGGGTGGCCTCACCCACCGCCCTGCGCACCGTACCGTTCGGCATCGCATTCGGCGGGGCCATAAACTCCACGACCCTCGAGGTATCGGACATCAACGCCACCTCCGGGACCGTCAGGGACCTGCGCCAGGTCTGGCACCACAACGCAAGCTTTGGCGGCCTCGGGATGCAGGACGGCAGGTTCAACAATCCGTCCGGGGTGACAGTCGACGATGTCACAGGCACCGTATACGTGGCCGACACGGGCAACGGCCGCATCCAGGCCTTCAACGGCACGACGAGAGTCCACCTCTCCACCCTCACCGGCGGGTTTGCCGGCCCGTCCGGCGTGAGTGTCGACGGTACAGGCCGCCTGTACGTGGCCTACCCGGATGCAGGCCGCATCGAGGTGTTCCACCCCAACCTGACCCGCGTCCACACCATTGCCGGTTCCGTCTCCAGTCCGCGTGACGTGGCAGTCAACGGAACCGGCCACATATTCGTGGCCGATGCGGATACCGCCGACCGCGTCGCGGTGTTCGGCCCCGGCTGGGACCACGTCACTGACATCGAAAACGGGTTTGCCGACCCGCACGGCGTGGCAGTCGATCCGGCCACCGGTACCATATACGTGGCCGACACGGGCAACGACCGCATCGCGGTGTTCGACCGCGCGGGGCGGCCCCTCCCCGCCATCACCGGCGGATTGGACCGCCCGACCGGCGTGGAGGTGGACCTGCCGTCGGGCAACCTGTACGTGGCCGACAGCGGGAATGACCGCATCCGGATCTTTAACGGTACGGGACGCAACACCGCCAACATCACAGGCCCGTTCAGCAACCTGACGGGCGTCGCGGTCGATGCCTCCACCGGTACCGTGTACGCGGCCGACCGTAACGGCCACCTCGTCCAGGCATTCGACCTGTCGTACGCCTTCAACGTGACGGATCCCGCCGACGGGCAGACGCTGACCGTGAACATGCCGGTCGGCCGCGTAAAGGACGCATCCGGGAATATAAACGGGCCCTCCGATCCCGTATACGTCGAGATAGACAGGACGGGCCCCGTCCCCGCCATCACGGCGGTACAGGCCAGCCCGACCAACGCCACCACGCTCAACTTTGGGATAACCTTTACAGAGCCCGCCCGCGGCTTTACGCGGGACGGGATTACCCTGTCCGGTACTGCCTCCCACGGGGGCGTCACCGGCTTTGCCGGCGGCGGCGACGACGACGACGGCACCGTCTACACGTTCGACGTGGTGCCCGGCACGGACGGCACCGTCCTGGTCGATATCGCCGCGAACGTGGCGGAGGATCGCCTCGGCAACCCCAACGGCCCGGCCGTCCGGCACCGGACGGTATATGACGGCACCCCCCCGGTTGCGGCGATAACGGCGACGCAGGCAGACGCCGGCAACCCGTCCACCGTACCCTTCAACATGACATTCAGCGAGGCCGTAAACGCCACCGCCCTTGACGCATCTGACATCGGCACCACCTCCGGGACCGTCCGGGACCTGCGCGCCACATGGCACCACAACGCAAGCTTTGGAGGACACGGTGCCGCCGACGGCCGGTTTGACAGTCCGTCCGGGATGGCGGTCGACGCCGTCTCGGGCACCGTGTACATAGCCGACACGGGCAACGACCGCGTAGCCGTGTTCGATTCGGCCGGTAACCACATCTACAACCTGCCCGGCCCGTTCGACGCCCCGGGCGCCGTCGCAACGGACGCCTCCTCCGGCCACGTATACGTGGCCGACACGGGAAACGGCCGCATCGCCGTATTCAACGGTACGGGACACCACGTCGCCAACTTTACCGAGTCCGTCTACGCCCCGAACGGCGTGGCGGTAGACGATTCGACGGATACCGTATACGTGACCAACGCAAACAGGAACGGCGTCATCGTATTGGACTCCGCCGGGAACAACATCCGCAAAATTACCGGATCCGTCTACACCCCGCACGGCGTGGCGGTGGATGACTCCACCGGCCACATATACGTGGCCGGCGACTTCAGCCGTTCCGTGCGGGTCTTAAGCTCCGACGGGGGACTCATCGACACCCTGTTCCTCTCCGGCCCCGTGTTCGACCTGGCAGTGGACTCCTCCTCCGGTCACGTATACTTGGCCGCGGGGGACCGCGTTACCGTATACAACCACACCCTGGACCGCGTCGCCGACCTGCCGGGCCCGTCCGGCTCCCCGGCCGGCGTGGCGGTCGACGCCTCGACGGGCGCCGTATACGTGGCCGACACGGGCAACCACCGCATCCGGATCATCGGTTCCGCATACGCCTTTGACGTGGCGGATCCGGCCGACGGGCAGACGCTTGCGGTGACCCTGCCGGCGGGCCGTGTACAGGACAGGGCCGGAAACGCAAACGAGGCCTCCGATCCGGAGCGCATCGGCATAGGCGTGACCGGCCCCGGCACCGTCATCACCTCGGTGCAGACCAGCCCCACCAAGGAATCCCCCATCACATTCAACGTGACCTTCGACGCCGACGTCTCCGGCCTTCTTTCGACGGAGATCACCCTGGGCGGCGCCCCTGCCTCAGACGGCATCGAGAACTTTAAACAGATCAACGGCACCAGCTACTCCTTCGAGGTCACCCCCTCCACGGACGGCACCATCACCGTGGACGTGGCCGCCGGCGTAGCCGAGACCCCTCTGGGCCTCGCCAACACGGAGGCCGCCCGGTTCGAGATGGTATCGGACAGGACCGCCCCGACCCCCGGCATCACCGGGAAGCAGGTCGGCCTGAACGGCGCCTCCGTCCTCAACTTTACGGTCGCGTTCGGCGAGAACGTCACCGGCTTTACGGACGCGGACGTCATACTGTCCGGCGTCACTACCGTGGGCGGCGTGCAGAACCTGGTCCCCATCGAGAACACGCGCGGCGAAAACTATACGTTCACGGCCGCCCCCTCTGCCACCGGCACCGTCACAGTCGACATCCCGGCGGCAACTCTCACGGACATCGCCGGCAACGACAACGAGGCGGCCCCACAGTTCTCCGTATCGTACGACGGCGACCGCCCCACCACCACCATCGCCTCGGTGCAGGAGACCCCCACCAACGCCAGCCCGATCACATTCAACGTGACCTTCAGCGACGACGTCCCCGGCTTTGCCGGAACCGGCGTCACCCTGGGCGGCGCCCCCGCCTCGGGCGGCCTCACCAACTTTGAGACGCTCGCCGACGACCGCTACTCGTTCGACATCGTGCCCTCCACGGACGGCACCATCACCGTGGACGTCGCCGCCGGCGTGGCCGAAACACCACTGGGCCTCGCCAACACGGAGGCCGTCCGGTTCTCGATTGTATCGGACAGGACCGCCCCGACCCCAGAGATCACCGGGAAGCAGGTCGGCCTGAACGGCGCCTCGGTCCTCAACTTCACGGTCGCCTTCGGCGAGAACGTCACCGGCTTTGAGGATACGGACATCACGCTGGGCGGCGTCCCCGTCCCGGCCGGCGTGCAGAACCTGGTCCCCATCGAGAACACGCGCGGCGAAAACTATACCTTCACGGCCGCCCCCTCCGCCACCGGAACCGTCACAGTCGACATCGCTGCGGGCGGACTCACGGACATCGCCGGCAACGGCAACGAGGCGGCCCCGCAGTTCTCCATATCATACAACGCAGACGGCCCCACCGCCACCATCACCTCGGTGCAGACCAGCCCCACCAACGTCTCCCCGATCACGTTCAACGTGACGTTCAGTGACGGCGTCACCGGATTCGCGGCAGGCGACATCGCGCTGTCCGGTGACGCGGCACCTTCCGCCGTCACCGGCCTTGTGACGCTCAGCGCGACCAGCTATTCCTTTGATCTCGTGCCGACTCGCGACGGCACCATCCTGGTGGACGTGGCCGCCGGCGTGGCCGAAACACCGCTGGGCCTCACCAACACAGTAGCGGAGCAGTTCAAGATGGTATCGGATACGGAGGGCCCCACCCCCCGCATCACCGGGGAACAGGTCGGCCTGAACGGCGCCTCGGTCCTCAACTTCACGGTCGCCTTCGGCGAGAACGTCACCGGCTTTGATACCGGGGACATCACGCTGGGCGGCATCACCGTCCCGGCCGGCGTGCAGAACCTGGTCCCCATCGAGAACACGCGCGGCGAAAACTATACGTTTACGGCCGCCCCCTCCGCCACCGGAACCGTCACAGTCGACATCGCTGCGGGCGGACTCACGGACATCGCCGGCAACGGCAACGAGGCGGCCCCGCAGTTCTCCATATCATACGACGCAGACGGCCCCGGTACAGTCATCACCTCGGTGCAGACCAGCCCCACCAACGTCTCCCCGATCACGTTCAACGTGACATTCGGCGACGACGTCACCGACTTCGTCCAGGGCGACATCACTCTGGGCGGCCCCCCAGCCTCGGGCGGCCTCACCAACTTTGAGATGCTCGCCGACGACCGCTACTCGTTCGACGTCGTGCCCTCCACGGACGGCACCATCACCGTGGACGTCGCCGCCGGCGTGGCCGAAACACCGCTGGGCCTCACCAACACGGTAGCGGAGCAGTTCGAGATGGTATCGGATACGGAGGGCCCCACCCCCCGCATCACCGGGGAACAGGTCGGCCTGAACGGCGCCTCGGTCCTCAACTTTACGATCGCCTTCGGCGAGAACGTCACCGGCTTTGATACCGGGGACATCACGCTGGGCGGCATCACCGTCCCGGCCGGCGTGCAGAACCTGGTCCCCATCGAGAACACGCGCGGCGAAAACTATACGTTTACGGCCGCCCCCTCCGCCACCGGAACCGTCACAGTCGACATCGCTGCGGGCGGACTCACGGACATCGCCGGCAACGGCAACGAGGCGGCCCCGCAGTTCTCGATACGGTACGACGCCACGCGCCCCTCCGTGGATATCACCTCGACGCAGACCGGCCCCACCAACGCGGCCACCATCGGCTTCCAGGTGGAATTCAGCGGCCCCGTCGACGACTTTACACCCGATGACATCACGCTGGGCGGCACCGCCGGCACCAACACCGTCGCCAACTTTGCGGGCGGCGGCACCCTCTACACATTCTACGTGTCGCCGGCCAGGGACGGCAACGTCACCGTGAACATCGCCGCCGGCGTGGCACACACCCCGCTGGGCAACCCCAACACGGAGGCCCCCCAGCTCAAGATCCGGTCCGACAGGACGGCCCCGACCCCCAGCATCACCGGGAAGCAGACCGGCTCGGGCGGCGTATCGGTACTCAACTTTACGGTCGCCTTCGGCGAGAATGTCACCGGCTTTGCGGATATGGACATCACGCTGGGCGGCACCCCCACCGGCGGCGTGCAGGACCTGGCCGTCATCCCGGGCACGAACGATGAAAACTATACCTTTGTGGCAACCCCCACCTCCACCGGGACCGTCACCGTGGACATCGGCGCCAACAAGGTGCGGGACATCGCCGGCAACGGCAACGAGGCGGCCCCGCAGTTCTCCATATCATACAACGCCGGCCGCCCCTCCGTAAAGATCACCTCGACGCAGACCGGCCCGACCAACGCCGACCCGGTCAACTTCAACGTGACCTTTAGCGAGGCCGTCTTGGGCTTTGTAGCAGGGGACGTCACGCTGGGCGGCCCCGCCGCCGCCGGCGCCACCGTGGCCGGCTTTACGGAGATCAGCGGCACCATCTACTCCTTCAACGTGTCACCCGCCGCCAGCGGCGAGATCACCGTGGACGTCGCCGCCGGCGCGGCCCATACCCCGCTGGGCAGCCCCAACACGGCCGCCGACACGTTCACGATCGAATACGACGGCAAGCCTCCGGAACCGTACATCTCCACCGGCCAGCCGGACCCGACGGCCGCCTCCGCCATAGACTTTGACATCGGCTGGGGCGAGCCCGTCCGCGACTTTGATGTCACCGACATCACGCTGGGCGGCACCGCCGGCCCATTCGACGTCACCGGCTTTACGTCCATCAACGGAGGCGCCAACCATACCTTCAACGTCACACCCGCCGCCAGCGGCGACATCACCGTCACCGTCGGCGCCTCCGCCGCCGAGGACCTCGCTGGCAACCCCAACACGGCGACCGCCCAATTCACGATCGAATACGACGGCACGATACCGGCCCCGACCATCTCCGCCGTACAGGCGGACCCGACCAACGCCTCCGTCATCACATTCCACGTCAACTTTACCCAGCCCGTCAACGGTTTTGAACCCGGCGACATCACACTGGGCGGCGATGCGGCCCCCGACGGCGGCGTAGCGGCCTTTGCGGCAGGCGGCACCGGCGATGCCAACTATACCTTTGCCGTCGTCCCGGTCATGGACGGCATCATTACGGCGAATATCGCCGCCGGCGCGGCGCAGAACGATCTGGGCATCCACAACACCCCGTCCAACACGTTCCAGATCAGGTCGGATCGCACCGCCCCGGCCCCCGATATCACGTCCGCCCCGCCCGGTCCGGCGACGAACGCCACCCCGATCAGGTTTGAGATCAACTTTGGAGAGAACGTTACAGGGTTTGCACAGGACGACATCACATTTTCGGGCGACGGTGCCGCCGGTGCCGCCATAACCGGCCTTACCCAGTCCGCCAACGGCCGCGTCTACACATTCGACGTGGCCCCTGTCACCGACGGCCCGGTCACCGTGGCTGTCGCAGCCGGCGTGACCGGGGACGAGGCGGGCAACCCCAGCGGGGCGGCAGGTCCGCACACCGTCAGATTCGACGGTACCGCCCCCGTTCCGGTCATCAGCTCCGCCCAGACCGGCCCGACCGGCACCTCCCCGATCAGCTTCAAGGTCAACTTTACGGAGACCGTCACCGGCTTTGCCGAAACCGGCATCACGCTGTCCGGTACGGCCGCCGGCGGCGCCACCATAGGCGCCTTCACGCCCGGCGGCGACGGCCGCGTCTATACATTCGAGGTGACCCCCACCGCCGCAGCCGGCAATGTCACCGTCGATATTGATGCAGGCGTGGCCCGGGACACGGCGGGCAACCTCAACGGGGCGGCCCTCCGGTATTCCATCGCATATGACAGCAGGATACCCACCCCGACCATCACCTCGGAGCAGGACAACCCGACCAACGCGCCCACCATAAACTTCAACGTGACATTCAGCCGGCCCGTCACCGGCTTTACGGCATCGGACATCACGCTGGCCGGCGAGGCGGCCTCGGGCGGCATGACCGGCTTTGACAACAGCAGCGCCCCCGTCTACAGGTTCGACGTCACGCCCTCAAAGGACGGCATCATCACCGTGGACGTGGCCGCCGACGTGGCGCAGAGCCTCGCAGGTATCGACAACACGGCGGCGGCCCGGTTCGAGATCGAGTCGGACCGCACCTCCCCGGTCCCGGTCATCAGCTCCACCCAGACCGGCCCGACCAACACCACCCCGATCAACTTCAAGGTCAACTTTACGGAGACTGTCACCGGCTTTACCGCAGGAAACATCACACTGTCCGGTCCTGCCGCCGCAGACGCCACCATAGACGCCTTTACGCCCGGTAGCGACGGCATCGTCTACACATTCGAGGTGGCCCCCACGGCAGACGGCCCGGTGACCGTCAACGTCGCCGCAAACGTGGCCCGGGACGAGGCCAGCAACGACAACGAGGCGGCCGCCCCACACTCCGTCGAATACGACGGGACAGCACCGGCCCCGGTGATCACCTCCACGCAGGACAACCCCACCAACGCCACCATCATCAACCTCCAGGTGACCTTCGGCGAGAACGTCACCGGGTTCGAATCCTCTGACATCACCCTTGCCGGTACGGCCGCACCCCCCGGAGGCCCCACCAACTTTGGCGGCTCCGACGGCTATGCCGACTATACCTTCGATGTCGAACCTGACGCCGACGGCCCCGTCACAGTCGACATCGCCGCCGGCGCGGCCCGGGACAACGCGACCAATCCCAACGCGGCCGCCGCCTCATTCCGGATCGTATACGATACCGTACATCCCCGCTTCGTGCACGCCTTTGTCACGGGCAACCATTCCGTTACGGCGGTATACACGGAACCGGTGGCATATGATGACAGGCACCATACGAACTATACGGATATCACCCTGAGCGGTACCTGGCCTAACGGCACCGCGGTAACCGATGCCCTGCTGAATGCCAGCGCCTCCGAGGCGAAACGGTTCGGAAGCAGCGTGCTGGTCTCGTGGAGCTCGACAACCGCCCCCATCGGCGCCTATTCCAACCCCGTGGTCGGCCTTACCATAGGCGGCGGCGTCACCGACCTCGTCCCGCACCGGCTTGACAACCCGGGCATCCACTCCACTGCTCCCGCACCCGGCACCGTCGATCTCGGGACCCTGGGCGCCGGTAGCGGCGGCGGTGCCCTCACCACGGTCGACGTGCCCGTCACCCCCGACACCCTGATCCGCCACATAAACGCGGCGAACACCACCCTGATAATCCGGCTTGACAGGACACCTGACGGCACCGGCATCCTGCCGCCGCGGCACAACCTCACCGTCTCGCACGAGCTTGCCACCGTCGTGTTCCCGCCGGGCGCCGCCGTCACCGGGCTGGACGGATCCGGAATCAACGGATCCGGGATCAGGATCGGCAATTATACAAAGGACATCCCGCCTAGCCTGGACAAGTACAGACTTGACGTCACCACCGCGGTAATCGTAGAGCTCGGCGATCCGGACTCGGATCTGGACTTTACCCTGCCCGTAAAACTGACAATCCCCGGCCTGAAACCCTTTGTGTTCTCGATCGACTCTGATAGGGTCGCACGGCCCATAGGCGAATGCCCCGTCGACCTGACGCAGGACAGCACCCCTACAAATGCCAACCGGATCCTGAGTAATCTGCCGCAGGTCATGCCCGGTTACGACCCCGGTGCCTGCCGTGTACCGGACACCGACACGGTGTGGACCCTGCACTTTTCGGCGATAGGATCGGCAGACAGGCTTCCTGAACCGGAAAGACCACCCGTGGATACCGTCACCCCGCCCAAACAGCCTGCCGCCCCCTCACCCGGCGGTAGATCCAGTGGCGGAGGCGGCGGAGGCGGCGGAGGCGGCGGAGGCGGCGGAGGCGGCGGAGGCGGAGGTGGGGGAAGCCCCGCCACCGGCCCCGCCGCCCGTACCCAGGACGTCCACATCCGCTCGATATCATGGGACTGCCAGGCGGGCACCGTCAGTATCGTGGCAGGACCCGACTCGGAGAACATATCGGTGTCCGTGCGCACCACGGAGCTTGGGCGCCAGCAGGCGGTCCGGGCGGACTATGTCGCATCCGGTGCCGCCGCCGGCCTTCCCGGATACGGCACCTTCACATCCGTAATGGACAGATCCGAAGGGTACCTGGGCGTGACGGCCGTCCTGCAGTCCGGCAGGACCCTGAGTAGCACAGGCCAATCCGTCAGCGTGGATTCCTGTTCGGGCCAAATGGTGTATGACGTGCCGTTCCTCACACCAGCGGCCGGATCCCCGCAGCCGTTGCAGGATGCCGACGCCGCGGCCGGGGGCGACAGCGCACCCGGACCAGCCGGATCCGGCGGGGACGCCGCCGGCGATGCGGCAAAACCGCAGCCGGGGACGGCAGGCGATCCTGCCGCAACTCCGCCGCCGCCCGGATCCGCGGATGCCCCCGGCCCGGCAGCTGCCTCCGCCCCCGCCACTTCCAACCGGCCGCCGCCTGAAACCGGCGGGGACGGATGCGGCCCCGGAACGGTTAGTCGTGACGGCGTATGCGTGGCCGT
>CATQHD010000002.1 GCA_958295745.1 uncultured Acidimicrobiia bacterium | reverse complement strand
CGCAAACGAGGCCTCCAATACCGTACGCATCCACATAGACAGGACCGGCTCCATGCCGGTCATCACCTCCGTTCAGGACAGCCCGACGGATGCGGCCACCATCAACTTCCGGGTGAACTTCCGCGAGCCCGTAACCGGGTTCGGACCGGGGAATATCACGCTGTCCGGGACCGCCGCGCACGGCGGCATCACCAACTTTGCGAGGGTCGGCGACGGCTCCGTCTACACGTTCGACGTCTCGCCGACGGCCGACGGGACGGTACGGGTGGACATCGCCGCCGGCGTGGCGCCTGATCTGGCGGGCCACCCCAACGAGGCCGCCGCCCGGCTCTCGATATTCTCGGTGGTCACGCCGCTGATCCCCGGCATCGTCCCGGTACACCCGGGCCCCTCCAACCTGACGGTGGTGCCCTTCAACGTTACCTTCAACAAGCCCGTGGATGTCGGGACCCTGACGGCATCTGACATCGATGTGTCGTCTGGAACGGTCGGGGACCTGCGCCTGGCGCCGCGGCACGTGGAGGACATCGGCGGCTACGGCCCCGGCCGCGGCCAGCTTTCGGCCCCGTACGGCATGGCGATCGACGGCTCGGGCAACCTGCTCGTGGCCGACTCCGACAACGACCGCGTCGCGGTGTACAACCGCACGCTGGACCACGTCGCCAGCATCACCAACAACGCCGCCGGCGACCTGTTGGTGGACCCGCTGGACGTGGCCGTCAACGGCACCGGCCACGTGTTCGTGGCCTCGACGGACGCCTACCAGATCGCGGTGTTCAACTCCACCTTTCACAACATAGCCAACATCACCAGCGGCTCCCCCGTTTTTGACGAGGCGCAAGGCGTGGCCGTCAACGGCACCGGCCACATATTCGTGGCCGGCGGCAACGACCGCATCCAGGTGTTTGATCGCGCCCTGAACCACGTCGCCAGCATCGGGAGCGACAACCCCCACAACAGGGACTTTAATTCCCCGCGCGGCATGGCGATCGACGGCTCGGGCAACCTGTACGTGGCCGACAGGGGCAACTCCCGCATCGCAATCTTCAACACCGTCCTGGATCACACGGGGGATCTCCCCATCCCTGTCGCTGGCGCCACGGGCGTGGCAATAGACGGCACCACGGGCAACATATACGCGGTCGAATCGGGCCATGACAGCATCCAGATCTTCAACTCTACGAACCACCACATCGGGACGATCTCCGACCGCGTCGATCCGCTGGGCGACAAACCGCGCCGCGTGGCCGTCGACGGCGCCACGGGCACCCTGTACGTGACCGACACGGGCGACAACACCGTCCAGGTGTTCGATGTGAACTCGTACACATTCAACGTGACGGATCCGGCGAACCGGGAGGATCTCGGGGTGCGCATGCAGGCGGACCGCGTGCGGGACGCGCACGGGTACTCGAACGAGGCATCCGATCGGGCGGAGGTCCGCATAGACAGGGACGCCCCCGTGCCGCGCATCACCTCGGAGCAGTCGCCGGGCCCGACCGGCGCGGCGGTGATCAGCATCAGGGTGGACTTTGGCGAAAACGTCACCGGGTTCGGACCTGCCGACATCACGCTCTCAGGCGAGGCCACGGTCCGGGGCATCGCCAACTTTGCGGACGTCAACGGGACCGTCTACACATTCGACGTGCTGACCGCGACCGGCGGGACGATACGCGTCGACATCGCCGCCGGCGCCGCAGCCGATACGGCCGGCAACCCCAGCGGGGCCGCCTCCCGGTTCTCGATTGTATACGTGAGGCCGCCACTGATCCCGGAGATCGGGGTGCAGGCGGGCCCCGTCTCCCTGCAGACGGTCCCCTTCAACCTGACATTCAACCGGCACGTGAACGCCTCCAGCATCAACGCGACCGACATCGAGGTATCGTCGGGTACCGTCCTGAACCTGCGCCCCGTATACGGGTACGAGGCGGGCTTGGGCGGCCCCGGCGCGGGGGACGGCCTGTTCGACGACCCGGCCCACGTGGCGGTGCACCCCGTATCGGGCCACCTCTACGTGGCGGACACGGGCAACGCCCGCGTCCAGATCTTCGACGGTGCGGGGAACCACGTCGAGGAGATCGCCGACGGGTTCGAATCCCCGACCGGCGTGGCCGTGAACCGTACGGGCCACGTATTCGTGGCAGACTCCGCCGCCAACCGCGTCGCCGTATACGACGGCGGCCTGGTCCGCATCGACAACCTGACGGCCGGCATCGCCTTCAAATCCCCGTACGGCGTGACCGTCGACACCTCGACGGGCGGCAACATCTACGTGGCCAACACACTCAACGGCACCGTCGCGGTGTTCAACTCCGCCCTGGACCACATCGCCAACATCACCCTCACCGGGGAGGATCCGCGGCCGCGGGACGTGGCAGTCGATCCCAACACCGGCAACATATACGTGGCCGACTCGGGGCACGACCGCGTCACCGTATACGGCCCCGACAGGGCCCGCATCACCGACCTGTCCGGCACGTTCAACCGGCCGTACGGGGTGGAGGTGGACCCGGCCTCGGGCTACGTCTACGTGGCCGACTCGTGGGACAGGCACATCCGCGTATACAACGGCACCACGCACCGGATAGCCAGCATTACCGCCCCCTTCGGCAACGCCACCGGGATCGCACTGGACGGCTCCACCGGCACCCTGTACGCCTCCTACCGGGAACTCTACGGGGGCACCCCGGACAACCGCATCCATGTGTTCGGCACCGGGTACGCCTTTGACGTGGCGGATCCTGCCGACAACCGGAACCTCACCGTAAGCCTGCCGGCCGGCCGCGTGCAGGACCCCGCGGGGGACGACAACAGGGCCTCTGCGCCCGCGCGCATCCGCATAGACCGCACCGCCCCGGAGCCTGTCATCACGGCCGTACAGGACAGCCCGACGGACGCGGCCACCATCAACTTCCGGGTGGGGTTCGGCGAGAACGTGACGGGGTTTGACGCTGCGGACATCGGGCTCTCCGGCGAGGCCGTGCACGGCGGCGTGACGGGCTTTGCCGGCGCCGACGGGTATGCCAACTATACGTTCGACGTCTCGCCCACCCTCCGGGGGACGATACACGTGGACATCGCCGCCGGCGCCGCCACCGATACGGCGGGCCATCCCAGCGTGGCCGCCGCCCGGTTCTCGATATTCTCGGACAGCGACGCCCTGGTCCCCACGATCACCACCACGGTGCGGTCCGGCTCGACCAACCTGGAGACGGTCCCATTTACCCTCGCCTTCAACCGGGCCATAGACGGCGCCACCCTGGACGCATCGGACATCAACGTTACAGCCGGCACGGTATCGGACCCGCGGTTCGTGCCGCGGCACGACGCCAGCTTTGGCGGCCCCCTCCCCGGCTTCGACAACGACGAGTTCCGCACCCCCATCGGCATGGTTCTGGACGGCTCGGGCAACCTGTACGTGGCCGACTCGGGCAACAACCGCATCCAGATCTTCGATCCCGACGGCGTCTACATCGACACCATCCGGCAACGGTTCACCCTCCCCACCGGCGTGGAGATAAACGGCACCGGCCACATATTCGTGGCCGACTCCGGCCGCGACAGGATCCGGGTGTTCGGCCCAGACAGGGGCCACATCACCGACATCCCCGCCGCCGGAGACACCGGCGGCACGCTGTCATCGCCGACCGACGTGGCCGTCGACGGTACCACGGGCAACATCTACGTGGCCGACACGGGCTCCGGCCGCGTCCGGGTCTTCGATTCCTCGCTGCGGCACGACACCGACATCCCCGAGACGTTCAGCTTCCCGCGCGGCGTGGCCGTCAACGGGACGGGCCACGTGTTCGTGGCCGATTCCGGGAACAACCGCGTCCGGGTCTTTGATCCGTCCCTGAACCGCGTCGGCAACATCACCGGCCCGTTCAACAACCCGTCCGGGGTGGAGGTGGACGCCGTTTACGGGAACGTGTACGTGGCCGACACGGGCGCCAACCGCATCGCGATCTTCGACCCCGCATGGCGCAGCATCGCCAACATCACCGCCGGCGGGTTCGGCGCCCCGCGCGGCCCGGCCGTCGACGGCCATTCGGGGACGGTATACGTGGCCGATACGGCGGGCCACCGCATCCTGACATTCAAACCGGAATACACGTTCGGGGTGGCGGGCACCGAGCACGGGCAGACGCTTGCCGTGAACATGTCGGCCGGCAGGGTGCAGGACGCGGCCGGAAAGGACAACACGGCCTCCAACACGGTGAGCCTCACCATAGACCGGGGCGCCCCCGAGCCCGTCGTCACCGCCGTGCCGTCCGGCCGGACCAACGCATCCGAGATCGTCTTCAGCGTGGCCTGGGACATGCCCGTCACCGGGTTTGACGGTACGGACATCGCCGTATCCGGCGACGCCGGGCACGGCGGCGTGACCGACTTTGTAAGGGTCAGCGGCGACCTGTACACGTTCAAGGTTACGGCCACCTCCGACGGCACGGTACGGGTCGACATCGCCGCCGGTGCTGCGCAGGACGGGGCGGAAAACCCCAGCGCCGCGGCCGATCCGGTACGGGTGGTACGCGACACCGAGCGGCCCACCCCGCATATCACCTCGGCACAGTCGGTCCTGACGGGCTCCGCCACCATCGACTATACCGTGGACTGGGACGGCGATGCGGTCACCGGGTTTGACGCCGGCGACATCGCCGTATCCGGTAACGCCGGACACGGCGGCATCACCGGCTTTACGCAGGTCAGCGGCGACCTGTACACATTCGGCGTCTCGCCGACCTCCGACGGCACGGTATGGGTCGACATCGCCGCCGGTGCCGCGCGCGATCTGGCAGGCAACCCCAGCAACGCGGCGGTCCGGCACTCGATAGTATACGACGGCATGCCCCTGGTACCCAGCATCGCCTCTGTACCGCAGGAGGGCTCCACCAGCCTGCAGACGGTCCCCTTCAACCTTACATTCAACCGGCCCATAAACGCCTCGACCCTGGACGCATCGGACATCAACGCCACCTCGGGTACCGTGCAGGACCTGCGCCCGGCGTGGGGGCACGACGGCAGCCTCGGGGAACGCGGTTCCGACCCCGGTAAGTTCATGAACCCGGCCGGGATTGCCATCGACTCGGGCCGCATATACGTGGCCGAATGGAACAACAACCGCATCCAGGTGCTGGACTCCGCCCACAACCATGTGGCCGACATCAGGGACTCGTTTAACACCCCGTACGCCGTGGCCCTCAACGGTTCAGGCCACGTGTTCGTGGCCGACACGAACCGCAACCGCGTCGCCGTGTTCGATACCGGGTACGGTTATGCGGGCGTCCTCACCCCGGTCACGGCCTTCACCCACCCGCTCGGCGTGGCAGTCAACGGTTCAGGCCACGTGTTCGTGACCGATACGCGCGACCGCGTCGCGGTGTTCGACCACACGGGACGCAACATCTTTGACATTACCGACGGCTTTAACGACCCGCACGGCGTGGCCGTCGATGCCACCACGGGCAACATATTCGTGGCCGACACATTCAACAACCGCGTCCGGGTGTACGACTCGTCGTGGAACCGCATCACCGACCTGTCCTCGCCGACCCACCCGACCGGCGTGGCAGTCGACGGCCCGTCGGGCCTCATATACGTGGCGACCTTTGCGAACGGCCGCGTCTCGGTGTTCAACTCCACCTGGGACCGCATCGCCCAGCTGGACCCCACCTTTGCCGGCCCGCACGGCGTGGCCTTCGACGCCTCCTCCTCCTCCGTATACGTAACCGAGCGCAACGGCCACCGCCTCCAGATCTTCGATGCCGGGTACGCGTTCGAGGTGGAGGGTCCGGCCGACGGGCGGACGCTGGCCGTGAACATGTCCGCCTATGCGGTACGGGACAGGGCCGAAAAACCCAACGTAGAGTCAAACACGGTGCGCATCGGTATCGACAGGACCGTCCTGCCGCCGGTCATCACCTCGGCACAGCCGGATCCGACCAACGCGACGACCATCAACCTCCGGGTGGACTGGGGCGAGCGCGTCTTCGGGTTCGGGGCGGACAACGTCACGCTGTCCGGGACGGCTCGGCACGGGGGTGTCACCGGCTTTGAGGGGGCCGGCGGCGCCCCCGCCGCCGCCAGCTATACCTTTGACGTGTCGCCCGTCACGGACGGGACGATACTGGTGGGTATAGCGGCCGGCGCGGCGCGGGACGCCCTGGGCAACTCGAACACGGAGGGGGCCCTGTTCTCGACGGTCTCGTTCGTCACGCCCCTGGCCCCCGTGATCACGCCCGGACTGCCGGGCCCCACCAGCCTGGACGTGATACCCTTCAACATGACCTTTAGCAGGGCCGTGAATGCCACCACGCTTCACACCTCGGACATTAGCGCCTCCTCGGGTGCCGTGGGCGGCCTGCGCACGGTATACAACAACACCGGGGGCTTTGGCGGCGTGGGCACGGCCGACGACGAGTTCACCGGCCCGGCCGGCATGGCCGTCGACGGAATCCGGGGCATCCTGTACGTGGCCGACTCCGGGAACAACCGCGTCAAGATGTTCAACCGTGCGGGAAACTATACGGGCGAGCTCCCCGGCACGTTCGCGTATCCGGCCGGCGTGGCCGTCAACTCCACCTCGGGAACCGTATACGTGGCAAGCGACCAGGGCAACAACGTCAGGATATTCGACCGTACGGGGCGCGACATCGGCGAGCTCCAGGGCACGCCCGGCAGGCAGTTTGACAGGGTGCTGGACGTGGCAGTCGACGATACCTCGGGCAACCTGTACGTGGCCGACCATTTCGGCGAGCGCGTCGCCGTCTTCAACGCCACGCTCGGCCACCTCGGCGACATCACCTCTGCCACGGCCCGCCACCCGTATGCAGTGGCGGTCAACGGTACGGGCCACGTATACGTGTCATACGGCCGCATCATCGCGGTCTTTGACTCGGCCCGGCAGCCCGTCGGCGAACTCCCCCACGTGTTCGCCGCGGCGGAGGGCGTGGCAGTCGACGGCTTTTCGGGCAACGTGTACGTGGCCGAGCGGGACGCCAACCGCATCGCCGTGCTCGACACCGCGGGGGAGCGCATCGCGGACATCACCGGCGGGTTCGACCAGCCGTCCGGGGTGGCAGTCGACGACCTGTACGGTACCGTATACGCCGTCGACACGTTCAACAACCGCGTCCGGGAGTTCGACATAGCGTACGCATTCGAGGTGGAGGCGCCCGCCGAGGGACGGACGCTTGCCGTGAACATGTCGGCGGGCAGCGTGCGGGACGTCCTCGGATACGCAAACGCGGACTCGAACACGGCGGGCATCCTCATAGACAGGGGCGACCCCGTGCCCGTGATCACCGCGGTACAGGACGGCCCGACGGATGCGGCCACCCTCAACTTTAGGGTGGGCTGGGCCGAGCCCGTCCGCGGGTTCGACGCGGGCGACATCACGCTGTCCGGGACGGCCGCGCACGGGGGTATCGCCAACTTTGCGGTACACGACGGCGGCGCCAACCACACATTCGACGTCTCGCCCGTCTCCGACGGGACGGTACGGGTGGACATCGCCGCCGGCGTCGCCCGCGATCTGGCCGGCCGCCCCAACGGGGCCGCCGACAGGTTCTCCATATTCGCGGTGGTCACGCCGCTGACCCCCGGTATCGTCCCGGTACATCCGGGCCCCTCCAACCTGACGGCCGTGCCCTTCAACGTTACCTTCAACAAGCCCGTGGATGCCGCGACCCTGACGGCGTCTGACATCGATGTGTCGTCTGGAACGGTCGGGGACCTGCGCCTGGCGCCGCGGCACGTGGAGAACATCGGCAGCTTCGGTCCGGGCAACGGCCTGTTCTTCAGCCCGTACGGCATGGCCGTCGACGAGTCCTCCGGCCGCCTGTTCGTGGCCGACGGCGAGAACGACCGCGTCGCCGTCTACAACCGAACACTGGACCACATCGCCAACATCACCGGCCTGACGGGCGGGGCGGCGGGCGTGACGGACGACGGCACCCCATGTCCGGTCAGGGGGCCGTCATGCTACCCGCCGATAGACGGGGCGCTGGGCGTGGCCGTCAACGGCACGGACCACGTGTTCGTGGCCTCGGCCGACAACGACCGGATATCCGTGTTCAACTCCACCTTCCATTATGTCGCCAACATCACCCACGCGGGGGCCGACCAGATCATCTCCCCGTACGGCGTGGCCGTCAACGGCTCCGGCCACGTGTTCGTGGCCGACACGGACGGCGGCCGCATCCAGGTGTTCGATCCCGCCCGGAACCACGTCGGCGGTACCGAAAACAACCGGGCCGACTCCGACGCCATCGAAAACCTTGACAGCCCGCGCGGCCTGGCGGTAAGCGCCGCAGGCCACCTGTACGTGGCCGATCACGGCCACAGCCGCGTGGCCATCTTCGACACCGCCCTGGGTTACGCGGGCCAGCTTGCCCTCCCCGCGGGTTCGGGTCCCACGAACGTGGCGATCGACGGTACCACCGGCAACATATACGTAGTCGAAGCGTCCCGCGACAACGTCCGGATCTTCAACTCTACGAACCACCACATCGGGACGATCTCCGACCGCGTCGATCCGCTCGGCAACTCCCCGCGCGGCGCGGCCGTCGACGGCACCACTGGCACCCTGTACGTGACCGACACGTCCAGCCACTCCGTCCAGATATTCGACGTGGACTCGTACGCCTTCAACGTGACGGATCCGGCGAACAGGGAGGATCTCACCGTACGCATGCAGGCGGACCGCGTGCGGGACGCGCACGGGTACGGGAACGAGGCGTCCGGTACGGCGACCGTATACGCGGACAGGACCGCCCCGGTACCGGACATCACCTCTACACAGTCCGGCCCGACGAACGCCACCGCCATCGGCATCCGGGTGGTCTGGAGCGAGGACGTCACCGGGTTTGCACCGGACGACGTCACGCTCTCCGGTGACGCCACGTTCCGGGGCATCACCAACTTTGCAGAGGTCGCCGCCGACACCTACACCTTTGATGTGCTGCCCGCGACCGGCGGGATCATACACGTGGACATCGCCGCCGGCGCCGCCGCCGATACGGCGGGCAACCCCGGCGTGGCCGCCCCCAGGTTCTCGATCGTATACGAGAGGCCGCCCCTGCTGCCGGTGATCGGGGTGCAGACGGGCCCCACCAACTCGCAGACGGTCCCCTTCAACCTGACATTCAACCGGCCCGTGGACGCGGCCACGCTCGAGGCCTCGGACATCGACGCGACCTCGGGAACGGTACGGGACCTGCGCCCGGTGTGGCGGCACGCCGGGAGCTTTGGAGGCCCCGGCACGGGAGGCGGCCTGCTGGACACCCCGTCGGGCGTGGCCGTCCACGGCGCCACCGGCACCGTATACGTGGCCGACACGGGCAACGACCGCGCCGCGGTGTTCAACGCGGCCCGGGACTACCTCACCGACATCACCGGCCCGTTCAGCTCCCCGTACGGGGTGACGGTGGACGGCTCCACGGGCCGCGTATACGTGGCCGACGCCGGCGCCGACCGCGTAGTGGTGTTCGACGCGGCCGGCCGGTACCTCTCCAACCTCACCAGCCCGCTCGAGGCCCGGTCCGGGGTGGCGGCCAACCCGGCATCGGGCACGGTATACGTGGTGGACACGGGCAACAACCACACCAGGGTCTTTGATTCTGCGGGCCGCAACGCCCTGAACATCACCGGTTATCTTGCGTCCCCCGCCGGCGTGGCCGTCCACGGTACCACCGGTGACATCTACGTGGCCGATACCGGCAACGACCGGGTCGCCGTGTTCGACCCCGCGGGCCGCAGCACGCTGAACATCACCGGCTCGCTTGACGCCCCGTACGGGGTGGCCGTCGACGCCCCCGCGGGTGCCCTGTACGTGGCCGACGCGAACGCCGGCCGTATCGCGGTGTTCGACCTTGCCGGGAACCGCGTGGCCGGTATCGGCGGCCCGTTCGGCGGCTCCCTCGCCGTGGGGGCGGATCCCTCCTCGGGCACCCTGTACGTGGCAGACGCGGACTCTGATCTGATCCACGCATTCGAGCTCGGATACGCATTCGAGGTGGAAGGTCCCGAGGCGGGCCGGACGCTCAACGTGAGCCTGCCGGAGGGCCGCGTGCAGGATCCGGACGGGGAATCGAACACCGCCTCCGATCCGGCGCGCATCCTTGTCGACCGCGCCGCCCCGGTCCCGGTCATCACGGCGGTACAGGACAGCCCGACGGCGGCGGCGGTGATCACCTTCCGGGTGGACTGGGACATGCCCGTCACCGGGTTTGCGGCGGGGGACATCGCGCTATCCGGGGACGCCGCGCACGGGGGGGTCGCCAACTTTGCAGAGGTGGACGGCGCCCGCTACACCTTCCAGGTCGTGCCGACATCGGACGGCTCCATACTGGTGGACATCGCCGCCGGCGCCGCCGCCGACGAGGCGGGCAACCCCAGCGGGGAGGCGGCCCGGTTCCTGATGACATACGACAGCAGGCCCTTCGTTCCCACCGTCACCGCCGTGCAGCAGGGCCCGATCAACGCCGACACCATCGAATTCAACATGACCTTCAACAAGCCCGTGAACGGCTCGACCGTCGCGGTATCTGACATCGAGGCGACCTCGGGGACCGTCGAGAACCTGTCTCTCGTGCCGCAGAACACCGGAGACTTTGGCGGCCCAGGCTCGGATGACGGCCAGCTCAGTAGCCCGCTCGGAGTGGCAGTCAACGGTACCGGCCACATATTCGTGACCGAATATGGCAACAACCGCGTCACCGTCTTTGATTCGGACGGGGATTACCTCCGCCACCTGCCCGGCCCCTTCATGCAACCGTACGGCGTGGAGGTCCACGGCACCTCAGACGCCGTGTACGTGGCCGACACCTTTAACGACCGCATCCGGGTGTTCGATTCCGCGGGGACCAGCACCCTCAACATCACAAAGTGGCTTAACGAACCGTGGGACGTGGCGGTGGACGATACCACCGGCGAGATCTACGTGGCCGACACGGGCAACCGCCGGGTCGCCGTGTTCGACTCCGCGGGGCGCAGCATCGCCAACATCACCGGCCCGCTTGTCGAACCCGCCGGCGTGGCGGTCCACGGCACCTCGGGCACACTGTACGTGGCCGACCGGACCCTCCAACGCATCGCCGTATTCGACTCCCTGTGGGATCACACCGGCTATCTGCACGGCTCGTTCAACCGCCCGTACGGCGTCGCGGTCGACGATACCGCGGGCTACGTATACGTGACGGATACGACCATCGACCGCAACAACCGCGTCCTGGTATTCAACCCCGCCGGGAACAACACCGCCAGAATCGACCTCCCCCCCGGCGCCCATGGCGACGTGGCCGTCGACGGTACCACGGGCACCATGTACGTGGTCGACACGAGCAACAACCTGGTCAGGATCTTTGACACCGGCATGGTATACACATTCAACGTGACGGATCCGGCGGACCAACAGACGCTGACCGTGCACGTGCCGGCAGGCGGGATACGGGACGCGAACGGGAACGCCAACGAGGAGTCGAACCGCGCGCGCATCGCCATAGACAGGATGCCCCCGACGCCGGCCATCAGCGCGGTGCAGCCGGATCCGACCAACATCCCGACGATCAACTTTAGGGTGGACTGGGGGGAGAACGTCACCGGGTTCGGCGCGGACAACGTCACGCTTTCCGGAAATGCCACGCACGGGGGGGTGGCCAACTTTGCAGAGGTGTCCCCGGACCTGTACACATTCGACGTCTCGGCGACCTCGGACGGGACGATACGGGTGGACATCGCGGCGGGCGTGGCACAGGACACCGCGGGGCACCTCAGCGAGGCGGCAAAACGGTTCTCGATCACGTACCGCGCCGAGCTGCTGATCCCGACGATCACCACGGTACAGCAGGGCCCGACACGGCTGGACACGATACCCTTCGGCATGACCTTCAACATGCCCATCAACACCACCACCCTCGAGGCGGCCGACATCAACACCACATCGGGTACGGTGGACGGCCTGCGCCTGGTGCCGCTGCACGACAAGGACCTCGGCGGTACGGGCACCGGCCCTGGCAGGTTCATCAGCCCGTCCGGTGTGGCCGTCAACGGTACCACGGGCACGCTGTACGTGGCCGACACGTTCAACGACCGCGTGACGGTACTGGACCCGGCGGGACACCAGACGGGCACCCTTCCGGACCCGCCCGGGATGCCGTTCAGCGGCCCGTACGCCGTGGCCGTGGACAGCTCCACCCGGGGCCACATATACGTGGCCGACACGGGCCGCGACCGCGTGGCCGTGTTCAACCGTACGGGACAGCACGCATACGACATCGACCACCCGTTCAGCGATCCGGAGGGCGTGGCCGTCGACGGCCCGGCCCGCGGCCACGTCTACGTGGCCAACACCGGCAACAGCAGCATCTCCGTATTCAACGGTACCGGACACAGCATCCACAACATCACCGGCTACCAGTTTGCGTTTGCAGGCCCGAAGGGGGTGGCAGTCGATCCGGCCTCGGGCACGCTGTACGTGGCCGACACCGGCAACGACCGCGTCGCCGTGTTCGACTCTGGCTGGAACCACGTCCACACCATCGGCGGGTTCACCGGCCCGGCCGGCGTGGCCGTCGACCCGTTTACGGGCTACATATACGTGGCCGACACGGGCCGCAACCTGGTCCACGCCTACAACTCCTCCTGGGATCGCATCGCCACGGTGGACCACTCGTTCAGCCGCCCGGCCGGCGTGGCCGTGCACGGCCCCACCGGCACGGTCTATGTGGCCGACACGAACAACGATCGGCTCCGGGTGTTCAATACGACGTATGCGTTCGAGGTGGGGGATCCGACGACGAACCGGACCCTGGCCGTCAGCCTGCCCGCGGGCCGCGTGAACGACACGGCCGGGCGCGTGAACACAGCGTCCAACGAGGTACGCGTCAGGATAGACAACGAGGCCCCCGTGCCCGTCATCACCGCGGTGCAGTCCAGCCCGACCAACGCCACGACGATCACCTTCGGGGTGGACTGGGGCGAGGAGGTCACCGGGTTCGAGCCCGGTGACATCACGCTTTCAAACACCACCTCACACCGCGGCGTGGCAGGCCTCACGGATGTCAACGGCACATTCTACACCTTCGGGGTATCCCCGGCCTCGGACGGGATCATACTGGCGGACATCGCCGCCGGCGTGGTGCGGGATCTGGCGGGCAACCCCAACGTGGAGGCGGCCCGGTTCAACATGACGTACGATGGCACGCCGCCGGTCCCGGTGATCACGGCGGTACAGTCAAGCCCGACCAACGCCACCACGATCAACTTTACGGTGGACTGGGGCGAGGAGGTCGGCGGGTTTACGCCGGGTGACATCGCGATTCTGGGGACGGCCGGACACCTCGGCGGCGTGGCCACGTTCGAAGACGGCGGCGCAAACCATACCTTTGTGGTCTCCCCGGCCTCGGACGGGACGGTGGTGGCATACGTAGGCGCCGGCGCGGCGTACGATACCGCGGGCAACCCCAACACGGCCGCGGCCCGCACCCTGATAGCATACGACGGCACGCCGCCCGTCCCCGTCCTTGCCTCCGGACAGTCAAGTCCGACCAGCGCCACCACGATCGGCTTCCGGGTGGGGTGGGGCGAGACCATAAACGCCACGACGCTCGCGGTATCTGACATCCACGCGACCTCGGGCACGGTGCAGAACCTGCGTTTTGCGTTCCTGTACAATGCCACCTTTGGAGAGGACATCCCGCTTCAGAGCCCGAACGGCATGGCAGTCGACGACTCGTCTGGCACCATATACGTGGCCGACACCCGCAACCACCGCGTCCGGGTCTTTGACTCCTCCCTGGACCTGGCCGCCACCATCGACAACGGCTTTAACTTCCCGACCGACGTGGCAGTCGACGGCACATCGGGCGTCCTGTACGTGGCCGACGCCGCCCGCCACCGCATCCAGGTCTTCAATACCACCACCCTGGATCACATCGCCGACATAGGCGGGGACGGGTCGTTCAGATCCGCGCAGAGTGTGGCAGTCGACGCCTCCTCGGGCGTCCTGTACGTGGCCGACCGCCTCAACAACCGCGTCCGTGTATACGACCCTGACCGGAACCACGTCGCCGACATAGGCGGCCTTAGCGAACCTGGCGGCGTGGCCGTCGACGGTTCCTCGGGCACCCTGTACGCGGCCTCATCCAACCACGACCACATCCAGGTATTCGACTCCGGCCTGAACAGGATCGGCACGATCTACAGCTCGTTTGATTATCCGACCCGGATGGTGGTGGACCCCGCCTCGGGCACCCTGTACGTGGCCGACTCCAACCGCGACCGCGTCCAGGTCTTCGATTCGGAGCGGAACCACCTTGCCAACATCGACAGCTCGTTCTCAAGTCCGGGCGGCGTGGCGATAAACGGCTCCGGCACCGTATACGTGGCAGACTCGGGCAACGGCCGCATCCGGGTGTTTGATCCGGTATACGCGTTCGATGTGGAGGATCCGGCGGACGGGCGGACGCTCGCCGTGGGGGTGCCGGCCGGCGGCGTGCGGGATCCGGCCGGAAACGCCAACGAGGCGGCCGTCCCCGTGCACATCGACATAGTCAGGGACGTCCCCACCCCCGTCATCACCTCGGTTCAGGACAGCCCGACCAACGCGGAAATCATAACCTTCAACGTGACATTCGACGAGGAGGTCACCGGGTTTGCCGGTACGGACATCACCCTGGCCGGCGATCCGGCCTCGGCAGGCCACACCGACTTTGAGGCGATCAACGCCACCAACTATTCGTTCAGGGTGGCCCCGACACGGGACGGCAACATCACCGTCAGCGTCGCCGCCGGCGTGGCGCAAAGCACCGCAAACGGCCTGGACAATACCGCGGCTGTCCCGTTCACGATCAGGTACGACGGGAGCGCCCCGGCCCCAGAGATCACCGGCGAGCAGACCGTCTCGGGCAACGGCGTCCCGACCCTCAACTTTACGGTCGACTGGGGCGAGAACGTCACCGGCTTTGAGGCCGCGGACGTCGCCCTGTCGGGTCTGACCACCACGGGTGGTGTGCTGAACCTGGCCGTCGTCACCGGTACGGGCGGCGAAAACTATACCTTTGGGGTAGTACCAACGGCGGACGGCACCCTGGCCGTGGATATCGCCGCCGCCGTCGCACAGGACATCGCAGGCAACGACAACACCGCCGCCGACCAGTTTTCGATAGGGTTCGACCCGTCCCGCCCAGCCGTGCTGATCACCTCCGAACAGTCGGGCCGGACCAACGCCACCGCCCTGGCATTCAACGTGACATTCAGCGAGTCCGTCAACGGCTTTGGACAAGCGGACATACGGGTCGGCGGGACGGCCGCCACCGGAGGCGTCACCGGCTTTGGGTCGATCGTTACGGCCGGCTCCGAGGACGTCTACGGGTTCGAGCTGGTGCCCTCGCGGGACGGCACCGTGACGATCAACGTCGATGCGGGCGTCGCCACCGGCGGCCTGGGCACCGCCAACACGGCGGCCCCGCGGTTCGAGCTGTTCTCCGATCAGACCGTCCCCGTACCTGTAATCACCACGACCCAGCCCGGCACCACCGGCTCTGCCACCGTCGATTTCAACGTCGGGTTCAACGAGACCGTCACCGGGTTTGACGCCGATGACATCGCCGTATCGGGTACCGCCAACCCCGGTGCAGTCGCCAACTTTGCGAGCATCAACGACGGCGCCAATTACACCTTCGACCTGGTGGCGTCCTCGGCAGGCGCGGTGCAGGTGGACGTGGCCGCCGGCGCGGCGCGCGACCTGGCCGGCAGCCCCAACACCGCCACTGCCACCCTCTCGGTTGACTATGATCCGTCCCGCCCAACCGTAGAGATCACCGCAAAACAGAGCAGCCCGACCAACGCGGCCACCATCAACTTCAACGTGACCTTCAGCGATGACGTCACCGGCTTTGAGGGCACGGACATCACGCTGGACGGCCCCCACGGCGGCGTTGAGAACTTTGAGGCGATCAACGCCACAAACTACTCGTTTGATGTCGTGCCCACAGCCGCCGGCAACGTCACCGTCGACATCGCCGCCGGCGTGGCGCAGAGCGCCCCCGGCGGCGTGGACAACACCGCCGCCGACCGGTTCACCATACGGTTCGACAACGTCGCCCCGACACCGGAGATCGGTGGGAAACAGTCCGGTACGGCCCTCAACTTTAACATCGGCTTTGGCGAAGAGGTCGCCGACTTTGTCAAGGCCGATATCGTGCTGTCCGGCCTCACCGCCCACGGCGGCGTAACCGAATTTACGCCCGTAAACAACGGCGCCAACTATACCTTCGTCGTGAGGCCGACCGCCGACGGCACCCTCCACGTGGACGTCCCGGCAAACACCGCCAGGGATACCGCCGGCAACGACAACGAGGCGGCCCCGCAGTTCTCCATATCATACGACGCCGACCGCCCCGCCACCACCATCACCTCGGAGCAGACCAGCCCCACCAGAGTCTCCCCGATCACATTCAACGTGACCTTCGGCACCGGCGTCTCCGGCTTCGTGGCAACCGACATCGTGCTGTCCGGTACCGCGGCACCCTCCGCCGTCACCGGTCTTGTGACGCTCAGCGATACCCGATACTCCTTTGATCTCGTGCCGACTCGCGACGGCACCATCTTTGTGGATGTGGCCGCCGGCGTGGCCGAGACCTCCCTGGGCCTCACCAACACGGAGGCCGTCCGGTTCAAGATGGTATCGGATACGGATGGCCCCACCCCCGAGATCACCGGCGAGCAGGTCAGCCTGAACGGCGCCTCCGTCCTCAACTTTACGGTCGACTTCGGCGAAAACGTCACCGGCTTTGCGGCAGAGGACGTCACGCTGGGCGGCGTCTCCGTCCCGGCCGGCGTGGAGAACCTGGTCCCCCTCGATAACACGGGCGGCGAAAACTATACGTTCACGGCCGCCCCGACCGGAACCGGCACCCTCACAGTCGACATCCCGGCGGGCGGGCTCACGGACATCGCCGGCAACGACAACGAGGCGGCCCCGCAGTTCTCCATATCATACAACGCCGACCGCCCCGCCACCACCATCACCTCGGAGCAGACCAGCCCCACCAGAGTCTCCCCGATCACATTCAACGTGACCTTCGGCACCGGCGTCTCCGGCTTCGTGGCAGGCGACATCGTGCTGTCCGGTACCGCGGCACCCTCCGCCGTCACCGGCCTTGTGACGCTCAGCGATACCCGATACTCCTTTGATCTCGTGCCGACTCGCGACGGCACCATCTTTGTGGACGTCGCCGCCGGCGTGGCAGAGACCTCCCTGGGCCTCACCAACACGGAGGCCGTCCGGTTCAAGATGGTATCGGATACGGAGGGCCCCACCCCCGAGATCACCGGCGAGCAGGTCAGCCTGAACGGCGCCTCCGTCCTCAACTTTACGGTCGACTTCGGCGAAAACGTCACCGGCTTTGCGGCAGAGGACGTCACGCTGGGCGGCGTCTCCGTCCCGGCCGGCGTGGAGAACCTGGTCCCCCTCGATAACACGGGCGGCGAAAACTATACGTTCACGGCCGCCCCCTCCGCCACCGGCACCCTCACAGTCGACATCCCGGCGGGCGGGCTCACGGACATCGCCGGCAACGACAACGAGGCGGCCCCGCAGTTCTCCATATCATACAACGCCGACCGCCCCGCCACCACCATCACCTCGGAGCAGACCAGCCCCACCAGAGTCTCCCCGATCACATTCAACGTGACCTTCGGCACCGGCGTCTCCGGCTTCGTGGCAGGCGACATCGTGCTGTCCGGTACCGCGGCACCCTCCGCCGTCACCGGCCTTGTGACACTCAGCGATACCCGATACTCCTTTGATCTCGTGCCGACTCGCGACGGCACCATCTTTGTGGACGTCGCCGCCGGCGTGGCAGAGACCTCCCTGGGCCTCACCAACACGGAGGCCGTCCGGTTCAAGATGGTATCGGATACGGAGGGCCCCACCCCCGAGATCACCGGCGAGCAGGTCAGCCTGAACGGCGCCTCCGTCCTCAACTTTACGGTCGACTTCGGCGAAAACGTCACCGGCTTTGCGGCAGAGGACGTCACGCTGGGCGGCGTCTCCGTCCCGGCCGGCGTGGAGAACCTGGTCCCCCTCGATAACACGGGCGGCGAAAACTATACGTTCACGGCCGCCCCCTCCGCCACCGGCACCCTCACAGTCGACATCCCGGCGGGCGGGCTCACGGACATCGCCGGCAACGACAACGAGGCGGCCCCGCAGTTCTCCATATCATACAACGCCGACCGCCCCGCCACCACCATCACCTCGGTGCAGACCAGCCCCACCAAAGTCTCCCCGATCACATTCAACGTGACCTTCGGCACCGGCGTCTCCGGCTTCGTGGCAGGCGACATCGTGCTGTCCGGTACCGCGGCACCCTCCGCCGTCACCGGTCTTGTGACGCTCAGCGATACCCGATACTCCTTTGATCTCGTGCCGACTCGCGACGGCACCATCTTTGTGGACGTCGCCGCCGGCGTGGCAGAGACCTCCCTGGGCCTCACCAACACGGAGGCCGTCCGGTTCAAGATGGTATCGGATACGGAGGGCCCCACCCCCGAGATCACCGGCGAGCAGGTCAGCCTGAACGGCGCCTCCGTCCTCAACTTTACGGTCGACTTCGGCGAAAACGTCACCGGCTTTACAGCCGGCGACGTCGTGCTGTCCGGTATCACTACCGTCTCCGGCGTGGAGAACCTGGTCCCCCTCGATAACACGGGCGGCGAAAACTATACCTTCACGGCCGCCCCCTCCGCCACCGGCACCCTCACAGTCGACATCCCGGCGGGCGGGCTCACGGACATCGCCGGCAACGACAACGAGGCGGCCCCGACCTATTCCATACGGTACGAGAGTGCTCAGCCCGGACCCGTCACGCCCGGATCCCTGGTCCCGACCATAACCCCGTCGCAGACCGGCCCCACGGCCCTGCAGGACGTCCCCTTCAGCCTGGCCTTCAACCGGCACATAAACTCCTCGACCCTGGACGCCTCGGACATCGAGGCGTCCTCGGGTACCGTTCAGGATCTGCGCTGGACGATGCGGCCCAACTCGACATTCGGCGAATCCGGGGATAACCCCGGCCAGTTCAACGGCCCCCTCGGCGTGGCCGTCAACGGTTCCGGCCACATATTCGTGGCCAACCACTTCAACAAGCGCATCGACGTATACGACCGTGCGCTGGACTATTTCGGCAGCATCGGCGGGCTCAACTTCGCCCACGGCGTGGCCGTCAACGGTTCCGGCCACATATTCGTGGCCGACACGTCCAACGACCGCGTCCGGGTATACGACCCCTCGTTCGGCCACGTCGCCGACATCACCGACTCGCTGTACCGGCCCACCGGCATTGCATTCAACGGAACCGGCCACATCTTCGTGGCCGAGTATAGCGGCAACACCGTCGCCGTATTCGATACCGCAAGGAACCACGTCACCGAATTCTCGGAATCGCTGTCCTCGAGCACGTTCAGCAATCCGACCGACGTGGCCGTCGACGCGGACACGGGCAACATCTACGTGGCCGACACCTCCCGCAACCGCATCGCCATCCTGGATCGCGCCGGCAACCCCCTCGCCGAGATAGTCTCGCTTGACCGCCCGGCCGGTATCGAGGTGGACCCCGCCACCGGCAACATCTTCGTGGCCGAGTTCACTGGCGGCGTCAGCGATGGCAACGAGAGCCTGCAGGTGTTCAACGGTACCACGTACCGCAGCATCGCCACCGTCACCACCACCTTCGGCAACTACACCGGGATCGCCGTTGATGGCACCACCGGAACCGTATACGCGGCCGAACGGATCCCCAACCACATCCGGACATTCGACCAGCTGTACACCTTTAGCGTGACGGGGGCGGACGACGGGGCCACGCTCACGGTACACATGCCGGAGGCACGCGTGCAGGACACCGCCGGCGGCGACAACGTGGCGTCTGCACCCGCAAGCATCGCCATAGACCGGACCGTCCCCGTCGCCCCGGTCCCCGTCATCACCGCGACACAGCCCAGCTCCACAAACGCCTCCACCGTCAACTTCCAGGTGGACTTTGGCCGGACCGTCACCGAGTTTGTGGCAGGCGACATCACGGTATCCGGGACCGCCACCACGGGCGGTGTCACCAACTTTGCAGGCGGCGGGGCCGCATACACATTTGATGTCGTCCCCACCGCCGACGGCACCATCCTCATAGATATCGCCGCCGGCGCGGCACAGGGCACCGCAGACCTGTCCAGCGTGGCGGCAACCACCTTCCTGATCACCTTTGACGCCACGCCCCCGACCCCGACGATCACCCCGGTACCGCCGGGCCCCACCGGCCTGAACCCGGTGTCCTTTGACATGGCATTCAACGACACCATGGACTCGGCGACCGTCACGGCCGCCGACATCGAGGCCACCTCGGGAACGGTACAGGACATGCGCATGGTTCCGCGGTATAACGGCACCTTCGGCGGCCCCGGTTCCGGCAACGGCCAGTTCCAAGAACCGTACCGCCTGACGGTCGACGGACTGGGCAACGTATACGTGGCCGACGAGAGCAACCAACGCATCCAGGTGTTCAACTCCACACTGGACCATATCGCCAACATCGAGGACAACTTTGACTATCCGACCAGCGTGGCAGTCGACGGTACCTCGGGCAACATTTACGTGGCCGACTCGGGCAACGACCGCATCGCGGTGTTCAACTCCACACGGGACCACATCGACGACATCACCCACTCGCTTGACTTTCCAAACGACGTGGCCGTCAACGGCACGGGCCACATATTCGTGGCCAGCACCGCCACCGCCACCGTCTGGATATTCGACTCCGCGCGAGACCCCGTCACCAGCATCGACGGCTTTGGATCTCCGCATGGCGTAGCCGTCGACTCCTCGGGCAACATATACGTGTCCGACACAAACGACGATTCTGTCCAGATCTTCGACTCCGTAGGGGATCCCGTCGCCGAACTCGCCGGCCCGTTTGACAATCCTATCGGCATGGCAGTCGACGGCTCCTCGGGCAACATTTACGTGGCCGACTCGGGCAACGACCGCATCGCGGTGTACGGCTCCGACAGGCAATTCGTCGCCAACATCACCAACGCCTTTACCTATGTGCAGGGCGTTGCAGTCGATGCCGCCTCGGGCACCCTGTACGCGCCCGACTGGGGCGTCAGCAACATCCAGATCTTTGATCCGGCGTACGTCTTTGACGTGGCCGATCCGGCCGGCGGGGAGGCCCTTGAGGTGAACCTGCCGGCCGGCCGCGTGCAGGACAGGGCCGGAAACGCAAACGTGGAATCCAACACGGCGAGCATCGCCGTCGACCGGCCCTCCCCCGCAGCCCAGCCCGTCCCGGTCATCATATCGGTGCAGGACAGCCCGACCAATACCACCCCCATCAGCTTCAACGTTACATTCGACCTGGACGTCACCGGCTTTGCCGGTGCCGACATCACGCTGACAGGTGCCGCCGCCCCGGGCGCCGTCACCGGCTTTGCAGCACTTGACGCCAAGCGCTACTCCTTTGACGTCGTGCCCACAGCCCCCGGCAACGTCACCGTGGACATCGCCGCCGGGGTGGCCCAGAGCACCCCGGGCGGTGTGGACAATACCAAGGCGGACCGGCTCACCGTACGGTTCGACAACGTAGCCCCCGCCCCCGAGATCACGGGCGAGCAGACCCTCTCGCACGGCATCCAGACCCTCAACTTTACGGTGGCCTGGGGCGAGAACGTCACCGGCTTTGAAACGGACGACATCACGCTGGCCGGCCTGGCCACGGGCGGCGTGCTCAACCTGGCCCCCGCCCCCGGTACGGACGGCAAAAACCATACCTTTGGGGTGATACCCACGGCGGACGGCACCCTCCACGTGGACATCGCCGCCGGTACGGTACGGGACATCGCCGGCAACGACAACCTGGCGGCCCCCCGGTTCTCCATCGAATACGACGCCTCGGCGCCGGGCGCCGCCGTCTCGGCCGTGCAGCGGGATCCGACCAACTCCGCCACCATCAACTTCCACGTCAACTTTACTGCTCCGGTCGCCGGCTTTACATCCGGGGACATCACGCTGACAGGCGACGCGGCCTCCGCCGGCGTGACCGGCTTTGCGCCCGGGGACGCAACCGGCGCCAACTATACGTTCGATGTAGTCCCGACCGAGGACGGCACCATCACCGTGGACATCGCGGCCGGCGTGGCGCAGAGCACCGCAAACGGCCTGGACAACACGGCGGCCCCCGGGTTCGAGATCACATACGACGGCACGGCGCCCGTCCCGGCCATCGTCCCGGTGCAGGCGGGCCCCACCGGCCTGAACCCCGTGCCCTTCAACATGACCTTCAGCGAGCACGTGAACGCCACCGTCCTTGAAGCCTCGGACATCACCGCCACCTCGGGGACCGTCCTGGACCTGCGCCCGTCCCCGTCCCACAACGCCACCGTCGGCACCACCGGCGCCACCGGCGCCGCCAACGGCGAGTTCAACGCCCCGTCGGGCATCGCGGCGGACTCTGCGGGCAACATATACGTGGCCGATAGGGACAACGACCGCGTCCAGGTCTTCGACCATGCCGGGGCCCACATCGCCAACATCGGCTCCTTGGACGCCCCGTACGGCGTGGCCGTAGACGGCACCTCGGGCACCGTATATGTGGCCGATACCAACACCCACACGATCCGGGTGTACGATTCGGCGAGGATCTCCACCGGGACCACCATCACCGACGGGTTCTCGCAGCCCACCGCCGTGGCAGTTGACGGCACCTCGGGCACCGTATACGTGGCCGACTTTGGCAACGGCCGCCTCCGGGCGTACGATCCGGCCGGGACCCGCACCGGCGAGATCACCGGGCTCAGCCAGCCGCGCGGCGTGGCCGTCGACGGCTCGGGCAACATATACGTGGCGGTCACCGGCAGCGACATCGTAAAGGTGTACGGCCCCGGGATGACCCACACCGCCGACATCACCGGGCTCAGCCAGCCTAGCGGCGTGGCCGTCGACCCGGTCACCGGCAACATATACGTGGCCGACACCGGCAACGACCGCATCGCGGTGTTCGACTCCTCACTGGCCTCCGTCACCACCGTCACCGGCTCGTTCGTCAGCCCCTACGGCGTGGCGGTCCACGGCACCGCCGGCCACCTGTACGTGGCGGACGCGGGCGCCCACGACATCCGGATCTTTGATCCCGCATACGCCTTTAACGTGACCGATCCCGCGGACGGGCGGATCCTCAACGTGAGCCTGCCCGCGGGCCTCGTGCAGGACAGGGCGGGAAACGACAACGAGGCCTCCAACCGGGCAGGCATCGGGATAGACAGGGCGGCCCCCCTCCCGGCCATCACCTCGGAGCAGACCGGCCCCACCAACTCCGCCACCATCAGCTTCAACGTGACATTCGACCGGGACGTCACCGGCTTTACGGCATCGGACATCAGGCTGACCGGAGATGCGGCCTCGGGCGGCGTGGCCAACTTTGACGACAGTGACGCCCCCGTCTACAGGTTCGACGTCGTACCCTCCCGGGACGGCCTCATCACCGTGGACGTCGACGCCGGCGTGGCACAAAGCCTCGCAAACATCCCCAATGTCGCGGCCGTCCAGTTCCCGATCAGGTCGGACCGCACCGCACCGGCCCCGGTCATCAACTCCACCCAGACCAGCCCGACCGGCACCACCCCGATCAACTTCAAGATCGACTTTGGCGAAGAGGTCACCGAATTCACCTCCGCCGGGATCGTACTGTCCGGGCTTACCGCCCACGGCGGCGTGGAGGACTTTGTGCGCATCGACGGCGGCGTCAACTATACCTTCGTCGTGAGGCCCACCGCCGACGGCATCATCCACGTGGACGTCCCGGCAAACACCGCCCGGGATACCGCCGGCAACGACAACACGGCGGCCGACCGGTTCTCGATCACATACGACAGGACGGTCCCCGCCGCCCCCGCCCCGGTCATCACCTCCGTACAGTCCAGCCCGACCAATACCACCCCAATCAGCTTCAACGTGACATTCGACCTGGCCGTCACCGGCTTTGCAGGCACGGACATCACGCTGACAGGCGCCGCCGCCCCGGGCGCCGTCACCGGATTTACTGTACTTGACGCCAAGCGCTACTCCTTTGAGGTCGTGCCCACCGCCCCCGGCAACGTCACAGTCGACATCGCCGCCGGCGTGGCGCAGAGCACCCCCGGCGGCGTGGACAACACGGTAGCGGACCGGCTCACCGTACGGTTCGACAACGTCGCCCCGACCCCCGAGATCAGCGGGGAACAGTCCGGTGCCGCCCTCAACTTTAACATAGGCTTTGGCGAAAAGGTCGAGGACTTTGTCTCAGCCGACATCGTGCTGTCCGGCCTCACCGCCCACGGCGGCATAACCGGGTTTACGCCCGTAAACAACGGCGCCAACTATACCTTCGTCGTGAGGCCGACCGCCGACGGCACCCTCCACGTGGACGTCCCGGCAAACACCGCCCGGGATACCGCCGGCAACGACAACACGGCCGCCGACCGGTTCTCGATCACATACGACAGGACGGTCCCCGCCGCCCCCGCCCCGGTCATCTCCGCCGTACAGTCCAGCCCGACCAATACCACCCCCATCAGCTTCAACGTGACATTCGATCTTGACGTCACCGGCTTTGCAGGTACGGACATCACGCTGACAGGCGCCGCCGCCCCGGGCGCCGTCACCGGATTTACTGTACTTGACGCCAAGCGCTACTCCTTTGAGGTCGTGCCCACCGGCCTAGGCAACGTCACAGTCGACATCGCCGCCGGCGTGGCGCAGAGCACCCCCGGCGGCGTGGACAACACCGAGGCCGACACGCTCACCGTACGGTTCGACAACGTCGCCCCGGCCCCCAAGATCACGGGCGAGCAGACCCTTTCGCACGGCATCCAGACACTCAACTTTACGGTGGACTGGGGCGAGAACGTCACCGGCTTTGATGCCGCGGACGTAGTCCTGTCTGGACTCACCACCACCGGCGGCGTGCTGAACCTGGCCCCCGCCCCAGGTACGGACGACAAAAACTATACCTTTGGGGTGGTACCAACGGCGGACGGCACCCTCGACGTCGACATCGCCGCCGCCGTGGTGCAGGACATCGCCGGCAACGACAATACCGCGGCGAACCGGTTCTCGATCGATTATGACACCTCGCGCCCCGCCGTGGAGATCACCTCGGCGCAGACCGGCCGGACCAACGCCACCACCCTGGCATTCAACGTGACATTCAGCGAGTCCGTCAACGGCTTCGGGCAGGGCGACATACGGCTCGGCGGCACGGCGGCCACCGGAGGCGTCACCGGCTTCGGGTCGGTGCCCACCCCGGGAACCGAGGACGTCTACGGGTTCGAGCTGGTGCCCACCCGTGACGGCACCGTCACGGTCGACGTCGATGCGGGCGTCGCCACCAGCGGCCTGGGCAACACCAACACGGCGGCCCCGCAGCTCGAGCTGTTCTCGGACAGGACCGTCCCCGTACCTATCATCACCACGACCCAGCCGAGCACCACCGGCTCTGCCACCGTCGACTTTAACATCGGGTTCAACGAGACCGTCACCGAGTTTACCGCCGATGACATCGCCGTATCGGGATCGGGCAGCCCCGGTGTCGTCACCAACTTTGCGAGCATCAACGAGGGGGCCAACTATACCTTCGACCTGGTGGCCTCCTCGCAGGGCACCGTACAGGTGGACATCGCCGCCGGCGCGGCGCGCGACCTGGCCGGCAGCCCCAACACGGCTGCCGCCACCCTCTCGGTGGAATATGACCCGACCCGCCCCTCCGTGCTGATCACCTCTGCACAGTCGGGCCGGACCAACGCCACCACCCTGGCATTCAACGTGACATTCAGCGAGTCCGTCAACGGCTTCGAGGAGGGTGACATACAGGTCGGCGGCACGGCGGCCACCGGCGGCGTCACCGGCTTTGGATCCGTGCCCACCCCGGGAACCGAGGACGTCTACGGGTTCGAGCTGGTGCCCACCCGTGACGGCACCCTGACGGTCGACGTCGATGCGGGCGTCGCCACCAGCGGCCTGGGCAACACCAACACGGCGGCCCCGCAGCTCGAGCTGTTCTCGGACAGGACCGTCCCCGTACCTATCATCACCACGACCCAGCCTAGCACCACCGGCTCTGCCACCGTCGACTTTAACATCGGGTTCAACGAGACCGTCACCGAGTTTACCGCCGAGGACATCGCCGTATCGGGATCGGGTAGCCCAGGCGCCGTCACCAACTTTGCGAGCATCAACGAGGGGGCCAACTATACCTTCGACCTGGTGGCCTCCTCGCAGGGCACCGTACAGGTGGACATCGCCGCCGGCGCGGCGCGCGACCTGGCCGGCAGCCCCAACACGGCTGCCGCCACCCTCTCGGTGGACTATGACCCGACCCGCCCAACCGTGCTGATCACCTCTGCACAGTCGGGCCGGACCAACGCCACCACCCTGGCATTCAACGTGACATTCAGCGAGTCCGTCAACGGCTTCGAGGAGGGTGACATACAGGTCGGCGGCACGGCGGCCACCGGCGGCGTCACCGGCTTTGGATCCGTGCCCACCCCGGGAACCGAGGACGTCTACGGGTTCGAGCTGGTGCCCACCCGTGACGGCACCGTCACGGTCGACGTCGATGCGGGCGTCGCCACCAGCGGCCTGGGCAACACCAACACGGCGGCCCCGCAGCTCGAGCTGTTCTCGGACAGGACCGTCCCCGTACCTATCATCACCACGACCCAGCCGAGCACCACCGGCTCTGCCACCGTCGACTTTAACATCGGGTTCAACGAGACCGTCACCGAGTTTACCGCCGATGACATCGCCGTATCGGGATCGGGCAGCCCCGGTGTCGTCACCAACTTTGCGAGCATCAACGAGGGGGCCAACTATACCTTCGACCTGGTGGCCTCCTCGCAGGGCACCGTACAGGTGGACATCGCCGCCGGCGCGGCGCGCGACCTGGCCGGCAGCCCCAACACGGCTGCCGTCACCCTCTCGGTGGACTATGACCCGACCCGCCCAACCGTGCTGATCACCTCTGCACAGTCGGGCCGGACCAACGCCACCACCCTGGCATTCAACGTGACATTCAGCGAGTCCGTCAACGGCTTCGAGGAGGGTGACATACAGGTCGGCGGCACGGCGGCCACCGGCGGCGTCACCGGCTTTGGATCCGTGCCCACCCCGGGAACCGAGGACGTCTACGGGTTCGAGCTGGTGCCCACCCGTGACGGCACCCTGACGGTCGACGTCGATGCGGGCGTCGCCACCAGCGGCCTGGGCAACACCAACACGGCGGCCCCGCAGCTCGAGCTGTTCTCGGACAGGACCGTCCCCGTACCTATCATCACCACGACCCAGCCTAGCACCACCGGCTCTGCCACCGTCGACTTTAACATCGGGTTCAACGAGACCGTCACCGAGTTTACCGCCGAGGACATCGCCGTATCGGGATCGGGTAGCCCAGGCGCCGTCACCAACTTTGCGAGCATCAACGAGGGGGCCAACTATACCTTCGACCTGGTGGCCTCCTCGCAGGGCACCGTACAGGTGGACATCGCCGCCGGCGCGGCGCGCGACCTGGCCGGCAGCCCCAACACGGCTGCCGCCACCCTCTCGGTGGACTATGACCCGACCCGCCCAACCGTGCTGATCACCTCTGCACAGTCGGGCCGGACCAACGCCACCACCCTGGCATTCAACGTGACATTCAGCGAGTCCGTCAACGGCTTCGAGGAGGGTGACATACAGGTCGGCGGGATGGCGGCCACCGGAGGCGTCACCGGCTTTGGATCCGTGCCCACCCCGGGAACCGAGGACGTCTACGGGTTCGAGCTGGTGCCCACCCGTGACGGCACCCTGACGGTCGACGTCGATGCGGGCGTCGCCACCAGCGGCCTGGGCAACACCAACACGGCGGCCCCGCAGCTCGAGCTGTTCTCGGACAGGACCGTCCCCGTACCTATCATCACCACGACCCAGCCTAGCACCACCGGCTCTGCCACCGTCGACTTTAACATCGGGTTCAACGAGACCGTCACCGAGTTTACCGCCGAGGACATCGCCGTATCGGGATCGGGTAGCCCAGGCGCCGTCACCAACTTTGCGAGCATCAACGAGGGGGCCAACTATACCTTCGACCTGGTGGCCTCCTCGCAGGGCACCGTACAGGTGGACATCGCCGCCGGCGCGGCGCGCGACCTGGCCGGCAGCCCCAACACGGCTGCCGCCACCCTCTCGGTGGACTATGACCCGACCCGCCCAACCGTGCTGATCACCTCTGCACAGTCGGGCCGGACCAACGCCACCACCCTGGCATTCAACGTGACATTCAGCGAGTCCGTCAACGGCTTCGAGGAGGGTGACATACAGGTCGGCGGGATGGCGGCCACCGGAGGCGTCACCGGCTTCGGGTCGGTGCCCACCCCGGGAACCGAGGACGTCTACGGGTTCGAGCTGGTGCCCACCCGTGACGGCACCCTGACGGTCGACGTCGATGCGGGCGTGGCCACCAGCGGCCTGGGCAACACCAACACGGCGGCCCCGCAGCTCGAGCTGTTCTCGGACAGGACCGTCCCCGTACCTATCATCACCACGACCCAGCCGAGCACCACCGGCTCTGCCACCGTCGACTTTAACATCGGGTTCAACGAGACCGTCACCGAGTTTACCGCCGATGACATCGCCGTATCGGGATCGGGCAGCCCAGGCGCCGTCACCAACTTTGCGAGCATCAACGAGGGGGCCAACTATACCTTCGACCTGGTGGCCTCCTCGCAGGGCACCGTACAGGTGGACATCGCCGCCGGCGCGGCGCGCGACCTGGCCGGCAGCCCCAACACGGCTGCCGCCACCCTCTCGGTGGACTATGACCCGACCCGCCCAACCGTGCTGATCACCTCTGCACAGTCGGGCCGGACCAACGCCACCACCCTGGCATTCAACGTGACATTCAGCGAGTCCGTCAACGGCTTCGAGGAGGGTGACATACAGGTCGGCGGGATGGCCTCCCACGGCGGCGTCACCGGCTTTGGATCCGTGCCCACCCCGGGAACCGAGGACGTCTACGGGTTCGAGCTGGTGCCCACCCGTGACGGCACCGTCACGGTCGACGTCGATGCGGGCGTCGCCACCAGCGGCCTGGGCAACACCAACACGGCGGCCCCGCAGCTCGAGCTGTTCTCGGACAGGACCGTCCCCGTACCTATCATCACCACGACCCAGCCTAGCACCACCGGCTCTGCCACCGTCGACTTTAACATCGGGTTCAACGAGACCGTCACCGAGTTTACCGCCGAGGACATCGCCGTATCGGGATCGGGTAGCCCAGGCGCCGTCACCAACTTTGCGAGCATCAACGAGGGGGCCAACTATACCTTCGACCTGGTGGCCTCCTCGCAGGGCACCGTACAGGTGGACATCGCCGCCGGCGCGGCGCGCGACCTGGCCGGCAGCCCCAACACGGCTGCCGCCACCCTCTCGGTGGAATATGACCCGACCCGCCCCTCCGTGCTGATCACCTCTGCACAGTCGGGACGGACCAACGCCACCACCCTGGCATTCAACGTGACATTCAGCGAGTCCGTCAACGGCTTCGAGGAGGGTGACATACAGGTCGGCGGGATGGCCTCCCACGGCGGCGTCACCGGCTTTGGATCCGTGCCCACCCCGGGAACCGAGGACGTCTACGGGTTCGAGCTGGTGCCCACCCGTGACGGCACCCTGACGGTCGACGTCGATGCGGGCGTGGCCACCAGCGGCCTGGGCAACACCAACACGGCGGCCCCGCAGCTCGAGCTGTTCTCGGACAGGACCGTCCCCGTACCTATCATCACCACGACCCAGCCGAGCACCACCGGCTCTGCCACCGTCGACTTTAACATCGGGTTCAACGAGACCGTCACCGAGTTTACCGCCGATGACATCGCCGTATCGGGATCGGGTAGCCCAGGCGCCGTCACCAACTTTGCGAGCATCAACGAGGGGGCCAACTATACCTTCGACCTGGTGGCCTCCTCGCAGGGCACCGTACAGGTGGACATCGCCGCCGGCGCGGCGCGCGACCTGGCCGGCAGCCCCAACACGGCTGCCGCCACCCTCTCGGTGGAATATGACCCGACCCGCCCCTCCGTGCTGATCACCTCTGCACAGTCGGGCCGGACCAACGCCACCACCCTGGCATTCAACGTGACATTCAGCGAGTCCGTCAACGGCTTCGAGGAGGGTGACATACAGGTCGGCGGCACGGCGGCCACCGGCGGCGTCACCGGCTTTGGATCCGTGCCCACCCCGGGAACCGAGGACGTCTACGGGTTCGAGCTGGTGCCCACCCGTGACGGCACCCTGACGGTCGACGTCGATGCGGGCGTCGCCACCAGCGGCCTGGGCAACACCAACACGGCGGCCCCGCAGCTCGAGCTGTTCTCGGACAGGACCGTCCCCGTACCTATCATCACCACGACCCAGCCTAGCACCACCGGCTCTGCCACCGTCGACTTTAACATCGGGTTCAACGAGACCGTCACCGAGTTTACCGCCGAGGACATCGCCGTATCGGGATCGGGTAGCCCAGGCGCCGTCACCAACTTTGCGAGCATCAACGAGGGGGCCAACTATACCTTCGACCTGGTGGCCTCCTCGCAGGGCACCGTACAGGTGGACATCGCCGCCGGCGCGGCGCGCGACCTGGCCGGCAGCCCCAACACGGCTGCCGCCACCCTCTCGGTGGACTATGACCCGACCCGCCCAACCGTGCTGATCACCTCTGCACAGTCGGGCCGGACCAACGCCACCACCCTGGCATTCAACGTGACATTCAGCGAGTCCGTCAACGGCTTCGAGGAGGGTGACATACAGGTCGGCGGCACGGCGGCCACCGGCGGCGTCACCGGCTTTGGATCCGTGCCCACCCCGGGAACCGAGGACGTCTACGGGTTCGAGCTGGTGCCCACCCGTGACGGCACCCTGACGGTCGACGTCGATGCGGGCGTCGCCACCAGCGGCCTGGGCAACACCAACACGGCGGCCCCGCAGCTCGAGCTGTTCTCGGACAGGACCGTCCCCGTACCTATCATCACCACGACCCAGCCTAGCACCACCGGCTCTGCCACCGTCGACTTTAACATCGGGTTCAACGAGACCGTCACCGAGTTTACCGCCGAGGACATCGCCGTATCGGGATCGGGTAGCCCAGGCGCCGTCACCAACTTTGCGAGCATCAACGAGGGGGCCAACTATACCTTCGACCTGGTGGCCTCCTCGCAGGGCACCGTACAGGTGGACATCGCCGCCGGCGCGGCGCGCGACCTGGCCGGCAGCCCCAACACGGCTGCCGCCACCCTCTCGGTGGACTATGACCCGACCCGCCCAACCGTGCTGATCACCTCTGCACAGTCGGGCCGGACCAACGCCACCACCCTGGCATTCAACGTGACATTCAGCGAGTCCGTCAACGGCTTCGAGGAGGGTGACATACAGGTCGGCGGCACGGCGGCCACCGGCGGCGTCACCGGCTTTGGATCCGTGCCCACCCCGGGAACCGAGGACGTCTACGGGTTCGAGCTGGTGCCCACCCGTGACGGCACCCTGACGGTCGACGTCGATGCGGGCGTCGCCACCAGCGGCCTGGGCAACACCAACACGGCGGCCCCGCAGCTCGAGCTGTTCTCGGACAGGACCGTCCCCGTACCTATCATCACCACGACCCAGCCTAGCACCACCGGCTCTGCCACCGTCGACTTTAACATCGGGTTCAACGAGACCGTCACCGAGTTTACCGCCGAGGACATCGCCGTATCGGGATCGGGTAGCCCAGGCGCCGTCACCAACTTTGCGAGCATCAACGAGGGGGCCAACTATACCTTCGACCTGGTGGCCTCCTCGCAGGGCACCGTACAGGTGGACATCGCCGCCGGCGCGGCGCGCGACCTGGCCGGCAGCCCCAACACGGCTGCCGCCACCCTCTCGGTGGAATATGACCCGACCCGCCCCTCCGTGCTGATCACCTCTGCACAGTCGGGACGGACCAACGCCACCACCCTGGCATTCAACGTGACATTCAGCGAGTCCGTCAACGGCTTCGAGGAGGGTGACATACAGGTCGGCGGCACGGCGGCCACCGGCGGCGTCACCGGCTTTGGATCCGTGCCCACCCCGGGAACCGAGGACGTCTACGGGTTCGAGCTGGTGCCCACCCGTGACGGCACCCTGACGGTCGACGTCGATGCGGGCGTGGCCACCAGCGGCCTGGGCAACACCAACACGGCGGCCCCGCAGCTCGAGCTGTTCTCGGACAGGACCGTCCCCGTACCTATCATCACCACGACCCAGCCGAGCACCACCGGCTCTGCCACCGTCGACTTTAACATCGGGTTCAACGAGACCGTCACCGAGTTTACCGCCGATGACATCGCCGTATCGGGATCGGGCAGCCCAGGCGCCGTCACCAACTTTGCGAGCATCAACGAGGGGGCCAACTATACCTTCGACCTGGTGGCCTCCTCGCAGGGCACCGTACAGGTGGACATCGCCGCCGGCGCGGCGCGCGACCTGGCCGGCAGCCCCAACACGGCTGCCGCCACCCTCTCGGTGGACTATGACCCGACCCGCCCCTCCGTGCTGATCACCTCTGCACAGTCGGGACGGACCAACGCCACCACCCTGGCATTCAACGTGACATTCAGCGAGTCCGTCAACGGCTTCGAGGAGGGTGACATACAGGTCGGCGGGATGGCCTCCCACGGCGGCGTCACCGGCTTTGGATCCGTGCCCACCCCGGGAACCGAGGACGTCTACGGGTTCGAGCTGGTGCCCACCCGTGACGGCACCCTGACGGTCGACGTCGATGCGGGCGTGGCCACCAGCGGCCTGGGCAACACCAACACGGCGGCCCCGCAGCTCGAGCTGTTCTCGGACAGGACCGTCCCCGTACCTATCATCACCACGACCCAGCCGAGCACCACCGGCTCTGCCACCGTCGACTTTAACATCGGGTTCAACGAGACCGTCACCGAGTTTACCGCCGATGACATCGCCGTATCGGGATCGGGCAGCCCAGGCGCCGTCACCAACTTTGCGAGCATCAACGAGGGGGCCAACTATACCTTCGACCTGGTGGCCTCCTCGCAGGGCACCGTACAGGTGGACATCGCCGCCGGCGCGGCGCGCGACCTGGCCGGCAGCCCCAACACGGCTGCCGCCACCCTCTCGGTGGAATATGACCCGACCCGCCCCTCCGTGCTGATCACCTCTGCACAGTCGGGACGGACCAACGCCACCACCCTGGCATTCAACGTGACATTCAGCGAGTCCGTCAACGGCTTCGAGGAGGGTGACATACAGGTCGGCGGGATGGCCTCCCACGGCGGCGTCACCGGCTTTGGATCCGTGCCCACCCCGGGAACCGAGGACGTCTACGGGTTCGAGCTGGTGCCCACCCGTGACGGCACCCTGACGGTCGACGTCGATGCGGGCGTGGCCACCAGCGGCCTGGGCAACACCAACACGGCGGCCCCGCAGCTCGAGCTGTTCTCGGACAGGACCGTCCCCGTACCTATCATCACCACGACCCAGCCGAGCACCACCGGCTCTGCCACCGTCGACTTTAACATCGGGTTCAACGAGACCGTCACCGAGTTTACCGCCGATGACATCGCCGTATCGGGATCGGGCAGCCCAGGCGCCGTCACCAACTTTGCGAGCATCAACGAGGGGGCCAACTATACCTTCGACCTGGTGGCCTCCTCGCAGGGCACCGTACAGGTGGACATCGCCGCCGGCGCGGCGCGCGACCTGGCCGGCAGCCCCAACACGGCTGCCGCCACCCTCTCGGTGGACTATGACCCGACCCGCCCCTCCGTGCTGATCACCTCTGCACAGTCGGGACGGACCAACGCCACCACCCTGGCATTCAACGTGACATTCAGCGAGTCCGTCAACGGCTTCGAGGAGGGTGACATACAGGTCGGCGGGATGGCCTCCCACGGCGGCGTCACCGGCTTTGGATCCGTGCCCACCCCGGGAACCGAGGACGTCTACGGGTTCGAGCTGGTGCCCACCCGTGACGGCACCCTGACGGTCGACGTCGATGCGGGCGTGGCCACCAGCGGCCTGGGCAACACCAACACGGCGGCCCCGCAGCTCGAGCTGTTCTCGGACAGGACCGTCCCCGTACCTATCATCACCACGACCCAGCCGAGCACCACCGGCTCTGCCACCGTCGACTTTAACATCGGGTTCAACGAGACCGTCACCGAGTTTACCGCCGATGACATCGCCGTATCGGGATCGGGCAGCCCAGGCGCCGTCACCAACTTTGCGAGCATCAACGAGGGGGCCAACTATACCTTCGACCTGGTGGCCTCCTCGCAGGGCACCGTACAGGTGGACATCGCCGCCGGCGCGGCGCGCGACCTGGCCGGCAGCCCCAACACGGCTGCCGCCACCCTCTCGGTGGACTATGACCCGACCCGCCCAACCGTGGAGATCACCGCAAAACAGAGTAGCCCGACCAACGCGGCAACCATCAACTTCAACGTAACGTTCAGCGATGACGTCACCGGCTTTGCCGGTACCGGCATCACGCTGTCAGGCGCCGCCACCGCCGGCGGCGTCGTCGCGACCAACTTTGCGGAGATCAATGCCACAAACTACTCGTTTGATGTCGTGCCCACCGCCCCCGGCAACGTCACCGTGGATGTCGCCGCCGGCGTGGCGCAGAACGCCCTCGGCATAGACAACACCGCGGCCGACCGGCTCACCATACGGTTCGACAACGTCGCCCCGGCCCCGGAGATCACCGGGGAGCAGGTCGGTACGGCCCTCAACTTTAACATCGGCTTTGGCGAAAAGGTTGTCGACTTTGCCGAGGCCGGCATCGTGCTGTCGGGCCTCACCGCCCACGGCGGCATAACCGAGTTTGCACCCATCAACAACGACGCCAACTATACGTTCGTCGTGAGGCCGACCGCCGACGGCACCATACACGTGGACGTCCCCGAAAACGTCGCCAAGGATGATGCGGGCAACAACAACACGGCCGCCGACCGGTTCTCGGTAACGTACAACAGCACGATACCGTTCCCCGTCATCACCGCGGTGCAGGAGCCGGGCCCGACCAACGCGGCCACCATAAACTTCAACGTGACCTTTAGCCAGGATGTCGCCGGCTTTGAGGGCACGGACATCACGCTGGGCGGCAACGCCTCCACGAACGGCGTAGAGAACTTTGAGGTGATCAATGCCGCCGACTACTCATTTGATCTGATGCCCACCGCCGACGGCACCATCACCGTGGATATCGCCGCCGGCGCGGCGCGGAACGACCGGGACGTCGCCAGTATGAAGGCCCAGCGGTTCTCGATCGTATCGGATCGCACCGTCCCGACCCCGATCATCGGCGGGAAGCAGGCCGGCCCGGCCATCAACTTTACGGTCGCATTCGGCGAGAACGTCACCGGCTTTGACGCCGCCGACATCACGCTGGGCGGCACCGCGAATCCGGGAGCCGTGCTCCGCCTGGCCGCCGTGCAGGACGGCACCGGCGCCAACTATACGTTCGATGCGGTACCCTCCGCCGCCACCGGGACCGTCACGGCCGACATCGCCGCGGGCGCCGTGCAGGACATCGCCGGCAACGACAATACCGCGGCCCCGCAGTTCTCGGTACGGTACGACGGCAGGATGCCCACCACCACCGTCACATCCACGCAGGGTAGCCCGACCAACAGCGCCACCGTCAACTTCCAGGTGGAATTCGGCATGCCCGTCATCGGCTTCACCGCAACCGACATCACGCTGACCGGCGATGCCGCCGCCAACGGCCTGATCAACTTTGATGACAGCGGCGCCCCCGTCTACACCTTTGATGTGGTGCCATCCGAGGACGGCCCCATCACGGTGGACATCGGCCCAGGCGTGGCGCAGACCGGCTCCGGCATCGGCAACATGGCGGCCGACACGCTCTCGATCGTATCCGACCGCACCGCCCCGGTCCCGGCCATCAACTCCACGCAGTCCGGCACGACCAACGCCAACGCCATCGACTTCCGGGTCGACTTTGGCGAGAACGTCACCGGCTTTGAAGCGGGCGACATCAGGGTTTCGGGCACCGCCGACCCCGGGGACGTGACCGGCTTTGTGGCCAGCGACGACACCGGCGCCAACTATACCTTTAGCGTCTCGCCCGCCCGCGACGGCACCGTCCTGGTGGACATCGCCGCCGGCGTGGCCGACGACGGGGCGGGCAACCCCAACGGGGTAGCCGACCGGTTCATGATCACATACGACAGGATCCCGACCTTTGTACGCGCCTTTATCACCGGCGACCAATCCATCACGGCGGTCTATACCGAACCGGTGACGTCCGATCCCCTGCACTATGTGAACATAGTCTTGAACAATACCGGTACGGACACCACCTCCAATCTGGCGGACAACGCCACTCATGCAACCCTGTTCGGAAACAGCGTACTGGTCGAGTGGAGATCGGACACGGACGTCGGTACCTCGCCTAACCACACCGTCAGCTTTGACATAACCGCCGATGTCGCCGACAAGGGCACCATCGCAAACGCGCTTGAAAACCCCGGCCGCAAACACACGCTTACCGGACAAGACAGTGCCAATCTCGATCTCAAAAGTCTTGTGAACGTGAGCAGCACGCCTGATCTCACGGAGGTCGACATACCGATCGGCAGCCGCACCCTGATCCGCGAGATAAACGCGACGGACATAACGCCCACACTCCGGTTTGTCAATACACCTGGCGGCGCCGGCTTCCCGCAACACGACCTCACCGTCATACACAGATCCGCCATCGTGGTGTTCCCGTCCAACGCCACCGCGAAAGAGTCTGGCGGCGGCGACCAACTCGCGATCATCATCGACAACGTGACCGCCAAGAAGCCGTCCGCCACGTTCAAGACCGCCAACCCGGGCTTTGAGTTTGACGATGCGACCATCATAGAGTTCGGTAATCCTGACAAGGATCTGGAGTTTGACAAACTGGTAAACGTAACATTCCCGGAGCTGGGCGGCATCGTCTTTTCGATCAACAGCGCGGGTGAGACGCTGCGCATAAACGAGTGTACCCGTGCCCTGTCCCTGGGCATGGGCGAGGCCGATGCCAGGCTGGGCATACGGACGCCCGCGGCCGGTGAAGACGGCGGGGCGTGCAGGGTGCCGGGTACGGACACGGTGTGGACGCTGCACTTTTCGGCGATAGGACATGCGGATCCGCCGCCCGCCGTGACGCCACGGCCCGGGCCCGAGGTTACGGCTCCTCCCGCCCCGCCGACCGGCGGCAGATCCAGCGGCGGCGGAGGCGGCGGCGGCGGAGGAGGAGGCGGCGGCGCAGGCGCCCCCGGCGGCGCAGGCGTCCCGTCCATCGGTCCTGCCACCCGGGCCCAAGACCTCTATATCTGGTCCATATCGTGGGACTGCCAGGCGGGGGTAGTCGGCATAGTGGCGGGACCCGACTATGAGAACATCTCCATATCCGTGCGCACGGTACAGCTTGGGTACCAGGAGGCGGTCAAGATCGGTGATGCCGCCGCCGGCCCGGCGGCCCCCGCCCCGGCCCCCGCCATTCCCGGATACGGCGCCTTTACGGCGGCGATGGGCGAGGCCGACGACTATATCGGCGTGACCGCCCTCCTGCAGTCCGGCGGAACCCTGAGCACCGTCAGCGAGTCGGTCCGCGTGGACTCCTGCGTGGGCCAGACGCTGTACGAGGTGCCGTCCCATGCCCCGCGGACCGGATCCGGCGTGCCCTTGCAGGACGGGGACGCCGCGGGTGACGGCGGCGGCGCCGGCGGCGGCGCGCCGGATCGGGCAGAACCGGGCGCCGGCGGCGCGACGGTGGAGCCGCCGCAACGGGCGCCGGAGCCTGCCTCTACGTCAGGTGATCCGGGGCGGACGGATCCGGCAGACGCCGCCGCCGCCGCCGGCGCCGCCGGCGGGCAACAGCCGCCCGAAACCGGCGGGGACGGGTGCGGCCCCGGAACCGTCAACCGTGACGGCGTATGTACGGTTGTCGTGCCCGAGGCCGGTCCGGAGGCGGGTGAGGGCGGCGCCGGCGGCGGCGGTGACGTGGACGCCGGCAGTACCGGCACCGGAGGAGGCTGCCTGATCGCCACGGCCGCATACGGGACGGAGCTTGCCCCGCAGGTGCAGCGGCTCCGCGAGCTGAGGGACGCCACGGTGCTCTCCACGGTTCCGGGCGCCTCGTTCATGGGTGTATTCAACACCGCATACTACACCGTATCTCCCGTTATCGCCGACCTGGAACGGCAGAACGACGCGTTCAGGGATCTCGTCCGCGCGGCGATAACGCCCGGGATCTGGGTGCTTGGCGCCGTGATGCCGATGGCCGAGCCCGGTTCGGATGTCTCGGTGGCGGCGGCAGGCGCGCTGTCGATCGCGTTGCTGGCGGGCATGTACGCCGGTCTGCCGGTCCTGGCAGCGTATGCCGTGGCAAGGCGCCGCGGCTAGTCCGCGGACAGGATTGGCAGGCCGGTCCGTGGAACGCCACCGCCTGCGGTCCGGCCGCACGCCGGGGGGCTCCAATCCGGTGGTTTCCGATACCTGCCGCACGCCGGCTGTACGGGCCGCCGGCGGCGTTACGGCATGCGCAAAAGGCGCCCGCGGATCGGATCCGAAACCCCAGAATTCTGGAAGGGCCCGGGCCTGAGGCGCCGCCCGAACGCATGCAAACCGGCCCGTGTCCCGTATCCGGTCCGGCCAGAGGCGGTGCGGCCCACATCAGCCCGTGTCCTGTAACCGAAACCTGCGAATCCGGGACGATCATCCTACGGCATCCGGTTTTGTACGTAACCGCATACGGATTTGTGCCATTGTATAGCTGCATCTCTTTCACTTTTCGTCAGTTGATCAAAATCAACAACATACCTTGCTTTCATGCAAAGGGCATAGAGATTGTGGTAATCCTCAGTGACCGGTTCAAGCTCTTTTTGAACCGCCGTATTGCGTGCCCAATGTCCGCGCGGCCTCTTGCCCTTCGAGACCGGATATGCGTCAACAATATGAAGGGCGGAATAAAACAGCGTGGTAATCCCCCGATCCTCATATTGCGGATTCTTCGATAAATATTCCTGTGCGTCGTGGTTGTGCTCGCTCTGTCTCGTGTGCCGGATCATTTTTGGTCGGCTTCTTGCATTTTTTCAAAAATTGGCGCGGTGCCGATGAGGTGATCCTGGCGCACTTCATCCCTGTGCAGTATTATCGGCGTGACCTCGGTATCTGGAAACACATCCATGATCTCCCTGACATTTCTGCATATTGCCGTCAGCGCTTCGACCCTGTCATCTAGAGAATGAATGAAGATTATATGCAGGGCCCTGTCATGTAAAACCGCATAATGGGCCTGGGTAACGTACTCCGGCCCGGCAAATATTTTTTTCGTGTGTTCGAGGACGGGTTCCACATCTTTCCGTAACGCAGAGTTTATCTTGGACTCTAACTCTTTGATGTAACGTTCCTGGTTCTTCAACCTTTTTTCCATCTCCTGCCTCTCCACCGGTTCCTTTTCTGCCTCCGGCTTTGTACCTTTGATGTGCCGTTCCCCTGATTTTGGCGGTTCTGTCGTCTGTGCCATGTGCGGGGGTTATCTGTCAGACATTTAATCTTTGGTTCGGGGCAGCTGTGGGCGCAGATCCCTTTTTTGGCCATGCTTGAATGGGTTGTGGGGGAGGGGGGGGGGTTGGCCGTAATTCGCGGTTCTGGGGGGATTCGGAGACCTGTCATCCGTCAGTCGATTGCGGAAAACAATGGAACGCCCGCCTTTACAACCGCCCCACCCGGGCAAACTCTTCATTTTGGGGACCAATCCCACCGCCCGTTCACGGCACCCCTAGACGTTAGACCCCGTAAGATGACATTTATCATCTGTATGTTTTTTGGTTGTGTGTAAACGTGGGCACCCGAAAATCAAAAATGCCGCTAGGGGGCAACCCTTAGCACCATCCTACGAGGGCCCCCGTGTATATGGGTGATGCCAAGAGGATTGTGAGGGGGGGGGGCCTTGAAAATGTCAGGTGCCTAACTTTACGGAACCTGGAGGCCGGTTCTGTAACGTCTTGGGGCGCTAGACACGGACACACGTAAGAACCGGGGCCGAAATCCCCCGCCCCCCAACCCCCGTTTTTGGAGTTTGGGGGAATTTTCTACCTTTGGGGCCTTGCGGGCGAATACGTCCCAGCACCACAAGACGTTACAGAGCCCTGAAACGATGCACAAACATACTCGGCAACACGCAGTCCCGTATGGCCGGCGCAAAAGGCAAGACATACTCGCCGCCGCTTTCAGAGGAAGAGATTCGGGACATCAAAAAGGCGCTGACCGAAGCCCCGGAACACGGGTGTGCCGGCGGCAAAGAAGCGGTAGAATGGTTAGACGGCATTGACTAAATGGGATGCGTTGTTTACGCCCTCTTTTATGAAGGAATACGAGGATCGGACACGAACGTCGCAGGAGGACAAGAGAGGCGGTAGGGATAATCACGACAAGCCCGGATCCTGCGGATCTGGGAGATTACAAAAAGGACATCGACGTATTCTCCTACGAGATGGGCAGGAAGGACAGGATCATTTTTACTGTCGATTATGCCGGGCACGGGGTGATGTTTCTACGGCTCTGCGATCACAAGTCCGCACACGGCAAGGACTGAAAGGTTTTGGCGGTTCGGGCCGGGCCTGCCTGTCCGCGCCGGCGGACAGGGCATCCCTTGGAAGGCGTATGGGGTCGCATATCGGTTTGCGGGTGGCAGGCATCGACTCCACAGACCGGGAATTTCCGACATCGCGGGTGCCTTCCAACGTTTTTCGGTCCGTATGCGCCGGCCCCGCGTGCAACCGGGACGTGAAACAGGCCGCAATACGGGCATGCCGGACACGGATTTGACCGGGGGTCGGGCGTACACGGACCACCGAAACAAACCCCCTAATACCTTTATTTTTATTACCTGTTATGGGTACCGCACCGCGAAAGAAAACACACGTGACAGACGTCGACAAAGATGTCGAGGATGACTTTGCAGACATTGTACGCCATACCGAACAATGTCTGGGCAGGATATGGAACAGCAAATCGGACGATGTGTGGAACAGGGTTCCGTAACATCTTCGGCACCTGGAACCGGGCGGATTTTCCTTCAAAATCCGCGAATTTTGCCATCTTGAGACCGTTGTAGAGACGAGCGTTCCGGGTGCGGATGTGTCACTTGTTGGCTCCCCGGAGTGATGAGGGCCGGCATCCGCCTGGGTCCTGCAGTCCGGGCCCAGGTGCCCAAGATGTTACAGAACCCCCCAAACAAAAAATTAAATAGTAACCAGACCTACCACCACACATGGATTCAGCAACAAAAGCGGCCGAATTTATGGCATATTACTTCAAAAACAGGTCCCTAAAGGACGACAAGAGACTCGAGGAATATTCCCGCAAGTTCAGCGAGGAGTATTCCCGGACCTGGGAACTCGTACTGGTCGAGGACGACGACTAGCCGCCCCGATCATTTGCAGCGGGATTCCGCCATTTCCCCGACCCCTGACGCCGTCCAAACAGGACATCGGCGGCTCCCAAACCAAAAATTAAATACGGATCAGACCTGCCCCCACGCATGGATTCAGCAACAAAAGCGGCCGAATTTATGGCATATTACATCAAAAACAGGTCCCTAAAGGACGACGAGGGACACCGGGAATATTCCCGCAAGCTCAGCGAGGAGTATTCCAGGACCTGGGAACTCGTACTGGTCGAGGACGACGACTAGCCGCCTCCGATCATTTGCAGCGGGATTCCGGCATTTTCCCGCCCCTGGACGCCGCCCAAACAGGACAGACGGCGGCTCCCAAACCAAAAATTAAATACGGATCAGACCTGCCCCCACGCATGGATTCAGCAACAAAAGCGCCCCCTGCGATGCTACGCCGGTCCGCGGCCCCCGGTGCAGAAACGCCCGCCGCCGACCCGGCCTCCGGCGGCGCATGGTGGGGCACGTCCGGCCCCCGACACCGGCCTACGGGACAGACCTCGGTTTTGCGGGGATGCCTACGCCTACCGCCCGCGGACTACACAGAACCATTTTTTGCCATTTGAGCAAATATGGGTGGTTTATGCCGTACCTGCCCACTTCAGAATCCACATCCCCGGGATTATACAGAACCACCATCAACAAGATCTAAATAGGGGTTTGCCAAAATCATCAATATGGGGCAGGAACAAATAACAAACGTGAAATATCCACCAATGCGCCTAGAAGACCTGATCGGTCCTCTGAATGACGTCGAATCAGAATTCAAACCAAAAACAATCTTTTGCAGAGGTTCGATGGAAATTCCCCTGCCATCTCCCAGGGTTTCGATCGTCGGATCCAAAAACGCATCTGAAAAAGGAATCCATGAGGCCAAAACAATCGCAAAGAACTTGACTGAAAGCAAGGTAATAATCGTAAGCGGCCTTGCAAGAGGAATCGATACGGCGGCACACAAAACCGCGATAAAACACGGCGGTAAGACAATTGCGGTTATTGGTACCCCTCTAGACAGGGTGTACCCGAGGGAAAACGCTGATCTGCAGGATCTGATCGCC
>CATQHD010000001.1 GCA_958295745.1 uncultured Acidimicrobiia bacterium | reverse complement strand
ATACGGTGTCGGCATCCTCCGACGGGTCGGCCACGAATATGCGCCCGGTGGACGGATCTATTGCCACGTTGTTCGGTTCCGGAATGTCGCCACCCACGCCGGCGACCGCAAAGCTCCGCTCGTGATACAGCACGGCGCGCAGATCACCGACGGTTCCCGACGTGGCGTTGATGTCCGATACCTGGAGGGTGGTGACGTTGACGTACCTGCTGAAGTTCATGGTATAGGATACGGTCAGCAGGTCGGTGGGGGAGGGCGCCTCCGTGGAGATCGAAACGTTGAGCAGGTGGTCGTCGGCATACGCGGTGGGGAGGAGGCCGCCGGAGTGGCCCGCAAAAAGGGCGATAGCGGACAGGAGCAGGATCGCGGCGGCGGCAAGCGGCACGGACGGGGAGGAGGAGGCCGCAGAACGCCCCGAATGTCTTGCCGGTGCCGTGAACGGATCACATCGCACGCGCTAGCGCACCCCCCCTCCCACCTTTTCTTTTTCACCCGAGGCTAGGGCCGGGTGAAAAATACGGTCATATTCCACGGATTTACAACGGAATGCTTCTTAATATACATTAATTGCGGCGGTTCGCAGGCGATCAGGTTCGGCGCGGATGTCCGGACGTCCGTGTCATGATTCGTGCCTGATACAGTCGAAATGCGGGCCCGATGCCCGGCCGCCGCTCACGGCGGTCCGTATGCACCCAAGCCCCCCACCCCCCCCCCCACGCCCCCACGCCCCCACGCCCCCACGCCCGAGGCCCGTCCACGCCCGAGGCCCGTTTAGCGGGGCCCACCCCCCGATCTCGGTCAAGTACGATCCCCGACGGCATTGTCTTGAATCCGGGGGTTTGCGGATCCGGGCGGCGGGCGCGCGGTTGTGCGGACATCCCCCCGGCCCGCGTGCGGGACGGCCGGATGCCGGATCGATGGCGGCGGCGGCGGCGGCCCGCCGGTCCCGGCCCGGGGCCGGCGGGACCGCTGCCACGCCGGGTACCGTGCAGCAGCAGCAACAGCCGCCGCCGCCAGGGCCCGCGCGGAGGAGTACGTGATCGCGGCGGGCGCGCGGAGGCATCATGCGGATGCCGTCCCCCCGGTACCTCGCACTTCCGATCCGGGCCCGGTTCGCCGTCAAGTCCCCCGTCTCGCCGTTGTCCTGATCCGGTGCGCACGCATGACGGCGCGGAACGCGGTCCTGCGCGGACGGTTCCGGCCCGGACGTGCGGTTCCGCGCATTGCGGCGTGTCCCGCCCCCCCCACGTCCGGTACGGGCGGCCGGAGGCCCGCGGGCGCGCCTCCATGCGCCGCCGGGCACCGGGCGGGGCGCCGCAGGTGTCGTTGTGTACGGTCACGATCCCCGGGATCCGGATGCCGGGGGAGCGCCCTCTGCGGATTCGGCGGAAATGCTTGTCTCCTTGCAGTCCGACAACCCCGCCCTTGTTCAACCGGCCGGCAGGATACCGGCTCGCCGGTTGCCACATATGGGAAAGGCGGGATTTTCCGAAAACCCGCAACCTGCGGACGATATCCGGAATGGCGCACCGCGCCGGATGCCGTCGATGTATCTGCCATGATGCGTAAAGACGTTTGTCAAGGACGTTACCGGCACAATCCCGTCGTGTGGATTCCAAGACGCGCCGCAACGAAATCCTGCCGCGTGTCCTGACCCCCTCACATGCGCGATCAACCCGCCGCCGGACGGCATGCACGGGACGGGGAAAAACCCTTCGGGAAAAACGGGATGGTTTTATCGGACGGGGTTTGTCTGCGACCAGATATGCCGGCCTGGCCGAAAAGATCTTCACTGGAAATAAACGCGGTGTTTCCACGGACATGCTCCTGCGCGTGTTAAAACCAGGACTGTCAAGGTCATGCCGCAGTGCCTGACGCGGATGGGACCGCGACCGAACGCCGCGAATCCACAGCCCCGCTTGACGCGTACCGGTTTAAAAAAACCCCGAGCGGGCCGCCTGAATGTGCGAAGAAGAATTCCCCGCCCGCAATAAAACCGGCCGATTGCCTGCCGTCCGAATCGATCAGGTCGGACAACCGGGGCGGCGGAAAAGACGGACTGTGGCGGCGGAGGCCGTTGGCACCCTGCAATGGGGGAATCCGGCCTAAATCCTGCGCCCCCGGTGTCACCGCTTTTCGCAAGCCGCGTCGGCTACCGTATCGTACGTGCCGTACAGAACGGACGGGCAGGAAAGCGGTGAAAACCCCTTACCGCCGGGATCACCCCATATGCCGCAGGATGGAACCCCACATGCGCCATGCTTCCGGACAAATTCGGACAAGAGATCATGCCGTCTGCGCCGCGGTACCCTGACCGTCCGCACACCGGCCACGGATACCGCCCCCTTTTAAAAACCACATTTGCAGCATCGCCCGATGTCGTAAAGAAGGAGATGCCGGAGCGGATTGGCGGGGGGGGGGAGGATCGTGATCCGGCAGAATCAGAACCGACAAAACGGCAGGCGGGAGACGGCTGACGCGACAGATGCAGAAAAACCGAAGGTTTGATGTCCGTAAGCGGGTTCTTTCCTGAATTCGGGGGTTTTCGATCCAAATCACGTGTATCCGTACGGGCCCGTCCACGGTCGTGCCTGTGGCCATGAAACAGACCACCAATGTCGAATTTTGCGCGTGAGGTGCGTGTGCTTGCAGATGTGCCGCCCGACGGTTCTGCGGACACCGGGTATGCCTTCCGGCCTTGGATCCAAAAACCCCCGAATTCAGGAAAAAACCCACTCGGTATCGTTCGCGGAGAGGCCGTTTTCGGCCATGCTTTGGACCAAAAGTTCTACGGCCGTGTCCTCCTCTTTCAGGTACTCGCCGTAGTCGGACAGCCTCCATTTTAGGCACGGTGGTGCGGGTGGGGGGTGGGAGCATGAACGGATTACGGTTGGGGGGTTGCAGAGTCTGGTTGCGCGACGGTGCGCGTTAGATTAACTACCAAGCACCTGACAAACGAATGAATGGTGTGTGGGGACACGGTGCCCGAACAGATACGTGCCGCCTCCATTCTTGTAAGAATGAGATGGACGTGCCTCCCGATGACAGCCGCGCCCTCACGTGTGAAATGCCGACAAGGGCTTTAAAAAAACGCAGGGGGTCGGGTATCCATCCATATTTTCGACAAACCCGGGCGCAGATCAGGATGGACGCCCGAACCCCCACGCCGAACCTGACCCCTTGTCTCCTTTGCACAACCCGCTGGGACGGCCAGATCATAGGCGTTGGTGGAACGTGGTGCCGGCGGATTTTTTGATTTTGATGGTCGGCGGAATGTCCGGGCGCAACCATCCTTACAGATCGGGGCTACCTGCCAACGGGCGGCTCAGTCCAAATCCTGGATGTACAGATCTCTTTGCCACTGGGGCATCTTTTCGCAACGTTTTACCGATTCTTCAATCTGCTTCTTCAGCCAGCCTTTCTCAAGTTTTTCCATGACCTGTATTGGCCGGATTTTGATATAAACCCTTTCATCGGGTGTCGTTCGTGGAGAGGCCGTTTTCGGCCATGCTTTGTGCCAAAAGTTCTACGGCCGTGTCCTCCCTCCTAAGGTACTCACCGTAGTCAAGCAACCTCGGCACCGCCGTAGCGGCGTTCCAGTCGGCCCGCCTACCGGAGGCGTCCTTGCGTACGCCCATGGCGAACAGGTCGGCATAGCGCTTGGGCGAGATGCCAAAGTAGGGCTTGAAGTGGATCCTGTCCTCCAAGATATCGCCCACGCTGATCGAGTCGGCGAACAGCGCCTCGGCGTGGCTCTTCGGGTACGGCTCGATGAAGACGAGCCGGCGTATGCCGGAGGCCACGATGTGTTTTGCGCAGATGTGGCATGGGAAGGTGGTGCAGTACATGGTGCAGCCCGCGACGGGGATGCCGCGCCTGGCGGCGCCCACCAGGGCGTCCATCTCGGCATGCACCTCCCTGCCGTATTCCGTCACGTCCATGAACCCCATCCCCGACAGATCGGCCGATCGGCACGCCGCCTCCGCAATGTCCGCATCGCTCCGATCCGCATACTCCGCCGCAAGCCAGCCTGCCCGCCTGAGTCTTGAGAGCACGTCTGCGAACATTCGGTTGCGCTCACGCTGGTTCGAGTCGTATCCGAGCACAAACTCGCGCGAGTCGTGCCTGTCCCCCGTACCATAAATCCCGCCGCCGGCCTTGGGTACCTCGTTGACGCCGGTGGAGACCAGATCCCCCTCCGCGGTCTGTATGACCGCCCCCACCTGACGGGACAGGGACGAGGACATGAAGGAGACGGTGCGTGCATGGGACATGCCCGCCTCCTCCGCAGTGGGGGTGTGGAATGTGTTGCCGAAGATCAGATCCACGAACCGGCCGATCTGGACCCGTGTGGCGGCCGGATCCGAGGCATCTACAAAGACATCGCCCTCCGGGAATGCCTCCCGCACCGAATGTCCGGTACCGCCCTCCTCGTGATAGTCCCTGTCTATCAGATCCCCGGCGCGATCCCCCAGCCTTTTCTCCAGATCTGCGATCCTCGTGGCCTTTGATGTGTACACGGAGATCAGCCATAACCGCTTGCCGTATATGCCACACAACGCCCTGACCTCGCCGGTACGCTTGAGCGATTTTAGCAGGTACGCGTGGCCCGTGGCAGGCATCTCTACGGATCCCGTGATGTTCTTGCGTGACCTCTGTATCCGGGTCACCGCCAGAACCGCCGCGGCGCCGGCTCCCACCCTGCGCCCAAGCTCGTTGCCGCGATCCATGCCGGAGGCGATCCGATCGTACTCCGAGTCCCCCCTTGCGGGCGTCTTTAGGCCCCGGACCTCCGAGAGCCCCTCGCTGAGCACGATCCTTTCGGAGCCGTACCTTACCCGGTCCAACGATTCGGCGAGCATGCCGCAGACGCCGTCCAGATCCGTTCCCAGCGGCCCGATCAGTCCGAAGACAAGCTCCGGCCTGGATTTTCCAACCATGGTACCGGTAATGGCACGGGCGGCTATAACCGTGTTTCTGATCGCACAGTTAACCCGCAAGTACGATTTTTGGCGCAAAACCTGCCCGAAAAATGCGGGGACGGGCACCGACCGAAAGATCCAAAAAACACATCCGCCCACGGGGTGCCGATGACAGGCCGCCAGCTGTGCGATCTGCGGAACAACCCGCGCGTGTGCGGCCACACCCTGGAGCACTTCGAGGAGATGGCCTCTTGCATAAAGGCGTCCGAAAAACACAACGCGCTGTGCGGCGCCGTGTACAGGTGCGGGCGGGCCGCGGCGGCCAGCCCTGCAGAACAGGAACATGGCGGGGACAGCGGAGGCGGAGCGGGCCAGGTCTGCGGCATCCGGCGCAGCCCCGGAGAAACGTCGGTACGTGGTATCTGGCGAGACCGTCAGGCGCATACTGGACAGATCCGACGTGGATGATACGAAACTGACATTCACATGAGCCACAAAGTCGGTCCCGGAGGATCTGTGGGTGGCGGGCGCGCTGGATCCGGACATGCCGATGGACGTCGCCCCGGACAAGCATTACGAGATCCGGTACAACCGGGATCCGGACGAGCACCCGGTGCGGGGCGTTACCGGTGCCAAAAAGCCGGTCCTGAAGGAGATGTACATCGCGGTACAGTGCATCGTGGCCGGACACAGGTTCGTCCCGGCCTCGCTCCCGTTAGGCCGGTTCGACTAGAACGCCGCAAAGGTGAAGGAGCTGCCGGAGATCTGCACCGGATACGGCATCAGGCGGGGCACGGTGATGCTGGATCGCGAGTTCCACTCCACCGGGGTGATGTCGGCCCCGGACAAGGCGGGCGTGACATACCTTGATCCCGTGCGTGAGCCGGGGATGCGCGCCGAGGGCCACACTGGGGTACCTCGCAGGAGAGCGCCTGCGCGTCTCGGACGCCGTGATAACAAAGGACCGCTGCACGTCCTGCTGGTACACCCTGATAATCACGGACAGGAAAAAGCTCAGGAGGAGGAAGAAAAAGGACCGCGCCCCCGAGGAAAAGCTGATCGCCCTTGCCACCGGCGATCCGGGTATGGACGTGGGCGCATACGCCAAAAGGTGGGGTATCGAGACTCAGCTTCCGACAGGTCCGGAGCATCCGGATCAAGACGCGCAGCCGGAACCGGGCGGCGCGGCACCCGGTGTTCACCCCCGGCATGGCGCTGTACAATTGCTGGGTGTTCGGTTGTACAATGCCGGCGTGGACGAGCTCGCGGACGATCCCGTCCGAACCGGTCATGGTACTGTATGCAATGGGGGGCGTGCTGCTGGATGTGCACCTCCGCGGCCCGTCAAAACCATGGCCGCCGGATCCGGGCTGGCCGCTTCCCTGACACCGTATCTACACGCATGACCGCACGCCGCACGCCGCACGCCGCACGCCGGGCCCATCCCCTCCACATCAGAATCAATCAGGACAGGTAACCGGTACTGCAACCCTGTCCCGATCACCCGGATGCGCAGTCCTGCCCAAAACTCGTCATAATCTGGCATTCCGATTCGTTTATGCTCAAGAATTTTGGCTGTCGGGGGTTACTTGTGGGTCAACTGCCGGGCCAGTAGACGAAATTGTGCTCGCCTCAAAACATCTCGCAGGAACTGATCAGAGCCTGTGAACCTGTCAGGGGTACGAGTTCACCTGTCCCCTTTTGTCAGGCGTGAATTTGAATTGGTTGGGATGTTTTTGTGCCTGTGCAGGTATGGCAGGTGAATTCATACTATCATGGCACCCAAAAGGAAACTCGCGGTGCGGATTCCCTGGCATTGCCGTGGGCCGGGCCGCTACTGAAATTGACACAATTCCGTCTACTGCGGGCTCACAAAGGGTTAAATCTACACATGACATATCCTACACATGGCAGTAAGAGAGGTAAAACCGCTCGGTCCGGAACAGTGGGAAAACGTCCTGAAAAAGATGAAGAGGGGCGCTACAAAAGAACAGGTCGAATACTACGAAAGGGCCAAAAGTCGAGCCGGGGACTTTAAAATAGACTTTGGATCGGATTGACCAAGATTGATTTTTCCAAGCATGATGTGAGGTACTCTAAAATATCAGAATCAGATCTGCTTGACGACGGGTTTGAATCCAACGTGGAGGAGTTTACCACATACTACCACTTCAATATGCTAGGCGACGTCCGAGAGAGGGTTCTGTGCAATCTTCGGGATATGGAAATTTCCGGCGGGGGGAGGGTTGTTGCGCAATGATTTTGAGTACCCTTTGCATGTGGCTATTGCGTTAAAATGTCAAACAATGGAAAATGGTGCCCGTATCCCGAAGGTTACACAGAACCGGCGGTGGGGTTCTGTCCTGAATCCGGGGTTTTGAGATCCAAGGTCGGAAGGCATCCCCGGATCTGCAGAACCGCCGGGCGGCACCCCCTGCGGGCCGTATTCAGGGCAAACACGTCCTCTTGCCGCGCGGATCTCGGTGCCCCGCCGCGCGGCGGATGCGGTTTCAGCCCCGGGATCGAACGGCGGGATCCAGCCCCGGCGGCGGGCGGTCGCCGGCACGGCGGCGGCGGCGGCGGCGGAGGAACGGCAGCAGGTATGCCGCCACGGCATACGCTGCAATGGCCGGAGGCCCGGCATAGATGCCCGCCAGTAGCAGGACGGAGAGCAGGAGCGCCGCCGCCACCTGCGCCTCGGATCCGGACCCGGCAAGCTGCGGCAATGCGGCGTCAAGCGCCCAGATCGCCGGGGTCATCACGGCAAGTGCCAGGGCCCCCGCCGCCGGGTTCCGCCTCTCCATATCGGCCGCGTCCGGCGAGAAGGCATAGTATGCCGTGCTGACGGCATCCAGAAACGAGGATCCAAAGGGCGTGGGCAGCACGGCATGGTCCCTCAGATCCCGCAGCCGCTGCACCGGCGGGGCGAGATCGGTCCCGTGTGCGACAGCGGCGATGAGGCAGTCCCCGGCCCCCGCCCGGGCGTCCGCGGCGGGCAGGATGACGATACAGATGCCGTCACGCTCGATGGTTCCGGGGCCGCAGTTTGGGCCGGCGGGCTCCGGCAGGGGATCTGCTGCGGGTACAGGCGGCTCGGGCACCGGCTCGGGTGCGGGCACGGGCGGCTCGGGCACAGGCTCGGGTGCGGCCGGCACCGGCACCGGCTCGGCCTGCGCGGCATCGTCAGGTTTCGGCAGCTCCGTCATGTTGCCCGGAACATCCGCGTCCAGCGGCAGCAGGGGCGGCCTGATCAGGGGAGGCAGCTGCACCTCGTACACCTTTTGGCCCGTGCAGGAGTCCACGACTACCGAGGTGCTGGCGGTGCTCAGGCCCTCCTCGGACTCCAGTATGGCCGCCACGCCGATGTACGTGTCGGCCCTGTCCATCTCGGCCGCAAAGATGCCGTATCCGGACATGTTTTTGCCGGCCGCCGCGGCCGCCGCCACATCCACGCTGCCGGTCCGGACCGCCTGCTGGTGCCCGAGCTCCACCGTACGCACGTACATCGTGATGTTCTCGGAGGAGGGTCCCGCCACCACGCCGACGGAGCCGGCCGCGCAGTCCCAGGACACGGACAGTATGTTGACGTCGTCGCCGGAACCCGGGCCGCCGCCTCCGCCGCCGCTGGATCTTCCGCCGCCTCCGGGGCCGCCGCCGCCGGTGGTGCGCCCGCCGGGCGGCGGCCGCTCGGGCTCGGGGTCCGGCGGGGTGGCCGGGGGCGGCACCGCCGGGAGCGGATCCGCGGCGCCTATCGCCGAAAAGTGTTCGGTCCACACCGTGTCCGTGCCCTGCACGCGGCACGCGGCGGTGTCCGTGCCGGGATCATGCGGCCGCAGGGCCAGGGCTGCGATCGCCTGCGCGGCGGCGGTGTGGTTGCCGACGACGACGACGCCGCCGCCGGGCGCCGGCCCGCCTCCGCAGTAGGGTATGAGCAGCGTATGACCCGTAGAGTTGATCGAAAAGGCGGCGGCCCCCAGATCGGGGATCTCCACCCTCGCGGGGGCGGTAAGGCCCAGATCCAGGGTCCGGTTCCCGAATTCGACGGCGGTCGCCCCGTCGAGATCCAGGCCGGGGTTTGCGGTCCCGAATGCGCCGGACGGCCTCTTGTCGGATCTGGCAATGACGACTATCTCGGGCTCGGGCAGTCCGGTCACCTCCACGGCGGGCGGGAAAACGACGGCGGCAAGGTCGCTTGAGACGTTAAAGCTGCTGCGGGGGAGGACGTCCCTGCCGCCGTTGCCGGCCGGATCAAGCCAGACCGCCGGCGTGATCCCCCCGGTGGATATGCTTTGTATTATGGTGTGGTTCACGGCGGGTATGTCGACCGTCCCGATGCGCGGGGGACCGCCGCCGCGGCCGTCCGTCCCAGGATCCGCAATCCGGACATGCCTGGACGCGTTCACGGATACGGAATCGGGGTTTCCGAGGGGGTTTCCGGCGGCGTCGGTGACGGCGGCGATCGTAAAGGCCACCACGGAGCCAGGGGCGGCGGCGGCGGCGGTGTCCGTGTCCGATTCCCACGACACCAGCACGCTGCCGCCGAACGGGGTTGCCGCCGAGGCGTTGCCCCCCCTGTGGCCCACGGGGGTGCCGTCCACCGTTATGCCCGTATAGTGGTCCCTGTCCGGCAGCACGGGCTCCGTATAGACCACCGCGACGGAGTTGTTGGCGGTGACAAAGGCCTGCACAAAGTACGGGTTGGTGCCGTCATAGGACATACGGAACCGGGCCGCGGCGGCGTTGGGGTTGCCGGCGTCGTCCCGCGCCACGCCGGCGGCGACACCGACTACGATCGTGCCGTCGGATGCCGGCAAGACCTCGAATGTGTAGTTTGCCCCACCGTCGATGCGCGCAAAGCTGGCGACGCCGCCGTGGGTGGCCGTGCCGCCGGACAGATCGATGTCGGCGGCGCCGAACCCGGTGACGGTCTCGTTGAATCCTACGTTGAAACCGATGGCGGCCGAGCCGGGGGGGTCCGGTCGGGTGGAGGTGATGACGGGGACCGGGGCGGTGCCGTCGTATCTTATCGAGAGGGCCGGGGCGGCGGTGTTCCCGTGGCCGAGATCGTTCAGGGCCGCGCCGGCCCCCACGTTGACGGTCACGTTGCCGTCGGCGGCGGGCGCGACATCGAACGAGTAGTTGGTGGCGTTGATGCGCGCAAAGTTGTCTGCGCCTGCGGGGCGGGCGTCGCCGGACAGCTCGATGTCGGCGGCGTCAAACCCGGAGACCGGCTGGCTGAAGGTCACGTTGAAGTTGAGTGTCGTGGCGTTCGTGGGGCCCGGCGCCTGCTCCGAGGTGATTGCCGTGCCGGGGCGGGTGCCGTCGTATCCGATCGAGAGGCCGGCGGGTGCCGCGTTGGGGCTGCCCGCAAGGTCGGCGGCGGCGGCGGCGGGGACCTCCACGGTGACGGTGCCGCTCCGGGTCGCGGTCACCTCGAAGGTATAGTTGGCGCCGCCGTCGATGCGCGCAAAGTTGGTGACGCCGCCGGGGCCGGCCGAGCCGGACACCGCGATGTTGCCGGCGGCGAACCCTTTGACGGTCTCGTTGAAGCCGATCCTGAAATCCACCGTGGCCGAACCCGTGGGGTCCGGCTGCGTCGTGGTGATCACCGGTACGGGGGGCGTGCGGTCGGACCTTATCTGGAGCTGGGCCGCGGCGGTGCTGGGGTTGCCCAGCAGGTTTTCGGCGGCGCCCTCGCCGACGTCCACCAGGATGATGCCGTCCCTGCCCGGCACGGCATCAAAGGAGTAGTGGGTGTCGTTGATGCGCGCAAAGTTGTCTGCGCCTGCGGGGCGGGCGTCGCCGGACAGTGCGATGTCGCCGGCTGCAAACCCGGTGACGGGCTGGCCGAAGGCCACGTTGAAGTTGATGACGGTGGCGTTCGTGGGGCCCGGCGCCTGCTCCGAGGTGATGGAGGTGCCGGGGCGCGAGGCGTCGTATTCCATCGAGAGGCTGGCAGGTGCCGCGTTTGGGCTGCCGGCAAGGTCGGCGGCGGCGTGTGCGGGGACGCCCACGGTGACGGTGCCGCCGGCGGCCAGCTCCACCTCGAAGGTGTAGTTGGCGCCGCCGTTGGTGCGCGCAAAGCCGGTGACGCCGCCGCCAAGGGTGGTGGCGCCCGACAGCACGATGTCGGCCGCTGCAAACCCTGTGACGGTCTCGTTGAACCCTACGTTGAAGTCGATGACGGCCGAGCCGGTGGGATCCGGCTGCGTGGAGGTGATGCGCGGTACCGGGGGCGTGCGGTCCGACCGGATGGAGTACGGGACGGCCGCCGTGTTCTCGTTGCCAAGCTCGTTCCGGGCCGCGCCGGCCCCCACGTTGACGGTCACGTTGCCGTCGGCGGTGGGCACGACGTCGAAGGAGTAGTCGGTGGAGTTGATCCGTACAAAGTCGGCCACGGTACCGCCGGCCGCGGCCCTGCCCGACAGTGCGATGTCGGCGGCTGCGAACCCGGAGACGGGCTGGCCGAAGGCCACGTTGAAGTTTAGGACGGTGGCGTTTGTGGGGCCCGGCGCCTGCGGCGAGGTGATGCGCGTGTAGGGGCGGGTGTCATCGTACTGTATCGAGAGCGAGGCCGCCGCCGTGTTGGGGCTGCCCGCAAGATCCCGGGCGGCACCTGCGGGGACGTCCGCCCGGACGGTGCCGCCGGCGGTCGCGGTCACCTCGAACGTATAGTTGGCCCCGCCGTTGGTGCGCGCAAAGCCGGTGACACCCCCGTGGGGGGCCGTACCGCCGGACAGATCAATGTCCGTTTCGTCAAAGTGGGTGACGGTCTCGTTGAACCCGACGTTGAAGTCGATGACGGCGGAGCCGGTGGGGTCCGGCTGGGTGGAGGTGATGACGGGGACCGGGGCGGTGCCGTCGTATCTTATCGAGAAAGCAGGGGCCGCCGTGTTCTCGTTGCCGAGATCGTTCCGGGCCGCGCCGGCCCCCACGTTGACGGTCACGTTGCCGTCGGCGGTGGGCACGACATCGAATGAGTAGTCGGTGGCGTTGATCCGTACAAAGTCGGCCACGGTACCGCCGGCCGCGGCCCTGCCCGACAGTGCGATGTCGGCGGCTGCGAACCCGGAGACGGGCTGGCCGAAGGTCACGTTGAAGTTTAGGACGGTGGCGTTTGTGGGGCCCGGCGCCTGCGGCGAGGTGATGCGCGTGTAGGGGCGGGTGTCATCGTACTGTATCGAGAGCGAGGCCGCCGCCGTGTTGGGGCTGCCCGCAAGATCCCGGGCGGCACCTGCGGGGACGTCCGCCCGGACGGTGCCGCCGGCGGTCGCGGTCACCTCGAACGTATAGTTGGCCCCGCCGTTGGTGCGCGCAAAGCCGGTGACACCCCCGTGGGGGGCCGTACCGCCGGACAGATCAATGTCCGTTTCGTCAAAGTGGGTGACGGTCTCGTTGAACCCGACGTTGAAGTCGATGACGGCGGAGCCGGTGGGGTCCGGCTGGGTGGAGGTGATGACGGGGACCGGGGCGGTGCCGTCGTATCTTATCGAGAAAGCAGGGGCCGCCGTGTTCTCGTTGCCGAGATCGTTCCGGGCCGCGCCGGCCCCCACGTTGACGGTCACGTTGCCGTCGGCGGTGGGCACGACGTCGAAGGAGTAGTCGGTGGAGTTGATCCGTACAAAGTCGGCCACGGTACCGCCGGCCGCGGCCCTGCCCGACAGTGCGATGCCGTCCCTGTCAAACCCGGTGACCGGCTGGCCGAACGTCACGTTGAAGTTGATGACGGTGGCGTTTGTGGGGCCCGGCGCCTGCGGCGAGGTGATGCGCGTGTAGGGGCGGGTGTCATCGTACTGTATCGAGAGCGAGGCCGCCGCCGTGTTGGGGCTGCCCGCAAGATCCCGGGCGGCACCTGCGGGGACGTCCGCCCGGACGGTGCCGCCGGCGGTCGCGGTCACCTCGAACGTATAGTTGGCCCCGCCGTTGGTGCGCGCAAAGCCGGTGACACCCCCGTGGGGGGCCGTACCGCCGGACAGATCAATGTCCGTTTCGTCAAAGTGGGTGACGGTCTCGTTGAACCCGACGTTGAAGTCGATGACGGCGGAGCCGGTGGGGTCCGGCTGGGTGGAGGTGATGACGGGGACCGGGGCGGTGCCGTCGTATCTTATCGAGAAAGCAGGGGCCGCCGTGTTCTCGTTGCCGAGATCGTTCCGGGCCGCGCCGGCCCCCACGTTGACGGTCACGTTGCCGTCGGCGGTGGGCACGACATCGAATGAGTAGTCGGTGGCGTTGATCCGTACAAAGTCGGCCACGGTACCGCCGGCCGCGGCCCTGCCCGACAGTGCGATGTCGGCGGCTGCGAACCCGGAGACGGGCTGGCCGAAGGTCACGTTGAAGTTTAGGACGGTGGCGTTTGTGGGGCCCGGCGCCTGCGGCGAGGTGATGCGCGTGTAGGGGCGGGTGTCATCGTACTGTATCGAGAGCGAGGCCGCCGCCGTGTTGGGGCTGCCCGCAAGATCCCGGGCGGCACCTGCGGGGACGTCCGCCCGGACGGTGCCGCCGGCGGTCGCGGTCACCTCGAACGTATAGTTGGCCCCGCCGTTGGTGCGCGCAAAGCCGGTGACACCCCCGTGGGGGGCCGTACCGCCGGACAGATCAATGTCCGTTTCGTCAAAGTGGGTGACGGTCTCGTTGAACCCGACGTTGAAGTCGATGACGGCGGAGCCGGTGGGGTCCGGCTGGGTGGAGGTGATGACGGGGACCGGGGCGGTGCCGTCGTATCTTATCGAGAAAGCAGGGGCCGCCGTGTTCTCGTTGCCGAGATCGTTCCGGGCCGCGCCGGCCCCCACGTTGACGGTCACGTTGCCGTCGGCGGTGGGCACGACATCGAATGAGTAGTCGGTGGCGTTGATCCGTACAAAGTCGGCCACGGTACCGCCGGCCGCGGCCCTGCCCGACAGTGCGATGCCGTCCCTGTCAAACCCGGTGACCGGCTGGCCGAACGTCACGTTGAAGTTGATGACGGTGGCGTTTGTGGGGCCCGGCGCCTGCGGCGAGGTGATGCGCGTGTAGGGGCGGGTGTCATCGTACTGTATCGAGAGCGAGGCGGCCTCCGTGTTGGGGCTGCCCGCAAGATCCCGGGCGGCACCTGCGGGGACCTCCGCCCGGACGGTGCCGCCTGCGGTCGCGGTCACCTCGAACGTATAGTTGGCCCCGCCGTTGGTGCGCGCAAAGCCGGTGACACCCCCGTGGGGGGCCGTACCGCCGGACAGATCAATGTCCGTTTCGTCAAAGTGGGTGACGGTCTCGTTGAACCCGACGTTGAAGTCGATGACGGCGGAGCCGGTGGGGTCCGGCTGGGTGGAGGTGATGACGGGGACCGGGGCGGTGCCGTCGTATCTTATCGAGAAAGCAGGGGCCGCCGTGTTCTCGTTGCCGAGATCGTTCCGGGCCGCGCCGGCCCCCACGTTGACGGTCACGTTGCCGTCGGCGGTGGGCACGACATCGAATGAGTAGTCGGTGGCGTTGATCCGTACAAAGTCGGCCACGGTACCGCCGGCCGCGGCCCTGCCCGACAGTGCGATGCCGTCCCTGTCAAACCCGGTGACCGGCTGGCCGAAGGTCACGTTGAAGTTGATGACGGTGGCGTTTGTGGGGCCCGGCGCCTGCGGCGAGGTGATGCGCGTGTAGGGGCGGGTGTCATCGTACTGTATCGAGAGCGAGGCGGCCTCCGTGTTGGGGCTGCCCGCCGTGTCGCGGGCGGCACCTGCGGGGACCTCCGCGGTGACGGTGCCGCCTGCGGTCGCGGTCACCTCGAACGTATAGTTGGCCCCGCCGTTGGTGCGCGCAAAGCCGGTGACACCCCCGTGGGGGGCCGTACCGCCGGACAGATCAATGTCCGTTTCGTCAAAGTGGGTGACGGTCTCGTTGAACCCGACGTTGAAGTCGATGACGGCGGAGCCGGTGGGGTCCGGCTGGGTGGAGGTGATGACGGGGACCGGGGCGGTGCCGTCGTATCTTATCGAGAAAGCAGGGGCCGCCGTGTTCTCGTTGCCGAGATCGTTCCGGGCCGCGCCGGCCCCCACGTTGACGGTCACGTTGCCGTCGGCGGTGGGCACGACATCGAATGAGTAGTCGGTGGCGTTGATCCGTACAAAGTCGGCCACGGTACCGCCGGCCGCGGCCCTGCCCGACAGTGCGATGCCGTCCCTGTCAAACCCGGTGACCGGCTGGCCGAAGGTCACGTTGAAGTTGATGACGGTGGCGTTTGTGGGGCCCGGCGCCTGCGGCGAGGTGATGCGCGTGTAGGGGCGGGTGGCGTCGTACTCTATCGAGAGCGAGGCGGCCTCCGTGTTGGGGCTGCCTGCAAGGTCCGTGGCCGCGCGTGTGGGGACGCCCACGGTGACGGTGCCGCCGGCGGCCAGCTCCACCTCGAAGGTGTAGTTGGCGCCGCCGTTGGTGCGCGCAAAGCCGGTGACGCCGGCGCCAAGGGTGGTGGCACCTGACAGTACGATGTCGGCGGCGGCGAACCCTTTGACGGTCTCGTTGAACCCGACGTTGAAGTCGATGACGGCGGAGCCGGTGGGGTCCGGCTGGGTGGAGGTGATGACGGGGACCGGGGCGGTGCCGTCGTATCTTATCGAGAAAGCGGGGGCCGCCGTGTTCTCGTTGCCGAGATCGTTCCGGGCCGCGCCGGCTCCCACGTTGACGGTCACGTTGCCGTCGGCGGTGGGCACGACATCGAATGAGTAGTCGGTGGCGTTGATCCGTACAAAGTCGGCCACGGTACCGCCGGCCGCGGCCCTGCCCGACAGTGCGATGCCGTCCCTGTCAAACCCGGTGACCGGCTGGCCGAAGGTCACGTTGAAGTTGATGACGGTGGCGTTTGTGGGGCCCGGCGCCTGCGGCGAGGTGATGCGCGTGTAGGGGCGGGTGGCGTCGTACTCTATCGAGAGCGAGGCGGCCTCCGTGTTGGGGCTGCCTGCAAGGTCCGTGGCCGCGCGTGTGGGGACGCCCACGGTGACGGTGCCGCCGGCGGCCAGCTCCACCTCGAAGGTGTAGTTGGCGCCGCCGTTGGTGCGCGCAAAGCCGGTGACACCCCCGTGGGGGGCCGTACCGCCGGACAGATCAATGTCCGTTTCGTCAAAGTGGGTGACGGTCTCGTTGAATCCGACGTTGAAGTCGATGACGGCGGAGCCGGTGGGGTCCGGCTGGGTGGAGGTGATGACGGGAACCGGGGCGGTGCCGTCGTATCTTATCGAGAAAGCGGGGGCCGCCGTGTTCTCGTTGCCGAGATCGTTCCGGGCCGCGCCGGGGCCCACGTTGACGGTCACGTTGCCGTCGGCGGTGGGCGCTACATCGAATGAGTAGTCGGTGGCGTTGATCCGTACAAAGTCGGCCACGGTACCGCCGGCCGCGGCCCTGCCCGACAGTGCGATGCCGTCCCTGTCAAACCCGGTGACGGGCTGGCCGAACGTCACGTTAAAGGTGATGACGGTGGCGTTTGTGGGGCCCGGCGCCTGCGGCGAGGTGATGCGCGTGCCGGGGCGGGTGGCGTCGTACTCTATCGAGAGCGAGGCGGCCTCCGTGTTGGGGCTACCCGCAAGATCCCGGGCGGCACCGGCGGGGACGTCCGCCCGGACGGTGCCGCCGGCCGTCGCGGTCACCTCGAAGGTATAGTTGGCGCCGCCGTCGATACGCGCAAAGTTCGTGACGCCGCCGGGGTTGGATGTACCTGACACCGCGATGTCCGCCGCGCCGAACCCTTTGACGGTCTCGTTGAAGCCGATCCTGAAGTCTACCGTGGCAGAGCCGGTGGGGTTAGGCTGCGTCGTGGTGATCAGCGGTACGGGGGCGGTGCGGTCGGATCTTAACGAGAATTTGGGGGCGGCGGTGTTGTCGTTGCCCAGGCGGTTCTGCGCGGCACCTGCGGCCACGTCGATCTCGACGGTGCCGTCGCCGGTGGGGACGAGCTCGAACGTGTATACGGTGTCGCCGTCGCCGCCGCCAAAGTTGGTAAGGCCCCCCGTGGTGGCGTTGCCCCCCACCGTGATCTCCCCGGGTTCGAACCCGGTGACCGGCTGGCCGAACGTCACGTTGAAGTTTAGGATGGTGGCGTTCGTGGGACCCGGCGCCTGCTCCGATGCGATTGCGGTATCGGGGCGGGTGGCATCATACTCGACGGAGAGGCTGGCAGGTACCGCGTTGGGGCTGCCGGCAAGGTCGGCGGCGGCGCCGGCGGGGACGCCTACAGTGACGGTGCCGCCGGCTGCCAGTTCCACCTCGAAGGTGTAGTTGGCGCCGCCGTTGGTGCGCGCAAAGCCGGTGACGCCGCCGCCGCCAAGGGTGGTGGCGCCTGACAGCACGATGTCGGCGGCGGCGAACCCGGTGACGGTCTCGTTGAATCCTACGTTGAAATCGATGACGGCGGAGCCGGTGGGATCCGGCTGCGTGGTGATGATGCGCGGTACGGGGGGCGTGCGGTCCGACCGGATCGAGTGCGGGGCGGCCGCCGTGTTCTCGTTGCCGAGATCGTTCCGGGCTACGCCGGCGCCCACGTTGACGGTCACGTTGCCGTCGGCGGTGGGCACGACATCGAAGGAGTAGTTGGTGGCGTTGATCGTCGCAAAGCCGGTGACACCCCCCGTGACGGCGTCGCCCGACAGTACGATGTCGCCGGCCGCAAACCCGGTGACATCGTGGGTGAACGTCACGTTGAAGCCGAGGACGGTGGCGTTCGTGGGGCCCGGCGTCTGCTCCGAGGTGATGCGCGTGCCGGGGCGGGTGGCGTCGTATTCTATCGAGAGGCTGGCCGGTACCGCGTTGGGGCTGCCCGCAAGATCCCGTGCCGCGCCGGCGGGGACGTCCGCCCGGACGGTACCGCCGGCCGTCGCGGTCACCTCGAACGTATAGTTGGCCCCGCCGTTGGTGCGCGCAAAGCCGGTGACGCCCCCGTGGGGGGCCGTGCCGCCTGACAGATCAATGTCCGTTTCGTCAAAGTGGGTGACGGTCTCGTTGAAGCCGACGTTGAAATCGATGACGGCGGAGCCGGTGGGGTCTGGCCGGGCGGAGGTGATGACGGGGACGGGGGCGGTGCCGTCGTATCTTATCGAGAGGGCCGGCGCGGCGGTGTTCTCGTTGCCGAGGGCGTTCAGGGCTACGCCGGCGCCCACGTTGACGGTCACGTTGCCGTCGGCGGTTGGCGCGACATCGAACGAATAGTTGGTGGCGTTGATCCGTGCAAAGTCGGCCACGGTGCCGCCGGCCGCGGCCCTGCCCGACAGTACGATGTCGCCGGCCGCAAACCCGGTGACATCGTGGGTGAACGTCACGTTGAAGTTGATGACGGTGGCGTTCGTGGGGCCCGGCGCCTGCGGCGAGGTGATGCGCGTATCGGGACGCGAGGTGTCGTATTCTATCGAGAGCGAGGCCGGTACCGCGTTGGGGCTGCCCGCAAGATCCCGGGCGGCACCTGCGGGGACGCCCGCGGTGACGGTGCCGCTTTGGGTCGCGGCCACCTCGAATGTATAGTTGGCGCCGCCGTCGATGCGCGTAAAGTTTGTTACGGCTCCGGGGTCGGCCGTACCGGACACCGCGATGTCCGCCGCGCCGAACCCCTCGACGGTCTCGTTGAAGCCGACGTTGAAATCGATGACGGCGGAGCCGGTGCGGTCCGGCTGCGTCGTGGTGATCAGCGGTACGGGGGCGGTGCGGTCCGTCCTGATCGAGAGTCCGGGGGCCGCCGTGTTGTCGTTGCCCAGGCGGTTCTGCGCCGTGCCGGCGGCCACGTCGATCTCGACGGTGCCGTCACCGGTGGGGACTAGCTCGAAGGTGTATACGGTGTCGCCGTCGGCGCCGCCAAAGTTGGTGAGGCCCCCCGTGGTGGCGTTGCCCCCCACCGTGATCTCCCCGGGTTCGAACCCGGTGACGGGCTGGCCGAAGGTCACTTCGAAGTTTAGGACGGTGGCGTTCGTGGGGCCCGGCGCCTGCTCCGAGGTGATGGCCGTGTCGGGACGCGTGTCGTCGTACTCTATCGAGAGGCTGGCCGGTGCCGTGTTTGGGCTGCCCGCAAGGTCGGCGGCGGCGCCGGCGGGGACGCCCACGGTGACGGTGCCGGCGTCGGCCAGCTCCACCTCGAATGTATAGTTGGCGCCGCCGTTGGTGCGCGCAAAGCCGGTGACGCCGCCGAGGGTGGTGGCACCGGACAGCACTATGTCGGCGGCGGCGAACCCGGCGACGGTCTCGTTGAAGCCGACGTTGAAATCGACGACGGCCGAGCCGGTGGGGTCCGGCTGCGTGGTGGTGATCAGCGGTACCGGGGCGGTCCTGTCCGTCCGGATCGAGAGTCTGGGGGCCGCCGTGTTGTCGTTGCCCAGGAGGTTCTGTGCCACACCGGCGGCCACGTCGATCTCGACGGTGCCGTCGCCGGTGGGGACGAGCTCGAAGGTGTATACGGTGTCGCCGTCGCTGCCGCCAAAGTTGGCGAGGCCCCCCGTGGTGGCGTTGCCGCCGACGTCGATCTCCGTGGACTCGAACCCGGTGACCGGCTGGCCGAAGGTCACGTTAAAGGTGATGACGGTGGCGTTCGTGGGGCCCGGCGCCTGCGGCGAGGTGATGCGCGTGCCGGGGCGGGTGCCGTCATACTCGATGGAGAGGCTGGCAGGTGCCGCGTTGGGGCTGCCCGCCATGTCGCGGGCGGCGCCGGCGGGGACCTCCACGGTGACGTTGCCGCTCCGGGTCGCGGCCACCTCGAAGGTATAGTTGGCGCCGCCGTCTATGACGGCAAAGCCGGTGACGCCGCCGGGGCCGGCCGTACCGGACACCGCGATGTCCGTCTCGTCAAAGTGCCTTACGGTCTCGTTGAAGCCTATCCTAAAGTCTATCACGGCGGAGCCGGTGGGGTCCGGCTGCGTCGTGCTGATGCGCGGCACGGGCGCGGTGCGGTCGGACCTTATCTGGAACCGGTCCGCGGCGGTACTGGGGTTGCCCAGGCGGTTCTCGGCGGCGCCCTCGCCGACGTCCACCAGGATGAGGCCGTCCCTGCCCGGTACCGCCTCGAAGGAATAGTTGGTGGCGTTGATGCGCGCAAAGTTGCCGGCGCTCCCGGGGCGGGCGTCGCCGGACAGCGTGATGTCGCCGGCGCCGAACCCGGTGACATCCTGGTCGAAGGTCACGTTGAAGGTGACGGCGGTGGCGTTCGTGGGGCCCGGCGCCTGCTCCGAGGTGATCGCCGCGCCGGGGCGGGTGGCATCGTACCGTATCGAGAGCGAGGCGGCCTCCGCGTTGGGGCTGCCCGCAAGGTCCGTGGCGGCGCCGGCGGGGACCCCCACCCGGACGGTGCCGCTCCGGGCCGCGGTCACCTCGAAGGTATAGTTGGCGCCGCCGTCGATGCGCGCAAAGCCGGTGACGCCGCCGGGGTCGGCCGTACCGGACACCGCGATGTCCGTCCCGTCAAAGTGCCTTACGGTCTCGTTGAAGCCGATCCTGAAATCCACCGTGGCAGAACCGGTGGTGGCCGGCTGCGTCGAGGTGATGCGCGGCACCGGGGGTGTGCGGTCGGACCGGACGGTGTGCGGGGCCGCCGCCGTGTTGTTGTTGCCGGCCAGGTCCCGCGCCACCTCCGCCGGGACGCCCACCGTGACGTTGCCGTCCCGGGCGGGCGCGACGTAAAAGGTATAGTTGGCAAAGCCGTCGCGGCCGGCAAAGCCGGCCGGGCCGCCGGCGGGGAAGGGGACGGCCGCGCCGGACAGCGTGACGTTGTCCGGCCCGAACCCGGTGACGTTCTGGCCGAACTCCACCCGGAACTCTATCGCGGCGGCGTTGGTGGGTCCGGACTGCACGGAGGTGACGACCGGCATCGGCCGGGTCCTGTCTATGTCGATCATGGCCAGGTTGGACGGATCGTTTGCGTTTCCCACCGTGCCCCACACCCGGCCTCCGGGCACACTCACGACGAGCGTCTCCCCGTCCTCCGGATCGGCCACGTCGAAGGCGTACGTCACGTTGAACACCCGGATCCGGTTGTTGCCCAGATCGGCCACGTATACGGTCCCCGAAAAGCCGTCCACCACCATGCCGTACGGGCGGTCGAACCCGTCGGTGATGGTGGCTATCGGGTCCCGGGTGGAGTTGAAGACCACGACGCGGTCGTTGTTGGTGTCCGCCACGTATATGTTGCCCGACGAGCTGTCCACGGCCATCCCGTACGGGCGGTCGAAGCCGTGGGTGATGTCGCCCATGTGGTTCCGGTCCGGGCCGAACACCGCGACGCGGTTGTTGCCCCAGTTGGCCACGTATATGTTGCCCGAAAAGTTGTCCACCGTCACGTCGGACGGGGATACGACCGAGTCGGTGATGGTGCCGGCGGGGCGCCTGGCCGGATCGAACACCTGGATCCGGTGGTGCAGCGAGTCGGCCACGTACAGGTTCCCCAGGTAGTCGACCTCTATCCCGTACGGGTTGTAAAAGGAGTTGGTAAAGTCGTCGATGCCGTGCCCGGTGGAGTTGAACACCCGGATCTGGTTGTTGCCCCGGTCCGTCACGTATACGGTCCCCGTAAAGCTGTTCACGGCCACGTCCGAGGGGGTCCTGAACCGGCCCGGGAGATCGCCGGTGTGCCTCCGGTCCGAGTCGAAGACCGCGACGCGGTCGTTGCCCGAGTCGGCCACGTATATGCGGCCGGAGGAGGCGTCGACGGCCACGCCGTGCGGGCCGTCGAACGGGCCGCCGGCGCCGCCCCCAAAGTCCCCGTCGTGCCGCAGCTCCAGGCGCAGGTTCCGGACCTCGCCCGAGGTGACGACGATGTCCGAGGCGTCGAGGGTGGAGGAGTTTATCGGCTTGTTGAATATCATGTTGAAGGGTACCGTCTGCAGGCGGGTGGGGCTGGGCTGCGCGGCGGTGATTGCGGGCGTGAACGCGAGCGCATAGTCTATGGAGAGGCGCGGGGCCGCCCAGTTGGGGTTGCCGGCCAGATCGCGGGCCGCGCCCGGGGCTATGTCGACATGCAGCGTCCCGTCATAGTACGGGGCCACGTCAAAGGAGTACAGGCGTCCGCCGCCCGTAAGGTTGGCCACCCCGCCGTTCACGACGGTGCCCGAAAGCGTGATCCCCGACGCGTTGAACCCCGTGACGTCCTTGCTGAACGCCACCCGGAAGCCGATGGAGGCGGCGTCGGTGGGGCTGGACTGTGCCGAGGTGATGGAGACCTCGGGGCGCGAGCTGTCGTGCGTTACGGAGAACCGGGCCGCCGCCGCCGCGGGGTTTCCGGCGATGTCGCGCACCGCGCCGGCCGCTATGTCGGCGTGTATGGTGCCGTTGGTCCCGGGTATGATGTCCAGCGTATAGTTGGCGCCGCCGGGTAGCGCCGCGAGGCTGTCCGCGGCCACCAGGGCGGTGGCGCCCGAGAGCACGACGTCGGCCGCCTCGAACCCTGTGACGTTCTCGCCGAACCCCACCCGGATGCCGATGGGCGAGGCGCCGGTCAGCGGGGACAGCGCCGAGGAGATCACCGGTACCGGCGGGATGTCGTCGTATACGACCGAGAAGCGGGCCGCCGCCGTGTTGTCGTTGCCGGCCAGGTCCCGCGCCACGTCGGCGGGGATGTCCACCAGGACGGTGCCGTTTGCGGCCGGCGACACCTCGAACGTGTGCTCGGCGGAGGCGCCGGCCGCGGGGGCGAGGTTGGCCGGGCTCCCGCCGCCGCCGGGTGGGAGGGCCGTCCCCGACACCGCGATGTCGCCGGGCGCGAATCCGGTGACCGGCTCGCCCCACCGCACCGTAAAGACGATGGTGGAGGCGTTGGTCGGGCCGGGCGGCGCCGAGGTGAGGGCCGGGCGGGGGTGCACGCCGTCGTAGGTTATCGAGTGCGGTGCGGCCGCGGTGTTCTCGTTGTGGGCCAGGTCGCGCGCCGCGCCGGCCGGGACGCCGACCGTGATGGTCCCGTTCGCGGACGGCTCTACATCGAACGTGTAATAGTCGCCGGCGACCATCTCGAACCCGGTTATGCCGGCGGGCACGGCGGCGCCGGATATCTCGATGTCGTCCTTTTCGAACCCGGTGACGTCCTCCGTAAAGTTGACCCTAAAGTTTATGGGGTCGGCGTTGGTCGTCGGGCCGGGCTGCAGGGTCGAGACGGTGGGCGTCGGGCCGGTCCTGTCCACGTGGATCTCGGCCGAGTTGGACGGCACGTTCGCGTTTCCGGCCGCGCCGTACGCCGCGCCGGCCGGCAGGTGCACCGCGAGGGTCCGTCCGTCGGCGGATCCGGCCACCTCGAATGCATGGGACATGTTGAACACCTGGACGCGGTTGCGGCCCCCGTCGGTCACGTATACGGCTCCCGAAAAGCCGTCCACGGCCAGTCCCGACGGGCGTCCGAACGGGCCGGTGAGGTTGGCGGCGTGGTCCCCGGCCGAGTCGAAGACCCGGATCATGCCGCCGCCGGAATCGGTGACGTATACGGTGCCCGAGGTGCCGTCCACGGCGATGCTGTGCGTGCGGTTGAACCCGGCGGTGATGCTGCCGGTGTGGGTACCGGCGTGGTCGAAGACCTCGACGCGGTTGTTGCCCCAGTTGGCCACGTATACCGTACCGGAACCGCCGTCCACGGCGACATCGAACGGCGATACGACGGAATCGGTTATGCTGCCCGTGCCGCGCAGGGAGGGGTCCAGGATCCTGATGCGGTTGTTCAGCGTGTCGGCCACGTATACGTTCCCGGAACGGTCGGTCCCCACGCCGTACGGGCTGTTGAACAGGGCGGTGGTGTTGGCCGTGCTGTTCCCGGCCGAGTCGAAGGCCCGGATGCGGTTGTTGCCCCGGTCGGCCACGTATACGGCCCCCGAAAAGCTGTCCACGGCCACGTCCGACGGCATGCTGAACGGGCCGGGGAGCTGGCCGGTGTGGTGGCGGGAGGAGTTGAAGATCTGGACGCGGTCGTTGCCCGGATCGGCCACGTACGTGGTGTTGGTGGAGGCGTCGACGGCCACGCCGCGCGGGCCGTCGAACAGGCCGCCGGCAGAACCGGCGCCCCCGAAGCCGCCGTCGTGCAGCAGGGCAGGGCGCAGGTTCCGCACCGTACCGGAGGTGGCCACGATGTCCGTATCGTCCAGCGTGGAGGAGTTTACGGGCCTGTCAAAGGTCATGTTGAATGGTATCTCCTGCAGGGAGGTGGAGGCGGACCGCAAGGTCGTGATCACCGGGACCGGCGGGAGCGCGCGGACCACCTGGGGTCCGGCCGCCGCGCCGCTGGGGTTGCCCACCGTGTCGAGCGCCGCGCCCCGAACCGTGCCGACGCGCAGCGTCCCGTCGTAGTGCGAGGAGACCTCGAATGAGTACAGGCGTCCGCCGCCCGTAAAGTTTGACACCCCCCCGTTCACGAGGGTCCCCGAAAGCGTGATCCCCGACGCGTTGAACCCCCTGACCGGCTCGTCCCATTCCACCGTGAATCCGAGGGTGGACGCGCCGGTCCGGTCGCCCTGCACGGAGGTGATGCGGGGGACGGGGCCGATCCGGTCCACCTCCGTGCGCGCCGTGTTGGACGCCTTGCTCGGGTTTCCCGCATGGTCGCGTACGGACCCGGCCTGCATGCCCACGGTGAGATCCCCCCCGTGGACCGGATCCTCCACCTCGAAGGCGTACACCATGTCGTGTACCGATACGGTTCCGTTGAAGGTGTCGGCCACGTACAGGGCCCCCGTGACGCCGTCCGCCGCGACTCCGTGCGGGTTGTCAAACCCGGTGATGTTGAGGATGTGGCCTCCGGTACTACCGTCGAATACCATGATGCGGTCCCGGCTCGTGTCAGTCACCGACACGGTACCGGATGTAGGGTCGACGGCCACCCCGTACGGGCGCGAAAACCGGACGGGCAGGTCCGGCAGGGGGTCCCCCGCCGAGTCGAACACCGCGACCCGGCCGTTGTCCGTATCGGCCACGTATATCCTACCCGTTGTCGGGTCCACCGCCACGCCGTGCGGATAGCTGAACGTGGCGTTGATGTCGGCCGTATGGTGCAGGGTGCTGTTGAACACCCTGACCAGGCCGTTGTCGGTGTCCGCCACGTAGACGGCCCCCGTGGCCGGGTTTGCCGCCACGCCGTACGGATAGTCTAACGCGACGCCGGTTATGTTGGCGAGGTGGTTCCCCGTGACGTCAAAGACGGCGATCCTGTCGTCGCCCGGATCGGCCACGTACAGGCGGCCCGAATACCCGTCGAGCGCCACCCCCGTCGGATAGTCAAACCGGTGGGTGATATTGCCGGTGTTGTGCCCCGTGGAGTCGAACACGGCCACCCGGTCGTTGCCCGGATCGGCCACGTATACGGTCCCGGTGTGGCCGTCGACGGCCACGCCGGACGGGGAGGAGAACCGCGCGCCCCCGCCGCCGCCCGTACCCCCGTCAAAGTCTTCGCGGTACTGCGGCACGGTCCGGAGGTTCTGCACCGTCCCGGAGGAGGCGGTGATGTCCGAGGTGTCCAGGGTCGTGGCGTTTATGTGCCCGTCCAGGGTCATGTTGAATGTCACGGTGTACAGGTTCGTGGGGCCGGGCAGGTCCGGGACGATGCGCGGGGCCGGGGGGATGGCATCGCGCGTGATCGAGAACCGCGGGGTTGGGCGGCTGCCGTGTTCCACGATGTCCCGCGCCGCGCCGGCCGGTATGTCCACCCGTACCGTCCCGTCCGACAATAGCGAGACGTCAAAGGTGTGCGCGGCGTCGCCGTCGCCGCCCGCAAGGTTGGCGACGCCGCCGTGGGAGGCGGTCCCCGAGATCCCGACGTCGTCCGGCCCGAACCCGTAGACGGGCTCGCCCCAGTCCACCCGGAGGTTGATCGTGGTGGCGTTGGTGGGGTCCGCCTGCGCCGCCGTGATGACCGGCGCGGGGGCGGTCCTGTCTATGTCAAGATCTACCCTGTTGGACGCCGCATTCTCGTGCATGGTGGGGTCGTACACGCGGCCCCGCGGTATGTCCACCGACAGCGTCTCCCCGTCCACAGGATCCACCACGTCAAAGGCGTATGCTATGTCGAATATCTGGACGCGGTGGTTGGCCGAGTCGGCCACGTATACCGTACCCGAATACGCGTCCAGCGCGATCCCCTGCGGGCCGTCGAGCGGGTCGCCGGACGGGCCGGTGACGTTGGCGGTGCTGCGTCCCGTGGAGTCGAACACGGCGATCCGGTCGTTGTCCGTGTCGGCCACGTATACGTGGCCCGAGGGGCCGTCGACGGCCAGGTCGGTGGGGAACCCGACCATGCCGGTGATGCTGCCGGTGAGGTTGCCGGTGGAGTTGAACACGGCGATCCGGTTGTTGAAACGGTCGGCCACGTATACGGTACCGGACGGGCCGGCCACGTCCAGGCCCGACGGGCCGTTGAGATGGCGGGTGATGTTGGCGGTGCTGCGTCCGTCGGAATCGAACACGGCGATCCGGTCGTTGTCCGTGTCGGCCACGTATACGTGGCCTTGGGGGCCGCCCACCGCCACGCCCTCCGGGCGTGCGAACGGGACGTCGATGTCGTCGGTGTGGCGTCCCGTGAGGGGATCGAACACCCGGACGCGGTCGTTGAAGGTGTCGGCCACGTACAGGTCGCCGGACACGCCGTCTACGGCCACGTCCCTGGGCAGGAAGAACCCGAATGTGACGGTGTCGGTATAACCCCCCCCGGAGTCGAAGACGCCGATGCGGTTGTTTCTCGTGTCGGCCACGTATACGGTACCGGATATGCCGTCGACGGCCACGCCGGACGGGCCGGTGAGTTCGCCGAACTCGCGGCCCTGGCCGCCGAAGTTTCCGTCGTGCTGCAGGATGGTGCGCAGGTTCCGGACGGTACCGGACGTCACGTTGATGTCCGATGCGGCGAGGGTCGTGGCGTTTATGTGCTCGTTGAAGGTCACGTTGAAGGATACGGTCCGCGCGTTGGTGGTGCCCGTCAGGTTCGAGGTGATGGTGGGGGTCAGGGGCATGTCGTCGTATACCACCGAGAGCGGGGCCGCCTCGGCGTTGCCGTTGCCGGCATCGTCCAGCGTCACGTTGGCCGCGATGTCGACCTGTACCGTCCCGTCCGAGAGGGCCATCACGTCGAAGGTGTAGTTGCCGGTGCCGGCGCCGTCCTCTGCAAAACCGGCCACCCTGTCGCGGTGCGCGGCCGTCCCCGACAGCGCGACGTCTGTCGCCTCGAACCCGGTGACGTTCTCGCCGAACTCCACCCTGACGTCGATGACGGCCGAGCCGGTCAGGCCCGGCTGCGTGGAGGTGATGCGGGGCTCGGGGGAGGTCCGGTCTATGTCGATGCGTATGGTATTGGAGGCGTCGTTGGAGTTCCCGGTAATATCCTGCACGCGGCCCGCCGACATGTTGACCACCAGGGTCCTCCCGTCGGCCGGATACGCCACGCCGAAGGTGTGCACCAGACCGAATATCTTGATGGCGTTGTTGTTAAAATCTGCCAGGTACAGGGTGCCCGTGGCGCCGTCCACCGTGACGTCTATCGGGCCGCTGAACGAGTCGGAGAGGTCGGCGAGCCGGTTCCAGTCCGAGTCGAAGACGCGGATGAGGTTGTTGTTCGTGTCGGCCACGTATACGTTTCCCGAAAAGTCGTCGATTGTGACGTCGGTCGGGTCGTTGAAGCCTGCCGGGAGGTTGCGGATATAGTTCCAGGAGGTGTCGTATACGGCGACGCGGTCGTTGCCCGTATCGGCCACGTACACGTGGCCCGAGGACTCGGCTACCGTGACGCTGTACGGGCTGTTAAAGCCGGTGATCGTGCGGATGTGGACATGGGAGGGATCAAAGACGTATACTCTGCCCAAGACGGCGTCGGCGGCATACAGGTTGCCGGTGGAGTGGTCCACGTCTACGCCGTGTATGGAGGTAAAACTGGCGAGGAGGATGTCGGGTTGCAGGCGTATGTCGAGGGAGGAACGGTTGATGATGGCCGTGTTGCGCATTGCGCCGTCGAAGACCTGTATCTGTTGGTTGCCCGTGTCGGCCACGTACAGCGTGTCCCGGACGGGATCCACCGCCATGTCCCACGGGTTTACGAACGAATTGCTAAAGCTGTCGAGGTGATCCAGGTCGGGATCGAAGATCTGGATGCGGTGGTTGCTCGTGTCGGCCACGTACAGGTTGCCGGTGGTGTTGTCAAATTCCACGCCGCGCAAAAAGTTGAACTGGCCGTCGCCATAGCCGGGCTCGCCGAAGATCCCGTCCAGCTGCAGGCCCGCCACGGTGGTGCGCACCGTCCCCGAGGTCACGTTGATGTCCTGCGGCTCGAGGGTCCTGGCGCGTATCTCCCGGTCGAAGTCGATCGTGAAGGGTATGACCGGCAGGTTGCTCGGCGAGGTCGCGGTGGTGGAAAGCGAGGCCGTCAGCAGGTGGCCGCCCGCCAGGGCCTGCCGGGCCGACCCGTCGGCGCCCAGTGCGTTGCCGTCCGGATCCGTTACGGCCGTCTGGTTTACCGTCAGGGTACCGGCGTCCCCGTCGGTGGCCCAGGCGCCCAGGAAGGTCAGGACGTGGACGTCCGTGCCGTTGCCGGACAGGGCGTCGGCGGCCAGGCCGCGGGGGGTGCCGCCCACGGTGAGCGGGCCGTATGCGGTACCCGTCGCGTACACCGGCTCGGTATACCGGACCGTTATCCGGTTCAGGTCGGTGATCGTGGCAAGGACCAGCCGGGGCATCTGGCCGTCCGCCAGCGCCTGCCCGAACGCCTCCGTACCGCCCAGGGTATTGCCGGCAGGATCCGTTATCATCGACCGGTTCATGGTGAGCCTGCCGGCGGCATCAGGTACGGCCGCGCCCCCCGCGAACGCCAGCGTGTGGACGGCCGTGCCGTTGCCCGACAGGGCGTCGGCGGCCAGGCCGCGGGGGATGCCGCCCACGGTGAGCGGGCCGTATGCGGTACCCGTCGCGTATACGGGTTCGGTATACCGGACCGTCAGGTTGCCCGGTGAGGTGACGGCGGCCGAGACCAAGGCCGGGGGCGTCCTGTCCGCCCCGATGCGTACCGTATTGGATGCGAGGTTGGGGTTGCCGGCCGTATCCTGAATCTTGCCGGCCGGCAGGTTCACCGCCAGCGTCTGCCCGTCGGCCGGATCGGACACGTCGAATGCGTACGATACGTCGAAGGCCAGGATGCGGCTCCCGGATGTGTCCAGCAGGTATACGGTCCCGGGGATGCCGCCCACCGCGACATCGTACGGGCTGACAAAGTCGCCGGTGTGGTTGGCGATGCTGTCAAAGGAGCGGTCGAAGACGGCCAGGCGGTTGCCGAATGTGTCGGCCACGTACAGCGTGTCCGAATACCCGTCGACGGCCACGCCGTGCGGCAGGTTGAACCCGCCGGTGAGGTTGTGGACCGACCTGCCCGCGTGGTCGAACACCCGGACGCGGTTGGCGGCCGTATCGGCCACGTATATGTTGCCGCCGGTGGAGGTGTCGACGGTGACGCCGTACGGCAGGCTGAAGGGGCCAGGGAGGTCGCCGGTGTGCGCCCCCGCGGGGTCGAACACCGACACGGTGTTGTTGTTCGTGTCGGCCACGTACAGGTTGCCCGAGCCGTCGACGGCCACGCCGGACGGGTTGTCGAACCGGTGGCCGATGTCCGTGGTGTATGTCAGGGACGAGTCGAATACGGCGACGCGGTCGTTGCCGGAATCGGCCACGTATATGTTGCCGGTGGCGGCCCCGTCGACGGCCACGTCGTACGGCAGGTCGAACCGGCCGGACGGCAGGTCGGACCCGTCCAGTTTGTCGATGTAATCCATGTTGGGGCCGAGCACCTGGACGCGGTTGTTGGCCGTGTCGGCCACGTATATCATCCCCGAGGAGGGGTCCACCCCGATCCCGGAGGGCTGCGAGAACCGCCCGTCATCCCGCCCGGGGCCTCCAAAGGTCGCGTCATGGGCCAGCACGGTACGCAGGTTTTGCACCGTACCCGAGGTGACGTTGATGTCCGGCGTGCCGAGGGAGGAGCCGTTTATGCCGATGTTAAAGTCCAGCAGGAACGGGACCTCCCGCAGGCGGGTCGGGTCGGACTGTTCCGTGGCGATACGGGGCTGCAGCAGCACGCCCTGGTACGTGATCGAGAATCGGTCCGCCGCCGTGTTGACGTTCTTTATCGCGTTGCGCGCCACGCCCTCCGGTATGTCCACCGTGACCGTCCCGTTGGATACGGCCAGCACGTCGAATGTGTACGAGTCCCCCGAGCCCGTAAAGTTGGCCGGGCCTCCGGAGCCGCGCATGGCCGTCCCGGACAGCGCGATGTCCGACGCCGAGAACCCGGTGACCGGCTCGCTCCAGTCCACGCGGAGGTTGATGGCCGCCGACCGGGTCGGGCTGGACTGTGCTGCCGATATGACGGGCTCGGGGCGGGTCCGGTCTATGTCCACGGTCACGGTGTTGGAGGCCTCGTTGACGTTCCCGGCCGGATCCTGCACCGTGCCGGCCGGTATGTTCACCGCGAGGGTCCGCCGGTCGTCGGGGTCGGCCACCCCGAAGGCGTATGCGGCATCGAACACCCGGACGCGGTCGTTGTTCGAGTCGGCCACGTATACGGTACCGGAGGTGGAGTTGACGGCGATGCCGCCGGGGCTGTCAAACGGGCCGGTTATGTTGGCGGTGTTGTATCCGGTGGCGTTGAACACGACGGTGCGGTTGTTCCCGGTGTCGGCCACGTATATGTCGCCCGAAAGATGGTTTATCGCGATATCGTACGGCTGCACTAACGGGCCGGTGATGGTACCGTGGTGGTGTCCCGTAGAGTTGAGGATCATGATGCGGGCGTTCCCGCTGTCGGTCACGTATATGGAACCGGTGCCGTTGACGGCGATGCCGCGCAGCCGGTCCGGCGTGGCGACGACATCGGCGATATCGTACAGGTGGCTCCCCCCGGGGCCGAACACCGAGATCCGGCCGTCCCCCGTGCCGACCACGTATATGTCGCCCGCCGGGGAGACGGTCACCCCGGTCGGCCTGTCGAACCGGTGGTCCAGGTACGGGAGGGGGCGCAGGTCGGGGCCGAACACGGCGACGCGGTCGTTCAGCGCGTCGGCCACGTATATGTTGCCGGAGGCGCCGTCGACGGCCACGTCCGTCGGGATGGTGAACCCGCCGGTGATGTTGGCGGTGTAACGCAGGTCCGGACCGAACACCTGGACGGCGTTGTTGAGCGCGTCGGCCACGTATATGTTGCCCGAGCCGTCCACGTCCACGCCGGCCGGTGTATCGAACATGCCGCGGCCGGTTCCCGTACCCCCAAAGTCCGCACCGTGCAGCAGCGTCTGGCGCAGGTTCACCACGGTGCCGGAGGTGGCGTTGACGTCCCGCGTGTCAAAGGTCGCCGTATCGACGGACTCCCCGAAGGCCACCCAGAGGTTGACAAGCGTGGCGTTGGTCGGGACCGGGTATGCCGCCGCCGTGACGGCGGGCACCGGGGCGATCATCTCGATGTCCAGTTTTACGGTGTTGGACGCCGTGTTCGCGTTGTCCTCGGCGTCGGTGACGCGGCCGGCCGGCATGCTCACCTCGAGGGACTGCCCGCCGGACAGGCCGGCCACCTCGAAGGAGTATTCGGGATCGAACACGCGGATGCGGTGGCCGGCCGCGTCGGCCACGTATGCGGTACCGGTGGTGCCGTCGACGGCCACGCTGACGGGGAACAAGGGCGGATCCGCCAGGACGGCGACCCTGTCCAGCTGGGGGCCGAACACCTGTACGCGGTGGTTGCCCGTGTCGGCCACGTATATGCGGCCCGAGAACCCGTCGACGGCGACGTCGGTCGGATCGTCGAACGTGCCCGGAAGATCGCCGGTGTAACCCCATGCGAGGTCGAACATCCGGATGCGGTCGTTCCTGGTGTCGGCCACGTATATGCGGTTCGAGGGGGCGTCCACGGCCACCCCCTGCGGGTTGTTGAACCGGCCGCCGGGCGGGCCGCCGGTGATCGTGTGGATGTGCCCCCATCCGGGGCCGAAGACGTGGACGAGATTGGCGGTCAGGTCCGACACGTATACGTTGCCCGAGACGGGGTCCACCCCCACGTCGTGCACGTCGACGAACGAGCGGGTGATGCTGGCGACGAGGTGCCGGCTCGCGTTGAAGACGGCGACGCGGTCGTTGCCCGTGTCGGCCACGTATACCAGCCCCCGGGCGGGGTCCGTCGCCACGTCGTACGGAAAGCGGAACGAGTCGGCGATGTTGCCGGTGTGGTGTCCGGTGGAGTTGAAGATCTGGACGCGGTGGTTGTTGCGGTCGGCCACGTACAGGCGGCCCGTGGCGTTGTCGAACGCCACCCCCGCCGGGTTGTGGAACATGCCCGGGCCGCGGCCGGGGCTGCCGATGTCCCGCCCGTGTGCGAGATCCGGGCCCAGGTTCCGCACGGTGCCCTCCGTCGCACGGATGTCCGGGATCCCGATCGTGGAGGCGTCTATCCTCCGGCCGAAGTCCACGGTGAACGATACGGCCGACATGTTGGTAGGCGAGGTGGTGTTGGCCCGGATCCCGGCGGTCAGCAGGCCGCCCGGTGCCAGCTGCCGCAGGTCGGCCGTCAGGCTACCGAGGGCGTTGCCGGACGGATCCGACACCGCCGTCTGGTTTACGGCCAGGGTGCCCGTATCGCCGCCGCCGGCGGGGGCGCCCAGGAACCCGAGTGCGTGCACGGCCGTGCCGTTGCCCCAGAGCGGGGCGGCGGCGTACGTGCGGGGGGTTCCCCCTCCCACGACGAGTGTGCCGTATGCGGTGCCGGCCGCGTATACGGGCTCGCTGTACCGGACCGTGAACCGGCCGGGATCCGTGATTGCGGCGGCCGTGATGCGGGGCGGCTGGCCGTCCGATATCACCTGCAGGATCGTGGACGCGACGGCCGGGTCCCCGCCGCCGCCGCCCAGCGGGTTGCCTGCCGGATCCGTCACCGCGGACATGTTCAAAAGGATCCTGCCGGTGGCATCCGAGGCGGCGGGGTCTCCGGTGAAGGCCAGCGTGTGGGCCGCCGTGCCGTTGCCCGACAGCGGGGCCGCGGGATAGGTGCGGGTCACGCCGTCCACGACGAGCGCGCCGTATGCGGCGGCGGTGCCGTCCGCGTACACCGGCTCCGTATACCGCACGGTCACGCTGCCCGGGGATGTGACCTCTGCCGACAGGAGGCGTGGGGCGGTCCTGTCCGCGCCGATGGTCACGGTATTGGATGCGGCGTTGGGGTGGTCCGTCGCGTCCCGTACGCTGTCCGCAGGCAGGCTTACCGAGAACCGTTGTCCGTCGGCCGGATCGGCCACCTCGAAGGCGTACGACATGCCGAATGTCCGGACGCGGTTGCCGTAGGTGTCCGCCGCGTACAGGGTGCCCGAGACCGGATCCACGGCGACCCCGGACGGCAGGCCGAGCATGCCGGTGAGGTTGGCGGTGCTGGCCCCCGCCGAGTCAAAGGCGGCGACGCGGTTGCCGTTGCGGTCGGCCACGTATACGTGGCCCGAGTAGGGGTCCGCCGCGACCCCGGACGGGCCGTCGAAGGTGCCGGTCAGGTTGAAGAGGTACCGCAGCTGGGGGTCGAACACCGCCACGGTGCCGCGGCCGTAGTTGGCCACGTAGATGTTGCCCGAGATGCCGTCGACGGCCACGTCGGAGGGGGACGAGACGTGTTTCGTGATGTTGGCGGTGTGGTGTAACGTGGAGTTGAAGATCGCGATCCTGTTGTGGTAGGTGTCGGCCACGTATATCGTGCCGGAGGCCGGATCCACATCCACGCCGCCGGGGAACAGGAGCATGCCGGCGATGTCGGCCGTGTGGCGGCCGGCATGGTCGAATACGGCGATGCGGTGGCCGCCCGTGTCGGCCACGTATACGGTGCCGGAGGCGCCGTGGACGGCCACGCCCTGCGGGAGTGTGAACGGGTCGGCCGGGGAGAGCGGGGCGGCGGGGCGCCCGGCGGAATCGAACACGGAGACGCCGTTCCCGTTCGGGCTGGCCACGTACAACGTGCCGGAAAAGGCGTCCACCGCCAGGCCGGCCGGGGAGCCGGTGGCGATGTCCCCGTCGTGCTGCGGCGCCTGCCGCAGGTTCCGTACCGTCCCGGAGGTGGCGTTGATGTCCTGCGCGTCAAGGGTGGAGGCGTTTATGCCCGCGTCAAACCCCAGGACGAACGGCACGTTCCGCAGGCGGGTCGGGTCGGACTGTTCCGTGGAGACCGTCGGGACCGGCGGCGCGTCAAGGTATATCATCGAGAACCGGACGGCGGCGCCGGGGGTGTCCGCCTCGTTGTGCGCGGCGCCCGCGGGGATGTCCACCGTCATCGTTCCGCCGGATCCGAGCAGGACGTCAAAGGAGTATTCGGTGCCGCCGCCCGTAAAGTTGGCCACGCCCCCGTGCGGGGCGGTCCCGGACAGCGCGATGTCCGGTGCCGCAAACCCGTCCACATCCTCGTTCCAGACCACCCGGAGGTTGATGGCGGCATCGCGGGTCGGGCTGGACTGTGCGGCAGTGATGACGGGGACCGGCGGTGTGCGGTCTATGTCGATGCGTACCACGTTGGATCCTTCGTTGGCGTTCCCGTCCAGATCATGCACGCGGCCGGCCGGTATGCTCACCATGAGCGGCCGGCCGCCGGCGGGATCGGCCACGTCGAAGGCGTGTGTGATGTTGAACACGTGGGCGTAGTGGCTGTTCGAGCTGGCCGCGTACAGGGTGCCCGTGTTGTCGTCGACGGCGACACCGTACGGGTCGTCGAGCGGGGCGGAGAGGGTGGCGATGCGGTCCCGGGCGGAGTCGAAGACGGCGATGCGGTCGTCGACGGTGTTGGCCACGTATACGTTGCCGGCGCCGTCGGTGGCCACGCCGTACGGGTTGTTGAAATCGCCCGCAAGGTCGCCGATGCGGGTCCCGTCGCGCTCAAAGGCCGTGACGCGGTTCCGGAAGGGGTCGGCCACGTATACGGTGCCCGTGGTGCCGTCGACGGCCACGCCGGCCGGATAGTCGAACGGGTCGGTGGCGGTACCGGTGATGGTACCGGTGTGGTTCAGGTCCGAGTCGAAGACCAGGACGCGGTTGTTGCCCGTGTTGGCCACGTATACGTCGCCCGTGGAACCGTCGACGGCGACCCCGTACGGGCCGTCAAGGCCGCCGGTGATGCCGGGGAGGGGGTTGCCCGCGGCATCAAAGGCTGCGACGCGGTTGCGGGTCAGGTCCGTCACGTATACGGTGCCCGTGGCGGGATCGACTGCCACGCCGACGGGGGTCCGGAGCCCGCCGGTGATGTTGCCCGTGTTGCGCAGATTCGGGTCGAATATCTGGACGCGCCCGTTGCCAAAATCGGCCACGTATATGTCGCCCGTGGCGGGATCGACGGCCACGCCCTGCGGGTTGCGGAGCGAGCCGTTGCCGGAGCCGGGGCCGCCAAAGTCCCCCGCATGCGGGAACACCTGGCGCAGGTTCCGTACCGTCCCGGAGGTGGCCTCGATGTCCGACGTGTCCAGGGTCGCAGGATCTATTATCTCGCCCCAGTCCACGGCATAGTTGACGGTGGTGGCGTTGGTGGGGCTCGGCTGTACGGCCGTGATGACGGGTTTCGGGGCCGCTATCTCGAGCTCTATCCGTACGGTGTTGGAGGCCTCGTTGGGGTGTCCGGCGGGATCCTGCACGCGTGCCGCGGGCATGTTCACCACAAGCGACTGGCCGTTGAGCAGGCCAGCCACCTCGAATGAGTGCCTCATGCCGAATGTCTGGATGCGGTTGTGGCCGGTGTCGGCCACGTACAGGTTGCCCGTGGCGGGATCGACGGCCACCCCGTGCGGGGAGGAGAATGAGCCGGTCAGGTTGGCCGGCGGTCCGGCGGGGTCCAAGACGGCGATGCGGTCGTTGCCGGTGTCGGCCACGTATACGGTGCCCGTGATGGGATCGACGGCCACGCCGGCCGGGTCATCAAAGGCGCCCGCAAGATCACGGGTGCGGTTCCAGGCGGAGTCGAAGACCAGGACGCGGTCGGTGTCACCGGTGTCGGTCACGTACAGGTTGCCCGTGGTGCCGTCGACGGCCACCCCGTGCGGGACACTGAACGGGCCCGTGATGGTATGGATGGGATCCCGGGCGGAGTTGAAGATCTGGACGTTGGCCAGGCCCCGGTCCACCACGTATACGTTGCCGGTGTGCGGGTCCGCCGCCACGCCGCGTATGTCACCAAAGGAGTTGGCGATGCTGGCGACAAGGTGTCCGGTACCGTTGAGGACGGCGACGCGGCCGTTGCCGGTGTCGGCCACGTATGTGAGGCCCCGGTGGGGGTCCGCCGCCACGCCGTGGGGGGATCCGAGCAGGCCGGTGACGTTGCCCGTATAGCGTCCCTCAAGGTCGAAGATATGGAGGGAGCCGCCGGCCGGATCGGCCGCGTACACCCGGCCCGAGGCGCCGTCGACGGCCACGCCCTGCGGGTTGTGGAGCAGGCCCGGGCCGGGGGCGGCGGCACCGAGGTTGTGCCTGTGCCGCGGCTCCGAGACCGGGTCCGAGACGGTGCCGGCGGTCGCGTTGATGTCCGGCGTCTCCAGGGTGGAGGCGCGTATGTCCCGGTTAAAGTCCAGGGCGAAACGTACGGTGGACAGCCCGAACGGCGAGGTCGCGTCGGTGGATATTCCGACGGTTAGCGGGCGGTCCGGTGCCAGCGCCTGCAGGGAGCCGGCGGCATCGCCGAGGGCGTTGCCGGCCGGATCCGTTATCGCGGTCAGGTTCATGACCAGGGTGCCGGCCTCATCGCCGCCGGCCGGGGCGCCCAGGAATGCGAGCGTGTGGGCCGCCGTGCCGTTGCCCGACGGCGGGCCGGCCGCGTAGCTGCGGGGGGCGCCCCCCACGGTGAGCGCGCCGTAGGCCGCGCCCGTGGCGTGTACGGGCTCGCTGTACCGGACCGTGAACCGGTCGGGGCCCGTGAGGGCGGCCGAGGTTATCCGGGGGGGCTGGCCGTCCGCCAGCATCCGCAGAACCGCGGCCTGGGTGCCGAGGGCGTTGCCGACGGCATCCGTTATTGCGGACGGGGCCAGGGTGACGTTGCCGGTGGAGTTCGGCGCGGCCGCGCCGCCGGTGAACGCCAGGACGTGTACCGAGGTGCCGTTGCCCGACAGCGGGCTGCCCGTGTAGTTGTGGGGGGCGCCCCCCACGGTGAGCGCGCCGTAGGCCGCGCCCGTGGCGTGTACGGGCTCGCCGTATTCCACCGTTATCTGGCCCGGGGAGGTGATCGCCGCCGAGAGTATTCTGGGGGCGTCCAAGTCCAGGCCGACGGTCACGGTGTTGGATGCGGCGCTGGGGTGCCCCGTCCGGTCATCGACGCTGCCGGCCGGCAGGTTCACCGTGAGCGTCTGCCCGTCGGAGAGGCCGGCCACCTCGAAGGAGTACGCCGGATCGAACACGCGGACGGAGTGGCCGTTGCGGTCGGCCACGTATACGGTCCCCGCGGTGCCGTCGACGGCTATCCCGAACGGGCGGTTGAAAAAGCCGGTGATGTTGGCGATGCTGCGCCCGGCCGGATCAAAGGCCCTGACCGTGTCCTCCAGGGTGTCGGTCACGTATACGGCGCCCGAAAAGGAGTCGACGGCCACGCCGCGGGGGCGGTTGAAGGTGGCGGGGAGATCGTAGGCATGGTCCCCGCCGGGGCCGAACACGGCGACGCGGTTCCCGTTGGTGTCGGCCACGTATGTCATGCCCGCGGGGCCGCCGACGGCCACGTCCTGCGGGCGGTTGAAGGTGCCCGGGAGGTCGTAGGCATGGTCCCCGCCGGGGCCGAACACCGCGACGCGGTCGGCGCGGGTGTCGGCCACGAACACGTGGCCGGTACCGTTGACGGCCACGCCGTGGGGGTTGAGGAAGGTGCCGTTGAGGTCGGCCACGTGGCCTCCGGCGGGGTCGAACACGGCGACGCGGTGGCGGTTCGTGTCGGCCACGTATACGTACCCCGAGGGGCCGCCGACGGCCACGCCGCGCGGCGAGTCGAAGCCGTCGGTGATGTTGCCGGTGTGGTGTCCCGTGCCGTTGAAGACGGATATGCGGTTGTTCAGCGTGTCTGCCACGTACAGGAGGCCGGCGCCGTCGACGGCCACGCCGCGCGGGCGGTCGAGCTGTCCGGGGGCCGGGCCCCGGCCCCCGACGCCTCCGTCGTACTGCGGCGCGAACCGCAGGTTCTGCACGGTTCCCGATGTGGCGTTGATGTCGGTGGTGGTGAGGGTCGAGGCGTAGATGCCCATGTCAAAGTCCAGGGTGAACTGGACGGTCTCCAGGCGGGTCCGGGAGGGCTGTTCGGTGGAGACGTGCGGGGTCAGAGGCGTGTCGGCATACACGGTGGAGGACCGGGCGGCGGCGGTGTTGGGGCCGCCCGCAAGGTCGCGCGCCGCGCCTGCGGCGATGTCGGCCCGTATCGACCCGCCCGATGCGGGCACGACCCCGAACGTGTACGAGGCGTTGCCGCCGGCAAAGCCCGTCACGCCGCCGTGGGAGGCCGTCCCGGACAGCGCGATGCCGGTCGCGTTGAACCCGGTGACGTTCTCGCTCCAGTCCACCCGGAAGAGGACGGGGGAGTCACGGGTCGGGCTGGACCGTACGGGGGTGACGGCGGGGACCGGGGCGGTCCTGTCGATTTCGATGCTTGCCGTGTTGGATTTCACGTTCGCGTTCCCGGCCGGGTCCTCCACGCGGCCCGCCGGCAGATTCACCGTGAGCGTCTGCCCGTCGGCGGGTGCCTCCACGTCAAAGCCGTATCCCGTGTCAAAGACCCTGACGCGGGATGCGAACGTGTCGCTCACGTATGCGGCGCCCGACAGGGCGTCTATTGCCACGCCGTACGGGTTGGAGAACGGGCCGGTGATGTTGGCGATGTTGTGCCCGGTGGAGTTGAACACCATGACGCGGCCCCGGCCGGTATCGGTCGCGTACACGGTGCCCGACAGGCCGTCGACGGCGACGTCGGACGGACGGTCAAGCGGGCCGGTGATGTCATCGAGGGGGTTCCGGGCGGAGTCGAACACGGCTATGCGGCCGTTGCGCGTGTCGGCCACGTATACGGTGCCCGAACGGCCGTCCACCGCCAGGCCGGACGGGAGGTCGAACCGGCCCGGGAGGTCGGCTATGTAACCCCCCGTACGGTTGAAGGCCAAAACGCGGCCTTCGATGTTGCTGGTCGCGTATACGGTGCCCGACGAGCCGTCGACCCCCACGTCCGCCGGGCTGGTGAGCGGGCCGGTGATGTTGAGGATGCTGCGTCCGGCGGAGTCGAACACCGCGATGCGGTTGTTGCTGGTGTCGGCCACGTATATGTTGCCGGTGGCGCCGTCGACGGCCACGCCGCTGGGGTTGCTGAGCGTGCCGGTGATGTTGAGGACCGGGTGCATCGTAGAGTTGAACGCCATGACGCGGTTGTTGAACGTGTCGGCCACGTATATGCGGCCCGAGGTGCCGTCGACGGCCACGCTGCGCGGGTTGTAGAACAGGACGCTGCCGGGGCCGGGGCCGCCGAGGTCTTGGGCATGCCGGAACACCGGGTGCAGGTTCCGCACCGTTCCGGAGGTGGCGTTGATGTCCGATTCGTCGAGGGTCGTGGCGTTTATGCCCGTGTCAAAGTACAGCAGAAAGGGCACGGTCTGCAGGCGGGTCGGGCCTGGCTGTGCGGCCGCAAGGACCGGTACCGGGGGACTCCGGTCTATGCGGATGTGTACGGTGTTGGATGCCGCGTTTGCGTTTTCCGCCGCGTCCTGCACGCGTCCCGCGGGCATGTTTACGGTGAGTGTCTGCCCGTCCGCGGGATCGGCCACCTCGAAGGCGTATGACGCGTCGAAGATGCGGACGAGGTGGGCGTTCGAGTCGGCCACGTATACGGTGCCCGAGGCGGTGTCCACGGCCACGCCGCGGGGAAAGCCGAAAGAGCCGGGCAGATCCCCCGTGTAATTATACGTGGAGTTGAAGATCAGGACGCGTTCTCCGAACGGGTCGGTCGCGTATACGGTACCCGAGGCGGGATCGACGGCCAGGCCGGACATGGTGATCTGGTGGCGGGTGATATTGGCGGTGTTGCGTCCGGCGGAGTCGAAGACGGCGATGCGGCCGACGGTGTCGTCGGTTACGTAGATGTTGCCGGTGAACCCGTCGACCGCGACGTCCGACGGGCCCGTCAGCGGGCCGGTGATGGTATCGGTGTGGGTCAGTGAGGAATCAAAGACGGCGACGTGGTTGTTGTCATAGTCGGCCACGTACAGGGTGCCCGAGAAGGGGTTGACGGCCAGGGCCGATGCGCTGCCGAACCGGTGGTCGGTGTCGGCGATGTGGTTCCCGTCCAGATCCAGCGCCCGGACCAGGCCGAGGCCCGAGTCGGCCACGTACAGGGTGCCCGAGGAGGGGTTGACGGCCACATCCGCCACGTGCTCAAACGAGTCGGCGATGTGGCCGATCGACCGTCCGGTGGAGTTGAAGACCGCGATGCGTTCGTTGACCACGTCCGTGACGTATATGTTGCCCGTGGAGTTGTCGACGGCCACGCCGGCCGGGTGCGGGCTGGGGAAGGTCCCGTCGCGCAGCCACACCTGGCGCATGTTCTGCACGGTGCCCGAGGTGGCGCCGATGTCCGACGTGTCGAGCGTGGAGGCGTTGACGGATCTGCTAAAGCTCATGTCAAAGGGTATGATCCGCAGGTTGGTCGGCGAGGTTGCGTTGGTGGAGATCTCGACGGCGGGCAGATGTCCGTCGGCATGCGCCTGCGGCACCGCATACCAGAGGGCGGAGCAGAGGACCAGGGTAGAGCAGAGCAGGATCACGGCGGGCGGCGGCAGGCGGCGGCGCCGCGATGCACGTGGTCCCCGGATCCCCGCAGGCCGCATCGGTGTGTCACCCGTCCCCCTCATCTTCCTCCTACCCATCCTCCCGCACACCCTTCCGTGCCTTTCCTATGCATCTTCCCCCCCCCCACCCGATCCCTTGTCAGGGCGGAGGACGCGGCCTGACTGCGCATCGGTGCGGCGGCCGCATTCCCGGACGGTGTATTTTTGCACGATATACAACATCTCGCCACGCATGGGCAGTATATATAAGAAATCCAGAATGCGGCGGGCCCCGACAGGATCCAAAAGGCCGATCGCCGCCGGTTGTCCGACATGGTGTTTATTCCCGTTTATGCTCAATAAATTTTTTCCCAGTACGCGGAATCGTGTTTTTCCAGCCGTCCCGCGGGCGCCGGATCGGGACAATCCACCCGAAATCCGGACGGGTTCCGATCCGGCCGTCGGTCCGATTACGGGGCACCCCTGCGCCCGCCTTACGGATCCTGGGCAAAAGGACGGGCGGGAACGCCGGATCGGTGTGGCAAAGGTGCCCGATACCTGCAACCGTCATCGCAGGACAGGATACCGTGTTTTCGTCCCGTTGCAACGGCGTACGGGCCGCCGGGCCGGGCACCGCCAGCGTCATGGCCGGGCCGGCTCTGGGCACATCCCTGGCGGTGCGCGCGGTGGCGCTAGGACGCCGGCAGGCCGTCAGGGCAGGCGATGCCGGCTTGTCGGCGGCGGCACAAGAGGATGCCTGTACAGGTGCAACATGGGTGGTGCCGCCGCCGCCGGAGACGGCACATTCGTATCCGCAACCGGCTGGAACGACGGCCAGTTTGGCGCAGGGGCCTCCTGCGGTCCGGCATGACGCAGGGTGCCGTCAGCGAGTCCGTCACCCCGGATTCCTGCACCGGCCAGAGTGCGGTGGGTCGTCCGCCACCTTGCGGGCAGGCCGTCGCGCACCGCAGGCCATGTGCCGGCGGTGCGCGGCGACTGGGAACCCGGGAGGCTGCAACCGGCCGGCGCATGCGGGGACGGGTTTGTTCCCTGTACAAAGCCGCGTTTTTTTTTTTTTTTGTCCGTTTGTCTGGCCACACCCGTCCGCCGTTACCCGGATCGCATCGGCGGTTCGACGGTCCGCCTGCGCGCCGCGGGTTTCGGTGGAGATTGGGAAGGTTGACCAGCATGCCGGTGTGATTCTGCCGGTTTTGGCAGTCATGCCTGCAACCTGCCCGAAAAACATTCAGCCCGGTTCATCCTGTGCAAGGTTGCGTTTGATCGCACTGTATCATTTCAAAGCATTCGACTTGTCACGGGATCCAACATCGCACTCATACCTTGATTCTATGCTGAGTCTATACAGTGTGTTGTATTTGTTGGATATTGCAGGAAACTCTGTTTTTACCAGCCTGTTTCTTTGTATAGTATCTGATGTTGATAATGGTTATTTTTTAGAATTTTTTCAAATATGGGCACTGCAAACAGGTTGCAGATATGCCGCATGCGTGTTTTATGATGCAGGGATGACACTTGCAGTCTCTGCAGTAGCACTAGTTTGAAATGTGCGCATATTGTACGGCATATGCAAACGACAGGCTCTGTCGTACGCATATGCCTGAAATGTTCGGACGGCTTGCAATTTCGGTCGGGATGAAACTATCCATTCTACGGCAAAAGATAGTCGTGCAGTTTTACAATCGGGATCAGTTTGCGCCGCAGTCCGTTCCTTATGGTCCTGCGCGCGTCGTCGACGTTGTCAAACCAAGAGTTGCCGATATGGCGGCGTATGACCACCCACTGTGTCTCGATCGGGTTGAGCTCCGGCGTGTATTTCGGAAGGAACTTTACGGCCACCTCGCCGCCGGTAAGGTGGCCCACCTCCTCCAGCATGGACTTGCTGTGGTAGGCTGCGTTGTCCATGAATACGAGCACCTTGCCGAACCTTTTGTGCAGCTGTACCAGGAACTTTATCATGTTCGGGGCGTTAGCCGTCTTGTAGAACATAAAGGAGCCTCCCCCCGATTCGCCTATCGCGCCGATTATGGAGATCCTCCCCTTGCGGGAGTTTATCTCTATGACGGGCCTTTCGTCCTCACGAAACCACCCCATTTTGACGGCCCCGTTCAGGACCAGATGCATCTCATCGGCTACGAACACCGTGTATCCGGCCTTTCGGTACGCCGCGGCTAGTTTGGCAGCTTTTTTTTTGAATGCTCTGCGTTCCCTCCTATTGGCCGCCTTGGGATTGGCCGGGCGCGGCAGTTTGTAGGAGAACCCACGCCTGCGCACCATCTCCCATACGGAGTGTGTGTTGTAATCCACACCGAATTTTCTCTTGATATGCTTTGTTATCAGCGGTACAGTCCACATGTTGGCGCCCATGTTTGCCGCCGCCGGTCCCGCATCCAGATCCAGTACCAACCGTGTCATCTGCTTGGAATCAAGCTTGCACTTAGCTCCCTTGTTTTTGATGTCATATCTGCTACTGAGCCCGTGTAATGCGATCGTGGAAAGCCAGCGGTCAACATTTGTGCGTGGTGTGTTCAGGGTTTTTGCGATGTCGGTAATGCTCATGCCCTCCTTTTTGTATATGCATGCAAGCAACCTGCGCTGTCCTTTTGGATCTGTTTCTTTTTTATGTGCACTGCGCAAATACTTGAGGCTGGTATTTTTAAGAAATTCTTTTTCTCTCACGATTGTCTGAGAATCGATTCCCTTTATAGGTATTTCGTCAAATTATCCATAATCAACATCATATACTATACATGGCTTGAGGGCTTTTTTTCCCGTTTTTTAAAAGCGCCGCATCCAAAAATTTGCATGCCGAATAAAAAATCAGTGTGATCTCCCAATCAAGGTATTGTGGGTTTTTCAGTCCGAGGTATTCGTACACATCATAATCGTGGATGCTTTTCCGCATGTGCCAGGCAGGATCATCGGCAGGTTCAGGCATTTACATCGGTTAAATCCGGATGGACTTTTTTTTCGTCAAAATGTTTGGAAAACGGGTATGTGGGTTCAAAAATCACGTTTGGAAAAGTATCCTCAAGGCGGTTAATATTCTCCCAGGTCTCGCTAATGGCGTCGCTGATACTTGGATAATCATGGGCGATTACAAGCTCTGCAATGTTGTCGGATACGCACAACATGATCCTGCTTACCTTTGTCATGAGAGCCATCTCGGCGGAGACCGCCGCCTTTATTTCTTGTACCAGGACGGCGGGGCTTTGGGGTGCGGGTGGAACGGGTTCCGGATCCTTGCTGGCAACGCCACTCTGTTCAAGCAGGGTGTCGGGCCCCTTTGCGGCCTGACTCCCCCGGCCTGCATCAAAACCATACGTCTCGCTGGATGCGGATTCTGCCCCTGACATGCTGTTAGGTGCCTAAATCCTGATAAAAAGGTTTGAGGGTGCGGTAGTCTATCTCATAATTATTCTGCACCGGCTCGAAACTGCTGTAATCCGGGCGCAATGCTGCGGAGCGGCCCGTGGTTGCCAGGCACGGCCCCGGTCCGGACTCGGATCCGCACAAATCACGTGGTTGGGGGGGGGTGGTGGTGGGAGTGGGGAGGCACATACGGCAAAGGAACCGCCCGTGCAGATGCAGTTGCCAGACGGACGGAGCGCAGGATCCGCCCGGGCGGCCCCAGGCCGACATTCCCCTATGCCGTACCGATCTGCATGTTGTAGGCCCACACCTTTAGTTTGATCTCCTGGACCATGTTGTCCCATTTCAGCGCACGCACGTCGCTTCCAGAGGCGCTTGAAGGCCGAAAGGATGATCTCGACAATCCATCTTTTGCCGTACCCGCCGTTCTCCTTCCACTCCTCCAGGGCGTCGGCCCCTTCGGTTTCGGTCAGAGCGGAGACGTTCCTGGCGCCGCGGCCCCTCTGCCCCCTCACGGATCCCCCCCCCCATACGTCGCCTCGGCCTTTGCCGGCGGTCGTCGCGTTCCTCTTCAGCCTGATGAACGGTACGACCCCGCACTCTTTGCACAGGCAGAGGTTCGGCCGGGAGGCGTATGCGCCGTCCGCGTATATCACGCGTCCGGCGGCGGCTGCCGCGGCGGTCACCGCCGCCGAAACGGAGGCCTCCGGTACACGCACCGGGGAACGGTCCCTGAGGAGGAGCGTGGCGACCGCATCCTCGAAGGCCCTGCACATTGCGGCGGTCGCCGCGTCGGCGGCCGCGTCGGCGGCCTCGGCGAGCAGCTCCGTGTCCGCAGCCGGATCGGCCGCCGCTACCGCCGCATCCAGGAACTTGACCGCCTCGGCGAGCAGCTCTGAAAAGACCGGCGAGTCGCCTATCTTTTCGTCGGTCACGCGCAGCGCCAGGATCCGGCGCGTGTCGGTGTCCACCGGTATGTGGATCTACGGATCCGCGTTTGTGCCTCCGCTTCTTTCGTATCCACTCGCCGCGGTTGTGCTGCTGCAGTCCGGACGCGTCGGCCGCCGGCCTCACGGCCCGCGCCCCGCGGCATACCGTGGCCACCCCGTCCCGGATGTCCGCCTTTGGCGCGTTGATCCTCCCGCATGTCCGGGCGCGCCTCGGCGCGTTCAGCTCGCCCGGCATCTCCCGGGCATAGCCATCTGGATGCTCGTATGACATGTGTGACGTGAACCTTGTCGGGGCAGGCACCATGAACGGCGACCCGGCGTACCTGTACGGGGCCCCGGCCTTGCCCCGGTTCATCCCCTCGAGCTCCTCGTCCGCGTTCGGATCCTCGCGCAGTGCGCGCATCCTGCCGCGGGCGACATGCCTGGATTCGCCCATACCCGGTTCTGTAAAACCGCCTTTTCAGGATGAATGTCGAAAAAAATCCCCGAAAAGGCGTGCGTGATATCCACAATATCGATCGGGGGTGGTCTTGCCTGATCGGCGGCGGGACGCCGTACGGCGGTTTGGGGCAGATCAGCCATGATCGGCGGGCCGGGCGGTTTTTGGGCTCCGGGATTACGAACGGATCGCGGGCAGAACCGCCTTGTGCCGCATCATGCCCGGCCAAAAGGCGGGACGGTCTTGGGATCGCGTGCGGATCCGGGCCCGCGGCAATAATTACGGGATGGGCTACGGCCGGCCCTACAGTTAATAAAGACGGTACGGGCGGTTCTGCGTATGCGCCTATTGGAGTTCCAGGCAAAGGAGCTGTTCAAAGAGTACGGCATCCCGGTGCCCGCAAGCGCGGCCTCAAAGGACCTCGAACGGGGGCGGAGGGACGCGGAGGCGCTCGGATTCCCGTTCGTCATCAAGATACAGGTGCCCGTCGGGGGGCGCGGAAAGGCCGGCGGGATCCAGATGTGCCGCAACATGGACGAGTTTGACATAAAGTACCCGCAGGTGCTGGACATGGAGATCAAGGGGGAGGGGGCCAGGGCGGTCCTGCTGGAAAAGGCGGCAGACGTCAGGCAGGAGATGTACCTGTCGCTGTTTCTGAACCGGAGCAAGAGGTGCTATACGGTCATCGCCTCGGCCGAGGGCGGCGTCGAGATCGAGTCCGTCAGGAACCAGATCGTCGAGGAGGTCGGGATGGGCGATGTGGACGCGGAGACGGCGGGCAGGATCGCCTCCGGGATGGGGCTGGAGGGCGAGGCGGCGGGGCGGCTGGCGGAGATCCTGCAGGGGTTATCGAGGCTGGCCGTCGAAAAGGAGGCGGAGCTTGCGGAGATCAACCCGCTGGCCGTGGTACAGGACGGCTCGCTGCTGGCGCTGGACGGCAAGGTGGTCACCGACGACAACGCCGGGTTCAGGCACGGGGAGCTCCAGAGGTACCGGGAGAGAACCGACGTGGAGGAGCGCGCCGAGAGGTCGGGGTTCAGCCTGGTGGAGCTGGACGGGAATATCGCGGTGATCGGAAACGGGGCGGGGCTGGTGATGGCCACGCTTGACATGCTGGCCGACAACGGCGGCAGGCCCGCCTGCTTTCTGGATGTGGGGGGAGGGGCGACGACCGAGTCCGTGTACGAGGCGCTGACGCTGATAGGCGGCATGGACAGGGTCAAGGCGATACTGGTGAACCTGTACGGGGGGATCGTAAAGGCCACGACGGTCGCATCGGCCTTCGTCAGGGCGTACGACGAGGGGCTCATCGACCTGCCGGTGTTCGCGAGGCTAAAGGGGTCCGAGTCCGAGGAGGCCAGCCGGATGCTGGGGGACTCGAAGACGGTCATGTACGATTCCATAGAGGAGGCCATCAACTCCGCGGTGATGGGGGTGAACAGGTGACCGACCTGTTCGGGCTGCTCAGGGGGAGACCGGGCGAGCCGGATCACGGCAAAAAACCGGTGATCGTGCAGGGGATCACCGGCACGTACGGCTCCATCCACGCAAGAAACATGATCGCGTACGGGACCAACGTGGCCGCCGGCGTCACGCCCGGAAAGGGCGGGCAGAGCTTTGAGGGCGTCCCGGTGTACGGTTCGGTCGGGGAGGCGGTGGAGGCCACCGGCGCCAGGATATCGATCGCGTTCGTTCCGGCAAGGCACTTCCTGGGCGCGGCGACCGAGGCGCTGGAGGCCGGGATAAAACTGCTGGTGGCCATCCCCGAACACGTGCCGGTCCGGGACACCATGCGGGTGCTGGAGCTGGCAAGGGAAAAGGACGCGATAGTCATAGGCCCCAACACCCCGGGGGTGATGATCCCAGGACTCATCAAGGTGGGGATCATGCCCCCGACGCCGTTCCGGGCCGGCAGGATAGCCGTGCTCTCAAAGAGCGGCACGCTGCTGTACGAGATATCCGACGCGCTGACCGGCGCGGGGTTCGGCCAGGCCATCACCGTTGGGATCGGGGGGGATCCCATCAACGGGACACGGCTGATCGACGCGTTCGAGATGGTAAAGGACGTCCCGGATCTGGAGGGGCTGGTCGTGGTCGGCGAGATCGGGGGCGACTCCGAGGAGATCCTGGCCCAGAGGATAATGGACTCTGGGTTTTCAAAGCCGGCCGTGGCCTATATCGCCGGCAGGGCGGCCCCCAAGGAGAAGAGGATGGGGCATGCCGGGGCCATCGTGATGGGGACCTACGGTTCCGCAGAGTCCAAGATCGCAATGTTCAACAGGGCCAACATCCCGGTCGCAAAGAGGCCAGCCGAGGTGCCGGTCCTGCTTGCGGGCAAGATGAAGGAATAAAAAAGGGGTGCGGTGGGGTGGGATCATGCCGATAACGGACCCCGAGAAGAAGCGCATAGCGCAGCAGGCGAGGCTGCACATGAGGATCTGCTTCAACTGCGGGGCCAGGAACGACATCAACGCCACGCGGTGCCGCAAGTGCAAAAACCCGTACCTGAGGCTGAAGAATCGGACGCTGGGCGCCAAAAAGTAGGGCCCTGGCCCCGGTTCCCCGCAGGAGGGGCCGGCGCGCCCGGACGCAGGCGGGAAACCGGGTCCGGGGGATCTGTTGTAAACCGCTTGGGGGGGGGGACAGGTTCCGAGCAATCCCGGATGAGGATCCCGGACGGAAATGGCGGCGGAACGACGCCGGTGCCGCCCCGCCCGAAATCCCCAACCCCGCATCCATGCGCCGCGGGCCGAGGTTCAACGGCCGCCGGTTTTTCTGTAAATCCCGAAAACCCGTCCATGTCGCCAGGATCAGAGAACCCCGGCCCCCTCCACCCCACCCCCCCGCGTCCCCCGCACACGTCGTTTGCGGTGAATTCCGCCACCGGGGTCTGCAGATGCCCGGCCGACTCGACATAAGGGTTTTATCAACGCCTGCCGGATGGCACATGTGAAAGACAAAATTCTAAACCTTCAATTTCACGGAAAGATACTGGATCAGTTGGGGTATCAGGCATACCAGAGTCCGGTCGCATCCATAGCCGAGATGGTGGCAAACGCATGGGATGCGGATGCCGAAAACGTGGACATTTGTATTCCGGACGGTACGTCCGGCAGGATAACGATAAAAGACGACGGAAACGGGATGACGTTTGAGGAATGCCAGGAGGAATACCTCAACATCGGATATGACAAGAGGCGTGGAAACCCGCTGGCACAGACGCCGCGGAAACAGAGGAACATCATGGGCAGAAAGGGGATTGGCAAGTTTGCCTGTTTTGGCATAGCCAGGATAATCAGGGTGGAGACCGTCAGCGGAAGTACCGGGGAAAGGACCGTCTTTGAGATGGATATAGATTCGCTGAGATGCGAGAAATACCTTGTGAGCGGGGGCAGGATCGATGCCAAAACCACCGGTCCTGCAGATAACATGAAGGGCAGACACGGGACCGAGATTACCCTGACAGGACTGATGATGTCCAGAAAAATAGACAGGCGGTTTTCCCCAAGTCTGGCCAGGAGGTTTCTGATCCACCAGACGGCCGGAGATTTCAGGGTAACGGTAAACGGCACCCCGATCCCACAATCAATGGACATGTCAAACATAGAGTTCAGTTTTCCAAAAGATTATCCCGCCAAAAGGAGACCCGGGGGGCTGGAGATAAGGGACGGCTGGGGAGTGGAAAGGGTCGAGGGCTGCAACCACGACGTGATGTGGAGGGTCGGTTTCCAGAAGGAGCCGATAAACGATGCCGAGATTCAGGGAATAACGGTATTTGCCAACGGCAAGCTTGCCCACAAGGCGTTCTTCTTCGATTTGTCGGGCGCGCTCCCCGGACAGCACGGGCAGGGATACATGTTTGGGCAGGTCGTAGCGGATTTTCTGGATCAGCAAAAGGTCGACGTGATGTCGACCGAACGCCAGCGTGTCAACTGGGATCTTGCAGAAACACAAAAACTGCTGGAATGGGGGCAGGAGAGGACAAAACAGCTCCTGCGGCTGTGGGGCGAGCTCAGATCACAGAAAAAATTGGACGGGTTGAAGGATCAGTTTTCGGAGTTCAGGGAAAGGCTTGGCAGGTTTGAGAGCCGCGATAGAAGGACGGTCGAAAGGGTGCTTGTAAAACTCGCCCAGGCCAGTTCGTTAACCGAGAAACAGTATAAAATCCTGGCGGACTCGTTCCTCACCGCATTCGAGGGCGGAAGACTCAAGGGGTTGTGGGATGAGATCGAGGGAAGTGACAGCATATCGGAGGAGAGGCTGCTCGGTCTGCTGGTGGAAACGGACATCATCGCCGCACTGAATGTGGCGGAGGCCATCAAGACCAAACTGGCCGCGATCGGGGAGCTAAAGTGCAGGATATCCAAAAAGCAGCTGGAGGACACCATAAGGGATCATATTGCCAGGAATCCGTGGATGATCGAACCCGATCTGGAGCTGTTCAGGAAGGAGACGAGGGTGACGACGCTGATCAAAAAGGCCGCAGACAAGTCAGGACTGGCAGGTGAGGACTACAAAGGCAGGATAGATCTGGTCCTGTCCAACGGCACGGATCTTGTGGTGATGGAATTCATGAGGCCCGGACTGGTTCTGAACCAGGATCATGTGACAAGGTGTGAACAGTACGTGTATACCATAAGGGCGGATACGGATGTCATGTCCAAATTCAAGTCGGTGACGGGGCGCATAGTAGCAGACGAGGTGGCCCGAGACCCGGTCATGATCCTCAGGCTGAAAAGTCTTGCCAAAAACGGCATTCATGTGTGTGACTGGGGAACCCTGCTGGACAATGCAAAATCCAGTTGGGGCGACTATCTTGAGATCCTGGTTAAAAGGGGAGGGTCCGATGGCAGGTTGACGGTCCTCCTCGATGATTAAGCGCGATTCCTGCCGGTCCAGCCGTGACAGGCCGTGCCCGGCGGCACGGCGAAGGCCGCCTGTCTTGACGTCGGAATTCGGCGGAACCGCGTGATGGGTTGCGGCCGGTACAGGGCGGAGACGGTGTTGCGGCCGGTACAGGGCGGAGACGGTGTTGCGGCCGGTACAGGGATCGGGCATCGGCGCTTTTGGCCAACCCGTACGCATGACGCACGGCTCTCAGCCTGACAGTAGCCCCGATATTCCGCCTGCAGGGACGTTGCAAAGCTCCCCGGGTTCCACCTTGTGCAGTCCGCCGCCGTACACCCTGCCCTCGCCGATCATTGTTTGCGGCCGGATGCCGTTGAGCAGCCGCCATACCGATTCCCGGATCTCGGGATCGGCCATGGCGGCGGCCATTTTTCCCACGGGGTACAGCATCAGGTATGCGTTGGTGGCGGTGGCCTGCGACTCGTTGAGTATGAAACGGAACGGCCTCGCCTTGTTCTTCCCCATATACGTGCAGAGTATGGGCGCCGGCGGCCTGTTCTCCTGAGAGTACCACGGAAGTCGGTTCCTGCACAGGTATCCGGCGGCCACCCCGTCTTTGCGTCCCTTTTCGATGTATTCGTGTAGCAGCGGGTGCCGCCGCGCCAGTTCATCCTCCGGCAACCGGCAGTCCAGCAGCAGCAGGCGCCTTTCCAGCACCGGGTTCCCGGAACCGTCGGCCTGCACCACGCCGCCGGCCAGGTGTCTCGGACCGGGAAGTACCGGGCGAAATCCCTCGCGTGGCAGACCGCGGCGTTCCACCTCGTCCTCTGGCATGATGAAATAGCCGTTGCCGCCGGTTGCCAGCCCCCGCTTTATCCTGAAAAAATCGCCCAGAACGCCCCCTTTGTAATGCCGGGTCGCGTGCGGTTTCATCGCAGGATATCGGGTCCATTTTGGCGAGGTGCGCAGTACGTCCAGGGGGATCATGCCGTCCTGTGACGGGGATTCGAGCGATCTGCCGTACGTGAACCTGGCCGCATGTCCGGGCATCGGTTTTTGCTTGGAAAACCACACTATGGCGGATGAGACCCGCGTATCGTTGAATTGACAGTGGTTAGGATCGAACCGGTGTATGTGTAGCAGCGTTACCGTGTCCGTCAGGTAGCGCCTTAACGGAGCACCGTAGACCACATCCATGAATTCGCTCGGGATCAGCCAGCCGGCGACGGCGCCGTGGCGCATCCATGCGTGGGACATGCCAATGAAATAGCAGTACAGGCCGGCCCGGCCGCCGATGTCTGCGCCGCATGATCCGAGTGTCCGTGCTGCAAGATGCCGCTTTTTATCACTTGGGATGTGATGGTGCCTCACATACGGTGGGTTGCATATGATCAGGTCGAACCTGTCCCCGTCTTCTGCGGGCGGCTCTGCGCGGGTAAAGTCCCCGACACGTACCTCAAGCCCCGCATCCCCCCACAGGTCGTCCGCTAGGGCGCCGCAGTGTGTGTCGATCTCGTACCCGACCGCCCTGGATATGCCGTGTTTTGGAAACGTCTCCAAAAGTGCAGAGTAGAACGATCCGGTGCCGACCGCCGGATCCATGAACATGATCCCCTTTTTCTTGCAGATCAGCGCAGGTGTCCGGCGCAGGATGCCGGCCGCCAGCCCGGGCGGCGTGGCAAACTGACCCATCCTGTTCCGTTCATCCCGGGTTTTTGACGCGTCGATTTGGAACTGCATTCGGATCCGGAGTGCCTCAAGCGTCGCGTTCGCCATCAATGTCCAAACCCCCCCGGATCACCGGCGAGGCGTTCCCGCACCGGGCAGATCCCCTTGATTGCCCAGCAACCCGGACGGCCGCATCCCGGACGGCCGCACACGAGCGGCGCGTGTGCGATACCGCCACGGCGGGATTGCGGTCGGGCCACCCGGACGGCCTTTTCCTTGCGGTATCTGTTGATGTCCATACGGCCGGTGGCGGGTTTTGGCACGGCGGGCGGCGCGATCATGACGGGTTTTGCATCACCGGGCATGACGGTAACATCAGTCCGTACGTTTATAGTCCTATCCTCTGTCCCGATCCGTCCCGAATCCGCGGTTTGTGCGGCAGCTGTTTCAGGCATGCAGGGGATTCCCGATTCGGGGACGGAGGTTCAGGCATGGTTGCAACACCTGCAAATCCGTCTTTGCAGATCCGGGCGGCGCATTGACTCGATGCAGGTAGCATGCCGCAATCATGCAGTCGCCTCCCCGCGCCCCCCACCCCCGCGCCCCCCACCAAAACATCGAATCCTGCGTACGGGGTACGCGGCCGCCGATGCGGCCGGCGATCCAGACGGGCCGGACCACATGTCCGATGGTGTCATTGTCAGGATTGCCGGTAATCGATCTCAGCGTTACGCCCATAGACAGGATTTGTCACAATTTTGGCGATTGGCTGCAATCCATCATGTCAGGACGAGCATAAGCGGTCAGGTATCCGCCCACATTTAGAGAAGATCGGGTATGAATCAGAGTGCAGACGCTCAAATCTCCACGCCGGGCCTGACCGCTTACGGACAAACGCACACTGCATAATGTCCGATATTTGGCGCCCGGAGGGCCGCAAACATGCACCGTTGGTAGGCAGGGTGTCAGCATGCAGATTGGATCAAAAAACGTCCAAATCAAGAAGGGCCGTCCTGTCCCCCCCCCCCCTCCCTCCCCTCCCACCCACCCTCCCACCCACCCTCCCACCCACCCTCCCACCCACCCTCCCACCCACAGGAGTACAAGGCGGGCTGGCTGGCCCGTGCGCCTGCCCGGATCCAAAGACAGAAAAGCACCCCCGGTACGACCATGATCGGACCGGTCGTCTAGGGGTTAGGATGACGCACTCACACTGCGTAAGAGGGGTTTCCCCTCCGCAAGGGTCACGGGTTCAAATCCCGTCCGGTCCACCATCTTCAACGGTGTTTGAGGTCAGGCATTACAGAATACATGAAACCGTCACGGGACGGCATGGTAAGGAGCAGGTCGGCGCCGCCGCCGGAGCTGCTCGTTCATGGGATAAAGGCAGAGGAGACGCGCGAGAAATACACGCGGACGCTGCGGCAGGTGCTGTGCGGGATGCTCGAGGAGGTGCTGGTCGGCGACTTTGAGCTGCGCGTTGCAAGCCTTGTCCGTTACGGCAGGGAGGAGCCGGAGTGGACGCGCGACCTGCTGCTGAGCCTCTCGCGCATGCTACGCGAGCGCACCAAACTGCCGCACGCACACGCGGACTATCTGAATCCGGTATCGTTCGGCGGGTACTTCAAGCCGATAAAAAAGCTGTTCGATGTGGACGGTACCGCGTTCCCCTGGAAGCGGATATACGCGACGTATCCGGAGCTTGACAACGTATCGGAGAGCAGGGGGTGGACGCGCCAGGAGATACAGATGATGCTAAGGTCGGCGGGCACCCCCATGGACCGGGCCATAATACTGGTCTGCGCGTCCTCAGGGATACGGGTCGGGGGGTTTGCGTCCCTGCGCTGGAAGGATCTGGTGCCCGTATACGTGGGGCCGCGCGGGCGGTTGCGGCGGGTGACGGATTCAGTGGATGGGAACGGTGCGGCCGGCGATGACGGGCGCGATGACGGCAAAGATAATGATTATGCGGATGGTGACGGTCATGAGGATGCCGGAACGCAAGGGCCGGCGGGCCCGGTCCGCGGCGGCGGCGGCGGCGGCGGCGGCGGCGGCGGCGGCGGCGATGATGATGATGATGATGATGATGATGATGATCCGTACGCATACGCCGGCGGTCCGTGGGAGAAGGCGGACATTGTAATGGCGCGGCAACGACATCGACTGCAACGGTGATTAACGGCGGAAAAAGGCGCAAGGTTGTCTGCGCAACGCTGCGCACATACGGCTGGACAAGCGAGAGATATCCCGCATTCATAACGCCGGAGCCGTACCAGGCCGCACTCTACTGCAGGCGGGAATGGGTGCGGCAGGCCGGAAGGGAACCTCTGTCCAACGATCCGATCTTCAAACATGACACGATTCTGTCAAGGCCCGCATCCCACAGCCATAAATTCGGCCGCTTCTGTTGCTGAATCCATGCGTGGGGGCAGGTCTGATCCGTATTTAATTTTTGGTTTGGGAGCCGCCATGTCATGTTTGGGCGGCGTCCGAAGTGGTGTGGAAATGCCGGGATCCCGCTGCAAATGATCGGAGGCGGCTAGTCGTCGTCCTCGACCAGCACGAGTTCCCAAGTCCTGGAATATTCCTCGCTGAACTTGCGGGAATATTCCTCTAGATCCTCGTCGTCCTTTAGGGACCTGTTTTTGATGTAATGCGCCATAAATTCGGCCGCTTCTGTTGCTGAATCCATGCGTGGGGGCAGGTCTGATCCGTATTTAATTTTTGGTTTGGGAGCCGCCGTCTGTCCTGTTTGGACGGCGTCAGGTGAGAGGAAATGGCGGAATCCCGTTGCAAATGATCGGAGGCGGCTAGTCGTCGTCCTCGACCAGCACGAGTTCCCAAGTCCTGGAATATTCCTCGCTGAACTTGCGGGAATATTCCTCGAGATCCTTGTCGTCCTTTAGGGACTTGTTCTTGAGGTAATATGCCATAAATTCGGCCGCCTTTGTTGCTGAATCCATGTATGGTGGTAGGTACGGTTACTATTTAATTTTGTGTTTGGGGGGATTTTGTCTCGGATCTAGGAGTCCGTCGTCCCAGGCGGCATATTGACCCCCAATATCAGCGGCAGATCCGCAATTGTACGGGCTTGTCCCGACCTTTTCCCGTCACCAAAACACAGAATCCCGCGTACCGGATGAGTTTGCCCGTACGTCCGGCGGCATCCGCGGATGCCCGGGCGGCACCTGCGGGATGTTCTGCGGCCCGCAGGTTGCCGTGCAGGTCACCGTATGCCGTGTAACCTGGCATGCTGGATCAGGACCGTCCATCCGTCCCGGTCCGGTATCAGTATGCCCGCCGCCATGCCGGGGGTGGTCCCGCCACCGAGGCCCATATGGGATCGTATGTGGTTGTAGTACACCCGCAGCAGCGTCATACAGGTGTCGCCCTCCCTGCCGCGCATGGTCTTGATCCTGGCGCGCAGCCTGCTGTTGAACCTCTCCATCATGTTGTTGTTAGGATCACCGTTCGCGTGTATGTGGCGGTCGTGGTACGTGATCTTTTGCAGGTGGTTTTTTGATCTGAACACCACCTCCCACGCCTTGTGGTACGTCCCGTCCTTGTCCGATACGAGTATGGCCGGAACCTTGCCGGCGCGCCTCTTCGCGTCCCAGAACATGGGCGAGACGTCGTCCGTATCCTTGTGTACCGTCACGATCCCCGAGATCCAGTACCGGGTGGAGCCGTCGATGATGGAATGCAGGTACCTTTTGCGGTCCGCCGTCCCGATCATCATGCCGTCGGTCATCCATTTTTCGGACACGTGCGGGTGCAGCGAGTCCTCAAACGTGCCTAAAACACGCGCATACCGGGTTATGATCCGGTGTATGGTGTGGTGGGAGACCTTCCTGCGCTCGCCCCCGCCGTCCTTGATCCTCCCGTTGATGTGTTCCGTGATTGCGCGTATCGACATGCCGCCCGCATACATGTCCAGCACGTCCACTACAAGATCCGGGGCCAGGGTCTGCCACTCGAACCCGAATTTTTCCGAGAACCGCAGCCCGTAGCCGGCGCACCTGTACCTCTGCTTTCTCCCGCCCCGGTTCCAGTTCCACCCGTCCTTGCGGGCGACAATCCTGCATTTCGGGCACATGCCGTCCGGAATCCGCTCAAGTACGGTCGAGACCGTGCCCTCCATCGGATCCTGCGGGATCAGCAGGGACACCACCATGTGTATGTGCTTGCAATAGTTTCCGGTCTTTTCAAAGTACGGGCACGTGCACTCCCACCTGGATCCCGGGCGCGCCACCTCGTACCACCCGTCCGAACTTGAGGCCCGGACCATGAACGACCCGTCGCGCACGCGTCCCACCATATGCGGGATTTTGGCCATCTTCATGGCGCTTCTCTCGGCCGCACACGCGCCCCACCGTGCCTGGACGGTACGGGGAAGCGGATCCAACAGCTTAAATCCGGGTTTCCTGCATCCCTTTTCGGGTGTGACACACTGTGATTTTGCTATAACTTTGCAGTCCCACACCCGTCCTTTAACTCGATAAAGTCAAAGAATTTTCAGGATATCCGAAGAATTATCAGACCTGCCCTTAGATCGGGGAACCCCTAGATCCGAGACAAAACCCAATACACATCATGGAAAAACTTGAGCAAGGCTGGCTGAAGAAACAGTTGGAAAAATCTGTGAAACGCTGTGAAAAGATACCCCAGTGGCGAAGGGATATGAGCCTCCAAGATTTGGACTGATCCGCCCGGTTGGCAAGTAGGGTTCTTTCCTGAATTCGGGGGTTTTTTGATCCGGGCGGCATGTCGGTCCTGTGACCGTCAACCGCTCGTGTTTGCGAGCCCCGCCGGCTCCAAATCTCGAATTTTACGCGCGAAATGCGCGTTTGTTAACATGCACCAGATAACGTCCGCGGACGCAGAAGGCTTTCCAGCCTAGGATCAAAAACCCCCGAATTCAGGAAGGGGCAGTCATCAGGGCCCGGTCATTGTGGGGTTTGGTTCGACAGATAACCGGCACACAAGTGCGGTAAAATAAAGTCCGAATCTGTCAGCATCAATGAATTCCCAGCCCGTCTCGATGGGTTCGATCAGGTTCCTGTTTGTGGCAACATCGCATAAAATCCCCGCACTGTCGATTATACCATCGACGGGTTCGGGTGTCATCTCGCCGTGCCCCGGCAGATCAAGCGTTTTGTCAAATTCAGACAAGAGTGCAGGTGTGCGGGATGGGAGCCGGCGCCGCGGCGGTTCTGGCGGTGATCCGGACAAGAGTCCCGCGAGAGCATTGCAGGATCCGTGGAAATTCCGGCCTCAGGACATGCGTACACGGTCAAGTCTCTCAAGCGCATCGGCAGGGTCAAGACGTTGCACGACATATACGGCAAAAGGTTCTGGCTCATCTCGGCGTACATGTCAAGGGCAGAAAGGATCAGGGGGATAAAGAAGAGATTGGGAAATCTCGCCGAGGATCTGATCGACAGGGACCGTCACGAGGAGGGCGGTACCGGACATTCGACAAGGGAAACGTTCCCCCGGGGCGATGTCTTTGTAGATGCGTCGGATCCGACCTCTGCGCAAGGCCAGATCGACAGATTCGTGGATCTCAGTGTTTCCCAGATGTGGGTTTTGAGCGCGTGATACTGCTTTGAAATTTTACCCGTGGGTTAACATCAGAACTTGAAAATGTGCCCATACTGCTGGTCAGAAATAATTTCGTCTGATCGCAACAATCTCCTCGTACGTGAAAAATTAAGGCGAAATTAATCATGATTGGCAGCATAACTGGCGCTTTCGGGGACGGATTTCCAGGTATGTTCTGTGCCTGCCCGCATGCACATTTTCAAGTTCTGACATGTACCTACCATGGAGTATGCGGCGTCCTCCGTGGAGGGTACATAGGCCGGTTTTCCGGATCTTAAATGCTGCACACGGGGGTGAAAAAAGGCGTGGCGAGTCGGCGAACCCGGCGGCGTGATGGCATGGAACCGCCGTTTTTTCTTCTTCTTTTGTCACATGCACCCGCCATGGAATCCTCCGTTTATCAGGACCGTCCCGTCCCAGAACCGGACGCGCCGGACCGCCGCATACGGCATGCGGAACGGCCTTTGGAACCCTTCAAAATACGCCCGTGCCGAGTAGCGGCCAACCACCGGCACGCACCTGTTCCCGTTCAGCCTGTACCTGAACGGGGCATCCCCGCCCTTTTCCCGGTCCACGGCACCAAAAACGAAACCGGTTAAAATGCCGAAATTATGCGCCGTGCCTATGGATCGTCCCTGTATTCTATGACGCCGCCCCTTTTCCATTTTCTTGCGCAGTTCGGGACCCGTGGCCGTCATAGACGCCCCTGCCGCAGACGGGTCGATCACGCGCCGTCGTGCCGCATCGCTAAAAAAAAACAGTCCAGGCATGGATGATGTTCCGGACCCGGATCCTGCGGGCTTTTTGACGCCGCTGCGGCCGTCAAGACAGCAAACGGTATATTTCTCGCGGGCAGTCGCACCTTATTTTAAAACGGTTCTTAATCTCACGCGTAACCGTATCGGATGTCCCCAGACGGCTGTGTATGTATAGCGGCGACAAAAAGTCTTTGCAAGATCTAAAATTCAATCCGAAACCTTTATAGCTGGTATCATATCCGACTAACGACATGGTAACTCATGCCGAACTCGAACAATGTTATAGGAAAGAAAAAGATTCGCGTGTGAAAGAAAGACTGCTTGCAATGTGTCATGTCGTGATCAACAAGGAAAGTTATGCCGATGTCGCAAGGATGTTGTTCAAGGTATACAACACGATCAAGTCATGGCACAAACGTTTCCTGAAACACGGAATAAAAGGACTGAATGATCTTCCGCGTTCCGGGCGTCCTCCCAAGGTTACAAACGAAAAGATCACAAAATACATGAGAGGGTACGGTTCGCGACTCATATTCATAAGCGAACTCATACAGACCGTATACCAATGCGACGGCGTCCTGTACACCCCGTCGGGGATGCGCAGCAAAGCACGCGCCTGCAGGTACTCTCGCAAGACTCCCGAACCGATACACATCAGAAAGGACAAGGTCGGGGAGGTCATCAGGTGGCAACGTCACATGAAACCGTGGATTTCAGGCGCGGAAAGGGCCAAATTTCTGCTCATGGTGGCGGATCAAACCATCGTGGCACACGACTATTATAAGAGGCGCGGACCGTGGTCGCCCGTCGGGCAGCGGATCCATGCGCCGTACTTCGGAAGCCACCAGAACACCGTGGTGTTCGGTGCAGTCTCCCGGTACAACGATCAGGCGTTTATGAGTTCGCCCTGGTTCAACAAGGAGGAGACCATCAGGTTTCTCAGGTTGCTGCTGAACAGGCACGACAAGGTTGCGTTGATCCTCGACAGGGCGGGACCGCACAAGTCGCGCATGGTATCGAATTTCATACAGGATAACTCGGATCGTCTGCGCGTCGAATACTTTCCCACCGGATGGCCGGATCTTAACGCGACAGAGGAATGCTGGAACATATTCAAACAACAGCCGTTCATGCAACAGGTATGCGAATCGGTGGACGACAGAATTTACACCATGATGGAATTTTTGAGAACGCACAGGTTCAACGTGGATGTGTTACAACATATGTTTACAAAACCGATTGCAAAGACTTTTTGACGTCGCTATACGGCGCAAAAAACCCGCTGTCCCAGGACGCTATCCAAAAGTCGTACGAGCCGCCCGTTTTTTCACCGAATTGCATCACCGATACGGTTTCTGCCAGGATCAACTCGTCCCTAGAGTTGGATTTTCTGACAAAACGTTCGAGTTGGAGTGATTCCCGGGCGATCCGGGCATCGTGGGCGGAGCTCACCTCCTTTTTCTGTTCCTGTTTCCGGTGTCCCGGCAGGACGGTCTTGGCGCGCCTGTCGGATTCCGGCCTGCGCCGGTTCTTTCCGGCATGTCTTTCCTCCAATTCCGTTCGCAAATCCCCGGACATTGACTTTACGCGTTCGATGTTTTTGCACAGATCTTTGGGATCGTATTCTCCCTTTTTTAGATCCCTCATCAATTTTCTCATTTTTCGTCCCGAAGACGAAACAAACCCCATCGAGTTATTATAAAACAATGCACGGAGTTGCGGATTTGCCGACGAATGGGACAGAAACGTCTCATAGACAGCCCTGGCTAGCATCCTAAAGGATTCGTTTTTTACCGTTAAAACCAATATGCCGCAACAGTCATTATCACGTTTCAACAAACTGAGTAACCGGTCGGATTGATCATGAAACTTGTGCTTGACGACAATGTTTAGCTTGCAGATGTTGTGGATTATGCTTGCCGCAATAACCACATTGGTGTCGACTATTATTTTATTCGTCGTCAAGGTCGGTCGTATGTGGCTCAGTTCCACAGATATGATCCATAAGTGCGGGAAGATGAAGTCTAACTATGTCAGCATCAATGTCTTTCAGATCTGTTTCTATGGATTCAATCAGATTCCTGTCTTCGGCAACATCGCGTAAAATCCCCGTCCTGTCAAGTATGGTGTCGATGGATTCGGGTGTTATCTCGTCGTGCGCCAGCAGGTCGAGCGTTTTGTCGAATTCCGGCAGGAGCGCAAGGGTGTCTAGTGCCACGGCGGGGTTGTCATGCGCCTTTTCTGCCTCCTGAAACCTTTCCTGTACCCTGTCCAGCATCAGTTCTATGTTGCGGGCGGCCATGTAGAAATAAAACCCCTCGGTGTTGCTGTTTTCCAGCCACCGCGCCTTGACCTTGTCGATGTGGTGCCTGAATTCGGTTACATGGGACAGAAAACCCAGGTCAATCTCCCCGGTTTCCTCCATCTTGCATAGCTCATGGCTCATCTTCTCCAACAGTTGGTTCTTCAGCGGATGCGGGCGTTCCATCATGTGTTTACATGGACTTTGCAGATTATAAGCGTATGTCAGAACTTGAAAATGTGCATGCCGGTAGACGTCACGCATACCTAAGAATCCGTCCCAGAGAACGCTAGACTAGCACATTTTCAGGTTCTGGTGTGGGCACGGTTCGCAGTATGCGGCCGGTCCTGCCGCGGACCGGGCGCGAAGCCGGCCGCGGTACAAGGTATGCAGGGCATGGATTCGACAGGGGGCAGGTGGCATATCTGCCGGCAAACCGCCCACGCCCCGTCCCTCACACGACCTCCCCCCCCCCCCCGGCGGATGCCCGGCCTGCCGCGGACCGGGCGGCCGCGCGCAGGCGGTTGCGGTGACGGCAGGGGCCGGAGGGGGACAAAGGCGTTCGCATGCGCGGGCTCACCTGACGGCCCGGGCGTGGTGCCCGGTGCCGGTTGCCACCGCCACCATTTTTCCCGCGTATCTCCGCCGTCCGTCTTTGCCGGATCCGGTACGCAGTCACCCGCGACGTCCCCGTCCAGGGAGGCGGGCGGCAACGGCGTCGCCCGCCCCGCCCGGAAGGCGGCAGACTGCACACCGTGCTCTCTTTGACCCGTGCAGGAATCCGGGGTGACGAACTCGTTGACGGCACCCGGCGTCCTGCCGGACCGCAAAAGGGCCCTTGCGCCCAGACGGCCGTCGTTCCGGCCCGTTGCCGATACGAATGTGCCGTATCCGGGAGGGGTGGTGCCGTCTGTGTTGCCGTCTGTATACAGGCATCCTCTTGTGCCTCGGCCGATAGGCCGGCATCGCCGATCCTGACGGCTCCAAACCTCGAATTTTACGCGTAAAATGCGCGTTTGCCAACAGGGTAAATAATATCCGCGGACGCGGGGGATGTTTTCCAGTCTTGGATCAAAAAACCCCCGAATCCGGGACAAAACCCCGCACCTCCAAACCCTTTTATCGAACTTTGGGCACCTGACAACAACATGTCAGGGGCAGAATCCGCATCCAGCGAGACGTACGGTTTTGATGCAAACCGGGGAGTTCAGGCCGCAAAGGGGCCCGATACCCTGCTTGAACAGAGCGGCGTTGACGGCAAGGATCCGGTACCGGCCCCGCCCGCATCCCAAAACCACGCCACCCTGGTACGGGAAATAAAGGCGGCGGCCTCCGCCGAGATGGCCCTCATGCCAAAGGTAAGCAGGATCATGTTGTACGCACACGGCGACATGGCAGAGCTTATAATCGCCCATGATTATCCATATGCCAGCAAGGCCATTATTGAGACCTTGGAGAATTTTAACCGCCTTGAGGATGCCTTTCCAAACGTGAATTTTGAACACATATACACACTTTCTAAATATTTTGACGAAAAAGTTTATCCGGATTTTACCGATGTAAATGCCTGAATCTACAGATGATCCTGCCTGGCACATGCGGAAAAGCATCCACGATTATGGGGTGTACGAATACCTCGAACTGAAAAACCCACAATATGTTGATTGGGAGATCACCCTTATTTTTTATTCGGCATGCAAATTTTTGGATGCGGAGATTTTAAAAAGTGGGAAAAAAAAGCCCTTAAACCATGTCCAAAGAAACAGGTTGGTGAAAATAGAGTTTCCTGCAATATCCCACAAATACAACGTGCTGTATAGACTCAGCATAACATCAAGGTATATGCACGATGTTGGATCCCGTGACAAGTCGGATGCTTTGAAATTGTACCGTGCGATCAAAAGCAACTTTGCACAAGATGCATCGGACTGAACGTTTTTCGGGCAGGTTGCAGGCATGACGGCCAGAAAAGGCAGAATCACACCGGATGCAGGTCAACTCCCCCCCCCCCCACAAAACCTGTGGCGCGCAGGCGGATCGCCGAACCGTCGATGCGATCCGGGTAACGGCAGACGGGTATGGGCATACAAACGGACAAAAAAACCGCGGCTTTGTACAGGGAACAAACCTGTCCCCGAATGCGCTGGCCGGTACGGCGCCGGCCGGTTGCGGCCCCCCCGCCCCCCTCAGGTCCCTGTCGCCGCGCGCTGCCGGTGCATGACCTGCGGTGCGCGGCGGCCTGCCCGGAAGGTGTCGGACGACCCACTGTACTCTGGCCGGTACAGGAATCCGGGGTGACGGACTCGTTGACGATGCCCGGTGTCCTGCCGGACCGCAAAAGGGCCCTTGCGCCCAGACGGCCGTCGTTCCAGCCCGTTGTGGATACGAATGTGCCGTATCCGGGCGGGGCGGTGCCGTCTGTGTTGCCGTCTGTATACAGGCATCCTCTTGTGCCTCGGCCGATAGGCCGGCATCGCCGATCCTGACGGACCCGCCCCCGTCAGGCGTGCCACAGCTACGAATTCGAACGGGCCTCCGGCGATCACTCGGCCGCGGCTCGGCCACGGTTTGCGGCGGATGCACATGCATACGCGCGCCACGCCCCCCCCCCCCCCGCATAGGCGTCCGAAAGGCGGTGTGTGGTACGGCACCCTGTACAGGTACCCTCGAACCGTTCCAGTTTCGCAAGCGACTCTCCGTTTTTGGTATGTACGAACGGATCGTCCGGATTCAGGGCCATGGCCTGGTTGTAGCACTCCAGCGCCTCCCCGTGCCGCCCCAGTCTTGCAAGCGAATCCCCCTGTCTGACATGTACGGGGCTGCGCGGATCCAGGACCAGGGCCTGGTTGTAGCACTCCAGCGCCCTCTCGTGCAGCCCCAGTCCTGCAAACGCCTCCCCCATTTTGCCAAGTATGTAGGGGTCATCACGACGTATGGCAAGCGCCATGCCATAATACGTGATCGCCTCGTGATACTCGCGTGAACGGGACATACAATCCCCCGTGTACAGGTAAAAATGATGGCCGCCGGGGTAGATCTTGGACATGATGCATTTGATGAGTGTCAGGACGATTCCAAAACACCGGTTGATGTCGATCGTCGGTAGTTTCACGGATGTATGGATCATGTCATGCCTGTACCTGAACAGAGCTTTGAGTACCGCCCGGTCCGATTCAGACAGGCAGTCATAAAATACATCCAGCAGGCCTATTACCTCTAGGATGTTTTTTATGTCGTCGACATTCTGAAAGTTTTGGGAAAACGCGATATGCCGGCCCAGCGAGACCCCGGCCAGCCGTTCAGGGCCAGGCAGATCGCCGTCTATGAATTTGTCGGGGGGTACCTTGCCCGTGTCGATCATGGTTTCGACGGTATGTCTTATGAACTGCTCGGTCACCGTGGCCAGTCTTATGGCGCAATAGCCCTTCATGTCATCATCGGCGTGTTTGATCTTTGACATGATCTATCCAAACTCATCGAATATCGAATCGATGCCCTGTTCACGTGCCGCCTTGGTGATACGGCTGAATTTTATCCTCCTCATATCCGCAACCTGCCGTGCGGCCCGCCGCTATTTGTCTGTTTTTGGCCGGGGTTCTGTAATCCGCAGATGGTAGGCGTCGCCCCCCCCCCCTCCCCCGCGAAACCGAGGTTTGTCTCATAGGCCGGTGTCAGGGGCCTGGACGTGCCCCAATCATGCGCCTCCAGAGGCCGGGTCGGCGGCGGGGGCGTTTCTGCACAGGCCGCGGACATGCGCGGCATCGCAGGCGGTGGCCGGGGCATAAAGATGATCCAGATGGCGGATCCCCCGGCCGTAAATCTGCGAGCTGCCGGGGTCGGGCGGAGGGTGGTCGGTTCATGCAACGGCAGGGCGGCGGTTGCGGCAAACACGGCGGTTGCAAAGGTGTCTTGTCAGGACGTACGCGCCGGCGGACGGCAGGCCGGCGTACATGCCTGCCAACAGCATCATAGAGAGTAGACCGGCCGCCGTCACAGACACCTCCGAACCGGGTTCTGCCAGCGGCATTACGGCGCCGAGCACCAAGATGCTGGGCCCCACGCCTAAAGTTTGACAAGTGCGGCAGGGGCGGCCCAAACGGGGGGTTTTCTGCACGTCAGGCGCGGGCCCCACGCCTAAAGTTGGCAAAGTTGGCAGGAGCAGTCTTTGATCTTGGAATGCATCCGAACATAAAACAGAGGGCCAACGTGAAGAAGCGCGGCAAGCCGTACCGGTGCAGGGCGGCCAAGGAATTTGATCCCGGCCTGTACAAGAGACGCGGGATGACAGATGCCATATTCAGCGGCGCCGCCGCCGCCGCCGAGACGGCAGACCGCCGGCCGTACTACAGATGCAGAAAGTCCGAGACGCAGGCCCGGTTCGGGCCCGGTCCACCATCTTCATAGGTGTTTACGGTCAGGCATTACAGAATACATGAAACCGTCACGGGACGGCATCGTGCGGGGCAGGTCGGCGCCGCCGCCGACATCCGTGCGGGGCCGTTCTGCACGTGACGGCCGGCCGCCACCGCGGGACCGTTCTGCACTCGTATCCGTCCGGTGCCGTTACACCGGCGGATCCGTTGCCACCGTACCGGCTACGATGGCGGCGACTGCGAAAAAACCGCGTTTTATGTCCGCCCGTACATTGCATGTATGAGGGATTACACGTTGCGTGAGGCATGCCCCACATCAGAACTTGAAAATGTGCCTATTTAGTGTCCTCGGGGACGGGTTTTCAGGTATGCTTTATGCCCGCCCTCATGCACATTTTCAAGTTATGACATGCAGAAACAGGTTCGGGATAATACCGACAGGCAGATGGTTACGTGCGCGTTACGGCTCGTAGGACACACCGCACGGCACGACTCCGACTAGGTCTGCACTCCGAGAAAAATCTGCGGACCGTACCGCAACTCGCACACACCTGATGAACCGGCCTGACCCTGTTGCCGTCCGGTGCCGTTTCCGATGTGCGGTGCCGGCGGCCGGACTCGTACACGCTGCGAACGCACACCGGGGATTCCATGCGTGTGCCGGGATCCCGCCCGCAGTTGACGGCATGACATGTCCGCATCGCGGTTTTTTTTTTGTAAAGGCAGTTAACCCACAGGTAAACGCCCGACAGCCGGAATTTCCGATCATAAGCGAATCAAAATGCCAAGTTATGATGCGTTTGGGGCAGGAATGCGCATCCGGGTGGCCTGGACAGGATTGCAATACGGGTTACCGATCCGTATTAATACTGACGTGGGGGGTGGGACGGGCCCGGCGTGCGGGTGCGGGTGCGGGTGCGGCCATTCATGCCGATGTCGGGTGTCGGGGAGGCGCCGGTCCGGATCCGGCGGTGACGGCGGTTCTGCCGGACCGCGGCCGTACGGATCCGGCAGTGCGCCCTACAGGGTGCACTCATTCGGCAGATCGCACAGTCGGCGGCTTGTCATCAGCACCCCCCGGGCGGGATGTTTTTGATCCTTCGGCCGGGGCCTGTGCCGCATTTTTCGGGCGAACCATGCGCCAAAAACTGTTACCTGTGGGTTAACTGGTTTACAGAGAAGGTTTGATATATCGTCTCTTACCGGATATGACGGGGGTTGTTTGGTGTCAAGTCCAGAGGTGCCGGATCCGGATGAGGAGGTCGTTCCCGGGGGTAACCACACCGGGGCGCTCCCCTTTGTGGACATACAGAGCAAGATTCGTGCGGTCGTAAAAACACGTGATGGTTCCAGCGGATTCACATACAGTCCGAAATCTGATCTGGTGTTTGATGTAAGGCGTAGGCATGAATGTCTGGCCCTGTTCCGAGAACTGGTCAGAGGAAACAGGCGTTTCCGGACGGATAGGCCCGTGTATCTCATAGCTGTCACCTGCCGTAAAAACATCGAGGTGGATGATACCCTGAGACATGGATATGAGATGATCTCTGAATCCTCAAACCAGCCCCTGATCGGCTATTGGAGGAGCCCTACAGGCGACCCGTATTTGGACGCCGTAGCCGCCATGCAATTTATAAGCAGGGAGGATGCAACAAGGGCAGGGAAAAGACATGGTCAAAAATTCATCCTTGCAATCACGTCAAACGGACGCCACGAGTACATCGAAACGCATAAAGAACACGTTCGCCCCTGACTGCGACAACAAATACTTTACCCCCGTCACCTTGTTTGCCGCATGCAAGTACGGATTCCCGTTTGAAGAGATCCCCGAGGAGGGAAAGAGGATGGTGCTGGAATACATCAAAGAGTACAACGAGGGGTGTACAAAGCCCGGGGAAAAGGTAGATCTCCCCCCGCTCCCATCAGGTCGGGGCGTCATAGTGTAGACGGCACCAAAACCTTCCGGCCCATATCCTCATCGGTGTTTTTATGGTCAGGTATTACAGAATACATGAAACCGTCACGTGACGGCATCGTGCGGGCAAGTCGGCGCCGCCGCCGCCGCCGAGACGGCAGACCACCCGCTGTACTACAGATACAGAAAGTCCGAGACGCAGGCCCGGTTCGGGCCCACACCGGCCTCCGCATGAACGTGGAGGCTCTGAACGGGATTCCGGTGTGCCGTAAGGCTTGGCCGTCCGCTGACCGTGGCCTGAGCGGAAAAGGCGGACGAAATCATGAATTTATGGGCAGATCACTGCTCTGGGTGGATTTATGCGACAACCTCGGGTCGGTCAGTATTTTTTGTGCCTTGATTGAATTGTAATGTTCGGCCGCTTTTGGTCTGTCGTTTGCGCTAACTCTGGATGATTTTGGTACGTCGTACATACGCTCCAGGCACAGTTTTGTGTGTTTTCCTAGACCGGCCATGACCAGCGCATTTGCAAGACGCTCCGTAATTCGCAAAAAATTTGGCTTGGTAGAAGAACTGCTCGGAGCGGGGACAAGCAGCGTGGTTTCGTTAAAATAATCCGCAAATGGCAGTTCGTCTATATTTTGTTTGATCTGTTTGGCAAGATAATTCGACGTTGGGATCTGACTGGAGCCATGGTTGATGTGTTTGTCCCGCTTGAGGTTAATCATTTGAGTCCTGGATTGTTTTTCAATCTCGGAATCCCCCCGTGGCGAATATGCCAAAAAAGAACCGAAATCGATTTGTTGTATGTTCATTAGGCGCCTATTGAAACAGATCCGTGGTGATTTTAACGTCTGACGGAATATTTTCCAGTATGTCTGACGGGTCGTCAAACGTCATTGCACCGTATTTAATCATCTCTTTTGGCCACCGCAGATCCCGGTTGTCTATAACATCCTTGCAAACAAATAGCGGTCTGCCGGTCCGGAGTGTTTCCCAGCACTGATGTAATGAACCGCTTGATTCGCCGGCCTCAACAATCACGGTTGCGTCGGAAATTAGCGCCATGGTCCTGTTTCGCAGGACAAAATTTTTCTTCATTACCACAGATCCGACCGGATATTGTGAGATCACCAAGTGATCCTTGGCGATCAGATCCTGCAGATCAGCGTTTTCCCTCGGGTACACCCTGTCTAGAGGGGTACCAATAACCGCAATTGTCTTACCGCCGTGTTTTATCGCGGTTTTGTGTGCCGCCGTATCGATTCCTCTTGCAAGGCCGCTTACGATTATTACCTTGCTTTCAGTCAAGTTCTTTGCGATTGTTTTGGCCTCATGGATTCCTTTTTCAGATGCGTTTTTGGATCCGACGATCGAAACCCTGGGAGATGGCAGGGGAATTTCCATCGAACCTCTGCAAAAGATTGTTTTTGGTTTGAATTCTGATTCGACGTCATTCAGAGGACCGATCAGGTCTTCTAGGCGCATTGGTGGATATTTCACGTTTGTTATTTGTTCCTGCCCCATATTGATGATTTTGGCAAACCCCTATTTAGATCTTGTTGATGGTGGTTCTGTATAATCCCGGGGATGTGGATTCTGAAGTGGGCAGGTACGGCATAAACCACCCATATTTGCTCAAATGGCAAAAAATGGTTCTGTGTAGTCCGCGGGCGGTAGGCGTAGGCATCCCCGCAAAACCGAGGTCTGTCCCGTAGGCCGGTGTCGGGGGCCGGACGTGCCCCACCATGCGCCGCCGGAGGCCGGGTCGGCGGCGGGCGTTTCTGCACCGGGGGCCGCGGACCGGCGTAGCATCGCAGGGGGCGCTTTTGTTGCTGAATCCATGCGTGGGGGCAGGTCTGATCCGTATTTAATTTTTGGTTTGGGAGCCGCCGTCTGTCCTGTTTGGGCGGCGTCCAGGGGCGGGAAAATGCCGGAATCCCGCTGCAAATGATCGGAGGCGGCTAGTCGTCGTCCTCGACCAGTACGAGTTCCCAGGTCCTGGAATACTCCTCGCTGAGCTTGCGGGAATATTCCCGGTGTCCCTCGTCGTCCTTTAGGGACCTGTTTTTGATGTAATATGCCATAAATTCGGCCGCTTTTGTTGCTGAATCCATGCGTGGGGGCAGGTCTGATCCGTATTTAATTTTTGGTTTGGGAGCCGCCGATGTCCTGTTTGGACGGCGTCAGGGGTCGGGGAAATGGCGGAATCCCGCTGCAAATGATCGGGGCGGCTAGTCGTCGTCCTCGACCAGTACGAGTTCCCAGGTCCGGGAATACTCCTCGCTGAACTTGCGGGAATATTCCTCGAGTCTCTTGTCGTCCTTTAGGGACCTGTTTTTGAAGTAATATGCCATAAATTCGGCCGCTTTTGTTGCTGAATCCATGTGTGGTGGTAGGTCTGGTTACTATTTAATTTTTTGTTTGGGGGGTTCTGTAACATCTTGGGCACCTGGGCCCGGACTGCAGGACCCAGGCGGATGCCGGCCCTCATCACTCCGGGGAGCCAACAAGTGACACATCCGCACCCGGAACGCTCGTCTCTACAACGGTCTCAAGATGGCAAAATTCGCGGATTTTGAAGGAAAATCCGCCCGGTTCCAGGTGCCGAAGATGTTACGGAACCCTGTTCCACACATCGTCCGATTTGCTGTTCCATATCCTGCCCAGACATTGTTCGGTATGGCGTACAATGTCTGCAAAGTCATCCTCGACATCTTTGTCGACGTCTGTCACGTGTGTTTTCTTTCGCGGTGCGGTACCCATAACAGGTAATAAAAATAAAGGTATTAGGGGGTTTGTTTCGGTGGTCCGTGTACGCCCGACCCCCGGTCAAATCCGTGTCCGGCATGCCCGTATTGCGGCCTGTTTCACGTCCCGGTTGCACGCGGGGCCGGCGCATACGGACCGAAAAACGTTGGAAGGCACCCGCGATGTCGGAAATTCCCGGTCTGTGGAGTCGATGCCTGCCACCCGCAAACCGATATGCGACCCCATACGCCTTCCAAGGGATGCCCTGTCCGCCGGCGCGGACAGGCAGGCCCGGCCCGAACCGCCAAAACCTTTCAGTCCTTGCCGTGTGCGGACTTGTGATCGCAGAGCCGTAGAAACATCACCCCGTGCCCGGCATAATCGACAGTAAAAATGATCCTGTCCTTCCTGCCCATCTCGTAGGAGAATACGTCGATGTCCTTTTTGTAATCTCCCAGATCCGCAGGATCCGGGCTTGTCGTGATTATCCCTACCGCCTCTCTTGTCCTCCTGCGACGTTCGTGTCCGATCCTCGTATTCCTTCATAAAAGAGGGCGTAAACAACGCATCCCATTTAGTCAATGCCGTCTAACCATTCTACCGCTTCTTTGCCGCCGGCACACCCGTGTTCCGGGGCTTCGGTCAGCGCCTTTTTGATGTCCCGAATCTCTTCCTCTGAAAGCGGCGGCGAGTATGTCTTGCCTTTTGCGCCGGCCATACGGGACTGCGTGTTGCCGAGTATGTTTGTGCATCGTTTCAGGGCTCTGTAACGTCTTGTGGTGCTGGGACGTATTCGCCCGCAAGGCCCCAAAGGTAGAAAATTCCCCCAAACTCCAAAAACGGGGGTTGGGGGGCGGGGGATTTCGGCCCCGGTTCTTACGTGTGTCCGTGTCTAGCGCCCCAAGACGTTACAGAACCGGCCTCCAGGTTCCGTAAAGTTAGGCACCTGACATTTTCAAGGCCCCCCCCCCTCACAATCCTCTTGGCATCACCCATATACACGGGGGCCCTCGTAGGATGGTGCTAAGGGTTGCCCCCTAGCGGCATTTTTGATTTTCGGGTGCCCACGTTTACACACAACCAAAAAACATACAGATGATAAATGTCATCTTACGGGGTCTAACGTCTAGGGGTGCCGTGAACGGGCGGTGGGATTGGTCCCCAAAATGAAGAGTTTGCCCGGGTGGGGCGGTTGTAAAGGCGGGCGTTCCATTGTTTTCCGCAATCGACTGACGGATGACAGGTCTCCGAATCCCCCCAGAACCGCGAATTACGGCCAACCCCCCCCCCTCCCCCACAACCCATTCAAGCATGGCCAAAAAAGGGATCTGCGCCCACAGCTGCCCCGAACCAAAGATTAAATGTCTGACAGATAACCCCCGCACATGGCACAGACGACAGAACCGCCAAAATCAGGGGAACGGCACATCAAAGGTACAAAGCCGGAGGCAGAAAAGGAACCGGTGGAGAGGCAGGAGATGGAAAAAAGGTTGAAGAACCAGGAACGTTACATCAAAGAGTTAGAGTCCAAGATAAACTCTGCGTTACGGAAAGATGTGGAACCCGTCCTCGAACACACGAAAAAAATATTTGCCGGGCCGGAGTACGTTACCCAGGCCCATTATGCGGTTTTACATGACAGGGCCCTGCATATAATCTTCATTCATTCTCTAGATGACAGGGTCGAAGCGCTGACGGCAATATGCAGAAATGTCAGGGAGATCATGGATGTGTTTCCAGATACCGAGGTCACGCCGATAATACTGCACAGGGATGAAGTGCGCCAGGATCACCTCATCGGCACCGCGCCAATTTTTGAAAAAATGCAAGAAGCCGACCAAAAATGATCCGGCACACGAGACAGAGCGAGCACAACCACGACGCACAGGAATATTTATCGAAGAATCCGCAATATGAGGATCGGGGGATTACCACGCTGTTTTATTCCGCCCTTCATATTGTTGACGCATATCCGGTCTCGAAGGGCAAGAGGCCGCGCGGACATTGGGCACGCAATACGGCGGTTCAAAAAGAGCTTGAACCGGTCACTGAGGATTACCACAATCTCTATGCCCTTTGCATGAAAGCAAGGTATGTTGTTGATTTTGATCAACTGACGAAAAGTGAAAGAGATGCAGCTATACAATGGCACAAATCCGTATGCGGTTACGTACAAAACCGGATGCCGTAGGATGATCGTCCCGGATTCGCAGGTTTCGGTTACAGGACACGGGCTGATGTGGGCCGCACCGCCTCTGGCCGGACCGGATACGGGACACGGGCCGGTTTGCATGCGTTCGGGCGGCGCCTCAGGCCCGGGCCCTTCCAGAATTCTGGGGTTTCGGATCCGATCCGCGGGCGCCTTTTGCGCATGCCGTAACGCCGCCGGCGGCCCGTACAGCCGGCGTGCGGCAGGTATCGGAAACCACCGGATTGGAGCCCCCCGGCGTGCGGCCGGACCGCAGGCGGTGGCGTTCCACGGACCGGCCTGCCAATCCTGTCCGCGGACTAGCCGCGGCGCCTTGCCACGGCATACGCTGCCAGGACCGGCAGACCGGCGTACATGCCCGCCAGCAACGCGATCGACAGCGCGCCTGCCGCCGCCACCGAGACATCCGAACCGGGCTCGGCCATCGGCATCACGGCGCCAAGCACCCAGATCCCGGGCGTTATCGCCGCGCGGACGAGATCCCTGAACGCGTCGTTCTGCCGTTCCAGGTCGGCGATAACGGGAGATACGGTGTAGTATGCGGTGTTGAATACACCCATGAACGAGGCGCCCGGAACCGTGGAGAGCACCGTGGCGTCCCTCAGCTCGCGGAGCCGCTGCACCTGCGGGGCAAGCTCCGTCCCGTATGCGGCCGTGGCGATCAGGCAGCCTCCTCCGGTGCCGGTACTGCCGGCGTCCACGTCACCGCCGCCGCCGGCGCCGCCCTCACCCGCCTCCGGACCGGCCTCGGGCACGACAACCGTACATACGCCGTCACGGTTGACGGTTCCGGGGCCGCACCCGTCCCCGCCGGTTTCGGGCGGCTGTTGCCCGCCGGCGGCGCCGGCGGCGGCGGCGGCGTCTGCCGGATCCGTCCGCCCCGGATCACCTGACGTAGAGGCAGGCTCCGGCGCCCGTTGCGGCGGCTCCACCGTCGCGCCGCCGGCGCCCGGTTCTGCCCGATCCGGCGCGCCGCCGCCGGCGCCGCCGCCGTCACCCGCGGCGTCCCCGTCCTGCAAGGGCACGCCGGATCCGGTCCGCGGGGCATGGGACGGCACCTCGTACAGCGTCTGGCCCACGCAGGAGTCCACGCGGACCGACTCGCTGACGGTGCTCAGGGTTCCGCCGGACTGCAGGAGGGCGGTCACGCCGATATAGTCGTCGGCCTCGCCCATCGCCGCCGTAAAGGCGCCGTATCCGGGAATGGCGGGGGCCGGGGCGGGGGCCGCCGGGCCGGCGGCGGCATCACCGATCTTGACCGCCTCCTGGTACCCAAGCTGTACCGTGCGCACGGATATGGAGATGTTCTCATAGTCGGGTCCCGCCACTATGCCGACTACCCCCGCCTGGCAGTCCCACGATATGGACCAGATATAGAGGTCTTGGGCCCGGGTGGCAGGACCGATGGACGGGACGCCTGCGCCGCCGGGGGCGCCTGCGCCGCCGCCTCCTCCTCCTCCGCCGCCGCCGCCTCCGCCGCCGCTGGATCTGCCGCCGGTCGGCGGGGCGGGAGGAGCCGTAACCTCGGGCCCGGGCCGTGGCGTCACGGCGGGCGGCGGATCCGCATGTCCTATCGCCGAAAAGTGCAGCGTCCACACCGTGTCCGTACCCGGCACCCTGCACGCCCCGCCGTCTTCACCGGCCGCGGGCGTCCGTATGCCCAGCCTGGCATCGGCCTCGCCCATGCCCAGGGACAGGGCACGGGTACACTCGTTTATGCGCAGCGTCTCACCCGCGCTGTTGATCGAAAAGACGATGCCGCCCAGCTCCGGGAATGTTACGTTTACCAGTTTGTCAAACTCCAGATCCTTGTCAGGATTACCGAACTCTATGATGGTCGCATCGTCAAACTCAAAGCCCGGGTTGGCGGTCTTGAACGTGGCGGACGGCTTCTTGGCGGTCACGTTGTCGATGATGATCGCGAGTTGGTCGCCGCCGCCAGACTCTTTCGCGGTGGCGTTGGACGGGAACACCACGATGGCGGATCTGTGTATGACGGTGAGGTCGTGTTGCGGGAAGCCGGCGCCGCCAGGTGTATTGACAAACCGGAGTGTGGGCGTTATGTCCGTCGCGTTTATCTCGCGGATCAGGGTGCGGCTGCCGATCGGTATGTCGACCTCCGTGAGATCAGGCGTGCTGCTCACGTTCACAAGACTTTTGAGATCGAGATTGGCACTGTCTTGTCCGGTAAGCGTGTGTTTGCGGCCGGGGTTTTCAAGCGCGTTTGCGATGGTGCCCTTGTCGGCGACATCGGCGGTTATGTCAAAGCTGACGGTGTGGTTAGGCGAGGTACCGACGTCCGTGTCCGATCTCCACTCGACCAGTACGCTGTTTCCGAACAGGGTTGCATGAGTGGCGTTGTCCGCCAGATTGGAGGTGGTGTCCGTACCGGTATTGTTCAAGACTATGTTCACATAGTGCAGGGGATCGGACGTCACCGGTTCGGTATAGACCGCCGTGATGGATTGGTCGCCGGTGATAAAGGCGCGTACAAAGGTCGGGATCCTGTCGTATGTGATCATGAACCGGTCGGCTACCCCGTTGGGGTTGCCCGCCCCGTCGTCGGCCACGCCGGCGGCGATGTCCACCAGGACGGTGCCGTCGCGGGCGGGCGAGACGCTAAAGGTATAGTTGGCGCCGGTGTCGTCGCTGGCCACAAAGCCGGTCACGTCCCCGGGGTCGGCGGTGCCCGAAACCCTGATGTCGCCCGCTTCAAAGCCGGTGACGTTCTCGCCAAAGTCGACCCGGAAGTCGATGGCGTTGGCGTTGGTCGTGCCGGACTGCGTGGAGTTGATGGCCGGGACCGGGGCGGTGCGGTCGGATACGATCGAGAGCGTGTCGGCCGCCATGTTGCCGATGCCGGAGCCGGTCTGCGCCACGCCTGGGCCGATGTCCACCGTGATGGGGCCGTCCTCGGATGGCACCACATCAAAGGTGTAGACGGGGGCGCCGCTGTCATCAAAGTTGATCAGGCCGTTGGCGGCGGCATCGCCGGTCAGCGTGATGTCGGTTGCGGTGAAGCCGATGACGGGCATGCCGAATTCCACCTGGAAGTTGACGGTGGCGCTGTTGGTCGGGCTACCCTGCGTGGATGTGACGGTGGTGGTGGGCATCCTGCCGTCGTACCGTACCGAGAACTGCGGGGCCGCGGTATTGTCGTTGCCGGCGATGTCCTGCACGGCGCCCGCGGCGATGTCGGCCGTGACGGTCCCGGTGGCGGCGGAGGGTACCGCATCGAACGTATAGTTGGCGCCGGTGCCGTCCTGCACGGCGGCCAGGCGGAGCACGGCTCCCGGATTCGCGGTGCCGCCCAGCGTGATGTCGGCGGCGTCAAAGCCGGTGACGTTCTCGCCGAATGCGACCGTAAAGTTGATGGCCGGGCCGGCCTGCTTCCCGCCGATGATCGGGGTCGGGACGGTGCGATCCGATACGATCGAGAACCGCTGGGCCTTCATACTGGCGACGTCCCGGTCGTTCCGCGCCGCGCCGGCGGCGATATCCACGGTGATGGTGCCGTCGGCGGTGGGCATCAGATCAAATGAGTAGTCGGCGGCATTGATCACCTCAAAGTTCTCTACGCCGTTCGTGGAGGCGTTGCCGCCCAGCGTGATGTCCGTGCCCTCAAAGCCGGCGACATCCTGGCTAAAGGTCACGTTGAAGTTTATGGTGGCCGCGTTGGTCGGGCCCGGCTCCTGCACCGCGGTGATGACGGGGAACGGTATCGTGCTGTTGTACGTTACCGAGAACCGGTCGGCGGCCGTGTTGTTGTTGCCCGCATCATCCTTGGCGACGTTTTCGGGGACGTCCACGTGTATGGTGCCGTCGGCGGTCGGCCTCACGACGAACGTATAGTTGGCGTCGTTGTTGATGGGTGCAAACTCGGTTATGCCGCCGTGGGCGGTGAGGCCCGACAGCACGATGCCGGCCTCGGCAAAGTCGACAACCTTTTCGCCAAAGCCGATGTTAAAGTTGAGGGCCGTACCGACCTGCTCCCCGGTGATCTCCGGGGCCGGGGCGACGTTGTCGAACCGTATGGTGAGCCGGTCGGCCGCGGTGTTGTCTATGCCGAGGGCGTTCTGCGCCACGCCGGCGGCGACATCCACGGTGACGTTGCCGGGGGCGGTGGGCACGACATCAAACGAGTAGTTTGTGGCATTGATCTCCGCAAAGTTGGTCGCGACGACGCCGCCGGCGGTGGCGGCGCCTGACAGCGTGATGCCGGTACCGGCAAAGCCGGTGACGTCATCGCTGAACGTTACGTTGAAGTTGATGGTTGCCGCGTTGGTCGGGCTACTCTGTTTTGCGGTGATCTCCACGGTTGGGCGGGTCGGGTCATAGTCCACCGAGAGGGTGGCGGCAGCCGTGTTGGGGCTGCCGGCCAGGTCGCGCGCCGCGCCGGCGGCGATGTCCACCTGTACGGTGCCCTGCGAGGAGGCCACCAGGTCGAAGGTATAGTTGGCCCCCTCGTTGATGCTCGCAAAGTTGGTGACGGCGCCTGGGCTACCCGATCCCGATACGGCGATGTCCTCGGCGGTAAACTCGGTGACGGTCTCGTTGAACCCGATGTTAAAGTCGACGGTGGCAGAGCCGGTGGTGCTAGGCTGGGTCGTGGTGATGATAGGTACGGGGACGGTCCTGTCCGAGAACAGCTCGAGCTGCGGGGCCGCCGTGTTGGTGTTGCCCAGGCCGCTGGTGGCGACGCCCGCATCGACGTCGACCGTCAGGGTGCCGTCACGGGTGGGCACCAGCTCGAACCCGTAGACGTCCTCGGTTCCCGGGGTGGGCACGGATCCAAAGCCGGTGACGCCGCCGTGGGAGGCCATCCCGCCGACCTGTATGTCACCCTCCTCGAAGCCGTTGACGGACTCGCTGAATGTCACGTTGAATGCCAGGGTGGTGGCGTTGGTCCGGCCCGACTGTGCAGAGGTGATCAGCACGGTTGGGCGGGTCGGGTCATAGTCCACCGAGAGGGTGGCGGCAGCCGTGTTGGGGCTGCCGGCCAGGTCGCGCGCCGCGCCGGCGGCGATGTCCACCTGTACGGTGCCCTGCGAGGAGGCCACCAGGTCGAAGGTATAGTTGGCCCCCTCGTTGATGCTCGCAAAGTTGGTGACGGCGCCTGGGCTACCCGATCCCGATACGGCGATGTCCTCGGCGGTAAACTCGGTGACGGTCTCGTTGAACCCGATGTTAAAGTCGACGGTGGCAGAGCCGGTGGTGCTAGGCTGGGTCGTGGTGATGATAGGTACGGGGACGGTCCTGTCCGAGAACAGCTCGAGCTGCGGGGCCGCCGTGTTGGTGTTGCCCAGGCCGCTGGTGGCGACGCCCGCATCGACGTCGACCGTCAGGGTGCCGTCACGGGTGGGCACCAGCTCGAACCCGTAGACGTCCTCGGTTCCCGGGGTGGGCACGGATCCAAAGCCGGTGACGCCGCCGGTGGCCGCCGTGCCGCCGACCTGTATGTCACCCTCCTCGAAGCCGTTGACGGACTCGCTGAATGTCACGTTGAATGCCAGGGTGGTGGCGTTGGTCCGGCCCGACTGTGCAGAGGTGATCAGCACGGTTGGGCGGGTCGGGTCATAGTCCACCGAGAGGGTGGCGGCAGCCGTGTTGGGGCTGCCGGCCAGGTCGCGCGCCGCGCCGGCGGCGATGTCCACCTGTACGGTGCCCTGCGAGGAGGCCACCAGGTCGAAGGTATAGTTGGCCCCCTCGTTGATGCTCGCAAAGTTGGTGACGGCGCCTGGGCTACCCGATCCCGATACGGCGATGTCCTCGGCGGTAAACTCGGTGACGGTCTCGTTGAACCCGATGTTAAAGTCGACGGTGGCAGAGCCGGTGGTGCTAGGCTGGGTCGTGGTGATGATAGGTACGGGGACGGTCCTGTCCGAGAACAGCTCGAGCTGCGGGGCCGCCGTGTTGGTGTTGCCCAGGCCGCTGGTGGCGACGCCCGCATCGACGTCGACCGTCAGGGTGCCGTCACGGGTGGGCACCAGCTCGAACCCGTAGACGTCCTCGGTTCCCGGGGTGGGCACGGATCCAAAGCCGGTGACGCCGCCGTGGGAGGCCATCCCGCCGACCTGTATGTCACCCTCCTCGAAGCCGTTGACGGACTCGCTGAATGTCACGTTGAATGCCAGGGTGGTGGCGTTGGTCCGGCCCGACTGTGCAGAGGTGATCAGCACGGTTGGGCGGGTCGGGTCATAGTCCACCGAGAGGGTGGCGGCAGCCGTGTTGGGGCTGCCGGCCAGGTCGCGCGCCGCGCCGGCGGCGATGTCCACCTGTACGGTGCCCTGCGAGGAGGCCACCAGGTCGAAGGTATAGTTGGCCCCCTCGTTGATGCTCGCAAAGTTGGTGACGGCGCCTGGGCTACCCGATCCCGATACGGCGATGTCCTCGGCGGTAAACTCGGTGACGGTCTCGTTGAACCCGATGTTAAAGTCGACGGTGGCAGAGCCGGTGGTGCTAGGCTGGGTCGTGGTGATGATAGGTACGGGGACGGTCCTGTCCGAGAACAGCTCGAGCTGCGGGGCCGCCGTGTTGGTGTTGCCCAGGCCGCTGGTGGCGACGCCCGCATCGACGTCGACCGTCAGGGTGCCGTCACGGGTGGGCACCAGCTCGAACCCGTAGACGTCCTCGGTTCCCGGGGTGGGCACGGATCCAAAGCCGGTGACGCCGCCGTGGGAGGCCATCCCGCCGACCTGTATGTCACCCTCCTCGAAGCCGTTGACGGACTCGCTGAATGTCACGTTGAATGCCAGGGTGGTGGCGTTGGTCCGGCCCGACTGTGCAGAGGTGATCAGCACGGTTGGGCGGGTCGGGTCATAGTCCACCGAGAGGGTGGCGGCAGCCGTGTTGGGGCTGCCGGCCAGGTCGCGCGCCGCGCCGGCGGCGATGTCCACCTGTACGGTGCCCTGCGAGGAGGCCACCAGGTCGAAGGTATAGTTGGCCCCCTCGTTGATGCTCGCAAAGTTGGTGACGGCGCCTGGGCTACCCGATCCCGATACGGCGATGTCCTCGGCGGTAAACTCGGTGACGGTCTCGTTGAACCCGATGTTAAAGTCGACGGTGGCAGAGCCGGTGGTGCTAGGCTGGGTCGTGGTGATGATAGGTACGGGGACGGTCCTGTCCGAGAACAGCTCGAGCTGCGGGGCCGCCGTGTTGGTGTTGCCCAGGCCGCTGGTGGCGACGCCCGCATCGACGTCGACCGTGACGGTGCCGTCACGGGTGGGCACCAGCTCGAACCCGTAGACGTCCTCGGTTCCCGGGGTGGGCACGGATCCAAAGCCGGTGACGCCGCCGTGGGAGGCCATCCCGCCGACCTGTATGTCACCCTCCTCGAAGCCGTTGACGGACTCGCTGAATGTCACGTTGAATGCCAGGGTGGTGGCGTTGGTCCGGCCCGACTGTGCAGAGGTGATCAGCACGGTTGGGCGGGTCGGGTCATAGTCCACCGAGAGGGTGGCGGCAGCCGTGTTGGGGCTGCCGGCCAGGTCGCGCGCCGCGCCGGCGGCGATGTCCACCTGTACGGTGCCCTGCGAGGAGGCCACCAGGTCGAAGGTATAGTTGGCCCCCTCGTTGATGCTCGCAAAGTTGGTGACGGCGCCTGGGCTACCCGATCCCGATACGGCGATGTCCTCGGCGGTAAACTCGGTGACGGTCTCGTTGAACCCGATGTTAAAGTCGACGGTGGCAGAGCCGGTGGTGCTAGGCTGGGTCGTGGTGATGATAGGTACGGGGACGGTCCTGTCCGAGAACAGCTCGAGCTGCGGGGCCGCCGTGTTGGTGTTGCCCAGGCCGCTGGTGGCGACGCCCGCATCGACGTCGACCGTGACGGTGCCGTCACGGGTGGGCACCAGCTCGAACCCGTAGACGTCCTCGGTTCCCGGGGTGGGCACCGACCCGAAGCCGGTGACGCCTCCGTGGGAGGCCATCCCGCCGACCTGTATGTCACCCTCCTCGAAGCCGTTGACGGACTCGCTGAATGTCACGTTGAATGCCAGGGTGGTGGCGTTGGTCCGGCCCGACTGTGCAGAGGTGATCAGCACGGAGGGGCGGGTCGGGTCATAGTCCACCGAGAGGGTGGCGGCAGCCGTGTTGGGGCTGCCGGCCAGGTCGCGCGCCGCGCCGGCGGCGATGTCCACCTGTACGGTGCCCTGCGAGGAGGCCACCAGGTCGAAGGTATAGTTGGCCCCCTCGTTGATGCTCGCAAAGTTGGTGACGGCGCCTGGGCTACCCGATCCCGATACGGCGATGTCCTCGGCGGTAAACTCGGTGACGGTCTCGTTGAACCCGATGTTAAAGTCGACGGTGGCAGAGCCGGTGGTGCTCGGCTGGGTCGTGGTGATGATAGGTACGGGGACGGTCCTGTCCGAGAACAGCTCGAGCTGCGGGGCCGCCGTGTTGGTGTTGCCCAGGCCGCTGGTGGCGACGCCCGCATCGACGTCGACCGTCAGGGTGCCGTCACGGGTGGGCACCAGCTCGAACCCGTAGACGTCCTCGGTTCCCGGGGTGGGCACCGACCCGAAGCCGGTGACGCCTCCGTGGGAGGCCATCCCGCCGACCTGTATGTCACCCTCCTCGAAGCCGTTGACGGACTCGCTGAATGTCACGTTGAATGCCAGGGTGGTGGCGTTGGTCCGGCCCGACTGTGCAGAGGTGATCAGCACGGAGGGGCGGGTCGGGTCATAGTCCACCGAGAGGGTGGCGGCAGCCGTGTTGGGGCTGCCGGCCAGGTCGCGCGCCGCGCCGGCGGCGATGTCCACCTGTACGGTGCCCTGCGAGGAGGCCACCAGGTCGAAGGTATAGTTGGCCCCCTCGTTGATGCTCGCAAAGTTGGTGACGGCGCCTGGGCTACCCGATCCCGATACGGCGATGTCCTCGGCGGTAAACTCGGTGACGGTCTCGTTGAACCCGATGTTAAAGTCGACGGTGGCAGAGCCGGTGGTGCTCGGCTGGGTCGTGGTGATGATAGGTACGGGGACGGTCCTGTCCGAGAACAGCTCGAGCTGCGGGGCCGCCGTGTTGGTGTTGCCCAGGCCGCTGGTGGCGACGCCCGCATCGACGTCGACCGTCAGGGTGCCGTCACGGGTGGGCACCAGCTCGAACCCGTAGACGTCCTCGGTTCCCGGGGTGGGCACCGACCCGAAGCCGGTGACGCCTCCGTGGGAGGCCATCCCGCCGACCTGTATGTCACCCTCCTCGAAGCCGTTGACGGACTCGCTGAATGTCACGTTGAATGCCAGGGTGGTGGCGTTGGTCCGTCCCGACTGTGCAGAGGTGATCAGCACGGAGGGGCGGGTCGGGTCATAGTCCACCGAGAGGGTGGCGGCAGCCGTGTTGGGGCTGCCGGCCAGGTCGCGCGCCGCGCCGGCGGCGATGTCCACCTGTACGGTGCCCTGCGAGGAGGCCACCAGGTCGAAGGTATAGTTGGCCCCCTCGTTGATGCTCGCAAAGTTGGTGACGGCGCCTGGGCTGCCCGATCCCGATACGGCGATGTCATCGGCGGTAAACTCGGTGACGGTCTCGTTGAACCCGATGTTAAAGTCGACGGTGGCAGAGCCGGTGGTGCTCGGCTGGGTCGTGGTGATGATAGGTACGGGGACGGTCCTGTCCGAGAACAGCTCGAGCTGCGGGGCCGCCGTGTTGGTGTTGCCCAGGCCGCTGGTGGCCACGCCCGCATCGACGTCGACCGTCAGGGTGCCGTCACGGGTGGGCACCAGCTCGAACCCGTAGACGTCCTCGGTTCCCGGGGTGGGCACGGATCCAAAGCCGGTGACGCCTCCGGTGGCCGCCGTGCCGCCGACCTGTATGTCACCCTCCTCGAAGCCGTTGACGGACTCGCTGAATGTCACGTTGAATGCCAGGGTGGTGGCGTTGGTCCGGCCGGTCTGCGCCGAGGTGATCTCCACGGCGGGGCGCGAGGTGTCATAATCGATCGAGAACCGGTTCGCCGCGGTATTGTCGTTGCCGGCGATGTCCTGCACCACGGCGGCGGCGATGTCGACGTCGAGGGTGCCGTCCGCCGTTGGTACCACCCCAAAGGTATAGTTTTTGTCGTCCGTACCTGGGGCGGGGGCCAGGTTCAGCACGCCGCCGGTGGTGGTGAGTCCAGACAGGACTACGTCCGCGGCATCAAAGCCGGTGACGTTCTCGCCCCAGTCCACCGTAAAGTTGAGTGTCTGGATGCCGTGCGAAAGGGTCTGCTCGCCCGTGATCTTGGGGGCCGGGGCGACGTTGTCGAACCGTACGGTGAGCGTGTCGGCCTCGGTGTTGTCCACGCCGCCGGGGGTGCTCTGCGCCACGCCGGCGGCGATGTCGACTGTGACGTTGCCTAGGCCGGTGGGCACGACCTCAAAGGAGTAGCGCTTGGCGTCAAGTACAGTAAATCCGGTGACGGCGCCCGGGGCGGCGGCGCCTGTCAGCGTGATGTCCGTGCCTGCAAAGCCGGTGACGGCCAGGTCGAATGTCACGTTGAAGCTGATTGGGGTGGTATTGGTCGGGCTGGACTGTACGGAGGTGATGACCGGGGCGGGGGCGGCGGGGACCGTCCTGTCGTATGTGATCGAGAACCGGTCGGCCGCCGTGTTGTCGTTGCCGGCGGTATCCCGGGCGGTGTTTGCCGGGACGTCCACGTGGAGGGTGCCGTCGGCGGTCGGCCTCACGACGAAGGTATAGTTGGCGCCGTTGTTTACGGGCGTAAACCCGGTTATGCCGCCGTGGGCGGTGAGGCCGGACAGCACGATGTCGGCTGAGACAAAGTCCTCGACCTTTTCGCCAAAGCCTATGTTAAAGTTGAGGGCGGCACCGGACTGTTCCCCGCTGATCTCGGGGGTCGGGGCGACGTTGTCGAACCGTACGGTGAGCCGGTCCGCTACCGTGTTGTCCACGCCGCCGGGGGTGCTCTGCGCCACGCCGGCGGCGATGTCGACTGTGACGTTGCCGGGGGCGGTGGGCACGACCTCAAAGGAGTAGCGCTTGGCGTCAAGTACAGTAAATCCGGTGACGGCGCCCGGGGCGGCGGCGCCTGTCAGCGTGATGTCCGTGCCTGCAAAGCCGGTGACGGCCAGGTCGAATGTCACGTTGAAGCTGATTGGGGTGGTATTGGTCGGGCTGGACTGTACGGAGGTGATGACCGGGGCGGGGGCGGCGGGGACCGTCCTGTCGTATGTGATCGAGAACCGGTCGGCCGCCGTGTTGTCGTTGCCGGCGGTATCCCGGGCGGTGTTTGCCGGGACGTCCACGTGGATGATGCCGTCGGCGGTGGGCCTCACGACGAAGGTATAGTTGACGCCGCCGTCGATGCGCACAAAGTCCTCCACGCCGCCGTGGGCGGTAAGCCCGGACAGTACGATCCCGGCGGAGGTGAATTCGGTGACCTCTTCGCCAAAGTCGATCTTGAAGTTGATCGGGGTGGTGCCGGTCGGGCTGGTCTGGGTGGAGTTGATGACCGGGGCCGGTGCGGTGCGGTCCGACCTGATCGGGAACTGGACGGCCGCGACATTGGGGATGTTTGCGAGGCTTTGTGCCACGCCGGCGTCGACGTCCACGGTGATGAGGCCGTCCCGGGAGGGTACGACGTCGAACCTGTAGACGGGGGCGTCACTGTCGTCAAAGTTGGCCACGCCGCCCGAGGCCGCATCTCCGGTCAGCCTGATGTCCGATGCCGTAAAGCCGGTGACGTCCCGGTCGAATGTCACGTTGAAGCTGATGGTGGCGGAGTTGGTCGGGCCGGTCTGCTTCGAGGTGATGGCCGGGAGGGGGGCCGCCCTGTCTATCTCGATGCCTGCCCGGTTGGAGGCCTCGTTGTCGTTTCCCGCCCTGTCCTGCACGAGGCCCGCGGGCAGGCTCACGTTGAGGATCCGCCCGTCCGCGGGATCGGTCACGTTAAAGGCGTATGCGGGATCAAAGATCCGGATGTCGTGGGCGCCCGCGTCCGCCACGTACAGGTGGCCGGCGGTGCCGTGGACGGCCACGCCGTAGGGGCTGACGAACGAGCCGGTGACGGTGGTGACGGGGGCCAGTGAGGAGTCGAACACCGCGATGCGGTCGTTGCCGGTGTCGGCCACGTATATGTTGCCGGTGACTGGGTCGATGGCCACGCCGCTAGGCTGGCTGAGCCCGGTGATGTCGGCGGTGTGGGTCATCCCGGGGCCGTACACCTTTACGATGTCGCTGCCGGTGACCGCCACGTATATGTTGCCCGAGCCGTCGACGGCCACGCCGCGCGGCTGGCTGAGCCCGGTGATCTCGCCGGTGCGGGTCCCGGCCGGATCGTACGCCCGGAGGCGGCCGTTGCCAAAGTCGGCCACGTATACGGTGCCCGAGGTGCCGTCAACTGCCACGGCGGTGGGCTGCGAGAACCCGTCGGTGATGGTGGTCCCGGTGGAGATCCTCGCCGAATCGTACACCCGGATCGTGTGGGTGTTGGTATCGGCCACGTATACGGTGCCCGAGGTGCCGTCTACGGCCACGCCGTACGGGGCGTTCAAGGAGCCGATGTTGGCGATGTGGGCCCCGGTATGGTCGAAGACCTGGACGCGGTCGTTGTCCCTATCGGCCACGTATATGTTGCCCGCAGAGTCCGCCGCGATGCCCGACGGGGTGTTGAACTCGCCGTTGGAGGTGCCGGTGGCGCCGGTGGTGCCGACGGTGGCGTTGTGGGACGGGGACGGGCGCAGGTCCAGGACGGTCCCCGAGGTGGCGGTGATGTCCGAGGCTTCAAGGACGGTGGCGTTCACGTGCTCGCTGAAGGTCATGTTGAAGGGCACGGGGTTCAGGCCGGTGGGGCCCGCCTGCACCGGGACGATGGCCGGGACGGGCGCCGTGCCGTCGTATGTGATCTCGAACCCGGGGGCCGCCGTGTTGTCCAGGCCGTTTGCGGTGCTCTGCGCCACGCCGGCCGCGATGTCCACGGTGATGGTGCCGTCCTCGGTCGGGACGACATCGAACGTATAGTTGGCGCCGGTTGCGTCCCCGGGCGCAAAGCCGGTCACGCCGGCGGAGGCCGCGTCGCCTGTCAGCGTGATGTCCCCGGATGTAAAGCCGGCGACCGGAGCCGTAAAGTTGACGTGGAAGTTGATGGTGGCGGAGTTGGTCGGATCCGGCTGCACGGCCGAGACGGCGGCGCCCGGCGCAGAGCCGTCGTATTCGATGGAGAACCGGGGGGCCGCCAGGTTGTCGTTGCCTGCGATGTCCCGTACCGTACCGGCGGCGATGTCCACGTGGAGGGTGCCGTCCGCCGTGGGTATCACCCCAAAGGTATGGTTTTTGCCGTCCGTACCGGGGGCGGGGGCCAGGTTGAGCACGCCGCCCGTCGCCAGGCCGGCCAGGGCGATGTCGTCCGTTTCAAAGCCGGTGACGTTCTCGCCCCAGGCCACCGTAAAGTTGAGGGTCTGGATGCCGTGCGAGAGGGTCTGCTCCCCGGTGATCACGGGGGCGGGGGCGACGTTGTCGAACCGTACGGTGAGCCGGTCCGCCTTGGTATTGTCCACGCCGCCGGGGGTGCTCTGCGCCACACCGGCGGCGATGTCCACGGTGACGTTGCCGGGGGCTGTGGGCACGACGTCAAAGGAGTAGCGCTTGGCGTCAAGTGCTGCAAAGCCGGTGACGGCGCCCGGGGCGGCGGCACCTGTCAGCGTGATGTCGGCACCGGCAAAGCCGGTGACGTCCAGGTCGAATGTAACGTTGAAGCTGATGGGGGTGGTATTGGTCGGGCTGTCCTGCACCGATGTGATGACCGGGACGGGCGGGGCTGCGGGGGCGGGCCGGTCGACGGCGATGCTCGCCGTGTTGGATTCCACGTTTGCGTTTCCGGCCCTGTCCTGCACGCGGCCGGCCGGCAGGTTCACCTCAAGGGCCTCCCCGCCGGCCGGATCGGCCACGTCAAAGACGTACGCCGGATCAAAGATCTGGATGTTGCTGACGCCCCAGTCGGGCGCGTACAGGGTGCCCGAGGCGGCGTCTACTGCCACGCCCTGCACATAGGTAAAGGCGTTGGTGATGTTGGCGACGAATTGCCTGTCGGAGCCGTACACCGCGATGCGGTCGTTGCCCGAGTCGGCCACGTAAATGTTGCCCGAGGAGCCGTCGACTGCCATGCCGATAGGATTGTCAAACGGGCCGGCGAGTTCGGCGACGGGATCCCCTACGGAGTCGAAGATCTGGACAGAATCGTCGTTTGTGTCGGACACGTAAATGTTGCCCGAGGAGTCGACGGCTACGCCATGCGGGGATCCAAAGCCGTCGATGCTGGTGACGGGGTCTCGCGCGGAGTCGAATATCCAGACGGTGGCGGTGGCGGTGCTGGCCACGAATATGTGGCCCGTACCGTTGACGGCCACGTCGTTTGGAAAGTCAAGCGAGTGGGTGATGTCGTCGATGTGGTCCCGGGAGGAGTTGAACACCGCGATGCGGTCGTTGCCCGAGTCGGCCACGTAAATGTTGCCCGAGGTACCGTCGACTGCCACGCTGGTCGGATAGTCAAAGTTGTCCTCGATGTTGGTGATATGGTCCAGTGTGGAGTTGAACACCTGGATGCGTTGGTTGCTCTCGTCGGCCACGTATACGTTGCCCAGTCCGTCGACCGTCAGGCGGTACGGTTCTTGGAACTGGCCGTTGCCGGAACCGGGGTCGCCAAAGGTGCCGTTATACTGCGGAACCATGCGCATGTTCTGTACCGTTCCCGAGGTGGCCTTGATGTCGGCGGCCGTGACGGTCGCCGAGTCCATGGTGTCGTTGAATGTCATGTCAAAGGACACCGGGTTCAGGCCGGTGGGGCCCGGCGGTACCGGGGTGATCGTCGGGGTCGGGGGCGTGGCGTCAAAGGTAATCAGGAATGTGGTTGCCGCCACGCTGGACAGGTCTGCGGTGCCCTGTGCCGCGCCGGCGGCGATATCTATGAGGATGGTGCCGTCGGCGGTGGGGACGACATCAAATGTGTATGCGGCCCCGCTGCCTGCAAAGTTGGTGACACCGCCCGTGGTGGCGGTCCCGGATACCGTGATGTCGCCTGCCACAAACTCGGTGACGGTCCGGCCAAAGTCCACCTGGAAGTTGACGGTGGTGGCGTTTGTGGAGCTGGGCTGTGTCGCGGTGATGACGGGGACCGGGGCGACGGGGACGGTCCGGTCTATGGCGATGCTTGCGGGTGCAGACGCCACGTTGTCGCCGCCGGCGGTGTCCTGCACGCGTGCCTCCGGCATGTGTACCGTGAGCGTGGCCCCGTCGTCCGCCCCCGTCACGCTAAAGGTGTACAGCTGGTCGAATGTCCGGATGTGGTTGGGGATCCGTTCGGCCGCGTATACGGTTCCGGTGGTGCCATCAACGGCGATCCCGGTGTAGTTGCCGAAGGTGGTGGTGACGGTGGCGATGCTGCGGTACGTGGTACCGTTGAACACCTGCAGGCTCTCGTTGCCATCGCTGACGCCGCCAGTGAACTCGGCCACGAAGATGTTGCCGGTGGCGGGGTCCACCTCGATACCGGCCGGGCGGTCAAGCGAGACTATCTCGGCGAGGGGGTTGCCGGCGCGATCCAGGATGGCGATGCGGTTGCGGGAGGTGTCGGCCACGTAGATGTTGCCCGTGTCCGCGTCGACGGCCACGTCGGTCGGATTGCTGAACGTGCTCGAGGACAGCGATTCCGAGAATTCGGTGACGTGGTTCCTTGCGGTATCGAATACGGCGACGGTGTTGCCGCTATACTCGGCCACGAAGATGTGGCCGGTTCCGTTGAATGCAATGCCGGTGGGCCGGTACAGCGAGTCGGTGATGTCGGCGACGTGGCCGAACGAGGGGTCGTATACCCGGACGCGGTCGTTGGACGTGTCGGCCACGAATATGTGGCCGGAACCGTTGACGGCCACGCCGTGGGCGAAGTTGAGCCCGCCGATGCTGCCGAAATAGTCCAGCGCACGGTCGTATACGTCGATGCGCTTGTTGAAGTGGTTGGCCACGAATATGTGGCCGGAACCGTTGACGGCCACGCCGAGGGGGCCGTTGAACTGGCCGGGGTTATCCCCGGATTCGCCGAATGTCGAGTTGGGCCGCATCGTCCAGCGCAGATCCTGAACGGTACCCGAGGACGCCTCGATGTCCGAGGCGTCCAGGGTCGAGGAGTTTATGTGCCGGTTGAAGGCCAGGCTGAAGGGGACGTCCTGCAGGGCCGTGGGGCCGGTCTGCGACGGGGTTATGGTCGGGACCAGGGATCCGGGCGTGACGGGTCCGGGCTGAGCACTCTCGTACCGTATGGAATAGGTCGGGGCCGCCTCGTTGTCGTTGCCGGCGATGTCCGTGAGCCCGCCCGCCGGGATGTCGACTGTGAGGGTGCCGGTGGCGGAGGGGGCGGCCGTGAAGGTATAGTTTTCGCCGCCCGTGTTATCGAGGGGGACCAGGTTCTCCACGCCGGAGACGGTAGTGATACCGGACAGCACGACGTCGCCGGCTGTAAAGCCGGTGACGTTTTCGCCGAAGTCGACCGTAAAGTTGAGGACGGAGGCGCCGTTCAGGCTGACCTGCTCGCCGGTGATCTCGGGGGTGGGGCCCTCCGTATCCGATACCATCTTGAACCGGACGGCCTCCGTGTTGGTGAGGCCCAGGGAGGTCTCTGCCACGCCGGCGGCGACGTCCACAAAGATGGTGCCGTCGCGAGTCGGCACGAGATCAAAGGAGTATCGGGTATCGCTGAGCGTCACAAGACCGGTGACGGCGGAGGGTGCCGCGGTACCGGACAGCACGATGTCGCCTGCCACGAAGCCGGAGACGCCGGTGCCGAAGGTCACGTTGAATGTGATCGGGGAGACTTTGGTGGGGCTGGTCTGCACCGAGGTGATGGTGGTGGCGGGGCGGTCGGCGTTGTATGATATGGAGAACTGCGGGGCCGCCTCGTTGTCGTTGCCGGCGATGTCCGTGAGCCCGCCCGCCGGGATGTCGACTGTGAGGGTGCCGGTGGCGGAGGGGGCGGCCGTGAAGGTATAGTTTTCGCCGCCCGTGTTATCGAGGGGGACCAGGTTCTCCACGCCGGCCGGGACGGAGACGCCGCCCAGCGTGACGTCCTCTGCCGCAAAGCCGGTGACGTTTTCGCCGAAGTCGACCGTAAAGTTGAGGACGGAGGCGCCGTTCAGGCTGACCTGCTCGCCGGTGATCTCGGGGGTGGGGCCCTCCGTATCCGATACCATCTTGAACCGGACGGCCTCCGTGTTGGTGAGGCCCAGGGAGGTCTCTGCCACGCCGGCGGCGACGTCCACAAAGATGGTGCCGTCGCGAGTCGGCACGAGATCAAAGGAGTATCGGGTATCGCTGAGCGTCACAAGACCGGTGACGGCGGAGGGTGCCGCGGTACCGGACAGCACGATGTCGCCTGCCACGAAGCCGGAGACGCCGGTGCCGAAGGTCACGTTGAATGTGATCGGGGAGACTTTGGTGGGGCTGGTCTGCACCGAGGTGATGGTGGTGGCGGGGCGGTCGGCGTTGTATGATATGGAGAACTGCGGGGCCGCCTCGTTGTCGTTGCCGGCGATGTCCGTGAGCCCGCCCGCCGGGATGTCGACTGTGAGGGTGCCGGTGGCGGAGGGGGCGGCCGTGAAGGTATAGTTTTCGCCGCCCGTGTTATCGAGGGGGACCAGGTTCTCCACGCCGGCCGGGACGGAGACGCCGCCCAGCGTGACGTCCTCTGCCGCAAAGCCGGTGACGTTTTCGCCGAAGTCGACCGTAAAGTTGAGGACGGAGGCGCCGTTCAGGCTGACCTGCTCGCCGGTGATCTCGGGGGTGGGGCCCTCCGTATCCGATACCATCTTGAACCGGACGGCCTCCGTGTTGGTGAGGCCCAGGGAGGTCTCTGCCACGCCGGCGGCCACGTCCACAAAGATGGTGCCGTCGCGAGTCGGCACGAGATCAAAGGAGTATCGGGTATCGCTGAGCGTCACAAGACCGGTGACGGCGGAGGGTGCCGCGGTACCGGACAGCACGATGTCGCCTGCCACGAAGCCGGAGACGCCGGTGCCGAAGGTCACGTTGAATGTGATCGGGGAGACTTTGGTGGGGCTGGTCTGCACCGAGGTGATGGTGGTGGCGGGGCGGTCGGCGTTGTATGATATGGAGAACTGCGGGGCCGCCTCGTTGTCGTTGCCGGCGATGTCCGTGAGCCCGCCCGCCGGGATGTCGACTGTGAGGGTGCCGGTGGCGGAGGGGGCGGCCGTGAACGTATAGTTTTCGCCGCCCGTGTTATCGAGGGGGACCAGGTTCTCCACGCCGGCCGGGACGGAGACGCCGCCCAGCGTGACGTCCTCTGCCGCAAAGCCGGTGACGTTTTCGCCGAAGTCGACCGTAAAGTTGAGGACGGAGGCGCCGTTCAGGCTGACCTGCTCGCCGGTGATCTCGGGGGTGGGGCCCTCCGTATCCGATACCATCTTGAACCGGACGGCCTCCGTGTTGGTGAGGCCCAGGGAGGTCTCTGCCACGCCGGCGGCGACGTCCACAAAGATGGTGCCGTCGCGAGTCGGCACGAGATCAAAGGAGTATCGGGTATCGCTGAGTGTCACAAGGCCGGTGACGGCGGAGGGTGCCGCGGTACCGGACAGCACGATGTCGCCTGCCACGAAGCCGGAGACGCCGGTGCCGAAGGTCACGTTGAATGTGATCGGGGAGACTCTGGTGGGGCTGGTCTGCTCCGAGGTGATGGTGGTGGCGGGGCGGTCGGCGTTGTATGATATGGAGAACTGCGGGGCCGCCTCGTTGTCGTTGCCGGCGATGTCCGTGAGCCCGCCCGCCGGGATGTCGACTGTGAGGGTGCCGGTTCCGGTCGGGGCGGCCGTGAACGTATAGTTTTCGCCGCCCGTGTTATCGAGGGGGACCAGGTTCTCCACGCCGGCCGGGACGGAGACGCCGCCCAGCGTGACGTCCTCTGCCGCAAAGCCGGTGACGTTTTCGCCGAAGGCGACCGTAAAGTTGAGGACGGAGGCGCCGTTCAGGCTGACCTGCTCGCCGGTGATCTCTGGGGTGGGGCCCTCCGTATCCGATACCATCTTGAACCGGACGGCCTCCGTGTTGGTGAGGCCCAGGGAGGTCTCTGCCACGCCGGCGGCCACGTCCACAAAGATGGTGCCGTCGCGAGTCGGCACGAGATCAAAGGAGTATCGGGTATCGCTGAGCGTCACAAGACCGGTGACGGCGGAGGGTGCCGCGGTACCGGACAGCACGATGTCGCCTGCCACGAAGCCGGAGACGCCGGTGCCGAAGGTCACGTTGAATGTGATCGGGGAGACTCTGGTGGGGCTGGTCTGCTCCGAGGTGATGGTGGTGGCGGGGCGGTCGGCGTTGTATGATATGGAGAACTGCGGGGCCGCCTCGTTGTCGTTGCCGGCGGTATCCCTGGCGGTGTTTGCCGGGACGTCCACATGGAGGGTGCCGTCGGCGGTCGGCCTCACGACGAAGGTATAGTTGGCGCCGTTGTTTACGGGCGTAAATTCGGTTACGCCGCCGTGGGCGGTGAGGCCGGACAGCACGATATCGGCCTTGACAAAGTCGGCGACCTCTTCGCCAAAGCCGATGTTAAAGTTGAGGGCCGTACCGGACTGTTTCCCACCGATCTCCGGTGTCGGGGCGACGTTGTCGAACCGTATGGTGAACCGGTCGGCGGCGGTGTTGTCCACGCCGCCGGGGGCGCTCTGCGCCACGCCGGCGGCGATGTCGACGGTGACGTTGCCGGCGGCTGTGGGCACGACATCAAACGAGTAGTTTGTGGCGTTGATCGCCTCAAAGTTCTCAACGCCGCCGTGGGGGCCGTCCAGCGTGATGTCCGTGCCCTCAAAGCCGGTGACGTCATCGCTGAAGGTCACGTTGAAGTTGATGGTGGCCGCGTTGGTCGGGCTGCTCTGTTTTGCGGTGATCTCTACGGTTGGGCGGGACGGATCATAGTCAACCGAGAGGGTGGCAGTGGCGGTGTTGGGGCTGCCGGCCAGGTCGCGCGCCGCGCCGGCGGCCACGTCCACCTGCACCGCGCCTGCCGAGGACGCCACCAGGTCGAAGGTGTAATTGGCGCCGTCGTTGATGCTCGCAAAGTTGGCGACTGCACCGGGGTTGGCGGTACCCGATACGGCGATGTCATCGGCGTCAAACCCGGTGACGGTCTCGTTGAACCCGACGTTGAAATCGACGGTGGCAGAGCCGGTGGTGCCGGGCTGGGTCGTGGTGATTACAGGTACGGGGACGGTCTGATCGGAGAACAGCTCGAACCGCGGGGCCGCCGTGTTGGCGGTGCCCAGGCCGCCGGTGGCGACGCCCGCATCGACGTTGATCGTCACGGTGCCGTCCCGCGAGGGCACCAGCTCGAACCCGTAGACGTCCTCGGAGCCGGCCGTAACGATCGACCCAAAGCCGGTGACGCCTCCGGTGGCGGCCGTCCCGCCGACCCGTATGTCCGCTTGTCCAAAGCCGTTGACGGACTCGCTGAATGTCACGTTGAATGCCAGGGCGGTGGCGTTGGTCCGGCCCGACTGTTCGGAGGTGATCAGCACGGCTGGGCGGGACGGGTCGAACCCTATCGAAAACTGGTCGGCGGCGGTGTTGTCGTTGCCTGCGATGTCCTGTGCGACGGCGGCGGCGATATCCACGGCCAGGGTGCCGTCCGCCGTTGGTACTACCCCAAAGGTATAGTTTTCGCCGCCCGTACCGGTGACGACGGCCAGGTTCAGCACACCACCCGTGGTGGTCAGACCCGACAGGGCGACGTCCGCGGCCTCAAAGCCGGTGACGTTCTCGCCCCAGTCGACCGTAAAGTTGAGGGTCGGGACGCCGTTGCCCGAGACGGTCTGCTCGCCGGTGATCTCTGGGGCCGGGGCGCTCCCGTCGTACCTGATCGTGAACGGGACAGCCGCGGTATTGTCCAGGCCGTTTGCGGTGCTTTGCGCCACGCCGGCGGCGACGCTGACGGTGATGTTGCCGTCCCGTGTCGGGGCCACCCTGAACGAATAGTTGGTGGCGTTGATCGCCTCAAAGTCGGTGTGGCCTGCCGAGGCCGGATCGCCGGCCAGGGTGATGTCCGTACCGGCAAACCCGGTGACCTCCTCGTCGAATGTCACGTTGAAGGTTATGATTTCCGCGTTGGTCGGGCTGTCCTGAACCGAGGTGATGACGGGGGTGGGGACGTCCCTGACTATGTCGATGTGCACGGGGACGGCCGCCTCGTTGGCGTTTCCGGCCGGATCCCGCACGCCGCCGGCCGGCACCCCCACGGCGAGCGTCCGCCCGTCCGCCGGATCCTCCACATCGAACGCGTATACCGGATCAAACACCCGGATGCGGCCGTTGCCCGAGTCTGCCACGTATACGGTGCCGGAGCCGTTTATCGCCACGCCGCCCGGACTTGAGAACGAGCTGTCGATGTTGGCAAGGTGGTTCCGCTCCGAATCGAAGACCTGGACGCGGTCGCGGTTGGAGTCGGCCACGTACAGGGTGCCCGAGGCGGGGTCCACCACCATCCGGGTCGGATAATCAAACGAGCTGTAGATCGTGCCGATCCTGTTCAGGCCGGAGTCGAATACCTGGATGTGGTCGTGGTTGGATGAGGCCGCGTACAGGGTGCCCGAGGAACCGTCGACGGCCACGCCGCCAGGTTCGCTAAGGCCGCCTATGTCGGCGACGTGGTTCCGGTCAGGGTCGTATACACGGACGCGGTTGTTGAGGCGGTCGGCCACGTACAGGACGCCCGAGGAGGCGTCGACTGCCACACTCTGCGCGGATCTGAACGACCCGTCCCCGCCTATGTCGGCGATGTGATCCAGGGTGGTGGTATTGAAGACCTGGATGCGGTGGCGGGCGGCGTCGGCCACGTACAGGACGCCCGATGTGCCGTCGACTGCCACGTCGGTCGGGAAGTTAAAGCCGTTGTCGATGGTGGCGGCCAGGTCCAGGGAGGAGTCAAAGACCCGGACGCGGTTGTTGCGGGTGTCGGCCACGTATATGGTGCCAGACGAGTCGTCGACTGCCATGCCGTTCGGGCTCTGAAGCGGGATGTCCTCTCCAAAGGTGGCATTGTACAGGAACGCAAAACGCAGGTTCTGCACCGTGCCCGAGGTCGCGTGGATGTCAGATACCGCGAGCGTCGTGGCGTTTATGGTCTCGCCCCACCCCACCCGGAAGCCGATCGTGGTGGCGCTGGTCGGGCTTGACTGTCCGGAGGCAAGGACGGGGACGGGCGGCGTGCCGTCGTATGCTATCAGGGTGCGGGCCGCGGCCGTGTTGGGGTTGCCCGCGGTATCGTACGCCGCGCCGGCGCCTACGTATGCCACCACCGTCCCGTCCGAGGCCGGGGAGACCACAAAGGTATGGTTTGCGCCGCCGTCTTCGAACGTGGCCACGCCGCCGAGGTGTCCGGCCGTCCCCAGAATCGCGATGTCACCCGGCGTAAACCCGCCGACCTCCTCGCCCCAGTCCACCGTAAAGTTGATCGTGGTGGCGTTGGTTGGGCTTGACTGTACCGCCGTGATCACCGGGACCGGCGGCGTGCCATCGTACGTCATGTTGAACCGGGCCGCCGGCCCGTTGGGGTTGCCCGCCAGATCCCGCACCACGCCGGCGGCGATGTCCGCCAGTATGATCCCGTCCGAGGCCGGGGATACCCCGAAGGTGTAGAATGTGCCGTTGATATCCGTGAGGCCTGCCACGCCGCGGTGTGAGGTGGTGTTTGAAAGCGTGATGTCGCCGGGCTCGAACCCGGTGACCTCCTCGCCCCAGTCCACCCCGAAGGTGATCGTCGTGGCGTTGGTCGGGCTGGACTGCACCGCGGTGATGACGGGCACGGGGGCCTCGTTGTCTATCCTGACGCGTACCTCGTTGGACGCTGTGTTCACGCGCCCGGCCGTGTCGTTCACGCGGCCCGCGGGCAGGCTGACGGCCAGGGTCCGGTTCGTCGTCGGATCCCCCACCTCGAACGCATACGTCGTATTGAACACCTGGAGCCGATCGTTGTTCGTGTCGGCCACATAGACCGTGCCGGTGGGGCCGTGCACGGCCACGCCGGCCGGGCGGCTGAACGAGTGGTCCACCGTGGCGATGCGATCCCAGGAGGAGTTGTAGGCGTGGACCAGGTTGCGGCCCGTGTCGGCCACGTATATGTAGCCCGTAAACGGGTCGACGGCCACGCCGGCCGGGCCGGTGAACCCGCCGATGGTGTGGACGTGGTTCCAGCCTGGGTCGAACACGGCGACGCGGTCGTTGCCGGTGTCGGCCACGTACAGCGTGCCCGAGGCCGGATCGACTGCCACCCCCTTCGGGCCTGCAAACGCAAACTGGTAGCCGGTGATGTTGTGGATGCTGTGTCCGGTACCGTTGAATACGGAGATGCTGCTGTTGCCGGTGTTGGCCACGTAGATGTGGCCGCGGGCCGGGCCGTCGACGGCCACGCCCTCCGGACCGCTGAACGGGTGGTCGATGTCGTATGCGTGCTGTCCCGTACGGTTGAACACGGCCACGCGGTCGCGGCCCGTGTCGGCCACGTATATGTGGCCCCGGGTGGAGCTGTCCACGGCCACGGCGTACGGGCCGCTGAACGGCATCCCGGGCGGGTCCGGAAGGGTGCCCGTCTGGTGTCCCGCCGGGTCCAGTACCGTCACGCGGTCGTTGTCCGTGTCGGCCACGTACAGGGTGCCCGTGGTACCGTTGACGGCCACACCGGACGGGCTGATGAACCTGCCCGGGCCGGTGCCCGTACCGCCGAGGTCCTTGTCGTGCAGCGGCACCAGGCGCAGGCCGTCCACCGTACCCGACGTGGTGTCGATGTCGGCCGCCTCGAGGGTGGTGGTGTTGATGGGCATGTTGAAGGTCATGCCGAAGGGTATCGCGTCCAGCCGTGTCGGGCCCTGCTGTACCGTGGTGATCGTCGGGATCAGCAGCTCGGCGCGGTACGTGATCGAGAACCGTTTTGCCGCCTCGCTGAGGTGCCCCGCGGTGTCCTGTGCCACGCCCGCCGCGATGTCCACCCGTATCGTCCCGTCCGAGGTCGCCGAGACGTCGAATGTGTGCAGGTCCGGGGACACCTCTGCAAAGTTGGCCACCCCCCCGTGCGTGGCATTTCCGGAAAGCGTGACGTTGTCCGCGCCGAACCCGGTGACGTTCTCCCCCCAGTCCACCCTAAAGTTGATCGTCGGGATGTTGGTCGGATCCGGCTGCACCGCGCTGATGGCCGGCGTCGGGGGCATCCTGTCTATGGCGATGCGCGCGCGGTTCGACTCCTCGTTGGCGTTCCCGTTCGCGTCCCGTATCCCGCCTGCCGGCACGTGCACGGTCAGCGTCTGTTGGTCCGCCGGATCCGTCACGTTGAATGTGTATACCATGCCGGTGTCAAAGATCCTGACCAGGTTGTTGCTCGTGTCGACCACGTACATGGTGCCCGTGGTACCGTCGACGGCCACGTCGCCATGGGCGCCGGTGGGGAGGTCGATTCTGGCGGTGTTGTTCCCGGCGGGGTTGAATACCAGGACGCGGTTGTTGCGGTCGATGGTCGTATCCGTCACGTATACGTAGCCCGCGGTATCGTCGACCGCGACGCCGTACGGGCGGTTGAACGAGCCGTGCAGATAGCCGGTGTGATCCCACAGGGAGTCGAATACGGCGATGCGTTGGAGGGTCCGGTCGGCCACGTACAGTGTGCCCGAGGTGCCGTGGACCGCCACGCCGGCGGGTTCGACAAGCGGGCCGGTGATGTTGGCGATGCTGCGCCCCGCGGAGTCGAACACGGCGACCCGGCGGTTGCCCGTGTCGGCCACGTAGATCTCGCCGGTGGTATCGTCCACCGCCACGTCCCACGGTTCGTTAAGCCACTTTGTGATGTTGAGGGTGCTGGTCCCCGCGGAATCGAACACCCGGATGCGGTCGTTAAAGGTGTCGGCCACGTACACGGCGTCCGAGGTGCCGTGGACCTCCACGCCGTACGGTTGCATGAAGGGGCCGGGCAGGTGGCGGAGGTAATCCCCGTCCGAATCAAAGACGGTGACGCGGTTGTTGCCATATTCGGTCACGAATATGTGGCCGGTACCGTTGACTGCCACTCCGAGCGGGCTACTGAGCTGGCCGTCATCCGAGCCTGGGCCGCCAAAGTCTCCGGTGTTCTGCGACACGAGAGACAGGTTCTCGACGGTCCCCGAGGTCGCCTCGATGTCCGATACCGCGACGGTCGAGCCGTTTACGGGCTTGTTGAAGGTCATGTTGAATTCGATGGTGTCGGCGTTGATCGGGCCCTGCTGCACGGCGGTGACGGTGGGAACGAAGGGCCTGCTGTCGTATGTCATCAGGAACCGGGCCGCCTCCCCGCTGGGGTTGCCCGCCTCGTCGGCGGCGGCGCCGGCTGCGATGTCCACCAGTATGGAGCCGTCCGATGTCGGCACGACCTCGAAGGTATAGCGGGCGCCGTCCACCTCTGCAAAGTTGGCGACCCCCCCGTGCGCGGCGTCCCCGGATAGCGCGATGTCCCCCGCCGCAAACCCGGTGACGGGCATGTCCCAGTCCACCCGGAAGGTGATCACCGCCGCCGCCGTCGGGCTGTCCTGTACCGCCGTGATGACCGGGACCGGGGCGGCGCGGTCGATAAGGATGCGCGCCGGATCGGAGGCGGTGTTCGATTCCCCGGCCGGATCCTGCACGCGGCCCTCCGGCAGGCTCACGTTGAGCGTCCGGCCCGCCTCGGGACCTGCCACCTCGAATGCGTATCCGAGCTCGAAGACGTGGACCAGATCAGAGTCCGCGTCTGCCACGTACAGGGTGCCCGAGGCCGGATCCGCCCCCACGGCGAGGGAGCCGCCGAACGGGCCGCCGATACCGGCCACGCGGTTCCCGGCAAGGTCGAACACCGCGATACGGCCGGCGTTCGCGTCGGCCACGTACAGGGCACCCGCGGGGGCGTCGACGGCCACCCCGTACGGGGCGTCAAGCGAGCCGGTGATGTTCAGCGTGCTGCGGCCCGCGGGGTCGAACACGGCGACCCGGTCGTTGCCGGTATCGGCCACGTAGATGTCACCGGTGGTACCGTGGACGGCCACGCCGGCGGGGGACGCGAGATAACCGGTGATGTTCAGGGCGTTGCGGCCCGCAGAATCAAAGACCCTGGTGTGGTTGTTGCCCGTGTCCACCACGTATACCGTGCCCGATGCCGGGTTGGCCGCCACCCCGGACCGGGCCTCGAGCGGGCTGGTGAGGTTGGAGAGGTACCGGCCGGCCGCGTCGAACACCACTACGCGGTCGGCGCCGGCGTCGGCCACGTATACGCGGCCCGTGGAGCCGTCCACCGTCACCCCGTACGGGGAGCTGAACGGGCCGGTGATGTCGGTGATGTGATCCCGGGCCGCGTTGAACACCGCGGCGCGGTCGTTGCCCGTGTCGGCCACGTATACGGTGCCGGTGGCGCCGTGGACGGCCACGCCCGACGGGGTGTCCAGCAGGCCGCCTCCCGTGCCGGGGCCTCCAAAGCTCCCGGCGTGCCGCCACACCGGGCGCAGGTCCCGTACCGTTCCCGAGGTCGCGTCGATGTCCGAGGCCTCGAGCGTGGCCGCGTCCACGGGCCGGTTGAATGTCAGGTTGAAGGGGACCGTCTGCGAGTTGGTGGGGCCCGCCTGCACCCCGATCACCGGCAGCAGGGGCGGCCTCTCGTATACGATCGAGAACCTGGGGGCGGCCACGCCGGGGTTGCCCGCCGTATCGGCGGCGGCGCCGGCGGCGATGTCCACGTGTATGATCCCGCCGGTCGCGGGCAGCACATCGAATGTGTAGGTGTCGGCGGCCACCTCTGCAAAGTTGGTGATGCCCCGGAACGTGGCGTCACCGGAGAGCGTGACGTCGTCCGGTGCAAACCCGGTGACGTCCTCGCTCCAGACCACCCGGATGCCGATGGCGGTGGCGTTCGTCGGGCCGGACTGTGTAGAGGTGATGTCCGGTACCGGGGCGGTCCTGTCCGCGTATACGGTCGCCGTACCGGACGCCTCGTTCCCGTACCCGTGCGCGTCCCGCACGCGGTCCGCCTGCATGCGTACCGTGAGATCCTCCCTGTTCGCCGGATCCGTCACGTTGAAGGCGTACGAGTCCACGTCGAATATCTGGACGGAGTGGCTGGACGTGTCGGTCACGTACAGGGTGCCAGTGGTGCCGTCGACGGCCGCGCCGCGCGGGGAGTTGCCGAGCGGATCGACGCGGTCGGAGATCGTCCCGATGTGGTGGTTTGTAGAGTTGAAGATCCGGACGTTGTCGCGGGACGCTTCGACCACGTATATGTTGCCGGTGGTACCGTCGATCGCCACGTTCGTGGGACCCGAACCCGCGGGGAGGGCAAGCTGGCCCGCGTAACCCAGGGCGGTGTCGAAGATGGCCACGCGGCTGTGGCCGTGATCGGCCACGTACAGGTGGCCTGCGGCGCTTACCGCCAGGCCGCGCGGGCTGTCAAGGTTTTCGATGGCGTCGGAGTCGGCCCGGTTGTTTTCGGTACCGCCGACGTGGTTCCGGGCGGGATCGAACACCTGGATGCGGCCGCCGTCCGTGTCGGCCACGAACACGTGGCCGGAGCCGTTGACGGCCACGCCGTACGGGGAGATGATCTGGTCGGCCCCCGCGTGGGTGATGTTGGCGACATAATGGAAGGTGGAGTTGAACACGGATACCCGGTCGTTGTCGGCCGAGGCCACGAACACGTGGTCCGTGCCGTTGACGGCCACGCCCAGCGCCCCGTCTATCGGCGGGTAGCATGACGGCCCCCTGACCGGACATGGGGTGCCGTCGTCCGTCACGCCCGCCGCCCCGCCCGTCAGGCCGGTGATGTTGGCGATGTGGTCCAGTGTTCGGTTGTAGACGGCGACGCGGTCGTTCTCGCCGTCGGCCACGAACAGGCGGCCGGAGGACTCGTCGACGGCCATGCCGTACGGGCTGAAGAACAGGCCGTTGCCCGGACCGAAGCTGCCGATGTTCTCCACGTGCCGCGGCGCCAGGCGCAGGTCCCCGACCGTTCCAGACGACACATCGATGTCAGACGCCGTCAGGGTCGCGGCATCCACGGGCTTGTTGAAGGTAACGTTGAAGGGCACGGCCGTCAGGTTGGAGGGTCCCTGGTGTACCGGGACGATACCGGGGGTCAGCGGCGTGACCACCGCGAATATGGAGAACCTGTCGGCGGCCCCGTTGGGGCGGCCGGCCAGATCCCGCGCGACGCCGGCGGCGATGTCCACCCGTACCGTCCCGTCGGAGACGGGCGAGACGTCGAATGTGTGGTTGGCGCCGCCGTCGTGTACCGCAAAGTTGGCGATACCCCCGTGCGCGGCCGTCCCGGACAGCGTGATGTCGCCCGCGTCGAACCCGCGGACGGGCTCGGCCCAGCCCACCCTAAAGTTGACGGTGGCAGCATCCGTCGGGCCGTCCTGTACCGCGGTGATCACGGGCACGGGGTCGCCCCTGTCTATGAGGATGCCCGCCGTGTTCGAGTCCGCGTTTGCGTATCCGAGGACGTCCCGCACGCTGCCCGCCGACATGTTCACGGCAAGCGTCCGTCCCTCGGCGGGCGCCTCCACCTCGAATGCGTACGCTATGTCGAACTCCCGGACGCGGTTGTTGAACGTGTCGACGGCGTATACGGTACCGTACAGGTCGTCGACTGCCACCCCGGACGGCTGGTCGAACCCGCCGGTGATGTCCGCGATGCGCTCCCCCGCGGTGTCGAGCACGGCGATGCGGTTGGCGTCCCGCTCGGCCACGTACACGTTGCCCGAAAAGCCGTCGACTGCCACGCCCTCCGCCGCGGCGAACACGTGGGGGAGTTCGCCGACGGGCTGCCGGGCCGAGTCAAAGACCGCGATGATGCGGCCGTATGACACGTATACGTGGCCCGTACCGTTGACCGCCACTGCATACGGGTGGCGGGCCGTGGCAGAGGTGATGTCGCCGAGGTGGCCGAGCGTGGCGTTGAAGACGGCGACGCGCTCGCCGAAATGGTCGGCCACGTACAGGTTGCCCGAGGTATCGTCGACTGCCACGTCCAGCACCCTGTCAAACTGCCTGCCGGGCGTGCCCTGGAGCTCGCCGATGTCGCGCCCCGTACGGTCGAATATCCTGACGTTGTTGCCCTGGTCGCTTGCCACGTATACGGTTCCCGAGGTGGAGTTGACGGCCACGCCGGCCGGATACGCGAACGTGCCGGGGAGCTCGCCCGTATAGTTTCCCGCACGGTTGAACATCTTGACGCGGTTGTTCCCGGAGTCGGCCACGTACAGGATGCCCCGGATTCCGTCGACGGCCATGCCGGCCGGGCCGGTGAACTCGTCGTCGGCCGTGCCCACGCCGCCAAAGCCCCCGGTGTTGTTGTATACCGTGCGCAGGCCGCCCACGGCACCCGAGGAGGCGCTAATGTCCGAGGTGTGAAGCGTGGTGGCATTCACGGCCCTGCTAAAGGTCATGTTGAAGGGTATCACGTCCAGGCTGGTGGGGCCCGGCAGTCCGGGCGTGATCACGGGGGCCAGGGGCGTGACGAACGAGACCGTCGAGAACAGGGCCCCCTCCGTGTTCGAGTTGCCCAGGGCGTCCCGCGCCGCGCCGGCCGCTATACCCACCAGTATCGTCCCGTCCGTGACGGGCGACACGTCAAAGGTATAGCTGGCGGCGGCGGGGGCGCCGCCGGCCCCCTCAAAGCCGGTGACACCCCCGTGCCGAGCCGTCCCGGACAGCGTGACGTTGTCCGCCCCGAACCCGAAGACGCGCTCGCCCCAGTCCACCCGGAGGTTGATGGTCGTCGCGTTGGTCGGATCCGGCTGTGCCGAGGTGATGACCGGCGGCAGGACGGTCCTGTCGATACCGATGCGCACCGTGTTTGACTCTACGTTGGGTTTTTCGGCCCTGTCCCGTACCGCATAGGCGGACATGTTCACGGCCAGCGTCCGCCCGTCGGCCGGACCCTCCACCTCGAACGCGTACCCGGCATCGAAGATCTGGAGGCGGTGGCCGTTGCGCTCGGTTACGTATACGGAGGAGGAGGAGGCGTCGAAGGCCACGCCGTGCGGGCCGGCAAAGGTGGGGTCCAGCTGGGCGATGCGGTCCCAGGTGGAGTTGAACACCGAGACGCGGCCGTTCGCAAAGGTCGCCACGTATATGAGGCCCGACGGGCCGTCGACTGCCACGCCGGTCGGGTGGGTCGGCGAGGACAGGTCGGTGATGCGGTTCCACGACGAGTCGTACACCCGGACGCGGTTGTTGAATGTGTCGGCCACGAATATGTTGCCCGTGGTGGCATCGACGGCCACGCCGTGCGGGTCGTTAAAGCCGTCGGTAATGTCAAAGATGTTGCGTCCCGTGTGGTCGAACACCGCGACGCGGTCGCGCGTATCGGTCACGAACACGTGGCCTGAACCGTTGACTGCCACGCCGAGCGGGTGGGTGAAGGCCGTGACCGGGGTGAGGACGCCCGCATAACCGTACCCGGTATCGAACACGGCGACGCGGTTGCGGTTCGTGTCGGCCACGAACACGTGGCCTGAACCGTTGAGGGCCACGGCGTACGGGGTGTTAAACGAGTCCCTGATGTCGGCCACATGGTTGTGGGCGGAGTCCAGCACCTGGATGCGGTTGTTGTTCCATTCGGCCACGTATATGCGGCCCGAGTCGATGGCAATCCCGGCCGGGTTCATGAACTTACCGGGGTCGGAACCGCGTTCCCCGAGGCTGCCGTCGTGCCCCCACGCCGGGCGCAGGTCCTGCACGGTACCCGAGGTGGCGTTGATGTCCGATGCGTCCAGGGTCGAGGCGTTTATGGGCCGGTTGAATGTAAGGTTGAAGGGGACCGTCTGCAGGCTGGTGGAGCCCTCCTGCGGTACAGAGGCGATGCTGGGTACCAGGGGCATGCCGTCGTATACTATCGAGTGCCGGACCGCCGCGTTGCTGGGGTTGCCTGCCAGATCGCGCGCGGCACCGGCGGCGATGTCGACCCATACCGTGCCGTCGGAGGTCGGCGAGACGCCGAATGTGTACAGGTCGCCGCTGACCTGCGTAAAGCCGGTGATGCCGCCGTGTCCGGCGTTACCGGATACGGCGATGTCGCCGGCGTCAAACCCGGTGACCGCATCGCCGTCCCAGTCCACGGTATAGTCGATGGTGGCGGAGCCCGTCAGGACCGACTGTGCCGAGGTGATATGCGGGGTGGGCCGCTCGGTGTCGCGTACCACCCGTACCGGATCGGCCGCGGCGCTGGGGTTTTCCGCCCCGTCCTGCGCAGCACCGGCGGCGATGTCGACCCGTACCGTGCCGTCGGAGGTGGCCGTAACCTTGAACGTGTACAGGTCGCCGCTGACCCTTACAAAGTCGGTCACGCCGCCGTGCCCGGCGTCGCCGGATACGGCGATGTCCGTACCGTCAAACCCGGTGACGGGCATGTCCCAGGCCACGCTGAAGACGATCTCGGATGCGTTGGTCCGGCCGGACGGCACGGCGGTGACGACGGGCTCGGGGGCGCCCCGGTCTATGGTGAGGCTCACCGTGTTGGAGGCCGTGTTGTCCTTTCCGGCCGCGTCCTGCACCCTGCCGGCCGACATGTTCACGGCAAGCGTCTGCCCGTGCTCGGTGCCCGCCACCCCGAACGTGTATTCCGGTTTGAATGTCAGGATGCGGTGGCCCGCCGTATCGGCCACGTATACCGTCCCCGAATGGCCGTCGACGGCCGGGCCGCGCGGGGCGCCGAACCCGCCGGCGGTGATGTTGGCGATGCTGCGCCATGCGGGGTCGAAGATCGCGATGCGGTTGGCGCCCGTGTCGGCCACGTACACGTTCCCGTAAACGGCGTCCACCTCCACCCCGGACGGGTTGTTGAACGGGCCGGTGATGTTGCCGACGCGGTTCAGGGACGGATCAAAGACCCGGACGCGGTTGTTCCCGGAATCGGCCACGAACACGTGGCCCGTCCCGTTGACGGCCACGCCGCGCGGGAAGCTGAACGTCTCGGGGATGTCGGTGTCGTGCCGCAGCGAGGAATCGAAGACCCGGACGCGGCCGGAGCCCGTGTCGGCCACGTAGATGTTGCCCGTGGTACCGTCGACGGCCACGTCGGTCGGCGATGACAGCGTGCCGCCGGTGTCTCCGGCGGCGGGGATGTCGGTGATGTGGCCCCTGTCTGGGCCGAACACCCGGATCCTGTCGCGGCCGGAGTCGGCCACGAATATGTGGCCGGTGCCGTTTATCTCCACGCCGGTGGGGAGGGTGAACCGTTGCCGGATGGTGTCGATGTAGACGCCGTCGGGATCGAAGATCTGGATGCGGTTGTTGCCCGAGTCGGCCACGTACAGGTTGCCCGAGCCGTCCAGAACCATGCCGATGGGGGTGCGGAACTCGTCGTTGTCGAAGCCGGGGAGGGGGCCGCCAAAGCTGGCGTCGTGCCGCGGCACGAACCGCGGGTCCGATACCGTGCCGGCTGTAACGTTGATGTCCGATGCGTCCAGGGTGGCGCCGTCTATGGCCCGGTTGAAGGCGAGGGTAAATGGGACCGTCTCCAGGTTGGTCGAGCCGGACCGCACCGTGGTGGTGATCGTGGGGACCAGGGCGTCGCTGTCCGAGAATATCGAGAACCGGGCGGCGGCCACGCTGGGATGGCCCGCCGTATCGGTGGCGGCGCCGGCGGCGATGTCCACGTGTATCGTCCCCCGGAGGGTGGGCGAGACGTCGAACGTATAGTTGGCATACCCGTCGGCGCCGGCAAAGCCTGTCACGCCGCCGTGCACGGCCTCGCCGGAGAGCCCGATGTCCGCAGCGTCAAACCCCGTCACGTTCTCGCCGAACCCCACCCGGAAGTTGATGGTGGCCGCGTCCGTCGGGCTGTCCTGTACGGCCGTGATGACAGGCTCCGGGGCGGTGCGGTCTATGCGGATGCGCGCGGGCGCAGAGGCCCTGTTGTCGTCCCCCGCGGGGTCCTGCACGCGGCCGGCCGGCAGGCTTACGGTGAGGTTCCGGTTGTCGGCAGGATCCGCCACGTCAAAGGCGTACCCGGTGCCGAACACATGGATGCGGTTGTCCGGGGTGCCCCCGTAGAGTTCCCGGTAGGAGGCGTACAGGGTGCCGGTGGAGCCGTCCAGTGCGATCCCGGTGGCGTTGCCGAAGGGGGCGGTAATGCTGGCTATCCGGTGCGTGGTGCCGTTGTATACGCGGATGTGCCTGTCCCACGAGTCGGCCACGTAGACGTAGCCCGAGGCCGGGTCCACCTCCACCCCGTACGGCCGGTTGAACGTGCCGGACAGGTCGGTGATGCGGGCCCTGTCGGGGCCGTATACGGTGACGCGGTCGTGCCCCGAGTCGGCCACGTATATGTTGCCGGTGTTGGGATCGACTGCCACGTCCCGCGGCCGCGGATCCTCCCCGGTGAGGGTGATGTTGGCGATGTGGTCCAGGGCGGAGTTGAACACCGCGACGGTGCCGTTGAGTGTGTTGGCCACGTAGATGTTGCCGCCCGTCGAGGTGTCGACGGTCACGCCGTACGGGGATTTGAAGGCGATGCCGGCCGTCAGGTTGTCGATGCGGACCAGGCCGCCGTCGTATACGGCGACGCGGTTGGCGGCGGAGTCTGCCACGAATACGTGGCCCGTACGGTTCACGGCCACGCCGGTCGGGGATTCGAACCCGTCGGCGATCTCCTCGACGTGGTTCCCCGCACCGTCGAAGATCTGGACGCGGGCGTTGCCCGTGTCCGCCACGTAGAGGTGGCCCGATACGGGGTGCACCGCCACGTGGGCCGGGTCGTCGAACAGGCCGTCCCCCGCGCCGGGGCCGCCCAAGCCCGCCTCGTACCCGTATACGGGGCGCAGGTTCAGGACGGTACCCGACGATACCTCGATGTCGGTCGCGTTGATGCTGGAGGCGTTCACGTGCCGGTTGAATGTCAGGTTGAAGGGGACCGTCTGCAGGGAGACGGGGCCCGCCTGCACCCCGATCTCCGGGATCAGTGGCGGCCTCACGTATACAATCGAGAACCGGGAGGCGGCCCCGCTGGGGTTGCCGGCCGTATCGGCTGCGGCGCCGGCGGCGATGTCGACGCGTATCGTCCCGCCGGTCGCGGTCAGCACGTCGAATGTGTAGACGGTCCCGTTGACGTCCGCAAAGTTGGCGATGCCCCGGACCGTGGCCTCGCCTGAGAGCGTGATGTCGGCAGGTCCGAACCCGGTGACGTTTTCGCCAAAGTCCACCCTGATGCTGATCACCGCCGCGCCGGTCGGGCCCGGCGACTGCTCCGAGGTGATGCGCGGCACGGGGGCGTCCCTGTCTATGCGGACCTCCGCCCGATCGGATGCCTCGTTCGAGTACCCGTGCGCGTCCCGCACGCGGTCCGCCTGCATGCGCACCCCGAGATCCTCCCGGTTCGCCGGATCCGTCACGTTGAATGTGTACGAGTTCACATCGAACACCTGGACGGTGTTGTCGCCCGTGTCGGTCACGTACAGGGTGCCCGTGGCGCCGTCGACGGCCACGCGGCGCGGTTTGTCGCCCAGCGGATCGACGCGGTCGGAGATCGTCCCGATGTGGTGGTTCGTAGAGTTGAAGATCTGGATGCTGTCATGGCCCGATTCGACCGCGTATATGTTGCCCGTGGTGCCGTCTATTGCCACGCCCGTGGCGCCAGCGACAGGGATGGGGAGATCCCCCGTGTGATCCAGGACGGTGTTGAAGATTGCGATGCGGGAGTTGCCCCTGTCGGCCACGTACAGGTTGCCCGAGCCGTCGATCGCCATGCCGCGCGGGGAATTAAAGTCCCTGTTGTGGGGGTTGTCGCTCCCGATGCTGGCGACGTGGTTCAGGGCGCGATCAAACACCTGGATGCGGTCGTTGCCGCCGGCCACGAATATGTGGCCGGTGCCGTTGACGGCCACGCCTTGCGCCTCGTCAAAAACGGGGGAGCCGCTGGTGATGTTGGCTATGTTGTGAAAGGTGGAGTTGAACACCGCGATCTGGTAGGCGTCCGTCGAGGCCACGAACACGTGGCCGGTGCCGTTGACGGCCACGTCCAGCGGGTCCACCAACAGGTCGCCGGCGGCGTTGTTGGTGATGCTGGCGACGTGGTCCAGCGTGCGGTTGTACACCGCGACGCGGTCGTTGTCGGAGTCGGCCACGAGCAGGTTGCCCGAGCCGTCGATCGCCATGCCGTACGGGGCCGAAAGCTGGCCGCGGCCGGGGCCGTAGCCGCCGATGTCCTCCACGTGCCGCGGCGCCAGGCGCAGGTCCCCGACCGTTCCAGACGACACATCGATGTCAGATGCCGTCAGGGTCCCGACATCCACGGGCTTGTTGAAGGTAACGTTGAAGGGCACCACCGTCAGGTTGGAGGGGCCCGGGTGTACCGGGACGATGCCGGGGATCAGCGGCGTGACCACCGAGAATATCGAGAGCCGGGCGGCGGCCTCGTTGGGGTGGCCCGCCAGATCAGGCGCCACGCCGGCGGCGATGTCCACCCGTACCGTCCCGTCGGCCGTCGGCGAGACGTCGAACGTGTAGACGGAGCCGTCGCCGACCCTCGCAAAGTTGGTGATGCCGCCGTGCGCGGCGGTCCCGGACAGCGTGATATTCCCCGGTCCGAACCCGGTTACGGGCTCGCGGAAGTTCACCCGGAAGTTGATGGTGGCCGCATCCGTCGGGCTGTCCTGAACGGAGGTGATGACCGGCATGGAGCCGGTCCTGTCTATGTGGATGCGTACGGTATTGGAGGCCTCGTTTGCGCGCCCGTGCGGGTCCTGCACGCGGCCCGCCGACATGTTCACGGCCAGCGTCCGCACGTCGGCCGGATCCTCCACCTCGAAGGAGTATGCGGGATCAAAGAGCGACAGGTGGTGGTTGTCGCGGCTGACCGCGTACAGCGTGCCGGTGGCCTCCTCGACTGCGACCCCGGTCGGCACGTTGATCCAGTCGGTGATGTTGGCGACATGGGCGTGGTCGGCACCGAACACGGCGATGCGGTTGTTGAAGGGATCGGAGACGTATATCCGGCCCGACGGGCCGTCTATCGAGACGGCGAACGGATGGGAGAAGGAGTCGGTGATGTTGGCGAGGAACCCCCCGTCCGTACCGAACACGGCGACGCGGTTGTTGCCCGAGTCTGCAACGTACACGTGGCCGGTGCCGTTGACGGTCACGCCCGAGGGGCTGTCAATCCTGCCGGAGTCGGTGATGTTGGCGACAAATTCCAGGTCGGGGCCGAACACGGCGACGCGGTTGTTGCCGGTGTCGGCGACGTACACGTGCCCGGTGCCGTTGAGCGCCACGCCGATGGGGTTTTTGAGATTTGGGATGTTGGCGGCCGATTCCAGGTCGGGGCCGAACACGGCGACGCGGTGGTTGTCGGTGTCGGCCACGTATATCTCGCCCGTCACGTTGTCCACCGCCACGCCCTGCGGGCGGCGAAGGTCGGTGATGCTGTCGGTGTGGCGCCCCCCGGCATCGTATACGGCGAGGCGCGAGTTGCCCGTGTCGGCCACGTACGTGCGGCCGGCGGCATGGTCCGTCGCCACGCCGTGCGGGTTGGTGAACCGGCCGTTGCCGGTGCCCTCGCCGCCGAGGTTCCCGTCGTGGTGCCACGCCGCGCGCAGGTCCTGCACGGTGCCAGAGGTGGCATCGATGTCGGCGGTCCCCAGGGTCGAGGCGTCCACGGGCTTGTTGAATGTCAGGTTGAACGGGACCGTCTGCAGGTCGGCGGAGCCGGACGGTACGGAGGTGGAGATCACGGGCGTCAGGGGGGCGGTGTCGTATGTGACCAGGAACCGGACGGCCGCCTCGTTGGGGTTGCCCAGCGCGTCCTGTACGGTGCCGGCCGCGATGTTCACCAGTATCGTCCCGTCCGATACCGGCGAGACGTTGAAGGTATAGCTGGCGCCGCCGCCGGCAAAGTGGGTCGCGCCAAAGTGCGCGGCCGTCCCGGACAGCGTGATGTCGTCCGCGCCGAACCCGCGGACGTTCTCGTCCCAGTCCACCCGGAAATTGATAGTGGCCGCGTCCGTCGGGCTGGACTGTACGGCGCTGATGACGGGCCCCCGGAGGGTCCTGTCTATGTTTATCCGCGCCGTATTGGACTCCACGTTTGCGGCCCCCGCCCGGTCCTGCACGCGCGCGGCCGACATGTTCACGGCCAGCGTCCGTCCGTCCGCCGGATCGGCCACATCGAAGGTGTACCTCGCATCGAAGATCGTGACATAGTTGCGGTTCCTTTCGGTTACGTACAGGGAGGTGAAGGAGGCGTCGAAGGCCACGCCGTGCGGGCCGTTGAATATGTGGTCGATGTCGGCGACGTGGCCCCACGAGGAGTTGAACACCGCGACGCGGCCGGTGCCGAATTTGGACACGTATACGTCGCCGGACCGGCCGTCGATTGCCACGCCGGTCGGGTGGGTCGGCGAGGACAGGTCGGTGATGAGGTTCCACGCCGAGTCGAACACCCGGACGCGGTTGTTGAAGGTGTCGGCCACGAATATGTTGCCCGTGGTATCGTCGAAGGTTATGTCATGCGGGCGGTCAAAGTCGCGGGTGATCTCCGTGATGTTTCCCCCGGCGGAGTCGAACACCGCGATGCGGTTGCGGGCGTGGGAGTCGGAGACGAATATGTGGCCGGAGCCGTTGACGGCCACGCTGAACGGGAATGTAAAGCCGGTGATGTCGGTTATGTTGCGGTACGCGGGGTCGAACACCTGGATCCGGTTGTTGTTGGTGTCGGCCACGAACACGTGGCCGGAACCGTTGACGGCCACATCATACGGGGTGTCAAACCCGTTTTTGATCTCGGTGATGTATCTGCGGTCGGAGTCGAACACCTGGATCCGGTTGTTGTTCCAGTCGGCCACGTATATGCGGCCCGAGTCGATTGCAATCCCGGCTGGGTTCTGAAACCTGCCGTTCTGAGGACCAAAGCCCCCGAAATTGTCTTTGAATTTCCACACGGGGTGCGGATCCGAGACGGTTCCCGACGTGGCCTCGATGTCCGAGGCATCGAGGGTCGCGGCGTCTACGACCCTGCTGAACTCGATGTAAAACGGCACCGTCTGCAGGTTGGTGGAGCCGGACCGTACCGGGGTGATCGTGGGTACCAGGGGCATGCCGTGGTACGTGATCGAGAACCGGGCCGCCGCCTCGCTGGGGTTGCCGGCCAGATCGCGCGTCGCGTTCTCCGCGATGTCGACCTGTACCGTCCCGTCGGCGGTGGGCGAGACGTCGAATGTGTACAGGTCGCCGCGGACCATCACAAAGTTGGTTATGCCGCCGTGCAGGGCGTCTCCTGACAGCGTTACATTGTCCGCCGTGAACCCGGTGACCGCATCGCCGTCCTCCCAGTGCACCCGGAGGTTGATGGTGGGGGCGCCCGTCGGGCTGGACTGTACGGCGGTGATCAGGGGGGTGGGCCGCTCGGTGTCGCGTACCACCCGTACCGGATCGGCCTCGGCGCTGGGGTTGCCCGCCCTGTCCTCGGCGGCACCCGGGGCGATCCCGACTTGTACCGTCCCGTCGGAGACGGTCACCACATCGAACGTGTACAGGTCGCCGCGGACCATTACAAAGTTGGTTACGCTGCCCGGAGCGGCATCGCCGTCCAGCGTGATGTCATCCCGTGTAAACTCGGTGACGTCGAGGCTCCAGGCCACGCGGAAGCTGATCGTGGTGGCGTTGGTCGGGCTCCGCTGTACGGAGGTGATGACGGGCTCCGGGGCGCTCCGGTCTATGGTGAGGCTCACCGTGTTGGAGGCCGCGTTGTCGTTTCCGGTAGAGTCCTGCACGCGGCCGGCCGACATGTTCACGGCAAGCGTCTGCCCGTGCTCGGTGCCCGCCACCCCGAATGTCCATTCCGGTTTTAACACCACGATGCGGTTGCCTGCCGTGTCGGCCACGTATACCGTCCCCGAATAGCCGTCGACGGCCGGGCCGCGCGGGGCGCCGAACCCGCCGGCGGTGATGTTGGCGATGCTGCGCAGTGCCGTATCGAACACGGCGATGCGGCCGGCGTCCGTGTCTGCCACGTACACGTTCCCGAAAACGGCGTCCACCTCCACCCCGGACGGGTTGTCGAACGGGCCGGTGATGTTGCCGACGCGGCCCATCGACCGATCAAAGACCCGGACGCCGTCGTTCCCGGAGTCGGCCACGAACACGTGGCCGGAACCGTTGACGGCCACGCCGCGCGGAAAGCTGAACGTCTCTGGGATGTCGGTGCCGGGCCGCAGCGAGGAATCGAACATCCGGATGCGGCCGTTGCCCGTGTCGGCCACGTATATGTTGCCCGTGGCACCGTCGACGGCCACGTCGGAGGGAAATCTGAGGAGGCCGGCGGCGGTGGCGTTGACCGGATCCAGGTCCGGACCGAACACGTGGATCCGGCCGTTGTTCGAATCGGCCACGAACACGTGGCCGGTACCGTTGACGGCCACGCCGGCCGGAAGGCTCAGATCGCCGCGGATCGTATCGGTGTATCCGCCGTCGGAATCGAAGATCTGGACGCGGCCGTTCCGCGAGTCGGCCACGTACAGGTTGCCCGAGCCGCCGTCCAGGGCCATGCCGAGGGGGCCGCTGAACTTGCCGTTGCCGGAGCCGGGGCCGCCAAAGCCGGTCTCGTTCCGCGGTGTGAACCGCAGGTCCGATACCGTACCTGCCGTAACGTCGATGTCCGATGCGTCCAGGGTGGCGCCGTCTATGGCCCGGTTGAATGCTAGGGTAAAGGGAACCGTCTGCAGGTTGGTCGAGCCGGGCCCCGCCGTGGTGGTGATCGCGGGGATCAGGGCGGTGTTGTCCGAGAATATCTGGAACCGGGCGGCTGCCACGCTGGGGTTGCCCGCCGTATCGGCGGCGGCGCCGGCGGCGATGTCCGCGCGTACCGTCCCCCGGAAGGTGGGCGAGACATCGAACGTATAGTTGGCATAGCCGTCGAGGCCGCCAAAGTTGGCCACGCCCCCGTGCGAGGCGGATCCCGACAGCGCGATGTCGGCCGCGTCAAACCCGGTGACGTTCTCGCCGAACCCCACCCGGAAGTTGATTGTGGCGGAGGCCGTCCGGTCCGGCTGTACCGACGTGATGACCGGTTCGGGGGCGGTGCGGTCCACCCGGACGCGCGCAAAGCCGGAGTCCGTGTTTTCGTTCCCGGCCGCGTCCTGCATACTGCCGGCGGGCAGGTTCGCCGCAAACGTCCGTCCCTCCGCCGGCCCCTCCACGTCAACGGCGTACGCCGTGTCAAGGTATACGCCGAATGCCCGGATGTGGTGGCTGCCCGAGTCCGCCACGTATACGGTGCCCGAGGCGGCGTCGACGGTGACGTCGCGCGGGATCAGGAACGGGCCGGTGATGTTGGCGACGTGGTGTCGCGTGGAGTTGAAGACCGCGACGTGATCGTCGTCCCTGTACGTCACGTATATGTTGCCCGAGCCGTCGGTCGCCACGCCGGACGGGGAGTCGAGCAGGCGGCGGAGGTCGTCGGCGGCGGCGCGGCCGGCCGAGTCGAACACGGCGACGCGGTGGTTGCCCAGATCGGCCACGTACACGGTGTCCGTGGTGGCGTCAAGGGCCACGCCGCGCGGGGAGTCAAAGTCGCCGGCGAGATCGAAATCGTGGCGTCCTGTAGAGTCGAATACGGCGACCCTGCCGCCGCCGGTCGTATCCGTCACGTATACGGCACCCGAGGTGCCGTCGACGGCCACGCCGGACGGGGAGGCGAAGGGCCCGGGGAGATCGGTGCCCGGATTCCCGGCCGTGTCAAGGACGCGGACGCGGTTGTTGTTCCTGTCCGTCACGTATATGCTGCCGGACGGGCCGCCGACGGCCACGTCGCCCGGATACCCCGGCGGGCCGGTGATGGCCATGTCGGTGACGTGGTGCCTGGCGGAGTCGAAGACGGAGATGCGCCGGTTGTCGGTGTCGGCCACGAATATGTGGCCGGAGCCGTTGACGGCCACGCCGGACGGGTAGGTGAACAGGCCGCTGTCCTGTCCTCTGCCGCTAAAGCTCCCGTTGTTGCCCAGGCTCGCGCGCAGGTTCCGGACCGTACCGGAGGTGACGTTGATGTCAGAGGTGTCCAGGGTGGAGTCGTCTATGACCTCCCCGCCAAAGTCCAGCCGGAGGTTGATCACCGTCGCGTTGGTCGGATCCGGCTGTACGATGGTGACGGCGGGCGCGGGCGGGATCCTGTCTATTACCAGGCGCACCGTGCCGGAGGCCACGTTTATGTTTCCGGCCGTGTCCCGCACGCGGGCCTCGGGCAGGCGTACCTCCAGCGTGTCCCCGCCGGCGGGGGCCTCCACCTCAAAGGCGTATGCGGTGTCAAAGACGTGGACGGTGGAGGCGGTCCGGTCTGTCACGTATACCGTTCCAGAGGAGCCGTTGACGGCCACGCCGGACGGGGAGACGAGCGGGCCGGTGATGTTGGCGATATGCCGTTTCGTGGTACCGTCTAACACGGCGACCCGGGGCACGCCGTCGCCGGTGCCGGCATCGGCCACGTATACGTACCCGGTATAAGAGTCGACGGCCACGCCGCTAGGGGCCGCAAGGTGGCCGGCGGTGATGGTGTCCGTGAGGCGCCCGGCGGGGTCGAACACGGTGAGGTTGGCGCCGGCGCCGCCGCCGGCGCCTGCGGCGTTGACCACGTACACGTGCCCGGAACGGGAGTCGACGGCCACGCCGCGCGGGGAGCCGAACGGGCCCGCAAGGTCGTAGATGTTGCGCCCGGCAGGATCGAACACTGTGACGTTGTTGTTGCCGGTGTCGGCCACGTACACGTGCCCGGAGCCGTTGACTGCCACACCGCGCGCAGAGTCGAACATGCCGGTGAGGTTGCGGATGTTGTGCCGTGCGGGGTCGAACACGGTGACGTTGTTGTTGTTGCTGTTGCCGTCGGTGTCGGCCACATACGCGTGGCCGGAGCCGTCGACTGCCACCGCGTACGGGGAGACGAGCGGGCCGGTGAGGTTGGCCACCGGCCGCCCCGCGCCGTCGAATATCTCGATGCGGCCGTTGCCCGTGTCGGCCACGTACACGTGCCCGGAGCCGTTGACGGCCACGCCGCCCGGGGAGTCAAGCTGGCCCGCCCCCCGGCCGGGGCCGCCGAAGCCTCCGGTATACGGCCATACGGGACGCATGTTCTGTACCGTTCCCGAGGTGGCCTCGATGTCGGAGGCCTGCAGGGTCGCGGTGCGTATCGGTTTGTTAAAGCTCATGTTGAAGGGTACCGTGTGCAGGTTGGTGTGGCCGGAGGGCACGGAGGTGATGACTGGGACCAGGGGCGTGCCGTCGTATACCATCGTGAACCGGGCCGCCGCGTTGCTGGTGTGGTTCGCCGCGTCGCGCGCGGCGCCGGCCGGGATGTCCACCAGTATCGTCCCGGTCGAGGTGGGCCGGACCTCGAAGGTATAGTTGGCATAGCCGTCGGCGCCGGCAAAGCCGGCCACGCCGCCGTGCTCGGCCCCGCCGGAGAGCGCGATGTCCGTAGCGTCGAACCCGGTGACGTTCTCGCCGAACCCCACCCGGAAGCCGATGGCGGCCGCGCGGGTCGGGCTGCTCTGGTCGGAGGTGATGCGGGGCGTCGGGACTGTACGGTCGATCCCGATGCTTACCGTGTTGGATACATCGTTGGGGTTGCCGGCCGGATCCCGCATCGAGCCGGCCGGCAGGGTCACGTTGAGCGTTGCCCCGTCGGCCAGATCCGTCACGTTGAAGGCGTATGCCGGATCAAAGACCCGGACGCGGTGGTTGGACAGATCGACCGCGTACAGGGTGCCGGTGGCAGGGTCGGCGGCCAGCCCCAGCGGAAAGTCAAACCCGCCGGTGATGGTACCCGTGTGGTCCAGCGTGGTGGAGTTGAAGATCAGGATGCGGTCGTTGTTCGCGTCCGACACGTACAGGACGCCCGCAAAGTCGTCGGCCAGCACCGAGGTCGGATAATCGAACGGGTCGGAGGGGGCCAGGTCCGGGAGCGGGGCCAGGTCGGGGCCGAACATCCGGACGCGGTTGTTGTTCGCATCGGTCACGTATAGGTTGCCGGAGCCGTCCACGTCCAGGCCGGACGGAAAGCTAAAGGCGGGGGTGCCGGCGATGTCGGTGACGTGATCCAGTGAGGAGTCGAACACGGCGATGCGGTTGTTGCCCGTGTTGGCCACGTACAGGGTGCCCGAGGATTCGTCGATTGCTATGTCGATCGGGGCATCAAGGTGGCCGGTGATGCTGGTGACGGGGTGCCCCGTACCGTTGAACACCGCTATGTAGTTGCCGGTCCAGTCCGCCACGTATATGCGGCCGGTGGCCTGGTCCACCTCCACCCCGTTCGGATTGGAAAACACGCCGGGGAGGAGGTCGATGTAGGCCCCCGTGGTGGCGTTGAACATCTGGACGCGGTCGTCGCCGCCCGTCTCGGCTACGTATACCAGGCCGGACGGGCCGTCGACTGCCACATCCGACGGGCTGACGAACAGGCCCGGGGCGGTTCCGGGGCCGCCTATGTCCCCGGCGGGCCGCCACACCAGGCCCATGTTTTGCACCGTTCCGGTGGTGGCGTCGATGTCCGAGGTGACAAAGGTGGTGGCGTTTATGGCCCCCTCAAAGTCCAGCTGAAACTCGATCACCGTCGCGTTCGTGGGGCCGCGCTGTTCCGTGGAGACGGCCGGGGCCGGGGCGGTCCTGTCCACGTATACGCCGGCGGTGCGCGGCGCCACGTTCGGGTTCCCGGCAGCATCCTGCACGCTACCCTCTGGCAGGTCCACGGCGAGCCGCCGCAGGTTGTCGGGATCCGCCACGTTGAAGGCGTATGCGGTGTCAAACGCCCGGAGGCGGTGGTTGTTCAGGTCCGTCACGTATACGGCGCCCGAGGCGGGGTGTACGGCCACGTCGCGCGGCCCGTTGAACGGACCGGTGATGCTGGCGATGATGTTCCGGGCCGAGTCGAAGACCGCTACACGGTCGTTGCCCGAGTCGGCCACGTATATGTGGCCCGAGTCCGGGTCCACGGTAACGCCGGTCGGATTGCTAAGCGGGCCGACGATGTCGGCGACTGGGTGGAAGGCGCGGTCGAGGATCCGGATTTGGTTGTTGCCCGAGTTGGCCACGTATATGTGGCCCGAGGAGGAGTGATCCACGGCCACGCCCCGCGGAAGGTTGAAACCGGCGATGTGGCCTACGAGCATCTTCGCAGGGTCAAAGACGGAGATCCGTGAGCGCCCCCAGTCGGCCACGAAGGTGTGGCCGGTGCCGTTGACGGCCACGTCCTGCGGAAGGAGGAACCCGCCGGTGATGGTGAGGGTGCCGTTGTGGCTCCCGGCCGGGTTGAAGATCTCGACGCGGTTGGTGTTCGAGTCGGATACGTATACGGCGCCCGAGGTGGGGTGCACGTCCACGCCGGAGGGGTTGACAAGCCGGGTGGTGATGCTGCCCACGAGGTCCAGCGAGGGGCCGAGGATCTGGACGCGGCCGTTGTTTATGTCTGCCACGTACACGTACCCGGAGCCGTTGACGGCCACGCCGGAGGGGGAGTGAAGATGGCCGGGGCCCGAACCTTGGCCGCCCTCGCCCGGGCCGCCGCCGCCAAAGATCCCGCCCGGCTGCGGCTGCAGGCGCAGATCCCGGACGGTCCCAGAGGTGGCGCGGATGTCCGAGCTGTCGAGCGTGGACGGGTCTATGGCCCGGTTAAAGTCCAGGGCGAACGGTACGGTCCGCAGGCTGGTGTGTCCCTGGGGTGTCGTGATGCCGGGTACCAGCAACATGCCGTCGTATACCATCGAGAGCCTGTCGGCCTCCACGCCGGGGTTGCCGGCCGCATCGGCGGCGGCGCCGGCGGGGATGTCCACGTGGATGGTCCCCCCGGCGGTGGGCCGGACCTTGAACGTGTAGGCGGAGCCGTTGGCCGCCGCCGCAAAGTCGGTGACGCCCCGGTGCGTGGCGTCGCCTGACAGCACGATGTCCGCGGCGCCGAACCCGGTGACGTTCTCGCCCCAGTCCACCCGGAGGTCGATGGCGGGGGCCCTGGTCGGGCTGTCCTGCACGGCCGTGATCACGGGGACGGGGGCGGTGCGGTCGATACCCACGCGCACGGTACCGGACCCCGCGATCGCGTTGCCGGCCAGGTCCTGCACGCCGCCGGCCGCCAGGTTCACCGCCAGCGTGCGCCCGTCGGTCGCGTTCTCCACCCCAAAGGCGTACCTCGCCCCGTCAAAGACCGCGATGCGGTGGTTGTCGCTGTCTGCCACGTACACGGTGCCGGTGGCGCCGTGCACGGCCACGCCGCGCGGGTTTGAAAACCCGCCCTCGATGATCGCGGTGCGGTTCCAGGCGATCTCCGCCGCGGTGCCGGGCCCCCCGGTTATACGGAACACCTCGATGTGGTGGTGGTCGCGGTCGGCCACATACAGGGCGCCCGAGGCGCCGTCTACGGCCAGGTGGTGCGGCAGGGCGAAGGTACCGTTGATGGTAGCGATGCGGCCTCCCGTAGAGTCGAATACGGCGATGTCGTTGTTGGCGCTGTCGGCCACGTACAGGGTGCCCGATATGCCGTGCACGGCCACGCCGTGCGGCAGGCTGAAGGTGTCGGTGAGGTTGCCCGTGTGGCGTCCGGCGTGGTCGAAGATCTGGACGCGGCCGTTGCCCAGGTTGGTCACGTATACGGCACCGGACACCCCGTCTATGGCGACGGCGCTCGGTTGTAAAAGCAGGTCGGTGATGGTGGCAACGGGGTTTCTTGCCGAATCGAACACCGAGAGGCGGTTGCCGTTCGTCTCGGCCACGAATATGTGGCCGGAGCCGTTGATAGCCACGCCGTACGGGCCGGCAAGGCCGCGTATGTCGGTGAGGTGTTGTCCCGTGGAGTTGAAGATGGAGATGCGCCCGTTGTTCGTGTCGGCCGCGAATATGTGGCCGGAGCCGTTGACGGCCACGCCGTGCGGCGTGTTGAACTCGCCCGGGCCGGAGCCCGAGGTGGCGTCCGCGCTTCCAAAGAAGGAGTGGTGCGGCACCGGGCGCAGGTTCGAAACCGTGCCCGAGGTGGCGTTGATGTCCGATATGTCGAGGGTGGCGTTGCTCACGGGCCTGTTGAACGTGACGGTGAAGTGTACCGTCGGCGTGGCGGTGGGCGCCGTCGCGTTGGTCGTGATCCCGGCTGTAGGCAGGAGGCCCGATGTCAGCGCCTGCAGGTGCGCCGTCGTGCCGCCCAGCGCGTTGCCGGCAAGATCCGTCACCGCGGTCCTGTCCATGACAAGGGTGCCGGCGGAGCTCGGCGCGCCCTGCACGCCGCCGCCCGTAAAGGCCAGCGTGTGTACGGCCGTGCCGTTGCCCGAGGACCTGGCGGCCCAGTCGTGGACGCGCGGGGCGCCCCCCACGGCCAGGGCGCCGTATGCCGTGCCTGTCGCATGCACGGGCTCGCCGTACCGTACGGTGATGTGATCCGGCGAGGTGGTTATCACGGCATGGATTATGCCGGGGGGCTGGCCGTCGGCAAGCCGCTGCAGGTACGCATCCGTGTCGTCAAGGACATTCCCCACGCGGTCCGTTATCGCCGTCGCGTTGATGATCAGCGTGCCGACGGCGCCGGGGGAGGCCGTGCCGCCCTCCGCAAAGGCCAGGATGTGGACCTCCGTGCCGTTGCCCGACAAAGGATCGCCGGCCGCGTATCCGCGCGGGGCGCCCCCCACGGTCAGGGCGCCGTATGCAGTACCTGCCGCGTGTACGGGCTCGCCGTACCGTATGGTGATGCGGTCCGGGGCCGTGATTGCCGCCGAGACGACACCGGACAGTGACCTGTCGACCCCGATGTCCGCCTCGTTTGATGCCACGTTCCGGTTGCCGGCCGGATCCTGCACGCGGCCCTCCGGTATGCTGACGGTGAGCCTCCGCCCGTCGGCAGGATCGGCCACCTCGAAGGCGTGGGCGGTCCCGTCAAGGACGGCGACGTGGCCGCTCCTCCAGTTGGGCACGTATATGCGGCCCGAATAGCCGTCGATCGCAGGGCTGCGCGGTGCGTCAAACCCGTCCGTCATGTTGGCGATGCTGCGCAGTGCCGGGTCGAAGATCTCGACGCGGTTGCCGCCCGTATCGGACACGTATATGCGGCCCGAGCCGTCGACCTCCACCCCGGACGGGTTGTTGAACGTACCGGGCAGGTCCGGGAGGGGATCCAGGCCGGGGCCAAAGACCGCGACGCGGTTATTCACGGAGTCTGCCACGAATACGTGGCCGGAACCGTTGACGGCCACGCTGCGCGGAAAGCTGAACGAGGTCCGGGGGATGTCGCCGGTGTGGTCCAGGGCGGAGTCGAACATCCTGACGAGGCTGTTGCCGGTGTCGGCCACGTACAGGGTGCCGGTCAAGTCGTCGACGGCCACGTCGGTCGGAAAGCTGAACGGGTAGTCGACGGTACCGGTGTGGCCCCTGTCGGGGCCGAACACGTCCACCTGGCCGCTGTTCGAATCGGCCACGAATATGACGCCCGAGCCGTTTATCGCGATGCCGGCCGGGGAGCCCAGATGGTCGTCCATGGTCTGGACGTGGCGCCCATGCCGGTCAAAGACGTCGACGTGACCGTTGGCGGTGTCGGCCACGTATATGTCGCCCGAGCCGCCGTCCACGGCCATGCCCAGCGGGCCGCTGAACCTGTCGCCGGGGGCGCCCGTACCCTCGAGGCTTGTGAGGTGCTGCGGCGCCAGCCGCAGGTTCCGGACGGTTCCAGAGGAGGGCACGATGTCCGAGGCGTCCAGGGTGGCGGGATCTACGGCCCTGTTGAATGTCAGGCTGAAGGGTACGGACCGCAGGGTGGTGGGGTCCGCAGGTACGGCGGTGACGGTCGGGATCAGCTGGGTGCCGCTGGAGGTGATCGAGAACCGGGCCGCCGCGGTGCCGAGGTTGCCGGCCTGATCCCGCAGTGTACCGGCGGGGATGTCCACGTGTATGTCCCCCCGGAATGTGGGCCGTATCTGGAAGGTATAGTTGGCGGGGGTGAGCTTCGTAAAGCCGGTCACGCCCCCGTGGGGGGCCGTCCCGGAGAGCGCGATATCGTCCGCCTCAAAGCCTGTGACGGGCTCCGTAAAGTTCACCCGGAGGTCGATGACGGCCGCATCCGTCGGGCCCGACTGTACGGCGGTGATGACGGGCCGGGGGGCTGTGTGATCCACCTCTAGATACGCATAGCCGGAGGCGTCGTTTGCGTTTCCGGCCCCGTCCCGTACCAGGCCCGCCGGCAGGTTCACGGCCAGGATGCCCTCCCCGATATCGGCCACGGCGATCCGGTATGCCGGCTCGAATGTCCTGATCATGTGGGAGGAGCGGTCCGCCACGTACAGGGTTCCCGAGCCGTCGACGGCCAGGGAGACCGGGCCGGAGATCCCGGTGATGTTGTGGACGTTGCCGCCGGTGTCCGAAGCGAACACCTGCACCCGGAGGCCGCCCCGGTCCGCCACGTATACGGTGCCCGATATGCCGTCGACGGCCACGTCCTCCGGGCCCGTAAACCAGCCGGTGATGTTGTGGAGGAAGCGCCCGTCGGGGCCGAACACGGCGACGCGGTCGTTGCCGGTGTCGGCCACGTATATGCGGCCGGTGGAGCCGTCGACGGCCACGCCGCCGGGGTTGTCGAACCGGTCGTCGATGTCGGCGGCGTGGCGCCGCCATGGGTCGAACACCCGGACGAGGTCGGCGTCGGGATCCGCCACATACGTGTTGCCGGAGCGTCCGTCGACGGCCACGTCCGACGCGTTGGAGAAGGCGCCGGTGATGTTGGCGATGTGGTGGTGCGTGGAGTTGAACACCCGGATGCGGTCGGCGAACAGGTCGGCCACGTATATGTGGCCCGTGGTCGCATCGACGGCCACGCCGGAGGGGCGGGAGAACGGGCCGGGCAGGTCGGCGGTGTAGTTCAGGTCGGCATCGAAGATCTGGACGCCGTTGGACTCGTCGGTCACGTATACGGAGCCCGCCGAACCGACGGCCACGCCGGTGGGGCGCTCGAACAGGCCGTCGGCCGTGCCCCGGCCGCCGAAGGAGCCGGCGGGGTCAAGCTCCAGGCCCAGACCCACCGTACCCGAGGTGACGTTGATGTCCGGTGCCGCAAGGGTCCGCGCGTCGACGGACTCGCCCCAGTCCAGCCTGAGGTGGGCCGTCGTGACGTTGGTCAGGCCCGGGGTTGTAGCCGTGATGGCGGGGACCGGCGGCGTCCTGTCGATGAGGATGCGTTCCTGGTAGGAGGCCTCGTTGGGTGTCCCGTTCCTGTCCTGTACGCGGCCTGCCGGCATGTCCACCACGAGCGTGTACCCGTCGGCCGGTGCCTCCACGTCAAAGGCGTAGGTGGGATCGAACACCCTGACGTGGTGGCCGTTGCGGTCCGCCACGTACAGGGTACCCGACGAACCGTCGACGGCCGCGTGGTACGGCAGGTTGAAGAGGCCGGTGATGTTGGCGATGATGCTCCGGGCGGGGTTGAAGACGAGGATCCGGTGGTTGTTGGTGTCGGCCACGTATACGTCGCCCGAAAAGGCGTCGACCGTCACGCCGCGCGGGCGGTCGAACGTACCGGGCAGGTCGGGGGCTGCCGCGTATGTCCGGCCCGCGGAGGGCTCGAATACGGCGACGCGGCCGCCGGCGCCGGTGTTGTCGGTTACGTATACGCGGCCCGATGAGGGGTGCACGGCCACGCCGGTGGGGGAGTCAAAGGGGCCGGGCAGGTCGGGGGCTGCCGCGTATGTCAGGCCCGCGGAGGGGTCGAACACGGCGACGCGGCCGCCGGCGCCGGTGTTGTCGGCCACGAATACGCGGCCCGATGAGGGGTGCACGGCCACGCCGGTGGGGGAGTCAAACGTACCGGGCAGGTCGGTGATCCGGCCCCAGGCGGAGTCGAACACGGCGACGCGGCCGCCGCCGGTGTCGTCGGCCACGAATATGCGGCCGGACCTGTCCCCGGTGGCCACGGCGGAGGGGGCGTCAAGCCCGGTGATGCCGCCTATCTGCCGTCTTGTATCGTCGAAGACCGAGATGCGGCCGTTGCCCAGGTCGGCCACGAATATGTGGCCGGTGCCGTTGACGGCCACGCCGGAGGGTAAAGTGAACCGGTCGTCGCCGGAGCCCCGGCCGCCAAAGCTGCCGTTGTGCTGCGGCGCAAACCGCATGTTTGAAACGGTGCCCGAGGTGGCGCTGATGTCCGATGTGTCGAGTTGGGAGGCGGCGACGGGCTTGCTAAAGTTCAGGGCGAACGATACGGTACGCAGGCCGGTGGGGCCCTGCTGTATCCCGGTGATCGTCGGGATCAGCGGCTCCGAATAATAGATGATCGAGAACCGGGCCGCCGCCTCGCTGGGGTTTCCGGCAAGGTCGCGCGCCGCATTCGCGGCTATATCGACCAGTATCGTCCCGTTCAGCGTGGGCCGGACCTCAAAGGTGTAGAGGCCGCCGCCACGTTCCTCAAAGTTGGCCGGGCCGCCGTGCGTGCCGGTGCCGGACAGCGTGATCTCGTCCGGTGCAAACCCGGTGACGGCCTGGCCAAAGTCCACCCGGAAGTTGATGACCGGGGAGGAGGTCGCGTTCGGCTGCACGGACGTGATGACCGGGGTCGGGCCGGTGCGGTCTATGACGATGCTCGCGTTGTTGGAGGCCTCGTTGCCGACCCCGTCGATGTCCTGCACGCTGCCGGCCGTCATGTTAACGGTGAGCGTCCGGCCGTCGAGGGGGTCCACCACATCAAAGGCGTGACCGACGTTGAATTTTCGGATCTGGCCGTTGTTAACCACTGCCACGTAGACGGATCCCGAGGCGTCCAGTGCTATCTGGCGCGGGTAGTTAAAGGCACCGGGGAGGGTGGTGACATGATCATGGGTGGTGGAATTGTACACCTGGACGCGGTATCTAGTTCCCTCCTCGGCCACGTACAGGAGGCCCATGGAGGGATCCACTGCCACGCCGCGCGTGCTGTGAAGACCGGAGATCTGGTCGACATAGCCTCCCGTGGAGTTGAGGACTACGACGCGGCCCCGCGAGTCTGTCACGTATATCCGGTTAGAATCGGAGTCCACTGCCACGTCTTGTACCGAGGCAAATGGGAGGATGCCGTCGGGTAATCCGCCTAAGCTGATGTGAGGTTTGGAATCCCAAGTGGAGTTGTACACAGAGATCTTGTAGGCACCAAAACTTCCGTGGATCACGTATAGGTCGCCCGAGACGGCGTCCAGCCCCATTCCCCACGGGAAGTTAAATCCGGCGATGGTACGGACGAGGTCCCTTGCGGTGTTGAACACCTTGACGGTACCGGTATCGGATACGTATCCGAGATTTGCCGCGTATAGGTGGCCCGAGTTATCGTCTATCACCATGTCGGTCAGAACAGAAAATCCGATGTCTCCGGTATTGCGGATGCTGGCGACAAAGTCCCAGGTGGAGTTGAAAACCTGGATGCGCTCGCCGTTGGTGTCGGCCACGAATATGTGGCCCGTGCCGTTGACTGCCACGGCGTGCGGATTGCCAAATTCATCGTTTTCAAGGACGCCGGCGAAGTCGTTAGATCTGCCAAAGATTCTCTCGAGATCCCACACGATGCGCAGGTTGTCCACGGTGCCCGAGGTGACGCTGATGTCCGTTGCGTTGAAGGTGGTGGCGTTTACGGACCTGCCAAAGTCCATGCCGAAGGGTATGGTGGTCATGTTGGTGGGCGATGTCGTGCCGGCTGAGATCTCGACGGTCAGCGGGTGGTTGTCGGCATACGCGGGGGGCACGGCCGCGGCGGCGGCCGCAAGGATGATGAGAACCGCGGAGGGGATCAGTACCGCGGCCAGCAGCAGCGGCGGCGGCAACGGCCGGTGCCCGGATTTAAAGGACATTGAGTTTTTTGTCGACCGCATGATACGTTACCCCCGTCTCACCCCTCGGCGCATCCTCCGCTCTCTCCTTCCCCCCCCCCCCCGGAGGCAACATGCAGAGTAAGCCCTTTCTACTACTACTACCCACACCGTTTTCGTGGCTGAGTCCTAGAAATAAGGATTTTGGGCGGGCCCGCATATGGCGGATCCGGGATTTTCCGCCGGTTGATCGCCCGATCCGGGCCCGGATCGCCTCCCCGTGGTGCGATCACACACCCCGGCCGGCAGATCGCAGTTCACCGGTGCGGCCGCGGATCGCCCCCGTTCCTCCCTTCTCCCCTCACCCCATCCCCACAAAGCGGGGCACGGCACGTCGCCGCCCCGCGCGCAGGCGATCGGGGCAGGCCGGGGCCGGATGCGTGCGTGATGGTGTGTCCGGCAGGCATCCTCCCCCTCCTCCATCCCCGCGGCGGCATGTGCGATCAGGCGGTGGCGATGGCGGTGTTGTTGCAGGTAGCGCCGCCCTGCCGGCGCGGGCCTTCAGTACCTGCAGGCGGTGCGGCCCGGCCCCGATCCGCAGAATGTGCAGGTTTGGGGTGTCGCGGGCGGGCGGCGACAGGATCCAGCCGGAAGGCGCCCCCGCGCATGGTACGGCACGGCATCAGAATCGGCCCAGTCCGATCGCCTGCCGGATCCGCGCCTGCCGGAAGGGACGCCGTGTACCGGTACACGGTCCCGGTACCGCCGTCCAAGTGCGGAATCACCAAGGGCCACTCCGGGATGACCGGAGACGTCAAAACCCCATGCGGCCGGCGGTTCTGTAACGTCTTGTGGTGCTGATAACATCACACGTAATGCCCCGGAAATGGAAAATTCCCCCAAACCTCAAAAACAGCGGTCGGGGGTTTTGGCCCCCGGTTCTTATGGGTGCCCGCACATACGCCCCAAGACGTTACAGAATTCGGTTCGCGGTCCTGTGGGATCAGATCCGCCCGCCAGCCGCGCCTGCGAACGGCAGGCAGGCCGCCCCGCGGGCGGCCAGGGAACGGATCCGGGCCCACGCCACGGTTCTGTGATCCCCCGGATACAGGATTCCGGTTTCAAGGAGCGCGGCCGTGCCCGCGGCCATCACCGACGACGGCAACCGACCGGTTCCGCCGTGTCCGGATCCCGGCGATTGCACAGAACCTCGGTTCGAGGGGTTTAAATGTCACGGGGGAGGAAAAACACCATGAGCGACTCGGACAAAAAGAAAAAGATGACAAAGGAGGAATACCTTGGTCTGTTGTGCGGGAGCATGGCAGAGCCTGCCTTCAAGGTGAGTTCCTCACCCACAGGCGAGGGAATGCAGAGAGGCAAGCCCAGACCTACCAAGGCAGACTGACCTCGAAATCCTTTTTTAATTCCTCCTGTATTTTCGGTATGGTCCTCGTCAGTTTTTGTTCACACCCGTCCAGCCACACGTAATACTCGTACGCCTTTGGTGATATCGGGTCCCCGAGTTCGTCCCTCATTCCGGCGATAATCCTTAGAACCTCGTTGTGCCTCTTGATGTGCCCAAAGATGTCCTGTATTTTCTGCTGGAGGCCGGGTTTCAGGAAACCGATCTTTCCCGAAAATATCAGGCTGTCATAAAAATCGTGGTTAAGTTTTCTGTTCATGAAGAATGTGTTCTGCCCATCTTTGATCTTGAAAGACATGGCCTCGTCGGGGTGTTTGTCTCTGTTTAGTCCGTCCAGCGCATACTCTAGTTCGAGGTAGATGTTGGTTGAAGCCATCTTCCTCTCCTCGGTCACCTGGTGCTTCCTCTCTTTCTCAAGCCTCTTTGAGTTGGTGCGGTATGATATCAACCCCAGACAGAACAAAACAATGGTAGCCACAGAGGCGATGTTACTCAGTGCATAGGATCCCGTAAATGTCGAAACCAACCAATCAATTGCCATGTCCAACAGCCTTCCCGTTTAGAGATCAGCAGACCGGTATTTACGTCATTCTCCCGACAGCATGTATACACGTAACCTCCCCCCCCCTCCACCACCACCCTACAATCTGGACGTGAAACCGGCCATAATGCAATCTTGTCAGGCGTGAATTTCCAGGTGGAGGTTATGTACATACTTCGAGGCGTTCGTATGCCGTTATGATTATGGGTGCTTTGTTGCTCGTGCCAGGTGGGATCCTCCACATGTTCAGGCATTTACATCGGTGAAACCTGGGAAAAGTTCCCCGTTGAATCGGTCGGCATCTATGTACATGCGCTCAAAATGGATGTTTGGAAAGCGAGATTCGAAACGAATGGCATACGGAGAGGCCGCGATGATAACCCCGCTGGCGGTGTCATAATCGTGAACGAACATGACCTCTACCACCTCTCCCGATATCCGCAGTAGGATCCTGCTCACCTTTGGTATGGCGGCCAGTTCGGCGGAGGCCCGTGTCCTTATCTCCGTTGCGGAGGAAGGGGGGTTTTGGAGCGCATACGGGCCAGATTCGGGAGTTTTTGCGGGTGTGGCGTGTTTGTGCGGTGCGTCAAGCAGATTCTGCGTGTCCATGCATACACCGTTTCCTTTTTGGTTAAATATGCTCGGTTGCGGTCGGTTTTGTCCCAGATTCGGGCGTTTTCGGATACGGGCAGGGAGGTGCCGCCTGCGGCAGGGGATGTCGTTTGCCGCATGCATGCGGACGCACATCCCGTACGCGATGTCCGGTGTCCGGGGATCGCGATCCGGCGGACATGCGCCGCCGACCGGCCCATAAGGCAGGATGCCGCCAGGATCGGAAAACATCCCGGTTACGGAAGGGGTCCGCAATACGGCGAAAATAATTCGTCTTATGGTTCAGGTTTTGGGCGCGAAAAACGAGTATCCGATCCCGGGCAGGAACAACGGTCTGCCGGCGTCCCGTCCGGGAATCATCCCCCGCAGGCGGATCGCCCGGCCCGACCGCGGATCGCCCCCCCCCCCACACACCTCGTGTTGCGATCACACGCCCGCCGGCAGATCGCCGTTCACCGCCGCGGCCGCCCCCGTTCCTACCCCCCCCCCCCTTCCTCCACCTCACCCCGTCCCCACAAAGCGGGGCACGGCGCATCGCCGCCCTGCGCGCAGGCGATCGGGGCAGGCGGGGGCCGGATGCGTGCGTGATGGGGTGTCCGGCAGGCATCCTCCCCCCCCCCCCCATCCCCGCGGCGGCACGTGCGATCAGGCGGTGGTAGCGTCGGTGCTGTTGCAGGTAGCGCCGCCCTGCCGGCGCGGGCCTTCAGTACCTGCAGGCGGTGCGGCCCGGCCCCGATCCGCAGAACGTGCAGGTTTGGGGTGTCGCGGGCGGGCGGCGGCAGGATCCAGCCGGAAGGCTCTCCCGCTCAGAGTACGGCACGGCATCAGAATCGGCCCCAGTCCGATCGCCTGCCGGATCCGCGCCTGCCGGAAGGGATGCCGTGTACCGGTACACGGTCCCGGTACCGCCGTCCAAGTGCGGAATCACCAAGGGCCACTCCGGGATGACCGGAGACGTCAAAACCCCATGCGGCCGGCGGTTCTGTAACGTCTTGTGGTGCTGATAACATCACACGTAATGCCCCGGAAATGGAAAATTCCCCCAAACCTCAAAAACAGCGGTTGGAAATTTTGGTCCCGTTCTTATGGGTGCCCGTGCATACACCCCAAGACGTTACAGAATTCGGTTCGCGGTCCCGTGGGATCAGATCCTCCCGCCAGCCGCGCCTGCGAACGGCAGGCAGGCCGCCCCGCGGGCGGTCGGGGAACGGACCCGGGCCCGCGCCACGGTTCTGTGATCCCCCGTATACGGAATCCCGGGTTCAGGGAGCGCGGCCGTGCCCGCGACCATCACCGACGGCAACCGACCGGTGCCGCCGTGTCCGGATCCCGGCGATTGCACAGAACCTCGATTCGGGGTTTAAATATCACGGGGGAGGAAAAACACCATGGGCGACTCGGACAAAAAGAAAAAGATGACAAAAGAGGAGTACCTTGGTCTGTTGTGTGGGAGCATGGAAGAGCCTGCCTTCAAGGTGAGTTCCTCACCCACAGGCGAGGGGATGCAGAGAGGCAGGCCCAGACCTACCAAGGCAGACTGACCTCGAAATCCTTTTTCAACTCTTCCTGTATTTTCGGCATGGTCCTCGTCAGTTTTTGTTCACATCCGTCCGGCCACACGTAATACTCGTACGCCTTTGGGGATATCCGGTCCCCGAGTTCGTCCCTCATTCCGGCGGTAATCCTTAGAACCTCGTTGTGATCCTTGATATGCCCAAAGCTGTCCTGTATTTTCTGCCAGAGGCCGGGTTTCAGGAAACCGATCTTTCCCGAGAATGCCAGGCTGTCATAAAAATCGTGGTTAAATTTCCTGTTCATGAAGAATGTGTTCTGCCCGTCTTTGATCTTGAAAGATATGGCCTCGTCGGGATGTTTGTCCATGTTCAATCCGTCCAGCGCATACTCCAGTTCGAGGTAGATGTTGGTCGAAGCCATCTTCCTCTCCTCGGCCACCTGGTGCTTCCTCTCTTTCTCAAGCCTCTTTGAGTTGGTGCGGTATGATATCAACCCCAGACAGAACAAAACAATGGTGGCCACAGAGGCGATGTTACTCAATGCATAGGATCCCGTAAATGTCGAAACCAACCAATCAATTGCCATGTCCAACAGCCTTCCCGTTTAGAGATCAACAGGCCGGCATTTACGTCATGCTCCCGACAGCATGGCATGCACGTAACCCCTCCCCCCCCCCCACCACCCTACAATCCGGACGTGAAACCGGCCATAATGCAATCTTGTCGGGCGTGAATTTCCAGGTGGAGGTTGTGTACATACTTCGAGGCGTTCATATTCCGTTATAATTGCGGGTGCCTTGTTGCCCGTGCCAGGTCAGAACTTGAAAATGTGCCCGTCCGGCGTTCCCCCTGTGATGGTGTCGGCGGCCGGAATCCGGCCCGCCGGCTTTTCCCCCGCCGCCCGCGCACATGATTGGACGGGGTGGCGTGTTTGCAGGTGCGGTTGCGGCGGCATCTGCCGGTACGGGACACCCGTAGGAATCCGGTCCGTTCACCGGCGCCTGCTGTCCCTGCCGACCCGTATGGCGGACGGCCGGGCGTTCTGGACGAGGACGGCCCGTTTGTTTCGGTCCGGTACCGGTATGCCTGCCGACTCACCGGGCGTCATGTTGCCGCCCAGGCCCATGCCAGAACTTGAAAATGTGCTCGCCTGGCGTTCCCGGGAACGGATTCCCAGGCATGCGTGACACCTGCCCGCATGCACGTTTTCAAGTTCTGGTGTGGTGATTTTATGGCAAACTTTTGGTTTTGTAGTCTGTCGCAACCCCGATTTCAGGCACGCCGGGGATCGGATTCGAAGGTTTCAAGCAGTGTCGCCACACGGATGCCGCACGAACTGCGGTGCGGCCGTTTGACGCCGTACCTCCAGATTCCCTTGCAACCCCCGCCGCAAACAAGATCCGTCCATCTGCGTCGGCAAACCGGTGATCCTTGTGTTTGTGATCCCGGGCGGGCGTCAGGAACACCCGGGCTCATCCGGCCGGCCCGCCACGTTCCAGAAAACGCCTCTGCCGGGACGATCGTGATGTGTGTCTTGGGCGGCACCCTTGCAGCGCCGGCGCGGCCTTCCTTTGCGATGACGGCCCGGCATATCGCACTCGGGTTCGTGCTTTGCACGGATCTTTTCCCGTCCTGCGCCGCTCAGGATTTTCTGCATGCCGGTGCAGAGCATGCAAAAAACAGCCTTGATCATGCATGTTGTGGACAAATTTCGGATCTTGCAAAAACTTTCGGATGCGGCGCACACATCTGGCATCTGGTAAAATTCTCCGGACTGCACCGCATTGCGGTTGATTTTAAATCCGGACTGCAGGAGGGGCTGGATCCAAAAACGCCCTAACCTAAGAAAAAATCTCTGGGCATTCCGGATTGTTTTATTATGGAACGCAGCGTGCCTCTGGCTATTTCGTCATGATTTGGCACGGATAATATCCTGCCGGCTTTGTCTCGTAGTATGATGTGGCTTCCTTTTTGACGAACAACATCGTAACCCCCCTCGTGGAGAATTTTGATCAAATCTCTTGCAGAATAAATGGGAAGTCTAAACATGTACCTCGATGGCCTCTTCATCGACTGAAGTGGGAATCGGCTCATCGTATTGTTTTAGACATTCAATATAGCCTGAAATGGCTTCCTTGATATTGGCTATTGCTTTTTCCCTCGTGGTTCCCTGGGATATGCATCCTGGCAGTTCCATGACCTCTGTAACAAACATCCCGTCTTCGTCCTGTTTTATCAATACTCTAAACTTCATATTGCTAGTCAGGCATGTTTGATATAAAAACTGTTCTGCTAACGGTTCTGTGTAAAATCAGGCAACCCGGGAAAGGGTCATTCCAGGCTCTAAAAAAATGAAAGAGGAATGCTTGTTTGGAGCGTTCGTGGCGGCCGGCGTTCAGGACCGTCCGGCTGTCGCGATCAGGAATCGATATGCCGGGCTGGTACACGCCAGACGGCAGGGATCCGCCGCGTGCCGGCCGGATCAGTCCTTGCCGTAGACGGACTTGTGATCGCATACCCTGAGGAATTCGATCTCTTCGCGGTTCCAGTTGACACGGCAGATGATCCTGTATTTCCTTCCCAAATCGTACGCAAAGACCCCCCCCCCCATGCCCTGTTTGTACCTGCCCAACAACGCTGGGTCGTCGGACCCGGGCAGACTGTCCACCGATATGTCTGCCGCATTCCTGACGGTCGGATCCAAGCGACCGTATTGACGTTTGAATTGTCCTAGCAGAAAACCCCCACCCGGTCATCTGTCATGTAGCCACTTGATTGCCTCTTTTGATGTCTTGAAGTGTACTTTGCCTGCATCGGTCAAGTAAAACTCTTTGATGTCCCGGATCTCTTCCGGAGTAAGGTCGTCAGCCTGTCCGGCCTTTGGCATGTGTTTGACCGGCAGGGAAGGATATTAAACTTTATTTTGCAGCGGTTCGTAAGCGGTCGGGTATCCCCGTTCGCGTTTTGACAAACTCGGGTACGAATCGGACACAGGCACCCAAATCTCCGCGCCTGATCTGGCCACCTATGGCGGTTCTGCATACGGTTAGGCACCCGGGGGCATGACGGCAGGATCCCGGCGAATACCGCCATTATCCCGTTCTGAGGAATCACCGGGTGGTGCACTCGCATCCGAATGCCGGCCGCCACAAACGCCCCAAATGAGCGTTTTTTTCATTTTCTGTAACTGGCCACATGCCTGTGCCAAATTCTGATTTCCGGTCACGGGGTTGGTTGATTGCCGGTTTTTGTGTCATGGTGTCAGGCACGACGTGATCCGTTACCATTTTTTTAGAGTTGAGAATCACCCGTTCCCGGGTGCCTGATTTTACACAGAACTACAATTAAAAAGATTGATTAATTGCAACAAAGACGGACATGCATGGGAATCGTGGAGAGGGTGCCGGAGGAAAAAGGAGAACTGGGCAGGTTTATCATCCTGCTGGCAAACGCCAACGACGAGCCCATCAGGGGCCGGATGAAACTTCAAAAAATGATGTATTTTTTATCCCGCAGGGTCGGAGAGGTCAAAGGGCAAAGCGGCTACGGTGCGGACAAATACGGTCCGTACAGCGAGACGGTAGACCGTGAAGAACGGCATCTGGAGAGGACGGGTGTGCTGGCCTGCGATAATTCGGGGAATATCGCCCTGACCGAAACCGGCAAAGAAATGGCATGGGAACTGTCCAAAAACGAGGACAGGGACACGCTCGAATCGCTGGACGATTACAAGGAATTCCTCAATGATCTGACCGGCGAGGAACTGCTCGCCTACGTCTATTCCGCATATCCCGACATGGTCGAAGAATCCGCCGAATATGAAAATTTAAAACCGAACATGGAAAGGCACGTCATGTCACTGATAAAAAAACAAAAGATCAGCGCAGAGCGGGGGGCCGAACTGCTGGACAGACCTCTGTATCACGTGATCCAAAAAATAAGAAACGGACAGACTGTCGTGTTGGAACAGGCCTGAGAATATTCGACGCCGCCGCCCCCCCCCCCCAATCGCAATATTCAACGAAATTGGTCGTCCCGATCTGGTGGAAAAAATCGCAATGTTGGGACATGATCTGGCCATTCCGTCACATGTCAGAACTTGAAAATGTGCTCGTCCAGCATCTCAAGGACGGATTACTAGACATGCGTGACACCTGCCCGCATGCACATTTTCAAGTTCTGATGTCATGGAAAATGAACTGGTTGACAAAACCACGTTAAAAATTACGGAGGAATGCGTCAGGCAGGGCAAAATCCGGGTTTTGAGAATGAATACCGCCGACGAAATTCGAAGGTTCCGGATCGACGTATACAGGCCGGGCCTGGAGGGTGCGATCTGATACCGACGTATCAAAAATTACCAAATGCCGGAGAAAGGACATATTGCATTCTCGATGACCCGGGGGCAAGACGCAAGGCCGCCAAAATGGGAATCGGGTTTACAGGACTGATCGGGCTCTTACAAATGATAAAAAGGAGAAACCTGATGAGCCATGATGAGATCGATGAAATTGCAAGGAAGCTAAAAAATTCAAATTTCAGGTATCCGGCGGATGTCTCCATATAGCCCGGTTGTGGTGCTAGGCGGACGTCCGATTCGGGGGCCTGAGCGCCCGTGATCATCCATTCCCGGGTTTGTCCAAATGCGGGCGTTGTCCGGCCGCCCCGCCCTGCAGGAACCTGCGGATACGGTTCTGGTAATTGGTCACATCGTGCCTGGAATTACGACACGGAAACCGGCAATCGGTCAATTTCGTGGCTGGAAATTCTAATCAGGCAGAAACATGTGGCCGCTTACGCGGACCGGTACCGGTTTTCAGGTGCGCTCAACGCCCTGCACGTGACAGGATTGCCGCATGCGGGACCGGTGCGCATGCGGCCGCTTCGACGGCGCAAACCTCGTCCGGTACCCGGAACCGGCGCGCCAAAGGCGCGGGAGGGTTCCGATGATCACGGGCGACGCATCCAGGCGCAAGACCAAAGGCCCGCAGATGTCCGGAACGGAATCCAGATGTCCGGATCCTGCGCCTTCCGGTGGCCCGTCCCGAGCCCGGTGCAGTCGAGGGGATGCGGGGGAAGGCCAAGCGCCGGCCGATCACGTCCGGATCCTGCAGGATGCCTGACGATCTCAGACGTGCGGTATCGGAACATACTCGAACGTGCCCAACCAACATCGGCATCTGCACGGATCTTGCGAGGGGCGTCTGGGGCGAGATTATTTTTGATCGTCGGTGTTGTTAGCGGTCGGATCAGTCCCAATCCCGGCGTACAGATCCTTTTGCCACTGGGGCATCTTTTCGCAACGTTTTACCGATTCTTCCATCCGCCTCTTCCGCCAGCCTGGCTCATATTTTACCATGATGTGTGTCGGCCGGATTTGGATATAAACCCTTTCACCGGGGGTTCTGTGTAATCATCGGGGCATGGGCAAGTTCCAACCTCTGAAAAAAGACGGCTGGACATCAGTGTTGGGTTGATGCCGGCAGGAGTTCCATGTACCGGTGTGTTGTTTGTTCACATCACCCCCGTTATCCGGGGTCCACGGCACCGTCCCCGAACGCCTCGTTCTGCATCTCTCGGTCTGTCACGGCAGGCGATACGGCATGGTATGCCGTGTCGAATACGTACACGGGTGGGGGGCGCGATACCCTGGGCGGCACCGCGGCGTCCCGCAGCTAGCGCAGTTGCCACACCTGTGGGACGGGCCAAGATCCAGTGCGGCCGTGACCGTGGGGTACCCGCCTCCGGCACCCCGGTCCACACCAGTGTCCGCGCTTGGCCGCACGGTCACAAAATCAGCACACTGCCCGCCTCCGCCCCATCCTGTCCGGCACCCGAACGTGCGTACGTGACCGTATCCCACAACATGCACGGAATGCCCACGCCGGATCCGGACCGTGGCCGTCGGAGACACGCGGCCGCAGACGGGTCGATCACGCGCCATCGTGCCGCATTGCTAAAAAAACAATCCCGGCATGGATGTTCCGGATCCGGATCCTGCGGGCTTTTTGATACCGCTACGGCTGATCAGGACAGCAAACGGTATATTTTTTGCGGATAGTCGCACCTTATTTTAAAACGGTTCTTAATCTCACGTGTAACCGTATCGGATGTTCCCAGATGGCTGCGTATGTACGGCGCGAAAAACCCGCTGTCACAGGACGCTATCCAAAAGTCGTACGAGCCCCCCGTTTTTTCATCGAATTGCATCATGGATATGGTTTCTGCCAGAATCAACTCGTCCCTAGAGTTGGATTTTCTGACAAAACGTCCGAGCTGGAGTGATTCCCTGACGATCTGGGCATCGTGGGCGGAGCTCACCTCCTTTTTCTGTTCCTGGTTCCGGGGTTCCTTCAGGACGGTCTTGGCGCGCCTGTCGGATTCCGGCCTGCGCCGGTTCTTTCCGGCATGTCTTTCCTCCCATTCCGTTTGCAAATCCCGGGACATTGACTTTACGCGTTCGATGTTTTTGCACAGCTCTTTATGGTCATATTCTCCCTCCTTCAGACGCCTCATCAATTTTTTCATTTTTCGTTCCGAAGACGTAACAATCCCTGCCGCGTCCTTGTAAAACAATGTGCGGAGTTGCGGATTTGCCGACGAATCGGACAGAAACGTATCATAGACCGCCCTGACTAGCATCGTAAAGGATTCGGTTTTTACCGTTGGAACCAATACGCCGTAGCAGTCATTATCTCGTTTAAACAAACTGAATAACTGGATGGATTGATCATAAAACTTGTGTTTAACGACAATGCCTAACTCGACGATGTTCTGGATTATACTTGCCGCAATAACCACGTTGGTGTCGACTATTATTTTATTCGTCATCAGGGCCGGTCGTTACGGGGTTTGGTTCTATAGATAATCGGTCCATAAGTGCGGTAAAATGAAGCCTAAATCTGTCAGTATCGATGGATTCTCGGTCTGTTTCGATGGATTCGATCAGGTTCCTGTCTTCGGCAACATCGCGTAAAATCCTCGTCCTGTCAAGTATGGTGTCGATGGATTCGGGTGTTATCTCGTCGTGCGCCAGCAGGTCAAGCGTTTTGTCGAATTCCGGCAGGAGTGCAAGGGTGTCTAGTGCCACGGCGGGATTGTCATGCGCTCTGCCTGCCTCCTGAAACCTTTCCTGCATTCTGCCTAAAATCAGTTCCATGCTATGGGCGGCCAGATAAAAATAAAATCCCTCGGTGTTACTGTTTTCCACCCAACGCGCCTTGACTTTGTCGATGTGGTGCCTGAATTCGTCTATGTGGGACAGAAAACCCAGGTCAACCTCTCCGGTTTCCTCCATCTTGTATAGCGCAGAGTTCATCCTCTTCAACAGTGGGTTCTTCAGCGGATATGGGCGTTCCATCATGTGTTTACATGGACTTTGTAGATTATAAGCGTATGTGGACACGGTTCTGTAACATCCTCGGCACCTGAGAATGGGCGGTTCCGGGATCAAAAAACGAAAAAAATCACTCGTTTGGAGTGTTTGTGTAAGCTGGCGTTTTGGGTGGAGGTGTGCCGTTTGTTGGCTCCCCGGACGGCGATGAGGGCGGGCATCCGTCGGGGTCTTGCCGTCCGGACCATGGTGCCTAAGATGTTACAGAACCCCCAAAAGGGGGGTTTTGTCTTGGATTCGGGTGTTTTCCGGATACGGGCCGGGAGGTGCCGCCGGCGGCAGGGGATGCCGTCTGCCGCATGCAGGCGGACGCACACCCCGTACGCGGTATCCGGTGTTCGGGGCCCGCGGTCCGGCGGACATGCGCCGCAGACCGGCCCGTAAAGCGGGCCTGCCGCCGGGATCAGAAAATGTCCCGGTTACGAAAGGAGCCCGCAATACGGCGAAGGTAATCTGTCCTACGGTTCAGGTTTCGGGCGCGAAAAACGCATACCCGATCCCGGGCAGGAAGAGGTCGGCCGGCGGCCCGTCCGGGATCTTCCGCAGGCGGATCGCCCGGCCCGGGCCGCGGATCGCCTCCCCGTGGTGCGATCACACGCCCGCCTGCGTATCGCCCCCCTCGTGTTGCGATCACACGCCCGCCTGCGTATAGCAGTTCACCGCCGCCGCGGCCGCCCCCGTTCTACCCCCCCCCCCTCCGCGCCCCGGCCCGCCTTTTGGCGGCCCGCCCGTAGACTTTGTAGACTATTTTCGCGACCGGCCGCGCCCCGGCCCGCCTTTTGGCGGCCGGCTCGGGCAGTTCCGTGCCCCCGCGGGCGGTGCGGCCCGGCCCCGATCCGCAGAGCCTGCCTGCCTGTCCTGCCTGCGACGTCCACGGGCGGTCTGCAGTGGGACCGGCCCAGGCAGGCGGCTCCCCCCGTGCAGGGAACGGCGCGGCATCCGATCGGC
>OY282370.1 GCA_958295745.1 uncultured Acidimicrobiia bacterium | reverse complement strand
ACCTTTCTATTACCGAGGCTGGCTATCAACCTCCCCGCCGTCAGATCCCTCTCGCCATCGCACTCGACTCATCAACTGGAGAAACCAGTAGAGCCCCACCAATAACACCTATCCGCGCATCCTCTAAACTAAACCACTATAAGCCGATTAATCCCCCAGCAGACCACGGTGTTGTCGGTGCGTATCCCGCACAAACCACTGAGGGAGGTGAATTCCCCGGCTGGTGGTGCGTCCGCCGGCCCAAGCCCATATTGGTCCCGGCCCCAGCAGTCTATGGTGTTGTCGGTGCGTATCCCACACCAACCATGCCTGAGGGAGAGGGAGGTGAATTCCCCGTCCGGTGCGTCCACCAGCCCATAGTTGTCCCGGCCCCAGCAGTCTATGGTGTTGTCGGTGCGTATCCCACACGAATACGTGAATTGGGTTGCGATGGCGGTGAATTCCCCGTCCGGTGCGTCCGCCTGCCCCCTTGAGTTGTTGCCCCAGCAGGCCACGGTGTTGTCGGTGCGTATCCCACACGAATGCCACGTGCTAGCCGCAATGGCGGTGAATCCCCCAGCTGGTGCGTCCGCCTGCCCATATTCGTTGTCGCCCCAGCAGGCCACGGTGTTGTCGGTGCGTATCCCACACGAATGACTGCGGGAGAACTCAGCCCCGCCGACCGCAACATCGGTAAAGGTATCGGCCGGTGCGTCCGCCTGCCCCCAGTCGTTGTTACCCCAGCAGTCTATGGTGTTGTCGGTGCGTATCCCACACCAATGCCACGTGCTAGCCGCAATGGCGGTGAATCCCCCAGCTGGTGCGTCCGCCTGCCCATGGTCGTTGTTACCCCAGCAGGTCACGGTGTTGTCGGTGCGTATCCCACACGAATGACCCCCGCTGGCGGCGATGGCGGTAAATTCCCCAGCCGGCGCATCCGTCTGCCCACTGAAGTTGCTGCCCCAGCAGACAATGGTGTTGTTGGTGCGTATCCCACACGAATGCCACGTGCTAGCCGCAATGGCGGTGAATCCCCCAGCTGGTGCGTCCGCCTGCCCATGGTCGTTGCTGCCCCAGCAGACAATGGTGTTGTTGGTGCGTATCCCACACGAATGCCACGTGCTAGCCGCAATGGCGGTAAATTCCCCGGCTGGTGCGTCCGCCTGCCCATGGTCGTTGTTACCCCAGCAGACGGCGGTGTGGTTGGTGCGTATCCCACACGAATACTCCCTGCCGACGGCGACAGCGGTGAATCCCCCGGCTGGTGCGTCCGTCTGCCCAGAGTCGTTCCGGCCCCAGCAGACGGCGGTGTGGTTGGTGCGTATCCCACACGAATGCCATCTGCCGGTTGCGATGGTGGTGAATTCCCCGGCTGGTGCGTCCGTCTGCCCATATCGGTTGTAGCCCCAGCAGTCTATGGTGTTGTTGGTGCGTATCCCACACGAATGAACGTCGCCGAGGGCGATGGAGGTGAATTCCCCGGCTGGCGCCACAGCCTGCCCATGGCCGTTCCGGCCCCAGCAGGCTACGGTGTTGTTGGTGCGTATCCCACACGAATGACCCCCGCCGACGGCGACAGCGGTGAATCCCCCAGCTGGTGCGTCCGCCTGCCCATAGTCGTTCCAGCCCCAGCAGGCTACGGTGTGGTTGGTGCGTATCCCACACGAATGAGATCTGCCGGCTACGATGGAGGTGAATTCCCCGGCCGGTGCGTACGTCCGCTCACCCCAGCAGGCTACGGTGTGGTTGGTGCGTATCCCACACGAATGATCCCTGCCGGTTGCGATGGTGGTGAATTCCCCGGCTGGTGCGTCCGCCTGCCCATAGGTGTTGTCGCCCCAGCAGGCTACGGTGTGGTTGGTGCGTATCCCACACGAATGCCCCTCGCCGGTTGCGATGGCGGTGAACCCGGAGGATGGGGTTGGGGGTTGGGGTTGGGGTTTGATTCGGGGAAGGAGGTCGAGGGCTCTGGCCAGAAAGGTTGCCATCTGCCCCCGGGTTACAGGCCTGCCAGGGCAGTACCGGAGCGGGTCGGTGGAGCAGCCTGCGGTGACCCCGGCCGCGGCTAGAGCATCGATGCTGTTGGCGTGGCTGCTGGCGGTGCTGTCCGTGAACCCGGCCGAAGGTCCCGGCTCGAGGTCGAAGGCCCGAACCAGGAAGGTTGCCATCTCTCCTCGGGTTACGGGCCGGTCGGGGCAGTACCGGAGGGGGCCGGTGTCGCAGCCCCGGGTGATTTCCAACTCGGCCAGGCGTTCCACAAACGGCGCCCACCACTCGTCGGCGTCCACGTCTGTGAAACTGGTGGGCGAGGTCGAAGGGGCTTCGTCCAAGGCTCTGATAACCCACACTCCCATGACCGAACGCAGGAAAGGATCGTCGGGGCAGATACTGTCGTCACCGCATTCGGTGTCTGCCAGGATTCCTTCTTCTGCCAGAGCATCGATAGCCGGTTCGTGACTCCCGCCGTCGTCGTCCCCGAACGACCCCGCCGCTCTCGCGGCCGCACCGGCCGCCAACACCAGAACCACCGCCGACAGCGAAACAACAACTATCCGCAAACCAACACCTCCGGCGTTTTTGACAGCAATCACAACAAACAACCTTCCTGCGGCCCTCCGACCGCGACCGTAACACTGAACTCCAGGCGATATCGAATCCACCAAACCTTCCTTCCTGAGGCGGGCTATCAACCTCCCCGCCGTCAGATACGCCTCGCCATCGCCCTCAACTCATCAACTGGAGAAACCAGTAGAGCCCCACCAATAACACCTATCCGCGCATCCTCTAAACTAAACCACTATAACCCGCCTAGGCCCCCAGCAAACCACGGTGCGGTCGGTGCGTATCCCACACGAATGCCAGCTGCCGGTTGCGATGGCGGTAAACGTACCGGCTGGCGCGTCCGCCTGCCCATAGTTGTTCCCATAGTTGTTCCGGCCCCAGCAGTCTATGGTGTGGTTGGTGCGTATCCCGCACGAATGATTCCCGCTGGTTGCGATGGCGGTGAATTCCCCGGCCGGCGTCCTCGTCTGCCCAGAGTAGGGGGCGCCCCAGCAGTCTATGGTGTGGTTGGTGCGTATCCCGCACGAATGGGCGCCGCTGGTTGCGATGGCGGTGAATTCCCCGGCCGGTGCGTCCGTCTGCCCAAAGCTGTTGACGCCCCAGCAGGCTACGGTGTGGTTGGTGCGTATCCCGCACGAATGATCCTCGCCGGTTGCGATGGCGGTGAATTCCCCGGCCGGTGCGTCCGCCTGCCCACCGTAGTTCCGGCCCCAGCAGTCTATGGTGTGGTTGGTGCGTATCCCACACGAATGGGCGCCGCTGGTTGCGATGGTGGTGAATTCCCCGGCCGGTGCGTCCGCCTGCCCACCGTAGTTCCGGCCCCAGCAGTCTATGGTGTGGTTGGTGCGTATCCCACACGAATGGGCGCCGATGGTTGCGATGGTGGTGAATTCCCCGGCTGGTGCGTCCGCCTGCCCCCAGCTGTTGTCGCCCCAGCAGTCTATGGTGTGGTTGGTGCGTATCCCACACGAATGCCAGAGGCCGGTTGCGATGGTGGTGAATTCCCCGGCCGGTGCGTCCGCCTGCCCACCGTAGTTCCGGCCCCAGCAGTCTATGGTGTGGTTGGTGCGTATCCCACACGAATGCTCGCCGCTGGTTGCGATGGCGGTGAATTCCCCGGCCGGCGGGGACGCCTGCGCCCGCTCCGCCTGCCCTAAGGTGTTGTCGTCGCCCCAGCAGACGGCGGTGTGGTTGGTGCGTATCCCGCAAGAATGATCCCTGCCGGTTGCGATGGCGGTGAATTCCCCGGCCGGTGCGTCCGCCTGCCCAGCCGCGTTTTTGCCCCAGCAGACGGCGGTGTGGTTGGTGCGTATCCCGCAAGAATGATCCCTGCCGGTTGCGATGGCGGTGAATTCCCCGGCCGGTGCGTCCATCTGCCCATAGTCGTTTTTGCCCCAGCAGACGGCGGTGTGGTTGGTGCGTATCCCGCAAGAATGATCCCTGCCGGTTGCGATGGCGGTGAATTCCCCGGCCGGTGCGTCCATCTGCCCATAGTCGTTTTTGCCCCAGCAGACGGCGGTGTGGTTGGTGCGTATCCCGCAAGAATGGTGGTCGCTGGTTGCGATGGCGGTGAATTCCCCGGCCGGTGCGTCCATCTGCCCAAAGCTGTTGACGCCCCAGCAGACGGCGGTGTGGTTGGTGCGTATCCCGCAAGAATGCTGCCAGCCGGTTGCGATGGCGGTGAATTCCCCGGCCGGTGCGTCCGTCTGCCCATAGTCGTTGTTGCCCCAGCAGACGGCGGTGTGGTTGGTGCGTATCCCACACGAATGGAAGCCGCCGGTTGCGATGGCGGTGAACCCAGAGGATGGGGTTGGGGTTGGTTGGGGTTTGTTTCGGGGAAGTAGGTTGAGGGCTCTGGCTAGAAAGGTTGCCATCTGCCCCCGGGTTACAGGCCGGCTAGGGCAGTAACGGAGCGGGTCGGTGGAGCAGCCCGCGGTGACACCGGCCGCGGCTAGAGCATCGATGCTGTCGGCGTGGCTGCTGGCGGCGCTGTCTGTGAACCCGGCTGAGGGTCCCGGTTCGAGGTCGAAGGCACGGACCAGGAAGGTTGCCATCTGCCCTCGGGTTACGGGCTGGTTGGGGCAGTATCGGAGGGGGCCGGTGGCGCAGCCCCGGCTGATTTCCAACTCGGCGAGGCGTTCCACATACGGCGCCCACCACTCGCCGGGGTTCACATCTGTGAAACTGGTGGGCGAGGTCGAGGGGGCTTCGTCTAGGGCTCTGATGACCCATACTCCCATGACCGAACGCAGGAAAGGATCGTCGGGGCAGATACTGTCGTCACCGCATTCGGTGTCTGCCAGGATTCCTTTCTCTGCCAGAGCATCGATAGCCGGTTCGTGGCTTCCGCCGTCGTCGTCCCCGAACGACCCCTCCGCTCTCGCGGCCGCACCGGCCGCCAACACCAAAACCACCGCCGACAGCCAAACAACAACTACCCGCAAACCAACACCTCCGGCGTTTTTGACAGCAACCACAACAAACAACCTCCCTGCGGCACTCCTACCGCGACCGTAACACTGAACTCCAGGCGATATTGAATTCACCAAACCTTCCTTCCTGAGGCTGGCCATCAACCTCCCCGCCATCAGATCCCTCTCGCCATCGCCCTCGACTCATCAACTGGAGAAACCGGTAGAGCCCCACCAATAACAACTATCCGCGCATCTCCTCTAAACCGCTATAACCCGCTTAGGCCCCCAGCAGACCACGGTGCGGTCGGTGCGTATCCCACACGAATGAGAGCTGCCGGCTGTGATGGCGGTGAATCCCCCAGCCGGCGGGGACGCCCCATAGTCTTTGCTGCCCCAGCAGGCTACGATGCGGTCGGTGCGTATCCCACACGAATGACGGTACCCGAGGGCGATGGCGGTGAATTCCCCAGCCGGCGCGTCCGCCTGCCCATAGAAGTTGTAGCCCCAGCAGATCACGGTGCGGTCGGTGCGTATCCCACACGAATGATCACTGCCGAGGTCGATGGCGGTAAACGTACCGTCCGGTGCGTCCGCCTTCCCATAGCCGTTGTCACCCCAGCAGACTACGGTGCGGTCGGTGCGTATCCCACACGAATGACGGTACCCGAGGGCGATGGCGGTGAATTCCCCAGCCGGCGCCACCGCCCGCCCATCTGAGTAGTATAGGCCCCAGCAGGTCACGGTGCGGTTGGTGCGTATCCCACACGATTGGGAGTCGCCGGCTGCGATGGCGGTGAATTCCCCAGCCGGCGGGGACGCCTGCCCATAGCCGTTGTCACCCCAGCAGACTACGGTGCGGTCGGTGCGTATCCCACACGAATGACCCCAGCTGAGGGCGATGGCGGTGAATTCCCCAGCCGGCGGGGACGCCTGCCCATAGCCGTTGTCACCCCAGCAGACTACGGTGCGGTCGGTGCGTATCCCACACGAACGATCCCCGCTGAGGGCGATGGCGGTGAATTCCCCAGCCGGCGGGGACGCCTGCCCATAGCCGTTGTCACCCCAGCAGACTACGGTGCGGTCGGTGCGTATCCCACACCTATAAGAGCCGCCGCCTGCGATGGCGGTGAACCCAGAGGTTGGGGTTGGTTGGGGTTTGTTTCGGGGAAGGAGGTCAAGAGCACGGGCCAGAAAGGTTGCCATCTGCCCCCGGGTTACAGCCCTGCCAGGGCAGTACCGGAGCGGGTCGGTGGAGCAGCCCGCGGTGATCCCGGCCGCGGCTAGAGCATCGATGTTGTTGGCGTGGCTGCTGGCGGCGCTGTCTGTGAACCCGGCTGAGGGTCCCGGTTCGAGGTCGAAGGCCCGGACCAGGAAGGTTGCCATCTCTCCTCGGGTTACGGGCTGGTCGGGGCAGTACCGGAGCGGGCCGGTGGCGCAGCCTCGGGTGATTTCCAACTCGGCTAGGCGTTCCACATAGGGCGCCCACCACTCGTCGGCGTCCACGTCTTTGAAACTGGTGGGCGAGGTCGAAGGGGCTTCGTCCAGGGCTCTGGTAACCCATACTCCCATGACCGAACGCAGGAAAGGATCGTCGGGGCAGATACTGTCGTCACCGCATTCGGTGTCTGCCAGGATTCCTTTCTCTGCCAGAGCATCGATAGCCGGTTCGTGACTTCCGCCGTCGTCGTCCCCGAACGACCCCGCCGCTCTCGCGGCCGCTCCGGCCGCCAACACCAAAAGCACCGCCGACAGCGAAACAACAACTATCCGCAAACCAACGAGCCACCCCCCCCCCCCGGTGTTTTGACGGCAACCACAACAAACGGCCTCCCTGCGGCAAGATTCGGTACTCCGGCCATAACCATACACACCGGACGACCCGGCGGCTATAAGCCCGAATCCACCAGTTGAGGGTAGAAGATCGGGATGAAAATGTTGGGAATGCCTCTCTGACCTGGGGATTAACCCGATACGGTTCAGGCGGGTGTTGACACCTGGTCGGGGGGTACATACCCTCGTTGGTCGTTACGGGCAGGACATTTCCTGTGGGGAGGGCGCTATGAGGCGGTTCGAGGATCGGGTTGCGGTGGTTACCGGAGGGGCGTCGGGGATCGGCGCCGCCGCCGTCCGGGAGTTCCTGCGGGAAGGCGCCGGTGTGGTGGTCATCGACCTCGAACCTGTCGACCGCGAATCCCTCACCGGCGCCGCCGGCTGCTCCCCCGGCGCTCTCCGGTCGGTGCGGGGCAGCGTGGCCGAGCCCGCCGACTGCCGGAAGGCCGTAGACGAAGCCCTGAACGCCTTCGGACGGGTCGACTGCCTGGTCAACAACGCGGCCAGCTTCGTGATCGCCTCCCTCGACGGCGCCAAGGAAGACTGGGAGGCGAGCTGGTCCACCAACGTTATGGGCGCCGTGAACATGGTCAAAGCCGCCCTCGATCCGCTCGCAGAAGCGGGCAGCGGGGCGATAGTGAACGTGGCCAGCGTGGTGGCGGTGGTGGCCAAACCGGGCGCCTGGACCTACCACAGCACCAAGGGCGCTCTGCTCTCGGTCACCATGTGCATGGCCCTCGACCTCGGCGTTCACGGGATCAGGGTCAACACTGTCAGCCCCGGCTGGACCTGGACCGAAGCGACCGCCGAGGTCATGGACCGCCGCACCTACGAGGACTACCTCATCCCGCGGATGATGCTGCCGCGGGTAGGCGAGACCATCGACGTGGCCCGCGCCGTCCTGTTCCTGTGCAGCGACGACGCCTCCTTCATCACCGGGACCGACCTGAAGGTAGACGGCGGCTACAGCGCCATGGGGCCGGAAGGAAAATCCAACCCGTTCTGACACCCTCAGAAACCGCAATAGGAATCGACCCCCGCAGCATCGACCCTCGAAGTGCCGGCCTCGGGGCGCCCCGCCCCTCTCCCCCGCCGCCCCGGAGGGTGCGGTCTGCCGCCTCTTCGCGCTAGCGTACCCTCACCGGCAATCGCGGCGAACGTCCAGTACCGGTGCGACGGAAGACGAGGTGGATCAGATGGTTTTGGAGATAGAACGGGCGGTGGAACACCGCGCAGACCGCGCCGATGAGGAACGAACCGACTCCCTGTCCGAACAGGTAGGGGCTTTCGCCGCTCATCTGGCCTACGAGGACATTCCGGCGCCGGTGATCGAACGGGCCAAGGCGCTGGCCCTCGACTGCCTCGGCTTGGCGCTTGTGGCCGCCGGGACGCCGGTTGCCGCAGCCGGACGGCGGGCGCTCACCGCGATGGGAGGGCTGGCCGGAGGCCCGTGCACCATCCTGGGATCCGGCGAGAAAGCCGCACCCCGGGACGCCGCCTTCATGAACGGCCTGCTCGTGGGCGGGCTCGACTGGGACGACACCCATCTCGAAGGCGCTTTCCACGTGAGCGCAGGCGCCTTCCCCGCCGTCCTGGCGGTGGCGGAGGCGCAGGGCTGCAGCGGCCGGGGCTTCCTGGCCGGCTACGTGACCGCCCTCGAAGTCTCGTGCCGGGCCGCCGCCGCGGCGAGGGACGGAATCCATCAGGCGGGGTTCGCCCCCACCGGGGTGGCGCCGGCCTTCGGATGCGCCGCCGCCTCCGCCCGCCTGCTCGGAGGAGGGCCGGCCGAGATCGCCGCCGCCCAGGGAATCGCCGGCAGCACGGCGGCCGGCCTGCTCGAGTTCCTGGCCGACGGCGCCTGGACCAAGAACTTCCACGGCGCCTGGGCGGCCCACGGAGGCGTGTCGGCCGGTTACCTGGCGGCGGCGGGGTTCAGAGGGCCCGCCGCCGTCTACGAAGGCGATTTCGGGCTCTACCGGACTCATCTGCGCGACCCGGACCGCGAGCTCCGCCCCGAATACTTCGGCACCCTGGGCGCCGCTTGGGAAACGCTCGAGGTGGCCGCCAAGCAGTACCCGGTGTGCCACTTCAGCCAGGCTTTCCTGAAAGGATGGTTCCGGCTCTCGTCCCGCCACGGGATCGGCGGCGGGGACATCCGGTCGATCACCTGCCGGGTTCCGGACGGCGTCTTCCCCACCATCTGCGAACCGCCGGGCCGCCGCACCGCCCCCCTCAACGGCCACGATGCGCAGGAAAGCCTGCCGTTCGTCCTGGCGGCGGCCGTCCTCCACGGGGAGATAACCGAACGCCAGCTGACCGAGGAGGTCGTTCGGGACCCCGCCGTCCTCTCGCTCGCCCGGTCGATCCGCTGCGAGCGTTATGCGGAGAGCCGGTTCCCGGATTCCTACGACGGGGAGATCGTGGTCGAGACCATCGACGGCCGCGTCTTCCGCAGCCGGGAGGAAGCGGGGCGGCTCGATGTGGACGAGATCGCCGCCAAGTTCGCGGCCAACGCTGAACGCACGGTGGGGCGGCGGAGGGGGGAGGCCGTACGGGAGGCGGTGATGGACCTCGACGGGGCGGAATCCCTGGCCGGCCTCATCGAGCTCGTTTCCAACCCCGCATGAGCCAAGCCGAGATAGACCCGATCACCCTGGCGGTGCTCGAGGGAAGCCTGCAGTCGGCCATCCGCGAGATGCGGCACGTGCTGGTGCGCTCCGGACGGTCGCCGATCATCGCCATATCCACGGACTTCTCGAACTCGATCCTCGACGAATCGGGCGAGCAGGTCGTCCAGGGAGACGACCAGCCGGTGCACCTCGGATCCATGCAGGTGGCCCTCAAGCAGACCATCGATTTCTTCGGCGGCGACCTGGCGGAGGGGGACGTCATCTACGTGAACGACCCCACGTACGGGGGCGGCCACCAGGCCGACATGACCATGTTCAAGCCGGTTTTCATCGACGGCGAGCTGTTCGCCTGGGTGGGCAACCGGGCCCATGTCTCGGATTCGGGGGGTCCGGTGGCGGGGGGGTACAACCCCCTGGCCCGCGAGATCTACGCCGAGGGCATCCGCATGTCTCCCATCAAGATATGGGAACGGGGAACCATGCGGCGGGACGTGGTGACCATGCTGCTCCTGAACCTTCGCACCCCCGACGCCCACCGGGGCGACATGGGCGCCCAGCTGGGCGCGCTCGGGGTGGCGGAACGCCGCATCCGGGAGCTCCACCGGTCGCTGGGCGCCGAGCTGCTGCGGGCCGGGTTCGCGGCGCTGCTGGACCGGGGCGAGGAGCTGGCCCGGCGCGCCATCGGCGAGATCCCCGACGGGACCTACCGGGGGCATGCCCCGTTGGAGGACCCGCGCGGCGGGGATCCGCTCGACATCCACTGCACCATCACGGTCGACGGCGGCCATATCTTCGCGGCCCTGACCGGATCCGGCCAGATCGACCGCTACATGAACAGCTACTTCGGCAATTCGATCTCGGCCGTGTACGCCGGGATGCTGACCGTGTTCCCCACCGACATCCCCCACAACGGGGGCGTCTACCGGTGCATCACCATCGACCTCGGAGAGGAGGGGACGATCGTGAACGCCGTCGAACCGTCGCCCTCCTCGATGGCGACCTCCACCCCTTTCGACAACATCATGGAGGCGGTGGAGGCGGCGCTGGCCCGGGCGGCGCCCGAGCGGGCGGTGGCCGGCTGGTCCCACTTCTGCGGTTCGACCTTCGCCGGGCTGGACAGCCGCACCGGGGAGCGCTTCTCGCACCTGTCCACCATGTCCGGCATAGGCGGGGCCGGAGCGATGTGGCAGACCGACGGCTGGTCCTGCTGCAGCCCGCAATGCACGTTCGGGGGAATGCGCACCGGCAACGTGGAAGAGATCGAGTTCCGCATCCCCATGCGGATCAACCGCTTCGAGCTGGCGCCCGACACCGAAGGCCCGGGCCGGTGGCGCGGGGGGTTCGGCATGGCGCTCGAGATGGAGCCCCTGGAGCCCGGCACGGTGGTGAGCTTCATCGGCGAGGGTTTGGAGATACCGCCGCCGGGGCGGTTCGTGCCCGAGGGTTCCGAAGGAAGGCGGGCGGTCTTCTCCCGGTCGATACGGGGCCGGGACGGGGTGGTGCGCCCCATCGTCCCCCACAGCGTGGTCGATCTCGATCCGGGCGCAGCCCTGGTCAGCACCAGCCCGGGAGGCGGCGGGATCGGCGACCCCCGTCTGCGCGACCGGGCCGCGGTGGCCCGCGACGTGGACAACGAGCTGATCGGCCGGGAGCGGGCCGCCGAGGTGTACGGCTACAGAGGCGGGGAGGATGGCTGAGGGCTTCGTCATCGGCATCGACGTGGGGGGAACCTTCACCGATGTGGTGGGCCTGGACGCGGCGGGGCGCCCGCTCTCGTTCAAGGTGCCGTCCCGGCCCGGCGATCCGGCCTCGGCGGTCATGGAGGGGGTGGAGGCGTTCGCCGCCCGCGTCGGGGTTCCGGTGGGGGCGGTGCTCGAAGATGCGCACCTCGTGCACGGGACGACCATGGGGATCAATACCCTGCTCACCAGGACCGGCGCCAAGACGGGCCTGCTGACCACCTCCGGGTTCCGCGACATCCTCGAGATACGGGTGGGCTACAAGGAGGAGCGCTACGAGCTGGACCTGCCTCCGCCCGCGCCGCTGGTCCCGCGCCGGCTCAGACGCCCCATCCCGGAACGGTTGGACTCCGACGGCTCGGTGGTCCTTCCCCTCGACGAGGAAGAGGTCCTGGCCGCCTGCGGTTACCTGGCCCGGGAGGGCGTGGAGGCGGTGGCCGTCTGCTTCCTGTGGTCGTTCCTCGATCCGTCCCACGAGATACGGGCCGCCGAGCTTTGCCGCCGAGCCCTCCCGGAAGCCTTCGTGACGACCTCATGGGACGTCCTCCCCGAGATCCGCGAGTACAACCGGGCCAGCACTACCGTGCTCAACGCCTACATAGGCCCCAAAGTGGTCCGGTACGTGGAGGATCTGACCGAACGGCTGGCGGGGCGGGGTTTCGGCGGCGTGCTCCACTTCCTGCAGAGCCACGGCGGGGTGTCGCACGCCGACGAGGTGATCAGGGTTCCGGTGCGCACCCTGATGTCGGGTCCGGCCGCCGGTCCGGCCGTGGCCGGGTACTTCGCCGAACGGGCGGGGATCGAAAACGCCGTCTGCATCGACATGGGCGGCACCAGCTTCGACGCCGGCGTCGTGACGGGAGGATCGGTCCGCCAGTCGCGGCCGGTGGAGGTCGACGGTGTGCGGATCGGACTGCCGATGGTGGATGTCCACTCGGTGGGGGGAGGCGGCGGCTCCATCGCCCGGGTCGACACCGGGATCCTGCGGGTGGGGCCGGCCAGCGCGGGATCCGTTCCCGGCCCGGCCTCCTATTCGCTGGGCGGGCGCTCCCCCACCGTTACCGACGCCAACATGGTGCTCGGCGTGTACAGCCCGGGTCCCATCGCCGGGGGCCTCTCGCTGGATATCCGGCCGGCGGAAGAGGTCATGGACCTGCTCGGAAGCCGGATCGGGGTGGATCGGATCGAAGCCGCCGAAGGCGTGTGGCGGGTGCTCACCATCGACCTGGCCCAGGCGATCCGCGACATCACGGTGGCGGAAGGGCGGGATCCCCGCGATTACGCGCTGGTGGTGGGGGGAGGCGCAGGACCGGTGCATTGCTGCGCCATCGCCGACGAGCTGGGCATCGACCGGATCATCGTACCCAAGGCGGCCTCCACCCTCTGCGCGCTGGGAGCAATAGTCATGGACGTGGTGTACGAGCTGCGCCGTTCCTACCCGATGCAGCTGTCCGGAACCTTCGAGGTCGAAGCGATCGACGAGGCGTTCGGCCGGCTGGAGCGCGACCTGATCGGGATGCTCCAGGGGCAGGGCGCGGCGGGCGGCGCCGCCCAGATCGACGCTCAGATCGACGACCAAGTCGACGCCCGGATCGATCGGAAGATGGGCCTCCGCTACCGCGAGGACGAGATACACGTGGACCGGGGTCTGGAGCTCCGGTACCGGGAGCAGCTCTGGGAGATCATGGTCCCGATGGCTTCCGCTTCGATCGACCGCGGTGCCGTCGACGACGTGATCGGGCGCTTCCACGAGCGGCACCACGAGATGTATACGTATTCGGAGCCCGACAACGTCTGCGAGCTGGTCAGCCTGGCGGTCAGGGCCGCGGTGCCGCGGCAACTTCCGGAGCTCGACTGGGATCTGGGCGCCTACGACGATTGGGTGCGCCTCGGGGAGCACCCCGTCCGGCGGCGCGGCGGCAGCCTGCCCACGCCGGGGCTCGACGGCCGCCGAGCCCCGGTGTCGGTCCCGTTGGCCGGGCCGGCGCTGATCCGCGAGGAGCTGTGCACCGTCTTCGTCGAACCGGGATGGACGTGCACCCTCCAGCCCTACGGCGCCTACTATCTGGAACGTTCCGTAGGAAAGGAGGCGGGCTCGTGAGGCCCACCGTCGCCGACCTTCGGTGGAGCCTGCTTCCGGCGCCCCTGACCGAACGCCTGGCCGGCTGGGCCCACGACCTCTCGTACGCCGACCTGGACGAGGAGGTCCGCGCCGCGGTCATCCGCCTGTGCCGCGACTTCGTGGTGATTTCCCTGGCCGCCTCCACGGGCCGGGGCGTGGGCGGCTCGTCAGGGCCGGGGTTGGAGCCCCTCGTGAGGCTGGCCGCCCTCCACCCCGGTACGTCGACGGTGATCGGCCGGGGCGTGACCACCACCCCCCAGTACGCGGCGATGGTGAACGGCGCCTTCGCCCACACCCTGAACCTGATGGACGTCCACCGATGGAGCGCCCCCACCCACATCTGCCCGGGGGTGTTTCCGGCGGTGTTCGCCGCCGCCGAGATGAAGACGGTCCCGTTCGGCGAGTTCGCCGCGGCGGCGGTGGTGGGCGTGGAGGCCATAGCCAAGCTGGGCATGGCTTTGAATGTCGGCCGCGGGGTGATCGACACCACGGACGCCAACGCCCCCGGCGCGGCGCTGGCGGCCGCCAAGCTGCTCGGCCTCGACCGGAGCGGCCAAACCGACGCGCTCGGAATCGGGGCCTACCTGGCGGTGGGGGGCACCATCTCGCTCGAGCTGACCTCCCCCGGTTACTGGTGCCGGCCGATGCTGAGCGGGTGGCAGCCCGGCACCGGCGTTACCGCGGCCATGCTGGCCAGGGAGGGCCTGCGGGGTTCCCCGCGGGTACTCGAAGCCCCCACCGGTTTCCTCAACTCCAAGAGCCTGGCGCCCGACCCCGCTCCCCTGTCGGCCCTCGGAGATCCCTTCGAGGTCACCAGGGTCGGACTGAAGCCCTATCCGACCACCAGGTATCTCCATTCGGAGATCGAGGCGCTGGAGCGCATCGTCGTGGAGGGCGACCTGTCCCCCGCCGACGTGGAGCAGGTCGTGATCGAGAAACCCAGGGCCATGCACCTGGTCACCGGAACGGATGAGCGCCGCGATCCGGCCACCCCGGAGGTGGCCCGCCTCAGCTCGTTCTTCTTCGCCGCCAAGGTCGTCCAGGACCGGCGGGCCTGGCTGGATGCGCTCGAGCCCGACTCGCTGTGCGACCCGGAGACCAAACGCCTCATGGACCGGGTCGAATGCCGCCCGGCGGCGGATCTCGACGACCTCTTCCCCGCCGGCCTGCCCGCCCGGGTCACCGTGCGCAGACGCGGCGGCGCCTCCGCGACCCGCACCGTCCATCATCCGAGAGGCGAGCCGGAGCGGCCCCTGTCGGAAGCGGAGCTCCTGGCCAAATACGACGCCCTCTACGAGTACTGCCTGTCGGGCTCCATGGCCCGCCGCCGCTTCGACGAGATACTGGCCCGTTGCTCCGAGCTGGAAGCCTGCCGGGACATCGGCGGCTTCGTCAGGTCGCTCGGAGGGGGCTGATATGACGATAAGGAAGGACGACATGCCCCTAACCGCCGCCGACAAGGTAGAGATACACGAGCTGGTCGCCCGCTACAACCGGGCGATCGACTCGGGAGATGTCGAGGGCTGGGTGGACACGTTCCATCCGGACGGGGTGTTCGAGGGGTTGGTCGTCCCCACCTTCCGCGGGCACGACGAGCTGCGGGCGTTCGCCACCGACTTCTGGACGAAGCCCGAGTACGCCGAGTGGAGGGGCGCCCAGCACTGGACCACCAACATGATCGTCGAGGGCGAGGGCGGCCGGGCCACCCTGTTCGCCTACCACATCATGTTCACGCCCGACGGCCCCGGCGCCCGGCCCGCCCTCCTCGCCGCCTACGACGACGAGCTCATCGAGGTGGACGGGAGATGGCGGTTCCTCCGGCGCCGGGTGATCGAGTTCCCCGGCGGACAGACCCCCTGACCGGCGGTCCGGCCCCGCCGGATCTGTCACAGCGGGCGGGTACTTTGCGGGTATGCCTGTAACGACACACCCGGCCACCCCGCCGAGGAGGGCGTTGGGGGCATGCGCCTGATCGACTGCGGGTTGCCGACCCGCCCCGCAGAAGATAGAATTACAGGTGTGGGATTCTCGAGAGGACACTCACCATGAACGCACTGCAGAGCTATTTTTCCACTGACCGCGGTGAGATGATCCACGGCGACTCGATCAGCGTGTTCGCCGAAATGGAAGAAGCGTCAGTCGATCTGATCATGACGAGTCCTCCTTTTGCGCTTGTCCGCAAGAAGGACTACGGGAACCAGCCGGCAGACGCCTATCTGGACTGGTTCCGGCCATTCGCCGCGCAGTTCCATCGGGTGCTGCGTGATACAGGGAGCTTTGTGATCGATATCGGCGGCTCTTGGATTCCAGGCCATCCTACCCGCAGCCTCTATCACTTCAAGCTACTCATAATGCTGTGCGAAGAGTTTGGATTTCATCTCGCCCAAGAGTTCTATTGGTGGAATCCATCGAAGCTTCCCACACCGGCCGAGTGGGTAACCGTACGCAGGCTGAGGGTCAAAGATGCTGTCAACACCGTATGGTGGCTTTCGAAGACTCCTTGGCCCAAAGCGACCAACAGGCGAGTATTACAACCCTACAGCGATTCGATGAAATATCTACTGAAGAATGGATACAAAGCAATGAAGCGTCCATCAGGACATGATATAAGCGCCAATTTCAGTAAAAATAACGGAGCATCGATTCCACCCAATCTGCTGGCTATCCCCAATACCGAAAGCAACGGGAACTACCAGAGGTATTGCCGAGCAAACAGCATTACACCGCATCCCGCACGGTATCCCAGCGAACTTCCCGAGTTCTTTATCCGGATGACAACCGACCGAGGAGATGTAGTTGTCGATCCTTTCGCCGGAAGCTGTGTCACCGGCGAGGTGTGTGAGCGGCTGGAACGTAACTGGAAGTGCATCGACCTCAACGAGGAATACCTACTTGGCGCCATCGGTCGATTCCAGACCGAATCAGATCATCAAAAGAGCTCCGGTGTGCAGTACTACCGGATACCGCGACCCGACTTGCTGTGGAACGGCGAACCAGAAGAGCCGCTTCCCGAGGATGGTGGACGTAAAAGACGCGTCAGACGCATCGGATCCAAATCTGCAGTTACCGCCAACCTATAGCTATCGATTCTACCTTATACCTGACCCGTGAAACCGGCCGATCTTGGGCCGGGCCTCCTTCAGGCCTCACCGCCTGGTTCGACCGGGTCGGCATGTTTGAGCAGGATCCCCTGGTTGGGGTCGGCCCTTGAAGCTCTACCCGTCCGGGATGAGACCGGCAGCGTAGGGGATGCCGCGGATATCCACCGGTCCGTTCATGCCTTCTACCGTGATCCGGTCGGGCAGGTCTTCCCGCACCCGGCGGACTTCGCCGCCGGCGAGCACATACCCATCAGGGAGAGCGGCGACGAGGCGGGAGTGGAAATTGTCCAGCACCTCTTCGAGGACATCCAAGGGCATGTCGGTCACGCTGGGGGGTGCACTGGTTTTCATATCAGTAAGAATACGCGTCAGCTCCCCAGCGAGTCGACCACCTGCATGATCCCGGCTTTGGACCGCTCGTTGGGCAGGTAACTGCGGAAACCCGGATAGAGGGGGAAGAGGATCGGCAGGGTGATGCCGGCCGCCCGGTAGCGGTCGATCTTCTCCCGGCACATCTCGGGCGTCCCGTACACGGTCACCGAATCGGCCATGTCGTCGTCGATCAGCTCCACGGCCCCGGCCATGTCCCCGGCGTCGACCCGCTGCTTGACCCGGCTGGCGGTCTCCCCCCGGCCCCTCCGTTCGAAGTAGGTTCGGTAGTACCGGTATGACGACATGTGGATGGCCACGTCGTACTTGGCGGCCAGCTTGGCCTCCTCCACGTCCTCGCTGACCGAGGTGGGGAGGTAGCACCCGAGATCTATCTCGGACGGGTCGCGCCCGGCGCGGGCCGCGCCCCTCGCCACCGCATCCTTCATGACCGGGACGAAATCGAGGGGGACGAAGATGGGGGCCACGCCGTCGGCGATCTCTCCGGCCAGCTCGAAGGTGGATTCGGCCAGCGCCCCGTAGAAGATCTCTATATCGCCGCGGTAGGGGCTGAGCCACGGTTCGTAGTCGCGAACGTGGAAGATATCGCCCTTATAGCGGACCGGCTCACCCCGGTGGGCGCCCCTGATGATGGCGCGGGTCAGCTCGGTGGTCTCGCGCAGCCTCGCCAGCGGGCGTTCGAAAGGAGAGGGGCGTTCTATCTCCACGTCGTCGCGCATCAGATGGATCTCGCGATGGCCGACCCCGAGACCCAGCCGGAACCGGCCCTCCGAGATCGAATCGACGGTGGCCGCGGCGATGGCGATGGTGGTCGGATTGCGGGTGAACACCGTGGCCACGCCGGTGCCCAGGACGATCTGTTCGGTCTCCCGGGCGCAGGCGGCCAGAAAGCAGAAGGCGTCCGAGAAACTCTCGATGATGTAGGCCGATTCGTACCCGCGCCGGTCCGCCAGCTTCACCACATCGATCAGATCGTTGACCGGCATGCCCCCCCACAGCCCCACTCCTAGCCTGTCCATACCTCACCTTCCTCTCCGAGGCTGCTCGCGCCGCCCTTCCCGCCGTTCCGCCGGGGGTGCGTCCGCCTCACCCTACCCCCGAAGCCCGGCGGCGAATTCCCCGGCCCGTATGCAGGACACCGAATGGTCGGCGCCGAAGTCCTCCTCGGGCGGCTCGGCCTCCGCACACCCGGCGATCGACCAGGGGCAGCGGGGTTCCAAGGGGCATCCGGGGGGGCGGTCCATGGGGCTCGGGATCTCTCCGCTGAGCTCCACGGGGGCCATGGGGGTGGAGGGGTCGAGATCCAGCGCCGACTCGATGAGGGCCCGGGTGTACGGGTGCAGAGGGTCGACGAACAGCCGATCGGTGGGGCCCCGTTCGACGATCTTCCCGAGATACATGATGGCGACCCTCTCCGTCACCGACCGGATGGCCGCCAGATCATGGCTGATCAGCAGGATGGCCGTGGAAGAGCTTCCCCGCAGCCGTCTGATCAGCTCGAGCACCCCGGCCCGGGCGTCCGGGTCCAGCGCCGTGGTGGGCTCGTCCAGGATCAGGAGGGTCGGTTCGATGATCAGGGCGCGGGCTATGGAGGCCCGCTGCAGCAGCTCCTCGGGGAGGCCGCCGCAGTCCAGCAGCAGGTGGGAGCGGTCGAGGCCGACCAAGGCGGCCGTCTCCTCGACCCGGGCCGCCAGCCGAGGACCCCGCCGCATCCCGCGGGCGATGAGAGGATCGGCGACCGCCTCCCACACCTGGAAACGCCGGTTCACCGAATCGCGAGGTTCCTGGAAGACCATGCCGACCCGGACGCGGTCCTCGCCCTGCGCACCCGCCGCCGGCCACAACCCGGGAAACTCCCGGAAGAGACTGCCGGCCCGGACGCGGTCCTCGCCCCAGGTGACGGCGCCGCCGTCGGGCGTCAGCAGCCCGGCCAGGCACCGCCCCACCGTGCTCTTGCCGGAACCGCTCTCCCCGATGAGGCCGAGCACCTCCCCGCGGTCGATCCCGAAGGACACGCCCGCCACCGCAACCAGCCGGCCCCCTCCTTCGAGGCGGAATACCTTGCGGAGCCCCTCCACGGTCACGACCCGGCTCATCACACCCTCGCCCTAGCCAGCATGGCGGCGCCGGTTTCGCTGCCCGGTCCGGCGAAGAACTCCAACGGGGTGGTGTGCTCGACCACCCGGCCCCGGTCGAGCACCGTGATCGTGTCGGCGTAGTGCGCCACCACCCCCAGATCCTGCGTGGCGATGATCAGCGTGAACCCTTCCCGGCGCCGCAGCGAGGCCAGCAGGTCCATGAGCTGGCGCTGAATGGTCACGTCGAGGCCCCCGGTCGGGTCGTCGGCCGTCAGCACACCGGGGTTGAGCAGCAGGGCGAAGCTGAGCAGCACCCGTTTGCGCATTCCGCCGCTGAGCTCGTCCGGCAAAGAGGCCAGGACGCGGTCGGGATCGGCGATGCCTAAGGCGATCAGGGCGGCCCGCGCCCGGCGCCGGACGGCGGCTTTCCGCTCGGACCTCCGCCCACCCAGGTCGTCGAGCACCGAGCAGACATCCTCGAAGTGGCGCTCCACCCGTATCACCGAGTTGAGCGCCTCCCGCCCCGAAGCGGGCAGGAAGAGCAGGCGGCGGCGCCTCATCACCAGCCGGTCCGGCGCCTCGAGGCCCATCGGTTCGAGGCCGGCGACCGCCAGCCGCCCGGCGACCTCGGCCCGCTCCGGCCACATGCCCACCAAAGCCCGCAGCAACAGGGTCTTACCGGCCTCCCTTTCCCCGATGAAGGCGTGGGTCAGGCCGGGTTCCAGATCGAAGGTGACCTCATCGAGCAGGCGCTTCCCGTCTATGGCCAGGGAGAAACGGTCGGCGGCGACCCCGCTCATCCGAACACCCGGTCGGCCCAGCGGCGGGACCTCGACAGGCTGCCCGAAGCCCCCCGGGACGGCGCCTCCCTGAGGCCCTCCCCCAGCAGGGAGAAGCCGAAGACGGTGAAGGCCAGAGACAGTCCGGGGAACAGCGAAGGCCACCATTCGCCGGTGCCGAGCTGGTTGGAACCCTCGGAGATCATCACCCCCCATTCGGCGGTCGGCAGGCGGACTCCAGCCCCCACGAAACTCAGGCCGGCGGTGAGCAGGATCGAGAAGCCGATCATCACCGACACCAGGGAAGCGGCAGGCCCGAGCGCGTTGGGAAGCACATGCCGGAAGGCGATGCGCAGCCTGCTCCAACCGGCTATATGGGCCGCCTCGACGAACGGCTCCTCCCGGAGCACCAGGATTCCCGTGCGTATCTGCCGCACGAACACCGGGGTGTTGACGAAGGCCAGGCCGAGTATCAGGTTGACGGGCCCCGCCCCGAGCACCGCCACCAGCGCCAAAGCGAACACGAACACCGGGAAGGCCTGAAGCACGTCCATGCCCCGCATTATGAGCTGGGCCGAGAACCCCCCGATCCGCCCGCGGTCCTCGAACATCCCGGCGATCGTCCCCAGGGGAATCCCTATCACGAAGGCCAGTACCGTGGCCGCTAGGCCGACCGTCAGATCGACCCGCGGAGCGTGCAGGGTCCTGGTGAGCACGTCCATGCCTCTGCGGTCGGTGCCGAACAGGAACCGCCCGCCCGGACCGGCCAACACCTCGCCGGTCAGCTCCTCCGAACCGTAAGGCGCCAGGACCGGGGCCAGGACGGCCAGCAGGATGATGAGGATTACGATGGCGGCGCCCCATACGGTTTTGGCTCCGTACCGCCCGAAGACCCGCCGGATCATGCCGACCCCGCCCGGCCGAGGCGCGGGTCCACCAGCCACAGGACCACGTCGACCAGCAGGTAGTTCACGATGTTGAAAACGGCGGCCAGCAGGATGAACCCCTGGAGGGCCGCGAAGTCGGCGCCCCGCAGGGCCTGGACGGCGTACTGGCCGACCCCTCCCCACGAATAGATCTGCTCCACCAGCACCGCCCCTCCCAGGAGGAAGCCGTAGGTGATGCCGGAGACCGTCGCTACCGGCGGCAGCGCCAGGCGGATCAAGCGCCGGTCGGTGAGGCGCCGCCGGACGCCGACCCCGGCGTACAGGTCGTTGAAGCCGGCCCGCATGGCCTCCTCGGAAGCGGCATTGGTGACCTTCACTATCAGGCCCGAATAGACCAGGGTCAGGGTGAGGACGGGCAGGGTCAGGTGCTGGAGCGCGAGCCACAGCGTGCCCAAGTCCCCGGCCAGCACCGAGTCGACGGTCAGGAACCCCGTGATCCGGTCGGGAGGGGAGGCGAACCCGAGACGGCCGATGGGGGGCGGGAGGATGCCCCAGGTGTAGGAGAACAGGTAGGCGAGGATCAGCGCCAGCCAGAAGTCCGGGATCGATCCCGAGAACATGGCGTACCCGAAGATCGCCTTGCCCTTGCCGCGCATGCGCCGCCGGGCCATCGCGAACCCGAGCGGGACCCCTACCAACAAGGACACGATCATCGTGGCGGAGATCAGCTCGAGGGTCGCAGGGGCCCGCTGGAAGAGGTCTTCGAAGACCGGCCTCCCGGTGGTGATGGAGTCACCCAGGTCGCCCCGCGCCAGGTTCGAGATGAACCTCCAGAACTGGACGGGCAGGGACTCGTCGAGGCCCAGATGGCGGCGGAGAACGGCCAGCACCTGTTCGGAGGCGGCGGGTCCGGCTATGGCTCTGGCAGGGTCTCCCGGCACCAACCGGATCAGGAAGAACGCCGCGGTCGCCGCCCCGGCCAGCTGGATTATGACGAACCGCGCCCGGCGGGCGACCAGACGGCCCAGCCGCCCGATCCCGCGCCGCGACCCCGCCCTCCCCTCGGCTGCCTCGGCCGCGGCGGTCACCTGACGCGGCTACCCGGCCGCCGGGTGATCTACGAACGGCTCAGGTCGTAGAACCAGATCTGGTTGTTCGGGTACCACGTGTATCCCTCGATGTCCGGGGCGAACCCGTATCTGGTGGGCGCCCCCACCACCGACAGGTGCGGGACCTCGTCGGCCACGATCTGCTGTATCTCGGTGACCAGCGCGGTGCGCTCGGCGCCGGGGAGGACCGCCAGCGCCTCGGCTATAGCCCCGTCGAAGCGCTCGTTGGCGAACCCGCCGAAGCTGAGAAAACCGGTCGGACCCGACACGTACAGCTGGTAGTGGTACGGGATGTCGGAGACGATGGCGTAGCCCTGATGCAGCACCATGCCGATATCACCGGAGTTGCCCACCTCTATATAGGCGGCCGCAGGTCTGGCGTCGATCGTGACGTTCACCCCGATCTGGCCCAGCGAGTCCCGGAGCAGCACCGCGATGTCGTCGTGGTCCGCCACGTCGGCGTTCACCAGCAGCGGGATATCGAACCCGTCGGGGTACCCCGCCTCCGCCAGCAGCCGTTTGGCGGTCTCGAGGTCGCCGCTGGCCGGATACGGCCAAACGCCGCCCGCATAGTCGGGGTACGAGTCGGGCGCCACGAGGGCAAGGGCGGTGGCGTCTCCCCTGTACACATTCGAGACGATCTGGTTCTGGTTCACCGCGTACTGCATGGCCCGCCTGACCGCCGGATCGGCCGTCGGGCCGGACTCCGGGCGGGTGTTCATGGCTGCGAAGATCACCTGGTTGCGGACCGCCGAGATGGTCTTGCCCTCCTCGGCGGTGAGGGATCCCAGCTCGCGGCTGGACAGGTTCTCGGCGATGTCGATCTGGCCCTGTTTGAGCAGGGCGAGGCGCTGCGACGAGTCGGGTATCTCGCGGTAGATGATCTCGGAGAAGAAGGGCTCGCCCCGCCAGTAGTTCTGGTTGGACCTGAGCACCAGCTGCGAACCGGGCGTGAACTCCTCCACGTAGTACGGCCCGAAGCCCATCTGGTTGCGCTTCATCCATTCGGCCGCCCAGGGGTCGTCGGCGCCGGCCTGCTCCTTGACGTACGTCGAATCCGCCGGGCTGATGGTCTGGAGCTGCATGGCGCGGTAGAAGAGGGGGTTGGGGGCGGTGATGGTTATCTCCACCGTCCGGTCGTCGATCACCCGGACGTTGTCCATCGAAGGGATCTTGGCCACTCCCACCACGAAGGCGCCGATCACGCCGACGCCGAAGTTGCGCTCGATCATCCACCGCACGTCCTCGGAGGTGAACTCGTTGCCCGCCGCGCTCATCACGCCCTGGCGCAGGTGCAGGGTGTAGGTCAGGTTGTCCGCCGATACTTCGGTCCTCTCGACCAAGGCGGGGAGCATCCCCGCATCGCCCTTGCGCAGCTCGGTGGCACCGCGGATGCCGCCTCCGGCGTCCTCCGATTCGAACCAGTAGAGGGAGTCCAGGACCGTGGTGATGATCTCTACCGACTCCTGACCTGGTGCGTACTCCGGATCCAGCGTCACGGGAAGGGCCGCCACCCCTACTATCAAACGACGGTCCTCGGCGGACGGGGCCGGAACGGCGGTGGTGGTGGTCGTAGCGGCTGCCTGCGCGGCGGCCTCACGGGCTTCCTCGGCTGCCTGCTCGGCCGCCGCCAAGGCCTCCTCCAGATCAGCCTGGGCCTGGGCCAGCGCCGCCGCGGCTTCGTCGGCTTCCGCCTGAGCCGACTCGTCGCCTTCCATGGCTGCTGCGGCCGTCGCCTGGGCCTCTTCCAGATCAGCCTGGGCCTGGGACAACGCCGCCGCGGCTTCCGCCTGAGCCGACTCGGCTTCCGCCAAGGCCGCCGCCGCTTCTTCCTGGGCCGCGGCCGCTTCTTGCTGCGCTGCTGCCGCGTCCGCCGCCGACGTGTCGTCCTCTCCCCCGCCGCACGCCGCGGCTACCAGGGCAAAGACAAGCAATAGCCCTACGAGTGTGCGGATACGAATTCGATGCGCCGCCATGACGTACTCCTCTCAAGCCCTTCGATTTCAGGCCGACCGTGCCGAGACAATGAGAAATATAGCCCACATCCGCAGTGGTCGGCGGGTGAACGCCCGGCACCGCCCAGATTGCCCGTCCGTCCGGCGCCGATTCGCGTCGAGAAAGAGCGCCCCTGCCCGCCCCAAACCGAAACTTCATGACTAATCAGGGTCAACGAAGGATGCGAACCCCTATCCCCCGGAACTACCCGTCTACCTTCATGAACAGGACCGCACCGGCGGGGCTGGACAGGGCGGCCGGCGCCGATTCGGCGGGCCGGTGTATCAGATCGCCTCGGCCCAGAGCGGCGTTCCCGGCCTCTATCTCTCCCGAGACCACGTACCCGATCAGGCGCCGGCCGAGCCGTCGCGCCGCCGGGTCGCGGTACCCCGGCTCGAAGCGGGCCAGCAGCGACAGGGCCCCGGTGTTCCGGTTCTCGCTCAGCACCTTGACCGAGAGGCGCGGGCAGTCGAGTACCCGCATCCAGCCCCGGTTCGGCGCCAAGGCCACCGCCGGAACCCAGGGCATGAGCGGGGTCGGCAGCCGGCGGATCCATCCCCTGGGGCCGACCGCCGTTTCGAGGTCGTCGAACAGTGCGTTGCGGCCCAGGTCCTCGGCCGGCCTCACCCGGCGGGTGGCCGGGCCGCTGGCGTCCCCCTCGCTGACCCCCTCCTGGCAGAGAAGTCCTAGGAAGCCGGTCCGGGTGCGGGCCGCATGAACCCATCCCGGAGGCCGCCAGAAGTAATCGCCGGCCTCGACGGGGCCCTCGCCGTCGATGTCGCACCCTCCTTCGAGGACGAGGCACTCCTCGGCCGAATCGTGGTAGGCCGGGCCCGGGTCGGCGAAGCCGGGCAGGAGCCGCACCAGGTCGATCCGTCTGGTGGTGCCGGGATCGTCGAGCAGCGTCTTCTGCTCCCACCTCGAATAGGTGTCGGCCAGCCGATCCTCCGGCCCCAGGTTGCCCCCGTAACCGTCGGGCATCCCCGCCACCGTGTCGAGACCCCTCGTCCAGGCGATCCCGCCCCCGCGCACGACTCGGGCGGCCTCGGTCATGCGGTTCCCGCGGCGGAGGCGGGCGGCGCCGGGCGGCGGGGGGTCCAGCCGGCCGCCTCCTGAACCGCGGCGCCGGCCCCGAGAACCCCCCGCTCCGTGAACGGGCGCCCTATCAGCTGGACGCCGACAGGGAGGCCGTCGGACGACCATCCGACCGGGACGGATGCGGCCGGGTGTCCGGTGAGGGAGCAGAGCGAGAGAGGCCGGATCAGGGTCGGGTCGCGGGGCGCCGTTGCGCCGTCCGGGAACACCAGCTCCTCGATATCCGGGAAGGGCGCCGTAACGTGCTGGGCGGGCGCGATCACCAGGTCGTACGTACGGAGGATGCTGTCGAGCCGGTCCCGGTATTCGCCCCGCAGCCGCTGGGCGTCCACATAGTCCGCCGCCCGCAGCCGCATGCCGAGCTCGAGGTACGCCAGGACATCTTCCCCGTACATATCGGGTTGCTCGAGGTACCGGCGCCGGTGGTAGGAGGCGGCCTCCGAGGCCAGGATGACGAAGATGACGGCGATCACCTCGTCGGGGTCGGCCGCCTCCACCTCCTCCACCTCTGTCCCGGCGTCGGCGATCCGGTCCAACACCGAACCGAGCACCCGTCCGACCTCCGGTTCCATGGGCGTCATCAGCTCGCCCAGCAGCGCTGCCCGGCGGGGCCCCTTCCGGGCTGCCGGCGGCCGGGCCGGATTCGGCCCCGCCATCACCTCGATCATCGCCCGGTTGTCCTCGACGGTGCGGGTCATCGGACCAACCGTGTCGAGCGACCAGGCCAGCGGGATCACCCCGCGGCAGGACACGCTGCCGTAGGTGGGCTTCAGGCCGACCAGCCCGCAGAGGGCGGACGGTTCCCGAACCGAACCGGCGGTGTCGGTTCCCAGCGCCCCGAACGCCTCCCCCGCCGACACCGCGGCGCCCGACCCTCCGCTCGACCCCCCCGGCATCCGGGCGGTGTCCCAAGGGTTGCGGGTGGGCGGGGTCAGGGCGCCGTAAGCGAACTCGTGGGTGTTGGTCTTGGCGAGGATGACCGCCCCCGCCGCCCGAAGGCGCTCGACCGCGGCGGCGTCCTCGGAGGCGATGTTCCCGGCCAGCAGGCGAGACCCGGCCTCGGTGGGCGCTCCGGCCACATCGATCATGTCCTTGACCGCGATCGGCACCCCGTGGAGGGCCCCCCGCCAAGCTCCGGCGGCGGCTTCCGCGTCGCAGGAGTCCGCCTCCGACAGCGACTCCTCGGCCATCACAGAGGTAAGCGCCGCGATGTGCGGCTCCCATCTCCCGATCCGGTCCAGGCACGCCTCGACCAGCTCCCGGGCCGACACCCGACCCGTACGAACCGCCCCGGCCGCCTCGGTGAGCGAGAGCCGGGCGGGATCGGTCATCGAGAGATAAGAGTGTGCGCGGATAGGTGCTCACCTGGGGATACACAGCTTGCGACGGTTGATGAGCCCACAGCCATAGCCAGGGGTTCCGAACTGGATACTGACCGGCGTTTATGAACAGGGCCGGCCGCGGTCCGACTATCCGCGCACCCTCTAAGCCCGCAAAAAGACGGCGCCAAACAGATCGAGCGCCGCCTCCAACCCGCGAAAAACGCCGAAACGCCGCCCCCGCTGCGGGCCCTCCCCCACCGCCACCATTCCAAGATTCGGGCCGTCCGGGGCGCGGGGGGCTGTCCTGTACCGCCCCGGCCCGTAATCCGCCTTCGTGGATGATCACCGTCTACCGGTTCGTCGGTGATATTTGTGATATTGGTATACATCATTATACAACGCTTCGGTGACATTTCAACCCCCTTGTGTGGACGACGGTTCGTCCGAGCGCGGCCGGGGCCGTTTGTCCGGGAACGGATCCACCATGTACAACAACGGGAGCGCCCGATCGGGCGGCAGCCGCAGGGCGGCCGTCCGCACCGCCTCGCTCAGCGCCTCCGCCAGGTCGGGCCGTCCACCCGGCTTCTCGCTGGCGGGTTCGTTCACCGCCATGCCCTCCGATCCTTTCCGCTCACCCGGCCATGAACCGGATGATCCGATCCGCATACTCCTCGGGAACCCGGATGGGAAGCTGGCCGGGCAGGCCGGGGATCACCTCGATGCGGGCGTCCGGTATCAGGGCGGCGGCGGGCTCGTCGCGGTCGGCGAAGATGTCGAACTCGGCGTCGAGCAGCAGGGTCGGGCACGAGAGCCGGCGCAAGCCCGGTTCGGGGTCGTACCGGAAGGCGGCGTTGTACGCCCATTGGTACCGATCGAGGACCGCCAGGACATGGACCGCCCCCACATGCAGGACCGCCGGATCGGTGTCGGCGCCCCAGATGCGCCGGTAGCGCTCCCACGCCCACTCCAGATGCCCGCCCCGCGGATCGGGCCGCATGGGAGGCGACCACGAGGCCAGGTACCGCCGCCGCTCCGCCTCGGTGATGAGCGGCACCCCGCTCAGGACGGCGTGGGTTACGCGGCCCGGAGCAGCTTGCAGCGCCGCCTCCAGGGCCAGGGAGGCCCCGGTATGGACGCCGGCCACCGCGAAAGTGTCGAGTCCGAGGGCGTCGGCCGCCGACAGCAGCGCCGCCGCGTAGTCGGGTATCTCGAACCGGTCGTGGGGAGGAGGATCGGAGGCGCCGTATCCGGGGGTGTCGAAGGCGTAGGCCCGCAGGCCGCGGCCCAAGAAAGGCAGCGCCCGCTCGTAAGCGAAGCCCGAAAGCGGCGACTCGTGGAAGAACAGGGCGGCCGGACCGCCGGACCCGGAGCTGCGATAGTGGATCTGACCCCACTCGACGTCCACGTAGCCGCGCCGCACCTGTCTCATACACCCTCGATGGTACCGTGCGCCGGGTGGCGTCCGACGTTTCAGATCAGGCGGTAGAGGCCGGCCTTCCCGCCGACCTGCGCCGCGGGCTGCGGGATGTCCTCGGCGGCGGCTCGATTCGGGAAGGAAAGGCCGACCGGCGCTTCTTCTCCCACGACATCTGGGAGGCCGGGGCGACCGCGGCGGCGGTGATCCGCCCCGAAACGGTGGAGGAGCTGGCCGCGGCGGTGGGGCTGGTCACCGGCGCCGGCTTCTCGGTCATTCCCCGGGGCGGCGGCCTCTCCTACACGGGCGGTTACCTGCCCGAACGCCGCAGCTCGGTGATCGTGGACACCCGCGGCCTCGACCGGGTGATCGAGGTCAACACCGCCGACATGTACGTGACCGTGGAAGCCGGCTGCACCTGGCAACAGCTGAGCGAGGCCCTCGCCGGCGCCGGAACCGTCACCCCCTTCGGCGGGCCCTTCTCCGGACGCTACGCCACCGTGGGGGGCGCCCTGTCCCAGAACGCCGCCCTGTGGGGGTCGGCCGCCCACGGCGGTGCGGCGGACTCCGTGCTGGGGCTGAGGGTGGTGCTGGCCGACGGGACTCTGCTGCGCACCGGCTCGGCGGGAACCTCGGCGGGGTCGCCCTTCCACCGCAACTTCGGCCCCGACCTGACCGGCCTGTTCCTCGGCGACGCGGGCGCCCTGGGCGTCAAGGCCGAGGCCGCCCTTGCCCTGAAGGAACGGCCCGCCGCGGCCCGTTACGCCACGTTCTCGTACCGCGACCGGCGGAGGTTCGTCGACGCCATGGCCGAGGTGGCCCGTTCGGGCGCCGCCTCCACCTGCTTCGGCCTGGATCCGATGCTCCAGTACCAGCGGGTGCGCAAGACCCGCCTGATGGAAGGCGCGGCCAAGCTGTCGGGGGTGGTGCGCACCTCGGAGACCGCGTTGTCGGGTCTGAGGTCGGCGGCGGCGATAGCCCTGCGGGGGCGGCGGGTGGCCGACGTGCACGGTTACGCCATGCACGTGATCGTCGAGGAACGATCCGGCGAAGCGGCCGATGCGGCCCTCGCCGAGGTGACCGCCCTCAGCAGTGAAGGAAGCCGCCGCCTTCCCGATTCGGTGCCCCGCGTCATGGCCGCCAACCCCTACGTGGGCCTGGCTTCGACTCTGGGGCCGGAGGGCGAGCGCTGGATCCCCGCCCACGGCGTGTTCCCGCTGTCGGCCGTGAACGAGGCCTGGGACCGGGTGGACGAGCTGTTTGCCGAGTACGCCCAACCGATCGAGCGTTTCGGGATCGTGACCGGCCTGCTCACCGCGGTGATGGGCCGGGGAAGCTGCATCCTCGAGGCGGTTTTCTACTGGCCGGGGACCCGCAACCTGTGGCACGATCGGATGCTCGACCCCGCGAAGCCGGGCCGCTACCGCGCCTTCGAGGACGACCCCGAGGTGACCGGGATCGTCATGGAGCTGCGGTCCCGGCTCATCGAAACGTTCCACCTAGCCGGCGCCGCGCACATGCAGATCGGCAAGCGCTACCCCTACCTGGACGGACTCCAGCCCGAAACCCGCCGCCTGCTCGAAGCCGTCAAACATCACGTGGACCCGCAACGCCTGCTCAACCCCGGTGCCTTGGGCCTCTAGACGGGCAGTTCCAAGGGATGAGAATATGAAATCCGCTGCCAATGCGGTCAGGATGCGGGAGGAGGCAGTACGACGCCGTTGAAGCCTTCGTAGACAGCCCCATATGGTCTTGTAGTTATTTGGTGTCAGTGAGGAACCCGGTGCGGTTCAACTCGCCTCTCGTTCCCGAAGAGTTGCTTTGTCTATCCATCGGGCTAGGACACTGAGGGAGGCTAGGTATTCAAGTGCTTCTTGTTCATCGAGTATGTCGGTGGTGTGAGCACGCAGGTTACGAATTCCTTGTGAACAGCCCATTCCGTAGTGATGTGCTCCTTCATGAGCTGAGATCCAATCTTCGGTTTCCTTCTCAATGTCAGAGAACTCAAGAGGTCGTTTATCACTGCTACTGACAGAGAATAAATTGCCGTACAACCTTTTTCCGGTAGCTGTGGATCTGGTCTTGATCTGAGTCTCCTTAACGAGGGCATTCCACGCGTTTTCCACAGCTTGTTTGTAGTGTCCGCTGTCCCATAGGCTTACAGCCGCGTTCCATATCCATGGATGTAGGCCTTCCGCGACAAGAGCAGGACCCGCAGGTCCAATTATATCTTGGTGGATAGTGATGAGGTCAAGCTCTCCGATGAGATCTTCAGACGTAGCCTTTGCTTGCCATATCCAGTTCCGCTTCTTCTCTTCGAACCACCTGGGATCTATATCTGGTGATACTCGTTTACTGATTTCTTGGATCAGAGGTCGAAGCTTTCGAATTTTTTGTAGGATCGTGTTAGCTTCATTATCTTGCCTAGCTATGTCTATCGGATAAATATCCGCTAACTCCATTTCCTGGATATCAAGTTCGTGTTGTTGCAGATCACTAAGAAGACCAATGAATTCTTCTATCTTTGCCCGAGCTTTACCCGGTTTAGCAATTGTCATTTTGCCTCATATCGAATAAACTTTCGGATCACCCGTTTTCCTCGAACAGCGGTCGGTAGGCGGCGGCCAGCTGTTGGTAGGCCTCCACCCCGTGACGCTGGCGTTCGATCTCTTGCTCGGTCAGCTCCCGCACCGGCTTGGCCGGGATGCCCATCGCCAACGTCCAGGGCGGGATCTCCCGGCCCTCGGGGAGGATGGCGCCCGAAGCCAGCCAGGAACCCTCTCCCATCACCGCCCCGTTGAGGGCGCGGGCGCCGATACCCACCAGGCAGTGGTCCCCCACCGAGGCGCCGTGGAGCACCGCCCCGTGTCCGACGGTGGTGTGACTGCCCACGATGCACGGAAACCCCTCGTCGACATGGAGCACCGAGTTGTCCTGGATGTTGGCGCCGCCGCCCACCTCTATCCGGTCGAACTCGGCGCGTATCACGACGCCGAACATGATCACCGCCCGCGCCCGGATATGGGCGTCGCCGTAGATATGTACACCCGGGGCGATGAAGGCCGCCGGGTGGATGACCGGCCTGCCCACGTCGAGGAAATCCATGTCAGGGATGGTAGCCGCGGACGGTTCCCCGCCCACCCGACGCGAAACCACCCGCCTAGCTGATCGAAGCGTAGAGGGCCTCCGACAGGGCGCGGGGGCGGCGGTCGGTACCCGCCTCCATATGGGTCTGGTTCATGGCGTATCCGAAACCCACCTCGGCCTTCGGATCGGCGTAGCCCAGCGCCCCGCCCAGGCCCTGCATGCCGAAGGCCTCGTCGTTGGGTCCGAACGACATGCCGCCCGGCATCGGCCGCCCGTAGCCCAATGCCACCCGGGAGACGCCTCCGAAGACGGCGTCTGTCCCCCTCGCCTGCTCGGCGGAGTGGGCGGTGATCGATTCCTCCGACACGATCCGCACCCCGTCCAGCTCGCCGCCACCGGCCAGCATGGCGTACATGCGGGCCACGCTCCGGGCGTCGGCGACCCCGTTGACGGCGGGCTGCTCCGCCGCCCAGAAAACCGGATCGTTGCCCATGTCGATGGGCGGCCGCCCCTGCGGACCGATAAACAGGGCCTCCCCTGCGGGGTTGCCGGGGCCCTCGATTGCCGCCATCAGGTCGAACTCCGGAGCGGGGTCGTGATGCAGAACGGCCACCCTCCCCCGCTGCTCGTCGGGCAGACCGATCCAGAAGTCGAGGCCGAGCGGACCCGCCGCCTCCTCCGCGAAGAAGCTTCCCAGGGTGCGGCCGTCGATCCGGCGCACCAGCTCCCCCACCAGCCACCCGAAGGTGATCGAGTGGTAACCGACCCGGGTTCCGGGTTCCCAGACCAGAGGCGCATCCGCCAGCCGGGCCGCGATCTCGCCCGCACGCCGCCAACCGGCGGCCCCGTCGAAGCTGATCAGCTCCCAGTACCGGGGGAAGGACGGCAACCCCGCCGTGTGGCTCAGGACATGCCGCACCAGAACCCTGTCCTTGCCCCGGGCGGCGAACTCGGGCCAGTAGTCCGCCACCGGGGCCTCCACGTCCAGCCGCCCGCGGTCGGCCAGTACCTGGACGCAGAGAGCGGCGGCGCCCTTGGTGACCGAAAACACCGGGGCCAGCGTGTCCTCCGACCAAGGGTGTCCCGGCGCCGCCGCACCCGCCCATATATCGGCCACCCGTTCCCCGCCCACGTAGGCGCAGAACGAGGCCCCTATCTCGCCCCTGGAAGCGAAGTTCTCCTCGAAGGCTCCCGCTACCGGCTCGAAACCGGACGCGACATACCCGCCGAAACCGATCACCCTCCTACCGCTCCCCGCCGAACTCTTTCGAGACCGGGGCTTCGAGACTGGGGCGGACGCCGGACGCGGGTCCGTCGTCCGCCCGAACGAACCTGTTCGCAGATCAGACGAGGGGCTTCATTATCCAGGCGACCAAGTCCTCCCGCGCCATCAGCTTCTCGAACCACTGCTTCTCGACCTCGAACTGCCGCCAGTCGGAGTCCGCCAGGACGGTCCCCGCCTCCACCGCGTTCCTGTGGGAGTTGGCGATGGACAGGTCCATGTTGGTCGGCGACCCGTCGGCGAAGTAATGGTCCCAGGCGTCCTGGTACCGTACGTAGTCCTCGATGTTGAAGAGCTCGGCCTTGAGGGTTTCGTCGTCCACCAGGACGCCGCCGGCCCGCCGCACCGCCTCGTGCATCGGAGGAAGCACCTCCTCGGTCCGGTTGTGCAGGTAGCGGGTGGTCCGGTACCAGATAGCCAGCAGCCGCAGCGCCGTCTCCTCGTTGGCGTCCAACCAGTCCTGGGTGGAGGCGAAGGTGCTGTACCACAGACCGGTCGGCCCGAAGGCCTGGAAGGGTGCCGCAGAGACGAACTTGTCCCGCAGGTCCTCGGCGGTGAGCATCCGGTGCATCTGGATGCTGTCCCCCATGTGGTAGTCGCCCTCGCCGGCGATGAACGACGTGGAGGCTACGTTGATGTCGGCGAAGCCGATGATCTCCACGTCCTCGAGCGTGAGCCCGCCTATTTCGAGCAGGGCCTTCAGGGTCGGAATGCTCCCCGGATCCCAGATGGCGAAGCTCCGCCCCGCCAGCGAGGCCGCGAACTCACTGTTGGCCTCATCCAGGTCCCCGCCCGCATCGACGAAGAAGTCGATCCAGGGTTTGTGGACGGCCGCGCCGGTATCGGGGTCGGCCCGTCCGATGATCTGGAACCCCCGCCACTGGTACGAGGTGATCCAGTTCCGGAACTCCGGGATGCTCTCGTAGACGCCGAAGGCGCAGGCCGGGCAGGACGCGATCACGTCGAACTCGCCCCGCTTGAGCGCCGCGGTCGGGAAGAAGCCCTGACTCGATATGTCCAGCTCGACGTTGAGCTCGTCGGCGATGCCGAGCGCCTTCGATGCGGCCCACAGGTTGAACGGATAGAACGGCCCGCCGTTGATCTTCACCGTCACCAGCGGCGCATCCGGGATCATCGGTCCTTCGTCCACATCCGGCGTCACCATCGACACCACCACCTCCCGCACCACGGTGGTTACGGCCACGACGGTGGTCGGGGTCTGCGTGGTTGCGGGCGCCGCGGTGGTGGTCGGGGTCTGCGTGGTTGCGGGCGCCGCCGTGGTGGTCGTAGCCTGCACCGTTGTGGGCGCCGGTTCGTCCGCGCCTCCGCACGCGCCGGCGGCCAAGGCCAGAACCGCCAGGATCGCCCCGATGCGTGTTCTGTTGCGTTGGTATCTCATCTTTCTTTCTCCCTCCCCATAGGGTCCGTTCTTCGTCTGTTATTCGTCCCGTATTGCGGTCTCTATCTGCTCCTTCGTTCGATGAACAGGAATCGTCTGTCGATCAGTTGCCGAGAATGCTACCCACCAGCCCCCGGTCCGTGCGGGGGCTCCATCGCGTCGCCCTCGCCGCCGCGAACCGCACCGTCTGGTCGAAGATGATCGCCAGCCCGCAGAACAGGAACACGATCATCAGCATCCCGGCGGGGTCGAGGTACTGCTGGCGGACCAGCATCACGTAGCCCAGACCCGCCCGGGATCCGAAGAACTCGGCCGCCACGTCCAAGCCCCAGGCGGCCGCCGCCGCCAGACGAAGGAAGCCCACCAGATGCGGGATGATGGCCGGGATCACCACCGTCCGGTACACGTGGAATCGGCCGGCCCCGGCGGTCAGGGCGGCCTGCACGTAGATGTGAGGGACGTTGCGGATCGCTTCCAGGGTGGTGAGGCTGAACATCAGGAAGATGCCCAGCGCCACCAGCGCCACCTGGGGCATGAACCCGACCCCGAACCAGAGGATGAACAACGGGATCAGGGCGAAGAACGGGACCGGCCGCACCAGGTTGTCGAGGGTGGCCTCGAAGAACCGCCGGACGAAGGGGCTGTAGCCGAAGATGACGCCCGTGGCCAGGCCGGTGACGGCGCCCAGCGCCAACCCGACCAACACCATCTGAAGCGAGGTCCACATGGCGACCGGGATCAGGTCGAGGAACTCGAGGGCGGACCGCAGCACCTTGTCCGGTCCGGGGAGCTTGGCGGCGTCGATGATGGCCCGGGACCTGAGCACCTGCTCCGAGCCCGACCCCACGTAGTAGTCGATGAATTTCCGGGTGAGCAGGTACCAGGCCGCCAGCGCGATCATCGGCACCACCGACGCCTGGGCGATCAGGCGCATCGGTCCGGGGGCGGCTCGGCGGGCCCGCCCCTCCGCGGCCGCCGAACGCGCCGCACCGCGCCGCAGCATCCTCAGTTCCCCAGCATGTGGCCGACCATGCCCCGCCGCGACCGCGGGCTCCATCGGGTCAGTCGCGCCGCCGCGAACCGGACCGTCTGATCGAAGACCACCGCCAGTGTGCAGAATATGAGGACGATCAGGACGATCGAAGCGGTGTCCAGGTAGTAGTTGCCCCTGGTGATCATGATGAACCCCAGACCTTGCTGCGTGCCTGCGAACTCGGCCGCCACGTCCAGCCCCCAGGCGTAGGCGGCCCCCAGCCGCACCGACGAGATGAGGTGCGGGGTGATGGCCGGGATGACCACCGTCCGGTAGATGCGGAACCGTCCGGCACCCGCGGTGAGGGCCGCCTTCACGTATATCTGGGGGACGTTGCGGACCGCTTCGAGGGTGGTGAGGCTCAGCAACAGGAAGATGCCCAACGCCACCAGGGCGATCTGGGGCGCCATCCCGATCCCGAACCACAGGATCATCATGGGTATGAAGGCGAAGAAGGGCACCGGGCGGACCAGGTTGTCGAGGGTGGCCTCGAAGAACCGCCGGACGACGGGGCTGTACCCGAAGAGCAGGCCCGTCGATATTCCCGCCGCCCCTCCGATCGCCAGGCCGGCCAGCACCATCTGCAGCGAGGTCCACAGGGCGCCCGGCAGTGCGTCGCCGAGCAGCACCACCCTGCCGAATACGTTCTCGGGCGGGGGCAGGAACACCGGATCGATGCGGGTGCCCCTAGACAAGAGGAACCAGATGACGACCAGGATGGCGGGCACCACCGCCGCCTGGGCGATCAGGAGGGACTGCCGGGGTGCCCGATGCCGGACGGTCTGGGTCGGTTCAGCGGCAACGCTATCCATCGAGCCCCTCTCCACCCATCCAGCCACTCTCCACTTGTTCGGACCCTACCCTCTTCACCTTCGGGCCGCCCTGCCGACGGATCTTCCCGGCTCACCGGCGGACGGGGCGGTAGGATCGGAAGGGGCGGACGACAGGAGGACCGCATGAACCGCATGAAGCGTTTGCTCGTGCTGGGGGTTGCCGTCTCGATGGCCTACGGCTGCGGGGGTGAGGGTGGGTCCGGCCAGACCGCCGCCACCACCGGCGCTTCTTCCGCCCTGTCTTCCTCCCGAGCGACCACGATCCCGCCGCCTGTCACCGTCACCGTTGCGCCGACCGAAGGGCTTCCCGAAGAGTTCCCGCCGGAGCTGGTTCCCCCCGGCGTCACCTCCAGCGAATGGGAACCGACCGGGGCGGGTACGGACGTGTGGTTCGACTCCACGGCGGGTTTCGAAGAGGTGATCGACTTCTACACGAACGCCCTCGAACCGCCCCTCGGCATCAGGCTGGACGAGGACGAAGGCGTCAACAAGGCGATCTGGGTGTACAGGCCGGGAGTGGAGAACATCACGGTGATAGTCACCGAAACCGACCCGCTCCGCATAAAGGTCTCCGGCCTCTTCTGAAACGACCTGCGCCGCGACCGAAGACCGGGTGTCCGGGGTGTCGGAGAGAGGACTCGAACCTCCACGCCCTTATAGGGCACTAGGCCCTCAACCTAGCGCGTCTACCAATTCCGCCACTCCGACCGGCGGGCGCCGAGTATACCCCCGCACCCTTCTTTCCAGATCAGTCGACGCCCAGCTCGGCCATGCGGTCCAGCACCGTCTGATGTTCGGCTTCGATGGTGGTGCTTTCTCCGTGGCCGGTGTGGACGATGGTCTCGCCGGGGAGGGTGAGCAGGAAGCCCCGGATGCTGCGCAGGATGGTCGGCTCGTCGCTGTAGGTGAACTTGGGCCCGGTGGCCCCCGGACCGCCCTTGAACAGGGTGTCGCCGGAGAACATCAGCCCGTCCGCCCCGTCGTGGAAGCAGCACGACCCCGGGGAGTGCCCCGGTGTGTGGAACACCCCCAGCTCATGGCCGCCTGCCGCTAGGACTGCGCCGTGCGCCAGCTCGCCGTCGGGGGTCTCGTCCTCGTAGACCCTGTCCCACAGCATCCGGTCGGCCGGATGGAGCAGGATCGGGGCGTCCACCGCCTCCCGCAGGGCCGCCGCCCGGTCTATGTGGTCGCTGTGGCCGTGGGTGAGGACGATCGCCTCCACCCTCCGGCCGCCCACCGCCTCCACGATCGGGCGGTGGTCGTGGGCGGCGTCGAACACCATCACCTCCCGGTCGTCGCCCAGCAGCCAGATGTTGTTGGTCACCTCCAGCTCCAGCTCGTCGAGCCGGAAGAGTCCGTCGGTCGTAACCAGTTCCAGGGTCATGCCGAGGCCGGAATCAGAGGACGACCACGGAACGGAGCACCTCGCCCCGTTCCATCTTGTGGAAGGCTTCCTCCACGTCCTCGATGCCGATGGTCTCGGACACGAAGCGGTCGAGATCGAGGCGGCCCTGCAGGTACAGGTCGATCAGCATCGGGAAGTCCCTCGAGGGGAGGCAGTCCCCGTACCAGCTCGACTTGAGGGCGCCGCCCCGTCCGAACACTTCCAGGAAGGGCAGCTCGAGGGTCATGTCCGGGGTGGGCACCCCCACCAGCACCACCGTGCCGGCCAGGTCCCGGGCCTCGAACGCCTGGCGGTACACCTCCGGCAGGCCGATGGCCTCGATGGCCACGTCCACCCCGTGATCGGTGATTTCCTTGATCCGGTGCACCGGGTTCTCCTCGGCGGAGTTGACGGTGTGGGTGGCGCCGAACTCCCTGGCCCATTCCAGCTTGCGGTCGTCGATGTCCACCGCGATGATCGTGGTGGCTCCGGCCAGCCTGGCCCCGGCGATGGCGCCGTCGCCCACCCCGCCGCAGCCGAACACGGCCACGCTGTCCCCGCGGCCCACCCCCCCGGTGTTTACCGCCGCTCCGATCCCGGCCATCACTCCGCAGCCCAGCAGACCGGCCGCCACCGCCGAAGCCGCCGGATCGACCTTGGTGCACTGGCCCGCCGCCACCAGGGTGGCCTCGGCGAAGGCGCCGATCCCCAAGGCGGCCGACAGCTCGGTGCCGTCCTCCAGGGTCATCTTCTGGGAGGCGTTGTGGGTGTTGAAGCAGATGTTGGGTCTGCCCCGCAGGCACGAGCGGCACTGCCCGCACACCGCCCGCCAGTTCAGGATGACGAAATCGCCCGGCGCCACCTCGGTGACCCCCGGACCGACCTCTTCCACCACGCCGGCGGCTTCGTGACCCAGGAAGAAGGGGAACTCGTCGCTGATGCCCCCTTCGCGATAGTGCAGGTCCGTATGACACACCCCGCAGGCCTGTATCCCGACCACGGCCTCCCCCGGCCCCGGATCGGGAACAACCACGTTCTCCAATACGACCGGCTCGCCGGCCGCCATCGACACCACTCCCTGAACCGTCCGCGGCATTTCAGTCTCCTGTTCTAGATCGATACTCGATGCCTGTCGATGCCCTCTGTATCCGCCTGCTCGCCAAGCGGTGTTCGCACAGACTACTCACCGGGAGCTCCGAAGGGCCGCGACCGCGGCGACGCGCCGTTCCCGATCAGGCGAGATGAAGAGGCAAAGGTGAGGGCCGGGTCAGCTCCCGAGGAGGATGGCGAGGGTGACGGTGGTGATGGCGAAGACCACCGCCGCGATCACCGTGAGGCGGTTGAGGTTGCGCTCGGCCAGGGTAGAGCCGCCCATCCCGCCGGCCTGCATCCCGCCCCCGAACAGATCGCCGAGGCCGCCCTTGCCCGAGTGGAGCAGGATGAGGAACACCAGCCCCACCGCCATGATGAGGTGGAGGATGGTGAGGATGGCGGTTGCGATGGCCACGCGGCGCCCTTTCGTGAGGTCCGTCTACCCCGAAGTATGGCATCCCGGCCCGCAATATCAAACCGTATCCGCCCCTTCTCACGCCCCGGCGCCCGATATCGCCCCGGCCGCCTACCCGGCCTGGGCGGCCACCTCCGCCGCCGCGGCCTCCGCCGCCGCCCGGTCGCCCAGGTAACGGTCGGCGGTGTGCCGCAGCTCCCGGTCCAGCTCCACCACCAGGGGGATTCCGGTGGGGATGTTGAGCCGGGCGATCTCCTCGTCTCCGATCCCCTTCAGGTATTTGAGCAGGGCGCGCAGGCTGTTGCCGTGCGCCGCCACCAGCACCCGCCGCCCGGCCCGCAGGTCGGGGACGATGCCTTCGCACCAGTAGGGCACGGTTCTCGCCACCACGTCGGCCAGGCATTCGGCGCCGGGTATCTCCTCGGCCGGGATGGACGCGTAGCGGGGGTCGAAGCGGGGGTGGCGGGGGTCGTCCGGGTCGAGGGGCGGAGGCGGGACGTCGTAGCTCCGGCGCCACAGGAACACCTGCTCCAACCCGTGCCGGGCCGCCGTCTCCTTCTTGTTCAACCCTTGCAGGGCCCCGTAGTGGCGCTCGTTGAGCCGCCAGCTCCTCCGCACCGGTATCCAGTGGAGGTCCATGCGGTCCAGGGCGGCGTTGGCCGTGTTGACCGCCCGCCTCAGCACGGAGGTATGCACCACATCGAAGACGAACCCTTCCGCCGCCATCAGGTCTCCGGCCGCCTCGGCCTCCTCCAGCCCCTGCCCGGTCAGCGGTACGTCGGTCCAGCCGCTGAAACGGTTCTCCAGGTTCCAGGTGCTCTGGCCGTGCCGCACCAGCACCAACCTGATCACATCGTCATCCATCGCCCCGCCTCCTAGGATTCCTTTATCATTGTCACTATTCATTTCCAGTAACGCACGCAGGACGCAAAGGTATGCGGGTCCAGCGAGGCGCCCCCCACCAGACCCCCGTCGATGTCCCGCTTGGCCATCAGGGCGGCCGCGTTACCCGGGTTGATCGACCCTCCATACAGTATGCGCACCCGGTCGGCGGCATTGCCGTGCCGCTTGCGGATGCTCTCCCTCAGGGCGGAGGCCGTCTCCTGGGCGTCGGAAGGATCGGCGTGGCGGCCGGTCCCGATCGCCCATACCGGTTCGTAGGCGACCACCAACCGGGGGATGTCTTCGGTCGGAATCCGGGCCAGCGCCCCGGATATCTGGCCGCGCAGCACCCGCGCCGCCTCCCCCGCCTCCCGTTGCTCGATGGTTTCCCCCACCGCCGCTATGGGGGTCAGCCCGGCGGAAAGCGCCGCCTTGACCTTGCGGTTGACCGTCCGGTCGTCCTCCCCGAAGAGCCGGCGGCGCTCCGAGTGGCCCGCTATCACGTAGCTCACCGACAGCTTGGCGAGCATGGGGGCCGATATCTCCCCCGTGTAGGCCCCGGCCTCCTCCCAGTGCATGTTCTGGGCGGCGATCAGTATGGGAAGCCGGTCCATCTCGATCACCGTCTGGACCGAACGCAGCGAGGTGAAGGGGGGCGCCACCGCCACATCGACCCGGTCGTAATCACCGGGGTCGAGAAGGTAGCTGAGCTTCTGGACCCGCTGGATGGCTTCGAGGTGGGCGCCGTGCATCTTCCAGTTGCCGACCATCAACGGTTTGCGGTTCATGCCGCCCATCTTTCCAGCGCTTCCACGCCGGGCAGCACCCGGCCTTCCAGGAGCTCGAGGCCGGCGCCGCCCCCGGTCGACAGGTGGGTCAGGTCACCTTCCCTGCCCAGCATCCGCAGGGCCGCCGCCGAGTCGCCTCCGCCGGCCACGCTGAAGGCCCCCGATCCGGCCGCCGCCGCCGCCACAGCCGCCGTCCCGCCCCGGAAGCGCTCCCATTCGAACACACCCATCGGGCCGTTCCAGAACACCGACCCCGATCTGGCGATCACCTCGGCGAACCGTTCGGCGGTGCGGGGGCCGATATCCAGCCCCATCCGACCATCTCCGATAGATGCGGCATCCACCTCGGCGGCGTCGGCGTCGGGGGCGAACCGGTCGGCCGCCACCACATCGACGGGAAGGACGATCCGCTCCCCCGCCTCCGACGACAGCAGCCCCGCCAGGGCGTCCAGACGATCCGGCTCCACCGGCGAGGCTCCGACATCGACGCCTCGGGCGGCCAAGAGGCTGAAGCACATGCCGCCTCCCACCAGCATGGCGTCCACCCGGGGCAGCAGGGCCTCGATGAGCGGCAGCTTGTCCGACGCCTTGGCCCCGCCCAGCACCACCGTGAAAGGACGGGGCGGATCCTCCGTCAGCACCCGGAAGGCCTCCAGCTCCCCGACCAGCAGCGGTCCGGCCGCCGACCTCAGGCGGGCGGCCACCCCGGCGGTGGAGGCGTGGGCCCGGTGGGCGGAACCGAAGGCGTCCATCACGAACAGGTCCATCCCGCCCGCCAGGGCCGCCGCCAGCTCCGGGTCGTCGGCGGTTTCCCCCGGATGGAACCGGGTGTTCTCCAGCAAGATCACCTCACCGGGCCGGGCCGCTTCCACTAGGCGGGCCGCGTCGGGCCCGACAACGTCCGTGGCGGCCTCCACCGGGAAACCCCCTATCTCGGCCAGGGCGGCCGCCGCCGGGGCCAAGCGCAAACTGTCGTCGATCCGTCCGCCCGGACGACCCAGATGGCTGCACACGACGACGGCGGCGCCCGCATCCCGGAGGCGCCGGATGGCGGGGGCGGCGGCCCTGATCCGGAAGTCGTCGGCCACTTCCCCGCCCCGGAGGGGAACGTTCAGGTCGGACCGCACCAGCACCCGGCGGCCGTCCACCGACACGTCGTCCAGTGTCAAGAAGGCCCGACTCCGCTTCATCCTCGCCCCCTGTCTTTCAGGAGTGTGCCGAGCGATCCCCCGATTTTCTTTCGCGTTCCTCCGACAAGGGGGTTGTTTCTGTCACAGGTGTGCTGTATAAAGATAGATACCGAAGCACCACCGGTCCGTTTCGGGCGCCGTTCGGACCGCGCGAGGGAACATATTGCGGGAAGCCGACCCCTTCGAAAGGACGGGCCGCGCTCAGACCAAGGTGGTGGCGGTGGGGGAGGGCCCGCGAGGGTGGGCGCCGGGGGCGGAGAACGCGAAAATCGGCGGTGTTCCGGTTCGGCCGCCATCGCTCAGGAACCTCCTATATCCCGGTGGCGGACCGCGGCGCGGTATCCCTGTTCGGACAGCCAGTCCCCCACCTCCTCGGCTAGGGCGACCGAGCGGTGCCAGCCCCCCGTGCATCCGATGCCGATGCTCACATACGACTTGCCCTCCGTGCGGTAACGGGGAATCAGGAAGGAGAGCATGTCGTACACCCGGTCGAGGAACCCGGCCGCGTCCCCGTCGGAAAGCACATGCCGGCGGACCGCCGCATCCCGGCCGGTCAGCGGGCGCAGCTCGGGCACCCAGTGCGGGTTGGGCAGGAAACGCACGTCGAACATCAGATCCACGTCCCGGGGGGCGCCCCTCTTGAACCCGAACGACTTGACCGTCAGATACATGGAATGCTCCCCGACCAGGGCGGACAGGTGTTGGGAGAACCAGGCGCGAAGCTGGTGGACGTGTGTCTCGCTGGTGTTCACGTACATGTCGGCCCGCACCCTCAGGTCGGCCATCAGCTCCCGCTCGGCGGCGATGGACTCGGCCAGGGTTTCCAGGCCCAGGGGGTGCGGCCGGCGGTGCTCCTCGTAGCGGCGGATGAGCACGTCGTCGTCGGCGTCGAGGAACACCAGGGTCACCCGGACGCCCGCCTGCTCCAGCTCTCCGATGTGGGTCTCCAGCTCGTCGAGCGGAAACCCGCCCCGGCTGTCCAGCACCACCGCCAGATGGCGGCTTCCGTCCCTCAGGCCGTGCTGCTCCACCGCCCGGCGCAGCAGATCGGGCGGCAGGTTGTCGATCACGTAGAAGCCGAGGTCTTCGAGGACTTTGGCGCCGGTGGAACGCCCCGCCCCCGAGAGGCCGGTCAGCACCAGCAACCGGGTGCCGCCTCCCGCGGATGGGCCCGGCGGGGCTTCAGGCTCTGCCATGCAGCGTATCGTAGAGGTTCTCGGCCACCCTGAGCGGCACCACCCCGGCCAGGCGGTCGACGTCGGCCTTCCGCAGCTGCTTCACCGATCCGAACTCCCTGATGAGGGCCTTCTTGCGGGCCGGTCCGATCCCGTCCACATCGTCGAGGATCGAGTCGATCATCCGCTTGCCCCGGATCTGCCGGTGGTACATCAACGCGAAACGGTGGGCCTCGTCCCTCACCCGCTGGAGTAGATGGAGGGCGGGTTGGTCACGGGGGATCACGATCGGCTCGGGCTGCCCCGGCACGTACACCTCCTCCATGCGCTTGGCCAGCCCCGCCACCGGGATGTCCAGGTCGAGATGGTCTAGCACCTCCACCGCCCGCCCGATCTGGCCCGGCCCCCCGTCGATCAGCACCAGCGAGGGCGGGTAGGAGAACTTGCCGCGCTCGGAGGCCGGCTTGTCGAGGTCGGCCAGGTAGGCGGTGAAGCGGCGGCGGACCACCTCCTCCATCGACGCGAAGTCGTCCTGGCCTTCCACCTTGCGGATGCGGAACCGCCGGTAGTGGCTGCGGCGGGGAAGGCCGTCCTCCAGCACCACCATCGACCCGACCGTGTGCCGCCCCTGGATGGTCGAGATGTCGTAGGCCTCGATCCGCAGGGGCGGTTCGGGGAGGGTCAGTACCGTCTGGAGGCTCCGCAGATCCCTGGCCCGGGCGTTGTGGTCGGAACGGCGCCGCATCCGGTGGCGCACGAACGCCTCGGCGGCGTTGGTCTTGGCGGTCTGCATGAGGCGGCGCTTGGGACCCCTCCGGGGCGTCCTGATCACCACCCGGGATCCCCGCCGCCGCGACAGGAGATCCGACCAGGGTTCGTCCTCCGGCGGCTGGGCTTCCACCAGGACGAGCGGAGGCGGCGACGGCGAGGCCTCGCCGTAGAGGTCCCGCAGCACGGCGGCCATGATCCGGCCCGGCGTCACGTCCTCCACCTTGTCGATGATCGACCCCAGGCGCCCGACCACCCGGCCGTTCCGCACCTTGAGCACCAGCACGGAGGTCTCCAGGTCGTCGCCGTCCATGGCGATCAGGTCGAAGTCCTCGGGCCGGTCGCTGACCACCTCCTGGCGGGCCACCGCCTTGCGCACGTCGCGGATGTGGTCCCGGATGCGGGCCGCCCGTTCGTACTCCAGCCGGTCGGAGGCCTCCCGCATCCGACCTTCGAGGCGGGAGATCAGGTCGTCGGCGCTCCCGGTCAGCACCTGCGCCAAGCCGTCGACGTGCTCGGCGTAGGTGACGGGGTCGACGTAGCCCACGCAGGGCGCCGAACACCGTTCTATCTCGTATTCGATGCACGGGCGGTCCTTGAGCTGGTGGCGGCGGAACACGGTGTCCGAGCAGGTGCGTATCGGAAGGGATTTGAGAAGCAGGTCGAGGGTGTTGCGGATGGCGTAGGCGTGGGCGTAGGGGCCGAAGTACTGGACGCCCGGCTTCTTGGCCCCCCGCATGACCCTCGCCCTGGGCCACTCGTCGAAGCGGGTGATGGCCAGGTAGGGGTAGCTCTTGTCGTCCCGCAGGCGGATATTGAAGCGGGGCAGATGCTCCTTGATCAGCCCGTATTCGAGGAACAGGGCGGCCACCTCGCTGTCCACCACGATCCATTCCACCCGGTCGGAGGCCTCCACCATCGCCCGGGTGCGGGGCGCCAGGTCCTTGTTGAAGTAGGTGACCACCCGCTTGCGCAGCGACTTGGCCTTGCCCACGTAGGTCACCTGCCCGTGCGCGTCCCTGAACAGGTAGGCGCCGGGGGCGTCGGGTATCTCGGCGGAAGCAGGCCGCTTCATGTCGTTCCGCTTGCTGCGGACGGGTTAATCCCGGCCGGCTTGTTCACCGCTGAGCGCGTCTCCGGCATCCGCAATCTCCTGTCCGGCCTCGGCCGGTTCGTTCGAGCTGCTCTCTGCTCTGGGCGGCTTCAGGACAGACACTATCGAAAGCAACATCGCTCCTACCACGACTAGGTGGGCGGACCCCAACGCGTGGCCGGACACCTTCCATCCGAAGAGGCCAACGGCGGCCGCCGGCGCGGCCACCCCGACCGCCAGCATCGCCCCCCACGAGACGACGGCCCGCCGCAGGCTGCCGCGACTTGCGGACAGGCGGGAAACGAGGACTCCTTCCACATCTTTCATACCGGCCAGTATTCGGAGCCGCTCGTCTGCCCGCCGGAGCTGCTCCACTGCCCCCGGATAATAGAACGCCAGGTCCTCTCTGATTTCTTCGGACGACTGACGAATTGCTTTCTGCTCGGCGCGGTATAGAAATTCGCGGCGTCTTGATTCTTCGATCTGACCGGTTATCCGGGTATGCCGTAACAACAAGAAGCCCCCGACCATGCTGCACATGGTTGCGGTCACCCCCATCAGGGCGGGGATCGTGAGGCTCATTCCCAGCAGACGAAACGGTCGGTGTCGGCCACCGCCCACTGTACTTTCACGTGCAGGCGCAGCATGTCCGGGTCTTCGAACAAGTGAGCGTCTATGTCCGAAGGGTCCGGCTCGGGCGTTTCCGTAACTGCGACCGTCAGTCCCCTCCGGAAGTCGCCGTACAGTACCCCCAGCGCTTCGCCGTTCAACCACCGGACGAAGAGCGGTTCGCCGCCGAGGATGTGCATTTCGTCGTCGAGCAGGCTCCTACGGCGGCCTTTCTCGATCAGATCGTGGTATTGGTGTTGGCATTTTCCCCACGCCATCGGGGTCATCACCCACACCCCCCTCCTTCCGCCGACCCCGGCCGCCTTGTACAGCTTGGGATAGGGGAACTGGAAAACCGCCGGATCGGACAAGCCGCCCTTCCGCGGGCGCAGCACCCTGCGGGATCCCACTAACTCCTCGAACATGTTCGTGACGAGACGGTCTTCGAGCGACATGCCAAACCGCCGCCCGCTGCGCCTGACGAGGTGCGGCGGTGGTGGTTCGCCGCGGCCGGGGAACCGGGCCGTCACGACGAACTCTCCGTGAGCACCGCCGGGTGGCGCCGCTATGTCCTCGCCGCCGCCCTCGGGGAACCAGCGGGTGTCCGCCAGGGTGAGCACCCCCACGACGGAGACGGACTCTATGAAGAGGCGTAGAATGTCCCGGTCGGTCTTGGCGGCAACGGTCAAATCGGTCTGCCTTTCCGGTTCTTACAGAAGCGTACCCCAAGGCAAATTATCTAGGTACCGCCGCCGTCGCAACCGTGAGCCGGAGATTTTTTTCCCGCTCTCACTATAGGATCGAAACCGGGGCGTACAGAACGCTGAATCCTCAGTCCGCGCTTCGGTCGACGCGGGTCATAAGGGCAGGTGGGGGCCGGTTTCTCTGAGTCGGCGGCGGCGGGTCTGGGCGTCGGGGAGGGCCTGGGCCACCAGGTTCCAGAAGTCGGGGGAATGGTTCTTGACGCTCAGGTGGGCCAGCTCGTGCACCACGATGTATTCCAGCAGGGCGGGGGGCAGCATCACCACCCTCCAGTTGAAGCGCAGGGTGCCGTCGGGGGCGCAGCTGGCCCAACGTTTGCGCTGGTCGCGGATCAGCACCTTCGACCCCGGGTCCCGGCCGAACGCCGGCCCCCAGCGTTCCACCGTCTGCGGCACCCGAACCTCCGCCCTCCCCCGGTACCAGGCGATCACCGCCTTGCGCACCCGCTCGGTGCGCTCGTCCCCTTCCATCCCGGCGGGCGCCGTGATCAGGAACCGCCAATGGTCGAACCGCACCTGCGGCGACCGTGCCCCCTCCCCCGCCTCCGATACGATCATCCGCACGTTGCGCCCCAGGTAAGGAAGGGTCTCCCCGCTCACGAACCGCTTCGGCGCCGCGGCGAGCGTCTCCGGCGTGGAGTGTCGGATGATCCAGTCGGCCCGCCGCCGGACGAACGCCCGCAGGTAGTCGTCGGTCACGTCCACCGGGGCGGACACCTTCACCCCGCCCCCGTCCACCGCCACCTGGATGCTCTTGCGGCGGCGCGGGCTGCGGCGTATCTCGTATTCGATGACCGAGCTCCCGTACCGCACCCGATCCCGCGTCGTTGCCGCCTGTCTCATGTTCTCCGTTTTCTCCGCTTGGCGATCTCCACTATCTGGCGGCCGAGCCTATCCAGATGCTTCCGGTCTTCGAATCCGCCTTCCGCCCGCAGCACCCGCTTGATGTCCCGGCGCATCACCCGCTGTACGTCCGAGTTGTTCTCCCAGTCGATCAGCTCGGTGTGGACGTCCACCGCCGCGTCGACCCGCTTGGCCAGGGCGTTCACATCCTCGTCCAGCTCCTCCCGGTACAGGGCGATCTGCCCGTCCTCGTCCTCGTCGTCGGCCGAATCCCCCCGCAGCAGCTCGTAGACGGCGAAGGAGCGGGGGGTGTGCCCCAGCCGTTCGGCCAGCCCTTCCTCGCCCCGCGCCTGCTCGCCCAGCCGCCCGATCCTCCGGCAGGCCTCCAGGTCGTCGATGGTTCCTTGGCGCAGCGCCGTGATGATCCGCTCCAGATGCTCGGACAGCCTCCGGTAGAAGACCGGGTTGTCGCCCCGCCGCCGGTTGATGACCGCCCGCGCCGAGTGCTCCATCAGGGAAGCCCGCGCTCGTTCGTTGGCGACTACCGACACCTTCCGGTCGAAGTCCCGGTCGAGGATGGAGAGCGGCGCCATCAGCTCCCGCACCTCGGCGTCCACATGGTCGTCGATCAGCTTCTTGGCCTTGGCCCCGATGTCGGTCCAGTCCAGGTGGGCGTCCTCGTCCCGCAGGTACTGCGCACGCACGTAGGAGTGTATCTCGGTGAGCCTCCGCAGCCGGTCGAGGAAGGCGAGCGCCCCTCCGTCGGGCAGGAACCGGTCCATCAGCCGGGCGAACTGCCGGTAGTCATGGTTGAACCTCTGGTAGAGGTCCACCTTGAACCTGCCCTCGGTGTTGCGGTCGGGGGCGAACACCGCCGCGCACGCCCACCGGTCGTCTAGGCCGCACCCCCTGAAATGCGATTCGGCCTTGGCCGCGGCCTCCTCGATCACATCCTCCGCCTTCCGCCCCTGTTCCAGCAGAGGGGCCATCGCCTTGCCGACGTCGCTCCAGTCGAACCCTGCCAGGGCCCTTTCCAGATTCTGGGATACGCCGTGGTAGTCGATCACCAGCCCGTAGTGCTTGTGGGTGGTGACCCCGTCCTTCTCGTGGGTGTAGGTGCGGTTGACCCGGGCGATGGCCTGCAGCAGGTTGTGCTCCTGCAGGTGCTTGTCCAGGTAGAGGGCCTGCTCCACGGGGGCGTCGAATCCGGTGAGCAGCATGTCGACCACCACCAGGATCTCCGGCCCGTCCGGATCGTCCACGAAGGCGTTCACGATCTGTCGCCGGTCGAAGGCCCGGGCCGCCTTGAACTCGTTCCCGTCTTCGGCGGTCACGGTGATGATCGGATAGGTCTCCCCGATCCCGAAGTCCCGCAGATACTCGGCGTAGGAGAGGGCGGCCCTCCGGCTGGGGGCGACCACCTGGGCCTTGAACCCGTTGGGCCTGATCTTCTCCTTGAAGTGTTCGGCGATGTCCAGGGCGATCATCTTGATGCGCGGGTCGGCCTGGGCCAGCGTCTCCTTGTTGGCGTACCGGCGGCTGATCCGCGCCCGGGCGGCTTCGGGCAGGCGGCCGAAGACGGCGTCGAACAGCCGGTCGAGGGTGTTTCCGTCCGCCACCGCCAGCTCGGGCTTGCGCAGCTCGTAGCGGATGGGAACCGTCGACCGGTCCTCCACCGACTGGGGGATGGTGTAGGAGTCGATGAGCCGCCCGAACCTGCCCATGGTGCTGCGGCGGAAGCCCTTGTCGATGGGGGTGCCGGTGAAGCCGATGAGAGTGGCCTGAGGCAAGGCCTGGGACATCCGGGCGGCCAGTATCCCGTACTGGGTGCGGTGCGCTTCGTCCACCATCACCACCACGTTGGGCCCCGGATGGAGGGCGTCCGCCCCGCCCCCGCCGCCCTCCATGGCGGCCTCGAACTTCTGGACGGTGGTCATCACGGTGCGCCCCGCCCCGGTGGTGAGCAGCCGGCGCAGGTTGCGGGCGGCACTGGCCTGTTCGGGGGCGGGGAAGCTGCTGTTCTCGAAGGTGGCGGTGATCTGGCGGTCGAGCTGGACGCGGTCGGTCACCACCAGGATGGTCGGGTTGTCCAGGCCGCCCAGGCGGGTCTCCCGGCGCAGCTTGACGGCCAGCCACAGCATGGTCAGCGACTTGCCGGAGCCCTGGGTGTGCCAGATGACCCCGCCCCGCTCCTTCGGGCTGCGCCCCTGCCGGATGCGGTCGAGGGCGGCCCCCACCGCCCGGTACTGCTGGTAGCGGGGCAGCTTCTTGACCAGCCTGCCGCCCTGATGCTCGTAGACCACGAAGTCGCGCAGGACGTCGAGCAGGACGGCAGGCGACAGCAGCCCGATGATCAGCTGAGCCTGGCCTCCGGGTGTCTCGCCGAACCGCCGGAGGGCCTCCTCGTCGGTGTAGGGGAGGATGGACTTCCACTCGAAGTAGGCGTTCTCGGGGGCGTACAGCCCGGCGAACAGGGCCTCGGCCCCGCAGTGGGCCACGCACAGCAGGTTGTAGTGGAACAGATCGGGTGCGCCCCTCCCCCGGTATTTCCGCCCGTGCTCCTGGTAGCGGTGAAGCTGGTCGATGGCCTCGGTGCGCCACAGCCCCAGGTCGGGGCTCTTGGCCTCCATCACCACCAAGGGGATGCCGTTGACGAACAGCACCAGGTCGGGCCGGACCGCCACCTTGTCGTCCGCTTCTTCTTCCTCGTAAAGTCCCCGCTCCAGGCCGCGCCGCACCCGGTACTGGGTAGTAACGATGAACTCGTTGAGCCCGCCCGTAGGATGCTCGAAGTCGAAGAACCGAACGACACGGGTACGCCTCCCCCCGGGAGTATCCACATCCAAAGTCATCCCGTAGGTCAGATACTCATGGACCTTCTGGTTGCGGGCCATCCCCACCTCGTCCAGATGCTCCAAGTCGAAAATGACCCGGTCCGCCTGCTCGGAGGTCATCCACTCGTTGAGCCGCAGGAGGGCCGATCGAAGCCGTCTCTTGAGCAAGACCTCCCGCTCGTTTTCCCGCTCTTGGTTTAAGCCTGAGGTAGGCAGGTAAATCCATCCTAGTTGTTCCAGTAATACCTGTGCGGGTCTCTCAGCACAAACTAATTCAACAGATTTATGCATACTTTTCCTTGTTATCACGACAATGATTCCTTACTACATGTATCCACCTTTCATACCAATACCATTGACCTGCTACTGTAATCCCATAACCTCTACCCGGATTTTTGGCATCCAGGAACTTCCATAGTTGTGTATGATTATATATGTTAAACTCGGGATATCCTTCATTATTCATTAATTGTTTAATCATCTTAGGTAAGTATTTAGGTTTCTCGACCTCCTTTTTAAACCAATTTTGGTGTTCTAATTCGTTGAAGTTTTCAGAATCTGCATCAAAGAATTCTATGATTCTATCTGCTTGGCCACGCTTACCAGCCTGTTTTTTTACAAAAAATAATCGATAAGAAAAATGAGAATGTTGATAATCCTCTTCTGACAAATTCGAATCAAATTTGGTTATATATTCTGCCACATTATTAGGCAAAAAGTTAATAGGATCTTCAAGTGAATCGGACGGGACAAAATCTTGGAATTGGATTGCTAATGACAAGTTAGATCCTACAGAAAATTCATTACCAAATATCTCAGTGATAACTCGTTCATAATTACGACTACAAGCCACATAGCGAGCCGAAGAATACAGATTAATATGTTCAGAGTAATGATGTTCAATTTCATTACGCAAACCGATAAGAAATTCAAGATTGCGCTTAGTAGGTGAATTTAAAGGGCATTGCTGCTTACGAAGACATTTGTCAAGAGCCCAATATCTACGATCTAGTTTTCCTGACTTTTGATGACTCCAATACTCAATTCCTTCTCGTTCATAATAGGCATGAAGGAGGCTCCTCCAAGCTATTACCATCAAGACAATGAAAGCCTCGGTTTTGAATACGGTTAAGGGATTGTTGAACATCTGAACAGCACTTAAAGCAGCTTCCCGTGACTTGCTAAGTAAGTTTCTTACTTCTATTTGGTTTGAAGGTTCTTGTACATCAATCATTACCTATTCTCCTATCTTCAATGACCCGTTAACAGTTCTTGCAATAAAGAGTCCCGTAATCGTTTCGCCCCAGTCAAACAGATTTCCATCTTTTCTATATAATCTATGATACTACTGAGAACCTTACTAATTTGCGTTTGTTCAGTAAGAGTCGGTAAGCCAATACGAATTTTAGAAAACTCTCGTTTATTCAAAATAGGTACTGCTGTCTGGGAGGCTATAGATTGCATATAGGCTGCTTTATAGAAAAGACTCCAATATAAAAAGGATGGTAAGACTCGATCATTTGGCTTACAAGCGTTTATTTGCTGATTAAAAAATAGAGGTCTCTTTGCTATAGCTATCTTTCCGATTGTACCTATACATGATACCAAAACAGAATCTTTAGGGACATACTTGGCAAAAAATGCTCCTTTTGAGGTCAGAGATTCATCAGATTTTCTAACATAATAGCCTTTAAGATCCGATGGCTTTACCCAAGGAAATGGTCCACCATAATATTCACTATTGGCACGTGATGGAGTAGTCCCAGTGATAATCTCAGCTATATCACCTATTAAGACATCTTGCCATATGGTAGGAACAGTTCCTATACCTGAGATTTCTTTCCATTCTGTATGGTGGCCAGGTATGCCTCGAGTTAGCAGTTTATGGAGTAAAGCGTCGCGTAGTTGTCCTGTTTGGGCTATCACATCTTCCGTTCGTTCTATACTTTGATCAACCCTGTTGAGTGTCCTAGCGATTGATATCTGATTGTCAGGAGAAGGAACAGACACTCTAACTGATTTAAGATCAGATAAACTCAAAGAAGGATAGCCAGGATTTCTGAGCAATCTGCGAGCATCCAATTGACAAAGCTTGTAGTATAAGAACAGACCTGAAACTTTATCATGAGGTACAACAGTCGCTAGATGAGAAGATACATAAGCAGGTTTAGATAAACGGACTCGATTATTGAGCAAAGTAGAGGCACCGCTCTTAGGGATAAGGATTGTGCCCTCTGGCCAGAGACGGAGACGATTTTCTCTAACTGCCATGTCATTGACCTTGTCTTTGGTATCACAAAAATTTCTGGAACGCTTTGCTCTACCGACGTCCTGTGTTCTCACAAATGGATAAGTACCTTCTTCAAAATAATGCTTACCTTGTGGGGCTGGATCACCAGCACCTATCTTGGCCACATCTCTGAGACGAGTAACCTTCCAGTCAGATGGAAGACTATCATACATAACGCGACTCCTTTAGATGCTCGTTATGTTGGTAATGTGTATTCACGGTGTCGTCCAGCCTCTCATCAATATCTTACAAAGGAGAAGGAGATAGGGCACTTTCTTTGGCATCAATCATGGTAGCTCGGGAACTAGGTTCAGGTATTTCCATACCTGATTCTCGCATAAGAACTATGTGATGATGAATTGCCTCTCGCATTAGATCAATCGTTTCATCTATCGTCTTACCTGTCGCCACACAACCTGGCAAATCTGGCACATAAGCTGAATAGTTGTTCATTGCCTTTTCAACGACAACCGCATATTTCATGTCGGCTCCTGTTCTTTCAGTCCGGCTTGCTTCAGAATGCTGTTCCAAGTGTTGGGTGTCAAGTCATCTCGAAGATGTCCAGCAATGGTGACCAGTCCTGGTTTGTCAGGATGCTTGAAGTGCCGATGGCTTCCGCGCGTCCGAGCCAATCTCCATCCATCCCGTTCCACCAGACGAATAGCCTCTCGTACCTTAGGCATAGCCTAGCTCTTTGAGATGTTCGTTCATTATGGCCACAGCCTCGTCCCGTCGTTGCTCGGCTTCCCGCAGTTGGGCCAGCGCTTCCTCCACGCTGATGGTCTCCACGGGCTCTGTGGTGTCGACGTAACGGTTGATGTTCAGTGTGAAGCCGTTGGCTTCGATCTCCTCTAGGTCGGCGATGTGGGCAAACCGCTCTACCTCCTCGAAATCGTGGTAGGCCGCCGCGATCTTGTCGATATGCTCCTGTTCCAGGAAGTTCTGTGCCTTGCCTTGGCGGTAATACCTCTCCTGGGCCGCGTTGACTATCAGCACCTTGCCGCGCCGCCCGGGGGGTTTGGCCTTGTTGAGCACGCAGATGGCCACATGGATGCTGGCGCCGTAGAACAGGTTGGCGGTCAGCCCGATGATCGCCTCGAACAGGTCGTCTTCCACGAGCCCTCGGCGAATCTTGCCTTCCGCCCCGCCCCGGAACAGGATACCGTGCGGCATCACTACACCCACCATTCCCGTGGGTTTGGTTACCGCCAGCATGTGCATGAGAAATGCCAGGTCCCCCTTGGTCTTGGGCGGGACGGCGCCGTAGCGGTCGAAGCGGATGAAGTCGTCGTCTAGGGCGACCTCTCGTCCCCAGTTATTCAGGCTGAACGGAGGATTGGCGATCACTCGGTCGTAGGTGAGCAACCAACCGTCCTCGTCCAGCAGCTGCGGTTCGGCGATCACGTCCCCGGCTTCCAGACGGGCCGAGCGTAGGTTGTGCAGCAGCAGGTTCAGCTTGCCGAGCGCCAGCGTCCCCAGGTTGCGCTCCTGGCCGTGCAGCACCAGGTTGCGCGGGTTGCCTCCCCGCTTCTCCACGTATTGAGCGGTGTAGATGAGCATCCCGGCCGACCCGGCTGTGGGGTCGCAGATGCTCATACCCTCCTCGGGGCGCAACAGCTCGATGATCAGGTTGACCACCCCGCGCGGAGTGTAGAACTCGCCCCCCTTCTTGCCGGCGTCGTCGGCGAACCGGTTGATCAGATACTCGTAGGCGTCTCCCAGCACGTTGCCGGTGCTGCCCGTGTCGTCCACCGCCAAGTTGCGGTTGCTCAGGTCGAGATCGCCGAAATGGTTGAGCAGGCTGCGGATGATCCGTTCCCGGTTGGCCGGGCTGCCCAGCTTGGACTCGTCGTTCCAGTTGACGGGAGTCAGCACCCCGTCCAAGCGGGGGGCGTTCTCCGTCTCTATCTCGTACCCGGCGATGTTCAATACCTCGCCAAGGTTCATCGAAGCGCCGGTGATGGCGGGCCAGCGTGCCTCCTCTGGTACGAAGAACTCGTGCTCGTCAGGGTCGGACAGGGCGTACTCGCGAGGAACGCCCAAAGCGACCGCCGCCTCCACTTCCTCGTTGAAGCGGTCGGACAGGCGCTTCAGGAACAGGACGGAGAAGATGTAGTTCTTGTAGTCGGCCGCGTCGATCTGGCCGCGCAGGATGTCGGCGGCCTGCCAGAGCTTCGATTCGAGTTCCTGTGTGGTCAGGGGCATCTTCACCTCCTCTCTTACTTTGCCATACCGTTGTGACATATTTCGCGAACCAAGGCGTCCTTCAGCGTTTCCCGCCGCAGACGGGCCGCCTCCACCGCCGCCGCATAGGCCGTCTCCGAAGATTCGACCAGGCGGGCCACCCGGTCCAGGGTCCGGTCGGGCGGCACCGGGATGGCCATCTCCCCCAGGTCGCGGGCCGACAGGGAAGTGAAAGTGATACCGGGCCGGGCTTTGCGGGCCAGCTGCGCCCGGCCGAAGGCGGAAGTCAAGTAGAACCAGAGGAACTGCCCTATCCCCGACTCCGGGCGGCGGGGCCGGACCACCAGCAGGGTGATCCCGGCCACCGTCCGCGACACCGCCGCCGGTACCAGGGCCGCCTGAACCGCTCCGGCGCGGGCGGTGACCAGCACGTCGAACGGGCGGAGCAGATGCCGCTCGGTGCGGGTGCTCTGCACCACGCCGACCTCCCGCAGGTTGCCGAACTCGATCCGGTCGTCCGTCACGTCCTTGCTCTCCACCATCCTCAGTATCCAATCGCCGGCCTGCGCACCTGCTCCCCGTCCTGACCTGGACAAACCCTGGGAAATCTCCGCCAACACGGCCAGCGTAATTTTTGACACCCCTCCATCATATCACTACTCCAAGATAATACCAAATAGTCATTATCGGATAGTATAACACACGTGGAATGGGTATTCCACAGACATCCGGCAGAGGACAACTTCGATGGCACCCCCAGGACCGGCGGTGGACAAACTCCACGGCGGGACGCGAACCGCCCCGGGGTGAGAAACCCCGGGGCGGTTCGATATCGATCCGATATGGTCGGTCAGGGCATCAGGTGGCGCTCCGCGCCGAGGCCAGCCAGCTGTCCACCATTTCTTGGTTGGCGGCTATCCAGGCTGCGGCGTCGGCCCATATCTCCTCTTCGGAGTACCCCCCCGAAGCCATCCTGGCGTTCTGGGCGGCTATGTCCCCGAGGGGAATCGCCACCACTTCCAGGAGGCGCCGGATCTGGGGGTTCTCGTCCAGGAAGTCGGTGTTGGCCACCGCCCGGATGCTGCTCACCGTCCAGCCGAGGTCGCACGGTTGCCACGCGCATCCCGGAAGGACCGGGACGGCAGTGGATCCCGCATCGCCGGGAAGCGCCTGCGACGTTAGCCACATGACATCCTCACCGGGTACCAGGACGGACATCGTCCAGTTGGGCGTCCAGCCGTAGAACAGGGCGGGCTCTCCCGCCGCGACCCTGTCCTGGACCGCGCCGACCAGGTCGTTGTAGTCGCCTACCACCTGCTCCACGCTGCCGCCCCAGCCGAACTCGGAGATGTGCTGGTCTATGACGGTGTTGCAACCCCATCCCTTGTTGCATCCGATCAGGTCGGCGCGTCCGTCACCGTCCATGTCGAATGCTCCGGCGTTTGCGATCACATCGGCCATGGTGGTGATCCCCAGCCGTTCCGACGTGGCCATGTCGACCATGTACCCCTGGAGGGCTCCGGACGCCACCTGCCAGCCAACCGGTTCGATCGGCAGGTCGGTCGCCTGTCCGGTGACCAGCTCACCTTTGAGGTAGATGTCGTGGAGCGGGAACCAGCCGTTGGCCCACAGGTCGTATTGACCGCTGGCCAGGGCGGGGTAGAACCCGTTGGGGTCGAGGGTGTTCTCGGCCGGGTCGGTCACCTCGTATCCGAGCTCACCGATGAGCTGGGCGTAGATGGCGGCCTGCATGTGGCCGCTGCCCCAGTCCGCCCGGGCCATCTTTACCTCTCCGGAGTCCACGTCCCCCCCGCAGGCCGCCAGCACCAACATCAGCGCGGCCGCCAAGCCCGCCAACTTCGTTCCGGTGGCGCCCAGGACCGTGTGGTCCGTCTTGTATGCCTTGTAGGTCATCCTCACACCTCCTCCTGGTCACGGGACAGCCCCAGTTTGGTGAGGAGCCCCTTGTGGCGGGAGCGGAAGATCGCCTCGTCGTAGTGACTCTCCAACAGGTCCAGCTCTTCGTCGAAGGCCTTCTTGAGGCTCCAACACATTATGAGCAGGATGATGGCGAACGGAAGTCCGGTTGCGACCGCCGCAGTCTGCAGGGCCGACAGGCCGCCGCCGAGCAGCAGGACGATGGCGACCGTCCCTTCCATGACCGCCCAGAACACCCGCTGGGGTTTGGGCGAGTCGAGCTTGCCTCCCGAAGTCAGATGGTCCACCACCAGAGAGCCGGAGTCCGAGGAGGTCACGAAGAACGAGACCAGCAGGAACACGCCGACCAAGGAGACGAAGCCGGTCAGCGGGAAGGCCTCCAGCATGTCGAAGAGGGCTGTCGCCACGTTTTCGTTGACGGCCGTCGCCACATCCCTGGCTCCGGTGAGCTGCAGGCGGATAGCCGATCCGCCGAAGACCGAGAACCAGAGGAAGCACAGCACCGAAGGCAGGAAGATGATGCCCAAGAGCAGCTCCCGAACGGTGCGGCCCTTCGATATCCGGGCTACGAACATCCCTACGAACGGCGACCATGAGATCCACCATCCCCAGTAGAAGATGGTCCAACTCGCTTGCCAATTGGTGCCCGTGAAAGCCTCGTTCCAGAAGCCGAACTCGGGCAGGATGCTTATGTAGTGGCCCAGACTCTGGGTGAACAGCGAGAGTATGAACAGGGTCGGTCCGACTATCGCTACGAATAGCAGGAACGCCCCGGCCAGGTAGATGTTGAGCTGGCTCAGCCGCTTCACACCGGCATCCAATCCGGCGACCACCGAGATGGTGGCCAGACCCGTGATGCAGGCGATCAGCACGATCTGGAACCAGGTGTCCGACGGCCAACCGAACAGTCTGTTCAATCCGGCTGCGGCCTGGCCGGCGCCGAACCCCAGCGAAGTCGCCAGCCCGAACAGGGTCGCCACGACGGTCAATGTGTCGATGGCGTTGCCCCAACCGCCGTAGATCTTCGGCCCGAGGATCGGGTAGAAGATAGACCGGAAGGTAAGGGGCAAGCCCCGGTTGTACGCGAAGAACCCCAGCGCAAGGGCGACGAGCCCGTAGAGAGCCCAAGCATGGAATCCCCAGTGCAGATAGGTCGTCGCGATCGCCGCCTTCGCGGCCTCTCCCGTCGCCGGCTCTGCGCCGAACACGGGCGGAGGCGAGCTGAGGTGGAAGATCGGCTCGGCGACCCCCCAGAACATCAACCCGATGCCGATACCGGCCGATATCAACATCGCGTACCAGGCGCCGGTCGAGAACTCCGGCCGGGCCATGGGGCCGCCTAAGCGGATCTTTCCATATCTGCTCATGGCGAAATAGATGCCCAAGACCAAAAAGATGTTGAAGTCGAGGACGTACAGCCAACCCAAGCTTTCGTTTATGAAACTCAGAATGGCGCCGAATATCCCGCTCGTGGCGTCGGAGAAGATCAGCGACAGGGCGATGAAGACTGTAAGGAATCCGGCGGACCAGAACGTTACCTGTGGGTGCATGTCGAACCCGAACCGGACGATGTTCTTATCACCGGGCGAACGGTCGGCCACCTCTGGATAGAACTCGATGTCGGGATCGACCTGGAGGCCTTCGAAGGCTTTCCGGTTGTGGATCGCCTCCTGCCGACGGCCTTCCTCCTCCTGCTCCCAGTCCTGAAGCGCCGAGGTTGCCTCGGTCAGGTCCCTTTCAGTCATGGCGCTTCCTTTCGATCTGCGCAACCACTGGCACCAGCTCCTCTCCATCGGCGTACCCGGTTCTGCTCGCACCCGGTGAACCGGCTGCGGGACCCAGTCAGGGAAAAACTACCACTTGCATCGCACCGGTGCATCCGATTTTCCGTTTTTATTCCAGGTTTCCGTGAAAAGGGTTTAAAACAGGGTGGTTACATGGTCTTATTTATAAGTTGGATCAATATTTTCGGGTGGCCCGCGGCCATCTACTTACTTTCGCTATCCTTCGCCTCCCCTACCCCGATATCCCACCTATGCGCCGAACTGCCATCGCCGTCCTGGGAATCCTGGCCGCCGTGCTGGTCCTCCCGCCGGTCGCGGGGGTGTCGGCGCAGACTCCCGACGAAAAGCCGACGGTGCGCCTTGCCCGGCCCACCTGGGACACCGGATGGTTCCAGGCGGAGGTCTACCGGTTGCTGCTCCAGATGCTCGGCTACCCGGTGGAAGGTCCGGTCACCATGGAAGTCGCCGAGTTCTACCGGGCCGCGGCGGCGGGCGGGGTCGACCTGTGGGCCAACGGATGGTTCCCGCTGCACGACTCCTACGTCGAGGAGGGAGGCCCGGTGGAACGGGTCGGCACGCAGGTCGACGACGGGGCGCTCCAAGGCTATTTCGTCGACGCGGCGACCGCCGAGGCTCACGGCCTCACCAACCTCGGCGACCTGGCCGATCCTACGATCGCCGCCCTTTTCGACCGCGACGGAGACGGCCGGGCCGACCTCATCGGCTGCAACATCGGATGGTCCTGCACGGCGACCATAGACCACCACCTCGAAGCCTACGGTTTGTCCGGCGCGGTCGAGCACGTACAGGGCGACTATTCACCGTTGATAACCGAGACGATCGACCGTTACAACTCCGGGCAGCCCGTGCTCTTCTATACCTGGACCCCCAACTGGACGGTGGGCGAGCTGGTGCCCGGCCGTGATGTGGTGTGGCTGGAGACACCCTTTCCTTCTCTCCCCCCGGATCAGGCCGCGGCGCTCGACCGCACCTCCATTCCCGGCATTCCCGGCTGCGCCAACGACCCGTGCCAGACCGGCTGGCCGCCCAACGACATCCTGGTGGTGGCCAATTCCGGCTTCCTGGCGGACAACCCGTCGATCCGCCGGCTGCTGGAGCAGGTGGTCATCCCCCTCGACGACATCTCGGCACAGAACGCCCGGATGGTGGCCGACGAAGGGGACCCGGCGGATATCCGGCGGCACGCCGAGGAGTGGATAGCGGACAACCGGGCCATGGTCGACCGTTGGATCGAGACCGCCGACCCCGGTGCCGTGGGGCTGGACGACACCGGAAGCGAGCAAACGGCGGCGGACGGCAGTGTGCTGACCGTGGCGGCCCGCCCGCTGCCGCCCTACGTCATCTACGAGAACCGCGCCTACAGCGGCTTCGAGGTGGAGCTGGTCCGTTTCCTGGCGGCCCGGCTGGGAATGACGGTGGATATCTACGGGGTGGACACCGTCGCCAAACAGCTCGACGACGTGACCCGCGGGGCGGCCCGGTTGGCGCTGGGAGGGGTGGCCATCACCGGATCACGCGCCGAGCTGGTCGATTTCTCCCTCCCGGTGCTCGACACCGGCCTGACCATCTTGGCGCCCACCCGCGCCGCCCGCACCTTCGGCGACCGGATCCTGGGCTTCTTCCGGGCCATCTCATCCTCCGACCTGCCCTGGCTGCTGATCGTGTTCGGGGTGGCGGTGCTGGTGGCGGCGCATCTGATCTGGTTGCTGGAACGCCGGCACAACCCCGACTTCGCCACTCCGTATCTGCGGGGGATATGGGACTCCTTCTACTGGTCGGTGGTGACCATGAGCACGGTGGGATACGGTGACAAAGTGGCCCGGGGAATTAGGGGGCGGGTGGTGGCGCTCATATGGATCGCCCTGGGAACCCTGGTGTTCGCCAGCTTCACCGCCTCCATCGCCTCTTCGCTGGCGGTGAGCGAGCTGAGGAGCGGCATCTCCGGCCCCACCGATCTGCCGGGGAAACGGGTGGCCACCGTGGCCCGATCGGCCGGGGAGTCCTATCTTTCGACGATCGGGGTGGGTCCGGTGCTGGTGGACGAGATCGACGAGGCCTACGACCTCCTGGCCCTGGGCGAAGTGGACGCCGTCGTGTTCGACGCCCCCGTGCTCCGTTTCCATGCTTCCCGCCAGGGCCGCGGCCAGGTGTCGACGGTCGGACCACTCTTCGAGAAGGTGCGGTACGGGCTGGTCATCGGCGAGGACGAGGACGAGTTGCGCGAGCAGATCGACCTCGCCCTGCTCGAATTGATCGAGTCCGGCGTCTACGAACGGCTCCACGAACGCTGGTTCGGCGCCTGACCGACGGCCTCCGCTGTGAGGCCCTATCAAGAATCGGCGGTCACCTACCGCGTATCTCCTCGATGTATTCATCGACCTCTCCCTCGAAAGCGCCGTCGAGGATGCCGCTGATGCGGTCCACCGGGTGCTCCGCGGCCGTTCGATTCTGCTTGAGCAGGCCTTCCTCGGCGGGAGCGGCCTCAGCCTCGAGCCCGCGGATCGAGCAGCGTCCCCCGGCGGTATGCCCGCGGCGCCAGCGGAGGGCCATCAGGTGGGGGATGCCTCCGTGTTTGGCGAGGATCGGGTCCCGGGCCGCGGACCTCGCCCCCACCCCCTGCTCCCGCACCTCCTCCAGCAGCCAGCCGGCGGAAGCCGCCTCGGTGAGCAGCGCCCCGATCGGACGGTGGATGAACTCCACGGTGTGGCCGCCCGCCGGGTCGCGGGTGCGGCCGGTGTTCAGGTAGTCCCCGAACCTCCAGAACAGTTCCCCGTCGGTGGGGTCGAGCACCGGACCCGATTCCGGCGCCGTGTACACGGGATGGTTGATCACCAAGGCCAGCGGCCCTCCGGGGCGGACCACCCTGGCCGTCTCGGCGAAGAAGCGCGGTGAGTCCTCGAAGTGTTCCAGGGTCAGCACCGCGTAGGCGCCGTCCACCGCCCTGTCCCGCACGCAGGCCAGACCCGGCAGTCGGTTGAGGAAAACCGGATGGCCGCGGGAGGCCCGGCGGGCCAGATCGAGGTTGAGATCCACCCCGATCACCTTCGCCCCCCGGTCGGCGGCCAGTCCCGATATACGCCCGTCCCCGCAACCCAGATCGAGCAGCGTCCGGCCCCCCACCTCGCCGAGCACCTCGAAGAAGAGCGGGATCACCTCCTCCCCGTAGGCCGGTTCCTGCGCCTCCGCTGTCCACCACTCGGTCAGTTCGTTCCAGTCACCTATCTGCTGAGTCAACCTTTGCCTCGCTACATCTCTTTTACAGGTATATAGATACGCTCTATCGGATGCTTATACTAATCATTAACTCCAGCGATATGAATATACCAAGTCGAGCGTGGGCTAACCTGCGGCTTTCGCTTCCTTACTGGCGGCCAGATCGCGCCGGTTGGATTCCCGCGCCCCTGCATATTCGGGGTCGCCGCGTTCGTATCCGGCTATCCATTCTTCAATGGTCAGCTGATTCTCCGGCCGGCAGAACCAAGATGTTCGCTGGAACTCTTCGACCTCTTCAGGGGTGGCAGGCCTAGGCATGTCGTCTCCTCACCATAGAGGCCCGTACCTCATGCTACCGGAGACGTTGTCGCAATCTCCATGGCAGGCGTGGAATACGAGCGCGTCCCTCCTCCCGACCGGGTCTTCCGCTATCACCAGAATGCACCGGGGACGGGGTGTTCGTTTCCGCGCTGTACCTGTTCTGCACGATGTCGCCTCTTCCCAGGTCAACCTTACCGCTGCCGCTCACCAACTACCCGCTTTCCGACTGCATCCACTTTCGGCAGGCGTCAACGAGGTCTGCCAGTACATCGAGGGCGGGTCAGAGCACGTCGCGCAGGAACTTGCCCGTGTAGGACTCGGGTGTCGCCGTTATCTGTTCGGGGGTTCCGAAGGCCACCACCCGGCCCCCTTCGTCCCCTCCTTCGGGGCCCATGTCGATTATCCAGTCGGCCGAACGCACCACGTCCAGGTTGTGCTCGATGATCACCACCGTGTTGCCGCCGTCGACCAGGCGGTGGAGCACCTCCAGAAGCTTGCGCGTATCCTCGAAGTGGAGGCCGGTGGTGGGTTCGTCGAGGATGTACAGGGTGTTGCCGGTGGACCGTTTGCCCAGCTCGGAGGCCAGCTTGACCCGCTGCGCCTCGCCGCCGGAGAGGGTGGGGGCGGGCTGACCGAGGCGGATGTACCCGAGGCCCACGTCGTAGATGGTCTGGAGGATGCGGGCGATGGGCGGCTGCGCCTCGAAGAAGGTCAAAGCCTCCTCCACCGGCATGTTCAGGATGTCGGCTATCGAGCGGCCCTTCCAGCGGACCTCCAGGGTGTCCCGGTTGTAGCGCCGGCCCTCGCATATCTCGCAGGGCACGTACACGTCGGGGAGGAAGTGCATCTCTATCTTGATGTTCCCATCGCCCCGGCAGGCCTCGCAGCGCCCGCCCCGCACGTTGAAGGAGAACCGGCCCGGCATATAGCCCCGGGCCCTGGCCTCCGGGGTGGACGAGAACAGCTTCCTGATCCGGTCGAACAGCTTGGTGTAGGTGGCGGGGTTGGAGCGCGGGGTGCGTCCGATGGGCGACTGGTCGATGTCGATCACCTTGTCCAGCTGTTCGACGCCTTCGATCCGGCGGTGGCGCCCCGGCACCGACCGCGCCCTGTGCAGCTTGTGGTGGAGGGCCTTCGACAGGATCTCCTGCACCAGGGACGACTTGCCGCTTCCCGAAACCCCGGTGACCGCGATCATCATGCCCAGCGGGAAGCTCACGTCTATCTGGCGGAGGTTGTTCTCGGACGCCCCTACCACTACCAGGGTGCGCCCGTCCCCCGGACGGCGCCCTTCGGGGGTGGGGATGCTCCGGCGGCCCACCAGATAGTCCCCGGTGAGGGAAGTCGACTCGGAGGTGATCTCGGCCAGACCGCCCTCCGCCACCACATGGCCGCCGCGCTCGCCCGCCCCCGGCCCGAGGTCGACGATGTAGTCGGCGGTGCGGATGGTCTCCTCGTCGTGCTCCACCACGATCAAGGTGTTGCCCAGGTCCCGGAGGCGGAGCAAGGTTTCCAGTAGCCGGCGGTTGTCCCGCTGGTGCAGGCCTATCGAGGGCTCGTCGAGAACGTAGAGCACTCCCACCAGGCCCGATCCGATCTGGGTGGCCAGACGTATGCGCTGGGCCTCCCCGCCGGAGAGGGTGGCCGCCCCCCTGTAGAGGGTCAGGTACTCCAAGCCCACGTTGAGCAGGAACTGCAGGCGGGCCCGTATCTCCTTGAGCACCGGGTCGGCGATGACGGCCGCCCGCTCCCCCAGCTCCAATCTCTCCAGGGCGTCGAGCGTTCTCCGTATGGAACGGTTGCTCAGCTCGAAGATGTTCATCCCGCCCACGGTCACCGCCATCGACGCGGCGTTCAGCCGGGCGCCCCCGCAGGCCGGACAGGGGACCTCGCGCATGTATTCCTGATAATGCGACCGGGCCGACTCAGATTCGGTCTGTTCGTGGCGGCGGCGCAGCACCGGAATCACCCCTTCGTAGGTCGCCCGATACCGCCTCCGCCGTCCGAACCGGTTGGTGAACGACACCTGGATGGGGCGCCCGCCGGTCCCGTACAGCACCGCCGCCTGATACTCTTGGTCGAGGGAGTAGAACGGAGCGCTCACGTCGAAGCCGAGCTCCTTCGCCAACCCGTTCAACAGGTGGTGGAAGTAGCGGTTCCGGTTGCCCGCCCACGGGGCGATGGCCCCGCCTTCGATGGAGAGCTCGTCGTCCGGGATCACCAGCAGCGGATCCACCTCGAACTTGGTGCCGAGGCCCGAGCACGCCCCGCAGGCGCCGTAGGGGCTGTTGAAGGAAAAGGAACGGGGCTGCAGCTCCTCGAACGACAACCCGCAGTGGTCGCAGGCCAGGTGCTGGCTGAAGGTCAGCTCGGGTCCGTCGATGATGTCCACCACCGCGATCCCGCCGGTGAGACTCAGGGCGGTCTCCAACGATTCGGTCAGCCGCCTGACCCCGCTCCGGCCCGCTATCAGCCGGTCGATCACCACCTCGATGGTGTGGATGAAGTAGCGGTCCAGGCGGATCCGTTCACCCAGGTCCATGACCTCGCCGTCCACCCGGGCCCGGCTGTAACCCTGCCTGGACAGGTCGCGGAACAGCTCCTCGTATTCCCCCTTGCGGCCCCGGACCACGGGGGCCAACACCTGGAAGCGGGTGCCTTCCTCGAATCCGGCGATCTGGTCGACGATCTGTTGGGGTGTCTGGCGGGCCACCTCCCGGCCGCATTCCGGGCAGTGGGGCTGTCCGATCCGGGCGTAGAGCAGGCGCAGGTAGTCGTGGATCTCCGTGATGGTGCCCACCGTGGATCGGGGGTTGCGGCTGGCGGTCTTCTGGTCGATGGAGATGGCCGGTGACAGGCCTTCGATGAAGTCCACATCGGGCTTGTCCATCTGGCCGAGGAACTGCCGGGCGTAGGCCGACAGACTCTCCACGTAACGGCGCTGGCCCTCGGCGTAGATGGTGTCGAACGCCAGGCTGGACTTGCCCGATCCGGACAGCCCGGTGAACACGATCAGCCGATCGCGGGGAAGCTCGATGGATATGTCTTGGAGGTTGTGCTCGCGGGCTCCGCGAACGACCAGTTTGTCTCTCGTCATCTTGCCCGGGTGTCGATCGCAGGGGAAGCGTGGCGGCGGGCCAACTGTAGTGAACCCTGCGGCGCATCCCGCCGCGGACGCCGCCCGCCTTTTAGGTCGTCCTATACATACATATGTTCGTATCATACACCGCGAAATTGGCGGGGGCGCGGAATATAGAGGCCGCGCGCGGCGGGGGTAAGGGCTATTCTCGGTTGCGGTGACAGCTCCCGTGGACGGCAGCGGGACGACGGAGGCCCTCGGCCCGACTTGACGGCGGGGGATGCTTCCGGAGCACGAATCAGGATCGATTCCCGAACTTGGAGAGGAGAGGATCGTGAAGAGGCGCAACCGGCCAGGACAGATGGGCCCCATGGTGGTAGACCGCAGGAGGTTCCTGCAGCTTCTCGGGGCGGGGGGCGCCGCCGCCTTCCTGGGTGCCTGCGGCGGTTCTGAAGAGACGACCACCACGGCGTCGGCCGGTACATCAGGTACAGCCGGCACGACCACCACCGCCGCGCCGCAGGCGGTCGGGCTGGACTTCTGGCTTCCGGGCGGATCGGACCCGTTCTGCGGAGCGTTCCGGACCGTAGGCGACAACTTCGCCGCCTCCGGATCGGGCATCACGATCGAAGAGGTCCTATGCGGAGTCGGCGAAGACGAGGACTTCACCGAGCGGATACTGGCCAGCCTGGCCGCCGGATCTCCCCCCGATGCGGTGATCATCTGGAGCCCGCCGGTCGTGCTGGCGTCCCGCGGCGCCTGGGCGCCGTTGGACGACCTCATGGCCTCATCCACCTACTCGCAGCTGGAGAACTGGCCGGAGGGGGTGCTGAGCTCGTGCCGCTGGGACGGGAAGATCTACGGCCTCCCCGCCACCGCTAGCTCCTACGGCATCTTCTACAACGAGGAGCTGCTGGAGAGCAAAGGGATCTCGAGCGCCCGCGATGACTTCCCCAAGACGTGGGACGATCTCAAGGCCATGTCGGCGGAGTTCGTAGAGTGGGACGGGGACACCCTGGTATCGGCGGGGTTCATCCCGCCGTACGACGCCATCGAGAGCGCCATCTGGTCGGCCACCAACGGCGGGATACTCTACGACGCCGACGCCAAGCGGTTCCGGCTCGACTCGGATCAGAACATCGAGATGCTGGACTACGGACTCCGATGGCTCAACGAGCAGTACAAGGGTGACTGGGTGGCCCTCACGGCTTCGGGCAACTTCACCGGCGGCGGGTACGTCGACGACAACGGCCGCCCTCCCGCCTTCCATGCGGGCGACCACGCCGCCCTTGTCAACGGATTCTGGTTCGCCTCCGACGTGTACGGCGTCGAGTTCGACGGGTGGGAGCGGTGGAACGTGGCGCAGTTCCCGGTCGGCCCCAGCGGAACCTCTACGGCTTCCGGCTTCTGGCCGAACTGGTGCGCCATCCCCTCCGGGTCGGCGAACCCGGAGGCCGCCTTCGCATGGCTGGACTATCTGGTGGTCGAAGGCATGAGGGAATGGTTCAGCCAGGTTCCGGACATCCCCACCAACCGGCAGGCGCCGGACGACCTGTTCCCCCAAGCGATAGCCGACCAGCGGGGGGACGAGTTCGCCTCCGATATAACCCGGTTCTTCACAGGCCAGCTGGAGGTGGCCGCCCCCATGTGGACCTGTCCGGTTCAGGACTTCATGCACGACCGCATCAGCGAGGCGATCGATGCGGTGATGCTCAAGACGGCCACCCCCAGGGAAGCGCTGACGGCGGCCCAGGAAGCGTCTCAGGCCGAGCTCGACGATCTGTTGGCGGGTTGACCGGCCCCAGGGGGTCGAATGAACAGGTTGCGGCGGTCCGGGGCCCGCTCTCTGGGCCGCCGCGAGGCGCTGGCCGGGTTCCTGTTCGTGGCCCCCTGGCTGGTGGCCTTGGCGGTGTTCCATCTCTACCCGATCGGCGCCGCCACCTACCTGTCGTTCACCGAATACGACGTCCTGAACCCCCCCGAATGGGCGGGGGTGGACAACTACGTGGACATGTGGAACGACGACGCCGTGTGGCTGGCCGCCCGCAACAGCCTGTTCTACGCCCTGCTGTCGGTGCCGATCGGCTTGGCGGTCTCGCTGATGCTGGCGCTATTGCTGAACCGGCCGGTACGGGGCGTCGGCATCCACCGGACGCTCTTCTACATGCCCGCCGTGGTTCCGCCGGTTGCGGGCACGATCGTGTTCCTCCTGCTGATGGAGCCCCGCTCGGGGCTGCTCAACACGGCGATCGAATCGGTCGGCCTCGACGGCCCGGCCTGGTTCCATGATCCGCGCTGGGCCAAATGGGGGCTGATCGTCCTGAGCCTGTGGGGGGTGGGCGCGGCCACGCTGATCTTCCTGGCCGGGCTCCAGGAGATTCCCCAGTCGCTGCTCGAGGCGGCCTCGATCGACGGGGCGAGCTCCTGGCAGCGCTTCCTCCGCGTGACGCTTCCCCTGCTCACCCCGGTGATCCTCTTCAACCTGGTGATAGGGATCATCTACTCCTTCCAGGTGTTCGATGCGGCGATGATCGTGGGAGGGCCGACCGGCGAGCCCAATGGATCGACCCTCATGTACATGGTCCTCATCTACAGGTCGGCTTTCAGGTACTTCAACATGGGTTACGCCTCTGCGCAGGCGATGGTTCTGTTCCTGGTCATCCTGGCGGTCACCGCCGCCATCTTCGGCACCACCCGGCGCTGGGTGCATGAGGGAATCTGATGAACAGCAACCGGACTTCGACAAGAGCATCCCCATGAGGATGATCCGACCCTCGGCCCTTGTCCGCCGGGAGGAGAACAGCGGCGCCGCGCCGCGGGGCCGCATCGGGAAAGGCGGCCTGCTGCACCAGACGGGATGGCACCTGGTGCTCAGCGTCATATCGGTCTGCTTCGCCATCCCGCTGCTCTGGATGCTGAGCTCGGCCCTGAAGGAGAACAGGGAGATATTCACCGTACCGGTCCAGTGGCTGCCCGAGACCCTCCGGTGGGAGAACTTCGCGGCCGTCCTCAGCTATCCGGGGTTCCCGTTCCTCCGCTTCTTTTCGAACAGCCTGTTCTACGCCGGCCTCGTTACGGTCGGAACGGTCATCTCCTGCGCATTGGTGGGTTACGGGTTCGCCCGCCTGCGTTTCCCGGGCCGCGACATTCTTTTCGGGATCACCCTGTCCACCATGATGGTTCCCTACGTGGTCACCTTCATCCCGACCTTCCTCCTTTTCAAGAGGCTCGGTGTGCTGGGCACCTACATACCGCTCATCGCGCCTGCTTTCTTCGCGGAGGCCTTCTTCATCTTCCTGATGCGCCAGTTCTTCCGCGGCCTGCCGCGGGAGCTGGACGACGCCGCCCGGGTGGACGGGGCGGGCGAGTTCCGCATCTTCTGGCAGATCATGCTGCCGCTGGTCAAACCCGCCCTGGTGGTGATGGCTGTCTTCACGTTCGTCTGGACGTGGCACGAGTTCTTCCGGCCGCTCATCTACCTGTCGGATCCCGACCAGTTCCCCCTCTCGCTGGGGCTGTTCTCATTCCGGGGGCGTAGACTCACCGAATGGCACCTGATGATGGCCGCCGCGACCTTGATGACCGCTCCGCTCGTGATCCTGTTCGCGTTCGCGCAGAAGTATTTCATCCAGGGCATGAAGATGTTCGGGCTCAAGGGGTAGGCATGACCTGCGGGCCGACGGCGGATCGAGGAGGGCGGCGATGAGCGGCATGTTGGGCTTGGGAGTGATCGGGCTGGGAAGCGTGTTCGAGCCCTACGCGGCGCTGATCCGGGATCTGCGGATCGAAGGCCGGATCCGGGTGGCCCGCACCTGCGACACGGTCCCCGAACGGGCCGGGGAGGTGGAACGTTTCCTGTACGAGGCCGCCCCGTTCAGCACCGACTACCGGGAGGTGATCGCAGACCCGGCCGTGGACGCCGTGCTGATACTCACCTCCATGCCGTTCCACGGCCCCATCGCTCTCGAAGCGCTCCGGGCCGGAAAGCACGTACTGGTCGAGAAACCCATGGCGGTCGATCTGGAGACGGCCGAGGCGATCCTCGAGGCCGCCGAGCGGGAGGGTTCGGTCCTCATATGCGCTCCGAGTGTGATCCTCAGCCCGACCTACCAGGCGATATGGAAACGGGTGGTACACGAAGGGCAGATCGGACGGGTCGACCTGGCGCGGGCGCGTTACGGGTGGTCGGGGCCTACCTGGGGGAAGTGGTACTACCAGACGGGCGGGGGCCCGGTGTTCGATCTGGGGGTGTACAACATCACCTCGCTCACGGGCCTGTTCGGGTCCGTCGAGCGGGTGGCCGCCTTCGCCGGCACCGTCGAACCCCGCCGGATCGTGGACGGCGAGGAGGTGGAGGTCGCCGTCTACGACAACTACCAGATCATGCTCGAATTCGGATCGGGGGCCATCGCGACCGTGACCACCGGTTTCACGATGCAGAGCTACCGGTCGCCCGCCATCGAGCTGTACGGGAGCGAGGGCACCGTCCAGATGATGGGCGACGACTGGGGGCCCGACGGTTACGAGATGTGGGCCAACCGGTTCGGCGTCTGGTCGGTGCACGGCGAGGTCGATCCGGGCTGGGACTGGACGGCCGGACTCCGGCACCTGGTGGACGCGGTGGACGGCGCCCCCCGGCTCATGCTCCCCCGGCACGCCTATCACGTCCTGGAGATAATGCTCAAGGCCGACGAGGCGGCCCGCACCGGAAGGGCGCAGACCCTGTCGAGCAGGGTAGACCCCATCCCCTACGACCCGGACTCGATCGTGCTGGAGAGCACCTTCCCCACCCACGATCACCGCATCCTCCGAGCCGAGGAGTGACCGGGGTTCTCATGGAAGAGCCCGGCGCGTGAAGCGGAGATCGTCGCCCCGCCCCTCCCTGGATCGGGCGGCCGCAGTCCCCTACGGCGAGGCCGTCATGCACCTGTGGGGAGACCCCGAAGCCGGTTACGTGGGCGACCGCATCTACGTGTCGTCGGAGCTCATCCACCTGATCGAGTTCTCGCTCCCGCCGCGCGCCCGGTTCACCCACTCCGACCTCAACCGCACCGTGTTCGCGGCCGACGAGGTACTGCACGTCGTGGAGGGCGAGATGCTGCTGGTCAACCCCGAGACCGGGGAGGCCGTGCGGGCCCGCCCCGGCGAGTCGGTGTTCTTCCGGCGCGACACCTGGCACCACGCCATCAACCGCAGCCCCGACCGGCCCCTGCGGGTCATGGAGCTGTTCGCCCCTCCCCCGGCCTCCGGTGCGTCGTCGAGCTACGCCCGCACCCGCCCCTACCTGTCGGAATGGAGATACGGCGACGACCGCCTGCTGGGGCGGTGGCCGATGGACCGGGCGGAGCGGGACCGGGGGCGCTCGTTCCACCTCGTAGGCGAGGGAGACCTGCTGTGGAGGTTCGACGACCCCTCCGACGATCTGCTGATAGGCCTGATCGCCTCCACCGAACATCTGACCGCCGGGCGGGGTTCGCTGCTCCCGGGGCAGCGCAGCGGGGTCCGCCGCCACGGCGGGGATGCGGCCTTGGTCGTCCTCACCGGGTCCATGGCGGTCTTCCTGCCCGATTCCGAAGCCCCCTCCTGGTTCGAGCTCGGGGTCGGGGACGGGTTCTACGCCCCGGTCGGAACCCGGTACCAGTGCTTCGCCAACGGCGCCGCGCCGGCCGAGTTTCTGTTCGGCGCGGCACCCGCCTACCTGCCCGGCCCGGACGGGGATTGAGCGCCGGGCCCGACGCCCGGGAGGTGGCGCTGGCGATCGACGTCGGCGGAACCAAGATCGCGGCGGGCCTCGTGAACCGCCTAGGGGAGGTCCTTCATCTCCGGACCGCGCCCACCGGCCGGCCCGGCAAGGAGTCCCTGCGGCGGGCCGCCGATCTGGGCGCCGCCGTGTCCGCGGCCGCCGCCGGCGAAGACCTCCGCATCGTCGGCGCCGGGATCGGCCTGCCCGAGCTGGTGGAAGACGGCAGGATCACCTCGGCGGCGGTGGTCGCATGGGAGGACGACGACGTGCATGCCGTCTTCGACCGGTACGGACCGGTGCGGATAGAGGCCGACATTCGCGCCGCCGCCCTCGCCGAGTCCCGCCTGGGGAGCGCCGCCGGGCACCGTATCACGCTCTATATCAACCTGGGCACCGGAATCAGCCACTGCCTGCTGATCGAGGGGCGCCCGTTCGAGGGCCAGTACGGCCGGGCACTGATGTGCGGTTCTACCCTGCTCACGGTCCTCGACGAGGATACGAACCGACTGGTGGGCTGCCGCCCCGAGGACGCCGCCTCCGGGCGCGGGATATCCGAGCGTTACCAGCGGATCACCGGGGAGGAGGTTCCCGCCCTGGAGGTGTTCGAGCGGGGGGCGGGCGGGGACCCCGACGCGCAGCTGGTGGTCGGGCAGGCCGCCGACCTCCTGGGCCATATGACGGCGACGCTGATCGACATCCTCGATCCGGGCTGCGTGGTAATCGGCGGGGGCCTGACCTACGCTCCGGACCTGCTGGACCGCATCGGTGAGAAAGCCCTCGCCTCGGTCTGGTCCGACCGGGCCCGGCAGACGCCCATACTGCCCGGACGCGGCGGCCCGTCCGCCGGGGTGATGGGCGCAGGCCTCACCCTTCTCGACCGGGTGGACGCTTCCTGAACCGAGGCCAACCTCCCCGAATATCACAGTTAAGGGGGAAGATCGCCAAAAAAGTTTTGGATTGGCGCCGGAAGGGTATTGGCGTTGTCTCATTACTGTTGTATAGTGTTGTACGAGCAGATATCGCAGTGAATCCGGATACTGCGATCAGAAAGGAATCGAACCGCCCAGGCCGACCGCCTCCCGCAGGCAGGCAGGCGACCGAAGGGCGGAGCGGTACGAAGTAGCTGTGGCTGAAAACGCATCGGGCACGGGCGGTGTGAACACGCCCCCCGCAGCCCGAAGACGGTGGTTGGTGGCGGCGGGGGCAGGGCCCGGCGAAGCCGGGTTTTTCGGCGGGAGAACGCGAAAACCTCGGCTTAGCGGATAGGCGGACCGCGGCCGTTCCTGTTCGTAACGCCAGTCAGGATCCAGTTCGGAACCCCTGGCTATGGCTGTGGGCTCATCAACCGCCGCAAGCAGTGTTTTCCCAGGTGAGCACCTATCCGCGCACCCTCTTAGAGGCGAATATCCGAAAGCTCGCGCCGGGCGCTACTCGTGAGCCGGCGCTCGGCGCGGTCCGGGATCAGCGTCCCCGGCGGCGGGACCGCATCTCGGCCCTCACCTGCGCCCCCGACTCCATGTCGGCCACCCGCACCACGAAGGAACCGACCCCCGCCGCGGCCAAGCCTTCCAGTCCGCCGGCCACTTCTGACGCGGTTCCCACCTGCAGGTAGGGCGACCGCCGCACCTGTTCCGGGGAGAGGCCGTGCATGGCGGCCACCCGATCGATCGCCCTCTCCGAATTCTCATCGACGACCACCCGGAGCAGCAGCATATCGACCAGTCGGGCCCGCTGGGCCTCAACCCGAGCGGTCTGCTCCCGAGCGGTCTGCGCCTTCCGGGCCACCTCGTCGAAGGTGGCTCTCCCGGCCGCGGCGTGTACATCGGCGCGCCTGCCGCTCGGGAGGGAGATGCCGATCGACACCACGTCGGCCATCTCGGCGGCCGCCCGGAGAATCCTCGGTCCTCCTCCGCCCACCATGATGGGCGGATGGGGCTGCTGGACGGGGCGCACCTGCGGGATGAGGCGGGTCCGATACCACCTACCCTCGTGATCTACCTCTTCGTCGGTCCAGCACGACCGGATCAGGGACACCGCTTCCCGCAGCCGGGAGATCCGATCCGGGGCCCGGTACATCTCCAAGCCCACCGCGCGGTAGTCGGCCGGCCACCATCCGGCGCCGATCCCCAGCTCGGCCCGGCCCTCGGATATCTCGTCGAGGGCGGCGAAGTCCCGCGCCACCATCACCGGGTGGCGAAGATCGTTGACCAGCATGTACGAACCGATCCGCAGGGAGGTCGCAACCGCGGCGGCGGCCAGCGCCGGAACCGGCGAGATCACCTCGTTGAAGTGGTCGGGAAGGAAGAAGGCGTCGTATCCCAGTTCCTCCACCCGGCGGGCCGTCTCCACCACCGAACCGGAGGTCAGGGGAGGTGCCATCAGCACCCCGAACCGGGGTTCCCCGCCTGCGGCGGCGGGGCCGGCAGGTGCGGCGGAGGCGGCCGGTGAGGGCCCCATCAGGCCATTACCTCGCTCAGGTCCCGCATCTCCCGCCTCAGCTCGGCCACCTCGTCCCGCAGCCGGGCCGCATACTCGAAGCGGAGTTCCTTGGCGGCTTCCCGCATCTCGTCCTCGAGGCTCTGGATCAGGCGCCCCAGATCCTCGCCCGCCAGCTCGATCGGCGCCCGTATCTCCATGTCGCGCTTCCCCCGCCGAGACGAGGAGGCCTTACCCGAAGACACCAGCTCGAGGATGTCCGACACCTTCTTGCGGATGGTCTGCGGGTCGATCCCGTGCTCCCTGTTGTACCGGATCTGCAGGTTGCGGCGGCGGTTGGTCTCTCCGATGGCCGCCTGCATCGAACGGGTTACCTGGTCCGCATACATGATCACCCGCCCCGACACGTTGCGGGCCGCCCGCCCGATGATCTGGATGAGGCTGGTCTCCGAACGCAGAAACCCTTCTTTGTCGGCGTCGAGGATGGCCACCAGCGATACCTCCGGCAGGTCGAGGCCTTCCCGGAGCAGGTTGATGCCCACCAGCACATCGTACTCCCCCAGCCGCAGGTCGCGCAGCAGCTCTATGCGTTCCAGCGTGTCGATCTCCGAGTGCAGGTAACGGGCCCTTATCCCCAGCTCCAACAGATAGTCGGTCAGGTCTTCGGACATCTTCTTGGTGAGGGTGGTGACCAGCACCCGTTCGTCGGCCACCGCCTGGGCGCGTATCTCCTCCAGCAGGTCGTCGATCTGACCCTTGGCGGGGCGCACCACCACCTCTGGATCTACCAATCCGGTGGGGCGGACGATCTGTTCCACGATGTTGTCGGACCGGCGCCGCTCGAACGGGCTGGGGGTGGCCGACATGAAGATCACCTGCCCGGTCTTCTCCAGCCATTCGTCGAAGCGGAGCGGGCGGTTGTCCATCGCCGACGGAAGCCGGAAACCGTGCTCTACCAGGACGTCCTTGCGGCTGCGGTCGCCCTCGTACTGGCCGTGCAGCTGCGGTACCGCCACGTGGCTCTCGTCGATGATGGTGACGAAATCGTCCGGGAAGTAGTCGAGCAGCGTATACGGGGGTTCGCCCGGCGCCCGCCCGTCGATGTGCCGGCTGTAGTTCTCGATCCCGGAGCAGAAGCCCACCTCCCGGATCATCTCCATGTCGTAGGAGGTGCGCATCCTGAGCCGCTGGGCCTCCAGCAGCTTGCCTTGTTTATCCAACTCGGCCAGGCGCTCTTGGAGTTCCAGCTCGATGTTCACCAAGGCCTTCTCCATCCGTTCCCGGGTGGTGGCGTAGTGGGAGGCGGGATACACCCAGAGCTCCTTCATCTCCTCGATGAGCTCCCCGGTCAGCGGGTTCATGCGCAGGATGCGATCCACTTCCTCTCCGAAGTACTCCACCCTGGCCACGGTCTCCTCGTAGGCGGGAAAGACCTCGAGGGTGTCCCCCCGCACCCGGAACCGCCCTCTCGTCAGGTTCACCTCGTTGCGTTCGTACTGGATATCGACCAGCCGCCGGATGGCTTCGTGGAGCGGATATTCCACTCCCCTGACCAGCCGCAGCACCTGCCCGGCGTATTCGTCGGGGCTGCCCAATCCGTAGATGCACGAGACGCTGGCGACGATCACCACGTCGTCGCGAAACAGCAGAGAGGAGGTGGCGGCGTGGCGCAGCCGGTCGATCTCGTCGTTGACCGTGGCGTCCTTCTCGATGTAGGTGTCGGTCTGGGGGATGTACGCCTCGGGCTGGTAGTAGTCGTAGTAGGACACGAAGTACTCGACTCGGTTCTCGGGGAAGAACTGGCGGAACTCCGAGGCCAGCTGGGCGGCCAGGGCCTTGTTGGGGGCTATCACCAGCGCCGGGCGCTGGAAGCCTTCGATAGCCCAGGCGATAGTGGCCGACTTGCCCGATCCTGTGATGCCGAGCAGGGTCTGGAAGGGGTCCCCCCGCTCGACTCCCTCGACCAAGGCGGCGATGGCGGCGGGCTGGTCACCCGCCGGGCTGAACTCGGAATGGACTCGGAACTCGGCCATCGGGCTGAGTCTAGATGGGTAGTTCCAAGGCCACCCCTGACGTTCACATCCAACACCCTTCACTATTACCCAACACCCACGAATCACGAAAGACGCCCATCACAAAGAGAACGATCTCAGACTGCGGAGACCGGAAGGGGGGATGATTATGTGAGCAATCTCCCGACCAAGCGGCCGACCTCCGAGGTGAGCGACTCCTGGCCGGCGTTGTTGTCCACCACCAGGTCGGCCGTTGCCAGCCATTCCTTGCGGCTCGGCTGGACGGACATGCGGGCTTCGATGTCGGCCTCCGTCATCCCGCGACGGCGGAGCCGTTCCCGCCTCGTCTCTGCGGAGGCGTCCACCACCACCCTCGTCCAGCCGTCCCCGGCCAGGTCCGTCATGACCGACAGGACAGAGACCTCCACCGCGGCGGGCCGCTCACCCCCTTCGGCGGACCACTCTTCTATGGCCCTGCGGATGGCGGGATGGGTGAGGGCTTCCAGTTCGGCCAGCTGCGCAGGGTCCCCGAACACGATCCTCCCGAGGATGGCCCGGTCGATCCGGCCATCCACCAGCGCCTCCGGCCAGCGTTTCGCTGTCCGTGCAGCCACCGGATGGCCCGGTGCCAACAGTCTGTGGCCTATCCGATCGGCGTCCAGCACCTCGAAACCGCGTCCAGCCAGCATCCGGCCCACTTCGGATTTACCCGAGCCGATGCCGCCGCAGATGACGGCGCGCACCGGCCTCGTCGAAACCCCCCGGTGTTCTGTCCGCCCGGCAGGCACGGGGCGCCGGCTCAGCGCCGGCCGATCCCCCGCTCCTTCAGCTCCTGGAGGATCGCCTCGAGAGAGTCGTCCACGTCGAAGGTGCGTTGGGGTTTCTCCTCCTTCTTGTCGGCCCGCTCGAACTGAGAGACCACCTGCGGCCGGCGGCGGCGCGGCGGGTGCTGCCCCGGCTTGCGGGAGGTGAACTCCGGCAAAGCCTGCTTGATGGAGAAACTGACCCGGCGCCGACCTTCGTCCATCTCGGTGAGCTTGACCTTGACCTTCTGGCCGATCGAGAGCTCCATCTCGGGCGATTCCACCCGATGCATGGCGATCTCCGACACGTGCACCAGACCTTCCACCCCATTCGAGACCCCTACGAACGCCCCGAACGGAACCGTCTTGATCACCGTGCCGTCGATGACCGCACCCACCTCGTTCTCCTCGCTGAACGTCTGCCAGGGATCCGGGGTGGTCTGTTTGATGGACAGCGAGATGCGTTCCCGCACGCGGTCGATCTCCAAGACCTTCACGGACACCTTCTGTCCTACTTTCACCACCTCGGAAGGGTGATTTACGTGCTGCCAGCTCAGCTCGGATACGTGAACCAGCCCGTCCATGCCCCCCAGATCGACGAAGGCCCCGAAGTTGACCACCGACGACACCACCCCGGTCTTCACCTCGCTCTCCACCAATGATGCGAGGAAGGCGCTGCGCTGCTCGGCTTGGGCCTCTTCCAGGTAAGCCCTGCGGGAGAGGACCACGTTGTTGCGGTTGCGGTCCAGCTCGATCACCTTGGACTCGATCTCCTGGCCCACGAAGGGGTCGAGGTCGCGCACCCGGCGCAGGTCCACCAGGGATGCGGGCAGGAACCCGCGCAGGCCGATATCCACGATAAGGCCCCCCTTCACCACCTCGATCACAACCCCTTTCACCGTGCCCCCCTGCTCACGGACCGCTTCGATCTGGCCCCATACCCGTTCGTAGAGGGCCCGCTTCTTGGAGAGGATCAGGCGGCCCTGCTCGTCTTCCTTCTCGAGGACGAGCACTTCGATCTGGTCGCCTATCGACACGATCTGATCCGGCGACACGTTCTTGCGGATCGAGAGCTCCTTCAGCGGGATGACACCCTCGGACTTGTATCCGATGTCCACCAGCACCTCGTCCTGCTCGATGTTCACCACCTCCCCCTCGATGATGTCGTTCTCCTTGAACTCGAGGACCGTCTCGGCAATCGCCGCTTCGAAGTCCTCGGGGCCTATGTCGTCGGGAAGGGAGCTGGCGCTTCGGGCCTTGATGGCCGGCGGTCCCGTGATCGGGTCGGTGGCCGGAGAAACAGACGGCGGGGGGCCGGCCGGCTTGGAAACGACCGGTTCAGAATCGACGGGCTCAGAAACGACCGGTTCAGAATCGACGGGCTCAGAAACAACCGGTTCAGAATCAGTCGGCGGGTCTGTGGGCGCGTCGTCGTCGGCGGGCGCCGTTGCGTCTACGGGTGGACCTTCGACCACCTGGCCGCCGGCTGTGAGGTCTCCGGCCTGCTCTTTGGGATCTTGGCCGGGGTTCGCTTCGGGGGGAGTCTGTGTTTCTGACATCTAGGACTCTTCGTTGGGATCGACTCGAGCTTCAGCGGCGGCTAGCTCCGCTTCTGCATCGGATTGCGGGTTGAACATGAGTGGGTATATCCTCCGGATAGCGAACCCGGCCGCGTCAACGCGGCACCGGGGCTGTCCGCAGGTTACCACTTGGCGGGACGCCGCGGCGGCCCAGATCCGGAACGGCGCGGCGAGCGTCCGGGCAGGCGGGTTTCAGCCCTTCACTGAGGCGAGATCGGCGCCGGTGGCGATGTCCACCGTGAGCGGGACATCCAGGTTCCCCACCCCCTTCCATCACCTCCTCGACCAGCCCGACGACCTCTCCGGCTGCCTAGCGGCGGGCTTCCAGAACCAGCGTCATCAACCCTGCAGGCCCGGCAACCTCGGATATCCGGTGTTCGACACCGCGGTGGGCCGGATCGGGGTGTACATCTGCTACGACCGCCACTTCCCGGAGGGCTGGCGTGAGCTGGGGCTGGCCGGCGCCAAGATCGTCTTCAACCCCTCCGCCACCACCCGGGGTCATTCGAAGTACCTGTGGGAGCTGGAGCAGCCCGCCGCGGCGGTGGCCAACGAGTATTTCGTGGGGGCGATCAACCGGGTGGGCAGCGAGGACCTGGAGGACACCGATTACTACGGCAGCTCCTACTTCGCGTCGCCTAGGGGTCAGATCATCGACGGCATCGCCTCGGACACTTCCGATGAGGTCGTGGTGCGGGATCTGGACCTCGACCTGATCGAGGAGGTCCGGCACCATTGGGCTTTCTACAGGGACCGCCGCCCCGAGATATGCGAACGGATCACCAAGGGTCTGGTCTTCTCGGCGCCACCGCTTTCAGTGCCCACGCGTCTCACATCAGGGAGATGTATCCCCTACTGGGTGTTCTTGATCACCGTCAAGACAGAACTCCGAATCGTACTTTGCGAGGGCAAACCTGTTCAGATTTTGTATATAAAGATCTCTTCTATAACGGGCTTCCTCAGGAGAGGCGGTGATTAGATAGCAACGGACTGCATTGCCAAGTTCGGAGTTATCAAATTCTATTGTTGCCATCGATATTAGGTTGGTATAGTTAGTATACTGTTCAGAGCGGCGGTCAGTAGCATATACGCTATTAGCAATCAACGCCGACGATACCAGCCCTAAGAGTACAACTACCATAACGATGAACCTGAATATCTCTCGTATGTGATGGCGTAAGTCCTCTAATACAGATAATTTCCGTGAACTCCTAAGGCTAAGTGTGGACAATAGGTAGATCACAACTCCGTATATCAAAAAAGCCGAACCTATCTGTACTAGTAGAGAATCCCTCCATTGAGTATAACCAACTCCTGAAGCTTGCCAATGTTGTGCACCCTCTGTGAAACTTATCATTAAGGATGGTAGAATCATGAAAGATAATCCGACTATAATACTTGCGGTAGATAACCTTTTATTATCGCTGAATGACATACCGAGACTAGTGCTTCTAACATATCTAATACTAGCCCTTACCACTAAGACAAACAGAATAAAATAGCTAATAATTAGCCATTTATTACTGCTAACTATATCTAGATCGTTAGGCATTATCACAGGAGCGTTCTTGTCGATAAATTGATAGACGAATGGTACGCCTGATATACCTCGACTAAGCCAACCCTTAAAGGATAATCCCGAAAGAACTATATTAGACCCATCATAGCAATCAATAAGAGAACAATTCACTGCTATCATGATCCGAATAGTTATAAAGACTGGTACGAATGTAACTATAAAAATAATAAACCGTAAAAAGGCTTTACTATGCAGTAGTAATCGAACTGTGAATCCTGCTAACTTTCCACGTACTAAGATCGTTATCAGGCATACTATAGGTAGGAGATATAAGAGCTCGTATGTCAGAGGGGTGACTAATCCCAATAGCGCATTACTTATTATTTCACGCTTTGTAATACCTTTATCAGTAATACCTTTATCAGAAGCCATCAATATTGGTATTCCTAAAAGAATGATCGCATTAACTATGAGGAAAAAAGGAAATAAAGATAATGGATGTTTACGGGTTGTTATAATCAGAGTAGAAGCTAGGATGAAAGGGAAGAGTTCAACTATAGGATGGCTAATTATTATATCGACAAATCTATTCTTTCTAAACCTAGGTTGAAGTCTATGTACTGCGGACTCACATAATACTGAGACAAAACGAGTAGCTACCACAGCAAGGACCGCGATCATCATCAACATTATAGCACCCTGTACTATATGTGGTGGCACTCCAGTAGCAGCCGCTATATCAAAGCGCAATGATTCTTCAAAATACAATACTAAGCGACCGATAGGTCGAAAATTGCCTGATGAATAGCTTCCTATATTAGAGATAAAGTTAATAAATGATAGTACGGGATTAGCATTGTTCCAGAATCTTAGTAAAGGATCAGCATCCCAGCGGGCAGCGAAGTGGTAGATGTATGTACGTTGATCAGATTGGAAGGCTAGTCCGAGAAGTGGTAGTACAACAAGTACAGAGGGTACAACTACATAGAAGATAGAACGGGAAGTAAATTGATAACGGCTGGCTCCTGTATCTAAGGATTGGGAGGGGGGGCGTGGCTTCATCGTGGCCGGTCAGGTTTGCCGCCCGATTTGGTAAACATGGGTATGTACCTTTGGATAGTGAACCCGGCCGCGACAACGCGGCACCGGGGCTGTCTACAGGTTACCACTTGGCGGGACGCCGCGGCGGCCCGGATCCGGAACGGCGCGGCGAGCGTCCGGGCAGGCGGGTTTCAGCCCTTCACGGAGGCGAGATCGGCGCCGGTGGCGATGTCCACCGTGAGCGGGACATCCAGGTTCCCCAACCCTTCCATCACCTCCTCGACCAACCCGACGACTTCTCCGGCCGCCTAGCAGCGGGCCTCCAGAACCAGCTCGTCATGAACCCTGCAGGAGGACCACCGCGGCGGTGGCCAAATGAGTACTTCGTGGGGGCGATCAACCGGGTGTGCAGCGAGAACCTGGAAGACACAGACTACTACGGCAGCTCCTACTTCGCGTCGCCCCGGGGGTCAGATCATCGACGGCACCGCCTCGGACACTCCCGACGAGGTCGTGGTGCGGGATCTGGACCTCGACCTGATCGAGGAGGTCCGGCATCGCTGGGCTTTCTACAGGGACCGCCGCCCCGAGATATACGAGCGCATCACCAAGGGTCTGGTCTTCTCGGCGCCACCGCTTTCAGTGCCACGCGTCTCACATCAGGGCGATGCATCCCCTACTGGGTGTTCTTGATCACCGTCAAGACAAAACTCCGAATCATACTTTGCGAGAGCAAGTTCGTTCAGACTTTGTATATAACGATCTGTGCTATAATGGGTTCCTTCAGGAAAGGCGGTGATCAAGTGACAACGGACTGCGTTACCAAGTTCGGAGTTATCAAATTCTATAGTCGCCGTTGATATTAGGTTGGAATAATTAGTATACTGTTCAGAGCGGCGGTCAGTAGCATATACGCTATTAGCAATCAACGCCGACGATACCAGCCCTAAGAGTACAACTACCATAACGATAAACCTGAATATCTCTCGTATATTTACGGAGTCAGTATTCCGATCAGCTAATTTTCGTGCTCTTCTAAGACCAAGAGTTGACAATAGATAGATTACAACTCCGTATATCAAAAAGGCCCAACCTATCTGGACTAATAGCGAATCCCTCCATTGCTTATAACCATATCCGGAAGCTTGCCAACGCTGTGCTGTTCCTGTTAAACTTATCAACAAGGGAGGTAGAATTATAAAAGTTAATCCGACCATAATATTTGAGACAGATAACCTTTTATTATCGCTGAATGACATACCAAGACTAGTGCTTCTAACATATCTAATGCTGGCCCTTATCACTAAGACTAACAGAATAAGATAGCTAATAGTTAGCCATTTGTTATCGCTAACTATATCTAGATCATTGGGCATTGCTTTAGGGGCATTTTTGTTGATAAATGGATAAACTAGTGGTACTCCCGATATACTTCTAACAAGCCAGTGTATGAATGATAATCCCGAAAAAGATATCTCGGTTCCATCATAGCAATCAATTCGAGAACAATTAACTGCTATCATGATTCGAATAGGTATAAAGACTAGGACAAATGAACTACAAAAGACAATAAACCTAAAAAAGCCTTTGCTATGCAGTAGTAGTTGAACAGTGAATCCTGCTAACTTTGCACGTATCAAGATCATTATTAGACATACTATAGGTAAGAGATACAAAAGCTCGTATGTCGAAGCGGCAACTAACCCTAACAGCACGTTACCTAATATTTCACTCTTAGTAATACCCTTATCATAGATACCCTTATCAGAGGCCATCAACAATGGTATCCCCAGAAGAATGATCATATTACCTATAAGGAAAAAAGGAAATAGAGATAATGGATGGTGAAGGCCAGCAACGATCAGAGTAGAAGCTAGGATAAGAGGGAAAGGTTCAACTATAGGGTGGCTAATTATCTTATCGACAAATCTATTCTCTCCAAACCTAGATTGAAATCTATGTACTGCGGACCCATGTAATACTGAGACAAGACGAGTAGCTACCACAGCAAGAGCTGAGATCATCATCAACTTAATGATACCCTGTACTATATGTGGTGGCACTCCAGTAGCAGCCGCTATATCAAAGCGCAATGATTCTTCAGTCGATATTATTAAACGACCAATAGGTCGAAAGTTGCCAACCTTTATGAGATACTTACCTATTTCAGAGTAAACTGAATCAAATATTAGTACGGGATTGACGTTCAATCGGGCGGCGAAGTGGTAGATATATGTACGTTGATCAGATTGGAAGGCTAGTCCTAAAAGTGGTAGTACAACAAGTATAGGTGGTACAACTACATAGAAAATAGAACGGGAAGCAAATTGATAACGGTTGGTTCCTAAGGACCGAGGAGAAGGCCGTGGCTTCATCGGGCAGGGTCCAGTTTGCCAGCCGATTCGATAAACATGGGTATGTACCTCCGGATCAGAAGCTCCCGCAACGCATGGCGTGTAACGGAATTATCGACAGGTTACCAGTTGGCGGGACGCCCACGGCGGCCCGGATCCGGAACGCCGCGGCGAGTGTCCGGGCAGGCGGGTTTCAGCCCTTTACGGAGGCGAGATCGGCGCCGGTGGCGATGTCCACCGTGAGCGGGACATCCAGGTTGCCCACCCCTTCCATCACCTCCTCGACCAGCCCGACGACCTCTCCGGCCGCCTCGCGGCGGGCCTCCAGAACCAGCTCGTCATGAACCTGCAGCAGCATCTTGGCGGGGTGTTCCTCCAGCCGCGGGGCCAGCTCGATCATCGCCATCTTGATCACGTCGGCGGCCGATCCCTGCACAGGGGCGTTGAGCGCCATCCTCTCCCCCATCTGGCGGATGCGAGCGTTGTCCGAGGCCAGCTCGGGCAGGTAGCGGCGCCGACCGAACAACGTGGTCGTATAGCCGGTGCGGCGAGCCTCGGCCACAACCGACCTCATGTAGTCGCGGACGAGGGGGAACTGGCGGAAATAGGTGTCCATATGCTCCCGGGCCTCTGTTCGGCTGATTTTCAGCCGGTCGGCCAGCCCGAACGCCTCCATCCCGTAGAGGAGGCCGAAATTGATGGCCTTGGCCCGTCGGCGCAGCTCGGGTGTGACCAGATCGGACTCAAAGCCGAAGACCCGGGCGGCGGTTGCGGTGTGGATGTCCTCGCCGGCGTCGAACGCCTCCATCAGCCCGGGGTCCTTCGACAGGTGAGCCAGTATCCGCAGCTCGATCTGCGAGTAGTCGGCCACGATGAACAAGTAACCCTTGGGCGCCACGAAGGCCCGGCGGATCATCCGACCCGTCTCGGAACGCACCGGGATGTTCTGGAGGTTGGGCCGGTCGGAGGACAGCCGTCCGGTGGACGCCCCTGTCTGGTTGAAGTGGGCGTGGATGCGACCGTCCCGCCCTACCAGAGGCAGGTAGCCGTCCACGTAGGTGCTGCGCAGTTTCTCGATCTCGCGGTAACGGAGCAGCCGGGCCACCATGGGATGGGCGTCCTCGAGCTTGGCCAGGACCGAGGCATCGGTGCTCGGCGCCCCCTTCGGGGTCTTCTTCACAACCGGGAGCTGGAGTTTGCCGAACAGCACCCGACGAAGCTGCAGCGTCGAGTTGATGTTGAAGGTTTCCCCAGCCAGCTCATGGATCTCGGTTTCCAGCTCCGCCAGCTCGCTGCGGAAGGTATCGCTCATGCCCTCCAGGTAGCCGCGGTCGACCAGGATGCCGGCCATCTCCATCCGGGCCAGAACCGGCGCCAGCGGAAGCTCCATGCCGTTCAGCAGATCGCTCTGGTCGCGTTCCTCCAGTTTGGACTCCATGACCGGACGCAGCCTCCTCACCGCCGCCGCCCGGCAGCCCGCCGCCTCCAGATCCGGACCGCCGCCGAAGTCCAGCATCCCCTGCCCGGAGTCGCCGCCCTCTTCACGGGCGCTCACCAGCCTCACCCCCAGGTAACGTGAGGCCAGGTCCTCGAGAGAATCGGAGCGGGCGGCGGGATCGATGATGTAACCCGCCAGCACCGGGTCGAACACCAACCCGTTCAGATCGCGGCCCATCTCGAACAGGCTGCGGAACAGCTCCTTCGATTTGTACACGGAGATCTCCACTCCGGGGTCGGCCAAGGCGGGCGCCAAGTACTCCAGCGCCTCGATCTGCGCCACGAATACCTGCTCCGCGCCCTCGTCCGACCGGGAAACGTCCGGTATCACCGCCAGTCCGGCCAGCTTCCCATCGTCATAGACAGGTTCGATCACCAGGCCCCGGGAACCGGTGAACCGGGCCGCATCCTCCGGGGTCCGCAGGGCCCTCACCTTCACCTCGATCTGCGTCTCGGAAGGCTCCGACACCCCGTCTTCCATCTCCATCAGGCGGGTCCACAGTGTGAAGAACTCCAGCCGGTCGAATATCTCCCGGGCGGCGTTTCGGTCGGGAACGGTGCGCAGGAGGCGGTCGGGGTCCAGACCCAGATCCAGATCATCGACCAACGACATGAGGGAGCGGTTGCGAAAGACCTGCTCCCGATGATCGGCCAGGTTCCGGCGCAGGCGGGGCGGATGGCGGTCGAGGTGCTCGAAGACCCCTTCCAGATCCCCGAAGGTCGATACCAGACGGGAGGCGGTCTTCTCCCCCACTCCCGGAACCCCTGGCAGGTTGTCCGAAACGTCGCCCCGCAGGGCCGCATAGTCGAGGTACTGGTCGGGCCGGATCCCGTATTTCTGCTCCACCCAGGCCGCATCGACCATCACCGTGTCGGTGATCCCGCGCCGCGTGTACACCACGTTGACTTTGGGGCCGACCAGCTGGAAGCAGTCGCGGTCGCCCGTAACCACCAGCACGTTCCAACCCTCTTTCTCCATCCGGCGGACCAGGCTGGCGATCACATCGTCCGCCTCGTAGCCCTTGAGCTCCAACTGGGTGATGTCCATGACGTCCAGCACCTCGCGGATCAACGGCAGCTGACTTCGGAAGTTATCGGGGGCTGACATCCGCTGCGCCTTGTATTCGGGGAAGGCCTCGGTGCGGAAGGTGGAACGCCCCACGTCCCAGGCCACCGCCAGGCCCTCCGGGGAATGGTCGCCCAGCAGTCTGATCAGCATGGAGGTGAACCCGTAGGCGGCGTTGGTCACCTGACCCGAACGGGTGGCCAGGTCGGGGGGGAGTGCGTAGAAGGCGCGGTAGGCCAGACTGTGGCCGTCGAGCAGTACCAGGGTGGGCATACGCAATGATCGTAGCCCGGCCAGCCCAATGGGTTCAGGGGACAGAAGGCAACGGAGCCTCGGCCCCCTGCCGAGGGAGCCCGGGTACCGGGAATGGGACTCGAACCCATACGCCCTTGCGGGCACCGGATTTTGAGTCCGGCGCGTCTACCAATTCCGCCATCCCGGCGAGGGGCGCCGATATTACCGCGCCTTGTACCCAACCCTGATTATTTATTCATGCACCCCGGCGCCTGTGCCGCCCACCGCAACACCCCTGTAATGACAACCAGGGTTACTTCGGTGCGCCAGAGCCGGACAGGGCTCCGGCCAGGGCGGCCGCCGCCGCCGCGATCTCCGGGATCGGGTCGGGGGATTCGATGGCCCGGCGCACCAAGGCGGACCCGACGATCACCCCGTCCGCGTAGGGGGCCAGGGCCGCCGCCTGTTGGGGGGTGCCTATGCCCACCCCCATCACCAGCGGGGTGTCGGTCACGGCCCTGATCCGGGCGGCCAGATCCCGGGGGCGCGCCGACATCCGGTTCCTTTCCCCGGTCACCCCCAGCTCCGCCACCCCGTATATGAACACCGGACGGCGGGCGGCGATGCGGGCCAGCCGCTCGTCGTGAGTGGTGGGAGCGGCGAACAGCACCAAGCCGATCCCGGCCCGATGCGCGGCCTCCGCCACCGGCGGGGCCTCCTCTAGGGGCAGGTCGGCCACGATGAGCCCGCAAGCCCCCGCGTCGGCCGCCCGGCGGGCAAACTCATCGGGTCCCAGCCGGAACACCGGATTTGCATACGACATGGCCAGGGCGGGAAGGCCGGTGGCCTCCACCACCCGGCCGAGCACTTCGAACCCGCCTCGCAGGGTCATGCCCGACTCGATGGCCTTGGCGCTGGCCGCCTGGATGATGGGCCCGTCCATGAGCGGATCGCTGTAGGGAATGCCCACCTCGAAGGCGTCCGCCCCCGCCTCTGCCATCGCCGTGAAGGCCTCCACCGTGGTCCCCGGATCGGGCAGCCCGGCGGTCATGAACGGCAAGAAGGCGGTGCGCCCTTCTTCCCTCACCCGAGCAAAGAGCCCGTCCAAGCACCGGCGGCTCACGACCCCTCCGAAGCATGGGCGGCGATCATCTCCACATCCTTGTCACCCCGCCCGGAAAGGTTGAGCAACACGGTCCTCCCATCCAGGGCGTCCGCCTCCCGGGCCACCCAGGCCACGGCGTGGGCCGACTCCAAAGCGGGGATGATCCCTTCGGTGCGGGCCAGCAGGTCCACGCCCTCCAACGCTTCCTGGTCGGTGATCGACACATACCGGGCCAGCCCGGCGTCGGCGAAGTAGGCGAGTTCGGGGCCTACCCCCGGATAGTCCAGCCCGGCCGAGATGGAATGCGCCTCCAGCACCTGGCCTTCGTCGTCCTGCAGCATGTAGGTGCGGGCCCCGTGGAGGATGCCGGGCGACCCGGCCCCTATCGAGGCGCCGTGGCGTCCGGTGGCGATGCCGTGTCCGGCCGCCTCCACCCCGACCAGATCAATACCCGGAAGGCCGGCAAACGGGTAGAACATCCCGATGGCGTTCGATCCGCCGCCCACGCAGGCCACCACCGTGTCGGGCCGCTCCCCTTCCAGCTGGGAGATGCTCTCCTCCCCTATCACCTTCTGGAACTCCCGCACCATCCAGGGGAAAGGATGGGGTCCCACCGCGGACCCGATTATGTAATGGGTGTTCTCGACGGTGCGCACCCAGTCCCGCATAGCCTCGTTGACGGCGTCCTTGAGAGTGCCGGCCCCCGCGGTCACCGGTATCACCCCGGCCCCCAGCATCCGCATCCTCATCACGTTCAGGGCTTGGCGCTCGATGTCCTTCTCCCCCATGTATACGAGGCATTCGAGGCCTACATAGGCGGCGGCGGTAGCGGTGGCCACCCCGTGCTGGCCGGCGCCGGTCTCCGCGATCAGGCGGGTCTTGCCCATGCGGGAAGCCAGCAGTCCCTGGCCCAAGGCGTTGTTGATCTTGTGGGCGCCGGTGTGCGCCAGGTCCTCCCGCTTGAGCAGAACCCGCACCCCGATCTCCTCGGACAGACGGTCGGCGCCGTGCAGAGGCGTGGGCCGCCCCGCATAAGTATTCAGCAGCTCGCGGAAACCTCCTGCGAAACCGGAGTCGGCCCAGGCGTCGGCGAACCCGTGCGCCAGCTCCTCCAAGGCGGGCATCAACGTCTCGGGCGCGAACATGCCCCCGTATTCGCCGAAGCGGCCCCGCTCGTCAGGGCGGTCCAGCCGCATCCCGGTCATGTTCCTCCCTCCGCCTGCTTGGCGTTTCTGACGAAGGCTCGTATCTTGGCCGGGTCCTTCACCCCGGGCGACGACTCCAACCCGGACGAAGCGTCCACCCCCCACGGGCGGTGCCTACGCACCGCATCGGCCACGTTGGACGGGTCGAGCCCGCCCGCCAGAACGTAGCGGCTACCCGGGGAGGGAAGCCACTCGGACGCCACCCTCACACCGGCGCCGCCCAGCTCGCCGGGCGAATATCCGTCCAGCAATGCGGTGCGGCCGGGCGGGATATCATCCAGGTCGACCGGACCCCGCACCCGTACCGGTTGGAGGACGAAGGCGCCGGACGCTTCCGCGGCCGAGGCGGCTTCGGGCGCATGATCCCCGTAGGGCTGCACCCCGGCGGCGCCCACCCGCACCAGCATCTCCACCAGGGTATCGGGTCCGGCGTCCAAGGTGAGGATAACGGTCGGAAGGCGGGCCAGGGAAGCCAACCGGGCGGCCTCTTCGATCTCCAGCCATCGCGGGGTTCCTTCAACCAGCACCAACCCGGCCGCGTCCGCTCCGGCCTCGGCCGCCGTCTCGAGGTCGGCTTCGGTTCGCATACCGCACACCTTGACCCAGGTCACGCCGAGCCCCTCAACCCGGCGATGGCCGCCGCCGGATCATCCGCCATCGAAAGGTATTCGCCCACCAGGAGGGCGTCATATCCGGCCTCCCGGAGCCGGGCGGCATCCCCGGGGCCGTGTACGCCGCTCTCGGCCACCCGGACCTCCGCCCACTCCAGGAAAGGCGCCAGCCGCTCGGCGGTGGACAGATCCACCCGGAAGGTGCGCAGGTCCCGGTTGTTCACACCCAGGACGGAGGCCCCCGCTCTCTGCGCCCGTACCGCCTCCTCGCGGTCGTGCACCTCCACCAGTGCGGCCATCCCGGCCTCGGCGGCGGTCTGCAACAGATCGGCGAGGAGATCGTCGTCGAGCACGGCCGCTATCAGCAGCACCGCATCGGCCCCCATCGCCCGCGCCTCCCATACGTGGGCGGAGTGGAGAGTGAAGTCCTTGCGCAGCACCGGGAGGGTCATGGCCGACCGGACCGCTCGGAGGTCCCCGGGGCCGCCCATGAAATGATCCGGCTCGGTCAGCACCGATACCGCCGCCGCCCCGCCCGACTCGAAGGCGGCGGCCCGTTCGGACGGATCCATGCCGGCGTTGATCACCCCCCGTGAAGGGGAGGCGCGCTTGAACTCGGCGATGACCGACAGGCCGGGAGCGGCCAGCGCAGCCGCGAAGCCCCGCGCCGGCGGCATCCGCCCGGCCGCCTCGCGCAGCTCGGCCTCCCGCTCCTCGAGGGCGGGCAACCGGCGCCGCACCGAGGAGAGGACATCTTCTAGCATCACGGAGCAGGGTAATCGGCGGAGGAGAACCCTCTGAATATGACGATCCGGTTGCATCTGCGCCGCGTCCGGGTGGTGGTCTGCAACGTCAGGGACTGAGCTTTTCGATCATTGGGAGCTTCTCGACCATCGCTCCGGTCTCTCCGCCATCCCAGGACACCGCGACTTCGGTTCCAGGGGGCGCCTCCCGGCGGATCAGCGCCAAGGCCACCGGCGCCCGCACCGCCCGGCTCTCCCCCACGGATGTGAGGGTTCCCACGGCCTTGCCGCCGTGGACCACCTGAGCTCCCGTCGGAGGGATCACCGCCTCCAGCATACGCACCCCCCGCAGATGCCGGTTGACCCGGCCCCGGCTGTCTATGCGCGCCACCAGCTCCTGCCCCAGGTAGCAGCCCTTAGTAAAGGAGACCGCCTCGGCAACCAGGCCGGTCTCCTGGGGGATGGTCTTGGAGTTCACGTCCACATCCATGCGGGGTTCGCCTACCTCGATCCGAAGGGTGGTCTCCACCATCCGCCCGATGGGCCTCAGCCCGCGCTTTTCCAAGTCTCCGGCGGACAGACCGGCCACCAAGCGGCGGCGCAACGGCGCGACGCGGACCTCCGCCGCCAGCACCCCGCCCTCGTCTCTCCACCCATCCGCCGCGTCCAAGCCGGCGGGGGCCGGACCCCACACGTCGAACACCTCCCGCGGGTCTGGGGTCAGGTCCACCTTCACCCGCAGCCGCCATCGGGCCAGGGAGCTGCGGACTTGCTCCAGCTGGGCTGCTTCGGTGACGATCCCCACCCGTTCCTCGCCCCGCAAAATCCACAGCAACGCCTCCAGCTTGCCCCGCGGCGCCAGCAGGAAGGACCGAGCCGCCGCCCCCGGCGCCATGGCTTCGATGTCCTGGCTAAGGACGCCCTGAAGGAACGGAACGGTATCGGGTCCCTCCGCCCATAACAGTCCGCCGGCGCCGCCGATGAACCCTGCCTCCTGGTGGGCCGCGGTGTATTCGCCGGTTACGTCTCCGAACGTCTCCGGCCAGGAGCTCGCGAGGCTCATACCATCTCGGCGCCTATCACGGCGGCCAGACCAGCCGCCGCCTTGTCCTGCGTCTCCCGGAACTCGGCGGCCGGGTCGGAGTCGGCCACCAGCCCGGCCCCCGCCTGGACCCAGGCGGTCCCGTCGGCGATCACCACCGTCCTCAGGCAGATGGCGGTGTCGACGTTGCCGCTGAAATCCAGGTAGCCGGCCGCCCCGGCGTAGGGGCCGCGCGCCACCGGTTCCATCTCGTCGATGATCTCCATGGCCCGCACCTTCGGGGCCCCCGACACGGTGCCGTGCGGGAACACCGCCCGCACCACATCCACCGGCCCGTACTCCTTCCGCAGCCGCCCCGACACCCCCGAGACGATATGCATGACGTGGGAGTAGCGTTCCACCACCATCAGGTCGTCCACCTCGACCGTACCGAATTCGCACACCCGGCCCAGGTCGTTGCGGGCCAAGTCGATGAGCATCAGGTGCTCGGCCCGTTCCTTGGGATCGGCCAGCATCTCCTCCTCCAAGGCCCGGTCTTCCTCTTCGGTGGCGCCGCGGCGGCGGGTTCCGGCGATGGGGCGGGAGTAGACCGTACCGTCCCGCACCCGGGTCATCAGCTCCGGCGACGAGCCCGCCACCGTCACCTCCGGATGATGCAGGTAGAAGAGAAACGGAGAAGGGTTGATGAGGCGGAGCGCCCTGTACAGGCCGAACGGGTCGCCCTCGAAGGGGGTGGCCATGCGTTGGCTCAGCACCACCTGATAGGCGTCACCGGCCCGTATGTAGTCCTTCACCTTGTCCACCGCCCGCTCGAAGACCTCCCGGGTCATCGTGGAGGTGACCGCCGGATCCCCCATACCGGCGAAGTCGAGAACCCCGGCCGGCGGGTACTCGAGTGCAGTGCCCAGGCGGTCGGCGTAGGCGTGGAGGCGGCCCGCCGCATCCTGATAGGCCTTGTCGAGGTCGTCCTCCAGATCGGTGAATACGTTGCGGACCAGGGTCAGGGTCTGCCCGAACCGGTCCAAGGCTGCCAGGCTCCCCACGAACTGCCACATCATCTCGGGTAGATCCCGGTCGTCGGCAGGACGGTCGGGAAGGCGCTCGATGTAGCGCACCATGTCGTAGGCGAGATATCCCACCGCCCCGGAGTGGAGGGGGGGAAGCCCTTCGAGCGGCTCGGAGGCGTAGCGGGCCAGCAACCCCTCCAACACGGCGAGGGGGTCTCCTCGGGGAATATCGAGCCTTGGGTCGTCGACCCGGGTCACGCCGTCGCGGCTGGTCAAGGTGAACACCGGATCCCATCCGAGGAACGACCACTGCGCCCACCTCTCGCCCCCTTCCAGGGATTCGAGCAGGAATCCGGGCGCGTCGCCCACCAGCTTGCCGTAGGCGCTGACCGGTGTCTCGCGGTCGGCCAGCAAGGTCATGGTCACCGGTACGACCGGGAAAGACTCGGCAAGTCGGCGGAACTCCGCGGGGCCTGGGGACACCTCCATGAGACCCAACGATACCGGCCTCACCAGACACTTCGATACCTGTCCGGGGTGGAGGGCGGTGAGAACGCGAGCCGGGCGTCAGTCGGCGGCGAGGCTCAGGGCGGCGGGTTCCTCGACTCGAACCTCGAGCCGGCCTTCGATTCTGGCCAGCCGCACAGCGACGCCGCCGACCTGTCTACCGACTTCGTCGACCTTTCCGTCGACCTTTCCGATCATACGGCGATGCTCGGCCAAGTCCTCCCGCATCTCCTGACGGAGAGCTTTGTCATCCTCCCTGGCCTCGGCGAACCCGCCCCGCATCTCCTCGCGAATATGCCGCATCTCCTGACGGAGAGCCGCGTGCTCTTCGTCCATTTTACGGAGTATCTCACTCTGGAACCTGCGGGTCTCCTTGCGGTCGTTGTATTGAATGAACACGAGCCATCCCAGAACAGCCAAGAGAAGAGTGTTCCCCCACCCGGCCGGATTGCTCGTGAAGAACTCCATCATTCGCCTCCATGGTAGTCGACCCAATCAACTTAGTCCAGAACCGATTTGAGGCGTATGCGATATTCGATGATTTTTTTCGCGCCTTCCATTCGATAACGCCACATACATCCAGGCGCACGGAATTTCGTCTAGATGATGGTCAGCCACTCCAGCCCGAGGCGGAGCATCAGATTGCTGATCAGGCTCGACAGGTCGGATATCCGCCCTGTGACGAACAGCAGCCCGAACCCCACCATGAGCAGCCCGGAGACCATGTTGATCTTCCGGAGGTGGCGCTGGAGGCCCCTGATCCCCGAGTAGACCTTGGTAACCCCGATACCGGCGGCGATGAACGGGATGCCCAGCCCCATCGAGAACACGAACAGCAGGAACATCCCCCTCCCCACAGTGTTCTGGGAGGCGGCCAAAGTGAGGATGGCGGCCAGCACCGGCCCGATACACGGGGTCCATCCAAAACCGAAGGCCATCCCCATCAAGGGGGGCGCCCACACCCCGAGGCGGGAAGGCCGTATCTCGAAACGGCGCTCCTGGAACAGGAAGGCCAGACGGGAAGTATTGCTGAGCGCCATCACCAGGATGACCAATCCGAACAGAATGATGAGCGAACCAGCCACCGACGACACGACACTCCTGTTACGGAGCAGGAAACCCGACACCGAGGTCGCCCCGGCCCCCAGCGCCACGAACACGGCCGTGAACCCGGCTGCGAACAGCACGGTTACCCGCAACATCCGCAGGGCGGACGCCTGCCCGCTCTGCAGCTCGGCCGCCGAGTAGCCGGACATGAGCGCCAGGTAACCGGGAAGCAACGGAAGCACGCAGGGCGACGCAAACGAAAGGATCCCGAACAAGAATGCGCTCAACGCACTGGCCGGGTCCACGTCTAACCTACCCGCTCTCTTCTGTGGATCCGGCCCCGATCACTCATGACGGCCGGAAGTGTCGGGGTGGGCGTGTAACAGGCGCCGAGCAACCAATGGACCTGGGATCATGGGTTGTAACAGACGCGTATGTGGCCCCGGTCGGAAGCGCCCGCCCCATGAGATGAAAGAAACAGCACACCGCCCTGATAGCATACGGGAAACGCTAGCAGTCGGCCGTTCCAGGGCCGCGACGACCTGCGCCCCGCCGACCCGCGTTGCCCCTCCGCCGGCAAAGGTAACCTGAGGGAAATGGCCTCCGCCCGCCCTAATGCACACCCCTGACCAAACCGGCGCCGCCCCCCGCCGCATGACCGAACCGGACGACTCCCCACCATGATCGGCAGGTTCGTAAGGGCGTTCGGGCCGGCCTCGGCGTACCGCCCCGAAGACCGCCGCCTGCTCGGGCTGATGTATATCGCCGGCCTCTTCCAGGGATACGCCCAGACCCAGGCCGTCAACACCCTTCCCTTCGTGCGAATCGACTTCGGCCTCACCGAAGCCGACATGAGCCGCCTTTTCATGATCGCCCGCGTCGGCGCCCTGGTTGCGGTGGTATGCGCGGTGCTGGGCGACCGACGGGGGCGGCGCGGTCCGTTCCTGTTCACCTACCTGGCGCTGCTGCTGGCAACCGGGGCAACCTCCCTGGCCTTTTTCCCCAACTTCTACACCGCCATGCAGGTCATAGCCCGCCTCGGCGCGGCGGGGATGGCGATGCTGGCCACCGTACTGTTGGCCGAGCAGGTCCGCTGGAACAACCGGGCCTGGGCGATCGGTTTCTACTCCACCGCGGTGGCCCTAGGATCGGGGGCGGGCCTGATAGCCCTCCCTGTTGCGCAGCTGTACGAGGGGGGTTGGCGGTGGCTCTTCGCGGCGGTGCTGCTCGGGCTGCCGGTCTACCTTCTGCTGCAGGCGAAGCTTCGGGAGAGCAAGCTGTACAGCGACGCGGGGAGGCGCACCAATTTCGTGTTCCCCCTGGTGGGCAGCTACGCAGGACGGTTCTGGCTCGTGGCCTTGTACAGCCTGTCGATCAGCGCCTTCTCGGCCGTGGCCGTCACCTTCGCTCTGGAGCGCCTGGTCAACGACCTCGGATACTCGAGCGGCGAAGCGGCCCGGATACTGCTGATCGGGGGAACCGCGGGCGGCGTCGGTTTCTTCCTCGGGGGGCGGATAGCAGACACCCTGGGGCGCAAACCGGCCATCATCCTGTCGCTTCTGATCGGCCTGACAGGCGGGGTGGGCTTCTACTGGTGGTCCCACCCCAACCTGCTCCTGGCCTCCGCCGCCCTCTCGGCGTTCGGGAGCTCGGCGGCCTTCCCGGTGAGCGCCGCCCAGCGCGCCGAGCTGTTCCCCACCGAAATACGCGCCGCCGCCTCCCAGTGGCTCCATTCGATGGCGGTGCTGGGTTCCATGTTGGGCCTGTACACGGCGGGCATCACCATCGAGCTCTGGGACCTGCCGCTGACGGTGACCGTCCTCGGTTCCGGCGTGGTGCTGGCCGTCCTCATACAGATGGCGATCCCCGAGACCCTGGGCAACGAGATGGGTCAGGTGACGATCCGTATATAGCGCAGGGCAAGGGGAACCAGCCGGGCCGCCATCAACACCACCAGCGCCCACCATATGCCCGCCAGCGACCCGGCCAGGACTATCAGCAGGCAGGTGAGAACAGCCGCCCCGGTCATGGCGGCGGCCAGGAATTTGAAGTCGGTGGCGCCGATCATGATCCCGTCGAGGACGAACACCACGCTGTTGAGCGGCTGGGTGGCTGCCACGAAGGGCATCAGGGAAGCGGCCGCGGCGATGACCGACTGATCGGAAGTGAACCAGCCGGGCAGGACGCCCCGCAGCAGCCAGAACACCGCCGCCAGCAGCAGGCCCCAGACGAACCCCCAACCGAGCATCCGGTTGGACAGCCGCCGGGCCTCCCGGCGGTCGGTCTCGAGCCGGACCGCCACCAGGTTCTGGGCGGCGATGGCGATCGAGTCGACTACCAGGGACAGGAACAACCAGACCTGGACCGCCACCTGATGGGCGGCCACCTGGGTCACCCCCAGACGGGCGGCGGCCCCCGCCGCCGCCGTGAAGGTCGCCACCAGCATCAGCGTCCGCACGAAGAGAGCCGAGCCGGCGCCCGCCAGCTCGGACATGTCCTTCCACCGGGGAACCACCCACCGGAAGGCCAAACCGGTGCGGCCGGTTACCAGCAGGTACAGGAATACGGCAGCCCCGGCGGTCTGGGCGGTCACCGTAGCGATGCCCGCCCCCGCCAGCCCCCAACCGAACCCGAAGATCAGCACCGGGTCGAGCACCGCATTGATCAGGCTCAGGCCCAAGGTGATGTACATCGGGGTGCGGGTATTCCCCACCCCTCGGTATACGGCGTGGCCCACGGTGATGGCGAGCAGGGACGGGAGGCCGAGGCCGCGGATGCGTAGATAATCCACCGCGGCGCCTTTCACCTCCGGGGAAGCCCCCATCAGATCCACCAACCGCGGCGCTGCGCCTTCGATCACGGACAGGCCGGCCGCGGCCAGAACGGCGGCCAAAAGCAGGGACTGGCCCACCAAGTCGGAGGCCCGGTCCCGGTCGCCGGCGCCGACGGCGCGGGCGATCAGGGGGGTGGCGGCGAAGGAAAGGACGAAGAACACGAAGAAGACCAGCATCAGCAACGCCGTGACCACCCCTAGGGCGGCCAGGGGTTCCTCGCCCAGGCGGCCCACGAAGGCGGTGTCAACCAACGCCACGAGAGGCTCGGCGGCCAGCGCCCCCAACGCGGGAACGGCCAGCCGGAATATGCTGCGGTCGTCTTCGGTGATACGGAACATCGGGCTCTTCGCTTTGGACGGGGAGCTTATGGCGGTCAGCTCGGCGAAGAAGATTCCCGTGGTCGGCGGGCCTTCTGATCCTGACTGTGCATGAGGTTTTGGGTTGGGTGGGCAGGGGCGCCGGTTACGGAGCAACGCCTGCGCCGCCCACCCCGACGACCCGGCCATGAACGATCAGGGTTAACCTCCGCGTCTATGGCGGCAGGCGAGAAAAGAGCGGACGGCACCGTACCCACCCCTAAGGAGCGGGGTTACGCCCGGCGCATCGTGAACCGCTTGGCGGTCCGCTACCCCGAGATAACTACCGCCCTGCGCTATCGGAACCCGTTCGAGCTGCTGGTTTCTACGGTCATCTCCGCCCAGACCACCGACGAGAACGTGAACCGGGCCACCCCGGAGCTGTTCGCCCGGTGGCCCAACGTCGAGGACCTGGCCATGGCCGACCACGAGCGGGTGGAGCAGGTGATCTTCTCCACCGGTTTCTACCGCCAGAAGACCCGCTCGATCATCGCCTTGGCCCAGGACCTGGTAGACCGCTACGGAGGGGTGGTCCCCGAACGCATGGAGGATCTGGTAACGCTGAAGGGGGTGGGCCGCAAGACCGCCTCCGTTGTCTTGGCGGAGGCATTCGGGCAGCCGGCCATCGCGGTCGACACCCACGTGCGCAGGATCACCAACCGCCTCGAGATGACCGCGGAGGACGACCCCGCCAAGATAGAACAGGAGCTCAAGGCCCTGGTCCCCAAACACGAATGGAGGCGCCTTTCGATGCGTATAATCCAGTTCGGGCGGGACGTGTGCGAAGCCCGCCGCCCCCGGTGCTGGGAATGCGACCTCCATGACCTCTGCCCGTACGATCCCAAGACGCCCGCGCCGGAAGGAGAAACCTCATGACGGACCCCGCGGGCATGGACTTGGAGAACTACCTAGTCGAGCGGTCGAGCGTAAACGGAGACATCGTCAACGTGGACACGTTCATCAACCACCGGGTGAACACGGCGGTGATGGCCGAGATAGCCAGGCGCATGGCGGCGATAGCGGCCCCGTTGCGCCCGGACGTGATCGTCACCGCCGAGGCGAGCGGCATCCCTCCCGCCCTGCTGACCGCGGCGGAGATGGATCTGCCGATGGTCTACGCCAAGAAGTACGTGCTGCCCGGCCCCCGGCAGACGGCCAGCCGCGAAGTGTCGTCCGCCACCAAGGGTTTCGAATACACCATCGAGATCCGGCGGCGGGTGCTGGATCCCGGCCTGCGGGTGCTGGTGGTAGACGATTTCCTGGCGCAGGGGCGCACGGCGGCGGCGCTGGGCGAGATCGTCGAGGATCTGGGTTGTCTGATGTTGGGATCGGTGTTCGCGGTGGAGAAGGCCTGGGTGGGCGGACGGGCCCGGCTCGAAGAGCGGGGATGGCCGGTGTGGTCGGTGCTGAACATCGCCTCGGTAGAGGGAGGAGTCATCCGGTTTGGCTGAGGCAGCCATGTCGATCGCCGAGATGTCGAACCGGCTGCGGGAGCACACGGGCAACGGGTGCTTCGCCTGCGGCCTGGCCAACCCGATCGGCCTGCACCTCGACGGTTTCACCCGTCGGGGCGGCGACATCGCGGCCCGGTTCACAGCCCGCTCCGACTACCAGGGGACCATCGGGAACCTCCACGGGGGCATCTCGGCTACAGCCCTGGACGAGATCCTGGTGTGGGCGGGCATCATCCAGGAGGAGGTGCTGACCGTGACCGCCAAACTGGAGCTGCGCTACCGCCGCCCGGTCACCAACCTGGGTGACCGCATTGAGCTGCGGGGGCGGGTGGACGAGCGGCGGGGCAAGCGGCTGAGCATCAGCGGCGAGCTGCTGGACGCCGAGGACGGCCGGGTAGCCGTATCAGCTTCCGGCCTGTATCTGGTGAGCCACACCATCGAGGAGCTGGCCCCGGCGGACTGAAGACGGCGGGTAGCCTGGTTCACGGCGCCGTCCGACGCTGTGACGCCCACCCCGACGCCCCGGCTATGAGCAATCGGGGGCAAGGGCTGATATGCGGGGCGGTTGCCGGGAAGGCGGCGCAGGCTCAGACGGCCCCGGTGTAACGGTCCCGCTCCCAGTCGCTCACGCTCCGCTGCCAGGCTTTCAGCTCCCAGGCTCTCGAGATGTCGTAGTACTCGCTGAACTCGGCGCCCAGCGCCGTTCGCAGCTCTGCATCGTCGCGGAATGCCGCCAAGGCGCTCTCCAAGGAGTTGGGAAGGGCCGGCAGGTCGCTCCGCTCGGACACGTCCCGGCTCTCGGGCGGGGGCGGCAGAGACCCTTCCCGGATTCCGAGCACCGCCGAGGACACCAGAGCCGCCAGCGCCAGGTAAGGATTGGCGTCGGCGCCCGGGCGGCGGCATTCGAGCCGGGAGCGGGCCGGGCCGCTGCCCCGGATGGCCCGCACCGAGGCGGAGCGGTTCTCGTACCCCCAGCTCACGTTCACGGGGGCGAAGTAGCCCGGGACCAGCCGCTTGTACGAGTTCACGGTCGGGTTGATCAGCAGGGAGGCCGCCGGGAGGTGATCGAGCAGCCCGGCTACGGCCGACATACATGCCTCCGGGAGATCCCCGCCGGGGCCGGGGGCGAAGGCGTTCTCCCCGCCCTGCCAGAACGACATGTGGACGTGGCCGCTGGAACCTTCCTCCAAGGGCTCGGTCTTGGCCAGGAAGCTGGCGCTGAGACCCAGAGAGGCCGCCGTTTCCTTGACGGCGAACTTGAGGAGAGCGGCGTCGTCGGCGGCCTGCAAACCGCGCCGGGCGGCGATGTTCAGCTCCAGCAGGCCCGGCGCCGCCTCGGTATGCACCGCCTCCAGATCCACGCCCAGGCCTTCGAAGGCCGGTACCAGCACCTCCAGCAGGGCGTCGAAGCGTCCGATCTCGCCCAGGCTGTAGCTGATGCCCGAGGACAGTGGCCGGCCCGCTCCGTCCCGGATCCGCACTTCGTATTCGAACCCGGCCATCACCTCGTAACCGAGTTCTGCCAGGTCCGCTAGGACATCCCGCAGGACCTCGCGGGAGGCGAGGCGGCACCGGGACCCGTCCGGCCAGCTCGGATCGGCCAGACAAACACCCCAGCCGGGCCGCCATGACAGCGGGCGGAGCGAGGCGGGGTCGGGCGTCAGCAGCAGATCCGGGGCGCCGGTGTTGATCCCGTACGTGCGGTAGTCGGTGATCGGCATGTCCACCGGATCCAGGCCCAGCCAGAGGTCGGTCATCACCGCGCCCTTCTCCACCGCGTTGCGGAAGGCGCCGGGGCGCAGCGCCTTGCCCCGGATCGAACCGTGCACGTCGGGCATACCGAGCAGTACGAAGCCGTCTTCGGAAGGGGACCAGATCATTTCGCAGCTCCATTCGGCAGGCGGTCTTTCACGATTCGCTCCACCTCCCCCACCACTTGGGCAAAGCGCTCGATCATCTCGGACAGCTCCTCGTCGGTGCTCGTGAAGGCCGGCGCCAAAAGGGTCTGGTCGCCCGCCCACCGGTTGCTGTCTGCGGGGGTGGAACGGACCAGCAGGCCGCTGTCGAGGGCATGGGAATCCACCATGTCGGCGAGCCCCGCGGACGACGGCAGGATGGAGGTGCCGTCCCGGGGGTCGACGTACTCCACCCCCAGCAGGAACCCGCGGCCCCGCACCCGGCCCACCATCTCGCATCCGCTCACCGCCGACTCCAGCTCGTCTCGCAGGGCGGGGCCGCGGCCGGCCACCCGCTCGACCAGGCCTCGGCGGTCTATATAGTCGATAACGGCCAGGCCCACCGCGCACGAAAGAGGCGCGCCGTCCCAGGTATGGCCCAGGTCGAACTCCTGCGAACCCCCGGCTAGGGCGTCGTAGACCGGGGCCCGGCACATGGTGGCTGAAAGGGGCGTGTATCCGGCGCCGAGCGTCTTGCCGAGAGTAACGATGTCGGGGGTGATCGGCAGGTCCTCGTAGGCGAACCACCGGCCGGTGCGCCCCAAGCCGACGACCACCTCGTCCAAGCAGATCAGGAAACCGTGCCGCTCCCGCCGCTCGGCCAGACCCTCCCAGAACCGGTCGGGGGGCGAATATCCGGGCAGGGAGAGGGCGCTGACCGTCTCGCAGAAGAAAGCCGCCACGTTCTCGGGGCCGGCCCGTTCCAGAGCCTCGTCGAGCGCATCGAGGGCGGCTTCACCGGTGGGGTCGAACCGCTCGGTGCACGGGGGGATGTGCAGATGGCCGGCCATGTACGGGCCGAACGGGGCCTGCAGGCCGGCCCGCCCGCTCAGGGCCAGGGTGGCCATGGTGGCGCCGTGGTATGACTGGGCGGCGGAGATCACGAGCCACCTGCCGCTCTCGCCCCGGTCGACGTGGTATTGGCGGGCCAGCCGGAGGGCGGTCTCATTCGCTTCGGCGCCGCCGCTCTGGAAACGGACCCGGGTCATCTCCGGCGCCAGCCCCGTCAGACGCTCGGCCAGCTTCTCCTGAGGCTGGTTGGTGAAGTGGTGGGCGTAGTAGTAGAGAATGCCGCCGACGGAGGCGGCGGCGGCGTCCACGATATCCCCCACCCCGTGCCCCAGGCCGGCCGCCATCGCCCCGCCCGAGCAGGCGTCGAGGATGGTCCGCCCGTCGGTGGTGTAGAGGCGCACCCCCCGGGCGCGGTCCACGCTCGGATAACCGAGGCCGGGATGCTTGGGGAATACGCTGGTGGATGCTTGGTCGATGGTCACTCGGCTGCTCCTTCGGTGTTTTCGGCCACAGCCCGCCTCATCCTTGCCGCGGCAGGGCCAGCCCGGCGATCTCATCGACGAACCGTTCCAGAAGCTGCCGCGCCGCGGCCTGCGATGCGTCCGCCCGCCGCCGGGTTTCGTCCATGAGGTCGTCCGGATCGACCCCGTCGTCGTCGAGCTCGTGGCGGTAGACCTCCACCCATCGGGCCATGATCTCGTTGGTCACCTCCGGGTGGAACTGGATCCCGAGGCTGCGTCCGGCCGCGAACGCCTGGACCCCGGCCTCGCTGTCGGCGAGAAGCTCGGCGCCCGGCGGCAGGGTGAAAGTGTCGAAGTGCCATTGGAACCAGGGGCCTTCCGGCACCAGATCCTCGTTCCTACTTCTGACTTTCAACCAGCCCACTTCCGACAGCTCGCCCCGGTAGGACTCTCCTCCCAGAACCCGGGCCAGCAGCTGGCCGCCGAAACAGACGCCCAGGATGGGGACATCGGCCCCGAAAGCCTCTATCAGGAGGTCCTTCTCCCGGCCTATCCAGGGGATGGAATCGTCGAAGGCGGCGAACTCGGACCCGAGCGACACGATCATGTCGTAGCGGGTTGGATCCGGGCGGCGGTCGTCCAGATCGATGCGGAAGACCTCCACGTCCGACCCGTGCTCCTGCAGCCAATCGACCACCAGCCCGCCGGGGGTCGGTTCCTCGTGCTGCACCACCAGCACCCGCAGGCCGCCCGCCGTTCCCGAAGGTCCGCCCCCCCGCACCCGGCCCGTACGGATCTCGTTCTTCACTTCGGAGGAGACCTCCCCCACCGCAGCCGCCATGCGTTCCACCATCTCCGCCAGGTCCGCCTCCGGCGTCACGAAAGGGGGCGCGAACAGGTGCTGGTCGCCGGCGAACCCGTCCCGGGTGGGCTGGGTTCCCAGGATCAGCAGGCCGCGGCGGGCGGCGGCCCGCTCGATCCGGCCCGCCGTCCCCAGCTCCGGGGGGAGGAAGGAGCTGCCGTCCCTCGGATCCGCGTAGTCGACGCCGAGCAGGTAACCGCGGCCGCGCACCTCCCCCACCATCTCATCGCCCTCCAGCGCCGCCTCCAGTTCCTGGCGCAATGAAGGTCCGCGGGCGGCCACATGATCCACCCATCCCTCCTTTTCGAGCACCTCGAGCACCGCCAAGCCCACCGCGCACGGCAACGGCGCCCCGTCCCAGGTGTGGCCCATCGAGTAGGGAACCGGCCCCGAAGCGATGGCGTCGTACACGCGCTCGGCGTAGAGCACCGCGCCTATGGCCGTGTATCCCGCCCCCAGCCCCTTGGCCAGGGCGATCATGTCGGCGGGACAGGGAACGTCGTTGGCGGCGAACCATCTCCCGGTCCTGCCGATGCCGGTCACCACCTCGTCGAAGCAGACCAGGAAGCCGTACCGCTCCCTCCGCTCGGCCAGACCCTCCCAGAAGAGGTCGGGGGGCGAGTAGGCCGGCAACGCGGCGGCGCTCACCGGCTCGCAGAAGAAAGCCGAGACGTTCTCGGGTCCGGCCTGCTCCAAGGCCTCGTCGAGGGCGTCGAGCGCTTCCCGGCCGGTGGGGTCGAACCTCCGGGTGGACGGCGGGATATGGGAGTGGCGGTTCAGGTAGGGGCCGAAGGCGCCCTGCAGTCCCGGCCGTCCGGTGAGGGAAAGGGTGGCCATGGTAGGGCCGTGATAGGCCTGGGCCGGGGAGATGATCTGCCACCGCTGCGGTTCGCCCCGGGCCAGGTGATAGGCGCGGGCTGCCCGGAGGACGGCTTCGTTGGCTTCTGAACCCCCGGTGACGAACCGTACCCGGGAGAAACCCGGCGGGGCCAGCTTCACCAGCTCGGCGGCCAGGGCCTCCTGCCAGGGGCTGGTGAGCCGTTTGTTGTCCAGGTAGGAGATGCGGCGGGACTGTTCCCAGGCCGCCTCGATCAGGTCGCGCCGCCCGTGGCCTAGGCCGGCGGCCATCGAACCGCCGCTCATGGCGTCCAGATACCGCTTTCCGGTGGAGTCCTCCACCCAGGCGCCCTCCCCTGAGGCGATGACCCGGTAGCGGCGGGCCAGCTCGAGATGGAACACGGAAGTGGCGTCGGGTGCGACGAACGGTGCCTTCACCTGCAATCGACCTCCTAGGTGTGATATTCGGGGAGGCTGCTGAACAACGACTGCTGCAGGCCCCTCGCTCGATGACCAAGAATCATATCATCGGCATAACCGAAGGTCGGTATGAACGAATTGGCAGATACCACGGAGATCGTAGAGCCCGCCGCCGGGCAGGTCATCACGCGGATACCCGCCGCCGGGGTCGAGGAGGCCGACCGGGCCGTTGCCAAGGCGAAGGCGGCCTTCGAGACGTGGCGCAACGTCGCGCCCTGCGACCGGGCCGCTCTGCTGCGCCGGGTCGGGGAGGCTAATCGAGGAACAGACTTCGACCTTTGGCCCTGCCGGACTGACCCCGCTGACCGCCCTCGAGATGGAACGGATCGGCTCTGGCCGAGGCGCTGGCGGACGGGGCTTCTCCGCCTTTGTTTCTCACCATGGACCTGAGTCTGGCCCCCTCGGAGGTGGTGGGGGCGGAAGGGTTGTTCTCGATCAGCACCTCCCCTATCTGCTGGTGGTGGCCGTAGTGGTGGGGACCGGGTTCCTGCAGCAGAAGTTGCTGAGTCCTCCCGGCAAGCCGCAGGCCAGCAACCCGCAGGTGGAGAGCATGCAGCGGATCACGAAGATCCTGCCGCTGGTGTTCGGGGCGATTTCATATGTGCCCCAAGAAGCCGGACGACGGCGACAAGCCGTCTAAACAGCAGGGGTCGCGGAAAAAGCGAAACCGACGTAGGAGAGGATGAGAAAAATATGGTGGCCGGAGAGTGGGTCGAGGTCGAAGGCATCTCGGTAGAGGTGGCCGTCAAGGCCGCCCTCGAGGAACTGGGCATCGAAGAAGCCAGAGCAGAGGTGGAAATTTTACAAGAACCTCAGCGCGGCTTTCTTGGAATCGGCCGACAAGACGCCATCGTTCGCGTCAAGCCCCAGCCCCGCCCGAAGCGGGCGCGAAGGGGCCGCTTCGGGCGCAAGAGGAGACCCTCGGGGCAGAAACAACCCTCGGGGCGCCAGCCCGATAGAAGCAAGCAGCCTGTAAGAGTTGGTAATTGTATCGGCTGGTTTGTATCGATTAGTGTGTTGTTGATATTTGGTGTAGCTGCGTTGTTGGGGGCGTTTAGCGGCGAGGAGACCGAGGCGATCGGCGACGGATATGCTCCGACAACTTCGGCGGCTCCGACCACGACCACAGCACCGACGACTTCGGCGGCTCCGACCACGACCACAGCACCGACAACTTCGGCGGCTCCGACCACGACCACAGCACCGACAACTTCAGTGGCTCCGACCACGACCACAGCACCGACAACTTCAGTGGCTCCGACCACAACCACAGCACCGACAACTTCAGTGGCTCCGACCACAACCACAGCACGGACGACTTCGGCGAGTGGGAGATTGAGGGCTTCTGATCTTAAGGAGGTGTCTTGCGGAGATTGGCCGGATCGCGGAACTGTCGACGAGCTACGAGACATGGTTCGGTCGGCGGGTTCGAAGTTTAATTGGGGCCGTCGGGATGGTAATGACGAGGATGGGTACCCTTGTGAGACGCAGATCGGCAATGGGTACGCCGCTTGGCCAGCGAGTTGAAATGGCCGAAACGAGGCGAGAAGGGAGCAGGTTGCTTCTGGCCGAGGGCTTTTGTGGCCGATTTCTCTGTGGGTAATGGTTGGCCTGCGTCCTCGACTACTACACCGATCTCAAGAACGTCTACATAGCCACTTGATCGACCGTGCTCCGGGCATCGACCCCGGTTGTTGCCCCCCGAAGAACCGGCCGGGGCGCCGGCTCGAGGCGGACGTGGTAGACTTCTGACTCTCGGGCTGTGGCGCAGCTTGGCAGCGCGCTTGACTGGGGGTCAAGAGGCCGCGGGTTCAAATCCCGCCAGCCCGACCATCGATCCCGCCATCGGATCGGTTCAGGTCAGCCATCTGATCAGGGCCGCCGCTCCTTGGACGAGCCTCCACCCCAGGTATAGGCCCGCCAGCCCCACCATCAACTTGAAGCTGAAGGGCGTCCGGGGAGGCGCATGACCGCCCGACGGATCAGGCCCGCTCACCGGGGCCCCTTCCGTCCGGCGCTCCGGCGGATCACCAGGCGTATGGGTGTGCCCATGAAGTCGTAGGCTTGCCGCGCTCTCCGTTCCAGGTAGCGGAGATAGGTGTCGTCGATCTTGCCGCCCTTCACGAACAAGGCCAGGGTGGGGGGGGCGGTCCTGGATTGGGCCGCGTAGAGGATCCTGGGCCGGCGCCCCTTCCTGACCGGGGGCGGGTGCTCTCCGGTCCACTCCGCCAGCAGACGGTTGAGGGCGGGGGTGGGAATCCTTCGCTCCCGATTGGCCAGCACCGTCTCCAGAGCCGGGCCGAGCCTATGCAGGCGCGCTCCGCTCAGGGCCGAGATGCGCAGCACCGGCGCCCAGCCCGCGAAACCCAGCTTGTATCCCACCTCCGCGGTGGTCTGCTCTTTCCTGTCCCGGTCGGCCGCATCCCACTTGTTCAGCAGAACGATCAGCGCCGCACCCGACCGGGCCGCCTCCTCCGCGATCCGCTGGTCTTGGTGGGTGACCCCGTCGAGGGCGTCCACGAGCAGCAGAGCCGCGTCGGCCCGCCTCAGCACCTCGCGGGCCCGGAGCACCGCGAAATACTCCACGTCTTCGGATATCTTGGGCTTCCTGCGTATTCCGGCGGTGTCGATGAGCCGGTAGGTCGAACCGTCGATCTCGATGTCCACGTCGATCGGGTCGCGGGTGGTTCCCGGAACGGGTGACACCACCACCCGCTCCTCCCCTGTCAGGCGGTTCATCAAGGTGGACTTGCCCACGTTGGGGCGCCCGATGATGGCCGCTTCGGGTATTCGGTCTTCGGCGCGGTCTTCTGCTGCGTCCGGAATCCGTCCGACGACGATGTCCAGCAGCTCCGCCACCCCCTGTCCGTGGATGGCCGACACCGGGACGGGATCGCCCAAGCCCATCCTTCCGAACTCCCCCGCCGACCTGGCGATCCCCTCGTTGTCGGACTTGTTGGCCGCCACCACCACCCGGTCCCGCGCCGGACGGAGCAGGGCGGCCACCGCCGCGTCGTCGGTCGAGATGATCCCCTGGGCGTCCACCACGAACACGATCAGGTCGGCGGCTGCGATGGCCAGCTCCGCCTGGGTGCGGATGTCCTCGACCAGCTCCGCGTCGGCGCTCCGCTGCCACCCCCCCGTGTCGATCACCGTGAAGGAACGCCCGTTCCACTCCGCCTCGAAGTAGCGGCGGTCCCTGGTCACGCCCGGTTTTTCCTGGACCACCGCCGCCCGCCTGCCGACGATGCGGTTCACCAGGGTCGATTTGCCCACGTTGGGCCGGCCTACGATGGCAATGAGGGGTTTGGATCTGCTCATGACCTCCCGCCGCTGTCGGGAGCCTCCGTCGCGGCCAGTCTAAAGAGCGGCGGGTCGCGCAATTCCACGCACTGCTCCGGTACGATTCGGCCCGATGCCTCCGATATCCCAGCCCGCCATATCCCATCCCCGCCCTCCGCCGCCCCGTCATCGACCGGCATCGAAATCGGGGCGCCCGGAATCCGCACGCCCCACCAAGGTGCTGCTGGCCGAACCGCGCGGTTTCTGCGCCGGGGTGGACATGGCCATCAAGGCCCTCGCCTGGATGGTCAAGATATTCGACTCCCCGGTGTACTGCTATCACGAGATAGTCCACAACCGGTTCGTCGTCGAGGCCTTCGAACGGGCCGGAGTGGTCTTCGTGGATTCGATCGGACAGGTTCCCGAAGGCGCCCCGGTCATGCTGTCCGCCCACGGATCGGCGCCCGAAGTGGTGAACGAGGCAACCGGGCGGGCAGGGGTGGTGATCGACGCGGTGTGCCCCCTGGTGACCAAGGTCCATCACGAGGTCAAGAAAACCGCTGCGAAGGACTTCGACATAGTTTTCGTGGGCCACGAAGGCCACGACGAGGCGGTGGGAACCCTGGCGGAGGCGCCTTCGGCCATAACGCTGGTGGAACCGGAGACCGGACTGGCCGACTTCGCCCCCAAAGACCCCGAACGGGTGGCCCTCTTCGCCCAGACCACCCTGGGCGTCCACGAATGGGAGACGGTCCTGGCCGAGGCGTCCCGGCGCTACCCCGGCCTGGTGACGGCCCGCAAGAGCGACCTCTGCTACGCAACCACCAACCGCCAGGAGGCGGTGCGGGAGATGAGCGGGGAATGTGACCTCATATTGGTGGTGGGTTCCGACAATTCGTCCAACACGAGGGCGCTGGTGCGCACCGCGGCCATGCTGGGCACCCCCGCCTACCGGGTGGACGCGGCGGACGCCATCCGCGGCGAATGGTTGGAAGGCGCCCGGGTGGTGGGTGTCACGGCGGGGGCCTCGGCGCCCGACCACCTGGTGAGGGAGGTGATGGATCGGCTCGACCCGACCGAAGGCTGGGATCTGTTCCGCATCACCGAGGAGGACGAATACTTCCCGCTGCCGCGCCGCCTGCGGTCTTTCCTGACCGCGCTCGGTGCGGCCCTCGCCCTGGGATTCACCGCCAGGGCGGACCGACCCGAACCCCTCGCCCAAGACCGCCTGGTCACCGCCACCGACGCCTTGTCCGCCCTGGAATCGCCCTGAATCTTCTCCGACCGGGCAAAATCGTCAGAGACCTCCCCCGGCCCGGTTTTGAGCGGGTGCTCTCGACGACATCGAAGGGTTTCGTACACCTCACCCAGGCGAGGAAATCAGCCGAACCCGGCGCACAGGCGCAGCACCTCCTCGACCGCCCCCGCCGCGGTGAGCTCGGAGGTGTCGATCACCACTGCGTCCTCCGCCTTGACCAGGGGCGAGACCGGGCGGGTCGAGTCGAGATGGTCGCGCCGGGTCAGCTCCTCCCGGACGGCGGCGATCCCGGCCGACTCCTGGCCGGCCCGCCGGGCGGCCCGCACCTCCGGGCGGGCAGTCAGGAACACCTTGAGATCGGCGCCGGGGAACACCACCGTTCCGATGTCCCGGCCCTCCACCACCCCCCGCCCTCCGTGCGAGGCCAGCCATTCACGCTGCCGCCCGACCAGGAGCAGCCGCAGGCCCGCCAGCGCCGAGACCCGGCTCACCTCGGCCGTCACCTCCCCGGTTCGGATCGCCCGGCTCACGTCGATCCCCTCCACCAGCATCACCCCGTCTTCGTAGTCGAGGACGGCCCCCGCCGCCGCCGCCATCACCTCGGCCTCGTTCGAGAGATCCACCCGGTGCACCATGGCCACCAGAGCGGCCGCCCGGTAGTAGGCGCCGGTGTCCAGGTGGGCGCATCCCAGTGCGTCGGCCACCCCTCGCGACAGGGTGGTCTTGCCGACGCCTCCCGGCCCGTCCACGGCCACCACGAACCGCCGGCCCGCCGGTTCCCCGCCTCCGGCGCCTCCGGTCACAGCCCCTCCAGCATGTCGAAGAAGCCGGGCCAGGTCTTGGCCGTGCAATCCGGGTCCTCTATCGAGATACCCGGCTGCGACAGGCCGGCCACGGCGAAGGCCATAGCCATGCGGTGGTCGTCGTAGGTGCGGATGCGGGCCGGGCGGAGCGGGCCGGGGTCGACGGCGATCCAGTCCGGTCCGGTGGACGCCCGGGCGCCCATCCGGTTCAGCTCGTTCTCCAGCGCATCCAGACGGTCGGTTTCCTTGATCCGCAGGTTGGCGATGTTGGTGAAGCGGCTGGGTCCGGCGGCGAAGGCGGCCGTCACCGCCAGCGCCAAGGAGGCGTCCGGGCAGTCGTTCAGATCGGCTTCCACCCCCGCCAACCGGGCGGGGCCTGTCACGGTGATTCCGCCGGCGGCCGACCGAATGCGGCAGCCCATCCGCTCGAAGATTCCCAAGGCGGCCATGTCGGCCTGGGTGCTGGCGGGGTCGATCCCCGTCACGGTCACCGAGGCACCCGTGACGGCGGCGGCGGCCCACGGATATACGGCGGCGGAGGCGTCGGCTTCCACCATGAACGAGGCGGGCCGGTACCCGCCGGGCGACACCGTCAGGGAGCGCCCGTCCAGCCACCGGGCCTCGGCCCCGAACGCCGCCATGACCTCCAGGGTGGTGTCCAGGTAGGGGCGTGAAACCACCTCCCCCCCCAGGTCGAGCGTCACCGCCCGCCTCGCCAGGGGAGCGCTCAGCAGCACCGCCGAGACGAACTGGCTGGACTGCGAGCCGTCGACGGCCGCCCGGCCGCCCGCCATTCCGCCGCCCGCCGTCCTCACCGGGGGGTACCGTCCGCCCCGGTCGGCTTCCACCTCGGCGCCGAGGTTCCGGAGGGCCGCCACCAGCGCACCGATGGGGCGTTCACGCATGCGGGGCGCGCCGTCGATCACACTCGGGCCTTCCGCCAGGACGGCGGCGGCGGTGATGAAACGGGCGGTGGTGCCCGAAGCCCGGGCGTCGAGGGGGCCTCCCCCCCGGAGGCGGCCGTCCGAGCGCACCCGAAAGCCGCCGGGCGTCGCCTCGACCACGGCCCCCATCTGCCGCAGGCACCCGGCCATGGCCTCGGTGTCGTCGCTGCGGAGCGCCCCGGAGACCAGCGAATCGCCCTCGGCCAGGGCCGCCGCCACCAGCGCCCGGTTGGTGATGCTCTTGGACCCCGGCGGCCTCACCGCGGCCTCCCGGATACGCCTGGGCCGCACCTCGTACCATCTCATAGGCGCCCCGCACCGCCGACCGGATCAGCGGCCTTCCGGTCGCGTTGTTCGTAGAAGGCCCGCACCTCGTGGATTTCCAGCCGCCGCCACTCCCCCGGGCGCAGGGCCCGGTCCCGCAGCGGGCCGATCGAGGTGCGGTGGAGGCGAACCACCGGGAAACCGGCCGCCGCGCACAGCCGCCGGACCTCCCGGTTCCTGCCTTCCCCCATGGTCATCTCCAGGTGGGTGCGGCGCCCGTTCGACCCGATCTTCCGCACCGAGAGCGCCCTGGCCGGGCCGTCCTCCAGCTCTATGCCCCGCCGGATGTCCGCCAGATCCCGACCTGCGGGGACGCCATCCACCAGCACCTCGTAGGTCTTGGTGATTCCGTAACGCGGGTGGGTGACCAGGTTGGCGAAATCGCCGTCGTTGGTGAGCATCAGCAGGCCGGTGGTGTCCGCATCGAGGCGCCCCACCGGAAACACCCGCGGATGGGCCGGGACCATCTCCACCGCCGTCGGGCGGCCCTGAGGATCGTCCGTGGTGCTGATGACCTCGGCCGGTTTGTTCACCAGGTAGTGGACCAGCCCGGGATCCGCCGGGAGCCGGATCCCGTCGACCATGATCTCGGCCTCGGCCGGGTCTACCCGCAGGCCCGGTGCGGCGGTGTTCCCGTCTACGGAGACCCGGCCCGCCGTGATCAGCAGATCGGCGACCCGGCGCGAGGTCAGGCCGCTCCGGGCGATGACCTTCTGGAGCCGTTCAGCCTTCGCGGTCGGGTTCATCGGCGGCAAAGTAGGCCCTCTCGATAGATTCGGCCGCTTCGGGGGCCGGCATGTGATCGATGATGGGCGGCAGGTCGGACAGCGATCCCATTCCGAGCGATTCGAGGAACAGGTCGGTGGTCCCGTACACGGCCGGGTTGCCGGGGGCGGGCAGGCGGCCGGTCTCCTCCACCAACCCCCGGCGGGCCAGCGTGCGGAGGGCGGATCCGGAATCGACGCCCCGCAGCTCGGCGATCTGGCCTCGGGTCACCGGCTGGCGGTAGGCGACCACCGCCAACACCTCGAGGGCGGCGTTGGACAGCCGCACCGCCCGGTCCTCCGCCGCGAACCGTTCCAGATACGGCAGGGCTTCGGGCTTGGTGTAGAGGCGCCAGCCCCCTGCGGCGCAGCGGAGGGAAATGCCGCGGTCCTCGGCTTCCAGCCGCTCCGCCCACGCCGCCAGCCGGGCCTTCACCTCCGCCAGCGGCGTCTCCAGCACTTCGGCCAGCTCACCTTCCGGTACGGGGGTTTCGGCGACGAAGAGGATGGCTTCGAGGGCGGCTTCGGGTTTCATGGGCTGTAACCGTATCCGCCGTCCGGCGCTCCGGCGGACGCGTCCGCCCGGCGCCGCACCTCGATTTCGGAAGGATCTTCCTGGGCGACCGACACCACCCCCCAGCGGGCCAGCTCCAACACGGCGAGAAAGTAGGCGGCCACCTCCACCCTGCGTGTGCAATGGGACACCAGCCTGCTGAAGGTGGATTCCAGATCGGCGGTGATGCGGGCCCTTATCTCCTCGATGGCGTCGCCGATCGAAGGAAGGTCGAAGTCCAGGTGATCAACCTCAGGTTCAAGTACAGGTTCAACCTCTACCAGACCTTCGAAGACGGCGGCCAGCACGCCCGGCGTTACCTCCGAGGGCAGGGCGGGGATGGAAGGATCGACCAGCTCCTGGTCGATTCCCGCCGAGCGGCCCCGCCGGCGGGCGGTTCGGGCGAGCCGGTGCCCCAGCACGACCGCCGCGTCCTTGAACGTTAGGAAGGCCAGCAACCGGGCCAGCAGCCGGTCCCGCTCGTCGAGCAGGGCCAGCTCCTCCTCCAGCTCGATCGGGTCCCGGTCGGCCAGCAGGAACCGCACCTTGAGCTGGATGAGCAAGGCGGCCATCAGAACGAACCCGGACGCCGCGTCGATGTCCAGGCGGCGGGCTTCCATCTTCTCCCAGAAGCCGTCGACGACCCCGGTGATGTTCACCCTCGTGACATCCACATGGTGCTGGTTTATGAGCTGGAGCAGCAGCTCGAGGGGCCCCTCGAACACGTCCGTTTTCACCTCATAGGTCATTTTCCCGCCTCGTCCGCCGGACGGGCGCCATCGTAGGTAGAGGGACCGTCCGGTCGCGGTCTTTGCCTCCGCCGCCGGTCGGGCCCGTATCCGGGCAGGCGGGCCCGGTCCGCCTCTTGCAGCATCTTCCAGTCCTCCGAGGCGATCTCCGAGGGCCGCCTTCCGTGGTGATGCAGCGCATAGGCGACCACCAGGGGTTCGGCGCCCCCGGCGGCCAGCTCCTCGGCCGCCCTGCGCCCGTGATCCAGGTAGGCCGCCCCCCGCTCGGAGGGCGGGAAGCCCAGCCCGGAGCGGACCACCGCCCACACCCGGCCCGCCGCTCCCAGCCGGGCATGACGTTTACCGACATCGTGGAGCAGGGCGGCCCGGATCAGATCGGGCCGGTCCTGGCGGGCTTCGGCGATTGACCGGGCGGCGGCCAAACCGTGCCGCCGGTCCGCTTTCGACTGCCCCCAGAACATCCCCCGTTCGGCGTCCGACCTCAGATATCCGGCCGCCTCGGCCTGTTCCGCCGGGGTCAGGCGCCTGGACAGGACCGCGTCCGTATACCTGGCCGCCAGATGACCGAGGCGGTGGATTCGCTTTCTCAACGGAACCAGGGGGGCCGGGGGCGTCAGGCTTCCGGTTCCGGGCGGCCGGGTCAGGCCATGGCCGTTTTGCATTTCACGCACAGCCTGGACCTCGGACGGACCTCCATCCTCTCCGGCGAGATCCGGTTCGCACACCGGGCGCATGTCCCGTAGGTGTTGTCGTCGATCCGGGCCAGGGAGGCGTCCACCTCGCCCAGGTGGGACTTCAGCGACTCTACGATGCCCAGAACCTCGGTCCGTTCGGCGGTGACGGCCCCCGCATCGGAGAACCCTTCTCCAAAGTCCAGGTCGCTCCGCAAGGCGCCGGATTCGGTGGCGCCGAGCTCCTTGAGCTGGTGCACCAGCTTCTCCCGCTCCTCCAACAGGATCTCACGGGCTGCCGAATAGTCGGCCATGCGACACCTCTCTCCGGTTTAGGACTCTTCGTTCACCGCAGGGCTCTCGGATGAGCCTCCACGTAAACTTCGTGCAGGTGCCGCAGCGACATGCGCGTATACACCTGCGTGGTGGAAACACTAGCGTGACCCAGGATTTCCTGAACGGTGCGCAGGTCGGCGCCCCCTTCCACCATGTGGGTGGCGGCCGAATGGCGGAGGACGTGGGGCGAGATGCGGCTGCCGGGGATGCCCACCCGCAGGGCGTGCTTGCGGACGATGCCGAAGACCCCCTGGCGGGTCAGCCGGCCCCCTCTGGCGTTCAGGAACACCGCCCCCGGGTCCTCCCCCGGGCGGCGCAGCTCCATCCGTCCGGGAAGGTAGGCGCCGATCGTTTCCACCGCCGGGCGGCCCAGAGGCACCAGCCGCTGCTTGCCTCCCTTGCCCGTAACCAGGGCGCTGCGGGTGTCCAGGTCCAGCTCCGCCAGATCCATGCCCACCAGCTCGCTCACCCGCACCGCCGTTCCGTACAGGGTCTCCAGCATCGCCCGGTCCCGCCTCCCGAGCACCGTGTCGAGGGGGGGAGATTCCACCAAGAGGACGGCCTCGTGGACGTCCAGGGCCTTGGGGAACCCCAACCGGCGGCGGGGGGTTTCCGTGAACCGGGTGGGGTCCTCGCCGGACTCGCCCTCGGCGACCAGGAAGCGGTGGAACCCGCGCACCGCCGCCAGCTTGCGGGCGATGGTGGAGGTCTGCATCCCCCGCTCATACAACGAGGCCACGAACCCGTCCACCAGCTCCGGCGAGGCGATCCCCTCCCCCAGGAACTCCAGATACCCCGCCAGGTCCCGCCGGTACGCCGAGACCGTGTTGCGGCTCAACCCCCGCTCCACCGCCAGCACCGACAGATACTCCTCCACCTGAAGGCCCAGGGGATGGAGTTCTACCTTCTGCGTCATGTACGCCCTGCCCGTCTGTGAATCAGATCAGGCCCCCATGTTACGACCGAAGGCCTGCGATCCGGGGGATGCCGGACCGATCCGATCTCGAGGTACGCCGACCACAAAGTGTCACATCCCTCCCATACATTGGAGGTCGGAAAGCGAAAGAAACACCGACGCCCGCCGACGATGGAGCCGATACAGGGCAGGCCGGACAGTACCGAGAATGCTGGAACACGGCTGTTAGGTTGGTCTTGCGGTGTTCGGGTGCGGAACCTACCGATCGACGATACCGACACGGTACAACTCGCAGAAGAGCTACTGGCCAATCCTCCGACACTGGGGTATTTGACCATCTCGAATGCTCTGCAATGGCAGCTTCAGTACCGGAGAGTCATAGAGAAAGCAGGCATCGTCAATGGAATTATGCGGGTAAGTTGAACGTGGCCAGAAAGGCAAAAACCGAATTCGGGGACTTCCAGACTCCTGACGCTCTCGCCCGCAGAGTATGCGGGGTGCTCCGCCGCCTGGGGGTGTCTCCGGGGTCGGTAGTCGAGCCGACCTGCGGCACAGGTTCGTTCCTGCGGGCCTCCGTGGATGTATTTCCCGAATGCGGGCGCTTCCTCGGGTTCGAGATCAACCCACACCATGTACAAACAGCCAAGTCGGTTACGCGGGCAGAGGTCGGTTGCGAGAACTTTTTCGAAAAGGACTGGCCCGCGGCGCTGAGTGGTCTTCAATCGCCGGTCCTCGTTGTTGGCAATCCACCCTGGGTTACCAACTCCGACGTGGGCGTCTGGAACGGTGACAACCTACCGATCAAGTCCAATGCTCAAGGTATGAACGGCCTCGACGCTCTCACCGGCAAGAGCAACTTCGACATCTCGGAGTGGATGATTTCGCATCTCCTGGAGTGCCTCACGGGGAAGGACGCGGTGCTTGCGATGCTCTGTAAGACCACCGTCGCCCGGAAGGTGCTCCATCATGCTTGGCGACGGAATCTACAGATCTCGGCCTCGTCCGTCTACCTGATCGACGCGGGCGAGCACTTCGGCGTCTCGGTCGATGCGTGCCTGCTGGTCTGTATCCTCGAACCCGGTTCCGCCTCGAGAGAATGCGCCGTATATCTGGGGCTCGAGGCGCCTGCGCCCGAATCGACGTTCGCCTACCGCGACGGGAAGCTCGTGGCCGACCTTGGCGCTTATGACACCTATGGGTATCTATCTGGCCCTTCTCCACTCAGGTGGAGGTCGGGCGTGAAGCACGATTGTTCGCGTGTAATGGAGTTACTCCCCAGAGGCTCGGATACCTTCGAGAACGGATTGGGCGAAGTAGTGAGCCTTGAACCGACCTACCTGTATCCCATGCTCAAGAGCTCCGAGCTGATGAAGCAGATCCCGACGCCGACGCGCTTCATGCTTGTCCCACAGAGATCGATAGGAGAAGATACTTCGAAAGTCGAACGTGAAACCCCCCGTACCTGGGCGTACTTGCAATCTCACGCCGCCCGGCTCGACGGCCGCTCCAGCTCTATCTACCGAAACCGGCCCCGGTTCTCCATCTTCGGTGTAGGACCGTACAGCTTTGCTCCCTGGAAGGTTGCTATATCAGGCTTCTACAAGCGCCTCGATTTCCGATGCGTCGGACCTGCCGGGGGAAAACCTATCGTGCTCGATGACACCTGCTACTTTCTGCCCTGCCGAACCCGCCGCGACGCCGATCTGCTCACCGGCCTGCTCAACTCGGAAGCCGCCAGAGGGTTCTTCGGTTCCCTGGTCTTCTGGGACGCAAAGCGACCGATAACAGCTCGACTACTGGCAAACCTCGACCTAGAGCTGCTAGCCGAAGAAACCGGGGTAACCCTCCCCCGATGGTCTGACAGCTCCGTATTGCAGGCTACTCTCCCATTCGAGAAACATCTAATAGGTGCAGCCCACTCGACCATGGGTGTAAAGGACTAGGTATGCTTGTCGGTTGTCTCTTCGCCACCCAGAAGATCAGCTAGAGCATCCGACAGGTTCCAGATTGGCTCCTGGTCGCCTCTCTTAAGCATCTCAACGATATGAGGCACCCCAGCTGCGGCTAGTCCATTGGCGATCGCCATCATACGATTAGGTTTTCCTACTACCTCTATATTATCCTCTACTGCGATCGCAATGAGCATAACAACTTGGACCCGCCAGCTATCGCGATCAAATATTGAGCCGTATACCATATTGGAAGGCTTGCGAGCTGTAAGATCAACTGGTTGCAGTCTCTCATGAGCTGCGATGGACAATCCGGCAAACCATAAGTCTACCATCCTAGGAAAAGGACTACGGTCAATAGTTGATCCTAACCCTGTTCCCTGGCAATATTGCTGATAATACTCGCCCTGGTCTTTCGGATACACCAAATACACAGCCGAGAACGGGTTATGATATTGTTGTGTCATGTTCCCTTCTTTATATCAATCAAGTTCCGCTCGACGCTGACAAATCTCACATTCCTGACGATGGTTGCATCCACACTTGACAATAGCCCCTGTTGTTGAAGGAGGCTCGTTGACTAGCATTTTAGGATAATGAGCAGGATTAGTTAGAGTTATGATATGGGCTGCTTTTGCGTCAATTATTTCCTCACAATTTTTTATTTCTGAGCGGGTAAGTAGCAAAATCAATTGGGAGCTTTCCTTTATGGCTGTCGTCAGAACAGAAGTCTTAACAAGTCCCTCCATCATACCGAGCGGTGTGTCTATGACATTGGGGGCTTCAACTTCACTTACTTTAGTCAAAGCTAAAACAAACGCCAGGGTCAATGCTCGACGTGAAGCGCCATTGAGGTCTATATTTGGATTCAATTGTCTTCCATTAGGACCGTAGACTATAATATCGAACTGCTTCGTTATCTCTGCCTTATGGATAATGGCTCCTTGATCAGGATCAGCTACAATCATTTCAAGAAATACAGAGTTCATTTTGTTACTAACTTTGTTTAATTCTTCATTTGTAAGCCGTTGATATGAGTTTGATAGAACGGTCAAAATATCTTGAGCTACTTCAAGCTCTGCCATTATTCTGTCTCCCTTTTGCTGGCTTTTAAGAAGGCGGTTTCGCTCACTAATTAGTTTTGTTTGTTCCTGTCTGAGATTGTTTAAATCTGGTTTGAGCAGAGTCCATTTTTCGTTAAATCTGTCACGTTGCTTTTTGTAAGAAGATTTAGTATCTCTTAGTATCTGAAGATCTGTGTTGGGGATTTGGTCCATTTTTACTTCTAAACTACGCATCTGCTGACCTAGTCCTTTACTTCGGATTAGTAAACCATCCCTCAGGGCAGCTACTTCCTCATATCTGGAAATCCAAGTTCGGTCGATAGTTCTATCCATAGATAAAGAAAGGGAAGCATAATATAGTTCTGTAACGATACCTTGAAGGATATCAGAATCGCGAGCTTCATCTATAAGTCTTTTAATATTTTCTCGCCGCCGCTCTGAGTCTTTATCTTGCTTATTCAATGCTTCACCACATATACAGAAAGGAGAAGTCAATCTCTCTTCCAGCACTGGTATGGTGCTATTGGGTATCTTGCCTTGATCGCGGAGAGCATCAAGCTTAGAAAGACCTAGCGATATCATTGGAGCACTAAGCTCTCGAGATAGAAATACATCTTTCAGCAAGTCAGCATGAGTGATATTAGCCTTTTTGAGATCATGACCAATTAGAGTCACATCGCTACGTAGATTATTTAGTTGTTTTCGCATTTCTTCCTTATTTCCCTTAGACAAGGCTTCTTCTATCTCTTTTTCGATTTCAACAAGCCGTTCATCAAATGACATGAATTGCTGTTTGGCATCCTTAATTTGATTCTCTAACTCTAGTTCTTCATCGGATATCTCTGTGATTCGTTCGGAAATTCGCGCGAGATTATTATCTCGAACCAAGCTACGCACACGAGTGTTCACACCACGCGCAGTTGTCTTTACTCGGTCACGAGCCTCTTCAATCACATCAAGTCCTAACAATGATCTGATAGCATGTTGCACTCTAGTTCTCTTTGTCTTAGTATCAATATCAGTATCAATAAAGCTAAGAGCACGATCACCATCTGTAAAGAATACTTCTCGCAAGTTTTCTGGTAGTTGTTCTTTAATCCGGGACTCTGGAGGTTCCTGTGGTATACTACCTTCTGATGTTATCTCAAACAGCTTTGCATTTGTTGGCCCAGGGTACCACTCCGCTCCGTCTATCCTGTCATATGTAGAGCGAATGATCCGATACCTTCTAATAGTCTCAATCAAATCATATGTCTTGCTACGACGAAATATCTTTATTTCAAAATCTACCTCTACTCTGATAGGAACCTTTGTTACTTCCGAAGCCTCCCAGTTAACAGGATGCATACGGAAATTCCGGCGTGGAATAGGAAGAGCATCATTGCCGTACAATGCCCATTGAAGTCCATACAAGACTGTGGTTTTACCAGACTCATTCGCTGCTCGTACAACGATTAAATTCTTGCCCGTATCTGTCGAAAAATCTAAAGTAAGATCCCGCAGAAGACGGAAGTTGGTAAATCTGGCTTGAATCAGTCGCACCTTTAATACCTCTCTTTCAATCCCTATGAACCTGATCGATTCTTATAGAGATAAAGCCCGAGCGCATTGACTTTATCATTAATATTCTTCTGCACATATGTCTTGCTAACCCGATTCTGTTGCACGTATTCTATAACCTCCACAATTGTTTCTCCAAGTTCCTCTCGATAGCCTCTACCTCTCTGTTCTAACTTATCCAGCTCATCGCGAATAATCTGTATTACCTTTAGGTTGTTGACTGGCATCTATTGCCTCCTTATTATTTGTTGATCAACTTTAAAAGTCGATCAATAATGGGGAGCGGTCCAGACGGTCTCCCGGCATTGCGTGCCAGGCAAGCAAAGGCTTGAATTCTCTTGAGTTCAGAACCAATAAGCGCCTTCATATCATCATCACTAGTTTTGTCTGTGTTAGGTGGTGTTACAACAAAGTCATGAACTTCTGAATGTGTTTTGTCGATCTCCTTGCATTTCCTAAGCAAACGACCTCTGCGTTGTATCCATTGGCGCTCTACAGTCGTGCTGGCCATAATAAATGCCCGCTTGATTTGAGGAATATTCACGCCTTCATCCAACACGCGCTTAGCAGTTAACACATTTAGAGAACCTTCTTGGAACTCTTTAATGAGGCGTGTTGTTTTTGTTTTATTTCTAGTCTCTTCGTGAGTGAGCTGATGGAAGAGAATTCTCCGGTTTATGAGTAATTGATTTACATCCTTCAACTGTTCAGGATCTTTATCAGAAGCATAGATCAGAGTGTGGTGAAGGTCTGAAAGACTTTCGCGATTCAATAAGGTTTCTAGTGTTACTATCTTGTTCTCTGCTACCTCAAGAATAGCACGGCGTGCTATTAACAGCTTCTGTAAAAATTCGTCGGGGTTGCCTTTGTCATCTGCTCGCCAAGCATTAGCACCAATGCGTTGGGTCAGTTCAAACCATCTATCCACCTCAATCTTTGTTAGTTCTACTGGATGAACAAAATAATCGTACTCTACCAGGCAGTTACCTATAGCTTCCTCAAGGCTGTAGCGGAATACTACCGGTCCTAAGAATTCAAAAAGAGCTTCCGTACCAGTCTCATCGTACTGTCGAACAGGGGTAGCAGACAAACCCAGCCGATGATTAAAAAACTTAGGCATATCTGAGATGAATCCTTCACTACCCAGATTGTGAGCTTCGTCTGCTATGAGTAGCTTATCGCAACTAAAGCTTCCTAGATCAGACTTGAATTTGGTATTTGCTAAAGTGGTATGAGAAACAACAACAACTCCGACATCAAGAGATCCATTTTTGAGTTGTCTCCTAAGCATCCCTAATTCTCTTGCTCGACCTTTAGGTCCTCCGGCTTCAGAAAGATTTATAGGAGTGATCCCAAATAAGGCTACTTCATCACACCACTGCTGTATAAGAGGAACATACGGAGCTGAAATAACTATCAACAAAGGCTTTCGCTCCTCATACAATCTATGGGCAGCAATCATAGCCGCAATAGTTTTTCCTGAACCGGTAGCCATTTCCAATACTCCGCGGTATCCAGCATCACACCAAGCCCTTACTGCCTTGCCTTGATGAGCATATGGCCCATCTTCATAACGGAGTTCTGAAGGTATAGCAAACTGCTTTCGGCGAAGAACATATTTCCAGGTGTAGTCGTTGGATATTAGCATTGCTTTTGCATAGAGATCTTTAATATCGGATTCACTCGGTGGAATTTCTGAGTCGTATGTTCTTAGTAAGTGCTCTCGTATGGCATCAGGCATACCAACAACTAAACAATTCTCGTCTCTATCTTCCCAGAGCTCGGAGAATTGTCTCTCGAGTTTATCTGTGATGTAATACTGATTGTTATCTTCCCAGCCTTTTGAGATGGAGACCTGTTCTATATTTCTATTGATACCCGAATGGGTCATATTACTTGACCCGTGAACTGCTAGTATGGATACTTGATCCTTAAAGAGCCATACCTTGGGATGAAATACCGCGGACGGCATGATTGCGACCTTTAATTCGATACGGCCCTTGCGAAGGAGCCATGTCAAGCACTTCAGAGTATGTTCTTGAATATAATCGCTGGTGATGAATAGGTCTTTGAGAAGAGACTCGGCCGCATCCTGCGGAGAGGTTACACCATCCCGGATCGCATCTCTGTCCGACTCGCTCAGGTGCGGGCTGATGATGAGGCGTAGAATGCCGTCATGCGACCTGATGAAGGTCGCTAGCCCCGGTGCCAGGTCTGCCAGGGCCTTACTAGAGAAGAAACCCATCATGCTGTCTACCAAGGTCGACGTGCGGAAACATGGGATGAGTACTTCCTCTAGTAAGGGGTCATTAGGAAGAATGTACAAGGGCTTGATCTCCGACAGAGAGAGCAGGCCAGTATTTGGAGAGACCGAATCAGGGGGGATGTTATTAGGTACCACAATTGCCCTGTTTACAGCGCACACACGGTGCAGGGGAGAGTGTCGTCCTCTTCGTCAAGGGCTTCTGCTAAGGCTTCGACTAGAGGGACATTGGTTTTGGTTCGGTTGGATCGTGCCATAGCTACTTCGTGGCGTTCGAGGATCTCTTCGCGTCGGGATCGTAGCTGGACGAGGGTCTCGCCGCCGGACCAGGTGTATTGGCGGCCGCGCATGGCCCGGTCTCCGAAGTCGGCGTCTCCGCCTACGCCGGCGTCGGTTAGAACCTTCTGCTCGATGGCGACCGCCCGTTCGAATAGGTCGGGGTGTCGCTCCGAGAGGCCGATCCACTCGGCTTTGCGCTGGTAGAAGCAGAAGTAGCAACCGGATCGGGTCCTCCACTCGTAATAGGTGGGGAGGCCGATGCCGGCATCCTCGAGTATCCGCATTACACGGTCGTGGTCGATGTTGTCCTCGATAAAGGGGAACCGGGTCTCGATGTTGGCCTTAGTGGAGACGTAGCCCTTGCGGTTGGATTCGTCTGCCCGGATCGCGACGTAGGAGATGGCGGGCTCGTCACCGATCCAGCTCTCGATGGGCTTGATCTTCATATTCCTGGTGCACCACCGCATCTGCGGTGATGGGAGGGTTCCCCTGAACACCTCGAACCAATGGTCGAAGCCTCGTTGGGCGTTGAGCCGTGCGATCGGCTTGCCGAGGATGACCTCCAGCCGGGTCAGATACTCGTAGGTCTCGGGTAGCTCGGCGCCGGTGTCGCAGAAGAAGTACTCCATCCCGGGAACCTTGTCGCGGAGGTAGACGGCAAGGGCGCTGGAGTCCTTGCCTCCCGAGATGCCGCAGATGTGTCGAACGGTCTCAGTCATCATTGGCCCTGATCATAACAACATCGTTTTCCTCCGAGTCATCAGCCGACTCCTGGCTCGGGAGCAGCCGCTCCCCCATCATGGCGAGCAAAGTGTGGTGTGCCCGCTCGGATGAACCTGTGAGTTTCGCCAGATTTTCCATGTAAGCGTCGAAGTCTTCTTCGAGCCGGGTACGTTCGTTGTAGTCAAGGCTGACAAGGCGGGCTTCCTCGTTGCCGTCGTCGCGCGTGAAGACGACTCGGAAGGTAGTGAAAGGGCCTCCCCCGTCGGTCCGGTGTTGGGCGTGGAGCGCAATGAGCCGCCGGAAGGCAGCGACCTGTTGGGGAAGCTCCCCCTCGAATCGCTGCAAGTCCATGTCGGTCCACTCTGCCGGTGCCTTCTGCGCGACCACGGTGGCGACCGCCTTGATCCAATCGGTGTCGCTCTCGACACTGTCGTTGGCGAGAGTGAGGACAAAGGCCCGCACGGTCGGGTTTAGGACTTCGTCTGCTAGTGCAGCGGCTTGGCCGGTGATGGCGAGCCGGGATGTTTCTGCGCTCGTGGAGAGGAGCAACTGAAGAAGCCTTTTCAGGAGACAGTCATAGGCGGCGGTTAATTCATCCAGCGCGCCGCCCACTGCACAGGCGTAGGCACGGGCTTGCGAGTAGATATCGGCGTCAACGGGTACGAGTGGGAACCCGAGGGCCTCCGGGAGAGCAGCGAACAGCAGCTGATCGGGTTCGACGGCACCCAGCAACGCTTCACGAGTGGCGAGGGTGGTGGTGTTGAGATTATGGGTTCGGCGCGTGTAGTTGTCTAGCCTGTTGATGCGTGTGACCAGGTGACCCACGATCGCGAGCACGTTCGCGACGCGGTGCTTACGGAACTTGGGAAGAACCCCGAGACGAGTTGCCAACTCTTTGATGACAAGCCTTCGGGCGCCGCTGGTATTTGCGAAGTGCTTTATATCAAAATGGGCGGGGTTGCGTACCATCCGTTCCGAGAGTTCCGGTGTGAGCAGTGGTTTGAAGGTGCCGTGCTCGTAGATGGCGATCTCGTCGGAGAAGGCGAGCAGACCCGCCGTGACGAAGACGGGTATGACCGCCTGCTTCATCCCGATAGGTGGTGAGAGCAGGACGGCGTAGAGGTCGCGTAGGTTGATGCGCCGATTCTTGGCTCGCTTGAACTCACCCTCCAGCAAATCCCATGCCGGACGCAACGACTCATCGGTCGGGCTGCGAAAAACCATTGTGTCGTTGCGGGTGTCGGTGCCGTGGAGCCCGGTACATTTCAGGAATGCCTGGTACATGGCCATCTCGGGTCCGTAGCCGGAGATGCCTAGGTCGGGTTCGCCGCCGTGGTCGATCATTGCTTCGAGAAGGGTTCGGCGGGCCTTGGACCCTTGAGAAGTGAGTACGGTACGGTTGAGCATCTCGTTACGTACCGTCGGTGTCTTATCATAGGAAAGGTCGGCCGCGGCTGAAAGCGCCACCGAACCGCGGCCACCGGCCAAATGGAAGTCTTCAACGCCGCTTCTGAGCAACACCCAACGGCAAGTGTCGGAGCCGAAGGTCGCGGAGAGTGCCTGGTCGAGCAGGCTCCGTGTCTGCGCTAGTCTTTCTCCCAGTTCCCGCCGCGCCACCCAATCATCGGCGATGGCGGAATCATCGAGGGCGAGGGCGACCGCCGCTACTTCTCTGGCGGCGGCTTCGAGGGCGGATACCTCGGCGGGAATAGCCGCCACCATAGGTTTGGCAAAGTGGGCGGACGGATGCGCCATCGCGGGCACCTTCCCATCCGAATCGACTACCAACAGCAACTCGCCGTCGTAATGGGCGAACGCGTCTACCGGTTCAACACTCTCACCACCGGCGGCGTAGCGGCGCCTGAACACCCGAAATACCTGATTCACGGCGCTATGCCGAGCCGCGACAACAGGCAGGGGATTGTCGATACCAGATAGTATCTCGACCAACGGCTGGCTCTGAACTCGACGGCGGGCGGAATGGAGCAACCGACGAATATCGATATCCGTTCCTTGCCATATCCGGTATTCATCGGCGAAGTCTCGATAGATGACGATACCTGCGCCTTCTAGTTCGGCCAACGTCTCTGAAACATTACCGTCCATCAATTCAAGTATCGGTCCAGATGCCCTAATGGTTCCGGTCGTTGATATGAGGTTGAGCAGAGCGACGGATTTGGCTAGTTGCTCTTGTGACACAGAAAGGCCGTGCGAGTCGCGGAGTCGGATAGAGATTTCGGTCCAGCGGCTTGACTGTAGAGCGCCGGGCGCGCCATTGGACACGAAGTAGTCATAGATCGCGTCAAGACCTACCGAGGGCAGGGGCACATCCGCCGCGTTTTCACTGGCGGTAAGGAACGATGCGGCGCTCGCCCGATCGGGACCGGTGAGGAACGAGAAAAGGGTGCGTTCGTGCTGGCCGTATCGGCTGCACAGTTCGGGTAGCACGAGCGCTGCCAAGGGATGGAGTGGATAGCAGGACGCGACGACGTTCGGATCGGCGAGGTCAGCGACACCGAGGGACCGCATTGCTTCTGCATACGGCCGGGCCCAGCGGTTGATCCGGTTTTGTAACCGGTCGTCTTCGACCTCGAAGACGGTACGGATGAGTGACCGGGTTTGAGTAGATGATTCGACATAGGCGATGTCCTCGAATCGGCCCTGCACCTTGGCCCACTCGCGGCGTTGTGGCCCGTCGGTGTCCCTCAGGTAGTCCTCGAAGGAAAGGTGCTGGAGTGTAAGGACGAAGATAGGCAGGCCGGCATTGCTCTGCCCTGCCTCGGCGAGCTGCTGTAGTAGATAGGGATCCGCCTCGGCACCATCCCGGAAAGCTTCGAGATTCTTGCCGAATTCGTCGATGATCAGCAGCAATGGCGCATCCTCAGCCAGACAACGGGCGATATCGACCAACGCCGCCGGGGACGGTCCGCTGCGGCGGGGATCTGCAGCAGCGGCGTCTTTGAGCGATCTTCGGAGAGCGCGGGCCGCGGCGAACTCACTGATAGGCGGGATTCTGCCGTAGCTGCGTACAACCGCGGAATGGAGGGCCCTGAGCACGGTATGGCTCAGAGGCTCACGGTCGGCGGTGACCAGGCCGCGATGGAACCCGAACTCTTCTGTCTTATGCCGTTTATGGGCCCGACGAACGAGCTTTCCTACGGTTGGGGATGCGTTGTCGATGAGTTCCAACGCCGCCTGTCGCGCCTGCTCGGCACCACCGAGAGCCCCGTCGACCAGCAACGCTAGCGATGACTTTCCCGACCCGTAGGGTCCGGTGAGCGACCAAGCACCGCCCGCCGGTCCGTTCGCGGCGATGGATGCGATCCTCTCTATAACGTCGAGGGCGCGGGCTGTGACGATATACCCGTCGAGAGGTTCGGTTCGAGCTACGTCGCGTTCGAGGTTCGCGGAACGGGCAAACCGACCCACCACCTTGATGCTGTCTGCGAGAGTCGCCATTATGGACCGCCTACAGACGGGATGGCCTCATAGAGACGACGCATCATCTCACTCGGGTTACGACCCAGGCCCAAATCCTCTACCAGGTCATCGTTGATCGGCAAGTCGCCGTAGTGACCAACCCGAACGTCGGGAGGGTTAGCGCTGTAATACCCGTTGAGCACATCAACGGCGATCACCGCAGGATCGCCCGACCAGGACAGCTGCGATGCGCCGGTCGGGATCACGAGATCCAGCGTGGCGATTCGTTGAAGCGTCGGTGCCAATGCTGCAATGAGTTCGGCCTCGGTAAGCTTGAAGGCTCGTCCGGGGGCACCGGGCTCATACGCCAACCGACTGAACGTGACCGTGTTACCGCTGACACCGGTACGGGCGATGTAGTCGAGGGCCGCGTATGTGACAATCTCCGAGGGAAGAGTTGGTTTGGGACCGAGGGTGAAACGATATTGCCCGGTGGCTGATGAGCGGCCTATCAAGCCCAGCTCACGAAGCGGGCAGTCCAGAATGTCGTCGATACTGGTGCGGCGTGACCGCACCGCGGGCGCATAGGTCCGCAGCAACGCTCTCACATCCTTCTTGCGGGACGACGGATGCGGGCGGGCCCACTCCGCTACGGATTCCAGTTGAACGGCGACAACCATGTCGATGTCGCTGTCGCTGAACTCCACCGCGTTGAACTCGTTGAACGCCAACCACCAAACCGGCAGGCGCGAGGGCGGTGCCAGGAGCAACCAGTGCAGTAACCACAGCGTGCCGGGATCCTCCATATATTTGTCCCACCCCCACTCCCCGAAAATGGCTTGGCCCATACGGGTCGGTACCAACCCGGGCGAACGCCGGTTCTTCGGTTTCGGGTCCTCCACCAGCAGCTTCGCCGCCAACCCCCAGAAACGGATAGCCCGTGCCATGTTTTTACCCACCCCGATCACAACCGGCGCGTCCTTTCGGTTGAAGACCTGGGGATCCCTAGCCACTACCGAGTACGCCTTGCGGAACCAGCCATACCTGGGATGGAACGTCTCATGGCGAGCGAACACCGGCAGTGCCGCGTCAACCAACCGCACGTGATAGTCCTTCTTCAGTCATATCTCTAACATATCCGACGGCTGAGACACAACGCTCCACAGCTACCTCGATGTCCCCCGGGGTCGTGAACCGGCCGAGACTGAACCTGACCGATTCGAACGCAACAGTGCGGGTGCATCCCATGGCCAGCAACACCTCGGACGGTTCGATCGATCCCGAACTGCAGGCGCTGCCGGTCGATACCGCCACCGAGTCCATGTTCGCAGCGACCGCCTCGGCGTCCCCCCCCGCGAAGTGGATATTCGCCGTGTTCGGAAGCCGACGGGATACGTCCCCGTTCTCATGTACCTCCTGGACCCCCGCCTTGAGCTCCGCTACGAGCTTGTCACGAAGACCAGCGACCCGGGCCGATTCGACCTCTCGTTCCTCTACCGCGATGCGAGCCGCGGCTCCGAACCCCACCGCGCCGGGCACGTTGACCGAACCCGACCGCAACCCCCGTTCGTGGCCGCCTCCATGGATGATCGGTTGAACTCGGCGCAGGCCGTGACGGGTTCCTACCAGGGCACCCACCCCACCCGGCCCACAGATCTTGTGGCCGCTCAAGGACACCAGATCCGCCCCGGTTCGGTCGATGTCGAATGCCATCCGACCCGCCATCTGCGTGGCATCGCAATGAAACAAGGCATCGTAGGCATGCACCTGATCTGCGATCTCGGCCACCGGATTCAGTACTCCGGTCTCGCTGTTCGCCGCCATCACCGAGACCAGCAACACGTCGGGCCCCATCATCGCTTCCAGGACGGCCGGATCGACGAAGCCACCGCCGGTCACCGGGATGACCTCCACCTTCGCCAAGCCCTGGGATCCCAACCACCTAGCGGTTTGGCGGACCGAGGCATGTTCAACTGCTGATACGAGCACCCGCGGACGGCTTTCATCTCCGGCCTCGACCGCTCCGCGCAAGGCCAGATTGTTCGCTTCGGTGGCGCCGGCGGTGAAGATCGTGTTCCCGGTCCGGCCTCCTACCAGTGCTGCAACCTGCTCACGCGCCGCGTCTACAGTGGCCGCCTGACGCCGACCGAACCTATGCACCGAAGAAGCGTTCCCCACTCCCCCCGAGAGAACCGGCATCATCTCCTCGAGCACCCGCGGATCAAGCGGTCCCGACCCGTTGTAATCGAGATACACCTCGATCATAAGGTCGCGTGCCCGGGTTGTGAGCGAAGATGGAGCAACACGATCTCAGGCTAACTCCCAGAACCCCCTCATCCCTGCCATTGACGGACGACTGGAACAGTCTGACTCATCGCGGCGGGGTTTTCCGAGCCGCCATGGAGTTCGTGGTCCGGTTGAGCGGTGGTGCTCTCGGCGGATCGGCGGTATCGGTCGGCGGCGGCGATGAACCCGACGAAGAGTGGGTGCGGTTCCAGGGGGCGGGACTTGAGCTCCGGGTGGGCCTGGGTGCCTACGAAGTACGGATGGTCGGACAGCTCTATGAACTCCACCAGCTGCTCGTCCGGCGAGATGCCCGACAGCACCATGCCGGCCTCCTCCAGCGCCCTCCGGTAGCGGTTGTTGACCTCGTAGCGGTGCCGGTGGCGTTCGTAGATGAGCTCCCGGCCGTACAGATCTCTGGTGAGGGTGGCGGGGGCCAGTTTGGCCGGGTAGACACCCAGCCGCATGGTCCCGCCCTTCTGTGACACCCCCTGCTGGCGCTCCATCAGGTCGATGACGGGATGGGGGGTAACGGGATCGAACTCGGAGCTGTTGGCCTCCCTGAGGCCGAGCACGTTGCGGGCGAACTCGATCACCGCGGTCTGCAGGCCTAGACAGAGGCCGAGGAACGGGATGCGGTTCCTCCTGGCGTGGGTGATGGCCCTGATCTTGCCTTCGATCCCCCGCGCCCCGAAGCCGCCGGGCACCAGGATGCCGTGCAGTCCTTCGTAGTAGGCGGCCCCGAACAGGCCGTCCAGCTCCTCGGCGGGTATCCAGCGAATCTCCGTGCGGACGTCGTTGGCCAGACCGCCGTGGCGCAGGGCCTCCACCACCGATAGGTAGGCGTCCGGCAGCCCCGTGTACTTGCCCACCACCCCGATGGTCACCGTTTCGGCGGCCGCGAACGCCTTCTTCACCATCCGCCGCCAGTCCCCCAGGTCGGGTTTGGGCGCCTCGATGTCCAGGAGATCGACGATCACCTGCCCCAACCCGTGATCGTGGAGGATGAGCGGCAGCTCGTAGATGTCACGGGCGTCGGGCGCCGGGATCACCGACTTGGTGTCCACGTCGCAGAACAGCGATATCTTGCTGCGCACGTCCTCGTTGATGAGGCGGTCGGAGCGCACCACGATGGCGTCGGGTCGGATGCCCCGCGACCGCAGCTCGGCCACCGAGTGCTGGGTGGGTTTGGTCTTCAGCTCCTCCGACGGCCCGATGTAGGGCACCAGGGTCACATGGACATGGGCCACGTTGCGGGGGCCCCGATCGTTTCTGAACTGCCGCACCGCCTCCAGGAACGGGAGTATCTCGATGTCGCCCACCGTCCCCCCGATCTCGGTGATGACCATGTCCACGTCTTCGTTGTCGCCGAGGCGCCGGATGCGGTCCTTGATCTCGTTGGTGATGTGGGGGATGACCTGCACGGTGTCCCCCAGATAGTCGCCCCGCCGCTCCTTGTTCAGCACCGCCAGGTACACGGAGCCGGTGGTCACGTTGGAGTCCCGCCGCAGGCTCTGGCCGGTGAACCGCTCGTAATGCCCCAGGTCGAGGTCTGTTTCCCCGCCGTCGTCGGTGACGTAGACCTCCCCGTGCTGGAAGGGGTTCATGGTGCCCGGATCGACGTTGATGTAGGGGTCGAGCTTCTGGTTGACCACCCGGAGGCCTCGGGCCTTCATCAGCCGCCCGAGGGACGCCGCGGTGATTCCCTTCCCGAGGCTGGACACCACGCCGCCCGTCACAAAGACATATTTCGTCACGGGGTTACACCGTACTACGTTCCGCCGCCGCGGGCCGGGGATTCGGCAGGCGGTCGAGGAACCGGACGTCAACGGGGTGGGATGGGGCGTCGCGAAGGCGCCGGCATCCCAAGGAGGAGGTCGAGGTTGCTGTCACCGGACTCGAGGCCGCCGGATGGATCGTGACCCCCCAGCCCGGGGCATCCTGGGGTACAGCCCGATGCCCGGCTTCAAGCCGCTCAGGTTGCCAAGCCTCGATCATCTCGACGCCCCGCAACCCGGGGTGACCACGCCGGGTACCTTCGTAGAAGCTCAAGCAATGCGCTCACTAACATACCTACGAGGAGGAGGGCATCAGCCATGGAAACCTACAAGTTCACGCTTATCATCGAAGGTGCGGATATATTGACCGAAGAGCGCGTCGATGCCTTATACGAGGCCGGTTGCCACAACACGCTGATCGGGCAAACCAACGGGGTGCAGTATATCTACTTCCATCGTGATGCCGGCTCACTCGACGAGGCCGTTCGGTTGGCAACGGCCGACGTCGAAGGGACGGTCAGGGGAGCCAAGATCGTTCGTTGCTTCACGGATGAACAGGAAGATGAACACGAAGCCTACCTCCTGGCTATGTCTGTGTAGGAAAGAATCGGACGCTCAGCTACGGCAGATCTGATAGTGAGTGAAGTTCACAGCAGCGTTGTTGTCCGAACCTGCCAGATACAACTTCAAGTCCACGGTGAGGAGTGGGGTTTCCGGTTTGATAGCCTCGAGGAGCACCGCGTCTGTCAATCCGAGCTGCCTGAATCTGCTGTTCTGTGATGCTGTTGAACTTGCTATTATTATTTCCTCACTATATTGAATGAGTAAACAGAGCCGATCTAATAGGATGGAGCGCTCAGGCTCTCCGTGCTGTCCGAGCAAGTTGGATGCTTCAGTAAGCGTGTTCGGCGTTACAAATATATGCTCTACTCGATCTAGTATATTGAGCAGGATAAGGTAATCATCTGCCGTATATGATCGGAGTCTCCGGTGCTTGGCGATTAAGTCTGTGCTGACATCACCCACGACTAGCAAGATGAGCAGGCTAGAGTCAATGAAATATCCGGTAGGAGTCACTATCTATTGGAAGCAGGTAGTATACGATCCATTAGGGATACTACTTCGCCATTGAAGTCTTGGATACGAACTACTTTGTAGGTGCGCCTCTTGGCGGACTCCAATATCGTCTGATGTAGTATTCCAGACCTATCCCATGGTCTCTCAAACCCGATAGTGACCAACCATTCATCCCTCCGGTCATCGAACTTGACCTCTTCAAGGCCGATATGGGTAATCCCTTCGTCAGAGAAGAGATCCAAGACATGCTGTTTTGCTACCTGTACAGCTCCTCTGACATCCACTGTTTGTCTCCATCTTTCCCGGCGGGGGCGACCTGGTATAGCGATTGTACCAACTTGAATCTGATCGTCAAAGATAACAAAATCGATCCGGGATTACATCCTTCTTGTTCACCGCGCCTTGCGGCGGGCCTGTGCAACCTCGCGGAGCTCGCCGGCGTGGCGGTAGCCGCGTTCCGAGTCGGTCAGGCCTGACAGCATCCGGGACAGTTCCCGGAGGCGTTCTTCGTCGTCGAGCGTCCTTACGGAAGCCGTCATCCCGTCCCGTTCCACCGTGATATGGGTGTCGGCGAAGGCGGCCACCTGCGGGAGGTGGCTGACGCAGAGCGCCTGGCGGCCTTGGGACAGCCGGGCCAGCTTGGCGCCCATCTCCAGAGCCGCGGCGCCCCCCACCCCGGCGTCGATCTCGTCGAAAGCCACCACCCGGGCGTCGCCGGCCCCCGAAGCCAGCCGGAGGGACAGCACGAGGCGGCTCAGCTCCCCGCCGGACGCCACCCGCCCCACCGGCCCCGGCGCCAGCCGGGAATCCGAAGCGAACAGCAACCCGATCTTGTCCGCTCCTCCGGCCCTGGGCGCAGCCTCCCCTACTTCGATGCGTATCACCGGGTCGCCGAAGCCGAGCTCGCACAGGTGGGCGGCGGCGTCCTCGGCTATCCGGGATGCCGCCTCCTGCCTCGCCTCCCGGAGGGCGCGCCCGGCTTCGTCCAGCATGCGGGCGGCCGAAGCCCGGTCGGCGTCGAGGGCGGCGGCCCGTTCGAGCAGCCCGCCCACCTCGTCATGCCTGACGCGGGCGGCTTCCTGGAACGACAGTATCTCCTCGATCCCCGCCCCGTACTTGCGCCGCAGATCACCCAGCAGCGCGAGGCGTTCGTTCACCGAGGCGATAGCTCCCGGGTCGTCTTCCACGCCCTCCCAGGCTTCGCGGACTCCGGCGGCGGCCTCGGCGAGCCCGGCGTCCAGGTTCTCCAGCATCACGCGCAGGTCGTCCTGGGAGGGATCGAGCAGGCGCACCTCGCGGAGCATCGACACCGCCGGCCCCATGCGGTCTCTGGCGGCATCCAGCTCGGTGCGCACATCCGCCAGGAGCTCGCCGAGACGTTCGGCGTTGCCGAGGCGGCGGGCGAGCAGATCCAGCTCCTCGTCCTCGCCGATCCGAAATCCGGCCCGGCGGATCTCCCTCATCTGGTAGGCGAGCAGATCCTGTTCGCGCTCCAGGGAGCGCAGGTCGCCGCCTAGGGCGTTATGGACGGACTCCAGCTCCTGGACGCGTTCCCAGGCCGCCCGGTAGGTCTCCACGGGCTCGGGTGATTCCAGCCGCAGGTCGATCAGCCCCCGGAGCGCGTTAGGGCGGGTGAGCGACAGCGGATCGTGCTGGCCCACGATCTCCACACGGTCTTCCAGGTGCTCGGCCAGCATCCGGGCCGGGACCATCCCTCCGTCGAGGTAGGCCCGGCTGCCGCGGGCGTGTAACCGCCGGGAGACCACCGTCTCGCCGCCGTCCAGGATGAACCTGCCCTCCACCACCGCTTCGGGGCCGTCGGAACCGATGAGCCCCGCCCGGGCGGGGGCGCCGGTGAGCAGTCGCAGGGCGCCCAGCAGCAGGGTCTTGCCCGCCCCCGTCTCGCCGCTGACCACCACCATGCCGGGGCCGGGCACCACCCGGGCCGACGAGATTATGCCCAGGTTGGTCACCGAAAGCTCGTCAAGCACCGTTCATTCCAGGGAGAACTTGTTCTTTACGGCGGCGGGGAAAGAACGCCCCCCCAGGCTGGCGAAGGAGACATGTCCGGCGCCCTTCACCATCACGCTGCCCCCGGGCGGGACGGTGGCGATCTCGATCCCGTCCACCCCCACCGCCACCGAGCGGTTCGCCGCCACATCGAAGCGGAGCGGGCGGTCGGGCGGGAAGACCATGGAACGGGCGAAGAGTGAGTGGGGGGCGACCGGGGTGACCAACAGCAGATCCAGGGCCGGGTCCACCAGAGGGCCGCCGGCCGACAGGTTGTAGGCGGTCGAACCGGTAGCCGTGGCGATCACCACCCCGTCTCCCCGGTAGGTGGTGAAGGGGTCGCCGTCCACCGACAGCGCCAGGCGGATGATCCGCTGGTTTTCGACCTTCTCTATCACCACGTCGTTGATGCCCACCACCGGAGTTCCTCCGTTCACCGAGGCGGACAACACCATCCGCTCCGAGGTGTGCCAACCCCCCGAGACAAGCCGATCCAGGAGATGAGGCAGGTCGCGGGGGGCTCCCTCGGCCAGGAACCCCAGCCCGCCGTCGTTGATGCCGAAGATGGGCGCCTTGGCATCCCGGCTGATCCTCACCGCCTTGAGAACCGTGCCGTCCCCGCCGATGGCCAACACCAGATCGAGGCCGGCGTCGGCGCTGAAATCGGTTGGCTCCACCTCTAGGGCGGGGGCGGTCTCCGGCGGCGCCAGCATCTCCACCCCGCGGCTGCGGGCCTCGGCCGCCAGGCTGCGGGCCAGGGACAGGGTGCGTTCCCGGTCTTCGTGCGGAACCACTGCGATCCTCACCCGGCGGCCTCCCTCACCCGGCCGGGATCGACCGCGGCGGGTCCGAGGCGGAACAACCCGAACACCTCACGGTTGCCTTTGGCGCCCGTGATCGGAGACGGCATCAGCGCCCTGGCGCCCAGGCCCGCCTCGGCCAGGCCGGTCACCGTGTCGGCCACCGCCCGCACCCGGACTTCGGGGTCCCGCAGCACCCCCCGGCGGCCCACCGCCCCGCGCCCGGCTTCGAACTGCGGCTTGATGAGCAGCAGATAGTCGGCGCCCCCGCCCCCCAGCCCTACCAGCACCGGGGCGATGGTGCACAGTGATATGAACGAGACATCCGCGACCACCAGATCGAACGGCGCCCCCAGGCGGGCGGGGTCGGCGTAGCGGATGTTCGTGCGCTCCACCACCGTCACCCGCGGATCGCTTCGCAGCGACATGTGCAGCTGCCCGTATCCCACGTCTACCGCCACCACCCGGCTCGCCCCGTGTTCGAGCAGGCAGTGGGTGAACCCTCCGGTGGAGGCGCCCACATCGACGGCTAGGCGCCCGGCGGCGGGGATACGGAACTCCCGCAGGGCCGCCTCCAGCTTGAGCCCGCCCCGGCTCACGTAACGGGGGCGGTCCGCCGCCATATGCACCGCGGCGCCTTCCTCGACCATGGTGGCCGGCTTGGGTGTGGGGATCCCCGCCACCACCACCTTGCCTTCCTGGATGGCTCGGACGGCGGCGGTCCGCGAACCGGCCAGGCGCCGGCGCACCATCTCGGCGTCGAGACGCCGCCTCAAGGGAGGGCCTCCGGCTGTCGGGCGGCCGGGTCTTCGAGAGATGCGAAGGATTCGAGCACCTCCCGCGCCGCGGGGGCGCGGCGGCCCTCCAACCGGGCGGCCAGCAGCTCCGCCAAGGCGGCGGCCGGTTCCGGGGCGTCCGCCGCGTCGCCCTGCTCTACGGCGTCCAGGTACGAAGTGAAGACCTCGTCGGTCATGGCGCTACCTCCGCCGCCGGTGCCTGCTGATTCATTCGCATGGTCCATACCTGCATTATTGCGCTTCCGTCCGCTCGTATGCACGTCCATCCGGGATAAGAGTTTCGCGATCCGGCGCGGACTGCTCGTTTGGCGCCGCCCCCGCCCGCTGAACGATCTTTTGACCGCCTCTGTTGCCCTGCACCTCGCTGACCAGGCATTACATCCATCGACCGGCGGGCCGCCGGGCCTATCCTCGTCACATCCGGGAGGTCAGATCGGACAGGCGCTCGATGATCCGGCTCAACAGCCGGGCGGTCAACCCCAGGGACGCCACCCCGACCCGCTCGTCGTTGCCGTGGAACAGCCCCAGGAACTCGCTGAACGCCACCCGATCGTCGTACAGCCCCACCCCGTAGGCTTCGATTCCCTTGGCGCGGAAGAAACGGCCGTCGGTTCCCACCGGAGTGAGGGCAGGCACGATCCGGCGGCTTCCGGTCAAGGATTCGAAGGCGTCGCCGATGGCGTCCCACATCGGACCGCCCGCCGGAGAGGAGGAGGCGCGGGCGGGTTCCCCCCAGATCTCCAGCTCCTCGTACAACGGCCCCAGCACTTTGCGCAGGTGGTCTTCGATCACCTGCTCGGTCTGTCCGGGCAGCAACCGCACATCCACTTCGACGATTGCCCGGTCGGCCACGATGTTGACCTTCGTTCCCCCGCGCACCAGGTTGGGGCTGAACGTGGTGTGGGTGCAGGCATGGACCCAGCGGGCCAGCAGCGGGTCATCCACCGCCATGTCCTCGATCTCCGCGTCTACCAGATCAGGGTCTAGCAAGGCGGCGGTCCGGGCCGGATCCCATCCCGCACCCTCGACGAAGTTCCGCCATTCGGGGGTGATCTCCACCGGACCCCCGGAGCGGGCTATGGCGGCGACGGCCTCGGCCACCTTGACCACCGCGTTGTCCGTTCCGTACGGCTGGCTTCCATGCGAAGGGACGCCGGCGCCCCGTATGAACCGCCAGGCAGGGCCCTTCTCGGCCACTTTCACCGGATATACCGGCGGCCGGCCCGGGCTATGCAGGTGCGGGAAGGCCACTTCCGTCAGAACGTAGTCGCACTCGATCAGATCCGGTCGATTCTCCATGATCCATCCGGCGCCCAGACCTCCGCCCGATTCTTCGTCGGCCGCGGCCAGATAGACCAGGTCTCCCGCAGGCGGAGGAAGCTTCCCCGTCAGATAGGGCTTGAAGGCGGCGGCCATCGCCGCGGTGATGTTGAGCATGTCCACCGCCCCCCTCCCCCACACCACCCCGTCGATCACTTCGGCGCCGAACGGGTCCACCGACCAGCCTTCCTCCGTGACCGGCACCACGTCCAAGTGGCCCATCAGCATCAGGCGGGGGGCGGTCGGGTCGCGGCCGGGAACCCGATAGACGACGCTTCGTCGTCCGGGGGCCGGTTCCACCGTCTCGCCCGGCTCGCCGAAGTACCCCTCCAGGGCCGCCGTCGAGCGGGCCTCGTGCCCCGAAGCCTCCGACCCGTCGTTCACGCAGCGGTTGCGGATCAGGGTCTGCAGCAGCTCCAGCACTTCACCTTCCGTCCGGGCGTCGGCGCCGTCGCTCATATCCCCAACGTCTCCAACAGGTCGTACATGGTGGGGGTGAGCGGCAGCGACCGCACTTCCTCCAGGGGCACGAAGGCGGCTTTTTGGGCGTCGTCCCCCGCCCGCAGCTCTCCGCCGGTCACCCGGCCCGTGAAATCGACCAGCGACAAGTGGTATTCGGGGGGGTCGCCTTCCCCCATGGCCTCGCCCACCCAGACCACCTTCCCTAGGGAGACTTCCAGGCCGGTTTCCTCCCTGGCTTCCCTGACCGCCGCCTCGGCGAGCCGTTCTCCGTACCGGACCTTGCCGCCCGGCACCGCCCAGCAGCCCGGTAGGGGGTCGCCCGCCCGTTCCACCAGCAACAGCCTGCCCCGGTCCACGACCACTACTCCCACCCCCACCAGGGGCCCGACGACCTTCGTCATCGCCGGGTCATCCGGGGTAGGCCTTCCGTATGCGGCGGCCTCCGTCGGGCCGGTCGCTGTGGTGCATCACTATCGACCGGGCGGCGAACCCCCCCGCCTCGAAGAAGTTCTTGGCCAAGCGGTGGCCCGGCAGCACATGGGCGTCGAACAGGTGGTGGTCCATGTTGCGGAACTCCTCCATCAAGGTGTCCCGCATGACCTCCCCCACCCCCACCCCCCGGGCTCCTTCCTCTGCGAAGACCAGCCGAATCGCCGCCACCCGGACACCCTCTTCGTGGAACAGGAGCGGTTCGGAGCATCCGTAGATGAACCCGAGTGGGTAACCGTCCACCTCACCGATGAAGACCCGGACATCCGCGTTGCCGATCCCGTCCAGGAAGGACTGCTCCACCGGTTCGTCGAGGCCGTCGGACCTGGGCCACATGGGGTGGAGGGCCGTCATCTCGGCTTCCAGCTTGCGGTAGAGACCGACCAGGACGCCCACATCGTCGGGCCCTGCCCGCCGGGCGGTAACCGAGATACCCATATATGTCGAGGATAGCCGCATCGCGGTCGGCAACCGCCGCCTGATCGACCGCGGCCGGCCTCAGGCGCAGTCGACGCAGAGCATATTCTCAGGATCGGACAGCTGCACCATCTTCAGCAACAGGAAACACGAGCGGCAGACGAACTCATCGCCCCGGCGGGCTTCTTCAGCTTCGACATCGAGGGCCATCTCCTCCCGGCGGAGGGCCTTTATCTCCGAGGCTTCGTCGACCAGGATGGTGGCGGGATCGTTGGTCTCCACCGTTTCCAGCTCCTCCGCCTCCAAAGCGTCGAGGGTCACCGCGCCGTCGCCGTTTTCTTCGTCCTCGTCTTCGTCCTCTTCGCCGTTCTCGTCCCCGTCTTCACCGTTTTCATCGGCGTCGGTGTCGTCTTCCTCATCTTCCATGAGGTCGTCGTCGATATCGAGATCTTCTTCGTCGTCGATATCGGTGGTGTCCTCGAACGGATCCCGGATAGCTTCCTCCAAACCCACTTCCTGGCAGGACGGCGAGATTATATACCGTCCCGTACCGGGGCCATCATACTTTCAGCGCGATCCGACCTGCCTGGAGCCGCACCAGCAAAGGCGCGGCGCCGAGAGGTTCCCCGTCCGCCCGCACCGGCCACGGTTCCCGGGTCTCTACCCGCGCCTCGGCCGCCGTGTACCGATGGACGTTCGGATCGGATAGGTGATGCCCTCCCCTGGCCTTCGCCAGCAACTGCCCCAGCTGCCGCCTGGAGGCCGTGATCACCTGGATGTCCAGCAGCCGGTCCATCATCGAGGCGCGGGGCGCTATGTTGAAGCCCGCCCCGAAGAACTGTCCGTTGGCGAATATCACCGCCAGCGCCTTCCCTTCGAAAATCCGCCCGCCGGCCTCCAATCGGATCTCGCCGCCGCCGAACCCTATCAGCGCCGCCGCCGCCCCGGTGTAGCGGAACGGCCCCCACCAGACGGGCAGGCGCAGGGCGGCCGCCGCGGTCGATCCGGCGTCGGCGGCGTTGATGAAGTACCTCCTTCCCCACTCCCCGACTGCCAGCCCCACATCAACCGGATAGACGTCGTCTCCGAGGAGGCGGTCGGCCGCATACTCGATAGCATCCTCGGCCTCGGCGCCGATGCCGAACGTGCGGAGCAGATCGCAGCCGGCGCCGGCGGGCAACACCGCCAGGACGGGCGCCGTGTCCCAGGGATGGGCGAGAACGGCGTTGAGCACCGCGTTGACGGTTCCGTCTCCTCCTACCGCCGCGAACCGGTCCCTGCCGTCGGCGGCGGCCTGGCCGACCGTCTTCCGCAAGGTGTCCGAGCCGTCCATCACGAGTATGTCGGCGGGTATGTTCCTGGATCGGAGGGCGGCCTCCACTCGGGTCTTCGCGTTGCTGCGCCGGCCGGCGCAGGGGTTTACCAGCACCAGCCAGGGTTTCATGCCACCCCTCCCGCCGCCACCACCCCGCGGTCCACGGCCGCCTTGACGCGGGGGACGGTCCGGGCCAGGTCTTCGTCCTGCAGCACCTCGGCCGCGTCCCTGAGTTGGCGCAGCACGTCCAGCATCTGGCGGGCGTTCCGCACGAAGTCTCCGGGGGCCAGGGCGGTATCTTCCAGCAGATCCTCGAGGTCCCGGTGCTGCGCCCAGGCATAGGCGAGCAGACTGAAACCGGATTGGGGCGGGCGGGTCGTCGGCAACCGGCGCCCTTCTTCATCGGCGGCATGCCGTTCCCACAGATCGTTCACCATGTCCCAGCGCCGATGCAGGGTTTCGGTCGGCCAGTCGACGACGGTCTCCGCATCCCGCCGCGGCTCGTATACGAACCACGAGACCAGGGCGGCCAGCTCCGGCGGGGTGACGTTCGAGAACCCCCCCGCCCGCACGGTCTCCACCAGGAAGAAGTCCATCTCGTTGTAGACCCGCCGCAGCGCCTCCCCCGGCGGCTGCAGCTTCCAACCCCGCAGGTAACCCCTCTCCTCGAGCAGGCCCCGGGCCCGGTGGAAGCGGCTCACCAGGCTGCCCCCGCCGTCCGGCGCCCCCAGGCCCGGACTGCGCCGCACCACCCTCACCCGGCGGCGCTGAAACTGGGCGAAGGAAGCTTCGAGCAGCCGCTCGGCCTGTCTACGGGGGTAGTTGGCGATCAGGTTCACCACCATGTTGTAGTTGGGCCGGAAGCTGGAGCGCAGCGGGTGGCTGCCCAGATCGGCGATGGACGACACCCGTTCGAAGGGCACGTAGGGCGAGTGCAGCACCACGCCGTGCCCCACCGTGTCGATTCCCCGCCGTCCGGCCCGACCGGTCAGCTGGGTGAACTCGCCGGGGAGCATCAGCTCGTGGCCTTCGCCGGTGAACTTGGTGAGTCGGTCCAGCACCACGGTGCGGGCGGGCATGTTGATGCCGAGGGCCAGCGTCTCGGTGGCGAACACCAGCTTGACCAGCCCGTCGCAGAAAAGCTGCTCCACCACCTCCTTGAAGGCCGGGACCAGCCCGGCGTGATGGGCGGCCACTCCCTTCTCCAAAGCGGTCAGCCACCGGTCGTAGTGAAGCGCCCGCAGATCCGGTTCCTCCAGGTGGGCGGTGCCCTCCTCCGCCCTGCGCCGGATCTCTTCCTGTTCCGCCCGGTCGGTCAACCGGACCCCGGCGCCCGCCGCCCGCACCGCCGACTCGTCGCACCCCGCCCGGGAGAACACGAAGTAGATGGCAGGCAGCATGTCGAGTGTGGCCAGGCGCTCCACCAGCTCCAGCCGCCTCGGGGTGCTGAACCTCCGGCGGCGCCCGCCCCGGTGGGCCAGCATCCTCGGGATCGACCGGTTCGGCCGGCGGCCGGCGGCAGCCTCCGTGAACAGGGGAAGCACGTGGACCTCGTTCTCGAAGCGGTCCTTCACCGCCCACCATCTTTCCAGGGGAACGGGCCGGTGGTACTCGACCACCAGATCGGTGCGCCCTCTCCGGGCCCGCAGCCATTCGGTGAACTCGTCGGCGTTGGCCACGGTCGCCGACAGGCACACCAGCCGGATATGCCGGGGGGCGTGGATGATCACCTCTTCCCACACCGCCCCCCGGAAGCGGTCCTGGAGATAGTGCACTTCGTCCAGCACCACCGTCTCGACGGGGGCCAGATCGGCCCCGGCGTAGATCATGTTCCGCAGGACCTCGGTGGTCATCACCACGATCGGCGCGCCGCCGTTGATGGTGTTGTCCCCGGTCAGCAGGCCGACCCGCTCCGGCCCGTACACCGCGGCGAAATCACGGAACTTCTGGTTGGACAAGGCTTTCAGAGGGGTCGTGTAGAACACCCGGCGTCCCTTGCCCAGGCTCAGGTGCACCGCCGCCTCGGCCACCAGGGTCTTGCCCGCACCGGTGGGCGCCGTCACCACCACCGAGGCGCCCCTCTCCACGGCCTCGGCCGCCATGGTCTGGAACGGGTCGGGTCGGAACGCCAGAGACTCGAAGAACCCGTCGATCCTCATTTCTTGAGCAGCCACCGCACCAGCCAGATGGTGGCCTCGTAGAACAGATACAAGGGGGCGGCCAGCAGCAGCAAAGTCACGGGATCGCCGGTCGGCGTGAGGGCCGCTCCCACCGTGACGATGATCAGCACCGCCCAGCGCCTCCCCGAAGCCAGCTTGGCCGACGACACCGTCCCGGCCGCGGCGGCCGCGAACAGGAAGACCGGGAACTGGAACGAGAGGCCGAACAGCAGCAGGAACCGCACCGTGAACCTGGTGTAGTGCTCGACGGTGACGAAGGCCTCGAGATCCTCGAAGATGGTGAGCAGAAACCCCAGGGCCCGCTGCATGCTCCAGTAGGCGAAACCCACCCCGAGGCCGAACAGAGCGACCATGGCGGAGACGATCGGGAAGGCCCACTTGCGCTCCCTGGAGGTCAGGCCGGGGTTGACGAAGGCCCAGATCTGGTAGGTGATGACCGGACTTGCCAGGACGGCCCCGCCGAACAGCGACATCCGCATGGCTATCGAAAAGGGTTCGGTGGGTCCGGTGATTATCAGGGGCCTGTCAGACACCTCCAGGTAGGGCCCCTGCAGGACGTCGAGCATCCAATTCCTGACGAAGAACGCCACCACCGCGCCCACCGCCAGGGCGGCCATGATCTTCATCAGCCTGGACCTGAGCTCGTTGAGGTGGCCTAGAAGGGGCTGGCGGGACGGATCCCCGCTGTCCGTCATGCTCCTGCCGCCCGGTCATCTGTCCGGACTTCCTCCGCTTCGCCGGGTTCGTCTTCTGCGTCGTCGGGGGGGTGCTCGGGCGGCGGATGGACCGTCTCGGGCATCGGGTCTTCCATTCCTTCCCGGGCCTCGCCCGGGGATACCCCGATGGAAGGTTCGGGGGCTATCCACCGCGCTTCGGGTAGTTCCTCGCTGTTTTCTGCGGCTTCCGCCCGGACGCCCGGTGTTTCCTCCGCGGCAGGCCCGCCGTCTTCGACGATGCCGGCGCCGGATGGGCTGTCTGCGGCCGGTTCGGGGGTCTGTTCGGCGCCGGCCGCAGCCGCCCCCGCGGCCGCTATGGCAGCGGCATCCGCGGCCGAGGGTTTAGCCGCCGAAGGTTTGGGAGCAGGGGCTTTGGCGGCCTTTCTCACCTCCTTCTCGGCGGCCTTGGCGGTTTCGGCCGTTTCGGTAAAGGTGCGGCGGACATCCGCCACGGGCTGGGAGAGTTCCTGTTTTATCTCCTTCATGGGCTCGCGGATCGGACCTACCTCCTGTTCGATGCCGTGCCGCAAGTCGGAGACCGCCGATCGCAGCTCGCGCACGTATCTCCCGATGGTGCGGGCGATGTCGGGAAGCCGCCCCGGGCCGAACACCACGAGCGCCACCACCGCGATGGTGAGGATCTCGGCGCCGCTCAGGGAATCGAACACGATGTCATGGTACAGCCGCCCGTAGCGCCCGTTCATTCTGGTTCCGGACGGCGCCGCACTCCGGGCCGTTTCGGGCGGTCAAGTCTCCCCGTACCTGGCCAGTATGGCCCGGCGGAGCCGATCCGTTTCTTCAGCTACCTCCTCGCCGTCCACCAGACGGGCTTGCCCCCCGAGCCGCACCAGCAGGCGGGCCGCCACCCGGGGGTCGGACATGGCGAAGCGGACCACCAGCTCGCCGGCTTCGTCGGAGATGATATCGACCGGGTAGTACTCGGCCACCCAGCGCGCCCCGTCGTCCAAGGCCAGAACGGCGTAGATGCTGTCGGCGGACGGTGTGAACTCCGCCGTCGGCGGGTCGGGGCCGGGATGAGGGGTGAAGGTCTCGTCCAAGACGGTGAGCGACCTGATCCGATCCACCCGAAACGTGCGCCGGCCTCCGGCCAGGCGGCAATAGGCCGAGAGATACCACCAGCCCAGGGACGTATGCACCATCGAGGGTTCCACCTCGCGGGTGGATATCCGGTTGGCACCCATCGACAGGTAGGTCATCCGCGCCGTCTTCCGGTCCGCCGCCGCCCGCCGCAGGGTGTCCAGGTGCTCGGGTTCGGGCGGCAGCTCGGCGTCGAGGGCTTCCGCAGCTTCGGGGAAGAGCTCGGAGGTGAGCTTCTGGACCGCCTTGTCCAGGGCGGGGTTTTCCGGATAGAACCCTGCCGCCGCCTTCCCGGCGCTGAGCAGCCCGATGGCTTCGAGCGGGGTGAGCCGCAGCGGACGGGAGAAATAGTCGGCCATGTCGAGCACCACCCGGTCGTCCTCTATGAAGGCCACCATCAGGTCATCGGGTCCGTAACCGGGCAGGCCGCACACGAACAACAGCGAGAGATCCCGGGCCAGCTCCCGCCGCTTCCGATAACCGAACCGTTCCATGACTTCGGAGACCCGGGGGTAGGGGTTGGCGATCACCCAGGGGACCATGGCCAGGATCCGGTTCAGCCGCCGGCGGGTCGACTCCGAGCTCATGCCCCGCCCCTGACCCGGCGGATCAGAGCCTCGCGTAGATCGGGCGGCGCCAGTATCTCCACCGCGTCGTCCGAGGCGAGTATCTGGTTTATGAAGGTCGCCTCCGAGAAATAGGGTATCTCCAGGACCGCCGATCCGTCCGCGCCCCGCTCCACCGTTTCGGCACCGGGGAAGCGGCTCTCCACCCACCAGGCCACATCGGCCTCGCACCGCACCCGGGCTGCCATCTCGGGTCCTGTCTCCCAGGGAAGGGATGACAGTATGTCGCGGGTCGAGAACTCGCGAGGGCGTTCGAAGGCCTCGGCGGGCCCCGCCAATTCCAGATCTTCGGCGCGATCCAGCCGGTAGGTGCGGGTGTCATCGGCCGGATGGCCCATCTCCGCCCCCGCGAAATACCATCGGCCCCGCTGGTGGCGCATCCCGTACGGTTCCAGGGTCCGTTCGCGGCCCCGGTACATGAACCGCAAGCGGCGCCGTTCGAAGACCGCCTGGAAGACGACGCTCAAGCGCTCGCTCTCCAGGGCGAGATCGGCCCCGATCGGGCCCGCGGCCTCGACGAAGCGGGCGCCCCCCAACTTGAGCAGGGCGTCCGACCCCGGCGGCCGGCCTCCGGTGCGCATCATATGAACCGCCAACGCCAGGGCGGTCCGCTCCTCTTCGGTCAGCTTCGGATCGATGGTCCGGTAGGTCTCGTCGGGTACCACGTAGCCTTTCTCTACCTCCCAGACATCGGTGGCGCGCATCTCCAGCCGCACCCCCAGCCGCCGCAGGGTGTCCTTGTCCCGTTCGAACATGCGCCGGAAGGCCTGGTCGGAGGGTTGGCCGTATCCGAACACGGTCTGTCTGATCTGCCGTGCGGTCACCGGCCGGTCGGAGTCGACGAGGAAGGCCAGCAGGTTGATCAGACGCTCGACTGATGCGCTCATGGGCGGTCCTACCTTTCACAACTCGGCGATGAGCCGTTCCACCCGCTCGTTCACCGATTCGAAGGGGTCCTTGCATATCACGGTCCGCTGGGCTTGGTCGTTCACCTTGAGGTGTACCCAGTCGACGGTGAAGGCCCGCCGCCGGGCCTTGGCGGCCGCTATGAACTCACCCCGCAGGCGGGCCCTGGTGGTCTGGGGGGGATTCTTGACCGCGGCGGCGATGGCGGCGTCGGTCACTACCCGCCGCACCGCCCCCCGCCGGGCTAGGAGGTAGTAGAGGCTCCGCTCTTCGGTAACGTCGTGATAGCTCAGGTCCAGCAGCATCACCCGGGCGTGGGACAGCGGCAGCCGGTGCTTGCTGCGGTACCGCTCGATCAGATGGTATTTGGTTACCCAGTCGACTTCCCGGTCGAGCGAAAGGGGGTCTTTCGCAAGCCATCCGAGCAGGTACTCCCACCCATCGACCGCCTTCTGGATCTCCGGCGGGAACCCGGTTCCCCGCGCGTATCTCTTCACTCGATCCAGATACTCCCATTGGATGTCGAGGGCGGACAGCTCCCGCCCGTTGGCGAGGCGCACGGTGCGGCGGCAGGTCAGGTCCTGGCTGATCTCCCTGATCGCCCGAATGGAGTTCTCGAGGGTCATGTCCCTGAATATCGCGTCGTCCTCGATCATCTGCAGCAGGGCGGCGACGGTACCCACCTTGACGAAGGTGGCGAACTCGTTCATGTTCGAGTCGCCGGCTATCACATGGAGCCGCCGGTAGATTTCGGCGTCGGCGTGTGGTTCGTCCCTGGTGTTGATGATCGGACGGGACCTGGTGGTGGCCGAGGAGGCGTCCTCCCAGATGTGTTCGGCCCGCTGGGAGATCGAGAACATCGGCCCCTGGGCGGTCTGGAGCAGTTTCCCCGCCCCGGTGTATATCTGGCGGGTGACCAGGAAAGGGATGAGGATGTCCAGCATCTTCTGGAAATCCACCCTCCTCTCCACCAGATAGTTCTCGTGGCAGCCGTAGGAATTGCCCGCCGAGTCGGTGTTGTTCTTGTAGAGGAAGATGTCGCCGCGGATGCCTTCCTCTTGCAGTCGATGCTCGGCCGAGCGCTGGAGTGTCTCCAGCCAGCGGTCCCCGGCCTTGTCGTGGGCTATCAGGTCGGAGAGGTCGTCGCATTCGGGGGTGGCGTATTCGGGGTGGCTTCCCACATCGAGATAGAGGCGGGCGCCGTTCTCCAGGAAGGCATTGGAGGACCTGCCCCACGAGACCACACCCCGGAACAGATATCGGGCCACCTCGTCCGGGCTTAGGCGGCGCTGGCCGCGCAGGGCGCAGGTGACGCCGAACTCGTTCTCGATCCCGAATATCCGCTTGTCCATCGTTCGCCCCGGTCGTTCACGAGGTTGGTGGGTTGGATGCTCGCGGGTGTATCCGATCTGGGATATGACCGAACCATTACGCATGGACCCTGGCCGGAGGTTCACCCACATGGTGAGGGTAACAGTAACGCCCCGGTGGAGCCGATCGGCGCCGCGGGGAAAGGGCTGCTCATGAGCAACGGACCCGGCCATGAACGGATCGGGGTTCACGGCGCCGGGTTTGGCGGATTCAGATTCCGCTCAGCTCGTCTCTGGTCAGGCGCCTGAACCGGCGGTTCGTTCCCTGCCGTTCGAGCATGGCGCCTTCCCAGCCGTCTATTGCGCGGTCCTCTACGACCCGGAAGGCCTCCGCGGCCAGCCGGAGGACGTCCTCGGCGGCGGGGGTGTCCTCGTAGCTCTCGCCCAACTTTTCGGACAGGGCGTCCGAGGGGCCTCCGATGGCGGTATGGCCGCTCTTGTCGTACAGGGTTCCGTCGTAGGTCACTTTGAAGAGCCGGTCGTCGGCGATGTCCCGCCCCACCTCGACGATCAGGACCTCCACCTCGAAGGGCTTGGGTCCTTGGACGAAGATGTTGCCCAGGGTCTGGGAGAAGGCCGAGGCCAGGCTCTTGGCCGTGACGTCTTCCCTTCCGTACTGATATCCCTTCACATCGGCGTAGCGGATTCCGGCCACCCGCAGGGATTCGAACTCGTTGTACTTGCCGACCCCGGCGAAGGCGATTCGGTCGTAGATCTCGGAGATCTTGGTGAGGGTGCGGCTGGGGTTCTCGGCCAGGATCACCACCCCCTCCCGGGCGGAGAGCGCCGCGATGGACCGCCCCCTGGCGATCCCCTTCCGGGCGTACTCGGCCCGGTCCTTGACCAGCTGCTCGGGCGGGACGTAAAAAGGCAGGGTCACAGCACTGTCTCGACGGCTCGTCGGGCGGCGTCCGCCACCGCAGACTCCTCCACGTGCCGCAGGCCCGCCGCGGTGACCGTCACCACGTTCGGGTAGATGCCGCGCCTGATGTCCGGACCGCCGGTGGCGAGGTCCTGCCCGGCCGCCGCCACCAAGGCTTCCATGGCGCGGTCGACGGCCATGTCTTCGTCCGAGTCGGGCCGGTGCACGGTGCGCAGGTAGGCCCTCGCCTCCCGGCCGCCCGACCCCGCCGCACCGAAGTCCTGCTCCTCGTAGCGCCCGCCCACCGCGTCGAACGTGAACACATGGCCGGTTCCGGTGCGGGGATCGACCCCGCAGAAGAGCGGCACCACCAAGAAGCCCTGCAGGGCCAGGGGCAGCTGCATACGCACCATGCGGGCCAGGTAGGTGGCCTTCCCGTCCAGGCTGAGCCGCTCCCCTTCCAGCTTCTCGTAGTGTTCGAGCTCGGTCTGGAACAGCCTCACCAGCTCGATGGCCATGCCCGCCGTGCCGGAGACGGCCACCGCCGAATAGGCGTCGGCGGCGAAGACCTTCTGGATGCGCCGGTGGGCAACGTCGTAACCGGACGAGGCTTGGCGGTCGCCCGCCATCACAACCCCGCCGTCGTACCGCAGGGCCAGCACCGTGGTGGCGTCGGGGGCCGGGACGGAGGATGGAGAAGCCTCCGCCGGTAGATGCCATCGGGGGGTGAGATCCAGGGAGCGGGCCAGCTCGGTGAAGCTGTTCCCCGGAAGGGGTGCGTCGAGCGGGAGCAGGAAGCCGCTCACTCGCCGCCCTTCTGCACGTAGTTCTTCACGAACTCCTCGGCGTTCTCCTCCAGCACCGAATCGATCTCGTCCAGCAGGTCGTCGATCTTGGTGATCGCCTCGCCGGGCGAACCCTTGGCCGACCGTCCGGCGGCCGGCCTGTCGCGCGGCGGTCTCGGTTCCCTCTGCAGACGCTCCTGGGCCATCATTCTCCTCCTGGGGCCGCCCGGCGGCGTGGGCCCGGCGGTTAGCGGATCGTAGGGAGCTTTCCATGTTAGCCCCGATCGGTCGCTTGCTTTCACGCATGCGGTGGGCAGAGGCGCCGGTTGCGGGGTGTGGACGCGCCGAGACCGAGCGGCCAACCCGCCTCCCGCGCCTCTTCTATCCCCCGGCCTCAGCCGCCCTCCAAAGCCTCCAGCAGGTCCGCGGCGTCTCCGGTTGCATCCAGCAGCTCACCGACCAGCTCCTCGTTTCCCCGCAGGGGCTCCCTCATAGGCACCCGTTTGAGGGGTTCCTCCCCCACGTCGAACACCAGCGAGTCCCAGTTGGCCGCCACCAGGGAATCGGGGAACTGTTCCACGCACCGACCGCGGAAATAGGCCCGGGTCTCGGGGGGCGGGGCGGCGGCGGCGGCGTCCAGCTCCTCGTCGGTGAACAGGCGGCGGAGCAGCCCTCCCTTCTGCAGGCGGTAGGCGAGGCCCCGGCCGGGGTCGGTGTCGTGGTATTGGAGGGCGGCCAAGGCCAGCTTGGGGTTGCTCCATTCCAGGTCGTCCCGTTGACGGAATCCGTTCAGCATGCGGAGCTTGGCCGACCAGTCGAGCCGGTCGGCGGTGCGCATGAAGTCGGCCTCCAGATCTGCCAGCACCGCCCCCCACTCCCGGATCACATCGGCCCAAACCGTTTCGGGGAGGTGCTCGTCGGCGTACTTGGACAGCCACTCGTAATACCGGATCTGCAGCTCCAGGGCGGTGGCCGAGCCGCCGCCGGCCAGCGGCAGGGCTCTGGTCAGGGTGAGGTCGTGGCTGGCCCGCCAGGTCGCCTCCACCGGGTCGGCCAGGGTCAGTGCATCGGGGAGGGCCCCGTCCTCGACGGCGGACAGCAGCAGAGCGGTGGCGCCCAGCTTGAGGAAGGTCTGCACCTCCGACATGTTGGCGTCGCCGATGATGACATGGAACCGTCGGTATTTGGACGGTTCTCCGTGGGGTTCGTCGCGGGTGTTGACGATGGGCCGTTTCAGGGTCGTTTCCAGACCCACCTCCTCCTCGAAGAAGTCGGCCCTCTGGGTGATCTGGTACCCGACGCCGGGGCGCCCGTTCTCGGATCCCAGTTTTCCCGAGCCGGTGAATATCTGGCGGGTAACCAGCCAGGTGGTGGTGTAGCGGATCAGATCGGAGAAGGGGGTGGCCCGCGACACCAGATAGTTTTCGTGGTATCCGTAGGAGTTGCCCTTCCCATCGCTGTTGTTCTTGTGTATGTACAAGTGCTCGCCGGGGCGGAGGGTGCGGAACACCTCCGCGGCGGACGACAGCACCCGCTCACCCGCTTTGTCGTACAGGGCGGCCTGCAGCGGGTCGGCGCATTCGGGGCTGGAGTATTCGGGGTGGGCGTGGTCTACATAGAAGCGGGCGCCATTCGAGAGGACCACGTTGACCATGCCGGTGTCCGCCTCGGGGAACCCGTGATGTTCGTAATCCTGGCCGCGGGCGTCCCGGTCGGGGGTTTCCTCGTCGAAGGACCATTGGACCCGCACCCGTTCACCCCGGTAGGAATTGACCACCCAGGCGGAGGCGAGGGTCGGGTTGAAGTCCGGTTGGTTGCGGACCGTTATCCCGTATTCGGTCTCGGTCCCTATGACCGTAGGAGACGCCATACCTACAGGTACTGGCCGGTTCCCACCGCCTCTATGGTTCTCGACTCGTCCTCCCCTTCGATCAGGGTGCGCACGTAGACGATCCGCTCGCCTTTCTTGCCCGATATCTTCGCCCAGTCGTCCGGGTTGGTGGTGTTGGGGAGGTCTTCGTGTTCCCGGAACTCCTGCTTGATCGCCACCAGCAAGTCGTTCACCGTGATGCCGCCGGATCCGCCGCCTATGCGCCGTTTGATGGCGGCTTTCTTGGCCCGGCGTACTATGTTCTCGATCATCGCCCCCGAAGAGAAGTCCCGGAAGTACAGGACCTCTCGGTCGCCGTTCTGATAGGTGACCTCCAGGAAGCGGTTCGCCTCGCTGTCGGCGTACATCCTCTCGACCACCCTCTCGACCATCCGCTCCACCAGCGCCGGCCGGTCGCCTCCCGCTTTCTCCAAGGCCTCCTCGTCGTAGGGCAGCCCCGGGTCCAGGTAGATCTCGAAGATCTGTCTGGCCGACTCCGCATCCGGGCGGGCGATCTTGATCTTCACGTCGAGCCGCCCCGGACGGAGGATGGCCGGATCGATCAGATCCTCCCGGTTGGAGGCCCCGATCACGATGACGTTCTTGAGCTGCTCCACCCCGTCCAGCTCGGAGAGGAGCTGCGGGACGATGGTCGATTCCACGTCGGAGGAGATGCCGGAGCCCCTGGTGCGGAACAGGGAGTCCATCTCGTCGAAGAAGACGATGACCGGAACCCCTTCGTCGGCTTTTTCCTTGGCCCTCTGGAAGATCAGCCTGATCTGGCGTTCGGTCTCCCCCACGTACTTGTTGAGGAGCTCGGGGCCCTTGATGTTGAGGAAGTACGAGCGGGCGTCCTCGTGTCCGGCCCTTTCCGACACCGCCTCGGCCAAGCTGTTGGCCACCGCTTTGGCGATGAGGGTCTTGCCGCACCCCGGCGGTCCGTAGAGAAGCACCCCTTTGGGGGCGACCAGCCCGTACTCCTCGAACAGGTCCCGGTGCACGTACGGAAGCTCCACGGCGTCCCTGATGGCTTCGATCTGGTCCCGCAACCCCCCGACCTGCTCGTAGGTGACGTCCGGCACCTCTTCGAGCACCAGCTCCTCGACCTCGGGGCGGAACAGCTTTTCATAGGTGAAGCCGGTGCGGATGTCGAGCAGGACGTGGTCGCCCGCCCGGAGGCGCCTTCCTACGAGGGGGCCGGCCCGCTCCACCACCCGCTCCTCGTCGGTGTGGGCCAGCACCAGCAGCCGGTTGTCCCCCAGCACTTCTTTTATGGAGACGACCTGGCCCTGGCGGGTGAAGTCCCGGACCTCCACGATGGCCATGGAGTCGTTGACCAGCACCTGCTGGCCCAGCTGCAGCTGTTTGATCTCGATGGAAGGCTGGGCGTTGACCCGCATCTTGCGCCCCCCGCTCATCACGTCCACCGTGCTGTCGCTGTTTATCCCCAGCACCGTGGCGAACGGGTTGGGCGCCGAGGTGAGCTTCTCCACCTCTTCGCGCAGCATGGCCAGCTGTTCCCTGGCCTCTTCGAGCATCTCGCTGAGCTTCAGGTTCTGTTTGCGGGTCTGATCCAGCTGCTTCCGAAGCTCGGACAGCCGGGCCTCCACGATCGGCGCCGGGCGGGGGGATCCGGTCCGTAGCTGCCGGCGGAGCATCGATATCTCCTCCCGCATGGCGGCCATCTGTTTGTAGTCGTACGGTTCCCGGTAATCGGGCATCGGCACCACCGGCTTCCTAAAACGAGCGCAGTCCTTGCGCAGTATAAGAGGGCGGCGATGGTACAGCAGGGGGTTTCCGAAGGGCCCCTTCTCTTTCTCCCGGCGGCTTCCCGTGTCGTCAGGCCGGTTGTATGAACCGGGCCACGGTCAAGAAGCCCGTGTGCCCCACCATGCCGTGGTCGGGGCGGACCGACCGCCCGCTGACTTTCCAGGTGCGGACCAGCACCTCGAAGGTTTCCGTGTCGGCGAACCGCCCGCTGTCATCGAGCGCCCGATGGAGCTTCTCGAGCTGGGGTACGGTGGGCAGGTAGCAGCATACGATCCCGCCCGTGCGCAGACCTTCGACGGCGGCCGGGATCACGCGCCAGGGCTCGGGGAGGTCCAGTATCAGACGGTCGTGTTCGATCTGCGCCGCCGCGTCGGAGACATCGCCCACCTGCAGCTCCAGCCATTCGGGCACCTCCCCGAATCGGCGGATGACTGACGACCGTCCGCGGGCGGCGTGATCCTCCCTGATCTCGCAGGAGACCACCCGCCCGGCAGGGCCGACCGCCCTGGTGAGCGCCATGGTGAGGGCGCCGGATCCGGTGCCGGCCTCTATCACGGTGAGGCCGGGGTGGATGTCGGCGTACATGAGGATGGCGCCCAGGTCCTTGGGGTACACGACCTGCGGCCCCCGCCGCATCTTGAGGACGTAGTCACCCAGCCGGGGGCGGAGGGCGATCAACGGGGCGCCCTTGGAGGACCGCAGACGGGCCCCGTCCGGGGTTCCGATCAGCTCGGCGTGGGCCAGGGTGCCCATGTGGTAGTGGAACATCCCGTCCGCCCGCAGACCGAGCAGGTATTTCCGACCCTTGTCGTCGATCAGGAGAGCCGGTTCACCCGCCTCGAAGGGTCGTCCGGCGGCCACGGGTCAGTCCAGCCCTATGGAAATGACGCCGGCCAGCAAGGTGAGGATCATGCCCGCCACGGTCAGCCAAACCACCGTCTGCACCCATTTCGGACTCTGTCTCATGAGCACGTACTTTAGATGGGTAGTTCCAAGGTCACCCCCGATGTTCATCCGGCGCCCCTTCACCAGAACCCGAACACACGACAGCCTGTCTAACCTGTAGTCGAAGGGCTGGGATCCTGGAGGACATGTGGCATCGATACACAGCGGCGTCGGTTATCTGTCCCGCGGGCTGCGGCAGGGCAAGATGTCTCTCACCGTTGTCGGCGTCTTCATCATTCTGTTCCGCATGGTGGAGCTGCATCGGCTGTTGAGGCTCCGCCGCCGCAGCCGGGTGGGCGGCTTCCGGTTGCGGCCGGGAGACAAGGTGGGGATCGCGGTCAGCAGGTCAGGGGGCGATCCGATCACATTCCACACAGATCCGGTCTGAGTCCCCTTATCCCCGCCGGGTGTTCGATCAGAGGCGGTGTATCTCGATCCGCGCCCCCTTGCCTCTTCCCCGCTTACGCCCGGCTATGAAAGCGGCGATTACGGCGGCGGCGATCCCCAGGGTCCTCTTCATGGCGGTGGTGCGGATAGAGTCCTTGGCCTCGAAGACGGCTTCTTCGAGCTCCCGGGCCTTCGCCTCCAGGGCGTCTCGGTCGATCACGGCGAGGCTTTCGAGCGGTTGGCGGCCCATATGACGGCAACCGCCCCGGCCAGAGCGGCCAGCCCGCCTATCACATAGGCCAGCACGCTCCAGAGAGGGGTGTCGGGCAACAGAGTCTGGATGAGGCGCAGACCTGCCACGGCCAAGAACAGCCAACCCAGAGCGAAGAGAAATCCCCCCAGCAGGCTGATACCGGCGAAGCGGGCAGTTCGGCGGAGCGGCGCGACGGCTTCCTGCTCGAGATAGCTCTTCGACATCTCGAACAGCTCGGAGATCAGTTTGGGTATCTCGGTCGTCTTCATGTCTTCATGTGGGAAAGCGGGCAGACTCGGCTCGCAGTCGGATTCTACCAGCCGGGGGCGCGTAGCCTCCGGCATAGGTTCGACCATCGGCGGCGGCGCGGAGGTTACCCTCCTGAAGGTGATACCCCAACCCGCCCGCCGCTCCGGTCGGGCGTCCGTGTTCTCCACCTCCCACGGTTCCAGGAGCGGCCCGTTCGGATGGCTCGAATGGGCCTTGTTGAGCGGCGTGGCGCTTTTCTGGGGGTCGGCCTTCTCCCTCGTCGATCTGGGATTGGAATCCTTTGCGCCCGCCGCCGTCACCTGGGTGAGGGTCGTGCTCGGCTTCGTGATCCTGCTGTCCTTCAAGGTTTCCCGCCGCCCGGTGGAGCGGGCCGACTGGTGGCGTATCGCCGTCCTGGGGATGACCTGGGTGGTCATACCGTTCACCCTGTTCCCCATCGCCCAGCAACACATCGATTCGGCCTTGGCCGGGATGTTGACCGCCCTGGTGCCTATCTACAGCACCATCATCGCGGCCGTGATGCTGTCCAAGCTCCCCGAGTCTCGCCAGACGTTCGGGATCGTCCTGGGAGCGATAGGAGTGGTCGGCATCAGCCTTCCCGCCGTTCAAGATTCGGGATCCAGCGCCTGGGGGGTGATGCTGGTGATCTTCGCCACCCTGGCCTACGGGCTGTCGATCACCCTGGCCGTTCCGCTGCAGCAGCGCTACGGAGCGCCGGCGGCGATGATGCGCGCCTTGGGGGTAGCCGCCGTCCTCACCATGCCCACCGGGATCATCGGGCTGGCCGACTCGGAATGGCATGCCGGCCCGGTGGCGGCAGTGGCGGTGCTCGGCGTCTTCAGCACCGGAACGGCCTTCGTGCTCATGGCGGCGTTGGTGGGAAGGGTGGGGCCGACCAGGGGCAGCGCCCCGATATACATCCTGCCGGTCGTTGCCATGGCGCTCGGTATGGCGTTCCGGGGCGATGTGGTGGTCCCTCTCCAGTGGGCCGGAACCGGGCTGGTGACTCTGGGTGCCTGGCTGACCAGCCGCCGCGAGCGATGACCGAGCCGGGCCGGTCCATCCGGGAACGGGAATTACGGGAACGGGAAATAAAAGTGGAGTCATTCCGCACAAGCATCTAGGCGAACTCGATATTTTGCGATATATAAAGGATATGATGAAAGAAGCTCTACTCAATCAAGTTGTATTTCTAGGAGCGCTCGCGCCGGGGGCGCCGCTCCACCGGCCCTGCGGGCACGAGGGTGCGCCGATCGGCCTCGGGAGCGCTCCGCCGACCAGTCGCAGGATCGATCCGACCGCCGGAGGGGAGGTGGGGGCGTGACCCGTATCGTGACCGGGCGGGATGCCATCGAGTTCGGCGGCGCCACCATCGAATTCGATGTGCGCAGGAGCTCCCGCCGCCACAAGACCATAGAGATATCGGTGGGCAGCCGGGGTGTCAGGGTGGCGGCCCCCATGAACGTTCCTGACAGCGAGGTGCGGGCCTTCGTACGCAAGCGGGCGCCCTGGATCATCCGGCACCGAGCCGAGGCGCAGGAAAGGGCTCGCAACCGGTTCGTCGACGGCGAGACCCTCCCCTATCTGGGCCGCAGCGCCGCCATGACCTTCGAGACCGCCGATCTGGGGGCTCCGGTGGTCTACTTCGCCGACGGGAAGTTCAGGGTGATCGAACCTCCGGGGCTGGCGGAGGAGGACCGCTGCGAGGCTGTACGGCAAGCCCTCGCTGTGTGGTTCTTCGACCAGGCTGCGGGGCGGCTTCCGGAGGATGTGGAACGCTGGTGGCCCCGGCTCGCCCACGGACCGAAGCCGCGGATCCTGATACGCGACCAGCGCAGCCGCTGGGGCAGCTGCGCCCGTGACGGAACCATCCGCTTCAACTGGCGGTTGATGATGCTCCCTCCTGACCTGATCGATTACGTGGTGGTTCATGAGCTGGCCCATCTACAGGTCAGGAACCATTCGCCCGACTTCTGGAATGTGGTGCGCAGGGTGCTGCCGGACGTGCAGCAGCGCCGCCGCCTCCTCAAGGAGGCCGGCCGGACCCTTCCATTGTGACGGCGGGGGGCCGCCGCCGGCTGCCCTCGTCCGATGACGGACCGGGTGTAGATCGTCGATACAAACCCTGATCGTTCATGAAGTTCGGTTGGGCGGGCAGTAGGCGCCGGTTACAGGGTGTAGGAGTACCGAGCCTGAGCGGCCTGTCCCCTCCCGGATATCGAATAGACCGCGAAGAAATACCCCCGAACCCTTGCGGCAGGAATGGATTGGCGCGGGTCCGGGCTGCTTCGGGGATATCATCGCCGACGGCGCACAACCACACAATCGGTGAGCGCACCGTCAAGCACCGTAGGATCAGGTATGGAGCCGCACAACAAGAGGTTTGTCCGGAGGAGATGGAAGAACAAGGTCGCCCACGTCTTCCTCGTGCTGGCGGCGGGGGCGGTGCTCGTGTTCGTCTTCATCCGGGATGACTCGAACCGGACCGAACCGGCCATCGAGACGGAATCACCCCCGGCCGTTGCTGCTTCCTCGACCTCTGCCGTCTCGAGCGCGTCCGACCCCGGCACTTCCGCTACCAGCTCTACCGCCCCACCGGTCACAACCACGACGACGACTTTGCCTCCTGCGGTTGCTGCTACTACATCAACCACGGCCACCACGGAGGCCGCCGCCGCGACCACCACCACGGCGGCCGCCGCCCCCGACGAGACACCCCAGATACTGAGTCCGGCCGCGGCCAACTACATAGGCGGCCTGCTGGGATTCCTCGAAACGCTGGACGGCCTGTCGACGGAGCTCGATGAGGTCAACCGGGCCTGGGAAAACAAGGAGGTGGCCGGGGACACCTACCGGGCGAAATACAGGGCGACCGAATCAGCCCTGGAAGATCTGGTCGAGCGGGTGCGGGCCTTCCATGTCGAGGTGCGTGACCACCCCGCCCCCGCCCAGGTAGTGGATCTGGGGGAAGACCACGTCGAACGGGCCGCCCGGCTGGTTCGGTCGGCAGAGGGGGTGCTGGCGGGGCTCCGCCTCCCCCGCCCCGAGGACGGGTCGGCGCGCCGGGCCGCCCTCGCCGGTTTTGGCGCCGCCGCGGACGGCTTCCGTCTCAGCGTGAACGACCTCATAAACCGTATAGAGCAGAACGCCGGTGCGCTGGGGTTGACCACCAGTGAAACCGAATCGGCGGACATGCCGATGCCGGACGAGACCGCCGCCTACATCGAAGGGTTGGCCGGGTTCGAGGAGGAGCTGAACCTGCTGGCAGTCGATATCAACGCAGTCAACCAGGCCTGGGAAGACAAGGAGGTGGCCGGGGACACCTACCGGGCGAAATACAGGGCGACCGAATCAGCCTTGGAGGCCGTCCTCGGTCAGGTTCGTGATTTCCATACCCGTGTGCAGGCTCATCCCGTTCCTTCCTCCATCCAAGGGCTCGGGGAAGGGCCGGTCGGCCAGGCTGCCCGGCTGGTTCGGTCGGCAGAGGGGGTGCTGGCGGGGCTCCGCCTCCCCCGCCCCGAGGACGGGTCGGCGCGCCGGGCCGCCCTCGCCGATTTCAACGAGGCCGTCCGCGCCTTCAGCAACCTCGTGGCCGAGATCGTTGAGATGAACGCCTAGTCCTCGACCTCTCCAGCGATGCTCGACCACGGCTGTTCATGGCCGGGGCCGGTCAGGTTCCATGTACCATGGCATACAGGTGTAGAACGACGGGGGACGAAGAATGGTCGAGAGGCTGGTAGTCATCGGAGGCGACGCCGCCGGAATGTCCGCGGCCAGCCAGGCCCGGCGCCGCAGACCGGCAGACGACCTGGAGATAATCGCCTTGGAGCGCTCCGGCTGGGTCAGCTATTCGGCCTGCGGAGAGCCCTACTACGTAGCCGGTTACGTTGAGCCGTTGGAACGGCTGGTGGCCCGCACCCCCGAACAGTTCGCCCGGATGGACATAGAAGTGAGAACCCGCTGCGAGGCCGCCGCCGTCGACCTCGACCGCCGCCTAGTCGCCGTGACCGACCTCGCTTCGGGCGGGCGCACCGAGCTCGGTTTCGACACGCTGATGATCGGGACGGGCGCCAGGCCGATCCGTCCGGCTATCGACGGCGCCCACCTGTCCGGGGTATACGGACTTCACACCCTGGACGACGCCGCCGCGCTCCGGACGGCGGCCGACCGCGGACCGGGCAACGCGGTGGTGGTGGGCGGCGGGTACGTCGGTTTGGAGGCCGCCGAGGCTTTTCACAGCCGGGGATGGAAGGTGACGGTTCTCACCTCGGGCAGAGCGGTGCTCGACCGCACCCTCGACCCCGATCTCGGAGCGCAGGTGGTGGAGGCGATGGAGCGGATGGGTATCCGGGTCGTGACGGAAACCCGGGTGCGATGCATCAACGGGGCCGACCGGGTGGAGAGCGTCGGATGCGAAGGCGAGACCCATCCGGCCGAGGTGGTGGTGCTCGGCCTCGGGTTCCGCCCCGAGTCGAGCCTGGCCGCGGAAGCCGGGATCGGCCTGGGACCGACCGGGGCGGTCGCGGTGGACGACCGTCAGCGCACCGACGCCGAGGGGGTATGGGCGGGCGGTGACTGCGCCGAGGCCGCCCATCTGCTGACCGGGCGCCCGGTCAACTTCCATCTGGGGACGGTGGCCAACAAGGCGGGCCGGGTGGCCGGCATAAACATAGGCGGCGGTGACGCCCATTTTCCCGGTGTGCTGGGAACCGCCATCACCAAGATCTGCGACCTGGAGATAGCCTCCACCGGACTCAGGCCGACAGACGCCGCCGCCGCCGGATTCGACGCCGCGGTGGGAGACGCTCAAGGGACCACCGCCGCCGGATACTGGCCGACCGCCGCGCCGATGACCATCAGGGTAACGGCCGAACGGTCCGGCGGGCGCATCCTCGGCGCCCAGGTGGTGGGCGGACCGGGGGCCGGCAAACGGATCGACGTGTTCGCCACCGCCATCTGGAACCGGATGACCGCCGAGGACCTGGCTTGGGCGGACCTCGCCTACGCCCCGCCCTTCTCGGGCGTGTGGGACCTGATTCACATCGCCGCCCGCCGGGCCGCCGCCCAAACCACCTGACATCACGGGTAAACAGGGCTGGCCGAGCAACCTCGGCCTGTCTAATCAGTACCGATGAATGATAATCATTCATGCTTCGGATGAAATACATTCACATCAGGGGGAAAGCCCGGCCCGCGGCGTCCTGACATCGAGTGGGCCGCCGGGACTGGACAGGCGCCGGTCGAGAGGAACCGACGCCGACCGGACGGCGGTAGGTTGTCATAGGCGGGTTTTACAATGCGGCCTATCATGCTCAGCGTAAGCCGCCCGGCGACTCTTTTGAGGTCGGGTGTGGTGTTGGTGGTTCTGGCGGTCGGTTCGAGCCTGGCGCCGGCTTCACCCTCATACGGCCAGACCGACCCGGCAACGCCGCCCGTAGTGGACCCGCCGCCGCCTGTCGACCCGGCCCCCGATCCCGCCCCGCCCACGCTGATCGAGCTGAGCGCCTCGCCGGGGAGTGCGGGCGAGGGTGACGATGAAACGGTGATAACTGTCACTGCCGCCTTCCCTCAAGACTCGGCGGTGCTGACCGAAGACATAACCGTAACGGTGTCCGTAACAGGCGGAGGCGACAACCCCGCCGCAGCGGACGACTACACAGCAGTAGACGACTTCGACATCACCATCACCGCCGGAGAAACCAGCGGCAACACAACCTTCAACCTGAACGTCACCGACGACAACACCGCCGAAGAAAACGAAACCCTCACCCTCTCCGGCACCACCGAAGCCACCGGCATCGACACCGTGAACAGCGCCGCCGTGACCATCACCGACAACGACACAGCCCCCACCACCATCGACCTCACCGCTTCCCCCGACACCGCAGCCGAAGGCGAAGAACCCACAGAAATAACAGTCACCGCCTCCTTCCTCCAAGACTCGGCAGTGCTGCCGTCCGACACGGTAATCCGCATCTCGGTGGCCGGCGGCGGCGACAACCCCGCATCCACCGTCGACTACACAGCAGTAGACGACTTCGACATCACCATCACCGCCGGAGAAACCAGCGGCAACGCAACCTTCACCCTCACCGCAACCGACGACAACACCGCCGAAGAAGACGAAACCCTCACCCTCTCCGGCACCACCGAAACCACCGGCATCGACACCATAAACAGCGCCGCCGTGACCATCACCGACAACGACGCCGCCCCGTCCGAAATCACCCTGACCGCCTCCCCGAACACCATAGGAGAGGATGACGAATCCACAGAGATAACCGTCGCCGCCGCCTTCCCCCAAGACTCGGCGGTGCTGACCGAAGACGTGACCATAACGGTATCCGTAACAGGCGGCGGCGACAACCCGGCAGAAGCGGACGACTACACCGCAGTCGACGACTTCGACATCACCATCACCGCCGGAGAAACCAGCGGCAACGCAACCTTCACCCTCACCGCAACCGACGACAACACCGCCGAAGAAGACGAAACCCTCACCCTCTCCGGCACCACCGAAACCACCGGCATCGACACCATAAACAGCGCCGCCGTGACCATCACCGACGATGACGACCGTCTCATCCTGACCGTTTCCCCGTCCGCCGTCGCGGAGGGCGCCGCCGGAACGGAGATGAAGGTAACCGCTTCCCTTCCGGCGGGCGCGGCGGTGCTCACCGAAGACGCGACGGTGAGCGTTTCGGTGGCGGGCGGCGGCGAAAACCCCGCAGAAGCGGACGACTACACCGCAGTCGACGACTTCGACATCACCATCACCGCCGGAGAAACCAGCGGTGAAGCATTCTTCACCCTCACCGCAACCGACGACAACACTGCCGAAGGCAACGAGACCCTGCTGGTCTCCGGCACCACCGAAGCACCCGATTTCACCGGCGTGGACAGCGCCGCGGTAACGATCACCGACAACGACGCCGCCCCGTCCGAAATCACCCTGACCGCCTCCCCGAACACCGCAGGAGAGGGTGACAAACCCACAGAAATAACAGTCACCGCCGCCTTCCCGGAGGACTCGGCAGTGTTGCCGTCGGATACGGTGGTCGAAATCTCGGTGGCGGGCGGCGGCGACAACCCCGCATCCACCGACGACTACACCGCCGCAGACGACTTCGACATCACCATCACCGCCGGCGAGCGAACCGGCGAAGGTACCTTCACCCTTGTCCTTGTCGAGGACCTCGACGAGGAAAAACCGGAAACGCTCACCGTATCCGGCGATGCGGAGGGGTTCACCGTCGCCGCCGCGGTGATAACGATCACCGACGAGAGGTCGGCCACCGAGATGGACCCGCCCACCTCGATAGACCTGAGCGTCTCCCCCTCCGTCGTAGGCGAGTCCGGCGCCCCCGTCCGGATAACCGTCACCGCTTCCTTCCCGGCCGGCGCGGACACCCTGGCATCGGATGCGGCGGTGACGGTGTCGGTGGCGGCCGGCACCGCGGAGGCGGCCGACTTCACCCCCGTTTCCGACTTCACCATAACTATCAGCAACGGCCAGACCTTCGGCACGGCCACCTTCGACCTGACCGTCGCCGCCGACGGCGCGGACGAAGAACCGGACACCATCACCGTATCCGGCGCTACGACCGCCGCCGGGATAACCCAGGTCAACGGCGCCTCCATCACCATCACCGACTCCGGGATCGCCCCCCTCGACGACACTCTCTGCTCGAACGGAACCTACGTAGCCGACCCTGCGACCAACACCGGCCTCGTCTCCGACTGCCAGGCCCTAGTGGCGATCAGGAACCACTGGACCAACGACGCCGACAACGCCGGCCTGCCCTCGACCCTGCACCTCCGTACCTGGAGCGGCGTCATCACCACTTGGAGCGGTGTCACGGTCGGCGCCCAGCGGGTTACAGGAGTTGCGCTGGCCGGCGGCGCGACCGGTAGGATCGCCGGCGCCTTACCCGCCCACCTAGCCAGCCTCACCGCACTCACCCAACTCGACCTCTCCCAAAACCGCCTCACCGGAACCATCCCCGCCCAACTAGGCAACCTCACCGCACTCACCGAGCTGGATCTGTCCTACAACCGCCTCACCGGAACCATCCCCGCCGAGTTGGATCGCCTGGCGCCGCCTGCTCAAGGCCAAGGGGCGTTGACCGCCTTCAGGGTCTGCAAGAACAATCTTTCGGGCGCCCTGTCAACCCCGCTCCGTTCGGTAACGACCCTGGACATAACCAACCAGGACCGGGTCGAAGACTGCCGCCGTTCCATCGATCTGAGCGTCCGCCCGGCCGGCGTGAGCGAAGACAGCGGCACCGCCGCGATGACCGTCACCGTCGATCTCTACGGGTACGACGACTTCGACGACCAAGACAAGCAGCGGGACAGCATGGTGGTGACCGTATCGGTGGAGGGGGGCACCGCCGCCGCCGGAACCGACTTCACGGCCGTCCCCGACCTGACGTTCACCATCCCGAAGGGGCGGGCGGCCCTTTCCAAGAAGTTCGACCTGACCGTAATCGATGACAGCGTCCAAGAAGGGGACGAAACCCTGACCGTTTCCGGCGTAGACGCCGCCGGATACCCCGTCAACGGGACGGAGATAACCATCCTGGCCAACGACTCGGCGCCCGCCGCCATCGATCTGAGCGTCAGCCCGTCCGGTGTGGGAGAGACCGGCGCCGCCGTCGAGATAACCGTCACCGCCGCCTTCCCGGCCGGTTCGACGCTGCAATCGACGGCCACCGATGTGACGATCACCGTAGGACAGGCCGGGGACACGGCCGCCTCCGCCGGCGGCAGCGGACAGGACTACTCGACCGACAAGATCGACAACCGATTCACGGTGACGATCGCCGCCGACGACGCCAGCGGCTCGAATACCTTCAACCTGACCGTCAACGACGACGGCGTAGATGAAGGCGCCGAGAGCATCACCATATCCGGCGCCGCGACCCTTGCCGGGGTCACCTCGGTCAACAGCACCGCCATCACCATCACCGACTCGGGGATAGCCCCGCTCGATCCGGCCCATTGCTCGGACGGAACCTTCGTGCCCTCGCCCACCCTCAACGCGGGCCTGGTATCCGAATGCCAAACCCTCGCAGCGATCAGGAATCACTGGACCAACCACGCCGACAACGCCGACCTACATCCGGGCCATAGTCTCCGCACATGGAGCGGCGGCATCACCGGCTGGCCGGGGGTAGAGATTACCGGCCAGAGCATCACCTCGTTGGTCCTCATCCCGCTTTTCCCCGTATCACAGGACAGGCTGGAAGGCGCCATACCCGGCCAGATCGGGGACCTTTCCGAGTTGAAGAATCTATACCTGAACGGGAACAGCCTCACCGGCGCCATACCCGGTGAACTCGGCAGCCTGACCAACCTCGAAAGGCTGTTGTTGCATGACAACGATCTCTCCGGTTCCATACCGCCCGAGCTCGGCAACTTGACCAAACTGAAGTGGCTATTTCTCGACGACAACGCGCTTACCGGTGCCATACCCACCCAGATATCCGGCCTAACCAGCCTCGAATACTTGTCGATCACCGACAACCGTATCTCGGGTGCCATACCTACCCAGATCGGCGGATTGTCCGATCTCAAGGGTTTGTACCTGGACAACAACTGGTTGACCGGTTCCATTCCCACCGAACTCGGCAACCTGTCGAACTTGATCGTACTGTATATCAACGGAAATCAGTTGACCGATTCCATTCCTACCCAGCTGGGCAACCTGAGCCCTCCCCTGAACAGGACATTGCTTTTTTCCTTTTGCGGGAACAACCTCTCCGGGGCGTTGCCGAGTTCCCTCCGCTCCGCCAGAGTAATACTCGATTTCAAAGGAGACTTGGACAGCATCGAGGATTGCAGGCGTTCCATCAATCTGTTGGTAAACCCGGCCAGCGTTGCCGAGGACAGCGGACGAACCGATATCGCGGTCATCGCCGAATTAGAAGGCGGCTCCACCTGGCACGAAGATCTGACGGTGGCGGTATCCGTGGCCGACGGCACCGCCGCGGCCGGATCCGATTTCACCGCGGTGGGTTCCTTCAACGTGACCATTCCGGCAGGCCAACCGCAATCCGGGGGTGCGGACACCTTCGAGCTGGCGGTTACCGACGACGCGCAGGCCGAGACAGCCGAAACCGTGACCGTCTCGGGCACCGGATCCGTCGCCTGGATACGGATGAACCCGACCGCGGTGACCATCGAGACGAACGATTCGGCCCCCGCCTCCATCGATCTGAGCGTCGATCCTTCCAGTGTGAACGAGGGAAGCGGCCAGACGAGGATCACCGTTTCCGCAACCTTCCCGGCGGGTGCGGCGGCCCTGGCGACCGATACTGTGGTGAAGGTGTCGGTCAAGAGCAGTATAGCCGTTTCCGGGGAGGATTTCGCCGCGGTGCAGCCCTTCGATATGACCATTTCCGCCGGTCAGACCAGCGCCCAAGCCGGCTTCGACCTGACAGTCACAGACGACAGCGACGCGGAGGGGTCGGAGCGGTTGACGGTGGCGGGCGCGGCGGACGGATTCACGGTCAAAGCAGCTCATCTCACCGTCGTCGACAACGACACCGGGGCGGCCCCCATCCAGCTGAGCGTATCGCCGGCGAGTGTGGATGAGGGCGCCGGGTCGCCGGAGATCACCGTCACCGCAGCCTTCCCCCAAGGAACCACCCCGCCTGCATCCCAGACCGTGGTGGAGATCTCGGTGGCGGGAGGAACCGCCGCGGCCGGGCAGGACTTCACCGCGGTCGACAGCTTCGATCTCAACATCGCGGCCAACGCTCGGACCGGGACCGCCCGCTTCAACCTGCCGATCGGCGACGACGACCAGATAGAAACGACGGAGACCGTCGTCGTCTCCGGCGCCTCCCCCGGATTCAATGTGTCCAGCGCCGTCATCTCCATCACCAACAACGACACCGATCCCCCTACGACCGTCGCTCTCAGCGTTTCCCCCACAAGCGTGAGCGAGGGCGCGGGCAGCCCGATGATCGAGGTAACGGCCGCCTTCCCGGGCGACAAGTCCACCCTGGCCGCGGACACCGAAGTAACGGTATCGGTGGGAAAGACCGGCGATTCTGCCGCCTCGGGGACCGACTACACCGCGGTGTCGGATTTCAAGGTAACGATCGACGCAGGCGCGAGGACCGGCAACCACAGTTTCACCCTGCCGGTGACCGATGACAGCAAAGACGAAGGCGCCGAGAAGATCACCGTTTCCGGTGAAGCGACCGGTTTCACCGTCTCCGATGCGGAGATAACCATCGCCGACAACGAGGGCACGCTCGACCCGATCGACTGCTCGGACGGAATCTATGTGATCGGCCCCGAAACCAACACGGGCCTGGTCTCCGACTGCCAAGCACTGGTCGCCGCCCGCAACTACTGGGTCACCCATCCCGCCAACGCCGACCTTTCCGATGATCATCCGCTGCTCACCTGGGGAGTGGGAACCTCCCGGCGGATCACCGAGTGGGAGGGCGTAACGGTGCTGAGCAATCGGGTGGTCAAACTGGAGATGGTGACCGGATATCGGAGGGGTATTTCCCGGGACCAGTACCTGCCGGGTTGGGGGTTGGGCGGCGCCCTGCCCTCGCAGCTCGGGAGCCTGACCGGTCTGTCCCGTCTGTTGCTCAGCAACAACGACTTCACCGGCCCGATTCCGGCCGAGCTCGGCAACCTGATCAACCTGCGCTATCTGTATCTGAACGGCAACCGGTTGAGCGGCGCCATCCCGGCCGAGCTCGGCCGGTTATCTACGAATCTCAGAGGCCTGTATCTCCAGGAAAACCAGCTTTCGGGCAGCATCCCGGCCGATCTGGGCAACCTCAGGGGATTACAGAGATTGTACCTGAACGACAACCGGTTCACCGGCGCCCTGCCCGCCCGACTGGGCGATCTGGCCCCGCCCAGCGGCTCGTTGACTGTTCTCCACATAAACTATCCCGGCCTGGAGGGTCCCATCCCAACCTCCCTGCTAGGCATCCCCTGGATCGACCTGTTCGCCTACGACGATCCTCTGGGCCTCGTCGCCTTGGGAGACTTCAACCGGCAAGCCTCCTCCGGCACTCATAGGTGGGAAATCTGGCGTTGCGACGTGGGGGGCGGTGTGGCCGTCGACCAAGGCGCGGTCGCCGGGTTGTTGAACCGGGAAGTTACACCCTTCTTCGGATGGATGTCCCAGAACAGATATACTCCCACCTTTTCTGCAGGAGGATCGGTACGGGCCGCAGATTTAGACGAATGCCTAGACCGAGTGCCCAACACCAACCGAACCCGATTTCTCGTCGTGACCAACAGCCCTTCCAACGGCGGGGTGAACATCAATTCCTGGCGTCGTGATATACCATCGGACACCTATACCAACAAGATAGGTCTTAGAACGCACATCGCTGTAGAAGGAGGAACGGTTACGGCAACCGGCAGCGCCCTCGTACCCAGACTGAGCACCGTTGCTCATGAGATCGGACACGCCCTGCAGTGGCCCCATTCCTACGGCGGGAGGTTAGTGAGAATAATAAGCCGGAGTATATGGGAATACGATCATCCGATGGATCTGATGAGCGGACGTATCCCATACGGTCTCAGCGTGGGGACGATTGCCGTGAATCGGTACGCCTCGGGGTGGATCGACCCCGAGGACGTGGCCGTACATTCCGGCGCCGCCGCCACCTACGAGCTGAGCCCGTTGGGAGTCGACGGCACACAGATGCTGGTCGTCCCTACCGACAAGGGCCACGGCGTCTTCTACACCCTGGGAGTGCGGGTCAAGAAGGACCAGGACACCGGGATCATCCGTGAAGGGGTAGAGGTCTACCTGGTCGATCAACGCCAGCAGGTCTGCCAACAAACCTCGCTGCATACCCTGCTGGAATCGTGCTTCAGCGTTGAACGGCGGACCATCCCCACCCCCCGCCCGGATTCGATATCTATCGTAACCAACGTCGACCATGTATACGGGGTGGGAAGGGTCTTCGACCTGGACGGGGTGTCGGCGGCGGTCACCCGGCGGCGGGGAGACCGGTTCGAGGTGAGGCTGGGCCAAAACAGCGTCACCCCGCTCGACCTGACGCAGCTGTTCCGGTATCCGACCTCGGTCGATCTGGACCTGAGCCGGACCAGTGCGGGGGAAGGGGCGGGCAACCAACGGATAACGGTCACCGCTTCGTTCCCGTCCGGCAGGTTCCGGGTGGACAAGGTGGTGAAGGTGTCGGTGGCGGGCGGTTCGGCCCGCGTCGGGGACGATTTCCGGGCGGTGGACGATTTCGAGGTGAGGATCGAGGCGCAGAATGCCAGCGGTCAGGCCTCCTTCACGCTCCGGCCGATAGACGACAGCCGGGTGGAGGGTCCGGAGACGTTGAGCATCACCGGCGGCGCCCCCGGGTTGACCGTCTCCCCCGCCGCCCTGACGATCACCGACAACGACCGCACCCCGCCTCCGCCCCCTGCTCCTCCACCACCCCCGCCTCCCCCCACCGGCGGCGGCAACGGAGGAGGCGGTGGTGGCGGCGGACCGGCGCCGCCACCCTCACCGGCGCCCGCCCCTCCGCCGTCTGTTCCGCCTGTTCAGGAAGGATGCAAGGGCAGATTCTGCGACGAAGACGGCAACACACACGAGGCGAACATCGAAACGATCGCCGGCTGGGGAGTCACGATCGGCTGCGAAACCGACAAGTTCTGCCCCGACGATTCGATCGCGAGGCGGCAGATGGCCGCATTCCTGTACAGGGCAATTACTTACCGGCAGGGCGGTGCTCCTCCCGCCGCCCCGGCCAACCCGGTCTCCCTGACCGACGTCCCGGACGATACCTGGTACCGCACCCACGCGTTATGGGCTGCGTCCAACGGAGTGATGCCGGCGGTGGACGGCGTGTTCGACCCGGACGGGGTGGTAACCAGGGCCGACATGGCCAGGATGCTGGTGGCGGCCTTCCCGCACCTGACCGCGGTCGCGCAGCCGGCGGGACTCTTCACAGACGTGGCCGAACTGGACGCAGCGGCGGTCGGCGCCGTCGAGGGCCTCTACCGGGCGGGCGTGACCCTGGGCTGCTCCGCCTCCCCTCTGAAATACTGCCCCGACCGTCCGGTGACCAGGGCGCAGATGGCCTCCTTCTTCGTCCGGGCCTACACCGCCTTCGAGTTCTGACCTCGAACCCGGCCTCGACGAGATCGAAAATATCTCACCGAGAAGGGTATTGGTGTTGTCACAGGAGTGATGTATAGTGTTTGACAACAGATATCGTCAGCGAATCCGGATGCTGCGATCAGAAAGACCGGCCCGCCTAGAAGTCCTAGGCCTGCCAGACACCTCCGAGGGACAGGCAGGAAACCGGACCTCCAAAGGGACTGGGGCGGTCGAGTAGCTGTGCTGAAACGTATCGGGCACGGGCCGGGGCGAACGCGCCCTCCGGCAGCCCGAAAGACGGTGGAGGTGGCGGCGGGGGCTGGGCCCGGCGAAGCCGGCGGATTTCGCCGTCAGAACGCGAAAACCGGAGCGGGTTGGTCTTGGGGGGTCATCTTTCGGCAGATGTGAATACCCGTTTGGGCGCGATCTTGACGATCGCCCGCTCGGACGTGATCGGTTGCGGGTAGTTGTCCAGGCCCAGGTATTTGTGGGTGAGGGCGTCGATGTGCGAGCGGGCCTCGGGGCCGGTGACGGTCTCGACCACCACTCCCCTGACTTCGGAGTACGTCCAAGGATCGCCCCGGTCGACGATCAGCACCGTGGCGAGGGGGTTGGCCGTCATGTTCTTGAACTTGCGCCTGTGCACCTCGGTGTTGATCAGGATGTGTCGGTCGTCGGCGTCCACCCACATCACGTGCACCTGGGGTGATCCGTCGGGCATCAGGGTGGCCAGCGAGGCGAAGTTGGGGCCGCGGGCCAGCCTCAGCGTAAGATCGTCGAGCATCGTTACCTCCTTCGGGAACGCTATTCAAAAAGGAACCGTTCGTTCCTAGAATACGAGCCTCGTGAGGGCTGTCCGAACCGCCTGCCGCCGTTTACCGCCGATGACGGTGTTGCTGTGCCTCGTCCTGGCGTTCGCCGCCGCCGGATGCAGGGGTTCGGCCTCCGACCCCGCCGAGCGCACGGACACCACCGCAGCTCCTATGGCCGGCGCCGGTCCGAGCCTCACCACCAATACCGCCCTCATCACCACCGCCGCCGCGACCGCCCCGCCCCCTACACCCATCCCGGCGCCTCCGATCCTGCGTGAGGAGACTCCCCCGCTGGTCGAGGTGGACGGCTGGCTGGGATCCGAGGTGTCGTCGTTGGAGGATCTGCGGGGGAAGGTGGTGGTGGTGGAGTTCTGGACCTTCGGCTGTTACAACTGCCGGAACCGCATCCCCCACACCCAGGAACTCTACGCCGAGTACCAGGACCAGGGATTGGAGATCGTCGGAATCCACTCGCCCGAATTCGCCTACGAGCAGGAGGTGGGCAACATCGAAGAGGCGATGATCGAACTCGGCGTGACCTGGCCGGTGGTGCTGGACACGGAACGGCGCACCTTCCGAGCCTGGCAAGGGAGGCCCGCCTACTGGCCGCGCACCTACGTGCTGGACCGGCAAGGACGAGTGCGGTTCGACCACATCGGCGAGGGCGCCTACGAGGAGCTGGAGCAGGCCGTGGTTCATCTGTTGGCCGAAGGCGCGTGAGCCTGCTGTACGAGGCGTTCCGCGCCGGCTTCCAGCCCTGTTCCTATTCGCTGCTCATCCTGGCCTTGCTGGTGATGGGTCTGCGGGGGAAAAGTCCCCGCCTGCCCGCCTTGGGAATCTATTACGCGGCCGCCGTTGTCTTCGCCTGGATCCCCTTCATCGATGTGAACCCTGTCGTGGACGGCCGGTGGGCGGGAACCGCCGCCCTGATCGGCGGCTTGGTGCTGATCGGCCGCAAAGGGAGCGCCCACGGCCTGTGGGCTGCGGGCAGCCTGACCGGAGCAGCGATGGCGGGCGCCTTCGCCGGCGCCACCTGGGTTCCCTGTGTGGGCCCGGAGCTGGGTGCGGTGCTTACCGCCGCGCTCACCGATCCGGGCCCGGGGCTGGTTGGGCTGGCGCTCTACCTGTTGGCGGTCATGTGGATGGCATGGGCGGCGGCCGCGGCCGCCGACTGCGTATCCCCGGTGCGCCGCATACTCGAAGGACGGACGGCGATGACCGTCTTCCGAGTGCTGGGCGGGCTCATCGCAACAACGGTCGCCTTCGACCTGTACCCGCCCCTCTTGAGCCGCCTGGCCCGGTTGTCCTCCCTGTGACCGCCTCGGACGCTGCGGACTGCGGCCTCCTCGCGAACCCTCTCCGGTGTTCCCTGCACGGCTGACGCGGCGATTCGAGGCTGTACCCTTTCGGCGGACATAACCCGGCGCGGGTTGCGCAGCCCTTCGGACAACCATCTACCCGCAGCCGGTCCATCATCCAGATAGCGGAGGCCCGACATCGATCAGCCTGCCATAGAACCTTCCCGGTCGGTGCGCGCCGGATCCGCGGGTCTCGCGGCCATCCTCGCCATAGGGATGGCGGTGTCGATGTCCCCGAGCTCGATAATCGGGATTCTGTCTACCTTTCTCATCGACGATCTGGGGTTGACCAGGACCGAAATGGGGGCTCTGTCCACCGGTTTCTCCTCGGTGGTGATGGCGTCGAGCCTCCCCCTGGGGAGGCTGACAGATCGGATAGGCGGACGCCGAATGATGGTGTTGCTGCTCGCCTGCGTTTCCCTCGGTCTGCTTGGTATGGCGGCCGCCTGGGGCCTCTGGCCGCTTCTGCTGTTCGCGGGCATCGCAGGCATCCCCGCCGGCGGGGCCAACCCCGCAACCAACCTCCTGATCGTGGAGAACGTCCCTGCCGGCGCCCGAGGATGGATCACCGGGATAAAGCAATCGGGGGTCCAATGGGGGATTTTCGCCGTCGGGGCGGCGGTGCCCGCCGCCGCCGTGAGCTTCGGCTGGCGTGGGGCCCTCGCGCTGTCGGCCCTGGTGCCGGTAGCGGTTATCGCCGCCACCCTGCTGGTCCTTCCGGCCGGATCGCGCCCCCCTGCCGTGAGCAGGTCGAGGGCCGTATCCCGGCTGCCTGCCGACGTGTGGTGGTTGGCCGTCTACGGGGTTGCCATGGGGATCGTGGTGGCCGTCTACGTCAGCTTCCTGCCCCTCTACGTCCAAGAGAAGATCGGCATGAGCGTGGAAGCGGCCGGACTGGTGATGGTCGTGTACGGCGTCGTCGGGGCCCTCGGAAGGGTCCTATGGGGGCGGATAGCCGAGCGGGCCGGCCATCCGGCTGTTCCGCTCATATGGATCGGGTGCTTTTCCATTGCGGCGGTGCTCATGACATGGATGGCCTCACCCGCTTCGACGATGCTCGTCTGGGTCGGTTCGGCCTTCATGGGGATAGGGGTCGGTTCATGGACGGCCGTGGGGATGGCCGCCGCGATGACATTGGTCAAACGTGAGCGGGCGGGGAGCAGCGCCGCCGCGGTCATGCTGGGATTCGGCCTGGGTCTGACCATCGGACCGATCGCCTTCGGATGGGGGGTTGACACATCCGGCGGCTACGACCTGCCGATGATGAGCTTGATGGCGCCCATGGTCGCTTCGGTGGTGCTCATGTTGCTGTGGATTTCCCGGAACAAGCGCCTCGCGGCCGGGTCCTGAAACCCGCCGAGCCGGACGGCGGCGGAGAAGCGGCTGTTTACGGAGGGTACCCGCCCATCTCTACCGTCATGTGCGACCGTAGGCGGGATTACGGCCTATAATGTGAAGCAATGCGCAGGGCAGCAGTCGATGTCACAACTCCCTTCGGTGATCAGGTGGAGGAGATACCCCTCTCTTCGGCGCCTCTGATCGCGGTCGTCTCCCAGATCAGGTTTCCGCCGATCGCGTCTATCACCCATGAGAAGTTCATCGGCTCCTTCCAGGAACAGATCAGGAGGGACTTCCCGGTCTTACGCAAGGAACGTGAGGTAAGTGTCGTGTTGTCTCCGGACGGAGTCGGTCCCGCCGGTGAGCCCACCACGGTCTGGCGATTCTCCGACCGCCCCCACGAACCTGAATGGACGGTTTCTTTAGCGCCTTCGTTCATTGCACTCGACACGTCCAAGTACGAGAGCAGGGCCAATTTCCTCAAAAGGCTCCGCTCGTTGCTCGTCGCGCTGGGGAACACCATCGCGCCGTCTACGTGTGACCGTATCGGTGTCCGCTATGTTGACCGCGTCCTGCTTGATGAGTCCAACAACGATTTGGCCGACCTGGTGCGGCCAGAGGTGCTCGGTGTGACAACCGTTGATCCGGGCGGAGAGGCCAATTTGTCATACAGTGTCTCCGACACCGAGTTCAGGGTAGGAGGGGCTACCCTCCATGGACGATGGGGGATGGTACCCCCCGGCGTGCAAATGGACCCCTTACACGGGATGGCCACCGATTCTCCTTCCTGGATTCTCGATCTCGATATGTACTCGAGTGACTACATGGAGTTCGATGTTGATCTACTTATATCAGCTTCTGACCACTTCGCCGAGTGTATCTACCGGTTCTTCCGTTGGGCCACACTCCCGGATCTTCTTCGTCGGTATGGAGGGATAATATGATACCGGGGATGATGTATTTATCACAGACAGAACGAACCGGCTTCGGCACATCACTAATCGAAAGGGAAAATTCACAGGTTGACCCTTTGTCAATTTGGGCTTGGTTCGGTACAAGTAGTCGGAAGGCGTTCATTTTTGATGGTTCACCTATTACTGTACTATCTACACTTGCCACGACAAATGGGTGCCTACACAAAGAGGAAAGCAGAAATATTATTCGACCGCCACAACTCTCTCAAGAACAGCGTAACCGTAGACGAGGAATCCCGCCCTTGGAACGACTCATAGCTATACATACCGAGACTCCCTATGATATTGGCCATTCTGGAGTTGGCAGACTGATAACCTCAATTCCAATCCGACCCTCCTTGGAATGAGGTATGGAGTTTTCGCCCAGCAACGCTCTAGTAGAGCGCCTAAACGCTCACACCCAACTATGGCGTCAGGGTGATATCGTTGAGTTAGGAGCCTTTGTGTGGTTAGCAGAACCACAATTAGCCCTTACAAGCCAGAGCGCCATGATAGATAATAAAGGGTTGAGCAGTGTGGTTGCAGAAATTGATCAGATGGTGATAGTGTCGCAGACCTGCGATATCGTCAGGGACTGTAGACAACGGCCTTTCCTGCTTTTGTCACCGGTTGTCAGGCTAGAGGAACCTCATGCAGGCGCAGCAAGAAGAGGCACTATTCCGCGGTTTATTCCTGTCCCTAGACTTGGGAATGACTATGTTGCAGATCTTGACAGAACAGTTACCGCCGAGAAATCTGTGCTATTGAACTTCGAACCTAAGCGGGGCTTACCCGACGAACAATGGCAACGACGATTTGGGGATGGTGTAGCAAGAGTTTTTAGCAGATTCGCGTTTCCTGATGACCTCTCTATAGTGCTTCGAGGATTGGTGGATCGTGTCAAGAGCAAGCATGATCGGAACTCACCAGAAGGCCGCGCCCTGAGGGCTTTAGAAGAAATCCGAGTTACCGGATTACCATCCTGGGATGCGCAGGAGATTGACATATTCATTTCATTTTCTCCGTCAACCAGGGAGGTAGCAAACCATGTGATGTCCGATGAGGAATGGAAAAAGATCATCGGTGAATGGTTGGGTCGTGCCAAGGCACAAGGTGTTATCAGGTCGGCGCAAGGCGCGATGGTCCCTTTAGATGAATTGACGGCCCGGTATTACATAGACAGCGACCCCCTTGATCTAGATTATTTGAGTTTACCCCCGGGAACCATCGGAGTTAGATAGGACGATCAACCCCTTGTTTCCGAAGCCCGTTTCGCCGAATACCGAACGCCTGCCAGATACTCCGCGTATTTGAGCGGCATGACCAAAGGATCCAACACCGCGACACCGGGAACCTGGTCGGAAACCGCACCCAGCATCCCCGACCAGAGGGAACATGCGTAGAACACGCAGGCCGCACCGTCCTCGTCCCGGGCCAGCCGGGCCTGTTCGACGCCGTCTTCGTGCAGGGACCTGGCCATTTCGGCCATGACCAGGGCTAACAGCTCCTCGACGTCGGAAGCGAACAGCCGGTGGGCGACATCGGAGTCCGGGTGCGAGAAGTTCGCCATCCTGACGTTCAAGAGGATGTCTCCGAGGCCGTGTTCGACGGCGCGAGGCGCCCAGGTTTCGATCTTGTAGCCGCTGGCGATGATGGTCAGGCCGCCCAAGGCGGGGGCGGTGCGGGCCAACGCCTCGAAAGGTCCGATGACCGGGATTCCCACCAACGGCTTGGCCTCCCGCACCAGCGGATCCGAAGTGCAGGCCGAGACCACTGCGTCGAACCCGTCACGCTCGGCGGCCGTTACCGCATCGAAGAAATCGTCCCGCCACTCCTGGGACGGCGGCACGAAAGGGGTCTCGGCCGATCCGGGAAGGTGGCGCACCGCGATCTCGGTGTCCGGCGCGGCAACGGGTTCAAGCAGATCCAACGTTAGCCGGTTGTACATATCCGTGCGCATGGGATGTATGAAGAGGATGCGGGCCGGCACTGCCGCTCCTTCGAGGGCGGGATCGGTTCACCGCGAGCCTAACCGGCTCTTCGGGAATTAGGAGGGAGTATGCGCCGAGGTGCGTGAGCGTGCGGTGCGGATGGTGTTCGACCAGCAGTGTGTGTTGAACCGTACCGGGTTCAGTTCACCGTCTCGTATAAGGCGCATCGACGCCCGTGGCTTCCCCCGAGCTCGCCTCTTCGAATCCGATCTCTGAATGACGACGGCCCGGCAACGAACTCGGCGTCCGTGAGCGATGCGACAAGAGGCCCTTGCTTCTCCGCGGAAACCTGACCCGAAGATCGCGAAAAACGATCCACCGCGTCCGCCGCCCTCTGGGACCCACCCCCACCGCCGCCACTCAGATCGTAACCTCAGGGCCGGCGCGTGGGCCGGGCCTCGGCTCAACGGATGAAACCGAAAGTGAGATCCCGATATGATCACCGCCCCTCTCTAGAACCCGGCGATGATATTTGTGTTACGGTAACATCTATTATACATCATATATAGGACTTTCCAAGACCCTTGTTTCTGTTTTCTGCACCCCCCGGCTCGTTCTGACCGGCCTCGGAGAGCGGGTCAGGGACCGCCGGTAACGAACAGGATCTGGCCGGTGACGTAGCTGCCGGCCGGACCGGCCAGGAAATTCACCGCCTCGGCCACCTCCTCCGGGGCGCCGATCCTGCCCAACGCCGACTCGTCGGCCGCCGCCCCTGCGAAGTCTTCCCACCGGAGACCGTTCTGTTCGGCGTGGCGACGGGTCAGGGGGGTGTCGATGAAACCGGGGGCCACCGCATTCACCCGAATGCCTTCGGGGCCGAGTTCCTTCGCCAGGGAACGGGTCAGACCCATGACGCCCGCCTTGGCGGCGCCGTAGTTGGCATTTCCGGCGATCCCCCGGGCCGCCACAGACGAGATCAACACCACACTCGGGGCCGGAGACCTCCGCAAGGCGGGGAGGGCGGCCTTGACCAGCGCGAACGATCCGGTCAGGTGGGTCTCTATGACCGAAGACCAAACGGCCGGCGTCATGTCCGCCAGCGGCGCCCCCGCCAGGTTCCCGGCCGCCGCCACCGCCGCATCCAGGCCGCCCAGCACCGACACCATCGAATCCACCGTGTCCTGCACCGCTTCGACATCGGTTACGTCCACGATTCCCACCTGCGCGGCCACCCCCTTCCGCTCCAGTTCGGCCGCCGCCCGCCCGGCCCCCTTCTCATCCAGGTCGATCACCCCCACCGCCCGAAACGCCTCCGCCTCGCCGAGCCGCCTGCATATGGCCGCCCCGATCCCGCTCGCCCCGCCGGAGACGATCGCAACCCCCCCTCCGCACCCGGACGCCGCCCTGCTCATCTCACCCGGACCTGATGGACCATCCGCCGTCCACTGTCAGGATCTGGCCGGTGATCCACCGGGCCCGCTCCGAAGCCAGGAACAGGACCGCATCGACGATGTCGTCCACCCGGCCGTAACCGAGCGGCATGGGTCCTTCCGGTTGGACGGGCGGGGTTCCGAAGAGGTTGGTGGGCACCGGCCCGGGCGCCACTGCGTTGACCCGGACCCCGTGCGGCGCCATCTCCAGGGCCGCCGACCTCGTCATCTGCACCACCGCCCCCTTGCTGGTGTCGTAGGCGATCTCCGGTATCGGCCCGGGTCGGAAGCCGACCACCGAGGCGATGTTTATGATCCTCCCCCGGTCCGGCCTTCCGGATGTTTTCCCGCCGTCCTCCCCCATGTCCTGCCGCGTCATCTGGCGGGCCGCCTCCTGCAGGCACAGGAAGCTGCCCCGCAGGTTGATTCCGATGACCCGATCCCAATCGTTCTCCTCGTGGTCGAGCATGGGCTTGTTGATGCCGATCCCCGCCGCGTTGACCAGCACCCGGCACCCGCCCAGCTCGGCGGCCCGGGCGAACGCCTCGGCCACCTGCGGGCCGGAGGAGACATCGGCGGGCGCGGGCACACACCGGGACCGACCCCCCAGCCGGGAACGCAGATCGTCCAAGCCCGCCGCGTCTACGTCCACCGCCACCACCGATGCTCCCAACTCGTGGAACGCCGCCGCGGCGGCCCGCCCTATCCCGCTGGCCGCCCCGGTTACCACCACCGCCCCGCCGCCGGGGATATCCATCGCGGCCTTCATCGTGACTCCTCCAGCCCGAACAGCCGCACGGCGTTCTCGCGCATCACCTTGCGGAGCACCTCATCCGACAACCCGAACCCCAGATAGCGGTCGATGGTCTCCTGCACCGGGCAGAAGGGGTAACCGGTGGCGAACAGGAACCGGTCCTGGAGGAAGGTGGCGATCCCCTTCACGTAGTCCGCCTCCCCCGGCAGGCCGGGAAAATACACGTCGGGAAGCATCCACACGTTGGAGCGGCGGAAGGCCACCCCCAGCGCCGCCTGGGCGTAGGGCCATCCACCGTGGACGTTCACCACCGTGAGCTCCGGGAAACGCACCGCCACCCGGTCGATCCGCACCGGGTCGGAGAAGGAGAGGTCGGGGCCGGTCTCGCCGCCTCCCATGACCAGGGCGGGCACTCCGGCGGCCGCGCACGCCTCGTAGACAGGATCGATGGCCCGGTCGTCCACATAGGCGGGTACGTCGGAAATGCCCGGCTCCAGCACGATGCCCTTGGCGCCCCGGTCCACCAACCCTCGGATAGATTCGGCGGCCCCGGCCCGGAACGGATCGACCGCCGCATACACGAAGAACAGGTCGGGGTGCTCATCTCGGGCCGCGAACACCGGATCGTTGCCCTTGCCGCCCCACCAGCGGTTGGGAGCCCGGGCGGGCACTCCGGCCCGCACGATTCCGGCCTGCCTCGACTCGGCCAGGTAACCGTCCAGATCGGCCCGGCGCATCGCCGGGGTGATGGTCCAACCGCGGGCCGCCGTGTTGCGGAGCGTGCGGGCCAGGTTGGTGTAGGTGCGGTCATCGACGAACGCCGCTATCGGCGGTCTGGTGCGGGCGTCGATGATCCCCTCGGGCGCGATGCGCATCACATCGGTCATAACGATCCCCCATCCTCCGCCGGTCCGTACATGCCGCCTCCTCTCATGTGATCCGCTCCTCTACGCATCAGGCCGCTCGGTCCTCCGCCCGCCTTCGCCATTCTTCCATACACGCTCAGATGTCCAGGAACTCGTGCGACCGCCAGCAACGCGACGAGCGGCCCTCGTACAGCTCTTCCAAGCCCGGCTCCTCGGCGGCGCATCGGTCGATCACCATGGGGCATCGGGGGGCGAAGCGGCATCCCTGCGGGGGGACGGCCTCCTGCATCGCCCGCCGCCCGGTTCCTGGGTCGTCACCGGTCATCGAGGCCGCCGAGATCAACAGCTGCGTGTAAGGGTGGGCGGGCCGATCGGACACCTCCCCGCCCGGCCCCTGTTCCACCGCGATCCCCGCGTACATGACCACGGTCCGGTCGGACAGGTGGCGGACCACCGGCAGGGAATGGCTGATGAACAACATGGCCATCGCCCGCTTCCGCCCTATCTCCAGAAGCAGGTTGAGTATCTGCGCCTGCACCGACACGTCCAGCGCCGACACCGGCTCGTCGCATACCAACAGGGAGGGTTCCAGGGCCAACGCGCGGGCGATGTTGACCCGCTGCGCCTGCCCCCCCGACAGCTGGTGGGGGTAGCGGTCGACCAGCGACGGGTCCAGGTTCACGTCGGCCATCAGCTCCTCCACCCGTTCGGCCCGCTGCCTGGACGACCCCCGCCGGTGGATCACCAGGGGCTCGGCCACCAGCCACCCCACCCGTTTTCGCCGGTCGAGAGCCTGGAAGGGATGCTGGAACACCGCCTGCACGGCTTGGCGGTAGGCGCCCGATTCAGCGGCCAGCCAGTCCCCTATGTCCCGGCCCCGGAAACGGATGCGGCCCGCGTCGGGCTGTTCGAGGCCGAGCACCAGATTGGCCACGGTGGACTTGCCGGAACCCGACTCCCCCACCAGACCCACCACCTCGCCCGCCTCGATGGTCATCGACATCTGCCGGACGGCGTGCACGGGGCCCCGGTCGGTGAAGAAGGTCTTGTCCACCCCGCGGAGCTCGAGCAGGCAGGTCACGGCGGCCCTTCGGCCCCCGCCGCATCCGAGCACCCCGGAGAACCCTCCGACGTTGAACTCGCCGGCGTCGAACTTCTAGTAGAAGCTGAAGGTGAACCAGAAGTGTAGGTCGAAGCAGCCGCGGCGGGCGGGCAGGCCGCCAGGGTGGCGCCGACCGGCGCCAGGTCCGGCTCGGTGCGGCGGCATTCGTCCACCGCCAGCCCGCACCTCGGAGCGAACGGGCACCCCGCCGCAGGCAGGGGGCCGGGGGCCATCGACGGCAACAGGGTCTTGCGCTCGCCATCGAGGCTGGGCACCGAGTCCAACAGCCCTTTGGTGTAGGGGTGCACCGCCGAGTGGAGCGCATTGCGCCGCGATCCCAGCTCCACCGCCTTCCCTCCGTACATGACCATCACATCGTCGGCCACCCGCGACACCACGCTGAGGTCGTGGCTGATCACCAGCATGGCCAGGTTCACCTCTCGGCGGAGCTCGCCGAGGATGGCCAGTATCTCGGACTGGACGGTGCTGTCGAGGGCGCTGGTGGGTTCGTCGGCGATGAGCAGGGCGGGTTCGCGGATGACCGCCACCGCGATCGACACCCGCTGCAGCATCCCTCCGCTGAGCTGGTGCGGCAGGTCCTCCAGCCGCCGTTCCGGGTCCTCGAACCCGACCCGGCCCAGCAGGTCGTACAGCTCCGGCATCCGCCCGGCGCGCCCGGAGGCGGCCATCCCGTCCTTCACCTGGGCTTTCATCGTCCTGGTGGGGTTCCAGGAGTTGACCGGGGACTGGAAGACGAAGGAGATGTCGGTCCGCCTCAGCTGCCTCCACCGTTTCCGTCCGGCGGACAGCAGGTCCTCCCCGTTCACCTCGAGGCGCCGCGCCCCCCGCCGCGCCCGGCGGTCCAGCAGCCCGGCCAGCGCCAGGGCGAGGGTGGTCTTGCCGCTTCCCGACTCCCCCACCACCGCCAGGGTGCGCCCCGCCTCTATCTCGAAAGACACCCCGGCCACCGCCGGACGACCCGCACCCGGATAGACGACCGTGAGGCCGTCCACCACCAACAAACTCATAGCCCGGCCCTCACAGCTCGACCCGCTTCCGCAGAACTCCCACCAAAAGAACAAAGCACAACACCGTCAAGAAGATGACCACCCCCGGAAACACCCCAAACCACCGCCAGGGTGCGCCCCGCCTCTATCTCGAAGGACACCCCGGCCACCGCCGGACGCCCCACACCCGGATAGACGACCGTGAGGCCGTCCACCACCAACAGGCTCACAACCCGGCCCTCACAGCTCGACCCGCTTCCGCAGAGCCTCCCCCAGGAGAACGAAATTCAACACCGTCAAGAAGATGACCACCCCCGGAAACACCCCATACCACCAGGCGGTGAGGGCGAACTGTTTGGAGTCGGCCACCATGCGCCCCCACTCCGGCAGGGGCGGGGTCGCCCCCAGCCCCAGGAAGGCGAGGCCGGTCAGGGCTACCAGGGCGTTCCCGATGTCCAGGGTGAAGCGCACGAGGAGCTGGTTGTAGGTGTGGGGGATGACGTGCCAGCGCAGGATCTGGCCCCGGCTCGCCCCCAGGGTGACGGCGGCCCGGATGTGGTAGTCGTTCAGGATCGACTTCACCTGACCCCGGACCATCCGGGCGTAGCTGGGCCACCAGAGCAGGCACAGCGCCACCATGGTGGAAGTCAGCCCTCGGCCCAGAGAGGCGGCCACCGCCATGGCGAACACCAGGTAAGGAAAGGCCAGGAAGACGTCCACAGTCCTCATCAGCAGCCGATCCAATATCCCGCCGTACCAGGCGGCCAGCGCCCCGTAGACGGTCCCCACTACCGCCGCGAAAGTCACTATCAGGATGGAGGACCAGAGCGAATACCGGGCGCCGTGGATCACCCGGGACAGGATGTCCCGGCCGGCGTCGTCGGTGCCGAACAGGTTGGCCGATCCCGGAGAGGCGAACCGGTTCGACACCTCGAGGCTGTAAGGATCGCCGGGCGCCAGCAGGCCCGGGAAGGCGACCAGGGCCAGGACACCCAGGGCGGTGGCCGCCGCCCACCAGAGCACGCCCCGTCCTCCCCCGCCGGCCCTCCTCGACCCGGCGGCGGCCAAGGCGTCCGGGACGGCGGGCAGGTCGGCGGCGCTCATCCGCCCTCCTGGATTCGGGGGTCGAGCCGCGGATATATCAGGCCCACCAGGGCGTTGACCAGGACGAATCCGGCCGTGGACAGCACGGTGATGGCCATGATGGCGTTGTAGTCGAAGGCCTGGAACGAACTGAAGGCGTAGAGGCCTATCCCCGGCCACGAGAAGATCACCTCGACTATCACCACCCCGCCCAGCAGCCACCCCAGCTGCAGACCGAGCATGGTCACCACCGGATTGAGGGCGTTCCGCAAGGCGTCCACCATGACCACCCGCCACTCGGAAAGCCCCCTGGCCCGCGCCGCCCGCACGTACTCCTGGTCGAGCTGATCGGCCAGGGAGGACCGCATGAGGGCGATGGTGAGGGCGATGTTGTGGATCACGATGGTCATCACCGGCAGGAACAGCACCCGGGCCGCCTCCCACATGGCGGAGGGGCTTCGGGCTATGAGGGCGTCCAGCAGGCCGGCGCCGGTCACCTCGGCGATGCCGGCCGCTTCGTGGTTCAGGTTGCCGGCCACCGGGAACCACCCCAACCGGCCGGCCAGCAGTATCTGTAACAGCAGACCCACCCAGAACACCGGAACGGCGGCGCCGGCCACCGCCACCACCCGCAGCAGCACGGCGTGCACCCCCCGGGGCCAATAAGCCCACACCACCCCCAGCACGATTCCGAGGACGGCGAAGATGGAGAAAGAAACCGCGATCAGCTCCAGCGAGGCGGGCAGGGACTCGACCACATCGTCGAGGATCGGCCCCCTTGTACGCAGGGAATCGCCGAAATCCCCCGTCAGCAGGCCGCCGATGTAACGGACGTACTGGACCGGGATCGGGTCGTCCAGCCCGAGATCCTGCCTGACCCGCTCCACCTGTTCGGGGCCGGCTTCGAGACCCGCCGCCAGCCGGGCCGGGTCGGCGGGGACGATCCGGCTGAGGGCGAAGGTGATGGTGACGGCCACCAGTACCACCACCGCCAGCCAGGCGGCCCCCTTCGAGAACCGCGCCAGTTTCGAGAACCGCGCCGGCTTGGCCGACCGCATCGGCCGACCGGCGCCGGAGCTGATCTCCGGCGCCGGTCTGGTCTGCTCCGGGCCGTCCGTCTGCGTCAACCGGCCATTTCGGTGTTACGGGCGTGGAAGAACCTGGTCTGGACCACGAAGTCGAGGGGCTCGAATTTGAGGTCCCATTTCTCCAGCACCGGCTGGTAGATGACCGGCTGCGGCAGCCAGATGGCTACCTGATCCGAGATGATCTGGTCTTGCAGCTGGCGAAGGACCTGGCCGCGCTCCTCCGGGTCGGCGATGCTCGACACGCCGGCGGTCAGCTCGTCCACCATGGGGTTGGAGTAGTAGGCCCAGTTGTAACCGCCCTGGTCGGCCCAGCGCGATGTGACGTACGCCGACTTCAGGATGGTCGAAGGGTCGGTGGACGTCATGTTGAGGATCAGGTACGCCAGATCCGTGGTCGTGTCCGGGCTCTTGGTCAGCTCCACGAGCTCGGGCCATCCGACCAGGTTGACTTCCACGCCGATGCCGATGTCCTTCAGGCTCTCGGTGAGCAGGGTGCCGAAGAAGGCCTCGTAGGCGAGGAACTGCAGGCCGGCGTAGCTGATGTCGAAGTGGATGTTGTCCGGCCCGCCGTCCGGGTACCCGGCCTCGGCCATCAGGGCGCGGGCGCCTTCCAGGTCCCGGGTGATGACCGGGGGCACCGGTCCGATCTCGGCGTTGGGCGGCAACGGGCCGGTGGTCGGTTCCGCCCGCCCGTTGAAGTAGTCGAGCCAGGCGCCGTAGTCCACGGCCTTGGCGATGGCCTGGCGCACTCTCACATCCGAGATGGGTCCGTCCGACAGCATGTTGAACACCACGGTGCCCACCCCGAACCGTTGCTGCACGAGGCCCTTGACCCCGTTGCAGGCCACCGCCTGATCGGTGTGGTCCGGAGCGATGCCGCCGATGGAGTCCACCTCGCCCTGGCACATCAGCTGCACGGCCGTGGTCACGTCGGGGTCGGTCCGCAGGGTGATCCTGGTGGGGGTGCCCGGCTGGAACTCCCGCCAGTAGTCGGCGAAGCCGTCGAGGGTGATCATGTCGGGGGCCAGCGCGTCGAGCACGTAGGGGCCCGATCCGGCTTCGTTCTCGGCGAACCAGGCGGTGGCCCACGGGTCGTCGGGGGTCGAGTGGGCGTCGATGGCCTCGGCGGAGACGATCGGAACCTTGGGCAGCAAACCGGTGAAGAAGACGTCGGGCTGCGCGAGGGTGATCTTCACCTCGTAGGGCCCGTTGGCGATGTAGCTCTCCACGTTGGCCAGCGGGGTGGACGGCCCCTGACCGACGGCCTGGATGCGCTCCAAGCTTTTGACCACGTCTATGGCGTCCAGATCGTTCCCGTCGTGGAACACCACGTCGTCCCGGAGCTGGAAGGTGTAGGTGAGTCCGTCCTCGGACAGCTCCCATTCGTTGGCCAGCGCCGGCTGGGCCACGGCGGGTTCGGCGCCGGGCGGGTACTCGACCAGCGTGTCGTAGGCGCTGCGGACGAAGAGCATTCCGTCGGACGACCAGGCGACGGCCGGGTCCAGGCTGGCGGTCTGCGCGATGTTCGAGAACACGAACGGTATGTCTTCGAGAACCTGAGGCCTGGTGAAAGTGTCCGGCGGGAGCGTGGTGGTGGTGCCTTCCGTGGCCAGCGTTTCCGGCGGCTCGTCCTCCATGGCTTCCTCTTCCATGGGCTCGTCGGCCATGGGCTCGTCGGCCATGGGGGCGGCGGTCGTGGGGGCGGCGGCGGTCGTGGCCGGAGCGGTGTCGACCGGAGCGGTGTCATCCCCTCCGCAGGCCGAAGCCGCCAGCGCCAGAACGGCCAATACCGCCAGCCCTTTCAGCAGCCGCGATCGATGGATGCCTGTTTTCATGATTGATCCCTCCTCGGTTTCGATAGATGTTCGGGGTCTGCGTGGTTGGTTGGTTCCGGGGCGAAGCGCCGCCCCGCTGCTCCTTTCCGGGCCGTTATTGTTCCACATCCTGCCAGGCGGTGTAGTACCCGTCGGCCAGGTCGTCCGCCACCTCCTCGGGATCCCGTTCCCGCGGGTCCCCGTATCCTCCGCCCCCGCCTGTCTCCACCACCAGCACGCTGTGGGCGGGCAGCCGCCGAGGCGGGGTCTTGAGGACGGCCTCGGTCGCCCCGTCGACGGTGAGGGCGCCGCAGGTGGGGGCACCGGGCCGGCCGCCGTGGAGCCCCCAGGCCGGCACCTGGGACCGCTCCAGCCACAGGGTCAGGTCCATGCCATCGGCCAGCGTCTCGTACTCTCGGACGATCCCCAGCCCGCCCCGGTGCTTCCCCATGCCCCCCGAGCCCTCCCGGAGGCCGTAGCGCCTCACCATCAGGGGGTACTTGGTCTCCACCACCTCCACCGGGATGTTCTTCAGGTCGCCGGCGCCGTAGTTGATCATCCCGTTGGCGCCGTCGGCCCTCGAAGAGGCGCCCCATCCGACCGCGGTGGCGTCGGCGGTGACGAACTGCGAACCGTCCTCCCGCCGCCCCACGAAGGTCACGTTCATCGGGTCGGCGGTCTGGCCGGCCACCACCTCGTCGGGCAGCACATCGGCCAGCGCCCGGATCACCAGGTCGATCATCAATCCGAGGGGCGGGTAGTAGTAGATCGTGCCGTGGGGCTCCGACACGTTGAACACGGTGTTCTCCGGAGCGGTCACCTCCAGGTTGCGGAAGGTGCCTCCGGTCACGGGAACGTTCGGGTTGATCAGGCACTTGAAGGCCAGCCGCGCCCCGGCCAGGGTGCCCGGCATCGGAGAGTTCACCGGGCCGCGGGTGGGGCCGCTCGACCCGGTCAGGTCGATGGTCATGCGGTCGCCTTCGATGCTCACCGCCGTGCACACCTCGACCGGCGGCAGGCCCGGACCGCCCGAGTCCATGTGGGCGGCGGCCCGGTAGACCCCGTCGGGGACGGCCCGCACCGCCTCGCGGTCCAGATGCTCGCACTGGGCGAAGATCTGCTCGGCGGCCCGCTCCACGTCGTCGGCGCCGAAGCGCTCGTGGAGGGCCGCCAGCTGGTGCTCGCCGGTTCGGCAGGCGGCGATCTGGGCGTGGAGGTCGCCCCAGACCGAGCGGGGCAGGCGGCTGTTGCGGGTTATGTAGTCGATCACCTCGCGGACCGGCTCGCCCGCCCGGTAGACCGCCGTGGGGCCGAACCGGTATCCCTCCTGGTAGATCTCGGTGGTGTCCACGGGGCGCCCGGCCTCCTTGGCGCCGATGTCGAGCCAGTGCGCCTTGGTGGCGCCGAAGCCGATCAGCCGGCCGTCCAGGAAGATCGGAGAGAAGACGTTCACGTCGTAGGTGTGGCTGCCCACCAGGTACGGGTCGTTGACCATGTAGACGTCGCCGGGCCGGTAGGCATCGGGTCCTCCGATGGCCTCGGTGGTCACGGCGATGCCCAGCTCGAGGTTGCCGAGGAACATCGGCAGACCGGGTGACTGCCCCAGCAGCCGGCCCTCCCGGTCGAATATGCCTACCGAGCAGTCCTTCATCTCGTAGATGATGGGTGTGTAGGCCGATCTGAACAGGTTCTTGTTCATCTGGCGGGCGATGGACAGGAAGGCGTTGCGGATCACCTCCACCGTCACGGGATCCACCTGCCCGGCGTTCCGGGGCACGCTCCGGAGGGGCGGTCCGCCCAAGAGGTCGGTCATCCGGTGCGCTCCATCATCAGGTGGCCGTGGGCCGACACCTCGGCGCGCCAGCCGGGAGGGATCAGGGTGGTGCAGCTCGCCTCCAGCACCACGGCCGGGCCGGCCAGCACCGCCCCCCGGCCCAGCGCCCCCCGTTCGTACACGCCGGTCGGAACCGGACGGTTCCCGAAACGGGCGGGGGCGGTCTCCACCGGGGCGGGCGCAGGGGCCTCCTCGACGACGGGGAGCTCGGCGGGCCTCCGCAGGCCGACCGCGGCGATCCGCACGCTCACCAGCTCCACGACCTCGCCGGGGTTGGAGTGCCCGTAACGAGTCCGGTAGGCGGCGTGGAAGGCCTCGGCGGCCCGGTCCTCCTCCCCGGCGGCCAGGAACCCGTCGATCGGGAGGGTGAGTGTGTATTCCTGTCCGAAGTAGCGCAGGTCCAGGTAGGGGCGGAACTCCATGTCGGCGGCCGCCACCCCGTCGTCCGACAGGAGCCGCCGGCCCTCGGCCCGGAGGTCGCCGAAGGCGGCCCTCACCGCGACGCGGTCCAGGCCGTCGAAGCGCCCGTACACGGATCGCGCCAGGTCGTGGCGCACGTCGGCCTGGAGCATCCCCCACGCCGAGAGCACCCCGGGGGAATGGGGAACGATCACCCGGGACATGCCGAGCTCCTCGGCCAGGGCGGCGGCGTGAAGCGGGCCGGCCCCTCCGAAGGCCAGCAGATCGAAGCCTCGGGGGTCGATGCCCCGCCCCACGGTGATCTCCCGGATGCCGTCGGCCATCATGGCGTTGACCACATCGACGGCCCCGTCCGCCAGCGTATAGGCGTCGAGGCCGAGGTCGGCGCCCACCTTCTCCAAGGCCGCTTCGGCGGCTTCGATGTCCAGCTCCAGGGCGCCGGCGAAGCGGGCCCTCTTGGGAATCCGTCCGAGGAGGGCGTTGGCGTCGGTGATCGCGGCCGACACCGCTCCGTGTCCGTAGCAGGCGGGGCCGGGCACCGCGCCCGCCGACTCGGGGCCTACCCGCAGACCTCCCGCCTCCACCCATATGATCGAGCCGCCCCCGGCGCCGAGGGAATGTATGGCTACCGAGGGGGTGAGGATGGGGTGCCCCTCGATCTCGATCTCACTGTCGATGTCGGCCTGCCCGTCGATCACCAGCGAGACGTCGAAGGAGGTCCCGCCCATGTCGATGCATATCAACCGGCCGGCCTCGATCTGGCGCCCGATCGCCTCGCAGGCCACCGCCCCGCCCACCGGCCCCGAAAAGAGGGTCTGGGCGGCCCGGCGCAGCCCGGTCTGGGCGGTCATGACACCCCCGTTGGACTGCATCACGTGGAGAGGGGACGACAGCCCCCCTTCCCGCAGCCGGCTCTCCAGCACGCCCAGGTAGTTCTCGATCTTGGGGGTTACATAGGCGGATATCAGGGTGGTGGACCACCGCTCGTACTCCCGCCACTCGGCTGTGACCTCGTGGGAGGCGACCACGCTCACGCCCGGCAGGGCGCCCCGCAGCGCCTCGGCCGCCTGCTGCTCGTGCCCCGGCCACCGGAAGGAGTGGAGGAAGCACACCGCCACCGCGTCGTAACGCCCCCGCAGCGCCTCGGCCAGGCCCCCCACCGCCCCGGCGTCGAGCGGGGTCCTGACGGTTCCGTCGGCCATGGTGCGCTCGTCGACCTCGAATATGTCGCGGCGGCGCAGCAGACGGGCCGGCCGGCGGTAATGGATGTTGTACATCTCGGGCCGGCTTGCCCGCCCGATCTCGTAGACGTCTCGGAACCCGCGGGTCACGACCAGGGCCATGGAGGCGCCGCTCCGCTCCAGCAGGGCGTTGAGGGCCGTGGTGGTGCCGTGTATGAAGTCGGCCACCTCCGGGAGGGAGACGCCCATCAGGCCGACGGTTTCCATCACCCCGATGTCCTGCCGGCCTGCGATGGTCAGGGTCTTGGCGCTCACCGTTCTCCCGTCGGGCAGGGCGGCTACGGCGTCGGTGAACGTGCCCCCTATATCGACCGCCGCCCGGATTCCGGACCGGCGTTCGTCCCGGCTCATAGAGCGGACCTCATCTCCGGCGTCAACCTCTGGAAGGCCTCGACATACTCCACCTCAGATCCGGCGCCTGCGTAGCGGGACTGAAACGCCCGCTGGCGGGCCCGTTCCGTGTAGTGCTCCCGGAGGAAGGCTTGGGCGCCCATCGCCTGCAGGGCCTTTTCCTTCACCGCCCATACCGGGGTTATGTCCAGGAAGGTGTCGGGCTCGAAGCGGCACAGGTCGGGCTGGTGGGGTTCGAAGGCGTACATCATCGGAGGGGGGATGGTCGGGAAGGCGGCCGGCGCCCCCCCGGCGCCCATGGCCAGCAGCCGGGCCCGCCGGGAAGCCTCCGACGCCACCGGATGGTCCGGGTTGAACGGATCCTCGGGGGCGTGGATCAGGAGGATGTCGGGCGCCGTCTCGATGAAGATCTCGACCAGCCGCCCGGAGGCCTCTTCGTCCACCGCCAGCGGGTAGTCCCCCAGGTCCAGGGGGATGAAGGCGGCGCCGAGGATCGACGCCGCGGCCTCGGCCTCTTCCCGCCGTATGCGGCGCACCGCCTCGATGGTCTGCCCGGGCCGCCGCCAGAGCGAACCCGACTCCCCGCGCTCCCCGTAGGAAAGAGAGACCACGGCGGCCTCTCCCCCGACACCGGTGTGGAGGGCGACCGCGCCCGAGGCCCGCCACACGAAGTCGGCGGCGTGGGCGCTGATGACGAGCATCGAGCGGGCCACCCGGATCAGCTCCAGACGGCGGCGCACATGGCGGTGCCGGTCCCGGCCGGGGTGCGGTATCCGGGCACGTACTCGACCACCTCCATTTCGAGGCTGCGGCAGGCGCCCCCCACCGCGATCCAGCACAGCCCCTCCGAGGTGCCCGATACGAAATCCTCCGCTTCTAGGGCGCCCACCTCGTCGCCGCCGGAGGCCATCGCTTCGAGCATCGCCCGGTCCACGGACTCGTCGATGACGAAATGGCTCAGGCCGCCCGAAGCGACGACCGCCACCCGCATCTCCTTCGGATAGGCGGTGATGGAATCCGCCAGGGCCTTGCCGAACTCCCAGCAGCGGGCCGGGGTGGGGGTGTTGGGCGGAAAGTAGGTGTTCAACACCACCGGCACCATCGGGATCGGGGGGCTGCTCCGGTCCATCAGCCGGTTGCGGATGGCGATGAAGGGGTGGCCGGCCGACTGCCCTTCGGGCGCCTGGTTCACCTGCGCCACGTCGAACCCCCGCCGGTTGAGGTCGGTGATGAGGAACCTCCCCATCTCGGCGTCGCACGGATAGGTCTCCGGTTTCTCACCGAACAAGGCCCAGGCGGCCGGCTCCACCGCCGGGAATATCCAGTCGGGCGGGAAGGCGTCGATGGTCTCCCCCCAGTAGACGGCCATGGTCGGCATGCTCTTCTCCGAGAACAGCTCGTGGTGGTCGTCCCCCACGATCACCACCGCATCGGGCGCCGCCTCGGCCAAGGCGTTGTAGAGCCGCTCCACCCCGGCGTTGATCCGGCGGTACTTGCCGGCCCACACCTCGTCGTCCACCTGCTCGGCCACCCCTTCGGACGCCCTAGCCGCCACCAGATCCTCGTAGTCCCACCGCCTGCGCTTCCAGATCAGGGGGAAGGCGGTGGCGTCCCGGGACGCGTACTCGGCCCAATGCTCGCTGGACATGCTCATCTGCGGGGTGTGCGACACACCCAGTCCGAGCACCAACTCCGCCATCTCGATCTCCCTCGCCGTCCGGTGGACTGACGGGTTATCTTATCCGAAGCGTGCGGCCCCTCCACAGGGAGAGCGATCCGGCGGCAACCCTCGTTCTCCCGCAGCGATCAGAACTCGACCCGGTACATCGGGACGAACGGCTCCTCGAGAATGCGAACCCCGGCGATCCGGTCCACCCGGTAGCTGCGCAACTGTCCGCGATCGTTCACCACGAAGAGCAGCAGATGGCCGTCCTTGGTCCTCCTGAGCGAGTAGGGGGACGCGACCCTCGCACCTCGTCGACCCTTCTCCGCTCGATAATCTATCTCGACCTTCAGCCTGTTGGCTCCCGCAAACCGGATAGGTTCGAGCGGCACTCGATGGCGCCACTCCGTCATGGCGCGAGGAGGCGCCCAAGCCGAGTCGATCTCGGTGCTCACCGGCGTTCGATCGAGTACTCTTACCGGTGCCCCGGCCAGCCAATCGAAGACCGCGTCGATTTTTCTCCAGAACCCCGAGACATCCGGGAGATGGGGCAGCTGATGACCCAGCATATTCCCCCACTCTTGGTCGAGCTCCGCCCGCAACGGTGATCTTTTGAGAGTCTCCGCATCCGGCACGGGAATGCCAGCATGGGCGCACTTCCGTTCAAGCGCCGCCAACACCGGCGCCGGATTCCCCAGCAAATCGGGGTGTCGGTAGATATTGACGACATCGTAGAGATCCCGAGGACGGCAACGTTCTGCGAGGGCTCGCGTTTTCTCGGCCAGGAGCTCGACGATGGAGTAGGACAGGATTCTGCTGCTCACGTGGGCGGCATCACTGTAAGGGTGCAGTATCGGCCGTCTAGTAGCAGGATCGACGAGTACCTCATCTTGGGTGAGATCGAGCTTGACCTTCGGCAACGAGGGCGGGTTGCCAGGACCGCGGTAAGCGATCCGACCCTGTGTGGTCGGGTTGCCGCGGCGGTTCTGTCTCCGAATGAAAGATCTCTCATCTACCACTATTTCCAGACCGTTTTCCTCGAGAAGCCATTGACGGACTCCTTCGAAGATCGGTAACATCTCCTCGGGTGCCTCAGGTCCACCGTCGATGATGGTGAAATCTAGATCCTCGGAGAATCGGTAGGTCTCGAAGAAACATTTGCGTAGACAGGTGCCTCCCTTGAAAACCCATGTATGGCGAAGTTGCGGCATGGCCGCAATGGCAGCCAACATCCACCCAAGCACGTAGTCCTTTTCGATGATATCTGCTCGTAATCCCCACTCTCCTCGGAGAGCGAGAATTTCTTCGTAGGGAATCATGAACCGGTAAGACTTTCTTCGATCAGCACGTTGACTCTCAGGCCCCAACGCATGACTCGGGGACCCCGGTTCGGCGCGCTGGGATCAAGCAGTGATACACCGCTCGAAAGCCGCCGCCGGCACGCCGCGAGAAACTGCTCGTCGCCCAGCCGAAGCTGCTCGGAAAGGTAACCCAGCCGCTTGAAAACGGTGCGGTTGCCCAGTCGATCGCCGTATTCCACCAGGCGGCACCGATCGAATTCGGACATGTAGGCATCGAGTATCTCGGCGGCGTGGCGTATGCCTCCCCCGATGCCCGGAGCGTTGAGAACATCGATGACGGTGCGGGCCTCGTCGGCAAAACTGATGCGATGCCCAATCCGCCAGGATGCCCGCAGCCCCCATTCCATCATGGATTCCGGAACGTGGCCGACCATGTACTTGTGATCGAGTAGTTCTTGGCTGGTTCTCCGGACGCGTCCCGATGTTTTCACCACGATGGTCCGGAAGATCTGGTCGGTCAGACCCCAGTGGTTCGCCGCCGTCCATCCGGTGAAGTAGGAGGGAGACCACACCGCTTCCGCTAGAACGAACGGGTCCTCGGACCAACGATCCGGATCTTCGACATCGACCGGAACCGGGATGTAGAGACCCCGCCGGACACGGCGCAACCATCCCTGCTCCGCCCAACGGGCCAGCTTCCTCGCCGCCTCCACCGGCGGCAGCGCCAACCGCCCGGCGGCTTCATCGACGGTGACGAAGCGCCGCCCGCGTGAAGTCACAGCCGCGAGATCCGCACGGCCGGAGCGGGAGATACCCGCCTTCACGGTGATAACATCAGTCCGATTGTTCATGCCAAGAAGGGATTGCTGGACTAACTATATCACATCTGTCCGCCGAACGGTGTCCCACTCCCTCGGAACATATGCTCTGACTCGACCTTGTTCAGAGGCTGACGAAGCCTTCATCCAGGTACTTCCGGCCTTCTTCGAGCAGGCGGGCGAGCAGCTGTCGGGCGTCGTCGAGACCCACGGATCTGGAGAAGAACGAAGCCACGAACATCGGCTCGCCGATGTAGAACCTCTCGTAATGGACGAGGCGCTGCCCGATGGGTCCGCCGGCCAGATCCCAGGCCAGCTTGGCGACCTGCACCCGTTCCTCGCCGGGCATCCCCTCCGCCCCGGCGAAGTAGGTATTGGCGAAGTCGGCCACCTCTCCGCGGAACTCGCCGGACGTAGGGGTGAGCATCAGCCCGGCGGCCCCGGTCCGCTTTATGGTCTCCAGCATTGCGGTGTAGAAGTCGGGGAAGAGCAGGCCGTGGGCGGTGAGGGCGTCGGCGTTCAGGTAGTAGACACCGTCCTCGGCCACCCGGGGGTCTTCCTCCGCCCGGTACAGCAGGGCCTCGGCCGCCTTGTGCATGGCGGCGATGCGCCCCAGCATCTCTCCCACGTTGGGGAACACGTTGGTCTTGACCGAATCGCACAGCGCCATGGCCGTAGCCACGGTCAACCCGGACCGGACGACTGCTCTCTGGATGGACAGATGCCCGGCGAAGGAGGCGACCGCGGTCATGAAGCGCATGTTGTTGGCGGCTTCCTTGCTGCTGTGGAAGAACACCCGGTCCCAGGGCACCAGCACGTCGTCGAATACCAGCAGGGCGTCGATCTCCTCGTAGCGGGAGCTGAGGGGCTGGTCGTAGACGTTGAGGTTGTCCTCCTTGACGAAAGGCTCCCGGCACAACAGCTTGAGGCCGGGGCTGGTGGTGGGGATGCTGAAGCACAGGCAGTAGGCCTCGTCGCCGGGTACGAACTGTCGCCCGTTGGGGAAGACGAGCACCTCGTCGGCGAAAGGCGCCGAGGTGGCCAGCTGTTTGGCGCCCCGAATGATCAGGCCCTTCGAGGTCTTCTCCTTGATGCGCAGATGCAGGTAGGGGTTCTTCTGCTGGTGGGAGGGCTTGGAACGGTCCGACTGGGGGTTGCCCAGGGCATGGGTGACGAACAGGTCGTTGTCCTTGACATGGTTGTAGTAGTCGGTGACCTTCTGCCCGCCGTCCTTCTCGTACTGGTCGAACCAGTCGGCGCTGACGCTAAGCCCCGCCACCAGGGCGGCCATCGATTCCGGCCCCCTGCCCAGGCAGCCGTAGGAGGCCTCCGAGAAGGTCTTGTAGGCGAGGCCCTTGGCGCGCAGCTGGTCGTGGGTCGTGGGAACCAGGTAGCTGAGGTCGAAGCGATCACCGTTCTCGGTGTAGGTCATGGCGTCCTGGAACTCGGCGGTGTGCTTCAGGTCGTAGAGCCGGGCGTAGGAGTCGAGAGGGCGACGGAAGGCCGGGTATTTGGTGACGTCTTCGACTCTTTCGCCCCCTACGTAGACTTCCCTGGGGGCTTCGAGGCCTGCGATGTACTGGTCTCCGGTGCGGATCATGGTTCAGTGATCTCCTGATCGGGAACGGCCGGGGTCGGCAGCCTATTACTCTCGGAGGCGCCGGGCGATACAACCCCCGGGCCGTCGGTCGATAGCCGAAAACCTGTTCGGCGGACGACCGGCCGGCAACAATCGCCGTTGTCCGGCATCCTCTTGGCGGATGCTCGGGTACTTTAGCCCCTCGCACCGCGGAGTCCGCAGGTCTGCCGGTTGGACCTGTGATGCAGGTCGGCCCGCCGCTGGCCCGCCGCCGTCCTACCGCCGACTGCCCCTCGACGCGCTGCTCCGATCCCGCAAACCCGAAACAAGGGTCTTGAATTGTCCCAGCCATGCTGTATAATGATAGTTACCGAAGCACAAACATCACTGCCGGTTTCTAGAGAGCGCCGTGATCATAATCGGGATCTCACTTCGGTTCACCCCTTGTACCGAGGCCCGGCCCACGCGCCGGCACCGAGATAACGATCTGAGTGGCGGAGGTGGGGGCTGGGCCCAGAGGGGGCGGCCAGGCGGCGGGCGATTTTCGCGTTCTCGGCGGGGGGCCGCAGTTCTCGGGTTCAGGGGGATTGGCCGGTTCAGGGGGGATTGGCCGGATGTGCGCTCGGTCAAGCCCCCGACCACCGACCTAGGTCAACCCCGGCTCGCGGCGGGGCTTCCGTTTGACGACCGCACCGCATCCGGCGTATCTTTCATGCCCATGTCTGATCAAAAAGCACCCCGTATAGATGTACACGGCCATGTGACCGCCCCTATCGCCCTCTATGCCTATCAGGCGGGCCTGATGTCCGCCCGGGCCTTCCACGGGAAGGGCAGGATACGGGCTACCGAAGAGGAGGTGCTCCAGGCTGCGCTGCCCCATGTCGAGCGGCTCCGCAGCCACGGCATCGACCGACAGTTCATCTCTCCCCGGCCCTACTCGATGATGCATTCCCGCAAGCCGGAGATCATCGTCCACTGGTTCATCGAGACCGTGAACGACATCATCGCCGCCCAGGTGGCCGAATACCCCGACGCCTTCGTGGGCGTGGCCGGCCTCCCCCAGAGCGCCGGGGTCAGCCCGGCCAACTCGGTAGCCGAACTCGAACGCTGCGTCACCGAGCTGGGCTTCGTGGGCTGCGTGGTGAACCCCGATCCGGGCGAGGGCGACTACGCATCCCCCGGACTCGGGGACGAATGGTGGTACCCGCTGTGGGAGAAGATGGTGGAGCTGGACGTTCCCGGCCTGGTCCACGCCACCTCCTGCTCCAACCCGCGCGAGTCCTACTCGAACCACTTCATCACCGAGGAGGGAATCGCGGTGATGTCGCTGATGGACTCGAAGGTGTTCGAGGACTTCCCTGACCTCAAGCTGATCATCTCCCACGGAGGCGGCTCGGTCCCCTACCAGTACGGACGCTGGCAGGCCCAGCGCATCCAGAAGGGCAAGGAGGACTTCGAGATCAGCCTGCGGAAGCTGTGGTTCGACACCGTGCTCTACAACAAGGAGTCCCTGGAGCTGCTCTTCAAGATCGTCGGCCCCGAGCACTGCATGTTCGGAACCGAGACCCCCGGCATCGGATCGGGCATCGACCGCAAGACCGGCCGTTACATGGACGACCTGGGGCCGGTCATCGACAGCATCGACTTCCTGTCCGAGGAACAGAAGGCGGCCGTGTTCTACCGCAACGCCGAGAAGATATTCACCCGCTGGGAAGGGGTCGGCGGCGCCGGTGAGTCTGATTGAGCGCCTAGCGTGAGCGGGTTCGACCACACCGCCAGGCGGGCCCGGTTACAGGAGCGGATGGCGGAGCTGTCCGTCGATGTGGCCATGTGCCTGCCGTCGGGCGATCTGGAGTACCTGACCGGGTTCCCCAGGCGGGCGCCTTCGTTCGGCAACATCGAGTACGCCCACCAGTGGGTCACCGGGGCGCTGTTCCGCCCCGAAGGCGAGCCCGTCTACATCGTTCCCCAGGGATATTCCGCTTTCAACCTGCCGGACGGGGTGGAAGGCGACGTGGTGACGGTGCGGAACCTGGACGACGGCGCGGCGGTTTTCTCCTCCGTGCTGGCCCGGTTCGGACCCATCCGGCGGATCGGGCTGTCGGCCCGCACCTTCTCCAGGACGGCGGTGCGCATGGTGGAGATGACCGGCGGGGCCGAGCTGGTCGATCTGGACGACGAGATCAACGCCCTGCGGCGGGTCAAGGCGCCGGACGAGATGGAGGCCATGCGGCGGTCGGCCCTGATATGCGACCGGGTCATGGAGGAGATCACGTCGTCGGTGGCCGCCGGGGTCACCGAGTTCGAGATCTCCAGCCGGGTCGACTACCTGATGCGGCGCCGCGGGGGGAAATATCCTTCCTTCGACACCGGCGTCTTCGCCATGGGCCCCGCTCTGGACCGAGACGCCTCCACCCGCCTCACCGCCGCCCCCCTGGTGGAGGGCCTGGGGGTGTCGTTCGATTTCGGCACCGTGGTGGACGGCTACTGCTCCGACTTCGGGCGCACCATCCACATCGGCGAGCCGGACGACCGCTACCGGGAGGCCTACGCCTTGGTGGTGGAGGCCCAGGAGGCCGGGCGGCGGGCGGCTGTTCCGGGGGCCGCCGCGTCGGATGTGAACGCCGCCACCCGGGCGGTCATCGACGACGCCGGGTACGGGGAATGGTTCCGGCACCGCACCGGCCACTGCATCGGACTCGACACCCACGAGCGGCCTTTCATCTCCGAGGAGGACATGACCGTCCTCGAAGAGGGGATGACCTTCACCATCGAACCGTCCATCTTCTGGCCCGGTCATGTGGGGGTGCGGGTGGAGGACATGTTCGTGTGCCGCCCCGGCGGGGCCGAATGCCTGAACGAATACAGCCGGGATCTGGTGTCGGTCTGAGGTTTCCGAAGGGTCCGAGGGTTCGGGGCCGGAGTCGAGAAGGAGAGCCGTGCCGAGGCGGGTGAACATCGAGGTGCCGGGCGTCCGCCACGGCGACATGCCGATCCCGATGGCCGTGAAGATCGACAACATGGTGTATTCGAGCGGAATCCACGCCATGGACCCGGACACCGGCGCCATCCCGGACGACCCGAAGCGGCAGGTGGAGCTGGTGTTCCGGCACATGCGCACCATCGTGGAGAACGCCGGCGGATCGACCGACGACATCGCCTTGGTGATCTTCAACATAAAGGACGACTCGCTGCGGCCTCTCGTGAACGAGGAATGGCTGAAGATGTTCCCCCGCGACGGGGACCGCCCGGCCCGCAACACCTACCTGGTCGATCTGGGTTTCGGGATGGTCATCCACGTCCTGATGACCGCGGTGTTGGAGGGCTGACCGCCGCCCGCCCTAACTGGAAGGGAGCGGGCCGGGGCCGACCACCTCGGCGGCGGACACGGTGAAGTCGTAGATCTGGCGGGGCTTGGGGTAGGTGCGCTTGCTCTGGGTGAGGCCCAGCTGCACCAGCATCTCGGCCACCTTGAGCAGGGTGTGGTCGGTGCTCAACACGGGGACGCCGAGCGGGGCGAGGTGCTTGACCAGATAGTCGTGCAGGCGGGGGCCTCCGTAGCCGATGATCACCTCGGCGCCGTCCTCGAAGACGGCTTTCTTCGCTTCTTCCAGGGCCTCTTCGTAGACCGGGGCCAGATCCTCTTCGGCGGCGATCTGCTCGTTGAAGCCGGTGGGCGGGACGTTGACGTTGCGGATCGAGGCCAGCTTGTGCTCCAGGCCGTAGTGCTGGGCGGCGGAGATCAGGGTGTCTTTGGTGTGGTCGATGTCGATGCCGTCGTCGCCCTGCTCCCGCCCGGCGATCACGTAGGAGAAACGGCGGCCGAGCATGGAGGCCACATGCTGGACGGCGCAGGCCGACCCCATCACCAGCGTGTTCTCGCACAGCTCCCGGGCGGCCTTGACGCCGGGCTCGCCGTTGCACCGGATGATGACGGCATCGGCGCCGCCTTCCTGTTCCACCTTCCAGGCCTCACGGGCGTGCAGCACCGCCACCATCTCGTTCTCGTAGTTCTGCTCCACGAAATGCACGAAGGCGTCGGGGGCGTCGCGCACCACCAGCTCAGTGTCGTCGTTCTTGAGCTCCAGCAGATCCGGCAGCGGCTTGCTCGGGTACTCGAGGCCCGGAATGCGGAAGCCGTTGATCCGCACGATCTTCATCTTCTTGCCCATCAGACGCTCCCCCGCTCGGTTCGGTCGGCTCTCCACTGTAGCCCCGAAATATGGCCCCGCCCCTCCCCCGCGAGGCTTGACCTAGCCGCCCCGCCTCGGACGACAGGCGCGGATAACCCTCACACGGGCGGGCTCATTTATGCTATTCTCTGATTAACACTCGCTGAGTGAATGCTAAGCTCCCTGCATCAGGGGCCATCGCCAAGGGAGGTCGAAGATAGTCACCCGGACACCGCAACCCGAGGACACCCGCCAGGTTCTCATCGAGCAGAATCCCTGGAAACTGCTCGGCCATGTGCCGTCGTGGTGCGCACCTCGGACCGAGCGGCCTCTGGCGAAGGTACTGTGGCGGTTGCTCCTGGACGACGCACCGCGGCGCTTCCATCTGATCCTCGGCCCGCGCCGGGTGGGCAAGACCACCGTGCTCTACCAGACCGTGCGCCATCTGCTCGACCAAGGCGTCGCCCCGGAGCGCATCTGGTGGTTGCGTATGGATCATCCTCTGCTCACCCAGCGTTCTCTCGGCGATTGGGTTCGGGCGGCGCTCGATACCACATCCGAACTTCCTGCATATCTGATGCTCGACGAGCTGGTGTACGCCGACGAGTGGGACCTGTGGCTCAAGACCTTCTATGACGACCGGTGGCCGGTGCGGGTGGCCGCTACATCGAGCGCTACCGCCGCTCTCCGGAACCGCCGCATCGAAAGCGGGGTCGGACGCTGGTCGGAGCAACACCTCATGCCCTACCACTTCACAGAGTATCTGGACCTGATCGGCCACTCCTACGAGATCACCGCCGAGGAAACTCTCGCCGATACCCTGCTCTCCCTCCCTCAGGGCCAACACGCCCCTCGCGAGCTGAGCGCCGAGCGCCGCCGATTCATGCTGGTGGGCGGGTTCCCCGAGATACACGACCCAGCTCGTCGACTAGTACGACACGGCGATCTGAGCGGCGAGGACATCGAACACTACGACATACTCGAATCCCAGGATTCCCTGCACCGCGAAGCGGTCGAGCGGGCCGTCTACAAAGACATCCCCCAGTCCTTCGGGGTCAACAGCCCGGCCCTGCTGGAACAACTGCTGTACGTGCTCGCCGGGCAGATCACGGGAATCCTCTCACCCACCAAGATCTGCGGTGACCTGGGTATGTCCCAGCCCACCTTCGACCGCTACCTCTCCTACCTGGAGAGTACCTTCCTGATTTTCACCCTCCCCAACTACTCCGGGCGGGAGACCACCGTCCAGAAACGGGGCCGCAAGCTCTACTTCGTAGACGGGGCCGTCCGAAACGCCGCCCTACAACGGGGCCTCGCCCTGCTCGGCAACCCCGTCGAGATGGGCTTGCTCCTAGAAAACCTGGCGGCGGCGGCGCTGCAGACGCTGGCCATCCAATCCGGCGTCCGACTGCATCACTGGCGCTACGGCAACCACGAGGTGGACCTGATACTCAATCACCCGACCCGGCCGCTCGCCTTCGAGATCGCCTCCTCACCGAACCATCGCCGCTCCGGTCTCCGCGCTCTCATCGAGCGTCACAAACGGTTCAGCGGCGGCTGCTACCTGGTGGCCCCGCAAGCGGCGGTCATCCACCCCGACCGGTCCGGGATCGGAACCCTGCCGCTCGACACCTTCCTCCTCGCCGTCGGCGCCCACGCCCACCATCCGCGCGGATATCCGAACCGATATAGAGGAACCTGATCGAGGCCATAGTCATCGAATGATCCCGTAGAAGCATCGCCCGGTGTAGTCTGGGGAATCGAATAGCCTTTGGGGAGCCGCCCGCATGTCCCGGGATACCAGGGGGTTGTGGTTGGTGTTTACCAAAATCGGTCTCCAACGAGGACAGGCAGGAATATCCGATGCAAGATAGCGCCCGCCCCAGGGTGAAGATGCGTATAGAGGCGGTGCGCGTCACCGGCTTCCGTGCCTTGCGGGACGTTTGTGTAGCGCTTGATCCTGAGATAACTGTCGTCGTTGGAGAGAACAACACAGGCAAGTCCGCCTTTCTGGAAGCGATTGCCACTGCTATGGGCAAGCGGCTACCTGTTCCAGACGATCTGTACATCGATGCACAAGGTCATCAGCACAAAGAGTTCTGTATAGACTTGCTGTTGATGCCGTCAGACGGTAATTCCTTTGATGACCAGTTAACTCCTCTTCTCGGTAATGTTATCCGTAGAGAAGGCAACCAGGAGTATGTTGCCATCCGCACCACCGGCTCGATCGGCGAAGACCGTAGTACTATCAATCGTAGCCGTTGTTTTATCGAAGGGTGGACGGGGTGTGATACATCGCACAACTCTGAAGTGGTAGTAATACCTGGAGAGCCGGTAACCGAACGACATCTATCACCTATTTCTTTCACGCTCCTCGAAGCTAACCGAGACCTGGTAGATGAGATGCGCCAACGATCGAGCAGATGGGGTCGTCTGTTGGCCCAGCGTGACCTCGAACCAGGAACAGTTGACGAAATCGAAAACCAGCTGAAGGATTTGGGAGAACGTGTATTAAATGAGAGTCAATTATTGACCCGCTTACGTGCTCGTCTTGATGAAGTTCAGAACGCTCTACCGACAGTTAATCATGTTGAACTTGAACCTCTTCCTAGCAGAATAGATGCTCTAACCAGAGCAACAGACATCCTTATAAATACACCTGACGGTCCAAGACTTCCGCTCCGGATGCAAGGCCTTGGAAGCCGAAGCATTGCCGAAATAATGGTCTATACGGCCTTCGCTGCTGAATTATCAGGAATGGAAGAACCATACTCTCCACATCTTTTGACTTGCTTTGAAGAACCGGAGGCACATTTACACCCGCAGGCACAACTTGCGGTAATTCGTATTATCAAAGATTTGGATGTGCAATGTATTATAACCACTCACTCACCGCAGATAACAGCTTCGACAGATTTTAGTCATATTCGTCTGTTCCGACACACTAACTCCGGTATCGGAGTCAAGAGTTCCGTCGGCCTCGAAATGGAGGAGGAGAATATCAAGGCAAGGCGTCTCATTGAGCGCTATAGTCAGGTTTTCTTTGCTCGTCTAGTCATCATCGGTGATGGCACAACCGAATATGCGGCTTTGCCGGTTTTCACCCGGACTTATTGGGATGTCAACCCCGAAAGTGAAGGGGTGACCTTCGTTGACCCCGGTTCTCTGGGACAAGCAGGACCATTCATCAAGATACTTGATGACCTTGGCATACCTTGGTTGATTTTCGTTGACGCTGATCTAGGAGGTAGTAATGCACTCAGAGCGATCGGTAAACGAGTCAGCCGAACCCTAACTCGGAATTCAAGGGAGGTAGTAATGCTTCCTGAGGGTGTAGATTTCGAACAATATCTAATCAATGAAGGTTTGCAGGACTCTATCAAAAAAGGTATCACAGAACTATTCGGTAAAGATGCGTTGAAAAGGTTCAGCAAAATCCCCAAGTATTCGGTATTGGATAAAGATGAATTACTAATAAAATTTCTTGATAAAAATAAAGGTACCTACGGCGATGCCATCGCTGAGGCGATCGTTTCTGTCACCAATGATCAAGGCAAGCCGACTATACCAGGTTTGGTTTTGGAGTTGTTGAGACGAGCCGACCGTATCCTCGGAAGGAGTAGAGTATGAACCTGGCTACCCTCACCAAAGAACAGCGAAATGCTGTGGAGTTGGGAGACGGCGTTCATCTGATCACTGCTCCCCCTGGCTCGGGCAAGACCGAAGTGCTGGTTCAAAGGGTCATACATCTCTTGGAAAAATCTCCTGGTGATCTGTTTCGTATTCTCGCCCTCACCTATACCGTCAAGGCGGCCGGCGAGCTAAACGAACGTGTCCGGCAGATAGTCCCGGAACGAGACCGATGGCGGGTCAACGCAACCACCTTCCATTCCTTTGCGATGGGACTTCTCCAGAACTACGGGGAACCCGTAGGACTGAAATCTCCGATCACCGTCATCTCCGACGTAAAAGACAAACAGCTCCTCGTTACCCCACTACTTGAGGATAGGATGAAGCGAATTGACCTGATTGACTATAACCAATGGAAATCGTTGTTCGACGAGATAGCTCTCAGAAAGACCGACCTCAAACCACCCAATCAAGTCGATGGAGATCGTATGCTCGGCGGTCGTATCTCCTTGCACGAAGCGTATGATGCTTATGAGCTTGCCTTAGCCAACGCCGGATACATCGACTACGAGGGGATGATCTATCAGGCTGTACGGCTACTCAGGATTGATCCGTGGGTTGGTTCCCACCTCCGCCGGCAGTATCGGCACACGCTCGTGGACGAGGGACAGGAACTCACCCGAGGCCAGTATGAATTGTTGAAGGAGATGCGCGGCGACACCCAACCAAACGTATTCATAGTCGCCGATGTTGACCAGTCCATCAATGCTTTTGCAGGGGGAGGGCCCAAGTTCTTGCAGAAGTTCGCTGAAGATTTTACCGCCGACAGACTAGAATTGACCACTAACTTCCGTAGTGCCAGAGCCATAGAAGATATCCTACAGTCTTTACGAAGATACATACAAAACGACAATTGGAAGAAGGAAGGAATATCACTACAAGACAAAGCGGTTCTCGCCAAAGGATGGGTAGGGGCGCGCTCCTATGACGACGAAAAAATCGAGGCACAGGCCGTCAGTAGTTGGATCATATCTCTCATAGACGATGGCCTTGACCAGGATTGGGTATACGAAGGAGAGACGACCGATGTTACCCCTGAGGATATCTGCCTGCTCGGACGGACCCGGTACACGTTCAATGCCGTTATCGAAGAACTGGAAAGCCGGGAAATACCTGTCGTCCTTAAAACCGATCAAGGAGACCTCTTTGAGTCCCGCTTGGGTCGATTAGGTTACTGCTTCCTCAAGCTGACCGATAATCCCAGAGATCTACCCTCCAAACGTCGTCTTCTTGACGAGTTGGACAACAGATCGATCGGAATAGAACATCTGGATGATATAACGAAGATTAGAAGGATCCTGAGGGAATGTACTAACCGCAACAACCTTTCCAAAGATTTCTTCGATACTTTTATCTCCTCGGATATTACACTGACGAACAGCCTGGAGTCCGTCCGGCAACTGATCAGACTTGATCTAGAGTTCGATAGCGAGGAAGAAGGAATCGCATGGCACCAAGACCAGCATTTCTTCAATTGGTTCTTGTCAGAATACGAACTCAAGACATCGGCATTGAGCCGGTCGCTGTCCGGGTTTCTCAGGATGCTTTCACATCTGGAACAAACCCCTTCATCCGAGCCGGGGGTGCGGGTGCTTACACCGCATAGGGCGCGCGGACTTGGTTTCAAGGTAGTGGTCGTAGTAGGAATGAGGGAGGGGAACTTCCCCCACTATCGAGCCGCGACCCAAGACGAGTTGGAAGAGGAGCGCCGAGTGGTCTATGTAGCAGCCAGCCGCGCTGCTCGAGCTCTGTTGTTCACTCGACCTCGGAAGCGGATTACACGTTATAGCAATTCGTACCTATGCCATGAATCCCGTTTTCTCAAAGAGATGGGACTAATCATGGAAGACCTGCCGAAGTAGGCTGCGACGGCTCGGTCGTCCAGAAGATGCTCGGCCGGGGGGTGTGATAATGGAATCTGGCCTAGCCCTTTTGTGGGATTACCGCCGTTCATCGTCTCGGATATAGTTTGTTAGGCGGTGTGTCGGTATATGATCTGAATGCTCGTTCCGTCTATGGTAGCGCCGCCCTTGTAGGCAGAGACCAGATGTTCTTGATCTATCCATACTGCTGCGTCTTGTGTTGCCCATTCTTAGCAACAGCGATGCTTTTGGATGTGAGGGCAGTTAGTTCCAACAAATGCCAAAACTGGTTCAGGGTTTCTTTTTTCGGTATCGGCTTGGAGGTTTCCCTGTCGATCGAAGCCCACTGCCAGTAGTTGACGGTGCCGTTGCGTCCGACGGCCGCGAACAGCACCATTCCGTCGGGTGTTTCTCTTACAACAGCGGTGCAGGGGAGGCGGCCGTCTATATCGGCTTTCAATGCATTGGCGCCCGCCGGCCGCCAGTCGTATCTGCCGTCCGCAGATATGTCTTCCAACCAGGATTCCGTCATGGAGTCCACCTATGCGGGGAGCCGGTCAGCCGTCGGTCTCGAAGCCGAAGTCCTCGAAGCCGAGTTGGGCGGCGTTCTCGCTGACGACGCGGTGGGTGCGGTCGTCGAAGCCTTCGGATACGGCTTGTATATCCAGGGTAAAGGTGACCTTGCCCTCCGCCGACACGAGGTGTCCGGTGATCTCGCTCATGATCTGGCCTAGGTCGCGGATGGCCCGTACGGGGTCCAAGTTCTTGTGGCCGTAGAAGCGGGTGGGCAGCTGCACCTTCGGAGACGGCCGTCCGCCCTTAGGCACCCTTCCCTTCTGGCGCTCCTCTCCATCACCTGTGATATCCCTTTCCACGGCAGCGGCTTGCGACTCGGTGTGGAGCTGGACGGCGGCCCGCTCCGGGTGGACCAGCAGCGCATCGCGGCTAAAGGTCACCACCGCCTGCTCGTTGGCCTTCAGGCCCAGGTAACGGTCCTCCTCATCGTTGTAGCCCTCGGCGTAGGCGAAGGTGTCGTTCTGCCAGTTCATGCTCGCCGCGCCGTCGGATATCGCGGCGCTCAGCACCCCGAACCCGGCCAAGCGGGGCATGTACAGATACTTGCAGTAGTAGGACCACAGGTCGGTGATGCCGATGCGGTCCCCGTCCCACAGGGGCACCCGATCGAGGTCGCCCCTCACCCGGATACCCGAGTACCTGGGGATCAGATGCTCGGACGACTCCAGCTTCCGCACCACCCGCTCGGCCAGGCCGCCCTCGCCGGTCACCCGCACCGCCGTCCAATGGATGTCCGACTCGCCCGGCTGCTGGATCGGGTAGAGAATCTGGCAGAAGGTCTCCCCTATCCGCAATCCTACGGTCCGGGCGGCTTCGTCCAACCTGGTCTGGGCCTGGTTGACGTCGGCGGGGGTCAGGTTCAGGTCGTGCTCACCCCGATCGTCGAGGATGGACTGCCAGGCCATACGGGTGCGCATCGCCTGGCGCAGATCGGACACCCGGCCCTCGTCGGCGGCGAGGAACACCAGCATGTTGCGGTTGATCCGAGGCCCACCAAGGCGCTGGTCGAGGATGCGCCGGGCCATCTCGAAAGCCGGGGAACCCTCCCCCCGCTCGTGGCGGTCCTTCGGGGAGAGGATCACCAGCCGGACGGAGTCGTCCTCGTCGGGGATGTCGCCGGGACCGTCTGGGAACACGTGGACGCCGCCCAGCGGCTCCCTGGAACGCTGTTTCTGGATGAGCCTGAGTATCTCGAGGTCGGCGTCCGCGTCGTGGAAGTGGGAGACGGCACGGTCGGACGCGATCCGCGTCAGCGACGGCTTGGTGTCGTACCAGTACCGGGCCTGGCGGTTGTACAGGTAGGTGGCCTCCTCTGCCAAGGGCCGCAGGGCGTCGTGGAACACCCCCGGCTGCTCTCCCGGCTGGACGCAGCCCAACACGATGCGGGTCCGGTCGATGCCGCGCCGCTCGGCGGGAAGGGGCGCCGACCCCAGATAGACGGTGCGGGCCGCCCTTCGGCAGGCCCCGTACCTGCCCAGGTTGGGCCGCTCCCGGTCGGAGCGTTGGGGAAGCGACCCGGGGCCGTCCACGTCGGCATCGATGATCGGCTTCCACCGGTCGGCCAGGTATCTGGTCAGCTCCGGCACCACCTGCGCCGAGTCCATGGGAACGAACCCGGGCATGATCATCAGGGAGGAGTCGTCCCGATCCCACAGCTCCGAGATGACCTTCGCCATCAGACGCAGCACCCCGCGGGTGCGCTGGAACCGCTCCAGGGTCGACCAGTCCTGGTAGAGCCGGTCGAACAGCTCGGGATGGATCGGGTAGGCGGCCTCCATGCGCCGCAGGTAGTCGCCCTCCCTGGTCTCCGACGGGAACTCGCCGGCGTTGTCCCGGTAGAGCTTGTGGTAGGCCTTCACCACCGCGTCCCTGTGAGGCGCCGTCTTCTGATCAACGGGCTCGAACAGGCGGCGGCGGACGATCTCGAATGACTCCTCCGACGAGGCGGGCCGCCACTGCGCGGCCAAGCGCTCCAGCACGTTGCGGAGCCGGACGAGCGCCGTCCTGCCCTTCTCGCCCCCCACTTCCAGGCTGTCGTCGTCGGGGCCGCCGGAGTCGGGGACCGCAACCACCAGCAGGGCGTTGCCGGCCGCGGCGGCCGCCTCGGTCAGTGCCTGGGCGAAGGTGAACTGGGTGTCGAAGTCCCCGGCCGGGAGGCGTTTCTCTTCGCTGCTCATCGGCAGCTCGCGGGCATAGGCGACCCACTCGTCGATCAGGATCATCACCGGGCCGTAACGCCGGAACAGCTCCACCAGCTTGTCACCCGGGTTGGCGGCGCTGCGGTCGTCGTCCTCCACCAGCCGGTACCCCTCGACCCCGCCCAGCTGGTAGGCGATGTCGCCCCATATGGTGTTGATCTCGAGGCCGTTCACACGCCTGGGCGAGGCGGGGCGGGCCCATTGCCCGGTGAACACCGCCCGCCGCACCCCTTCGGGTACGGACAGATCGTCTTCGGCCAGGGCCTCGTCCACGCCCGGGAGCCCGGACGCGCCCGAAGCGAGGTGGTACAGGGCGATGAGGCCGTGGGTCTTGCCGCCCCCGAACCCGGTCTGCATCTCCACCACCGGATCGCCGCCCTCCCCGGACAGGCGCATGGCGGCGGTGCGAATCAGGTCGCGCAGGCCGTCGGTGATGAAGGTGCGCTCGAAGAAGCTCCTCGGGTCCCCGTACTCTTCGGCCGCCTCACCTCTTACTACTTGGCGGAGGTCGGCGGCGAACTCGGCTTGGGCGAAGCGGCCCTCCCGCACGTCGGCGTGGGGGACGACCACTTCCCGCCACGGTTTCAGACCGGCCAGCGGCTCGCCCTTGGCGGCCCCGGCCGCCGCCCGGCGCTCGGCCGTCCGGCGCTCCTCGGTATAGACCTGGCGCTGCAGGCTCCGCTTCAGCTCACCCACTTCCCCCGCCGCATCGGCAGCCCGAAAGGCTTGGAGCATCATCTCGCAGTGATCGAGGATACGGAAGGTCTCCTCCGAGCTGAACCGCTCGTTGTGGGCCCACTTGTTGCGGGCATCCCACAGGAGGTGTAGATAGCTGCGGGTCGACCGGGATTGAGTATCACGGAAGAACTGTTCCCAGGTGACGTCCATCCCCCTGAGCAGGAAGGACAAGTCGTCGGGATTGGCAATAACGTCCCGTCCGCGAATCCTCTGCTCCACCCTCTGAAGCCAGCGGTTCCCGTATTGGGTGCGCCAAGCCCGCTCCACCGGGGGGCGGATGGCGTCGCGCACCAGCGTCAACGCCTTGCCTACCCTTTCATGGTTGGTGATGGCCATCGTCTACGTTCCTTCCAGGGTCATAGCCGTACCGCGGTGGTCGGCGGCGGCTTGGCGGGCGATGTCGAACCAGGCCCGGACCAGCCCGTTGTATGCCACCGCGTCGGAGGTGCGGCCGCGGCGGTCGGCAGCCTGGTAGAGCAGGTAGACCAGCCGACGGGCCCGGTCGGCCATGTCACCGCTCACCTGCCGCAGCAGATCGGCTGCGGTGCTCTCGGAATGTTCGAGCCGCACCATCAGGTACTGGGCCACCTCCCAATCGGTGAGCCGGTCGTCGTGGGCGGGTATCCAGTCGAGGTCGAACACCTCCCAATGCCGCAGCCAGACCTTCCCCGCCTGCGACACGGCGATCCCGGCCTTCACCGCTCCGTCCACCGAGGTGTTCTTGGCCTTCGACAGGGTCTCCGCATCCCCGAAGGGCCCCGGTTCGTGGCCGAACTGCTCGTACCAGGTGAGCGCCCAGCGGGTGTCGGCATCGAACTCGGCCTCCTCCTCCGACAGCACCTCCCTCAGGGTCTCGTTGATGCGAACTAGGGCGTCGCGAACCCTCAACTCGGTGCCGTCGGCCCTCAGCACCCTGGCGTAACGGGAGAACACCTCCATACCCGGGCCGATGGCGGACTGGGCCATGTCCACCGGAGCGATGGCCTGATCCTGCAAGAGGCGTACTGACTTGGAAAGCTCGGTATGAAGGGCGTTGCGGAACTCCTGAAGGGTGGCAGTAGGAGCGTCCGGGGGGCGGGGGCGGCAGGCGATCACCACCGAAGAAGCCAACGCAGACGCACGGATAGCACGTATCCTGCTCTTCTTCTCGGTGCGGATTGGCCATGTGGCTGTTACCTGCAGACCGGCGTCTACCAAACCTTGGAGGAAGGTCTCCCAGCCGGTGGAAACCGTTTCCCCTCGTGTGGTTTTCTGTTGTTTGAAGGCGTAGAAGATGGTGGCCGGATAGTCGGGATGCTGAACGGCAGCTATCCGGTCGAGAACTGTAGCCATCCCCTCCTCGAAATGCTGCTTGGCGGCCTGTTTCGACCCGGCCCGATGCGGATTTGCTACCAGCTCTTCGGCCTTGGGAGAAAGAAGTGTAGCGGTCTCTTCGGGCCATATCTCGGACAGGTTATGGCGTAGCCAAACGTAGAAGAAATCGGAGATATCCGAATAGGGCACGTTGTCGTAGTAGGGCGGATCGGTACAGACCACCGGTGCTGAAATCTCACCCAGCCGCGCCTTCGCATCTCGTTGCAGCACTATCCCGTCTCTTGTGACAGGCAACCCTGCTATTGCTTTACACACCCGGTTCAATATTCCCCCCCAATTTGCCGTAGAAGACGAGAAGGGGTTGGCTTCGGCATAATCCCATACCATCGGAATAGCCTGCCGGCTGAACACCTGCCCTAACTTTTCGCCGCCTGGTTGCCAAGGAACCAAGCGGGCCCACTTGTCGGCGCAACGATCAATCACGAACGCCAGGTAGGTGAGCACCGCATCCGTATACGCCGCCGCCCCCGAACCACCGTCTCGCAGGCGCATCCCGTCATCGGCCAGCCCCGCCTGACGGGCGTGTTCCTCCGCCACCGGACGCACCTCCCCCAACAGTTCTGAGAACGTGGACAGGGCTACGAGCTGGCGGTCGGTGAACAAGTCTGCCCATTCGACCATCCCATAGCGCTGGACGCGGAAGCCCAAGGTTCGCTCGGGGAGTGGTATTCGAGGCGACCATTGCGGATCGGGTGTCTGAGGTTGCGGAACGGAAGCCAAATAGTTCCGGCCCCGGTTCCCTTCGGCCACCACCGCGATCTGTTGTCTGTCTAGCAACCCGCGGTAACCTTGCTCTCGGATGTAGTCGAACCTGATCGGGGTTCCGGTAGCCAGGCAGGTTCCACCTCGCCGTTCCACCGTCCCCTTCGGAGGATCACCGCCTTCCCGTATCCGGTAGCTCACCGTCCGGGTGGAGCGGTCCACCACCGGCTCCACCCACACCACCGGTTTGTTTCCTCTCGCTCTACGGAGCACCCAGGAATGGACCAACGGCACATGTTCACCCCAGGACGGATCCGGAGATCGGACGGTGCGGGCCCAAATCCAGGCGATCACCGTCGTCTCGCCGCCGCCCTGTTCGGAAGGCAGGGAGACCTTTGGGTAGAGATGGCCGATCCGCTCGAAGGCCCGCTCCCGCATCCATCGACCATAGAAACCGACGTCCTCGGCCAACCCCTGCGCCCTTTGCCACGGCTTCAGACCCGATTCGGCACGAGCGTCGGGGTTTACCGGCGGCAACCCGGCGAAGCGGGGCGGGATCTCTACCATCGCCTTGGATACCAACACCGCCACCGGGTTGAGGTCACCCCCGAACGAGGGCAACCCGAGCCTCTGCGCCTCCAAGGGGATCGCACCGCCCCCGCAGAACGGATCCAGCACGTTGGGCAACCCATCCGGGCAGGATCCCTCAATCTCGGCCCGGGCCTCGGCCAGTACCTCTGGGTCGTTGGAGTTCTTCCAGGTCATCAGCCGCTCCAGTATCCCGAACAGTCGCTTGCGCTCCAATGCCTGATCCTCACCGGAAGGGAATCGATCAGGATGGGACGACGGATCGTCCACCAACGACGACCAGAGCACCGCCCGCGCCGCCGTCAACGGCCGGCGCGCCCACCACAGGTGCAACTCCCACGGATGGCCCAACCGACCGCCCGTCTTCTCCCGCGCCCCCGCCTCGCTGATCACCTGCAAAGGCAGGGCCACCTCGATCAGCTTCTTCTTGTAGCTCATCGGCTCACCGTCATTCCACCTGTCGTTTTCACCATCGTTCGGTTCACAGCCGTGATCGTACCGCACCCCTGTGACACAAATCCGCATCCCCACTGCACAATTTACTGAAATCTATTTCGCATAAATGGAGTTATACTAATATCCTGAACGCGAGGGACCTTCAGAGAACAGGGGTGCAAGGCTATGGAGAAACCGTCCAGCCTGTACGACAGGGATATCGAGTGGGCCGATCTGGTCGGCTTCGTTACTGCCCCCGGCCCCCGACTGCGGCTGGGAATCATGTACGGGCGCCGCCGTTTCGGGAAGAGCCACCTGCTGAGGCGACTGGTGGAGTCCGCGGGCGGGGTGTACCACTTGGCCTTGCAGGAGGATCGCCGCTCGGCCCTCGACCGGTTCGCAGCCGTCCTGAGCCGCCATCAGGAGGGTTCGCCGCCCTTGCGATTCGACGACTGGAGCGCCGCTCTGGGATACGCCGCGGCGATGCTGGGAAGTCGCAGGGGCGGCCCGCAGGTGCTGGTGCTGGACGAGTATCCATATCTGCATCGGGCAGGCGCCGAACTGGACTCGGCCGTGCAGGCCCTCATGGACGAGGCTTCCATCGGGGATCTGTCGTCGGGGTGGCATTCCACCGTGTCCGTCATCGTGTGCGGGTCGGCCATGTCGGTGATGACCGGCCTCCTCAGCGGCGCCTCGCCAATGCGGGGGCGGGCGGCGCTGGACATGCCTTTGGCCTCGTTCGACTACCGCCAGGCCCGTAGGTTCTGGGGCATCGAGGACCCGGCGGCGGCCTTCGCCGTGGATTCCATCGTGGGCGGGGCGGCCGGATACAAGGACCTGACCGCCGCGGCCGGGGTTCCGTCCCGCCCCGATGACCTGGCCGGGTGGCTGGCGGCCACGGTTCTGAATCCGTCCCACGCACTGTTCAGGGAGGACGAATACCTGCTTCGGGAGGACCCCCGGATCACCGTCGAGGCCCGCTACTACTCCCTGCTGCAGGCCATCGCCGAGGGGAACACCTCACAGGGCCGGATCGCGGCCGCCGTGGGCCGGGCGTCGGGCGACATCGCCCACCATCTCAGGGTGATGACCGAAGCCGGGTTCGTGGTGCGGGAAGACGACCTTCTGACCGCCCGCCGTCCCGCCTATCGGATCGCGGACCCGATCGTGCGGTTCCAGCATCTGATCACCCGCCGCCACAAGGCGCTGCTCGAGGAACGCCGAGCCCGCGAAGTGTGGTCCCGCTCTGTCGACACCTACCGGTCGGGGGTGGTCGGGCCCCACTTCGAGTCGGTGTGCCGCCGATGGGTGAACCGATGCGCCTCGCCCGAGACCCTGGGCGGACCGATCGGCCCGGCCGGGCGGCTGCAGATCAACGACCGGGACCGCCGGCGCTCCTTCGAGCTGGACGTGGCCGCTCCGACCCCGGAAACCGCCGGGGCGAGAATCGGCGGAGGGCGGCGGAGGGCGGTGATCCAGGCGGTCGGCGAGGCCAAGGCCGGCCGACTGAACGCCTCCGACCTAGCCCGGCTAGACCGGATCGCCGAGCTGCTGGACGGGCGGAAAGGGCTGTCCCCTGCGCCCGGAATCAAACGCCTGCTGTTCTCGCTGGAGGGCTTCACCTCCGAACTGTCCGGCGCCGCCCGCCGCCGCTCCGACGTGGAGCTGATTGACCCTGTTCGCCTATATGAAGGCTCGTGATCGAAGGATGCCCTACAGATCCGGCGGGATCAGGTGTCCGAAACCGCCGGGTGGAGCGCGTCAGCCGCCGCCGCGATTCCGCCGCACCGCCTCCGAAGCGAACTCTACCGCCAGCTCGGTCAACCAGGCCTGATAGCGTTCCGTATCCCCGACCATCTTCGACTTGTTGCGATCGATTGCCTCCCGCTGTCTTTCCAGGAAGTCGTCCCGCTCGATCCCCGGCATTTCCGCCATCGCATCGATCAGCCGGCTTGCGCCTTCGATCAGCCGAAACGAGCCGTAGATCACCGGTTCCTCGACGCTGAGGGGGGCGCACGTGACCAGATAGAGGGCGATCTCGAAGAGACGGTCGCCGGGCTTGGCGTCGGTCAAGCGGAGTCCTTCCAGGGCCGGCCGTAGCCGTTGCGGTGGACGACCGGGAGGAAACGCTTGACGGCCTTCGGGGGGTTCGCCGCCGGTATACCGACCGCGACCATCACTTCGGGCCTGATGTGTTCCGGCAAGTCGAATATCACCCGTACGACCTCCTCGGTCCAGCTCGTAACTATGCAGACGCCGATGCCGAGCACCGGGGCGGCGACCGTGAGATAGCCGGCGGCCGCTCCGGCGTCGAGGCGGGTGACGTCCTCGGCGCTTCGCCGCCCGAGCTGTTCCTCGGCGCGCTTCAGGTCGCTGCAGATCACGATCACCGCCGGCGCGTTGTTCACAAAGCCGGGGCAGGCCTGTCGAACGGTCCGCACGAGGCGTTCGTCGTTGGCGACAACGAGATGGCGAATCCCCGGCCGAGCCGTCTGAGCCCGTCCGGCCGCATAGACGAGCCGATCCAGGATATCCTCATCGACCGGGTCGGGCGTGAAGACGCGGTGCATGCGGCGCTTGCGCATCGCCTCGAACACGGCCTGTGCCGCGCCTGCGCTGATATTCGGCCCGGCTTCGGACATGAGGCAACTGTACTACAGCAAGAGGCCCCGCCAACGAACCACTCGAACGGGCCTCCGCGACCCCGGACGAGCCGGTTCGCCGCATGGCGGCAGCAGCGACACCGCCTGATCCGGTAATGTTGCGCCCTGTGACTACACGGGAACCGAGGGCCTCTCGGCTCGGAGCGGGCGCGGCGCGGACGGGTCGGCGGCCTGCGGGGTGAGCCGGGCGGGGTCGTTGCCCGGTTCGGCGGGCCGCGGGATGCCGCGGCGGGCGGCGGCGTGAACCCGGAGGATCTTTGCGGCGGATTCGGCCGCACCCCCCGGCGCCGTGTTGGATATTCTCATCGGTACAAGGAACGAAAGGATCGGCAATGGCCGGATACGACTACGACCTAGCAGTCATCGGATCGGGGCCGGCGGGGCAGGGCGCCGCCATCCAGGCTGCGAAACTGGGCAAGGATGTCGTCATAATCGAGAGATATCCGGCTGTCGGCGGCGAGAACGTCAGCACCGGAGGGGTGAGCAAGACCCTCCGTGAAGCCGTGATGCACCTCACCGGCTACCGGGAGCGGGCGATCTACGGCGGGTCCTACGCCGTGAAACAGAACATCACCTTGAGCGACCTGTTGGTGAGGAACCAATACGTTTCGCAGCAGCACATCCATATCCTGCGCAGCCAGCTCAGCAGGAACCGGGTGGAGTTCGCAGCGGCCGAGGGGTCTTTCATCGACCGCCACACCATCAATCTCGCTTCTGACGAGGGCAGGGTCAACCGCACGATAACGGCCGACAAGGTAGTCGTAGCGGTGGGGACCGACGCCACCCATCCCCCGGTCGTCCACGCCGACGGAAAACTGATCCTGGTGGGTTACCAGGTCATGGACATCAACGAGCTTCCCCGCACGCTGGTGGTGGTCGGGGCCGGGGCGGTGGGTCTGGAATACTGCGGCACTTTCGCGGCGCTCGGTGTGAAGGTAACCCTCATAGACCGCAAGAACCGCTTGCTGCCTTTCATGGACGAGGAAGTCACGGATGTACTTGCGTATCACCTGCGGCAGAACGGTGTAACCCTGCGCCTGAACGAGGCTGTGTTCGACATCGAGTACTTCCTCGACGAGCGGGGGAACCGGGTGCGGGTCGTGCTGGAGAGCAACAAGCAGATCCTGACCGATGCGGTTCTGTATTGTGTGGGCCGCACCGGCTCCACGGCGGCGCTGAATCTGGAGGCGGCCGGCCTGGAAACCGACGGGCGGGGGCGCCTCGCCGTAGACGAGAACTACCAGACCGATGTGGAGGGTATATATGCGGCGGGAGGGGTGATAGGGTTCCCCGACCTTGCCTCGGTCTCACGGATGCAGGGCCGTTCGGCCGCCCGGCACATGTTCAACACTCCGATCGACAACTATCAGGATCTCATGCCGTACATGATCAAGACGATCCCCGAATTGGCGGTGGTCGGCAAGACAGAGGCCGAGCTGACCGACGACGGCATTCCCTATGAGGTCGGCAAGGCCAACTACCAGGAGAACGTGAACAGCATCGTCAAGGGGGTAGACGCCGGGTTCCTGAAGCTGCTCTTCAACATAGATACGCGGGAGCTGCTGGGGGTGCATATCGTGGGGGAAGGCGCCGCCGAGATGGTCCACATAGGACAGGCGGTGATGGCGCACAGGGGCAAGATCGACTATTTCGTGGATGCGGTGATCAGCCATCCCACGATGGCCGAATCCTATGTGACCGCCGCTCTGGACGGGATCAACCGGCTCGGTATGTAGGCATCGGCGGCGCCCGCCCGTCGGCTGTCGAGGAGAGTGGCCGGATGTGCTTCCCCATTGATGCCGCCGCCCGTTCGGAGGGTGCTCACATCGGTAAGGGCCTGGGTACGCCCTGCCCGGACGGGGGGCCGATGGATGTCTCGGATCCGAGGCGGGCAGAAGAACCGACGAAAGATGAGACCTGCGCCGAACGGCCAAACGGGGGGCAACGCCGGGGTTGCGTTTTTTCCGGGGGATTTCGTTTTTCGCGATCTTTCCGGCCTTTTCCGGCTTCGCCCCGGGCCCTCCCCCCGCCGCCACCACCAAACCGTTGTTCTGGGGGGACGGGCGCGGGGGCCTGTCCCGCAACCCTGTCTAGGTTTCGGTCACAGCCAGATGCTTCGTATCAGACCGCGGTCCGGTGCCGGGGTGATACTTACGTTGTTCTATATTGTTATCATATCATAGGGGTGCGACAGCATCAACCCCCTTGTTTCATCCTGGGCCCTTTTTTCGACTCGAGCCGGCACGAATACCCCCGCCGGACTGCGCCCGCCGAAGACGGCCTGCGCCGAACCTGTCCGCCCCCCCGCCGGATCGAGGCGTTCCGACGATTTCTCCTTACCTCGGAATCAGGTCGAGGACGCCCGGTAGATATCGGCTATCGACCGGTCCAGGGTCCGGTCGAATTCCTCGTCGCTCTGTCCTGCGGCCAAGCCTTCGGTGAGGGCCCGGCTGAAACTGGCCGTCATCCCGCGCTGGCGGGCCAGCCGCCCGCAAGCCTCCTTCCGGTCGTAACCGCCCGAGAGCGCCACCACCCGCAGCACTCCGGGGTGTTCCACCAGATCGCGGTACAGGTCGTCCTCGTCGGGAAGGGTCAGCTTGAACATGAAGCGGGAGCTGCCGTCCGCACGGTCCAGACGACTAAGGACCGCCTCCTTGAGCAGCGCTTCCGCCTCGGACTTCTGCGGGCTGCCGATGTCCACCTCCGGCTCCAGGATCGGGATCAGGCCGGCTTCTAGTATCCGCTCCCCCAGCTCGAACTGCTGCCCGACGTTGGCCTCGATCCCCTCGCGGTCGGCCAGCTTCACGACCGACCGCATCTTGGTGCCGAACACACCATGGGCCCGGGCCCTGGCCAGCAGGCCGTCCAGATCCGGGATCGGCTTCATCAGCTGCACCCCGTTCGACTCCCCTTCCAGGCCCTTGTCCACCTTGAGGAACGGAACGACGCCCTTGGACTCCCACAGGTAGGCGGCCGAGCCCCGGCCCTCGATCGGGCGGTCCATGGTGTTCTCGAAGAGGATCGCCCCGATGATCCGGTCGCCGCCGAACCGGGGGCTGGTGATGATGCGGGTCCTCATGGCGTGGATCAGATCGAACATCTCATCGTCGCCGGTGAAGGCGTCCTCGGCTATCCCGTAGGCCCGCAGCGCCTTGGGGGTGCTGCCGCCGCTCTGATCCAGCGCCGCTATGAACCCCCGTCCGTCCTTCACCTTCTGATACTGCTCTGCGTTCATAATCACCCGTCCAGGTTCGACTCCGGTGCGGCGCCGCGTGGGATGCCCCCTCCCGCAGGCGCCGGGCGCTACTTTACAGGTATGAGCGCTCCTCCAGGATCTCTCCCGCCCCCGCCCGAGCCCACCCAGCCCCGGTCCGGACCTCTCCCGGCCCCGCCCGAGCCTTCCCCGCCCCGATCCGGCGCGGGTTCGAAGATCGCCCGGGCCACCCGGGCGGTGGGGCGGAAGATCGACGAGGCGCTCTCGGTGCACGGCTGGACGTTCCGCCGCCTGTCCATCTCCCACGCCGCCAACGTGGCCGGGGACGTGCTGGTGGCCTTGGCGCTCGCCGACACCCTGTTCTTCTCGGCGCCCACGGCCGAGGCGAGGGGCAACATGGTGGCGTTCCTCCTGCTGACCCTGGCGCCGTTCGCGTTGATCGGGCCGCTGCTCGGTTCGATCTTCCACCGGTTGCCGCGGAGCTACCGGGCCGGCCTGGTGTTCAGCTCCCTGGCGCGGGCCGTCCTAGCGGCGGCCATCATCCGGGCGGACGGCGACTTCGCCCTGCTGGCGCTGGGGTTCGGGATGCTGGTGCTGTCCCGCATCTACGGCATCAGCCGCAGCGCCGTCCTCCCGGCGGCCCTGCCCCAACCGGCCGCTCTGGTGTCGGTCAACGCCAGGCTGGCGCGCCTGGGAATAATCGCGGGCGGGCTGGCCGTCCCGGTGGGCGCCGGTCTGATACGCCTCGGCGGCGGCTTCGCGCTGGGCCTCGCAGCCGTGCTGTTCGCCTGGTCGAGCGCCGCCGCTCTGGGTCTGCGGCTCGACCCGGACGCCGCGCCCGGCCCGCCCGAGGCCGACGAGGCGGCCCCGTTCCGCTTCCCCGCTTCCCGAAGGGCCCTGCGCCACGCCCGGATCGCCACCGCCATCGTCCGCCTCCTCAACGGTTACCTGCTGCTGCTGATCGCCTTCTCCTTCCGGGAAACCGACCGCGGGATGGCCGGCTTCGGCGCCCTGCTGATAGCCGCCGGCCTGGGCTTCGGTCTGTCTTCCTACCTGGCCCAGTTCCTGGCCCGAAGGCTCCGCGAGGAACCGACCGTGGTGGCGGCCCTGGCCCTGGAAGCGGCGGCGGCCTTCATAAGCTCTCACCTGTTCGGGGTCTGGGCGGCCGCGGCGCTGGCGTTCTTTGCCGGATTGGCCTGGGGGACGGCCAAGTTCGGCTACGACGGCCTGTTGCATACCAGCGTCCCGCCCGCCGAGCGGGGGCGCACCTTCACATACTCCGAGACGCTCTTCCAGCTCGCCTGGGTGCTGGGCGCGGTGATCCCGGTGCTGCTGCCGATCCCCGCCACCCTCGGCCTGCTGCTGGCGGGGTGCGCGGCCCTAGCCGCCCAGGTGGTCGTGGTCAGCGCCCTGCTGGTCTCGATGGTCGATCCCCCCTACCAGGCGCCGCCCTCCATCGGCCCGCCCGAAGATGCCTGGCCGGACGCAACCGGCCGGTGAGCGCCGACAAGGGGGTTGTCCTTGTCATAAGGATACCGTATAGTGATAGATACCGATCACAAACATCACTGCCGTACCGGAGGGCGGTGATCATATCGGGGTCCCGCCCCGGCGGAACGGACGGCCCGTTCATGGGCGCCGCGCCGACGAAAGACGATGCGGGTGTCAGTGACCGACGCCTCGCAGGGGCAGTCAAGACCCACAGGTCACGGACCGCTCGCGTGTGTCCTGCGTGATCCGATACTGGTGGTGGCGGTGGGGGAGTGTTCCTGTCGGTTTGTCAAACGGGTTCGGGGGCTGGTTCGGGTGGGTTGTAGAGGGTTTGGTTTTTGAGTACGGCGAGTATGAGGTCGCATCGGCGGCGGGCGACGTGGGTGACGGCGGTGGTGTGGCGTTTGCCTTCGGTTCGTTTGCGTTGGTAGTAGGCCCGGGCGTGTGGGTCGTGTTGGGAGGCTGAGAACGCGGTCCAGTACATGGCGTTTTTGAGTCGGTGGTTCCCGCCTGGGTTGCGTCTGGTGGTGTTGATGGTTCGGCCGGATCGGCGGGTGGCGGGGGCTAGGCCGGCGTAGGACGCCAGGCGGGATCCGTTGGCGAAGCGGTGTGGGTCACCGACTTCGGTCAGGATGCGGGCGCCGGTCCGGACGCCGATCCCTGGTACGGAAATCAGTATCTCGGCTAAAGGGTGGGCGGTGAAGGCCTCCTCGATGGCCGCGGTGAGTTCTTTTCGTTCGGCTGTGATACGCTCGAGTGCGTCTGCCTTTTTGGTGATGACCTCTCCCCAGGTGGCTTCGCCCGCCAGGGTGAGGGTCTGGGCGCCGAGCGCCGCCCAGATCCGGTCGGTCAGCTCGACGGCTTTGTGGGGTTTGTTGGGATAGTGTTTTTTCAGCAGGTTTCGTATTCGTGTCTTGCCCGCTGCTCGCATGGCTGTGGGCACAGGCCAGCGCAGCAGCACCGCTCGGACGCCCTTCTGGGCTAGTTTGGAACCCAGAACACGTTCCAGACCAGGGGATACAGACACCAGGGCGTCCCGGAGGCGGTTGATCGTCCGGGTCGAGTCGGCTGCTAGGTCTTCGTCGTGGCCCGACAGGACCCGCATCCGGGTCAGTACCTCGTCGGTGATCGTTACCCAGGTCAGACGATCGGCGTTGCGGCGGGCGAAGTCCGCCAGCACGAACGCGTCTCGGGGGTCGGTCTTGGCCGAACCTGCGTACAGTTCCGCCGCTCGGCGCATCTGGAGGCCGGTCACATACGCTACGGGTATTGCTCTGCGGGCGGCTACCCCCAGCAACAGATGAGCACCCGAGCTGGTCGTATCGACGACCAGCACCACCCGCCCCGACCTCTCGGCCTGGTTGATCATCTGTTCCAGGTCGGCTTCGTTGTTGCCCACCGCCCGGGCGAACAGCTCGGTTCCCTCAGCGCCTATCGCCTGGCAGAAATGTTCTTCTTTGGCTACGTCCACCCCCACAAACACCGCCATCTCACCCGAACTCATCCTGGCTCCTTTCACCAGCGAACGATCTTCCTCGAAAATCACCCGCCCACAGGCGCAGCTGCCGTCAACCACCTTACAAAGCCCCGAAAACCCGGTACGGTTCACCGGTGCATGTTCCTGTTAGAGGTCAACCACACCCAACACGACGGGCGGCACCACTCCCCAAGTCATCATCTGACAGGGCCCGGCAGCCCTACCCGCCGTGACGGGCAACCATCCCCGAATCATCCCACGGGGACATACCCAAACACGGTAAGGGGCCCGCAGGGGGGGCTGATTTCCGGCGATTTTCGCGGTTTTCGGCGGGCGGTTTTAGCGGGGCGGGCGGGCGGTTTTCCGAGAGGGGGAGGTTCTCGGATCTCCGACCGGACCGGGGAATTCGAAGTCGTGTATCGACGATCTCATAGCCGGGTGTGCGCCTAGGCGCGGCCCTCGAATATCTCGTAGATCCGCTGGATGGTGTCGGCCTTTTCGGGTGTCTTGTCGGTCCGGTGGCGCTTTACCCGGGCGAAACGGAGAGCCACCCCGCCCCGGTAGACCGGGCTCGGGAGCACCCCGTCGAAGGCCACCTCGACCACCGCCTCCGGACGGAGAAAGACGGTGTGCCGGCGGCGGCTCTCCTCCAGATCGAGAAACCGTCCGGTCTGCCATTCCAGCATCTCATCGGTCAACCCTTTGAAGGTCTTGCCCACCATCACGAACCCGCCGGAATCGGCGTCGCGGGCGCCGAGGTGCAGGTTGGAGAGCCATCCGGTGCGGCGCCCGTGGCCCCATTCGGCGGCCAGCACCACCAGATCGAGATGATGGGCGGGCTTGACCTTCAGCCAGGCCGATCCCCGCCTGCCCGCCTCGTAGGGTGAATCGATGTCCTTCACCACTATGCCTTCGTGACGGTTGCGGCGGGCTTCGGCGAACGCCTCGGCCGCCTCCCGGACCTGGTCGGTGACCACTCTCGGCACCCGGCGGCCGCCGGGCACGACCCGTTCCAGCACCTCGATCCGCTCTGAGAGGGGGAGGTCGATCAGGTCCTCGCCGTCGAGGTGGAGGATGTCGAAGAAGAACGGAAGCAGCGGGGCGCCGTCCGACGCCTCATGGGAACCGAACCGGCTCATCGTCTGCTCGAACCGGCGGGGCAGGCCGTCTTCGTCCTGGGTCAGGGCCTCTCCGTCGAGCACGACCGACGACACGGGGAGCCGGGCGGCCGCCGCCGTAACCGACGGCATGCGGGCGGTTACCTCGTTGAGGCTGCGGGTGAACACGGCCGTCTCGCCGCCCGCCCGATGCACCTGTATCCGGGCGCCGTCCAGCTTCCACTCGACAGAGGCCCGCCCCGCCGACTCCATCGCCTCCTCGACGGATCCGGAAGCCGCGGCCAGCATGGGGCGCACCGGCCGCAGCGGGCGGATCCGCATCTCCCTGAGCGGGGCCTCGCCCGCGGTGAGGGCGGGCCGGGCTATCGAGCCGAGATCCCCTCCCAGCATGGCGGCCCGCCTGACGACGGCCGCATCGATGCCGGCCGCGGCCGCCACCGCGTCCATCATCAGGCCCTCCAGGGCGCCCTGCCGCAGCCCGCCGGTCAGGAGCCGGCGGAGGAACTCCTGCTCCTCCGCCGCGGCCCTGCCCAGCAGATCGCAGAGCAGGTCATGCCGTCGAGCCCGCGAGCCCCGGCCGGTGATGCCGGGAATCCGCCCGATGGCGCGGTCGACCTCTAGGACATCGAGCGCGGGGGCCGCGGCGGGAGGGGCCTCGACCGACCAGAGCGAGGCGGCGCCGACCCCCACCCGGCCCTGGCGGGGGGCGCCCGTGAGGAACCCGACCACCACCTCTATCTCGTCCGGCGCGGCCCGTGAGAGAATCTCCGACAGGCCGGCCACTTTGGCCCGGCGCGATCGCGTCGAGGCGATGCGCCGTGAAGCGGCCACCACCTCGGCCAGCTTCATCGGGCCTTCCCCGCCGACGGCGCCCCGGCCCGGCCGCGGGATATCCGTCTGCATATCATGGGCTGGCTCCCCGCACGGTCATCGGGCGTCCACCATACATAGAAGCGGCCCGCTTCGGCCCGGGCCCGGACTCGAACCTCGGCCTTGCCGCGGCATCGGCGCCCCTCGGCCGATCAGGGGTAGACTATGGAGAGAGCCGATAAGCACAGGCCGCGGTCGGCCGCCGTTACTGCTCGAATCCAAAGCCCCCGCAGAGGTCAGGAGCACCAGGGTGCAAGAACGAAGTAAGACACGGGTGGGGTCCGTGGAGTATCTCGCTGCCGGAGAGGATTACTTCGCGAGGCGGGGATTGAGGCGCTATGCCGGGGTATGGTCTCTGTGGGCTCTGGGGGTGGGCGCAGTGATATCCGGGGATTTCTTCGGCTGGAACTACGGGCTGGGTGTAGGGGGTTTCGGCGGCCTGATATTGGCGACCGGCATCGTCGCTCTCATGTATATAGGCCTCTGCTATTCCATAGCTGAAATGACTTCGGCGCTGCCGCATACCGGCGGAGCATATTCCTTCTCCCGTACAGCGATGGGGCCATGGGGAGGGTTCATGACCGGGCTGGCAGAAAACATAGAATACATACTCACTCCGGCGGTGATAGTGGTAGGGATCGGCGGCTACATGGGATCTGTGTTCAACGACCTGTTCGGCGTCGAGATTCCTGCTCCGGTCTGGTGGCTGATCTTCTACATGATCTTCGTAGGACTCAACATCATCGGAATCGAGGTTACCTTCAAGTTCTCCATCTTCATCACTCTTCTGGCCCTGGTCATTCTGCTCGTGTTCTGGATCGGAGCTATTCCTTATTTCAGTTGGGACACGGCTCTGAACATCGATCCCGAGGCTGGCAACTCTCGATTCCTGCCCTTCGGTTGGACAGGTGTTGCTCAGGCGCTGCCGTTTGCCATCTGGTTCTATCTCGCCATCGAACAGCTTCCTTTGGCATCAGAGGAATCACAGAATCCCACCAGAGATATGCCCAAGGCCCTGCTCTGGGGAATCCTCACGTTGATAATCGCTTCCTTCCTCACCCTGTTCCTGAATGCCGGGATCGCGCCCGGCTCGGCAGTGGTCGGACAATCCGAAGAACCTCTGTTCCTGGCCTTCCAAACCATATTCGGGAGCGGCGTCGGCGCTTCGGCCTTGACCTTGGTTGCGGTGGCAGGTCTGGTCGCCAGCTTTCACACCATCATATACGCTTACGGCCGCAGCATATATTCACTGTCTCGCTCAGGATATTTCCCACGATGGCTTTCGTTGACTCTGCCCGATCGGAAGACTCCTCATGTGGCGTTGATCACCGGGGCAGTAATCGGATACTGTGTCGCTCTCCTGATCGAGTTCGGTGAAGTATGGTTCGGTGCGGATGTACCGGTCGGCGCCGTGCTGTTGAATATGGCGGTATTCGGCGCCTTCATAGCCTATATCATGCAGACGATTGCCTTCATCAGGCTGCGGAAGCGTTTCCCTTCGATAGAGCGTCCATATATCAGTCCATTAGGAATCACCGGTGCTCTCACCGCAACTGTGATCGCCGCCGTTGCTCTTATATTCATGTTCCTCAACCCCGAATACCGAGTGGGTATATATGGTTGTATACTCTGGTTTGTGGGAGGTTTGCTCTACTTTGCCTTCAAGGCTCGCAAAGGGCTGATCTATTCGCCGGAAGAGAATTTCGCGGTTACCAATACCCCGCAGTGAATCAGCCGGGTGTTCGCTAACGGCGCCGCCGGCGGTCGGGGAGATCATTCATGAGCCCGGCCGAGGTTCACGAATTCGACCGTTATAGAATTGCTCTCGAAATAATCGAGCAGGCGAGAGTACTCTCCCCCGGGCACCTGGCTCTGATCGTCAGGTCTCCGGGTTCCCATCACGACCACATCAGGGCGGTTGGTTTCCGCCGCCTCCATCAGCTCATCGACGATATCCCCTTCTCTCACATCCACGGTCAACCGGACGACCGTATCCCCGGCGGCCCCGGCAGACGGCGACAGCATGACGTGAAGCAACCACCTCATTTCGTCCTGGATGGCGCGGCGCAACGGAAGGGACTGCCGTTCGTAGTGGGACCCGCTGAGTACGTGCACCACGAGCATCGCATGCCCCTCCTGTTCCGCCCGCCGCCGGGCGGCGCTGTGGAGTCGACGGCTGTAGCCGTGGGCGCCGGTGACCAACATCAACAGGCTCATCAGGCGCCGTCCCGTCCGCGGATCGTCGCGGCCATCCGGGCGCGTATGAAGTCGATGGCCGCCAGACGGTTGGCCAGATCGGAGGTGAATGACTCGGCGATTTCGTCGCTTATCAACCCGCGGCGCGCCGCATCGAGCAGGCCGGTTCTCTCCGCTTTGAGGAGCTCGGTGCGGATCCTGAGGACCATCTCGGTCTCCAACTCGGGGTTGGCCCACATATGAAACCCCACAGATGTGAGATTCTCGTCCATTCGGTGGCTGTAGAGATCGTCGAGCGTCCGCCACATGTAAGGCTGGACCGCATTCTCTTCGTACAACCTTTTCAGCTCCATGCGGCCGGCCCGGGTCGCCAGCTGGCGGGAACGGCGCCGCTGGTACTCGAGTTCGACCGGTGAAGACTCGACGATGCCCACCTTCCTGGCCAACCGCTTGATCGTGGTGCTCTGCACCAGGAGTGTGAACAGGACGAGGCCGAACGTCATGACCTGGAGGATCTCCGCCGTGTCGGGGTCGAACGCGAAGGGAAGCGTGAGCGCCAAGGCCAAGCTCACCGCACCGCGCATGCCGCCCCAGTAGATCACATGCTGGAAATTGCGGGGTATGGGCCGGGCCGCGGGTATCAGTTTGAGAACGAAAGAAGAACCGTAGACGACCACCAACCTCACCAACAGGGCGGCGGCCACCGCCACCAGGATGGCGGTTACATGACGGAACAGGAAGGTGATCTCGATGCGAAGACCGACCAGAAGGAACACCACCGCGTTCACTATGAAAGTCAACATCTCCCAGAAGCTCTCCAGGCCCAAACGGGTATTGGGGGAGGCGTTCTTGAGTCCGATCTCACCGATCATGATCCCGGCCCCCACCACGGCCAGATTCCCGTTGACCCCTATCGCTCCGGCCAGTTGGAAAACCCCGAAGGCGAGGACCAGGGTTATGACCGTCTCGATCAGGTGATCGTCCAGGTTCTTGAGCAACACCGCGGCCACCAGGTAGCCGACCGACACCCCCACCATCAAGGCCCCCAACGACACCCACAGGAACCGGCCTGCGGTGGACCCGATCATGAGCCCGGCCCCGCCCGCCGTCGCCAGACCGAAAAGCACGATCGACAGACCGTCGTTGAGCAGACTCTCACCCTCCAACAGGGTGTTGAGCCTCCTATCCATTCCCATCGACCGGAAACGGGCTACGACCGCCACCGGATCGGTGGCCGCGGCCAGTGCACCGAACGCCAGGGCGGCCGGCCACGCCACGTCGACGAAGGAGAAGATCATGGCGGCCGTCAGGAAGGTTCCGGCCAACGTCCCGCCGATGGCCAGCATGAGGATCGACCACAGGTCGGTCTTCAGGCGGTGCCACGGGAGGTGCATGGCGGCGTTGAAAAGAAGCGGAGGAACCAGCACCCCGAGGATGAGGTCTCTCGACAGCCTGATCTCGAAGACGGTGGTGAGCGCAAGGGCCAGACCGGCCAGTACCAGCGCCACGGTGTACGGCATCTTGATCCGTCTTGCCACGACCGCCACCAACACCGCCACCGACAGGAGGCCGACGACGGGTTGCTCTATGGTGTCGACCATGTTCGTAGTCTGGGCCAATACGCTAAACATGCCGCCCGTCATGAAGTAGTGTTACTCGATAGGGGGAGCATACCCGGCAGGGAACGGACAGAGCGCCGTCACCCCGTCGGCATCTGCCGGGCCGGGGCGCGGGCTCGCGGACGCCGGCGGGTAACGCGGCGCATGTCGTTCCGGTCAGAACGGAGAACCAACGACCGCCGGCCGGCCATATCGGGGAACCGAAACGAGAGACAAGGGAGCGGAACCATGGACATGAACTCGATGATAATACTCAGCGGCTTGGTGGCTCTTCTCGTGTCCTATGCCGCCGTACGCGATTCCCAGGACGGATGGGGAGGGTCTGTCGGTCAGATACGCTGGGCGTTCTCGGGCAGCTGGGCATCGAGCAGCGCGGTGATACTCGCGCTGGTGTTCACCACGATCGGCGTCGAACCTTCCGGGATGCTGTTGGGCCTCGGCTTGGTGATGGTGCTCGCTCCGCTGGTGTACAGGGGTATGGGCGGGGGTGAGAACGTCTCCAAACCCGTCTTCTTCATCGTGGCGTCGTTCATGACATGGGCCACCTTCGCCATCCTCTACGCGGCCGCCGCCGCGGTGCCCTCCATGATCGAGCCGCTCCCCCTCCTGCCGACCTTCATCATCTACGCCTTCTTGGTGCTCGCCCTGCTCGGAGCGGTCATGAACTCGGTCCGCTCCCTGAGCGAGGCGGCGTCGGGGGGCGGATCTGAGGCGTGGACCCTGCCCTGACCCCGGCGAAAGGCGGCGGCGAACCCGTCAGTCCTCGAACGGTGAAGGCCCGGCGCCCAGTACCGTGATCTGGCGCCTGCGCCCCACCACCGGGCCGGGGACGAGAAGGGCGGAGGCGCGGAGCGATCCCGGGACCTCCAAGTCGACCGGCATGGTCTTGCCGTCCAGGGCCCCGCCGCTCCAGACGGTCAGCGTGCCGCCCCAACGGTGGCCGGGATGCTCGATGGGACCCAGCGACGCTTCGGCCACATCCAGGATGTTCCCGTTCTCGGCGATAACTCGGAGGTATCCCTGATAGCCCAATCCGTCTCCCCGGCTCTCGATACAGCCCGCCCATGCTAACTGTACTTCTCACGGACGAATTCCGTCCGGGCGTCCGGCCGCGGTGAGGACTGCCCGGCCAAGCCGCAGCGTCGAAGCATCTGTCGGTGTGTGCCGGTGACGACGATTGCGGCTGCGGCGGCCCGTACTTTCGCATCTTCCGGTTTTTCGCGATCTTTCGCCGCGTTTTCCCGGCTTCGCCGGGCCCTCCCCCGCCTCCACCGATCCAGGTCTGGGACGGGGCGGGCGCGTAGGCCTGCCCCCGCAACCCCGTTTGGGTTTTCGGTCTCAGCCGAGTGCTCGCCCGATCCCGGTCACCCTCGCGAAAGGCCGGCCTGGGTTTTCAGGAGTTCGGGTTCGCCGTTTCGATCCGCCGCGGTCCGGAACCGCGGTGATATCTGTTGTTCTATGTCCTTTAGAATACTACAGAGCTGTGACACGGCCAACCCTTTCGTTTCCGGAATCTTTCGCGGGCCCTATCCGAGGCGAATCTCTCCCCCGGACTACTGCCCTCCCCCGGAACCCGACGGCGGCGGGGGCCGGGATAATCGGGCGGCCATCATCAGGGGCGGCGATCATCAGGCGGCGCCGCGGAGCGAGTCCACCGGCTCCATCAGGGACGCCCTTATGGCCGGATAGAGCCCGGCCAGCAGACCGGTGAGCGCCCCCAGCAACGGCGCCGCCAAGGGGATCCTCGGGTCTAGCACCGGAGTCCAGGTTCGCAGGGCAGACACCCCCACGACCACCAGGACGCCGGTGCTGGCGCCGATCGCCCCGCCGAACAGCCCGACGCCGGTGGACTCCAGCAGGAACTGGTAGGCGATATGACGGCGGCTTGCCCCCAGCGCCCGGCGCAGCCCGATCTCTCCGACCCGCTCCAGCACCGACACCAGGGTCACGTTGGCGATGCCGATCGCCCCGACCAGCAGCGACACCCCTCCGAGGATGAGGAACATGGCATTCACATCCTGCTCGACCCCGGCCCGTACATCGTCCGGTTCGGAGGGCGCCTGCACCCGGACCGTGCTCGGATCGTCAGGCGCCACCGCGATCGGCGCCTGGTCGGAGATCAGCGAAGCAGCCCCCACCTCCGTGTCGATCTGGATCGTGTCGGGCGACCTGTAGTCGTAGAGATCGCGCGCGGTGCCTTCGGGGACGATGAGCGCGTTCAGCAGCTCCGGCTGGCGCTCCACCTCATCCAGGATGCCCAGAACCACGAAGCTGTGATCCCCCACGAACACCACCGGCTGCTGGTCCACCCGGGTGATGTTGAGCCGCTGGGCCGCTCCGGTGCCCAGCACCGCCACCCGGTCGGCCCGATCCGAGTGGCCGCGGTCGTACCAGCGTCCGGTCGCCAGGCTCCCCCGCGCCGCCGGGTACAGGCCGGGCGAGGCGGCGATCATCGGTATCTGGAACTCGGTCAGCCCCAGCGGGTCCTTGATGGGAACCGATCGGGTCAGGAGGCCGCCGATCGGCACGCTCCCCATGGTCCCCGCCGCCGTCACCCCGTTGAGTCTGGTGAGGCGCTCCTCGGAATCCCACGGGAGGGTGGCCTGCGGAGCGTTGCCGAAGAACCCCTGATCGGTGGTGACCACCACCGAGGTGGCGGCCAGCTCGTCGAAGGCCGTGATGATCTGGTTGCCGGCCGTCTCGGCTATCCCGAGGGTGGCCACCAGCGACGCTATGCCGAGCACCGCCCCCAGCGCGGTGAGCAGCGACCGGCCCGGACGGGTGAACAGGCCGGCCAGCGACTCGGCCAGCAGATCCCTGGGCCGTAACCGGGCGCGCATACGGTCGGTCATGCCGCAGCGCCTTCGGTGAGAAACCCGTCGTGCATGCTGACGGTCCGGTCGGCGTGGGAGCTGACCGTCTGATCGTGGGTGACCACCAGCAGGGTCAGCCCGTCGCGCCGAAGCCGGCCGAACAGCGCCAGGATCGACTCGGTGCTGGCGCTGTCCAGGTTGCCGGTCGGTTCATCGCATATGAGGATGGCCGGGTCGGTGGCGATGGCCCTAGCGATGGCCACCCGCTGGCGCTCGCCGCCCGAGAGCCGGACGGGAAGGAAGTCGGCCCGGTGGCTCATCTTGACCCGTTCGAGCGCCTCCATGGCGCGGGCCTTCCGCTCCTTGGGCCTCACGCTGTTGTACAGCATGGACAGGATCACGTTCTCCGTGACCGTCCGGTGGGCCAGGAGATGGAAGGACTGGAAGACGAACCCTATCCGGTGGGCGCGCAGGCCGGTCCGGGCGCCGTCGGACAGCTCCGTCACATCGGTCCCCTCGAAGCGGTAGGTGCCGGACGTGTGGCGGTCGAGGAGGGCGATCACGTTGAGCAGGGTAGATTTTCCGCTTCCCGACGGTCCGACTATCGACAGGTAGTCGCCCTCGTCTATCTGCAGATCGGCCTGCCGCAGGGCATGCACCTCGATCTCGCCGGAACGGAAGGTCCGCCCGACGCCCTCGAGCCGGATCAGGGGGTCATCCACCGGACGCCGCCCCCACCACCACCAGGTCCCCCGCTTGCAGAACCCCGTCCAGGGGGGTGATCTCCACCAGGCCGGAAGCCGCCAGACCGGGGTTCACCACCACGAAACGGGTCGAACCGTCCGGCTGCTCGACCTCCACCCTGGTGGATCCGTCGGCCGTGGCCGACAGGGCGGCGGCCGGCACCGCCAGCACCTCACCGTCGGTTCCGCCGACCGGTATCACGATCTTCACGTTGCCGCCGATCAGCTCATCCGGGATGCCGTCGGCCACGATCTCGATGTAGTGACGGTCGTTCGACACGTTCTGCGTGCCGGGCCGGTCAGCCACCAGGCGGATCTGCCCCACCAAAGGCTCCGACAGCAGCGGATCGTCGATCCGCGCCTCCTGGCCTTCCCTGACCAGCGAGACATCGCGGACCAGCACCGAGCCCCGGGCCGCCAGCTCCGAACCGGTCACGGTCATGAAGGAACCGGATACCGTGCTGCCCCGCTCGGCGGTGAGCCGGTCGACGCGGACCGGCAGGCGTTCCAGGAAGATCATCTCCCCGGCGGGTACCCATATACCGGTCTCGGATTCGAGCTTCGCCAGATCCGCCTCGGCGTCGGCCAGTTCCGCCTCGGCGTCCTCCAGACCCGAGCGGGCGTCCTCCAGACTCTTGCCGGCGGCCTCCACACCCCTTTCGGCGTCCCCCAAACCCGCCCGGGCGCTGTCCAGGCCGGAGCGGGCCGCGTCCACCGCCCGCGATTGGGCCGAGGCGTCCGGGGGTGCCAACAGGTCGTCGAGGGTCTTCTGGGCCGCCGCCAGCCCGTCCTCGGCGGTGCGCACCGCGGCGGCCGACTGAACGGCCTTGCGGTCGCGGGAGGCGCGGGCTTCCTCGATTCCCCGCTCGGCGGTCTCGAGCGCGGCGCCGGCCGATTCGAAAGCCAGCCGCAGGGCCTCCATCTGAGCCGGGGTCGGCACCGTCCCGCCGTCGGGGTGGACCCCGTCCTGGGCGCTCTGCCACCTGGTCAGGGTCACCGCGTAATCCCGGGCGGCCTGCTCCCGCGTCCCTTCGGACGCCAGGATCGCCCGCTCGGCCCCGGCGGCCGCCTCCCGCCCGTCCGCATTCGCGAAGTCGAGCTGTTCCTTGGCCGACGCCACCGCCGAGCGCGCCCGGCGTATCTCCAGCTCGTCGGGACCCGCCTGCGCCTTGGCCAGGTCCTCCTCGGCGTCTGCCAGGGTTTTCCGGGCGCGGGAAATCGACCCCTCGGCGGTCGACCGGTTCCTGGCGGCGGTGTCGATGCCGTCCTCGGCGGTCTCGATTCTATCCTCGGCGGTCTTCACCTGGTTCCTGGCGGTCTTGACCCGATCGCGGGCGGTCTCGAGCCGCCTCTCCTCCTCATCGCTCACTCCGTTGGGGGTGTACCCGGCCGCCTCGTACCAGGCGGCCACCGCCGCTCCCGTGTTGGGATCCCATTCTTCGTCCGGCGCCCCGTCGAAGTACCCGAGCCTGGAGAGCGCCGCCTCGAGCTGCAGCACGTCGGGGCCTTCCGACTTGGGCCGCATGTCGCGGAACACGGGTATCTCGCCGACCAGCAGGAAGACGGGGCGTCCGGAGATCTCTATCGCCGCCGAACCCTCCGGCAGATCGGTTCCCCTTTCGGGCGCCGAGGTGACCAGCAACACCGGCGGGCGGCCTCCCAGTGCGCCGCTCAGGCTGAGAGCGGCCGGATCGTCGTACCCGACATCGGCCCGGGTTATGACATCCGCCGCCAGCTCGGTCAGCTCGACCTCGACGGTGATCAGGGAGGGCTCGGGAGGCTCGGCCTCGCTCGCGACCTGTTCCGGGGTGCTCACCCGCTGCCCCGCCGCCCATCCCAGCCCGGCCGCGGCGGCCACCGCCGCGAGAACCAGGATGACCGCCCGCCCCCGTTTCACCGCGCCGGCGCCCTAACCATCCCGGACCTCCTCGAGCTGTTCGCGGTTCTCGCTTATGAACCCCTGCTCGTATTCGGGCCAGACCTCTTCCAACACGTCCTGCAGATCCCGCCCGCACTCGAAGTTGGCCGCCGCCAGGTCCCGCTCCTCCTGCTGGAGGGCGGCGACCGCCTCCTGGTCCACCGCGGCCCGCGCCTCGCTCTGGGCCTGCTCGTAGAAGTCGTCGATCTCCTCCTGCGAGTTCTCGGCCAGGAAGGTCGCCACCTGCTCCTCGGTCCAGCCCTCGAACGGGTCTACGGCGCCCCCGTCGGGGCCGATTATCTCGTCGAGGCGGCCCCCGAAGTCGGTAGAGATCGACGCGAACATCTCGTTCTGGTCCTCGTACCGGTATCCCCGATCCGCCATGCACGCGGACCAGCTCTCGGCGGCTTCCGCCACCCGTTGGTCGGCCTGCATCCGCTCGTTCATATCCTGGATCGCCGGCCCGAGCGTCTGCATCAACCTCATCATCTGGCCCAGCACCTCCTGGTAGGCCTCTCCCTGGCAGCCGCCGCCGAAGGTCAGCTCGCCCTCGAAGGCCTCGACCCCCTCTTCGTCTGTCGTGGGCGGACCGTAGAGGGCGACGGAATAGGCTTCCCGTTCGGATTCCGACATGGCGGCCTGGATGGCCTGGTTCGGGTCCGTCTCGGACCCCCCGTCGTCCGGCTCCTCCCTCCCGTACCAAGTGGTGATTCCGAACCCGTACTCCCGGGCGTATTCCTCCGAGTCGTCCTGGAAATCGGCCTGTAAGCCAGAAGTGGAGGTGAAGGGAACGTATTCGAAGCCCTCCCGACCCATGCACAGGGCCATGAGCTCCTGGGCCCGGCGCTCGCTCTCCTGGAACTGGGCCGCGGCGGCGTCAGGGTCTTCCAAATCGAAACCCAGGTAATCGGAGAGCGACTCCGGTTCGCCATCCCCCGGCGCCTCGGCCTCGGCGGTTGCCGCGGTCTCATCGACGGCGGTCCCTTCGGTCTCGGCCGGGGTCTCGGCCCGGGAGGTCTGCCCGGGATCCGCATCATCCGCATCCCCGGTCGAACCCCCGCCGCAGGCGCCCAGCAACAGCGCCGCCGATATCAACCAGACCGACGCGGCGCGGGCGGCCGGGGCGGGGCGGGCCCGGTCCGGCGAACCGCACCGCATATGAAACCTATGAAACCTCACGTCATCGACCGCCTTTCAGCCCCGCAGCTGCTCGAGCAGGTCGCGGTTCTCACTGATGAACCGGCGTTCGTACTCCTGCTGGATCTCTTCGACGACCCCGCGGATATCCTGCGCGCATTCGTAGTCGGCCACCGCCAGGTCCCGCTCCTCCTGCTGGAGGGCGGCCAGCGCATCCTGGTCCACCGCGGCCCTCGCCTCGCTCTGGGCCTGCTCGTAGAAGTCGTCGATCTCCTCCTGCGAGTTCTCGGCCAGGAAGGCATCCACCCGCTCTTCGCTCCAACCTTCGAACGGATTCACCCAGCCTCCCTCCGAACCGACGATCTCTTCGAAGCGGCCGCCGAAGTCATCGTATATCTCGCCGTACATCTGGTCGATGCTGTCGTATCGATAGCCGCGGTCGGACATGCAGGCCGCCCATCCATCGTTGGCCGCCTGGTAGCGGGGATCGGCCAGGGCCCGCTGGTACATCTCCTCCAGCATGGGGGCGATCTGTTCCCACATCTCGTCCTGCCCGCCGTAGACCTCCCGATACGCCTGCCCTGTGCAGCCGCCTCCCCAGGCCTCCTCTATTGCCGCCCCGGACTCGGGGTCGGCATCGACCCTCTCGGTGACTTCGCCGAAGTGCGCCGCCCGGTAGGCCTTCCTCTCCGAATCGGACATGGCCTCCACGATGGCGATATTGGGATCCACCCAGTCGTCCTCGGGAGCGGGCTCGATCTCCCGGCCGTACCAGGTGGTGATCCCGAACCCGGCTTCCCTGGCGTACTCCTCCTCGTCGAGCGCCGCGTAGGCGGATGGGGAGAAGGGGCGGACCGCGGGTATGTACTCGAACCCCTCCTCCGCCATACAACGGGCGACAATCTCCTCCGTTCGGCGCCGGTTGTCCGCATCACGGGCCGCTTGGGCGTCCGGATCGTCGAAGTCGTAACCCAGATACTCTCCCAGCGTCTCGGGTTGCTCTTCTGCGTCCGCCTCGGTGACGGTGACGGCGGCCTCGCCGCCGCCGGACGGGGTTTCCTCGACGGCGGTCTGCCCGGCGCCGGTGTCCCCGGTCGTTTCCCCGCCGCCGCAGGCCGCCATGACCAAGGCCAAGACCAGCGCCGCCGCCGGGGCCGAAATCCTGGCCGGCGGCCGGTTCTCCCGTATGTCGATGTTCCGGATCCTCATCAGCGCCTTCCTCTCATCTGTCGTCCCAGATGACGGTGATCTCTGAGAACAGCTCGGCCGGACCGTCGTGCGCCCCGTTCCCGTTCCGGTCCCAGAACACCTTGATCTTTTCGGTCTGCTCGGGGTTGTTGTCGGCGGCGGACGGATCGCGGGGGCCTATGTAGGAGAACCTGGCACCCCCGTCGTAGGCGGTGGTACGCCCTTGGGTGTAGACGGGGGCTCCCTGCCGGAAGACCACCATGATCAACCGCTGCCCGCCGATGTTGTCACCGAAGAGCCGGCTTTTGATATCGATCCGCGTCCCGAATTCCTGCTCGTCTTCGATCTCGTCTATGTGCACCCGGTTCGGGCCTGCGTACCACACCAGATCCGCCCATACCTGGTCGGGGACCGTTTCCACGTATTCCTGGCCTATCCGGCCCACCCATGCGTATATCCGGTCGGTCTCCGGCACGGGGGCGTGCGCCAGCCCGACCCGCACCTTGCCGTCGGAATCGGTGCGGGGATCCGCCCGATCGATCCGGCAGTCGGACGAGGTGCCGCCGTCGCCGCCGTTGATCCGGGCGTCGCCGTCGACTATGCACCTGCCGTCGTGGTACAGGAACGGGCTTACGAATACGTCCAGCAGCAGGCCCGGGTAGGGGTCGCCGTTGGGTTTGGTGACCGTCACCTCGGCCACCACCGCCCCCGAGGTGATGGATCGTTCGGCGGAGAGTTCCATCTCGAGGCGCACGGGGCGGGCTTTTCCGGCCTCCAGGGAGGCGGCCAGGAGCAGGGCCATCTCATCCCTGGTCACGTTCCTGGCCGGCTCGAAACTCCCCGACGCGGAGGCACCGGGCCATTCGACGCCGAGGCCGGCCAGATACCCGACCGCTTCGACGACTTCGGCCGACGCGTCACCGAGGTCGGTGTAGGAGGGGGCCTGGCGGTCGTCGTCCGCCGGTATGTCGGCGGCTTTCAGCAGACGCGCCAGGAAGAGGGCCATCTGCCGGCGGGCCACAGGAGTCTCGGGGTCGAACGTCGCGGATCCCGTGCCGCGGGTGATGCCCAGCCGCCAGAGACGCGAGATGGCGCGTTGTCCGTCCTCGTTCACGGTGTGCATGTCCTCGAACGGGGCGTCCTCTCCGTCGGGAACCTCCACCTCGACGGCGGCGATGGTCCTCGCCAGGAACCGGGCCATCTGGGAACGGGTCACGGGCGATTCGGGCGAGAAGGTGGTGGGGCTGGTCCCCGTGGTTATTCCGTAGTGGAGCAGGCAGGCGACCGCGGCGGTCGTTTCATCGGGAAGCCGTCCGATGTCGATGAAAGATGCGGACGGAAGAGAGGCCGGGCATGCGGGGCTGTTCGTGTCCTCCTGGGCGGACAATCCGCCGCCGATACTGCCTGCGAACACCAAGGACAGGACCACCGATATCCACCTTGGCTTCATGAAACAGATTCTAGCCGAGGGCGGCAACTATCTTTTGGCCTTGCCTCAAGAGCAGGCGCGGCGGCGAACAACGCGGTTCACGACGGCGGAGCATTCCTGCGGTTATGACTGCGGCGATTCCATTCACCTCCCGGGTGTTGCCCCCGACCGGGGCAGGCCTGTCGTTGCGTCCGATTCCGGGATTCGCAGGGGTCTCCACCGGTTCAGAAATACCCGCCCGCATACGCGGACGGATCGATGGAAGGCCATGGGCCCGCGGCCCGGCCCGCCGCGGCGCCGTTACCGCTCGATCAGGGGCCGGTACTCGTCCAGGAGCGGCACCACGACCTCGGCCGGCGCGGAGGGAAGGTCGAGGACGACCCGCGATATGCCCAGCGACCCCCACCGCTTCCAGTCGATTCCGTCGGGGTGAAGGGCGTATACGCTGATCTCGATCTCCGACGGGTCCCGTCCGGCCCCCTCCAGATGCTCGCGCATGGCGTCGACCCGCCCCGCCAGCTGTTCGAACCCGACCCGATGACCGACCGGCAGCCACCCGTCGCAGTACCGGGCGAGGGCGTCGAAAGCCTTGGGTCCGCCCGAGCTGCCCAAGATGATGGGCGGATGGGGATCCTGCACCGGTTTGGGCCAGGCCCAGCTCTCCTCCAGATGCAGCATCTCCCCCGAATAGGAGGCCCTCTCCTGGGTCCACAGGGCCTTCATCAGCCCGATCTTCTCCTCCACCAGCCGGTGCCGGACGGCGGGGTCTATCCCGTGGTTGGCCATCTCTTCACGGTTCCACCCGAAGCCGATGCCGAACATCAGCCTTCCGTTCGACAGGACATCGAGCGAGGCGACCTGTTTGGCCAGCCAGATGGGATCGTGCTGTGCGACCAGGGTGATGCCCGTCCCGATCTTCATCCGGTCGGTCACGGCCGCGACGGCCGCCAAGGCGACGAAGACATCGACGGTCCGCCAATAGTGCTCCGGGAGGGGCGGGGCGTTCGGCATGCCCCCCAAGGGGGTCTTCCGGCTGGTGGGGATGTGGCTGTGTTCGGGTAACCAGAGGGATTCGTACCCGCGCTTCTCCAGCTCCTCGCCGAGCTGCACCGGCTGGATGGATCTATCGGTCAGGAAGATGTCTACGCCGACCTTCATCTGGGGAACCGCCTTCGATCAGTGGTACTGGTTCGTCTTTCGACGATGGAACGACAGATAGGCTAGCCGCACAGCCAGCGCGTTTGGGGTTCGCCGCCGTAAAGAGGCCGGGAGTCGGGTCCGGGGTGGGATTCGGGAACCCGGAACATCCGGACCTGCGATAGTGTTGAACCGGGTAGGCGAGTAAGGAGAAGCGACATGTTCCGCCGCACCGCCAAGAGCCGGATGCCGTCGGCCGAGACGGCCCTGCCGGGAAGGGCGGAGGCCGTGCTCGACCCGCAGCCCCACTTCGTCCATGGGCGGCCCCTCGCTCCCCCGTTCCCGGAGCGCATGGAAGCCGCCTACTTCGGGATGGGGTGCTTCTGGGGGGTGGAGCGCATCTACTGGCAGACCCCCGGTGTGTATACCACCGCCGCCGGTTATCAAGGCGGCTCCACGCCCAACCCGACCTACCAGGAGGTCTGCTCCGGTCTGACCGGCCACACCGAGGTGGTGCTGGCCGTCTACGACCCGGACGAAGTTCCCTACCGGCGTCTGGTGAAGCGGTTCTGGGAGGAGCACGACCCCACCCAGGGAATGCGGCAGGGCAACGACTTCGGCACGCAGTACCGCTCGGCCCTCTACTGGACCACCGAGGCGCAGAGGGCGGTGGCCGAGGCCTCCAAAACGGTCTACCAGCAAGGTCTGGCGGCGGCGGGCCTGGGTCCGGTAACGACCGAGATCCGGGAGGCCCCGGTTTTCTACTACGCCGAGGACTACCACCAGCAGTATCTGGCCAAGAACCCCTACGGCTACTGCGGGCTGCGGGGTACCGGGGTCTCGTGTGAGATTCCCGCCGGGGCGCCGGCCGGCTGATACGACCGGTGGACGGGCAGGACGGCCTCCATCCCGATCTGGCCGGGCTGGCGTTCCTCCTCGGCGTCTGGACGGGGGCGGGGCGGGGCTGTTACCCGACCATCGAACCGTTCGAGTACCTGGAGGAAGCGGTCTACACCCCCGGCCCCGGCAAACCGTTCATCGCCTACCGGCAGCGCACCCGGCGTTCGGGCGGAGGCGGTGAACCCCTCCATGCGGAGACCGGATACATACGGCCTGCGGGGCCGGCGGGGGCGGAGGCGGTCATCGCCCAGCCCACCGGGATAGTCGAGGTGCATACCGGAGAGGTGGACAGCGGCCGGGTCTGCTTCCGCTCGGCGGCGGTGGAGCGTTCGCCCACTTCGGTCGAGGTAACACGGGTGGTCCGGCGCATACAGGTCGAGGGCGGGGTGATGCGTTACCGCCTGGAGATGGCGGCCGTGGGAAAGCCCTTGCAGTTCCACCTCGAGGCCGAGCTGTTCCGAGACCCGCCCCCGGCCGAGCACCCGGCCGCCCGGGTGTGATTTTCGTGATGGCTTCTCTCGGAGGGTTCTTCGGACCGCAGGGGGTGGAAGAAGAGGATGGGGCCGCCGAGGAAGCGGCTCTGCTTCCGAAAGGAAGACGATCACCGGACCCCCCGCACAACCGTCCAGTGGAAGTGCACCCGGCGGTCTTCGCCGTCAGACAGGAACACCGGGAAATGGGTAGGCGGGCAGAGCTTCTACCCCATGAGGAGACCAACGCTCCGGAGACCGGGTTCTTCGTTTTTCGCGATCTTCTCGCGAAAAAACCCGGCTTCGCCGGGCCCTGCCCCCGCCTCCACCACCAAATCACGCTTTCTCGGTGCGGGGCGCGTGGGCCCGGGCCGCACCCGACTCGTTCGGCCGCTCGGCTAGTTTCGACGTCCCGCCCTTTTGGGTCTGCCGCATGCTTTGGCGCCGGTGTCTTGGGCGGAACGGTCTATATGATCGCAGCGTCCGGACCGCTGTGATATCTGTTATCCAACACTATACACCAATAATATGATATCATCAAGACCCTCGTTGCGCGGTCTCGCCATATTCTGGATGAAGGCCGGGTAACCTGGCGCCGTTACGAGGAGGTATATGGGTTTCAGAACCGACCAGATACACGCCGGCGTCACCCCCGACCCGGCCACCGGCGCCATCCTCACGCCCATCCACCAGGCCACCACGTTCGTGCAGCCGTCCGTGGAGGACTACATGGCCACCGGTTATTCCTACTCACGGTCGGCCAACCCCACCGTGTCGGCCTTGCAGGAGCGCCTGGCGGTCCTGGAGGACGGCGCCTCGGCGTGGGCCTTCGCCACCGGAATGGCGGCCACCAACGGGCTGTTCACGGCCTTGCTCAACGCCGGGGACCACGCTGTGGTGAGCGACGTGGCCTACGGCGGGACCTACCGCCTCGCCACCAAGGTATTCACCCGGTTCGGGGTGGACTTCACGTTCGCCGACACCTCGGACCTCGACGAGGTGGCCGCGGCGGTGAACGGGCGCACCCGCCTGATCTTCACCGAGACGCCCGCCAACCCCACCCTCAAGTACACCGACATCGCGGGGGTGTCCGAGATAGCCTCCTCCCTCGGCATACCCCACGCGGTCGACAACACCTTCCTCACCCCCTACTACCAGCGCCCCCTGGAGATGGGCGCCGATCTGGTGGTCCACTCCACCACCAAGTACTTCGACGGGCACAACGCCACGGTGGGCGGAGCGGTGGTGTGCCGCAGCCGGGAGCACGCGGAGGCGGTCGGCTTCGTCCAGAACGCCACCGGGACGATCATGTCGCCGATGGTGGCCTGGCTGACCCTGCAGGGCAGCAAGACCCTGAGCGAGCGCATGGATCGGCAGTCGGCCAACGCCCTGGCCGTGGCCGAGCATCTCGAGGGGCACCCCAAGGTGGCGGCTGTGTCCTACCCCGGTCTGGCCTCCTTTCCCCAGCACGGCCTGGCCGCCCGGCAGGCCTCCGGCTTCGGCGCCATGGCCTGGTTCGAGGTCGCGGGAGGGGCGGAGGCGGGCAAGCGGCTGATGAGATCGCTCCGGGTGTGGACCCTGGCCGAGAACCTGGGTTCGGTGGAGTCGTTGATCACCCATCCGGCGACCATGACCCACTCCGACGTGGAGGAGGCGGAGCGGCTTCGGGTGGGGATCACCGACGGCCTGGTGCGCATCTCGGTGGGTCTGGAAGATGTAGAGGACCTGATAGAGGACCTCGACCGCGGCCTGAGCCTCGTATAGACAGTGTCCGGCATCTCCGACTACACGGCCCCGCTCGAGGACATCCGCTTCGTGATGGACCACATCGCCGGGCTGGATGACCTGACCGCCCTCGAGTACTACCGGCACGCCGACAGGGACCTGGTGCGGTCGGTGCTCGACGAAGGGGCCCGTTTCGTCCAGGACCTGGTGGCGCCCCTGAACCGGACCGGGGACCTGGAGGGATCCTCTCTGCTCGACGGGGAGGTGCGCACCCCGGCGGGGTTCCGGGATGCCTACCGGCGGCTCGTGCAGGCGGGGTGGGGAGGGATTGACTCCCCGTTCGAGTGGGGGGGCCACCAGATGCCCCGTGTGGTCGGGTTAGCCGTGGAGGAGCTGTTCACATCGGCCAACCTTTCTTTCAGCATCTGCATGCTGCTCACCTCGGCGGCCGCCCGGGCCGTCCTGGTGCACGGCACCGAGGAGCAGAAAAGCGCCTACCTGCCGAAGATGGTCACCGGCGAGTGGTCCTCCACCATGGACCTCACCGAACCGCAGGCCGGCTCCGATGTGGGGGCTCTCAAGATGCGGGCCCGCCCGGCCGAAGACGGCGCCTACCGGCTCGAAGGCACCAAGATCTTCATCACCTACGGCGACCACGACATGGCCGAGAACGTGATCCACCTGACGCTGGCCCGGATCCCGGGGTCGCCGCCCGGCACCAAGGGCATCTCCATGTTCATCGTTCCCAAGCACCTGCCGGACGCCGGGGGAGGTCCGGGCCGGCCCAACGACCTGAAGGCGGTGTCGCTGGAGCACAAGCTGGGGATCCGCGCCTCCCCCACCTGCGTCATGTCCTACGGAGAGGACGCGGGCGGCGCGGTCGGCTTCCTGCTCGGAGGGGCGGACGAAGGCATGCGCAACATGTTCACGATGATGAACACCGCCCGCATCTCGGTGGGGCTCCAGGGTATGGCGGCGGCCGAGCGGGCCTACCAGCAGGCGGCGGCCTTCGCGCGGGAGCGGCGCCAGGGCCGGGCGGCGGGGGCCGTGCGGGATTCGCTCATCATCGAGCACCCCGACGTGAGGAGGATGCTGCTCACCATGAGGTCCAACGTGGAGGCGATGAGGGCGCTCCTCTACCGCACCGCCATGCACCAGGATCTCTCCCGTCATTCCCCGGAGGAGGGAAACCGCCGTTGGCACGACCGATGCCTGGCCCTCCTCACCCCGGTGGTCAAGGCCTGGTGCACCGACCTGGGCGTGGAGACCGCGTCGATCGGCGTCCAGGTGCATGGGGGGATGGGGTACATCGAGGAGACCGGCGCCGCCCAGCATCTCCGGGACGCCCGCATAACGCCCATCTACGAGGGCACCAACGGCATACAGGCGATCGATCTGGTGATGCGCAAGCTGCCCATGGACGGGGGGAGGTTCGCGGGGGAATACATAGACTCCCTGCGCCCGGCGGTCCGGGGCTGTGAAGACCTCGGATGGGCCGAGGCGGCCAAGTCGCTGTCGGCGGCCCTGGAAGCGCTGGCGGAAGCCACCGGCCACCTCCTGAACGAGGCCGGGGACCCGAACCGGCGCCTGGCCGGAGCGACCCCCTACTGCACCATGTTCGGGATGACGGCGGGGGGCGCCATGATGGCCGAGGCCGGGGCGGCCGCCGCCGCGGCCGGAAACCATCCCAAACAGGTGACCGCCCGGTTCTACCTGGAGCAGATCCTGCCGCAGGCCGCGGCTTTGCTGCCGGCGGTCCGGGCCGGGGCGGACGGCCTGTTCGCCATGGACGCCGCCTCTTTCTGACCACGGGAGATCATATGGCCGACCCCAAGTTCCTGAACTTCGACACGCTGGGAATCCACGCCGGCCAGCACCCCGACTCGGACTTCGGGGCGCGGGCCGTCCCGATATACCAGACCACCTCGTTCGTGTTCCGGGACGTGGAGCACGCGGCGGGGCTGTTCAACCTCGAACGCCAGGGCCACATCTACAGCCGTATATCGAACCCCACCGCGGCGGTCCTCGAAGAACGCCTGGCGGCGCTGGAGGGCGGGGTCGGGGCGGTCGCCGCCGCCTCCGGCATGGCGGCCCTCTTCCTGGCGGTGTCCACACTGACGGGCAGCGGAGGCCACATCGTCTCGTCCTCTTCCCTCTACGGAGGGTCCAACAACCTGCTGGCGGTCACCCTCCCCCGCTTCGGGATAGACACCACCTTCGTCCATCCGAGGGACACGGACGGATTCCGGGACGCCATCCGCCCCGAGACCCGCCTCGTGTACGGGGAGACCCTGGGCAACCCCGGCCTCGAGATCATGGACGTGGAGGCGGTGGCCGAGATCGCCCACGCCGCCGGGGTGCCCTTCATGCTCGACAACACCTTCGCCACCCCCTACCTGTTCAGGCCGATCGAATGGGGGGTGGATCTGGTGCACCACTCGATCACCAAGTTCATAGGAGGGCACGGGGCGGCGATCGGAGGGGCCCTGATCGACGGGGGCACCTTCGATTGGGAGGCCTCCGGGCGTTTCCCGACCCTCACCGAACCCTATCCCAGCTATCACGGCCTGCGGTTCACGGAGGAGTTCGGCACGCAGGCCTTCATCGTCCGGGCCAGGGTCGAAGGGCTGAGGGACTTCGGCGCCCCCCTGGCGCCCCAGAACGCCTTCTACATCCTGCAGGGCGTAGAAACCCTGGCCATCCGGATGCAGAAGCACATCGAGAACACCCGGCGCGTGGTGCGGTTCCTCTCGGAACGGGGCGAGGTGGCCTGGATCAGCTACCCGGAGCTGGACGACCACCCCGACCGCGAGCGGGCGGCCCGGCTGATGCCCGAGGGCTGCGGCGCCGTCCTGGCCTTCGGGATCGAGGGCGGACGGGAAGCGGCGCCCAGGTTCATCGAGCGGCTCAGGGTGTTCTCCCATCTGGCCAACGTGGGCGACGCCAGGTCTCTGGTGATCCACCCCGCCTCCACCACCCACGCCACCATGGACGCGGCCCAGCTGGCCCGGGCGGGGGTCGGGGAGGACCTGATCCGGCTGTCGGTGGGCCTGGAGGACCCGGACGACCTCATCGACGACCTCGCCCAGGCCTTGCGGGCCTCCCGCCGCAGGGCGTAGGCGGCGGGGCAGGCATGGAGCTGACGGTCGGGGGCGCCCGGGTCGCCGCCACCACCGGCGGGCGGCCCCCCGCCCCCGGGCTGCCGCTGGTGCTGTTCTTACACGGCGCCGCCCTCGACAAGACGGTGTGGCAGCTGCAGACCCGCTATTTCTCCCACCGGGGATATTCGGTCTTGGCGGTCGACCTGCCCGGACATGGAGGCTCCGAAGGCCGCCCCTGCTCCTCGATCGAGGAGTACGCAGACTGGGCGGCGGCCCTGATCGAGGCCGCCGGATACGAGAGGGCCCATCTGGTCGGCCATTCGATGGGGGGGCTGATCGGGCTGGATATGGCCGCCCGCCACCCGGACAAGGCGGCGACGCTGACGATGGCGGGCCCCGCCGCCGCCATCCCCGTACATCCCGCCCTCACGGCGGCCGCCGAAGCGGGCGACCGCCTCGCCTACGAGCTGATGGCCTCCTGGGGCCACGGGCGGACCTCCCACCTGGGCGGGCACCGGACCCCCGGCATCTGGATGATGGGATCGGCCATACGGCTCTGGGAGCGGTCGAAGCCGGGGGTGCTGGCCGCGGACCTCCGCGCCTGCAACGACTACGCCGGCGGGAAACGAGCCGCCGCCTCGGTCCGCTGCCCGGTGCTGCTGATCAGCGGATCGCTCGATGTGATGACGCCGCGCCGGGCCGCCGACCCACTCCGCCGCCGTCTGGCGGATTTCACCGAGGCGGTGATCGAAGGGGCCGGCCATATCATGATCGTCGAACAGCCCGATCCGGTGATCGACGCCATCGCCGCCCACCTGGACGGGTAGTTCCGAGGTCACCCCCGATGTTCATCCGGCCGCCCGCCTCGGCGGGAGGTCCGCCGTCCCCGGGGTTCGCAGTAGCGGTTCCTCGGTTTTTCTACTGCCCGGTGTCGAAGAGGGATCCCTGCGGGTCGGGCCTGATGAATCGGGGGACGCCCGTCCAGGGCAGGTGGTCCATGAACACCCAGCTGCGCCGGTGGATGCTGGAAGGCCCCCAGGCCTGGAGCGCCGACTTGTGCCTGGGGCAGGGGTAGCCCTTGTTGGCCTCGAAACAGTAGTTCGGGTAGGAGGGGGCGAGGCCGCGCATGATCCGGTCGCGCACCACCTTGGCCAGTATGGAAGCCGCCGAGATGGTAAGGGACGTGGCGTCCCCCCTGACCAGCCGGATCGTGCCGCCGCCCCCCACGAAGTCCCACCGCCCGTCGATCAGTATCCGGTCGGGCGCCGTTCCCAGGGCGTCGAGGGCCCGGCGGGCGGCCAGGCGCTGCGCATCCGACATGCCGAGCCGGTCGCATTCCTCGTGGCTGGCGTGCCCGACCGCCCACCTCGTGCACCATTCCGCCACCCGGTCGAAGAGCGCCTCGCGTTCGTCCTCGGTCAGCATCTTCGAGTCCCGCAGCTTGTAGATGCGCCGGTCTTTCGGCACGACGGCCGCACCTACCGTCAGGGGCCCGGCCCAGGCGCCCCGGCCCACCTCGTCCACCCCCGCCACCACTTCGTTCCCCATCCCCCACAGGCGCTTCTCCACGGCCAGGTTGGGGGCGCGGCCCCTCAAGGCTGGGCGGAGTCTGGGAACCGTGGCGGCCACCCCTCCAGCATACCGGCAACGGCCCGTTCCGGAGGTTCCGGGCGGGGGTGTACAGGGGATATTCGGCGGGGCGGGATCAGAGCGATCAGGCCGGTTCCAGGGGTATGAACTCCTCCGCGTACAGGCGGTCGAGGTCTTCGTTGTAGACCAGCAGCTCCAGGCGGTCCAGCACCTCAGGAGGCGGGTAGATGCTCGGATCGGCCGCCAGCTCCGGGAGTACGTGCTGAACGGCCGCCAGGTTGGGCGTGGCCGCCTTGGAGTAGTTCGCCACCTCCGCCCCGATCCTCGGTTCCAGGACGAAATCTATGAACGAATGGGCGCTGCACGGATGCCGGGAGGTGGTGGGAACCACCATGTTGTCCACCCAGGCGACGGCGCCCTCGCGGGGGATGACGTAACGAAAGTCGGCGGTGTCGTCGGGGAGAGCCTCGATGAACTCGTCCGACCTCCCCTGCACTACGTCGAACACGCCCTCCACCAGCCTGGGGACGTAGCTCTCCGAGTCGAAGCCGCCCAGATGGGCCCGGGCCGCCGCCACCAGATCGGCGGCCATGCGCACCTGCGTCCGGTCGGCCGAGTTGGGTGAATATCCGAGGTAGAGCATGGCCGCGGCCAGCACTTGGCGGCCGTCGTCGAGCAGGGAGACCCGCCCCGCGTAGATCCAGGTTTGATAGGTGTCGAACACCATCCCCCAGGTCGGTTCGACATCCGGGCCGACCACGTTGACGTTCAGACCGACCCCCACAGTGCCCCAAACCATGGGAACCGAATAGAACTCCTCGGATTCGTCCACCGCCGGAGCGAACTTGGGATCCAGGTTGGCCGCTCCCGGGAGCGCGATGGGGTCGAGCGGGAACAAGTCCCCGCCGCGCCGCAGGACGTCCACCAGATAGTCGGTGAGCAGGATGACGTCGAAATCGTCGGCGCCGGCCGTGACCCGGGAAAGCAAGTCGCCCTCGGATTCGTAGGTGAGATCCACCACGTCCACGCCGTAGCGCCTCTCGAACTGCTCCACCACCCGGGGGGATATCTGGCCCGGTCCGGAGAGCAGGATCACCTCCCCGTCGATCTGGCCCGCCGCGCAGACAGGCCGCGGCGGGGCCTCCGGCCCGTTCTGCGCCGCTCCGCAGGCGCCCGTGAACAGGACGAGCAGGGCCAACGCGGCGGCCGTCCTCCGGCGCCCTCGACGACGGGGCGGCCGTTCTCTCGAGTAGGCAGATGTGAACATGGGGTTTTGCTGTCCCTGGTAGGGGTTGACCACGCGGCCCCGCGCAGGGGCGGTTCGGCATCACCGACACGACGCGCCGGCCCGCGGCTCGCGAGACCCGCATTCTACGACCGCCGCCGATATGTTCATCTCGCATGCCAGGGTTCACGAGCGGCGCCTCCGGTGAGACCCCCGCTATATCCCCGAGCGAGATCCGGCGCCCGCCGCACCGGGATATTGCCAGAAAACGAAGCTAGAAGGGTGCGCGGATAGGCAGACCGCGACCGCCCCTGTTCGTAACGTCGTTCAGTATCCGGCTCGGAACCCCTGGCTATGGCTGTGGGCTCATCAACCGTCGCAAGCAGTGTATCCCCAGGTGAGCGCCTATCCGACGCACCCTCTGACTGTACTTCGCCCCCCCGTTACCCACTCTCCAGGAACCAGAGAGAACACCCCCCGAGACCCTGGCCGACTTTCAGGGTCCTGGGTCGTTTGGGCGGGACCTTTCCAGGAACCAGAGAGAACAACCCCCGAGAACAGGCCGCCCGTCCTCGACCGCCGCCCCGTCCTCGACCCGTCCTCGACCCCGTTTTTCGCGTTCTTCGCCGCCTTCCGCCCGGCTTCGCCGGGCCCTGCCCCCGCCTCCACCACCAGATAAGAGTTGTGGGCGCGGGGGCGCGTGGGCCCGGGCCGCACCCGACTTGTTCGGTCGCTCGGCTAGGTTGCCTGCCCTGGCGGGTTGCCGCCGTCTTCGGAGGCCCCGCGGGCGGGCTGTTCGATCACCGCAGTCCGGAACGGCGGTGATATTTCGTATCGTTCTGGATACATCGTCAGTATCTCATGGGTGTGTGACGGATTCAAGACCATTGTTGTCCGAATCTTTTCTTCGTCTTCGCCGGCGGCTCAGAGGAAACTGATATCCGGCATATCCGCGATGCAGGCGGTGTCGGGTTCGGTGCTCGGGTCGGCTAGGAACGCGAGCATGATCGACCGGGGGCAGCCCTCCACGGTCGTGACTCCATGGGCCAGGGTGGGGAACTCCACGAACCAGGCGTTCTCCAGGTGTTCGGCGGTCTGCCGTCCGAAGTCCGGCGGTGTGATCGGGTCGAAACGGCCCGCCGCCACCAGAGTGGGGATGGCGCTCGTCACCGGTTGGTTCTCGATCGGACCGGCCTCTCCGGCGCCCCACAGCTCACAGAACGCGAAGGCGTATTCCGACTGGACCAGCGAGCCTTCCACCAGGGATGCCAGCCGGGGGTACGTCTGGCGCTCCGAGCGCACCAGGGCGGGATCGGTGAAGGGCACACTCTCGCGGCACCGCACCGACAGGAACTGGCCGATCGAGAAGAAGGCGTCGTTGGCCAGGAACAACGACAGCATCTCCTCGGCGCCGGTGTACCGCCCGTCCCGTATGTCGGTCAGCATCTTGGGAACCTCCGGGAACAACCACTCCGCGTAGAGGGCCTGGAACACCAGGGCGAGGAGGGTATCGCCGTCCAGCAGGGCGGGGTAGACATCGAAGGGCGGGAAATAGTCGAATACCTGTATCTCGACCGGCGAGGCGTTCAGCCGGTCCACCTCCGAGAACAGGAGCGATTCCAGGTTCCCGTAGGAAGATCTGCAGTAGGGATCGGAGTCGCAAGCCGAGAAGAGCTCGTCCAGAGCGCCGGCCGCGCCCCGCAGGATGCGGGCCAGATCGTCGACCTCGGGCGGAGAAGCCGAGTCCAGGACGACGCTGCGGACGCCTTCGGGATGATCCCGCATCACCGTCAGGGCTAGGCGGGTTCCGTAGGAGATGCCGTACAGGTCCCATTCCGGGTATCCGAGCGCTGTTCGGAGGTCGGCCACGTCGGCCGCCGAAGCGGCGCTGTGGTAGTTGGCGAGGTCCGCCCCCCCGGTCACCCAGGTTTCCCGGCATTCGTAGATGACCGCCGCGTAACGGGCCAGCCACTCTTCGGTCGAGAGGTCTTCGGCCATCAGATCGAAGACCAGCCGGCGGCTCTCCGGGCAGGACAGGGACGGTTCGGAGAACCCCACCCCCCTCTGGTCGAACACGATCACCGTCCGCTCGGCGTCGAGGGGTTTCACCAGAGCTTCGTAGGAGAAGGGCAGGGACTCGAGGGCTTCGCCGCCGGGGCCGCCCTCGAGGTAGACGGCAGGCGGATATTTCTCGGTCGCCCGGGGCGGAAAGACGGCCACCGCCAGCCGGATGCGGGCCTCGTCAGGCCGGGCGCGGTTCTCCGGGACGGACAGGTAGCCGCACCTGGGCTCGACGCCCGGCGGGGGAAAGAAGGGGCACTCATCGAGGGTGAACGAAACCTCGTACCCTCCCACCGAGACGGAGGTGTTGCGGGGGCCGGCGGAAGGCGCCGCCGCGGTCGTCGACGCCGCGGCCGCGGCGGTGTCGGGCGGAGAGCCGGGATCGTCGGGTTCGTCGGGCGGTCCGGCGGGGAGGGTCGAATCTGGGGCGGACGAATCTGGGGCGATCGAATCTGGGGCGGTCGAATCTGCGACCGAAGCCGATGTCGCCGATGCCGCAGTTGCGTCGACCGAAGGAACGGCGGCGACCGAAGCAGTCGAGCCGGCGGTGGAAACCGGAGGATCGGGCGTCTCCGCACCGCCGCCGCAGGCCGCCAACACCAATCCGAAGGCGGCCGCCGCGATCCTGGACTTTTTGGAAGCCGGGCGGCGGGGCCTCGTCCGGTGGCGCGGGCGGGGGATCAACCCGGGGGCCAGCTCATCGAGCGCCCGCCGAGCACGTGGAAGTGGAGATGATCGACCGACTGCCCTCCGTCGCGGCCTATGTTGGTAACCACCCGGTATCCGGACTCGGCGATGCCTTCCCGGGCCGCCACCGCCGCGCACACGCCCAGCAGATGCCCCAGCAGCGCCTGGTGTTCGGCGGCGGCGTGCGACAGGCTGCGAATGGGTTCCCGGGGTATGACCAGCACGTGGACATCGGCTTGCGGGGCGATATCCCGGAACGCGATGGACAGATCGTCCTCGTACACGATGTCGGCCGGGATCTCCCCCCGCAGGATCATCCCGAAGACGGTACCGCCTCCCTGCGTCTGCGGTTCTCGCGTCTGCGGTTCTCCGGCGTTTCGCACCTCGTCAGCCACGGCTCATCACCTCCTTCCATTCTTCTTCCGGCATCTGTTCGGCTTCCTCCACCAGCATGACCGGTATGGTTCCGTCGATCCGATAGCGCATCCTGGTTGCGGGGTCGGTGGATATCAGCGCCCCGTCGATCTCCCGCAGAGGAGCCAGGCTGGCGGGGCAGACCAGGATGTCGAGCAGGGCCGGGTCGATGGGCATGGGCGCATCGTACACCGGCCGCCTCCCTGTACAGGCCGGGCCGCCTCCCGGGGTAGACTGGCGGGTCATGGAATCGGGTCGTATGGAAGGCGCCGACACCGCCCGGCGCGTGCAGGAGGCCCTCGCCGCCCTGGACGCCCGATACAGGGTGATCGAGATCGACCCCGCCTTCACCCACACCGCCGCCTTCTGCGAACATTACGGGTACCCGCTCGAGCAGTCGGCCAACGCCATCCTGGTCGCCTCCCGGCGTCCGGTCGGGCGCAACGCGGTGTGTGTGGTGCTCGCCGCCGACCGGCTGGACGTCAACCGCCGGGTGCGCGCCCTGCTGGGGGTGAGGAAGCTCTCCTTCGCATCGGCGGAGGCGACCCCCGGGCTGACCGGAATGAAAACCGGCGGGGTCACACCCTTCGGCCTCCCCGGCGAGCTCCCCGTCTACGTGGATGCCCGTGTAATGGACCTCGACGAGATACTGGTCGGAGGGGGCAACAGGTCTACCAAGATATTCGTGGACCCCGAAGTCTTCGAGCGGATGCCGCAGGTCACCGTGGTCGAGGATCTGGCGCTTCCGCCCGCCGCCGGCGCAAGCGGGAACCCGGCCTGATCTCCTTGCGCATCAGGGCCAGGTAGACCGCCAGCGCGGTGGCTCCGAACGAGAACCATTGCACCGCATAAGACAGGTGGGAACCTTCGTCGAGGGAAGGAATCGGCACCGGGATCGGAAGCCGGTCGGCGACATCCGGTTCGACGAGCTGTATCCAGAACGGCAGGAGCGGAATATCTACCTGTTCCTGGATGCGGCCCACATCGACCCGGGACACCGTTTCCAGAAGCCCTTCCGGTTCCCGCCTCCCGAAAGCAGGACGCCGCTGGTCGGCGCGTAACAAGCCGACCAAGGTCATCTGCCCGGACGGAGGGTAGAGGTCCGCGGCCGGGGCCGGCTCGACCCCGAGCGGGAACCATCCCACGTTCACCAGCACCGCGGCGCCGTCTCCCAGGTCGAGCGGGAAGACGGCGTGGGTTCCCGCCTGACCCGCCGCCACCTGGGAGCGGACCAGCACCCGGCCTTCGTCCATCAGGCGGCCCTCGGCGGTTACCCGGGTGAACTCGTAGTAGGAAGGGTCGGTTGCCGCCCCTTCCTGGGGCAGCAGGGCCTCCCTCAGCAGGGCCAGGTCGACCGGCGCCCGGGCCAGGCGGCTACCTACCACGGCGTTGGAAGCCCTGCGTTCCTCCAGCCGCCCCAGCTGCCAGAACCCCAGCACCACACACGTCACGGTGAAGACCGTCACGAAGATCGACAACACGATCCAGCGGGGGCGGACTGCAGGACTCACCGCCCCATTATCCCGCTTTCCAGGCCGGGTCCGGCCGCCGGGCGGCGCAGACATCGCCTGCATCACCCGGCGGACCGGACCTCGGCGCCGCACCCGGCGTCAACCGCCGGACTCCTCGCCCAGCTCGACGGTGGTTGCCACCACCTCGACCCGGCTGTGGCGGCCTTCGGAATCTGTCCAGAAACGCCGATGCACCTGCCCGACGATTTCGACGGGAATCCCCCGGACGGCCTTCACCAGAGAAGGGTCGGGTTCCCAGACCGTAACCGGCAGGACATCGGTCCGGGCGGGAGAGGCCAAGCGCACCGTCACCAGGAGACGGGCCAGCGAAGCGCCGGAACCGAAGGTTCGGTGCTCGGGCGCAGTGGCGAGTTTCCCGCGCAGGACGACCTCGTTGCGGTCGCTTGCCTGAACCTCGGCGGAGGTTCCGTTCTGGTTTTCCATAGTCATCATTTGCTCCTCGATACCAACGGGAAAGTGCAGTAGAGGTACAAGATAAAACATGGGTATGACAGATTTCATTGTTCAACAGTGATTATTCATGAGATTTCGGATGTAGGCAGCAGCAGAAGGCGCCGGTTACTAGATGAGTAGTTCCAAGGGATAGGTGGATAAATCCCCTGTTTGTGGTGTGGGGGTGTCCAAGATCCGGGGTGCAACCTTCCCCGACCCTTGGAGAGCCTGGAATGAACCCGGATCTGGACACCCTCGTCACCGCACTCTACGCGACCATCGACGACCTGCTGATCGAACCCCCCCTGGGCACCCGAAAGACCCGAGGTGGGAATCGCCCCGAAGCTGTCCGACGCCGAGCCGGCCGCACTCGCGGTGCCCCAATCGCTGCTGGGATACAACTCCGAAGCCCGCTTCATCCGCTACGCCAAAACCCATCTCCGACCGTGGTTCCCCTACATCCCCAGACGAGCCGGCTACAACAAGCGCCTCCGCCGCAGCAACCGGCTCCTCCAACACGTGATGTCACATCTCGCCCGAGACTGCCCCTCCTGGTGGGACAACCTCTGGCAGGTGGACTCCACTCTCCGCCCCCATCGAATGCGGACGCCCCCGCACCACCCAAACAACACTCCGACCCGCCAGGATGGACCAACTACGGATAATTCGGCGTCCCACCGCCGATACTTCTGGGGACTGCGGCTGCACCTCATCGCCGCGCCCTCAGACCGCCGCCTACGCCCTCACCCCCGGCGCCACCGACGAACGCGACACCTGCTGGGACATGATCCACCACAGCCGCCTCACCCGACCAGGGCAGACCCTCATCGCGGACAAAGGCTACCGGCGGGCCGCCTTCGAGCAACAACTCAACCAAGCCAACATGACACTCATCCGACCGTCCCTCAGAACAGAACCACCCCGACCCCACCAACAATTCCTCAAACCATCCCCGACAAATCATCGAATCAATCACCCAAACCCTCAAAAACCAGCTCAGCCTCGAACACCACGGCGGACGCACCCGACCAGGCGTCACCGTACGCATCCTCCAACAGCTCCTCGCCCTCACCGCCGTCATCTGGTACAACGAAACCACCCAACAACCCGGCCCCGCCCGCTCCTTAACCGCATACGACCACTAGAACCCTTGGAACTAACGCTCTAGGTGTGGATGCATTGAACCCGGACGACCGGCCCGCCGCCCGCGTCATCGGCGCCGAGGCTCATCGTCGGTGGAAAATCATCCCGGACGGCGGCCGGTGTGGATGAGGGCCATCAGCTCGTCGAGGCCCGCCATGTCGGGATCTCCTCGGCGGACGGCGGCGGCCAGCTTCCCCGCCGCTTCCGCATCGCCGACCTCCAGGGCGGCCCGGGCGGCTATGAACCACTTACGCAGCTCGTAGGGCGGGGCGTCGCGGGGGATACGGGCGGGCCGGGTAACCGCCAAGGCCTCGCCCGGGCGGCCCCGATCCAGGAGAAAGGCGCCGTAGACCACCTTCGCTTCGGCTTCGGCGGGGCGATTGCCGCCCAGCTCTTCGAAACGCAACCAGGTTTTCTCGACATCGACGTCCCTTCCCAGAGCGCGCAAGATGTCCATCTCGGCCGGCATGTACGAGGTGTCGCCGGCCATCCGCCGGTAGGCCCGCAGCTCGGCCAGCGCCTCCTCCCACTTTTCGACCCGGTAGGCGCTGAGGCCCAGCAGCTCGCGCACCGAAGACGCTCTCGGGCTGAGCGATTTGGCCTTGGCCAGCTTGCGGCGGGCCGCTTCGAAATCCTCGTCGCCGTAGGCGTCCACCGCTTCGGAGATGATCCGCAGGACGGCCGTATGGCGGTCTTTGTGGGTGGTGAGGCGGACCTCGTCCCGCATCCAACCGGGCAGGTTGCCGGGACCCACCCCCGTGTGGGGAGGTTTGCGTCCGGGTTTCCGATCTGTGCCGCCGCCCGGCCTGCGGTTCTCCGGCCTGCCGCCCGGTTTCCGACGCTGCGCACTCCCCCGCTGCTCACCTCTCCCCCGCTGCTCACCTCTCCCCCGCTGCTCACCTCTCCCCCGCTGCTCACCTCTCCCCCGCTGCTCACCTCTCCCCCGCTGCTCACCTCTCCCCCGCTGCTCACCTCTCCGACGGGGCTCGCCTCTTCGATCCGGGGCCGTTCTGCCGTCCCGCTTCCCACCCGGCCCGCGCTTCGGCTTGCCCCCCTCCGTCCGGCGGTTCGAACGCTTGCCGGACGCCGGCCGCCCCGTGCTTCGACCGCGGCCGCGTCCACCGGCGCCGCCCGCCCTCCCCCTCGGTCCGCCCGGCCGCCGGCCCCTCGGTCCGCCCGGCGCCCCGGACGCCCGGCGGGGCCGGTTCTTGCGGCCCGGTTCCTTCCGCGTCGGTTTACCCCGCGCCGACTTATTCTGAGCCGGTTTTCTTCGATTATGGGAAGCCATTTACCAGGACTCCGGCGAGACGACCAATAGAACGGCCTTCATCGTATAACCCCGAATATGGATATGGGACATCCCGGGGCCTATAGGTTCCGTATTCACGGGTTGCCGGGTGTGTCCATAGTTTTGGAGGCTCCGGCGAAAACGCGGGGAAGGGGGCGGGGGGCGGCCCGCGCCGCCCCCCGCAACCCCGCGAACAGGTCTACTTGGAACCGGGCACCGCTTCGACCGCCGGTTCTTCGGACTCGGTGATTCCGACCGCCTCCAGCACCCGGGCCTGGAGCTGCATCGCCAACCCGGGGTTGTCCCGCAGGAATCTCTTGGCCCGCTCGCGCCCCTGGCCGAGCTGGTCGCTCTCGAACGTGTACCAGGCGCCGCTCTTCCTGACGACGCCGCTGGTGACCGCCACGTCGAGAAGGCTTCCCTCCCAGGAGATGCCCTGCCCGAACATGATGTCGAACTCGGCCATACGGAAGGGAGGGGCCAGCTTGTTCTTGACCACCTTGACCCTCACCCGGTTGCCGATCTGCTCGCGCCCGTCCTTGATCGACTCGATGCGCCGGATGTCGAGGCGCACGCTGGAGTAGAACTTCAGCGCCCGACCGCCGGGGGTTACCTCCGGCGACCCGAACATGACCCCGATCTTCTCCCGGAGCTGGTTGATGAAGACGGCGGTGGTCTTCGAACGGTTGATGTTGGCGGTCAGCTTGCGCAGCGCCTGGGACATCAGCCGGGCCTGCAGGCCGACATGGGTGTCGCCCATCTCCCCTTCTATCTCGGCCCTGGGCACCAAGGCGGCCACCGAGTCCACCACCACCACGTCCAGGGCGCCCGACCGTATCAACATGTCGGTGATCTCCAAGGCTTGCTCCCCGGTGTCGGGTTGGGATATCAGCAGCTCGTCGATGTCCACCCCCACGGCCTTGGCGTATATGGGATCGAGGGCGTGCTCGGCGTCCACGAAGGCGGCGATCCCCCCGTTGCGCTGCGCCTCGGCCACTATGTGCAGGGCCAGGGTGGTCTTGCCGCTCGACTCCGGCCCGTACACCTCGACGACGCGGCCCCGGGGCACCCCTCCGATGCCCAGCGCCAGATCCAGCGCCAGCGCCCCGGTGGAGATGTGTTCGATCTTGCGGTTGGCGTCGGCGCCCATCTTCATGATGGAACCCTTGCCGAACTGCCGCTCGATCTGGGTTATGGTCGTGTCCAGAGTCTGCTCTCGTTTTTTCATGATCACTCCTTCGTCTTGTCGAGCCGTGGGGCTCGTCCTCGTAGGTTGCTGAACTACAAGGTACGGGCCGGCTGTGACAGAAACCGATGATCTCCTTCCCAGGATCGTATTTTCAGAAAATTTCGGGCCGCCTGCCGGAGTACCGAATCATCTCCATCCAAAGTTACATCCATGTTATCCACAGAATCTTCCCAACCGAGGTTAGTCGAACGAATGTTCGCATACAAGCATTGCCTGACCGGGGCCGGGGATACCTCTCCCGCGCGGCCCGAAAGGGCGCCCGTGTATGCCCGGCCCCCGCGGGCTAGAGCGGGAATCGCTCAAGGGGTTCGTACACGGCGGGCCCGCCCCCGGCGCGGCTCCGGTAGAAGACCACCTCGTTCGCCGGGGCCTCGATCCGGGCCGGCCGACCGGCAGCCGACCGGCGGATATCGCGCGGGGGCCGTATCCTGGACAGGGTGAGGTGACCTCGAAAAGGCCGCTCCTCGTAACCGAACCCGGCCGCCGCCACCGCCTCCTCCACCGTTTCCGCCAGCTTCTCCAACCTGGCGCCGCCCCCTTCCAGCGCCGCCCACGCCACCGCCGCCCGGCGCAGCTTCGGGAACCCGCCCAGCCCGCCGATCCGAAAGGAGAAGGGGCCGCCCAGGTCGGCCTCGTCGAGTCCGGCGGCGATCCTCTCCCTGCCCACCCTGTCGGCCGGGCCCACGAACCTCAAGGTCACGTGGAAGTTCTCCATCGGGGTCAACCGCCCCGGCAGATCCAACCCGGCCCGCCAGGCGTCCACGGCCATCCGAACCTCCGCCGGCAGAGGGACGGCGACGAAGACCCGTCCGGCGGCCCCCGTTACTCGGCCCACCACTCGCCGATGACCCCCAACCGGGTCAGATGGAGGGCTGAGGCGGTGGTGAAGGCCCGCACCCTCTCCCGGTCGCCGGGCATCCTCAGGAACCGGCCCCGGGTGCGGTCGGGCGTGCGCACCGCCACGGCCACCGAGCCCGGTGGATGCTCCAGAGCGGCGGGTCCGGCCGCGCCGGTCATGGCAACGGCCACGTCCACCCCCAAGACCCGGGCCGCCCCGTCAGCCATGGCCCGGGCGGTTTCGATGCTCACCACCCCATGGTCGTCGATCACCTCCGGCGGCACCCCCAGCAGGCTCTGTTTCAGGTCGGCGGCGTAGGTGACCGCGCTTCCCCGAAACACATCCGACGATCCGGGGAGCAGGCTGAGGCGGGCCGCCGCCATCCCGGAGGTCAGCGACTCGGCGGTCCCGATGGTCCATCGCCGGGCCCGGAGCTCGTCCAGGAGGATCTGCTCGAGGGTCTGGTCGTCGGCCGCGAACACCGAAGCCCCGAACCGCCTGCGCACCTCCTGTTCGACCGGATCGATCAACACCCGGGCGGCGCGGGCCGAAGCCGCCTTGGCCGACAGGCGCACCTTCACCTCCCCTTCCGAAGCCAGGAAAGCCATCGACGGATTGGCGGAGGCGTGGTACAGGTCGTCCAGACAGGAGGCCACCGCCGACTCTCCATGCCCCCAGATCCTCAGCACCCGGCTGACCAACACCCCGCCCGCCCCGGACCGCCTCCGCAGCCGCGGCGCAACGTGTTCATCGAACATCTGATACAGCTCGGCCGGCACGCCCGGCAGGGCGAAGATCAGGGCGCCGTCGTGTTCCAGGAAGAGGCCGGGGGCGGTCCCGCGGGGGTTGGCCAGCTGTTCGGCGCCTTCCGGGTATTCGGCCTGGCATAGGTTGGACTCGGGGAACTCCCGCCCCAGCCCCTTCCAGAAGGCCCGCAGCTCGGCGGCGTGCTCCTCGTTGAAGAGCAGCTTCCTCCCCGTGGCCGCACTGATGGCCTCCCTGGTTATGTCGTCCTGGGTCGGTCCGAGGCCGCCGCTCACCACCACCGCATCGGCGCGCGCCGCCGCGGTGCGGAGGGACGAAACCATGCGGTCGAGGTTGTCGCCCACCACCACCTGGTAGTGGGCGTCGAGGCCCATCTCCGCCAGCCGCCCCCCCAGGTGGGCGCCGTTGGAGTTGACGATCTGGCCGAGCAGCAGCTCGGTGCCCACCGCGATCACTTCGACTATCACGCCGTCCGGCCCCCGTTCGGGAACACGGCGCCCGCACGGGAGAAGCGGCGTATCTCGGCCACCAGGTCGGTCTCGTAGCTGCCGGTGACCTCGGCCTCCACCCACTCCCCCGGAGCGCCCCGGTCCAGGCAGATCATGCCGTCGATGTCCGGCGCCTCGCGGTAGGACCGGCCCACCGGTATCCCGTCCTCGACCTGATCGATCAGGATCGTCAGCGTCCTACCCACCTGTTCGAAGTTGCGCCGGGCGGTGACCTCGTCCTGGATACGGGTCAGCTCCCGAACCCGCACCGAGACCTCGCCGGGGTCGATCCGTCCGGCAAGGCCGACCGCGCCGGTGCCCTCCTCCGGGGAATACGGAAAGAAACCGGCCCAGTCGAGCTCGGCCGCCGTGAGGAAGTCGGCCAGCTCCTCCACGTCGTCTTCGGTCTCGCCCGGATAGCCGACTATGAAAGAGGACCGGAGGGCGGCTTCCGGCTCGGCGGCGCGGACGCGGGCGATCAGGTTCAGATGGCTGTCGGTGCTGCCCGGCCTGCGCATGGAGCGGAGCAGCCGCCGGGAGGCGTGTTGGAGGCTGAGGTCGAAGTAGGCGGCCAGCTTGGGGTTCGACGCCATCTCCTCGATCAGCGCCGCCCGCACCTCGGTCGGATACAGGTACAGGAGCCGCAGCCTGGCCAGGCCTTCCACCTCCGAGACGAACCGCAGCAGATCGACGATGGCGCCGCCCGATCCGGATCCGGCCCCGATATCCCGCCCGTAGGCGGCCAGATCCTGGGCCACCAGGACGATCTCGGACACGCCGTCTGCGCAGAGCAGCTCGATCTCCTCCCGGATGTCGGCGGGGCGCCGCGACCGCTGCGGGCCCCGGATCAGGGGGATGGCGCAGAACGCACAGGTCTTGTCGCAGCCCTCCGCAACCTTCACGTAGGCGTAGGGAAAGGCGGGGGCGGGCCGGTTCACCAGCTCAAGGATGTCCATCGCAGGGCGCCGCGGCCCGATCCGCACCGGCGTCCAGCCGGTCATGCCGTCGAGGATCCCCACCAGCTCGCCGTAACGGTCGAGGCCCACCACCGCATCGACCTCGTCCAGGGCCTCCTCCAGCTCGGCCCCGTAGCGCTGCGCCATGCAGCCCATCACCACCAGGCGGGCGCCGTCCGCCCTGGCCTGCTCCATCTCGAGGATGGTCTCCACCGATTCACGGCGGGCGGCTTCGATGAACGCGCAGGTATTGACCATCACCACGTCGGCTCGACCGGCCGAATCCGCCGGGCGGTAACCGGCCTCGTACAGCATGGCCGCCGCCTTCTCGGAGTCGACCTGGTTCTTCGAGCATCCGAGGGTGGTGATGTGGACGGCCGGAGCCGTATGAACCTTCATAGGGGCCAGTCTAAAGAGGGCGCGCCGCCAAGCCCGTCCACGCCGACCGCCGCGGCGCCTCCGTGAGCGCCCCCCGCCCGCCGCCGAGGTCTACGGGCGCGTATCAGGCTTCGGAAACCGGTTGATCGTCCGCAGGCTCGGGACACGCGTCGGCCAGCACGCAGGGGTGGACTTCGACGATCTCCCGCCGGGGAAGATACTTTACGTTCCACTTCTGGATGGTCTTGCGCCCTGCCTGGTCGATGGTGCGTGTTCCTGTCGGTTTGTCAAACGGGTTCGGGGGCTGGTTCGGGTGGGTTGTAGAGGGTTTGGTTTTTGAGTACGGCGAGTATGAGGTCGCATCGGCGGCGGGCGACGTGGGTGACGGCGGTGGCGTGGCGTTTGCCTTCGGTTCGTTTGCGTTGGTAGTAGGCCCGGGCGGCTGGGTCGTGTTGGGAGGCTGAGAACGCGGTCCAGTACATGGCGTTTTTGAGTCGGTGGTTCCCTCCGGGGTTGCGTCTGGTGGTGTTTTGGGTTCGGCCGGATCGGCGGATGGTCGGGGCTAGGCCGGCGTAGGACGCTAGGCGGGATCCGTTGGCGAACCGGTGTGGGTCACCGATCTCGGTCAGGATACGGGCGCCGGTCCGGACGCCGATCCCTGGGACCGATATCAATATCTCGGCTAAAGGGTGAGCGGTGAAGGCCTCCTCGATAGCCGCGGACAGGCGGGCGCGTTTGGTGTATATCCCCTCCAGGGTGCTGGCCAGGTCGGTGATGACCTCCCCCCAGGTGGCTTCGCCCGCCAGGGTGAGGGTCTGAGCTCCGAGCGCCGCCCAGATCCGGTCTGTCAGCTCAACCGCCTTGTGCGGCTTGTTGGAATAATACTTTTTCAACAAGTTTCTTATCCGTGTCTTACCCGCTGCTCGCAGATCTGTGGGCACAGGCCAGCGCACCAGCAGCTCACGGACGCCCCTCTGGACTAGTTTGGAACCCAGAACACGCTCCAGACCAGGGGAAACAGACACCATCGCGTCCCGAAGACGGTTGATCGTCCGAGTCGAGTCGGCTGCCAGGTCCTCATCGCGGCCCGACAGGACCCGCATCCGGATCAACACTTCGTCGGTTACCTCGACCCATACCAGACGATCGGCGTTGCGGCGGGCGAAGTCCGCCAGCACCCACGCGTCCAGGGGGTCGGTCTTGGCCGAACCCGCGTACAGTTCCGCCGCTCGGCGCATCTGGAGACCGCTCACATACGCCACGGGTATCCGCCGGCGGGCAGCCGCTGCCAGCAGCAGATGAGCACCCGAGCTGGTGGTGTCGACCACCAGCACCACCCGCCCCGACACCTCGGCCTGGTCGATCATTCCTTCCAGGTCTGCCTCGTTGTTGCCCACCGCCCGGGCGAACAGCTCGGCTCCTCCAGCGCCTATCGCTTGGCAGAAATGTTCTTCTTTGGCGATGTCCACACCCACGAACACCCCGATCCCTGTGGGATCCATCATTGTCTCCTTCCAACGAAATCAGCTTTTCCACAGGTCACCCGCCCACGGGCGCAGCTGCCGTCAACCACCTTACAAAGCCCCAGAACCTGGGAGCATGTTCCTGTTAGAGGTCAACCACACCCAACACGGCGGGCGGCACCACGCCCCAAGTCATCTATCTGACAGGGCCCGACAGCCCTACCCGCCGTGACGGGCAACCATCCCCGAATCATCCCACGGGGACATGCCAGAACACGGTAAGGGGTAACCCGCACGCTCCAGCCCGACCGGGCGGATTGTTTCCGCTTCTCCTCCCCTACTTCCAAGCCCGGATCGGCGCGCCGCAGGGGCTCAGGCGGGTTCGTATGATCGAAACGTTCCGAAACCTGGGCGGTAACCGCCCGCGCCGCCGGGCCTCCCTCGGCGACCACCTCCAGGCTGCCCCGGCCGTCCTTCCAGTCCCCGGCCACGATCCGCCCGTCGTTGTCACCGTAGAACTCCACGGTGATGGAGGTTCCGGTGTACCGGGTCGCGATCAGCACATGTCCGGCGGTGTCGTTGCGGAAGACCAGATCGACGTCGGGCCAGTTGATGGTGGCCTCTATACCCTCGGGGTAGCGCGAGAAGTAGAAGCTGTGCACCTTGTGAAACACGTCCCGGTAGCCGCCCCAGAACATGGCGTTGTAGAAGGTGGTGGCGAACTGGCTCACCCCCCCTCCCACGGTGTTGACGAGCTCCCCTCCCACCAGGGTGCCGGCCCCCACAAAACCGCCGGCCGCGGTCCGCTTCCCCACGCGTCTGTTGAGGCTGAAACTCCCGCCGGGCGGCACCGTCGCGCCGTTGACCTTGTCGGCGAACAATTGGATGTTGTTCACCCGGGGGGCGCAGCAGGAATGGTAGGTGGTGTATCGAGACACCAGGTGACCAACCCCCAACCTCTCCACGGCGTCTGCGAACTCGGCGGAGGGCACCAGACGGAGCGCCCGGGCCAGGAAGGTCGCCGTCTCCGCCCTGGTGACGGGGTCGTCCGGGCAGTACCGGGGCGGGCCGTCGGCGCAGCCCGCCGCGATCCCGGCGGCCACCAGGGCATCGATGCCGTCGGCGTGGCTGCTGCCCGAGATGTCGGTGAACCCGGCCGAGCCGGCCGGCGCCAGGTCGAAGGCCCGGGTCAGGAAACTCGCCAGCTGCGCCCGGGTCACGACCCCGTCGGGGCAGTACCGGGCCGGTTCGGCGGCGCATCCGTTGGTTATCCCGAGATCGGCGAGGCGATCCACGTGGCCCGCCCACCACACGCCGTCGTCCACATCCGCGAATCCGCCGGAGTCCGCCGCGGCCGGATCCTTCTCGTCGAGCGCCCGCACCAGCCATACCGCCATGACCCAGCGCCGCAGAGGCTCGGCGGGGCAGAAGCGTCCGGGGGTGCACTCGGCGCCGTCGAAGACGCCGATAGATTCGAGCACCTCCACCGCCGGGGAGTGGATCCCGGCCTCGGCTGTATCGGTTAGGGCGCCGCCTTCCTCGGCGGCGGCGGAGATGGGCGCCGCGGCGGCCGACACCGCCACGGCCAGCCCGGCCGCGAGGGCGCGCAGACGGGAACGACGCAGCACTCGGATAACCGTTCCCCGGTCAGATCTCGGGGAAGAGGTAAGGGCTGAGGACATCGAGCCGGTCGTCGAACCCTTCCGGATGGAGGTGCCACAAGGTGGCGGCCACCGTGGAGAGCATCGGGTTGCCGTCCTGCGGGGTGAAGCAGAACCCGATGATCCGGTTGCCGCCCCGAACCGCCAGTGTCTCGACCGGAACCACCGTCTGGCTCAGGATCCGGCCGTAGTAGCCGTGGTCCCGCCCGAAGGAGAATATCTGGCCTGCCGAACGCTTGTAGGTGATGGCCACCCGCGGGTTGGCCTCCAGGCGCGCCCGGGCCTCCTCGACGGTCACGGCGCGATCCAGGACGATCTCGAAGTGGAGGGCGTGCATGTACTGGCTGTTGACCTTGACCGCCGATGAGAACAGGTCGAGATCGTGGCCCAGGGTCTTGAACAGGTGATGGGCGTCTCGGGCATGATGGGTGCCGAAGCCTTCCAGAGGATGGGTCCCCACCTGGGGGGCGGGAATGAACCCTTTGTCCTGGCTGATGTCGTTGGCGCGCCGGATGCAGAGGAATGTCCCCTCGACCACGCGGTTGTTTCCGTCAGCATCGAACCCGAGGGTCTTGAGCAGCACCGAGATGTTGTGGGTGTTGCACGAAACTATGTGGAGGTAGCGGTCCGCGTCCCGATCCAGGGCGGCGTCGTTGATGCCCCTAGCGTACATCTTGCCGAAACCGAACTCCGACCCCTGGGCGAGGAAACCGGTGACGGCGGCGGCGCGGCGGTAGTACTTTTCCTTGTTCTCGTTGCCGGCCGGTGTGCAGTCGATCACCACGGAGGCCCGCTCGATGGCTTCCCGCGCCTCCAGTTTGGGGGCGTGGCCCAGCTCCTCGAACCCGCTCCATCGGTCGGCGTCCACCGAGAGGCGGGCGCCCCTCCGCACCAAGTCGTTCACCTTGCCCCGCTCGTGGATCAGCGGCGTCCGTTTGTGGAAGGTGACCTCGTCGATCCCGAAGGCCTCCTTGTTGTCGGCCATCAACCCGATCAGGGGCTCACCGATGGTCCCCGTTCCCACTATGTGCACGATGCCGGCCATCCCTGATTCCGCCTCTCCTGCCGCGTCCGATCACTGTCGAACGACACGATAGTAGGCTCCGGCGGCGGCGCTTCAGGCAAGCGGGTCGACCCGCCGAAGACCTGCGAAACGGGCAACCGAAACGGGCAAAATCCCAATCGCAGGAATACAGATCGGCGCCGTGCTCGACGAGAAGTTTCACCTTCCGAGATCGAGCTCGTGTACGAGTGCTTCGTCTTCGAGCTCGTCCGCCAACCGGAGAGCCCGGTTCAGGTCGGCCCCCGGACGGACGGCCATCGGCTTCGCCCGCACCGTGAAGGGCCGCGTAACCGGTTCCTCTGCGGCCAGGCCGGCCCGGAGCGTCGCGTTCAGCACCTCCTCGAAGGAAACGGACCGTTCTTTGGCCAACTCCTTCAAACGCACCCCTATGTCGGCGTCGAGGGTCAAGGTGGTTCTCATTGCGGACATCGTACATCAGCAACTCGGACATCAATTCATCAAAAAGGCCCCGTCCCCCGGCGTCGGAGCACCCTCGTTTCTCAGGGATCGCCCGGGTCGTTCGAGGAAACGCCGCCCGGCGGTGCATCCACCCGCACGAACCGGGCGGACAGCACCCCGTACCTCTGTTCCCGGTCGGCGTGGTCGAACAGGACTCCCTGATCGATGCTCTGATACATGCCGCCCCCCTGCTTCTCGTAACACCGGATCGATTGGGGCGCCAGCTCCGGCGTGAACCGGGAAACCACATCCCAGCCGAAACAGATCGGTTCCTGCGGGGTCGGTTCCTCGTGCACGTCGGTGAGCAACAAGACCAGCCCCCCGACCGCCGCCACCCGTTTGATCTCCCTGATCGCGTCGTCGAGGTCGTCTACATGGTCCAGGGAGTTGAAGGAACAGACGATGTCGAAGTAGCCGTCGGCGTACGGAACGGACTCCGCCGGGGCCGCTGCATAGGTCATTCCATGCTCTGCCGCGCCTATCTTCAGGTATTCCTCGGCGAGAGGATCGACCCCCACCCGTTCCAAGGCGGTAGCCGCCCATTCCAGCGACCCCCTGGGGCCGCATCCGATGTCCAGCACCCGCTTCCCGGCGTAGTCGGCGAGGGTCAAACCGAAGTGCTCCGTATAGAAGCGTTCGTACCACCAGTTCTCTAGCTGGCCCTCTTCGTTTTTCCGGACCGACCAATACGAAAGCTCGCCCTCTCGCTTGCGCTCGAAATCCATCGTTTCCATCGCCGCCTCCCCTTGGCCGCCTCCCCTCGAAGGGTAGAGGGTAGACTCCACGGGCGGACTCGGGGAGGAGCGGGCGATTGACGATCCGGGAACTCACATCCGGCGACCGTAACAGGGCGGTCGAGGTGATCAACACCGCCGCCGAGTGGTACCGGGAGTTCCTGCCGCCCGAGGAGATCCACTCACCGGAGATGGACGAGGCCGCCTGGGAAGCCGAGAGACGGCGCATGACCTGGTGGGGGGCGTTCATAGACGGCGAGCTGGCGGGCGTGATAGGGAGCGAACCGGCCGGACAGGCGGTGTTGCTGCGCCACGCATACATCCTGCCCCGCCATCAAAGAAGAGGAGTGGCCTCGGCGTTGGTGGAACACATCGAGGAACGGCTCCAACAGCAACCGGACGCCAGACGGCTGGTCGTAGGAACCTACGCAGCCAACTACAAAGCGCGGGGCCATCTGGAAAAGTCAGGCTTTCGCCTCGCGGAGGACCCCGAAACGGCCCTCCGCACCTACTACGACATCCCCGAGGGCCGGCTGCGCGCCTCCGTCGTCTACGAAAAACCTCTTTCGAGACCCTCCGGGGAAGGCAAACCCCCCGCCGGTCGATGATCGGAGCCTGAAAACCAGGAAGGGGCCTCCACCGAAGTGGAGACCCCCGCCCTGGCGTGTGGTTGGTTGCGGTAAAGGATCTATCGGTCGATACGGAAGATGGTCATCAGCTTGTAGTCATCGTCGCCGATCGGGATCTCTTGGCGCATGCCAGAGAAGAGATCACCGTTCGACTTGTCGTAGGTGACCTGCCAACCCAGACGGTTGCTGGGAGCGACACCCAGGTACTCGTTGTCCGGACTGGAGTCGTCCGCCCATACGGCCGAAGCCCCCTTAAGCTTGGTGTAGGTAACCACCGAACCCCGCCAGTCGCCATCCTGTCGGAAGTGGCGGCTGGCCGCTATCTCGGAACCGTCGCTCTTGATGGCAATGTACTGGCCCACCACGTCCCCGTACCAGGCTCCGGCAACGGACAACGTAGCCGTAGGCTCACTGGTTTGGGGTGAGGAGATCATATCAGTCAAGTCGCCCGCGGTTTCGAGGTTAAGTCTTGAGGGGGCAGGGAGAGCCGCCCAGCCGGTCAGGGCGTCCACGGAGAACACATAGGTAACACCGTGATCGTCGGTATCTGTGTGGGCGTAGTGCCCCGAAGTGACCACCGTGAGGCCATCCGACGAGACCGCCACATATTTACCCATCGCCTGACGTATGTTGTGGGTCTCGCCCTGCTTTATGGGAGCGCTCAAATGTGCGGTCTGTACGCCGTCAACCCAAGCAGCGCCGGGCTTGACGTACACCAACACCGCTCCAGGGCCGGGACCCGGAGATCGCCAGGCTTCGGAACCGGCCACGATCACGGAACCATTCTCGGAGATCGCCACCGACCTATCATTATAATACTGGAGATAACGATAGTTGTTGGTCAGCTCCGCATCCGCCCCATTCGTAGCATCGGCAACATCGGCAATGTCGGCCCAACCGCCGGAGGGCTTCTCGAACACGTAGACCCGGCCACGCTGCCAACCCGGCCCATCGTTGTGCGCGGCGACAACCGCCACCGTCTCCTCATCCCCGGAGACGGCGACCCCCATACCTAACTTGCTGCCTGAGCGGCCGACGGGAGAGCTATCCCAAGCGCCGGGGCGACCAGCCAAAGTGTGGACATCATCGGCGTCGGTATCTATCGTGTTGTCGTCTCCCCAACCGCCTGAGGGTTTGGTGAATATGTAAGCGTTGCCCGGCCCCCTATCGGCCTCAGGCAAATTCATCGGCCCCGGCGCCCCGACCACGATGGTGTCCCCGGAGATGTCCACATCCCACCCGAAATAAGCACTCGCCACGGGAGTAGCCGACACCAGCTTGGTGGGCTTGGTGTCGGTGATGCTCTCATACACATACACCGCACCGGCCCTGCTTAGGCTTACCGTCGGCGTGCTGGGGTTGTCGTCGTCGTCATGGTCGATAGCTTCGTAGCTGGCGCCTACGACGATGACCCCGTTGTCGACGGCGAACGCCTGACCGAACCGGGAATCGGCCTCGATAGCGGCCTGACCGCCGGGGTTGTCCAAAGTCGCCCAAGCGTGGCCGGTTGTGAACCGGGAGACGTTCTTGGAGGCGGTCTGATAGTTCGACACCGAAGCGTGCTTGGCGTTGTCCCTCAGGTCTGTCTCAAAGGCGGACAAAGTAGCCGCACCGTCGGGAGTGGTGAAATGATCGTTGCTGTCGTACTTGACCAACCACACCCCGACGCCTGTCAGCACCAGCAGGTTGTTGTCAGTGTCAGAAGCCATCAGACGACCCGAAGCCGAATCCCCCACCCCGGGCTCCTCCGCCCAGTAGTGATAGGCCCGCTCAGCCTCGATCGTTTTGGCAGTAGCGCCTGAACCGATCTTGACCTCGGCCAGGATGGTTTCGATCCCGCCGTCAGCCGAATCCCGATTGTAGGTAAGGCTGGCCACACCCCGCCGGTTGGTAGTCCGCGTCAAAAGGGCATCAGCATCCCCGAACAGACGCGTCCCCCCGCTGGACGTGTCGAACACCAACACCGCCGGAGCCCCCGCAGCAGCCGCCTTGGCGCCGATGCCGTCGGCGTCGTCGGAAGTGAACTCCACCTTCTGGCGGGCCACTGGATCGCCGTACTGATCCACCAAAGTAGCCGTAACCGTGTTCGACGCGCCGCTGCCCGACCCCGACGCCTCATGGAAAGAAACCGCCTGGGCCAACGTCAAAGTCGTAGCGACAGGCGTGCCGTCGCGCCAGACCACCGCCGCGTTCTCCACCATGGCGTCGTCCGGGTCTTTGGCCTTCTTCAGCGTGGTCTTGTCCTCCAACTCATAATCAGTCCCGGAGTAGGTGATATCCAAATCCAGCCAGGCCCTATCACCCCCATGATCGCTGCCCGACGTCCGAGGATCGGTCTGACGGTACGACAGCTCGATCCGCCCCGAGTCGTCCGTCTTATGAGTATTCGTAACGCCACTCGTCTGCTCACCCGCACCGGCGGCGCCGCTGGCAACCGTCGTGTTCGCCGCCACAGTCACCGACACGTCCTTGGTAGCCACCGGATTCCCGTCGTCGTCCACCACCTGAACAACAAACGTAACCCGGTCACCGAACTGCACCGCCGTCGCATTCACAGCCATATCATCGGTGATCCGCAGCTTCGTAGCCGGCTTCGTAACCGTGATCTCCAACGACGCCCACACCGTATCATCAGCATCGAACCGATCACCAACATCACCAGCCCACGCCCACACCGTCGCCGAAGCACCAAACTGACCCGTGATCTCCACATCCCCATCCGAGTCCGTCTGCCCATCAGACACCTCGACCTCACACACCCCCGTACCATCCCCCAACCTCAACACCTCATCCACAGAGCAACGCCCATCAGACCCGAACGCATCCCCCGCATTCGAGGAACTGAACACATCCACCGACTCATCCGCCATCGCCATATGAATCGAATCACGCAACGACACCACCAAATCCACATCCCCCAAACTATCTGCGGTCCCCGCAACCGACAACGCACTCGCCTGCATCGTCAACCCAGCCGGACGAGCCACCGTATGCGCCAACATCCGAGTAATGAACGCCGCCATCTGCGCCCGAGTAACCAAACCCCCCGGAGAGAACTGATTATCCGACGTCCCCCGAGTAACCCCCAACTCGAACATCCGCTCAATCGCCGAATACTGACCACGCGTCACGCTCCCGATGTCGTTGAACCCCGTGGCATCAGGCGTAACATCCCCCAACTCATCCACACCCGCCTCGCCGCCGAAAGCGCCCTTACCCGGCCGGGCCTTGACCAAAAACGCGTCCAACATCGAAGCCATCTCCGCCCGAGACACCGCCGTATCCGGCGAGAACCGACCGCCGCTCCTACCCGACATGATCCCCAACCCGGCCATCTGATTGATCGCCGAACGCGTCTCGTCCGAAACACCCTCCAAGTCCGTGAACACATCAGCAGGGTCCGCCAACAACGACACACCCGCCGGACCCGTAGCCCTCGTCAAGAATAACGCCATCTGCCACCGCAACACCGGAGCACCCGGATCATACGTAGTCGCCGTGCGACCCTTAGTGATCCCATAATGCCCCAAACAATTCACCGCGTCCTCAGCAAACGACCCCACAACATCAACCAAACCCAACGACTCCAACGCCGGACCGACACAAGCCGAATACACCGCCTCGTTGTCCGCCTCACCGTCCACCGCCGCCGCCGGAACCACCCCAACAGCCAACAACGAACCCACCAAACCCAACACAGCAACAACAGCCAACCACGACCGCCGCACACACACCAGAGCCATCAGACCGAACCCCTTTCCTTTCGAACAACAATCGAACAAACCCGGCCAGCACACGCACCAGGCCGGGCAACCCATTATAACAATAACTACCCCCCCCCCCCGCAACCTATCCTCGCCCAACACCACCCGCACACACCAAAACCCCAGGCCAGCACACAAAAACAACCCACCACCCCCAAACCCGACACATCCGACCCGCAACCATCGAACCCCCCGAGTTACAGCATCAGACCTTGCTTACGTTGCGATGGCGGGTGGGTCAACTCCAGGGAAGGCAAGCCCCCCGCCGGTCGGTGATCGGAGCCTGAAACCAGGAAGGGGCCTCCACCGAAGTGGAGACCCCCCGCCCTGGCGTGTGGTTGGTTGCGGTAAAACGATTTCTATCGGTCTATCACCCGGCCGGGACCGCTCTCGGCGGCGGTCATTTGATGCGTTCGATTCGGAACACCGTCATCTCCGGGTATGTCCGTAGGTCCACATCGCTGTTCCAGACGTCCGGGCCTTTGCGGAGACCGGCGTAGATGTACGTGCTGTCGGAGCGGTCGAAGGAGGCCTGCCAGCCCAGCCTGTCGCCCGGAGCGGCCCCCAGGTATTCCTCGTCGACGGTGCTGGTGCTCTCCCAACCGGTGGCCGGCTTGCGGTACACCACCACCGAACCGCGCCAGTCGCCCTCCTGCCGGTGGTGGCGGCTGGCGGCCACCAGCGTGCCCGCGTCGTCGATGTCCAGATATTGACCCAGATTATCGGACTTCCGTCCGCCCTCGGCCTTCAACACCGCCGGTTCAGTGCTGGTCTCCCAGCCGGTCGCAGGTTTGGTGAACACGTACACCTCGCCCGGCCGGCCTTGATTGACGCGGAAATGGCCCGAGATGGCAATGACATCGCCGTCGCCGGAGACCGCCACGTACTTGCCCACCCGCTGCAGCAACATGGGGGTAGGGGCGCTCAGAATAGCCGTCGCGGTGGAGGCATTGGCCCACGCAGCTCCCCCTCTCTCGAACACCACCGCTCTACCAATATCTCTCAAGGCGGGGGTGGCCTGGTCGTGGGAGAAGGCTTCGCCCACCAGCACCGACCCGTCCCGGGACAAGGCGATGCTCTTGCCGCCACTCCCGAGGGTGCTGGTAGAGCCATCCGTCAAAGTAGCCGTCGGAGTGCTGGCGTCGGCCCACCCGCCGGACGGCTTCTGGTACACCAGCACCTTGCCGTAAGGCTGATAGGCGGCCACCGTTTCCTCGTCGGCGGATATCCCCACACCCGAACCGAGCCTGTGGGCGTTGGACGGGTTCGTCAAAGTGGCGTCCAAAGTGAAGGCAGCGGCGGCGGAATCCCGGGTGTAGATGAACACATTCCCGGTCGTGTTCGTGCGGTCATGGGCCGGCTTGCCGCAGGCCGCCCAGCTCCAGCAGGCGGGCGCGCCCACCACCAGCGTGTTACCCGCCAGTTCCACCATCTCTCCGAAGAAACCGTTGTCCGCAGCCGCGGCCATGGGCGCCTGCAACACCTGCGGCTCGGGGTTGGCGGAAGTGTCAACGCCGTCGAAGACATACACCTTGCCGGCCTTGATCAAGTCGGCGGTTTCGTCGTCGTCGTCATGATCAACGGCTTCCCAGGGGGCGCCCGCCACCACCGTGCCGCCGTCCGCCGCAAGCGACTCTCCGTAAGCGACGGGGACGCCGTCCGCGTTCGTGCGGCCGGAGGCCGTCTCCGCATAACCGAACCTGGTCCAGGCACCGCCGGTCGTGAACAGGCTGACGTTCTTGGAGGCGGTCTGATAGTTCGACACCGAAGCATGCTTGGCGTTGTCCCTCAGGTCTGTCTCGAAGGCGGACAAAGTAGACGCACCGTCGGAGGTAGTGAAATGATCGTTGCTGTCGTACTTGACCAACGACACCCCGGCGCCTGCCAGCACCAGCTGGTTGTTGTCGGTGTCAGAAGCCACCAGACGGCCCTGGGCCGTCTCCCCCACCCCGGGCTCCTCCGCCCAGTAATGATAGGCCCGCTCAGCCTCGATCGTTTCGGCAGAGTCACCTGAACCCACCGTGACCGAAGCCAGGATGGTTTCGATCCCGCTGTCGGCCGAATCTCGGTTGTAGGTAAGGCTGGCCACACCCCGCCGGTTGGTAGTCCGCGTCAAAAGGGCATCAGCATCCTCGAACAGACGCGTCTCGCTGCTGCCGGCAATGTCGAACACCAACGCTGCGGGAGCTCCCTCTTCATCGCCTGCCTCGGCGCCGATGCCGTCGACGTCGTCAGAAGTGAACTCCACCTTCTGGCGGGACACCGGATCGCCGTACTGATCGACCAAAGTAGCCGTAACCGTGTTCGACGCACCGCTCCCCGTACCCGACGCCTCATGGAAAGAAACCGCCTGAGCCAACGTCAGAGTCTTAGCCTTAGCCGTGGTGTCGAGCCAGAGCACCGCCGCGTCCCCCTCGGCAGCACCGTCAGCTTCGACGGCCTTCTTCAGGGTGGTCTTGTCCTCCAACATCAAATCAGTCCCGGAGTAGGTGATGTCCAGGTCCAGCCAGGCCTTATCACCCCCATGATCGCTGCCCGACGTCCGAGGATCAGCCTGACGGTACGACAGCTCGATCCTCCCCGAATCGTCCGTCTTATGACTACCCGAAGCGCCGCTGCCACTCGGATCCGCATCACTAGCGCCGTCGTCAACCCACGTCATCGCCGACACGCTCACCGACACGTCCTTGGTAGCCACCGGATTCCCGTCGTCGTCCACCACCTGGATAACAAACGTAACCCGGTCACCGAACTTCGCCGCCGTCGCATTCACAGCCATATCATCGGTGATCCGCAGCTTGGTAGCCGGCTTCGTAACCGTGATCTCCAACGACGCCGACACCGTATCATCAGCATCGAACCGATCACCAACATCACCAGCCCACGCCCACACCGTCGCCGAAGCACCAAACTGACCCGTGATCTCTACATCCCCATCCGAGTTAGTCTGCCCATCAGACACCTCGATCTCACACACCCCCGTACCATCCCCCAACCTCGACACCTCGTCATTGGAGCAACGCCCGTCAGACCCGAACGCATCCCCCGCGTTCTCGGCCGAGAACACATCCACCGACTCATCCGGCATCGCCATATGCGCCGAGTCGCGCACCGACACCACCAAATCCACATCCTCCGGACTCGCTGCGGTGCCCGCCACCGACAACGCACTCGCCTGCATCGTCAACCCCGCCGGACGAGCCACCGTATGCGCCAACATCCGCGTAATGAACGCCGCCATCTGCGCCCGAGTAACCAAACCCCCCGGAGAGAACTGATTATCCGACGTCCCCCGAGTAACTCCCAACTCGAACATCCGGCGAATCGCCGAATACTGACCACGCGCCACCCCCTCGATGTCCCCGAACACCGTGTCATCAGGCGAAACATCCGACAACTCATCCACATTCGCCAGGCCGCCAAAAGCGCCCACACCCGGCCGGGCCTTACCCAAGAAGGCATCCAACATCTCAGCCATACTCGCCCGGGACACCGCCGTATCCGGCGAGAACCGCTCGCCGCTCCTACCAGGCATGATCCCCAACGCCGACATCTGATTGATCGCCGAACGCGTCTCATCCGACGCATCCCCCAAATCCGTGAACACATCGTCAGGCACCGCCAACAGCTGCACACCCGCCGGGCCCGCAGCCCGCGTCAAGAACAACGCCATCTGCCAACGCAACACCGGAGCACCCGGATCATACGTAGTAGCCGTACGACCCCTAGTAATCCCATAATGCCCCAAACAATTCACCGCATCCTCGGCAAACGACCCCACAACATCAACCAAACCCAACGACTCCAACGCCGGACCGACACAAGCCGAGTACACCGCCTCATTATCCGCCGTACCATCCTTCGCCGCCGCCGGAACCACCCCGACAGCCAACAACGAACCCACCAAACCCAACACAGCAACAACAGCTAACCACGACCGCCGCGCACCAACCAGAGCCATCAGACCGACCTCTTTCCTTGTCCTTCCCGAACAAAATCAACAACCCCGGCCCGACACACACCAAACCAGGGCAAATCTATATTGTAACAATAACTACCCCCCCCCCCGCAACCTTCCCTCGACCAACACCACCTGCACACACCAAAACCCCAGGCCAGAGCACAAAAACACCCCACCACCCCCCCGAATCGACCTCAAACCAGACACCGAAACCCGATACCCGACCCGGACACCATCACCCCCCCCCGATTTCACGGCATTACTTCACGGCATCAGACCTTGCTTCTGTTGCGATGGCGGCGGATCACGCACCCACTACGACATCCCCGAGGACAGACTGCTCGCTTCCGTCGTTTACGAAAACCCCTTTCGAGGCCCTCCGGGGAAGGGAAGCCACCCGCCGGTCGGTGATCGGGCCTCGAAACCAGGAAGGGGCCTCCACCGAAGTGGAGACCCCCGCCCTGGCGTGTGGTTGGTTGGTTGCGGTAAAGGATCTATCGGTCGATGCGGAAGATCGTGTTCTGGTAGTAGTAGTTGTCTTCGTCGGTGTCGGTCCTGCGGCGGATGCCGGAGTAGAGATCACCGTCCGACTTGTCGTAGGTGGTCTGCCAGCCCAGCTTGTCGCGGGGGGCGATGCCCAGGTACTCGTTGTCCGGACTGTCGTCGCTCACCCAGCCGCCCGAAGAAGGCTTGGTGTAGGTAACCACCGAACCCCGCCAGTCGCCCTCCTGCCGGTAGTGGCGGCTGGCCGCTATCTCGGAACCGTCGCTCTTGATGGCAATGTACTGGCCCAACACGTCGGAGGTTCGGCCCCCCTCAACGGTCAGGACAGCCGGCTCGGTGCTGTTGGCCCATCCGCCGGCGGGCTTGGTAAACACCAATGTCTCACCCGGCTTGCGCTCTCCGGCTCTGTAGTGACCCGAGGCCACGATCACATTGCCGTCCCCCGAAATGGCCACATACTTACCCACAGCCTGGTTTCTGCTGCGTTCGGACGCCCTCAACACGGACGGTGTATTGGAGTCGGACCAGGTAGCACCGGACCTGACATGTACCAGTATTGCACCGGGATGCGCCAACCCTCCTGGTATGTAGTCATGATGCTTCAAGTCATTATGGCCGTGCAGGATCACCGAACCATCATTCGAGATGGCCAACGACCTCTCATACCACCAGGTCCTAAACCTTATAGCATCGATGTTCCAAGTATTTACAGGAAGCGCCAGCTCCTTGAGGGCAGACGCATTCGACATTTGGTCAACCCAAGGGTCGGCACCGCCGGTGCCGGGCTTCGGATACACGAACAGCCGCCCCTCAAAATTGATCGTCCACTGGTTAGGCGTCGGCCCCCTGCTTTCTCCCGGGGACGCAACCGCAATAGTTTTCCCGTCGCCGGAGATAACCACCGCCCTACCGAAGTCTTTGACGCCGTCTGCGATGTCGGCGGTGGCGGGGTCGTCGTCATGGTCGCCTTTTACACCGGTCAACGTGGCGGTAGGCGAAGTGGGCCATCCACTGTCTCCTTCGACGTAGATGTAAGCCTTGTTCGCTCCGGGTTCGCCGACCACGATGGTGTTCCCGGAGATGTCCACATCATACCCGAAATAGCCGTTCGCCATAGGGCTGGGCGACTTCAGTTCGACCCTGCTGTCGGCTTCGGTGATGCCATCGGGATAGACATACACCATGCCGGCCAAACTCAGGCTTACCGCCGGCGTGCTGTCGCTGGGGTCGGCATCATGGTCGACAGCTTCATGGCTGGCGCCCACGACGATGACCTCGTCGTCTACGGCGAACGCCTGGCCGAACCGGGAATCGGCCTCGATAGCGGCCATACCGCCCGGATGGTCCAAACTCGCCCAAGCGCCGGCGGTCGTGAACCGGGAGACGTTCTTGGAGGCGGTCTGATAGTTCGACACCGAAGCATGCTTGGCGTTGTCCCTCAGGTCTGTCTCAAAGGCGGACAAAGTAGCCGCACCGTCGGGAGTGGTGAAATGATCATTGCTGTCGTACTTGACCAACGACACCCCGGTACCTGCCAGCACCAGCTGGTTGTTGTCGGTGTCAGAAGCCACCAGACGACCCGAAGCTGTATCTCCCACCCCGGGCTCCTCCGCCCAGTAGTGATAGGCCCGCTCAGCCTCGATCGTTTTGGCAGTAGCGCCTGAACCGATCTTGACCTTGGCCTGGATGGTTTCGATCCCGCCGTCGGACGAATCCCGATTGTAGGTAAGGCTGGCCACACCCCGCCGGTTGGTAGTCCGCGTCAAGGCGGCATCACCCGTCAACAGCCGGGTACCTACGCTGGCAATGTCGAACACCAACACCGCCGGAGCCCCCGCAGCAGCCGCCTTGGCGCCGATGCCGTCGACGTCGTCAGAAGTGAACTCCACCCTCTGGCGGGACACCGGATCACCGTACTGATCCACCAAAGTAGCCGTAACCGTATTCGACGCGCCCGAACCGGACTGGTCCGCCTCATGGAAAGAAACCGCCTGAGCCAACGTCAAAGTCGTAGCGACAGGCGTGCCGTCGCGCCAGACCACCGCCGCGTTCTCCACCATGGCGTCGTCCGGGTCTTTGGCCTTCTTCAGGGTGGTCTTGTCCTCCAACTCATAATCAGTCCCGGAGTAGGTGATATCCAAATCCAGCCAGGCCCTATCACCCCCATGATCGCTGCCCGACGTCCGAGGATCGGTCTGACGGTACGACAGCTCGATCTTCCCCGAGTCGTCCGTCTTATGAGTATTCGTAACGCCACTCGTCTGCTCACCCGCACCGTCGGCACCGCTGGCAACCGTCGTGTTCGCCGCCACCGTCACCGACACGTCCTTGGTAGCCACCGGATTCCCGTCGTCGTCCACCACCTGAACAACAAACGTAACCCGGTCACCGAACTGCACCGCCGTCGCATTCACAGCCATATCATCGGTGATCCGCAGCTTCGTAGCCGGCTTCGTAACCGTGATCTCCAACGACGCCGACACCGTATCATCAGCATCGAACCGATCACCAACATCACCAGCCCACGCCCACACCGTCGCCGAAGCACCAAACGACACGTCGCCGCCCGCAATCTCCACATCCCCATCCGAGTTCGTAGTCTCATCCGAAGACGCGATCTCACACAACCCCCCACCATTCCCCACCAACTCCACCTCATCATTGGAACAACGCCCATCAGACCCGAACGCATCCCCCGGATTCGTGGACTTGAACAAATCCACCGAAGCATCCGGCATCCCCATATGCGCCGAATCCCGCAACGACACCACCAAATCCACATCCTGCGACGGACTGTCCGCGGTGCCGGCAACCGACAACTTATTCGCCTGCATCGTCAACCCAGCCGGACGAGCCACCGTATGCGCCAACATCCGAGTAATGAACGCCGCCATCTGCGCCCGAGTAACCAACCCCCCCGGAGAGAACTGATTATCCGACGTCCCCCGAGTAACCCCCACCTCGAACATCCGCCGAATCGCCGAGTACTGACCACGCGTCACCCCACCGATATCGGTAAACACGGTGTCATCAGGATCCACATCCGACAACTTGTCCTCGCCGCCAAAAGCGCCCGCACCCCGCCGGGCCTTACCCAAAAACGCATCCAACATCTCAGCCATCTGCGCCCGAGACACCGCCGTATCCGGCGAGAACCGGACGCTGCCCGTACCAGGCATGATCTCCAACCCGGCCATCTGATTGATCGCCGAACGCGTCTCGTCCGACGCCGCCCCCAAGTCCGTGAAGTCATCGGCAGGGTCCGCCAACAACGACACACCCGCCGGACCCGCCGCCCGCGTCAAGAACAACGCCATCTGCCAACGCAACACCGGAGCACCCGGATCATACGTAGTCGCCGTACGACCCCTAGTAATCCCATAATGCCCCAAACAATTCACCGCATCCTCGGCGAACGACCCCACAACATCAACCAAACCCAACGACTCCAACGCCGGACCGACACAAGCCGAATACGCCGCCCCGTTATCCGCCTCACCGTCCGCCGCCGCCGCCGGAACCACCCCAACAGCCAGCAACGAACCTACCAAACCCAACACAGCAACCACAGCCAACCACGACCGCCGCATACCAACCAGAGCCATCAGACCGAACTCCTTCCTTGTCCTTCCCGAACAAAAATCGAACAAAACCCGGCCCAGCACACACCAGCCCGGGCAACCCATTGTAACAATAACTCCCCCCCCCCCGCAACCTTATCCAGACCAACACCACCCCCACACCCCCAAAACCCCAGGCCAGCACACAAAAACAACCCACCACCCCCCAACCCGACACCTCCGACCCGCAACCATCGACCCCCCCCCCCGACTTCACGGCATCAGACGTAGCCGTGTTGCCATGGCGGGTGGGTCACCCCGCCAAGAACAGGGAAGGCTCCTCGAGGGTCTCGATCAGCATCCTGAGGAAACGCTGACCCAAAGGCCGCCATCGATCACCCGATGATCAAAGCCTCCCGCAGGTCGGTGATCGGGCCTCGAAACCAGGAAGGGGCCTCCACCGAAGTGGAGACCCCCGCCCTGGCGTGTGTGGTTGGTTGCGGTAAAGGATCTATCGGTCGATACGGAAGATGGTCAGCTGCTTGTAGTAGCCGCCGTCGATCGGGTTCGAGCGGTTGCGGGCGAGGGACGAGTAGAGGGTGCCGTCCGCCCGGTCGTAGGTGGTCGCCCAGCCCAGACCATCGCCGGGGTTGACGCCCAGATACTCGCTGTCCGGGCTGGTGGTGGACGCCCAGCCGCCCTCCTTAGGCTTGGTGTAGGTAAGCACCGAGCCCCGCGAGTCGCCCTCCTGCCGGTGGTGGCGGCTGGCTGCTACCTCGGATCCGTCGCTCTTGATGGCCACGTACTGGCCCAGCACGTCGCTGGGCTGGACTCCGGCGGCGGACAGCACAGCAGGATTCTTCAACTCCGTCACCGAGACAGTTGTGCTAGGTGTCGCTCCCCAACCATCGCTGGTGTTGGGTTTGGTGAACACGTATGCGGCGCCTGTCCTTCCCTCAGCGTGATTGTGCTGGAAGTGGCCCGAAGCAACGATGGTGTTCCCGTCATCCGACATACCCACATACTTGGCTACCCCCTGAAAAGTGCTGCCCTCAGCGGGAGACAGCAAAGCATTGGGGTCTTCACGGTGATCACCGTACCAGCTGACACCAGCCCCCTTGACAAACACCGCGACCTTCCCTGCATACTGCTCCACGGTACTCCATAGCGGATTCGTGGCCCAGCCCACTCCGACCGCGACGACAGAACCATCCTCGGATATTGCCAACCCTCTGCCCCCTCTGTTGAAGTACGGGGAGCTGTAGGAGCTTTGCAGTATCCCGTTGTCAGTATGGCCTCCGTCGTTGCTCCATCCGTCGGAGCCTCTCTGGTACATGACCACCATGGCCTTACCCTTCGACGCATCAACCGTGTAAGGAGCAGCAACCGCTACCGTCTTGCCGTCACCCGAGACCGCAACATGGGCGCCGAACTCCATACTGGCCAAACCGGGGTCACCGGTTTGGTTCATCCACGCAGTATCCTTGGTACTGTTATCATCGTCGGTCTTGATGGTGTTGTTGTCGCCCCAAGGGCCCGTATGGGTGAATACGAAAGCTCTTCCGGCATTGCCCCATATTCCAGGCGCGCCGACCACGATCGTGGTAAGCCTTGTGGCGCCGGACCCTGTCACGGAGACGTCCACATCGTATCCGAACTTGGCGTTCGCAGCCGAGAAATCTTCGTGAAGCTGGAGGATGGTGGGTTTGGTGTCGTCAAAGCTCTCGTACACATACACCCGACCGGCAGTGGCATGCTTGGGCGTCGTCGGGTCGTCGTCGTGATCGACGTTTTCTCGGCCGGCGCCTACGACGATGACCCCGTTGTCGGCGGCTACGGATTGCCCGAACCGGGGGTCGGCATTGAGAGCGGCCTGACCGCCCGGATGGTCCAAACTCGCCCAAGCACCGCCGGTTGCGATCTGGCTGACGTCCTTGGAGGTGTCCTGATACCTCGACACCGTAACGTGCTTGGCGTTGTCTTTCAGGTCTGTCTCGAACCCGGACAAAGTAACCGCACCGTCGGGAGTGGTAAGATGATCGTTGCTGTCGTATTTGATCAGCGACACCCCGACGCCTGCTATCACCAGCTGGTTGTCGTCGGTGTTGGTCACCATCAGACGACCCTCGATCCTATCGCCGTCGCTCGGCTCGTTCGCCCAGTAGTGATAGATACGGTCAGCCGGGATCGTTCTGGCAGAGGAACCTGAACCGACCGTGACCTCGGCCAGGATGGTTTCGATCCGGCTGTCAGCCGAATCCCGGTTGTAGGTAAGGCTGGCCACACCCCGCCGGTTGGTAGTCCGCGTCAAAAGGGCATCAGCATCCTTGAACACACGCGTCCCCTCGCTGGTAGCAGTATTCACATTGCGCACCAACACCGCCGGAGCTCCCGCAGTATCCGGATCCGGCTTGGCGCCGATGCCGTCGGCGTCGTCAGAAGTGAACTCCACCCTCTGGCGGGACACCGGATCGCCGTACTGATCCACCAAAGTAGCCGTAACCGTATTCGACGCGCCGCTCCCCGTACCCGACGCCTCGTGATACTCAACAGCCTGAGCCAACGTCAAAGTCGTAGCGACAGGCGTGCCGTCGCGCCAGACCACCGCCGCGTCCCCCACCATGGCGCCGTCAGCTTCGACGGCCTTCTTCAGGGTGGTCTTGTCCTCCAACATCAAATCCCCGCTGTAGCCGGCTGGGAAGCTGATATCCAAATCCAGCCAGGCCCTATCACCCCCATGATCGCTGCCCGACGTCCGAGGATCAGCCTGACGGTACGACAGCTCGATCCGCCCCGAGTCGTCCGTCTTACGCGTATTCGTAGCGCCGCTCGTCTGCGGACCCACACCGTCGGCGTTGCTGGCAACCGTCGTGTTCGCCGCCACCGTCACCGACACGTCCTTGGTAGCCACCGGATTCCCGTCGTCGTCCACCACCTGAACAACGAACGTAACCCGATCCCCAAACTGCGCCGCCGTCGCATTCACAGCCATATCATCGGTGATCCGCAACTTCGTAGCCGGCTTCGTCACCGTGATCTCCAACGACGCCGACACCGTATCAGCAACATCGAACCGATCACCAACATCACCAGCCCACGCCCACACCGTCGCCGAAGCACCAAACTGACCCGTGATCTCCACATCCCCATCCGAGTCCGTCTGCCCATCAGACACCTCGACCTCACACACCCCCGTACCATCCCCCAACCTCAACACCTCATCCACAGAGCAACGCCCATCAGACCCGAACGCATCCCCCGCGTTCGCCGCCGAGAACACATCCACCGACTCATCCGCCATCGCCATATGAATCGAATCACGCAACGACACCACCAAATCCACATCCCCCAAACTATCCGAAGTCCCCGCAACCGACAACGCACTCGCCTGCATCGTCAACCCAGCCGGACGAGCCACCGTATGCGCCAACATCCGCGTAATGAACGCCGCCATCTGCGCCCTAGTAACCAAACCCCCCGGAGAGAACTGATTATCCGACGTCCCCCGAGTAACCCCCAACTCGAACATCCGCTCAATCGCCGAATACTGACCACGCGTCACGCTCCCGATGTCAGTAAACCCAGTGGCATCAGGCGAAACATCCCCCAACTCATCCACACCCGCCTCGCCGCCGAAAGCTCCCTTACCCGGCCGGGCCTTGACCAAAAACGCGTCCAACATCGAAGCCATCTCCGCCCGAGACACCGCCGTATCCGGCGAGAACCGACCGCCGCTCCTACCCGACATGATCCCCAACCCCACCATCTGATTGACCGCCGAACGGATCTCGTCCGAAACACCCTCCAAGTCCGTGAAGTCATCCGCAGGGTCCGCCAACAGCTGCACACCCGCCGGGCTAGCAGCCCGCGTCAAGAACAACGCCATCTGCCAACGCAACACCGGAGCACCCGGATCATACGTAGTCGCCGTGCGACCCTTAGTGATCCCATAATGCCCCAAACAATTCACCGCATCCTCAGCAAACGACCCAACAACATCAACCAAACCCAACGACTCCAACGCCGGACCGACACAAGCCGAATACACCGCCTCGTTATCCGCCTTGCCGTCCACCGCCGCCGCCGGAACCACCCCAACAGCCAACAACGAACCCACCAAACCCAACACAGCAACCACAGCCAACCACGACCGCCGTACACCAACCAGAGCCATCAGACCGAACCCCTTTCCTTCCTGAACAAGACCGATCAACCCCGGCCAGCACACACATGCCAGCCCGGGCAACCCATTGTAACAATAAATACCCCCCCCCCCCGCAACCTTTCTTCGACCAACACCACCCGCACACACCAAAACCCCAGGCCAGAACACAAAAACAACCCAAAAACGGACCCGACCCCGACACCATCGACCCCCCCCCGACTTCACGGCATCAGACGTTGCTGCGTTGCGATGGCGGCGGGTCACCCCGCCAGGAACAGGGAAGGCTCCTCGAGGGTCTCGATCAGCATCCTGAGGAAACGCTGACCCAGGCCGCCATCGATCACCCGATGATCAAAGCCTCCCGCCGGTCGGTGATCGGAGCCTGAAACCAGGAAGGGGCCTCCACCGAAGTGGAGACCCCCGCCCCTGGCGTTTGGTTGGTTGCGGTAAACGATCTATCGGTCGATGACGTAGACGGGGAGATAGCGCAGGCAGTACGTCGGGATCATGACAGCGCCGGTGCCTTCGCCCACGGTCTCGTCGTCGCAGGTGGGCCCGGTCTTCTCTTGACGGAAAGAGGCCACGATATCCCCGTTGGTGCTGTCGAAGGTGGTTCCCCAGCCGAACCGTCCGTTCGGGGTCGGGCCCACGTACTGTTCCGCCGGGCTGGTGGTGGACGCCCATTCTTCGCCGGAGAGTTTGGTGTACACGTACACCGCGCCCAGCCAGTCGCCCTGCTGGCTGTAGTGCGCCCCCACCGCGATGGCATTCCCGTCGGAGCTGATATCCCCGAACAGGCCGAATGTGTGGTAGCCCGGCCCCACAGGAATGGAGAGCGTCGCGTCAGGCGCGGCGGTGGCCGTCCAATCGCCGGAGGGTTTGACATAGACATGAGCCTTGCCCACATTCGGCGGCTCGTCCACGGCGACCAAGCGGTTGGCTACATCCACCTGGAAGGCCACCACAGTGTCACCCGACACGGCCACGCTCCGCGCGAACCCCTGGGAATGCTGATCCTGGCCGTTCTTCTCGGGCGAGTTGAGCCTGACCGCCGTCTCGTCGCCGCCGCCCCAAGCGCTGCCGGCCTTGGCGATCACATGCGCGTAACCGCTGAATCCCGTCGCATGGCCGGTAAGGCCGGTTGTCACTCGCCACGAGCCCACGACGATCGTGTCCCCGTCGATATCCACCTGCTTGGCAATTCCTTCAGGATCTATGTTTGCATCCGTTATCCGTACCTCGGTCTCCGCCATGTCGGTGCCGGTACCGGTGCCCCAAACGTCGCCGGCCTTGGTGAAGACGGACACCCCGCCCTGGGCGGCGGCCACGATCGTGTCCCCGTCGATAGCCACATACCTTCCGAACTTAGTATGCGAAGCATCCAGCTCGACGGTCGCCGTGTCGGTTGCGGCCCAACCGCCCGTCGGTTTCACGAACACGTAGACCTTTTTCACGCTCCAGCTGCCCACGACGATGACATCGCCACTGATGTCCACCGACTGCCCGAACCGCCCGGTCGTGCCGGTGGGCGGGGAGATGACCACCGGTTCGGCGGTGCTGCTGGTGTACACATACACCCTACCGGCGTTCGAGCTCTCACGGGGGGCGCCCACCACGATCACCCCGTTGTCAGCCGCGAATGCGGACCCGAACCGCCCCAAAAAGGCATCGTTCGATTCCATCTTTGCAGAGCCGGTGCCGGTAGTGGGGAACAGCCGATCCCATTCAGCCGCGGCGGTGATAGTGCTCACGCCCTTGGCGTTGTCGTCATAGCCCGACACGCTCACGTGCTTGGCGTTGTCCTTGAGATCCGTCTCGAAACCCGACAACGTAGCCGCACCCGAGGTGCCGTTCAGATGATCGTTGCTGTCGTAGCCCACGATGAACACCGAGCTGTCGCCCGCCAGCACCAACTTGTTGTTATCGGTGTCGGCCACCAGCAAACGACCCTGCAATGAATCGCCGTCCCCGGGTTCCACACCCCAGTAATGGTAGATCCGCTCGGCCAGGATGTCGCCGCTGCGGGCGTCCCACTTGTCCTCATGACGCATCGCGTTGACAACACTCGACGCATCCCTGGCCAAAGCCAACGTAACCGACAGATCGGCCTTCACCCGGGCGGCGATCGTCTCGATCCCGCCGACGGACGAATCCCGGTTGTAGGAAAGGCTGGCCACCCCCCGCCGGTTGGTAGTCCGCGTCAAACGGGCCGTGCCCTGCAAACCCCGATTCGGGTCCACATCCTCCACCTCGACAGGAGTACCCGTCCTTGTCAGGAGAGCCGCGTTGTAGTAGGCCAACGCCACCGGAGTGTCACCCGAAGCCGCCTCGGCGGCGATGCCCTTGGCGTCGTCGGAAGCGAACTCCACCTTCTGACGGGACACCGGATCGCCGTACTGATCGACCAAAGTAGCCGTAACAGTATTCGCCGCGCCGCTCCCCGTACCCGACGCCTCGTGATACTCAACAGCCTGAGCCAACGTCAGAGTTGTAGGCGCAGCCGTGGTGTCGAGCCAGACCACCGCCGCGTTATCCTCAGGCCCCTTCCCATTAGCGATAGCGCCCGTTTCGGCCATCTTCAACGTGGTCTTGTCATCCAACGTCAAATCAGTCCCGGCGTAGGTGATAACCAAATTCAGCCAGGCCTTATCACCGCCGTTGTTGCTGCCCGACGTCCGAGGATCGGTCTGACGGTACGACAACTCGATCCGCCCCGAATCGTCCGTCTTATGAGACGTCGTGCTGCTGCTCGACACATCAGCCGTATCCGGGCTGGCAACCGTCGTGCTCATCGCCACGCCCACCGACTTGTCCTTGGCAGCCACCGGATTGCCGTCGTTGTCCACCACCTGAATAGTGAACGTAACCCGATCCCCGAACTTCGCCGCCACAGCGTTAGCAGCCATGTCATCGGTGATCCGCAGCTTCGTAGCAGGCTTGGTAACCGTGATCTCCAGCGACGCCGACACCGTATCATCAGCATCGAACGTGTCGCCCGCATCACCGGTCCACGCCCACACCGTCACCGAAGCACCAAACGACGCGCCCACAAGCTCCCGATCCCCATCCGAGTCCGTAGGCACATCCGAGGACACGATCTCACACAACCCCGCAGTACCATCCACCGACATCACATCGTCGTTGGAACAACTTCCACCAGACCCGAACGCGTCCCCCGGGTTTTCGGACTTGAACAAATCCACCAAGGCATCCGGCATCGCCATATGACTCGAGTCGCGCAACGACACCACCAAATCCAAATCCCCCGGATCCGTTTCGGTGCCCGCAACCGACGACACACTCGCCTGCATCGTCAACCCAGCCGGACGAGCCACCGTATGCGCCAACATCCGCGTAATGAACGCCGCCATCTGCCCCCGAGTAACCAAACCCTCCGGAGAGAACTGACTATCCGTAGTCCCCCGCGTAACCCCCACCTCGAACATCCGCCGAATCGCCGAATACTGACCACGCGTCACATTACCGATATCGGTGAACACCGTGTCATCAGGCGTAACCTCCGACAGCTCGTCTTCGCTACCGCCGCCCAAAGCACCCTTACCCAACCGGGCCTTACCCAAGAAAGCATCCAACATCTCAGCCATGGTCTTGCGAGACACCGCCGTATCCGGCGAGAACCGGCCGCTGCCCGTACCCGACATGATCTCCAACGCCGCCATCTGATTGATCGCCGAACGGATCTCGTCCGACACACCCTCCAAGTCCGTGAAGTCATCGGCAGTCTCTGCCATCAGCTGCACACCCGCCGGACCCGCCGCCCTGCTCAAGAACAACGCCATCTGCCAACGCAACACCGGAGCACCCGGATCATACATAGTCGCCGTGCGACCCTTAGTGATCCCATAATGCCCCAAGCAATTCACCGCGTCCTCGGCGAACGACCCCTCGATGTCGGTCAAACCCAACGACTCCAACGCCGGACCGACACAAGCCGAGTACACAGCCTCGTTGTCCGCCGTACCATCAACCGCCGCCGCCGGAACCACCCCTACAGCCAGCAACGAACCCACCAAACCCAAAACAGCAACAACAGCCAACCACGACCGCCGCACACACACCAGAGCCTTCAAGATCAACACCTTTCTTTTCTGAACAAAGAATCGACAGCCTCGACCAGGCACGTATCACCAGACCGGGGGATGCCGGGGGATGCTATTGTACAATAACTACCCCCCCCCCGCAACCTATCGTCGCCCAACACCACTCGCACACGCCAAAACCCCAGGCCAGAACACAAAAACACTCCCTACCCCCGAAATCGGCCTCAACCAGACAACCGAAACCCGATACCGACCCGGACACCATCGAACACCGAGTTACAGCATCAGACCTTGCTTACGTTGCGATGGCGGCGGGTCACCCCGCCAGGAAGAGAGCAGGCTCCTCGAGATTCTCGATCAGCATCCTGAGGAAACGCTGACCCAAACCGCCGTCGATCACCCGATGATCGAAAGCGAGCGACAAAGGCATCATCGGAGCGACCGCCACCACCCCGCCCTCGACCACAGGAGTATCGACCGCCCTGCCGAGGGCGAGGATGGCAGTGGTGCCGGACGGAATGATCGGGGTTCCGTGGCTCCCGCCCAAAGCGCCGAAGTTGGAGATGGTGAAGGTAGCGCCGGTCAGCTCGCCCGGCCCCAGGGTGCGGGCCTTGCCCCGGGCGGCGATGTCGGACACCGCCTCAGCCAGTTCCAGAAGCCCGCGCTCCCCCGCCCGCCTGATGACCGGCACCAGCAACCCCTCTCGGGTATCGACCGCGATGCCCGCATGCAAGTCCCTGTGAAGGATCAGAACCTCCCCGTCGAGAGTGGCGTTGAACTCCCGATACCGGCGCAACACCGGAGCCAGGGCCATGACCACCAGCGCCTCCATAGGGATGTTCCGATCGTGCCGGACGGCCAAGGCCCTACGGACGGCCAGCAGCCGGGCGGCGTCGGCGTTGTCGAAGATAGTCACGTGGGGTATCTCCCGCCACGAAGTGCTCATGTGCTCGGAGATAGTGCGGCGCAGCATCGAGAGCCGCCCCCGTTCCCCCGCCCCGGCCGCCGCCGCTCCCTCCTGCTCCCCCGCCGCCCGGTCCGCCGCGGCCATCACGTCCTCGCGGGTGATCCGCCCCCCCGGTCCGGTCCCTGTGACGCCGGCTAGGTCGAGGCCGTGTTCACGGGCCAGGCGCCGCACCACCGGCAGAGCCTTCGTCTGTCTGCGGCCATCCCCGGCCGGTTCTGCCGCCGCCGGGGAAAGCGGGGCGCCTACGGTCTCCGGCGCCTCGTCCCGCCATTGCTCGCCCGGTTCGCCGATCACGGCCAACACGGCCCCCACCTTCAAGGTGACGCCCTCTTCCGCCCCGCGGTGAAGGACGGTTCCGGCCGCCGGAGCGGGTATGTCCACCACTGCTTTGGCGGTTTCGACCTCGACCAACAACCCGTCCATCTCGACAGAACCGCCCAGCGGTGCGTGCCATCGGACGATGTCCGCCTCGGTGAGGCCGTCTCCTATGTCAGGAAGCAGGAAAACGTAAGCCATCGGTTCTATGGTACGCGCAAAGGACGCATTCGTTCAGACGGGTGCATTCGTTTCAGACTGGCGCATCAGTTCAGACGGGGGCGGCGCTTCGGCTTTCCAGTTCCTCGATCGTGATCAGCACCTCGCGGGCCTTCGATCCCACTGACGGCCCTACCACACCCCGCTGCTCGAGGATGTCCATCAGGCGCCCGGCCCGGGCGAACCCGACGCGGAGCTTGCGCTGGAGCATGGAGGTGGAACCCAGCTGCGACCGGACCACCAGCTCGGTGGCCCTACGGATCAGATCGGCGTCCTCGTCATCGTCCGCCTCGGCGGCCGCGGCCCGTTCCACGGCCACCTCCTCGGCGATCTCCCGGTATTCGGCCTCCTTCTGGGCCTTCACCCAATTCACCACCGCCGATACCTCACCCTCGCTCACCCAGGCGCCCTGCACCCGCCGGGCTTGCGGTTCGCGGGCGGTCACCACCAGCATGTCCCCCATCCCCACCAGCTTGTCGGCGCCTATCGTGTCGATGATCACCCGCGAGTCGGTCTGGGAAGCCACGGAGAAGGCCAGGCGGCTGGGGATGTTGGCCTTGATGACCCCGGTGATCACGTTGACCGAAGGCCGCTGGGTGGCGATGACCAGATGTATGCCCACCGCCCGGGCCATCTGGGCGAGGCGGACGACGGCGCTCTCCACGTCGCGTCCGGCCACCATCATCAGGTCGTTCAGCTCGTCGATGAGGACCACCAGGTAGGGGAAGCGGTCGAAGCGGTCCTCGGTGAACCGTCCGGCGTCGAACTTGTCTTGGTAACCCGTGATATCCCGCACCCCTCCATCCGCCAGCAGCTCGTAGCGGCGTTCCATCTCGGCCACCGCCCACTGCAGGGCTTCCACGGCCTTCTTCGGGTTGGTGATCACCCGGGTGAGCAGGTGGGGAACCCCGTTGTACTGGCCTAGCTCGACCCGCTTGGGGTCCACCATGATCAACCGGACGTCCTCCGGTCTGGTGCGCATCAGCAACGAGGTGACGATCGAGTTTATGCAGGAGGACTTCCCCGCGCCGGTGGCGCCGGCGATCAGCACGTGGGGAAGCTGTTCGAGGTCCAGCATCTCCGGACGGCCCGAGATATCTTCCCCGAGACCGACCGCCAGAGGAGTCTCCGACCCGGCCGCTTCGGGGGAGGAGAGCACGTCTCCCAGGGTGACCAGACGCCGGACGCGGTTGGGCACCTCCACCCCGATCGCCGACCTGCCCGGTATGGGGGCGAGCAGACGTATGTCCGGAGTGGCCAGCGCATAGGCGATGTCCCCCGTCAGGTTGGTGACCCGCGACACCTTCACCCCGGGCGCCAGCTCGATCTCGTAACGGGTTACGGTGGGACCGGGAACCACGTTGGTGAGGCGGGCATCCACATTGTGGTGGTGGAGGGCCGATTCCAGCTGGCGGGCGGTTTCTTCGAGCATGCGGCGGCTCTGGCCCTCGCCGCCGCCGGCCTCGAGCAAGTCGAGCGGAGGAAGTACGTACCCGTCGCCGCCGGGAGGAACAGGGATACGGGCAGCCGCCTGCTTCTTGCCCCCTTTGGCCGGCTTGCCCCCATTGGCCGGGGCTTCGGACGGTGAATCGGCCGGCGGGGCCTCGGTGATCACCGGAGGCGGCGGCGGGACCCGGGCCGCTTCGGACGGGTGGGGCGGACGGTGTTCGGGGGCCGGATGCCTTCGTCCGCGGTCAGGCGCCGGACGAGGAGCCCGGAGCGCCGTCCATCCGGCCTTCATCCAACTGACGGACAAGGACAGAATCGCCCCGGCCGCCCCCAACACTTCGCTCACCGACGCACGCATCACGATCATCACCCCGGCGGCGGTGACGACCGCCAGCAGCAGGAAGGCGCCCCAGAAACCGAGCAGGCGGTCGAGCGGGAAGGCGGTGAGCGCGCCGAGGGCGCCGCCGGTTTGCCTCACCCTTTCGAAGTCCCCGGCGAAGGGGGCGTTCCCGGTGAACAGATGGAACAGGCTCAGCGAACCCAGGAACCCGAGGGACGTTCCGACCATTACCCGGCGGTATTCGTTCCGGCAACGGCCCAGCAGGAGCGCTCCACCCAGCGCGAGCAGCACCGCAGGGAGGACATATACCCACATCCCCACCAGGAAGCGGAATCCGCTCAATGCCCAGCGCCCGATCGGACCGGAGCTCTGGAAGAAGGCTAGGGCTACGAGCAGCCCGGAACCCACCAGGATCAACCCGATCACATCCGGGGTCTGGCGCCCGATTCCGAACCGGATGAGCTCGTAGAGCCTGGTCAGGAGGGACTGTTTCGGCTGTGGGCGGCTGGGTCGTCCAGAGGCTCGGCGGCTCTTGTCGGAACGTCCCTTGGAGGAAGCGGTCTTCTTGGAAGCGGTCTGCTTCTTCTTGGAGGGGGCTTTCCCGGCTTTACCGGACGGGGTGCCCCGGCGTCCGTTTCCCGCGGCCCGGCCTCGGCCCTTGGAGGGAGCGCGGCCTTTGGAGGAGGTGCGAGATTTGGAGGGGGCGCGGCGACGCGCCGACGGCTTGGGCCTACCGGCACCCGATTTCTTCACATGTACCTGAGACACCCGCCTCCGCCCCGTGTCCCCACGGGTGGATGTCCTATTGGCCATGGGAGAAGGCACTCTACACCAAAGACGGCGGCCGTTCAACGACCCGGCCCAGATCGTTCACGGAGCCGGCCGTTCACGGGCGCTGTTCGCCCACCAGATTCTGCCGCTCCGCCGGAGGGCGCGTTACCCGGTTATCGGCGGCGTCGGCGCCGTCCGGGAGGGGTGAATTCGGTAACGACCGGCAGTACCACCGGACGGCGGCCGGTCTCGGCCTTGGCCACCCGGCGGACCACCCGGCGGACCACCCCGGCCGGGTCCTGGGTGAAGCGGCCGGAGTTTTCCCCGGCGGCCTCTTCCACCGCCGCCCCCGCCTTCTCCAGCACCGCCGACGCATTGTCCATGAATCCGCTGCTCATCAGACGGGGGGCGCCGATCAGGCGTCCGTTGTTCGTATCGACCAGCAGCGACACCACCACCACACCGTTGCCGCCCAGTTTGGCCCGCTCGCGCAGCAAAGGCTCGCGTATGTCGCCCACGCCCGAACCGTCCACATACACGTAGCCGGCCGGCACCGCCCTCCGTTCCACCCTGGCGGCCCCTCCTCGCAGCACCACGGCGTCTCCGTCCTCGAGCACCATCACCTCGGGCACCCCCATCTCCTCCGCCAGATCGGCGTGCGCACTGAGGTGGCGGTACTCGCCGTGGATCGGTATGAGGGCGGTCGGCCGCATCAGGTTCAGAAAGGTCTTCAGCTCCTCGGCGGAGGCGTGCCCGGATACATGGACGTAGGCGTTGTGACCGTGGAACACCTTGGCGCCGATGCGGGTCATGTCCGAGATCACCCTCGATACGGCGGTCTCGTTTCCGGGGACCGGGGTGGCCGAGATGAGCACCGTGTCGTCGGCGGCCAGATCCACCCAGCGGTGCCGCCCGGCGGCCATGAGAGACAGGGCCGAGAAGGGCTCGCCCTGAGATCCGGTAGTGATGATCATGACCTGTTCGGGGGGCAGGCGGACCGCTTCTTTGATGCTCAGCACGCGGTCGGGGGGCGGGTCCAGAACATCCAGTTCCTGTCCGATGCGGACGTTGCGCTCCATGGATCTGCCCATGAAAACCAGGGAGCGCCCGGCGGCCAGCCCGGCTTCGGCCAGCTGATGGACCCGATGGAGGTGGCTAGAGAAACAGGTGCTGATCACGCGCCCCGGGGCCTGCTCGACGATGTTCCGAATGGACGGCCCGAGGGACTTCTCCGAAGGGATCACCCCGGCCCGCTCCGCATTGGTGGAATCCGAGAGGAGCAGGCGGACGCCCCGGCGTCCGTACCGGGCGAAGGAGGGAAGGTCGGTGCGGCGCCCGTCGATGGGGGTGGGGTCGAGCTTGAAATCCCCGGTGTGGACGATCAGGCCCTCTGATGTATCGAACACCACCCCGCTTCCTTCCGGCACCGAGTGGGACACCGGCACCAGCCGGAACCGGAAGGGGCCCCTAGTGATCCATCGGCCGTCCGGTATGGGGCGGAAATCTTTCTTGACGCCCATTTCGTCCACCCTTCCGGCGGCGATGGCCAGGGAAAGCCGGGTTCCGTATACGGGAACCGGCGCCTCTTTGAGGAAGTATCCCAGCCCGCCCACATGGTCCTCGTGACCGTGGGTCAGCACCACGAACCGGATGTCTTTCCGCCGCTTCACGAGCCATCGCCAGTCCGGCAGCACCAGGTCCACGCCCCACATGTCATCCCGGGGGAACATGAGACCGCAGTCCACCAGCGCGATCTGGCGGTCGATCTCGACGGCTGCGCAGTTGCGCCCTATCTCGCCGAGGCCGCCGAGAAAGGTGATCCGGACGCTCACAGCTCCTGCGCCTGACCTGCCGCGGTCACCACCGCCCGGCGGGTTGCGGGCGACGCCGCCACCAGGGGAAGCCTGGGGTCGCCTACCGGTTCCCAGAGGGCGTTGAGCCCGGCCTTGACGGGCATCGGGTTGGGTTCTAAGAAGCAGGCGTCGAAGAGGGGCGTCAACCCGTCATGGAGCCGCCGGGCCTCGGCGGCGTCCCCCGCCCTATGCGCCTCGATCATCCGCTCGATCTGCCGGCCCGCCAGATGCCCGGCCACCGAGATCACCCCGGCCCCTCCCAGCTCCAGCATGGGCAGGGTGGCCGAGTCGTCCCCCGAGTACAAGGAGAAGTCGTCGGGGAGCAGGGCCAGGCTGGCCTTGGTGTACTCGAGATCTCCGACGGCGTCCTTGGTGCCCGCGATGTTGGGGTGCCGGGCCATCTCGGCCAGGGTGTCCGCCTCTATCAACCGGGCGGTGCGTCCGGGGATGTTGTAGACGATCACCGGCAGGTCGGTGGAGTCGGCGATCGCCAGGAAGTGGGCGAGCAGACCCGCCTGGGGGGGCCTCGAGTAGTAAGGGGTCACCGCCAGCAGGCCGTCGACTCCGATCTTCGCGGCCTCGACGGAGAGCTCTACGGAGTGGCGGGTGTCGTAGGTGCCGGTGCCGGCCACCACCGCCGCCTTGCCGCCCGCCGCCTCCACCACCGTCGAGTACAGAGCCAGCTTCTCGCGGTCGGTGAGAGTGGGCGACTCGCCGGTCGTTCCGGTGACCAGCAGACCGTCGTGCCCGTTGTCGATCAGGTGGGCGGCCAGGCGCGCCATCCGGTCGTAGTCCACCGAACCGTCGCCGGTGAACGGGGTGATCATGGCGGTGATCAACGCACCGAAAGGGCCCATCTATCTCCTTATATCCCGGGGTCGGACGGGCCGAACGCCGCCGGGCGTACAGGTACACCCTCCCGGAAAGATCCTAATGGCGTCTTTTTCCATGGTCCTTGGTCTTCAACCCTGTTTCTGCGGCCAGCTTAGCCCTGATCGTTCATGGAGTTTCGGTTGGGCGGGCAGTGGCACCGGTTGCGAGATGTGTATGCGCCGGGTGTGAACATCGACCGACCTGTCCGCGTCTCGCCGCCCGGGTTCAGAGACCCAGTATCGAGTCGAGCCCCACCGTCAAAGGTTCCTCCAGCCCGGCCGCCGACCGCAAGGCCAGCAGAATGCCGGGGGCGAAGGCGGCGTAGTCGGTGGTGTCGTGGCGGATGGTCAGGTATTCGCCGGTGCCCCCGAGCATCACCTCCTGGTGGGCGAGGAACCCGCGGGCGCGTACGGAGTGGACCGCCACCCCTTCGACGTCGGCGCCCAGAGCGCCGGAGGCCAGCTCCCTTCCCCTGGGATGCGGCGCCACCCCCGCCGCCTCCCTGGCTTTGCTCATGCGGGCGGCCGTTCCGAGCGCCGTGCCGGACGGAGCGTCCGGTTTGTCCTCGTGATGCATCTCCAGGATCTCCGCCGAAGGGAAGTGGGGTGCGGCCAGCTCGGCGAACCGCATCATCAGGACCGCCCCCACCGAGAAGTTCGGAACCACCAGGCATCTTTGGGCGCTTCCGGCCCATTCGTCTTCGAGGGCGGCCAGCTTCCCGGCGTCGTACCCGGAGGTTCCGATCACCACGTGCGCCCCGTACGACTTCCACCGGCGCACGTTTTGGGGCGCCGCCTCCGGGTTGGTGAACTCGACGATCACCCCGCATCCCCGCAGGGCTTCGGGATCAGCCGAACAGGTATGGCCGAGCAGGTCTTCGCCCTCATGACCGGGGGCGTACAGGCCGCCTACTTCGAGGCCGTCTGTGGAGGCGACGATGCCGAGGGTCAGGCGGCCCATCCGCCCGGGCGCTCCCGAGACACCCACCGAGATCATGTCAGGTATCCCTCGAAATCCTTCGCCTCGAACGGGCCGACCGCCCCGATGACCCTCGGTCCCTGCAGGGTGCGCACCGCCGTGTCGGCCACCTCGGAGCGGGTGATGGCCTCGAGGCGGGCCAGGCGTTCGTCGAGAGACAGGTGGGGCAGGCCGAAGAGGTGGTTGCGCCCCAGGCGGATCATGCGGGTGTTGGTGTCCTCCATGGAGAGGGCCAAGGCGCCCCTCATATGCCCCTTCGACCGCTCCATCTCCGCGTCGGTGACACCTTCCGACATCATGCGTTCGATCTCCTCGACCAGTATCTCCATCACGATGTGGGCGGTGGCGGGGGTGGTTCCCACGTAGACCCCCCAGGCGCCGGTCTCGGCGAACCGCATGGCGAAACTGTGGACGGCGTAGGCCAGGCCCCGCTCCTCCCGTATCTTCTGGAACAGGCGGGACGACATCCCGCCGCCCAGGACATGCTGAACCACCGCGTCCGCGAACCGTCCGTCGTCGGTCCGGTCGATCGACTCCCCTCCGTACACCAGGTGTATCTGCTCGGTGTCCCTGCGGACGACCTCGGCGCGCGCCTCGACCCGGGGAAGGGTGCGATCGCGGCCGCGGTCGCGGGTGTCCCAGGCGCCGAACAGTCCTTCTATCAGATCCACCGCCCGGCCGTGCTCGACGTTGCCGGCCATCGCCGCCGCCACCGTCCCGGCCCCGTACCTCCGGCGCCAGTATCCCCTTATGTCATCCGGGGTCATGCCGCCTATGGAGTCGCGGGTGCCGAGGATCGGCAAACCCAGCGGGTGCCCCAGGAACATGTTCCTCATGAAGGCTTCTATGGACACGTCCGCGGGGTCGTCCTCGTTCATGTTGATCTCTTCTATGACCACCTGGCGTTCCGAGTCGATCTCGTCGGGGCGGAAGGCGGGGCGCTGCAGCATCTCGGCCAGGAGGTCGAGGCCGGTGTCGAGCTCGGTGTCGAGCATCCTCGCCCAGAAGCAGGTGTATTCCTTGGAGGTGAAGGCGTTGCTCTGGGCGCCGATGGCGTCGAAGGTCTCGGAGATCCGGCGGGCGGAGAGCCGCTCCGAACCCTTGAACAGCAAATGCTCGAGGAAGTGGGCGGCGCCCGCCTCGTTGCCGTGCTCGTCCCGGCTGCCGGTGTCCACCCAGAACCCCACGGACACCGACCGGACCCCCGGGACGGTCTCGGTGACCACCGTCATCCCGTTCGATGTTTCAGAGACATTTATCTGTTGCATGACGCCCGATGGTACAAGACCGGGAACCTGTAGCCTTCGGGGGGCGTCCAAAGTCTGAGACCTTCGCAAGACCGGGAGGGGCAGATGGGTTCGATGGACAACGGAGGGTCGGGCGGCTCGGACCGTGACGGCGGCGTCACGGCTCGCGAAGGATCCTTCCGCCGACTTCTCACTCTGCCCGTCCTCGCCGCCGCCTTCGTCATTGCGCTGTCGGCGGAGGGGGCGGTTCCGGAGACGGCTGCAGCCACCCCGGAATCCGTCGAGCCGCCCACGGCGACCGAAGAGACCACTTCCGAAGAGGATGGGGGTTTCGCAGCGCAGTCGAACGGGAAGGCGTGGCCGAGGAGACCGCTGCAACACCCGGGTCTGTCAGCCCTCCGCCCGCAACAAAGAACGACCCTTCCCGCCGACGAAGAGGCAAGTGGGTTCATCTACATCTCCGCCGGTGGAGGTCATTCGTGCGGTCTTCAACCCGACGGGGAGGCGGTCTGCTGGGGCGACAACATCTACGGGCAATCAAATGCACCCCCGGGCAAGTTCACTGCCGTATACACCGGGGAAGTGCATTCGTGCGGACTTCGTACCTTTGGCACGGTGATCTGCTGGGGGGACAACTTATCTGGTCAGCTGGACTCCCCACTCGGGATATTCACCGCCGTCTCCGCGGGCGGCTGGCATTCGTGCGGAATCAGACCCGGCGGCGAGGCGGTCTGCTGGGGTTGGAACGACTTTGGACAGTCGGATGCGCCCCCGGGCGACTTCACCCATATAACCGCCGGAAACGCACATTCGTGCGGAATCAGACCCAGCGGCGAGGCGGTCTGCTGGGGTTGGAACGACTTTGGACAGTCGGATGCGCCCCCGGGCGACTTCACCCATATAGCCGCCGGGAGCTGGCATTCGTGCGGGATCCGCCCCGGCGGCGTGGCGGTCTGCTGGGGCGCCAACGATATCGGGCAGTTGGATGCGCCCCCGGGTGAGCTCACCCATATAGCCGCCGGTGAACTTCATTCGTGCGGGATACATACCGATGGGACGGTGATCTGCTGGGGGCACAACTTGTTCGGAGAGACGAATGCGCCCCGGGGTGAGTTCACCCATATAGCGGCCGGGCGTATACATTCTTGCGGGATCCGCACCGGCGGCGTGGCGGTCTGCTGGGGAAGCAACGACAATGGGCAACTGAATGCACCGGTCAGCGAGATCGTCCCCCCAGACCTTCCCGCAGCTGGATACAAACCGAAGCCCTCCGTCATGAACGCCGGATTTCGTCATTCGTGCAGGGTGGGTCTCGACGGTGAGGTGATCTGCTGGGGCTACAACGAGTCCGGGCAAACGGACGCCCCGTCCGGTGAGTTCTCTTCGGTGGCGGCCGGCGGATATCATTCTTGCGGGGTCCGCATCGGCGGCGAGGTGGAATGTTGGGGCTACAACGCGGACGGCCAATCGGATGCGCTGGATGGAAGCTTCACGGTTGTGGACGCCAGCGGCGGGCATTCATGCGGGATACGCACCGACCACACGGTTGCCTGCTGGGGTCACGACGACCATGGACAAACCGCTCCGCCGCCCGGCCAATTCGTATCTGTCGCTGCCGGCCATTTTCATGCTTGCGGAATCCGCCTCGGCGGTGATGTGATCTGCTGGGGCTACAACGAGTACGGGCAGCTGAATGCGCCCCGGGGTGAGTTCACTCACCTGTCGGCAGGGGGTTTTCATTCGTGCGGGATCCGCACCGACGGTGAGGTGGCTTGCTGGGGTTACAACGAGGATGGACAGCTGAATGCACCGGCGGGTGAGTTCACCGCCGTATCCGCCGGGGCATATCATTCCTGCGGGATTCGCACCGACGGTACCTCTGTCTGCTGGGGTTACAACGTGGGTGGACAGCTGAATGCACCGGCGGGTGAGTTCACTCACCTGTCGGCAGGGGGATATCATACTTGCGGCCTCCGTCCCGGCGGCGCGGTCATCTGCTGGGCCGACAACTTCTATGGGCAGCTGGACGTACCGGACTACGAGGCAACCGCGTCGGTCTCTCTCGAAGTAACTATGGGGTTCACTTCCGTCTCTGCCGGTGGGATACATTCGTGTGGGTTGCATTCAGAAGGAGGCCTAATCTGCTGGGGCGATAACGGGTTAGGACAGACGGATGTACCGGCCGGCGAGTTCATGTCTGTCTCCACCGGTGATACGTATTCATGCGGACTCCATCCCGATGGAACAGCGGCCTGTTGGGGATACAACGAGTACGGCCATACGGACGCACCACCCGGAAGCTTCGTATCGATTTCTACCGGCATTTTTCATTCGTGCGGACTCCGTCCCAACGGCATGGTAGTCTGCTGGGGCTGGAACGAGTTCGGCCAGACGGACGCACCGAAAGACGAGTTCAGAGCTGTATCCGCCGGATGGTCGCATTCCTGCGGGCTTAAAACTGATAACACGGTAGTCTGCTGGGGCTGGAACGACTTTGGACAATTGGATGCGCCCATCGGCACACTCACGTATATATCCGCCGGAGTTGGTCATTCCTGCGGGCTTGGAACTGAGGGCGGGGTGGTCTGCTGGGGAAGCAACGACTATGGACAGATAAACGCGCCGTCCGGTGATCTGATTTCGGTTTCTGCCGGCGGTCTTCATTCGTGCGGCCTCCGTCCTTACGGTACGGTGGTCTGCTGGGGCGACAACACCTACGGGCAACTGAACGCGCCGGCGGGTAAGTTTACGTCGGTATCCGCCGGACGGGAACATTCCTGCGGAGTTCACACTGATAACACGGTAGTCTGCTGGGGTATCAACGAGTTCGGACTGATTGATGAACCGATCCGATTTCTGGACTTTTCCATCGGCGACAACCATTCGTGCGGGGTTCGCTCCGACGGGGAGGTGGAATGTTGGGGCGACAACGAGTTCGGGCAGCTGGATGCACTCGGCGGAACCTTCACATCTGTATCCGCCGGATGGGCGCATTCATGCGGGGTTCGCTCCGACGGGACGGCGGTGTGCTGGGGCGACAACCGGGCCGGGGAGTCGGATGCGCCGGACGGCCACTTCACGGCCGTTACCGCCGGATGGGCGCATTCATGCGGGATCCGCGCCGGCGGCGCGGTGGTCTGCTGGGGCAGCAACGTCCTAGGGCAGTCGGACGCGCCCGCCGGTGAGTTCACCACCGTAGACGCCGGATTGGGTCACACGTGCGGACTCCGGCCCGGCGGCGCCGTCGCGTGCTGGGGCTACAACGAGCAGGGTCAGACGGATGCGCCCGCCGGTGAGTTCACTGCGGTGTCCGCCGGGGAGTGGCATTCCTGCGGCGTACATTCCGACGGCGCGGTTTCCTGCTGGGGCCTGAACGAGTTCGGCCAGGCGGATGCCCCGGAGGGGGCGTTCATCGCCGTGGACGCCGGGAGAGTACTTACGTGCGGGATCCGCACCGAAGGCGCGATCGAATGTTGGGGCGACAAGTCTTCCTGGGACTGGCATGAACCGGGCGGCGCTTTCACCTCGGTGAGCGTCGGCCTGTCGCATTGGTGCGGGATTCGCACCAGCGGCGTCTTGGCCTGCTGGGGTGCCCGGCACTGAGAGCGTATCCCATCGCCCATACATCTAGAATGGCCAGATGATGGATCCTGCAAACCGCGGAGAAACCGGACACGGCGGCTACACCCGATGCTACCGGCACCCCGATCGGGCCACCTCACTGCGGTGCTCCCGGTGTGAGAGGCCCATCTGCCCGTTCTGCTCTCACGATTCCCCCGTCGGCCAGCGGTGCCCCGAGTGCAGCTCCGGCAGGGGCGCCACCCGGGTGGTGACCGCCCGCAACATGTCCGGCAGGGTCACCCCCGTCGTTCTGGCCATCATCTTGATATCGGCGGTGATCTACTTGGTCCAACGCCAGAACTGGCAGTTCAATGTCGACTACATCCACTTCACCCCTGCGGTGGAAGAGGGGGAATGGTGGCGGGTGATAACGGCGGCCTTCCTGCACTCCCGCGGTTCGGTGCTCCACATCGTGTTCAACATGTACGCCCTATACCTGTTCGGCCCCGGGCTGGAGAGACAGGTAGGTTCTCTCTCCTTCGCGGGTCTCTATCTGACTTCGGCGGCCGCCGGGGGGGCCGCCTTCCAGTTCCTGTCGGAAGGGGCCGCGGTGGGGGCGTCCGGGGCCATATTCGGCCTGTTCGGAGCGGTGCTGATCGGGGTCATGCCCTTGCGCAACACTCCGATGGGAGCGGCCAACCTACGCCGGCTGCTCCTCCTGTTGGCCATCAACCTGGCCCTGCCGTTCCTCGTTTCCGGCATCGCCTGGGAAGCTCACGTGGGCGGTCTGGCGGCGGGCATGGCCGTCATGGCCCTCTGGCAGCGCATCCCCGGGGGCGGCGGTGCATCCTTCCGGCGGGCGCTGACGGTCTACGGCCTGGGTGTACTGGTGATGGCGGCGGTCATAGCCGTCTGACGGGCCCCGCCGAGCGCCTCGGTGCAACCGGGCGGCGCCCGGCGCAGGGTTAGTATGGGGGGTTGTGGTAAGACAGGACAAGTCCCTCCTCACCGAGATACTGGCGCCGGAGGAACGGGCCATCGAGTCGGTGGTGGCCCGTTTCCAGCGGGTGGCGAGCGCCGTTACCAGAGTGGCCCGCACCCTGTCAGGCCGGGAGGAGCTGCGGGTGGTGCTGGGCGCTGCCAGCCGGGTCTCCAAGCACGAAGTGGTGATAGACCCCGGCCTTTTCCAGGCGGCCTACGGGCGGCGGGCCCCGGTAACGCCGGAGGAGACCGCCCTGGCTTCCGCCCTCCACGAGGTGGTGCATCTGGTCTCTTCCGACTTCGACCAGCGCCGCCCGCTCCCCCTCCACTGGCTGCCCGACCACCGCCCGCCCGATGGAGACGCGCCCGAAGGAGACGCGCCCGAAGGAGGCCTGCCCGAGAACAGCCTTTCCTGCGGCGAAGAAGAACTGACCCTGCTCGAAGCGCTGGATCAGGCGGGAGGGCCGCCCGCCGAGATGCTGTTCTTCGCGATAGAGGACGCCCGCCAGGAGCTGCAGGGCATGGCCGCCTATCCGGGTGCCCGGTCGGTGCTCGAGGACCTCTATCGGGCCGCCCTCCCCGGCGCCCTCGCGAAGAGCGGCCCTCTCGCCCGGTTCGCGGTGATGTGCTTCATGTCGGTGGGCGGCTATCTGACATCCTCCTCGCTGCGCCGGCGGCTCGACGCCCGCTCCGGCGCCGCCTGGCGTGATTCCGAGGGCATCCTCGAGGCGGCCGCCGCCGCCGATGACCCCTGGGAGGTGGCCGGCTTGGCCATGGAGCTGCTGACGGTGGCCAGATTCCACGGGCTGGTGTCCGGGGGCATGGAGGACGCGAACAGCAACCGGCAGATACGGGAGCAGGCCGAGAAGGAAGCGATGTCCGCCGGGCTGGACCGGGTGCGCCTCTTCTCCCCCATCGTCTCGGACGCCGAGCGTTACAACGAGATCCGCCGCAGCCTCCAGAAGGCGCCCGGCAGCACCGGCGAGCCGGGCAAGATGGAAGAGGCGTCGGGCGAGGGAACGGACCAGCTGCTGCGGATCAGCCAGGCCCCGGTCGTCTACCTTCCCACCGGCCAGAGCGGCAAGCTGTCGGTGGGCAGGGCGCCCGAAGCCTTCCGCAGGTTTGCCGTCCCGGGTCGAGCCGCCCTGCTGAGGACGGCCGGCGAGTGGAAGGTCGATCAGCGGCATGTCTCCGGAGAGCTGTACCCGCTGTTCGCGGCCAACCAACGTCGGGGCCTGCAGTCGGGGTTCGACGCCGGTGACTTCTCCCCCCATGCCGCCCTGCTACTGGGCGCCGGCCTCTACGAGCGAATGTACGAGCGGCGCTCCATCTCCACCCGCCGTTCGTATGCGGTGAGCGTCTTGGTGGACGGGTCGGCCTCGATGCTCCAACCCCGGCGTCTGGCCGCCCCCGGCGACCGCCGTCCGTGGGGTCTGGCGGCGGCCATGCTGGGCGCCTGGACCCTGGCCGCCATGTGCAACGAGCTGCGGGTCGATTTCGAGGTGGCGCTGTTCAACCGGGGATTCGCCGCCCGGGTGGACGACACCGAGTGGTCCTACACCCGCCGCCGGACCGCGACCATCGGCGAGCTGCGGCAGACCCGCGGGGCGGCCGCCGACCGGCTCACCTCCACCGTGAACCACTACCTGCTGTCCGGGTTCGGCGAACCGTGGAGGCGCTCGGACGACATCCTGGCCGGATTGTTCTGGACGGCGGCCGAGGCCGGCGACGCCGGGATGGAGGCGCGCCGGACTCCCAGGGAAGCCCCGCCCGTCTCGATGTTCGAGAAGGCCGCCAACGTGGACGAGTTCAACGTCATCTACGCCGCCGGACGCCTGGCCGCTCACGGCGCCCAGGTCCGGGTGATGGTGGTGTTGGCCGACGGGATGACCAGAGGCTCGATGGAAGCCCTGGTCAGATCGGTGGAAGAAGTGGAAGGGCGCGGCGCATCCGTTCTGGGGATCGGGGTGGGGGACGACACCGTCGTATCGGCCTACCGCCGCCACCAGGTGGTGACGCGGCCCGACGAGCTTGCCCAGTCGATGGTGGCGGGGGTGGGGATGGCGCTTCGCCGGGGGCTGGCCATGTACGGGCTGGACACCTGGTGGGGACGGGCCGGCCGCCAGGCGGCCGATCTTTCTACAGGCCGGACCGGAACACACGCGGAGCGCCGCATTGCCTAGGAGACCCGCGACCGTGACCTTCACCGACCCATCCGGGAAGGGCCCGCCCATCACGCTGGCAACCTTCACCATGCCCGTCGGAGAGGCGGCGGACCACGACCAGCGGGTCGCCAAGGTGCCGGCGCCGGATCCCTACTACGTGGATGTGGGCATGCTCTACCGGTTCGCGCAGGTGGAGAAGATCCGCCGTGAGCAGCCCGAAGGCACCGTCCCTCTGCATCTGGCGGTGCGCGGTCATATGGGTACCGGCAAGGACCACGACATAGAACAGTTCGCCTCCCTGCTCCGCCTTCCCTACTACCGGATCCCGCTCACGGGCGAGGTGCGGGACATCACCCTCATCGGTTCGGTGAAGCTGTACGGCGACGGCATGGGGGGCACCGAGAGCCGATGGGAGGACGGGGACATCACCAGAGCCCTGCGGGGGCCGGCGCTGGTGAACCTCTCGGAGCTGAACGCGGCGGGGGCCGAGACCCTCTTCGCGCTGCATGGCCTCCTCGACCGGTATTCGGCGCTCGATCTGCCGACCGGCGAGTCGGTGCCCCTGCGGGACGATGTACGCCTGTTCGGGACGATGAACCCGACCGACCTGCGCGACTACGCAGGCACCCAGACCCTCAACAAGGCTTTCGCCGACCGGTGGGTCATATGGGAGAAGGACTTCCCCACCGGTGCGGAGATCGAAGCCATGATCGACCGGCGATACCCCTCCATGCGGGAGGTCTATGTCAGCCACATCAGCCGTCTGTCCACCGAGATAAACCGTTCTTTCCTATCCACCGAACCGGGAAGCCGGGTCGAGACCCCGATGAGCCTGCGGACGGTGCTGGACCGTCTCCCCGCCGGCCTGATGATGTTCAACGGCCGCCGGGATCCGCTCCGTTCCGCCTGGGAAACGATGGTGATCCCCCACATCGACCCCTACGACATCGACCACTATGAAACGGTGTGGGCGGCCTGCGTCCGCCGGGGGCCGTCCGCCCCTCCTTTCGGCGCCTGACCCGGGGCGGGCGTGAGGCGGGTGGCCGCCGTGGACATCGGCACCAACTCCACCCGGCTCCTGATCGCCGATACGTCCTACGGCGGGGGCACCGGGCCTGTTCTGACCGACGTGCGGCGGACCGAAATGGTGACCGGGCTGGGCCGGGGGGTGGACCGGTCGGGGCGGCTGTCTGCGGAAGCTGTCGAGCGGACCATCCGGGTGCTGGAGTCCTATGGGCGTCTGATCGGGGAGGCGGGGGTGGAAGCGGTGCGCGCCGTCGCCACCTCGGCCGCCCGCGACGCCGCCAACGGAAGGGATTTCCTGGAAGCCGCCTCCGATGCGCTGGGTTTCCGACCCGAGATCATCGATGGCGGTGAGGAGGCGGCGCTGGTGTTCGCAGGGGCCGCCCGCCATGCCGCCGATCCCGGAGCGGTGATCGTGGTGGACATCGGCGGGGGCAGCACCGAGATGGTCACCGACCTAGGCGGGGTTTCCACGGACATCGGCTCGGTGCGGCTCTCCGAGCGGCGCCTTCCCCGCCATCCCGCCGCCCCCGAAGACCTGGCCGCCGCCCGCCGAGAAGCTGCCCGGGTGCTGGGAACCCCCGACGTACCCGGACGGAGGAAAGGTATAGGAGCGGCCGGAACCTGGACCAGCCTGGCCGCCCTCCATCTGGGCCTAGACAGCGGCGGCCCGGAGCAGGTGGAAGGCGCCGTCCTGGACATCGGCGGACTGGAAGCCCTGGTGGAATGGCTGGGCAGCCTGACCCTGGAAGAGAAGGAAGCCCTCCCCGCCCTGAACCCGAAGCGGGCGCCGGTGATACTCGGCGGCGCGGTCGTAGCCGAGACCGCCCTCCGGGCGCTGGACCTGGAGGAGATAACAGTGACGAACCACGACATCCTCGACGGAGTGTGCCGGTCGCTTCTCGATTGTGAACCATCGGACACTGGTCGGCAAACCTCGGACTTGTGAGAACACCTCGACCCTGATCGTTCATGAAGTTCGGTCGGGGTGGGCAGTTTGCCTTGGCGGTGATGGATCAGAACAGACGAAGACGGCATCCCGTCGTCGGCGGGGTGCAGGGGCGGGCGGCTTGGCCGGGTACACTCTCCCCTGCTCGATCCACCGGGCGGGGAACAGAAGGAAAGGACCAAGGCATGCGGAGACTAGGGCTCGCCGGACTGCTGGTGGCGTTGCTCGCGGCGTCCTGCGGCGGCGGGGACGGCACTGCTGCGACACAGACTGCTGCGGTGCAGTCTTCTACGACGGTTCAGACCGCGGTGGAGGAGTTCACGCCGGGGCCGCTGGGGGCGGTCGAGGTCAGGCCGGGCGAGATGATCCAGATCCGCTCGCTCAACTCGATCAGCGGGGACGCGGCCAACCTCGGAACGCCGAATCAGCGGGGTGTCGAGCTGGCGGTGGCGGATTACGGCCCCATCGCCGGACGCGAGGTGACGATCGGGGAAGGTCTGGACGACCTGTGCTCCGCCGACGGAGGCCAGGCGGCCGCCCAGACGATCGTGTCGGACCCGAGCGTGGTCGGGGTGATCGGAACGACGTGTTCCGCGGCGGCGGTTGCGGTGTCGCCGTTGGTCTCGGCGGCCGGGATGGTGATGATCGCACCCTCCAACACCTCTCCGGTATTGACCTCGGATCTGGCCGGTACGCCGGGGGACTCCTACCACCCCGGGTATTACCGGGTTTCCCACAACGATCTGTTCCAGGGCCGGGCGGTGGCGCTGTTCGTAGAGGAAGAGCTGGGTTTCGACAAGGTGGCGGCCGTCCACGACGGCGATCCTTACACGCAGGGCTTGGCGCAGGCCTTCAAGGATGCGTTCGAGGGGACGGGCGGCGCGGTTACCGCCTTCACCTCGGTGAACAAGGGTGATATCGATATGACGGCGTTGCTGACCGAAGTGGCGGCGGGAGGGCCTCAGGCCATCTTCTTTCCGATCTTCATGCCGGAGGGCGGGTACATCGTTCAGCAGGTAGGCGGGGTGTCCGGCCTAGAGGGGGTGGGGCTCATAGCCTCGGCGGGGTTGCTGACCGACAACTTCATGGAGCTCCCGGAGTCGGAAGGCGTGTACATATCCGGGCCCGACCTGCGGTTCGGTTCCAACCGCAACAGCTACACCGGCAAGACCGCCGATGACCTCCTCACCGACTACGAGGCGGCCTACGGAGAGGGTCCGACAGCGGGATATTGGGCGCATGCCTACGACGCGACCACGATGCTCCTGTCAGCCATCGAGCGGGTGGCGGTGGAAGTGGACGGAACCCTGTACATCGACCGCCGGGCCCTGCGGGACGAGATGAACAGCACCGACTTCGACGGGATCATCGGCCCGATCACCTGCGACGAGTTCGGCGACTGCGGCTCCCAGAAGCTGACCGTGATCCTTCACAACGACTCCCGCGACGTCGAAGCAGGCCAGAACAACATCGTCTTCGACTTCGCCCCCTGACCCCGGTAGGCCGATTCCCCCCCAGTGGCCGATTCCCCAATGAAAGACGAGGGCGGGATCAGTCGGCAAAAATGAAGACTTCGGCGGGCGGCCATCCAGGAGGCGGGGCCAAACGACCCGGCTACAGGAGGTCAGGTCGGGCTATCCAACTGCCCATATTCATTATCACCCCAGCATACAACCCTACCATCGGTATATATTCCACACGAATGTCTCCAGCCAGCTGTTACAGTGTCAAATTTCCCAGCAGGTGTATTCAATTTTCCCAACGCGCTGTTGCCCCAACAGACAACCGCACCATCGGTGTGAATCCCACATGCATACCAATGTCCTGCGTCTATAGCAGTGAAATTCCTTGCTGGCGCATCTAACTGTCTATCCTCGCTGTTGCCCCAACAGACAACGGTACCGCCGGTGCGTATCCCACACGATTTTTTACCTCCCGCGGTTATTGCTGTGAATCTACCACCCGGTACATCCAACTCTCCGTCATCATTGCTACCCCAACAAACAACAGCACCATCAGCACCTAGTCCACACGAATGATCCCAGCCAGTGGCTATAGCTGTGAATCTACCACCCGGTACATCCAACTCTCCGTCATCATTGCTACCCCAACAAACAACCGAGTTATCAGTACGCAAGCCACAAGTGTGAAAAGCGTTGGTCGCTATTGATAAAAACCGTCCACCCGGCGCATCCAACTGCCTAGAAGAACTGCCCCAGCAGACAACAGCACCACCGGTGCGTATCCCACACGAATGTCGGATGCCAACGGCTACATTTGTGAAAGTTCCGGTCGGCGCATCCAACTGCCCGTATTCATTATCACCCCAGCACACAATCGTACCATCGGTGCGTATACCACACGAATGCAGATCGCCAGCAGATACAGCAGTGTATTTGGGAGGGATGTAAGGACGGACCTCAACTACGAAGGTGCCTCCACTACGGCTAATGACCTCTATATGGTCACCATCCGACCAGTACCACCTATGGCCGGGGTTCTCCATCACATGAGCAACCTCGCTCGATATGTACGGGTCACGGCCGAAAAGGGGCCTCGTCCTGCGTGACAGGCCATGACAGTACCCGCGGTCCGGCAGGTCACAGCCGTATACAGACTGATCAATGTGGTATATCTCTACACCTTCTTCTACAATGTCCGCGTCGGCCCACCAAAGGTCCCCTTCACCTCTGACCCTCACCCCCATCGCCCGATAGCGGAGCCGGTTGTCCGCCTTGTAGGGAACGATCAGCATCTGGACGCCCCCGCCGCCGATCGGTTCCAGGGTGTACCGGGCGGTCGTCCCCGGTGTATGCACCGCCACCTGGGAGGGCGGTATCCAACCGGCGGCGTAGCGGTTGACAGCAGAGGTGCCCAGCCCTGGCAGCGCGGCGGACCGTCCGCTGCTGCCCCAGCCCATGATGTCCATCGGGTTGTCGTATTCCCAGACCTCCCCGCCATATACAGTCTCTCCGCTGTAGGAATGCGGCCAGCACAGGCCGTGCCCCATCTCGTGGGCCAGCACGGTCGGGTCGGTGAAGGCGTTGCCGCTGACCATCACCAACCTCCCGTTGTCAGGAAAGCTCCGCTGGGAGTAGAAGCCGCAGTCGGCCTGCCCCAAGATGCTCTCTCCGGCGGACACCCCCACGACGATCACCACCCCTTCGATGTCCGACTGCCCGCCTGAGTAGCGGCCGGCCACCTCGCTGTAACAGCTCCGGTAGTAATCGAAGGACGAGCTGACGCTGACCACCCCGCCCGGACTGAACTTCGGGGTGTACAAGCCCCCGGATATCCAGTCGAACCAGGGCTCCACCTGGCTTGCGAACTTGACGGCGTAGTTGGACGGGTTGTGCCGATGATCGAGGTTCTCGGAGTAGTAGCCGATCCACGGGGTGTTGCACAGCCACACCTCGAACCTGTCCCCGGTGGATCCCGGCAGTGAGTAGGCCCGGGCGAACTCGGCGTGGGTGATCAGCTGCAGCGGGTCGCCCGTATAGACGCCGTCCGGATCCGGCGGCAGCGTCGTGGTGGTGACCGGGGCCGCAGCGGCGGCCGGGACAGTCGTAGTAGTCGTGGTGGTGGCCGGGACCGTAGTGGTGGTGGTAGTGGTAGTGGGCGGCGGATCGAGGGTGACGGCACCTGCCGGGCGCACCGAGGTATGCCCCAGGGTCCGGATGATGAACGATGCCATCTGGGCTCTGGTGACCCTTCCCTTCGGGTCGTAGTTCCCGTCCGACTTGCCGGCGGCCACCCCCAGCTCGTACATGGCCTCGATGGCGTACTCCTGCTCGAGTGTGGCGCTGGTCAGCGTGTCGGGAAACGAGTCGTCGATGTCGATGCGGCCGCCGCCGCTGCGGATCAGGGACACCCGTCCGTTCTCGTCGACGTCGACCCGGATCGGCGCCTCCGACCCCGCGCCGGTGGTCAGCTCGAGCAGCCTCACCAGGAACAGGGCCATGTCCCCCCGGGTCACCGCCCCGTCAGGAGAGAAACTCGCAGTGGAGGAGGTGCTCGACATCAGGCCGAGCGCCGCGGCGGAGTTGATCCCGGCTTGGACGGCGGCGCTCTTTTCCCCGATATCGACGAATAGTGAGGCTTCCGGCCTAGGCACGTTGATTCCGGCCCGGTCGGCGGTCCGTATCAGGAACAACGCCATCTGCCACCGGGTCACCGTCTGGCCGGGCGCGTAACGGGCGCCGTCGCCCACCCCCAACGTGATCTTGTAATAGGCGATGCAGCCGATGTTGGCGGCGTGTGCGTTGTCTTCGGCGACGTCCGTGAACCTCCCGGCGGCCTGCTCGGCGGCCCGGTCCGGGTCGGGGCAGGCAGGGTTCGACCCTCCGGCCAGGGCGCCGTCGGGCGCGCCCGCCACTCCGCCCGCCGGTCCTGCCGGTAACACCGCAGCCGCGAGGAGCAGGATCGGTAGCAACACCGCCGACAGTCGTTCCAACTTCGAACGAAGCGATTTCACATGATCCAACATCGTCGTCAAGATACCGCCCCCGTGTGACATACCGATATCCGCCGGGGAGGAACCCGCGCCGGCCCGCCCTGTCTACTCGTCCGGGGCGGCTACCTTGGGCGCCGTATACAGAAGAAGGAACGAGATGGCCGGATACGAGATGGGAGACCCGGACCTCGACCGGGGAATCGCCGAACTGATAGAGCGGGCCGGGGGCGGCGCCGACCGGGGCCTGATCGCCGAGCTGATGACCACCGCCCTCAAGCTGCACCGGGACGGGCCGGACCGCGGCCGCCTGAAGCTCTTCAACAGCGCCCTCAAGGAGATGCGCTACTCGGCGAGGGTGTTCGGAGACTACGGCGGCGTCCCCAAGGTCACCGTCTTCGGATCGGCTCGGACTCCGCCCGACCATCCCGACTACCGTCTGGCCTGCGACTTCGCCCGGCACATGTGGAAACGCCGCGGCTGGATGGTGGTGACCGGCGCCGGCCCCGGGATCATGGAGGCGGGCAACCGGGGCGCCGGCCGGGAGGGGTCGTTCGGCGTCAACATCCGGCTCCCGTTCGAGACCAGCGCCAACCCCTACATCCCCGGCGGCCGGCTCGTCAACTTCAAGTACTTCTTCACCCGCAAGCTCGGTTTCGTCATGGAGTCCCACGCCTTCGCCGTCTTCCCCGGCGGTGTCGGCACCATGGACGAGACCTTCGAGCTGCTCACTCTGATCCAGACGGGAAAGGCGCCCGTCCAGCCGGTCGTCCTGATGGAGTCGGAGGAGTCATACTGGCCCGCCTGGCAGCGGTTCGTAACCGAGCAGCTGCTCGAAACCGGGATGATCAGCCCCGGCGACCTCGACCTGTACAGGATCACCAACCGGGTCGAGGAGGCGGCCGATGAGATATGCCGGTTCTACGCCAACTACCACTCGCAGCGCTACGTGGAGGGCCGGTTGGTGATCCGCCTCCGGCAAAAACCGACCGACCGGCAGATGGATCTGCTCAACGACGAGTTCTCCGATCTGGTCGTAGAAGGAAGGATCGAGCGGGTCGATCCCCACGCGGTCGAGATTCGCGACCGGGACGCTCTGGACTGCGCCAGGGTGGGTCTGGCCTTCGACCGGCGCAGCTTCGGGCGGCTGCGGCGGCTGCTCGACCGTCTCAACGGCTTCATATGCGAGGATGAGGATCCGGTTTCGAAGGCCCCATTCCCCCGCCCGATCTCCGACTGAACACGCCCTCCGGCTGAACACGCCGGGGCCTATTCCGCCGGGCGGGTTCGTGATGCCGGCGCATACCGGCCCGGATGTGCTTCGAGCCGCCGGGTGGGGATGCGTAGAAACGGGCGCCTCAGACAGGTCGTAGGATGCCGCCGCGATGCGTCCGCACGGGCCGCTCCGGTTATGTCCGCCGGATGAATTCGAAGGCGGGCGGGATATAGTAGACTGGAGAGGGTGCGGGAGATACTGTCCGATCTGGTCGCCGAGCAACAACAGCTCGACCAGTTCCTCCAGAGGGTGCAGGTGCGCGACTGGAGCTCACCCACCCCTGCCAACGGCTGGGACATCCGGGATACGGTTTCTCACCTCGCCCACATCGAAGAATACGCCCATAACGCCTTGGCGGAAGGCGGGTCGATGCTCGCAGACCTCGACGACTACGAGGCCTTCGACGATTTCACGGAGTCCGGCGTCGAGCGGGGCCGGCAGATGCGCCCCCAGGATGTGATCGAATGGTGGCGCCTCGGCAGGGCCGAGGTGGTGGACGACCTGAGCCGCGCCGAGGCCCGCGACCGGGTTCCATGGTTCGTCGCCGAGATGTCAGCCCGAAGTTTCGCCACCCTGAGGCTGGCCGAGACGTGGGGGCACGGGCTCGACATCCACGACGCTGTAGGCGAGGAGGCGCAAGACACCGAGCGGCTCCGCCACATAGTCGTGATTACCCAGAAGATGCTGCCCTGGGCCTTCGAGCAGTCCGGCTACGAGTACGAAACCCCGGTGCGCATCGAAGGCATCGGCCCCATGTACGCCAAGTACGCGGCCGGCCCCGAAGGTACCGGTCAGCTCATCCGGGGTCCGGCGGGCGAGATCTGCCGGGTCGCCCTCCAGCGCCTCCACCCCGACGACGCCGAGAACCTGACGGTCGAGGGGGAAGCCGCCGAGATAGCCCTGCAGGTGATGCGCACCTACTGATTTCCGGTATGACCGCCGGGGCCTGATGCCGTCTTTTCAAACTGTCGGGGATGTTCCGGATCAGTACCTCTCGGTGCCTTTCTGTCGGCATTTCTTTCGCAGCGGTTGTCTCACGGGGTCCCGACTGCCGTGCGGCCCCGGATAGGCAAGCGGCCGCACGGTCGTTTCCGTCCGAACATGACCGCGGGGAGTATCGTCGGACGGAACGGACGCACCCTCTGCCGGCCCCGCACCGAGGTGCGCCCCGCACGGCGTGTCACACCGGGGCGATACGCTGTCGAGCATGACAGAACACGATGACATGGCGGATGCGAACAACCTGGCGAGCGGCCTGACGAGCGGCTTGTTCTCCCCCGCCGCGGCCGCCTGGTTCGATGAGACCTTCGCCGCCCCCACCCCCGCCCAGTCCAGGGGATGGCCGGCCATAGCGGGGGGCGACCACACCCTCATCCACGCCCCCACCGGATCGGGCAAGACCCTGGCCGCCTTCCTGTACACGCTCGACCGGCTGCTGACCGAACCCACCCCGCCGCAGGCCGGCCGGTGCCGGGTCCTCTACATATCCCCGATGAAGGCCCTGGCCCACGACGTGGAACGCAACCTGCGGGCGCCGCTCACCGGGATCGGCCACGCCGCCGCCCGGCGCGGTCTCGACCCCCTCACCGAGGTGACGGCGGCCATCCGCACCGGCGAGACCCCCGCCGCCGACCGCCGCCGCATGCAGCGGCACCCCCCCGACATCCTCATAACCACCCCGGAGTCGCTGTATCTGCTCCTCACCAGCCAGGCCCGCCGGATACTGGCCTCGGTCCGCTGGGTGATCATCGACGAGGTGCATGCGGTGGCCGGCACCAAACGGGGGTCGCATCTGGCGCTGTCCCTCGAAAGGCTCGAGGAGGTCACCGCCGCCGCGCCCCAGCGGATCGGGCTGTCCGCCACCCAGCGCCCGCTGCAGGTCATCGCCGAGTTCATGGGCGGGGGCCGCCTCGAAGGAGAGGTCTGGACTCCCAGGCCCGTAACCGTCATAGACGTCCCCAGCGACCGGGGGCTGGAAGTCGAGGTCGTGGTCCCGGTGGAGGACATGGCGGCCCCCGCGCCCCCCGACCCGCTCGACTCCGACCCTTCCGACCCCGGGTACCGGTCCATCTGGCCTTCGATCTACCCGAAGGTGCTCGACCTGATCCGGGCCCACCGGTCCACCATCGTGTTCGCCAACTCCCGGCGGCTGGCCGAGCGGCTATGCACCGAGCTGAACGACCTGGCCGGCGAGGAGATAGCCCGCGCCCATCACGGCTCGGTCTCCCGTGAGCAGCGCCTGGCGATCGAGGACCTGCTGAAACGGGGCGATCTGCCGGCGGTGGTGGCCACCTCCACCCTGGAGCTGGGCATCGACATGGGGGCGGTGGATCTGGTGGTGCATATCGAGTCTCCCACCAGCGTGGCCTCCGGGCTGCAGCGGGTGGGGCGGGCCGGGCACCAGGTGGGGGCGACCAGCGTGGCCAAGATCTTCCCCAAGTTCCGCGGGGACCTCCTGGAAGCGACCGTGGTGGCCGGCCTGATGCTGTCCGGGGCTGTGGAGCCCACCGTCGTCCCCCAGAGTCCTCTGGATGTGCTGGCCCAGCAGGTGGTGGCGGCGGTGGCGGTGGACGACTGGCGCGTAGACGACCTGTACGGGTTGGTGAGGCGGGCCACCCCCTACCGCGACCTGGCCCGCGGCCCCTTCGAGGCGGTGCTCGACATGCTGGCGGGGCGTTATCCATCGGAGCTGTTCGGCGAGCTGCGGCCCCGGCTGGTGTGGGATCGGGTAACCCACGTTCTCACCGCCCGTTCCGGCGCCCAGCGGCTAGCTGTAACCAACCCCGGGACCATCCCCGACCGCGGCCTCTACACGGTCAACCTGCCCGACGGGAGCCGGGTGGGGGAGCTCGACGAGGAGATGGTCTACGAGTCCCGGCCCGGGGACGTGTTCATCCTCGGCACCTCCACCTGGCGCATCAGCGACATCACCCCCGACCGGGTCGAGGTGGTTCCGGCGCCCGCCGAGCCCTCGGCCCGCATGCCCTTCTGGCGGGGCGACCGGGAAGGCCGCCCCCTCGAAACCGGGCTGGCCGTGGGCCGGTTCATCCGCCGGATCGGCGCCATGGAACCGGATCGGGCCGCCGAGGTCCTCCGAGAGGAACACCATCTCGACCCCTGGGCGGCCTCCAACCTGGCCGCATTCCTGGCCGACCAGAAATACGCCGCCGGGGTTCTCCCCACCGACCGGACGGTGGTCGTGGAACGGTTCCGGGACGAGATCGGGGACTGGCGGATCGCCATCCTCTCCCCCCTGGGCGGACGGGTGCACGCCCCGTGGGCGATGGCCATCAACCGGCGGCTCCGCCGGCGGTACGGGAGGAACCTGGACGTCATCTGGAGCGACGACGGGATTTCCTTCCGGTTCATAGACACCGACGACCTTCCCGCTCTGGACGATCTGCTGGTCGAACCCGACGAGCTCGAGGGGATGCTGATCGAAGAGCTTTCGGGCACCGCCGTCTTCGCGGCCCGGTTCCGGGAGGCCGCCGCCCGGGCCCTCCTCCTGCCCCGGAGGCGCTTCGACGGGCGGACGCCCCTTTGGCTGCAGCGGCGGCGGGCTTCGGACCTGATGGCGATCGCCACCCGGTTCGGCTCGTTCCCGATCGTCCTGGAGACCTACCGGGAGATCCTCCAGGACGTCTTCGACCTCCCGGCGGCCAAGAGGCTGCTGGAGGACATCGGATCACGGAAGGTCCGGATGGTGGAAGTGGAAACCACCGGCGCCGGCCCCTTCGCCTCCTCGCTCCTGTTCCAGTTCGTGGCCTCCTTCCTATATGAAGGGGACACCGCCCCGGCGGAGCGGAGGGCGGCGGCGCTGACCCTGGACCGGGAGCTGCTAGCGGATCTGCTCGGCGAGGGGGAGATGCGGGAGCTGCTGAACGAGGAGGTGGCGGCCTCGGTGGAGCTGGAGCTCCAGCGGCTGGCCGAGGGCCGCCGAGCCCGAGGCCCCGACGGGGTGCACGACCTGCTGCGCGCCCTCGGCCCGCTCACCGAGGAGGGGGTGGCCGCCCGCCTGTCCTCCGGCGCCGGCGAGGCCGGGGGCATCCTGGCCGGTTTGGAGGACACCCGGCGGGCTATCCGGGTTTCGATAGCGGGCAGACCCTCCTGGGCGGCCATCGAAGACGCCGGCCGGCTGCGCGACGCTCTGGGCGTCCAGCCGCCGCCGGGGACCCCCCACGCCTTCCTCGAAGCCGGCCCGGACCCCTTGGGCGAGGTGGTGGGCCGCTATGCGCGCACCCGCGGACCTTTCACGGACGAAGAGGCGGCGGCGGCGCTCGGCCTCCCCGTCGCCGCGGCCGCCAAGGCGCTCGGGGCTCTCGAGCAGGAGGGCAAGGTGGCCCGCGGCACCTTCCGTCCGGGAGGGGCTAGCCGCGAGTGGGTGGACACAGGGGTGCTTCGGAGGCTCAAGCGGCGCAGCCTGGCGGTGCTTCGCCAGGAGATCGAAGCGGTGGAGCAGGCCGCGCTGGGCCGGTTCCTCCCCGCCTGGCAGGGGGTGGGCCGCACCGGCCGCCGCCACCCCGACGCGGTGGTCGAGGTGATCCGCACCCTCCAAGGAGTCTCCTTGCCCGCCTCGATCCTCGAACGGGACGTCCTCCCCGCCCGCCTCGACTACACGCCGGGGATGCTCGATCAGCTCATGGCCTCCGGGGAGGTGGTGTGGGTGGGCCGCGGCCCCCTCGGACCCCGCGACGGACGGGTGGCCCTGTACCTGCGGGACCAGCTGGAGATACTCCACCGCGGCCTCGACCGGGAACCCCCCGGCTCGGACCTCCACGAGGCGATCCGCGGCCACCTCGCCGGTCGGGGCGCTTCCTTCTTCAGGGACATCCACACCGCGGCGGGCGGAGAGCGCCTAGAGGACACCCTGGACGCGTTGTGGGATCTGGTGTGGGCGGGCGAGGTAACCAACGACACCCTCGCCCCTCTCCGCGCCCTCGGGCTGGGAAAGGTGCGCAGCATGCCCCGCCGCCGTCCGGATTCCGCCTCCGCACCCCGCCGGCGTTCCGGCCGAAGGCGCCCGCCCCGGCCGATCCGGCCCCGTCACCTGCCGTCCGCCCTGCCGCCCTCCTCGTCGGGGCGCTGGTCATTGGTGGCCGATCTCTGCCCGTCCCCCTCCTCCGACGCAGTGTGGGCGACCGCCTGGACCGACCTGCTCCTGGACCGCCAAGGCGTGCTGACCAGGGCAGGGGCGCTGGCGGAGAACATCCCGGGCGGGCTCACCACCCTGTATCCGGTGCTCAATCACATGGAGGAGACCGGACGCATCCGCCGCGGCTATTTCGTGGAAGGGCTGGGCGGCCTCCAGTTCGCCCTTCCCGGGGCGGTGGACAGGCTGCGGATGGTTGAGGAACCGGAAGGAACGGTGATCCTGGCGGCCGCCGATCCGGCCAACCCGTATGGAACGCTGATCCCGTGGCCGGAGCATGGCGAAGGACGCACCAGCCGGGCCGCCGGCGCCTACGTGATCCTCCACGGCGGGATCCCTTCGATCTTCCTGGAGAGAGGCGGCCGCAGAGCCGTCCTGCTCACCCGCGACCCAGAGCTCCACGACGCGGCGGCGGAGGCACTGACCGAGATCGGCGAGAGACACAGACGTCTGGCCATAGAGACCATCGACGGCGAGCCAGCAGCCGACCACCCCCTCGGCGCCCGCCTGCTCGAGAGGGGCTTCGCCCCCGGCCTCCGCGGCCTGGCGTACCGGGGCCGTTGCGTCAGGACCCGTTAGCCGCCCCGGCGATGCAGTCTGGTCGGCAGATGCAGTAGAGAGGCGGAAAGTGCCCGAGGGCGATACGGTTCATGGCATCGCCGCCCGCCTGCTGGGTATCCAATACAGTCCAGCTTCTAAACCCTCTTAGATAAAACTAACGATAATAGCTACTACATGAATAACAGCCAGTAAGCACGGAAAAATCCGTTCAAGCCGACTTAATCCCTTGTAACCTCCCTTTTTATAGTATTTTTCCTCTTTGATGAATAGTTGGACTGGTAATTCTTTTTCAATTTTTTGTATTACACGAAACTTAGCTGAGTTCAGTTTTTCGTAGTCTCGGATAATAATCCACCAAATATAACAGGCTGAAATGGTAGCTAATGAGACTATTAAAAACAACCATTTGTCTCGGATAAAGGCAGAGGTATTTACAGCAGTCATAGCCACAATAAGATATACGAATAGTCTGTTTGTTGATAAACGACGACTGCTGACACGATCTGCCATCTCAACGGCCATTTTGTACTGCTCAAACAGTAATTGATGATGCGAAGTTGACGATATTGACTTTGGCGATTCTCCGAAATCAGAGGGAGTAGGCACGAATTGCCCCAACAATTGAAGGTGTTTTCCATCCGACCATAACTATAGCTGATCCTTTTACTTTTTCTGGAATACGTTGTCGGCCCTGAGGTCGTATTCCTATTATAGGCTTGTTCATATACTGAGCAATCTGTATCTCCTTTTGAATCCATTTGCGATGAATAACATACATTCCCGAAAGAACAAGTACACAATGAGTTGGTCGGATTTGATTCTCCAATTTCTTAGTTAGTGCAGCATCATTATTGGCATCAGCTGGGCTATGTTCAGGAACTGAGTAGTTCTTCCATTTAAAATTTGAGGCCCTATTAAGCATTCCTGTGAGCCTGTAGTACTCATCATCATTACGTTTCCATGCATGGGAAATAAACAGGTTATATGTTTTAAGTGTAGGCATTTCAACTCCTTTTTTGTTGATAGGAATGTGTAAGGGTAGCATCCATCACAGGAAGTGTAGGATATTTTGAGTTCTAGGGGGGAAGGGTCGCCGGTTGGATGTTGGCGAGTGGGCGGCGAGTTGCCCGGCCCGGTAAGCCACAGGGGGAGATCCAGCAGGGTTCCGCCTCGGCGAATCTCCCCTGGCGGATCCACCCCACCGCCGCTATCCGACCCTTACACGTATATCGAAGCGTTGACGATGCCGCCGTCCACGTCCAGGGTGGCTCCGGTGATCCACGACGCCCGGTCGGAGCAGAGGAACACCACCGCCTCGGCGACGTCAACCGGCTCGCCGATCCGTCCGAGCGGGTGATACGAGGCGGCGGCCTCCTCGTCCTCCCACAGCAACCGGGAGAAACGGGTCCTCACCACCCCGGGCGCCACGCCCACCACCCGCACCGCCGGGGCCAATTCCGAGGCCAGGTGCCGGGTCATGTGGATCAGGCCGGCCTTGGAGATGTCGTAGGCGCCCAGACCCCGAGCTGGGAGCCGCCCGCCCACGGAGGCGTTGTTGCAGATCACGCCGCCGTGTTCCATCATCCATCCGTTCCAGGCGGCCCTCGCGTACAGGAGCGGGCCGAGCAGGTTGACATCCCAGGTCCGCCCCAAGGCCCCCAGATCGACCTCCATCAGCGGCCCGTAGGCCGGGTTGGTGGCGGCGTTGTTGACCAGGATGTCGCAGGACCCGAACCGGTCGAGAGCCGTTTCGACGGCGGCCGCCGCCCCCTCCTCGGTATCGGCCCTAGCCGCAACCGCGGCCACCCGGTCCGGGTCGGACAAACGGGCCGCCGCAGCTTCGAGGTTCTCGGCCCGACGCCCGGTGATCACCACCCCGCTAGCACCCGCGGCCAGGAAACCCGCCGCCACCGCCTCCCCTATCCCCCTAGAGGCGCCGGTAACCACCGCGGCCTTACCGTCGAGGCGGACGTCCATCCCTCACCTTCAGTACGAACCCGCCGCCCGCGCCCGCCGCCCCCCAATAGCATGCCGGCTCGCTCCGCCTCATCGGTGACCGCCCCGCCGGACACCGCCGTACTTCATCCTGGTGTCGCCCATCCATGCAACCCGTCCGGAGTCTTCGACGGCGCCGGCCGCCGTCAGCTCCCCGGCGAAGAGCGTGTGGGTGCCGAAGTCGATAGCCCGGCGGACCTCGCATTCCATCCACGCCGCCGCCTCCTCGAAGATCGGAACGCCGGTGACCCCTTCCCTGATCGGACGGCCGTTGAGGGCCATCCCCTCCTTGGCGGCCGGTTTGGAGAACTTGACGAACACCCTGGTGTCGTCCGGCGACCAAAGATTCACGCTGAATGCGCCCCCTTCGGAGATAAGCCGATGGGTAACGGCATGGTTGTCCACTCCGACCCCGATGATGACCGGTTCCATGGACAGCTGGGTGATCCACGAAGCCGTCATGCCGTTCCATTCATCGCCGGACCGGGACCCGATGAGGGCCAATGCGTTGGGGATCATCCACGTGACCCGGTTGATGACCGCCGGTCCGACCATTCCTCCTCCTCGCTCGGGAAAACTTCTGCGAGCACACTGCACATGCCCGGCAGCGCACAACGGAGGGTACCCGGCCAACCCCCGGTGCGGAGCCCGTCCGGTTCGCAGACCCCGCGGCCCTGACCCTGTTCGGGACAGCAAGGCCTCCGCAGACGATGACCGCTGCCAACAAGGGTCTTGACGATGTCACACCCATACCGTATACTCCAGACAATCTAGACCAACACAAACATCATCGCTGTTCCGGACTGCGGTGATCATCGACCGACCCCTCACCGGGTCCCCGCCGGAGCATTCGGCAACGGCGGCCCATCATCGAAGGGGACGGCAACCTAGCTGTGCCGAGACACAAGGGGCACGGCCCGGGTGAACACGCCCGCGGCAGCCCGAAGACGGTGGAATGGTGGCGGCGGGGGCGGGGGACCCGGCGAAGCCGGGAGTTTTCGCGGTCAGAACGCGAAAAAGGGGGCGTAAGGGCGGGTGGAACCGCTTTCCTTTCTGCTCCTTGTAGGGACGATATATTACCCCGCAGTGCAACAGGACCGGCGCCTCTGGGTTCTCCACCGGCATCCTGAGGAAACACTGTCCAAGGCCGCCGCCTCCGAATCTGATCATTCACCGATTTCATTTCGTTCGATCAGGCACAGAAATCTGCCGCCATACCCGACAGGTTCCGCATGTATCCGCATGTACAGGCCGATATCCCGCCCTGTTTTCGCACTCTCCTAGTAGATTGTCCGAGCAAATGCACGTACTCGTAGCAACCGCCGGAGTGTTGCCGCCGGAACCGGTCGCCCGACTCACGGAGGTATTGGCCGGCCCCGAAGGCCGGGTGACGGTGATGAACGTGACCCAGGCCCCCTGCGAGTTTATGGGCGAACTGGGTCCCGATGACTGGCGCCCCTTCGACTCCGACGAAGGGGAACCCCCGCCGCCCTCCCGCACCCTCAGCGAGATCGACCGGTACGTGGAGGAGCGGGGTTCGAAGATGGTGGCGCCGGTGGTTGCCGCCTTGGAGAACCGCCGCATGGAGCCGGCCACGGTGTTCGTGGAGGGGGACGACGCGGCGGAGGCGATCGTAGCCGCCGCCGATCGGCTCGAGGCCGACATCATAATGCTGGGCACCACCCGCCGCCTGTTCGAAGAATCGACCTGGACCAGCATCTCCATGAAGGTGGCCGCCGCCTCTAGGCGCCCGGTGCTGCTGATCCCCGCCCCCGCCAAACCGGCCGCACCCGACGCCGAGGAGAACTGAACCCGCCTCGACGGGGAAAGATGTCACACCCCCCGCCCATACTGGGTAATCGTGCAGTCGGCGTCTCGGAAAGGAGTCCCATGCGGCTGATCGGAAACGTCCTGTGGCTGTTGCTGAGCGGTATCTGGCTGGCGGTCGGGTACTGGGCCGCAGGGCTCATCATGTTCGTGCTGATCGTCACGATCCCCTTCGGGGTTCAGGCCTTCAAGCTGGCCGGGTACGCCCTGTGGCCGTTCGGGCGGGTGGTGGTCCAGCGGATGGACGGCTCGGCGGCGGCGTCCTGCCTGGGCAATGTCTTGTGGATATTGCTGGCCGGCCTGTGGTTGGCGGTCGTGCATGCGCTGGCCGGCGTCCTGTTCATGATCACCGTCATCGGCATCCCGTTCGGGGTGGCCCACTTCAAGCTGGCGGGCCTCGCCCTTACCCCCTTCGGCGCAGAGGTCATGGACCTCGAAGAAGCAACCGGCCGACATGTGCTTGTCTATGTTCCCCGATAGGCAGTCGGCCTGCGTCAGGAAGAAACGGGTGCGTTATATTCTATGTCGTCCACCTGCCACTCACCGCCGCGGCACCAGAGAAGCAAGCATGCCGGCATCGGGGACCGGCCCACCGCCTGACGATATCGAACCGTCCGTTGCTCCGGTCCCCGTCTACCGTGTCTGACTAGGTCATCGGCAGAAAAGCACTCACTTTCGCTTCTTACCAGCGTCAGACCGCTTCTTGCGCCACCTACCGTCTTTGTTCCGGCTACGTGGCTGCTTGCCGCCTCCGTCTTCCCGCACGTGGGGAATGCGACCGGCTCTTCTGTCTGCCATAAGCAATCCTTTCTTTGACCAGGATGGGCAAGAAGCCCATCACGATGCTTACAAGCCTGTCATTATATTCCATACTGAGGATTATCAGAACCGGCTACAACGGGATGGAGACGTCAAGCACCGCCCCGGCCTGCTCGCGGGGCTCTTCGCTGCTCCTGACCGCCGCCCGGAACATGCGGATGGTGCGCTGGGGGTAGGGGGCGCAGATGGTGTCCACCTGCCGCTCACCGTCGCGGCGCCGGATAAGCAAACATGAGGGCCCCGAGGTCGGGGACCGGCCTCTGCCCGTACCGCATGTTGCTGCCGTGCTCAGGAATCAGTACGAGATGATCGCTCCTGCGGGGAGGCTCGCAGGGCGGTCGAGCGATTCTCGAGGACGGCTGCGCCGCGGAGGGTAAAAGGTCGGGGGCGTGATCCGAGCACCGGGCTTCTCCGAAAGGTGAGGAGCGCCACGGGGAGCCATCCCACCGCCCGACGATACCGACCCGCAGCCCTGAGCGACCGTCCCCTATGCGCCGTCGAACAGCTCCTGAAGCCGTTCCACCGCCGGATAGAACCGGTATTCCCGGCCCGCCTTGCGGCGCTCCAGCAGTCCTTGTTCGCACAGTTCTTTCAGGTCGCTGTGGGCGGTGGGGTAGGTAACGCCGTGGGTGTTCTTGTGCGACTTGATGGTGTACACCTCGTCGGGCCGCCGCAGGGCGCTGCTCAACAGGTCGATCTGCCGGTGGTTGAAGGCCCGGCTGCCGCGCAGCGCCTGCTCTGTCCTGCGCACCTCGGCGGCTTTGCCCTCTATGTACCGCCACAGATCCTCGATGGATCTGCGGAGGATGTCCAGCTGGTGGAGGAGGAAGTAGGTGAAGTCGGCCTCGTCGGTCTCCGTGTAGAGGAAGGCTCTTCCATATTGGGCGGGCGCCCGGTAGAGCAGCCGGGAGATAGACAGGTATTCGGCCAACCAATACTCCTGCCGCAGCAGCGAGCGGTAGAACAAGGCCCGCGCCGTCCGCCCGTTCCCGTCGGTGAAGGGATGTAGATAGGCCAGGTAGAAATGGAGGGCTACGGCCCGCACCACCGGATGCACGAAGGGTTCGGGCGGTTCCCCGTTGGCGAACGCCACGAGCGTCTCCATCCGCTCGGGCAGCTCTTCGGCGGGCGGCGGTGTGTGATACACGACATCTGGTTCATTATCCGGGCCTACGTCTATCCGTTTCTCTCCGGGCAGCTGCATGCGTCCGGCGTCTTGCGGTCGTTCCAGGGTTCCTTCGGTCACCACTCGGTGGATACCCAATACAGCTTCAATTGTCAACGGGATTTGGTGGTCGTGACGGATGTTTTGCATAGTCAAATAATTGTTTACCACCATTCGCTCGGCGGTCGTGCTTGGAGGTTTGCCCGAGCGGAGCAACTGTCTGGCCTCGCGGCGGGTGGTGGCGGCCCCTTCGAGAAGGCTGGAAGTGATCGCCTCCTCCATCAGGCTCGACACCACGTAGCGGTGCCGGTCTCGGGAGCCGACCACGTTTTCCGGCAACCCGATGCGCCCGGCGGCTTGCTGGTCGATCTGGTGCAGAAGGGCGTACACCTCGTCGGTCAACACGTAGCTGAAGGGACGCCCTCGAACGTCGGCGAAAGGAAGCAGCCTCCGCCCCTGCATGCGCGAAAGCTTGATGCCAAGCCACCACTCCTCGGTCGAGAGCCCCTCCGGGGGCGGGTGGAAACGGAGCTCTTCCCAGTGATAGTAACGCCCCCCGGGAGCGGGCCCCATCCCGCCTTCCAGAAGGATCTCGGTGATACGATCACCCTCGACCTCCTGTAGGATATCTCCGACGCGGGGAGCTCGACGGGGTTTGCGCATGGCTTCCTCCTACCCCTTAACTATAGATTCTATAGTTAGTTTATACATATTTTATAGATAGCACTCTCGATCCGCCGGGGGCGCTCATGTCGAGAGGGCTTCGCTCAACGCCCCGTCATGGCAGACCGCCCTTGCAGGGTCATCCCGACCCGGATGCGCCGACGGGCCGCATCGGAACCAGAGCCATCCAGCAGACCAGATGGACATCGCTGGGGGTGATCTGGGGCAGCGGGCTGGGCGGCGTGTAGGGCTCGAGGCCCAACCTGTCGATGACCTCCAGCACCGCCCCGGCCTGCTTGCGGGGCTCGCCGCTGCTCCTGACCGCCGCCCGGAACATGCGGATGGTGCGCTGGGGGTAGGGGGCGCAGATGGTGTCCACCGCTTGATCCACCTGCTCCTGGGTCAGTCTCGCCGGATGGTGCTCCCTCACGATGTCGGCGGCCCGGAGCAGCATCTTCTGTACCTTGGGCTCCAGGTTGGCCTTGTCCGCCAAATGGTTCCACTTCTCCACGACGTCCCGGCGGGCGGCCTCCCAGGCGTCGAAAGCCCCCCGGTAGTCGTCCTCGTCGAGCACCCTGTCCGTCTGCCACCCGCCGGGAGGGTGGGCGCGGTCCAGGCAGGCCAGCGTGTCGGACACCGGCTCTCCCCCGTCGCCGGGCCCCGCATAGCGGAACAGCGCCTGATCCCAGTCGGCCACCCGCACGCAGAACACGTAGCCCGGCCCCTCCCTCACCCCGGCTCGGAACGGGACCGCCATCCCCGACCCGGAACCCCAGGGCAGCCGCTCGATATCACCGCGCCGTCCTTGCTCCACCGCCTGTCGCAGCTCCTGGCGGTACTCCTCCCCCGACAGCGCCCCCCGGGCCGTTCCGCCCACCTCGAACAGGGCGGCATCCTCACGGCGGAGGCGTTCGATCTCCTCCCGGGTCTCCGTGATGTCGATGTCGCGCCCCTGCTGTCCGGGCAGTATCTCCCCCACGCCGATGGAGGCGGAGGCCTGTTTGATCTTGTACCGCAGCCGCTCCTCCAGGTTGAGCAGGTCGTCGAGGCGGGCGTCGGGGAACACACAGCGGATGAACACCTCGGAGTGAGGGGAGCCGATGCGGTCGATGCGTCCGTGGCGCTGCACCAGCCTCATCGGGTTCCACGGCAGGTCGTAGTTGATGATGTGGCGGGCCTGCTGCAGGTTCACACCCTCGGCGAGCACGTCGCTGGTAACCACGATGTCGTAACGGTCCTCGTCCTCCCCCTCGGGGGCGTCGGCGGTCTCCGGAGCGAACCCCCACACCACCTCCTTCTTCTCCTTTTCCTTGGTCGATCCCGAGAGGCGGGCGATGCGGCCCCGGTACGGCGCCAGCCGCCGGTCGGCCTCGACCGCCTCCTTCAGATGCCCGAATATCCAATCCACGGTGTCGGTGTAGTAGCTGAAGATCAACACCTTGCGCCGGTTGCGGGTCGAACGTTCGCCGATCCCTTCGGCTTCCGCCTCCGCGGCGATGTCCGCCAGCTGCTCCACCAGCTCGGCCAGGGTCGGGTCGCCGGAGCGGGTTACCTTGCGGGCCTCCTTCTCGAACGAGACCAGCAACCTGCGGTCCCGCTCCACGCAGCGCCTCAACCGCTCCGCGTCGTATTCCGAGGCGTCGTCGGTCGACTCGGCATGACTTTCCAGGAACGAGTCCACCTCATCTATGTCGTCGGAGTCGGAAGCCATCCAGTCCGACAGGGCCTCCCCCGTCGCCACCCTCCCCTCGGCCAGCAGGGACAGGAAGGCTCGGTGGCTCTCCGCCATGCGCCCGCAGGTGTTGGCGAAGGCGTGCGGCGACGACTCGAAGCGCTTCAGCAGACCCGACCTCAGCAATCCGGCCAGCTGTATCTCGTATGTGTCGACCTCGTTGTCCCGCCGGTACTGCGAGGGTGAATACCTGGCCAGGGTGAGCATCCCGGGAGTCTCCTCCGGGTCGGCGTCTTCGCCGGGGTCCAGCGCCTCGGCGAAGCGGTCGAAGAACCCCGGCAGCACCGCATCGAGGTCATAGGTGACCTTGCGCACCCTCGGAGCGGGGAATGTGATGACCGTTTCCCGCCCCCGGATGGTCACCGTGTCGTTCGGGTAGAAGCGCCTGACGAACGAGCGGGTGCGGCGCACCGCCACCGCATCGAGCACGTCGAACAGGTGCTCCGGGGTGAGGTCGTCGGGGTTGAGGGCCACCGCCGAGGAGAAGTGATCCCGCAGCGAGGCGATGCCCACATCGGCGAAGGCGGCGTCGTTGCGTATGAAATAGCCGAGCTGGTGGTAGAGATCCCATAGGCTGTTGTTGACCGGGGTGGCGGTGAGCAGCACCAGTTTCTTGGGCGGCGACCCGGCCAGCAGGCGGCGCAGCGCCTCGGCCCGCTGGGTGACCGGATTGCGCAGGTTGTGGGCCTCGTCGACTACCACCACCGCATAGTTGTTGATGTCCCGGGCCTCCAGTTTGGTCCGTTGGGCCTTGTTGTTAAGACGCTTGTCGCCCGTCAGATCCTCGTAGGAGACCAGCTCCATGGGAAGGTTGAACTCGCTCCGGAAGGCCCGCCAGGGGCCGTCGCGCAGGGTGGCCGGCGCCACCACCAGCACCTTTTGGCGGCGCCCGATGGCGGCTTCCCGGATGAGCTCTCCGGCCAGGTAGGTCTTGCCCAGGCCCACTTCGTCGGCGACCAGCACCCCGTTGCGCTCGGCCAGGATGCGCTTGGCCCGCCACAATCCGTCGGTCTGGAAGTTGGTGAGGCGGATTTCCGGGGCTCCTTCGGATTCTTCTTGCAGCTCGGCGCCGTAGCGCTCCCACAGCATCCGCAGGTAGATCAGCTGCGGCGGATGCGGCTCGAAACGGGCTTCGAACAGGGCGGCTAGGTCGTATTCGTTCGCCTCCTCCCACAGCTCTTCGAACCACTTCTGCACCTCCCCCACCACGTGAGGCGCGTAGTTGCCCAGGTTCAGCTCCAGGTTGGAGGCCAGACCGGCGCGGGTGAAGTTGGACGACCCGGCCACCACGCCGTGCGACCGGTCGCTCACCAGGAAAGCCTTGCCGTGCAGGAACCGCCCCTCCAGACGGCGCACCTCCACCTCCCCCGACCGGAGCCAGCCGACCAGCCGCCGGGCGTTCTCGTCCGCTTCCGCCGAGAACCCGATCAGGTCCCGGTCGGCGGTGAGATCGCGCTCGTGGTTTTCCATCGCCCGGCGCATACGTTCCCGGGCCGCCCGCTCCGGAACGACCGACTCCGAACCCAGCGCACGCCGGCGCTTCTCGGGAGGTGCAGGCGCCGCACCCAACAGGATCCGGGCGCCGGTGACATGATCGAGCGAGTCGGCCAGCAGCGAATAGCCGCCCACGTTGAAGTAGGCGGTGGCGATGTCGAGACGGGCGCCCCCGACAAATTCGGCGGCCGCATGGGCGATGAACCCGTTGAGCGAGTCGGCCACCGTCCGCCCGCCCCGGTTGACAGCCAGCTCGGGCTTCGGCTCGGGGAATGGGTTCATAGGTCTACTCACCCTCGGACTCTACCAAGGAGTTGACAGACCGCCTGCCACACAAGATGCTCTGGCGGAATGAATCTAGTCAAATCAAAACCTGGAAACACTTTGAACATAAGGTAATCCTTATAGAAGTCGGGGCCCGCCAAAGCAGGCCCCGACTTGGCTAGACCGATGCACCTCGGTGACCCAAAGCGACTTACAGCCCAGAAAGTAAATTATAGCACGTTGTCCTAGTTTGTTAAACCTGAGCAAGTCCCACTCAGCGGTTTTACGGCGAAGCGGTTCCGCACCCAGCAGGAGCCGGACTTCGTTGACATGACCAAGCGAGTCGGCCACCGTCCGACCCACTCGGTTGGCAACCATCAGTACCTACTCCAAGTTGATGGCGGATCAACGGATCGGCTTACCAATTGTTGGCTTTACACCACTTGAACCAATGACGAAGATGGCCCCGGTAGCTACGGAGGGTAGTATCTGCATACCGGTAATCGCTCTTCAACTGCCGGTCGGTCAGGTAATCCTCGGCCACTTCTTCATTGCTGACCTCCGGTTTGAATCCATTATTTAAGGCGTACTGAACCCATCCCTTAGCAATCATCCGTTTCTCACCAATCGTTCCGTGGGCGTATCCGTGGTCATCGCCTAGAAATCGGAGCGCCCGTAATCTCCACCGGAGATGTACCAACCGTTGCCCACCGCGGACACTCCATACCTGCCATCCATCACATTCTTGACCGGTCACCCGCTTACCGGCACCCGACGGCGTCTCTTCTTTGTGCCCGTTGATATCAAGCAATCCATCATCCGTTACTGTGGCCGTGTGGTCTTTACCACGGTATGTCATAATAAGGACGGTTTCAGTTATGATAAGGTCTGCTTCTATGAGATCAGCGATGGTCTCACGGCGTTTTATAATATCTACTGGCGGCGACACAACAGGAGATTGCACCGGGTCAGGACGCGACACAAGTAGATCAGCGAGACGGACTGCTCCTTCTCTTGAAAGCCGGGCTTCTACTCCCCTGAAAGTAAGTATAACATCGCCAGATTGACGGTGTAGAACGATGGTCTTCCCATCAATACATCCTACATGTTCCTGTTGTTTGGTCATGTGATCCTCCTGAAGTGCTCAAGCACTGCCGCGTGGCGCTCAGAGTAGTCGGTTTTTTCGTGGAAAGTCTCGTAGATGATGGCCAAATCGTTTTCGTCGAGACCGTATAGGTAAGCCACGCAGGCGTCCAATTCGCAGATTAGATCCTGTTTGGTGTCCTCATCAGTAACCGAACCGACCGGTACTTCCACCGCTTCTGCCCACTCGGTGAATCGGTCGTCTACCGCGGCCAGACGTCCGGCGATCTCCACCACCCGACGCGCGACAGTATCTTCGTCGAGATCGGGAGCCGGGATTGGAAAATTTTCGAGAATATGGAAAGTTATATGCAATGCAACAACCCGACGAGCATACCAATCTAATATCATTGAGGAGAGTAAACCTAGTAAAAAGGCTTCTTCTCTTTCTGTCCCCTGGATCAGTAGTAGATAGGGGCCTTGATCTGTGATCACCCGTGCACCAGGTACCAGCGCAGTGATTATTGTACGGGTGTCTATAGCGTTAGTTACGTCGCGGAAGGCTATACGAGGTCGTAGACAAGGTAGGGTATCCGGGTCATCAATCCACTCCCATATAAACTCACTGAACGGCGACCTCGTATAGCGATGCTGGCGCTTGCGTTTGCATTGCAGATGTTCGGTGATCGCCGCTGAATCAACCGAGGCGTAGTAAATACCTGTATCAGGTTCCCAGAGGTTGAACGACTCCCCTTTGTAGACCGGCCAAAGGCTCGTCTCTTCGTTCATGGCACCTCCTCCCTGATCGAGGATAAACCTGTGCCTGTCGTTCGCAGAGTCGAGCTCGCGGTGCGGGCGGACTCTCCACCGTCGAGGATGAATCTGTGCTTGTCCTTGGTGGAGTTGAGATCGCCCTGCAGAGGGCGAAACCGCCATCGTCGGTCGGTCGGTCGGTCGGTCGGTCGGTCGGTCGGTCGGTCGGTCGGTCGGTCGGTCGGTCGGTCGGTCGGTCGGTCGGACGGACGGACGGACGGACGGACGGACCACTGCCCAGTCTTTCATTATTGACGGGTATCAGGCGTAGATGGGAGCGAAACTTCCTGTACAACCGCAACACACCTGGATAATCCGGCAGTTGTGGGAAGCTGGCATCTTCCGACCACGAGAGAAACTCTGCTACGGACACTCGCACCTCACCATCATCCCTACGAGCCCGGTATCTGGCATGATTGGAGAAATGTCCAACAAAACCGATATCTCGATCTGCATCGGTAACCTTCCAGATAGCTACCAAGGCCACAACGTATTGACGATGTATGTCGTCGAACACCCAGCCATCGGTGTTAACCAGCGTGGTGACCTTGTTGAAAGACCCACCCTGCAACACTGCCTTACGCCAGTGCCCAGATCCTTTCGATTGAAGCACAGAGCGAGGTAACACCAAACCGGCAGCACCCCGATCGCGTATAAGTTGCCAGTTGCGCCAAGCGAACGACTTGTAGAGATCTGTACGACCGGCCCCTAGATTTGGGAAAACTTTGCGCAACATGGCCCTTAACGCGGCCGACTTGGACAGCGACAGATCAAACTCCTCCTCAAGGTCAGGCCGGGTACGCCGGAATCGGGCGATGGCCTCATTCATCCGCTTGACCGGCAGACCCCGAACACCAGGTAGATGCACACCCCACCACACATGTCTTGATACTACTACTTCCTCCCACGGCGGGTTTCCGATCAGGCAGTCGAAACCCGGCCGGTCGCGCAGAAATACTTCGGGGAAGGCAGCCGGGAAATGGACCGGCCTGAACGTGCTGACCGCTTCGACTATGTCCTCGAATCGGCTCATCTCCAAGAAAGTGTCCTCGTCATAGTTCTCGGGCAACGGGCAGGCACCGGAGCGGTGGGCTGTCAACACGTCGAACAATGCCCTGGCGCCGGCCACGTCCTCCTGAGCCTCGGCATGGGCGGCGCGGGCTTCCTCTATCTCTCGCTTGGTGGCGTCTGAAGTGCGGGCCAGGCGGCGCAGCGACCGCTCTGCGCGGGTCAGCAGCTCCTCGATCTGGCTGCGGAACAGGCTGGGCACCTCGGGGTCGGCGTCCGGGTCGAAGGCGGCCACCACCTCGTCGAGGGTGCCCACCCCGGTGAGGCTGTCGCCGCACACCAGGTTGTGATCGAGGAATGACAACGGTAGGCCGGGGACGAAGGTGTGCACCCAGATGGCCAGGCGGGCCAGCTCCACCGCTATCGGGTTGAGGTCCACCCCGTACACACAGTGCCTCGCCACCTGGCGCCGCAGCAACGAACCGGATTCGATATCGACGCCGATCCCCAGGTCGCCCAACGAGCCGAGCGCCGCCTTGCGCAGCCTGTCCAGCTCGTTGGCCACCGCCGGAACGCGGTTCAGGGCCAGCCAGCCCGACAGTCGGGCCTCGATCCGGTCCAGAGCCGCCACCAGGAAATGACCGGAACCCATGGCGATGTCGGCGCAGCGGAAATCGAAGAAGGCCTTGGCCAAGGCGGCTTCGTCTCCGGCCTCCCGCAGCCCGTCCAGCCGGGTGATGTGGGCATCGAGCGCAGGTTCCAGGGCATGGTCGAGCAGATGCTCCACGGCGAACGGCTTGGTGAAGTAGCTGCCGGTGGCCTTGCGCACCCCCGACCGGTTGTACAGGAACACCTCCCCTGCCTCGACCTCCACCGCCTGATCGCCCCTGGCCGGGGCGTACATCGGCTGCCCTTTGACCTTCCGAACGGCGAGGTCGTCCTGCGCCACCGCCAGACGGGACTCCAGGAGGCCTTCGTATATGGTGCCGAACTCCCGCACCGACAGCGACCGGAAGTCCACCGGCCCCTCCCCCTCGGGGCTCTCGTCGATGAGCAGCCCGGCCAGCACCGGGGCGAACTCGGCGTCGGTGATTTGCAGCCCGGCCAGCGCCGCCCCCGAACGACTCACATCCGGGTCCTCGGAGAAGAGGCCACCGTCGTAGGCGGGCACCCCCCAGGTGGTATTTCCCTGATCGACCGCCCTCCAGAGCAGCCGCACTACGTTCCACAGCGAGTCGGCATGCATATCGTATCGGTCGCGGCCCTCTTGGCGGTCATTGAGCAGGCGACGCGCTATCCGCTTGAGGGAGTGGTCCTTATAGTGCTGGTTGGTGCTGTAGGGGAGCAGGTCCTTGTCCTCGGCGTAGGCCACGAAGAGCAGCCGGAACAGGATCACCATGACCTGCTCGTAGGCCTCCGCCAGCTCTTTGTCGGTGGGATACAGACCCATACGGGCGGCGACCGCCTTGGCCAGGGCCGGCACCGCCTCGAAGTAGACCCGTTCGCGCAGCCGCTCGGCCAGCTCGACGGCGAACCTGGCGGAGTTGCCCAGGATCGTCTCCAGGGTTCCGTCCTCTCTGAGGGCGGACGACGAGAACAGGAGGGGCAGGTAGCCGGCCCGATCCTCGGGCAGCAGGGCCAGGTTCAGCTCCAGGAAGGTCTCGGCCCGGCCTTTGCGCCCCACGCCGGTGTCAGGCCGGGCGGCGTAGAGGCGGATCTCCGAAGTACGGGTGAGGATCACCCAGTCCACGTTCTGGCGGTCGGCCATCGCCAGCGCCCGGGACACCGGAGCGGCGCCCTCGAACCGGGAAGCCGGGGCGTCGAAGGGCTCTTCGTCGTCGCAGAACACCGCTACCGCCCGGTTGCGTCTATCGATGGTGAGCATCCATGTGTTGACGTCTAGTTTCTCGACCCCGTACCCCAGCTTCTCCACCAGCCTGTGGCCCCGCTCGGCCAGCAACGGGGCGGCCCGCTCGACCGATGCGGGCCATTCGGGCATCTCCGGCACTCCCGATACCAGCTCCTGGGTGGCCAGCAGGCCGACGTTGCGGAGCCCGGCCACCTCGGATTCCAGTTCCGGCAGGGCCGCCAACAGGAACCGGGTGGCCGCATGATGGCTGGGTTCGGCCAGCGCCACCTCTGCCAGCCGCTCGGCCTGCGAGGGTTCGACGCCGTGATGGACCACCGGCAGGCGGCCGGTCGGCCCGCACAGCGAAACCCGCTCGCCGTCCGGGGTCGGATGGAAGACCGCCAACATCACCGGGCTGGCCCGCCCGCCCCGGCGTTTCTCCCACCCTTTGCGCATATCGGCGGCGGACGGCTTGCGGTCGCCCTCCGCCAGCACCACCTCCAGGCCGCTGGGGGCGTCCTGGGAGAACATCCCCGCCGGTCTCAGGGAAGGCGGGAACCCCGGCGGCGCCGACCAGAGGATCGGGTCGTGATCCGCCAGGAAGTCATGGGCCGCACCGATCATCACCCCGCCGCCCTCCTTTTCTCGAACCAAGGTCGCGAAATACTATACGCAGGCGGGTGCGACAGGACCGAAGAGGCGGGCCGGGGGTGCGCCGCGGTGCCTGTTCCGGGCCTCGGTCGGGGAGATGCCGCTTTTTGTCGCACCCCCCTGAGACAATGGTTCCCATGAACGAGAACCGAAACGTCCGGGGCAAGTGGACCGATCTTCCCCTGCCGAGACGCGGCGGGTGCGTCGCCGGCCATGCGGTGGCGCGAGGGGACTACTGCGGCGTCCGGGTCATGGCCTGCGAGGCGTGCCGGGAGATCCGCTTCCGGGGGGCCGAGGGCGGCGGCCCGTGGGAGGCCATGGGGAGGCTGTTCGGTGACTACGAGCTGGTAGGGCGGCTCGACACGATCCACTCTCCCGCCCCCGAGGTGCTGGCCTACCGATCCCGCCGCCCCGCCGATGCCGCCGCCCTGCGGGTGACGCCGCCCCATAGGTGGTTCAAGGCGGCCGAGGGCCTGTGGATGTGCCACGACGGGGCGCTGCTGCTGCTTGCCCACGGGTCGCCCCGGGCGTCGCGAATGGTGGGGGCATGAGCCGGACCGATCAGACCGCCCGAGATTGAACCGGACCTGCTTGGTTGGTTCCTGGACCATGTCCGATGATGGCACTGGTGAAAGAAAGGGTACCGACGCGGTGCCAGACATAACAGAAAGGAAGGTTCGTGATGGTGGAAGTTGTTGTTGAAGTTTTGTCGTCAGTACTGTCGATTGCTTTGGGGATTCTAGTTTTTCAAGTGTCTACTGTTTACGTGAGTCGGGTAGCTGATCGCGTATTCGACAAAAGACAAGTTGCCCATGCGCAGGCCAAGAAAGAGGCTGGGGAAGACGGGGAGGTTGATGAACAGATCCAGCGTAAGTTTTTCCGGGCGAGGTTCTGGTTGTCGTTTTGGATTCGGGTTGGATATAGCCCCGGGGCAGAGATTAAAGCAGCGGGGGAGAGAGTGGAACGGAATCTAGGTTGGATGAGAACGGAGATGCGTAAGATGGCGCCGGCGTTCTGTAGGCATTCGTTTGATTGGGAGGACCGTCGAGGCCCTCAAGATGGTTGTCTGCTTTGTGATGGGTGCAATCGCTTCTTCCCCATAAAAGGGGTGGTCGTGCAGGGATGGTTGGCGGAGCGGGTACGGTTGGGCCTACCCGCTGTTGATCTGAGCGAGCCAGGTGACGTCGGTGGCGAAACACTTCCCACTGACATACGGCGCGGCGCGGCGGCGCACCCTCTGTGAGGTAGGTCATGTCGGGCGGTGACTCGGTGACACCCTCGGCCGACACCGGGAGGACGCCGGTCGCCCTTGCGGCAACCGCCCCGTTCTACCGGATCGAAAGGTTTCTCGCCCGGCCTCGCCGGTGTCCGATCGCGGCGCCGGGTATGATCGGACTCGGGCGAGGCGGGCGAAGGAAAGAACACGACGGCGCAACGGCCCCGGCGCATCCGATGGGGAACCCACAGTGAACTTCGACTCCTACGATCTGGATCCCGCTGTCTTCGACGAGATGTTCCACGCCGACGGCGGCCCCCGCCGGCACTGCCGCCCTCTGTACGAGGCTCTGGACGGACTCTCCCCCGCCGGCCTCATGGCGGTCGGGGAATGGGTCTCCCGTTCCTTCTCCAACGAGGGCATCACCTTCACCGTATACGGGGACGACGAGACCGACGAGCGGATCATCCCTGTCGACTGCATACCCAGGATCATGGCGGGGAGCGAATGGCGGCGCCTCACCCTCGGCCTCGAGCAGCGCCTAGCGGCCATCAACATGTTCCTCGAGGACGTCTACGGCGGGGCCCGCATCGTCCGCGACGGGGTCGTCCCGCCCGAGGTGGTGAGAGGCTGCCCTCACTACCGCCTCGAGATGCGGGGCTTCTCCGCCCCGGGGGGCGTGTGGGTGGGTGTGGCCGGCACCGACCTGGTGCGCACCGTCGACGGGTTCAAGGTGCTGGAGGACAACGTCCGGGTGCCCTCCGGGGTGTCGTACATGATGGCCGTCCGCAAGGTGACCAAGGCGGCCTACCGGCGCCTGTACCGGCGGTCCCGGGTCGGGGAGGTGGAGAACTACCCCCGCCTCCTGGCCGACACGCTGCGCGAGCTGGCGCCGGAGGGGCGCTCCGATCCGACCGTCGCCCTCCTGACCCCCGGCGTCTACAACTCGGCCTTCTACGAGCACATGTTCCTGGCCCGCCAGATCGGGGCGGAGCTGGTGGAAGGGCGCGACCTGCTGGTGGAGGGCGGCTTCGTCTACATGCGCACCACGGCGGGCCTGCGCCGGGTCGACGTCATATACCGGCGCATCGACGACGACTTCCTCGACCCGCTGGTCTTCCGCCCCGACTCTCTGCTCGGCGTGCCGGGGCTGATGCATGCCTTCCGGCTCGGCAACGTGTCCCTGGTCAACGCGCCCGGCACCGGGGTGGCCGACGACAAGAGCGTCTACGCCTACGTGCCCGACATGATCCGCTACTACCTGGGCGAGGCGCCGCTGTTGGCCAACGTCGACACCTACCTGTGCCGCCGCCCCGAGGATCTCGAGTACACGCTCGACAACCTGGAGCACCTGGTGGTAAAACAGGTGGGCGAATCGGGGGGCTACGGGATGCTGATCGGCCCCCACGCCGCCCCCGAGGAACGGGAGGATTTCGCGAGGCGCCTCCGCGCCGACCCCGCCGGGTACATCTCCCAGCCGACCCTCGCCCTGTCCCGCTCCCCCTGCCTGATCGAAGGAGGCCTCGAACCCCGCCGCGTGGACCTGCGGCCCTTCGTACTGCAGGGCCGGGAGGCCCGCATCGCGCCCGGCGCCCTGTGCCGTGTGGCCCTCCGCCGGGGCAGCCTGGTGGTCAACTCCAGCCAGGGGGGCGGCGTCAAGGACTTCTGGGTGCTGGAGGACTGACGGAGATGCTGTCGCGGAGCGCGGAGGGCCTCTACTGGATGGGCCGCTACCTCGAGCGGGTGGGCAGCCTGTCCCGCCTGTTGAGGATCCAGACCGAGTCGCTCGTGGACCGTCCGGTGCGGGAGATCCACTTCGGATGGCGGCGGATATACGGCGGCCTGCACCGTCAGCCGCCCGGCGGCCCCCTCCGCCCGCACCGCAGCGACCGCTACACGCTGGCCGATTCCTACACCCTGGCCGACGACCTCACCTTCGAGGCATCCAACCCCGACTCGATCCGCAACTGCCTGGCGGCGGGCCGCGAGAACGCCCGCCAGATGCGCCACTGCATATCGGCCGAGATGTGGACGGAGATCAACCGCTGCTACCTGAGGACGAAGGATATGGACATCCGCGACATCTGGATCACCTCGCCGGAGAGCTTCTACGCGGATACGGCCGCCGAGGTCGACACCCTCGCCGGCGTGGCCGCCGCCACCATGTACCGCGACGAGAGATGGCTGTTCCTGCGGCTCGGCCGCTTCGTGGAGCGCACCCAGCTGTCGGGTTCCCTGCTGTCGGCGCAGATCGACGCCGCCGGGTTCTTCGAGGAGGGCGCCGAGACGGACTGGACCGGCCTGCTGAGGGTGTACCACGCCTTCGAGGCCTACAACCGTTCCCACGGCGCGGCGGTGGACCCCGGCCGGGTGCTGGACCTGCTGGTCACCGACCCCCGGCTGCCCGGCTCGCTCGGACGTTCGATCGCAGTCATCGGGCGGGAGCTGGCCGGGATCGGCGGAGGGCCCCGCGCCGCGTCCGCCGCGCTGGTCGGGCAGTCCGTCGAGCGGCTGGGCGTCCTGGTCGGTTCGGAATGGCCGGGCGGCGAAGGCGGGCGGGGGCGGCGGGAGCTGCTCGGCGCCGTCCTGTCCGAGTCCCGGCTGCTGCACACCTCGATAACCGGCGCCTACTTCGACTACCCGCTCGAGGGCGCGCCGCTCGAGGGCGCGGTGCGCTGACCGAATGGCCGGCCCCGCCCTCTACCGCATCGAACACCGCACCCGATTCTTCTATACCGAACCGGTGGTGCGCTGCGCCATGTCCCTTTGGCTGGCGCCGCGCCGCGACGGAGGCCAGCGGGTGACGGACTTCGAGGTGACGGCCTCTCCGCCCGCGCCGATCGGCGCCGAGGTGGACCCGTTCGGCAACACCAGGCACGTGCTGACGATCCACTCGGAGCACTCTTCGCTGGAGGTGGCCGCCCGGTCGACGGTCGAGGCGCCGCCCGCCCCGGCGCTCCCGGGTTCCATGGGGAGGGGCGCCTGGGCGGAGGTCCGCTCGGACATGGACACCTGGTCCGACTGGGACTTCGTCCATCCGAGCCGCCGGACCCGTCCGTCGCCCGCCCTGGCCGCCTTCGTGGACCGGCTGGGGGTCGAACCCGGCGCCGACCCGCTGGAGGACCTGCTCGGTCTGTCCGCCGCCCTCCACGACGCGTTCGAATACGCCCCGGGCTCCACACTGGTGGACTCGCCCATGGAACACATCCTGGAGTCCGGCCGGGGGGTCTGCCAGGACTACGCCCACGTGATGCTCGCCGTCGCCCGGTCCTGGGGCGTCCCCGCCCGCTACGTGTCCGGTTACCTCCACGTGGATGGACCAGGCGGCGGCCCGGCGCCGGGGTCGGCTTCCCACGCCTGGGTGGAGTGCCGGCTTCCCGGCCTGGGTTGGGTCGGCTTCGACCCCACCAACCGATGCGTCGCCGACGAGAGGTACATCCGCACCGCGGTGGGGCGCGACTACTTCGACGTACCCCCCACGCGGGGCGACCTCAAGGGCGGAGGCCGGTCCCGGATGGAGGTGGAGGTCGAGGTGGTCCGCCTCTGAGGCCACGGGGCCGCCCGTCCCGTCGGCGGCGCCGAGGGCGCGAAAGAAAGGGGTTGACCTTTCCTCGAAAATAGGAGATGCTGTTAGGGAGGAAGGAATCCGCCGCCTCGGTCCGGACGGCGGTGGATGAATATCGGAAGTCCCGTCCGATGTCCGGCCCTCTGCGGAGGGTAACGGAACGGAGGGCGGGCAATAGCCGAAACCGAAATGAGAAACTTCGGATCGGGGTCGGGTCCACGCGCCCGATGCCCCGGTCCTGGCGTAGCGCGGTGGTGGCGGGGGAGGGAACCCAGCCGGGGGGCGGAGTGGGGCGGGGAATTTTCGCGATCTCCAACGGGGCGGCAACCCGACAGACGGCAGATTTAGAGGTGCGCGGATAGGCGGACCGCGTCTGCCAGTTCGTAAACGCCGGTCGGTATCCAGTTCGTAACCCCTGGCTGCGGCTGTGGGCTCATCAACCGCCGCGAGCAGTTGTATCCCTGGGTGAGCACCTATCCGCGCATCCTCTTATCGCGGTCTTCTACGACTTGGCGGCGGGGGATTTTCGCGATCTCCAACGGAGGCGGGAATCCAACAGACGGGCAGAGATCGGGGCGGGGGATTTTCGCGATCTTGCGGCGCTGTGAACGCCTGGCCGGGGCCCGCCGGGATGCGCCGGCGCCTCACCGCGTGTCAGGCGGGGGCCTTAGGGCGGTGGAACTGAGTGCGGTACAGCCGGGCGTAGAGTCCGCCGGATTCCAGCAGATCGGCGTGGTCGCCCTGCTCCACCAGCCGGCCTTCGTCGAGCACCAGGATGCGGTCGGCGGCCCGGATGGTGGAGAGGCGGTGGGCGATCACCAGCGAGGTGCGCCCTTTCATGACCCGTTCCAGGGCCTCGTGGACGAGGGCCTCGGATTCGGAGTCGAGATGGGCGGTGGCCTCGTCGAGGATGAGTATCTGCGGGTCTTTCAGGATCACCCGGGCCAGGGCGATCCGCTGCTTCTCGCCGCCCGACAGGCGGTAGCCCCGCTCCCCCACCACCGTGTCGTATCCGTCCGCCAGGGTGACGACGAAGTCGTGGATGTTGGCCGCCCGGGCGGCCGCCTCGATCTCCTCCTGATCGGCGTCCGGCTTGGCGTAGCGCAGGTTGGCGGCGATGGTGTCGTGGAAGAGGAACGTCTCCTGGGTTACGACCCCCACCGACTGCTCCAGCGACTCCAGGGCGGCGTCCCGCACGTCCACCCCGTCGATCCTCACCCGCCCTCTGTCCAGGTCGTAGAGGCGGGGTATCAGGTAGCTGATGGTGGTCTTGCCGGCGCCGGAAGGGCCCACCAGGGCGGCCAGATCCCCCGGCTCTATGCGGAAGCTCATGTCCTCGATGGCCCACGTCCGTCCGTCCGGGACGGCGGGAACCGCGGGGTCGAGGCCATCGGCGGGCTGCCAGAACCGGTCCACGGAGGCCAGGCCGCCCGGCTTCTCCGTCTGGTAGCGGAAGGACACCCGGTCGAACTCGACCATCCCTTGGACGGGGCGGATGTCCACCGCCCCGGGGCGCTCCACGATGTCGTGCGGGAGGTCCAGAACCTCGAACACCCGCTCGAAGGAGACCAGGGAGGAGGCGAACTCCACCCGGGCGTTGGACATGGCGGACAGCGGGCCGTACAGCTGGACCAGCAGGGTGGAGAACATGACCACCGTGCCGAGGCTCAGCTGCCCTTGGATCACCAGGTAGCCGCCCACCCAGAACACCGCCGCCGTGCCGGTTGCGCCGACCAACCCGAGGGCGGCGAAGAACCACCGCCCGATCATGGCCGAGCGGACGCCCAGATCCCGCACCATCCGGGCCTCCTCCGAGAAGCGGGCCGCCTCCTCCCTACGGCGTCCGAACAGCTTCACCAGCAGGGCACCGCTCACGTTGAAGGTCTCGTTGAGGATGGCGGACATGGCGGCGTTGTGCTGCATCTGGCGCTGGGTGATGCGGCGCAGGATATGAGCCACCCGCCGGGCCGGATAGACGAACAGAGGCAGGGCGGCCACCGCCAGCAGGGTGAGGCGCCACTCGGCCCGGAACATCACGACCAGGATCACCGCCACGGAGACGATGTTGGAGGCGATGGTGACGAAGGTGCCGGTTATGGCGGTCTGGGCGCCCACCACGTCGTTGTCGAGGCGGGACACCAGCTCTCCGGTCTTGGTCTGGGTGAAGAAACGCAGCGACATGGCCTGGAGGTGGGTGTAGAGGGAGCGGCGCAGGTCGTAGATGATCCCCTCCCCGGCCCGGGCCGACATCCACCGCTGCACGGCGCCCACCGATACGGTGACCAGCGGCACGGCCACCATCCCCGCCCCGAGCAGGGTCAGCCGGCCGAGGTCGGCATCGGGGATGGCGCGGTCCACCAGCTCCCGGATGAGCAGGGGCGGGACCACCGCCAGCGTCGAGATGATCAGGATCGTGGCCAGCACCCCGGCCAGCAGCCACCGGTAGGGGCGCCCGTAGGCGAACACACGCCGCAACAGGGCCCGGTCGATCTCCGGCCCCTTCTGGTCCTGGTCGTAGCGCAGGTAGGACCAGAATCCGCCGCCGCCGTGGTAGAACATGATATCCCTCTTCCCGAAGCCGTCAGTCTACGACCAGGCGGTATATACGAAGACAGCGGCCTCCCGGACCGTCACCGGCGGAGGCCGGCTTTGGCGGAGGTCTACTCTGCGGGGACGCGACGACCATCGAAGAAAGGAGAATAGATGTAAGAGGACAGGCATATTCATATGGTGGACAACTGACAAGAAGGAGGAACATGATGGAATACAAGGGGTACATCGCTTCTATCGAATATGACGATTCGGTAGATCGGCTCCACGGGAGCGTCGTCAACAGCGGCCCGTATCCGATCGCCACCTTCGAGGCGGTCGACGTCGAGGGTATACGTGAAGAGTTCCACCGCTCCATCGACGAGTACCTCTCCTGGTGCGAGGAAGACGGAGTAGAGCCCCGCCGCCCTATTCGGGCAAACTGAACGTCCGGGGCCGCCCGTTATCTATCTAGCAAAAGAGCGGACGGTCACAGACACCTGATCCTATCGGACGGCGGACAGAAATGGCCCAACCTCACTCCAAAGGTGTTACTTACTTCACGTTAGAAGAATCTTTGGAAGCAGTGGATGACGCCGCTTCGTTGTTGCTACTGTCCGATTTACCCTTTCCATGAAACCCTGCCATAGGACCCTTTGGGGGAGGCCCGGCCTTTTCGGGTGGAGTGTTACCGGCCATGTATCCACGTTTCTGGGTCATGTATCTACGAGAGTTGCGGGCCTTTTTGTTTGTGTATCTGCCTGATCGTTCAGTCATTGCTCTCCTCTCCTTTCTTTGATTTTGTTTTGAAATTCTTGACCTGTTGTTACTGTGGATTCCAGATATGATACCTCATCCCAGCGAATAAGCAAACCCGATACTAACAATTTTGGCTTTTGGTCATGATCTAGAACAAACTCGCCGGTATCCTGTTGAACCTCCGCAAGATTACTTAAGAATAGATCTTGTTGTTCAGGATATCCTGAAACATATGATCCCGGTCCATAATAACCGCCTATAAAAATACCTTCCTTCGTTCTCAAACGAATCCAACCGGTTATATCATCACGGCCAAATAAATTATCCCAAGCTAGGGGATCTTGAGTGCGACCTACGAGAAATCTTGCCCATCTAATACCATTTGTTAGTTGCCCTTCCTGATCTAAGTGTAGCCCACCCGGCCACTAAACCAATAACAGCAGGAACTATAACATATATAGATAAAGCCGCCCATAACCATAGACTTACTCTTTCGCCTTGACTGATTTTACCCCAGTATAAAGACCATAGTTTGTAAGTCATTGGAGCTAAAGCTAAATGGAAAATTGCCGAATATCCTAGTGACATCAAGAAAAAATGGCGGCTACCTTCCTTTCCCGTCATCCATCTTCCGGCTATTAAACCATAGGACCAAATGAATAAAGCACCTGGTAGGAGGCTAAACCAGAGAACAAACAGCCAAGGTATTGTTGCTTCCATTTTCCTATCTTACCAGATTCGTCCCCGTATCATGTTCTTTCCTCAGACGAGATGCAGCCCCGCAGGTGAGCCTTTGGCCTTCACAACGCTGGAGAGCACCGACAGCAGGGTGAAGATGCCGCTGACCCCTTTCATGGGGCTGACCCGCCTGATGGTGAGCACGGCGGCCGGGCTGCGGGCGGTGATCTCTATGTCGGACACGCCGCCTTCGGTGACGGCGATGAAAACCGAGCGGGTCCGGTCGAAGCCGATCCCTCCCAGAGCCAGGGCGGCGTGGGCGTTGACGTTGCGGGGGAACAGCCCGCACAGACCCCTGGTGGGGCCGTCGTAGAGCACCGTGTCGGTCGTGATGTCCTCGGCCGCCAGCTCGGGATGGGCGCTGAAGTCGATATTGGCGGGGTTCTTGCGCATCACCATCTTCACCTCCTCCCACTGGTCCCGGCCCTCCCCGATGGCTTCGAGGCCCACCACGGCGCCGTGGGGGATGTACAGGCGGGTGCCGTGGGCCCGGGCGGTGTCCAGCAGGGTGCGCTCCACCTCTGCGTCGGCGAAGGCGGTCACCGAGAGGGGCAGGTAGTCGGTGTGCCGGAGGAATCGGGCCCCGTGGTCCGCGGTCACGGACGGGTGGGCGAACTCGGCCACCATGTCGGGCGACCGCCGGGCGAAGTCCTCCAAGTCGTCGAGTACGACCTCCACCGGCAGCCCGGCCACCCGCTCGGGCATCTGGTCGTGGACGAAGGCCGCGTCCAACCCGAGCTCGGGGCGGGTGGTGATCTGCTCGTACACGTAGGAACCGATCAGACCGTGGCCGACTATCCCGATCCGGGGCCGCGGGTTGCTCATCTTTCGACCCTCCTCTCTGTTCTGCGGCTTGCCGCGCCCCGCACGGGACTCATTCCCCGCCGAGTATCTTCTCCAGCACCGACGGCTGGATGTTGCCGCCCGAGGCGATGGCCGCCGTCACCTTTCCGGTGTCCACCACTCCCGACAGGAAGGCCGCGGCGGCGGTGGCGCCCCCCGGCTCGGTCAGGGTCTTGGTGCGGAACAGGATGGTGCGGACCGCCTCGGCGATCGCTTCCTCGGAGACCAGCACTATGTCGTCCAGGTAACGCTGCAAATACTCGAAGGGGAGCTTGCCGGGGCGCCGGGCGGAGAGGGCGTCGGCCATGGACTCCCAGCGGTCTACGGCCCTCACCTCTCCCGCCTGCCAGGATACGTAGGCGGCGTTGCCTCCTTCCGGCTGGACGCCCAGGACGGTCACGTCGGGGCGGCGTTCCTTCACCGCCAGGGCGATGCCGGCGGCCAGCCCCCCGCTGGAGACCGGGATCAGTACCGTCTCGACCTCCGGGAGCTGTTCGACAACCTCGAGCCCGATGGTCCCGTGGCCGACCGCCACCTCCGGGTCCTCGAAGGTGTGCAGGATGACCATCCCCCGCTCGGCCCCCACCTGCTCGACGGCGGGGTCCCGGTCGGCGAAGGTCGGGCAGAGGACCACCTCGGCGCCGTATTCCCGGGTGCCTTCGACCTTGACCTCGGCGGTGTATTCGGGCATGACGATGGCGACCGGCGAATCGAGCACCCGGCCGGCGTAGGCGAAGGCCTGGGCGAAGTTGCCCGACGACGACAGCACGATCCCCCGCCGGCGGCGCTCCCCTTCGAAGGAGCGGAGGATGTTGAAGGCGGAACGGGCCTTGTAGGAACCGGTGACCTGGAGGTGCTCGGACTTCAGGAACAGGCGCTCCCGCCCCACTTCGTCCGCCGTGCGGGCCAGCGGCAGCATCCCGGTGACCCTCACCGGGGGCGCCATCCGCTCCTTCGCCTCCACGATCCTGCTGTAGGTGAGCTCCCCGCCGATCATGCCGCTCCTTCCATCTCCGGGGCAGGGGTCTCCCGCCCTTCCGGACAGGCCCTCCGCCGTCCTGTTTTCGCTGTATACGACCTATGTCCAGCCAGCATGCAGGCGCTCCAATTCCTCGCCCAGTACGTCCACCCCGTGTTCGAGATCCGCCTCCCCGATGGTCAGGGCCGGATAGAACACCGTGCAATCGCCCACCAGAGAGCTCGAGGCGCCGAGCGTGTTGAGCATCACCCCCCGCTCGAACATGGCCTTCGACAGGGTGTCGGACGCCTCCGCCTCGGCGGGGATCTTCTCCCTGGTCCGCCGGGAGCGCACGTACTCGACCATCTGCATGAGGCCTATGCCCCTGATCTCCCCCACCACCGGAAGGCTTCCCAGCCGGTCCTCCAGGAGGGAGCGCAGGAAGGCGCCCCGCTCGGCGGCCTGCTCCACCAGGCCCTCCCCCTCGATCGCGTCGAGCACCGCCGCCCCCGCCGCGCACGACACCGGGGCGCCGCTGAAGGTGTGCACCTCCGCCATGCGCCGGTTCTGGACGGCGATGGTGTCCACGATGGAGTCGGCGGCCAGGGTGGCGCCCAGCGGAACATACCCCCCTCCGAGGCCCTTGGCCAGGTTGCACAGGTCGGGCGTCACCCCGAAGTGGTCCATGGCCAGGAACTCGCCGGTCCGCCCCGCACCCGTGACGATCTCGTCGGTTATGAACAGGACGCCGCTGCGGTCGCAGACGGCGCGGATGCGCTCCCAGTAGGAGGCGGGCGGGACGGTCATCCCCGCCGCGGCGGAAACGGGCTCGGCGATGAAAGCCGACACGGTGTGAGGGCCGGCCGCCTCGATGGCGTCCTCCACCGCCCCGGCGGCCCGCTCCGCCAGCGCCTCCCCCTCCAGGCCGGCGAACGGCCCCCGGAAGTTGACGGGGGCGGTGACCTTGACGGTGTGCATCAGGTTCGGGGTGTAGGATCGGTTGACATCCCAGCGGCCCGTCATCGACAGCGCCCCGACCGTGGCCCCGTGGTAGCTGGGCGCCAGGGACACGACCTTGGTGCGTTCCCATTCGCCCCGGGCCAGGTGGTACTGGCGGGCGATCCGTATGGACAGCTCGTTGGCCTCCGACCCGCCGGAGGTGAACATCACCTTCCCGACCCCTTCCGGCGCCCGGTCGGCCAGGCGGGCGGCCAGGCGTTCCTGCTGGTCGTTGGTGACCCGGGAGCTGTGGACGAAGGACAGCCGCCGGACCTGGGCGGCCATGGCATCGGCGATCTCGGGCCGGCCCTGGCCGATGCCGGCCGTGGCGGAAATCCCGCTGGAGAGGTCGAGGTACTGCTTGCCGGAGGAATCCCACAGATGGACCCCGGCGGCGCGCACGATCATCGGGTATCGGTCGTCGGGGCTGCGGTAGAAGACCGCGGAGCCGCGCGAGGTGGATCTCGCCATCGGGCAACTATACCCGGCGCCGCCCACACGGCCGCCTGAGATCCGCCGATGCGCCGCACCCGGGCCGCCTCTGACCGCGCAACCTATAATCGCCGGTGCACGAGGAGGCCTCCCATCCCATGTCCGGGCGGAGGCCGGCGAGGAGGAGGTTCGCAGGTGTCCGAATTCGACCGTATCTTCGACGGGTGGAAAGCACGGGGTATCAAGCGGGTGCGTTTCGAGATGCCCGATCTGCACGGGACCTCCCGCACCAAGATCGTGCCGCTGGACGCCGCCGGCGGCTACGCCCGCGACGGCCTCAACTTCTACGGGGGGACCTCCGTGCTCGACACCCGCTCCGACGTGGTGCCCGGCAGCCTCTACAACGAGGAGGTTGGGTACGGCGACTCGCTGCTGTTCCCCGACCCCTCCACCGCGGCGGTCGTGCCCTGGGCGCCCGGCACCGCCCGGCTGATCTGCGACGCCGAATGGTACGACGGCAAGACCCTGGAGGCCACCCCCAGGGCGGTGTACCGCCGGGTGCTCGAGAAGGCGCACAGCATGGGTTACGAACCGATGACGGGCTGCGAGTTCGAGTTCTACCTCCTCGACGGCCGGACCCGCGAGCGGCTGTTCGAGGGCTACCACATCTTCAACGTGATCCGCAACGAGTGGGTCCCCACCATCCATAGGATCATGGACCTGATGCCCGACATCGGGGTGGACATCATCACCTCCAACTGCGAGTACGCCGGGTCGCAATGGGAGATCAACTTCACCCCGGGGCGGGGGATGGACGGCCCCGACAAGGCGTTCACCTTCAAGAACGGCGTCAAGCAGATCGCCCACCAGGACGGATACCTGGCCAGCTTCATGACCAAGCCCTACGCGGGTCATTCGGGGAGCGGGTGCCACATCCACATGTCGCTCCTGGACAAGGACACCGGGCAGAACGTGATGGCCGACGACTCCCACCCCCAAGGCCTCAGCGGGGCGGGGCTCGGGTTCGCGGCCGGGATACTGGCCCACGCCAACGCCATCGACGCCCTGCTGTGCCCCACCATCAACTGCCGGCGGCGGCGGCGGACCCATACCTTCAGCCCCACCAACATCTCCTGGGGCCTGGAGGACCGCTCGGCCCTGGTCAGGGTCAAGGCGGCCGGCGGGAACGCCACCCGGCTGGAGACCCGCTCCCCCAGCGCCCTTATGAACCCCTACCTGGCCGGCGCCGCCATCCTGGCCGCCGGTCTGGACGGGATAGAGCGGGGCCTGGAACCCCCCCCGCCCTCTCGCGAGGGCCAGCCGGCCGAGGAGGACGGGTCGCTCGAGAAACTCCCGGCCACTCTGGGCGAGGCTCTGGACCACTTCGAGGCCAGCGAGGCCGCCGCAAGGTTCTTCGGCCAGGAGTTCAAGGATGCTCTGCTGGCGGTGCGCCGCTACGAGCTGGGCAGGTACGCCGCCGAGGAGAACTCCGACCCGGACTCGCAGAGAGCCGACGACATAAGCGCATGGGAGACCAACGAGTACCTGGAACTGTTCTGAGCGTTCTGAACGGAGGCGCGCACCGCCGCCGCTAGGCCGCTCAGCGCGACTCGAGTATCTGCTTCAGACGGTCCAGGTCGGCGCGCAGCTCCCGGTCCGCCGCGGTGCGCGTGGCGGCGGTCAGCAGCCCGGCCAGTCCGGCGGCTTCCACTTCGATCTCCAGCTCGAGGACCGTGGCGCCGCGCCCGAACGGCTCGAAGCGGTAACGGTCGCGGCCTCCCCTGACTGCGGAGGAATACTCCCGGCACAGCCCGGAGCGGTCGTCGAACTCGACTATCTCCCAGGGCGCATCCACCTCCCGGCCCATGAACCGCATCAGGCTCCGGCCCCGCGAACCCGCCCGGAGGGCGCCCGGTCGGTCGCAGGCGGTCTCGAGGACGCTGCTGCGCCAGACGGGCTCGGTCCCGGACGAGGCCACGAACCCGAACACCTCGTCCACGCTCCGCCTTATGAAGACCTTCCTGGCTGCTTTCAATCCGGTTCCCCGCCGCGAGCTCCGGGCGTCGAGCCTACCGTTGCGTCCGAGAAAGCCGGTCGTCGAGACGATGCGAGGTGGACGTGATACGCATAGAGGCCGAGTTGCTGATTCCGGGGCGGGGGGCGCCCGTACCCGACGGATGCGTGGTGATAGACGGCGTATCCATCTCCTACGCAGGCCCGCAGGCGGGGGCGCCGTCCGCTCCGGCAGCCGAAGTGCATCGGGCGCCGGTGGTGATGCCCGGCATGTGGGACTGCCATTCGCACTTCTTCGGAATCGAGTCGCCCGACCTGACGGGGCTGGCCACCACCCCCCTGCCGGTGCTGGCGGTGCGGGCGGCCCGCGACGCCCACACCCTGCTGATGGCCGGTTTCACCAGCACCAGGGAGTTGGGGGGCCTCGGCGTGCATCTGGGCCGGCTGGTGGACGAAGGAACCCTGGCCGGCCCGAACATCTACGGGGCGGGGGCGGCTCTGGGTCCGACCGGGGGCCACAGCGACATCCATTGGATGCCGGAGGCCTGGCGGGACGACCTGGCCGCTTCGGGAATCGGCTGGGTGGCGGTGTGCGACGGGGTGGAGGAATGCATCAAGGCGGTGCGCCGCCAGATCCGGTCGGGGGCCGAGGTGATCAAGATCAACGCCACCGGCGGCACCATGAGCCATTTCGACCATCCGGACCATCGGCAGTTCAACGACAAGGAGCTGCGGGCCATCGTGGAGGAGGCGGCCATGGCCGAGCTGGCGGTAGCCGCCCACTGCCACGGACAGGCCGGGGCGGCGGCTGCGGCCATGGCCGGGGTGACCACCATCGAGCATTGCAGCACGCTCGACCAAGCCACCGCCGAGCTGCTGCTGGAAACGGGGACCATGGTGGTGCCCACCCGCCACGCCGTCGAACATCTGGCGTCGCTCGAGGGCCGCATCCCCGATTGGGCGTGGGAGGCCCAGGTCCGAGTGGCCCGCACCCACAAGGCCGCCATGGAGCTGGCCGTGTCGGCCGGTATACGCATGGCGGTGGGCGCCGACATCATGGCCAGCGGCGGTCTGTGGGGAACCAACGGGCTGGAGCTCGCCTCCCTCGTCGAGGCGGGGATGACCCCCCTGCGGGCCATCGAGGCCGCCACCGCCAACGGCCCCGCCACCCTGGGCGGGAGGGCCCCCCGCTCCGGTCTGCTGGCCGAAGGCTACGACGCCGATGTCATCGCGGTGGCGGCCGACCCGCTGGCGGATATCACGGTGCTCGGCGATCCCGACCGGGTGACGATGGTGTGGAAGGGGGGCCGGATGGTCAAGCCGACGGACGCAGGAAAGCCGGGGGCATCTCCTTACGCCTGACCTCTCGGGGCGCCGACGCCTTCTGTCCGCCTGACCTGTCCGGGCGGCGGGGCTCCGCTCGGGGCGGGCCTTCATCGGCGCATAGGACTGTGCGCCGCAGGTGGTGAACCGGGCGAGACCGCGAAAACCTATCCTCGGCCTTGATCAGATGACAGGAGACGCAGGTTATGAACCAGCCGTACCGGCCCGTGTGTCTACCTGCCCTTTCCTATAGGAGGCCGCAAAGAACGGCGTCGAACGGCGTCCCCAAAACCGCCTGCGACCGGACGAAGTCCGCGAAAAATCACCCCCCGCACCGCCCCCCACATGGGTCCCTCCCCCGCCGCCACCAGCCACCGTCTCCAAAGGGCGGGAGGACGTGTTCACCCGCCCCGTCCCGATCGGTTCCAGCACAGCTACTTCGACCGTCCTCGCCTTGGAAGGACCTGCCCGGTCGGAAGATATTCCGAGGGGCGGCGCCTCTGGATCGGACGCTCTTCTGATCGCAGCCATCCGCGGAACCGGCTGCGATGTCTGTTGTTTATATGTATACAACAACACTGTGACAGTTTCAATACCCTTGTCATAAGACATGGCCTATTTTTTTAGCGAGGTGTTGAGCCTTGCTTCGGAGCGAGACTGACCGACCTGACCGTCCGCAACGACACTCGGTGACTTCAACCACACCGAAGGCCGCTCCACAAACCCCGCCCGACGACACCCCGCCCCCGGTTGCCAGTCACCCGCCACTAAGAACCGAGCACCCTCCCTCGAGTTCCGGACTCCAAGGCGCCGCCGTCGGAGGGTTCCTGTAGATCCGAGAAATCGCCGTAGTACGCAACCGCCGCATCCCACCTCCGGCGTTTCTCGACTCTGGCGATGATGCGGGAGACCACCCGCACGCCCACGGTCACCAGGAACAAGCCGATGAATACACGAAGCGCCATCGCCGGGCCGTCTAGGAAGGCGCTGTCGCATCCGGCCAGCCCATTCTCGCACAGCCCGTATCCGGTGCCTCCGGTCAGGAGGTCGATGAGCGCCGCGGGCGGGACCACCGCTATCGCCAGGGCGGCCAGGATCAACAGCCCGCGGACCGTCTTCAAGAATACGACCACGCCGCCATCTTAGGTTCGACCGGCCCGTTCCTGATACACCGTCCGGGCGGCCCGCCCCACCCCGACCCACCCGGAGAATGGGGCGCCCCGGTCGTTACATCATCTGCTCCTCTTTGTCCTGGGCGGCGAAGATCGAGTCGTACCCACCCGACCAGTCGGGCGGGATCAGGCAGGGCCTGGGATCGTGATGGGCCCAGCGGGCCGGGCGCCCGCGTATCACCTTGCCGGTGTTCTCGGTGGGCTGCGGGTGGGCCGTGTAGGGAAAGGCGTCGGCCGATGCGTAGGCGTTGAGGAGCAACGGCCTGCCGCTGGCCTTCCCGGTAGGGGGAGACCCGTGCACCGTCCGGCAGTTGTGGACCGTGATCGACCCCGCCGGGCCGGACAGGTATTCGACGTTTTCCTGGTCGACGGAGGCGGCGTCGCCCGCGGAGAGGCACCCCATCCAGTTGCCGTCTTCGTCGTACTGGTCGAACAGAGGCCCGTCGTGGCTGCCCGGCACCACCATCAGGGGGCCGTCATCCATGCCCGTATCCGCCAGGTAGGTGCCGATGGTCAGCGGGCTGTAGTTGGTGTGCGGATAGAACTGGATGTCCTGATGCCACTTGACATCGTCGGCGCCGGCGTCCCACTTGAAGTTGAGCTTGGAATGGTGGAACACCACATCCGGGCCCACCAGGTCGGCGGCCACATCGGCGATCACGCCGGTGGCGAACTCCCAGTAGACAGAGTGCCGGCGGTCGGGCATCTTGATGCGGCGCACCCTGGGCGAGTCCGGGCCGTGCCCCTCGGCCACGTCGTAGTCTTCGTCCGAGATGCCCACCCCCCGGCTCTCGTCGATGAAACCGGCGGTCACCCCGCGGAGCCGTTCGATCCATTCGTCTGAGATCAGGGATTCCACGGCCACGTAACCGCGCTCGAAATAGGACTCCCGCTGTTCCTGGGTGAGCACCCGCGGCGGCTCGGCGAGTATCTGTTCCGGTGTCATATCGGCCTCCCTGGCTTCCTCGATTCGACGAACGGGATTATACGGCCACCGGCGCCGGGATAGCAGGATGGGGGTCGTAGCCGACCACCCGGATGTCCTCGTATCCGAAGGAGTAGAGGTCGGCGGGCCGGTCCGCCAGTTCCAGGCGCGGCAGCGGCCGGGGTTCCCTGCCCAGCTGGATGGCGGCCTGCTCCAGGTGGTTCCGGTACAGGTGGACGTCCCCGAACGTGTGGACGAACTCCCCCGCCCGCAGGCCGGTCACCTCGGCCGTCATCGACAGCAGCAACGCATAGGAGGCGATGTTGAAGGGCACCCCCAGGAAGACATCTGCGCTGCGCTGGTAGAGATGCAGGCTGAGGCGGCCGCCGGACACATAGAACTGGAACAGCACGTGGCAGGGGAGCAGCGCCATGTCGGGCAGGTCCGACACGTTCCAGGCCGACACCACCAGCCGCCGCGAGTCCGGGTTGGTCTTGATCTGTTCCACCACTTCGGTCAGCTGATCGACGGCCCCCCCGTCGGGGCCCGGCCAGGAACGCCACTGCACACCGTAGATGGGCCCCAAATCGCCGGCGGGGTCGGCCCATTCGTCCCATATCGTCACCCCGTTCCGGTTCAGGTAGTCGATGTTGGAGTCGCCCCGCAGGAACCAAAGCAGCTCGTGGACGACCGACCGGACATGTATCTTCTTGGTGGTGAGGAGCGGGAACCCCTGCTCGAGGTCGAAGCGCAGCTGCCGTCCGAACAGGCTGTAGGTGCCCACCCCGGTCCGGTCGTCTTTCCACACCCCGCGGTCTCTGACCTCTTGGAGCAGGTCGAGATATTGCTGTTCTGCTGACATCTTTCCCTGCTCACCTACTGAACTACAGGAGTGTAACTATCATTGAGGATATCCTCAGAAGCGGCTCGACTCCGCCCACCGGACGAGGACTTCCCAGTCGCCCGCCACCCGCAGACCCCGCGGCGGGGTCCGGTTCCAGAGGAAGGTGAAGAGGTCGGACGCCGCGCCGGACACCGTGCAGTCGGCCTCCCCCGCACCTCTCCGCCCCCGGGCTTCGCCGGGTCCGAAGGACACGGTCCAGCTCCGCGATGCATCGACCGCCTCCACCCCCATGGTCATCTCCCCGGGAGCGCTAGGGCTCCGACCGGGGCGGCGGATGAACGACACCAGCAGCTCGTCGATGCCGTCGGCCGCATAGGCCGCATCGAACCCCGTCGGGTCCATCCCCGCCGCCAGCTCGGCGTCCACCCTGTGTATGGAGGTCTCGTGGGCTTGACGCCTGGCCCAGAAATCCCTGGGGGACGGCGCCTCCATGAACGTCCAGCACCGCAGGTCCGCCGGGGCTTCCTCCAAGGCCGCCGCCAACCGTAGGTGACCCTCCCGGAACCAGCCGGCCAAATCGTCGTCGGACGGCCACCCCTCCGGGATGATCTCATCGAGGCGGGCGGGGGGTTCAGCCCTGGCTTCGGAGATCATCAGGGCGGCCCAACGGTGCACCCGGCCCAGATGGTGCACCAGTTTTCGCGCCCGCCAACCGGGGCAACTTGGAACCGGGGCGTCGGGCGGCAGTCCGGCGATGACGACGCCCATGCGCCGCCCCTCCTTGCGGATGACATCGATCCAGCCGGCTGTCTCCACTGCCGCCCTTTCTAACCGCCCGCCAGCGGGATGCGCAGCACCAAGTGGTCGTCCTCGACCGACCAGGCGGCCCCGCCGACCAGCGAGAAATCGGTGTAGTCGAGCCCGGCCTGCTCGATGAAGGCCCTCCGGCCCTCGCCCGCCACCGGAGGCAGAGGCCGCTCCCGCACCGCCTCGGCCCTGGCCCGGTACCGTTCGAGCATGGCGTCGATATCGAATTGCGCCACCGGCTCTCCTTTCCTACTCGATGTACATCAACTTTACAGCAGTATTGGTTTAGCGGGCGTCGGCGGCGGCCTCGACCCCGCCTTCGGGTCTGAACTTCTCCAACTCGGACCAGGCGCCGGCATCGGGACGTTCGAGCAGAGGCCTGCCGTCCTCGGCCCGGGCTATCTCGACGATCACCGTTAGCACCACAGTAATAACGCCGCCGTCTCGCCATATCTCATATACCGGACCCGGAACGAGCTGGTCATCGTTCACGTACCGAGCCGGTTCTCGATAACTGAAACCATCTTCCCCGAAAGACAGATCGGAACTGGTCGGGCCGAACCACCACCGGAGGATTTGCATCGTAGAATCATCCCCTCCAAAACTGGTAATAGAAACTGCTCTCTGTGGTTCCTCACGAACTTCTGCAAGATACGACATGGCAAAGCCGGGCCTGCGAGGGGCGATTACGACTGAACCCATTGGTGGAACCGGACTCTGTTCTATCTCCGCAATAGTAGTTGTCTCCGGCGCTTCGGTGAAGGACTGGATATTCGAGGCGATGCCAGAAAGCTGATGCTCGGACAGGTTCCAACCGGCCACGAGTGAGTAGTATTCATTCCCTTCTTCTTGTAGGTAACCTGGCAAACCGCCTGGTCCTACGGAATCTAAGAATCCAGATTCGCGGTTGTATTCCTGCGGAATCTTGTAGGAAAAAATCCCTACTATTCCAGGTGGAAGATCGACACCGTTCAAAGTTGTCGGTCTTGATATTCGATATAAGGTTAGAGCAGGGGATTCTATATCCGGCGGCATAGGAGAATCGTCAGGAAATACCACCACTCTACCCGGCGCAAAACCCTCCGGTATCTGAGACAAGACAAGGGAATACTCTGGCGGTTCAGTCCGCGAACATGCAGTACCAACTAATAGTAAGATGACTGCAGACAACCACCGTAAGCGCCAAATCATCTTGCGCTCCTTTCAGTCAAATATATAATCCTGTTTACCCGTTAATATCTATACTGGTTTTCGGGTATCAGCAATCATATGGAAGTCCAACACGATTATCCTGAGTATAGGTACCTCGATATCGAGCTCCCTACCTCCTGCTGTATCACTCATCTCTGACAACGCCGGTCATCTGATATTTATTCCCACACTTTTAGGCGGGTTGGCTGCCGCAACGTCTCGACAAAGCCGAGGGCCCGCGAGCCGCAGGTCAGGGAACGGGGTTGGCGTCCGGGGATGCGAAGGGATCGGATATGGCGGGGCGCCCGGCGGGAACCAGGGAACGGAGACGGCCGGAGGCGGTGTAGTAACGGCCCCGCCGCTCGCCGACTGCGATGAGGATCCCGAGGTCTGCCATCCTTCTGAGGTCCGAGGTGGCCGTCCTCTCGCTGACCTCGGCGTAGTCGATGTGGTCGTGTCTCCTGACCCGGAATCCCATGGCCGCGTTGTAGAGCGACCCCATGTTCCTCTCGTCCAGACCGGCTTCGTCCGCCAGCCCGGATATCCGCTCCCATATGCGGTCTGCCCTCTCGACTCTCCAGGCCATCAGGCGGGCCTGGAAGTGATGGGCGCGCAGGATAAAACGCACCCAGGGCCGGGCGTCCCGCCCCGGATCCCAGGTGCGGCCGCCCACCTCGGCCAGCACCCGGTAGTAGGCGGGGGTTTCATACCCCAGGTACTCCTCGATGCTCGAGAAGCGCGGATCGAGCGCGCCGTCGCTCCCGATGACCAGGGTATGGAGCGCTCGCGACATCCGGCCGTTCCCGTCCTTGAAAGGGTGGATCATCACCAGGTTGAGGTGCGCCATGCCCGCCCTGACCAGCACCGGGCCCGGATCGGAATCGTTCAGCACCTCGATCAGCTCCTCGACCAGGCCAGGTACTGCTTCGGGGGCGGGGCCTTCGTATAGCGGACCGTCTTCGCCGCTCAAGAAGACCGCGCCGGGTCGATAGAGCCCGGGGCGGCATGTCGGATCGTGTCTCATGATCATGTAGTGGATGCTCTTGAGCAGTCCGGTGCTATACGTCATATGCGGGTCCTCGGCGGCCCGGCAGATGTAGTCCATCGCATCTCGATAGCCGCGCACGGCCTTCCAGTCCACGCCGTCTGCATCGAAAGGTTCCGCCTGGTCGACGGCGGCCGCGGCGTCGTCCCGGCTCACCCGGTGCCCTTCTATGGCGGTGGAGGACCGGATGTTTCCGGCAGCCGCCGACCTGCGCAGCAGACCATGCCAGTGGCGCGGTTCGTACAGCAGGTGGCGGAGACGGCGCCGGGTGTCCTCGATCTTTTCGAGCACCTCGGCCTCCAGATCGTCGATCGGCGGCGCCTGAAACAACACTTCCGTTATTCCTTGGAAAAGAGAAATTTCTTCTTATAATAAAGGAAGGCGGATGCTGTCATCAAGCTCGACGCCGAACAAGGCAAGGATCAGGATTCGTCCTGTTGCGGCTGACCGGGGTCCGGCTCCTCTACTTGGTAACGCTCCACGTAGGTCGATATGAAGGCCTGGATGATGGCGGCGGCGGGCAACGCCACCAGCGCGCCGATGATGCCCAGCAGGGCGCTCCCGACCAATACCGACCCGAAGGCCACGGCCGGATGGATGGACATCGTCCGGGCGGTGATGCGGGGGGCCAGCACGAGGTTCTCTATCTGCTGGTAGACGACCAGCACCACGATCACTATCAGCGCGGTGGCGGGGCTCACGATGAGAGCCACCAGCACCGGTACCACCGCCGCCAGGTAGGTTCCCACCGCCGGGACGAACTGGGACACCACCCCCACCCAGATCGCCAGGGCGAGGGCGTACGGGACGCCGATGACCCGGAGGGCGGCGTAGGTGAAGATGGCAGAGACCAGTGCCAACAGGGCCCGGGAATACACATATCCGCCGGTCTTGTCGATGGCGATCTCCCAGATGCGGGCGACCTCCGACTGGCGTTCGGGCCGGACGAACGAGAGCACCATGCGCCGGAATCTGGGCCCTTCCGCCAGCAGGTAGAACGTGAACAGCGCCATCGTGAAGAGCCGCAGCACCTCCCCCAGCACCCGGCTGCCGACCCCGAGAACCCCGCTCGCCAGCGAAGATGCGTAGGTCTGGACGGCGTTCTGCAGGTTTAGGACTCCTGACGACAGGTTCGACAGGTTTATGTCCAGGTTGAACCGCTGATTGAGGAAGTCGGTCACGCTCCGGATCCAATCGGGCACGTTGGATATCAGGGAGGCCAGCTCCCCGACCAGGGGCGGGAGGGTCACGGCGATGAACGCCGCGCCTAGGATCATGGACGCCAGGAAAACGACGCCGGTGGCCAGGCCCCGCCGCCATCCCCGCTTGGCCAGGAAGTTGACGCCCGGCTCGAGCGCGAACGAGATGAAGAACGAAAGCATCAGGGTGAGCAGGAAGCTCCTCAACCGTCCGAAGGCCCACACCAGAACGTAGGTGCCGAGGACCGCCGCCACCACCATTCCGATCAGCCGGGGGATCCACGGCGGCATCCCATCCCGATGACGAGCAACTTCACCCATGACGTATCAGCCTAACAAGAATGCCTGGAGCACATACCCATCGGAGTTGGCCTGTCCCGCCCTGCCGGCAACATTTTCTATCCGGTTCTCTAGCCAAGATTCATCCCTCGGGTTTGACCCAGTGGTACACGCACTTGCGTAGTTCGCGTCGACCGAAACGGCCCATCTGTTGGCTGGCGTTGCCCTTGCCGCGAGCCAGCACGCTGATTTCTTCACACTCGAAGCCGCAGGTTTCGGCGATGTCGGATAGGATCAGGTCCACCGGTATTTCTTGGCCGTGGTATTGGACGTTGTCGTTGACCATTACCACACGGCCGCCCGGTGCGGTGAGCCTGAACAACTCTGCTATGACGACCGCCATCTCCAGGAAATAGTTGGCAACGAGCCGTATCACGTGCGGGTTGCTGAGGTCGGAACGTTGCCGTTGCAGGGCCTCCACCGCCTCCGCCAACGCCGCCTGCGCCCTGAAGGCCGACTTGGCCTTGCCCAGAATATCCTGGCGCGGATAGCCGCTGTCCAGCTGCTCCTCCTTGGAACGGTTCTCCACCGTGGCGCTGATCAGAGCCTGACGCAGGTCCCTGAAATCGTCTCGGTCGTATCCGAGCCAGGCCAGCTCCAAGGCGTAGGTGCGGGTGTAGTCGTAGCGGTTCGCGTAGGGCGGTGAAGTAACGGTTAGACCTATCGAGGAAGACGGCAATTTGGCCATCTCGATGAGCGCCGACCCTTGAACGAACCGGGGCGAGCCGCCGCCGTAACGACGGCGAAGCTCCGGGGCGTCCACTGCTATCTCCGCCAGCCGCCGCTCCAGGGCCTCCTCTAAACTTGGAATCGGTCCCTTGTTCATACCGCCTCGAAGGGTGCGTCGGGAGCGGTTGTCCCACCGCAGGTATTGACCGTCCTTGCGAGTATAACTGACTTCCTCCAGCACGCTCATACAGGCTGTATCCAACACCAAGCGCATTTCCTCGTCCTTCACCCCATCGAGGAAAGCTCTGGCACGCGCAACGGCGTATTCTGTCTCGGAAGGGAAGGCGTGCTCGGTGATCGGAACATGTGGAAACCGACAGGCATCAGGCGGTGATCCGCCGGATTTCAACGACCTGAGCAGCTCGGCGCCGGCGGCTTCGACCGCGGAAGACCCTACCCCGCCGGCAATCGACGAGACGGCGCGAGCCGTCCTCACCCCCACCGGCATAATTTCGACAGCGGTGGCCCGACGCCCCGAACCTGCCGCCACCAAGGCTGTGGTCCCGATCCCGGCGAATGGGTCCAATACCGCCCCGTCCGCACTCTCCAGGTTGGACGCCACCAGATCCGCCGAAAACCCCTCCTTGTACCGCATCCAGCGAAAACCGGGCTGTTGCTTGTTGCCCTGGTAGGACACCAAGCGGCGGGTGAGCTCGGGCCGCACCACCAGCCGATTCGCAAAACGCTCGTAGAGCGCCTTGCGTTGGGCATGATCGGCCGACCGGCCATACTCCGGAGGGGCAGGCCGCGTTTTGAACAGGGTCGGAGCAACGGCGGTCACAACAACATCCTATCCGGCTCAGGCCGCCGGATCGGGCGCCGTCCGAGGTTGCGGGTCCGCTTCATGCGTTGAATATAAACAATGCCTGTGACACAAGTCAGGATTTAGGGAATGAGCAGGCATTTTGGTCAACAACAGCCAGGCTGCCGGAGTCGGGTATCTAGGGTGGACGAGGGTAGAGTTGCGAGGTAGTCGAAGAAGGGGCTTGCCCGAGTCATGGCCGAACAAGGGATCGTATGGCGGGCTGACGAGGAGTACCTGTCCAGGTCTCGCACCGCCGAGTTCATGGACATCCACGGGATACGGAGCTACGAGGAGCTGGTCCGGCGCTCCGTAGAAGACATCGAATGGTTCTGGGATGAGGTGGTCGCCTACCTGGAGATTCCGTTCCACACCCCCTACCGGACCACGCTCGACGACAGCCGGGGGGCCGCACTTCCCCGCTGGTTCGCCGACGGCGGCGTCAACCTCTCGGAAGTCTGCGTGGACCGCTGGGCGGACGAAGATCCCCACCGCACCGCCCTGATCGCCGAACGCGAAGACGGCACTCAGCACGCCTACACCTTCAAGCGGCTGCTGGAATCGGTGGAGCGGGCCGCCGGGGCCCTCCATAGGGCGGGCGCATCCAAGGGGGATACGGTGGCGGTGTATCTGCCGATGGGTCCGGAGGGGATCATCGCCATGCTGGCGGCGGCCCGGATCGGCGCCGTATACGTACCGATCTTCTCCGGGTTCGGGGCCGAAGCGGTCGCCTCCCGCCTCGAAGACTGCCGTCCACCCGTGGTGATCACCGCCGACGGCTACACCCGCCGGGGCAACCCGGTGGCGATGAAGGAACTCGCCGACCAGGCCATCGAGATGGCGGGAGTCGATCCGACCGTATTGGTGGTCTCCTACCTGGGGCGAACCGACACCCCCTGGACATCGGAGCGGGACCTCTCATGGGAGCAAGCCCTGGAGTCGGCCGAGCGCAGGCCGGCGGCGGCTACCGGCAGCGAAGACCCCGTCATGCTCGCCTACACCTCCGGCACCACCGGCAAACCGAAGGGCGTCGTCCACGTCCAAGGCGGACTGACCGTGAAGCTGGCCCAAGAAGGCGCCTTCCAATGCGACATCCGGCCCGGCGAGCGGTTGATGTGGATGACCGACATGGGCTGGATCATGGGCCCCTGGACGGTGATCGCCGGGCTGGGCAACGGTGCCTCCATCGGGTGCTACGACGGGGCGCCCGACTACCCCACCCCCGCCCGCATCTGGCGGCTGGTCGAATCTATGGGCATCACCTTCCTCGGCGTCTCCCCCACCCTCATCCGCGCCCTCCAACCACACGGCGCCCATCACGCCGCCGCCGCCGACCTTTCCACACTGCGGGGGTTGGGCTCCACCGGGGAGCCGTGGAATCCCGCCCCCTGGTGGTGGCTGTTCCGGGATGTGGGCGGCGAGCGCATCCCCATAATCAACATCTCAGGGGGCACCGAGGTCGGCGCCTGCCTGCTCTCGGTCAACACCCTCCAAGGGATCAAACCCACTTCGCTGGGCGGGCCGGCGCTGGGAATGGCCGTCGATGTATACGACCAGGAGGGGCGTCCGGTGCGGAACGAGGTGGGCGAGCTGGTGTGCACCAAGACTTGGCCGGCGGTCACCCGCGGGTTCTGGCAGGGCGAGGAACGCTACCTGGAAACCTACTGGGCGCGCTGGCCGGACATCTGGGTACACGGCGACTGGGCCTCCATCGACGAGGACGGGTTCTGGTTCTTGCATGGGCGCTCCGACGACACGCTCAACGTGGCCGGGAAACGGATCGGCCCGGCGGAGATCGAATCGGCGGTGGTGGCCCATCCCGAGGTGGTGATGGCCGCCGCCGTCGGGGTGCCCCATCCGGTGAAGGGCGAGGTCATCGCGGTGTATGCGGTTCCCACCGACCCGGCGGGCGGCGGCGAGGAGCTGGCGGCGGAATTGTCGGAGGCGGTGGTGGGGAACCTCGGCAAGGCCTTCCGTCCGGCGGCGGTGCGGCTGGTGGCCGATCTGCCCCGCACCCGTTCGGCCAAGATAATGCGCCGGGTGATCCGCGCCCGCGCCCTGGGCCGACCGCCCGGCGACCTGACCAGCCTCGAAAACCCGGACGCGGTGGAAGCCATCCACCCCCTCGAGATCTGAACCTGAATCCACCGACAACCTGAATCCGCCGACGAGGAGGCGCCTCACCCGGGTGGGGGTCCCTCCTGGCGGGTCGTGTCGAGTCGAGGTGGAACGGCTTATCGGCAGCCGGCCGGGTCGATCCGGTCACCAAAGACCGGTTGTTACCGTGTCAACGGCCTTGCCGCTCCATGACGTAGCGGGCCGCCCGTCTGATCTGCTCTTCGGTCAGCGTCCCCCGCATGGCCGGCATGCTGCCGATCCCGGCGGAGATGGACTGGACCAAATAGGACTCGGGCCGGTCTACCGACTTGGCGCCCTCCCCCACCAGAGCGGGGCCCACCTGACCGGTCAAGTCATCGCCGTGGCAACGGGCGCACACCTGCACGTAGATCTCCCGCCCGGTGGCGTCGTCCGGTACCCCGCCTCCCCCGCAGGCGTACACCGACAGCAACAGGGCGGCCGACAACCCCAGCTTTTTCAGGAAATGCCTGCTCACGCGGGATTCACGACTCCGGTTGTTGCGGTCAGGAGGCCCGATCCCCCCGGATCGAGTTGAGGTAATTGTAGATGGTGATGCGGCTCACACCCATGAGGTCGGCCACCTCGTCCGTGGACTTGCGCAACAGGAAGGCGCCCCTCTCGTCCAGCAGGCGGACGGCCACCTGCTTCTCCACCCGCTCCAGCCGAGGCAGTTTGCCGCCCAGCTCCCCCTCCACCTGGGAGACCATATGGGGGAGGGCGTCGTGGAGGGACATGATGCGGACACCGGCCACCACTTCCCCTTCCCACTCCAGCGGGACGGCGCCTTCCATTTGGGCGGTACCGACGATCTCCGCCCCTACGGCCTCCACCAAGGGGCGCACCGCCTCGATCAGCGGATGCTCATCCACCATGGAGCACTGTCATGTTGAGGGACACCCGGGTGGCCCCGGCCTCCATCGCCGCCCGGATACTGTTCACCATCGCGGAGAACACCTCGTCGAGCGAACCTTCGACGGCGTTCCCGAACGGACCGATGTCGGGATCGAGGGGGGCGAGGGCATCTATGGCGGCCTGAACATGAGGTCCAGGGTTACCCTCTTCGAAAGGTTCAACGGTGAACTCGGCGCGTGCCAGCAATCCTTCTCCTTGGTTGCCTCCGTCAGGTTAGACCGATTCGTAATGGAAAACCCAAGAATCTCCCGGCTCACCACGGCACCCTCTGTGATTAGCATGGTTGCTCTTGCTGGAAGTCGAGCGCGATGGGGAACACAGCGTCGCGAGCTTCAATGAATTCACACACTACAGCAGGCTGATGGAGGTGCTGATGGCCATTCCTGTTATTAGGGAACTGTTGGTTCCGGTGCTAGCCGCCCTGGACCAGTCAGGGGATTTGACAGCAAAGGAATTGTTACCGATCGTATCCAAGATTGTGGAATTGACCGAAGCTGACCTGGCCAAAACACAACCGTCCGGCGAGGGAACAGCATATCAGCGAGTAGTGGGCACTCTGTCCAACCTGAAGAAAATCGGCTACACGGACTACCAGTCTCGGGATGGCATCTGGACGTGGGCGCTCACCGAGACCGGGAGATCCACCTTGGCAGAGGCGGAAGAAAGCCCGGAAGCGGCAGAGACAGTTACTGCGAGGTTGTGGGCAGAAAAAAGAAAAGCCAATCGAAAGTCGCGTGGATCAGGGCAGAAACCCATCTCCGGCCCCACCCGTTCTTACGAGCAGGGGTACGCGGCAGGAACGACTGCGGGCAGGGCAGAGGCGAAGCTGCTGGTGAGGTTCTGGCTGGATGCCCATACGAAAGACGGCGGGCAGGAGGCATTGAACGAGCTGATCAGGTGGGCAAACGAGTAGTTGCCCGGCCTTCGAGTCCCTCAGCTTGACAAAATCTACAATTTTGACAAAATGTAAAGAACGGGCCGAGGTATGGGCTACCCTATGGCGATGCGGACCTATCTGCGGCAGGAGGACCGACTATGACCTTGTTGGATCAGAGCACCATCGAATTCACCCTCAACGGGCGCCCGGTCTCGGTTCGGGCCGACCACCCCCACCTCCTCTCCGCCCTGCGCGAGGAACTCGACATCACCTCCCCCAAGGACGGCTGCGCCCCCTCCGGCCAGTGCGGATGCTGCACCGTGCTGGTCAACGGCAGGGCCTTCGTGGCCTGTGTGCTGGCCCTCGAAAAGGTGGCCGGCAAGCAGGTGGTCACCCTCGAAGGCTTCGACCCCGCCGAGCGGGACCGCCTAGCCTCCGCCTTCGCGGCAACCGGTGCCCTCCAGTGCGGTTTCTGCACCCCGGGCATCCTGGTCAGGACCAAGGCTCTGCTGGACCAGAAAGGCTCCTCCCTGAGCCGCAGGGTGGCCGCCGGACGGCTGGGCGCCCACCTGTGCCGGTGCACCGGATACACGAAGATCTTCGACGCCATCGACATGCTGGCCGCCGGGGAGATCCCGGTCCTCGAGGCCTCCGGAGGGATCGGCAAGTCCGGCATCAAGTACGAGGGCTGCGAGCTGGCCCTGGGAGACCGCGGCTACATCGACGACATCCGCTTGGACGGCCTCCTCCACGCCGCCTTGCGCCTCACCGACCACGCCCGGGCGGACATCGTGAAGATCGACGCCGCCCCGGCCCTTGCGATGCCCGGAGTCCACGCCGTGTTCACCGCCGCCGACGTACCGGGCGAGCTGAAGGTGGGCCTGATCCACAAGGACTGGCCGGTGCTGATCCCCGAAGGCGGGCGCACCTCCTACTACGGCGACGTGCTGGCCGTGGTGGTGGCCGAAGACCGCCTCACCGCCCGGGAAGCCGCCGAGGCCGTGGAGGTCGAGTACCGGGTGCTGGCGCCGTTCACCGACCCGGCCGCGGCCGTGGCATCCTCCGAGAATGCGGTGTGGGGGCTCGAAGGCAACGTGCTCTCGGTCTCCAAATACGCCAGGGGCGGCTTCGAGGCCGCCTACGAGTCCTCCCCCCACAAGGTGCACGAGACCTTCATAACCCAACGGGTCGAGCACGCTTTCCTCGAGCCCGAGTCGACGCTGGCGGTGCCGGCCGGGGGCGGCCGCCTCATGCTCTATTCGGGCGGCCAGGGGGTGTGGGACGACCGCGACCAGGTGGCTTCGGTGCTGGGGATCGACCGCGACCGGGTCACCGTGGAGCTGGTCTCCAACGGCGGCGCCTTCGGCGGCAAGGAGGACATGGCCAACCAGGCGCAGACCGCGCTGGCCGCTCACCTGCTCGACAAACCGGTCAAATGCACCCTGTCGCGGGAGGAGTCGCTGCGCATCCATTCCAAGCGCCATCCCATCCACATCGAGATATGGGCCGCCTGCGACCGCGACGGCAGGCTCACCGCCCTCAAAGCTCGGATGCTGGGGGACTCCGGCCCCTACGCCTCGGTGGGCATGAAGGTCCTGGAAAGGGCGGCAGGCCACGCCAGCGGCCCCTACGTGGTCCCGAACATCGATGTGAAGGCGGTGGCGGCCCGCACCAACAACCCGGTGTGCGGGGCCTTCCGGGGTTTCGGGGCCAACCAGGCCCAGTTCGCCATGGAAGGGGTGATGGACCGCCTGGCCGAACAAGCGGGGATCTCGGGCTGGGAGATGAGGCGCCGCAACGTCATCGAGCCGGGGGCGGTGTGGGGCCCCGGGCAGATAATGGACGACGGCTGCCGGGGCGCCCTCCAGTCCCTGGAGGCGGTCAAACCCCACTACGACGCCGCCAAGGCCGCCGGCAAGGCGGTGGGCCTCGGCCTGGGCCTCAAGAACAGCGGCCTCGGCAACGGTTTCAAGGAGATAGCCAGGGCGGTGGTGCGCTTCACCAGGGACGGAACCGTGGAAGTGCGGCACTGCTGGACCGAGATGGGCCAGGGCGTCCATACGGTGGCCCAGCAGGTGGCCGCCGAGGAGCTGGGAGTCGACGCCTCCTCCATCCGGGTGGTGGTGGACACCAGCCGGGAGCTGGGGGCCGGCCAGACCACCGGGTCGCGGGGCACGCTCATGGGGGCCGGGGCGGTCCAGGACGCCTGCCGGGCCGCCGACGCCGGCGGGAGGCTGCCCGATGTCGACTACCACGGCGAGTACCGGGTGGACTGGACCAACTCCCTCTACGAAGGGGTGGAGAACCCGGTAATCCATTCCGCCTTCGGGTACGCCGCCCAGCTGGTCATAGCCGACAGGGCCACCGGCAAGATCGAGAAGGTGGTGGCCGCCCACGACGTGGGCCGGGCCATCCATCCGGTGCTTTGCGAAGGCCAGATCGAAGGTTCGGTCCATATGGGCCTGGGATACGCCCTGACCGAGGAGTTCCCCGCCGACGACCAGGCCCGCCCCACCAACATGACGTTGCGCAGCCTCGGCATCATCCGCCCCAAGGACATGCCGGACGTGGAGGTGATCCTGGTGGAGGCGCCGCAGCCGCGCGCCCCGTACGGCATCAAGGGAGTGGGCGAGATCGGGCTGGTCCCAACTGCCGGTGCGGTGGCCGCCGCCCTCCACGAGGTCGACGGCAGGTGGCGCACCCGGCTGCCTATGACGGTCCACGAGCCGGTCAACGGGTCATGACCGGCGCCGCGGCCGCCGCCACCTCGGGGATGGTGTGCGCCCACCATCACCTGTATTCGGTACTGGCCAGGGGCATGCCGGCCCCTCCGGAGACGCCCACCTCCTTCCTGGGGATACTGGAGCAGATCTGGTGGCGGCTGGATACGGCCCTGGACCTGGAGATGATCAGGTGGTCGGCGATGCTGGGCGCGCTCGAAGCCTTGGAGTCGGGCACCACGGGCATCATCGACCATCACGAGTCGCCCAACGCCGTCGAGGGAAGCCTCTCGGTGGTCGCCGAGGCCTGTGCGGAGGTGGGGGTGCGGGTCCGCCCCTGCTACGGGGTGACCGACCGGCACGGCCCCGACGGCGCTAGGAGGGGATTGGATGAGAACCGCCGGTTTCTGTCCGAGGGCGGGAAGGGCATGGTGGGGATCCACGCCGCCTTCACCTGCGGGGACGGCACGCTGGAGGAGGCCGCCGCCTTGGCCGAGGAGCTCGGGGCGGGGGTCCACATCCACGCGGCGGAGGGGCCCGATGACCGGGACGGCCCCGGGCGGATCGAACACCTCACCGCCGACGACTGGCTGCTGGGCCACTGCGTCCACATGGACACCGAGCACGGGCTGCGGGGAACGGTGCTCCACAACCCGCGCTCCAACCTCAACAACTCGGTGGGATACGCCGATCCGGCCCGGTTCACCAACCCGGTGGCTCTCGGCACCGACGGGATAGGCGCCAACATGATCGAGTCCTTTCGCCTCGCCTACGTAATGCATCGTTCGGTGGATGTAACAGCCACCCCCGAGACGGCGTGGGGTTGGCTCGAAACCGGGTGGGATCTGATACCCGAATGCCGCAGCGACCGGGTGACCTGGAACTACAGCCCGATGGATCCCTGGCACATCGCCTTCACCGCCGGGGTGCGGCCCTTGGAGATAGAGATGGACGGCGAGGTGGTGTTCCGGGACGGCGCACCCACCAGGGTGGACGCCGCCGAGGTGCGGGCCAAGGCCGCCGAGCAGGCCGCCCGGCTCCACGCCAGGCTGTGAAGGGCTAGCGTCATGGCGGATACCCAGGTCTTGAACGCCGAGCAGGCGAAGGGCGAAATCCACGAACCCCTCACCCCGTTCGGGATGTCGGTGCTGCTGGGCCGGATAGCCCACGAATGGGAGACCCGCCGCCGCATCTTCGATCTGCCCATCGCCCGTTTCTTCAACGTGTCGGAGGGCCCCGACATCTCGATCGACTTCCTGGGGCGGCGCGCCGCCACCCCGGTGGGGCCGGCCGCCGGGCCGCACAGCCAGATGGCCCAGAACATCGTGCTGGCCTGGCTGGGCGGGTCCCGGCTCATGGAGCTCAAGACGGTGCAGATCCTCGACGATCTGGAGATAGGACGGCCCTGCATCGATATGGAGACCATCGGCTACAACATCGAGTGGAGCCAGGAGCTGAAGATCCCCCAGTCGCTGGAGGAATACGTAAAGGCCTGGATGATCCTGGACATCCTCCGCAGATGGGAGGAGATGACTCCTTACATCGGCGCCGATCCGGGTCCGCACATCTTCGACCTGTCGGTGGGCTACGACCTGGCAGGGATATCGTCGGCGCCGGTGGCGAGGTTCATCGACTCGATGATGGATGCAAGGCAGGAGATCGAGAGGCTGCGGCCCGAGATCGGCGGGGTGTTCGCCGGGTACCGGGACCTGGACTTCGACCCCCGGATCGCCGACACCGTCACCCTGTCCACCTTTCACGGGTGCCCCCCCGACGAGATCGAATCGATCACCAAGCACCTGATCACCCGGCACGGGCTGGACGTGATCGTCAAGCTCAATCCCACCCTGCTGGGGTTCGAGCGGGTGTGCGGCATAGTGCACGACACCCTCGGATACGAGTCGACGGTGCTGCGCAAGGCCGATTTCGACAACGACCTGCAGTTCCCCAGGGCGCTGGAGCTGATCGGGGAGCTGGAGGCGTTCGCCGCCCGCCGCGGACGGCGTTTCGGGATCAAGCTCACCAACACCCTGGTGGTGGAGAACACCAAGGGTTTCATGCCCGACGACACCATGTACCTGTCGGGGCCGCCCCTGCATGTGGTCTCCACCACGTTGCTCGGGGAGCTCCACAAGGCGCTGCCCGGGATGCTTCGGATCGACGGCCAGGACGACGCCCCGGCCCAGGTGTCCTTCTCGGCGGGGATCACCAAGGACAACCTGGCCGCCGCGGCGGGGTTGGGGCTGGCGCCGATCACCGTCTGTTCCGATCTGCTGAAACCGGGCGGTTTCGGGCGGATAAAGCCGATGCTGAAGTCGCTCTGGAACTCCATGTCGGCGGCGGGGGCCGGCTCGCTGGCCGAATGGCGGCAGCATCAGAACGAGCAGGCGAGCGGGCGGGGGGCGGTGGCGGCCTATGCGGCCCGGCTGCACGACCCGGCTCTGAATCGGATGTACACGCTGGCGGGCAACACCAAGCTCCCGCGGGCGGTGGACCACGATCTCCAGATGTGGGGCTGTGTGGCCTGCAACTTCTGCGTGACCGTATGCCCCAACGACGCCTTCTTCCGCATCCCCACCCCGGACGAACTGGATGCGGACGGGCTGCAGCAGTACCTGGTGCTGGCCGAGCTGTGCAACGAGTGCGGCAACTGCATGGTGTTCTGCCCGGAGAACGGCGATCCGGCCGTGATCAAGCCCCGCCTGTACATCGACGAGTACCGCTTCGAGGCGGAGACCGAGCAGGCCTTCCTCATCCACCAGGATCCCGACGGCTACTGGGTGCAGCCCAACGCCGCCGGTGCCAAGTGGACCGGAGACCTGTTGCTGCTGCTCAACGGCGCCGAGGGGTTCCCGTTGCCTCCGTCCGATGAGGAATGGACGAAGAGCAAGACCAACTCCGATTGAGCCGGTTCCTGATTATAGAGATACCGACAATAGTTATCAAAGGTCAAGCAGCCACACCCATATATTCGCGTTCGAACTGAACAGCTGTTTCGATGTCGGACTCGGTGATCCCAAAGTCTGAATATATGTCAGTGATCAAATCATAGTGATCACCAGCCAGAGCTAACTCACTCAATATTTCGGCGCGGATGCCTCGGATAGTAGGAACACCAAATGCCTTGAATGGATCCAAGACAACCGGCTCTTCGGCTGGCATTACTATGTAAAGTTCTGCTGCGCCTGTAGGTTCGTGAAATCGGACCCGATTGAAGAAGGAATCGGACTCTTTGGTCAGCGTCAGTTGGCCGATTCCCACCACGATCCACAGTTCCTCCGGTATATCCAGCTCTTTTTGAAGGTTTCTCACGAGGGTGCGGCAAACCCCTACGAAGGGCTGGACTGTAGCAAGTGGATTCAAAACTTGGAACTCTTCCCGCAATGCGGAAATAAGAGGACGAAGACGTCGGAGGGGCATATGCCGACGGTACTCACGAAGCCATCCGGCCTCGATGAACTCGTACCAGGTCAACTCGGATGACCTCGTAGATTCTTCCCTGAGTACCGGCGGGTAGACCTTGCCGCCTCGCTTTCCTCCTTCCAACCACCACCGAAGTGTCGACGGATGAACCTGGAGAAAACGGGCAGCCTCTGTCAGTGAGTACCGCAAACGATCCTGGTAGGCCTTACCCATGTCCTCTCTCCCGGTTGCTGTCACCTCGACATCACTGCACCTCGGCGCCGCACGCGGGATGATAGCTATCGACGTGCTACCGCCTCGTCATCTGTAGAATGGGCTCGATATGGCACACAGCAATCCAATTCCCCCCACCACCATGGAGAAGGTGCGGCGGTTCGCAGGGGCCGACCAAGGCCTGGCAGTGGTCTCGTTCGGGCGCCCCGACGGGTCCGTTCACTCCTCGGTGGTCAACGCCGGGGTGATGGCCCACCCCGTCAGCGGCGAGGATGCGGTAGCCCTCGTGGTGCGGGGCGGGACCGTGAAACTCCGCCACTGGCGCCGCAACGGGCGGGCGACCATCGTATTCCGGTCGGGCTGGTTCTGGGTCGGAGTCGAGGGCACGACCACGATCATCGGGCCGGACGACCCGTTCGACGGCTTCGACCCGGCGGGGGTTCCCGGTCTGTTGAGGGACGTGTTCACCGCCGCCGGAGGTGTCCACGACGACTGGGCGGAATACGACCGGGTCATGGCGGCGGAGCGGCGGGCAACGGTCTTCATCCACCCCACCCGCATCACCGGAGTAGGCGCTCCCTGAAGCGAGGCGCTACCCCGTTCGTGGTGGCAGCACATATGCGATAAAGTAATAGCGATGAGCACCATGACCATCCACCTCGACGATGAACACGAACAGATCCTCGATGAGCTCGCCCAAGAATTCGGAGGCAGATCGAGCGCCATCTGCCAAGCGCTTCGGTTCCTCGCCGCCGACCGAGAAAAACGCGACGACCTCAGATCCTTCGTAAGAGCCTGGAACGCCGAAGCCGGCCCCCTCGACGAAGACGCCGTCGCCGCCATGGCCGAACGCTACGGACTGTGATCCTCGACGCGGGCTTTTTGAAGTGTGGAGGGACGGATCCCGGCAAGCCAGCCTAGCGGCGTTCCTGAAGACGCTTACCGTGCACCCATTCGACAACGGCCGAAAAGTCAGCCAGCTACTCGCGCTCTCGGGCACGTCAGACGTAGTCGACTCCCACCTCGTCGTCTTGGCCCTCCAGCTCCGAGACGACATCCTAACCGGCGACCCCGACGACTTTGCCGTTCTCAAGGCCCCGCTCGGCACTGCATCCCCGACAATCTACCACTGGCCTTAGCCCCTGATTTGAGGTTGACGGGAGCGTTAACCGGCTCTTCGGAAACGAGGGGGGAGTAACGGGGAAAGTGGGCAGGAGGTGGGCTGGGTAATCCGCGGGGTTGGGGGTGGGGTCCTCCATAATCGGATGTTGTAGGCACTTCCGAGAGAAGGAGGACCCCTGTGGAGCATGATCCTACGCGCATGTGCGAGGTGATGGTCGGATTAGGCGGAGTGGATGTTGTGGGGGTGGGTGAATGCCTGGACGGGGTATTGGAGGTCGAGGTCCGCACCCGGGGGGTGGTTCGTCCGCTGTGTCCGGGGTGTGGGGGTGGGGTGTGGTCGAAGGGCGAGAGGAGGGTCGGGTTGGTGGATCTCCCGGCGTTCGGACGTCCGGTGAGGGTCGGGTGGCGTAAACACCGGTGGGTATGCCCCGACGACGGCTGTGGGGCTGGTTCGTTCACCGAACAGGACCCCCGGATAGCCCCCGAGCGGGCGTTGTTGACCTCCCGGGCGGCCCGGTGGGCGACCAGGCAGGTGGGCGGGTCGGGACGGACGGTTACCGAAGTCGCCGAAGAGCTGGGATGTGATTGGCATACAGTCAACAACGAGGTAACCAGATGGGGCAAGGCCCTCTTGGACGCTGATCATGGTCGGGTGGGGAAAGTGGAAGCTCTGGGCCTCGACGAGACCCTGTTCTACCGGTTCGGACGCCGGGCGGCCAAGGTATGGTGCACCTCGGTCGCGGCATGTAGGCCGAGGCAGGCTGATCGACGTTGTCCCAGGCAGAAACACCCGCTCAGCAGCTTTGTGGCTTCGAGCGCAGCCCGCCGGATGGCTGGAAGGAATCGCCTGGGCGGTGATGGACCTGTCGGGCCCTTATCGGGCCGCCTACGACCTGATGCTGCCCCACGCCAAAGGCAGACAGCGCGACCCGTTCCACGTCGTTAGGTTGGCCAACGACCGCCACCGGTCAGGTACGCCGCCGCACCCAGAACGAGACCCTCGGCCACCGCGGCCGCAAAGGCGATCCCCTGTATCGGATCCGGCGGCTGTTGACCATGGCCCACGAACGGCTCGACACCCGCGGGGAGGGCCGCCTGCGGGGCCTGCTGGAAGTCGGAGACCCCTACGGGGAGGTTCGTATGGCCTGGCACGCGAAGGAAACCGTCCGTGATGTCTACGAAATCGACAACCCCGCCCTCGCTGCCCAATACACCCGCCGACTCGCCCAAGACCTCCAAGACGGGTCCTGCCCACCGGAGGTCAACAAACTCGGACGCACCCTCGAGCGGTGGCACACCCAGATCGTCAACTGGCATCACGCCCGCTACACCAACGCAGCCACAGAAGCCATCAACAACCTCATCAAACGAATCAAACGCATCGGGTTCGGGCATCGGCAACTTCACCAACTACCGGATACGAGCCCTCCTCTACGCCGGGAGACCCAACTGGGCCCTACTCCCCGCTCTCACTCCCCCCTGAAATCCGATGAGCCCGTTAACCGACACGGCCGCCCACAACACCTAACAACCCTGCTTTTGGTGTTGTTACTTATGACCAAAAGCTATCTTTTGCCTTAGCGATGAGGGATCTAAGGAGGTCACGATATTCATCAACATCCTCCCTCTTATATATTTTAATTCGATAATATCCGAACCCATTATCGTATGGGAGTGTTTCGATATCGGCTTCTTCAATCATCGAATCTACTTCTTCCGAATGAGGAAGCTTGATAGAGAAAGTTACCCGTCTTTTGATCGGATTAAACTGCACATAGTTCTTAACTTTTCCGCTTTGATGAAGCCCTATATAATACTTGGTATAGTTGAGTTCCATACCGCGGTCTCCTTCTTTTACTATATTGTGAATCCGGTCAACCAATTTGAGCATATCTGGTGAAGATTTGTCCTCCCAGAATTCACGATTCACGGGCTCGCCTTGGTCCTCCTCGTCGGTACCGAGCACGGTGTGATCCATGACCTTGGTAAACACGAGGGACACATGATCGTCGTCTACTCTTAGCGCGGTCATCTGGATAGCCACGATCGGGATGAATCCATTGAACAGGCTGATAACGTTGAAAAACCGGCTGGTGATCTCCTCGGCCACGATCACAGCGATATGTTCGTACTGGGGGTAACGGCGGCGTTCGATGTCCCAATACTCAAGGGTGCGGATGATGTGGGACTCGTCTGTAGCGCCGAGCTGCAACTCCACTTCGTATCTGGTCAGACTGTCAGGGTCGATCAGCAATATATCAAGTCTACCTCCGCCGCGCTGAAGCCGTTCTACCTCCCTAACCTCAAGGTCACCAAAGCCTAGCAAACCAGGTTTTTTAGTAAGTAAATCCTGAACCCATTTTTCCGTCAGAAAGGGGTCCTTACGCATGGGTATCTTGACCAATTCCTTGTACTTGTATTTCATGTTTTAATACCTCCTGTTATTTCTCGACACCGAACTCGGATCGACGGGTCGCCTATTTCGTTACGATATCTTCGGCCCATTCGATTATCCGTTCTGCAAACTTTCGGCATTCTTCCACCTTTTCCAAAGCGATAGGTTTGACTTGGACATACGGTGCCAGATAGTTCTTGGAAAAGTATTTCACGAATTCCTCCGAGTACCCTGCTGTCACTTCCTGTACGGTCGGATCAGGGCATCCCTGGATCAGCTCTCCGATCTCGTGGGTCCTGGGATAGATCGTCTCGTGTTTGATGTAGACTGCTTTGAGCGCCGACTCCGTCGCCGAAGAAAAGTTCCTTACGGCTTCCTTGGTATCTCCTTTTTTCTTCAATACCTCGATCCCGATGTCGTACCGCCAAAAGGTCATCTCTATCCATTCTCGAGCTGCCTCTCCGTTGGTGTGCGGCAGGCTGCTCATAGGGTGATGGCTCCTGATTGCTTGTCGAACACCAGCCGCCCATCCTCCTGCGCCCACATACAGGGGCTGACGACCAGGCACCGCATACGGGTCAAGTCTTCCACGTCGGTGACGAATGGGTCCACCCAGTACGGGCAGAAAAACGATCCAACGTATCTGATCTTGCACTCCCAGTTGAACCATACCTCTACCGGCATTTCATCGAACGCCACGAGCAGGTCGATATCCGAACGTACGGTGTCTTCTCCGCGTATGGTCGAGCCGAACAAGAACACCTTGTCGGGATCGAACAGCAACACCGCCTCCACCGCCTGCCGGATCCAATCCCGCGGCAGGCCGGGATAAGGCAACGGGCGATCACCGCTCAGTACCGCCTGGTTTTGGCGGTCCAGCATGTTGATCTCCGGGTGTTCAACCTGCGGGACGGCCCAGTCCGTTTTAACCGCCATCGCGCCTCCCGGAAGTTTCTAGAATCCAGCCAGCCGGTTGAACTCTATGATCAGCTCGTCGATCGGATCGGCCAGCGCCTGTATCCCCGTCCAGTAGTCGTCATCGTACCATTGGGCCTGGATCTCCTCGTAGGTCTTGCCCTGCTGCTCGACCCAGGTGTAGTACTTCAGGTTGTGGATGCGCTTGCGGTCGTAGTAGCTCAGCTCATGGACGTGCTCGGTGGAGGCCCCCAGCAGATGGCGGTGGTAGGCGGCCACCGCGTCGTGGGAGGTGAACGCACCCCGGTCCTCGGTCAGCTCGTGTAGGCGGCTCCGGTACATGTCCATGGAGTCGGTGGCGATCGTCACCAGCACGTCGCGCCCGCCCATCTCGTAGTACTTGGCGAGCTTCACGGCGGAGAGCACGTTGGCGGCGCCGGAGATGCCCAGAAGGGGCAGGCTCTCCACCGTCCCTGAATCGACCCCCTGGGAAGCCAGGTAATCCTGTCCGGCGGGCTCGTTGAAAAGCCGGGTGAGCGAGACCGCCGCCTCGTCGTCCAGCCCTATGGCGAAGTCGGTGTTCTTGGCGTTGTGAACCCAGGGAATGTGCTTGTCGCCGATGCCTTCGATGCGGTGCTCGCCGAAGCCGTTCAGCAGCATCGTGGGGCACTGGATCGACTCTCCGGCGGCGATCACCGAGCCGGGGAACCGCTGCTTCAGGTAGTCCCCGGCGGCGATGGTGCCGGCCGAGCCGGTGGTCACCGCGAAGCCGCGGAACCGGTCCCCCTCCCTCATCGCCCCGCGGAGGGCCTCCTCTACCGCCGGGCCGGTCACCGATGCGTGCCACAGGTAGTTCCCGAACTCGTCGAACTGGTTGAAGATCACCAGGTCCTCGCCCGAGGCCGCCAGCTCGTTGCACTTGTCGAAGATCTCCTTGACGTTGGACTCCGAACCGGGGGTCTTGATGATCTCCCCCGCCACCGTCCGCAGCCACTCGAAGCGTTCCCGGCTCATCCCTTCGGGCAGGATGGCCACCGATTCGCAGCCCAGTAGGTTGGAGTCGTAGGCCCCGCCCCGGCAGTAGTTGCCGGTGGAGGGCCACACCGCCTTCTGCGAGGCCGGATCGAACCGGCCGGTCACCAGGCGGGGAACCAGGCAACCGAAGGCGGCCCCCACCTTGTGGGCGCCGGTCGGGAACCACTTGCCGATCAGCGAGATGATGCGGGCCTCGACGCCCGTCAGGGACGGCGGCCATTCGACAAGGTTGACGCCCCCGAACCCTCCCCCGCGGGGCACGGGCTCGTTGTGCCAGGTGATCCGGTACAGGTTGAGCGGGTGGAGGTCCCACAACCCGACGACCTCCAGCCCGGCCCGGACGTCGGGCGGGATCAGCGCCGGGTCCCGCATCTGGGCCAGGGTGGGGATGCGCACGTTGCGCTCCCTGGTGTGGGCGGCCACCCGCCCGATTACGGCTTCGTCAACGGTCAAATCGATCATGTCTGCTTCCTTAGGTTCCCGATCCACTGTTCCATTCTGGTGTATATCTCGAGCGGGTCAAGGGAGTCGGTCCCCGGACGGACGGGCAGCGGCGCGGCGCCGATCCGGTCGATCCCGCGCATGACCCCGCGGATGTCCTTCAACCCCGATCCGGTGGAGATGACCACAACTCGGTCGGACTCACCCACCCCCGCACCGCCCCCCTGCGATCCGCCCGCCACTTCGGCCAGCCCGGCGAAGGCCGCCGCCGCCGCCGGCTCCGGGAAGACGCCGGAATCGGCCGCCACGGACGGGATCATCTCCAGGATGGCCTCGTCTTCGACCACCACCCAGGCGCCGCCCGTCTCGACCACCGCGGCCATCGCTTTCACACGGTCGCGGGGCAGGTCGGCGCTGATGGAGTCGGCGGCGGTGGCGGCGCTGACCGGCGGTTTGGTCACCACGTCCTCTCCCTTCTGCCAGGCCTCGGCCAGGTAGGAGCTGCCCGCGGCCTGCACCCCGTAGATGCGGGGCATGCGGTCGATCCACCCCAACGCCAGGGCGTCGCGGAAGCCCTTGTGCACCCCTCCGATGATCGACCCGTCCCCCACGCTGACGAACACCGCATCGGGCGCCTCCCAACCCAGCTGCTCGGCGATCTCGAGGGCCGCGGTCTTCTTGCCTTCCCCCACGTAGGGGTTGATCCCGGTGTTGCGGTTGTACCAGCCGAAGCGGCCCACCGTTTCCTGGCATAGCCGGAAGGCGTCGTCATAGGTGCCTTCCACCAGCATCACGAAGGCGCCGTAGGCCAACAGCTGGGCCACCTTCGCCTCGGGCGCCGATTCGGGGACGAAGATCACGGCGTTCTGGCCGGTCCCGGCCGCCAGACCGGCCAGGGCGGCGGCGGCGTTGCCGGTGGATGCGGTGGTGACCGTCTCGGCCCCCTCTTGGGCGGCCCTGGCCAGCGCCACCGCCGAGGCCCGGTCTTTGAGGGAGGCGGTGGGCTGGCGGCCTTCGTCCTTGATCCATAGCCGCCCCACCCCCCATCGGCGGGCCAGCCTCTCCGCCTCGATCAGCGGGGTCCATCCGACCCCCAGAGCGGAAACGGCCGCGCCGGATTCGACGGGGAGCAGGGGCCGGTAGCGCCACATCGAGCGCTCCGGGTCGGCGGCCAGGGTCTCGGGGGTCAGCACCCCGCCTACGGCGGCGTAGTCGTACCGGGCGTCGAGGGTGCCCGCATCCCCGCAGACGCCGCACACGTACCGGCCGGGGGCGGGTTCGTACGAAGCCGCGCATATAGTGCAGCGCAGGGAGGCGAGGAACATCCCTATCCGGGGCCTATTCGGGCGGCGGTTCGGCGCCCCGCCGCTCGGTGATCAGCCCGTAGGCCTCGGTCATCCGATAGTAGCCGAAGTCGAACAGAGTCTTCTTGTAGGTGCCGCAGAAGTCGAGGTCTACGGCGGCGGATACCACCTCGTCGCCGAGGGTTACGGCCTGGGCGATTATCTGCCCCGACGGGGCGATTATGACGCTCTGGGACAGGCTCTCCACCCCCTCCTCGATGCCCCCCTTGGCCACCCCCACCACGAAAGCCCCGTTCTGGTAGGCGCCGGCCTGCATCACCAGATGGTTGTGGAAGCCGGCCAGGGCGTTCTGGGTGGGGTCGGGTGCGTAATAGAGGGGGGTGTTGTAACCGATGAGGATCAGCTCCGCCCCCTGCAGGCCGAGCACCCGGTAGGTCTCCGGCCACCTCCGGTCGTTGCATATCGCCATCCCCACGATTCCCCCGAAGGCCCGCCAGGCCCCGAAGCCGGCCGGTCCCGGCTCGAAGTAGTGGCGCTCGGCGTGCTGGAACTGCCTCCACGGCTCGTATTGGGCGTGGCCGGGGATGTGCACCTTGCGGAACTTCCCCACCGCCCCGCCGTCCCCGTCCACCAGCAGATAGGTGTTGTAACGGTGTTCCACACCCCCGCCGTCGACGGCGATCTCGGCGTACCCGAGTGCGAAGCCGATCCCGAGGTGTTTGGCCTCCTCGAACAGCGGCTTGGTGTCGGCGTCCGGCATCTCCCGGTGGTAGAAGTGGTCGAACTCGGACACGTCCTCCACGAACCAACGCGGGAAGAAGGTGGTGAGGGCCAGCTCCGGGTAGACCAGAAGATCGACTTGCTGGTTCTTGGCCTCGTGGAGCAGCGCGACGAGGCGGGCGACCACCTCGCTCTTGGATTCGTCCCGGGCGATGGGGCCCATCTGGGCCGCTCCCACGGTGAGCCGTCGTGGCATGGTTCCTCCCTGGTTTTCCTGCTACTTTACAGTTTGTAAACTCGATTCGGGATTCACGCGGATGAAACAGGCGGGAAACGCCTCGGGGCATCGGATATCGAGTTTCGGGTATCGGGGCAAATAGCCTTCGGGCAAGGAGGACATGATGGCAAACGTGGTGAGGGCCGCGCTGGTCCAGAGCGAATGGACCGGGGACAAGGAGTCGATGATCGAGAAGAACATCGGGTACGCCCGGGAGGCCGCCGCTCAGGGGGCCCGGATACTCTGCTTCCAGGAGATATTCAGCGGCCCGTATTTCTGCACACGTCAGGAGAACGAGCATTTCGCCACCGCCGAGCCGATCCCAGACGGCCCCACGATCACCCGCATGATGGAGCTGGCCCGGGAGACGGGGATGGTGCTGATAGTCCCCATCTTCGAGACGGAGGACGCCGGCCACTACTACAACGCCGCCGCGGTGATCGACAGCGACGGCGCCTACCTGGGGAAATACCGCAAGACCCACATCCCCCAGGTGGCGGGCTTCTGGGAGAAGTTCTACTTCCGGCCCGGCAACCTCGGGTATCCGGTGTTCGACACCGCGGTGGGCCGGATCGGGGTGTACATCTGCTACGACCGTCACTTCCCGGAGGGCTGGCGTGAGCTGGGGCTGGCCGGCGCCAAGATCGTCTTCAACCCCTCCGCCACCACCCGGGGTCATTCGAAGTACCTGTGGGAGCTGGAGCAGCCCGCCGCGGCGGTGGCCAACGAGTACTTCGTGGGGGCGATCAACCGGGTGGGCAGCGAGGACCTGGAGGACACCGATTATTACGGCAGCTCCTACTTCGCGTCGCCTAGGGGTCAGATCATCGACGGCATCGCCTCGGACACTTCCGATGAGGTCGTGGTGCGGGATCTGGACCTCGACCTGATCGAGGAGGTCCGCCACCATTGGGCTTTCTACAGGGACCGCCGCCCCGAGGTATACAAGCGCATAGCCAACCCCTGACCCGGCTGAAGCCGACCCTCCGAAAATCCAGGGCCTGCCCGGGGAAATACGACCGGGCTTCGCGGGCGGGCCAGGCGTCGAGCGACCTATGACCTGGGATTATCGGTCCCAGCGACGCGTCCGCCCCCTGTCCGAAGCGCACCCGCGGTGAAGGGAACAGGTACACGGCCCCCAGGGAGATACAAGAGACGCGGGCCGGTCGGTCCGCTCAGTACCGGCCCGCCGACCGCCACAACCGATAATTCATGAACAATCGAGGTCATCGGTAAGTGTCGTCTCAGTGCGATCAGAGGTTGGACATGGAGAGTCGGCGTGGTCGGTAAGCCCGGAGGTGCAGTCGGCAGCCCGGCACGGCACCACCCAAGGGAACACCCCTCCACCACACCGCCGCATACCCCTGTGAACTGGGCCAAACCTATTCGAGAACCGCCCGAGAACGCGAAAAACGGCCGCCGCCGCCCGCCGTCCATCTGGGCCCAGCCCCCACCTCCGTGCGTGTTTAACTGCTGGTGGGTAGGCCCCCGGCGGGGATTTGGCTCAACGCCTCCTGCCCAGCCATCCCTAGGGATGGCTGTGGCTTTAGCGGTGATTGCCTCCCCGCCGGGCCTGCCGGGGTTCGGTAGTTGTCGCTTGATAGGAGCCTGAACGGCCCACACGTGTCGGGTGTTCCCTACGCATGGTTGCGCAATACCGGACCGGCCTACCCAAGGTAAGACCAGCAACCGAAAGGATACACCCTGATGCCAACAGCAGGGATAGACTCTCACAAGGACACCCTGGCAGGGTGTGTCATCGACCAGACGGGACGGAGTGTCGAGCACAGGACCTTCTCGAACACCCCTGCCGGTTACCGCAGAACCCAAGCCTGGCTACAGGCTCACGACGTCGGCCGGGTACAGATGCGAGGGGTCGGGCAGCTACGGGCGGCCCCTGGCGTTGTTCCTGATCAGCGTAGGCTGCGAGGTGGTGGAAGTGCCTACCCAGATGACCGCCCAGGCCAGAAGACAACAGCGGACCCGCAGCAAGTCCGACCGCATCGATGCTTTGGCCATAGCCCGGGTCGCAGCCCGAGAGGACGACCTTCCGGCGCCTCGACCCCAAGACGCTCTAGAAGACCTGCGTGCGCTGGTGTTCTACCGGCGTGAGTTGGTCGAATCCCGCACTGCTGAGATCCGACCGTCTCCACGCTGACCTTACCCTGCTCTGTCCGGGCTATCACAACCTGTTGGGATCGGGGTTGTTGTCTTACAAGGCCTTGGCACGGGCCGTCAAGCTGATCACCCGGGACAGAACCACCAGAGCTGACATCGCCCGCCGGCGCATCCGCCGCGTTCGTCGGCTCTTGCGCCAGGTTCGGGAACTCGACACCCAGATCACACGCCTGGTCGCCGCCTTGGGCACGTCCCTCACCGACATCTACGGGATCGGAAACACTTGACCGCAGCCGAGATCATCGCCGAAGTCGGCAACGCTGCCCGGTATCCGACCAAAGCCCGCTTCGCCATGGCCAACGGCACAGCCCCCATCGAAGCGTCCTCAGGACGGATCACCCGCCACCGGCTCAACCGAGGAGGCAACCGCCAACTCAACCGGGCCCTCCACAACGCGGCCATCACCCCCATCGCCCGGCCCGGCACCGAGGGACGCTGCTACTACGAACGGCTCCTCCAACGAGGAAAAACCAAAAAAGAAGCCATCCGCATCCTCAAACGACGCATCTCCGACCGGGTCTGGACCCACCTCCAACCCAACACCACCACCCCCCAAACCCACCAAGTCTTGACATAGGAGCTCACCGCTCAGATCGTTATCTCGGTGCCGGCGCGTGGGCCGGGCCTCGGTACAAGGGGTGAACCGAAGTGAGATCCCGATTATGATCACGGCGCTCTCTAGAAACCGGCAGTGATGTTTGTGGGTTGGTAACTATCACTATACACCATATCTATGACAATACCAAGGCCCTTGTTCCTGGCAATATTCTCTACCGCGGCGCCGCCAACAGGGCCTGGTAGACCCGTCCGGCCCGCTGCCGCTTTCCGGGAACGGCCTTCCTCGAATATCAGAACACGGCAACGCCGGCCCGCCCCGTCATCGCCAGGCGTCGGAGTCGTTGAAGGCCGGGAGGGACGGCTCATACCGAGAACCTGACGAGCAGGACGTCCCCGTCCCGGACCTCGTAGTCCTTTCCTTCCACCCTGACAACCCCGGCGGCGGCTCTGGCGGCGGCCCACCCGCCGAGGCGGATCACCTCGCCGATGGGAGCGGCCTCGGCCCGGATGAAACCCCGCTCCAGATCGGAATGAACCTTGCCGGCCGCTTCTCTGGCGGTGGTGCCTTCGGGAACCGCCCAGGCCCGGCTCTCCCTGGAGCTGAGGGTGTAGAAACGGAGCAGCCCGAGCACCTGGTAAACCGCCCGGATCATCGCGGCGGCGGCGCCCTCCCCCAGACCCAGGCCTTCACTCAGCTCCTCCCGTTCGGCGGGGTCGAAGCGAACCAGCTCCTCCTCGATCAGGGCTGAGACCGCCAGGACAGGATCGCCGGCGGGGACCGCCTCCTGCAGGCGGTCTTCCGCAGCCGTGCGGCCCGGGCCGGGATCGGGTCCGTTGTCGGCGGTGTTGACCACCCAGATGCAGGGCAGCAGGGTCAGGGGCGCCATGTCTCGGAAGACCCGCAGCTCGGCCTCGGACCAGGGGTGGGTCCGCAAAGGGATGCCCTCACCAAGCAGGTCGGCGGCCCTGGAAACCGCTTCGGCCGCCGGACGCAGGGCGGGGTCGGCAGAGGCTTCCTTCATGATCCGTTCTCTGCGCCGGTCGAACACCTCGAAGTCCGCCAGAGCCGTCTCCATGAGCAGTTCCTCTGCCTGGGCGGCCGGGTCGGCGTCCGCGGGGGCGCCTAGGGCTGCGGGCACCCGATCGGCGCGGTGCCCTCTCAGCACCATCGCCATCGCGTCGAGCTCATTCCCCCAGCTCGGACCCCGGCCCGAGCCGGCCCTGACCGCCGGGTGGTCATGTATCTCGACGGCGGCGTGGGTGGTCTTGCGGGACCGTTCCAGGGCCGCCGCCTGCTCCAAGTGCGGGTCGGGCACCTTCAAGACCCCCAGGTTGGGGGCGGTCGTGGTGTAGGGATGGGGCGCGGCGGCGGCTTCGAGGCCGGTCAGGGCGTTGAAAAGGGTGGTCTTGCCCGAGTTGGGGAAACCATGGAGGCCGACGCGTACCATGCGGAGCGGCAGGATAGCCATAGGGCGCCGGGCCTGACCCCCCCCCGAACGGTCCATCTCCTGATCGACCCGACAGACGGAACGCCCGACCTGATGCAGCGGGCCGGAAATGTCCTACGATTCCGGCTATGCGGGTAGCAGTCATCGGCGCCGGTTCATGGGGAACGACCATCGCCTGTCTCGCCGCCGCCGACGCCGATGTGATCCTGTGGGCGCGGCGGGCCGAGCTGGCCGACCGGATCAACGCGGATCACGAGAACCCCGACTACCTGGCCGGATTCCCGCTGCCGGAGGCGGTGGCGGCCGCCTCGCGGATCGACGAGGCGCTGGACGGCGCCGACCTGGTGATGGTGGCCGTACCCTCGCACGGATACCGGACGGTGCTGGACCGGGCCAGGGGCCTTATCCATCCCTCCACCCCGATCGTGAGCCTCACCAAGGGCATCGAGACCGGCACCTGCCTGCGCATGTCCCAGGTGACCCTGGAGGTTCTGGAAGGCCGCGACCCTGACGCGGTGGGAGTGCTGTCCGGCCCCAACCTGGCCCCGGAGATCATGAAAGGCCAGCCGGCCGCCGCTGTCATAGCCATGGGAGACCGGACGGCGGCCCGCCGGATACAGGCTCTCTTCTCCTCGCCGAGGCTGCGGGTTTACACCAACCCGGATGTGATCGGAGTGGAGGTGGCGGGCGCCACCAAGAACGTCATGGCCATAGCCGCGGGCGCCTCCACCGGACTGGGGTTCGGGATGAACTCGATGGCCGCCCTGGTAACGAGGGGCCTGGCCGAGATGACCCGCCTCGGAATCGCCATGGGAGGGGAGGCGCTGACGTTCGGGGGGCTGGCGGGGGTCGGGGATCTGATAGCGACCTGCGGCAGCCCCCGCAGCCGCAACAACCGGGTGGGCATCCAGCTCGGCAGGGGGCGCCGCATAGACGAGATCCTGGCGGAGACGAACATGGTGGCCGAGGGGGTGAAGACCACCAGGGCAGTGCTCGACCTAGCCTCCCGGTACGGCGTCGAGATGCCTATCTCCGAGGCGGTGGGGCGGATCCTGTACGAGGGGGCGACGGTGGGCGGGGCGCTCGTCGACCTGATGACCCGCGAAACCAAGGCCGAGGCTCACGGGATCCTCCCCTGACCATAGAATGTCACACCCTCGGTTTAGGGTTGAGGGTGCCGCCTCCGGGACATACAAGGAGAAACAGATGACCACCCAGTTCGACTCCCCGCACCCTCTGAACCGGCGCATGGTGATCGCCGACAACTTGGAACTGCTCAAGGCCTTGGACAACGAAACGGTGGATCTGATAGTTACCGACCCGCCTTTCGCCAAGAAAAACACCTTCACCGGAACGCTGAAGCCTCCCCTGAACGCTGAAGAGATGGCTCTGGAGAAACGTACCCTGGCCGACTGGGGGATTCGCAACCGCCCCGCGGCCGACAAGGCGAACATCAATTGGCCGGACAACGGAGACGCCACCGCCCGGTTCTCCGATATCTGGTCCTGGGAGGACGATATCCACGAGGAATGGCTGGAGAAGATCGAGGCTCAGCACCAAGGGGTGGCGAAGGTGATCGACGCCGCCCGGTACTCGCATTCAGACGGGCACGCTGCCTTCCTGTCCTTCATGGCGATCCGTCTGATAGAGATGAGGCGGGTGCTGAAACCAACCGGTTCGCTGTTCCTGCACTGTGACCCAACCGCCAACTCCTATCTGCGGCTCGTGTTGGACGCGGTGTTCGGACACAAGAACTTCCGTAACGAAATCGCTTGGTCATATAGAACGGGCGGGGCATCGCGTACCCGTTTCTCGAAAAAGCACGACACTATCTTTTTCTATTCTAAAAGCAATAAATGGACCTATACTAAACCAAAAGAGAAGTCATATACGAAGTCCAAGTCGCGTAAACCCGGCGTGGTCAACTACGGAGGAGGCCAAGCCGAATTCTTCCAAGACGAACGCGGAGTCTACAACTGGGTGAACATGCGAGACGTGTGGAACATTCCCTATATCGGCAGCACCGACCGCGAACGTACCGGTTACCCAACCCAGAAGCCGGTGGCTCTCGCCGAACGCATTATCTGGTCCGCTTCCAATCCCGGCGATGTGGTGTTGGACCCGTTTGCTGGCTGTGCCTATGTTCCGGTGGCCGCGGAGCGGCTGGGCAGGCAGTGGATCGCGTGCGATATCAACCCTCGCGCCATGACCGTGGTCAGGCGGCAGTTCAACAAGTTCCATTACGCGGTGGACGGCCAGAACCCCGAGTTGGAGATGGAGGAAGGCAGGCAGACCGCGCTGATCGCCGACGCCGATATCCGGATGATCCGGCCCGATGACATCCCCGAGCGGGTAACCCAAGACCCGGAACCGGCCGCCGCCATGAAACCCCGCGAACGCAGGTACAAGGTTCCGGCGTCCGATATACCTGCTCGGGAAATGCTGGTCATGCTGCTGGATTTGTCCGACTACCAGGCCTGGTGCTGCGGCTTCGCCAACCGGCGGCAGGACGGAACGGTCATTCGCAAGCCCATCAACTTCCATCTGGACCACATAGACCCGAAGTCGGCGGAGGGTTCCAACCGGCTGCCCAATCGGGCCCCGCTGTGCCAATACCACAACCAGCAGAAGAAGGACCGCCGCATCCCGCTGGACGAGTTCCGCCGTCAGGTCGCCGCCGCCGGGGAGCTCCAGGTTCCGGAGGAGGACCTGATCGATCTGATTTGGGCGAGAGAGAAAACCCTGGACCCGTACATCAAACGGGTAGGCGGGGGCTGAACACCCAGGCAGCGAAGCCGAGGGAGCCGTGTATCATGAGGGTCATGACTGCTCAACTTCGCATCTATGACCTGAAGCCCGGCACGTTGGAGGAGTTCGCCGCCAAGGTGGATGAGGAGCTCCTGCCGATACGCCTGGACCACGGCTTCCGTAGGGAAGGCCCCTGGCTGGTGGAAGAGACCTACCAGTACGTGTGGATCGCCCGCTACGACGGGGAGGGAACCTTCGAGGAAGCCGCCGAACGCTACTACGCCGACCCCCGCCGCGACGAGATGTCCTTCGACCCTATGGACTACATCACCAAGGTAGACGCCCGTATGCTCACTCCAATCTGACGATCTCTTCAACAGACGGAACGCCTATACACTAGAGAAGAGAAGCAAATTGAAGATATAGTTTTATGCTGCCGAATCAACTATACAGGTTGGTTTCTTTTATCCGGTAAATAGAAACAAGAATGACGTTAGCATCGAACACCTCCGCCCGATATTTTGGGTGGCAGCATGCACCTATCTGGAACTTCGGCGACGGGCAACGTCCCGTCATGGCCGATGAAAGAGAGGATCTACGGCAACGATGACGGCCGCTGTACCGGTGCGGGCTGACGCGGAGCGGGCGGCTGCGGCGTTGGCCGAGGCCGGGGTGGGCCGGGTGGTGCTGTTCGGTTCGGTGGCCCGCGACGAAGCCAACGAGCGCAGCGACATCGACCTGATGGCCGCCTACGACGACTTGGACTACACGAAACGCTGGGAGAAACATTGCGAGCTGAATTCGAGAACCGCCGAGAACGCGAAAAATGGCCGCCTCCCGCCGCCGTCCCTCTGGGCCCAGCCCCCACCTCCGCCACTCAGATCGTTATCTCGGTGCCGGCGCGTAGGCCGGGCCTCGGTCCAAAGGGATGAACCGAAGTGAGATCCCGATTATGATCACGGCGCTCTCTAGAAACCGGCAGTGATGTTTGTGCTTCGGTAACTATCACTATACACCATATCTATGACAATACCAAGGCCCTTGTTCCTGGCAATATTCTTTACCGCGGCACCGGCAACGGGCCTTAGACTCGCCCGCCGGCCCCCCGTCGTCGCCAGGTGGCGGAGTCGTTGAAGGCCGGGCGGGACGGCTCATACCGAGAAGAGGGTGGTGGAGTTCCCGGTGGATGTGAACGTGACCGACCGGGTGGAGTGGAGAATGCGCACCACCCGGGTGATTACGTCGCTCGAGGGGCGCATCGCCCGCCATAGTGCCGTCCCTCCTCTGTTGGAACCACTCGGCGCCGATGCGATCACACCGTGGCGCACCGAGGCCGTCCACCACCGGACAGGGCAAGGGCTCGAGGTCTTCTGCGGTGTTGTTCGATCTGGCGCAGGCAGCATGCCGGGTGGCTTCATACACCGCCGACCGGTTCCCCTCCGATGAACCCGACGTGGTACAGATCCGGGGGTACGTCCGCAACATCGAGGACTATCTGGACGGCTACGACCTCGAAACCGGTGAACCGTTTCAACAGTAAGCCAACCGGTTCAGCCCATCTTCCCATCTTCGAGGTTGCGGATGACTACCGCGCCCCGCCGGACATCACCTTCGAATCGCCGGTGGCGGCTTCGTTGCCGAGCTCGATCAGGTCCTCGACGCGGCGGCGCACCTCGGGGACGTGGGACACCACCACCACTAGGCGCTGTTCCCGGTCTGCCACCAGGGATTCTATGCCTTCCATGGCCAGGTCCAGGTGCTCGGGGTCGAGGGCGCCGAACCCCTCGTCGAGGAAGAAAGCGTCGAGGCGGCCTCCCCTCCTGCCTACCATCTCGGCTAGGCCGAGCGCCAGACCCAGCGACGCCAGGAAAGTCTCGCCGCCCGACAGGCTGTCGGCCCGGCGGATCGCCTCGGCGGCGTTGAGGTCCACCACATGAAACTCCCCGTCCTCGGTGAAGCGGTAACGGCCCGAGGAAAGCCGCTCGAAGTGTTCGGAACCCAGCCCGGCCAGCCTCGCCCGCTCCTCGTCGAGCAGAAAGCGGATGAACTTGGCGTTGGTCAGGTCGGAGGCCAACCTCCCGTTCAGGCGTTCCTGATCCTTCCGCCGGCGGCGCTCCGCCTTCAGGTCTTCCACCCCCGCCAGCTGCTTCTCTGCCAGCTCGATACCTTTCTCCAGATGATCCCGGGTAGCCCCGACCGCGGCCAAGGCCTCCTCGATCGAACCGGCCACATGGTGTTCGGCCCGCAGCTCCTCCATGCGCTCGGCGTCCGTCTCGATCCTGGCCCGGTGCTCCCCCATCGCCCGCTCCAAGTCGGACGACACCCGCTTCCATTCGGTGTGCAGGGCGGCCAGCGCCGACCGGACCGCTTCGGGATCGTCGTCGGGAACCTCCAGACCGGTTTGGAGGCTTGCGGCAAGTGCGCCAATCCGGGTCCTCAGATCCGACAGCCTGCGCTGGGCCTTCTGCTCCTCCCCCACAGCCCGTCCGCGCGCCTTGAGCGCCCCTTCCCGAAGCTTGCGCGCCTCCTCCACCTTGCGGTGGGACACGTCCAGGACGGCCCGCTCAGCCGCCAGCCGCTCCGCCGGATCGCCCTCCCCCAACAAACCCCGTATCTCCCCCCGAAGAATATCCAACCGCCCCTGCTGCTCCCTCTCATACAACCGAGCATCGGACAACCGACCCCGAGCCCCCTCAAGCCCACCAGAAGAAGCCACAAAAGCCGCCCTAGCCCCCTCCAACCGACCCTTCGCCGCCAACAACCCCTCACCCGCCGCCTCATACCCGGAACGAGCCCCCTCCACCGCAACCCGAGCGGTGTCGGCGCCGCAGGCGGCCCGCTCTACCGTCAGATGCTCCGCCGGATCGCCCTCCCCCAACAAACCCCGTATCTCCCCCCGAAGAATATCCAACCGCCCCTGCTGCTCCCTCTCATACAACCGAGCATCGGACAACCGACCCCGAGCCCCCTCAAGCCCACCAGAAGAAGCCACAAAAGCCGCCCTAGCCCCCTCCAACCGACCCTTCGCCGCCAACAACCCCTCACCCGCCGCCTCATACCCGGAACGAGCCCCCTCCACCGCAACCCGGGCGGTGTCGGTGTCGGTGTGGCGGTCGGTCCTTTGCGGAACTTCGTGGACAGGCTGCTCACAGACCGGGCAAGCATCACCGACGGCCAGACGGTCGCGCAACGAGCCGGCCATGTCCGCATGGCGGGCTTCCTGCAGCCGCCCCTCGGCCAACCGCAGAGCGGACTCGGCCTGCCGCGCGTCCGTCTCGGCGGCGTCGAGCCCCGAACGGGCAGCCTCCACCGCCGAACGGTTTACCTCCACCAGCCGTTCGCTCTCTTCGACATCGCGGGCCGCCCGGGCCGCCGCCTCTGACGCTTGGCCTGACGCCTTCACGCGATCCTCCAGCCGGGCGGCCAGGTCGGCGGCTTGGAGGGCTTCCTGCAGCCGCCCCTCGGCCAACCGCAGAGCGGACTCGGCCTGCCGCGCGTCCGTCTCGGCGGCGTCGAGCTCCGAACGGGCGGCCTCCACCGCCGAACCGGCTTCCTCGACCGCCTGTTCGCCTTTGTCCACTGCTTCGGCTGCCCTGTCCGTCTCCTTCGAAGCCCGGTCGGCGGCCTCCATCCGGCCTTCCAGCCGGGCGGCCAGATCGGAAGCCTGCCTCCAACCGCTCTCCCGCTGCTGGAACTCCTCGGAAGCAACCGCCGCCTCGGCCTCTGCCAGCCGGTCCTCTGCCTCCTCCAGTTGCTTCTCCGCCGCCGCCAGCCGGCCCTTGGCCTGGCCGGCCGAAGCGATATCGCGGTTGCCGGCGTCCTGGTCGGGCAACTTCCCGGCCTGGCCGCGCAGCTCCTTCAAACGGGTTTGCGCCTTCTTCCGGCTCTCCTCGGCGGCGCTGATGCGTCCGGCCAGCTCCTCGATGGCGGGGCGGGCGGCTTCCAGATTCTCGAAGCGGACAACCGCCTCAGCCAGATCTTTCCGCAATTCGGCCAGCCTCTCCCGGACTTTCCGGGCATTTTCGAGTCGGATGTCCAGTTTTTCGATCTCGTGCCGGGCCCGTCCGGCCTTCCGCTTGGCAAGCTCCCGCACCTCGTCTATGCGCTCGTAGCCGAACACCCCCTTGAGCACCTTGTCACGCTCCGCCGGCTTGGCGTTCAGGAAATCGGCGAATTGGCCCTGGGCCAGCAGGACCGACCGGCCGAACCCCTGGTAGTCGAGGCCGAGCAGATCTTCGATCCGGGCGTTGACATCCCGTTCGAGCAGTATCTTCTCGACCGCATCCTTGGCCGGATCAAAGTCGGAAACATCGTCCGGCAACCGGTACAGAGCGTGCTGGCTGGCCCCTTTGCGCCGCAGGTTGCGGACCGCCTCCCACACCTCCCCTTCCACATCGAACCGCAGGGACACCGCGCCGTTGCCGGCCCGCTGGTGGATGAGCGACTTGGTGGCCAGGCCGATGCGGGGGGTGCGCCCGTAGAGGGCGAAGGCGACCGCGTCGAGGAGGGTGCTCTTGCCGGATCCGATCGGCCCCACGATCCCGATCAGCCGCCGATCGCGAAAATCGAAGGTGTGGCCCTCCCCGTAGAAGGAGCGGAAGTTCCTCAGCCGGAGCTCAAGCGGGCGCACCGGTCTGCTCCTCCATCAGCTCCCGCAGCGTCCGCACCAGGCCTTCGGGCGGTTCGACCCCTTCGGTGCGCAGGTAGTAGTCGCCGTATAGATCCACGATGGTGCGCCCCTCCCGGGACCTCCTCTCCTGTTCAGCCCGCGGGTACTCGGCCCTCACCTTGACCAGATACGGGAACCGTTCCCTGGCCCGGTCGGCCAGACCCGGGTCGGGACCTTCGGTGCGCACCGTGAGATCCAGATAGGCCTCGTCGACGCCTTCCACGGCTTCGATCTCCTCCCACGTCCCTTCGGGCCGCAGGAGCGGGCGACCGCCTCTGATGGGTATCGATCGGACCTCGGCGGGGAGGCCGGGCTCGACATCGATCACGACCACCCGTTTCTTCTCCTTCGCCTCGCCGAAGTCGAGCTCCAGGAGAGACCCGGCGTACTCGGCCGGTACCAAGGCCCCCGGCACCCGCTGGGGGGCGTGGATGTGGCCGAGCGCCACGTACTGGGGCCCGACCGGAACGGCCTGCGGGGAGGCGGCGTAGACCTCGCCCATGTGGAGGGCGCGCTCCCCCCTGGGCGCGCCGCCGTGGCCGTGCACCCTGGCGCCGCCAACCAGGAAATGGGCCGCCAGCACGGTCACCGCATCGTTGCCCGCCTTCTTCATGGCGGCCTGGGCGTAGGCCTCGGAGATGCGGCGCAGGCGGTCGGCGTACTCCTTGTATTGCTCGCCGGGCGGAGTCCACACGTTGAAGGTGCGCCCCTCCCGCAGGAAGGGGAAGCAGGAGACCACAGCCCGCCCGCCCGGCGTCTCCAGGTCGAGCACCCCGCCCTGGTCCGGGGCCTTGATCTCCCCGACCAGATGGACGTTGCGGTCGGCCAGGAACCCGGCCAGCAGGTCGAACAGCTCCGGCGAGTCGTGGTTGCCGGCGATGGCCGCCACGGGCCTACTGCCCCCGTCGGTCAGCCGCACGAGGCTTTCCAGGCCCAGGGCGAGGGAGGCCATCGGGGGGAAGGGGCGGTCGAACACGTCGCCGCTGTGGACCACCAGGTCGACCTTCTCCCGCTCGGCGATCCCGGCCACCTCGTCGATGACACGGCGGTATTCGTCGGTGCGGTCGAAGCGTCCGATCTTCTTGCCGATGTGCCAGTCGGAGGTGTGGAGGATCCGCACTTCAGAGTCCCTGGAACGGATCGTCCTGCACCGCTGCCTCCTCCTGGCGGGTGGCCCAGGCGGGGAAGGGGAAGGTGAGCACCAAGGGGACCGGGATGGCAGGCTGGGACAGAACCATCGTGCCGGGCTTCAGAAGCCGGGCCCGGGCCTTGGTCGACGGGAGCATCCATCCGTATTCGGAACGTTCGGCCTCGGCCGCGTCGAGCCGTCCGGCCACCCGCAGGGCGGCGTTCTCCAGCACCTCGGGCGCCACCCGCGAGGCGGTCTGCTGGGCGCCGACCAGGAGCACGCCGAGCGAACGCCCCCGCTGGGCGATGTCGATCAGCATCTCCTTGAGGGGGCTGCGCCCCTCCCGCGGGGCGTACTTGTTGAGCTCGTCGAGCACGATCACCGACAGGGGGAGGCGCCGTCCGGTCTGTTCCTTCTCCCGGAAGGTCTCCTCCAGGAGCGCCCCCACCACGAACCGCTGGCCCAGGTCGTGCAGCGATTGGATGGAGACCACCGTGACCTGCGCGGCGGTCCGGTCGACCCGGCGGCTCTCCCCCGCCTGTATTAGATGGCCGAGCCGGTGAGAGGCGGCGTGGAGGCGGCGCATGAAGGCGGCGATGGTTCCCGTCTGGGTGCGGCCCGACCAGGCCAGGTCGGGTTCCGACCCGTCGGGTGGGTCGAGGTATTCGTCCAGGGCCTCCACCAGGTCGGAAAGGCTGCGGATCACCGGCTCCCCCCGTTCCGGGACCGCTTGCGGAGCCCCCTTGTGCCCGCCGGGCGGCGGCGCCCTCAGCACCACGGCCCCCGGCTCGCCCGCGACGTCCACCGCCCATCTGCGCAGCTGGGCCCGCACCCGTTCCTCGACGAAGCCGATCTGGTTGCGGTGGTCGGAGGCGTCCGTGAACAGGAATGCGAGCAGGCCCTCGTCGATGAACTCCCGCGGGGTCCAGGCGAAGGCGTCCACCCCCTCGAGGCGGCCCCCCGTATCGGGAAGGATCACGTCACCCGAACGGCGGCGGGGAGGGGCCCAGAAACGGACCGACTTGAACGGCGCCGGTTCCACGCCCAGCCTATGCCACACATCGACCGCTTCCTGGTCGAGATACCGGTTGGGCTTGTCGAGCCACAGCAGGTCCTCGCCTTTCACGTTGAAAACCAGCACCCGGAGGTTGGCGGCGCCCTCCCCCAGGATCTCGGGATGGGCGGTGAGCATGCGGAGGAAGAAGAGGGCGTAGGAGGTCTTGGTGGCCACCCCCGATATGCCGGAGATGGACATGTGGCCGCCCTTGCGCCCGTCGAAGAAGTCCAAGTCGGCGTAGACCGGTTCCTGGTCACGGCCTACCCCCACCGGGAGGGGCCGTCCCATCTCGTCCTTGTAGAGGGCCTTGTCGCGCTGTTCCCCGGCGGCCCGGTAGACCTCGACGCCGGGGTCGGGCGCCACCCAGAGCTCGGGGTCGACCCTGGTCACAGACACCCTGGCCGACCTTATCTTGGCGGCGGGCAGGATGCCTTCCTCGGTGATGCGGAAGGTGTCGGATTCGTATTGCGCCCCCTCGTAGATGCCCTCGGATTCGGTGACCACTCCATAGGTGCGGACCGTCCCGGCGCCCGGCACTTCGGTCTCCAGCATCACCAGGTCGTCGAGCTGGAGGTAGCTGTCGTCGTTGAGCACCACCCGGAACTCCTGGGTGTTGGCGTGCTGGGATGCGATCACCCTTCCTACAGGGATCCCTCGCCGTTCCATCGGTTCGGACATGCCTTACCCTCCTCCTCCGATTCCGGCCAGCCTGCGGTTACGCACCGCGCTCCGCAGGGCGCGGGCGGCCAGGCCCTGGTCTCCCATGCATTTGCGCAGCTCCCGTTCGAGGGCGGCGATCGGCACCAGGTTCTGGGGCGCCCGGCGGTCGATATGCGGCGCCGAGGAAAGCCCCGGCAACAGCCCGGCCGTCCAATCCGCCATCTGGACGGCGGCCTCGACGCCGAGGGCGGCGGACACCTCGCATCTCACCACCCCGGTCCAGGAATGGCCGGGCAGGTCGGCCAGCCGCAGATACCAGGCGTAACGGGGATAGCGCTCGCTGTCTATCAGGAAGAGCGGCGTGCGGCTGCCCGCCCGGAGTCGGCCGATCAGGGCGCCGCTCTCGCCGTCCAGATACCTGGTCCGGTGGGTTTTGACATATCCGACAACGGGCTGGGCGCGCACCTCGTGGAAGGGGCCGTCGGCTATGACCAGGCGTCCGGGGCCGGCCAGGGCGGAGGCCAAGGCGCCCTCGGCTGCCCTCATCCGTTGCTGAAGATGGGAGACCAGAGCGGATGCGTCGTCACCCGGCACCGATTCGGCGGTTACGGGAAGGGCGCCGATACGGTGGACATCCACCGCCAGCCCCTTGGCCATGACCACCAGGCGCTCCACCGTCAACCCGGTGAAGTCGGATCGGCGGGCTGCCCGCTTCCATATCACGGCCCCCACTCCGTACGCACCCATGATGCCCGGGACCGGACCTTCGAGGGGGTCGTCCAGGGTCAACCGGGCCTCGATGCGCCGCACCCCGTCTACGAACACCATCTCGCGGGGCGCGTCCGTGCGGGCGCCCTCGATGGGCCTCCAGTCGGACGTCTCCACGGCGGGATCGACCGAGGCGGCTGCGGCCGAGCCGTCGTCGACCTCCATGGAAGCGCCGTATTCGGGCGCCCAGCTCTCCACATAGAGCCGGTGGAAGGGATCGGATTGGGTATCGGTCATAGACGTCCCATGGTACTTGGGGGGTGCGACAGATTCGGGAACGGGGCGGGAGTTGTGGGTCGAGGCGGGGAATCGGACGCCTCGGTGCGGCTCAGCCGCGTTCGGCGGCCAAGCGCAGCACGGTTCCCTCATGCGTCAGCACGTACACCTCTCCGTAGTCGTCCACACCGAACGACACCACTCGGCCCGGCGCACCCACCTGGTCGGTCCAATCGAGGGGCTGCTCGACCGAGAAGGAACCGCGGCGGATGTCGTCAGCGAAGCCGTCGATGGGGAAGCTCCTCAGGTATCCCCCGCAATAGTCCGAGAAGAGGTAGTGCCCGTACAGCTCCGGTATCTCCACCCCCCGGTAGACCACCCCGCCGGTGATCGAGCAGGTGTCGGCGTCCCCGTGCTCCACTTCCAGCACCGGCAGGGTCAGACCCTCGGCATCGCACCCCGTCCTCGGTCTGAAGCAGTGGAGGCCCTCGGTGATGGGCCAGCCGTAGTTGAGGCCCGCCGCGCCGACGGGGGCGATCGAGATCTCCTCGAAGGCGTCCTGGCCTACATCGGCGATCACCACCAGACCGGATGGACGGTCGATCGTGAAGCGCCAGGGGTTGCGGAGGCCGACCGCCCACACCTCTGGGGCCGGGAAGGGGTTGCCGGGCGCGGGCGACAGGGCGCCGGGTACCGAGACATCGAAGCGGAGCAGGGCACCGAGCGGGGTCCGGTCGTTCTGGCCGTGCCCGAAACGGTCGTTTGCCCCCCCTCCGTCGCCCAGCCCCATGTACAGGTAACCGTCTGGGCCGAAGGCGATTGTCCCCCCGTTGTGGTTGCCGGCGGGCTGGCCCACCCGCCACAGCACGGCCTCGGCGGCCGGGTCGACCGACCCGCCTTCAGCCGTGTATTCGGCCAGCACCGTGTCCCCGTCGAGGGCGGTGTAGTGAAGGAACAGGCGGCCCGAATCCGGGTAATCGGGCGAGAAGGCCATACCCAGCAGACCTTGCTCGCCCCGATTCCGAACCCGGTCCCGGATGTCCAGGAAGGGCTCGGCGTGCAGACCGCCCTCGCCGTACAGCCACAGCCGCCCCTCTTTCGAGGCGATCACCAGCAGATCGGCGCCGGGGAGGGGTGCCAGATCGATGGGTAAGTCCACCTCGGCCACCTCCTGGTATACGAGGGAGCGCAGAGGCGCAGGCGCACCGGCCGGGTCCGGCGCCGGAACCGTCCCGCCCCCGGGTTCCTCCGCCCGCTCCGACCCGCCCCCGCCGTCCGCATCGCCGGACGCAAGGGTGTCCGCGTCGCCGGACGTAAGAGCATCCTCACCACCGGACGTAGGAGCATCCGCGTCGGCGCCCGCATCCGGGGAGGTGGAAACAGGGTCGGTTTCATCCGCGGCAGGCGCAGACGGCGCCGCCAGATCGGGAACCGCCGCGGTCGTAGAAGATCCAATCGGCGGCGCAGTCGGCGGCGCCGTCACCACCGCCGGTTCCGCCTGACCGCCGCAGGCCGCCAACAGCAGACCCAAGGCGGCGACCGTGCATACCCACCGGTTCAACCTCAGTGCATCCGATAAGAGGTTCATATGACCAGGGTATAACGGCTCCCCCGTTATCTCGCAGACGTTCCCCGGCTGCAGGTTGGGCTGCCATCTCCCCGGTAATCGGGCATCGCGGGCACCCTTCGCCCATCCTCGGCCCGCCGCCCCCCGACCTGCCGCCGCAGGGGGAAGACGGCGCGGAAGGTCGCGAAAAACATCCGCCTGCTCCCCCGGCCCGTTGGGCTACCCTCCCCCGCCACCACCGCGCTGCGCCAAGATCGGGGCATCGGGCGCGTGGACCCGACCCCGATCCGAAGTTTCTCATTCGGCTTCGGCTACTGCCCGCCCCTCGTTCCGTTACCCCCGCAGGAGGCCGGACATCGGACGAGACTTCCGACATTCATCCACCGCCGTCCGGACCAACGCGGCGGATTCCTTCCTACCCCTACAGCATCTCCCATTTCCGAGGAAAGGTCAACCCCTATGTTTCGCGTTCTGCCGCATGTAATTTTTCGGGCCGGGGTGGGCAGGCGCCGGTTATGGGGGCGTTAGAGGTGCTGAGCCTGGGCGCGTACGTTGCAGCCGATGACCCCGGTTCTTGAGGCTGCTCAACACCTGTTGCCGCCCAAGCCAACACCCCCGTCCATGAACAATTTGGGCTAGTGCGCCGCCGCGTAGTAGGGGTTCTCGCCGCTCATGTGGTCGGTTACGTCCACTATCTCGGTGATACCGGGGACCGAATCCCGCAGGATCCGCTCGATGCCCTGCCGGAGGGTGGCGGCGGCCATCCCGCATCCCTGGCATCCGCCGCCCATCTCCAGGTAGATCACCCCGTTCTCCTCGCTGACCAGGCGGGCGTTACCGCCGTGGGAGGCGATGGCCGGGTTCACCTGCCGGTCGAGCACCTGGGTTACCTGCTCGGCGATCGGGCCGGACAGATCGCCGGCGGGCGGGGCCGGCATGGTGGGCGACGGACCGTTGGGGTTGTCGATGGCCAGACCGGGGTTGGTGGGGTTGGACGATATGGCGAGGGTGGCGCCGGTCATGTTGCCCGTATCGGCGGACGGTATTACGACCGTCAGATCCCCGTGGCGCTCCACATGATCTACGGCGTCCACTTCGGCGACCGGAACGAACGACAGCGAGTAGCCGAACTGCATTCCGTGCAGGCCGGTGACCTCTATCAGGAGGCCGTAGTCGTCGTCGCCCGGTTCCTGATCCCGTATCTCGATGATCCGTTCGATGGCCTCGTCGCTGAGGTTCATCAAAGTGTCAGTGCTCATGTTCCACCTCTTGGCTGCTGTGACAGGTCGTATGTTACAGTCCGAAATCATGAAGGCCCGCGCGGCTGATGCCAGGCGCTCCACCCTGCTCCCCGCCGTCCTGCTCGCCGCAGCCGTCTTCCTCACGGCGTCCTGCTCGGCCCCCGACAGCGAGGTCGTGTTCGAGGGCGCCGTACCGGATGCCGCACCCACGACCCTCCCCGCTGCGGCGCCGGACACCGCCTCCCCATCCTCCGCACCCTCGACATCCGCAACGGAACCATCCCTGATCGAATCGCCCGGGACCACCCCGACAACCACTAGGCCCCCCGTCACCACCAGGCTCCCGGTCACCGACATCACCCGAGCCGCCCCGGAACGGGAACTCGACCTGCTCACCATGCAGGTGGCGGTGAACGGACCCTCCGGGGAGTCGGTCACCATCTTCGGCCCGCGGACCGAACAGATCGAGCTGTACGCGGCCGAAGGTGAGTTCATAAGCCAACCCACGTGGTCGCCGGACGGACGGTTCGTGGCCTGGTCGCGTATCTCCGCCGAGGGCGCGGAAGTGGCGGTCGGACGGGTGGGCGGAGGCCCCGTGCGCTCCTTCGAGGCGCCGTTCGGCGTCTACTACATGCAGTGGCGGCCGGACGGCCGGGCTCTGGGACTGCTCGGGTCGCCCGACCCGGGCCGGGTGGCCCTGGCCATCCTCGACCTCGACCGCGAAACCGTTACCCCGATGAACGCCTCCTCGTCCTACTACTTCCACTGGTCCCCGGAAGGCAACGAGATGATCACCCATCTCGGGCTCACCGGACTCGAGCTGCTGGACCCGGCGACCGGGGAAAGCTCCCCCCTCGGCGCCGAGGCCCCCGCCGGCGTCGGCTTCCAGGCGGCATCCTGGACGCCCGAAGGCCGGTCGATCCTGTATGTCCGCCCCGCCGATCAGGAAGGGGAGCTTCGGCAAGACGAGCTGGTGATCCACGACCTCGACACCGGGGAGATCGAGGTCGTGGGTGCGGGCGCCGGTTTCTTCAACTTCTCCTTGTCGCCCGACGGGAAGTCGGTGGCGTACTCGACCCGGAACCGCGGCGCCGCCACCGTCATGCGAGTGGTGGAACTGGCCACCGGACGCGCGGAGGAGATCGACGCGCCGGGAGTCTTCGCCTGGCAGTGGAGCCCCGACAGCCGCAAGATCCTCCTGCTGGGCATCGGCGCCGCCGCGGTGACGGTGTGCGTGTACGAGGAGGGGGACATCACCTACTACCAGAGCATCGTCCCGACCGACACGTTCCTGAGCAACTACCTGATCTTCTGGGGCCAGTACGACCTGAGCCACACCCTCTGGGCCCCCGACAGCTCCGGCTTCGTGTACGCGGCGGTAGACCGTGACTCGAACTACGTGTTCTTCCAGCCCCTAGACGAAGAAAGGCCCATACTGATAGGCCCGGGCTCGATGGCGGCGTTCTCCCCGGCCCCCGCCGCCTGACCCCGGCCATGACCATCGCCCACATATTCACCGGAGGCGACCCGGTCTCCGCAGAACGGTGGGCGGGCCTGCCGGCGCCCGACCTGGTGCTGGCGGCAGACTCGGGCGCCGACCTTGCGATGGCCGCCGGACTGACCGTGGATGTCCTGGTGGGCGACCTCGACTCGGTCACCAAGAAAACGCTCGACGCCATCTTCGACGAAGGAACCACCATCGAGGCCCACCCTTCCGACAAGGCGGCCACCGATCTGGAGCTGGCCCTCGACGCGGCCCGCCGCCGGGGGGCGGACGAGATCGTGGTGATCGGGGGCGGCGGCGGACGGCTCGACCACCTGCTCGGAAACGCCGCGGTCATCACAGACCGGAACAGGCGGGGGGCGCCGATCCGCTGGGTGCTGGAACGGGAGACGGCCTACGCGGTGCACGACGGCCACGGCCGGGTAACCATCCCCGCTGCGGACGGCGCCGTCTTCAGCGTGATCCCGATAGGAGGAAACGCCGCCGGGGTGACGCTCGCCGGATCGAAATGGACACTGCATGACGCCGTGATGGCAACGGGGTCGTCGCTGGGCGTCAGCAACCGGGTGCAAGGCGCCGAGATCACCGTAGGGGTGAACAGCGGCGTTTTGCTGGTGATCCTGCTCGACCCCGATCGTTCATGACCAAGCTGCGGCGAGCTTCCTCAGCAGGGTGGTCAGGCTCTTACGTTCTCTATCGGTCAGCGCGCCCAGCAGGCGGTCCCGTTCCTCGGTGCGGAGGAAGACCACCCGTTCCGCGCAGGCTATCCCTTCCTGCGTGATGGCGAGGTACGCCGATCGACGATCGAACGGGTGCGGGGTGCGTTCGGCGTAACCGAGATTCTCCAGCCGATCCACCCGGTTCACCATCGTCGCATTCGTCATCTCCAAGTGACGCGCCACCTCGGTGGCGGTCATCGACTCCCCCCGATGGTGGGAAAGCCTCAGCACCGATAGAACCTGGTAGTCACCCTGGTTGATCAAACCCTCCTCGACGGCGACCTGATCCATCAACTTCCCCAGGATCCCCGCCAGCTGCTCCAGACGGGCCGCCGCCTCGATCTTACGAAAGGCATCCGGAACCACCTGCTCCCAGTTGCTGAGCTTCCAACCGATCGGGTCTTCGTTCCTCCAGCCCAACGAACCTGCCATCCTGCGCTCCGATCTCCGACCACCCCCTCGCCTTTCTAGGGCTCTATCCTAATAGATAGTTCCGGTCTTGCCTATCAATCAACTTACCGAAGGTTTCCGGTCATCCGACCTACTAGCCGCGCGTCCCGCGCATTCCGCGCAGCCTCAAGTCCAGCCCCGGAGCGGCTGTGGTGTTCAGAGGATGCGTCATCCAAAAACCGCCCGCCCGTTCCCGACGCATCACCGCCGCCCTGATCTTGCGACCCGCGTCGAGCAGCTCATCCGGAAGCCTCCACGCATAGGTAACACCCGGCTCGGCCATGAAAGGCTGGAACGCGTCCACCAGAGCAACAGTGGTCTCATCCACCACGACGAGCGGAAGCATCTCATAGCTCCTCGGATGATCCGGACAAACAGAAATCACCATATAAACCGGCCCAGGAGGCCTGACACGCATCGTCGTGAAATACTTCCTCGGCTTCAGATGATCCATGAACAACACCCAATCGCACCCACCCAAAGGATTCGTAATCACAGGCGGCGGATCCCCCAAAGCCGCGATCGGAGCCTTCCACCCACGGACAGAACCGACAATAGTATCGACAGACCGCACGTGGGAAACCGGGATTACACCCTCATGCCTGCCGTCCCGCTCCTCCAAAAAAATAACGTCCCGGCGGCTCTCCATCTCGGGAAGATCCAGAAAAACCAACCCCGGTTCGTAGATCTCCACCCGCCACACATCTGCCTCGCCCGAACAAGACACCTGACGCCCGCCCACCAAACACAAAACATTCGCCCGGATCGCCCTAGGCCACGGAGTCCCCACCACCAACTCCGCAGGCCGCCGCGGCAGGTCGGCGTGCTCACCCCTGCCAAAAACAACGTGCTGGTAAGCGACCGCCGGCAGATCATCAGGAATATCAGACCTATAGTCAAAAATCTTCGCGTCGCCCGGGTCGAGCATACCGATGCCGTCCTGCAAATTCACGACTACCGCAACCGTAGATTCATAGAACGGCGGAACCACAACCGCCCCCAAGGGCTCCGGCGGCACAACCACCGCCGACCTGGCCGGCAACGGCAACACTCCCGACGTCGATGACAAACTTCCGCCGACCGCGGCTCGGCTCGGAGACCCATCTCGGATCCCCGAACCGCAAGCTCCTATCAGAAACGCTGTGACCACCGCCAGAGACACCACACCGGCCGACCGAAGCCGAGTCAACGACTCGACGCCGTCCACACCCCGAACCTTCGAGAAGTCATGTCATCTCAACGTATACGGGTACAACCAGCAACAGATGGAGACCGGCCGATACCGCCAAACTCACAGCAACCCCCAACAACAGACCGGCTTGACGCCTCTCCTTCGATCTCCACACCCACAACGAAAACAAAGCAAGGATGGCCGCCGCCTGAAGAGACACAATCGGCAAGAACCACCCAACGAGCACCGCCACGAGAGCCGGCCGCCACCCGAACTCGCACCATCGATTCTGATTCTGACTCATCGATCTACCTTACTAATGACAAGCGGGTGAGTTACCCAATGACCCCATCCCGTAGCCCGGCGCACCACCGCCGCTCTGATCTTGGTGCCGGACGCCAAGATCTCGTGCGGTAGCTTCCATGCGTAGGCGGCACCGGGCCGGGCCATGAATGGAGCCAAGCCCTCGATATGGACCACGGTGGTCTCATCGATGATGAAGAGCGGGAACATCTCGTAGGCGGAATGTTCAGGACAGATGCTTATCACCAGATGAACCGGCGCCGCCCCGACGGCCCTCATCGGTTTGAAGGTATCCCTCGGTTCGAGGTTGTCCATCAGCAGAGCCCAGTCGCATCCCCCCAGTGGGTTGACAATCTCGGGCAACGGGTCCCCCAGGATCGAGAAGGGAGTGTCGTAGCCGTCGATACCGCGCACTCGGGATGTCGGATAAAACCGCTCTATGCGTTCGTCGCTTTCCTCAACCAACAACACATCCCGCCGACCCTCAACTTCGGCTTCGGGAATATCAAGGATGGCCATGCCAGGCTCATCGAGTTCGACCCGCCATACTGTTGCGTCATCCGAGCAGGGCACCTGACGCCCTCCCACCAGGCAAATAACGTTCACACGCAACCTTCTCGGCCAGTAATTGGCGACCAGGAACTTGGATGTCCGTTGCGGAGAATCACCGAATCTGTCTAGATCGAAGGCAGCCCATGCAATGGCATGATCAGGTAGGTCGGCTCTCGGCTCGCCGGCAACCCGATTGTGGATGATCGCGGCGTCATCCTCCTCCAGCATCCTCAGCCCCTCCTCCAGACTCATGGTCTCGGCCACCAACACCTCGTAAGTCGAAGATACCACCACCGCCTCAGAAGTCGACGGAATGATTCCGCCGGTCGTGCGGTTCGGGGATCCATCTCGGATCCCCGAACCACAAGCCGTTACCAGAAGGAAGGCCGCCACCAGAACCTGCCGTGCCCCGCCCACCGGACAAAACCGGGTCAGCTGCTCGACGCCGTCCACACCCCGAACCTTCGAGAAGTCATGTCATCTCAACGTATACGGGTACAGCCAGCAACAGATGGAGACCGGCCGATACCGCCAAACTCACAGCAACCCCCAGCAACAAGCCGGCTTGACGCCTCTCCTTCGATCTCCACACCCACAGCGAGAACAAAGCAAGAATGGCAGCCGCCTGGAGAGACACGATCGGCAAGAACCACCCAACGAGCACCGCCGCGAGAGCCGGCCGCCACCCGAACCTGTGCCATGGATTCTGACTCATAATCAAACAGTATACTATCTATCTAAAAATGGAAGGTCAACTTGAGTATGGCAGATAGACGAGATATCGGAATCTCAACGGCGGCGCCGGGCTGGAGGGTCGGCGGACGAGGCAACGAGAAAGAGGGCCTGTGCAGCCCTTTTACCAGGGATTATTCGGAACAGTCGGTGCCTGTCAACCCTCCTGGGAAGGGCATCTCCACGGGGTGTCAGGCCGGGTATACCTCGGGGTTGATGCAGTAGGGCATCCGGTTTCCCTCCAAGGCCGCCCGCAGGTTGACCGCCGCACGCTCGGCCATCAGGATGCGGGTCCGTACGGTGGCGCTGCCGATGTGGGGGACGATGAAACAGTTGGGCAGGGACGCCAAGGGATGGTCCGGCGGGAGCGGTTCGGGGTCGGTCACGTCCAGCCCGGCCGCGGCTATCACCCCTTCGGACAACGCCTCCGCCAAGGCATCGGTGTCCACCACAGGGCCGCGGGAGGCGTTCACCAGGGTGGCGGAGGGTTTCATGGCGGCCAGCGCCGCCCGGTCCACCAGATGACGGGTTCCGGCATGGAGGCTGGTGAGCACCGCCACATGGTCGGACTCCGCCAGGAGCCCCTCGAAGGAGCGGTACTCCACGCCCAGCTCCTCCTCGGCGGCCGGGTCGCGGAACCGTTTGGTGTAGAGGACCCGCATCCCGAATCCGGCCGCCCGGCGGGCCACCGCCCGGCCGATCCTCCCCAGCCCGACGATTCCCAGCACCGAACCGTGCAGGTCCCGGCCCACCATGTACATCGGGTCCCACTCCCCCCAGCGGCCCTCCACCACATCTTCCATGCCCTCCCTGAACCGCCGGGCGGCGGCTATCAGCAAGCCGAAAGCGGTATCGGCGGTGGTCTCGGTGAGCACATCGGGGGTGTGGCCGACGGGGATCCCCCTCGCCGTGCACGCCGCGACATCGATGTTGTCCACCCCCACCGCCATCTGGCTGACGGCGCCCAGCCGGGGGGCGGCGTCCAGCAGCCCGGCGTCGATCCTGTCGGTGAGCATGCAGTAGAGGCCATCCGCCCCGCCCGCCCTGGCCAGCAGCTCATCCCTCGGCATGGCGCGGTTCTCCGGCCACGTCCACACGTCCGCCGCCGCCCGGAGCATCTCCTCGGCGGCGCCGGGGGGCCGGCGGGTGACAACTATCTTGGGGGCGGCCACATCCACCTGCCTGATGCGGGCGGCTCAGTCGCCGTACATCTCCTCGATATGGACCGAGTACCTCTCCAGCACCACCCGGCGCTTCAGCTTGAGGGAAGGGGTCAGCTCCCCGGTCTCGGCCGTCCATGGCTCGGAAGCGACGAACCACTTGCGGGCCTGCTCGACCCGGGCCACCTCCCGGTTGGCCGACTCCACGATCCGCTCCACCTCCTCCGCCACCCGGGGGGTGCGGCTGAAGGCCTCGAAGCTCTCGTACTCCACCCCGTTGCTCTCGGCCCATCCGGGGGCGGTGTCGGGGTCGAGGGCCACCAGCAGGGTCAGGTACCGGCGCCCGTCGCCCACCATGCAGGCCTGGGATATGAGGGCGTGCTCGTTGATCAGGTTCTCGAGCCGGGCCGGGGCCACGTTCTTTCCGGCGGCGGTGATGATGATCTCCTTCTTGCGGCCGATGATGGTCAGGAACCCCTCCTCGTCGAGGCGCCCCAGATCACCGGTGTGGAGCCATCCGTCCTCGCCGAAGGTCTGGGCGGTTCCCTCCGGATCCTTGTAGTACCCGGCGGTGACCAGCCCGCCGCGGATGAGCACCTCGCCGTCTTCCTCGGCGGCGATCTCGACCCCGGGCATGGCGGGGCCGACGCTGCCGATGCGGTCGCTGCCCGGCCGGTTGGTGGTGCCGGGGCCGGTGGACTCGGTCATTCCATAGAGCTCGTAGACCGGGATGCCGATGCCGCGGAAGAAGATCAGCAGGTCGGGCGAGATGGGGGCGGCCGCCGAGATGGCCAGCACCAGCCGGTCCAGCCCCAGGCCGTGGCGTATCTTCGAGAAGACCAGGCGGTCGAAGAGCGCCAGCTTGATCCGGTCTCCCAACCCGGGCCGGCCGCCCGCCTGCTCGACCTTCTGGGCGGCCGAAGCTAGGCCGACCGCCTTGAGGGCCAAGGCCCGTTTGCGGGGGTTGGGCGTCGACTCCAGGCGGGCCATCAATCCGGCGTGGAACTTCTCCCACACCCGCGGAACCGCGAAGAAAACTTCCGGGCGGGTCTCCTGGACCGCCCCGGCCACCTGGGGCAGTTCCGGGACGTAGCGGGCCGAACCGGCCCACCACAGCGGCGCGTAGTGGCTGACGACCCGCTCTCCGATATGGGCGAGCGGCAGGTAGGAGACCAGGCGCACATGATCGGGGATGTTCAGGAAGGTGCGGGAGAGGCACTCGAGGGTCCACAGGATGTTCCGGTGGCTGACCATCACCGCCTTGGGGGTGCCCGTGGTGCCGGACGTGTATATGAGGGTGGCGAGATCGGCCTGGGACACCCCGGACGAGGACCGGTCGACCAGATCGGGGGTTTCCTCCAGCGCCGCCCGGCCCTTGGCCAGCAGATCATCCCATGACAGCACCCCTTCGGCGCGGCGGTCCTCCGGCAGGTCCATCACCACTATATGGCGGAGGTCGGGCAGGCCGTCCCTTATCTCGTTCCATCGGTCGAGGTAGCTCGCGTCCTCGACCACCGCCGCCGCCGCCGAGCAGTGACCGGCTATGTAGCGGATCTGCGAGGGGGCCAAGGTGTTGTAGATGGAGACCGGAGTGGCCCCGGCGTAGACCACACCCAGGTCGGCGGTCACATGTTCGGGCCGGTTGGCGGCCTGCAAGGCCACGAACGAACCCCCTTCGACGCCCAGGGCCCGCAGGCCGGCCGCCGCCTCCCGCACCTGTTGACGGTAGGCGGCCCAGCTCAGGGTGCGGAGCCCGTCCTCGGCTTCCCACCGGAGAGCCGGCAGGCTGCCGTACCGCTCGGCGTTGCGGTCCATCAAGTCGACCAACGTCATATCGCCGATCGTCTGCTCGATTTCGAGACGTTCCCGTTCGATGTTTCTCAGCATGTTTCCAACTCCCAGATGAGCACCGGCTGTATGGGGTGATCATACCGCTAGACGCGGGAGCAGGTATCATCATCGATCGGACCGCCGCCGAGCGGAACAGAAGGGCGCGGCGCATGGAACGGGTTTCGTTCACCAAGATGGAGGACGGCACCAAGGAGGACTACGACCTCTTGGCGCGGCTCGAAGAGGACCTCCACGCCGACTACGCCGACCGGCTGCTCCGCTGGGTGCAGTGGAACGAGGGTGAAACGGGTTATCAGATCAGCCGCTTCGAGCACGCCCTCCAGTCGGCCAGCCGGGCCCACCGGGACGGACGGGGCGATGAATATGTGGTGTGCTGCCTGCTCCACGACATCGGCGACCTCATATCCCCCTACAACCACAGCCAGGCGGCGGCGGACATCCTGCGCCCTTACGTCTCTGAGAAGAACTACTGGATCATCCGGCATCACGGCCTGTTCCAGGGGTACTACTACTTCCACCACTACGGCGAGGACCGCAACGCCCGGGACATCTACAAGGACCACCCCTGGTACGGGGACACGGTCGAGTTCTGTGAGAAATACGACCAGAACTGCTTCGACCCCGACTACGAGCCGTTGCCTCTGGAGTTCTTCGAGCCGATGGTGCGCCGGGTGATCTCCGTCCGGAAGCGCAAGTCTCCCTAGTCGGCGCCCGCCGAGACCCGCGCCGCCGCCTCGGTCACCATCGCGGCGATGGAATCGGGATGGGAGTCGCCCGGAAAGCGGTACGAGGGTCCGTGCACGTGTATGGCCCCCAACACGCGCCGACGGTCGTCGTAGACCGGGGCGGCGACCGAGTTGATGCCCTCGGCGAACTCTTCGGCCACCCAGACGGACCCTTCATCGCGTATGCGTACCAGGCGTTTCCGTATCAGCACCGGATCGGTGATGGTGCGCCGGGTGTAGGGATCCAGGGCCTCCGCTAGGTAAGGGTCCAGCTGGTCCGGCGGCCAGTGAGCCAGCATGACCAATCCGGAGGAAACCACATACATGGGGAGCAAGGTCCCCGTCCAGTCGCGGACCACGATGTTGTTGCCGGCGTCTTCTTGGGCGATGTAGTGGACCTTGTTGCCGTCCTGCACCGAGAGCCCCGCGTCCTCGCCAAGATCCCTGGCCAACATCTTGAGGTGCGGGCGGGACCTCGACAGGAGATAGCCCACCCGGCTCCGTCCGGCGGACAGGCCGTACACCTTCGGGCCGATCCGGAGGGCGCCCTCCGGCATGACCTTCTCCACCGCCCCCACCTCCACCAGGGTGTTGACGATCCGCGCCACGGTGCTCTTGGGTATGCCGACCCGTTCGGCGAGGCCGGTGATCCCCAGCCCGGACTCCGAGATGGCGTCGAGCAACAGGAAGGCCCGTTCGATCGACTGCACCCTGCTCATCGGTTCCTCTAAGCTTCGCAATCCACCTGGAAACCGTACCACATCGTGGAACAGGGTCTAGGAGAGCGTCGAGCAATTCCCGGGCGGGCTCTCGGTCGACGACTGAAAATATCCGGTCGGCGAGCTTCTCCCCGGGAGCTATGAACCGAGCCGACCGAGGGAGAGGAGACAACGTGGCCACCCCCCACATTTCGGCCCCCGAAGGGGCGTTCGCCGAATCGATCCTGCTGCCGGGCGACCCACTGCGCGCCCGCTACATAGCCGAGAACTTTCTGGAAGACGCCGTGGAGGTGACCTCGGTCCGCAACATGCTGGGGTTCACAGGCTCGTATCGGGGAACTCCCGTCTCGGCGATGGGCACAGGCATGGGGATACCGTCGGCGGCGATCTACATCACCGAGCTGATCCGCTTCTACGGGGTGAAGCGGCTCGTCCGGGTGGGGACCTGCGGCGGGATCTCCCCCGATGTGAAGATGCGGGAGGCGATACTGGCAATCGGCGCCTGCACCGACTCGACCACCAACCGCAGGCGGTACAACGGCTGGGATTACGCCCCCACCGCCGACTTCGGGCTGCTCCGGGCGGCGGCCGACGCGGCGGACCGACTGGGAATCAAAACCCACATGGGCAACCTCCACTCCTCCGACCTCTTCTACAGCGGCTACGAGAACACCCTCGAGATCTGGCAGCGGATGGGAATCCTGGCGGTGGAGATGGAGGCCGCCGGGCTGTATACCATCGCCGCCGAGGAGAGGGCCGCGGCGCTGGCCATCGCAACGGTGTCCGATCACCTGGTCACCGGCGAGGTGTCCTCCTCGGAAGAACGCGAGGGCACCTTCGACGGCATGGTGAGGATCGCTCTGGAGGCCCTCCACAGCCTCCCCGAATAGCCCGATCCCGGACCACGCCCGGCCAAGTCGAACCAATTCGCCTCGATTCGAGCACGCCGATGTCGATCTAAAACCGCTCACCGTACTGATAGGAAAGCGGTATAGACCACCACGCCAGCCCGATGGAATAGCCATTCCACCACTTGGTCCGGGAAAGGGTGGCGGAGAAACAATCCGACACTATCCGATATCAGTAGTAGCAGGACGGATGGATTCGTACCCGATTCCTAGGCGGTTATAACCCCCAGCTGAGCACCATGACAAGGGTGGCGAAGGCCAGCAGCGCCGTGTCGATCCATCCGACCGCACCGGAGCGGCGAGAAACCGTCTCGGCGAGCTTGCGGTCCCCCTGCTCGTAGGCGGTCGCGATCCGCCTCCCGTTGGGACCCAACACGGCCATTCCGAGCACCGCGCCCACCACGACCACGATGATGCCCACCACCACGAAGGGGGCCGTCATCGGGATAGCGCCGCCCGACACGCCGACCAGACCGAACCCGGTGATGAACACCACGACGGCGGCCGGGGTGTGGATCACCCGCCCGATGGAGACGGTCACCCGATGCCAGGAGGCGGCGGTGCCGTCGTCCGCCTTGGACAGGACACCGCCGGCGAAGGCCCGCACCAGGTTGGCGCCGAACCAGGCCGCCACTCCGAGAATGTGTAAGAACAGCAAGATTTCGAACATTGGATGGTCCTTTCCGAATGACAGGGCGCCGGGCGCGGGTAAGGCTAGCCCTGATTCTTCACCTCTCCTCGAAACCGGACGCTCTCATCCGCCGGCGAGCAGCCGCCTGCGGCTCACGGGCTGTACTCGTAGACGACGTTGGCCTTGGAAGCGTCTAGGTCGCGGGAGTCGAAATGCTCGACGATAACCATCCTCGCCACGCCGCAGTCGCCGAACTCGTCGCAGGTGATCGATCCTATGATCCCCTCGTACCCGGACACTGCGTCCAGGTACTCGCGCACCCCCGACCTGTCCACCACCAGCTTGCCGTCTTCCATGTGGGAAGCAGCGCCGATCGCTTCGAGTAGCAACACCGCGGCGTCGTAGGTGTGGGCCCAGAAGGGGGTCTCGGGAGAGTGCCCGTACCTCTCCCGGTACTCGGCGGCTACGTCGGCGGCATGCATGCCGGTGCCCTCGTTCTCGTTGTTGCGGAAGCGGTTGTCCGGACCCGAGAAGAACACCCCCTCCGTCTCTTCCATCTCCAAGAAGATGTCCTCGAACAGGGCGTCGGCGGTGATCAGGAGCATATCCTCGAGACCCGCCGCATCCGGTCGGCCCCTCACGACGCCGGCGCCGACCGTCCGGGACACCGGGAAGTACAGCGCCTGGGGCGAACCGGCGGCCATCTCGGTCAGGGTAGGCAGCATGTCTCCCTGGTCTTCGTCCACGGCGCCCAACCACGTGACCGTCCCGCCCAGATCCGTGAAGGAGTCGGCGAATGCCCGGGCGAGGCTCTCGGTGTAGACGTCACCGTTGTGGACCGCCGCCGCCCTTGTCACTCCCCTCTCCTCGTATAGAAACCGCGCCACCGAAGCCCCCTGGTAGAGATCGTTGTCCGAAGTTCTATAATATCCCTCGTTGTTGTACTCACCAGGGTTGCCGCCCAAGTCGGAGGTGAGCACCGGGGAGGTGTTGGTCGGTGAGATCATCGCCAGCCCCGCTCCGGTCAGCAGGGGCGCCGCCTCGACGGCAGCCGCCGAACAGGTCGTGCCGATCACTCCTATCACCGATGCGTCTTCGAGGATGGTCTGGGCGGCCGCCCGTCCGCCTTCGGGGGAGCAGTCGTCGTCGACGTTGCCGGCGCCGAGGCTCACCTCGAAACCGCGCACCGGCCCGTAGTGTTCCAAGGCGAGCCGCACGGTCCGCTCGTTGGTAACACCGGATCCTCCCTCTTCGGGAGAGAGGAAGGACCGTATCTGGATCATCTCGCCCGGTCCTACCTCGACCGCACCCAGCGGCCCGGGGGTGTACTCCTCGGCGCAGGCCGACAACAACAGCAACATCAGGGCGGCCCAGCAGACGGACAGCCGCCGCGCCGGTCGGATACTTCCTCTCGCTCTCACCACTTCACCTCCGGTCCCCGGCGGCGGCAACCGTCGAGGCGAGACAGCCCGGCCGATGATACCAACGGCTCATCGCAGGCGGGTAGACCTCCGCCTTCCTCGGAACACACCGCACGGGCAGGTACTACACTCCAACCTGTTAGGCTACCGGATGACCCGCGAGTGCACTGACACACGGCATCTGGGAAAGGACTGGCAAGTGAACATCAGCACGGAACGAGATGGCGGGGCGCTGGTCATAAAGACCGAGGGCCGCATAGACGGCTCCAACGCCTCCAACTTCCAAAATTCGGTGGAAGCAGAAATCACCACAGAGGACAGCGCTGTGATCCTTGATTTCGAGCAACTGAACTACATCAGCAGCGCCGGCCTCAGGGTTATACTACTGATCGCCAAGGATCTCCAGCAGAAGAGCAAGAAGTTTGCCATATGCTCTCTGTCGACTCTGGTCCGTGAGATCTTCATGATCAGCGGATTCGACCAGATAATCGCAGTACACGATGATCCTGGCGCAGCCGTATCTGCTCTGCAGAACTAGCGGCAACCATGCACCTGAGAATGGCTCACGATCCGCTTGAGACGAGCAAGTCGCCTCTTCATGAACAGGTACGGTTAGAAGATGTCTGATAAACAGGACAGATACAAGATACTGGTTGTCGATGACGAGCCAGATGTAGAGCCTCTTATCCTGCAACGCATGCGACGCGCCATAAGGTCTGGACGCTATGAATTCGTCTTTGCCCAAAACGGTATAGAAGCTCTTGAGAGGCTCAATCTAGAGGAAGACATCGATATGGTCCTCTCCGATATCAACATGCCGCAGATGGACGGCTTGACCCTCCTGGAACAAATACCCAAGGTCGACCCGAATATCCGTTCGGTCATCATCTCGGCATACGGTGATATGGAAAATATCCGCACTGCCATGAATAGAGGTGCCTTCGATTTCGTAACCAAACCTCTAGACTTCCAGGACCTGAAACACACCATAGAACGTACCCTGAAGCACCTGATAGAGTGGCGTGAAGCTCTGGCATCCCGTGACAAGTTGATATCTATTCAAAATGAACTCACCGTTGCCAATAAAATGCAACAATCCATATTGCCTACCCGCTTTCCAAAGGATACAAACTACAATATATGGGCCAACATGGAACCGGCGCGTGATGTGGGCGGCGATTTCTATGATTTCTTTCGATTGGAAGATGGAAGAGTCGGCATTGCAATAGCAGATGTTTCTGATAAAGGAGTGCCAGCAGCTCTTTTCATGATGTCCAGCCGTACTCTGTTGAAAGGAACAGCTATTGGACTTGAACAACCCAATAAGGTTCTCGATGATGTAAACGATCTCCTCTATGAAGACAACGACGCTGCTTTGTTCGTCACTGTCATATATGCGGTCTACTCTCCGGAGGATGGAGTTTTGACTTATTCCAATGGCGGACATAATCCTCCTCTGATCGTGCACAGTGATGGAAGCTCGACATTGCTGCCCTATATAGGCGGGATCGCGCTCGGTATAGCCCCGGATATGACCTTCCCTCAGAGCACGGTAAACCTCGCGCCGGGCGATACTTTGATCCTTTATACAGATGGGGTGACCGAGGCGATGAACGCCGACCAGGAAGAGTTCGGGATGGAACGCTTTCAGGAAGTATTCAAGGAAGCACCACCTATGAGCTCACAAGAAGCCAACCAGGCCGTTTTTAATGCCGTACATGCTTTTGCGGGCGATACCATACAATCAGACGACATCACTTGCTTGACGCTCTTTCGCAGCGAGGCCGGAAGTTGAAGTCATCCCTATCCTTGAAGATCGAAGTCGGCGGCGGTGACTCCGTCGCCACCTTGCTGGAGCATGTCTACGCTGAAGTAGTCGATCTGGGGGAAAAGGAAGGCTGGCCTCCGAAGCTCGTCTACATGGTCAACTTGGTCCTCGAGGAGCTAGAGGTCAATGCTCTTACTCATGGAAGGGCAAGCGGGTTGGAGGAATACGAGATAATGATCTCCTCACAGCCGAAGGTGGTTACCGTAGAGCTTACCGATGACGGCCCTCCCTTCAACCCATTGACCGACGCCCCCTTGCCCGATCTCGATGCGCCCCTCGAGAGCCGGCCTATAGGAGGGTTGGGTATCTATCTGATAAAGACGATGGTGGATGATGTCAGCTACAGAAGAGAAGCAGAAAGAAACCACCTGACCATGAAGATAGGGAGAGACCAATAAAGTTTCGCCGCCGTATAGGTTCGTTGCTGTTCGTCCTCGGCCTCGCGGTCGCGGGCTCGGTCATCGCCGGTTGCGGCTCCGGCGGCGGCGCGGGCAACGGCGGCACCTCCAATACCGCTGCCGGCGCCGAAAACACCCCGGACAATGCCGTCGCCTCCACCGTCCCCAGACCGGTGATAACGCCGGGAGTTACCGACGATCGGGTCCTCTTCGGTCAGTCGGCTGCCTTCAGCGGCCCGGCCCAGGAACTCGGAATCGGGATGCGGCTCGGCATCGAAGCCGCCTTCCACGAAGCGAATCAGGCCGGAGGGGTGCACGGCCGGCGCCTCGATCTGGTCTCGCTGGACGACGCATATGAACCCGAAGCCGCCATCGCCAACACCCAGCAACTTATCGACGACGAAAGGGTCTTCGCCCTGATAGGAGAGGTGGGGACGCCCACCTCCCGGTCCGCCACCCCCGTGGCGGCCGAGGGGGAGACCCCCTTCGTGGCCCCGTTCACCGGCGCCGCCTTCCTCCGCGACGACGACTGGACCAACATCGTAAACCTGAGGGCCTCCTACGCCCAGGAGACCGAGGAGATGGTGGCCCGCCTGACCACCGACCTGGGTATAGACCGCATCGCCATCATGTACCAGGACGATTCCTTCGGACGCACCGGCTACCAGGGGGCCCTGGCCGCCCTCACCCGCCGCAGCATGGAACCGGTGGCCGTCGGTCTGTACCCCCGGAACACCACCTCGGTGAAGACCGGGCTGATAGACCTCATGCAGGGCGAACCCGAGGCGGTGATCATCGTGGGCGCCTACCGTCCGGTGGCGGCGCTGATCTCTTGGGCGCGCTATACCGGTTTCGACCCCGTCTTCATAACCATATCGTTCGTAGGCAGCAACGCCTTGGCCCAAGAGCTGGGCCAGTACGGAGAAGGGGTGTACGTAACCCAGGTGGTGCCCTTCCCCACCGATGATTCGCTGCCCGTGGTCGCTTCATACCTCCAAGCGCTGTCCGACTTCGACGCCGACGCCGAACCGGGCTTCGTGTCGTTGGAGGGCTATATGGCCGGAAGGCTGGCCATCGCCGGACTGGAGAGCTGCGGCCCCGACCCGACCCGCGCCTGCTTCCTCGACGGCCTGCTGACAGCCGAAGATCTGGTCATCGACGAGTTCCATCTCCGCTACGGTGAGGGCGACAACCAAGGATCGGACCGGGTGTTCCTGACCGTGATCGGCCCCGACGGGCGCTACCGACCCACCGAGAGGATGAGGAGATAGCCGTGCTCGACCGGTTGAAACGCCTGTTGGCCCTCCGTTACCGCATCTCGACCCAGATGTACACCGCCATCGGCGGCGCTCTCGTCTTGACCATCGCCGCCAGCTTCGTGGGCTGGATTTCCTTCAACCGGGTGGGCGCCGCACAGAACCAGGTGGCGGAAGAAAGCCTGCCCGAAATGACCGCCGCCCTGAGGATCGCCGAGTTCACCAGCACGCTGGCCGCCGCCGCTCCGCGCCTGGCGGCCGCCGATACGTCCGATGACCTGACCCGCGTCTCGCTCGAGATCGCCAGGGCGCAGAGCGGATTCGAGGAGCAGATCGTCATATTGCGGGGGGATATGGAGGAGGAGGACGAAGGCGGCTTCGGGGATTGGCTGCTCAGGGAGCGCTTCGAAAGCATCCGCGACAACTCCCAGACGCTGTTCTCGAACCTGGACACGATCGAGAACACGATGCCCCAGATATTCGATCTGAACGACAGGAGCGAAGCCTTGCGGTTGGAGCTGATCGACCTGCGCGACCGCTTGGACGACATAGTGGTCCCGGCCATCGACGACCAGCTCTTCTACCAGCTGACCGGTTACCGCGAGCTGGAGGAGCCGCCGGCGCGCCGCGAGGTCCACCTGTCCGAGGACGAATTCTACCGCTACCGCCATCTGGCGGCGCTGCTGGCCGAAGCGACCCTGGCGACCCAGCTCATGTCCAGCGCTTTCAACGTATCGGATGTGGCCTTCATCGAGCCTCTGCGGGAGAGCTTCGAATCGGCCGCAGGCCACCTCGTCCTCAGCATGTCGGCCCTGGGTGAATCGGAGCTCACCATGGATATCGACCCCATCTTCGCCCGGCTGTTCGAGATGGGCTCGCGGGAGGGGGACGGCTTCGATCTTCTGACACAGAAGCTGCTTCTGGACAACCAGCAGCAGAGCCTGCTGAGGCAGAATCAGGATCTGGCGCTGAATCTGATCGGTCAGGTCGACCGGCTGGTGACCGCCGCCGAAGCCGACGCCAACACGGCCAATATGGCATCCACCCAGGCCATCGGTACAGGCCGCACCCTGCTGCTGGTGATCAGCGCCGTCGGCATCTGCGGAGCGCTGATCATCAGCTGGGGGTTCGTAGGCCGCATCCTGCTGCGCCGGATCGGCCGGTTGTCGGACCAGATGCGCCGCATGGCCGACGGCGATCTGGAAGAAGAGGTGGAGGTGAAGGGGCGAGACGAGGTGGCCGAGATGGCCCACGCCCTGGAGGTGTTCCGACGCCACGCCCTGGAGGTTCAGCGGCTGAACCTGGTCGAGAAGCTGGCCGAGGAGCTGGGCGATAAGAACAACCAGCTGGAAGACGTCCTAGAGGAGCTGCAGCGCGCCCAGGATCAGATAGTCATGCGTGAGAAACTGGCCGCGCTGGGCCAGGTAACCGCGGGTGTGGCGCACGAGATACGCAACCCGCTCAACTTCGTCAAGAACTTCTCCGAAGTCTCCGAGGAGCTGATCGAAGAACTGAAGGAGGTCCTGGAGGAAAACGGTGAACCCGACGAGGAACAGAAGGAGCTGATAATCGAGATCACCCAGGACCTGACCGACAACCTGGAACGGATCCGCAACCACAGCGAACGGGCCAACCGCATCGTCCACGATATGCTCATGATGGGCCGGGGCGGGGGCGAGTGGCGGTCCGTCGAGCTGAACACCCTGCTCAACGAGCATGCCATGCTCGCCTACCACAGCGCCCGGGCCACCGACCCGAATTTCAACCTCAACATAGAACGGGACTTGGACCCGGACATGGGCGAGATCGATGCCATCCCCCAAGACCTGGGCAGGACTTTCCTCAACATGGTCGGCAACGCCTGCTTCGCCACCGACAAGAGACGGCGTGAGCTCCAGGAAACCCCGCAGGAAGGCGGGCCGTACATGCCCAAGGTCCTGCTCAAGACCCGCCGGGAGGGCGACAAGGCGCTGGTGGTCATACGGGACAACGGAACCGGCATACCGCCCGAGGTGATCGACAAGATATTCAACCCGTTCTTCACCACCAAACCCACCGACCAGGGCACGGGCCTCGGCCTCGCCCTCTCCAGTGATATCATCCGTCAGCACGGCGGCAACATCGAAGTCGAATCCGTCGAAGGAGAGTTCACCGAGATGGCCATCGAGCTCCCACTGACCAGGTCGACCTCCGTCGAAGCAGCATCTGCATGAGAGGGAAAGACCGGTTACCGGTTACAGAGCAGGTGAGCGCGCGGGCGCCGAAGGGCCGGGGATGTTCCTTCCGGCGGAGGCGGCCTCGGTTCTTCGACCCGGTTCCTTCGGGGCACCGTAAATCCGGGGCGCTGTACCTGAGTTCACCTATGATTCAAGTCGTATAACGTAAGGAGGGAAGATGTTGGACACCGGCGCCACCGCTTGGTTGATGGCCGCGACGGCCCTGGTCCTGTTCATGACCGTGCCGGGCCTGGCTATGTTCTACTCCGGTCAGGTGCGGGCCAAATCGGCGCTCTCGGTGGTGATGCAGTGTGTGTCCGTGGCCGCACTGGTCAGCATGCTGTGGATGATCATCGGCTACACCTTGGCCTTCGGCGACAGCCAAGCCGGGCTCATCGGCGGCTTGGGATCAGTCATATTCGAGGGTTTGCACCGGGAACCGATCCACATGACCATCCCCGAGTCGCTCTTCGCCGTATTCCATATGGCGGCGGCGGTGTTCGCCACCGCCCTCATCGTCGGCGCTTACGCGGAACGGATCAAGTTCTCGGCCATGCTCATCTTCAGCGGCGCCTGGCTGATCTTGGTCTACGTTCCCCTCACCCACTGGATCATGGATGACGAGGGATGGCTGAACTCCCTCGGTGTCATGGACCACGCAGGCGGGCTGACCGTTCATGTGAGCGCCGGGGTGTCGGCGCTGGTCATCGCCTCCATGATCGGACCGCGCAAGGAAATCCTGCCTCCTCACAACCCCGGCCTGTCTGCGGCCGGCGCCGGGATCATGTGGATTGGTTGGCTCGCCTACACCAGCGCTATGCATCTGACGACCGACAGCAGGACGGCTATGACCCTCCTGGTGACGCATATAGCCGCCTCGGCCGGCGCAGTGATGTGGTCTTTCCTCGAATGGCGCAAGACCCGCAAGTTTTCGCTGGCAGGCACCGTCACCGGCGCGATCGTTGGTCTGACCGCGGTGACCCCGGCCGCCGGGTTCATCGGCCCGGTCAGCGGTCTGGCGACGGGTGTGTTCGGGGCGATGCTGTGTTTCTACATGATCGGTGTGGTCAAGCACAAATGGAAGATCGACGACTCGATGGGAGTCTTCGCGGTCCACGCCATGGGGGCTGCTCTTGGAATGGTGCTGCTTCCATTCATGGCCGTCAGCGGAGGAGGCGGAGAGGGCATAGTGGCCGCCCACAACGGCCTCCAATTCGGCTTGCAGCAGCTCGGTATCCTGGTGACCGTAGCCTGGTCGGTCGGCTTCACCTACCTCATCGTCAAGGCCGCCAACCGGTTCACACGGGGTATGCGGGTCGACGAAGAAGACGAGATGGTGGGCCTCGATCTGGCCACACACGGAGAACGCGCCTACGACTACATGTAGACCCAAGCTGCTCCCAGACCATAGGAGGTTCACAGTGCAAGTAACACCCGAGCGGAGCGACGGCATACTGGTTCTCAGCACCGAGGGCCGGATTGACGGCTCCAACGCCCACCGGTTTCACGACCAGATAAACAAGGCGATCACATCCGAGGACAAAAACATCGTCCTGGACCTGGAAGGACTCGAATACATCAGCAGCGCCGGCCTCAGAATCGTCCTGCTGGTAGCCAAAGAAATCCGCCGCGCGGAATCTAACTTCGCGCTCTGTTCGATGTCAGAAACAGTGGAGCAGGTCTTTCAGCTCAGCGGGTTCGGCCAGATCATGGATATACACGACTCTCGAGAGGCGGCCATAGCGAGCTTCGCTTAAAGGGATGCCGGCCGGTCGACCGGGGGCAAACCGGCCCCTGATCCCGCCGGATCGGACGCAGGGCGCCCCGCGGTGACTTCGGTGGTTTTCAGTGGTGCCCCATGGCTCTCAGGATCCCCAGGAAACCGCCCCCGAAGGCCCCGAACAGCACCCCCGGGAGCATGGCGGTGACGATCGAAACCGCCGCACTCTGGTCGGTGATCAGCCATACGGCGGCGCTGATGAACACCAACATGATCGGTATTCCGGCCAAGGCGCCCTTCGCCACCGCCATGCCGACGGCGAGGTCCGTGTTCTCTTCGCCGTCGCCGAGTCCGGCGGTTCCGCCTTGTCCCGCATGCCCCGTTGGATGGGCTTGTTCGGACATCAGAGCCTTTCCCTAAACCTGCGATCCCCGTCCCCCGGCCGGTCTCCCTGTCAAGTAATCTTATCACCCTTCCCCGAAAGGGCCCGGCGACTCCACCGCGGCCTCTACCAGGCGCAGATATTCGCTCCGCTCGATCTCCACCGCCCCGAGCGACACCAGATGAGGGGTGGCCCATTGCACGTCGAAGACCGCTTTCTCGCAGGGTTCGAGCAGCTCCACGATTCGCGCCACCGCCACCTTGGAAGCATCACGGGCGCGGTGGAACATCGACTCACCGGCGAAGAACGCACCGATGGACACGCCGTACAGACCGCCCGCCAGCCGACCCTCTTCGTCCCAGACCTCCACCGAGTGGGCCGATCCCATCTCATGGAGGCGGACATAGGCGTCGGCTATCTCCGGGTTGATCCAGCCGTGGGGGCGGGCCGGGTCGGCGCAGCCCTCCACCACTTCCCGGAACGACCGGTTCGTGGTCGTCCGGTAGCGGCGGATAGAGCGGCGGAGAGACCGGGACGGCGTGAACCGACGGGGCGGGATGACGGCCCGCGGGTCGGGCGACCACCAGACCATCGGAGACCGCTCGTCCACCGGCATCGGGAAGGCCCCGGCCCGGTAGGCGGCCAGGAGCGTGTCCGGATGGAGGTCGCCGCCCACCGCCACCACCCCTTCGGGTGAGGGGGCGGCAGCCGACGGGAACCGCCGGCGGACGGAAGGATCGACGTCGGGCATCGAAATCGTCAGCTCCGCCGCCGGGCGGGCGGGATGCCGTCTCTCGCGGTCGGCGTGTTCTGGGGTGGTGAAGGGGTGTTTGATGTGGACATCAAGGGTTACCTGCCTAGGAACTGCCCCTCTAGATAGTAGGCGCCTCCGGCGGGGCAGGCAGGCTAGGAAACGAAGGTATTGACCTTCTGTCACATCTACGATATACTGTATAGGTTGTAGAACAACACAAAAGGTAACCGTCGTTCCGGACTGCGGTGATCCATCCGCTTGCCTTGCGGAGCCTGCCGGAGACTTTCCGCAGCGGGTAATCCATGAAGGCGGGCAACCTAGCTGTGCTGAGACATACGGGTCCGGCCCGGGTGAACGCGCCCGCGGCGGCCCGAAGAGGGTGGATGGTGGCGGCGGGGGCAGGGCCCGGCGAAGCCGGCGGTTTCGGGCGGAGAACGCGAAAAACGCGGGTCCGTCTCGGTATCCATCGAGAATCCGGCCGAGAGTTCACTTGTCCTTCCGTAAGTTTCTTGGAGAAGTTCCAACCCAAATACCTGAACGGTCGCGGCGAACCTGCCCTCTGCCGGGGGCGCGTCATCCACCGTTTCCTCGACCAAGAGCGGCATTTCACGGGTTTCGTAGAGAAGTATCTTCGGTATCTTCGGTGCGAAGCAGGTCTCAGAACAGACGTTTTACCGCCGGATCAGCGCCTGCCGCAGCCGCCCCATAACCGCACACCGCGACCCGGCCCCCGCCAGACGTCGGCCATGTTGCCGTACCGGCCGTCTTCGGCCCCGGAGTCGGTGCTTCCTCATGCCGGACTCCCTCATATCGGGGCGCAGTGGTGTTAGATTGACACCTGCATGAAGCCTCCATCCGACCTCAAACATCTGCTGCTGCATTTCACCGGGGCCCGATCCTGGCGCGAAGGGCCGATCACCTTGTTCACCAAGGGCGAAGGCTGCTATCTCTGGGATGATTCCGGGAAGCGGTATCTAGACGCCTTGGCCGGGCTGTTCGTGGTTCAGATCGGTCATGGCCGGGCGGACATCGCCAAAGAGATGGGCCGCCAGGCCGAACAGCTGGCGTACATTCCGTCATGGTCGGCCACCAACCCGGTGGCCGTCGAAGCGGCCAGGTTGATCTCCGATCTGGCGCCCGCCGACCTCGACGCGGTTTTCTTCGTGAGTTCCGGTTCCGAAGCCGTCGAGTCGGCCATCAAGTTCGCCCGCCAGTACCACACCGCCCGGGGCAATCCGGGCCGCACCAAGGTCATCTCCAGGATCAACTCCTACCACGGGACCACCATGGGCGCCCTGTCGGCGACCGGCCTCGAAGATATACGGGCGCCCTTCCTCCCTTTGCTGCCGGGCTTCAGCAAGGTGCCCAACACCCTCGGATATACCGATGGAGCGGCCTGCGCCCGGCTCGTGGAGGAGGAAATCCTGCGCCAAGGACCCGACCAGGTGGGGATGGTGATCGCAGAGCCTGTCCAGAACGGGGGCGGCGCCATCGTCCCTCCCGATGGTTATTGGCCGGAGCTGCGCCGCATCTGCGACAGGTACGGGGTGCTCCTGGCGGCCGACGAGGTGATCAACGCCTTCGGCCGGCTCGGTACGTGGTTCGGATCGGAGCTCGTAGGCGCCGAGCCGGACCTGATCACCTTCGCCAAGGGCGCCACCTCCGGTTACGCACCTATCGGGGGGATGCTCGTCCGCCGTCCACTGGTCGACCGGGTGCTCGACTCCCCGGCCGCCGGTTTCATCCACGGGGCCACCTGGGGCGGGCATCCGGTGGTCATGGCGGCCTCCGTCGCCAACCTCACCGCCATGCAGGACGAGAAAGTGGTCGAGAACGTAGCCCGGTACGGGGATACGCTGCGGGCGAGTCTCCACGACCTCAGGGAAGCCCACGATGTGGTCATGGATATGCGGGGAACCGGTTACTTCTACGCCTTGGCGCTCGGACACAGCCGCCGGGCCGGGCGGAACTACACCGACGAGGAATCGACCCGCATGGTCAAGGAGATACTCCCGCGGCTGGCCCTCGAAGCAAGACTGCACCTGCGCGTGGACGACCGGGGTGGAGCGAAGATCATGATCTCGCCTCCGCTGATAGCCGGCCCCGAAGAGCTGGACGACATGGTCGAACGGATATCCCGAGTCCTGGACAAGGTAGCCGCCGCCGGCAAGATGGAGGAAGCCCGGTGATGAGGACGTACGTATGAAGATCGGGGTCGTTACGGAAACCAAGGCGGACGAGGGCAGGGTGGCCGTCACCCCGGCCGGCGTCCAGGCCCTGACCGAAGGCGGCCACACGATGCTCATCGAAACCGGAGCAGGCCGGGGCTCGTTCATCATCGACGACGAATACGCCGCGTCCGGCGCCTCCATCGTCGATGAGGCCCGCCGCGTCTGGGCGGAGGCGGACCTGATGATCAAGGTCAAGGAACCGCAGAGCAGCGAGCTGGCCTACCTGTCCGACGGCCAGATACTGATGACATTCCTGCACCTGGCCGCCTACCCGGCCGTCGCCGAATCCCTCTGCCGGGCCGGCACCACCTCGGTGGCATTCGAGACGGTGCAGCGCCCCGACAGAACCCTGCCCCTACTCGCCCCTATGTCGGAGGTGGCGGGTCGCATGTCGGCCCAGGTAGGCGCCCGATTCCTGGAGAGATCCGGCGGCGGGAGGGGGGTGCTGCTCGGCGGGGTCCCGGGGGTGGCGCCGGCCAAGGTGGTGGTCATAGGCGGAGGAACCGCCGGCGCAAACGCCGTCCAGATGACGGCGGGCCTCGGCGCCGACGTAACGGTGTTCGACCTGAACCCGGCCCCGCTCCGCCGCCTGGACCGTATCTACCGGGGGGCGGTCACCACCTTGGCGGCGCACCGGGCCGACGTTCGGAGGGCGGCGATGGAAGCCGACCTGGTGATCGGGGCGGTGCTGCTGCCCGGCGCCAAAGCGCCGCGCGTCCTCACCGCCGAGGACATAGAGGGCATGAAACCCGGCTCGGTGGTGGTGGACATAGCAATCGACCAGGGGGGATGCTTCGAAACCTCCCGCGAGACCCGCCATTCGGACCCCACCTACGTGCTGGACGGAGTGGTGCATTATGCGGTCGGCAACATACCGGCTGCGGTGCCCCGCACCTCTACCTACGCCTTGGCCAACGCCACCCTTCCCTACCTGAGGCTCGTCGCCGACCTAGGCATCGACCGCGCCGTCGAACGCAGCCCGGAACTGGCGCAGGGCGTGAACACCCGGAACGGGCGGATCGTCAACGAAACCGTCCGGGCCGCCTTGGAGGGGTGAGATCCCGCGCGGGCAGCCATGACCACCCTCTCCCCCGCCGTCGAGATACCCGAGGCGCACTACACCTCGGGGGGGCTCCCGGACCGGGTGCAGGCGGTGGTCGTGGGAGGCGGCATCGTCGGGTGCTCGATCGCCTACCACTTGGCGCGGCGGGGCATCACCGACGTCCTGCTGCTCGAGCAGAACACCCTCACGGGCGGCACCACATGGCATGCGGCCGGGCTGGTGAGCCAGCTCAAGTCCACCTACAGCCTCACCCGGCTCGCCACCTACACCACCCGCCTTTTCGAGGAACTGGAGGACGAGACCGGCCAGGCCACCGGCTACCGCACCACCGGTTCGATCTCCGTGGCATCCGATGAGGAACGCTGGGAGGAGATCCTGCGAGGTATGTCGATGGCCCGGACCGCCGGGGTCGAGATGGAGGTCATAGGACTCGACCGAGCCAAGGAGATGTGGCCGCTGCTTCGCACCGACGACCTGGTGGGGGCGGTGTTCATACCCCAGGACGGCCAGACCAGCCCGGTGGACACCACCATGGCGCTGGCCAAAGGCGCCCGGGACCGGGGTGTGGTAATCAGGGAGAAGGTCGCCGTGGATCGGGTGCGGGTCGAGAACGGCGCGGCGGTCGGGGTCGAGACCGAAAAGGGCTATGTGGAGGCGGAGACGGTGGTGCTGGCCTGCGGGATATGGACCCGGCAGCTGGCCGCCGCCGCCGGGGTCAACGCGCCCCTCCATCCCTGCGAGCATTTCTACGTGGTAACGGAACCCCTCGAGGGGATGACCCCCGGAATGCCCACCCTGCGGGACCCCACCAACTACACCTACTTCAAGGAGGAGACCGGCAAGCTGATGGCCGGTTTCTTCGAGCCGCAGGCCAAGATCTGGCGCTACGAAGTGCCCCGCGACTTCACCTTCGGCACCCTGGAGGAAGACTGGGATCATATCGGACCGATCTTCGAGAGGTCCATCCACCGGATACCCACCTTGGCGGAGTGCGGGATCCAGCTCTTCCTCAACGGGCCGGAGGCCTTCACCCCCGACGGGGTCTACTACCTGGGCGAATCCCCCGAGGTGGAGGACCTGTTCGTGGCCGCCGGCTTCAACTCGGTGGGCATCCAATCGGCCGGAGGGGCGGGCTGGGTGCTGGCCGACTGGATCGCCGAGCGGCGCCCCCCGATGGACCTGTCGGCGGTGGATCTCCGGCGGGTCTTCCCCTTCCAGGGTGAGAAGTCCTACCTGGAGGAACGCATATCCGAGAGCCTGGGCCTGCTCTACGCCATGCACTGGCCCTTCCGCCAGTTCGAATCGGCCCGGGACGTCTACCGCTCGGTCCTCCACGACCGGCTGGCCGATATGGGGGCGGTGTACGGGGAGGTGGCCGGATGGGAACGGCCCAACTGGTTCGCCCTCGACGGCATGGAGCGGGAATACCGCTACTCCTACGGCAAGCAGAACTGGTACCCGGCCTCGGCCGAGGAATGCGCGGCCACCCGCCGTCGGGTGGCGCTGTACGACCACTCCTCGTTCGCCAAGTTCATGGTGAAAGGGCCGGACTCCATGGCGGTCCTGAACCGTATCGGAAGCGCCGACGTGGACACACCGGTGGGCAAGGTGTCCTATACGCAGTGGCTCAACGACCGAGGAGGAATCGAGGCCGACCTGACCGTCACCCGCACGGGGGAGATGGAGTACCTGGTGGTCACCGGGGCTGCAGTGGCCAACCGGGACTACCACACCCTGCGGAAAGCGATGCTTGGCCGAGACGCCGAGCTGACCGACATCACGATGGAACTGCCCGCCATCGGAGTGATGGGGCCGCGGTCGCGGGAGCTGCTGGGCGCCGTCTGCGACACCCCGCTCGACAACGACTCCTTCCCGTTCGGGTGGTCGAAGGAGATGACGGTGGCCGGCATCCCCGTGCGGGCGCTGCGGGTCAGCTACGTGGGTGAGCTGGGTTGGGAGCTGTACACGGCGAGGGACCGGACGGTGGAGCTGTTCGACGCATTGATGGAGGAAGGTAAGGCATACGGCGTCCGCCCGGCCGGCTACCACGCCATGAACACCCTGCGGCTCGAAGCCGGTTACCGCCACTGGGGGCACGACATCACCGACGAGGACACCCCGATCGAGGCGGGGCTGGGCTTCACCATCGCCTGGGACAAGGAGGGCGGGTTCCTGGGAAGGGAGGCGCTCCTCGCGCAGCGGGAGGCGGGGGTGCCGACCAAACGCCTCGTCCAGTTCAAGCTCGATGACCCCGACCGGATCACATACCACGACGAGCCGATCCGCCGCAACGGCACGATGGTGGGCCGCACCACCTCCGGCATGTACGGCCATACATTCGGCGCCTGCCTGGCCATGGGCTACCTGACCCACGATGAGGGCGTCACCAAAGAATGGATCGACTCAGGCACCTACGACATAGAGGTAGCCGGCGAACCCATCCCCGCCCAGGCCCAACTGAGACCTTTCTACACCGCCAAGATCAGAGCCTGAAATCAACGACAAATGAATACTCCTACCCCTATCCAAATATCAGCAGAGCTAATCTCCAATCTGGCCTCAGAACTAAAGAGATTATTGAAGGCTAGAATACCATCTCATGGTCTCCATTTCGGATTTATGAGTCTGTTTACCTTACACACTATCCGACAGGTGAAAGCTATTTGTTTATTAGTTGGTTTTGAAAAGGAACAATATTATGCTGAGCAAGCTGGCCAGCTGGTGCGTAATCTCTGTGAACTGTATGCTAAGCTAGCTTGGATGATAAAGCCTAATAATGATGAAGACCGCGACTATCGCGCTTGGCAACTCGAAAAGTCAACCATAGACAAGGAACCAATATCAGATGATAAGAAACATGATCTATATAAAAAGCTAGGCATTGTAGAATATGAAAGCAATAGACGCCCTATAGAAAAACTCCCTCACATCAGATATATGTTTCGTGAAATCGAATCCCCTGAGGGCATCGAAGAGGTATATAAACGCGAATCATCAACCATACATTTATCAAGGATAACTCTAATGACTAATATATATTATACTGATCCGGAGACGTTGGAGATAACAGTAAATCCTCCGAATACTCTCCATAGCCGTGCCTTGCGCCTTTATGAAACTCTGATACTCCTCGATCATATTGCGATAGAACTCATCACAGGGTTTCAATTAGATATTGATTGGGAGAAAGAAAAAGAACTAACGAGAAACAGGGTTAACGAACTGCTTGTGCCTATGATAGACAGTTACCCTTGTACGAACTCTCCACCTCATTAGGTGCGGCCTCCTTTGCCGCCGTGGACCGACGGTTCGCTGCACCACTGCTCGCGTAACACCCCAAGAGGTTCGAGCAATTCGGCGCTCAGTCCCAAGAGGTCAATCAGCACCGCCTTGTCCAGGTCCCGGCGGGTTTCATCCAGGTGGGCCTGGTGGGCGGGCAGGAAATCCCGGGGGGCGAACTCGTCGAAGATGTCCCTGGCCTGTGCGATCTGCGGGGCGCTCAGCGAGGTCATGTCCAGCATGGGAAGCGACGGCAGCGTCTTGATGGTCAGACGGGAGCGTCCTCCGTGTTGGCGGGTTCCCTTCCACCAGAAGGACATCAACCCCAGGGTGGTGTTGGACCAGAGCGCCGCGGCGGGTTCCCATGCTTCCTCGCGGAGCAGGAAGTTGGGCCATGCCACACCGCCGATCGACTTCTCCGGCGTCAGGCAGGCGGCCAGGCTCTGGGAATTCAACCGGAAGTCGAGGTTGAAGTGGAGCCGGGTGGCAGTTCTCCAGACCCGCAGGGCTTTTTCATCACATCCTTGGTGAACCCGTCCCTGCGCGTCGGGCGCCACCACCAGCCGCCGTTCGCGCTTCGCATCGTGACGTGAAAGCACGGGATAGGAAGCTCTTCGCCCGGCAGGCAACTTCTGGAGGAAGAACGGCCCGCGGTCGGGTCCGCTTATGTCGAGGTGATACATACCGCGTTCGCCTAGGGCGCCAAGAGTCGTCAACGGTAGATCGATCCCGTCTATACGCGGCAGCCGGAGCCTGCCGGCGGCCAACCCGAGCGCGGCGGCCGCCACATCGGGCTCCCGAACCCCGGCGCAGCCCCCGTCGTCAATCGTTGCCCGGACGAAGCACCCCACATCTTCCCCGCCGACCGCCAGCCAGCCGCTTTCGGTAGCAGGGGCGCCGGCCGCGGCGCGGGCCGTCTCCACGGCCGAGACGATGCTGGGCGGCCGCCGCACCAGGTTGACATACAAGGTCTGCCCGTCCGGGCTCTCTTCACAGGCGGCCGGGTCGTGCTTGGCAGCGATCACCAGCGCCTCGCCCATACCGGTGTCCGCCGAGAAGGAGGCGCTGAATCCCCCGGCGCCGGCTATGGTGACCATCGTCAGATCCCGGTACTCGCGGGCCAGTAGCTCGCGGACCTTCCGCCAAGATTCTCCGGAGACGACCGCGACCGGCGTCACCAGCGCGACGACCCCGCCGGGTTTCACCTTCGCATGGGCCAGATCGACGAAGTTGGAGGCCAGGCCGGCGTTCCCGTCCCCGACTCGGTCCGGCATCTTTCGGTAGATCTCCTTGAGCGCATCGGACATCCGCCGCTGTTCTTCTTCGCTGGTGGCAAAACCGGCGAAGGAGGGTATGGGCACCTCGGCCACCTTGTGGTTGGTGGGCCTAGTGAACGGCGGGTTCATGATCACCAGGTCCGCCGAACCGTGCTCCATCACGAAGCTCCGCCCATCCCCGTCCACCTCGACATCGCCGCTGCCCGCCGCGGCGACCCTTCCCGTCCCGAAGAGCGACATGACCTTCTCGTCGGAGATCAGGTCGAGAGAGCCGATCGCAACGGGCCGCCCGTTCTCCTGATCTCCGTAGGGCATCGTGTAGATCTTTGTGCTGCCGAAAGGCGCCACCGGGTGGGCGGCCGACAGCATCGAAGCGGTCAGGTGGGTGGCGGCGGGCATGATGTCGGCCCCGATCAGCGCGTTCTCCATCATGTCGGCGTGTATCAGGCGGTCGTCGCCCCCGGCCCGGCGATATCGCGACGACACCCGGCTGTATGCGGCAGACAGAAGAATGCCGGTTCCGCAGGCGAGGTCGGCGATGCGCAGCTCTTCGACCTGCTCCGGCCGGGAGTAGTCCACCCCGAGGCGGCCGACCGCCAACTCGGCCAGCAACATGGCCGACGACGGCAGGGTGTAGAAGGTGGCCAGGAACTTCCGGTCGGCGATGAGCCTGCCGAACATCTGGCCGGCCAGGTCATGGGTGGTCGTCACGCCGATACCGGCCAGCTCTTCCGCCACGGCCGCCAGAGCGTCGAGTATCTTGCCGGCCTTGCGGGCGGGCACGACCTCGAGCAGATCGGAGGCGATCCTGAAGATCGGCCAGTAGTTGATCTCGAGAATATCGGCCCACTCGTTCAATACCTTGTCCTTCGACATCGTCCGCCGGGTCGTTCGCAGCTCGCTGAGAGTGGCAATGTCGTGGGTGTCGGCGATGGCGGTGTGGAACATGAGAGCGTTGGCGATGATCGCCATCGCCATCCGAGAGGTCTGTTCACCGTCCTCCTGCTTGAGCATCTCGGCCATCCTCTCGAGGGATCTCCCGCCTTCGCCCGCCCGGAGAGAACGCGCGGCCGCGGCCACGCCGTGCTCGAGGGCGAGGGTTCCCTTGATGATGAGCCGCTCCGACAAGGTGGCCTGCTCCACGAATCCGGCCAGCGCGTCGATGCCTCCCCTCAGCCATCCCGATACAGGAAAGCGGACGATGTCGTCGGATCGGGGTTCCTCACCGGACAGGCTGAACAGGCAGTATTCGAACTCCGCATCCGAGATGGTCTCCGCAAGGCGCCGCCGGCTGTCGCGAAGGCTCTGCGGCATGCGCACCGCAACCGTGTTCTCGATCGCCTCGTCGGTGGCTTCTAGATATCTTCCCAGACGGCGCCGGGCTTCGGCCTCCACCGTGCGGGCCGGACTCACCTCGGTCTCGACGATCAACGGCGTCCCGCCCGGGCGGGCGATCAAGATGTCCGGCTGGGCGGCCGGATCGCCCAGGAGCACGCCGGTCGCCTCCACCGTCACGACACCTCCTGCGGACCAGCGCGGATGCCTGCGGCGAAGAGCCTTCGCCAGCTCGGTATTGATCACTATCTCGGTGTTGCGGGCCATGTGCGGACAATCTACCCGGCGGGTGCGACATTCTCGCCGCTATATGCGCCCCGCCCTGTTCATCGCATCCTCGGCCGCTTCACGGGAGCGGGCTGGCAGACTCTCGTCCGGGAAGGTTCTGCCCGCCAGGTCGAGCAAGGCTTCGAGGGTGCGGATATCGGTCAGCGGAAGCAGCGTAACGATGTCGTCGATGTCCTTGGGGCGCGCCGACATCACCTTCATGGCCAGGATCCGTTCGGGCGAGGCCGCCCTTACGGACAGGCCGGGCCGGTAGAAAACCAACGGTGCGGCAGCTTCGCGGCCGGCGGGTATGTAGTAGGCGGCCTGCTCGTTCAGCCAAGAATCATGCCACCCCCGTTCTCGCGCTATCTCGAGAATGGCCTTCTGTACGGTCTCATGCCCCGACTCGATCCTGGCGTCGATATCGTCGGACGACCGTTCCTCGGAGTAAGCCAAGGCGATAGCCGCCCCGTCGACAAGATAGATACTGCCCTGGACTCTTCGCCGTTCCAGCCGATCTGCCAAATCCTCCAGGGCCTCGATCATCTTCTCCCGGTTCAGCGGTTCCATATCGCCGCCCCTTTGCCTTCGATCAGATCCCTGGCCGCTATCAGTTCCCTGTCTTCGACCAAGACACCGTGCTCGGCGAACCAGGGAGCGGGGGCGGTCATCGCCATCAGCCGGAAGAACTCCGTAGGTGCAGCAGGGAACCATAGGTAGTCCAGGTATCTCTCCGGCCGGTGCGCCCAAGCAGGAACATCCACCCCGTCGCGTTGGCAGAGCTCTTCGGCGTACCCGGCCGCAAAAGCGTCCCAGCGTTCCCCCAAAGACTCCGGTTCGTCTGCCACCAGCCCGAACCGATCACCGGGAGGCACGTTGAACCAGCAGAGGCCGAAATAGCGCATCAGCTGCCGGTAACGCTGCATGCCGCTGCCGCAGCCCTCGGTGCCGCGAACCACTTCGGCCAGGGTGGGGCGCTGCCATCCGGTGTAGTACACCCTGCCGTCCACCACCTCGACGCCGATGCCCCGCTCCGCCAGCCACTCGTTGTCGATGCCCCGATCTGCCGCCGGCATGCCCGACCCTCCCTTGTGTATCTTGTCCGCGGCCGCCGTCAGCAGTCTATCGGGAGGTCACTCTGAAAGATCACGACTCGTTGAAACCGCCGGAATCCTCGCGAGATACTTGGGCGTCCGTGAAGCCGAGGCGAGGCTTCATGTCTCCATCAGTGAGAGGCGTTCGGAAAGATCAGCGCTTCTTGGCAACCCGGTTGTAGCGGCGCACCGACAAGGGGGCGAACACGGCGATGATCACCACCACCCATATCAACGTGTAGACGACCGGATTCTGGAGCGGCCAAGTGGTCGGATCAGGCGACCCCGGCGGGAGGTTGCCGAACAGCACCCGGGTGGCATGAGTCAAGGACGAGACCGGATTCCACTCGGCGAACACCCGCAGCACCGACGGCAGGTTCTCGGAAGGCACGAACGTGTTGGCGATGAACGTGATCGGGAAGATCACAATGAAAGAGGCGTTGTTGAGCACCTCGACCGAAGGCACGATCAGCCCGATGAGAGCCATCATCCACGAGACCGAATAGGCGAACAACAGCAGCAAGCCGAACCCGAGTAGGGCGCCGAAGAATCCGCCGTGGAGCCGCCACCCCACCAGCAGGCCGGTCAGGGCCATGATCATCAGCGTGAGGACGTTGTAGACGACATCGCTGGCGGTGCGGCCCAAGACCACCGCCGACCGAGACATGGGCAGAGAGCGGAACCGGTCGATGATCCCCTTCTGCATGTCGTCGGCTAGTCCGGCGCCGGTGAATGTGGCGCCGAACACCACCGTCTGTGCGAAGATGCCCGCCATCAGGAACTCCCGGTAGGAACCCCCCGGTATCTGGATGGCGCTGCCGAACACGTAGGCGAACAGAAGCACGAACATGATCGGCGAGATCAGGACGAACACCAGCACGTCAGGCACCCGCTTGATCTTGATGAGGTTGCGCTTGGCGATGACCAAGCCGTCGTTCAGTACGTACAACGCTCTCATGCCGCACCCTTTCTCGAAGCCTTGACCGGCTTGGACCGCTCCTCCTCGTGCTCGGCGGCTTGTCCGGTAAGGGCCAGGAACACATCGTCGAGGGTGGGGCGGCGGAGAACCACATCGCTCACCTCTATACCGTCCGCCCCGAGGTCGTCGAGGACCCGGCTCAACACCGGAGCGCCCCCTGAGACCGGTACCACCACCACGCGGGGGCGATCGCCGTCTTGGAGCTCGCCCACCGCATACCGGGCCAAGACCTCCCGAACGCCGGGAATCCCATCCGGGGAGGTGACCCTCACCTCGATGCGCTCGCCGCCCACCATGTCCTTCAGCTCGTCGGTGGTGCCCTGAGCGATGGCGCGCCCGTTGTCGATGACCATCACGTCGTCGGCCAACCGATCCGCCTCCTCCAGGTATTGGGTGGTGAGAAGCAGGGTGGCGCCCCGCCCTACGAGGTCGCGGATGATGTTCCACAGCTCGGTGCGGCTGTGGAGGTCCAGCCCCGTGGTGGGCTCGTCGAGGAACAGCACGGGGGACTCGTCCACCAAAGCGCCTGCCAGGTCGAGACGGCGGCGCATCCCGCCCGAATAGGTCTTGACAGGCCGGTCGGCGGCGTCGGCCAGATCGAACCGATCGAGCAGCTCCCGGGCGCGGACCTTGGATTGCTTGCGGCCCAACCTGTACAAACGTCCGATCATGTCCAGGTTCTCGAACCCGCTCAGGTCCTTGTCGACCGCCGCGTACTGACCCGACAGGCCGATGAGCTTGCGCACCTCCGCCGGTTTCCGCAGGACATCCACCCCCGCCACCGTCGCAGAGCCCGAATCCGGCTCGATCAGGGTGGTCAGGATCGAGACGGCGGTGGTCTTGCCCGCCCCGTTGGGTCCGAGCAGGGACACGATGGTGCCTTCCTGTGCGGACAGGTCGAGGCCGTCCAGAGCCACCACATCACCGTACTTCTTCACCAGGCCCACGGCTTCGATGATGTTGCTCATGTTCCGACCACCAGTCGATATCTGCTGTAGACGCACTGCCCGGGCTTGTGCTTTCTCCGGCCCGGAGCATTGCGAAGGACCCTCCGAAGCAACATGCTAACCGATCCGCCGGGCCAGCAGATCGAACTCCGATCCCTCGATCTCCGGATCCGCCGCTGCGGGATAGGAGCACGGCGGCCCCCCTATACCCGAACGCGAAGTCTCCCCGAACGCGAAGTCTCCCAAACGAGAAGTTTCCCCGAACGCGATGTATTAGGATAACCTAACTTTCTGAATTAGGTATAGGTAACATCGAACCGTCCGGCCTCGAGAAAGCCGGACGCCGCACCCGCTCCGGAGCCGATATGCCTTACTTGCAGGCGCAAGACATCTCCAAACGCTTCAACGGCGCCCCCGTCCTCGACGGGGTCACGCTCACGGTCGAGCAGGGTGAGTCGCTGGCCTTGCTGGGGCCGAGCGGGTGCGGTAAGACCACACTGTTGCGCATCCTGGCCGGGCTGGAAATACCCGACCGCGGAACGATCGTGGTCGAAGACGCCGTCCTCACGGACCCGGAGAGGTTCGTGCCGCCCGAAGATCGACGCATCGGGATGGTATTCCAAGATTGGGCCCTCTTCCCCCACATGACCGTATCCAAGAACGTCTGCTTCGGGCTCGACCGCTCCGAGATAGACCAGGGGCGGGCGATCGAGAAGCTGGAACTGGTCGGGCTGGCCCATCTGGCCGACCGCTATCCGGGGGAACTGTCGGGAGGACAGGCGCAGCGGGTGGCGCTGGCCAGAGCGCTGGCCCCCCGCCCGCGGGTGCTGCTGTTCGACGAACCCTTCTCCAACCTCGACACCGGGTTGCGCGCCCAGGTTCGCGCCGATGTGGCCGCGCTGATGCACGAGGTGGGGATGACCTCGATCTTCGTCACCCACGACCAGGAAGAGGCGTTCGTGTTGGGCGATCGGGTGGCGGTCATGAACGAAGGCCGGATCGTCCAGGTGGGCCGGCCTTCCGAGGTCTATCAGTACCCGGCGTCCCCGTGGGTGGCGGCCTTCATGGGAGCAGCCAACATCCTGGACGGGTCGGCGGCCGACGGGCGCGCCTCGACTCCGGTCGGAGAGCTGCGCATGGCCGGCGCCGTTCAGGGGCCGTGCCGGGTGGTGATCCGCCCCGAGCACCTGACCGTCGAGCCCGGCGGCCAGGCAGTGATATCGTCGGTGGAGTACTACGGACATGACACCTCATACGAGCTGGAACTGAACGGCGCGAAGCTGGTGACCAGGGCCATGGCGGCCCCGATCTTCGCGCCCGGCGACCGGGTGTCGGTCTCCTATTCGGGCCCGGATGTCATCGCGTTCCCGGCCGGCGCCGCCCATATATCGGAGGGACCGACGCCGAGTTCGTGATCCTCGGGGCCGTCCCCGCCGGTCTGGGCGCCGCCTACCGCCTCGCTTCCCGCGGCTTCCGGGTGATCGTCCTCGAACGCGGGGAGAGGGTGGGCGGCTTAGCGGCGTCTTTCGAGGTGGCCGGCCAGAGCGTCGACTACGGAAGCCGCCGAGTGGAAAGCGGCCCGGCGCGGCTTCGAGAACCACGTCGTCGAGGACTGACGGTCCGTTCCGGCCGCACCCCCGCCCGGCGGGCGCATGTCGGGTACTGCTACTCGCCGCCCCGGGACCCGAGTTCGTGGTCGATCAGCGCCAGACCCACTTCATCGCCCTGAACGCGGCGCAGGCGCTCGCAGATCCCGCCGACCGCCGCTTCCTCCTCCACCTGCTCGGCGAGGAACCCGTGGAGGAACGGCAGGCTCTCCAGGTCATCTATGGAGGTGGCCAGCCGGTAGATGTCCCGTATCCGGCCAGTGACATGCTGCTCGTGCCGCAGGGCCTCCTCGAACACATGCACCGGGTCGTCGAACTTGCTCACGGGCGTCTGGATCCGGCCGATCTCGACCCGGCCGCCCCGCGCCAGGACGAATTCGATGAACTGCTTGGCGTGTCCGGCTTCCTCGTGGGACTGTTCGTACATCCAGTGAGCCATGCCCGGGCGGTCATCCCCGTCCAGATGGGCCGCCATCTGTAGATATGCGAGGGAAGCGTCCAACTCGCAGGTGACCTGATCGTTGAGCGCGGCTTCCATTCGTTCGTCCAGAGCCATATCTCGTCTCCTGTCCTGTTTCGGTCGTGAAACTCCCTCCTACCCTAGCCGTTCGAGCAATATCAGAAACCGAGAACAATCTTATCATCTATAAGGGTATCTTGATATTTCTCATACGGATAGCCTTACAATCTCATCGAGGCGGTACGACCCTTCATCGCCAAGGCACCCGATGACCGATGCGGGAGGGTCACCGGCACCCCACAGACACGCCGTTGCGACCGATGATCCGGGTCATGAGGCCGCTCGACGCCCATGCCGCCCACCCAACGCCCCCGGCCATGAGCAATCGGTTTCCAGGGTGATCACTTGGGCGTAGTTGAAGTCGTTGGATCACCTCGGCGACGGCGCGGGGGTCGGCGGGCCGGAACCGTCCGGCGCGATGGGGCTTCCCTGGGTATCCGGAACGCCCCAGCAGGCTCGGAGACGGATGTTGCGTGCGAGCAACGGGAGGCCGATCAGCTCCCGGAAGGCGCGTACCAAAGCAGAGGAATCGACTGTAAGAACCACGTCAGTCACCGCAACCGCCGTCACGAGCACGACCAGAGCGGCGCCGGCCTTCCGCCCACAACGGGTCCTCCACAACTGGGCCTGCCATCCTTGTAAGGATGTCCTAATAATCTTTATAAGGATACCCTTGCGCCGAGCGGACGGCGGCGTTACGATACCTTGGCGTGAAAGCTATGGAACCGGTAGAACCTGTAGAAAGGAACACGGCGTGAAACGAACGGCGTTCGCAATTCTCGCCATCGTCCTGGGGCTGGTCGGCGCATCCTGCGGCGGGGAAACCGAGGTCATAACGGTCTACTCGGGGCGCTCCTCCAACCTGATCGGACCTCTGCTGGACGACTTTGCCGAGACCACCGGAATCGACATAGAGGTGCGCTACGGCCAGTCGGCCGATCTGGCCCTCCTCATCGAACAGGAAGGAGATCGCAGCCCGGCGGACGTTTTCATCTCCCAGAGCCCGGGAGCGGTCGGTTTCCTGGCGGGTGAGGGGCGGCTCCGGCCCATCGGCGGCGAGGTGCTTTCCCTGGTCCCGGCCAGATTCCGCAACACGGGCGGCCTATGGGTCGGGATATCGGGCCGGGTGAGGGTGATCGTCTACAACCGCAACCTGGTCGACCCCGCCGAGCTGCCGGCCTCGGTGTTCGACCTGACCGACGAACGGTTCCGGGGCCGGGTGGCGGTGGCACCGGCCAACGGTTCCTTCCAAGACTTCGTGACAGCCATGCGGGAGGTCCACGGCGACGACGCCACCCTGGCATGGCTCGAGGGTCTCGTCGCCAACGAAGCCCGCACCTACGCCAACAACACCTCGATCGTGCAGGCCGTGGGGCGGGGCGACGTGCCGATGGGGCTGGTCAACCACTATTACAACCACCGCGCCAAGGCGGAGGATCCCGGTGCGGCCTCGGAGAACTACTTCTTCCCCGACGGGGACATCGGTTCCCTGCTCATCGTCACCGCCATAGGAGTGCTCGCCTCGACCGACGATCCCGACCTGGCCGACCGGCTGGTGGAATTCATGCTCGGCGAAGAAGCACAGCGCTTCTACAGCGAGAAGACTTTCGAGTACCCGCTAACCGCCGAAGTCGAGCCGACCGGACTGCCCCCGTTATCCGGCATCGAGGTAGCCACCTATGATTTCGATCGGCTCGGAGGCGGGTTGGAGCGAACCAAGGCACTGATCGATGAAAGCGGCCTCGAAAGCTCCTGACGAGGCGGGCCCGGCCACAGCCCTGAGGCCGCGCCGCCGCCCCGGCCTCCAGATCGCGGCGGGGTTGATCGGCCTGCTGTTCCTCTTTCCGATCGGCTACCTGGCCTGGAGCGCCCTGAGCCTGGGAGGGGACTTCCTGGCGATCCTGCCGAGCGCGCGCACCCTGCGTCCGCTCCGCAACTCCCTGCTGATCGCATCCGCCGCCGCCGTCTCGTGCGCGATCCTGGGAACTACGCTGGCTTGGCTGGTCGCCCGCACCGACCTGCCCGGTCTGCGTTTCTGGCGGGTGGTCCTGCCCCTTCCGCTCGTGATCCCCTCCTTCGTGGGCGCCACCGCCCTGCTCTCCGCATTCGGCCGGGGGGGCCTCATACCCTTCCTTCCCAGGATCGAAGGCTTCTGGGGTGCCTTCCTGGTCCTCACGCTGCTCAGTTACCCCTACGTCTACCTCCCGGTTCTGTCCCGCCTCTCGACCACCTCACCGTCGCTGGAGGAAGCCGCCCGGCTGCTGGGCAACCGCCCCCTGCGCATAGCGGCGAGGGTGGTGCTGCCCCACATACGCGACACCGTGGCGGCCGGGACGATGCTGGTTTTCCTGTACGGACTGAGCGACTTCGGGGCCGTGGCCCTGATGCGGTTCGACACCATCACCCGCGCCATCTTCTCCGCCCGCCTGTTCGACCGCTCCGCCTCTCTCACGCTCGGTCTCGTGCTGGCGGTCCTCGCCCTGACAGTGGCCGCAGTGGAGCGGGGGGTCACACCCCGGCGCGAGGTCGGGACGATCATGCGCAAGCCCCAGGTGCAGTACCGGCTGGGCCGCGCCCGCATCCCGGGTCTGATCCTGATGGCCGGGGTGATTGGACAAGCCTTGGCCGCCCCCTTGGTGGTGTTCTTCCTCTGGATCGCCCGCGGCTCCACCACCATCGGTGTCGGCTACTCGGGGATCGGGGACGGGCTGGGCTTCCTCGTCCGGCCCTCGATGAACTCGGCGGCCGCCGCTATCGCCGCCGGGGTGGCCGCGGCGGCGATCACCCTGCCCGTGGCCTACGCCGCCACGCGGCGCCGCAGCTGGATGTCGAGCGCGGCGGCCGCCTCCGTCACCTCGGTGTTCGCCCTGCCGGGCCTGGTCGTCGCGCTGGCCATGGTGTTCTGGGCTATCCATGCACCCGGACCTCTGGTGGCCGTCTATCAGAGCTTCCCGCTGCTCATCCTCGTCTACGTGCTGCACTTCGGCGTCCAGTCGATGCGGTCCACCCAGGCGGCGATCGCCGACATCCCCCGCCACTACGACGACGCCGCCCGCACTCTGGGCGCCCGGGCCCTCCGCCGGTTCATCGCCATCGACCTTCCGCTGTTGGCGCCCGGCCTGGCCGCCGGAGGGGGGTTGGTGCTCCTTTCGACGCTCAAGGAACTGCCGGCCACGCTCCTGCTGGCGCCGATCGGGTTCGAAACGCTGGCCACCAGGATCTGGAACGCCGCCGAGGACGGATTCTTCGCCGAGGTCGGCATCGCCTCGCTGGTGCTGATCCTGCTCTCGGGGGTGCTCACCTGGGTGTTGATCCTCCGCCGCGAGCTGAGAGGGTGAGTTTCGGACTCTGGGGCAAAGCAATCCTGGCGGGGCTGGGGATATTCTCGTGACCCTGATCGGGCTTCCGCCCCGCGCAACATACGGCGCCCGCACCTCCGCCGCCGAAGACCCGGATTCGGCCCGGATCAGCCAGGCCGAGGGATGGCCTTCTACCGGGTCATCGAACCGTTGGCGGCGAACGGGCGGGGGCCCGCCGCCGCCGGACGCTACGACCTGGGCGCCGGGGCCCCGCAGGCCGGATCGGGAGAGGCGGTGCAGGCCGCCCTCGAATCGGTCTACGAAGGGCTAGGTATCACTACGGAAGAGGTGGGCCGACTCCAATAGAGCTTCCACACGATTCGGAAGAAGCCCGACGCGGCCTCCCGCAGCCGGGCGGGGGCTACGTCCGGGCGGGTGTGAAACCCGGGTCGTCCGGGGACAGCAGGGCCGCCTGAAGCCGGGCTCGGGGTTGATGCCTCTCGAGGAGTCCGGCGATGTCATCCGCGGCCGCGGCTACGTCTGCGGCGGCGCCGTCGTGGTGGCCCTCAACCGTGAACAGTACCTCCACCGTCTCCGGGCGGGTGGCGCTCTGGGCGCTCTGCCGCCAGCACCACCGGCGGGCGCTGACCACCCCCGCCCCGTCTACGAAGATCACCTCCCCGGGCACCGGGTTCACGGCCTGAGCGCCGCCGAGGTCGGTGAACCGTTCGCCGCCGCCCGCGAAGCAGACCGAGGTGGTTCCGGTGACCGAGGCCTGATCGAAAGCCGCAACCGGAAGCCGGTAACGGATCGACACCAGGTTGGCGATGTCCACCAGCAGGTTTATCGACGGGATGTCCCCGTGCTTGGCGAGGCGGCGAAGCAGGGCCTCGGCCGCCGAGCGGTATCGGGTGGGCTTCACCCCGAAGCTGGAGAACACCCGGCGCCAGGCGCCGATGGAAGGCGCGGCCGCAAGGGGCATTCCGGCCGTCTCGGCGGCTGCGGCCCGCTGCTGGTCCCGGTATTCCTCCCACAGGGCGGGCGGGCCGGGGCCGTTCGACAGCCCCACCGCATGCACCACCCCGGCCCGAACGGCCGGATACCGTTCGATGATCCGGGGGTGATAGGAGAACATACTCGGCGCCGGCCCCTCCTATCGGAGGCCGCGTATGAAGGGGTGGGCCAGGGCGGCGGGCTGGCGGAACGGTTTGGTGATGAAGTACATGACCGCGATGGTCAGCACGTACGGCAGGGCGGCCAGCAGCTGGGCGTTGAGCTGGTAGCCGAGCACCGGGACCGCCAGGCGGAAGGCGTCGGCCAAGCCGAACAGGAGCGCCCCCAGCAAAGTCCCCCGCAGCGTCCAGCCGCCGAAGTAGACGGCCGCTATGGCGATGAAGCCCCGCCCCCCCACCGCCCCGGTGTCGAAGCTCCCCACTTGGCCGAGCACCAGGAAGGCCCCTCCCAGGCCGGCCAGCACCCCGCCGTAGCAGACGGCCTGGCGGCGCCGCTTGTTCACGTCGATGCCTGACACGTCGCTGGCCTGGGGGTTCTCCCCCACCGACCGCACCTCGAGACCCCAGCGGGTCCGGTAGAGCAGCCACCAGGTGATCGGGAACAGCGGATACAGCAGGTAGGTGGGCCAGGTCTGGCCGAACAGGGCCGGGCCGAACAGGGGAATGTCGGAGAGGAGCGGTATCTCGATGACGGAGGCCCGCTTGGCGATCGGGTCGATGATCGCATCCAGGTATCCTGCCAGGCCCAGTATCAGCACGTTGGCGGTGAGGCCCACCACGAACTGGTCGGCGGTGAGGCGGTGGCTCATGTTGGCCTGGATCAGGGCGATCAGCACCCCGGTGGCCGCCCCCACCGCCAGCCCCACCCATGTGGAACCGGCCAGGTGGTAGGCCACCGCCCCCCCGAACGCCCCCGCCAAGAGCGACCCCTCCACGGATATGTTGATGGTGCCCGCCTTCTCCGCCACCAGCTCCCCCAGCGCCGCGAAGGCCAGGAACCCGCCCAGCCGCACCGCGCTCCCGTACATGGTGGGGCTGCTGAAGATGTCGGCCAGCGCAGCCAGCACGTCGAGCATCAGCCCGCCCCCTGCTCGGCGGGCGCCCCGGTCGCCGCCACCGCCGCCGCCTTGCGCCGGTCGCGGATGAACTGGACGGCGGGGGGAATCAGCAGCGCCAGCACCAGCAGCGCCTGGATCACGTCCACGATCTTGCGGTCCACCCCGGTGGCGGCCAGGAAACCCGAACCGGTGCGGAGGCCGGCGAACACGATCGCCATGGGAATGCACATCAGCGGCCGGCTCTGGGCCAGCAGCGCCACCAGCAGGCCCTGCCATCCGAAGTTCGAGGCGAACCCGCTGGTCAGGCGGGAACTAGAGGCGCCGCCCGCCAGCATCACCGCCCCGGCGAACCCGGCCAGCGCCCCCGATGCGAACAGGGCCGCGCTCCCCCACCTGGCCACCGCCACCCCCACGTTCTGAGCAACGTTGGGGCTGCTGCCCAACAGCCGTAACTTGAACCCTGTCGAGGTGCGGGTCAGCAGGAAGGCAACCGCCGCCGCCGCGGCGAGGGCGAAGATCAGCCCGATGTGGAACTCGTTGCCGAACAGGGTGACCACCGGCAGATGGGCCTCGGCCGGAAGCTGGGCGCTGGTCACCGCCCGGCTGGGCCGGTTGGGGTCGAGGTCCCGCAGGAACCAGTCGGTCGTGATGGCAAAACCGTTGATCTGGAAGGCGATGAACACCAGCAACAGGGTGGAGATCACTTCCGGCACCCCCCGCCGGAACCGCATCACCGCGGCGAGGGCGGCGAACAGACCTCCGGTCAGGGTTCCGAGGATCAGACCACCCACCAGCAGCAGCGGCCCCGGCCCGGCCAGCTTGGTGCCCACATACGCCATCGCCATCGCCCCCATCAGCAGCTGGCCCTCCTGTCCGATGTTGAAGATGCCGGACTTGACCCCGATCACCATCCCGAGGGCCACCAGCAGCATGGGAGCGGCGATGACCAGGGTGTTCCCCCACCGTCCGGGAGCAAGGAAGGCGCCGTTGAGCAGAGCGCCCATCACCTGCGTCCAGGAGTTGCCGGTGATGGTTACCAAGCCGCCCGAGATCAGCAGCGTCACCCCGATGCTGAGCAGGTAGAGCAGGGCCGTCTCGCCCCGCCCGCGCCATCCCCCGGCCGAGCCTCCCGGGGCCGGGGGCGCGCCGGGGATCATGCGGCCTCTTCGGCTGCGCCGGCGCCGCCCATCAGCAGGCCCAGCCGCTCCATGTCGAGTTCCGAACGGGGCATCCCGCCCACGATGCGGCCCTGGTAGATCACGGCGATGCGGTCCGCCAGGGCGAATATCTCCCCCAGGTCGGAGGAGATGAGCAGCACCCCCAGCCCGTCGTCGGCGGCCCGGCGCAGGCGGTCCCCCACGTATTCGATGGCCCCCACATCCAGGCCCCTGGTGGGCTGGTGGGCAACCATCACCTTGGGGTCGGCGGAGAGGGCGCGGGCCAGCACCACCCGCTGCTGGTTGCCCCCCGACAGGTTGCCGAGCGGGGTATCGGGGCCGGGCGTGAGGATGCCGTACTCCTCCACGAGGTCGAGGGCGTTGCGGCGGATGGCGTCCCGGCGCAGCAGCCCCCGGTTGTGCATGCGGTCGAGGAGGGAGAGCATCAAGTTCTCGGCCACCGTCAAGCCCAGCACACACCCCGACCGGTGGCGGTCGGCGGGGATGACCGCCGCCCCGGCCCTGGCCATGGCGCCCGCCGCCCCGGTGGTAACCGCCCGTCCGGCCACCTCCACCCGGCCTTCGTCCAGCTCCAGCATGCTGGACATCACGTCGGCCAGGGGGGTCTGGCCGTTGCCTTCCACCCCCACCATCCCCACGATCTCCCCCGCCCGCACCTCCAGCGACAGGCCGTCCAGCAACACGCTGCCGTCCCCCGCCTTCACCGCCGCCCCCTCGATCCGCAGAACCGGCGGAGCCCGCTCGAACCCCGCCCCCTCGTCTTCGCCGGAACCTGTGGGGGCGGCTTTCCCCACCGGCGCCCCGGAGGCGGCGGCGTCCAGGCCGGCGGTAACCGCCCGCAGAGCCACCGGACGCCCCACCATCGCCCTGGCCAAGGACGGGGCGTCGGCCTGGACGGTCAGATACCGCTCTACCACCCGCCCGTGCCGCATGACCGTGATCCGGTCGGCGGCCCGCAGGATCTCGTCGAGCTTGTGGCTCACCAGGGCCACCGCCCACTGCTCGCTCTTCACCCCTTCGGCGAGCACGTCGAACAGCTGCTCGGACTCGGCGGGCGTCAGCACCGAGGTCGGCTCGTCGAGGATGATGATGCGGGGCTCGCGGCGCAGACATTTGATTATCTCCACCCGCTGGCGGATGCCGGCGGGCAGGTCACGCACCCAGGCATCGGGGTCCACCTCCAGCCCGTATTTCTCCGATATCTCCCGTATCCGCTGTTTGGTGGCCGCCGGATCGATCCGGCCCTGCTCGCCGAGGGCCGCGTTCTCCCACACCGTGAGGTTGTCCACCAGGCTGTAGTGCTGGTGGACCATCCCGATGCCCCGCCGGCCCGCCTCCAAGGGGTCGAGGGTGCGGACGCTCCGCCCGTCGAGCTTCATCACCCCCTTGTCGGGCAGGGTCAGGCCGAAGATGACCCGCATCAGGGTGGACTTGCCCGCCCCGTTCTCGCCCAGGACGCCGTGTATCTCACCGCGGCGCAGCGTGAAGTCCACCTCGTCGCAGGCCACCACCTTCCCGAACCGCTTGGTCATTCCCGCCAGCTCGAGAACAGGAGCGCCCGTCCTGCCGTCAGCCGTCATCTATACGGCCCCCGCCCGTCCGATCCCCGCCGTCTGATCATTGCGAATCCCCGCCGGATTCCGACACCCGGACAACGGCTGCGCCGTTCCCGCCGGTTGTCACATCTAGAAGCCGTAGGCGGTGGACAGTATCTCGTAGGACTTGTCGGCGAACTCGTCGGCGCCGATGCGGGCGTTCAGGTCGGCCAGCATCTGCACCTGCTCGTCGGTGGCGCCGCAGAACTCGGCGCCCACTTCCGGATCGACCCCCACCTTGAAGTAGCGGGAGCCGCCCTCCACGGCGGTGCCGTTGAGTATCTCCGTGAAGACCGGCGCCAGGTAGTCGCCGGCGTCGAACTTGATCTCGAGGTCGTAGGCCAGGTCGGTGCGCTCGCAGCCGTTGGAGGGCCCGGCGGTCATGACGATCAGCCCGTTCTCGTTGGCGAGGGCCACGATCGGCTCGTGGGCGCCTCCCAGGAACGGATACACGGCCGAGACCCCCTCGGCCACCGCGTTGTTGTAGGCCTCGGTGGCCCCGGCGGTGTTGTTGAAGTCGTAGGGGAAGTTACCGGTGGGCACATAGGTGACCTCGAACGACTCGTCCACCAGCTTCAGGCCGAACTCGAAGGCCAGGAAGGACTCCAGCTCGAAGTTCAGGTCGCAGCATCCGATGAACACGGCGCTGTTGCCCCCCCGCTCCTGCATCAGCAGGCCGGTGGCGTAACCGCCGGAGATGTTGAGCTCCACCCCGCTGTCGGCGCTGCGGAGCATGCCCGGAGTGTCCTGATAGCCGGAGCCGCAGTTGCAGTACCAGAATATCTCCTCGTGTTCCAGGAAGAGATCGTGGTTGCCGTCGGCCAGGGAGCTCGACCCGATGGCCACCACGTCCACGCTTTGTGCCACCAGGTTCTCCAGCTCGTTCCGGGAGTCGGCGGGGTCCACTTGATCCACGATCAACGGATTCTCGTAACCGCCGTCCCTGGAGATCTGCTCCACCTTGGTCACCAGGGCCTCGTAGTAGGCGCCGTCGTCCCTGGGGCCGTCGATAATCGCCGCGATGCGCACCACGCCGTCCCCGTTGAAGTCGGCGGCCCCCCAGTCGGGCGGAGGAGGCTCGGTGGTGGTAGGCGCCTCGGTGGTAGTGGGCGCCTCCGCCTCTTCCATGTCGTCATCCATGGTGTCGGCAGGAGCAGCCGTGGTGGTGGGCGCCTGCGTAGCGGCGGTGGTTGCGGCGGTGGTGGCTTCCGGTTCGGAGGCGCCGTCGTCACCGCCGCAGGCAACCGCAACCAGGGCCAACACCGCCAGCATCGTCGAGATCTTCCTAAACCCGCGTATCATCCGTTCCGTACCTCCCATCAGAGCCCTGACCGAGCCCCTGTACTAGCGCCGGCTGCCGACCGCCGGAGGGGATCCCCGTCTTGAACAGCTATTGCACGTACCTTCGGTGTTCCAAGCGCCCGGCGGTCGAACCCAAAGATACCTCCCCAGGCTAGCCGCCGGACTGCCGGGCCGTCTATATGTTTCGGTTCGGTTCCGAGTCGGCCTGCACCGCCCGCCGTCCTGCGTCCTCCCCCGGGTTCCTCCCGGCGAGAACGCGAAACATGGGGGTTGACCTTTCCCCGAAAGTTGGAGACAATGCAGGTGTAAAGATATCCGCCGCCTCGGTCCGGACAGCGGCGGATGAATTGCTAAGCCCCGTCCGGGTGTTCGGCCTTCTCAGGCAACGGAACAAAAGACGGGCACTTGCCTGAAGCCAAAGGATCCTTTCGGACCGGGGCCGGGCCTCCGCGCCCGAAATCCCGGTCTGGGCACAGTGCGGCGGTGGCGGGGGATGGGCCCAAGATGCGGCAGAGGTCGGGCGGCGATTTTCGCGGTCTTCGGGGGATGTTCCGGGGGGATGTTCCGGGGTCCGTAAAGTCGGGAACTGCTACGCCCCGCATCAGGACGCCCTAGACCCGACGGCCTCGACCCAAAAAGGGGGGATACCGCTTCCGGCCTCCGCAGCGCTCCCTCGATGCCTGATCCGAATTCGACCCCTGCGCTCTCGGTAACTCAGCGGTTCCGGGGATGGCCGTGCACGGCTTCGTAGAGGCGGCGCACCATCACGGTCGGGTCCGAGGCGCTCCAGGTGTTGCGCCCGAAGGCGATCCCCGAAGCCCCCGCCGCCACCGCGTCCCTGGCGTATTGGACCGCCTCGTCCTCACTGTCCCGCTTGGGGCCGCCCAGCACGAAGATGGGCGCCTCGCAGTCCGCCGCCACCGAAGGCAGATCGCCGAGGTCGGGGGGCGCCATGGTCTTGATGGCGTCGGCCCCCAGCTCGACGCACACCCGGGCGCCCCGGCTGATGTGCTCGGTGTCCCAGGGCACGTCCTGGACCCAGCCGCCGGGGATCGACTCGGCGATCACGGGCATCCCGATCTTCTCGCATTCACTCACCAACCCAGTAAGGCGCCGCAGCGACGGGGCCTCGTCGTCGAAGCCGGGGTAGACCATCAGCACCACCGCGTCGGCGCCGATCATGGCCGCCTGCTCCGCCCCGTAAAGCAGCGAGAAGGTGTCGCCGGAGGCGAAGTTGCCCATCTGGGTTACGCCGCCGTCCACCCGCAGCACCAGCCCGCAGTCGGCGAAAGCCTCCGGATAGCGCCGGGCGATCTGCCAGGTGGACAGGATGCCGTCCGGCCCGCCTTCCGCCACCCGTTCCACGACGTCGAGGTCCGGACCGGCGCCCGAAGAGGACTGCATGTCGATGGCGACCAGAAAAGCCCGCCCGTCCTTGCCCATGAATCGGGAGGCGCGCCTGATCTTGGCCGCCCCGACAGCCGAAGAAATGTTTCCCATGATGCGATGGTCTCCTTGTCGTTCGCTTACCCCGGTTATCAAACCTAACGGCTTCGCCAGAGAATCGTACCCGTCTCCAGCCGGGCCTCCGCCTCGTCTCCGAGGGCGATGAACATCTCCAGCTCCTTCCGGTAGAAGGCGGCCGCCCCGGGATCCGGCTCGAAAGTGGTGACCGGCGGGGTTGGCCAATCGCCGGGGGCGCCCTCGCCGGGCCTGGGCCACCACCCTACCGACGCCCCCGCGGTCAGGGCCGCCCCGTACGCCGCCATCTCGCGGCAGGCCGGTACATCGAACGGCACCCCCAGCACCGAGGCCTTGATGGAGGTCCACAGAGGGCTGCGTGAGGGACCCCCGCAGCAGACCACCCGGTGCAGCTCCACTCCTTGCTCGGCCAGGCCGCGGGCGATGTGGGCCAGCCCGTAGGCGGTCGCTTCGAGTATGGCCCGTGTTATAGCGCCGACGCCCGTGTCGAGGCCGATCCCCAGTATCTCGGCCCGAAGCTCCTGCCTCCACCTGGGCGCCCGTTCCCCTTCGAGGAAGGGCAGAACCATCACCCCGTCCGAACCCGGGTCGACAGAGGCGGCCTCCTCGAGCAGATCGGGTATGCCCCGTCCGGTGATCCCGGCCCACCAGTCCATGATCGCGCCGTGGGAGGCGACCGGACCCCCCACGATGTAGACGCCCGGCACATGGCCGGGCAGCCCGTATTCGGGGGCCGGGCCGCCGCCGACATCGATGGCCGCCCCCAGGCCTCCGGTCTTCCCGCCGGGGTCGAAGCCCCGTCCCGCCGCGTCTATGGCGGCCGCCCAGGCGGTCATGGAGGCGTCGTTTTCACCGGGTGCCAGCGCCATCCCCGGGGGGAGGCCGTACTCCCCGGAGGTCACCCCCGCATGGGAACCGACCGGGACCGGGTCCCCGAAACCCGGAATCCCCTCTGTCCCCGGCCAGACGCTCTGGAACCCGGATGCGCCGCCCAGTTTCGATATCAGGTAATCCCACATGAGCCGGGGGCGGGCCTGCGGGCCGTAGCGTTCTGACAGCAGGGCGGCATGGGCCAGATGCTGCCCCGAGGCGTCGTGTCCGGCCCCGACGGGATGGCGGAAGGTCAGCGCCATCTCCCCCGTGTCGGCCACCGTGGTGGGGCTCTGGCCTCCTATGCCCAGCGCTATGGGGGCGCCGCATTCGAGGCGGCGGAACGCATCGCTCAGACCCGCCAGCCATATCGCGGGATCCACCTCGCCGACCGGGAGATCTACCGGCTCGTAGACCGCCCTCGAAGCGGATATCACCCGCCCGGCTCGGTCGACGGCAATGGCGCGGGCGGCGCTGCTGCCGATATCGACCCCGGCCACGACCTCCATCAGGCGGTGGCGTTCTCCACGAACACCCGGTAGGTCGGCTCGGAGGTAACGAGGGACAGGGCCTCGCCCGCCCGTCCGAAGGGGTAGCGGGCGGTGATGAGCCGGTCGAGGTCGTCGGCGATGACCCCGGAGCGGATGAGGGTGGATCCCCGCCGCCAGTCCTCTATGTCCTGGTTGAAGGCGCCCACGATGTCCACTTCATTCCTGTGGCAGTAGTCGGCGCCTATGGATATCTTCAGCTCCTCGGCGAAGGCGCTGTAGAGCACCACCGCACCGCCCCGGTCGGCCATCTCCACCGCCAGGTCGACCCCTCCCATGGCGGTGACGAACACCACGTCCGCCTTGCCGCCCACCTTCAGGGCGTCTTCGGGCGCGGCCACCCAGTCGGCCCCCGACTCTTCGGCCTCGTCGCGGCGCTGCTCGGACAGATCGACCACCCCGATGCTGGATGCCCCGCCCACCCTGGTGAGGGCCATGTGGATGCGCCCCATGAGGCCGCCGCCGATGATGGCCACCCGGTCGCCGGGGCGGAACTGGCCCTGCCGCAGGGAGTGCAGGCAGCAGGCGATCGGCTCACCCATGGCGGCGTGCTGGATCGGGGCGCCCCCCACCTGATGGGCCGACTTGGCATCGACGGCGATGAGGGAGGTGAACCCGCCGAAAGCGACGGTGCCGTCGGACAGCTTGCGGCCCTGGCGGTTGACGCACAGCCCGGTCTTGCCGCGCCGGCAGGGCCCGCAGGTCATACACCGGGTGAGAAGGTCGATGGTCACCCGATCCCCCACCTGGGGCGACCCTCGGAGCCCGTCCACACCGGCGCCAGCGGCCACCACCACCCCGGCGCACTCATGACCGGGCGAAACCGGATACCAGGGCTTGACCCCGGCGAAGAGCCTCCTCTCGAAGGTGCAGATCCCGCAGGAGGCGATCTCCACGAGCACCTGCTCCTCCCCGGGGGCGGGATCCGGCTCCTGCCGAACCTCCACCTCCCCGGGCCCGGTAACGACCAATGCTCTCACGATCCCTCCCTGACGGAACTCTGACGAAGCGGCGTCGGCACCCTGCCGACCAAACAACGCCAGAGGCTACCACTCCCCTACCGGCAACCCATCTCTGCCGATACCTGCCTTGCGGCATACCGCTTGCCTGACGTAACATGAGTCCGCCACCAGAGAACCACTACCGTGTATAGAATGCCAGGAAGAAATAATGACAAGAACCACAAGTAACCGATCCAAGGAGAAGACATGACAGAGGTACATCAACAGACCTGGACCGAGCGTAATAAGGATACAATCTTATTAATATTAGACCAAGTTATCTGTGAAACAGGGCAGTCTCAGTTCCAATATCTTTCAGAAGGATTAAATCCAGAACAAATTGGAAAACAAATTGATAAAGCTCTCTCTGAAAATATGAGGCTTTCTAGTTCAGAGATGCCTGATTATAATAATGAATGGGTTGCCCTTTTCTATTTCCTCTGGTATCAGCCAAAACAAATACAACTAGCCTACAGATCAATTAGCTATTTACTACAGTCTAGGAAGATAGACCTTCATGGCAACTTATATATGGTTGATTATGCGTGTGGTTCGCTAGCTACACTGTATGGTTTTATTTTAGCTTTAACCGATTATATAGATCGCGGCGAAACAGTAGACCATATTATTATAGATTTTGTTGACGAAAGCTCATGTATGACTAAATTGGGAGAAATAAGCTGGGGAAATTTCAAGAGTTCTATTGGGAATAATCAGTTGACAAATCATATATCCGGAAATAATAAATTACAGCAAGCCCTAAAAGTGATAAATAAGCATCCCTTACATATATTCTGTAACAAGGATAATCCTTTTAAAGTACGGAGCATTATTGAGCATTATATATGGTTTCATAATATATGGTTTATTATGTTGCATGGTCTCTATGAAATAAATATAAATAAGGTGACGATTGAGTTCCAGAATATGCTCGCTACTTATGGCCGATATTTACCTAACTTAGGATTATTCAGTTCACAAGACTCTAAAGCAGTGCTTGTTGATAAAGCGACAAAGGCTGTTAGTTCCTTTTCCTCTTCTATGCCTATAGATATATTTCCCAATATATGGACGAATAAACTTGAAAAAACTACCCAACTAAGGAATAATATGGCCCAAAACTATCCTATTAAGAAGCAGGCCTTACTTAGGAAAAACGTCACCTTTAATTTATCAAGTCCTAATAGTGCACCCTACATAAAATATATCACAGAGAGCGGATGGCAGGAAACCAATCTACACACCCGAGGGTAACTTGGAGTCAAGATAATTGCCTCTAGCAACCCGGGACGGAGAGACGACGCTAATGACCAAAGATAATGATCAGATGTCATTAATCATAGATGACTCGCATCAGTTTATCCAGATCAAGCGCTATGGTCGAGCTGATATTGAATACAAAGAGACAAGTGACATATTGACTCGTGCCACCGGGTTCATGGGTGATTACGATTACACATTGAATCCATATAGCGGTTGCTCCTTTGGCTGTACCTATTGCTACGCAGCCTTTTTCAGCCGGAAAAAGGAGCAGGTAGACAACTGGGGTAACTGGGTCGTCGTTAAAGAAAACGCCGTAAAACTACTACAACGGCGCAAGCCTGGATGGTTGGATGGCAAACTCATCTACATGAGCAGCGTCACCGATCCTTATCAGCCTATCGAGAGGAAGTTGGAGCTGACTAGACGTCTGCTGGAGACCATGGCGGAACGGCACAAACCAAAGTTGATGGTGCAGACCCGCAGCCAGCTAGTCACACGCGACATCGACCTGTTCAAGAGGATCGAAGAACGGGGCGGGCGCGTCCAGGTCAACATGACGGTCACAACCGACGACCCGGACATCATGCGCACCTTCGAACCAATCTGCCCGCCCAACCCGGCCCGGCTGAAAGCCATCACCAAAGTCCAGGAGGCCGGCATCACCTCCTGCATCACCATGACCCCGCTACTGCTGGTCGAGGATCACCAGGCCTTCGCCGATGCCCTGATAGACACCGGGGTGCGGAAGTTCATCGCCCAGCCCTTCCACTTCAAGAAAGGCAAGTTCGTAGCACAAACCCGATCCCAGGCTTTCGAGTTGATGTCGGAGAAGTTAGGCAGCGGCAAGGACTTCGACCGTGAATACCTCAATCACTATCGGCAGTTCGTCCGAGTGTTCAAGGACAAACTCCGTAACAATGGCCTGCCGCCCCTGGGCGAAGGCAAGGAAGGCTTCAAACCGCCCTGGTAGGCCGAGAACCTCTACAGCCCGCCCGATCCGGTCTCGATGCTCACCGACCTCTTGTGTCATGTAACTCGTAGATGATATCCGGGCCTTCACTCGAGTCGCGCCGCCGAACACGTTCTACCAGGTCGAAGAAGGCAGTTCGGCGGTGGTGGGATCTCCGCGCAGCCGGTGGTTTGGACGGAGATCGCGAAAATGAGAGGGGGCAAAGCGGGTTCGAGGATGGTATGGTGGATATCGTCCCGATCCCAGGAAGGGCTGTGCAGGCCTCGATCGAATTCGAAGATATCACCAGCCGGAGAATACTCACCGACCTGATCGCCGAGCACGGTAGCGTGGCTGTCACCCAAAACGGAACTGTGATATTGCAGGCGCACCGACGTCAGACCGAGGAGTCTATCTTTGCCACCTTGGAACTAGTGTCCGACCCCAAACTGCGCGAGGACATTCTGAAGGGTCTGGAAGACAGCAGACAGGGCAGGGTGCGTCCTTTGTCAGAGGTGATCGGAGGTATCATGTTAGGTAAGAACATGACCATGCCGAGGAAGAATCATGGATATATATCCAGACGGTGAACTTTGGATCACCACATACAGTGGTTTGATATCAGAGCAACCTAGCAACAACTCATGGAACCTTAGATGATGAAGGGTCATGAGACTTCCTTTAGATGATCTTTATGATACCAACTGAGAGCTTCGGGCCTGGGAAGAGGACAATACATCAGAAAAGGGAGTACGAATATGAAGAATGATGATCTTACAAACGATAAGTCAACAGTAGTTAAGAACGTAGCAGATATCCCTTCATCTCAAATTACTCCTTGGACGAAGGATAACGGACATGTAATAGCCTCTTTATTTGATAAAGTTATTTGCGAAACAGGGAAAAGCTATTTTGATGAACTATCCAATAGACTATCTACCCCTGATATAACAAGGAAAGTTGAATACGCCTTTGACCAGTTGAACCTTCTCAAAGGCCAAAGGATGCCTGATTTTGATAATAAATGGGTAGCTCTTTGCTATTATCTCTGGTACCAACCAAGGCAAATAAACATGGCCTATAACTCAATAAATTTGATGCTAAATAAGGAAGATATAAATATAGGGAAAAATCTATATATAGTTGACTTTGCCTGTGGCTCACTAGCTATGCAGTTTGGGGTCACTTTAGCTGTAGCTGATATATTACATAGTGGGGGAAATATTGAGCAAATAAGAATAGATTGTGTCGATACAAGTAAAAGTATGATATATTTGGGAGTGGATAGTTGGAATAGGTTTTGTGAACTTGTGGTTGAAAAGGACATCAAATACCTAAAAGAGGCTATTGGTAAAATTAGTTACAACACTTATTCAGGTTCGCTGGCCGAAAGCTTTAGACCAGTGTATTCTTTAATTGACCAAAACCTTAAAGAAAAGATAGCATGGAGTTTAATTACAGACCTCCTTGATATATATCCACTGCACCCCTTGGATAGAAAACATCACCAATTATTTCCTCCTCAGTCCTTCCAAGAGTATATCACATTAATACGTAGTATTATAGGAGAAATTTATATAGATAACACTTTGCAAAGGGCTTTGGCAACCTCCCTACAATTTCTTACAAAAAAAGATAATATTTCAGAAAAATTGAATATATATCTCAGTCCAAAATCTGACTTTAATTATTATTATGGAAGGCTCAGCTTTGATTTCGATAACTTTGCTATTCAAGATGCTATCCAAGATGTCTTAAAGAATCCCGTACTGTTATCAAAAAACTCGTCTCTCTTTATCAATACATCCGAATTTATCTTGGAATGGTGCATAGCAAATTCCTTAGACAAGTGGTTTCCTGATGCGGATATATGGGTTAGCATATTACACGGTGTTTATGAAGAAATATTAGGAAATATATATCCTAGGCTAAAAGATTGGTTTGAATACTTTAACCCAAAGCTTGGGCTATTTACTTCACAAATGCACAAGCAGGGTTTAGTTGACAAATTAATGATTGCTCTTGAAGAAAGAAAAGAACTCCAACCTAAATTTGGAACTGGTCAATTAGTGATGACAACTGACCTCAGAAAAAATACATACGCTCCAAACTGGACAGTCATATAATAACACCTAGAACCAACAGATGGCTAGATAGTAATGTCACCTTCAATCCGGTGAGTCTAAACAGCCGCCCGTATATTAAAATGGTCAAGTACAGAGAAGGAGATTGAGGTTGACCGCTTCGGATCTGCCGCTCCTCTCTTCTGAGGCAACGGCGTACAACGCGGAGATCGGGAAGACTCCTCCGGCCAGCCCGCCGACTCCTGGGTCAGGTGAACTCGTAGATGGTCCGGGCCTTCGCTCACACCGCGCCCACTGGCCTGTTTGAGGTGCGGCTCACCTCAAACGCCGACGAGAAACAGCGGTTGACGTACACTTCCCCGCCTTCAGCCCCTCGATGAGGCTGTTCTGCTCCGTCAGGAGTCCCCTTCCCTGTAGAAGGCCACCCATTTGATGATCTCGTCCACGTCCGCCGACAGCTCCATGAGCCCGACGTGTTCGTCGTAGAGATCACCGTCCATCTGGGCTTTTATCTCAGGTTCCAGTACGTGATATACAGGGAGTCCCAACGGGACCCCGGCCAATGGACCCGCCCAGGTCGGATCGCCCCTCGTCACCGTCTCCGCGAAGAGACCGGCGCTGTTGGCGTCCGGCTGACCCAGCAGAACGACCATGCCGTCCGTGCCGGAAGTCTCGGCCAAGCGGTTGACGTTCGCCTGGTCCTCCAGGTCCATTGCGCCCCCCGCCGTTCAGACGAAGCACTGGGTGACGCTGAACACCACGGTGGCGCCGGCCGACTCGGCCAACAGCTTGAGGCTGGGCCCGTTGGCCCCTTCCCGCTCGCCGATGGCCACCACCCGCTTGCCTTTCAGATCCATGCGTACCTCCTTTCTCGATCACCGGCCGCCTAGCGGCCCACCGTCATCGCAACCGATGTCAGACGAGCCCGTCCGCCGGTCCGTCGAAAGGCTAATCCCGATGCAACCCGAATCGCATCTCTCCCTGACGACACCCATTAGCGCCCGTCCCGCCGAAAAAGCCGAAAAACCCGCCTCGCGAAAATCGCCCGAAAATCCGCCCTGCTGCGGGCCCTCCCCCACCGCCGCCATACCGATCTTGGGGCGCGGAGACGCGTGGGCGGTCCCGCGGCCCTTGAGCCTCGAAGATCCCCGTCCGGCGCCGGTTGGCGGACGCCGGTCTCATCGGACGGCGCCGCAAACGAAACACTGCATCCGAAGTGGGCGGAAACCCCGATGCTGATCACCGCCCTCCCGGAACACCGGCGGTGATATTTGTTTGTCAACGGTATCTATCAATATACAACATAGCTGTGACATCTACAACCCCCTTGTTCGCCGCCGCTCCGAACTTCTAGGGGCCGGCGGGTTCCACCACGAAAGATACGCCGTCCACCAGCTGGGTCATCCGGCCCAGGAACAGGCTGCCCTTGGCGACGACCATCGCCCGCTCCAGCTCCCCTAGGCGCATGGCCCGCTGCGCATGACCCAGGTAGGGGACCCCGGCCGGGATGTGGCCCTGGGTGGGGGCGAATCCCGGCATGCCCCGCTCGGCGGTGAACCGGTCCATGTCCTCTTTCTGTATCTCGCCCCGCAGCACCGCCATGGCCGCCAGGGTGCGGTAGTTGGTCCGGGGCACGTCGCCGCTGCCTCCGGGAACGGTGATCTCCGGGTTGTGGAGCTCGACCGCGTAACGGTCGATGTCTGTCATTCCGAGGCCGGCCCTCTCCAAGGGTTCGACCACCAGCGCCTCGTACACGGCCCTGGCCGACGAACCGGCCCCGATCGGGTGCTTGCCGGCCAGGTCGAGCCGGATACGCATCCCATCCCCCCCTCCTTCGCCGGGCCCGACCAGGAAGGCCATCGACGCCAGGCAGTCCTCCATGACCGGCGCCCCGCTGCGCAGGTGCGCCCCGAACTTCATTCCCAGCTTGGCCTGCGAACCGCCTCCCAGCACCACCACGTGCTCGTAGAGGCCGGACGCAACCATCGCCCCCGCCGCGAGGAGGGCATGCACGGGCGCCGCGCAGAAGGCCTTGACATCCGACCCGGTGGCGTTCACGCAGCCCGCCACCTCGCCCACCGCCTTCGACAGGCTGCCCCCGCCCCGCTGGTAGCGGTCCCCGACCGCCTCCTCCCCGCAGTTGATCAGGTAGTCGACCCGCTCCGCCGCCAGGCCGCTCCGCTCCAGCAGGTCCGAGACCGCCAGCGCCGCGGTCGCCTTGGCGGCCAGGTTCTCCAACAGCACCCGGGCGGTCAGGGAGTCGTCCTGCCGGTGGGCGGTGCGGATGAACCCGGCCGCCCTTCCCTCGTGGTAGAGGGGCAGTCCGCCGCCCTCCTCGATCAGAGCCTCGATTCGGTCGGCGGCGGCGCCTCCGATGCGGCCCCTCCGGTGGCCGAATCCGGTCAGCTCGGCCCGGGCCTGTTCCGCCAGCCGCTCGTCTATCGCGAGCAGGTCGAAGTCGTCGCACAGCTTCATCAGCCCGTAGAGGGCGGCCTGGGTGACCATGCGCCCGAAAGGACCGTCGGGCCGGGCCGCCTCCATCCGGTTCTCGTACCAGGGCCGGGGGATGGAGGAGAGTCCGTCGGGGGCCAGGTTGCCGATGAAGACCTGGTTGGGCGGGTAGGCCATCACCTCCCCCCAAGGGCGGAGCGCCCCGTCCAGACGGGCCGGGAGGGAGGGGTCGCCTTCCGCCTCCCGCACCGGTTTCGACCCGTAACGGACCAGGCCGGGGGCGTGGGCCAGCGCGTAGGAGGTGTGGAGGACGGCGGGCTGCGGAATCATGACCGGGCTTTCCGGGTCGGCTTTCTGGGGATGCGGATGCTGTTCGCTACCAATCGGCGAATATCCGTGCTTCGTCGATGGTAGCGGCGGCCGCCGCCAGGGCCTTGCCCACCTGATCACGCCGCCAGGCGGCCTCCTCTTCGGGGCCGCGGTCCGGGTCTCCCACCGGATGGGGGATCAGCCCCGACGAGCGGATGCGGTTGGCGCCGGCCGCCAGCGCCATCGAGGTCATGGCGGTGAGCAGGACGGCGGGTATCCCGTGCTTCTCGATCATCTTGCATAGCGTCGCCCCGCAACGCGTCCCCGTCCCTCAGGTGCTGGTGGCGATCACCGCCTGCACCCCGTCGGCCAGGAGCCGGCGGGCCATCTCACCGCCCATCCGCTCGGCCTCGGTGACGGCGGTGCCGGTGCCGGTGGTCACGTATACGTGATCGTGGAGCTCACCGATGACGCCCTCCTTCTCCAGGGAACGCAGGGCGTCGATCGGGACCAGCCGGTTGGGGTCGGCGTCCACCCACCGTGTGTCGTAGCCGGCGTGGACGGACCGGAAGGCCGGCCCCCCGCCCTCTTCGAACATGGAAACCGGGTACCGGGCCCAGCGGGTGGCGCCGGAGGACTCGATGCGGTCCGGGTTGCCTTCGGGCACCAGCCCGCCTTCGGTGACCGCGGCCACCACGGCGCCGGACAGATCGGCCACCGCGGGGGCCGGGGGCGCCGGTTCGGCCCGGGCCGGGAGGCCTATCTCGCTGGTGTAGGGTTCGCCGGACAGCTTGGCGGCCAGCATGTCGAGCGCCCTGACGGCGGCGGGGGTGCGCACCGCCCAGCCGGCCCGGTATCCCATGGGGATGCGCCCGTCCTCCTCCGCAGGCAGCAGGCCTCCGCCGCGGGCTAGGCGCAGCCCGATCCGCACCATCCCTTCGAGGGCGGGGCGCATCCCGGCGGCCGAGTCGGCGGCCGCCGCCATGACCACCCGGCTGCGGTACACATCCACCGCCGGCGCCTCGGTATAGAGCCCGGTGACCGCCGGGATCCCCAGCCGTTCACCAGCCCCGGCCCCCACCGCCCCGCAGGCCAGCCCGTAACGTCCGGCGTTGAAGGCCGGCCCGGCCAGCACCAGGTCCGCCCCGGCCTCGGCTACGGCGGCGAGGGCGGCGTCCAGGTTCCCCTCGGGGTCGGCGTGGAAGGCGTTGTCGCCGCACACCAGCGTCCGCACGATCTCGGCCTCGCCTTCGAGCAGGGCGGCGAGGGCCCGGCCCGAGCCGACCGCCCCGCGGTGCACCTGCAGGGGGGCGCCCGCCTTGTCCTCCCCGCCGATCCCCCCGAAGAACTGGTTGAGGTAGTGGACCACGCGGATCATCAGAAGGCCCTCCCGGCGAGCACGTTGCCTCCCAGCTGGTTGACCCCGCAGTACTGGTAGTACATCTTCAGATCGAACGGGCCGCGGGAGGGGGTCTCCCCGTCCAGCAGCCGTCCGCCCCCGATCACCCGCCCCGCCTCGGGCATGGACACGACCTCGTCCTCGGAGCCGACGCTGACGACGGCGTCTGCCTCGGGCACCGTGTAGAAGAGGGGGAAGCCGTACCCGTCGGCGCCCGGCCCCTCCCCGGAGAGGACCACGGTCCTGATCCCGGCCTGCTCCATGTACCGGCAGGCGAGCATGAGGTCGATGGCCGAGTTGCCGCCCCCCTCGGCTGTGAGCACCGCCCCGTCGGCGTCCAGCATGCGGGCCAGCTTGGCCGCCCACTGCGAGGAGCGCTCCTTGTCCTCCTGGGTGTAGTTGTGGCCCCGGTTGATGATCACCCCGGCGAAGTTGAGGGACTGTCCGTGGCGGGCCCGGAGCTCCCAGATGATGGGGTTGTTCTGATGCATGTAGGTGGGGTTCTTGTAGAGGGCGTATACGTGGACCCCGCTCACTATGGCGCCGTCGATCACCTCGTTCGGATGGATGAGGGTGGGCACCAGGTTGTGGATGGTGCGCCCGTACAGGTAGGTGTCGGCCATGCTGCCCTGGCCCTGGAGCTGGTAGAAGTAGACCACGTTGGGCAGGCCGGGATCGGAATCCGAGAAGTCGAAGACGGTCGTGTCGAGGGCGGCCGAGGGGTTGGATGCGGCGCGGGAAGCAGACCCGGCGGCCTCCGGTCCTGTTGCCGTCGGCGCCGTCGGCAGGGAACGGACCGCCTGCTCGGCGATGTGATGGGCCGCCCGGAGCGCGGCCCGCCGGACGGCGTCGTCGTAGTCGTCGTTCTCGATATCGGGGTTCGGGGTGCAGGCCAGCACCACGTTGCGGACCCGGGACATCGGGCTGTAGACGGCGGCGGGGCCGGACATGTCCACCACCGCCTCCCTGGCCTGGAGCAGCCCCGAGAAGGGCCCGGGAAAGCGGCTCGAGACCAGCACGCTCACCCCGTCCATGCGGAAGGTCAGGCCGCTGCCCACCGTGTCCATCCCGCCGAGGAAGCCGGGGAATACCGCCCCCTCCCCCGGTTTGGTGCGCGGTTCCACGGCGTCGAGACAATGGACTATGCGCACGTCCTCGCCCGGGCAGGCGGCCGCCACCTTTACATCGGCGATGCGGGCGTCTTCGAGCACCATATCGGCTATCTCCCGGGGCGAGACGGTAAGGGTCCGGCCGGAAACCGAGGTGGTCCTGCCGAGCCGCAGATCCTCGATGGGAATGGACCGCACCTCCAGCCGCAAAGGTCGCCGCATGCCCCGGATCACCCCGTCCCGCGTCCTGTCGGCGGCCCTGCCCGGTGTTCTGCCGCGTCCCTTTCTGCGGCCTGCCGGGTACTCTGCCGGCGGGAGTCGCGTATGCGGACCAGATCGGTCACCACCACTCCCAGCAACACCAACAGGCCCCCGATCACGATCCCCGGCTGCAGCTGCTCGTCCAGCACTGCGACCCCGGTGAACACCGCCACGAACGGGATGATGTAGCCGATGATGGTGGAGTAGGTGACGGTTACGTAGCGGATCAGCATGTAGTAGAGCGCCAGCGGAACGAACGTCCCCACCGAACCTGCGTAGAACAGGCCGAGCACCCCGGTCGTCGAGGGGCCGGCGGGAAGCTCTTCGGCGGCCAGCGCCAGGAGCGTCAAGGCAACCCCTCCCACGGCTAGCTGAACGCCGGTGACCGCCAGCACCGAATACTGCCCGGCGTAGCGCTTGGCGTAGACGGCGGCGGCGGACACCCCCAGCACGCTGAGCATCCCGAACATCCCGGCCACAGGCGGGGCGCCGCCCTCGGCGATGCCCGAATCTCCCCCCAGCAGAAGCACGGCCACCCCGCCGAGGCCCAGCAGCAGACCGGCGATGACGGAGAGCTTCAGGCGTTCGGCGGCCAATGCGAAATGAGCCATCACGGCCGTGACCAGGGGAATCAGCGCGCTGATGAGCGCCACGAACCCGGCCGAGGCGTTGTCCAGCGCCATATTCCGGGCATAGAACGGCACCAGCACGCTGAGTACCGACAGCACCAAGCCGATGCGCAGCTCGATCCGCCGGATCCGTATTCTCTTGCTGACCGCCGCCATGAGGGCGAAGACCGCCGCCCCGGAGATGATCGAGGAGCCGGCGGCGATGGTGAGCGGCCCGAACCCTTCGCGGAGGGCGATCCGCACCGCCACCGGCGACGTGCCCCAAGCCAGGCTGATGACCAGCATGACCGTCCAGATCATCCGGTTCGAGAGGTCGACGTTCAACCCCGTAGACCCTCTGAGCACCGGATACTTCACGCCCGCCCGCCACGCGTCATCGACATCTCCCATCGCCGAACGCCCACCGTCCGCCACAGGCTACAGCAGACCGCCGCACCCGATGAACGCCCCTCCGGCATCCAAAAGAACACCCGGCCCAAAGTTGGGCCGGGTGGGTAACCACCCCTGAAGCAAGGCATCAGGGGCGTAGCGCTTATTCAATAACATAACAGGACATGATTCCCTCCTAACCCGGCGTCCGGCGGCGGGATTCGCGGATGCGGATCAGGTCGGTCACCACCACCCCCAGCAGTACCAGGACGCCCCCGATCACGATTCCCGGCTGCACCTGCTCGTCCAGTACCAACACGCCGGCGACCACGGCGATGAACGGGAGGATGTAGCCGACGATCGTGGAGTAGGTGACTGTGACATGGCGGATCAGGAAGTAGTAGAGCGCCAGCGTAACGAACGTCCCCAGCACCCCCGCGTACAGCAGGCTGATCCAGCCCGTCATGGAAGGGTCGGCGGGAAGCCCTTCGACCGGCAGCGCAAGGAGGGTCAGGATCGCGGAACCGATCACGAGCTGGACGCCGGTCACGCCGAGCGCCGAGTACCCGCCGGCGTAGCGCTTGGCGTACACGGCGGCGGCGGACATCGACAGCACGCTGATCAGCCCGAACACTCCGGCCAAAGGCGGATTGCCGCCCTCGGCGATCCCGGAGTCGCCCCCGAGCAACAGCACCGCCACCCCGCCGAGACCCAGCAGCAGACCGGCCACGGTGAAGAGCTTCAGAGGCTCGTCGGTCAGCGCGAAATGCGCCGTCACCGCCGTAACCAGGGGCACCAATGCGCTGACGAGGGTCACGAACCCGGCCGAGGCGTTGTCGAGGGCCAGGTTCCGGGTATAGAAGGGCACCAGAACGCTGATGATCGACAGCACCGCGCCCATACGCAGCTCGATCCTCCCGACCGGAATCCCCTGCCGGCGCCCGGCTATGAGCAGGAAGACCGCCACCGCAGCGATCATCGAGGTAGCAGCGGCGATGGTCAACGGCCCAAACCCCTCGCGGAGGGCGATCCGCACCGCCACCGGCGCGGATCCCCACCCGAAGCTGATGATCAGCACCACCGTCCATATCATCCGGTTCGAGACATAAACCTTCGGTACCGCCGCCCCCTTGACCGCCGGGAAAATTCTCATGATCGCTTCCTATCGCCGATACCGCCGACTCAGAGTGTACAACGATCCATACATATCGTGACCATATGAAAGAGATCCATCAAGGTGGTATTGTAAATGGCTACAATCAATAGCGCGTCGGCGAGTAAGCTGTTACTCAGGAGGCTGATATCGACAGTCATGGTTGTGGATATGATGGTAGTAGTTCACAGGATATTCCTGGTCTAATTCCACTACAATGACACTCACTACTACCGTTATATATCCTGTGTAGATTACTATAAGGACCGATTACATGCCTCCGAGGTGATCCCTGCAGACAGTATTCCGTCTCTATAGACTTCAATGGGATTAGAAAGCCTGTATATTTAGATAGGCTCACTTGCTAACCAACGTATAACAGCATTCGCATAACGATCTCCAGCTCGTTTAACTGTCTTTTCTCTGACACTTATCATCCACCAGACAAAGGTAAAGGTAACAACTAGAATCGCTATCCAGGAGGCTGGATCCCAAGTATAGTAGATAAAAACAAGGAGTACTATGAGGCACGTAACAGCTATGACAATGCCTATTGTTCGTATACCATATGCGTTGCGCGCAAATCCGTAGGATGCGTTCTCAGGCGCAACAATACGACTACCGTTCGTGCGAGCATAAGCAGCGGCCAATGTGCCGACTGTTTCATAATCAAATACAGAATCATCTATAGGAACTATATCAGGATAGAGACTATGGAGTCGTTGTATTGCTCTTGAACACAACATTTTTGAAGAGCTATCACGAGGATTAGCTAGGGCGATAGCTAGCGGAGAACCACCCCAATCGGTCCATAATTTTTCTTGAATCCTTCTACCACTATTTCTTACCCACTCTGTGAGTGGAACAGAAACAGCAAACAGCAGAGCCAAGTACACCGTAATCGGTGAGTTTACATGAAAAAAACTAACCAATACATCTAAAGTAACTACCACCGGTAGAATAACAAGTAGAGCAGGAGCAAGACGAGCTATTCTATCGTAAATATCTAGTGCCATCATCAATCCTCCACTATAGAATAGAGTGGAAGATACTGAGTCGAGACCCATCCAGGTCTTTGAGGAGTATCATGGCGATATAAAATATTTTTACCCGCTGTCTCAACCACTGGAAAGCCGCGACGTTTGAAGGCATTTGTTACCTTTTTATGAGGATGTTTAGGACGCCCATCTGGAGCACACGATACGAAAGCAGTACCACGTATATTATTTTCAAGCACGATTGGTCCTAGTATACGATTAAGAACATCAGGGCCAACATTACGCTTGCTACCGTGGTGAGGTACTTGGACAAACTGAAGATTTTGCAACCAATGCAAGCGCTGAAGAAAGTCGGCTACACGGTTCAGCGCAGGTATACCTGCATCACCCGTCAAAAGGATTTTAGAATTGCTGTACTGAAATCCGAGAACAGAACTGGAATTATTCTCGGCGGTCGTTTCACCCTTATCATCCAAAGTCTCAGTCCACCAGTTTTCTTCTCTTGACCCTTCTTGTCTAGTAGCAGTACTTGTCCCTACCAAAGCTTCAAAGCTGGGGATTTAATTCTTCATAGTAGGAAACTGTGGGACCTACTACCTGTAGAAGGCCAGCATTACCTTCAATAGTAACACCAGGAAAGGGTTCTTTAATTAAGATCCCTCGTTGTACAGCAATCTTCTCTAGATCATAGGCGGCTCCTAAACTGTTTTTAAGTTTATTTTTTTGGGAAATGGAATTGACATGGTTCCAGGGTCGATGCATCCAGAGCTTCTTGACATCCGCCTTTCTCAAAACCCCTCGAAGGCCATTAACGTGGTCAGCATCCGGATGGGTGGAAACTACAAGGTCTACCCTATCAGTCTTGTAGTAACTTTCCATATGTCCAATAATCTTATCGGCATCGTCATCAAAACCTCCGTCAACCACAACCACCGTCTGCTGATCGCCACCTCTGTTGAGATTACCCCAACGCATCAGAATGGCGTCACCGCTCCGTGCACCATTGCCCACAGCAAGAAAATCTACTTCATATCCCATTAGGACTCCTTCCTCCCGGATAACCGGAAATGGATCCTGGGTGGATCTACACCAAGGATTCCAGAGATCGGGAGTGGCTAAGCGGCTCCCGATCACTTTACTACTATGTAGTTACCTATATTAGGAGCTAATTCCATCTTCGTAACTACATTTCCGTAACCTTAGCAGTCTCTTACCGCGAGTGCAAACCCGTACGACTACCACGGCGGCTGTAGGAGCATGGGTATGATCAGGCTGCCGCGGACGTAAGGTGAGAGGGAGGGGCTACAGGAAGAAGCTGATCGAAGTGGATTGCCGATGGACGCGATCAGACAGTCGTCCGCTCGGGAAGTCTATCCGGCACGGGCAATCTCACAACGCTACACCTCTGGTGGGAGCGGCGGTCGCTGGCGGTGGTCACCCGAATACAAGAACTCCCACCCCCCGTACACCACGTCCGTGGACTCAACTCTGGCACCCGGGCAGTCCTGGACTTCGCTGGTGGACCACCCAGAGGGTGGTAGCCGTCTCTTGGGTGGTAGTATCCCACCAAGCGGTCTCGGCCTGCGGAGGCGGAGACCCGCGACGACCCGCCAAGAGTTTATGAGACCACCTGCGATGCTCTAATCGCCGGAATGGTGGAAGATCGCAGGTCGGGTTCTTGGGACTGGGAAGCTCGAATCGCGTTCGCGGAGGATTGGGAGGAATCTGGGTGCAACCTTATGGCACCATGAGCGCGGCTGCGTTATGATGGGTAGAAATGGAACTCGGTCGGGCGAATCCTACAATGGAACATTGACTTGTGACGTACTCGACTTGGTCTCGGCTCCGCGGTGAACGGACGCACCCGCCTCGAGAGTGACAATACCTCGCGGAGACAAGGGGGTTCCCTACCGCCTGTTTATCCTGTAAAATACAAGCATGGATATTTTTGAATGGATCACCCCAACGGTAGTCATCGCCGTAGCCGTGCTGGTCTGGCGCCACCAGATCCGATTGGAAAAACGATCCGAGCAACGGTTCGACCGATTGGAGAAACGGTCCGAGCAGAGGTTCGACCGAGTGGACGAGCAGTTCGACAGAACGGATACGCGGTTCGACCGGACGGATACGCGGTTCGACCGAACGGATTCACGGTTCGATTTCCTGGCCCGCGAGGTGACAGCGAACGGCAGAGGCATCGCCCGGCTCGAAGGCCTACACGAAAACCCCCACCGCCACATCGCCGCCGCCGAGTAACGGCACCTTCGAATCAAAGCCGACCTCAACCGAGACGGACCACACCACCTCTCCCCAAAACAGGGACGACCCACCCGAATATCACACCAGCGTCGGGATCCCACAACTCGAGGGCGAGGGCAGTGAATGGACGCACCCGCCTCGCGAGCGACAAAAATCGCGGAACAAGGGGGTTCGTTTCCGCCTGTTTATACCGTAAGATATGAGCATGGATATTTTTGAATGGATCACTCCGACGGTAGTCATCACCGTAGCCGTGCTGGTCTGGCGTCACCAGATACCGGTTGGAAAAACGGCCTGAACAACGGTTCGATCGGTTGGAGAAGCGGTCCGAGCAGAGGTTCGACCGAGTGGACGAGCGGTTCGACCGGACGGATACGCGGTTCGATTTCCTGGCCCGCGAGGTGACGGCGAACGGCAGGGGCATCGCCCGGCTCGAAGGCCTACACGAAAACCCCCACCGCCACATCGCCGTCGCTGAGTAGCGGCCCCTCCTACGAGGCCCCCATCCCGTTGTTGCACAGGGACCTTCAGGGAACCGCTATCACCCGGCCGCATCCGCGCACCGCTCGACCGAGTTCATAGCGGGGGGCTTCCAAACTCCTCCACTGGTACCCCGCCGCAATGGTAAGCAGGCAGATTCCATCGTGTCGGGTTTGCCGGCATCTGTATGGTCGAACCCATGTTCGTACATCATCGCATCAACCTACCATTACCCTGTGACAAGGGCGGCGTTTATCGTGGCCGCTTGAACGGCGCCGGAGAATGAAGTCGGGAGAACATGGCGAAGCGGCTCAAGTACTGGGGGTGGGGGTGCGAGGGGGATGGGCTGCCGGCTCGCGACCGGGAGGCTCTGCTCTCGACCCTCTCCCGCGGCTTCGGCATCCACGGCCATCACACCGGAGACAGCAGTCCGCCGCCCATCGACGAGATACCGCTGCCGCCGCCTCGGCTGGATCCGCCGGCCGCTCTGGCCTCCATGTGTACGCAGGAACCCTACGAGCGGGTATTGCACAGCTTCGGTCAGTCGCAGCCCGACTCGATCCGCATCTTCGCCGGGGATTTCGCCCATGCGCCTGATGTGGTGGCCTATCCGCGGGGCGAGGCCGATATAGCGGCGTTGATGCAATGGGCGGGCGAGGCTAGGGCGGCTTTGGTTCCCTACGGCGGCGGCTCGTCGGTGGTGGGAGGTGTCACACCCGACATCGGCGGGGAATACAACGGCGTCGTCACCCTGGACATGAGCCGCATGAACCGGGTGCTCGAAGTGGACACCGAGTCCAGGGCGGCCCGTATCCAGGGCGGGGCGCGGGGTCCCGAGCTCGAGGCCGCCCTCAAGCCCCGCGGGGTAACGCTCCGCCACTTCCCCCAGTCCTTCCAGCACTCGACCCTGGGCGGTTGGATCGCCACCCGCTCCGGCGGCCACTTCGCCACCCTCTACACCCACATCGACGACTTGGTGGAGAGCGTGAGATGCGTGACCCCCGCCGGGGTGATGGAATCACGGCGGCTGCCCGGTTCCGGCGCCGGCCCCAGCCCGGACCGGCTCCTGATCGGCTCGGAGGGTGCCTTGGGCGTCATCACCGAGGCCTGGGTGCGCGTCCAGGGAAGGGTAAGGCACAAGGCGGCGGCCGGGTTCCGCTTCCCGGATTTCCTCCAAGCCGCCGGGGCGGTGCGGGAGGTATCCCAGGCCGGCCTGTTTCCCGCCAACGTCCGCATAGTCGACGGGGTGGAGCTGGCGGTGAACGGCGCCGGGGACGGTTCGTTCACCCTGATGGTGGTGTCGTTCGAGTCGTCCGACCATCCGGTGGACGCCTGGATGGACCGCGCCGAGCAGATCTGTCTAGATCACGGAGGATTGCCCGACGCCGACTGGCGGACCGACCCCGGCGCCCATCTGAAAGGAACGGTCGGGGCCTGGCGGGAGGCCTTCATCAAGATGCCCTACAACCGGGAGGTGCTCACGCCCCTCGGCATTATCTCGGACACCTTCGAGTCGGCCATCACCTGGGACCGGTTCGAGGCCTTCTACCACGCGGTGCGGGAAGCCGCGCGGGAGGCGATCCGCGAAGCGACCGGCCGGGAAGGCGCCGTCTCATGCCGGTTCAGCCACGCCTATCCGGACGGCCCCGCCCCCTATTTCGCCTTCCACTGCGCCGCCGACCCCGACGGAATGCTCGACCAGTGGCGCACCATCAAGGCCATGGTCTCGGATGCGGTCATCGACAACGGCGGCACGATCACCCACCACCACGCCGTCGGACGCGACCACCAGCCGTGGTACGAGAAACAACGGCCGCCCCTGTTCGGCGATGTCCTGGCCCGCGCCAAGGCGCATCTCGACCCGAAGGGGATACTCAACCCCGGCGTGCTGGTACCGCATCCGAGACCCGGCGCCGTGAGAAAACGCCCACGCCGATGACGGGATGAACCACCTTTCGAGAAAGACGGCCGCCCCAGCCTCGGCCGCCGCCCGCAGCCTCGGCGGTCTCAGGCGGCGTCGTCGGCCACGCCGGCCATCAGCAGGCCTAGGTGCCCGACGGTGGCCTCCTCCTTGTCAAGCACCCCCATGATCCGCCCCTCGAACATGACGGCTATCCGGTCGGACAGGCCGATCACCTCGTCTAGGTCCTCGGAAATGAGCAGGATGGCGGTGCCCTGCGCCCGCCGCTCCATCAGCACCGAGTGGATGTATTCGGCGGCGCCTATGTCCACCCCGCGGGTGGGCTGCGAGGCGATCAGCACCGCCGGATCGCTGGACAGCTCCCGGGCGATGATCAACTTCTGGATGTTCCCGCCGGACAGGTGGCTGGTCGGGGTGTCCAGCGACGGGGTCTTGACCGTGAAGCGCTCCACCAGATCCGAGCACCCCTCCTCTATCTCCTTGAAATCGAGGAAACCCCGGCGGCTCATCGGCGGCGAGTCGTAGTCGACCAGGATCAGGTTCTCCGCCACGCTGAAATCGCCGATGGCCCCGTCCCTCATCCGCTCCTCCGGGATGTAGGAGACCCCCAGTCGGCGGATCTCCTTCGGCGTCATGTCCGTGGTGTCGGCGCCGCCCATGGCCGCCTTCCCCGATTCGACCGGGCGGAGGCCGGCGAGCGCCTCGGCGAGCTCCCTCTGGCCGTTTCCCGACACTCCGGCTATACCGACGATCTCCCCGCCGCGCACCGCCAGATCCAAATCGATCACCGCCGGGGCGCCCCGGTCGCCCGCCACGTTCAGCCCGCTCATCGACAACCGCACCTCCCCTGTCTCGACTTCGATGCGGGAGGGCGCCAGCCGGACTTCGCGGCCCACCATCATGTGCGCCAGATCCTCCCGGCTGGTCTCGTCCGGGACGGTGCGCCCGGTGACCCGGCCGCCGCGCAGCACGGTGATGCGGTCCGAGAGGCTCATGACCTCCCGCAGCTTGTGAGAGATGAAGACCAAGCCCCGCCCGTCGTCGGTCATCCGCCGGAGGGTTACGAACAGGTCGTCCACCTCCGAAGGGGTGAGCACCGAGGTCGGCTCGTCGAGGATCAGCAGGGAGACGTCCCGGTAGATGGCCTTCATGATCTCCACCCGCTGGCGCTCCCCCACCGCCAGCTGCCAGATGTACGCCTCGGGATCCATCTGCAGCCCGTAGGCGTCCGACAGTTCCCGGATCCGTTTCCGCACCGGCCTGAGATCCTGCCTGACACGGCTCCCCGTCGGCAGCCCTAGGGCCACGTTCTCGGCCACGGTGAGGGTCGGGACCAGCATGAAATGCTGGTGGATCATGCCGATGCCGTGCTCGATGGCGTCGGAGGGCGATCCTATCGCCGCGGGTTCGCCCCGCAGCCGGATCTCCCCCGCGTCGGCCGGGTACAGTCCGTAGAGGACCTTCATCAGGGTGCTCTTGCCGGCCCCGTTCTCGCCCAGCAGGGTGTGCACCTCGCCCGAGCGCACGTCGAAGTCGACCCGGTCGTTGGCCAGGACGCCGGGGAACTGCTTGGTGATCCCCTCCATCTCCAGGAGCATCCCGCCCTTTCCCGCCGGGGCCACGACGATCACCGGCCCCGTTCGAAGGGGCGGGTGAGGGCCGACGGCGCCCCGGTGCGACGGGAGACGATGACCAGCACCAGGATGGTGAGAACCGCCGGGAACATGCCCACGATGCTGGCGGTGGTGCCCGCCACGATGCCCAGGGTCTTCCACTGGAGCACCGTCGCCGACACCAGCCCGAACACCAGCGATCCGGCCATGACCCCCGCCGGGCGCCATGCGCCGAAGTAGACGAGGGCGATGGCGATGAACCCGTGCCCGTTGGTCAGGTTCTGCTGGAAGATGCCGAGCTCCAAGGCGAGGGCCGCGCCGGCCAGACCGGCCATGCTGTTGCCGATGAGGATGGTGAGGTACCGGGTCCCGTTCACGCTTACCCCGAGGCTGTCGGCGGCCTCGGGGGTCTCCCCCACGGCCCGTACGTTCATCCCGAACGGGGTGCGGTAGATGAGATACCAGAGCACCGGGACCAGCAGGAAGGCCGCGTAGACGAGGACGTTCTGGTGGAAGAGCACCTCCCCGATCCAGGGCAGGCCGCCCAGCAGCGGGACCTCCCAGTCGCGCAGCCCGTCGATGGGTGTCGGCGTCCCCACCTGCCTCTGGAAGAGCAGATCGCTGAGCCCCAAGCCGAAGATGAAGACGCCGATGCCGCTGATGCCCTGCTCGGCCTTCAACGCCAGGGTCACCACCCCGTAGACGACGCCCATGAACGCCCCCACCGCTAGGCCGACCAGGATCCCGAGCAGGACGCTGTCGGTCCGCAGGGTCGCGTAGTAGGCCCCGTAGGCACCCAGCAGCATCACCCCTTCGACCCCCAGGTTGAGGACGCCGCTGCGCTGGCCCAGCGTCTCGCCCAAGGCGGCCAGCAGGAACGGGGCGGCCAGCCTGATGCCCGCCGCCACCGTCGCCAGGAGGACCGAGACGGTGAAGAAATCGCTCACGGAGGCGCCTCCCGCACGGATTCCGTTTCCCCCGCCGGCGCCGCCGGGTCGGAAGACAGGCCCTCTTCCGCCCGCAACAGGGCGGCCGCCGCCGACAGCCGGGCCCGGGCCTGCATGCTGGCAACCACGAACACCACCACCAGGCCGTTCAGGGCCAGGATGAGGGCGGCCGGAACCTGCACCGCCCGCTGCATGGCGTTGGCGCCCACCAGCAGGCTGCCGAACAGGAACGAGGCCGGGATGGTCCACAGGGGATGCAACCCCCCGAACAGGGCCGCCACGATGCCGTTGAAACCGGCCGCCCCGGTGAAGGTGGTGGCGCCGCCGTCGGTGGCCAGCCGGTGGCCCAGGCTGCCGAACACCAGGGTCACCCCGGCGATCCCGCACATGGCCCCGCTGTACATGAAGGCCAGCACCACGCTGCGCTCGACTGACATGCCGGCGTAGCGGGAGGCGTGCGGATTGTGTCCCACCGCCCGGAGCCGCAGCCCCTGGGTGGTGCGGAACAACAGGTAATAGCAGGCCACGGCCATGAGCACCGCTATGACGACCCCGAGGTGGAGCCGGGTGCCGCCCGGCAGGATCGGCAGGTCGGCGTTGCCGCTCAGGCGCTCCGTATGGGGGATCCGCGACCCCCGCTCGATCTCGCCCGGGTCCATCAGCGGCCCGCGCAGCAGCAGGTTGAGTATCTGGACCGCCACGAGGTTGAGCATGATCGTGCTCAGTATCTCGTTGACCCCCGCATAGGCCTTGAGGGCCCCGGCCATACCGCCCCAGAAGGCGCCTCCGACCGCACCGACCAGTATGGCCAGAGGAATGAGCAGAAACCTGGGGATGTCGGGGAAGCCCAGCACGAACAGGGTCGATAGGATCGCACCGGCGATGATCTGACCCTCACCTCCGATGTTGATCACGCCCGCCCGGAAGGCGATGGTGATCCCCACCCCCACCAGGAGCAGCGGCATGGCCTTCAGGGCGCTGTCGGCTAGGTTCTTGCCGCCGCCGAAAGCCCCCGCGACGAGAGCCCCGTACCCCGCGAGGGGATTGGCGTCCAGCGCCAGCAGCATGACCGCGCCGATGACGGCCGCGGCCAGCACCGCACCGACCAGCACCCCCGGACCTGACAGCCGGGCCAGGAACCGCCCCCGGTTCAGGGAGGGCATTTTCTCCTACCTGTGCACCGCTCGGGAGATGTACCCCCGGCAGGGTGACTGCCGGGGGTTCGCCGGGCGGGGGCTATTGGACGCCGGTCGAGATCGAGCCGTCCTTCAGGCCCGCCTCGGCCGCATCGGCCGCCGACTTCACCTCGTCGGAAAGCGAGAATCCGGGGTTGTAGACCATCGTCAGACCGCCGTTCGCCAGGTCGGCGACTATCACCCGTCCGTTGACCTCGCCCGCCAGCATGTCATCGACGATCTGGCGGAGCTGGTATTCCCAGGAATAGACCACGGAAGCCACCACGATCTCCTCGCCCAGCGGTGTCTGATCGGACTGGGCGCCGAACCAGAGGGACCCGTGCTCCCTGGCCACGCCGGTCGCCCCCACCGTCATCTGCGAGACGCCGGTCATGACGTCGGCGCCCGCCTCCACGTGTGCCTGGGCGGCCTCGGCGGCCAGCGCAACATCGCTGAAGGAGTCGATGTAGTTGACGTTCACCGTCACCGAGGAATCGGTGGCATCCACTCCGTTGACGAACCCGTCGATGTAGGCCTTGATGTCGCCCACCTCGATCGGACCTACCACGCCGACGACCTTCGAATCGGTCAGGTGGGCCGCCATGACCCCGTTCACGTAACCGCCCTCGTCCGAAGCGACGCTGTAGGAGTAGACGTTGGATAGACCGAACGTGTCGCGGCTGGTTCCCCAGGCGAACACCGTGTCGGGGAAATCCGGAGCGATCTCCGAGAGCGACCCCCCGTACTGGGACCCGTGGGCGAGCACGATGTCGAAGCCGTCCTCGGCGTAGCTGCGGACGGCGACCGCCGCGTCCTCGATCACGAAGGTGCCGTCGGTGACGTCGATGGTGATCTCGTATTCCTCGGCCAGCCGGTTCAGAGAATCGACCATGCTCTGCGTGAAGGCCAGGTCGTTGCTGGCGCTGGGCGCCACCAAGGCGATCCTGATGGGATCGTCGGGCGAGCGCCCCCTCGTGTCCTCATCGGCGCAGGCCGCCGTCACCAACGCCAGCGCCGCCAACACGACCACCCAGGCACTCCTGACGATAGATCTGGTCAGTTTCGTCATATCGATTCCTCCTATCCACCGCTTCCGGTTTCTCATACTTTCCGTTCTCGTCTCAAGGGTAGACGATCCGCGACCAGCCGGGCAGCCCGATCCAGGGATTCCTGCGAGAAACCTATCCTCACCCCGCTGAACCCCGGCCCCCGGGTGGCGTCCAGAGCCAGACGCGAGGTGGTCCCCTCGGGGGAGGACGAGGGATCGAGGGGGCTGCCGGGCAGGCCGTCCACCACGAAAAGGTCCTCGGCCGGCTGGAAGTGGGCGGCCAGCGCCCACAGCACCTCGGCGTCGTCGGTGATGTCGATGTCGTCGTCCACTGCGACGACCGTCTTGAGGTAGGGATCCCAGCCCAACAGCCCCAGCATGACCTGGCGGGCCTGGCCGGCCCGGCTGCGGCGCAGCTTCACGTAGCAGTGGAGATGGACGCCCGAGTTCGGGTAGTGGACGCCGGTCACTTCGGGAAACCGTTCCTTCAGCTTCTCGGCCATCTCCGATTCTCGCGGGATCCGGCCCAGGTTGAGGTGCTCCGCCGAGTTGCCCCCCGCCACGTCGAGCAGCATCGGATCCCGGCGGGACGACATCGCCTCCACCCGGAAGAGGCTGTTGGTGGAACGGTCGGACGAATAGCCGGTGAACTCCCCGAAGGGGCCCTCCTCGACGCGGGCCTCGGTGTCGATCTCCCCCTCGAACAGGAAGTCGGAGCAGGCCGGAACCCGGACACCGTACGCGGGGGACCGCACCACCTCGAGCGGGGCGCCGAACAGGCCGCCCGCCACATGGCGCTCGTCGACGCCCATCGGCACCCGGGAGGAGGCGGCCAGCATGAACAACGGATGGCCGCCCAGCACCATCGCCGCCCGCAGGGGGCGGCCTCGCTCGGCCGCGGCCCCCAGCATCCGCCAGATGTCCCCCCGGGAGTGGAGGCTGACGGCGAGCTCGGTGGGCGAGTGGACCATGGCCCGGTGGTAGCTGAGGTTCCCTGCCGCCCCGTCCTCCCCCTCGACCACCATGATCCCGCTGGTTATATATGGGGCGCGGTCGGTCTCGAAATGGGTGAGGAGCGGAAGGTCGGTCAAGTCGATGCCATCACCCTCGGACACCCGGTCGAGCACCGGCCCCTCCCCCACCTCGACCGGTTCGATCAGGTTCCGGGCCCGGGCCTGGAACACGGCGTGGAGGTCGTCCCGTCCGGGGTCGGCCCCGAGTATCCGGACTATCCGGCGGCGGCAGGCGAACACGTTGGTGACGACATCGAAGGGGAAACCGGCGATGTCCCGGAATCGCAGCATCTCATGGCGGCCGGCGGCGGCCAGCTTCCAGACCAGGGCCGCCGCATCCTGGGAGTCCGGCACATGCTCGGCGATGTCGAGGACATCATCGGGATGCGCCTCCGCATAGGCGGTCACGAAGTCGTGGAGGTCCTGGCTCCCGGCGAAACGGGCTGCGGTCATCGTCGCATCGCCGCAAAGCTGAGTTGGCCGTCGGATGACAGCCCCGGTGATTCCGGTTGGGCAACGTCTCGTAGCTCGGGCAGCGCCTTCAGGATGGGCGCGGCCGGCAGGCGGGCTAGTTCGCCCGGCTCCAGCTTGTGGAGTCCGCCGCCGTAGACCCGGCCCTCGGCCCGCAACTCGGGGCCACCCAGGCTGTTCAGGGCTTGGTGGACTATTCCTGCCTGTTCCTCCGAAGCCCCGGTGAATCGCGCCAATACCGGCTTCGGGTACAGCAACAGGTAGACATTGGTTGCCACCGCCTTGGACTGGTTCCAGATAAACCGGAACGGTTTGTCATCGCCTTCGCCGCGTCCCATATAGGTTGATAGGTAAGGGGTCGGTTCTCTGCGCTCTTGGCGGTACCAAGGTGTACGCCTGCTGAGAAGAAAACGATCTCCGATCCCTTGGGATATCCCTGTCTGAAGATATTCAGCAAGCCGGGGATGCTGACTCTGGACTTGTTCCTCCGGCAGGTCACAGTCCAGCAGTACCAGCTGCGGTGTCAGCAAGGGGAAACCGTCTTCATCGCATCTCACCACCCCTTGGCGCAGATAACGCGGGCTGGGGAGGACCGGTTTCATATAGTCGTCGGGTATGCCGATCCGGTGCGCTTCGCTCCGTTCCATTACGAAAAACGAGTTGGCGCCGGTGACCAGACCGCGGCGGACGGTGAACAGGTCGCCTATCGTCAACATCGGACCGGATGCTTGAGAAGGTTTCGGCCGAGACCGGGAACGCCACTTGCGGGACCGCCGCAAATCCCGCACCGACACGCTTTCAGACTTGACGGGACTCGACATCGACCCGCCGAACGTGAAGAGCGCCGTCGCCTCAGCCGGTGGATCCTCCTTGCGGAACACGACCACCGCCGAGGAGACCAGCGCGTCGTCGAACTGGACATCGCCTGGGTCGAACCGGTGAATCCGTATGAGCTCGACCTTGTCTGTCAGATAGCGGCGGACCGCTGACCCATAATTGACATCCATGAACTCCGACGGGACGAGCCAGGCGGCCAAGGCGCCGGGGGCCATGCAGGAATGGGCGAGCGTTATGAAGTAGACATAGAGGCCGGACAATCCGTTGATCGACATTCCGGAAGCGAGGGATGCCCGATTCTGGAGGAGTTTTTTGTAACTGGGGTCGAGGTGGTGATGGCGGACATAAGGGGGGTTGGCCAGGACCAGGTTGGCATCCGCGACCTCGCCGCCGAGTTCCGAAAAGTCTCCCTGGAGCACGGTAAGTCCGTACTCCCCCCACAGTTCCCTGGCCAAGTCGGCGAAGCGCCGATCGATTTCCATCCCTACTGCAGATAAGACCCTGTCCGCGCCGGCCGTCTCCAGCAAGGCCGAGTAGAAAGAGCCGGACCCGAGCGCCGGTTCAAGAAATCGGATCGGCTCGTCTGCGGGCATCATATGAACCAGGTATTCGGCGATATCAACCGCCAGCTCGTTGGGGGTCGAGAACTGGCCGAGGCGGTTCCGTTCCGACTGCGATCGCCGTCTGTCGAGCTGTACCTGGCGCTCCCGACGTATCTTCTCCCGTACCTCCATCGACGCGGCCATCACAAACCCAGATCCATCAGGTCTTCCACTCTGTGTTCCCAAACCCAGTCGATGCCCTCGGCCGCCTCGTACCCCAGGTACCCGCAGTTGAAATACCCGCATAGGAAAAGCACGAAACGAATGTTCTCACCGTATGTATTCTTGAGTTGATTTACTTTTGTAGCTTCTTCTTTCCTGCGCTTGTTGGTATTGGCAAAATCACCCGCCGACTTCGCTTCGACAAAGATCGGCAGGCGGTCGGCTTCGGGTCGTCCGGGCTGAACTACGAGGTCGATCGGCATATTGATCATTCCGGCGGAACCACTCTTGACGCCGACGTTCATCCGTACGGCGAAGGTTCCTGGCGCCATTTCCTGAACCGGCATCCCGGGAGAGGTCATCTGCTCACGATATCCGCAATCGACCAGGAACGAGCGAATTACAGCTATCTGTCGGGTCTCCTGCGCGTTGCGGATGATGGGATTGGCGATCGCTCCGCACAGCCGGTCTGCGACCACCGAGGCGGCCCTGATGCGTTCGGGTTCCTGGGGTAGGCGGCTCTCGGTGATCCAAGGCAAAATGTCTATGTCCAACAGTTCTGACAACGTCGCCGAGATCCGTTCCAGGTGTTCTGTCAACTCAGCTGATTTCATACGCTTAGGAAGTGATCCCTTCTCCAGTGCGGCGACAAGTGACCTTTTCGTACAGGCCAGCCCGATGAGCCGGTCCCTGGCAAGAGGCGGCGCGGTGGACATCCTCAGGGTTCGCACCACTCCGGGGTTCGCCTCGATCTGGGTCGGACCGAGATCGGCGAAGTCATGGGTGTGCAGCATCGCCCTCCGGACCTCATCCACCACCGCCCCGCGTGCTGCCCGGAATGCCTCCGGCGCAAACTCGATGAACCATTGGTTGTATTGATCGATGGAATCAGCGATGTCGCTCTTCCATCGCTCCGGCTTGTTGGCATTGATCATATCAATCATAGGGTCTGGCCGTCTGTGAGCCTGGCTGTCTGTCCTTGATCATACGGTTGAAGTGTGACTCGTAACGTCAGGGTTCCTGCCGGGGGTCCCTGAACCGCCTCGATCCGGCGACGATCTACCCGTTTGTCTGCTGCCTTCACCGGCAGGTCGGCCCGGACGCTTCCACCCGCCCCCGCCGCTGCGGAAGGCGGGACCTAATCGGTCGGGCGCCCGTAGCTTCCCTCGGCCAGCTGCGCCTTGGCCGTCTCCACCGATTCGGGCGGGGCGGTGGGCCTGATGCCGACCAGCCGGGCGATGTTGTTGCCCATGTAGTCCTCTAGCCGGTCCTCGCTGACGCCGAGGCCCTGCGGCGGTTCGTGGCACAACACCTCCAGGTGGGTGAGCCACATTCCGGGGTCGTTGGGGGGCGAATCGGTCCCGAAGACCAGGCGGTCCCGGGGCATCTCCTTGGCGAACTCGACGATGCGGGACTGGAGCAGCCAGCCCGACTCCCCGTACACGTTGGGAGAGTCCATGATCATCCAGAAGGCCTCGAAGCAGTACACGCCGCCGGTCTGCACCCCGAAGTGGCCGATGATGAAGTTCACGTTGGGGAACTCCCGGATGATCGGATAGAACTGGGTGGGGATCGAGTAGGGGCCGTCCCCGGTGTGGAGCAGCACCACCACCCCGAGCTCGTCGCACTTCTGCATGGCCGGACGCAGCCAGTCGAGCGCCCGGTCGGGCCGGTAGGCGTGCATGTTGGCGTGCAGCTTCAGCATCTTGAAGCCGTACTCCTTCACGTGGAACTCCAGCTCGGCGGCGCCGTTCTCCGGGCCGAATCGGGGGTTGTAGTTGAAGTTGCCGATGAAACGGTCCGGGTACTTCTGGGTCAGCTCCGCAACATACGACATGTAGTCGCGGATACCCTCGCGCCCGCCGCGGCTGCCGTCCCGCCAGACCGTGTTGCCCGGCGGCGGCTGGATGAACCCCATGTCGATCCGGCGGGGCTTGCCGTTGATCCAGTAGGGGCCGTCCATCATCTTCAGCATCCGCTCGCCGTTGAAGGGTTCGCCGGTGTGCCGCCACGCCTCGTCCACGACGTTGGTGGGGTGCAGGTGGGTGTCGATGATCATGGGCGCTCCGTCCTAATCGCTCTATGTCCGCCGTCCGCGCGGGGCCTGATCCGCCCCGTTTGATCCGGCTCGGGACACCAGGTCGGCCGACCGCACCGGAACCCCGGGCAGTTCTAGGCCGGTGGCGTCCCGCAGGGCGTTCACTATGGCCGGGGTCGAGGATAGCGTGGGCGGCTCCCCGACTCCGTTGAGGCCGTAGGGGGAGTCGGGATGGGGGAACTCGAAGATCTCGATGTTCATGGGGGGCGTGTCCAGGATGGTCGGGATCAGGTAGTCGGTGAACGAGGGGTTCCTGACATGCCCGTCCACGATCTGGACCTCTTCGAGCAGCGCCAAGCCGAGACCTTGGGCGGTGCCGCCTTCGATCTGGCCCTCGACGGCCTGGGGGTTCATCGCCTTGCCCACGTCCTGGGCGGCGGCCAGCTCGACCACCCGGACCAGGCCCAGATCGGTGTCCACGTCGACCACCGCCCGGTGGGCCGCGTAGGCGAAGGCGATGTGGGCGTCCCCTTGGCCGTTGACATCGTCTATGGGCTCGGTCGGACGGTGGTGGTACTCGAAGACCGCCTCCACCGTCTCGCCTCCGAGCAGCTCGGCCAGCGTAACGGCGGGCTCGCCGGAGACGCGTTCGCACACCGCCCCGCCCGCCAGAGCCAGATCCTCCGGCGGGCGGCCGAGTCGGACCGCCGCCCGCTCCAGCAGCTCGGTGCGGACCCGTCCGCAGGCCGCCTGGACCGCCCCGCCGGTCATCCAGGTCTGGCGGGAAGCAGCCGACGACCCGGCGTCGCCGATCAGCGTGTCGGCGGGGCGCACCACCACCGTATCCACTCCTAGCTCGGTGCGCGGGATCTGGGCCTGCACGGCAACGATGCCCTGCCCGCACTCGGCGGCGGCGCTGTACACCTCCACCAGGGGGGCGCCGCCCACGATCGACAGGGAAACCCGGGCCGTCGAGTAGTCGTCGACGCCGCCCGAGAAGCCGATCGCCTTCATACCCAGCGCGTACCCGACCCCTCTGACGACATTTTCGCCGCGGGTGGTGTTGCCCACCCCGCCCGGGAGTCTGCGCAGGTCCGGCGCACGGCCCGGTCCGCCCGATCCATCCGGTTCGTCCGGCGGCAGGGGAAGATCCCGCAGGTGTTCCAGCAGCTCCCTTACCGGCGCCGGCCCGTCGACGGCCTGGCCGGTGGGCAGTATCGAGCCTTCCTCAATCGCGTTGACGATCCGCAGCTCGACCGGGTCCATGCCGAGCGCCCCGGCCAACCGGTCCATCGCCGATTCGATGGCGTAACAGGCCTGAACGGCGCCGAAACCCCGCATCGCCCCGCGGGGAGGGTTGTTCGTGTAGACCGCGTATCCGTCGATCTCGACGTTGTCCACCCGGTAGGCGCCGGCCGCGAAGTAGCAGGCGTTGGCGATCACGATCTGCGAGGTGGAGGTGTAGGCGCCCCCGTCCAGGATCAGACGAACTTTGGTGTATACCAGCTCCCCGGTGCGCTTGGCGCCCAGCTCGATCCGGCTCCGGGAAGGATGCCGGTGGACGTGGCCGAAGAAGGACTCCTCGCGGTTGTAGGACATCTTGACGGGGCGCCCCATCCGCAGGGCCAGCATGCAGGCATGGATATGGACCGAGAGGTCCTCGCGGCCCCCGAAGGCCCCGCCCACCCCGCTCAAGGTGAGCCGCACCATACTCGGGTCCAGACCGAGGCCGGCGGCGATCTGCCGGCGGTCGTCGTGGATCCACTGGCTGGCCACGTAGAGGTCGACGCCGCCGCTCCCGTCCGGTACGGCCAGACCGGCTTCCGGACCCAGGAAGGCCGGATCCTGGACACCCGACCGGTACTCCCCCTCCACCACCACCTCGGCCTGCGGCCGGACCGATCCAACGTCGCCGTGACGGATGCGGACGCGGCGGGCGACGTTCCCGCCCGGGTGGATCGGGCCGCCCCCTCCTGCCAGCGCCTGCTCGGGGTCGGTCAGGGGCGTCAGCACCTCGTATTCGACCCGCACCGCCTCCACGGCCCGGCGGGCGGTCTCAGGATGGTCGGCGGCCGCCACCGCCACCGCCTCCCCCGCGTAGCGGACCTCCCGGTCGGCTAGGACGGGCTGGTCGGCTTTCTTGATGCCGTAGAGGTTCTCGCCGGGGACGTCGGCGGCGGTCAGCACGGTGGCCACCCCGCGTATCTTCAACGCCTCCGATACGTCGATAGAAAGGATGCGGGCCCTCGGATGCGGGCTGCGGACGGTGGCGCCCCACAGCATGCCGTCCAGGTAGAGGTCGGAGGCGAAGGCGAAGCGCCCCAGCACCTTCAGGGGGGCGTCCGGGCGGACGGCCGATTCCCCCACTCCGAGAGGCGGCGCCGTCCGGTCGCGCACCTCGGTGATGGTCTGGGAGCGCGCCCCCGCCCCGCCGGCCCTCGCAGTGCGCGTCATGCCCGGCATCCTTCCAGTTCCGACCGGAGGGCGTCCTCGTCGAAGCCCTTGCCGATGATCACCAGCCTGGTGCTGCGGCGACCCGGCCACGGGCCCCCGGTGTAGAGCTCGTAGATGCTGTGGACACCCTGGAGGACCATCTGGCCGGGACGGCCGGCCACCGCCAGGATCCCCTTGAGGCGGTAGATGTCGGCGGAGCGGTCCTCGACGAGGCCCTTCAGCCAGGCGGTCAACCTCGCCTCGTCCAGGTCGCCCCGCACCTCGAGGCTGGTCGCTTCGATGCCGGGGGTGCGGGAGCGGGGGTCGTCGAGGATCCCGGACCCTTCTGCGGAGAGCCGCCACCGCCCGAAAGCGTCGATGCCCAGCAGCTCGTCCGGATCGACCTGCGCGAAGCGGGACCTGATCAGCGGGGCGGTGTTGTTGAGCGTCCGTATCCGCCGCTCGACGGCCCGGCAGGCTTCCTCGGTAACCAGGTCGAGCTTGTTGACCACGATCCGGTCGGCGCACACGATCTGGTCCACCGCCAGGCTGCCGTACCGGCCGGGGTCCGGCTCGTCGAGACGGCGGCCGATGTGGCAGGCGTCCACGATGGTCACGATGCCGTCCACCGCCACCCGGTCGATCAGATCCGCTGCGAACAAAGCCTGCACCGCCGGGGCCGGATCGGCCATCCCGCTGGTCTCGATGAGGAAATAATCGGGGGGATCGGGCCGTTCCAGCAGTTTCAGGAGGGTGTCGGCGAGGTCGCTGCGCACCCTCAACGTGCAGCATATGCAGCCGTTGGCCAGCTCGACGATCTCCTCGTCGGAGGAGACGATCAGATCGGCGTCGATGCCGATCTCGCCCGCTTCGTTCACTATCACCGCGATGCGGCGCCCGTGGTCGGCGCCGAGGATGTGGTTGATGAGGGTGGTCTTGCCGGAACCGAGGAAACCGGTCAGGACGGTAACGGACGGCTTCGCCTCGGAACGCAGCCGGGGGGGCGTCCGCGGCGCCTCGGGTATACCGGGCTTCGAGATGCCGGCGGAGGTCATATGACCGACATCTCCAACGCCGCCAGCCGCACCGCGTCGATGATCTTCTCGTATCCGGTGCACCGGCACAGGTTCCCCGCCAGAGCCTCCCGTATCTCGTCGTCGGAAGGGTCGGGGTTCTCGCTCAACAGCTGATGGGTGGCGATGATGAGGCCCGGCGTGCAGAACCCGCACTGCACCGCCCCCTCGACCACGTAGGCCTGCTGGATGGGATGGAGGCGGCCGCCTTCGGCCAGACCTTCCACCGTGACCACCTCGGCGCCGTGGGCCTGGCCGGCCGAAACCAGGCAGGCGCAGACCAGACCGCCGTCCATATAAACAGAACATGACCCGCATTCTCCCTGCTCGCAGGCGTTCTTCGATCCCCGCAACCCGAGACGCTCTCTGAGGACATAGAGCAGGCTCTCACCGGCCCAGACGTTCTCGGCAGTGCGCCGCCGCCCGTTGACCGTCAGCTCTACCAGCACTGCCGCCGCCCTTCCCCGCCTCTTTCCACAACTTCATCCCATGCCCAACCCAGGGTCCGCCCGGCCATGATCCGGAGGGCGTGGGTCCGGTAGGAGGCGGCGCCGCGCACGTCGTCGATGGGCGAAGCGGCGGAGGCCGCCATCTCGGCGAAGCGCTCCCCCACCTCGGGGGCCGGCCTCCGGCGGTGATCCCAGTTGCCTCCGGCTTCCAGCTCCTGCTCGAGGTATGCCTGGGCCTCGACGGCTTCGATAGGGGTGGGGCCGGCCGACCCGATGCCGGTTCCCACCCGGCGTTCCTCCAGATCGAGGGAGAGGGCGAAGGAGACCACCGCGATGACCATGGCGTTGCGGGTTCCCACCTTGGAGAACTGCCGGGGTCCTCTGGCCGCGGGGATCACGACCGAGCGGATCAGCTCGTCCGGTTCGAGGGCGTTCTGCTTGGGGCCGGTGAAGAACTCCCCGATCGGGATGTCCCTGGCCCCCCGCATCGACTCGGCCCTGACGGAGGCGCCGGCGGCCAGCAGCGGAGGGTGGGCGTCTCCGGCGGGCGAGGCGGTGGCGAGGTTCCCCCCCACTGTCCCCCGGTTGCGGATCTGAGGTGATCCGACCGTCCGGGAGGCGATGGCCAGGGCGGGCAGCTCGGTGGACAGCTCCTCGATGATGCGGGTGTAGGTGACGCCCGCCCCCAGCTCCACCGAACCGTTGCGCTTCTCCCATCCCTTCATCTCGTCCAGACGGGAAAGGTCGAGGAGGGCGGGCGGGCGCCGGCGGGCGAAGTTGATCTCCACCATGAGGTCGGTGCCGCCGTTGATCGGCACAACCGAAGGATCTTCGGTCTTCAGGGCTACGGCGTCGCTCCAAGTGCGGGGACGGAGATACTCCACCTTTGCGTCCTTTACGTCCTCTTCGAGTTCCTACGGGTCAGGCCCGGATTCTACAAGAACCGGCAAGCAGTAGTCCGTATCCGATTGCTCACGGCCGGGTGTCGGGGACCGGCGGGCGAAGTTGATCTCCACCATGAGGTCGATGCCGCCGTTGATCGGCACAACCCAATGTATCCTGGGTCTTCAGAGCTACGGCGTCGCTCCAAGTGCGGGGACGGAGATACTCCACCTTTGCGTCCTTTACGTCCTCTTCGAGTTCCTACGGGTCAGGCCCGGATTCTACAAGAACCGGCAAGCAGTAGTCCGTATCCGATTGCTCACGGCCGGGTGTCGGGGACCGGCGGGCGAAGTTGATCTCCACCATGTGCCGCCCCCGTCGATTCCATCGGCGTTCTGTGATCGGCGGCCAGGTAGCGCAGGGCGGCCAGGGCGTAGATGCGGGAGGCCTGGTAGACGCCCTCGGCGGCCAGCCTCTCGTTGGGTGAGTGAGCCCGAGGAAGGTAGCCGGGCCCGAACGCCGCCACCGTGGGGATGCCCGCCATGGCCTGGAAGTTGAGGGCATCGGTCGCGCCGGGAAAGACCCCGGGGGACAACCATTTGCCCAGCACCCGGTGAGAAGCATGCCGAACAGCGCCCACCACCGGATGATCGGGGGCGATCTCGGTGGCTTCGCTGAGCCCCACCATCTTCAGCTCGGCAGACAGCCGGGGGTTCTCCGCCATCGCCCGATCCAGGAAACGATGAAGGTCTGCGGTGACGCTCTCTTCGGTCATTCCCGGCGTCAGGCGGATATCCGAAGAGATCCGGGCAGATCCCGGATATACGCCGTAGAAGATTCCCGCCTCTGCCATCACCCCCACGTTCACGGTAGGTCCGGACCCGTCCAGATGATAAGGGGTGTAGGTCAGATGATCACGGAGCTCCGCGTGCATCTTCTGGATCAGCCAGGCCATCTCCACCGCGGCGTTGACCGGGTCGAACCGATCGGAAACAGCGGAATGCATCTGGGTTCCCGCCACCTCTATATCGACGAGGGCGGACCCTCGGGAGACCACCCCGATATTCTCCCATTCAGAGACCACACCGCACGGTTCTCCGATGATGGCCGCGTCGGCGGCCAGGTGCCCCTCCTGGGCCAACCATTTCGACCCGAGCACAGACCCGGCCTCTTCGTCTGCGGTGAACACCAACCGGAGCTCGCCTCTCCATCCGGCGGAACGCGCCAAAGCCGCCCCGGTGTACACCATGGCCGCCACCGCCGCCTTCATGTCCCCCGAGCCCAGCCCGCGCAGTTCACCGTCGGATATCACGGGGTCCCAGGGGTCGGTCTCCCAACGGGACAGGTCTCCCGGCGGCTTGGTGTCGATATGGCCCGACAGGATGAGAGCAGGCCCCCGCCCCGCCCCTGGTATTCGCACGATCAGGTTGGGGCGGGAAGGCTGCGCCGACAGGACGGTTATGTCATCGATTCCCAGCCGGCGAAGCCGTTCGATCACCAGCGCCGCCACCGCCCGCTCATCGCCGGGCGGATTGGGGCTGGGGGTAGCCACCAGCTCCTGGGCGAAGGCCAGCTGGTCGGATGCCGTCCTCTCCAAAAAGGAGAGCACATCTCGTTCGACTCGGGTCACCTCTGACACGCCGTTGAACATTACCTTGCGGCCGGGAGGCGCCGAGCAATACACCGGACTCGACCTGACCCTCGACCACTCGACCCTCGGGCGGCCCGTCGGTCGATCATGAAATGCCTGTTCAGCAAGGGCGGTCCCAGACGATCGTCATTGCTCACCACCGGGGTAGAGGGTTCAGGCGGCGCCGGGGGAGGCCGAGGCGAAAGGGTCGAGAGGGTAGAGGGGGCGGGGGGCGCGCCGGAATCGGAGGCTTTCCAGACGGGGTGTGCTCGGTCCGGGAAGATCGAGGGTCACAGCCTCCGGCGCCGAGGAGGGGAAGTTCGCCCGGTAGTCGCTGCATGACCGCACCACCAGCACGTCCGCCTGCCCGGGATCCAAACCGGCGCGGCGCCAGGTGGCCGGATCGGCGGTGATGGAAGGCCGGGAAGTGATCAGCAGATGATGGCTGCCGGAGACGAGCACCGCCCACTCCCCCATCGATACCGTCCTTCCTGTAAAAGACCGGCCCGCAAGCCGATAGCTCCCCGTTCCCGCCCGGCGCACCTCCCCTTCCACTTCCACCGGGACCGCCGCCGGGTTGAAGCCCGCCCCTACCTCCAGCCGCACCCGCTTCCCCACCGCCGAGGCGCACCGCCGGACGGCTTCCGGGTCCAGCACCGAATGCATCACCACCAAGCCGGCGCCGTGGGCCGCCGCTTCGGCGATCATCACCGGGTCGTCTCCCGAAGCTCCCGCGGTGGGGCAGTCGGCGGTGTGAGCCATCAAAAAGGGCCGGGTCGAAGAACCCCTCGCTTCCCAAAAAGCCTTCTCGGGAGTCATCAACCGAGGCGTTGTCATCCGCTCCCTCCTATGCCATACCTCATCGGCCATCTCCTCGGCGAGAGACCGGGCGCCCGGCAGGTCGCCGTCGGTCACCACCGACACCCCCAGACCCAGCTCGGGAACGTCCAGCCAGGGTTGGACAGGAAAGAGCGAAACATCCAGAACCCGGGACCGGGATCCGGTGCGGGAGTCTGCGAGCGCCCGTACTTCTGACATCGGTCCCAGGTCGGTTCGCATCCCCTCGGCGGGAATGAGCAGAGACCGCTTGGCAAACCCTATGGCCGGCGATATGCCGCCGCGTACCGCCTTGGCCACCAGACGGGCGATCCGCTCGCCGGTGGACGCCATATCGACATGCGGCTCCGTGTGATATCCGACCAGCGCATCGCAGGATTCGACCATCCGGGACGTCAGGTTGGCGTGGAGATCTAGGCACACTCCCAGGGGGGCTGGCCCGATCCGGCGTCGGGCGGCCTCTATCAGCGCCGAGTCGGCGTCGGAGAGGGAGTCGGTCGCCATCGCTCCATGCAGCGAGAGCACCAGTCCGTCCAGAGGGCCCGCCTCTTTCAATCGGGTGTCCAGCAATCCGGCCAGGCGGGCGAAGGTGCGTTCGGTCACCCTCCCCGAGGGAAGCGCCCAAGCCGCCAGCAGGGGAACCGCCTCCGCCCCCAGCCGGCCGATCTCGGAGACCGCCCCGGCGAACTCGGTATTGGTGCCCGCCAGGGTGTCGGAAGCGTCTCCACCCGCCAGGACGGTGTAGTCATCCCAACGGGTCGGATTGGGATTGAAGGTATTGGTCTCCTGAACGAGAGAAGCAACCCCGATTCTGGGTTTGGCCACTGCCGAGGTCTTTCTCAGGGAGGAGGAGTGAGTCCTGCCGGAAGGTTCCGGGACGCCGAGCGTTTGGCTGCGTCCACGATCGCCTGGGCATGCCGGGCCTCGGCGAGGGTCGCCTCCGGCGGGACGCCGTTGCGCACCGAGCAGATGAAGTGGTCGAGCGAGGCCGCGAGGTCTCCCCCCACCCGGCCTCCCGCCACCGGCCAGTGGGCCAGGTCGGGCAGGCTCAGCCGATCGGAGTCCACCACCGTCAGTCCGTGGTTCGACCCGTCGATGAACACCCCGCCCCCGGTGCCCACCACCTGCAGGGAGGCGTCGAGAGGCGCCGGGATGGAGGTGGGCAACACCCAGCTGGTTTCGAGAGAGCCAACGATCCCGTTGTCGAACCGCACCAGCACCATGGCCGCGTCATCGTGGCCGTAGGGCGCCGAACGGCGGGAGATGGTCTCGGCATACACCCTGGTCACCGGCGAGTCCGCCAGCCATGCCATGACGTCCAGATCGTGGATGCCGGTGGAGATCAAGAGGTCGGTCCAGACCCCGTAGACATCCGCCCCGAGTGACGACCCCCGGCGGCGTGCGAAAATGGTGTGGACATCGCCCAAGCGGCCGGAGGAGGCCGCCGCCTTCGCCTCGGTGTAGCGGGGATCGAAACGAAGGATGAAGTTCACCATGGTGAGCACCCCGGTGCTCTCGACATCGGAAACCAACCGGTCGGTTTCCGCCAGGGTGGGGGCGAGCGGCTTCTCCAGCAGCAGATGCTTGCCGGCCCGGGCCAAAGGCATGGCGGTCCGGTAACGGTGGTGCTCCGGTACCGAGACCGAGGCGGCCGCAAAATCGCAGGAATCCAACAGATCGGACACTTCGGTGAACCAGGGAACCCCCAGCGGCTCGGCGGCCGCCCGCGCCGTCTCCGGATCGGCGTCGACGATTCCCGCCGGCTCGGCGAGGGGATGCTCGGCGTAGATGCGGGCATGGAGGGATCCGATCGCCCCGACCCCCACCACCGCCACTCGAAGAGGGGTCATCCCGGACGCCCGGCCGGGGCGAAGGCCCGGTCGTGGCCGGGCATCACCGTGGTGGGCTGCAGGGCATGTATCCGGTCGAGGCTGGAATGGAGGCCCTGCAGCTGGTCGTCGGTGTACCAGTGGGAAAAGGTTCGCTCGGAGTACTCACGGCGGGTCATCACCGTGTCCCCTGCCACGAGCACCCGCTCGCCGGACTCCGACTCCACCAGGACGCTGATGTGACCGGGAGTGTGTCCGGGGGTGGAGATGGCCGCCACACCCGGCATCAGCTCCAGCTCCTCTCCCCGGCCTACCTCGATCAGCCTCCCCATGACCGCCAGTCGGGCGGCGGTTTCCTCCGGACCGTATATCTCTTCGCAGAAGTCGGCCTCCCCCTCACCCAGCACGATGTCGGCGCCGGGAATGCGGAATGCGCTTCCCATGTGGTCGTGATGGCAGTGGGTGCAAACCACCAGGTCGATCTGGCCGGGGGTGAGTCCGAAGCGGGACAACCCGATGCCGAGCTGCCCGTAGAAGCCGGTGTGGTGATTTCCGGGGTCCACCAGGATGTTGCGCTCCCCCCGGATCAACACGGTGGTGGAGACCGGCAGAAACCCGAGGTTGGAATCGAACAGGGCGGACTCGGCCGGGTCGATCCCCATCATCCGCTCCATCCTGTCCAAGACGGCCTCGGTGTCGGCGGCGAAGAAGTAGACCACCTCGTCATCCAAGAGCGAAAACCTCAGCACCACCGGCTGGATTACCACATCTACTCGATTCGACACCTGTTCATCTCCTCTCGGGGATGGCACCGACCCGGCGCCGCCGGATCATCTCTCCACCCCGGCCGTGATCAATTCCGTGATGTTTCTTTGGAAAAAAGTCGTGATGAGGATCACCGGGAGGGCGGTCAGCACCGTGGCCGCCGCCAGCTGGCCGATGGCGATATCCATGGTAGATCGGAACAACCCCAGGGTAACGGTGAGTATGGACAGGTCGCTGGTGAACAGCAGCGGAGTCAGGAACTCCACCCAGGCCAGGACGAAACCCAAGAGAAGCCCGGCGAAAATACCGGGGCGCAGCAGGGGAAGGACGATGCGAAATATGATCTGGGGCAGGCTGGCTCCGTCGATCTGCGCCATCTCCTCCACCGCCACCGGTATCGACCGCACGAACGATCCCATTATCCACACCATGAAGGGCAGGGTAAACGCCACATAGGGAAGCACCAGGCCTATGTAGGTGTCGTACAGACCGAGCTGCACCACCGTTATGAACAGAGGCAGGACGAACAACAGGGTGGGCAGGACATAGACGGCGGCGAACCCCCCGAGGATGATCCGCCGCCCCGGCACCCTCATTCGATTCAGGGCGTAGGCGGCGGGCACCGCTATCGCCACCGTGAGGACGGCAGAAGCCGCCGCCACCACCAGGCTGTTGACCATCGACTCGGTCACCGGCACCCCCGAGTCCCCCGAGAATATCTGCCGATAGTGCTCGGCGGTCACGTAGCTCGGCGCGAACGCCACGTCACGGGAGCGGATGTCCCGCTCGGTCTGGACGCTGGTGAGGAGGATGCCGTAGAGGGGAAACGCCATGACCACCAGCACCAGGACCGCCGTCGCATATGTCACGGCCTTCCTCAGACGGCGTCCGGAGCGGGCCGCCATCACCGCCCCCCGGCCAGCCTTCGGGAACGAAGCAGCATCCACCCCAGACCGGCGATGACCAGCACGGTCAGAACCGAGAGGAGATAGGCGGTGGCCGAGGCGCTACCGAAGTCGAACTGCTCGAAGCCTTGGCGGTAGACCAGGAAGTTGAGAGTGGTGGTGGCCCTGCTGGGACCGCCCCGGGTGAGCACGAAGATAGTGTCGAACACCTTCATCGCCCAGACGAACAAGAAGATCACCACCGGAACGATCACCGGCAGCATGAGCGGAAGGGTGATGTGCCGAAAGCTTCGCCACGAGCCGGCGCCGTCGATGGCGGCCGCCTCCCGCACCGTCTTGGGAACCAGCTGGAGCCCGGCCAGGATGAAGATGGTGGCGAAGGGTATCCAACGCCACACCTCGGCGACCAGCACCGAGTGGAGCGCAATGACCTGTCCTCCCAGCCAGATGACATCCCCATCGGCGCCGAGCGCCCGGAGAAACCCGTTCAGAAAGCCGAATTCGGCGTGGAACATCTGCACCCACAGCACCCCGGACGCCACCGGCGGCACCGCCCACGGCAACAGTACGGTGACCCTTACCAGACCCCTTCCTAAGAAGGTCTTGTTCAATAGCAGCGCGATCGAGAACGAGAGGATCACCGTTGCCAGACAGAGCATCACCCCGAAATAGAGGGTTACTCCGGCCGCCTCCCAGAAGACGTCGTCGGTGAGCTGGTTGACGAAGTTCCGCAACCCGACGAAGTTCTCTACCCGAAAGCGGGGAGACAGATCGATGGAGGTGACGCTGTAGACGAGGGTGGAGACGGCCGGGTAGGTGTAGACCCCGGCCACCAGCAACACCGCCGGCGCCACCATCGCAACCGCGGCCCATCGACCGCGGCGGGGAGTCGTTCCCCGCCCCCCGCCGGCCCTCCCCTCGCGTGCCGCGGGGGTCGAGAGTGGAAGGCTCAGGATTCGTCTTGTCTTCTGGCTTCCAAGGCCGCGGCCGCCGCGTCGTCGAGGGCCTGGCGAGGCGGCTTGCGATCGGCCAGCACCTCGTGGATCTCGTCGGCGAGCATCTGGGTCCATCGGGGCCGGTCCTCCGACCAACCTCCGTCCACCGGATACTCGTAGGCCTTGGCCAGAGCCGGGTAGAAGGGGAAGGCCTCCACGATGTCGGGTTCCTGGAGAATCCCGCTGTAGATGGATCCCCATCCGCCCATCGCCACCACCCGCTGGCCCTCGCGGGAGGAGATCAGGTCCAGGAGGCGCCAGGCCTCGTCCTTGTTCTCGGAATAGACCGGCACCCCGAAGAACTCGGAACCATCCACCGAGCCGCTGGTCTCCACCGCCGGGTTGGGTGCGAAGGCGCTGTGCCCGGCGATCTGGGACGCCTCGGGGATGGCCGCCACCCCCGCCACGAACGGCCAGGAGATGAACATCCCCCGCGTACCCTCGAAGAACCCGGGAGTGGCGTCGAAGACCCATGTGTAGGTGTTGACCGCCGGATCGATCACCTGGTGGGTGTGCATCAGGTCGTAGAGCTTCTGGAGCGCCTCCACGCCGGCGTCGGAGTTCCAGGCAGGCTGAGACTCTTCGTCCAAAAAGCTGCCGCCGTGCATGTTGAGCATGCCGCCCCACGTCCAGAGGACATGTTTGTCCGCCCAGGCGTCGGTGTATCCGTAGTACTGCACCCCGTCCCGCTCTCCGGTCATGGCCTTGGCGTACTCCACGAAGGTGTCCCAGGAATTGGGGGTGGAATGCCAGTCCATAGGAGCATCGGGGTCCAGTCCGGCCTGCTCCATGAGCTGTCGGTTCCAGTGGAGGAGCTGGCTCCCCATGGTCCACGGTACGGCCAGGGTGTTTTCGTCGACCTCCACCGCTCCCATACCCCTGGTCAGCAGATCACCTTCGGTGCGAACCCGCTCGTTCATGAAGGTGCTCGCATTGGTGAGCCATCCGCGGGTGCCGAGCTCGGCGCCCAGCTCGGCGGTGACGAAGACCGCATCCCAGGGCGAGCTCTGGGCCAGGAACGAGGTGGTGAGCTTGCTGCGCAGGTCGGGAGTGGTTACCTCCTCGATGTCGGGGGCAAACCCGACAGCCCCCTGGTGTTGCTCCAAGAGCTGCTTGACCGGATCCATGTGGGTGCCGATCAGCACACCCAGCTCTCCGGTGAAGTCCTCGCCCGGCTCGGAGCCCTCATCGATCGGATCGTCGCTTCCGCAGGCTGCCAACAACGCGGACATACCGCCCATGGCCGATAGCGCCAACAGAGCAGAGCTTCCCCCCAGCATCTGGCGGCGGGTGTAAAGACGGGGTTCGTATCCCTTGGGTGTCACGATCTCTCCTTCACGATACGGTCGCAGCCCCATCCTAACGGTCTGCTCTGCCGGGCCGGGCCGGTATGGTGCGTCTCTGTGGTCACGGAACGAGAGATAGCAACCCGGGCCGCCGAGGTCTCCGCCCGCGAAGGGTTCGAGGCGGTGACAGCGGGCAGGCTGGCCGCGGAGATGGGCATCGCCGAGAAGGAGGTCTCCGCCCACTTCGCCGCGGATGAACTGCTGCAGCAGTCCGTCGTCCGGGCCGGGGCCGATATCTTCGCCGAACACGTCACCGAGCCCGCCGCCGACGCCCCGGAGGGGATCGAGAGGCTGAAAGCACTGCTGCTGAGATGGGTGGACTATGCGGAGAGCGGCGCCTACCGGGGCGGCTTCGTGGGCGGCGCCGCCGATCTGCCCGACCACATCCGGGACCTGACCGCCTCGATAGCCCGGTCCTGGCTCGACACCCTGGCCTCACAGGCCCGGCAAGCCGTAGAACAGGGAGATCTCCCCTCCCGGACCGACCCGCACCAGCTCGCCTTCGAGGTCCACGCCCTCGTGCAGGAAGCCAACTGGACATTCGGGGTTCTGGCAGACCCCCTATCCTACGAACGCGCCCGGCGGGGCATCCTCCACCGTCTGGGCAACCACACCTGAGCCCACATTCCCGGTCCCGAACAAATCGGGGTCAAACCGCGATCCCCCGAATCCGTCGAAGCCTCGTATTCCGTCTCCCTCCTGTAGTAGGCAAGGTTTCAACACCAACTACAGTCGTGGCCCGACCTCAATAACAAGGGCCCACCGCCGCCGTCCCCTAAACCTGAATCGGGCTCATCATCGGGCAACACACCGCCCGGAGATATGCCAACGCGCCGGGTAACCTACGATAAGACCTCGGGGAGAAGGGTGAGATGACAGACAGGGGGAACCGTGCGGCGGGGCGGCTCACCGGTGTTGCTCTGGCTGTCCTTATCGTGCTGGCGGTGGTCACGGCCATGGGCGCCCAGAACCAGAACACCCCCGACGAGATCCCCGACCCTGACGACACCTGGGTCACCGACACCACCACACCCATACCCGAAGCCGACTACGACTACTCAACCGAGGACGGCATCCGGGTAACCGACACCACCCTGGCCCTAGCACCGGATCCCGAACCCGTCCCCGACAGCGCAACCGCAGAAGAAACCCCACCCACCACCACTACCACCCCGGGACCGTCCACCACAACCACCACATTTATCACCCGCGCCGACCGACCCAACTGGGACCACCGACTGCCCGCCAACACAGAAGATCTCGAAGCAAACGAATGCACCCCTACATTCGATACCCGACTGGTTCCTCGTTACCCTTATAGTTACGACCAATTCTATTGGAGGACCGGCGGTTGGGGCAACATCCCGACTGAGGTGCTGGGCCGTGCCATCACCGACCCGTCCTACGAACCCACCCCCGGAACCGAATTCCATGACGCCCTAGCCGAATTCGGGGTATCCTCAGCTCAAGACCTACGCGACATCGGCGAATACGCCGCCGACGTTCGCTGGTTCGCATGGTGGATCAAACGAAGGATCATAAAATATGGGGATCCTGACCTCCCGGCATGCGCCACCATCATCGCAGGCGCCGAAGCCGTCCTCAACGCCCCCCTCAACACCACAACAACAACCACCTCCCCCTAAATCCAAGGTTAGAACCGGACATCCAACCGGCCCCACAACGGGTAGCCTACGAATAAGACCTCGGGGAGAAGGGTGAGATGACAGGCAGGGGGAACCGTGCGGCGGGGCGGCTCACCGGTGTTGCTCTGGCTGTCCTTGTTGTGCTGGCGGTGGTCACGGCCATGGGCGCCCAGAACCAGAACACCCCCGACGAGCTCCCCGACCCTGACGACACCTGGGTCACCGACACCACCACACCCATACCCGAAGCCGACTACGACTACTCGACCGAGGACGGCATCCGGGTCACCGACACCACCCTGGCCCCTACACCGGATCCCGAACCCGTCCCCGACAGCGCAACCGCGGAAGAAACCCCGCCCACCATCCCGACCACTCTGGGGCCGTCCACCACGACCACCACCTTTATCGCCCGCGTTGACCGACCCAACTGGGACCACCGACTGCCCGCCAACAAGAACGAGTTCGAAGCAAACGAATGCACCTCTACATACCGACTGGTTCCTCGTTACCAATATAGTTACGACCAATTATACTGGAGGACCGACGGTCAGGGTTGGGGGGACACCCCGACTGAGGTGCTGGGCAGTGCCCTCACCGACCCGTCCTACGAACCCACCCCCGGAACCAAATACCACGACGCCCTAGCCGAATTCGGGGTATCCTCAGCCCAAGACATACGCGATATCGGCGAATACGCCGCCGACGTCCGCTGGTTCGCATGGTGGATCAAACGAACGATCATAAAATATGGGGATCCTGACCTCCCGGCATGCGCCACCATCATCGCAGGCGCCGAAGCCGTCCTCAACGCCCCCCTCAACACCACAACCACTACCACCACCCTGGGGCCGTCCACCACAACCACCACATTTATCGCCCGCGCCGACCGACCCAACTGGGACCACCGACTGCCCGCCAACAAGAACGAGCTCGAAGCAAACGAATGCTACGCGACTCTGGAGATCCCACTCCGTTACCAATATAGTTACGACCAATTATACTGGAGGACCGGCGGTCAGGGCTGGGGCGACACCCCTACCCACGTGCTGGGCAGTGCCCTCACCGACCCGTCCTACGAACCCACCCCCGGAACCGAATTCCATGACGCCCTATCCGAATTCGGGGTATCCTCAGCTCAAGACCTACGCGACATCGGCGAATACGCCGCCGACGTCCGCTGGTTCGCATGGTTGATCAAGGACTGGATCCTATGGACCGGAGATCCCGGCCACCCGGCATGCGCCGCCATCATCGCAGGCGCCGACGCCGTCCTCAACGCCCCCCTCAACATCACCACAACCACCACCCCCTAAAAACGCGATTTCCACAGCAAAGCTCCAAACAGTTTGTATTTAGATGACAAAAGTATAACTAAAAGGGATATCCGGCCTCGAAGTTTACATTTTTCCGAAACCGAAACCCGTTGCCGGATCCGTCTCAGGTCAGGCATCCGTATCGCTCGGGAGGTAATGGAACCCGCGCCCTGCCTTTCTCGGCCTACTCCCCACCAGCACCCCGTAGTCGGCGAGGCCGCCGAGCAGCTTGCCCGAGTAAGTCACCGTGAGGCCGGTCAGGTCTGCAGCCTCGGTGGAGGAAACCCGGCCCCTCTCCCGCGCCCAGCGGAGGATCATCGCCTTACGCCCCTCGGGTGTTCGGGTCGGCGCCGAGCGGTAGGCGAACACCCGACGGCTTCGGTCGGACAGCCGGTAGGCGGGCGGGCGCCCCGCCGGAATGCCGCGGACATGGACGATGACGGGATGCCCTTCGCTCGTCATCACGCTCACACGCCGCAAGGAGGCGGCCGATTCTGTTTCTGATCGCTGCAGTACCGGAGCGGCCGAGCGGGCATCTGCCCAACCCTCGCGGATCAAGTGATCGATGATCAGAAGCAAGTCCACGTCGGGGTGCAATACTTCGGGTTCGAGTTCGATGCCGTCGAGGAACTCGACCATCACCGGATCGGGGGCGCCGCCGAACAGGCTGACCCTCACATACGGCCCCTCCATTTCGTAGAAATCCGGCAACGGCAGACCCAGTGCCAGCTTGTCCCTGACCATGAGATCCACACCGACACCCTCGCTTTTGGCGAGGCGCAAGGCCGCCACCGCCTTCGCAAGGCCGGGATACCTGGGTACGGCCGGATGGGTAATGATGTTGGAAGGGGTAACGGTTCCGACGAACCCCCCGGGCGAAGTAATGGTCATCTGGTCGCCGATATGTTCGACGGTGGTGGGGTGCGGAGAGTGCCAATCTCGATGCACGACTCCGTTCACGATCGCTTCCCGCACCACCCGAGCCGGGATGGATCTAACCTGCCTCAGAGAGAACCCCAGCAGGAGGTGGTGGACCCGGTTGGCGTAGGAGGCGGCCTGCTCCACCTCGGCAATCTGGTGAATCAGCGGCCCAGCACCGCGTATCCGGTTTATGCTGTCCCCTCCCGGAACCTCTCTGCAGATGTAGTCGATACCGACATCAGGCGTGGCTGCGAAGAGCAACGACCCCGCATTGGTGAGCCAGCCTTGGCCGTCTACCAGATCGAGCCGTCGTACGAGATCCGAGTCGGCGGCGTCCGCCAGGTCTGTGTCGTCCCGTCGCCCACTCCTGCGAAGAAAGCGGCGGGCGAACTCCACTGCGATCGGACTCACATCGGACAGGGTATGTCCCGACGGCTGCACCGACCAGTCGTATTTCCAGCTGCTCATTCGAGCAGAGATCAGGGTCGCATCGACCTCCACACAGCGGTCGTTCACACGCCAGTGATACCTTCCCTCGTATCTGATCGGCTCGACAGCCTGATGTGTAGAGAGCACCAGCAAACGATGCCTTCCCAGGCTTGCCTCCCTCACCGAGACGGTCAGCTTCCCCTCGGTCAGCTCCCAGATGCGGCGGCGGAGCCGTTCGGTTTCCAACCCAGTGCCGATCATCGCCCCATCGTCGGCCACCCCTAGGATGACGGCGCCGCCGCCCGGCGTGTTGGCCATGCATGCCATCTCACCGGCCAGATAGCGGGCGGCCTCTTCGTTCTCCGCGCCGCCCGGAACAATGTCACCTTGCGGGGTGCGTCGCCCCGGTTCCTCTTGGACATCGACCCGGGACTCCTCGACTCGGCCGGGCAGCTCACCCTGTTCCAAGAGCGACAGCACCCGCTCTATTCGTTCCTCCAGAGGGTCTGGCTCCAAAAAGCGCGATTCCACGGCAAATCTCCGAACAGTTTGTATTTTGGCGGCCAAAAGTATAACTAAAAGGGGTGTGGAGCCTTGCAGTTATACTTTTGGCTCACTCCACACGCCGCAGGAGGCGGCTTCAGCCGGCCTGATCGATGGCCTGGATGTCGCTCGGGTCGTCGAGCATCTCCCAGCGGAGCAACGACGTGGGGACGTTGCCGTTGTTCCACAGGTAGTCGTGGAACCAGCGCAAGCTGAAAGCGCCGCCTTTCATCCGCTTGGCGTCACCCAACAGGCGGATGACCTCCAGTTTGCCGACCATGTAGCTCATGGCCAGACCGGGGCCGGCCAAGTACATCGAGGTCTCTTCCAGGGCGGTCTGGTAGTCGATCGGTATCAGATCCATGAACGTCTTCATGCCTTCCGCCAGCGTCATGGCGCCGGTGGCCAGGCTGACGTCCACCACCGAGCGGAGGCTGCGCAGGCGTTTGAAGTTCTGGATCACCAGCCGCGACCAGGGGGCGTCGTCGAACAACCCCGCCTGGAGCATCAACGACTCGTTGTAATGGGCGATCCCCTCGTTGGCGGCCGAGTCGTAGTAGCGGCGGCGGAGCGGGTTGGGATGCGCCCAGGAAAGGGCGAGCTGTTTGTAATGGACCCCCTCGTGGATGATCCCCAGGCGCGTGTCGCGGGCGTTCGCCTGATAGAAGTACGGCAGGGGGCCGGTCGGATCCCACACGTATGTGACGGCGTCCTCGTCGAGCCTGCGGTCGGAGGTCAGATCGTTGGCCACACCGAGCCAGGTGAGCGGCTGGACGTAGGCGGGGAGCGGGGCTGTGTGATACCTTCGCAGCGAGTCGGGTTGGGTGAGCAGGTTCTCCCGTTCGTAGAACTCCCGGACCTGCCTCTCCGCTGCGATCTCTGACTCCACCTGCGCGGCGGCGGACTCGAAGGGGGCGGGTACGGCATCCCCCGAACCCCGGTTTCTCTCGACCTCCTCCCAGGCGTAGTTGCGGTGCAGCTCCCGCTCCGCGAGCAGCACGATCTCCTCGGGGGACAGCGGCAGGAGGGCGACGTTGCGGAGGAACCACACGAAATTATCCCGGCCGACCGGTTCGTGCTCGACCATGACCTCCCGGCGGTCGCGCAGCCACTCCCGGAAGTCGACCAGCTCCCGGGCGGCGTCGGCGCCCGCCTTCTGCAGGGCTCCGCGGCGGCCCGCGCCGAAGAGGGGTCCCACCGCGTCGATCGACCGCGGGAGGGCCTCGTGGATATCACCCAGCAGGCGCACGGCGGCCCCTGCCAGGGCCGACGTTCCGGCCCTCGACAGGTTCTCCCGGGCCACCTCGAGCTGCGGCCCGACCCGGCCGAGACGGTATATCACCCCGTCCTGGCGGTCCGCGTCGAAGGGAGGGGCGGGAAGCAACGAGTCGTAGACCGGGCCGAGGGCCTGGTGAACCTGCATCACCGCATCGCGCTCCCAATTGCGCAGTATGTCCACTTCCCACTCGACCCGGGATATCGCGGAACCGATCAGGCGGTGATCGACCCGGGTCGGGACCGGTTCATCCGCAACGTCGATCGCCTCCCAGCGCCGCCTGAACTCCGAGGCGCGTTCCAAACGGCGCCGGGCGGAATCCTGGTCGAACTCGGGAACCCAGTCCGGCGACAGCTCCACCCGGGGAACGTCATCCGGACTCCGGTAGGAATTGGGGATGCGCCATTCCCAGAACTCCCCGCCCAGATCCTGCACCGCCCGGTTCATGCCGCCCATGGGACTCCCTTGCCGATCCTTCCGGTCAGACGACCATCTCGAGGCGGCGGTCCCGTCGGCGGTCCTCGGACGAGCGCAGGCCGGGGTCTCCCCAGCCGCCTCCGCCGCCGGTCTTCACCAAGATCCTCGTGCCCGGTTCGACCTTCAGGTTGTTGGCCTTCAATATGTGGATCGGCGGCTCTCCGGGGCGGTATACCCAAACCTCGGGCGGGGCGCCGTCCTCGCCTCCGAAGAGCCCCCACGACGGCTGCGTGGCGCGCTCGAACCACAACTGAATCGTGCAGGGGGCCAGAACCTCATACTCTCTGACTATCCCGAGGCCGCCGCGCCACTTTCCAACCCCGCCCGATCCTTCGCGCAGGCCGTGCCGGTGCATGATCAACGGGTAGCGGTGCTCCATCGTCTCGATCGGGAAGTTCTTGAAGTCGCCCGCCGCCGAGTGGATCAGGGCCGACTCGCCGTCCCCGCCCTCGTAGGCGCCCCAGCCGCCGGTCAGCGCCTCGCCCGACAGGAAGAGGCCGAACTCGTTCTCCCCGACGATGATGACGTTCCAGGAATCCCCGACATGTCCGGCGGCGGTCCGGTCGGGAATCGCCCGGCTCAAGGCCTTGATCATGAGGTCCAGGGCCAGCATCAGGTGAGGGCCGTAATGGAGGCAGGGGGCGGTCTCGCTCGGGTTGAAGCAGGTGCCCTTCGGGGCTATAACCTCCAGGTTGCGAAAGTTGCCTCCCGACACCGGTGCGTGCGGGTTGACGAGGAACTTGAAGCCCTGCTCCATGGCGGAGCGGGTCTGGACCACCCCGCTGTTGATGCTGCCGATGCACTGCTGGTTGGATCCCGTTAGATCGACCTTCATCTCGTCGCCATGGACCGTCACGGTGACCTTCACGTACACGGGCACCTCGGTGACCCCGTCGTTGTCGAGATAACCGTCGGCGGTGTATGTCCCGTCGGGTATCTCCTCCACGGAGCGGCGGTCCTGGGCCTCGGCCTGCTCGAACACCGATTCGATGGACTGCCGCACCTGATCCCAGCCGAACCGTTCCACTATCGAACGGAACCGCTCCACACCGGTCCGGCAGGCGCTGATCTCGGCCATCAGATCACCCACCAACGCCGTGGGAAAACGGGAGTTCAGAGCGATCAGATCCACGATCTGCTGATCCAGGCGGCCGTCCCGGAAGATGCACGTGGGTCCTATCCGCAGACCCTCCTGGAAGATGTCCACGGTGTCGCCTACGTACCCCGCCTCCTTGGCGCCGATGTCGTTCCAGTGGGCCTTGGCGGCCGAGAAACCCCTCAGAACCCCTTCTACGAATATCGGAGCGAACACCGTTACATCGTTGAGATGGCTGCCGCAGATGGTCGAATCGTTGACCACCCAGACATCCCCCTCCCGGAAAGCCTCGTACCCCTTGATCCTGATCACCGCCCGAAGCGTCCCACCCAAACTGCCCAAAAAGAAAGGAAGACCCGGCGCCTGACCCAGCAGACGGCCCTCCGCGTCGTATATCCCCACCGAACAGTCCTTCATCTCGTAGATGACCGGACTGTGAGCACTGCGGTACAGGTTCCGGCGCATCTGCTCCGCCCCGGAGATGAACGCATGGCGCACCACCTCGACGGTGGCGGGCGTAGGCATGGACATCTCTGGGGTTCCGCCGCCGGTCATGCTCCGGCCCCTGACGCTGATTCCGGCGCGAGGTCCGTGAAGGCCCCGCCTACATCGACCGTAATCCTTGTTTCCATCGTCTACCGAATCCCCTCCGGGCGCCGCAGCCGCGATTGTAGCCGAGCTCCGTGCGCGGCTGCTACTCCCGGTCGGCCATGAAGCTCTCCCACCATGTTTCGCACAGGTCCTCTATATCCCCTTGTGCAGCCCGGTAGTCGCACCAGCTATTCAGCCAATTGAGGAATTTCGGATCCCCCGGGCGGATAGAAACCTTGTTGTATTCGCGTGAGAGGATCACCAGCGCACCGTCCGGTTCCCGCAACAGCGCCAGCTCCGGATTGAGTTCGAGGTATCGCCGCGTCACGGCGTCCCCGACGATGGCGTCGACGCTTCCATCCAGCAACAACCGAGTCGGGTTCGAGGCATCGACTATGTTCGCCTCGGGGAAGAACCGCTCGGCAACATCCCTGTTGCTCGACCCATGCCAGACCCCGATTCGAAGACCCTCTCGATGCATCGACTCGATCCCCTCATAGGCCCTCTCCGCCGGCACCTGGCATGTGATCCGTATCTGCATGAGACGACCCGTCACGAACTCCAGTTGGAGTGCTCTTTGGGGGATGAGGGTGTGCTTGGGGAGGAGGTCCACCTTGCGGTCGAGCAAAGCGGGAATCTGGTCCGGCCAGAGAGTCTCGACGATCTCGAGCTCGACGCCGAGGTCCGACGCGATCATCGCTCCTACTCGCGGCGCCACGCCCTCTGCCTCACCGGTCTCGGGGTTGCGGTACATCTCGGGCGGAGCACCCGTGTCGGGGTGATCCAGAAACTCGATCGGAATTATGAGGGCGCCTCGGTCCAGAATCTCGTCTAGGGTCGATCCCCGCTCGACAGGCATATTTTCCCTTCTCGCTGTGCGCACGGCGGCGGAAGCCGCTCCGCGCATGGTCAACGCTCCAGAGTACCATTTCTGGGATGCCCTATGGATATGTAAGGGGATTCCATGGACGATATGAACCAGCAGGTGCAGGATCTCGGTGCGGAGTTCTGGGAATGGCGTATCCCCAGCTCGTACCGCAGCCCGGATGATGTTCCCAGGGTCGAGCTGCCGCCGGACTGGGTTCCCGCGTTCGACCAAGATTCTGCGCGGCGGCGGCTGGAACACGCCGCCGAGTTCAGGCGGCGGTGGGAAGCCATCGACGTAACGGACGACTCGGTCCCGAACCAGGTCGATTACCGGCTGATCGGCTCGGCGATTTCCCGGGTGGAGTGGGAGGCGGCGATCCTGCGCAGCTGGGAGCGGGACGCGGTGATGCAGGTGCAGCAGGCTCTGGGTCCCGTCTACGACTCGATGGTTCCGCCGCCTCCGTTCGACGCGGATCGGCAGGACGGGGTGATCTACCGGCTTCACCGGGTCGGTCCGCAGCTCGAGGTGGCAAGAGAGAACCTTGCCCGGGCCGGTACGTCGGAGCCGGTCGGTGCCGCGGTGCGGTTGTTGGGGGACATCGACGAAGCCCTGCCCCGTTCCATGAGTGAGCTGAGTCCTCTCTTCGGTCCTGGCCGCCGGGGGCCGCTGGCGGCGGCGGGCGCCGAAGCCGCGAGGGAACTCGTCGAGTTCCGGAAATGGCTGATCGACCGCCGAGACGAAATGCCTGAACACGAACCGGTCGGCCGGGAGAACTTCGTCTGGTTTCTGCGGAATGTGGCCCTTCTGGCTTTGTCCCCCGAGGAGATCGTTCTTCTCGCGAATCGGGAGATCTATCGGAACTACGCCTGGGAAGAAGTCGAGATGAACCGAGGCTCGGGGGATGCGAGGCCGCCCGCCTTCGAGTCGGCGGAAGCACAGATCGCGCACCAGATCCGGGCAGAACAGCAGGTACGCGAGTTTTACGAAGACGAGAACCTGCTCACACAACCCGACTCGCTGCGCAGGTACCACACGGCGCCGTTGCCCCCCTACGTCCAGCCCCTCACCTGGCTGGGCGTGGCCAACGACCTGACTTCGGACCGGCGGCTCGACGAGGATGCGGTCGCCTATGTGTGGGATCCGACCGGTCCCCTGCCGTACTTCTTCGCCGTGAACGCTTGCGACACCCGTCTCGGAATCATCCACGAAGGCGCCCATTACAAGCAGCTGGCCCTCTCCTGGGCGCATCCCAACCCGCTCCGCCGCCGCTACTGCGACTCCACCGCCAACGAGGGGATCGCCCATTACAACGAGTCGCTCATGCTTCAGGCGGGCTTGTTCGACGACGCCCCGTGGTCGCGGTTGGTGATCCAGAACTTCAAGCGTCTGCGCAGCCTCCGCGCGGTGGTTGACGTCAGCCTCGCCACCGGCGCCATGACGCTGGAAGAAGGCATGAGGGCGTTCATGGAGCTGATACCCATCGACTACCAGACCGCCCTGGAAGAAACCACCATGTACCTGGCCGGCCCCGGCCTGGCCATGAGCTACACGGTCGGCAAACTCGAGATCATCCGCCTGCTGGGAGACGCCAAACGGGTGATGGGCGACCGGTTCAGCCTTCGCCGATTCCACGACCATCTGTGGAGCAACGGCAACGTCCCCACGTCGCTGCTCCGATGGGAGATGCTCGAAGACCCGAGCGACATCCGGGCTATCGACCGGGCTGGCTAACGGCGCCGGTCAGATGACCAGCTCGAGTCGGCGGTCGCGTGCGTGGTCCTCGGCCGAGCGCTCGGTCGGGTCTCCCCAACCTCCTCCCCCGCCGGTCTTCACCAGGAGCCTCGTTCCGGCCTCGACCTTGAGGTTGTTGGCTTTCAACATGTGTACCCCCGGCTGACCGGGGCGGTACACCCAAACCTCCGGCGCCGCTCCGTCTCCGCCGCCGAACAGACCCCACGAGGGCTGGACGGTGCGTTCGAACCACAGCTGGACCGTCACCGGGGCAAGTATCTCGTACTCCCGCACGATTCCCAGGCCGCCGCGCCACTTCCCGTCTCCGCCCGAACCTTCGCGCAGGCCGTGGCGGCGCATGATCAACGGATACCGGTGCTCCATCGTCTCGATCGGGAAGTTCTTGAAGTCGCCCGCAGAGGAGTGGATCAGGGCCGACTCGCCGTCTCCTCCCTCGTAGGCGCCCCAGCCTCCGGTCAAGGACTCCCCCGACAGGAAGAGGCCGTACTCGTTCTCACCCACGAGTATGACGTTCCACGAATCCCCTACATGTCCGGCGGCGGCTCTTTCGGGGATGACTTCGCTCAGCGCTTTGATGATGAGATCCATGGCCAGCGACAGGTGAGGCCCGTAATGAAGGCAGGGGGCGGTCTCGCTCGGGTTGAAGCAGGTGCCCTTCGGAGCTATCACCTCCAGGTTGCGGAAGTTCCCCCCTGATACCGGGGCGTGCGGGTTGACGAGGAACTTGAAAGCCTGCTCCATGGCGGAGCGGGTCTGTACCACCCCGCTGTTGATGCTGCCCACACACTGCTGGTTGGAACCCGTGAGGTCCACCGTCATGCTGTCGCCCGCCACGGTAACGGTCACCTGGATGTAGACAGGGTCCTCGGTGACGGGGTCGCTGTCGAGATAACCGTCCGCCGCGTAGACGCCGTCGGGTATCTCCGAGACCGAAGCGCGATCCTCGGCTTCCGACTGATCGAACACCAACCGGATCGACTTCTGCATCTGATCCCAGCCGAACCGTTCCACTATCGAACTGAACCGCTCCACACCGGTCCGGCAGGCGCTGATCTCGGCCATCAGATCACCCACCAACGCCGTGGGAAAACGGGAGTTCAAAGCGATCAGATCCACGATCTGCTGATCCAGACGGCCATCCCGAAAAATACATGTAGGCCCTATCCGCAGACCCTCCTGAAAGATGTCCACGGTGTCACCCACGTACCCCGCCTCCTTGGCGCCGATATCGTTCCAGTGCGCCTTGGCCGCCGAGAAACCCCGCAAGGCGCCCTCCACGAATACCGGAGCGAACACCGTCACATCGTTGAGATGGCTGCCGCAGATGGTCGAATCGTTGACCACCCAAATATCCCCCTCCCGGAAAGCCTCGTACCCCTTGATCCTGATCACCGCCCGAAGCGTCCCCCCCAAACTGCCCAAAAAGAAAGGAAGACCCGGCGCCTGACCCAGCAAACGGCCCTCCGCGTCGTATATCCCCACCGAACAGTCCTTCATCTCGTAGATGACCGGACTGTGAGCACTGCGGTACAGGTTCCGGCGCATCTGCTCCGCCCCGGAGATGAACGCATTGCGCACCACCTCGACGGTCGCCGGAGACGGCATAGGAGCCTCGGCCGCTCGAGCGGCGGCGCTCATCACCCCCGCTCTCCCGTCCTCTCCATGACCAGGTGATCTTTGGAACCGACCCACAACTCCCAGCCGGGGGGCACCACCGTGGTGGTCGACGACTCCACGACGATCGCCGGCCCTACCAGGCGGCCCGCCAGATGATCCCTGGCCACGACGGGAACTTCCAGAGCCCGTCCGCCGAAGACGACTTCCTCGCGAACGTCGACCGCCTCGCCGGTTCCACTCTCTCCGCCTCCTCCCGGACCCTGGGCGAACTCGAGGATCCCGGTGAGCCGGATCGCCACCATCTCGATGGGAGCTTCGGGATTCGAGTGGCCGTACCGTTCCTCGTAGCGGCTGTGGAAGCTCGCCCTGAACTCATCGTCCGCGGCCGTACCCGGGAGCGGTACGGGCAGCGAATACTCCTGGCCGACGTAGCGGAGCTCGATGTTGGTCTCGAACCTCATATCAGCCCTGGTCGCGTCGTCGACCTTCATCTCCTGACATACCTTGTCCTCGAGTCGGGCGATCGGTCCGGACAGATCCAGAACGGGCTGGTCGAGCCTCCGGTAGAAGGTCGATACGGCGGCGTGGCGGACGTCGCCCTGCAGCATCCCCCACGCGGAGAAAACGCCGGGATCGGACGGGATGATCACCCGCTCCACCTCGAGTTCCTCGGCCAGGAAAGCGGCGTGCAGCGGACCGGCGCCGCCGAACGCCACGATGGCGAAGTCCCGGGGATGCAGGCCCCGTTCCACTGTGAGCTCGCGTATCGCCTCGGCCATCACGAAGTGGGTGACATCGAGGGCCTGTTCCGCCAGCTCGACCGATGTCAGACCGAAGGCCTCCGCCACCGAAGCCAAGGCGTCCTCGGCCGCTCGGCGGTCCAGCGTGAGGGCGCCGGCCAGCTTCTGGGCTCTCGGCAGCCGCCCGAGAACGACGTTGGCGTCGGACACGGTCGGCTGGACGCCGCCCCGCCCGTAACTGGCGGGCCCGGGCGAAGAGCCGGCCGACTCCGGGCCGACGCGAAGACCGCCGTGCTTTTCGTGGATGATGCTCCCGCCGCCGGCGCCGATGCTCACGAGTTCCACGGCGGGCGCCAGGATCGGCAGCCCTTGGAGCTCGAACTCGGACTGCATTCCCACCTGGCCCCCGCGGACCAGGGAAACGTCGAACGAGGTGCCTCCCATGTCGATGCAGATCAGATCCGGCTGATCCACCTGCCGTCCGACCTCACGACCGCCTATCACTCCCCCGACAGGGCCCGAGTACAACGTCAGGACAGCCCGATCGGCGGCGGAGTCGGCGATCATCGCGCCGCCGTTCGACTGGGTGACGTGCAGCTCGGCCGTCAATCCCCGGTCGGTGAGCGCCGTCGACAGCCGCCGGAGGTAGCTCCGCACGCGGGGGGTGATGTAGACCGAGGTCACGGTGGTGGAAGTCCGCTCGTATTCCCGCCACTCGGGCGCCACGTCGTGGCTCATGATGATCGGGATATCGGGCAGGAGCTCCTTCAACAGATCCTTCACCTCGATTTCGTGGAGAGGATCCACATAAGAATGGATCAGCGACACCGCCACGGCTTCGTATTCGCCTTCGGCTATGGCCTTGGCCGCCACCTCGACCGAGTTGGCGTCCAGCGGAGTCAACACCTCGCCGGAGGCCAATATCCGCTCATCCACCTCGAATATGGAATCCCGCTCGGTCAGCGGGGCGGGTTTGCGGTACTTCAGGTCGTACATGTCGGGGCGGTGCCCGCGACCGATCAGATAGGCGTCCCGATAGCCCCGGGTGGTGATCAGGGCGACCCGTCCTCCGGACCGTTCGAGGAAGGTGTTGAGCCCTACGGTTGTTCCGTGGATGAACAGGTCCACATCGGCCAGGTCGGCGTCCGCCTGCTCGACAGCGTGCAGTACACCTTCGACCAGGTCCTCGGGAGTGCTCAGAACCTTGGACACCCGGGTTCCGGAATCCGACTCCATCACGAGATCCGTGAAGGTGCCGCCGATATCGACCGCAATCCTCGTTCCCATTACCTATCGAATCCCTTCGAGTCGAAATACGCCGAAATGCAGTATAAACCGAGTCGAGGACCGGCGGCCTCGGATCATGGACCTCGGACCGGCCCCCGGACCGCTTTCCAACACCGCACCATCCGCCCGCCGACGCCGCTCGGAACCAGATCCTGTTCGGCCGAACAGGCGGACTCGGCCAGCGGGCATCTCGGCATCAGACGGCACCCCGCGGCCGGGTCGGTCTCGCCGCGGGGACCGAGCGAGAAGCTGTCGGCCGTGAACTTGCTGGCCGCGATCAGAGCCTGCGTGTAGGGGTGGGCGGGTGACTCGAAGACCTGTTCCACGGTGCCCCGCTCGACTACCTGCCCGAGGTACATGACCACTATTTCTTGGGCGCAGACCCGCACCGCCTCCAGGTCATGGGAGATGAAAACGAACGCGACCCGGAACTCCTCCTGGAGCTGCTGCAGAAGGGTCAATATCTCCCCGCGGACGCTCAGGTCCAGGGAGGCGGTCGGTTCGTCGAGCACCACCAGCTCGGGATCGGGCGCCAGGGCCCGAGCTATGGCGGCCCGCTGCAGCTGCCCTCCGCTGAGCGCCGCCGGTTTCCGATCCCAGAGTTCCTCGCCGAGGCTGACCGCCGCCAGAACATACCGGAGGCGTTCATCCTGCTGCGGCCTCCGCATGTCCGGCCTGAGCCGGCGCAGCGGCTGGGCCACCGAGCTCCGAACGGTTCGGGTCGGGTCGAAAGACGCCTGAGGCATCTGGAACACCATCTGCACCAGACGCCTGTGGGGGCGCATCTGCCGAGCCTTGAGGCCGCCGAGCTGGACGCCGTTGAGCAGCACCTGCCCCGCGGTGGGAGGCGTCAGCCCCAGCAGGCACCGGGCCACCGTCGACTTGCCCGAGCCGCTCTCCCCGACGATACCGAGGGTGCGGCCCCGCTCGATCACGAACGAGACTTCCTGGACGGCCCGCACCGTCTCGACCCGACCGATCGAATGCCGCACCCGGTAGGTCTTGGCCAGGTTCCGCACCTCGAGGATCGGGCTGTCAGCCATTTCCGTAACCCAGGTGGCAGAGCAACATATTCCGTTCGTCGGGTTCGCACCGCGGCAAGGGTTCGCGGTCGCACACCTCCATCCGGGACACGCACCGGTCGCGGAAAGCGCACAGCTCGTACACTTCGGTCATCTTCGGCACCAGGCCCGGTATGGAGCGGGGCCGCTCGCCGGTTCTCAGGTCCACGCATTCGAGCAACGCTCTGGTGTACGGATGGGACGGCTCGTTCAGTATCCGCTCCCGGGTGCCGAACTCCACCACCCGGCCCGCGTACATGATGCCGATGCGGCGCGAGACCCGGGCCACGGCCCGCAGATCGTGGGAGATGAACAGCAGAGCGGCGTTGCGGGCGCTGACCTGTCTCTCCAGCAGGTCGAGAACCCGTATCTGGGTAGTCATGTCGAGGCCGGTGGTCGGCTCGTCGGCCAGGATCAGCGCCGGGCCGCAGGCCAGGGCCAGCGCGATGTTGACCCGCTGCGCCATCCCGCCGCTCAGCTGGTGCGGGTAACGCCTGAGCACGGCCTCGGGATCGCCGAATTCGAGATCGCGCAGGGTGGATCGGGCGAACTCCTCCGGATCTCCGTCCGCTTCGTTGCGGTTCGCTTCGAACGCGTCGACGATCTGGCGCTTCACCTTGAGCATCGGATCGAGCGCCGACACGGGGTTCTGGTAGATCATCGCCACGTCCGCGCCGCGGTAGGACTGCAGCTCGTCGGGATCCATATCCAGCACCGGCCGCCCCTCCCACTCGATGGCGCCGCCGGTTACCGCCCCGCCCGGCGGCATCAGGCGCAGGATCGACCGCAGGGTCATCGTCTTCCCCGACCCGCTCTCACCGACCAGCCCCACCGTCTCGCCGGGATACACCTCCAGGTCCACCCCTTGGAGCGGGTGGACCGGCCCCGTTGCGGTATGGATGGTGACCTCGATCTCCGAGAGGGTGAGGAGGGCGCCGTTGGCGGGTGCCGCCGTCATGACGACGGGCTCGCCGGGTCGATGGGGGTGTCGGATCCGACCGAGAAGCCGGTGAGGGAATACACCGAGAGCGCGATCGCGGCCCCGGGGAAGAGCGAGGCCCACCACTTGCCCTGGATGATGACCGTGGCACCCTCCCTGATCATCGCACCCCACTCAGGGTGGGGGGGTTCGATGCCGAGACCTATGAAGCTCAGCCCGGCGATGATCTGGATGGCGTAGGCGCACGTGAGCGCGAAGAGCGCCAGTATCTGGCCCCGGGCGTTGGGAATGAAGTGTTTCCACACGATTCCCCAACCGCCGAGCCCGCTGCACTTGGCCGCCTGGACGAACTCGGCGTCGGTGAGGGGCAGGAGCACGCTGCGCACCTGGCGCAGGTACGAGGGAAAATTCACCGACGCTATCGCTATCGTGAGAACCACCTTGCCCGTATCATCGAACGGTCCGAAGAGGAACGGTTCGAAGATATCGAGAGAACCGAGGGCCGCGAACAACGCCAGCCCCAGGAGCAGCACCGGGAAGGATTGAAGAACCTCCACCACCCGGAGCAGCACGGTGTCCACCCAGCCCCGGCGGTAGGCGGCCCACGCCCCCATCAAGGATCCCAGACCGCCTCCCAGCAGGACTCCGATGAGGGCCAACGTGAAGTCTGTCCGCGTACCGGCCACCACCCGCGAGAAGATGTCGAGCCCGAGGCGGTCGGTGCCGAACCAGTGCTCCGCCGACGGAGGGGCAAGGGTGTTGAACGGATCAGGGCGGATCGGGTCATGGGTGACGATCCACGGACCGATGACGGCGACCAAAAGCAACAGGAAAAAGATCGAACGCCGCACCGTCCTGCCCTTCGTAGGGCCGACGAAAATCCGGGAGAGCAGACTCCGGTCCGTCTGTGAACGGGTGACCATCGCCTGTCAGTTCCGCACACGCGGATCCATCGCGTACTGCAGCAGGTCCACGATGAAGTAGAGAAGCACGTAGATGGCGGCCGAGACGATCACCACGCCGAGCACTACGTCGTAGTCCGAGAATTCCATCCCCCAGACGGCGTAGGAACCTATCCCCGGCCAGGAGAACACCACCTCCACCAGCACGGCGCCGCCGATGAGGTAGCCGAATGTCATGGCGGCGAGGTTGAGCACGGGCGGCGAGGCGTTGCGGAACACATCGCGGATCATGACCTTGCGGCGGCTCAGGCCGTAGCTGTGGGCGGCCTCCACGTACGGACTCGCCAACACCTCGCTGACCGCCGCACGGGTTACTCGGAACATGGGGGGGCTGCTCGTCACCCCCAGGGTCACCGCCGGAAGTATGAGATGCCGCAGGGCCTCCCACGCCAATGCCGGATTGCCGGCGAGCAGCGCGTCGACCGTGTAGAAGCCGGTGACCATCGCAGGAGGATCGAAACCCCGGCCGAGGCGCCCGAGTGGGGCGGGGAATACGGGCCACAGGAAGTAGAGCAGGAAGATGAGCAGCAACCCGAGCCAAAACGCCGGAACGGTCACCCCGAACTGAGATATCCCCTCCCCGAGCTTGCCAATCGGTCCGTTGGGCCGCATCGCGGCGCGCACGCCCAAGGGGATCGTCCAGATGCTGCCCACCACCATGCTGAAGAAGACCAGCTCCGCGGTGGCCGGGAGCTTCCGGGCTATATCTTCGGCCACCGGAACGAAGGTGCGCCGAGATGCGCCGAGGTCGCCCCGCAGGAGGGCGGCGGCATAGGTCGTGAACTGCACGTGGATCGGATCGTTCAGACCCATCATCTCCGCCCTCGCCTCGATCATCTCCTCGCTCACCTGGATGCCGAGGGCGGCGTAGAGCGGCGTGCCCGTCGATCGGGTAACCGCGAACGAGAGCACCACCACCGAGAAGAGCACCACTGCCAGAACGGCCGCGCGGTTGGCGAGGAACAGGGCCCATCTGCGCAGGCCGGAATACCGCGACCGTGCCTCTTCCTGCTGTGTAGGTGCTTCTATGTGAGGCTCCCGGTGGATCGGGACCGGGAGGGGCCGGCGCTGCTCCGGCGCCCTCCCGGTCAGGGTTTTGGTACTACGAGGTCCGCTCCAGGTTTGCGAACCACATCAGCCCGTCGGGATGGTGGGTGTATCCACTGATGTCCTCGCTGATGGCCAACGTGAAGTTGGCGTTGGCGAGCCACAGCATCGGCGCGGCGTCGACGACCAGGCTGATCGCCTCCCGATAGGGCCCGCGGCGGGCGCCGTCATCGAGCAGCCCGGCCGTCTCCACGACGATCTCGTCCACGCGATCGTTCGTAAAGCCCGTCCAGTTGATGACCGTATCGGTCAACCACCACAGGTAGAAGTGGTAGTAGGGGTCGTCGATGTAGTCGAGCAGCCCGCCGCGGAAGGCGGCCTGGTGACTGAGGCCCGCCAGAGACTCGAACATCTCCGCTCCGCTGACCGGACGGATCGTCATGTCAACTCCGATATCGGAGAAGTTCGCCTTCAGGTTGGCGGCGACGGCGTCGGCTATCGGCAGACCCTGGGAGGCGATCAGCTCGAACTCGAAGCCGTCGGGGAATCCGGCCGCGGCCAGATGCTCTCGCGCCTTGTCGGGGTCGTACTCGTAGGCCCAGCTGTCGCCGAGGCCGAACAGGGGGAAGAACCTCGAGTTGACCGAAATCGGGCCTTCGGACGGAACGGCCTGGCCTTTGAACACGCCGTTGACCATCGCGTCGTAGTCGACGGCGTAGGCAAGCGCCTTGCGAAGATCCACGTTGTCGAACGGAGGCTGGCGGGTGTTGAGCAACACGTTCATGGAGTTCCGGTCCGGTATGGACAGGACACTCACACCATCGGACGCCGCCGCCAGCTCCTCCTCCTGGGCGGACAGGTTCATTGCGATATCCACCTCACCGTTCTGGAGAAGAGCCAGGCGGTTGGCGGACTCGGGCACGACGATCAGATCTACGGTGTCGAAGAAGGGTTGACGGCCGGGCCAGGTCGGATTGGCCTTCAGAACCATCTTGGAACCACGGTCCCAGCTATCGATCACATAGCGGCCGTTCCCGGCATAGTTCTGCGACAGCCATGTGGTCGCCCACGGATCGTCATCGGTGGCATTCGCCTTGATGGCCTCGGAGTCGAGAAGCCCCATGCTCTGGTCCCTCATCAGAGGCAGCACGATGGTGGAGGGCCGGATGTCATTCAGGATGAGCGTCCGATCGTCCACCCGCTCGACCTGGTCGATCGACGTAACACCGATGTTGCCCAATACCCAGGCCGGTCCCGAAGGAACCCCGAAAGCCCTCTCGATCGTGTAGATGACATCGTCGGATGTCACGCTGCGGCCGCTGGTCGGGAACACCAGACCTTGCCGGAGTTTGAGGGTGAGGGTCGTGCTGTCGTCGCTGAAGTCCCAGGTCTCCACCCACTGGCCCTCGAAAGAGGTGGTGTCCGCGTAGGAATAGCGGCCCTGCGACAGCCCCGGCAGGTACTGCACCGGCTGCATGTAGGTGTTCTTCAGTACCAGGTTGGTCAGGTTCGCCGACCCGAAGTTGGGATCGAGATGCTCCACGTCGTCGGGGATGGCAACGCGAAGAGTCCGGTCCTCCTCCACCATGACTTCCACGGTCTCGGTGACCGTCTCGGTCTCGGTGACGACCTCGGTTACTATCGACGTGACCACCACTTCCACTTCCACGGTCTCGGTGACCGTCTCGGTCTCGGTGACTATCGACGTGACCACCACTTCCACGGTCTCGGTGACCGTCTCGGTGGTGCCGCAGGCGCTCACAACCAAGGCCAAACCAAGCATGGCTGCCATGAACGGCGGCGTCCGCTTCCAGAGCATTTTCATATTTCCCTCCTCCTATAGGCTGGTCGACTAGCCGTCAATCATATCTATCGAACTGCGGAGCCCGCAACCGGAGAGCGCCGACTCGGCGGCGGAAGCAGAACACGCCTCTCGGCGCTCACCGCATGTAGCTGGCGCCGTTTATATCGATGGTCGCGCCCGAAAGATGGCGGCAGTCCCCTCTCGCCAGAAAGACGGCCAACCTGGCGATCTCTACCGGAGGCACCCACTCACCCATCGCCAACCCGGCGGCCGTGGCCTGCTCACCGCCCTGCGATCTGGCCGCCTCGATCGACATGTCGGTGCGCACCATTCCGGGGGCGATGTTGTAGGCGAGCACACCCCGGCGGGCGTAGTCGGCGGCCACCGCCTTCGTGAGGGCGGTGACGGCGCCCTTGGACGCACTGTAGGCGGCGGTGGCCGCCCGACCCGCCCGGTAGGCCAGCCAGCTCGAAATGGTTATGAGCGTCCCGCCGCCGTTTGCGGCGAAATGGCGCACCGCCTCCCGGATGATGGCCGCCGGCTCGAGAACGTTGACCCGGTGGGTGATATCCCACGCCCGGTCCCAGTCGTCGTCCGGGCCGTCCCAATCCACTTGGAGGAGGACGGCCGCGTTGTTGACCACCACATCGACCCTTCCGAGCCAATCCACCGCCCGGCCCCACACCTCCCGTCCGGCGCCCGGCGTCCTGAAATCGCCCTGGATCAGCAACTTCCGATCCGGCGGTATCGAAGCCGTCGCCTGTTCGGCCCCGGATCTCGACCGGGCGTAGTGGGCCGCGATGGACGCTCCGGCCCGGCCCAGCTCACGCGCCGTCTCGTGGCCGATACCCCTCGAGGCGCCGGTCACGAGGACTACCTTGCCCTCGAGAGATTCTCCCATTCTTCCTCCCCGAATATCACAGTCAGCAGTAAACCGGCGGCGCCGAGGATACACTCGGCGCACACTCCATCGTATATCGTGGACCGCCGAGCACGAGAAGGACGAAAGTGAAGATACGGTACATAGAGCCCATCGGGAGCAGCCTGCACGCCCCGCGCACCCTGTCGGTACTCGAGAAACACGCCTCCGGCGGAGTGTCGGTAGAGATGCGCCATCTGGAGCTGCCCCCCGACCTCTCCGGGCCCATGCTCTCCCCGGTGCCCCTCTACATGAACGAGCTGATCGCCGCGGTGCTCCAAGCGGAGAGCGACGGCGCCGACGCCGCCGTCATCGGCTGCTGCTCGGACCCGGCGTTGATGGAAGCGCAGAGAAGCGCCGGTATCCCGGTGGTCGGGCCCCTGCAGGCGGCAGCCGCGTTGGCGGTGGGGCGGGGCGCCAACCTCGGCATGTTGTTCCCCGACGAACACGACTGGCGGACGACCGCCAACTGGGTCCGCCGCAACCTGAGGTCCTACGGGATTGCGGAGGCCGTCGGCCCCACCGCCTTCGTGCCCATGCACGTGGAGGGCGAGGCGGCGCTCGTCGGCAACACCGCCGTGAGCGCGGAGGCGGTCGAGGAGCGGTTCCGGCAACAGCTGCACGAGCAAGGCGTGCCGGCGGCCAAGGCGATGATCGAGCGGCATCCGGTGGAGGCGATCCTCTTCGGCTGCACGATCTGGGGAGGCATGATCGGGGAGGTCTCGCACCTGATCGACGCGTTCTGCATCGATCCGGTGATCGCCTCCCTGCACATGGCCGAGGCGCAAGTCCGGGCATCCCGCCTTTCCTGACAGATCCGGATCGCCGATCACGGACGTCCGGGTTCTGCTGTGTCCTCGACCGGCCGGCCGAGTCTCGACGCTTCGGAAGGATGCGATAGCCGGGTCGGCGCACGACGGCGGTGTTTCGATTCGGCCTTCGATGACGAAGGTTCACGATTTACTCAGAGCGTCGATTGAAAATCCGAAGGACTGTGAGCAAACATCACCTATAGGCCTGAGCAAAATTGTTTGTGCTCTTGAGTAAAATTACTTAGGGTATTGAGTAAATTGTAGAATCGGGGAAAGATGATCGGCTGCGCCGGAGGTCGCTCGATGTCGAGTGAAGCTACGGGAAATCACACGAGGCCCCAAGCCGAGCACCTGGCCGTGCGGCTATCGGAACCGCGCCGCTTCATCCAGGTGGTCGCCGGGCCCCGCCAGGTGGGAAAGACCACCCTGGTCTCCCGGGTCACGAGGGAATCCGGGCTGCCCACCCAATACGCCGACGCCGACCATCCGGGTCTGCGCAGCGTCCATTGGATCGAGCAGCAGTGGGAGGCGGCCCGCCTGCTGGCCAGGCAAGCCGACAGGGAGGGGGCTGTGCTGGTCATCGACGAGGTGCAGAAGGTGCCGGACTGGTCGGAGATGGTAAAGCACCTGTGGGACGGGGACACCCGATCCGGCCTCCCCTTGAAGGTGATCGTCCTGGGTTCAGCCCCCCTGACAGTCCAGAAAGGCTTGGGGGAAAGCCTGGCCGGACGGTTCGAGACGCTCCACCTTCCCCATTGGAGCTTCGGCGAGATGCGCGCCGCCTTCGGCTGGTCCCTGGAACAGTACGTCTTCTACGGCGCCTATCCGGGGGCGGCGCCGCTGATCGGCCAACCCGACCGCTGGGCTCGTTACATACGGGATTCCCTCATCGAGCCCGTTATCGCCCGCGACGTGCTGCTGCTTTCCAGGATCGACAAACCGGCTCTCCTGCGCCGGGTCCTGGAACTGGCCTGCGCCTATTCGGGCCAGGTACTCTCCTACACGAAGATGATCGGACAGATCCAGGACGCGGGCAACACCACCACCGTGGCCCACTACCTCGACCTGTTGGACGGCGCCGGGTTGGTTGCCGGCCTGCAGAAGTACAACGGCGGGGCAATCCGGCGCCGCGCTTCCAGCCCCAAGCTCCAGGTGCTCAACAACGCTCTGGTCACTGCCCAATCGGGCCTCGGCCTGGACGAATTCCGGGGGGATCCCGCACGCTGGGGGCGGCTCGTGGAGTCGGCGGTGGGGGCTCACCTGGCCAATGCGGCCGCCGGCGGCGACTGCGATCTCTACTACTGGCGGGACCGAAACCGGGAGGTGGACTTCGTGGTGTGCTCCGGCAACCGCCTGGTTGCGATAGAGGTCAAGAGCGGACGCGCCCCGTCTACGACGAGAGGCATGGAGGCTTTCTCGGCCGCATTTTCCCCGGCGCGCAAGCTGCTGGTGGGGGGCGGAGGAATCGAGATCGAGGCGTTCTTGACCGCCCCGGTCGGGGATTGGCTGTCATGAACGAAGGCGGGGGCGCGGGGGCGGTCGAACGGCCTTCGGCGGGCGAAGCCATCGCCGGGGGGCTGATCGGGCTGGCAGCGGGGGATGCATTGGGCGCCACCGTCGAGTTCCTCAGCCCGGAGCAGATCCGCCTCCGTTACGGTGTTCACAGGGAGATCGCGGGCGGCGGGCCGTTCGGCTGGCGCCCCGGCCAAGGCACCGACGACACCGACCTGACCTGGGCGGTGACCACCGCCTACCTGGACGGTGAATACAGCTTGCAGAAGGCGGCGGACGGGTTCCTGGACTGGCTGGACTCCGACCCGCCCGACATCGGCAACGCCACCCGCCAGGCGCTCCACCGGCTGGCCGAATCCGGAGACCCGACCAGCAGCGGCGGCACCCACGAGTATTCCTGCGGCAACGGGTCGCTGATGAGGGCGCTGCCCACCGGCTTGGTGCGCACCGACGCCGAGCAGCGCCGCCGGGAAGCCGCCGAGATCTCGGCCGTCACCCACGCCCACCCCCGCTGCATCGACAGCTGCATCGCCTACACCGAGATGGCCGCCGCCCTCCTCGACGGCCGGACGCCGGACGGCGCCATCGCCCAAGCCGCCTCCCTGGACCTCCACCCCGATGTACATGACGCTCTCGCCGTCCCGCCCGAGAAGCCGGTCGAAGAACTCCGCACCAGCGGCTACGTGATCCACAGCCTGATCTGCGCGGTGTGGGCCATCCAACAACCCGCCGACTTCGAAACCCTCATAGTGTCCCTGGTCAACCAGGGCGACGACGCCGACACCACCGGCGCGATAGCCGGAGGCCTGCTCGGCGTCCTCACAGGAGCAGACGCCATCCCCGCCCGCTGGCGAGAAACGATCGAATACGGCCCCCGCATGGAACAAGCCGCCCGCCGCCTGGCCGAACTGCGCAATCCGCCCGGCGCCGAGTAGGTTCGCTTCTGAAATCGGGGGTCTTCAGATTCGATAGGCCGGCAATACGAAAATAGGGCGGCCGTCCTACGGATGGCGCCCGGCCTGAACCGGGGCGAGGGCTACGTGTTCGGGGCGGACGGGGGTTCGGTTCAGCTCCAGGCCGGTGGCGTCCCGTATGGCGGCCACCACCGCCGCGGTCGATGACACGGTGGGCGGCTCCCCCACCCCCTTGGCGCCGAACGGGCCGAAGGCACCGCGTTCCTCCACCACCTGCACCTCGATGCGGGGGGCGTCGAGGAAAGTTGGCAGCAGGTAGTCGGTGAAGGTGGGGTTCTTGATGACCCCCTTTTCGATGACTATCTCCTCGAGGGTGGCGAGGCCCACCCCTTGCATGACGCCGCCCTCGATCTGGCCTACCACCGAGCGGGGGTTGATCATGAAGCCCACGTCCTGGACGGTGTCGATCTGCACCACCCGGAAAAGCCCCAGCTCCTGGTCCACGTCCACCACCGCCCTGTGGACGGCCACCGCGAAGTCGACATGGAGGTTCCCCTGACCGTTCTCGTCGGGCTGCTCGGTGGGGGGGTGATGGAACCTGATGTGGTATTCGATGGGTTTGCCGCCCACCAGCTCGCTCATAGGAGTGACCAGCTCCCCGCCCCTCCACACCCCGGCGTCGTCCAGCTCGTCGCCGTTGCCCCTGGTGAGGGCGATCTCCCTGGCCATCTTGGCCGCTTCCAGCACGGCCCCGCCGGTCATCTGGGTCTGGCGGGAAGCCGAGGTCCCGCCGGCGGATCCGATCTTGGAGGTGTCGTCGTAGTACACGACCACGTCTTCGATGCCGAGCACGGTGCGGGCGATCTGGGTCAGGATCATCCCGAGGCCCTGTCCGACCTCGACAGCCGCCGTATGAACCTCGACCCCGAACGGGGTGATGCATACCCGGGCCTCCGAGTAGTCGTCGAACCCTTCGGAGAAGCACAGGTTCTTCAGCCCCAGCGCGTAGCCCACCCCGCGCCGCACCGAGGCGCCGGGGGTGGTGAGGCCGGTCCCGCCGGGCAGCAGCCGGGGGTCTTCGCTCGCGCCCTCCTCGGGCAGGGGCATCCCCCGCACCCGTTCCAACAGCTCCACCGCGGGCATCGAGGTTTCGATCACCTGCCCGGTGGTGGCCAGCGGATCGCCCCTCTGCAGGGCGTTCCTGATCCTGAACTCGATCCGATCCATACCGATGGCGTCGGCCAGCTTGTCCATCTGCGCCTCGTAACCGAAGCAGGACTGCACCGCCCCGAACCCGCGCATCGCCCCGCAGGGGGGGTTGTTGGTCTTGACGGCGACGCCCTCCACCGACACGGAATCACACCGGTAGGGGCCCGCCGCGTGGTAGACCGCGTTGGACAGCACCGAGGAGCTGGTCGAATGGAAGGCGCCCCCGTCGAGGACGATCCGGGCTTCGACCCGCCGGAGGACGCCGTCCGCGTCGGCTTCGTGGCGGTACCAGAGGAGGGCCGGATGCCGGTGGACGTGGCCCACGAAGCTCTCCGACCGGCTGTACACCATCTTGACCGGACGCCCGGTGTGGAGGGCGAGAAGGCAGAGGTGTATCTGGAGGCTCACGTCCTCCCGGGCCCCGAAGGCCCCGCCCACCCCCGAATGGTGTATCCGCACCTGGTCGTCCGCCAGCCCCAGGCAGGCAACGATCTGTTCGTGGTCGATGTGGGTCCACTGGGTGGCGATGTGCAGATCGACCCCGCCCCCGCCGTCGGGAACCGCCAGGCCGGACTCGGGGCCGAGGGGGGCCTGGTCCTGCATACCCACCTCGTAATAGCCCTCGACCGCCACCATCCCCCGCCGCTTCTCGGCGCCGCGGCGGCACCGCTGCCTCTTGAACACCGAATCGAGCCGTTCGGCCTCAATGGGGTCGGTGAGCGGCGTCAACACCTCGTATTCGACGTCGATGGCATCGACGGCCCGGCGGGCGATCTCGGGGTCGTCGGCCGCCACCACCGCGATGGGCTGGCCCCAATACTCCACCGATTCGGAACCCAGCACCGGCTGGTCGGGGTGTTCCAGCCCGTAGGTCTTGCGGCCGGGAACGTCGTCGTCGGTGAGGACCGCATGGACGCCGGTCATCGCCAGGGCCGGACCGATATCGAGTTTGGTGATCCGGGCCCTGGGGTGGGGGCTGCGCAGGGTGGCGCCCCACAGCATCCGGTCCATGTACATGTCCGAGGAATAGATGAAGGTCCCGTCCACCTTGGGGATGCCGTCGGACCGGTAGGTCGACTCCCCCACGCCGCCCTTGATCCGGGCGCCGGTTCTGGCGGTCATCGGTTGCCCGCCAGCGAGTCGAGGCCTCTCAGGATGGCCCCGTAACCGGTGCATCGGCAGATGTTGCCGGACAGTGCCTCCCTGATCTCGTCCGAGGAGGGCACCGGGTTCTCGTCCAGGAGCGCGGCGGCGGCCACCACGAACCCGGGAGTGCAGAAACCGCACTGCACCGCTCCGGAGTCGACCAGCGCCTTCTGTACGGGGTGGAGGCCGGAGCGGCCCAGACCCTCCACGGTCACGATCTCCGAGCCGTCCACGTCCACGGCCATCACCAGACACGAGCAGACCAGCCGACCGTCGAGCATAACCGAACAGGAGCCGCACTCTCCCTGCTCGCAGGCGCCTTTCGCCCCGGGCAGGCCGAGCTGGTCCGCCAGCACGAACAGCAGGCTCTCGGAACCTTTCGTTTCGAACTCACGGGCCTCCCCGTTGACCTCGGCGTGGATTCTCATGACGCCAGACACCTTTCCAGCAGCCGCCGGGCCAGCACTCCGGACGAGTGGCGGCGGTAGTCTTCGGTTCCTCGATGGTCGGTTATGGGGCGCACCTCCTCGGATACGATCCGGGCGAACTCGTCGAGCGCCGACTCACCCGGGTTCCGTTCGTTCGAGATCATATCCTCCGCCCGCCGGCACCGTATGGGAGTGGGCCCTACCGAACCGAGAGCGACCCTGGTGCGGCCGCCGCGCCACCGGAAGACACAGGCGGCCACGATGGAGATGACCATGGCGCTCCGCTGGCCGATCTTGGCGAATTCCTGGCGGTCGGGCAGGTCCTCGGGCAGCAGGACGGCGGTGATCAGCTCGTCGGGGCGCTTGGAGGTCTGCTTGACGCCGATGAAGAACTCGTCCCAGGGAACCAAGCGGGCGCCGCGGGCTGCGGACCGGAGCTCGATCCGGGCGTCGAGGCCGGCCAGGAACGGGAGCGAGTCACCGGCGGGGCTGGCGGTGCCGATGTTCCCGCCGATGGTGCCGGCCGCCCTGATCTGGGGGGAGCCGATGGTGCGGGCCAGCTGGGCCAACGCTCTGTGATCGCCTGTTTCCAGATCCCGGAAGGTAACCCCCGCCCCGATCCTCCTTCGGGAGAGTTCTTGGATCTCCTCGACCCGGCGCAGGGTGATAACGGCGGACGGGCGTATGTGGCCGAAGTTGACCTCCACCATGAGATCGGTTCCTCCGGCCAGCGGTACGGCGCCCGGATTCTCCGCCAGGGCCGCTGCCGCTTCTTGGATGTCGGCCGGGCGTATTACCTCCACGGGGAGCAGCTCCTAGACGTCGTTTGCGCTGGTTTCTAGGCAGTGGTGCCTGCAGGGTGGAGGATAGCCCGATAGAACCGGGCTGTGCGGGGATCGTCGGAGACTGCTGGCGCTTGCCGCCCGCAGTCTCACCCCCATCGACACCTGTCCCCCTCCGGGTACTCCGGAGGCAACCCCTCCCCCCCACCGTACGACACAACCCCGTAGCCCTCCGCCTAGAAATTCGCAAAGTGATAAAAAAAATTCTGGCAAAGGGGTTGAAGAAGTCACTCCAATACCGGATACTGACAGATGCCGTAATCACCTCCCGTCCGATCCGGCGCCGTTCGGACGAGCAGGGATCATATTCTCCGGGAGATCGACCGCCGAAGGTCATAGCGGTACGCGCCCGGACCCAGGGAGAGGTGAGCTCCTATGTCAAGACTTGGTGGGTTTGGGGGGTGTTGGTGGTGGGTTGGAGGTGGGTCCAGACCCGGTCGGAGATGCGTCGTTTGAGGATGCGGATGGCTTCTTTTTTGGTTTTTCCTCGTTGGAGGAGCCGTTCGTAGTAGCAGCGTCCCTCGGTGCCGGGGCGGGCGATCTGGGTGATGGCCGCGTTGTGGAGGGCCCGGTTGAGTTGGCGGTTGCCTCCTCGGTTGAGCCGGTGGCGGGTGACCCGTCCTGAGGACGCCTCGATGGGGGCTGTGCCGTTGGCCATAGCGAAGCGGGCTTTGGTCGGATACCGGGCGGCGTCGCCGACTTCGGCGATGATCTCGGCTGCTGTCAGGTTCCCGATTCCGTAGATGTCGGTGAGGGAAGTGCCCAAGGCGGCGACTAGGCGGGTGATCTGGGTGTCTAGTTCCCGAACCTGGCGGAGGAGCCGACGAACGCGGCGGATGCGCTGGCGGGCGATGTCCGCTCTGGTGGTTCTGTCTCGGGTGATCAGCTTGGCGGCCCGTGCCAAGGCTTTGGGAGACAACAACCCCGAGCGCAACAGGTTGTGGTAGCCCGGACAGAGCAGGGTGAGGTCGGCGTGGAGGCGGTCGGATCTCAGCGGTGCGGGATTCGACCAACTCACGCCGGTAGAACACCAGCGCACGCAGGTCTTCCAGAGCGTCTTGGGGTCGAGGAACCGGAAGGTCGTCCTCTCGGGCTGCTACCCGGGCTATGGCCAAAGCATCGATGCGGTCGGACTTGGGGCGGTTCCGCTGTTGTTTTCTGGCCTGGGCGGTCATCTGGGGAGGCACTTCCACCACCTCGCAGCCTACGCTGATCAGGAACAACGCCAGAGGCCGCCCGTAGCTGCCCGACCCCTCGATCCCCACCCGGCCGACGTCATGAGCCTGTAACCAGGCTGCTGCTCTGCGGTAACCGGCGGGAGTGTTCGAGAAGGTCCGGCGCTCGATGCTCCGTCCCGCCGAATCGATGACACATCCCGCCAGGGTGTCCTTGTGAGAATCTATCCCTGCGGTGGACTTGGATGTGCCATTCCCCGGAGGGGGATTGCCTGCCAGGGTGTCCTTGTGGGAGTCTATCCCTGCTGTTGGCATCTCGGTGTATCCTTTCGGTTGCTGGTCTTACCGGCGGTAGGCCGGTCCGGTATTGCGCAACCATGCGTAGGGAACACGACACGTGTGGGCCGTTCAGGCTCCTATCAAGCGACAACTACCGAACCCCAGCAAGGCCCGGCGGGGAGGCGATCACCTCAAAAGCCACAGCCATCCCTAGGGATGGCTGGGCAGGCGGCGTTGAGCCATTCCCCGCCGGGGGCCTATCCACCAGCAGTTAAACACGCATGGCGGTGGGGGTGGGCCCGCGGGGAGGCGGGGGGTGGGCCGTTTTTCGCGATCTACCCGCCTATGAAGAGGCGGGAGGAGCAGCGTATCTTCGCGTTCTTGCGGGGCTTGCCGGTGTGAGGAACCGGAGCGCCTCTGCGCCGATCACGGCGGCCTGCCTCACGAAAGGGGGTGTACCCCGTGTGCGGGGGCGGGCATGTGACTCGGCGCGGCTCGGCCGGTTTTTCGCGAGCGGCCGCCCGCATCTACAGCAGACCCGGCGGCGGATTTTGGCGTTCCCGAGTGCGCCGACAGGCCGTTGCGCCGAGGGATCGCGGCGTGCTTCTCATGGGGGCGGACGGCGGCTCATGAGCGATATCAGGATGATCCGCGAGGCCCCATTACCGGTGAATTGTCCTACCTCGGGGGTATGATCGATCCAGTTGTCGGCCATCCCGCGAAGCCCCATGTCCAAAGCGTTCCGCATAATCCTCTACACCCTCGGGTCCATCGTCGTTCTGGGCCTGATCGCGGTCGGGCTGTTGGCTGTGAGAACCGGACAGGAACAGGTCATCGACGGCTACTCGGTGAACGGCCTCGATCTGTCCGGCCTCAACCGCGACGACGCCTTGGCCGCCCTGAAGGACCTGGAAGGCCGGATGGCCTCCGCCCCGATAGGGATCGAGGCGGGAGGGGCCCGATTCGACCTGCTCCCCTCGGAAGTCGGCTTCGACCTCGACGAGAACGCCCTCCTGGACGCGGCGCTGGCAGGAAGCTCGCCCCCCTCGGTCGTCGAGGCGGTCAGGGGTTGGTTCGCGGCGGCGGGGCCGACCATTGCACTCACGGTCTCGGGCACCGTAGACGAGCAAGCCCTGTCCCGGGTGCTGGACGGCTACGAGCAGGCGCTCGGCGCCGCCGTCGAAGGAAAGATAACCCTCGAAGGAACCCTCCCCATACCCCAGTACCCGCGCTCCGGACAAGCAATAGACCGGTCCACCGCCGGACCTCGCATCGCTGCGGCCCTGTTCGAGCGGCCCAGGCCCGAAACGGTGACGCTGGATGTCATCGAGAAGCAACCGGTGCTGTCCGTCGCAGCCGTCGATCGGGCCTTCGACGAGATACTCCTCCTGCTCGACGGTCCCATCACCCTGACCAGGGCCGATCCCGACGTAACCCTGGTCTTGAACGAGGATCAGATGGCCCGGGCCCTGGTGACCAGGGTGGAACGGTCGCCTAGTCCGCATCTGGCGGTCACCCTCGACCCCGCCGTGTTCGATGGATACCTCGAGCGGGCCAGAACCGAGCTCGTGTCGGCGCCCGAGAGCGCCCGGCTGTTCATCGACGACAACGAAAAGGTCACCGTCATTCCGGGGTTCCCCGGGGCGGTCATCGACACCGACCTGGCCATCCAGGCCGCCATCCAGGCCGCCCGGCGGCCCAACCGGACCACCGTCCTCCCTCTCCAGGAGGGGGTGGAACCCGAAATCACCGCCGAAGAACTGGTCGGGTTGGGAGGAATAAGCAAGATCAGCGAGTTCACCACCATGCATCCCGCCGGCCAGCCGCGGGTGAACAACATCCAGCTGTTCGCCGATCATATGGACGGCCGGATGCTGATGCCGGGCGAGACCATGTCGCTGAACGAGACGGTGGGCATGCGTACCCTGGAGGCGGGTTACGCGCCGGCCCCCACCATCATCAAGGGCGAGATCGTCGACACGGTGGGGGGCGGGGTCAGCCAGTTCGCCACCACCTTCTACAACGCGGTCTACTGGGCTGGGCTGGAGATCATCGAACACCGGCCCCACAGCTACTACTTCTCCCGATACCCGGAGGGAATCGAAGCCACCATCAGCTGGCCCATGCCGGACCTGGTGTTCCGCAACGACACCGAGTCGGTGGTGGTGATAAAAACCTCCTACACACGAGACTCCATCACCGTGCAGCTGTACGGGAACAACTCGGACCGGCTGATATCCTCCCAGGTGTCCGGGCGGTTCGCCCCCACCGAGTTCCCCACCGTCTATTTCCCGAACCCCGAGGTGATGCCGTGGGACGGGGAGGTGGAAACCCAGGGAGGCGCAAACGGATGGTCGGTCAAGGTGACCCGAACCCTGACCTTCACGGACGGGTCCACAACCGGCCAGGACTGGACGGTGCGCTACCGGCCCTGGCCGCGCCACGTCGAGGTTCACCCCTGCCTGCTACCCGAAGACTCGGAGGACTACACGGGCGAGGAATGCCCCGAACCACCGGACGAACCCGCCCCGGACGACACCTCGGACCCCGCACCGGACGACACCGCGGACGACACTCCGGACCCCGCACCGGACGACACCGACGATCCGGACACCACAACCACCGCAGCGCCGGATCCCGACTCCCAGGAGTAGAAAAGGGAGCGGGGGGCGGTCCGCCGCAGCCTACGAACAGCGAGAACGGGCCGATCCAACCGCCATTGCCCTCCGAACCCCCGGCCAACGATCATGGCCGTGCCATGGCGAGGTGCATCCGGCGCCGGCCCCGTTCCACCGCCCGGGGCGGGCCGCCCATGGGGGCGCGGCGGTTGCATGGTGCCGAGCCTCCCCGTATTGTCAGGCCCAAGTCTTTCGATATCGATTTGGAGGGTTCATGGGTTCCAACGATCGGGTGAGGGTCGGCGTCATCGGCGCCGGTTCATGGGCGGCCGGCAACCACATCCCCGTCTTGAAGCAGCGGGACGACGTGGAGCTGGTGGCGGCGGTACGCAAAGGCCGGGAAGCCCTGGAGCTCCTGCAGAGCCAGTTCGGGTTCGAGCACATCACCGAGGACTACCGGGAAGCCCTGGAGCTGGACCTGGACGCGGTGGTGGTGGCGAGTCCGGTGGTTTTCCACCACGAACACGCCAAGGCCGCCCTTGAAGCCGGGGCCGACGTGCTCTGCGAGAAACCGGTCACCATCGACCCCGCCGACGCCTGGGATCTCGACGCCACCGCTAAGGCCCTGGGCCGTCATCTGGTCCTCTCTTTCGGCTGGCACTACCGGCCCACGGTCATCGAGGCCAAACGGATGATGACCGAAGGCGGCGGCGTGGGCGAGATCGAGCACATCCTGGTGACCATGGCGTCGGGGACGAGAGAGCTGCTGAAGGCCACCGGCGCCTACGAGGGCTCCGCCGCCGACTTCATGCCCGACTGGGACACATGGACCGACCCGGCCGTCTCCGGAGGAGGCTACGCCCCGGCCCAGCTGAGCCACGCCATGGGCCTCGCCCTCTGGTTGAGCGGGGAGCGCGCCAAGGACGTGTTCGCCTTGATGAACAACGCCGGGGCCCGCGTCGACCTGCATGACGCCATCGCCATCCGCTACCTGTCGGGCGCCACCGGGGCGGTGAGCGGCGCCAGCTGCCCCGGCCAGGCCGGCGCGGGCGACATAGCCGACGAACCCTGGCCCCGCCACCAGCTGCAGGTGCGTCTCTACGGTTCCGAAGGCCAGCTGATCGTCGACCTCGAACGAGACTTCCTCTGGCACTACCGCGAGGACGGGGTGGATGTCAAGGCCGACCTGCCGCCGCACGCCGGGCTCTACCAGTGCGACGGCCCCCCCAACACCCTCATAGAGCTCACCAAGGGCGGAGACGCGCCCAACCGCTCGCCGGGCGACGTCGGCGCCCGCTCGGTCGAGGTGGTGTACACCGCCTACGAGAGCATCCGCACCGGAGGCCTGGCAACCGTCCCCGGCATCTAGATTGGGTTCAGCAGACATGACGGCCGGAGCGCACCCCCGGCCCATGGAACCTCGACGACCCGGGCCGGCGCGGTGAATCGAGAGGATACCGGCATGACCTGGGAAAACAACCGGGACCGTCCGCTCAGGATCGGGTTGCTGTCGGTGTACTTCGGGCTGTTCGACGCGGCCATGCCTCCCGAATTCCGCCGCGACCGGACCTCCTTCGCCGAGGCTGTGCGAGACCGGTTGGAGCGGTTCGGGTCGGTGGTCTACCCGGGGGTGGTGGACTCCGACGAGGCAGGCCGGGAGGCCGGCAGGGCGTTCGCTGACGCCGGTGTGGAGGTGATCGTCTTCGCCCCCACGATGGCGGCGCCGCCCAGCTACGGGTGGGAGGCGGTCCGCAGCCTCCCGGAGGCGCCGGTGTTGGCGGTGGGCGCCCAGGAATACGAGGACATCCCTGACGACTACGCCACCGAGGAGGCCACCCGCCGCAGCCTGCCGGTGGGCTTGGTCATGTTCACCAACGTGCTGGTGCGGGAAGGTCGGCGGTTCACGACGCTGATCGACCGGTTCGGGTCGCCGGAGCTGGACGATGCCCTCGGCGAGTCCCTGCGGGCCGCGGCGGCGGCCGCCCTGGTGAGGTCCTCCCGGCTGCTGGCTATCGGCAAACCGATCTCCGGCTACATAGACGTGGAAGCGGCCCCCGAGGCGCTGGAGGAGCTGGGCGTCGAGGTGGTGGACGTGGGCGCCGAGGAGATCGGCGCGGCCTTCGCCTCGGTAGACGACGCCGGCGTCCGGGCCTTGATCGACGGCCTGCGCGCCCGGTGCGACGCCGCCGCGGTCGATGACGAGACCCTCGATCGTTCGGCCCGATTGGCGCTCGCCATGGAAAGTCTCTGCCGAGAGCACGACGCCGCCGCCGGGGCGGTGAACTGCCACGGCGAAGCGCTGCGCTGGAACCCGGCGGTGGGTATAACAGCCTGCCTGGGTACGGCCCTGTGCGCCGAGGCGGGCCGCCCGTTCGCCTGTACGGGGGACATCCCCACCGCCATCGCCTTGGCGCTGGGAAAGAAGCTGGCCGGATCCGCCCTGTACTGCGAGCTCTACCAGCTGGACTTCCCCGGCAACTGGCTGCTGGTTGCCAACGGGGGGGAAGGCGATGTTTCCATCCGCCCACCATCCTCCACGGTGCGCCTCCTCCCCGAGGATCACTACATGGGGGACCGCGGTCCGGGCGTGGCCACCGCCTTCGAGCTCCCCGAAGGGCCGGCCACCCTGATCAGCCTCACCCCGCTCCACCACACCGGAGGATGGGTGCTGGTGGGCGCCGAGGGCCGCATCATCGGTTCGAAGCACCATGCCATGGAAGGGCCGAACGGCATGTTCAGGTTCGACTCCGGCCAGGTGGCCGACGCCTTCGCCCGATGGTGCGAGGCGGGGGCCACCCACCACGCCGGGGTGCTGCCGGGCCGCCATGGGGACGTCCTGCGCCGCACCGCCGAGATCCTCGGCATCGGCTACGCGCCCGTCTGACCCTTCCGGAGGTCAGGAGACCGGCTCACCCGACTCCATCGATCCCAACCGGAACTTCAATACTTGGAATGTATATCTACCCGCCCAGATCGAAGCTCCAGAGAAGCGGGATGAAGATCACGGAAAGTATCCAGAACAGGATATTGAGCGGCACACCGGTGCGCAGAAAATCCGTATACTTGTAGCCGCCCGGGTTGTAGATCATAGTGTTCGTCTGGTAGCCGACCGGCGTCGAGAATCCGGTCGAGGCGGCAAAGGTGATAGCCATCAGAAACGGCCGAGGGTCTACGCCTATCTGTTCCGCCGTCGAGATGGCGATCGGCGCCAGCAACACCGCCGCAGCAGCATTGCTCATGGTCTCGGTTATCAACGCTGTCATCAGATAGATTACAGCAAGCACCGCTACGGGTCCCAGCCCGCCGACCAAGCCTACCGCTCTTTCCGCCAGCACCTCGGCCGTGCCGGTCTTCTGCATAGCGATGCCGAGAGGAAGGATGCCGGCAAGGAGGAAGATGACCTGCCAATTGATGGCGGCATAGGCTTCCTCCAATCGCAGACAACGGGTAAAGATCATCGCCAGACAACCGAGCAATGCGGTGACCACGATTGGGAGGATATCGAAGGCCGCCAGCCCTACAACAGCCACCAGGATGCCGAGGACGAGGGGGGTCCTGTGCCGAAGTTTAGGCCCCGGCAGCTCGTCGAGCACGATGAAGTCCTTGTTGCTGTGAAGCGCCCCGATCTGCGACTCGTGAGCCTGGATCAGCATCGTATCCCCCAGCCCGAGAACGACCGAGCTGAGTTTTTCGTTGATCGTTTCTCCCCGCCGCTGCATCGCCAAGACCAGCGCCTTGTAGCGGTTGCGGAAGTCCAACTGCTTGAGGGTGTGTCCGATCAGTTCCGACCCCGGCGCCACCAGGGCCTGGACCAGCCGCAGATCCTCGGTCTGAAGCGTCTCGTCACGCAGCTCGAAGTTGACGTTGAGATCGAGCCGCATCGAGTCCCGCAGGCGCATCAGCTCGCCGATCTCGCCGCGGACGAGCAGTACATGATCCTTTTCGAGAACCTGTCGGAGGGGTGCCCAGCCCGGTTCTCCAATGTGCAGGATACGGAGCACCGTTATGTCGTAATCCTCTCCGAGCTTGCTTTCGAGCACCGTTCTCCCGACCAACGGAGAGTTGTTGCGGACCCGCATCTCGGTTACGTATTCGCCCAGCTGGTAGGTGCTCGTGAGCGTCCTCACCCGGCGGTCGGGAAGCAGCCACCTTCCTATCAGCAGGAAGAAGCCGGCGCCGGCCGCGAAGAGGATCAGACCCATCCGGCTGAACTCGAACATACTGAACCCGCCGTAGCCCGCCTGTTCGGAGATCGAGCTGACCAGCAGGTTCGTCGACGTACCTATAAGGGTGCATACGCCGCCGAACTGCGAGGCATACGAAAGCGGGATCAGCAGCTTGGAAGCGGAGATCTTGCGCCGCTTGGCGAGGATTGTCACCAGGGGGATGAATACGGCGACCGCCGCGGTGTTGTTGATGAACGCCGACAGGACGGTGATCGTCACCATGACCACCACCAAGGCCATGAAATGGTTCTGGCTGAAACGTATCATCAACCGCCCCACTTCGGCTGTGGCGCCGGTCTTTTGGAGGCCTGCACTGAGGACGAACATCGCCGCTACGGTTATGGTCGCCGGATTGCTGAAGCCGGAGAAACCTTCCTGGGGAGTGACCAGACCGAAGGCGAGCAACGCCCCGAGGCTGAGGATCGCCACGATATCGATCGGGTATTTCTCGGAGACGAAGAGAACCACCGTTCCGACGAGAATCGCCAGCACCATGATTGCCTCTATGGTCATGGCAAAGGCTCTACCATCGGGAACGCATCCTCATTCTCCTTTTCACTCCAGGCGGGGCGGATCACATTTTGCCGGGCAATAGGAACCCACCGCCATACTATCCGCTCCTCATCAGGAGACGCGGACGAAACCGACCCCCAGGAAGCGGGCTACCGCCGCCGTCTGGCCGGCCAGTCGTCCGGGGGCGGCGGCGCTGTGGTGGTTCACCCCGGATTCGGCCCAGCGCCGCCAGGCCGCCTCCACCGGCTCGCCCCCGGAGAAACGAAACGCACCGCCCACCGTGGGGCTGTCGGGAAAGGACCGTCCGGTGATCTCGCCCTCGGCGGCGACGAAGCGGAACCCGCTCGCCTCCTCGTGATGGGGTGTGAACCCCACCAGGGTGGCCGGGCCCGGCGGCAGCTCGAACCAGACGCTGAGCCCGCACAAAGGGTCCTGCCGGTACCAGGGATTCGACTGGAGGCGGGGCCGGACACCGGCCGGACACCATCGCAGATCGTGCTCCCCCGAGTTGGCGATCACCACCTCGTCGGTGTCGAAGTCGATGGCCTCGATCTCGTGATACAGCGCCGCTCCGCCCAGCCGCTTGGCGACCAGCATGGCGACGGCGGTCAACACATCCCCGGCGCAGGTCCACGGGACGCCCCGGGTGGTCTCGCGCCCCAGCCCGTAGCAGGGGGCCACCCCCGGATGCTCTCCGAACCTGATCTGGCCGACATGGCAGTTCATGGCCCCGGCGTCGAACCCGTGCTCCCGGTCCAGGCGCTCCAACGCCGCCGCCATACGCAGGGAACGCACCCGGCCCTCGTCGTCCGCCGCCGCGTTCTCGAAATCGGAATCCGCTTCAGCCTCCAAGTCGGAGACGTCGGAGAGGCCGTCGGCGGCCTGGTAGAGGTCGAGTATCTCGCCGGGGTCCACCGGGACCAGCTCGATCCCGGTGGCCGCCCGCAACAACCCCCCGTCTACGTCCACGCAGTCGTAGCCGGGGATGGGCCGGCCCACACGGGCGATGCGGGCCCGGGCGAGCAGGCGGGCCGCCGCCGCCGCCCTGACCGCCCCCGCCAGGCCCTCCATGAACGCAGGGTCTCCGGGGCGCCCGACCAGCAGCTCGAAGGGACGCCCGGTGCGGCTCAGCACGTTGGTGAGCATCGGGGCGCCGACCGTGGCGCCCAGCATGGTGATGTCGGACTGGTCGAACCCGGCCCGGAGGGAGCGGGGCCGCTGGGCCGCCCACACCACCGCCGGCAACCCCTCCAAAGCGTCCAGCGCAGCCATGGCGAAGGCGGGCGGAACCGCCATCGACTGGATCACCACCACGGCCTCCGCCCCGGCGGCCTCGATCCCGGCGGCCGCCTCCTCCCCCGCCTCCGGAGAGTCCAGCAAGCCGTTCCACACCACATCGACCCCCGCCTCGGAGAGAAGGACCGCCGCCTCGTCGAGCATCCCCTGCCGCTCTCGCCGGAAACCGGGACCGCCGGCGGCGGACTCCCAGAACCCCCAGTAAGGCAGCATCACCGCCGCGGCGGGCCGGCTGTCCAGGGCGCCCTCCATGCCTTCTCTGACCTCCCGAATCGCCGCCGGACCGTTTCCCTGAACCTCCGGGGCAATCCGGGGCAGGGTCGGCTCATCAGGTTAGGGTATGGCAACCGGGGAACCGAACCTCCGGGCGTGCGCCCGCGGCGATCCCGGTCCGATCGAACAAGGAGGCTGAAATCAAAACCGAAACCAGAATCGAGTTCTCCGAGGTGCTGGGCCGGAGGGTGCGGCTCGGCGACTGGCAGGACCAGAAGATCTCGACCTATCGAAAGATCCGGGAGGCCGTCTCCGACAACCGGTGGGACGACGCCGCCGGCCTAGCCGACTACTTCGTGGACGAGGCCAGCGTGTGCTTCATCCTGTACCGGCAATGGATCAGCGACCTCAGCAACTTCCTGCGGCGAAAGGGCGCGTCGGGCGAGGATGTGGCCGCCGTCAACGCCGGCATCGTCGACAAGATCGCCCTGCCGGACGGATCGCCCTGGATACCGCACAAGCACTGGGACCTCTTCAAGCAGCAGCAAAGGAAGCTCCTGTCCCACCTCTACCGCGAGGAACCCGAGGCCGCTCTGGAGTCGCTGGACGTCATGAAGGAGACCTGGCGCCAGACCCACGACCGAGACGTCGACCACACCTACGGCCTCATGTCGGAGATCCAGGAACGCCACGGCGGCCAGGGGATAGTGGAGATGTATGAGGGGGTGCTGGTGCCCCTGTTCGCTTGGCGTTACCAGAAGTTCGACATCGACCAGCATCCTTGGGACGAAGGCTTGGAGACCCTGATGCTGGTGGCGTGCGAGTCGATGCGCGGCCACCTGGTGGGCCCCGAGCGCACCGGGGACTTCGATCTGATCGAGACCGACGACCGGTTCATCGTGCGTTTCGATCCGTGCGGGTCGGGGCAGCGCACCCTCCGGGGCGACTGGATAGAGGGGACCCCGGCCCGGATGGAACCCCCCTACAACTGGGGTGTCACGCAGGAGGAGGCCTCCTGGAACCATTTCCAGAAGGGCATCTGCCTCTACTGCGTCCACTGCATAATCCTCATGGAGGAGATGCCGATGGATCGTTTCGGATATCCCGTCCGGGTGGTCGATCCTCCGGTGTATCCGGACACCAACCGGGATCCCGAGATACGCCAGCGGTGCCAGTGGCAGATGTTCAAGGACCCGACCCAGGTGCCGGAGGAGTACTACACCCGGGTGGGGCGGAAGAAGCCGGAGGTGTTCGGATCCTCCAACTTCGAGGCGCCGCCGCTGCCCGAAGCGGGGGCGCTCGGGCTGCCCGGCACGGGTTGAGCAGGCCCGGGCCGAGCCGGCACGGATCGAGAAGGTGCGCGCAGCCGTACTGACGGGGTACGGACGGCCCTTGGAGCCGGCGGATCTGCCCGAACCGGCTCCGGGCCCCGGCCAAGTGGCGGTCGATATCAGGGCCTGCGGGGTGTGCGGGAGCGATCTTTTCCTCCAGGAGGGCGGTTTCGGATCGACCCTGCCGATCGTGCCCGGCCACGAGGCGGCGGGAGTGGTGTCGGAGGTCGGGCCGGGGGTGGAATCGGTCGAGGTCGGATGCCCGGCGGCGCTCTACTACATAGACCACTGCGGGGAGTGCGGGCCGTGCCGGGCGGGTCGGGTCAACATCTGTCTGCGGGTTCGCCGGATGGGGGTCGAGTTCGACGGCGGGTTCGCGGAGAGGGTGGTGCTCCCCGCCCGCTGCGTCATACCCGTCCACGAGGACGACGACCCGGCCGCGGTGGCGGTGCTGACCGACGCGGTGGCCACCCCCTACCACGCTCTGGTGCGCATCGCCCGGGCCCGGGCGGGCGAGACGGTGGTGGTGATGGGCGTCGGGGGCACCGGGTCCAACGCCGTCCAGCTGGCCGCCTACCTGGGTTGCCGGGTGATCGCGGTGAGCCGCTCGGACGCCAACCTGGAACTGGCGGTGCGGATGGGCGCCGATGCGGTCGTCAGGGGCGGGGACGACGCTGTTGCCGGAATCACCGAGGCGGCCGGACCCGGGGGGCCGGACGTGATCATCCAGACCGTAGGGTCGGCCGCCGTGTACCGGCAGGCTTTCGAGGCGGCCGGGATCGGCTGCCGGGTGGCGGCGGTGGGGGCCGCCCTCGACACCTTCCCGGTGAACCCCATGGGCCTGATCTGGCGGGAAGCAACCCTGGCCGGATCGAGAGGCTACACCCCCGAGGACATCCGGGAGGTGGTCGCCCTGCACCGGAAGGGCGCCATAACCACCGAGCACCTGGTGCAGCACCCCAGACCCCTCGACCAGGTGAACGAGGCCTTGGACGACCTGCGGGAAGGGGCTGTAACCCGTTCGGTCATAACCTTCGGGAAGGGTTGGTGAAAGTCCCGCCGCTCGGCTGATCGTCCACCTCCTCCCGTCCGCCCCCCCCGGCCCGCAGATGCCTCACCGGGCCCTCCGGCATGGGGCGGAGGCCGCGTTCAGCCTCGGCATGTCGAACAAGGGGGTTGACCACAATCCATATTTGCCATATATTAACTATTATAGACAAACACAGCCGAGAGCCGTGTATACTCCCGCAATGAAGGAGCAGGCCGCGTGAACCCCGACTTCCTGAACAACCTCTACCTCACCGCCGGGCTGTTCGCAGCCCTGTCCGTGGTCATGTGGCGGCTCAACGCGGCCAACCAGAAGGCGGTACAGCAGTCGATCGCTCTCCTGCAGCTACAGATACAGGGGCTGGCGGACCGCCTCACCAAAGTCGAAGAAGGCGTAAGCAACCTGCAGGCGGAGCTTGCCATCGTCAAGGACCGCCTCACCAAAGTCGAGAACCGCCTCACCAAAGTCGAAGACCGCCTCACCAAAGTCGAAGACCGCCTCACCAAAGTCGAAGACCGCCTCACCAAAGTCGAAGACCGCCTCACCAAAGTCGAAGACCGCCTCACCAAAGTCGAGAACCGCCTCACCAAAGTCGAGAACCGCCTCACCAGCGCCGAAGGCCGCCTCGGTGTGGGGGAAAATGGAATACAGAATCTGCAATTGGATATGGCCACCGTCAAAGATCGCACGACCAAGATCGAGAACGGTCTCAGTGTGGTGGATGATCGGGTGCGATACCTGCAGATCGATATGGCTGTAGTCAAGGACCGCCTGAACATCCTGGCCGATGACCGACCTGCCTCTTTCCGACCCGCCGAGCCGGTGCCCGCCGGAACCGGGTCCGCCCCACAAGAAATAGCCGCGGTCGAGGTATAACCCCCCGTTTCCGAACCCAACGAAGACCGATCTCCGCCGCCTGGCGCGATCCACCCGTCCTCGAAGGCAGACCTGCGGCGGGCATCGGCATTCCGTTCGGTAACCTTCGGGGGCGATGGCATACATCGGGCTCAGACACCCTCAAGGCTCTACGATCGACTTCCCTCCCGGGGCGTTGGTGAGCGCCCGGGGTCGGAACTGGGTGGTACTGCCTCCCGACCCTGATGAGCAGGCCGCCGTCCGGCTGCGTCCTGTCGACGGCCCGGACGCCGAGGCGATCGGGATATACCTTCCGTTGGAACCGGACGCCATCAAACCCTCCGAGTACTCCCCGCCCGACCCGGAGCGGGCCGGCGACTTCACCGGGGCGCTGTTGTTGCGCGACGCTGTGCGGCTCGGGCTTCGGAGCGGCGCGGGCCCGTTCCGCTCGATGGGGCGGCTGTCGGTCACCCCGCGGCCCTACCAGTTCGTGCCTCTGATCATGGCCCTGCGGCAGAATCCGGTGCGCCTGCTGATCGCCGACGACGTGGGCGTGGGCAAGACCATCGAAGCCGCCATGATCGCCCGCGAGCTGCTCGACCGGGGGGTGGTGCGCCGCATCGGCGTCCTATGCGCCCCCCACCTGTGCGAGCAATGGCAGGAGGAACTGCGGACCAAGTTCAACATAAAAGCGGCGGTCGTCCAGTCGTCCCGGATCGGGCGGCTGGAACGGGGACTGCCGCTCCAGAACATCTCCCTCTACCAGCACTACAGCCATCTCGTGGTCAGCATCGACTTCGTAAAGCTGGAACGCAACCGCGGGCCGTTCCTGAACTACGCCCCCGACCTCATCATCGTGGACGAAGCCCACACCTCTTCGCGGCCCCGCGGCGGTAAACAGGGCAGGCAACAGCAGCGCTACGCCCTAGTGAAGGAGCTCGCCCAGAAAACCGACCGGCACATCCTCCTGGTGACTGCCACCCCTCACAGCGGCGTAGAAGAGAACTTCAGATCGCTGCTGGGCCTTCTGGACCCCTCCTTCGACGCGCCCGGTGAGTCGAGGCTGCCCCGCTCCCGGCTGGTCCCGCACTTCGTGCAACGCAAGCGGTCCGACCTACAGCGCTGGCTGGAAGTGGACACCCCCTTCCCCGAACGGGAATCCATCGAACGCACCTACCAGATGTCCACGGGATACCACCTGCTCTACAGGAACATCCTGGAATACTGCCAGGAATACGTGTCCACCCCGGAGGAGGCCAGCCAACGGAGGCGGGTTCGTTACTGGGCGGCGTTGTCGATCCTGCGGTGCGTGCTCTCCAGCCCCGGCGCGGCGAGGGCGGTGCTCGAGAACCGCAAGCAGTCCGAGACCTCGACTGCGGCGCAGAACGGGGACGGGGCCAGCGACGAGGACTTCGGGCGGCAGATACTGGACTCCGCAGACGAAGAGCATCCCACCGACTACGTGTCCACCGCGGCCCTGGACGATCCCGAAGCCGGCCTCGACGCAACCGACATACGCGAGCTGAACAACTTCCTGGAACGGGCAAAGGAACTGGACGGCCCGGAGCAGGACGCGAAGATATCCGCGGCCGCCGCCGCAGTCTCCGACCTGCTAACCGGGGGCTACCGCCCCATCGTCTACTGCCGCTACATCCAAACCGCCTACTACGCAGCCAAGCATCTCCAGAAGACGCTGGCAAAGACCCATCCAGGCCTGTCGGTGAAGGCGGTTACCGGGAATGAAGGCGACAGCGAGCAGCGCAGAGAGATCGTGCTGGGCCTAGCGCAAGAACCGGTGCGGGTGCTGGTCGCCACGGACTGCCTGAGTGAAGGGGTGAACCTCCAGGAACACTACGACGCGGTGCTGCATTACGACCTCCCCTGGAACCCCAACCGGTTGGAACAGCGGGAAGGCCGGGTGGACCGCTTCGGACAGGACAGGGACGTGATCAAGACGGTGCTGCTCTACGGGTCCGACAACGAGATGGACCTCGTGGTGCTGAAGGTGCTCCTCAAGAAGGCGCAGACCATCCGCCGGAGCCTCGGCATCTCGGTGCCGGTGCCGGTCGAGTCCGAACAGGTAATCAACACCTTGATCAACAGCGTCCTGCTGCGGGGGGACGGCCAAGCCCAGCAGTTCCGGCTCGCTTTGGAGGACGAATCGGTGAGCAGGCTGCACGAGGCCTGGGAGCAGATGGCGGAAAGGGAGACCAAGACGCGGGCCTACTTCGCCCAGCGCGGGATCGAGCCCGACGACGTGGCCCGCGAGCTGGAAGAGATGGAACCGGTGCTGGGGAGCGCCAAGGACGTGAAACGGTTCGTCGCCAACGCCGTCCAGCGCTTCAACGGTGAGCTCCGCGGAACGAACACCGAGGGCGTATACCGGCTGCATGCCGGCGACCTGCGGGACCGCATCGCCGCCCGCGCCCCCGAAATCAGCTTCCCCATGAGCGCGGCCTTCGACGATATCCCGCGCCGGGGCGCGACCACGCTGGGGCGCAACCATCCGGCGGTGGCCGCGCTGTCCGAAGCCGTGCTCGCCAAGGCCTTGGAAGGCGACGACAACCGGTTCGCCAGGGCGGGCGCGATCGTCACCGATGCGGTCGGCTACCGGACGATCGTCCTAGTGCTCCGGCTCCGCTACCTCATAGAAGATCGGAGCGGCCGGCAGTTCGCCGAGGAAGTGGTGGTCGGGGCGTTCCGGCGCCACCCCTACGACATCGGGCGGCTGGTCCGGCTCGAAAAAGACGGCCTGCGTCTGCTGGCGGAGGCCGAACCGGCTGTCAACATGGCACCCGGAGAGCGGGAGGAACAGGTCAGGTGGGCGCTGGGTATGCTCGAGGGAGACGGCTGGTGCGACGGCATCGTCAACGAGCGGGCGGCCGCCTTGCAGGGCGCCCACGAACGGCTCCGTAGCGTCGTCGACGGGGCGGAGGCGGCCGTGAAACCGCACCGACCGCCCGACATCATCGGCTGTTACGTCCTAGTTCCGGCGGGAAACTGAACCATGGCCTACGCGACCATCGACATCGAGGGCGGCTTCTTCCCATCCGATCTGATCGAACGGATCGGCGAGGGCGACACCGATATCGAAGGACAGCGCGCCGCCGATTTCAGACTGCCCCGCAACAGGAGCCTGACCGAGGAGATCCAAAGAGCCTTCTCCGACTCGCGGGTCTACTGGGACGCTTTCAACAGGCGGCTAAACCGATCACAGGAGAGCCGCACCACCCTCACCCGGCAGGACTGGGCCGCCAAGTTCTTCGAGCTGCTCGGGTTCCCGCCCCTCAAATACCAGCGGGCGGCCGTCGAGGCAGGAGGGTCTCAGTTCATCATTTCGCACCGCGTCGGCGGCGGCGAGAACGCCGTCCCTATCCATATCGTGACGCTGGACCAGGGTCTCGACGACCGAGGCACCCGGAACCGGCGCAGCCCTCACACCCAGGTTCAGGACTTCCTCAACCGGTCCGAGGCCCTGTGGGGGGTGACAACCAACGGCACCCATCTACGCCTGCTGCGGGACAGCGCCCGGCTTTCCAAGCCCACCTACCTGGAGTTCGACCTGCGGGCCATGATCGATGGCAACGACTACCGCGAGTTCGTCGTTCTCTACCGCCTCATGCACTCGACCAGGTTCCCACTCGGGGAGATCGAGCCGCACGAATGCCTGCTGGAGAACTACTACAACCAGGGGATAGAGGAGGGCGGCCGGGTCAGGGAGAAGCTCCGCCACGGCGTCAAGAGCGCGCTCGAAGTGCTGGGCAGGGCCCTCGTCTCGCATCCCGGCAACGGGACCCTGCGCCGCGCCCTCCGCGGCGGAACCCTCGACGAGACCGGCTACTACCGGCAGCTGCTCAACTTCGTCTACCGGATGCTGTTCCTGATGGTGGCGGAGGAACGCAAGCTCCTCTTCATTGAACCGAGCACCGGGCAGACCATCTACGACCGCTACTACAGCGTCACGCGGCTGCGGGAACGCGCCGAGCACTACTTCGCGGGCGACAATCATGGAGACCTCTGGGCGGGCCTCGCCGAGACCTTCCGCCTCTGCCGGGACGAGGCCGCCGCCCGACACCTGAACCTGTCCCCCCTGAACGGCGAGCTGTTCGGCGAGCAGGCCTGCAGCCGCATCGAAACCGCGCACTGCTCCAACGAGACGCTGCTCACGGTAATGCGGTCACTGTCGACGTTCCACGACGGCGGAGTCAGGCGGAGGGTGAACTACGCCGCGCTGGATGTGGAGGAGTTCGGCTCGGTCTACGAGAGCCTGCTGGACTATCGGCCGGTTCTGGATGTGGGCGAGGTATCCGGCAGCCCGCCCAGCTTCGACCTAGCCGCCGGCACCCAGCGCAAGGAGACCGGCTCCTACTACACGCCGCCGGAGCTGGTGCGCGAGCTGGTGGACAGCGCCCTGGTCCCGGTCATGGAAGAACGGTTGGCCGCAGCCGATACAAGGATCAAGAAAGTGCAGGCGCTCTTGGACCTCCGGGTGTGCGACCCCGCCTCCGGCTCCGGCCACTTCCTGCTGGCCGCCGCCCGCCGCATCGCCCGCGAGCTGGCCAAGATCCGGGCGGGGGGCGAAGAGCCCTCCCCCCTTGACTACCGCCGCGCCCTCCGCACCGTGGTACGGCACTGCATCTATGCGGTGGACAAGAACCCACTGGCCGTGGACCTGTGCAAGGTGGCCCTGTGGATCGAGTGTCACACGGTGGGCCTGCCGCTCGGCTTTCTCGACCACCATGTCAAGTGCGGTGACAGCCTGGTGGGGGTGATGGACCTCGATGTCCTCAAAGAGGGCATTCCCGACGCCGCCTACAAGCCGGTAACCGGAGACGACAAGGAAGCGGCCAAATGGTATCGCAAGCGCAACAAGAAGGAGCGCACCGGCCAACAGCGTCTGACTTCGGAACCGCCTCCGTTAGACACCCAAAAAATGGCAGATGATTTTGCCAACTTTGGAAGGAGAGCAGAACGTAGCGCTGCCGATGTCAAAAAGATGGAGAAAGAATACAGGGAGCTACAAAATTCGGAAGTCCTACGCAGGTTTAAGGTAGCCTGTGATCTATGGACCTATGCATTCTTTGCTCCGCGTGAATCCTTTGAAACAGAGGAACATGATCGTGTACCCACCACTGACGATATCCGTCGCGCCCGCAATGGGCAGAATACAGGATCACAACTCGAGGACAGGGCCCACCAAGCATCTAGAGACTACCCCTACTTCCATTGGCCTCTTGAGTTCCCTGACGTGTGTTTCAAGGACGGCGGGTTCGACGTAGTACTGGGCAACCCGCCGTGGGACCAAGTCCAACTGGACCCGCGAGAGTTCTTCGCGACCAGCGACCCCGATGTAGCAAACCAACCCAACATGGCAGCCCGGAACCGTGCAATCCAACGCTTAGCTTCGACCAATCCTGGCCTCTATCTCGAGTATCAAGTTGCAGTAAGAGAAATGAAAGCCACTCAGAAGTTCATCCATTCATCCGGCCGATTCCCAAAGACCAGCTATGGCCGATTGAACTATGCACCTCTCTTTGCCGAACACTCCAAAGATCTACAGCACCCAAGAGGCAAAGCTGGGATTATAGTACCTACAGGTATAGCTACCGATTCATTCAACCAGTATTTTTTTGCTGATCTTATAGATCATAGGGCCTTGGTCAGCCTGTACGACTTTGAGAACAAAAGGAAGGTTTTTCCTGGTATAGATGGCCGACTGAAGTTTTGCCTTCTTACATTGAGCGGGATTGATAGACCAAGCGCACAAGGTGAGTTTGCCTTTTTCCTACACCACACCGAACAATTACAGGACTCCGAGCGACGATTTTTTCTATCCTCTGAGGACTTTGCCCTTTTCAACCCTAACACTCGTACCTGTCCCCTCTTCCGAACCCAAAAGGACATGGAAATCGCCCGCAAGATGTACCAATATGCTGGAGTATTCTGGAGAGAACTTTCAGATGATCAGCCCGAGTCAAATCCTTGGGGTGTTAAATTTCAGCTTATGTTCATGATGAACACCGCCTCCTATCTATTCCGTACTCACCAGCAGTTAACTGAAGACGGTTGGGAACTAAGAGGCAATATATTTATACGTGGTGAAGAACTATATCTACCTTTGTATGAGGCCAAGCTATTCCACCAGTATGACCACAGATTTGCTACCTTTGCTGAATCATCTCCCAAGGATTTATTGAAAGGTAATGCTCAAACTATTCCCTCCAATGAAAAGGCCAACCCTCATACCTTACCACTTCCACGCTACTGGGTACCTGAGAATGAGGTGATGACCAAACTAAACAAAGCCGTAACGGGTCATACTACCACCATCGGATCGGATCGGATCGGATCGGATCGGATCGGATCGGATCGGATCGGATCGGATCGGATCGGATCGGATCGGATCGGATCGGATCGGATCGGATCGGATCGGATCGGATCGGATCGGGGACAGGGGACAGACGCTACAAGTCCTCACCCGACTGGCGCTCATCTCAATATCAGGCGTATCGCCAGTTCAACGAATCTCCGAACCGGAATAGCAGCAATGATCCCTCTCTTAGGCATAGGCGAATCGGGAATAACCATTATAATTGGCTCATTGCCTTCCGAGATATCACAAATGCAACCAATCAACGAACCACTATCGTCGCGACCTTAGGAGGAACTGCTGTGAGCAACAAGGCACCCTTACTCCATATTGACTCCGAACGCTGGCTTCAAGCTTACAGGAATATCACAAATGCTACTAATGAGCGTACTACCCTAGTTGAAAATATTCCTCTGAGTGCCGTTGGACACAGTTCTTCATTGATATACTATAAACAAGCTAAAGTAGTAGCTTCCACCCTTGTTTTAGCCAATATGAACAGCCTTCCCCTGGACTGGGCAGCTCGCCTCTCGGTGGGTGGGACAAACCTCAACTTCTTTATCATAAAACAGCTCCCCATCCTCCCTCCGGAGACATACTTGGAAGAAGCTTGCCTGGGACTGAAGTATGTAGAGCTGATCGTACCTCGCGTCTTGGAGCTGACGTATACAGCCCATGACCTGGAACCGTTCGCCAGGGATCTGGGTTACGAAGGACCTCCCTTCATTTGGGACGATGAACGGCGTCATAAACTCAAGAGTGAATTGGACGCCATCTACGCCCATATGTACCGTCTGGAGCGCGAGGATCTCGAATGGATCCTTGATGCTCCGCCTCCGAGTGCGTCCTTCCCTACCCTCAAGCGCAAAGAGATGAAAGAGTTCGGCGAGTACCGGACCCAGCGCTATGTGCTTGCGGCGTATGACCAGATGGCGCGCGGGGAACTGCCGGACCTGAGCAATGAGTGAGCCGCAACCAATGCCGTTGGATGTCTTCGAGCTTCGCAAGCAGGTGGTCGATGAGTATCAAAGCTACGTCCGCAGCTTCGTGCGGGTGTTCGACGAGCGTATCCACGGCTACATCGACCGCCGGCTGAAAGAGGGCGCCCTCTGGCCGGAGGCCGTACTCCAGCTCAACCCCGCCTTTGAGATGGACCGCACCCTCGGGGAGATGGCCGGCGACGGAGTGTTGATGCACAACACCGCCCGTTTCTTCGGCGAGGGTCTGCGGCTCTTCCGGCATCAGCGCCAGGCCATCGACCTCGCCCTGCGCGGCGAACCGTACGTCGTCACGACCGGCACCGGGTCGGGCAAGAGCCTCACCTACCTGGCGCCGATCTACGACAACATCCTCAGGAACGAACCGGAGCGGCACACAGTGCGGGCGCTCTTGATCTATCCGATGAACGCCCTCATCAACAGCCAGATCGAAGCTCTCGAGAACTACCAGCGGGACAACTTCCCCGGTTCGCCCGTGCGCTTCGCCCGTTTCACCGGCCAGGATCGCCAGGAGGACCGCGAGCGCATCCTCGCCGACCCGCCGCACATCCTGCTCACCAACTACGTGATGGCCGAGTACATGCTCCTGCGCCCCGGCGAAAGGCCGCTCCTCGAGACCGCCACCCGGGACCTGCGAACCTTGGTGATGGACGAGCTGCACTTCTATCGAGGGCGGCAGGGGGCGGACACGGCGATGCTCACCCGCCGGCTCCAGGAGACAGCCGGGCGCGATCTCCAAGCGGTGGCCACCAGCGCAACCATGGTCACCGGCGGGTCCAGAGCGGAGCGCAACGAGGCCGTGTCCGAGCTCGTGTCGAAGTTCTTCGGGCTGGACATCCCCGCCGCCAACGTGGTGGACGAAACCCTCGAACGGGTCACCTCGATACCGGCGGCGCCCACAGAAAAGGAAGATATCCGGGCGGCGGTGGAGGCGCCCGCACCCGCGCCGGAGGCCGAAGCGGTGCGCGGGCATCCCCTGGCGGCCTGGGCCGAGGAAGCCTTCGGCCTGGAACAGAAAGACGGTCGGTGGGTCCGGCGGCGGCCCGAAACCTTCGAGGACGTGGCCCAGCGGCTGGCTGAGGAGAGCGGCCTGGCGGTCAAGCAGTGCCGGACACCGCTTCGGAGCGTGCTCGAAGCCGGCAACGAGGCCGGGCGGAGCGCCGGGCGGCCCCTGTTCGCCTTTCGCCTCCACCAGTGGCTCTCGTCGGGGAGCAGCGTTTACGCCACTCTTGAGGCGCCGGACGCCCGCGAGTTCAGCATGTCTGGCCAGTACAAGGCGGACGGCGAACGGGTGCTCTACCCGCTGGCCTTCTGCCGGGAATGCGGCCAGGAGTACTACCTGGCGTCGCTTACCGAGGAAGACGGGGCAGAACGGCTGATACCCCGTTCTCCTCTGGCGGGCGTCTCGGAGGAAGACCTCGATGACATAAAGGGCTACTTCGCCGTCGAGCACGACGAACTCTGGGCGGGCGACGACAACGACCTGCCGGAGTTCTGGTTCAACGAGCGGAAAGCCGGAAGGGTCATCAAACCGAACTACGGGCAGTACCGGCCTCAAGAGTACTGCGCCGCCCCCGACGGAAGCCTCGACCCGCCGGACGGTTCGGGAGTGGAAGGCTGGTTCCTGCCGCACAAGTTCCTGATCTGCCTGCGCTGCCGGGCCGTGTACGACACTCGGGTGGGCGACTACCGCAAGCTCTCCTCCCTCAGCCAGACGGGAAGATCGACCGCGACGACCATATCCATGAATGCGGCCGTGGCGGGCATGGCGAACCAGGACCTGGACCGCACCGAGGCGAAGTCCCTCAGCTTCACCGACAACCGGCAGGACGCCTCGCTCCAATCCGGGCATCTGAACGACTTTGTGCAGGTCGCCCAGCTGCGCGCCGGGCTGGTCGAAGCCGTCCGGCGCAACGGGACCCTGACTTTCGACCGGCTCGGGCCGGCGGTGTTCGAGGCGCTCGACCTCGAACCGGGCGACTTCCTGCGGGAGTCGGTGGCCGGGGGACCCGGATACGAGCAGGGCAGGCGGGCCATGGTGGACCTGCTCGAATACCGCGCCTTGGAGGATCTGAGCCGCGATTGGAGGATCACCCAACCCAACCTGGAACAAACCGGGCTGCTCCGAATCGAGTATGCGGGGCTGGACGACCTCGCCGCCGATCACAGTTTATGGGACGCCCTGCCGGCTATCTCCGATGCCTCTGCGGCAACCCGCCGAAGGGTGCTGCACGCCTTTCTCGACCATCTGCGCATGGGGCTGGCCGTCGATGCCCCGCCGTTGACCGAAGCCGCCGCCCGCCGACTGATCCGCAACACCGATCAGTGGCTGCGGGATCCCTGGCGTCTGGAGGACCTGGACCGCCCGCGGACGCAGAGCATGGCCCTGCTGCCGGGGGTGCAGGCGAACCGATATTCGAGGCGCAGGACGATGAGCCTGGGGCGGCGCTCCGCCGTCGCCCGCTATCTGCGCTCCCCCACCACATGGAACACCGACCGGACCATGGCCGCCGACGAGTCAGAATTCCTGGTGGAGGGCGTCGTCGAAAGGCTGCGGGGCCATCTCCTGGCGGCGGCGGCGGCCGACCAGAGGAACCAGGACGGGGGCGTCCGCGTGCTGGCCGGGGCGATGCGCTGGGCGGCGGGCGGCGGCGGCCCGGCCCCGCCCGATCCGGTGAGGAGCAGGTCGCTCCACCTGCGGAGGGAACTGCCCGGGATACAGGAGGCCAACTCCTACTTCACCAACCTCTACCAGAACCAGGGGCGGCATCTGCGGGGGATGGCGGCGGCGGAGCACACCGGGCAGATCGCCGCCGACATCCGGAGCGAACGGGAAGACCGGTTCAGGAACGGCGAGCTGCCGGCGCTGTTCTGCTCGCCCACCATGGAGCTGGGGGTTGACATACGGGACCTCCATACGGTCCATCTGCGCAACGTGCCGCCCACTCCGGCCAACTACGCGCAGCGGAGCGGACGGGCGGGGCGGGGCGGTCAACCGGCGTTGATCGTGGCCTTCGCCGCGCAGGGGAACGCCCACGATCAATACTTCTTCGGGAGGCGCGGTGAGATGATCGCCGGAGCGGTCGCCCCGGCCCGGATCGACCTCGAGAACGAGGATCTGGTGCGAGCCCACCTGCACTCCACCTGGCTGGCAACGAGCGGTATGTCCCTGGGCAACAGCATGACCGAGATACTCGACCTCGGAGCTCCCGGCCTGCCGATAGCGGCGGACAAGCAGGCCGCCATCACGGGGGCGGCGGGTAAACGGGTCATCGAGGAAGCCTTGCATCGGGGGCGGCGGATCGCGAAGCGGACGCAGGACATCCACAAGGCGCAGTGGTTCTCGCAAGGATGGCTCGAAGAAACGCTGCGTACCGCGCCCGATCAATTCGACCGGGCTTTCGACCACTGGCGCGATCTCTACCGTTCGACGTGCAGGCTGCGGGACGAGGCGCGGCACCTGATCGACGACCCCAACGCCGGCTCGAAGGATCATGAGGAAGCGGAGCGCCGGGAAAAGGAAGCCCGCCGTGAGATCCGGCTTCTGCTCAACCGGACCAAACACCATTCCGAGTCGGACTTCTACCCCTACCGCTACCTGGCCGGGGAGGGGTTCCTGCCCGGATACAACTTCCCGCGGCTGCCGGTGCGGGTCTCGGTGCCGGTGCGGGGCGGCAGGCAGCTCATCGACCGCCCCCGCTTTCTGGGGCTCACGGAGTTCGGGCCGAGCAACCAGATCTACCACGAGGGTCGGAAGCATCGGGTGCAGTACGCGGTGCTGCCTACGGAAGGCGTCGAGGAGCATCTGGAGCAGGCGCGCCTCTGCAACGTGTGTGGACGTGCGCACACCGGGGCCTCTTTGGGGGTGGACATGTGCGAGCACTGCGGCACCCGCCTGGACGCCGAGAACGCACAGTTCCCGCAACGCCTGCTGAAACAACCCATGATGAGGGCGAGGCCCTTCGAGCGGATCTCCTCCGAAGAGGAGGAACGGGTTCGGAGCGGATACCTCACCACAACGCACTTCCGCTTCGGCGTCCATCCCCTGCAGGCCGAGGTGTTCTCGGAGGGTGACTGCCTGCTGGAGGTCGTACACGCGCCCGCCGCGAAGCTATGGCGGATCAATCAGGGCTGGCGGCGGAGCGAACAAACCGGATTCGCCATCGACCCCCGTACCGGGCGATGGCAGGGCCGCGCCGCCGACCAAGGCGGAGAGGCCGGCCAACAGCCGGACGCACCCCGGCCGATCACGGGAATCATGCCCTACGTGCAGGACACGCGGAACATACTCATGATCAGGCCCCTGGCCGATCAGCCGTCGGAGGAGTTTCTCCATACCCTCCTCTACGCCTTCAAGCGGGCCATCCAGGTCGAATACCAGGTGGAGGAACAGGAGATCGGAGCAGAGCTGATCGGACGGGGCGATCACCGTCGACTGCTGTTCTGGGAGGCGGCCGAAGGCGGAATCGGCGTGTGGGAACGCCTGGCCGTTGAACGGGAAGCCCTCGGGCGGGTGGCGGAGCGGGCCCTGCGGCTCTGCCATTACGACCCCTCAGACGGCGGCAAGGTGGGAGGCGGCCCTGCGAAGTGCGCCGTGGCCTGCTACGAATGCCTGCTCTCCTACTCGAACCAGCCGTACCACCGCTACATCGACCGGCGGCTCCTCCCGGACTTCCTGCGCCGCCTCGCGCACGCGGAAACCGTCCAGGAAGGAGAAAGGGACAACGACCGGCACTACCAGCACCTACTGGGCTTGGTAGATCCCCACTCGGCGCTGGAGCGGAACTTCCTGCGCTTCCTCTACGACAACGGCCTACGCCTCCCGGACAAAGCCCAGAACCGCCCGGTTGCGGATCTACCCGTACAACCCGACTTCTACTACGATCGCGAAAAGCGGCCCGGCGTATGCGTGTTCGTAGACGGCCCCCACCACGACGAACCCCGCCAACGAGAAACCGACGAGCAACGCCGCGCCCGGTTGCAGGACTACGGCTACCGAGTGGTGGCCATAAGACACGACCGACCGTTCACCGAGCAGGTAGAGAAATATCCCGACCTGTTCGGAGTGCCAACTCCATCCCGAGAGAACGAGAGAAGGAACAATGGATAGCATCACGCTTGAAAACTTCCGTTGCTTTAGAGAAAGGCAGACCGTCCGATTGGCACCGCTCACTCTTCTAGTGGGTGAGAACAGCACCGGCAAGACCTCTTTCATGGCCATGATCCGAGCACTGTGGGACGTTGCCTACGGTCAACGAGTTCCTGACTTCAAAGAACAACCCTATGACCTAGGTAGCTTTGATGAAATATCCTATCATGGAAGCAACAGCCCTACCACTGAGAGTTTTAGAGCAGGATTCGAGACTACTCCAATATCTAGATCAGATAATTCTCCCCCTTATTATTTTGAGGCTATGTTTAAAAACCAGAGTAATATACCGATCCCTGTAGAACGATCTCTCTCGCAAGGGAATATCTCTATAAGGGAAACCTTGAGAAAAACACAGACAGATGTCATGCTCAAAACCGAACGAGGTAATTGGCAATATAAGCAAACAGCAGACAGATATCTTGACATTTTAAGTATGGAAGATCGCTTATTTCCTCTACACTTTCATGTGGATCGACCTTGGTCTTTAGACAGAAAGAAAAACTTTATAAGTTCTCCCAACTCTCCAAAGCTTACTGATAAAGATTGTAAAGAAATAATAAAGATGTCAAGAAATTTTATATATCCTTACCTCTATATAAGTCAACAAAGACCATACTATTATGCTAGCGCTCCAGTTCGCTCCAAGCCTAAGCGAACCTATGATCCATCCCGTCCAATACGGGATCCTGAAGGAGATTATGTTCCTATGTATCTTGCCGACCTATACTCTCAAAATAGAGAGGAATGGAAGGAACTTCAGGAAAAGCTAGAGGACTTTGGACACAATTCCGGCCTATTCGATGAATTATCGCTAGAGCAACTAGGAAGAGGGTACGGTGGGCCTTTCCAAATCCAAATTAGGAAGTTCAGTGATAATCGAAAGGGCCCGCGACGTAATTTGATAGATGTTGGTTATGGAGTCAGCCAGGTACTACCGCTGATAACTGAACTGCTTAGAACAGACGCACCTGACATGTTTCTGTTACAGCAACCAGAAGTTCATCTACACCCCAGTGCCCAAGCTGCTCTCGGCAGTTTGTTCTGTCAGGTTGCTGGCGACAACAAACAGCTGATCATAGAGACGCACAGTGACTACATACTGGACCGTGTGCGTATGGATATACGTGATAAATCTTCTCCTTTGAAGCCCGAAGATGTATCAATTCTGTTCTTTGAACGCGGTGACCTAGATGTCCGCATTCACTCGCTGAGATACGACCACGAAGGTAACATCATAGGGGCACCAGTTAGCTATGGAGAGTTTTTTATGGAAGAAACTCGAAGGGCTCTAGGTCTCTAAAATGTGTGCGATAATAGATACCAACGTCGTCCCTGAGATATTTGGGGATAGACGACCAAAAGCTGGCGAGAAATTCTTTGACCGGATCAACACTGGAAAATTGAAGATAGTAATCGGGGGTGAGCTTAGTGACGAACTTTATAAGACTAGAGCACGAATATGGTTACGAAGAGCTCTATCATTCGGAAGGGTAATATCTATCAATGACGGCATAGTTAATGAGCTTTCTGATTCTCTCAAACAACGAGGGATATGTAGATCAAACGATCCACATGTTATTGCCCTAGCTCAACTCAGCGGTGCACGTTTACTCTACTCCAACGATGAAGATTTACGCGAAGACTTTAAGGACAAAGAATTAATAAACCCTGTTGGATATATTTACTCTACCCTGAAACACGATGGCTACAGTAATGCTCATAAAAGGCTCTTGAACAGAACTGATTTATGTAGTAGATAACTTTAGGATAGCCATCAATCGGCAGTCGCTTGGGTACACCCTCAGACCGAGCGAACCCAAGCGGTTCTTCTCTATGTCAAGGTCTGGATGCGATGGGGTTCAATCATCTTCTCCGAAGACGGTTCCTAACAGATACAACGAGAAACCAAATATCATCAACGCAATCAGTATCGTCATTCTCCCCTTTCGTCCGGATCGCCATCAGTGTACCGGGTATCCGAGGGTACTTGTCGGCTCATGAATCCGGCTGTGAGGCTCCGGGGGCCTTTCTACTGTACCGTCTGCGCGGGACACGCGTAGGACGAACGGTTCCGAGTCACTCCACTTCGTCTAGGTGGACGGCGCCGAGCGGGCAGTTGCCTACCGCGGTTCGGGCCGCCGGGAGCTTCTCCGGGCCGATCTCGGCCACTAGGACTTTGCCGTATCCGGCGTTGTCTAGGGCGAACAGGTCGGGGTCGGTCAGCACGCACTGGGCGACTCCTATGCACTCCTCGTCTATCCACAGCCTGTAACGCGCCGGGCCGGGGCCGCTGACGGTTTCGGCGGGCATGTCAGGGCCGCCCGTCCGGGATGATCCACAGCTCCTTCAAGCCTCGCTGGTCGCGGGGGGCCTTCCACTGCGGGGCCGGATCGCAGAGGGAGGCATGAGGGAACCGCCGGAAGAACTCGTCCAGCGCGATCGGCGCCTCGAGGCGGGCCAGCGGAGCGCCCAGGCAGAAATGTACGCCCCGCCCGAAACCCAGGTGGCCGCCTCGCGCCGCGCCGCGGGTGATGTCGAAGCGCTCGGGATCGGAGTATCGGGCCGGATCACGGTGGGCGGCGGCGAAGTTCACCACCACCGTGTCGCCGGCCGAGATGGACTGCCCGCCGAGCACCAGGTCGCGCATAGCGGTGCGGCGGGCGTTCAGCGCCACCGGCTCGCAGCGCAGCGCCTCCTCCACGGCGCAGGCCAGCATCTCGGGCGACGACCTGGCCAACGCCAGCTGGTCGGGATGGCGGAGCAGCAAATATATGGCGGCGCCGATCAGGTTGGTAGTGGTCTCGTGCCCCGCCTGGAGGGCGTGCACGATGATCGCTATAGCATCCTCGCGGGTCATCCTCCCGTCGGTTACGGCGTCCGCAGCCAGGCTGACGAAGTCGTCCCGGGGTTCCGAGGTGCGCTGATCGATCAGGTCGGCGACGAACCCGCGCCACTCGACCAGGGCGTCGTCGAGGTCGCGGGCAACGGCGGGATCGGGGCGGGGGCCGGTGAAGAACCGGGCCAGCTGCATCGACCAGCGGGGGAAGCGGTCGAGGGCATTCGAAGGTACCCCGAGCACATCGGCGATCACCAGGACGGGCAAGGGTTCCGCCAGCACCGCAACGACATCGAACCTCTCCCCCGCCCGCTGCGCGGGTTCCAGCAGGCGGGCGGCTTGGCGGCGGATGTCGTCCGCCAGGGGGGCCAAGGCCCCGGGCGTGAAAGCGGGGTTCACCGCCCGGCGCAGGGCGGTGTGGCGGGCACCGTCGGAGTGGATCAGGCCGGGCTGTCGAAAGTGATGCCGCATGACCCGCAGGGAGTCGAGCACCTCCCGGGGAAGCCGTTCGATATAGGCGCCGGTGGCCCCGTGGCTGGAGAAGCCGCCCGGGTTATGCAGCACCTCCTCGATCAGCGTATAGGAGGTGACCAGCCAGTACCCGAGCGAAGGGCTCCAGTAGACCGGCGCCCGCCCCCGCAGCTCGGCGTATATCTCGTGCATGCGGTCCTGGAAGTCCGCCGCTCCGAGGGCCTCCTCGATCTCCGGGATGCCCGCCCGGTCAGCCGCAACCGGCAAGGGTCGTTCACCGAGCGCGAGGACGCCGACCGGCGCCCGCGAAGTCAGCGATAGCCGCCGCCGCGGCGGAGACTGTCCAGCGCCACGGCAACGATCAGGATCACGCCCCGGGCGACGTCCTGCCAGTAGATCTGGAGGCCGATGAGGATGAACCCGTTGGTGATGACGCCGACGATGAACAGCCCCAGCAGGGTGCCGAACAGGCTGCCCCGCCCGCCGGTCAGGGCCACCCCGCCCAGCAGCACGGAGGTGAAGATGTCCAGCTCGGCGCCGTTCAGGGCGCTGGGCTGCGCGGTGCCTCCCTGGGACATGAGGATGACGCCGGCGATTCCCGACAGGAGGGCCGTCCCCATGTAGGTGCCGAAGCGGATGCGGTCGACCTTCACCCCCACGTTGCGGCAGGCCTCGGAGTTGCCGCCGATGGCATAGAGGTAGTTGCCGAGGACCGAGTAGCGCATGAAGAGGATGCCGGCGGCCATGATGCCCAGCATGACCAGCAGGGCTACGGGCACCCCGAACAGGTTCCCCCGCCCGAGAAACGCCCAGGTGTTGACGCCGATGACGATGTTGTCGCCGCCGCTCACCACGTAGGCCATCCCCCGGAAGAGCAGCAGGGTGGCCAGGGTGGCGATGATGGGGTTGATGCGGAGCCTGACGACGACCGAACCGTTGACGGCGCCCAGAACCATGGCGGCGGCCAAGCCGATCAGCCCCGCCGGGATACCGTTCATGCCTGCGTCGATGAGCATGGCGGCCACCATGCCCGCCACGGCCGCCACCGCCGCGATCGACAGGTCGAGCCCGCCGCTTATGAGCACGATCGTCAACCCGATGGCGATGACGCCCCTGATAGATATCGACCGTCCGATGTTCAGGAAGTTGCTGACCGACCAGAAGAACTCGGACTGGGCGCCGAAGAAGACCATCAGCAGGATCAGCGTCAGTATCAGGCCGGGGATGGTCCAATCCCGGTTCTTGAAAAAGCCCGTCAAGAAGGCTGCTGGGTCCCTGAACAAGGCGGGCCTGGTGGTCATGCCTGCGCCTCCTTCGCCCCGAACCGGGAGGGCAGGGCGCCGGTTATCCAGCCGATGATCTGGTTGATGTCGATGTCCGCGGCCCGGGCGTCGGCCCACAGGCGGCCCTGGCGCAGCACCACGATCCGGTCGGCCACCTTGAGCACGTCGCTGAGGTCGTGGGTTATCAGGATGATCGACTTGCCCTGGTCCCTCATGCTGCCCACCAGATGATGTACCTGCTCGGTCTGCTCGACGCCCAGCGCGGCGGTGGGTTCGTCGAGCAGCAGGATATCCCCGCCCTGGGCCAAGGCGCGCGAGATGGCCACCGCCTGCCGCTGCCCTCCGGAGAGGACCTCGACATCCACCTTGACGGACGGCAGGTTTATGTTCAGGTTCTTCAGCAGGGTCTCGGCGTCCTTCTCCATCTTGCGGCGGCTGAGCATCCCCCACCGGCGCGGCTCGCGCCCCAGGTATATGTTGTGGGCCACCGCCCGCGTCTCCACGAGCGCCAGATCCTGATACACGGTGGCGATGCCCAAGGCTTGGGCGTCACCCGGGCCGGCGATCGCGGCGGGGGCGCCGTCGCGGGTGAACTCCCCCTCGTCGGCGTGGTAGACGCCGGAGAGTATCTTGATGAGGGTGGACTTGCCGGCCCCGTTGTCGCCCAGCAGGCCCATGACCTCGCCGGGCGCCACGTCGAGGTCGACGTCGATCAGCGCCTGGACATGGCCGAAGGCCTTCGACACATTCCTCATGGTGAGCAACGGCTGCTTGGTTTCGGTCATCACCCTCCGAACGGGATTCGGCATATTACCCCGAGTGTTCCTTCGGGGCCCGGAACCGGTGGACGATTCCGAACCCCGAAGGTGCGAACCTGAGCCGGCCGATCAGCCGGGGTAGAGCTCCATGACGTTGGCGCGGGTAACCGGCTCCACGGCCGGAATGATCCTCTCGGGCATCTCATCCGCGCGGCCTTCCAGCATGTCGACCACTATCGGAACCAGGTACTCGCCGTAGCGCTCGGGGAAGTACGAGATGGTGGCCTTGAAGACGGACTCCTCGTCGGTGCGGGTCCGAAGATCGACCAGCGCCTCGTCGGAAGCGCCCAGGCTGGCCGCCGCCGCCCGGCCCAGGAACCCCCCGCTTTCCAACGCCACCGCGCAATCCACGCCCGGCTGGTCGCTGTGGCCGAAGCAGAGCACGTTCTTGGCGCCCGGATTGGCCGTGATCCAAGAGGTTACGTTGGGCAATACGTCATCCGCCGCCTCGTGCGGTATGTCGATGTGGATGTTGTCATCCGGAATGTCGAATACCTCCTTCACTCCGGCGATGGAACCTTCCCTGCGGTCCGCCATCACCTGCACGCCCGGCGTCCAGATGACGATCAGCTCGGTCTCGGCCGGATCCCAACCCTGCTCCACGGCGAACCGGCCCAGGAAGCGGCCCGCCTCGCGGGAAGCCTCGTAGTTGTCGGGGCCGAACGCCACACAACCCGGATGGGGGCCGTCGTAGGCCACGCAAGACAGGCCCGCGTCGAGGAAGATGCTTGTGATCAGATCCTCTGTGCCGGCGATCCAGTTGGCGAAGATCACCCCGTCGGAACCCTGGGACACGATCAGCTCGGCGCACTGGACCGTCTTCTCCTGATCGTACGCGTTGTCGCAGTAGACGATATCGACGCCCATCGCGTCGGCCACTTCGTTGATGCTGTCGGTAACCGAGTCGGTGAAGGGGATGCCCGACAGGCCGTCGCCGTAACCGATCTTCCACCGCTGCGTTGCGGGGCGGGCCACCGCTTCGTAACCTTCGAGCGACACGGCCGTGGGGTAGTCCATGTCCATTTCCTCTTCCATTTCCATGTCCTCATCGGGGGCCATGGTCGTGGCGGCCTGGGTGGTGGGGGGCAGGGTGGTCGGCGCCATGGTGGTGGCCGGCGCCATAGTGGTGGTGTCGTCGCCCGAATCACCGCCGCAGGCGGCGAACACCAGCGCCGCCAACGCCATCAGGCACGTCCGGCGCAGCCAACGGGTACTCGTCTTCATTCGAGGTCCTCCTCTTTGTTGCAAAACGTCCACGGCGGCGATCCGCTGGACCGCAGACCAAGGGTTCCCATAGCGCCGTGACCGCCAATACTACCGACCTGCGCAAGCCCTCGCAATAGCCGAAGGAATCGGCCCTGTCTAAAACGACTTCTATCGACCTTGTAGGAGAGCAACCCGGATGCCCGCAACAGCCAGACGGATTCGCCCCTGTATAGACTTCGCGCCATGACGAAGATACGCACCGCCTCCGACGCCGCCGGGAGGCTGCCCCCCGGCATCGGCGCCCACCGGACCGATCTCGCGGCCGAGTTCCGGGAGAGACCCTTCGGACGGCACTCCCCCGACCTGCAGGCCCTGCTCGATCACATGCGGGGAGGGCCGATCCACGGCAAGTACTTCCTCTGGCTGGCCGACGATCATTCCAGATGGGTGCTGGCCCGGTTCTCGGACTCGCCTCCTTTGACCCCGCAGGCCATCCCGGATGCGCCGGTGTTCGACGATATAGAGGAGGCGGAACGGTACGTCTTCGACCGGCGGTGGGCCGATCTGTTCGGCGCCGAGCCCGAGGCTTCCTGAAATGTGGAACCTGGCAAACTCGGAAGCCGCCGTCATGGCTTATGCCGACCGCCAGAGCGTCCGGCCGGGCGGGACCATCGACTTCAAGGTGTCCTGCATAGGCGCCGACGACTACCGGGCCGACATCGTGCGCCTGCTGAGCCCGGCGGTGGGGCCGGGGCCTCACACTCCCTCCTTCCGCGAGGTGGAGCTCGACACCCCGGTCGGCGGCGAGCACCCGGCCGTCTACCAACCGATCTATCCCGGCTCCTACGTTCTGATACCGGGCCGGGGCGGAACAGAGCTGCCCCGAGGGTTCACCGTCTGCCTCAACGTGTACCCCACCCGTCTGGAATCGGGGCGCCAGACCCTCTTCAGCGCCTTCGACGACCGCACGGAGTCGGGGATCGCCCTGTTCATAGATGGGAACGGGCGGCTGGGTGTGACACTGGGGGCGGGAACGGACGAGGGCGGCGGCGCCGGAACCTTCCACAGCCGGATCGCTCTCGAGGAAAACCGCTGGACCTCGGTCGCCGTGAGCTGCGCCCCCGACGGGGCGGTGCGCTTCCACGCCGCCTCGATTCCTTCCAACCTGCTCGAGGCCCCGCGGCGGGAGCACGACGAGCTGGCGGCCGGGCGGGCCCCCGTTCTCGGGCCGGGCCCGATCTCGATGGGCGCCCGGATCGCAACGGACGGGGAAGGGCGCGCCCATCCGACCTCATGTTTCAACGGACGAATCGAGCGGGTCCGGATGTTCGACCGGGTTCTCGACCGGACCGAGGCGGCGGACCTCTTCGGGCGGGGCCCGGCCGCCCCGGCGGAGGGGGCCCTGGCCGACTGGGACTTCTCAATCGGCATCGACGGCGAGGACGCGGCGGACGCATCCGGCAACGGCTGGGACGGACGGACCAGGAACCTGCCCACCCGTGGGGTCGGGGGTTCCAACTGGTCGGGCGGCGCCAAGGACTGGCGGGAGCGACCCGAGGAGTACGGCGCCATCCACTTCCACGAAGACGACCTGTCGGACGCCGGATGGGACACCAGCCTCACCTTGGAAGTGCCCGACGACTGGCCCAGCGGCTGCTACGCCGGGCGGTTCCGGGCCGGCGGGGCCGAGTTCTACACCCCGTTCGCGGTGCTGCCCCCCGCCGACGGCCCCACCGCGGAGGTGGTGTTCCTGCTTCCGACCGCCACCTACTGCGCCTACGCCAACCTGCGGATCCGGCTCACCAGCCAGTGGAACGAGCTGATCCACGGGAGGCTGACGGTCCTGGACGACACCGACCTGCTGATGCTCCGCTTCCCCGAGATCGGACGGTCCACCTACGACAGCCACACCGACGGCAGCACGGTGGTCTACTCGTCCATGCACCGGCCGGTGACCAACTTCCGACCCAAGGGCCGCATCTACAAGTTCTGCCAGGACCTGCTGATCGTTGCCTGGCTGGAAGCCGAAGGGGTTCCGTTCGACGTCATCACCGACGATGACCTGGACCGGCTCGGGGCGGAGGCCGTCGCCCCCTATCGGACGGTGATCACCTCCTCCCACCCGGAATACATCAGCACCGGCATCTTCGACGCCGTGGAGTCCTACCTGCGGGGGGGCGGGCGGCTCATGTACATAGGCGGGAACGGGTTCTGGCACCGCTTCGCCTACCACCCCCGCCGCCCCGGTGTGGGCGAGGTGCGCCGGACCGACCTGCCCCGGCTCTGGATATCCGATGTCAGCCAGGGGCATCACAGCTTCACCGGCGAGGCGGGCGGGACCTGGATCGGCCTGGGCCGCGCCCCGCAGATGATCACCGGGGTGGGCTTCGTAACCCAGGGATTCGACGAGTGCTCCTACTACCGGAGGACCGAAGCGAGCCGGGATGAGCGGGCCTCGTTCATCTTCGAGGGGGTGGACGACGAGATCATCGGCGGCTTCGGGCTGCTGCAGAACGGGGCGGCCGGATACGAGATCGACCGGACCGACGCCGGCCTCGGCACCCCGGCCCATGCGCTGGTGGTGGCTTCGTCCGAGAACCATTCCAACCTCTACGACCTGATGGTGGGCGCGCTGGAGGACACCCTGCCGGTGACCGACCCGGAGGCGCCCGACCGTATCCGGGCCGACATGCTGTTCTTCGAGACTCCGGGCGGGGGGGCGGTGTTCTCGGTGGGGTCGATCGCCTGGTCGGGCAGCCTGAGCTACAACGGTTACGACAACAACACGGCGGCGGTCAGCCGCAACGTGCTGCGCCGGTTCCTCGACCCGGCGCCTTTCGAGATGCCGGGCGCCAGAGCATGACGGGGAAGAGCCGATGACGGCGGGAAGCGGAAGCGGCGGCGGCCCCTGGGCGATGACCGTGCGGGGTCCGGTTCCGGTGTCGGAGCTGGGCCCCACCCATATCCACGAGCACCTGTACGTGGACTGCCGCCCGATCCTCGGCATCCACGGCTACCCGGTCGTCTCCGATGCGCCCCTCACCATCCAAACCGCCGCCGAAGCCCGGTGGAATCCGGGAGGGTTCCCCGACAACTACCACCAGACCGACGTGGAGCAGGTGCTGGAGGAGCTGGCGCCCTTCCACGCCGCCGGAGGCCGCACCATCGTCGAGGTGACCCCCAGCCACATGTCGCGGGATCCCCTGATCCTGCGAGACATCTCGGAACGGAGCGGGATCCATGTCGTCATGGGCGGGGGCTACTACCTGGCTTCGAGCCACCCGCCGGGCACCGCCGAGCGGCCCACCGAAGATATCGTCCGCGAGCTGGTGGACGAGTGGCGCAACGGGGTGGGCGGCACCGGGATACGGCCCGGCGTATACGGCGAGATCGGAACCTATGACCCGGTGCATCCCGAGGAGATGCGGATGGTCAGGGCCGCGGCGCGGGCCCACCTGGAGACCGGCGTTCCCATCAGCATCCATCTCCACCCGTGGGGTTTCGAGGGGGTGAAGGTGCTGGACGCCCTCGAAGCGGAAGGGGTCGATCCGGGCCGGGTGGTGCTGGGGCACATGAACACGGCCATATTCGACGAGCCCTACCAGATGGAGCTGCTGGGGAGGGGGGCCAACCTGGCCTACGACTTGATGGGCTTCGACCATTCCCTGATCGGCCTGGGCAAGTACCCGCCCAGCGACTTCGACATCGTGGCCGGTCTGGCGGGGCTGGCCGAACAGGGCTACATAGAGCAGCTGCTGGTCTCCCAGGACATGGGCGGCGTCAAGACCCGCCTGCTCGCCTACGGCGGCTGGGGATACGCCCACACCCTCACCCATGTCGTTCCGCTGTTCCGCGACGCGGGCTGGGGAAGCGCCGAGGTGGAGCAGCTGATGGTCGGCAACCCGGCCCGCATCCTCAGCATCCCCGGGGATCCGCCCGGAGGCGCCTGATGGGCGGGGCGGCCTGGAACCTGGGCGCCGGGTTGGAGGGGCGGGGGGTGATCGTGACCGGCGCCGCCCGCGGGGTGGGCAGGGCCTCGGCCCTCGCCATGGCCGCGGCGGGGGCCCGCGTGGCGGCGGTGGACCGGAACGAGGCCGGCCTGTCGGAGACGATGGCGGCGCTCGACGACCGGGACCGGCACCTCGCCGCCCCGTTCGACCTAGCCGACATCGCAGCCATACCGGACCTCGTGTCGGGGGTGGCCGCCCGGTTCGGCGGTCTGTGGGCCCTGGCCAATCCGGCGGCCGTCCTGCGCCGCCGGCATCTCGACGAGGTGACCGAAGACGACTGGGACCACCAGCTGGACATCAACCTGAAGGCGGGGTTCTTCCTCAACCGGGCGGCGGGAAACATCATGGCGGCCGGCGGCAAGGGGGGCCGCATCATCAACTTCTCCTCCACGGCCTGGCTGGTGGGCCCGCTCCTGGGCAGCGACGCCTACGTGGCCGCCAAGGCGGGCGTGGTGTCGATGACCTACGGCTTCGCCAAGGCCTTCGGCCCGCACGGCGTCCTAGTCAACACCATCGCTCCCGGCCAGATCGACACCCCCATGCAGCACATCGACAACACTCCCGAGATAGTCCAGAAGGGGATCGACATGTGTCCGCTGGGCCGGATGGGCCAACCCGAGGAGCTGGCGGCGGTGGTCGTCTTCCTGGCCTCCCGGCATTCGAGCTTCATCAACGGCGCCACGATCAACGTGAGCGGCGGCTCGATCATGTACTGAGGCGGCCATGGAAAACGCCGCCGGATCGGAACCCTCCGTGTGGGCGCTCGCCCCGGATGCGGTCTGGGACGGCGAGCGGCTCTTGGAGTCCTGCGCCGTCCTCGTAGAGGGAGAGCGGATCGTCGGCGTGTGTCCGGCGGCGGGGATACCGGCCGGGGTTGCCGTGACGAGATTGGACGGATGCACGCTGCTGCCCGGCCTGATCGACTGCCACGTGCATCTGGCCGACTGGATGCTGCCCGGCTTCCTGGCGGCGGGGGTGACGACCGTGCGGGACACGGGCAACCGGCTCGACTGGATACTGGAACGCCGGGCCCGCACCGCCGCCGACCCGGCCTCTGGCCCGAGGATCCTGTGCTGCGGACCGGTACTGGACGGGGAGGCGGTCAACTGGCCGAGCATCGGACGGAGACACCTGGGCACCCGCGAGGTGGCCCGGTCGGTGGAGGAGCTGGCGGCGGCCGGGGTGGACGCCGTCAAGCTGTACGTGAACCTGACCGAAGACCAGATCACCGAGGCGGTCCGGCGGGCCGGGGGGCTGGGTCTGGCGGTCATCGCCCATCTGGGGGCGGTGGACGCCGAGACCGCGGCGGCGGCCGGGGTCGGGGAGATCGAGCACCTCTCCGGCTGCGTCCACCACGTGGAGGGAGCAGGGCCCCCGGATCCCGGTCGCACCTCCCGATGGGCGGCGGCGTTCCTGGAGTCCGGCGTGGTCCTGTGCCCCACCCTGGTGGTGTGGGACCGGCTGAGCCGGGTCAACGACGCGGTCTTCGCCAACGACCGGCGGTCCCGCTGGGTCCACCCGGACATCCGGGCGGCATGGCGGCGGTTCCCGCACCGCACCTCCGACACCGCCGAGAGGCTGGCGCGGCAGGCCCGCGTGGTGGCCATGAAAGAAACGTTGGGCGGGTTGTTCGAGTCGGGCTGCCGGATCATCGCCGGCTCGGACACACCCTGGCCGGGCCTGGCGCCCGGGTTCTCCCTCCACGACGAGCTCGCCCTGCTGGTGGACGCCGGGATGCCGCCCCGCGCAGCCCTGGCGACGGCCACCTCCTCGGCGGCGGACGCCTTGGGGCTGGGCGGCGTCACCGGCCGGATCCGGGCGGGGCTGGCCGCCGACTTGCTGGCGGTCGAGGGCGACCCCACCTCGGACATAACCGTCCTGTCAGAAGTGCGCCGGGTGGTGAGGGCGGGCACCTTCCTGGACCGCCGGATATTGGAGGATGCCTCCCGAGCGGCGTTCGCAGAGGCACCGACTGACGCGGTGTCCCAGTTGATCATCGAGGTGGCCGACCGATAACCACGATCGTTCATGGCCGGGGCGTCGGGCGGGCGGCGCAAGCGTCGAGCAGCCCTCATGACCCGGGGATCATCGGCCGCAACGGCGCGTCTCCCCCCGGTCGGAAGCAACACCCGGCAGAGACCCGACGGACCCGGCACGCCCACACCCGCAACCCGGCACCCCGGCCCATCCCAAACCGGAACTTCATGAACGATCAGGGTCGAGAAAGTTCGCGCCTGCTCGGGTTAGGGAGGTTCATACCCGCCCCGGCATCTCCCCTTGCCTTCGGTCCCCGCCCGCTGTCATCGGGGTTGTGTTCCCATGCCAACTTGCACCGCCCACCCGAAGAAACCCCGGCAACGAACACTCCCGAGGACCGGTCATGAACTCAACCCGTCGGATGTGCAGTCGATGTTGCGGTACGGGCCGGCAACGAACACCCCCTCGGGGAAGACCAGTCATGAAACCGCTCGACCATGAAACCGCGAACATTTTTCGCGCTTTCCGCCGCCCACTCCCCGGCTTCGCCGGGAGCCCTCCCCCGCCACCACCGCCAAATCACGCTTTCTCGGTGCGGGGCGCGTGGGCCCGGGGCGCACCTGACTCGTTCGGCCGCTCGGCTAGTTTGCCCGCCTCTGTGGGTTGCCGCCGGAAAAGTTCCAGAAGCCCCGTGAGCGGGCTGTTGATCGCTGCCATCCGGATCGGCAACGATATCTGTCGTTGTTCTAAAGCAACTATCTAATTATATAGTATCGGTGTGGGATGACAACCCCCTTGTTCCAAGAGATTTGCCGACTCGGTTCCCTCCCCTCTCTTTCTCCTTCTGCCGGCGGTTCGGGCCGCGTGCCGCCCTTGCCGCCCTTCGTGTTATCCTTGGTGGTAACGTTTCCAGGAATCTCCCATCCAGGGCGAGGAGAGACACATGGGTGAACAGTTCAAACGGCTCTCGGGTGAGTGGATGACCCCCCGCCGCCGTTTCCTCTCGGCCCTCTACGGCGGGCGGGTGGACAAGGTGCCGGCGATGACCCTCAGCTCGGTGATCACCTTGGAGGCGATGGAGATCGCCGATGCGTACTTCCCGGAGGCGCACCTCGATGCGGAGCAGATGGCCCGGCTGGCCGCCACCGCCCACGAAGATCTGGGTCTGGATACGGTGATGCCGGTGTTCCATTCCCAGCTCGAGGCGGACGCCCTCGACGCCGCCACGTGGTGGGGCACGGTCGACAACTGGCCGGCCACCAGCGCCCATGTTCTGCACGATCCCGAGGACTTCAGCATCCCGTCCGATTATCTGAAACGTCCGTCGTTCGAGGCGGTGTTGGGCGCCATCAGGCTGCTGCGGAAACGCTATCCGGAAGTGGCCATCGTCGGCAAGGTATACGGCCCATGGTCGGTCGGATTCCATCTGGTGGGGATCGAGAACTTCCTGATGGGGACCATCACCGAGCCCGACGCGATCCGCCGCTATCTGGAGGTGCTGCTGCCCGCTTCGATGATGTCGGCGCACGCCCAGTTCGAGGCCGGCGCCGATGCGGTGATGTGGGCCGATCACGCCAACCGGGAGCTGGTCAGCCCGCAGACCTACCGGGACTTCCTCCTGGAGATGCACCAGCAGGTGACCGAGGAGATGGGAGGGCCGAGCATCCTCCATTGCTGCGGCGAGACCACCGACCGGATCGACTACTTCGCCGAGGCCGGCTGGGACTGCTTCCATTTCGAGTCGCAGGTAGACCCACACGTCGCCAAGGAGATCACGGGCGGCCGCATGTCGCTGATGGGGAACATAAACAACCCCACCACCCTGTTCAGCGGCACCTACGACGACTGCTATCAGGCATGCATGAACGTGCTCGAGGCAGGCGTCGACGGGGTCGCCCCCGAAGGATCGGTGCCGCTCGGCACCAAGATGGAGGTGCTGCAGGCGCTGGCCGACTCGGCCCGCGACTACTCCAACGCCCACAGGCCCGACGGACGGCTGGTCGTCCACGACCCCCCGCCCTCCCCGTCGGACGAGAACGGCGAAGCCTGATCCGAAATGAACCTTTGCGGCGCGGCGCCCGTCCGGTATACGCTGAGCGGCTGGAAAGGTTTCCAGCCCGGCTCGGAGAGCAAGAGAGACCCCGACACAGGACCTTCTGATGGCCCAACTATCTGACATAGTCAACGAAACCGTCCGCGCCGAGATCGAGGAGTTCCTCGACCGGCCCGAAGAGATCGAACGCAACATCGAGCTGTTCAGCCGCGCCTCCCCCGCCATGCAGGACATCGCCGCCGCGCTCATCGAAGGAGACAACATCACGGTCGACCGGCTCACCGTCCAGGCGCTCGCCGACGGGGTGGAAGCCATCGAGATCATGGACGACGGCCTCATCGCCGGTATGGGAATCGTGGGCATCAAGTTCCGGGAGGGGTTCGTGTTCGTGCCTGAGGTGCTGGTCAGCGCCCGGGCGATGAAAGCCGGTATGGCCCACATCGAACCGATCCTGGCCGCCTCCGGGGTCGAGCCGATCGGCACCGTGATCATGGGCACCGTGCAGGGAGACCTCCACGACATCGGCAAGAACCTCTGCATCATGATGCTGCGGGGCGGGGGCTTCACGGCGATCGACCTCGGGGTCAACACCTCCCCCGACGAGTTCCTCGAAGCGGTGAGGGAGAACGACGCCCACCTGATCGGCATGTCGGCCCTGCTCACCACCACCATGCCGAACATGGCCAGGACCGTCGAGCACTTCAAAGACGCCGGCCTCCGGGACCAGGTGAGGTTCATGGTCGGAGGAGCGCCGGTAACCCCCGAGTTCGGCGAGGAGGTAGGCGCCGACGGCTACGGCAAGGACGCCCTCGCCTGCGTGGAGCTCGCCAAGAAACTGGCCGCCGAGCTCCGCACCTGAGAACCGGCATGGACGCCAACGCCGACGGGCAGGCCTACCGGGAGCGGCTCGACCGGATCGCCGAGATCTTCACCGACATGGCAACCCGCGCCGAGGCGATATCCCGCACCAGGTGCCCCTACCGGGACCGGCTCGATCAATGCACCGCCCTGTTCCGGTGCCGCAACCAGATAAGGCCGCCGGACGATACGGAGGACCGGCTCACCTGCGGACACGACGGCGCCTTCGACTACCGCAGCGCCTGGGAGACCCATCCCAGGGCGCGTGACCGGGTCCAACAGAAGATCGCCGCCATCCGCCGCGAGGCGGAAACCCGCCGGGGCGGCAACGGGGAGGCGCCCGGACGGTGAGCACCGTTTCCCACAACGGCCGGACCCGTCCGCTGGTCATCGACCGGACCATCTTCGACTACGCAGACGATCTGGCGGTCGAGGTACCCACCTCCTGCCGACGGACCGGCCAGTGCCACGAGTGCGTGGTGGAGATAACCCGCGGGATGGATTCCCTCACCCCCCGCACCGAGGCCGAAGGGTTCCTGCGCGGCGGCTTTCGGCTGGCCTGTCAGGCCCGGATAGTGAACGGCGGCCAACCCATCGGCTTCGCACCTCTGCGCAGACGTCCGAGGATCCTGGCGCCGAACCGGAACTCGCCGGACGGGGGCGGCGGGCGGCCCGTCGATCTCGACCCGATGGTCACCCGGGCGGGGGGCGAGGTGCGGTACGGCAACCTCGTCGTCGACCGCTACCGGGGCGCCGTCTACGGACTGGCGGTGGACCTGGGCACCACCACGGTGGTCCTGGAGCTGGTAGACCTCGAAACAGGGCGCAGCGAGGCGGTATGCAGCTTCGAGAACCCTCAGGGGTTCGGCGGCAGCGACGTGATGAACCGCATCTCCTACGAGGCCCGCCCGGGAGTGGCGGGCGAGCTCCGTAATGCGGCGGTGACCGCCGTCAACCAGGGGATACGCGAGATGACCGCCGGCCTCGGACAGCGCCCCTCCCGCCTGTACGAGATCGTGGTGGCGGCCAACTCCACCATGCGGGACATCCTGTTCGGGTTGAGCGTCCAGAGCATCGGCCAGAAGCCCTACAAGTCGTTGATCGAACACGACTACCTGGCCGGACGGCGGCGGCACACCGCCCTGCTGGCCGACGCCCGCACCCTCGGCATCCGGGCCAACCGCCGCGCCAAGGTGTACGGACTCCCGCTCATCTCCGGTCATGTGGGCGCAGACACCGCGGCCTGCTTGGACGCCCTGCGGCTCGGCAAGACCGGACGCACCGAGATGCTGATCGACATGGGCACCAACACCGAGGTGGTGCTCCACCATCGAGGCCGGATGTACGCGGCCTCCTGCCCGGCGGGTCCGGCCTTCGAGGGGGGGCTGGTCACCTACGGCATGAGGGCCTACGACGGAGCGATCGAGTCGATCCGGCTGGCCGCGGACGGCTCGGCGGCCGACTACGCCGCCATCGGCGGCGCCCCCGCCGCCGGGATATGCGGCTCCGGCCTCACCGACCTACTGGCCGAGCTCCGCCGGCGCGACATCATGACCGAACGGGGCATATTCACCGCCGACCGCAGGCTGGCCGCCATCGACGTGGTCCCGGAGCGGGGCATCACCTTCTCGAAGGAAGACGCCGGAAACCTCGCCCAGGCCAAGGCGGCCAACTACTGCGGCCAGCTGATCGTGATGCGGACGGCCGGGGTGTCGCCGGCGGACATCGAGCGGCTCTACCTGGCGGGCGGCTTCGCCACCTACCTGAACGTGCGCAACGCCGTGGACATCGGCCTGATCGCCCCGGTGCCGGAGGAGAGGGTGGTGAAGGTGGGCAACGCCGCCATCGACGGCGCCCGGTCCCTGCTGCTGGACAGATCGAGGCGGCGCCGGGCAGAGGAGGAAGCCAAGAGGATCACCCACATCGAGCTGGAAACCACCCCCGACTTCTTCGATATCTTCGTGGAGGGCTGCCAGCTCAAACCGATGCCCTCCGTCCTCCCGCCTGCACCCGCCGCACAGCCGGTCCTGGTGGGGTCTTCATGAACCGGCCCGCGCCGGCGCCTCGCTTCACCGTGATCGGCGAGAACGTCCACACCAGCCGGATCGTCCTCAAGAAGGGCAAGCGCTTCACCAGCGAGAACGGGGTCGAGGGGGTGCCCTTCACGGCGGAGGACGGGGCGCCCCGGCTGCTGGCGGTGTCCGAAACGATGCGCAGGAGCAAGGCCTACGACGAGGGCCGGGTCAAGCACATCGCCTTGGCGGTCGAGGCGGCGATGGGCGGCGGCCCCGGCGCCGAGATCGGGCGCGAGTACCTCCGGCGGGCGGTGCTGGAACAGGAGAAGGCCGGCGCCCACTACCTGGATGTGAACGTGGACGAGATCTCGCTGCGGACGAACGAGCAGCGGGCGGCGATGGTGTGGCTGGCCGGCTTCGTCCGGTCGGTTTCCGACCTCCCGATATCGGTGGATTCCTCCGACATCACCGTCATCGAAAGCGGCATGGAGGCGTGCTCGGACGGGGAGGTGCAGCCTATGCTCAACTCGGCCTCCCTGGAGCGGGTCGAAGCCCTCGACCTAGCCGTCGAACACGGAGCGAAGGTGATCGTCACCGCCTCCGGTGCGGACGGTATGCCCTCCGGCGCCGAGGAACGGATCGAGAACGCCTCCCGCATGGTGGAAGCGGCCCTTTCCAAAGGCATCGGGGAGGGGGACATATTCGTCGATCCGCTGGTGTTCCCCATCTCCGTGGACAGCGCCTTCGTCCGGCATACCCTGGACGCCATCCGGGAGCTCCGGCGCCGTTACGGATCGGGCATCAACATCACCGGAGGTTTGAGCAACGTCTCGTTCGGCCTGCCCGCCCGCCGCCTGATGAACACCGCGTTCATCAACCTAGCGGTGGAGGCGGGGGCCGACAGCGGCATCATCGACCCGGTGATGAACCCGCCGGGCGCCGTGTTCGCCGCCGACCGCGAGTCGGAGCCCCACCGGATCGCCGAGGCCGCCCTGTTGGGCCGGGACGAGTTCTGCGCCAACTACCTGAAGGCGTGGCGCTCCGGAGCCCTGGACCCGATACAGACCGCGCCGATATAGACCGCGGCACCCCCCCCCCGAACTCCGGGCCGTCCGCCCCGAATGTCAGATGATCAGACCTAGCCGGCTAGATGAACTCGGCTTCGATCACGCCCCGTTCGGCGCCCGCCGGGCTGTACAACCAGAACAGCTTCACCGGGGCGGCGCCCGTGTTGAAGAACTGGTGGGCGGCGCCGGGCGGCGTGTACACCACGGATCCGGGGCCGGTGGCGAACTCTTCGCCGCCGACCACCGCCCTCCCCTCGCCTTCGTAGAACATCCACACCTCCACCGTGTCGGGATGGCTGTGGAGGCTTCCCTGTTGGCCGGGCGGCACCTCGCACGACCCTACCGCGAAGTCGCCCAGCCCTTCCCCCTGGAGCAGGGGCGACAGCAACACCTCGACATGGCGGACATAGGGCTCGGGAGTGGTCAAGCCCACCCCGTCGGCGTCGGTGACGGCCAGCGGCGGGCACGGGGAGGCGGTCATCACCGAGCCGCCGCACCGGGCGCCAACCCGACTCGGACACCGCAGAAGGGCGCCCGGAAGAGCGGCATCAGTTCATCCTCGGATCGGTCACCTGGGTGAACACGAAGTCGGGCCCTTTGGAGGTGCTGGCGCCGTATCCGGTTCCCCAGTCGAACGGAGGGCCCCCGTGCTGCTCCTCCGCCCACCGCCGGAGCGGCACGCTGTCCCAGTTCTGGGTGAACCAGTACTGGCATTCGGGGTTGTTCCTGGGGTCTGAACCCATCGGGTTGGAGAGATCCCCCATCGCCCCCAGCAGCTGCCGGCGGATCGGGCTGCTCTCGGCCAGCAGGTCCGGATCGTGGTCGATGTGTCCGGTCGGCCTGACCCAGCGGGGCGTGTAGCTGACGTAGATCGCCTTGCGCTTGGTGCTCGACAGGTTGGGCGTGACGGCGTGCAGCAGGGTGGGCCGCCACAGCATGGCGCTCCCGGGCGGCACCCTCAGCTCGAATATCTGGTCGAGGTCGATCTCGTTCTGCCAGTTGGCCCGGCGGGCGTCGTCCCAGCGGTGGCTGCCCGGCACCAGCAGGATGGTGGCGTGGCCGGGTTCGGTGAGATCCGACAGGTACCAGCCCACCTTGAAGTCGATCCACGGCATCGGGCCGCCCCCCGCGGCCCCGGCGAACTCCTCCTCGTAGTCGAAGTGCCACCCCAGGGACAGCTTCGCAGGGTCGCCGCCGGGATTGGCGTCGGTGGCCAACAGCACGCTGTCCCGGTTCTGGATGTTCCACCCGAACACATCCACGATGTAGCTCAGTATGTCGGGGCGGTCGAGCAGGTCGAGGATGGCAGGGTGCTCCACCAGCCCGTTCCGCATGCCGAAGTTCTGCTCGGGAGGTATGTTCCGCTCCCGGCGCACCCGCTCCTCCACCTCATCCATGGCGGACGAGACAACAGCCACCTCCTCGGGTGACAACAAGCTCTCGATAACGAAGAAACCCTGCTCGTTGAGCCGCTCCTTCTGTTCCGGCGTCGCGATCAGCGCCACCTGCCCTCCTTAGTTCGAGTCGGTCCGGAATCGTAGGCCGCACCCTCCGCCCGCGTCAATGTTGGGCACGGCCGCCGAAGACCCGCGAGTCGCGGCGCCCCGGGATCGGACCGCGACCCTTGCGGCTGCGTCATTCGCCTACCAGCCGTTGCGCCAGCCTCGCGGCTTCCTCAGCACCTCGCACCTTCATACGAACGATACGGTTTGACGATCGGCGCTTACCTAACACTGACAGCTTTGACATCCCGGTCAAAGTTGCCATATAGCGGGGCCTATTCAGCTTCCCGTAGTCGTCTGCTGTATTTCTTATAATCCCAGTATCTGTTTCACGCCCAAGTGCGGTTCGTGCACCTGTCATCAGCAAAGCGATCTCGCGTGTGCCGTTTGCCTGCGGCCCGCTCAATTGTCCAGTATCGAGGATCAAACGAGGTTCCTCCTCCGATACATCGAAAATGTCTGCCACCTGCTCGGGTTCGATTCCAAAATAATGCGCGATGGCATCCAGTCGTTGATACTCCTCGGCGAAGGCGCCGTCAGCCGTTGCGTGCTCTGGATAAGACGAATACCCTGGGTCTTCACCAGCCGCCGCTTGTCCCTTTTCGATATTCTTGAGCAGATGATCGAGTAGACGCTCGAAGGCAATGCGCTTCCTCTCCTCGTCCTCGATGACCGCAACAGCCTCCTCCACCGACTGCACGATCTCTTTGAGGTCCATGCCTGCCGTCACAACCTCTCCCTGCCCACGGAGGTCTCGTCCCAGGAATAGGCATCATACCAGGGCCTCGGACGGCAATGGAACATGTGTTCGGTAATACGCCCTTCCCCCTCGGCCTGTCATAACCCACTCCCTCTTCGGTCACTCCAACAGCAACACCCGCCTATGGACGCCCGCATGTGGGCGGCGGTACCTTCTAGAGCCGAGTCACTCGGCGGCAACCAACGGGAGGTGGCCCTCATGCCGGCCCTCGAGCCGGGCAATACGACGGCCATTCTCGGCGATACCGCGGCCGTTATCAGCAATACCCCGACTATTCTCAGCAATACCGCGGGCGTTCTCAGCAATGAGTCGACCATTCTCAGCAATACCCCGACTATTCTCAGCAATACCGCGGGCGTTCTCCTCGATACGACGACCGTTCTCCTCAATGAGCCGACGATTCTCAGCAATACCGCGGCCGTTCTCCGCAATAAGACGACCGTTCTCCTCAATGAGCCGACGATTCTCAGCAATACCGCGGCCGTTCTCCGCAATAAGACGACCGTTCTTGGCCACCTCACGGGCCAAGCCGTCGTGCCGCTCATCCGCACGGTCGAACCGCTCATCCATACGGTCGAACCGCTCATCCATACGGTCGAACCGGCGCTCGAACCGCTGCTCCATCCGCACCAGATAACGCCAGAGAAAACTGAATGCCCCGATCACCACCGCCGGGGTGATCCACTCGGATACCATCTCCATACCCATCATCTTACCGCAACCACCCCCGTCGAGAAGACCCTTCCACCCCTCATCCACCCCTTTTTTTATCATTCCCAGCCGGGACGCGGACCCTGCCATCACAACAAGGCGGTCAAACAGCAACACCCGCCTCTGGACGTCCCGCATGCGGACGGCGGTACCCCCTCAACAGTGGTGGTCACTCAACGACAGACAATGGGTGATGGCCCTCATGTTGGCCCTCGAGCCGGGCAATACGACGACCGTTCTCCTCGATGCGACGACCGTTCTCCTCGATGCGACGACCGTTCTCCTCGATGCGACGACCGTTCTCCTCGATGCGACGACCGTTCTCCTCGATGAGCCGACGATTCTCAGCGATCCCGCGGCCGTTCTCGGCAATAAGACGACCGTTCTTGGCCACCTCACGGGCCAAGGCGTCGTGCCGCTCATCCGCACGGTCGAACCGGCGCTCGAACCGCTGCTCCATCCGCACCAGGTAACGCCAGAGAAAACTGAATGCCCCGATCACCACCGCCGGGGTGATCCACTCGGATACCATCTCCATACCCATCATCTTACCGCAACCACCCCCCGTCGAGAAGACCCTTCCACCCCTCTTCCGCCCCTTTTTTTATCATTCCCGAACCGACCCGCCCTCCGGACACGATTTCATGGCCGGGGGGTCGGAGGCAGGGTCAATACATCAGGAAGCCGCCGCTCACGTTGATGGTGGCGCCACTCACGTAAGAAGCGTGGTCGCCGGCCAGGAAGACCACCACCCCCCCGATCTCCGACGGGGCGGCCACCCTCCCCAGCGGAGTCTGGGCCTTGAGGGCTTCGAACACCTCGGGGGAAAGATCATCCATGAGCATGGGCGTGTCGACCATACCGGGGGCGACCACGTTGACCCTGATGCCGTGGGGTCCGTAGGTGCGGGCCAGACCCCTGGTCATGGAAACGATCCCGCCTTTGGATGCGCAGTACACGACCGAGCCGCCGAAACCGCCCGTCCACCATCCCTGGGAGGAGAACAAGATTATGCTGCCGCCCCCGCCGGCCTCGATCATCGCGTCGGCCGCCGTCCGGCACAGGAAGAAACCGGCCTTGAGGTTGGTGTCCAGCTGGAAGTCCCAATCCTGCTCGGTTACCTCCTCCACAGAGTCTCGCCGGGCCAGTACCGCCGCCAGATGGGCGAGCGCCCGAACCCCGCCCAGCTCGTCGACGGCCCTCTCCACCAGGGCCGCGTGGGCGTCCAGGTCGTTCAGGTCGAGGCCGGCCGCCGCATGACCGCCGCCCGCCAGCCCGGCGGCCACCTCCTCCGCCGCCTCTTGATGGAGGTCGACGGCCATGACCCGGGCGCCTGCCTGAGCGAATGCCTCGGCGGCCGCCCTTCCGATCCCCCCCGCCGCCCCGGTGACGATCACACCTTGGCCTTCCAGTCCTGCGGATACGCTCCAAGCCATGCGTCTCAGCCCAGCACTCGTTCGGTGCGGTACCGGTCGACCACCGACTCGTCCACCTCGATGCCCAGACCGGGGCCGGTCGGCGGGTACACCCATCCCTCCCGGTGGTCGAAGGGTTCCGCCACCAGCTCGTGCTGCATCGGGTTCTCGAGGGGCTTGAACTCGAAAAGTTTGCAGGCGCCGCTGCTGAAGCTGACCGCCAGGCTGGCCGCGGTCACGATCGCCGACGACCAGGCGTGGGCGTTGGCCTGGCGCCGGAGCTGCTCCACCCGGTCGGCCACCTTCTTGAAACCGGTTATCCCCTCGGCCCGGCCCGGGTCGCAGCCCACCACGTCGACGGTCCCGGTCGCCAGAACCCGCTCGTACCCCCGCAGGGTCCACTCCTTCTCACCGTAGGCGATCAGGGTCTTGGTCTTGGAACGCAGGTTGGCGTACCCTTCCGGATCCCAGTCGCCGAGCGGTTCCTCGATCCAGTCCACGTCGTACTCGTCGAAGGCCTGCGTCCGCTTGATCGCGGTCATGACATCCCATCTGATGACCCAGCCCAAGTCGATCATGAGACCCCTGCCGGGCCCGATCGCCTCCCGCATCCGGCGCACGTATTCGACATCCCGGTCGTGCTCGAACCCCAGACGGGCGTTTCCCCGCTTGCCGAACCCGACCTTCATACCCTGTAGCCCGGTCGAGAGCCACTCCCGGGCTTCCTCCGCCATCTCCGGGATCGACTCGAAATGGGCGTGGGAGGAGGCGATGCCCGGCAGACGGTCATGAACCGGCCCGCCCAGCAGATCGAGCACGGAGGCCCCGAGGGCCTTGCCTTTCAGATCCCAGAGGGCGATGTCGAGGGCGGAGATCGCAAAGCCGGCCATACCCCCCTCGTATCCGTACCACCAGGCCCGGTCCTTCAGGTCTCGGAATACGGCGTCGTTGTGCACCGGGTTCCGCCCCACCACCAGGTCGGACATGCCCTCGATGATGGTCTTGGTGGCGAAGCTCGACTCCGGCCACATGGTTACGGACTCCCCCCAGCCGACCGTTCCATCTTCGGCGGTGAGCTTGACCAGGCACAGATGCCGGATGGCGTCGAAATCGTTCGGCTCCGGATAGCTCACGGGGATGGCTTCGACTCTGGCGATCTTCATGGGAGAAATCCTAGTGGAACCTATTCGGCGGCCGGCTGGAACAGCTCCACCGTGATCCCGTCGGGGTCGCGGAGGTAACAGGCCTTGACCCCTTTGTTGGGGCCGTGGGTGATCTCGACCGGACCGGGGCTGATCGGGGCGGCGCCGGACCGCACGGCCCGTTCCCACGACGCATCGATGTCCTCCGTCTCCACGCATATGTGCACGTTTCCGGGGTTGGCGGTCTCGGGCGGGTTGGGGGTCTTGTCGTCTACCAGGTAGTTCAGTATCTCGAGTATCTGCCCGCCGGGCAGGTCGATGACCGCCGCATCCACCTCGACCCCCGGGTAACCGGTCACCAGACCGAGGTAAGGAGCGTCCAGAACCCGCCGCCAGCGCGGCTCGACACCGAGGAATGACCGCCAGAAGCCGAGCGAACGGCCCACGTCCCGAACCGTGATGCCGATGTGATGCACCCGCCGCGGGCCGCCGGTCACCATGTCACGTACCCTCCTCCGTAGTTGACCGCCTGGCCGGTCATGTATCCGGGTTTCTCTGCCAGGAGGAACCATATCAAACCGGCCAGCTCCTCCGGGGCGGCCGGGCGGCCCAGCGGAACCGAGGCGTTGCGGGCGGCGGTCAGCTCCTCCGGGGTCATGCCCCGGATCGGCGCCACCTGCTCGAGCACCTTGTCCTGCATGGGCGTATCGATGATGGCCGGACAGACCGCGTTGACCCGCACGGGTATGCCGGCCAGCCCGTAGGCGAAGGAGCGGGTGATGGACAGGATGGCGGTCTTGGAGGCGGCGTAGACGGCGGCCTCCACCGTGCTGGCCAGCTTGGCGGAGCTGGAGGAGAGGTTGACGACGGCGCCGCCCGGAGGCATGGTCGGCCCGATGCCCTGGCAGAGGAAGAAGACGGCCTCGGCGTTGACCGTGAATATATCGCGCCAGTCGTCGACGGTGAAGGCGGCCAACGGTTTGAGGCGGATGATCCCGGCCGAGTTGACCAGGTAGTCGATCCCCTCTCCGGCGGCGATCACCCGCCGGCGGTCCTCGAGGTCCGCCAGGTCCGCCGCCAGAGGCTCGGCGCCGGCGGCGGCAACCGGTTCCAGTCCGCCCTCGTCGATATCGACAGCGATGACGGAGCAACCCTCGTCGAGGAGGCGGAGGGCGGCGGCCTGCCCTATCCCGCTGGCGGCGCCGGTCACCATCGCCCGCGGCCGCGAGCTCATATCCTCGTTCTCATCGCCGTGCCCTCGGTCGCGGCCTCATCCGGACGGTGCCCCCGCTTTCGGTTACCGTATATGCGCCATCGTATCCTCGACTTCCGCAGCGCAACAACTCAGGGGAGGAAGCCTCTTGACCGATCCCACCGCCTACGAGATGGTGCGCCCCGCCCGGGTGCGCCGGACGCTGGAGGAGGCGCCCATAGTCTTCCTCCCGATCGGGTGCGTCGAGTACCACGGACCGCACCTCCCGCTCGGGGTGGACATGCTCACCGCCGACGCCATGTGCCATCGGACCGCCGAGCTGACCGGCGGGCTGGTGCTCCCTCCCCTCTGGCTGGCGGCGGGGGTGCTGCCCCTTCCCCACAGCATCACGGTCGATGCAACGGTGCTCCGCGCCGCGGTGCGGCCCATCCTCCGACAGCTGGCCGAGGGGGGATTCAAAACGATCATCGTGTTCTCCGGGCACGGGGCCCTGGACCACCTCCACGCGCTCCGCGAGGAAACCGACCGGGTAATGGACCGCTTTCCCGGCGTCAACGCCCTCACCACGGTCTGGAACGAGCTGAACGCAGGCATGCCGGGCGATATCCACGACCACGGCGCCAAGGTCGAAACTTCCTACATCATGGAGTTCCATCCCGAGACGGTGGACCTGACCGCCCTGGAGGACGACCCGGAAGCCGAACACGTAGGCGTCTACGCCGCCAACCCGCGCTTCACCGCCAGCCGCGAGCGGGGCGCCGCCATGGCCGATCATGCGGTGCGCCGCCTAGCCGGGATCATCGAGGGCTTCGCGGCGGGAGAGCGGGCGGACAGCTGGGTGATGCTCCGCGAGCTGGTGGACCGGCTCCAGTCCGGCGATCTCGAGGTGGTTGCCGACTCGGGGTTCGCCGAGGGCGGCTCGCTGCGGTTCGATCTGCACAATCCGCACGGGCAATCCAAATACATCACCGCGGTGCGGTCGCTCACCATCGACGGCGCCGAGGTGGACCTCACCGGGGCGGCGCTGTCCAACCCGTCGGTCGGCGAGGGGCACACCGACACCGGGGTCGATCGGCTCGGTCCGCTCTCGGGCTTCTACGTGCGGCGCGGCCAGACGATGACGTTGGAAGCGCCCCGCGCCGGGGCGGCGCCGGGGTTCCACGATGTCGAAGCGGTCTTCACGCTCGCCGATGTGATGGAGATAGCCGGGCGGGGCGGACTGCAGGTCCGTGGTGCTGCGCTCTCCGGTCACCACAGCTAGCGCCCAGCACCGGTCCCGCCCCCCTTCCTCGACAAGGGGGTTGCACCTGTCACATATCTATGATATGCTGTTGAAACATAGAGTAGTGCAAACATCACTGCCGCTCCGGAAGGCGGTGATCAGGACGGCCGACCCGTACTCCACCCCTTGCGGGTGATCCAGGACGGGGCGGCAAAACAAGCCAAAGCTGGTACTTCAGGTGCGGCCCGGGCCCACGCGCCCCCCGCAGCCGGAACCTTGGATCGGTGGAGGTGGGGGTGGGCCCGGCGAAGCCGGCGGTTTGGGGCCGAGAACGCGAAAAGCGGGGGTGGGGCGGGCGGCGAAGGATCCTGAGATCGCTAAAAGTGGGGGCTGCGGCGGTGTGTCTCTACCTCACCAGTCCAACCACTCGCTGCGGGAAGTGTTCGGCCTGATTCAATATCCTGTTGAGGAGACCGGCGCCGATGTCCTTGTGTTTGTGGGGGTTGGGAACTCGGGGACGGGCATCAGATTCCCTCCTTTAAATCGGGGCTGAAATATACCGAACCACAAGACTCGCGCCGGGGTTCAGGTCATCATGTGGGGGAGATCATGACGACTTGGCGAGCCTGATTCTCATCTGGTCGAAGGCTACGGCGCCGAGCAACAGGGCGCCGAGGATGATCTCCTGCCAGAACGACGGGACGCTGAGCAGGTTGAGGCCGTTGTTGAGCACGCCGATTATGAACACGGCCACCATCGTGCCGAGTATCGAACCCCGGCCTCCGCTCAGGCTGGCCCCGCCCAGGATCACCGCGGTCACCACCTGCAGCTCTAGTCCCTGCGCGGCGATCGGAGAGGAGGCGCCGAGCTGGGAGACGATGATCAGTCCGGCCAGCACCGTGCCGAGCGCCGATAGCAGGAACGCGATGAAGATGTACCGCTTGACGGGGATGCCTGCCAGCCGTGCGGCTCTCGGCCCGCCCCCCATGGCGTAGATGTGCTTCCCGAACACCGTGTATTTGAGGATGACGAAGGACAGTACCGCTACGAAGGCGAAGATGTAGGCGGGCAGCGGGACGCTGAATATGCGGTGGGTTCCGAGGGTTCCGAAACCGGGAAGGATGAGCGTCTGCCCGTTCGACACCAGCTTGGCCGCCCCCCGGAACGCGGCCAGGGTGGCCAGGGTGGTGATGATGGCGTTCACCCGGAACATCACCACGCCCACCGCGTTGATGAGGCCGACCGCCAGCCCGGCCGCCAGCGCCAGCAGCACCGCCCCCCATATCCCGACTCCCGGCGCGGTCTTCGCCATGACCATCCCCACGAAAACGGCCGCCGACCCTACGGAGAGGTCGAACTGCCCGGCGATGAGGAGCATGGTGGCCGGCGCGGCGATGATGCCCAGCACGGCGACGTTGGTGGCGATGTTGACCAGATTGGGGGCGGTCAGGAAATACTCGGACCGAAAGGTGAAGAAGGCGGCCAAGGCGAGCAGCACGACCACGAGGGCCCCGGCCTCCGGAATCCGGGAGAGCCGCAAACCGCGCAGCCGCCGGGGGCCCGCGCCCGCTTCGTCATGGTCGGCCGTCACCGCGATCCGGCTCCTCTCGGTTCCCTCATGAACGGTCGTGCTTCCGATACCGGCGCGGATCCGCACCCCCGGCGCCTATTCGAACGGCCCGGGGATGCGTCCGGCGCGCTCCTAGCCGCAGTCCTGGGCGGGATAGAAGTCGGTGAAGGAAGCCGTGGGGAACTCGTCGGCCCCGGCGATGGCGGGATTGTTGGTGAGCACGTAATGCGCCGTCGACAGCGGGTTGGGAACCGTGTGCCCCTTCGCCAGGGCGATGGCGGCGGGAACCGCGGTGCGTCCGTACCGCTCCGGGAAGTAGGCCGTATCGGCCACCCAGTGCTCGTTGCACTCCAGCTCGATCCAGGAACTCTCGTCCGCGCCCTGGGCCGTTCCCCAGAACGCATCCTCCCGCCCGGCGTTGCGGAATGCGGCCAACGCCCCCAGCAGCATATCGTCGTTGGTCGAAGCCAGCGCCACTACTTCGGCGCCCGGGTTGGCGATCAACCAGTCGGAGGTGTTCGCCCTCGCCTCATCCACCGCGATGGACGGAACGTCGATGAGGTTGTACTTGTCTTCGGGGATGGCGCCGCAGATGGATTCGAAGCCTGCGACGGCGCCTTCGCCGCGAATCTGAACCACCTCGCCGGCCGCCAAGGCGTTGAGCAGGATGAACTCGTCGTATTCGCAGTTGAAGTTGGCCTCGATGTGCTTGGCGGTGGCGCCGCCGGTCATGAATCCGGCCGCGTGGTTGTCGGCGCCGAAGAAGGTGGTCTCACACGGACGCTGGTGGATGTCGATCGAGACCACCGGCACCTGCGGACCCTCTTCACATATCTGCGCCGCGGCGTCCTCGAAGAGCTGGAAGTTGATGAGCACGTCCACTTCCTGGACGGCCATGATGCGACCGCACTCCAATGCCTTGGCCGGGTCCACCTCCGAGTCGCAGAAGACGAACTCCGCTCCGGCGGCCTCCGCCTCGGCTCTTATGCTGTCCGACACCAGCTTCACGAAGGGAATCGACTCGCCGAGCGAGATGTAACCGATCTTGATCCCATCCCCGCTGCCGGGCGCCGCATCCACATCGGTCAGTTCCTCGGCCGTGTAAGCCCTGGTCTCGGGCATGGCCTCGGTGGTGGTCGGCGCCTCGGTGGTGGACGCCTCGGTCGCGGCGGGGGCCTCGGTCGCAGCAGGGACCTCGGTCGCAGCAGGGGCGGCGGTTGTGGCAGGCGCCGCGGTGTCGGCGGTCTCCCCGCCGCCGCAGGCGGCCGCCGTCAGCATCGACACAACTGCGAAGGCAACCCATTTGCGCCGCCCCAAAACCATCTTCTTCATCGTTTCGCCCTCCCAAAAGAGTTCCGGAGTCCCGGCGCTTGGGCACCTGGAGACAATGCGGTGAGAGTATCAAAAAATCGAACGGGGTGCCAATAGCCGATAGCACCTATAACAGCGGCGCGGTCAGCCTCGAACCCGGAAAGAAAGGGCGGGGCCGCAGAAATGGACGCGCTGATCGGGCCGCCCCGACGCGCTAAATAGGGCCCGCGCTAATCGGCGCCCGCCAGCCGCAGCCGCACCCGGTCGAAGGTGACCGCCGCCACCAGCAGCGCCCCCTGCGCCACTTCGATCCAGAAGGACGGCACATTGAGCTGGATCAGGCCGTTGGCCAGCACCCCCACCACGAACACCGCCAGCACCGTCCCCAGAATGGTGCCCCGGCCCCCGGACAGGCTGGCGCCGCCCAGAATCACCGCGGTAAGCACCGAAAGCTCGAAACCCAGCCCGGCGTTGACCGAGGCCCCGCCGATCTGCGAGAGCCGTATCAGGGCGGCCAGCCCCACCGCCCCCGCCGACAGCATGAACCCGATGAAGATCATCATCCTGACCCGGATCCCGGCCAGCCGGGCCGCCTCCGGGGAGGCCCCGATAGCGTACATGGATCTCCCGTACACGGTGAAGCGCATGATCACATAGAAGATGATCACCACCGCCGCGAACAGGTACACCGGCAACGGGATGTTGAACAGCGGGCGGGCCACCCCCAGCTTGTTGAAACCGTTGATGCGGATGGTCTGGCCGTCGCCCACCACCTTGGTCAGCCCGCGCAGGATGGCCAGCGTGCCCAGGGTGGTGATGATGGAGTTCAGGCCCACCACCGTTACCAGCGAACCGTGGACGCCCCCGATCAGAACGGCGGCCAGAAGCGCCATCAAGAACGCCCCCACCAGGGTCAGCCCCATCCCGTAGGGGGTGGTGGCGGCGCCCACCGAGGTGGCTGCCACCGCCATGGTCATCCCGATGAAGCCCGCCGCGGAGCCGACCGCCAAGTCCACCTGTCCCGCCACCAACAGCAGCGTGGCCGGGCAGGCGATGATCCCCACCACCGCCACATTCTGCATGACGTTGATCAGGTTGGCGGTGTTGAGGAAGAACTCGGAGGTGACGGAGAAGAAAACGAACTCGATGATCAGCACCGCGATCAGCCCCGCCGTCTCCGGCACTCTCATCCGGGCGCGGCGGCCGGCGGCGGCTTCCAATTCCTCCCTGGCCTGGGCTTCGATCATCCCGGATACGGCGCCGTTGTCGTTTCCACTCAACTTCGTCATCCTCCCGATGCTTCCAACAGCCTGCTCATCGTAATATCCTCCCCGGTCAGTTTCTCCACCGGCCTGCCTTTGGCCACCACCAGGCAGCGGTCGGCCACCTGCACCGCCTCCTCGTAGTCGGAGGTGACCACCAGCACCGCGATCCCCTCCTCCGCCAGCTCCCGCAGCGCCTCGTAGATATCGCGGCGGGCCCCCACATCCACCCCCCGGGTGGGCTCCACCATCACCAGAACCCGCGAGCGGCGCTCCAGCCAGCGGGAAATCAGCACCTTCTGCTGGTTGCCGCCGGACAGGGTGCGCATGATCTGGCGGGGGTCGTTGCGGGAACGGATGGACAGCCGGTCGTGCCATCGGCGGTAGGCTTTGTTCTCGACCCGGGCGGTCAGCCACTGCCCGAAGAACTTGGCCAGCACCGGCCAGGAGGCGATGGCGGTGTTCTCCGCCACCGACCGCACCATCAGCGCACCCCCCGCCTTGCGGTCCGCGGGCAGATAGCCGACCCCGTTTTTGACCGCCCCGGCAGGATCGGAGTAGACGATGTCCGCCTGGTCGAGTTCCAGCCGCCCGGAGTCCAGGGGCCTGATGCCGAAGGCGGTCTCCGCCAGCTCCATGGCGCCCGATCCCAGCTTGCCGTACACGGCCACCACCTCCCCCGGCATCACCTTCAGGGAAACTCCCTCGAACCGGCCCGACGCCCCGGCGTCCGTCCACCGCAGGGCGGGTTCGGCGCCTAGATCGCGGCCGATGGGCGGCGGGCGGCCCAGCTCTTCGCTCTTGCGCCCGATCATGGCTTCGATCATGTCCCGCCTGCCGGTCTCCGCCACGTCGGCCAGCAGGGCGGTTTCACCGTCCCGCAGTACATGGACCTTGTCGGCGATCAGCCCCACCTCGTCCAGCCGGTGGGTGATGTAGACGACGGCCACCCCCTGCGAGCGCAGGCGTCGGATGAACTCGAACAGCACCTCCGCCTCGTGGTGGGAAAGGGCGGCGGTGGGTTCGTCCAGGATCAGCAGCCGGGCCGATGAGGACAGGGCCCGGGCGATCTCCACCAGCTGCCGCTCCCCTACCCTCAGCGACCCGACCACGGCGCCGGGGTCGATCTCCACCTCCAGCTCATCGAGGATGTCCACCGCCCGCCTGCGCACGGTCCGCCATCTGACCATCCCGCCCCGGCTGGGCAGGCTGCCCAGGGAGATGTTTTCGGCCACGGTCAGCGGGAGGGCGTCCTGGAACTCCTGGGAGATGATGGCCACCCCCAGGGCCCGGGCCTGGCGGGGGGTGAGCACCGAATGGGTCTCCCCGTCCACGATCAGCCGCCCGGAGTCGGCCTGGTAGTCGCCGGCCATGATCTTGACCAGCGTGGACTTCCCGGCCCCGTTCTCCCCCAGCAGGGCCAGCACTTCGCCCGCGGAGGCGTCGAGGTCTACGCCATGCAGAACCTCGACGCCCCCGAAGGACTTCCTGATACGGCGCGCCTGGAAGGTGAACGCCATATCTATTCCCGCCGAATCGGCCTTTCCCCGGTCTGGCTCAGCAGTCCGAGGTGTCGTAGATGTCGTCGATGTTGTCCCGTGTGATCAGCTGGTGATCGGTGAACAGCTGGCCGGCGATGGCGTTGCCTTCCACCGCATTCAGGATGGCCGGCACCAGAATCGTCCCGTACCGCTCCGGGAAGTAGGCCACCGAGGCGATGTAGTTGTCGTTGTTCTTGATCTCGCACCAGATGCTGGGGTCGGTGCCCTGCCCGGAGTAGTACAGGTCATCCTGCCGCCCCAGGGTGTTGGCGGCCCCGATGGCGCCCAGAATGCCGTCCTCGTTGATGGCCACCACCACGATCCGGTCGCCCGGCAGCGCGGTCAACAGGTTGGTCACCTGCTCCAAGGCCGGATCGGTGCGGTCCGCCCCGTCCATGATCCGCTCGTTGACGATCGGGCAGAACTCCTGGAAGCCCTCCCGGTAGCCACCCATCCGGTCCCGGTTGGCGGCGCCGGCGGCCGTGGACTCCAGCGACACGTAGGCGGTGTAGTCGCAGTCGAAGTTCTCCTGCATGTACCGGCCCATGGCCTGGCCGCCCAGCTGGCCCGCCAAACGGTTGTTGGCGCCCATGAAGGCGGTCTGGCACGGGGGCTGGATGATGTCGATGGCGATCACCGGCACATCGCCGTGCGCGGCGCAGATCTCCGGGCTGGACTCCTGGAACACCTGGAAGTTGAGCACACCCTGCGCACCCCGCACCAGGAAGTCCTGGGCGCAGGCCAAAGCCTTGGCGGCGTCGATCTCCGAGTCGCAGAAGATGAGATTCACGCCCAAGCGCTCCGCTTCTTCCTTGATTCCGTCCGACACCAACTTCACGAACGGCACCGCGTCGCCCAGCGAGATGTAGCCGATGGTGATTTCCTCTTGCGGCGCCGTAACCTCGACCTCGACCACCCGCTCCTCGACCACGGTGACTTCCACTTCCTCGGTCACTACCGAGGTCACGACCACTTCCTCGGTCACCACCACGGTCTCGGTTACGGTTACGGTCTCGCTTCCGCAAGCGGCCGCCGCCACGGCCAACACAACGGCGAGGGCGGCCCACTTGCGGCCCCCTCCCAAAGCTGTCTTTCTAGTCATTGAATCAGTCCTCCTGACCAACATGGCGCCCCTGCGCCGTACCATTTAGGGCCGGAGGATATCAAACCGCACCGGGCTTACACCAATTACGCCCGCGGCTTTGCAAACCGGGGATGAGCCGGAACTACAGGCTGCATACGTCGAAAGCGCCCATGGTGTAGCTCAGCATCGTGTAGTACCCCACCAACACGGAGAGCTCGAGCACTCCGTCGACGCCGAGTTCCTCCGCGGCCCGCGTATAGGCGGCTTCCGAAACCGAGGACGAAGAACCCAGCTCGAACACCATCCCCACGACGGCGGCCTCCCTCGGCGTGAGATCCGACTCTCCGCCGTCGAGATGGTACAGAGCCTCGGGACGGACCCCTTCCCGGCGGGCGATGTCTATGTGGGTGTCCCAGACATACCCGCAGCCGTGGACGCGCCCGGCGGCCAATATGGCCAGCTCGCGGTCCGCCCCGGGCAGGGCCGATTCGAAACGCACCTCGTGTCCGAGGCGGGCGATGTGGCGGGCCAGGTGCGGGGCGTGGAGGAACACCCGGAACGGTCTGACCATCGAACCCCGGCTCTCGACGATCCGGTCGTACAGCTCCGCCGCCTCGCCGTCGAGCTCGCCTCTCTCACCGATCAGATGTATCCGCGGCATACCGAACCGCCTCCTTCCCGTCGAGAGCTCCCAGCCCCTGACTGCTTCACTGCCCCGGTGTCGTCGAGGCGGGGCGGCAACAGGCGTCGAGCAGCCTCATGGCCCGAGACTCATCGGCCGCAACGACGCGTCGGGCCCCCGGTATGAAGCGCCGCGGGGTGAAGGAACAGCACACAACCTCAAAGGATACAGAAGGCGGAGGCGGGCGGCCCTTCCCCGGGAACCAGGAAGGGGGCCTCCACCGAAGTGGAGAACCCCGCCCTGGCGTGTGGTTGGTTGCGGTAAAAGGATCTATCGGCCGATACGGAAGATGGTCATCAGCTTGTAGTCATCGTCGCCGGTCGGGATCTCTTGGCGCATGCCCGAGTAGAGATCACCGTTCGACTTGTCGTAGGTGGCCTGCCGGCCCAGACGGTTGTTGGGAGCGACGCCCAGGTACTCGTTGTCCGGACTGTCGTCGCTCACCCAGCCGCCCGAAGAAGGCTTGGAGTAGACCAGCACCGAACCCCGGAACCGCCGCCGCCGGAACCACAACAACAGCCAACCACGACCGCCGCACACACACCAGAGCCATCAGACCGAACCCCTTTCCTTGTCCTTCCCGAACAACATTCGAACAACCCGGCCCAGCACACGCACCAGCCCGGGCAACCTATTGTAATAATAACTCTCTTTCTCCTTTGTAACCTATTCTCACCCAACACCACCCTCACATACCAAAACCCCAGGCCAGAACACAAAAACAACCCACCACCCCCGAATCGACCTCAACGAATCCCCGACTTCACGGCATCAGACGGCTGTAGGCGACCGCAAGCCGCCTCCTCCATCCGCGCGGCGGGGGTACACTCGGCGTCCATGCACTGCCGACTTCCAAGGGACGCCCGCAGAAAATGGCTGTTGAACTCGACCGGGTGACCATATTCCGGGACGACGGGAGATGCCCGGACCTCCCCATCGTCGAGCGGGGCGGGAGCGCCCGGGCGGTGATATGGCCCGGAATCGGCGCCGCCCTCCGCTCGATGCACCGCATATCTCTCGAACCGCACGGACGGACCGTGGAGCTGGAGCACCCCTCCGAAGCCGTCTACTACATGATCGAGGGAACCGGGGCGGCCGCGGACGTTTCCGGCGGCGTCCGCCACGACCTCGTGAAAGGCTCGATGGCCCATATCGACCCCGGCACCCGCTATGTATTCGAGGCGGGGGCGGACGGGGCCGAGATCATCGGCGGCCCGTGTCCGGCCGACCCCCGTCTGTACACCCATCTGGAGTCCGGCTGATGGCCATCCGCATCTTCCATCGCGACCGCCCCACCGCCATCGTTCCGATGATCGCCAAGGACGCCCGCCTGATCGTGTGGGCCGGGGTGGGCGCCTACACCGCCAACATGAACTACGTGGACATGCAGCCCGGCGAACGGAACGTGGAACACGTTCACGTCGAGTCGGAGGACACCATCTACGTGCTCGACGGGAAGGGCAGCATCGAGGACCTGACCAACGGACTGCGGCTCGAATTCGAGGCCGGGGACGTGGTCCATGTGCCGGTGGGCCTGTGGCATGCCGTCTCCGGAGACCGGGGCGACCGCATAGAGAGCGTCGGGGGCCCCTCCCCGGCCGATTGGAACATGCTGTTGGCGGCCGGCCTCATATCGGAAATACCCGACCGAACCGCCCCGGCGGACAAAACCGAGGAGCAGCCCTGATGCCCAACAACGTTTCGATAGGCCTCGTACAGATCGGGGGGGAGCCCCTCAAGGTCGACGACAACCGCACCCTCTGCGAGTATACGGCCCGCTCGGCTTTCAAGCTGGGGGCCGACATCGTGATCCTGCCCGAGATGATCGTCCACGGATACGTGTTCGACTGGCGGGCCCTGTCGGACGCGGCGGAGGCGGTGGACGGACCCACGGTCGAGCAATGGACCAAGATCGCGGCCGAATACGACGGCTACGTGGTGGGGGGGTTCTGCGAGCGGGACGGCGAATCTCTCTACAACACGGCGGTGGCGGTGGGTCCGGACGGGCTGATCCTTCACTACCGCAAGACCCACCTGTTCGCCGAGGAGAAGACAACCTTCCGCAACGGGGACCTCGGATTCCCGGTGGCGGCCACCCGGTTCGGGACGATCGGCCTGTGCGTCTGCTACGACCTCCGGTTCGTGGAGGTGGTCAGGCTGATGGCGTTGAAGGGGGCGGACCTCATATGCGTGCCCACCGCCTGGCTGCCCGGATACGACCAGGAACGGTGGGATCAGGACGGGATGTGCCCCCAGGGGAGGGGCGCGGTCCTGCAGGCGAACCTCTCCCAGGTGTACATCGCCTGCGCCTCCCAGGCAGGCCGACACGGCCAACACGAGTTCTTGGGATCGTCGATCCTGGCCGACCCCTACGGCAAGCTGGCCGCCGGGCCGTTGTCGGGTTCCGATGACGAGATCTTCATCGCCGAGGTCGATATCGGCGCATCCAAGCGGGCCCAGTTCCGGGGGGAGCTGATAGCCCCGCGGGCGGACCGCCGCACGGACCTCTACGGCGTCTGGTCGGACGGCCGGAGGTACTGAATGCCTCCGGCGCCTACCCGCAGGCCGCTCGGAAGGCCGCCCTGAAAACCTTCGGCTTCCGGGCATTCGCCCAGCAGTCCCCGACCGTCCATGTCCATCCAGCACAACAGCAACACCACCAGCATCAACAACAGCATCGGAGGAAACCTGATGAAAATCGTAGACCTTTCACACCCGATCAACCTGCACACGCCGGGCTGGGTCGGATACCCCGGTTCCAAGTTCTACTACACCCAGACCCTGCAGACCAACCGGGTGGTGTCCCAGAGGATCGAGAGCTCCCTCCACGTGGGAACCCACCTCGACGGCCCCATGCACATGGCCGACGGGGCCGGGGACATGGCTTCCCTGCCCATCACCAAGCTGGTGAACGAAGGCGTGATCGTGGACATATCGGACGAGGTCAGCGACTGGAGCATCATCACGCCCGAGATGATCACCTCCAAGATGGAGGTGAAGAAGGGGGACATCCTCATCCTCCACACCGGCTACCACCGGTACTACGAGGGCAAACCCGAGCAGGACCTGACCCGTTACTTCTGCATGCATCCGGGCGGCACCCACGTCCTGGCGGAGTGGATGCTCGACATGGAGATCTCCTGGTGGGGCGTGGACGCCGGCTCCGGCGACCATCCTCTCAACACCACCATCCGGCATATGCGGCCCGACCTGACCAAGAGATTCGAGGAACAGGTGGGCATGCCGGTGAAGGAATACTTCGGCGAATACACCTACACCCACCACAAGAGCGGGCGGGTCATCACCGAGGACCTGTTCCCCATGCACTATCTGGCTTTCCCCGAAGGCTGCATCCACGCCGAGAACGTGGGCGGCGACATAGAGAAGGTGCTCAACCAGAGGTGCATCATCGGCGCCTTCCCCTGGAAGTTCGAGGGCGGAGAGGCATGCCCCTGCCGGATAGTCGCCTTCTTCGACGTAGGCGACCTGACCGTAGAGGAGCTGACCGAAGCCCTGTAGAAGCGGCGCCGGGGGGGCGTTGCGCGGGGGCGGCGCCCACCCTTTCTCCAAGTCCGCGAAAGAAATCCCCGACAAGGCCCTTCGCCCCGTCACACATATGTTGTATAACTATGGATGACGACACAAACACCGCCGCCGAGGTTCTGGAGAGGGCGGCGGTCATCGCAGGACTACTCACCCGGCCACCCCCCAAAGGCCGGAGCCGGCCCAACGCGCCGGCACAGAGAATCCGATGCTGGTGGTGGCGGCGGGGGCAGGGCCCATCGGGGCGGGCGCCGGCGGCGGCGTTTTTTCGCGATCTAGGCCGGTCCCGGGCATTCCCGGACGGATTCGGTGGAGCTGATCGACGCCCCCTTTCGCCGACAGCCGCCCTCGTGTTACAACCTCCCCGAACTGCGCACATGACTAGGCGGCGAACCTGCTCCAGGCTCTCTCCCCCGGCAGGTCGAGGAGTAGGGCGGCCCGCAGAAGGCGAGACTGTTTACCGCCGCCGATGGTAGGATCGACGTTGATGCCGACCGTTGCCCTGCGCCCATCCGAAACCGGACTTGAAACCGGGCTTCCTACCTCCGCCGTCTTGTTGCTCACCGCCCGCGCCGCGTTGGAGATCACCGCCGAAGAGATGGCCGAAGCGGCGGGCTGCGACGTTTCACTGGTGGAGCGGATCGAGTCCGGCGAGCACGACCCCGTGATGGACACCGTAGGCAGGCTGGTCAGCACCGTAGGGCTGGAGCTGCGCTGCGGCGCCAAGGACGCCCCTAACCCCGGCTACCTGCGGGTGGACCCCGGCGAAGTGGCCCGCGTAGCCAAAGAGATAGCCAAGTCCCGCGAGTTCTGGGGACAGTTCGGATGCCAATCACCCACGCCGAGCCACCAGACCGAATGGGACGGAATCCCCCCGGCGCCGCCCCACCTGTACGGAGCCGGGCGAGGCCGCCGCCACGAGGGGGGATGGGCCGCGCTCCTCGTCAGTTCGGCGCGGTTCCAGCGCGGGGGTCGGGGCCGGGAACCGGGTTGGGAGCGGGAACCGGAGGCGGAGTTCTCTTCCGTTGTCGGCATCAGCGAGGCCGCCCTAGCCGAAATCGAGTCCGGCGAGGTTCGCCCTCCGATGGGAGAGGTGCAGCGGATCCTCGCCGCCGCGGGGAGAGAATTGTATGTCCACCTGGAAGTCTACGAAGACCACGACGACGGACTCCACCAACGCGCCCTAGAGGATCCCGAGCGTCTCGAACGAATGCTCCGGTACAACAAGAAAGTGTTCTCGTCCGCGGTGGTGGTCTCTTGACGTGGAACCAAATGGTCATGTGAAGGCGGGAGAAACCGCAGATCGGCTCTCGCTCATAGCCGCCGCCTTGGCGCGCCGGGGGGTGAACTTCGTGGTGATAGGCGGCTGGGCCGCGCAGGTCCAAGACTACGACCTCGGCTACAAAACCGAAGACATCGACTTCACGCCGCAGAGGCAACTCGATAACCTCGACCGTCTTTCCGCAGCCCTGAAGGACCTCGGGGCGCGCGTCTGGACCAGAGACGCGGGGGACTTCGCCTTCGACCATAACGGTGAGTCGCTCGGGAACGCCGATATCTGGAACCTCACCTGCGAGTACGGACGCTTCGACCTGAGCTTCGAACCCGCCGCTATGGGCGGCTACGAAGGCCTGATACCCACCGCCAGGAAGATCGTCATCGACGCGGAGGGCGCGCAGGTCGAGATATTGTGCGCCGACATCGAAGACATCGTGAGATCCAAAGCCGAGGCCGACCGTCCGAAGGACAACAAGTCCATCGAACTGCTGGAACACCAGATCGCCCGGAGACGAACCCCCTGAACACCTGACGGACCCGGGCCTCGGCGTCAGCCCTACCCGTCCGCTAGGCGGCGCACCAGATCGGGCCTGATGGGAAGGCGGGTTATACCCTCCGGGCGGCCCAGCGCGTCGGCTACCGCGTTGGCGACGGCGGCGCCCGCCGCGGTGATTCCCCCCTCCCCCGCCCCTTTCACGCCCAGCGGGTTGAGCGGGCTGGGGGCGTCCTCGCTGAGCAACACCTCCACCGGCGGCATCTCGTGGAGGGTCGGCATCAGGTAGTCCATGAAACCGACCGCCAGGGGCTGCCCCGCCTCGTCGTAGACGAACTCCTCCAGCAGGGCGCCTCCTATCCCTTGGGCGGCGCCCCCCACGATCTGCCCGTCGACCAGCCCGGGATTCACGGCCCGCCCTATGTCGTAGGCCACGACGAACCGCTCCACCCGCACCTCTCCCGTGTCGCGGTCGACGGCCGCCACCGCGGTGTGCAGGCCGTACGGGTAGGTCATGTGCGCCGCCTCGAACCAGCCTTCGGCGGTGAGGCCGGGCTCCCGGTCGTCCTCTCCGTCGCCGGCCGCAGGTCCGGCACCCGGGCGCAGGCGGCGCGCCAGCTCGGCCAACGTGACGCCGGGCCCGTCCGGAGACCCTTTCACAAATACCCTTCCCGCCTCGACGGTCAGATCGCCGACGGCGGCTTCCAGCACCGGCGCCGCCGCGTCCAGGGCCTTCTCCCGCACCCGCCGGGCGGCGATCAGGACGGCGGATCCGGTCATGACCGTCACCCGGCTGGCGAACGACCCCATCCCGTAGGGGAGGTCGTCGGTCTGGCCGCACCGCACCCGCACCGCTTCCAGAGGCACCCCCAGATGGTCGGCGCAGATCTGGGCCAGGGCGGTCTCCACCCCTTGGCCGACCGAGGACACCCCGGTGACGATCACCGCCTGTCCGGCCTCGTCCACCGTCACCCTCACCCCGTCGAACGGCCCCAGCCCGCTCTTCTCGATGAAGTATCCGAATCCGATCCCCACCGACTCCCCCGCCGCCCGCCGCTCCGCCAGCCCGTCCGACAGCTGCTCGTAGTCCAGGTATTCGAGAACCCGGTCCAGGAGGGCTTCGTAGTCCCCCGAGTCGTAGACCACGCTCGACCCCAGGGCGTCCACCCCCCGGTCGTAGGGCATATCGCCCGCCGGTATGAGGTTGCGGCGGCGCACCTCCGCCGGGTCCAAGCCCAACCGCCGGGCGATCACGTCCATGAGCCGCTCCCGCACGAAGCTGCCCTCGTAGCGCCCGGGGGCCCGGTAGGTGCCGCACGGGGTCTTGTTGGTAAGCCTGACGCGCCCCCGCACCCGATAGGCGGGCCAGACGTAGGGGCCGGGCACCAGGGAGGCGGTCAAATCGGCCACGGTCACGGCGTGGGTGCGCACGTAGGCGCCCTGATCCAGCCAGAACTCGTCCTCGACGCCCCGGACCCATCCGTCGGGGTCTACCGCCGCCCGGATGCGGTGCACCTGGTCACGGGAGTGGTTGGCGGCCATCAGGTGCTCCCGGCGGTCCTCCACCCAGCGCACGGGCCGGCCAAGCCGCCAAGCCGCCAGGCAAACCAGCACGTCCTCCGGGTACAGCTCCCCTCTTATCCCGAAACCGCCCCCCACGCAGCCCTCGCGCAGCACCACCCGGGCGGCCGGAATCCCCAGCATGGACGCTATGGCGGAGCGGTTGTAATGGGGCACCTTGGCGGCCCCGAACATCTCGATGGCGGCGGTCATCGGGTCATAACGGGCCAGCGCCCCCCTCGTCTCCATGGGCACTCCGGAGTGGCGGCCCACCGCCAGCTCCATCTCGACCACCTCGGCCGCCCCCTCGAAGGCCGCCTCCACATCGCCGTAACCCTTCTCGAGTACCGCCGCCTCGACGGCGCGCCCCCCGCCGCGGACGGGATCGAGAACCGGATCCAGCTCCTCTATGTCCAGGAAGACCAGCCCGGCGGCGTCCTCGGCCGTATAGGCGTCGTCGGCCATCACCACCGCCGCCGGCTCGCCGACGTAACGCACCATGCCCTCGGCCAGGATCGGCTGGCGGTAGGGCTCCAGGCCCGGCGTCCTGGTCATGCGGAAATCGATGGGGGGAACGTCGGCAACATCGGCGGAGGTCCACACCGCCTCCACCCCGGGCAGGGAGGCCGCCCCGGAGGCGTCGACGCCGAGCAGGCGCCCGCAGGCGACCGGGGAGCGCACCACCCGCATGTGCAGCTGCCCGGGAAAGGAGAGGTCGGCGGCGAACCGGGCTTCGCCTCTGAGAAGGGCCGTGTCTTCGATCCGGTGGACGGAACCGCCTATGTAGGTCATCGCCTCATGTCGGCGGCGGCCTGGCGGACCGCCTTGAGGATGTTCTGATAGCCGGTGCATCGGCACAGGTTGGAGGACAGCACCGCCCGCAGCTCCTCTTCGTCGGGGTCGGGGTGCTGTTCGAGGTACCCCACGGCCAGCATCAGGAACCCCGGCGTGCAGAACCCGCATTGGAGCCCGTGGTTCTCCCAGAAGGCCTGCTGCATGGGGTGCAGCCGGCCGTCCTCGGCCAGGCCCTCCACCGTGCGCAGCTCCATACCCTCGCACTGGACGGCGAACATCAGGCACGACCGGACCGGCAGGCCGTCCGCCAGAACGGTGCATGCCCCGCACACCCCGTGCTCGCATCCCAGGTGGGTCCCGGTCAGGCCGCAGTCGTCGCGAAGGGTGTCGGCCAGGGTGCGGCGGGGCTCCACCCGCACCTGGTAGGAGCGGCCGTTGACGTCGAGGGTCAGATCGATCGGCTCGGTCATGCGTACTTCCTCTCGTGCTTCCGTAACAGGCTGCGAAGCCGGGCCGGGGTGGCCGGCATCTCGTCTACCTCCACCCCGTAGGGCCTGAGCGCATCGGAGACGGCGTTGATTATGGCCGCCGGAGCCCCGATGGCGCCGCCTTCCCCGAGGCCCTTGGCGCCGGTGATGGTGGCTTCGGAGACGGTTTCCAGATGATGTATCTCGAACTCGGGTATCTCGGTCATGGTGGGCGGGAGGAAGTCCAGCAGCGAAGTGGTGAGGATGTTGCCCCCCTCGTCGTACACGATCTCCTCGTACAGGGCCTGCGCGATCCCCTGGGTAACCCCGCCGTGGAGCTGCCCGTCCACGATCATCGGGTTGATCAACACCCCGGCGTCCTCCACCACCACGAACCGCTTCACCTCCACCCCGCCGGTCTCGAGGTCCACCTCCACCACCGCCGCATGGCAGGCGTTCGAGAAAGTGCCGGACGGATCGTAGGTGGCCCGGGCCGCCAGCCCCGGGGTCATACCCGCCTCCAGGCGGTGGCTGGCGTGATAGGCGATCCGGGCCAGGTCCGAGAGGTCGATGCCGGCGTCGGTACCCGAGACGCAGGCCCGCCCCTCTCGTATCACGATGTCCTCGGGAGCGGCCTCCATCTCGGCGGCGGCGATGCCGGCCAGCTTTTCCCGGAGCAGGCCGGACGCCAGCTTGACGGCGCCGCCGGCTATCACCAGGGAGCGGCTGGCGAAGGTCCCCCAGCCGTAGGGGGTGCGGTCGGTGTCCCCGTGGACTATCCGCACCGTCGCGGGATCCACCCCCAGCTCGTCTCCTATCAGCTGGGCCAGGGTGGTCTCCAACCCCTGGCCGTGCGGGGAGGCGCCCAGCCGGGCCTCCACGTTGCCCGAAGGGTCCATGGCGAGATCCACCGTCTCGTATCCGGGGGTGATGTCCATACTGCGGGCCGCGAAGGCTTCCGTGCCGTATCCGGTGCGCTCGGAGAAGACCGAAAAACCCACCCCTATGCACCGCCCCCGGGCCGCGGCGGCGTCCTGCCGTTCCCGGAAATCCGCCAGGCCGACCGCCTCGACGGTCCGCTCCAGGGATTCGAGATAGGAGCCTTCGTCGTAGACGAGCCCGGCGGCGGAGCGGTAGGGGAAGCTGCGGATCAGGTTGCGGCGGCGCACCTCGTCCGGTTCCAGGCCGAAGCGGGCCGCTCCCTTGTCCATGAGGCGCTCCATGGCCAGGGTGATGACCGGGCGGGAAACCCCCCGGTAGGGGGCCATGGGGCAGGTGTTGGTGACCACCCCCCGGGAGCGCACCCGATAGTTCCGGAAATCATACGGGCCGGGCAGCTCCGCCAAGGCCATCAGGGGCTCCACCCCGCAGGTAACGGGATAGCAGGAATAGGCCCCCACGTTGCATAGGAGGTCGGCGTCCACGGCCAGAAGCCGCCCGTCCGGGCCGAAGGCGCCCCTGACGCGGTAGTGATGATCCCGGCTGTGGAAGGACGACATGAGGTTCTCCCGCCGGTCCTCCACCCAGGAGACCGCGGTGCGCAGCCGCCTAGCCGCCCATACCGCCGCCGCGTCTTCGACCGCCAGACAGAACTTCTGACCGAAGGCGCCCCCCACGTCGGGAACCACCACCCGCAGATCCGACTCCGGCATCCCGATGAGGTCGGCTATCGCGGTGCGCACCACGTGCGGCGACTGTACGGAGGCGGCCAGGGTGACCCGGCCGGTCCGCCGGTCGTAGGAGGCGACCGAGCCCCGCGCCTCCAGCGGCATGGCGTTCTGGCGCCGTGACCGCAGGTCGAACTCGACCACCGCCTCGGCGGCGTCGAAGGCTTCGTCCACCCCGCCGGTGTCGAAACGGGCGTCCACCACCACGTTGTCGGAAACATGGCGGTGGACGGGCGGGGCATCCGGCAGCAGGGCGTCGGCGGCGCTCGTCACATGGTCGATGGGTTCGATGTCCACGAACACCTGCTCGGCGTGGTCTTCCGCTTCCTCCGGCGAGGGGGCCGCCACCATCGCGATCGGCTCTCCCACGAAACGAACCGTGTCCCCGGCCAGGATCGGCTGCTCGACAGGCCGGTAGTCCGCCCGGTGCAGCAACGGGCGGAGGGGGCGCACTCCGGCCAGGTCGGCCGCGGTGAACACGGTGATACCGCCGGGCGCCTCGATGGAGACTATCCGCCCGTGCGGAACCGGGCTGCGGACAAAGCGGAGGAAGGAGGAACCCCGGGTCAGGTCGGCGACAAAAGCCCCCTCACCGGTGAGGAGAGGGGGATCCTCGAAGCGCAGAATCGGCCGCCCGACCCATGGGGTCACTGCGCCGCCGCCTGCTCGAGCGCCCGCCGGGTGAGCACCCGGATCAGGTCCCGGCGGTATCGGGCGGAGCCGTGTATGTCCCCGATGGTCTCCACCTCCCCGGATGCATGTTCGGCGGCGTCGGCGAAGGCGGTGTAAGAGGACGAGGAGGAGGACGATGACGGAGGCAACGGGCGGCCCCGCAGCATTTCCTCGGCGCCGGGTGCCCGCACCGGCCGGTCGCTCACGCCCCCGAGGGCGATCCTGGCCTCCGCTATCTCCCCGCCGCGGACCTCGACGACCGCGGCCGCCATGGTCAGTGCGAAGTCACCCGCCCGGCGGCTGAACTGCTTGAAGCCCACCTTGGCGGAGGGAGACGGTTTGGGAAGGCGGGCCTCTATGAGCAGCTCGTCGGGTTCTAGGGCGGTGGTGAACACGGTATGGAAGAACTCGGAAGCGGGAATCCGGCGGTCGCCCCCCGGGCCGGCCGCCACCATCTCGGCGTCGAGCAGCCGGGCGATCACACACCATTCGGCGGCCGGATCGGCGTGGGCCAGGCTCCCCCCGAAGGTGCCCCGGATACGGATGGGAAGGTGCCCCACGTGCCGGGCGGCCATGCTCAGCAGCCGGCCCAGCGGCCCGTCATCCACCGGCCGCTCGAAAGCGGCGTGGCGCACCATCGACCCCACCCGGAGTATCTCGCCCTCGTCGGTGAGGCGGTCCAGCTCGGCCACCCGGTTGATGTCGACCAGCACCTCCGGGCGGGCCAAACGGAAGTTCATGGCGGGAACCAGGCTCTGGCCCCCGGCCAGGACCTTCGCCTCGCCGCCGCTCTGGGCGAGAACGGACACCGCCTCCGCCGCGGTGCGCACCTGGTGATAATCGAATCGGGCCGGTTTCATCGGCGGCGGAGTGTACTATCCGAGCGCCGACCCAAGGCCGGATTTTGGTTACATGACGACATTCCAGCGGGCCGCCGCCCGGGGCGGCATCGGGGCTTCCGTACTGCGGAGCGAGGACCCCCCTCTGCTCACAGGACAGGCCCGCTACATCGCCGACCTCCACCTTCCCGGACAGCTCACCATGGCTTTGGTGCGCTCCCCGATCGCCCACGGAACCATCCTCGGGATAGACACCGCCCTAGCCGAGGCCCTGCCCGGAGTGGAGGCGGTGTTCACCGCCCGCCACCTAGCCGAGGATCTGGGCCGCGTACCGAGGATCCCGCCCCGGGTCTCCTTCGACGAGACCGTCCTCCCCTACCTGCAGCCGATCCTGGCCGTGGAGAAGGTCCGGTATACGGGCGAGCCCCTAGCGGTGGTGGTGGCCGAGGACCGCTACACGGCCGAGGACGCCGCCGAGCTGGTGTTCGCCGATATAGACCCTCTTCCGGCGGTGTTGGGGGATCAGGCAGAGGCGGGAGAGGGCGGGCGCGGGGTTCTCTTCGAGGAAGGGAACCTGATCACCACCCTGGAGGCCGAGTTCGGCGACGTGGAGACGGCCTTCGCCGAAGCGGAGGTGGTGGTGGAGGCGGCGCCGGCCATAGGGCGGCACAGCGGCGTCCCCATGGAAAACAGGGGAATAGCGGTGGAGTACGACCCTGCGGCGGGCGGGCGCCTCATCGTGCACGGCGCCACCAAGGTGCCCCACTGGAACCTCAACGCCACCGCCGAGCTGCTGGGCATCCCCCCCAGCCGGCTGCGGATGCGGGAGACGGCGGTGGGCGGCGGGTTCGGGGTGCGGGGCGAGCTGTACCCGGAGGACGTGCTGGCTGTGTGGGCGGCCGGCCGCCTCAGGCGCTCGACGGTCTGGATCGAGGACCGGCGCGAGCACCTGCTGGCGGCTAACCACTCCCGCGATCAGCGGCACCGGGCGCGCATAGCCGGATATCGGGACGGACGGATCGCCGCCATGGTCACGGAATGCTCGGTGGACATGGGCGCCTACGTGCGCACCCACAGCATCCGTGTGGCGGACCTCACCCTCTCGATGATCCCCGGCCCCTACGACCTGGAGGCCTACCGGGGGACGGCCCGCTGCGCGGTGACCAACAAGACCCCCGCCGGCACCTACCGGGCGCCGGGGCGCTTCGAGTCCAGCTTCGTGCGGGAGCGGCTGGTGGACCTGTTCGCGGCGGAGATCGGCATGGACCCCATCGAGGTGCGCCGTCGCAGCCTGATCCGCCCCTCCCGGATCCCCTACTCCCGTCCGCTTTCATCCACCGGCCAGCCCATAGTCTTCAGCGACGGGGACTTCCCGGCCGTACTCGAGAAACTGGCCGGTTCGTTCGACTGGGAGGCCTTGGAGAAGCGCCGGGCCCTGGGTGAGAAGGTGGGCGCCGGAGCGGCGGTGTTCCTGGAGAAGTCCGGACTGGGGCCGTGGGAGACCGGGTCGATCGAGGTGGACCCGGACGGCCTGGTGCGGGTCCGTTCCGGATGTTCCTCGGTCGGCCAGGGCATCCGCACGGTCTTGGCCCAGATCGCGGCCGACCGCCTGGAGCTGGACCATTCGCAGATCCGGGTGGAGCTGCTCGACACCGACCGCACCCCCTACGGGATCGGGAGCTACGCCAGCCGCTCCACCGTAACCGCCGGAAGCGCCGTGATGATGGCCGCCGACAAGGTGGTGAGGCTGGTCGAACAGGTGGCGGCGGCGGAGTTCGAGGCGGCCCCCGAGGATCTGGAATACCGCGCCGGCTCGGTGAGCGTGAAAGGGTCGCCCTCCTTCAGCATGTCGATCTTCGAGGCCGCCGCCCTGCTCCATCCGACCACAGCCCGCAAGTACGGGCGGACCCGTCCGGGGCTGGCCGCCCAAGCGGTGTTCGACGCGGGGCCGGTGGTGTACCCGTGCGGGGCCCACCTGGCGGTGGTGCGGGTGGACCCGGAGACGGGGGAAATAACGGTGGAGCGGCTGGTGCTGAGCTACGACGTGGGGCGGGCCGTCAACCCGATGCTGGTGGCCGGCCAGATGGAAGGCGGAGCGGTCCAAGCGGTGGGCGGGGCCCTGTACGAGCAGTTCGCCTACGACGAGGACGGCAACCCCCTGTGCGCCTCGTTCATGGACTACCTGCTCCCCACCCTCGCCGAAACCCCCGAGATGAGAACGATGATCGGCGAGGCCGCCCCCACCGACACCAACCCCCTAGGCCTGAAAGGCGCCGGAGAGGGCGGCGTCCCCGGCGTAGCCGCCGCCATAGCCTCGGCCATAGAACAGGCCCTAGGACGCCCCGGCCTGATCACCTCCCTACCCATATTCCCCGAACACCTGGTCACAGAAAGTCCGGGAAGGTCTGGTTCATAGAAACGCTCCTACCCCGAACAAACCATCCGCGAACCCCGCCGGGGTCGGAGACGCTTGCTCACCGCGTTGACTGCGAGCAACCCGGGTCGGTCAGGGCAACTTGTGAAGCGCCTTGGTCAGCCACCGAGTCAGCCTATGGGTAAGGGACCCGGGCGCCGTAGGGGTGCTCTGCGGAGTGTCCGGGGCGGCCGGAGGGGTGTCCTGCGGTGCAGCCTCCATAGTTGGTCGGACGCCCGGCGCCGGGCGGAAGATAACGGTCACGAAGTTGTCGGCCTCGAACTCCGGCTCGGGGCAGCTGATCGCCTTTGCCCCGTCCTTGATCCGCCGGATGCCGATGCCGGCCCGCTCGACGAACCCTATACGGTGGAGCAGATCCGCGATCAGGCCGTTGCGCCGGATGCTCCTGCTTCCCAGCTCGGCCGGGATCAAGCCCTTGGGCAGACTCCCCGGGCTGCTCACCTCGATCCGGTCGCTGTATATCTCGACGAAGACGTTGGCGCCGTAGAAGAACCAGTCCCGATGCATGACCGCGTTGGCGATGGCCTCGCGCAGGGCGTCCATCGGATATTCGTGGACGTCCTCCCGCGCCAGTCCGTTGATCCGGTAGGCGGTGCGGGTGTTTCGCTCGATGAAGGCCATCGCTCCTTCGATATCCGACACGATCCCCCCGGCGAGGTCTTTGCGGTCCAGGATATGAACCTTGTCCGTTCCCCTCCCCAGCAGGCAGGTGATGAACGCCTCCCTGTGAAACCGGCGAACGTTCTTGGCAAAGAACAGCACGCCCGCGTTACGGAACACCAGCCGGTCCTCCATCCATACAGCGGCATCGATGTTGACCAGTATCTCCTCGACCGATGAATTGCCTGTGAGGCGGGCCCGGCGGAACCAGTCGTCGAACTTCTCACGGTCGAAGTCCTCCGGGTATTTGAAATCCGAGCAGGGGGCGAGGTCGAACCTGATCACCCCCTCCGAGTGGAAGAACTCACGGATCTCCTCGCGGTTGAGTTTCTGTGTCATGGATCCCTGCCGCCGGAAAAAGCCGTCCCTTGCATTGCACCGGCTTGGCTTCGCTTTCGAATACATGGACGGCCAACACATTACCCACTCTCTCGTCGAGCACCTTCACCGACGGGTCGCATTTTCGGGCGGTGTCCTGGATGCGGGCCCGCAGGTGAACCGAGTGTTCAGGCGGAGTCAGCCCGCCAGGCCGTCTCGCCGCCGACGATCGTCATGACGGGGGTCGTCTCCGCCAGCTCGTCGGGCGGAAGCGGACGCGGGTCGCGGGGGAAGACGGTGAAGTCAGCCAGGTAGCCGGGGGCGATCCGGCCCCGCTCCGAGCCTTGCCCGTCGGCTTCGGCGGGCCATCTGGTCATCATGGCGACAGCCTCGTCGAAACCGATGCCCTCCTCCGGCCCCCACACGTTTCCATCTGCGTCTACCCGGCCTATGGCGGTGGCGGCGGCCGCCATCGGGGAAGCGTCGGGTATCACCGGGGTGTCGGAGCTGTGGATCGGCTTCAGCCCGGCGTCGATCCAGCTGCGCAGCGGGTACAGCCGCCCCACCCGCCTCTCCCCCAGCGCGGCCAGGAAATCGGGGGCGCGGAACCGCAGGAAGGCGAGCTGCGGCACCGGAACGATCCCTGCTTCGCGTATCGATTGGAGAGCGGCGCCGGAGGTGAGGCAACAGTGCTCAATCCGGTGGGCCCCGGAGCAGCCGGCAGGCGGATGGGCCGCCAGCAGCCGCGCCGCCGTCTCCACCGCGGCGTCGCCGATGGCGTGGACGCACATCTGCCAGCCGAGGGCCGCGCCCTTGCGGATGACCGCCTCCATCTCTCCTTCGTCCATCTGCATGGACCCCGACGACCCCGTGTCCGAGTAGGGGGCGGACATGCAGGCGCTGCGCGGCCCGAAAGCCCCGTCCACGAACATCTTGGCGCCGCCGATCCGGAAGTTGCGGCCGCCCACCCCCGGACGAAGGCCCAGGTCCCCGGCGGCGTTGAGCAGCTCGGCCCTGATCATCGAGGTGAACCGGAGCCGCAGGGCGCGGCGGCTGCTCGACCTGAGGAAGGCCGCCACCTCCTCGCCGGGGCGCGACATGGTGAGCGGCGCGGCGTTGGTCACGTAGGTGAACCCCAGCGACAGGAAGTAGTCGGAGGCCAGGTCGATGGCCCGCTCGTCTTCCTCCTCCGACCAGGGCTGGATCACGGGGTCCAGCAGGCTGCGGGCGCCGTCCAGCAGCTCTCCGGTGGGAACCCCGCGTCGGTCCCGGACTATCTCGCCGTCCGGAGGGTCGGGCGTGTCGGGGCCTATACCCGCCGCGGCCAGCGCCGCGTGGTTGGCAACCCGGCGGTGGAAGTCGAAGCTGTCCAGCACCACGCACCTCCCGCCGTCCAAGTCGAGCTCGGCGGCGGCGGGCGCCCTCCCTTCGGCCAGGCGGGCGGGGTCGTAGCCCCGGCCCTTGATCCACTTGCCGGGAGGCAGCCGGAGATGGGCGTCGCGCACCCGGGCCGCGATCTCCGCCGCGGACGAAACGTCGGACGGCCAGCAGGGCACCCCCATCCTGGACCTGCCGTAGTTGAGGACGTGGACGTGGCTGTCCGCGAAGCCGGGGAACACGGTCGCCCCCTCCAGATCCACCACCTCGGCTCGGCGGGAGACGGCCCCCTCGACATCGGCCAAGCCGCCGCCCAGCGCTCGGATACGCCCATAAACGACGGCGGCCGCTCCTATAGGAGGGCCGCCGTCGGTGACGAAAGATCCGTTGGTGAGGATCAGGTCATGGACCAACTCAGCAGTCGGTGGGCAGGCTGTTGGCCAGATCGATGATCTCCTGCTGGTCGAAATCGTTGATCTCGTCGAGGAGGTCGTCGATCACGTACTGGCCCATGTCGATCTGCTGGCTGAGCACGCCGCCCTGGATGAAGATGTTCACGTAGGTGTTCCACCCTGCCGCGTCCAGGAAACCGAACACGTAATCGCCGGCCGGCTGCGGGGCGGTGGTGATCTCGATGACGGCCGCCAATCCTTCGCGTCCGGCTTGCTCGTCGGTGAACTCTTCGGGGATGTGCTCCTTCAAGATGCACACCGCGGCGTCCTGGCTCACATAGGCCAAGAGCTGTCCCTTGGCGGTGGCCCGCCCCAGGCCGATCAGGAGATCGTCGTCGTTCCTCGTGTCCTCGGTGGCCAGAAGGCCTTCCGCGGGGAGGGTGTCCAACGAGGCGGGGGTTATCGACACCGTCTCGAGACCGGTGGCGTTCATCGACGCGATATCCGACTTGGCTGACGAATAAGCCTGGATGCGGTCGTTGTCCAAAGCCGCCTTGACGCTGGGGGCGTCGGCCCCGACCTCGATTATCTCCACATCGGAGTCCGGGTTCAGCCCGGCCTCGACCAGCAACGCCCGCACGAGGGGAACCTCACCGCCGGCCAGCTCGGATATCCCGATCGTCAGGCCGGCCAGACCGGCGATGTTGCCGATGGGAGAACCCGCAGGAACCACCACGTCGAAGACCTCGCCGTATGCGTAGGTGAAGAACGGGTACAGACCGGCGCCGGCCTCGATGGCGGGGAGCATCGCCCCCGGCACACCCATGCCCGCCGCGGCGTTGTTGGCCGCCAGGATCTGGGCCACGTCGGACGATCCGCCCGTGCCCTGCAGGGTCACGTTGAGGCCTTCGTCCGCATAGAAACCTTGATCCAGGGCGATCCAGTACCCGTAACCGAAGCCGCTGGTCGTCGAAAGCGCAAGGTCTACGTCGCGAAGCTCAGCTTCGTCGTCCGCGCATGCCGCGGCGAAGACCGCCAGGCACACGGCCACCGCCAGGAACACAAACCGCGGCCTGGTAGAGCGCTTGGTTGAATTCATCTTTTCCTCCTCCTTGTCAGTTGGGCGCCGCACACGCGGCAATCTTACTCATATCGGCTGATCGACATCGACGTGCCAGAAGATCAGTCTTCGCTCCATCCACCCGGCCAGCAGGAAGAGCGCCAGCCCGATGAACGCCAGCATCATCAGGTAGGCGAACACGTCGTCCATGCGGAACTGGAATGCGGCCGTCTCGATCAGGTGGCCGGCGCCCTCGTTGGTGGCGGTCAGCTCGCCGACGATGGCGCCGATTAGGGCGAACGTCAGGGCCGCCTTCAGACCGGCGAAGATGGTGGGCACCGAGCTGGGGAGACGGAGGTGGCGGAAGGTCTGCCAGCGGCTCGCCCGGAGCGACTTCATGAGCAGACCGGCGTTCTCCTCGATCATGGTCAGCCCGGTGATGGTGTTGACCAGCACCGGGAAGAAACAGATAGTGGCTGACAGCGCCACCTTGGAGGACATCCCGAATCCGAACCAGGAGATGAAGATAGGGGCCAGGGCCACCCGGGGGGTGGACTGAAAGAGCACGATCAGCGGGTAGAAGGCCTTGCGGAAGATGGGAGACATGGAGACTCCCATCCCGAGGAGGAAACCCCCGCCGGCGCCGAGCACGAACCCGATGAAAGTCTCTTGGAAGGTAACCCAGAAGTGCCGCCACACGAACCCGGTGGTCAGCGCCTCGAAGAAGGCGGGGAATATCTCGGTGGGTCTGGACAGAATGATCTCGGGCCAGAAAAAAGGATCCAGCATGCTCAGCCCCTCCCATATGAGGCAGAACGCCAGGACCACCAAGCCGGTGAGCAATATCTGCTCCGACAACTTGCGGACGCTGAAGGCGCCCAAAGGCCGTCTAGGAGGCCTTTCCAGCTCGGTCGAAGAGGTGTCCAACATGCGGTTGGCGGTCATCAGGGTCTCCTTCTTCGATCCTAATGTAAGCCCAGGATCTCGCGGATCCGGTAGACGATCTCCGCATATTCCGGGCGCAGCCGGGAGGCGGGAACTCGCGGCCTGGGCAGATCCACATCCATCACCTCGAGTATCCGGCCCGGCGCGCTTCCCATCACCGCCACCCGATCCGAGAGGAACACCGCCTCGGGGATATTGTGGGTGACGAACATGGTGGTCTTGTTGGTGCGCTCGACGATCCGGGCCAGCTCGGTGTTCAGATGCTCCCTGGTGAACTCGTCGAGCGCGCCGAAGGGTTCGTCGAGCAGCATGAGGCTCGGGTCGGAGACCAACAGCCGGGAGAGCGCCACTCTCTGCTGCATCCCGCCCGAAAGCTCACGGGGATAGTGGTGCTCGAATCCGTTGAGCTGAACCAGGTCGATGACGTCGGCCACCCGCTCGTTCCAGTCCCGGGACGCTCCGGCGATCTCGAGGGGCAGGGTGATGTTCCGGGTGACGCTGCGCCAGGGGAAGAGGGTGGAGGTCTGGAACATGAACCCGATCTCGGCGCGGGGTTCGGTGATGAGGCTCCCTCCGAGGTATACGCTTCCCGAGGTGGGCGCCAGAAGCCCGGCGATGATCTTCAACATGGTGGACTTGCCGCAGCCGGAAGGCCCCACCAAGCTGATGAACTCGCCCCGGCGGACATTCAGCGAAACGTCAGAGAGGGCCACCAGCGGATCTCCGCGCTTGTCGAATACCTGGGTGATGCGGTCGAGGTGGAGCACCGCGCCGGCGCCCTGCCGAAAACCGGCGGCCTCTACGGAAACCACTCAGCAACCTCCAGAATCTGTTGCGACCGATGATCGTGAACTCTGCCCCGCCGTACAAAACGCGCAGTGGACGTACGAAAACGTACAACGGTATGCAAGTTAGACGATACGATTAACCCTGATGATAGCGACCGGTCAACCCGTCTCTGCCGCCGCGCCCGCGGTGATGAAGGTGGCCGAGCTGACCTCGGAACTCACCATCCGACCGGCGGAGCGGCCCGTGCCGAAAGCCGCTGACGGATGGGCGGTGATCCGGGTCGACGCGGCCGGGGTGTGCGGCACCGAGCTCCACTTCCTCGACGGCCTGATGGACCCCCGAGGCACCCCGCGGGTGCTGGGGCACGAGGCGGCGGGCATGGTGTGCGAGACCTCCGGGCGCTCGGAGCTCCTGGGAATGGCGGCGGCGGTCTACAACGTGGTCAACTGCGGCTCGTGCCGCTACTGCCGAACGGGGCGGGACCGGCTCTGCCTGCGTTCGGGGGGAATGATCGGCTTCACCGTGGACGGCGGCTTCAGCGAATACATGCTGGCGCCGGAGGCCAACCTGGTCCCCCTGCCGCCGGCCGTGGCCCCAGAGGAGGGGGCGGTGCTCGCCTGCAGTGGTATGACCGCGGTACACGCGGTCCGCCTGAGCGGCATCGGCCTGGACAGCCCGGTGGTGATCAACGGGGTCGGAGGGGTGGGGCTGATGCTCATCCAGGCGGCGAGGCTGGCGGGCGCGACCGTGGCGGCGGTTGGAGACGACCCCACCAAGCTCGCCATGGCGGAGTCCCTGGGTGCCCGAGCCTGTGTGACGGCCCGGACCCCCGAGGACTACTCGACCCTCGACCAGCAGGTGTGCGATTTGCTGGGGCGCCGCCCGGACGTGTTCTTCGAGACGGTGGGCACCCGGGAAACCATGCGGGCCGGACTCCGAAGCCTGGCCCCGGCGGGGGCTTTCGTGCAGATCGGATACACCGCCCAGCCCTACGATTTCCACCCGGGCGAGCTCATAAAGAACGAGCTCCGCATCATCACCTCGGCGGCCGGCTCGAAAGAGGATCTCGAGACCGCCGTTTCGCTGGCCGCCCAAGGCCGTATGAAGACGGTCATCTCCGGCCGCACCGATCTGGCGGGCCTGACGGACGCGATCGAAGGCTTGCGGGACCGCCGGGTGCTGGGCCGAAACGTGGTGGTCTACAACCGCTGAGCCGTTTCCGGCAGGTGCGGAGGGGATGGAAGCCCCTACCCTCCGGACGGTATCTCGGCCACCAGATCGATCTCGACCAGGATACCCGGCAGGTCGCTGCCGACAGTGGTGCGGACCGGCTTGGGATCGGAGAAACGCCGTTCGTAGACCCGGTTGAAAGCCGCGAAGTGGGACATGTCCTTCAGATGCACGGTCGCCTTGACGGCATGGTCGAGGCCGCCGCCGGCCGCTTCCAGAATGGCGCTCAGGTTGTCGAGCACCGCCTCAGTCTGCTCCTCGATGGTCTCGCCGACCACCTCGCCGGATACCGGGTCGAACGGACCCTGCCCCGCGGTGAACACCAGACCGCCGACCCTGAGACCCTGCGAATAGGGCCCTGCCGGCGGCGGCGCGGCCTCCGTACGTATCTCGTGTTTCATGTCGGAGCCTCCGTTGCTCGGTCAGCGACCGTCACCACCCCGCCCGGCGGCGGCAGCACCGGCGCGCGGCCCCAGCAGACCAGAGTTCCGTCGGTCCGCGCCCCGCACGAGTACCGATGGCCGACGTCTACGGCGGTGAAAGGCCCGGACGGCCTGTTCAGCTGCCCGTACCGGTTGTTGCCCCAGCAGCTCACGGCGCCGCCGGCCCGTATCCCGCACGAATGCGACTCCCCGGCTGACACCGCCGTGAAACTCCCGGACGGCGCTGTCGACTGCCCCGCCTCGTCGCCGCCCCAACAAACCAAAGCCCCATCAAAACGCACCCCGCACGAATGACTCGAACCCGCCGACACCGCCCTAAAACTCCCAGACGGCGCCGCCAACCGCCTATCCCCATCATCACCCCAACAAACCAAAGCCCCATCAAAACGCACCCCGCACGAATGACTCGAACCCGCCGACACCGCCCTAAAACTCCCAGACGGCGCCGCCAACCGCCTATCCCCATCATCACCCCAACAAACCAAAGCCCCATCAAAACGCACCCCGCACGAATGACTCGAACCCGCCGACACCGCCCTAAAACTCCCGGACGGCGCTTCCGACTGCCCCGCCCCGTTGTCTCCCCAGCATGCGACGGCGCCGCCGGCCTGTATCCCGCACGAATGCGATCCGACTCCGGCTGCGGCTGCGGATGTGAAGCCGCCGGAAGGAGGATCAGACTGACCGGCCCTGTTGTCACCCCAACAGACCAACGAACCATCGGCCCGTATCCCGCACGCATGAGCCCGCCCGGCGAGCACCGCGGTGAAGTTTCCATCCGGCAGGTCGGCCGGACCTTCACCCCAACAGACGACCGCCCCGTCGAAACGGATTCCGCACGAGTGATACCCCTGGGCGGACACGTTCGTGAACCTCCCAGACGGCGCATCCGACTGCCCCGCCCCGTCATCACCCCAACAGACCAACGACCCGCCGACGCGTATCCCGCACGAATGGAACCCCCCGACAACCACCGCCGTAAACCTCCCGGACGGCGCATCTGACTGCCCCATCCGGTTGTTGCCCCAGCAGCTCACGGCGCCGCCGGACCGTATCCCGCACGAATGGAACCCCCCGGCGGCCACCGCCGTAAACCTCCCGGACGGCGCATCCGACTGCCCCGCTCGGTTGTCACCCCAACAGACCACCCCGCCCGCGGGGAGCAAACCGCAGGAATGGGCCCATCCGGCGGACACGGCGCTGAAATTGCTGGCCGGCGCGCCCGCCTGTCCGACCCCGTTGTCACCCCAACAGACCGCCCCGCCCCCGGACCGTATCCCGCACGAATGGAACCCCCCGGCGTCCAGGGCGGTGAACTTGCCGTCCGGCGCTACGGACTGCCGGTGGTCGTCTGCTCCCCAACAGACCACGCTTTCGTCGGATCGTATCCCGCACGAATGGGACTCGCCCGCGTCGACCGCGGTGAACTTGCCGGTCGGGGGGCTCGACTGACCCGCCCGGTTGTCCCCCCAACAAATCACCTCTCCCCCGGTGCGCATCGCGCACGAATGCGACCCGCCGACCGCGACGGCGGTGGATCTCTCCTCGGGCAGGGGGAACAAATCGAGGATCCGGGCCAGGAACACCGCCGCCTGCCCCCGGGTCATGGGATCGTCGGGGCAATACCGGAGCGGATCGGCGGCGCACCCCGCGGTAGCGCCGGCGGACACCAGGGCATCGATGCTCCGGGCATGGCGGTGGCCGGCGGTGTCGGCGAACCCGGCCGGCTGCCCGGCCTCGAGGCCGAGGGCGCGGGCCATGAAAGCCGCCGTCTGCCCCCGGGTCATGGGATCGTCAGGGCAATACCGGAGCGGATCGGCGGCGCACCCACCGCTGACGCCCAGCTCGGCCAAGCGCTCCACATACGAGGCCCACCACGCATCAGCATCCACATCGGCGAAACGCGTCGGCGCCCTCGACGGGTTCTCGTCCTCGGCCCGGATGATCCACACCGCCGCCGTCCATCGGCGCAACGGTTCATCAGGACAGAAGCGGCCTTCGCCGCATTCGGTGCCCTCCAGTATCCCCTCGGCGGCCAAGGCATCGACAACCGGCTCGTAAACCCCGCCGGCGTCGTCGAAGCCCCCTTGCGCGGCGGCCGCCCCCGCCGCCGCCAGTACGGCCGCCCCGGCCAGGACCGCCGCCCAAAGGCCGCGCCGCACCCATCCGGTCGAACCGATGCGGGGCGCTGAGACATTCATCACGTCAGGGACCTCTATCTCTAGGGACCTCTATCTCTGTATCGGATATAAGACTACATAACCAGACTATGCCCCGGGGCGGCGGAAAATCGCCAGTGTCCGATTGGCCAGCCCGTGTCCGATCGACCTGCCCGTGTCCGATCGGCAGGCACCACCGATCTGAGGACTCGGTACCTCGAATAATACAGTTGCCGATCGGACGGCGGCCAATGACAATAGGCCGGTAACTGGCATAGATGAGGAGATGATAACGATGAACAAAGAAATAAAGTATTGTGATATATTGCTTACCAATGGATCGGTCGTCACCGTCGACGACGAACGCCGAGTGTTGGAACCGGGGGCGGTGGCCGTCAGCGGAAATCGGATCGCGGCGGTGGGCGCGCCGGAGGATCTCGATCACTACCGAGCGGCGAGGGTGGTCGACTGCACCGGAAAAGCGGTCATCCCGGGCTTCGTCGACGCCCATACCCATATGTTCCAGAGCCTGGGACGCGGCCTCGGCGAAGGCATGTCGCTGTATCCGTGGTTGAGCGAGTTCATGTGGCCCTACGCACAGGCGATCAGCACCCGGGAAGCCTGGGCCGGTGTCAGGTTGACGGCCCTGGAAGCCGCCCGCGCCGGCACCACGGCCGTGCTCGACGATCACTACGCCCCGGTGGACCTGGAAACCACCGTCGGGGTCGCCCGGACGATCGAGGAGGTGGGCCTGCGGGGGGTGACGGCGCGCGGCATCTACGGCCGCCCCGCCGAGGTCACCAGGCACTACGACATTCCTGATTACCTGTTCGCGTTGACGCCGGAGGAGGAGCTGGAGATCACGCGGGCCGCCGTAGAAGCAACCGCGGGCCGGCGGGTGTCGGTTTGGCCGTCCCCGGACGGGAACTTCATCGAACGGGAGCTGATCTGCGATTCGGTGGCGCTGGCGCACGAGCTGGACGTCGGTTGGCACATCCACTGCTCGGCGCCCCAGACCGACCCCGCCGCCTACGTATCGTGCTACGGCGAGCGCCCCGTGGAGTGGATGCATCGCGCCGGGCTGCTCGACGAGAGGGCGGCGCTCGCCCACGGAGTGTGGCTCGACGACAACGAGGTGGCCTACATCGGCGAGGCCGGCGCCGGGGTCGCCCACTGCCCCACCTCGAACTGCTACTTGGCGGACGGCGCCATCCGTCTGCGCGACCTCCGGGCGGCGGGGGCGGTCGTCTCGCTCGGCACGGACGGGTCGGCCTGCGACCATCGCCAGGACATGTTCGAGCAGATGAAGCAGTCGGTGTTCGTCCAACGGCTGACCACCCTCGACCCTACCGCTTCGCACGCCGAGGAGGCCTTGTGTCTGGCGACGCGGGAGGGGGCCAAATATCTGGGCATCGACGCCGGTGTGATCGCGCCGGGCAAGCTCGCCGATCTGGCGGTGATCGATCTGAACCGGGTCCATCTACAGCCTCTGAACAGACTGGTTTCGACCCTCGTGTACGCCGCCCGGGGCTCGGATGTCACGATGACGATCGTGGGCGGGGAGGTGATCTACGAGAACGGCGCCTCCACGAAGGTCGACGAGGGAGAGGTCATCGCCGAGGCGCGGGCGCGGTCGGCGGAGCTGATCGAACGGGCCGGATTGCACGGTTTGCTCAGCCCGTGGCGTGAGCGTCCGGATTCGGGGGCCGGCGGGGCGGACGGGTCTTCTTCCCGTTGAGCAGCGCGCCGATGGGGGTGTAACGGATGAACAGCTGGTAGCTCGCCAGCAGGAGCAGGGTCACCGCCGCCGATACGCCCAGGAACTTGACCCCCGACGGGATCGGCCAGTCGCGCACGAGCATCTGGGCGGCGACCACCAGAGGGAGATGGGCCAGGTACAGCCAGTAGGAGGAGTCGGACAGGTAGCGGACGCCCCGGCGTTCCCGCGGCAGCAGCGCCCGGAACAACCCGATCAGGCCGAAGCACATCCCCCATGCGTAGAGCACCTGCAGCGCCGACGCTATCGGCCAGGAGAACATCTCCGGCTCGAAGGTGAACCCCAACCCAAAGGGGAGCACTATGAGGATCGAGACCGGCAGGATCAGCCACCACCGCCGCCCGACCGTGTCCGCCAGGAGATGTCCGCTGCGGCCTGTGCGCCCGTACATCATGGCGCCGAACGAGAAGAAGGCGGCGTAGTAGAGCAGCAGGTGGGGGCTTTCGATCAGGGGCAGGAAGCCGTCGTAGGTGTCCGGCCCGAAGACGGGAAAGGCGCCGCCGCCGCCCATGTACATCTGAGGGAGGAGGGTCAAAGGGATCATCAGCCACATCACCCACCGGGGCCATTCCGCTCCGCCGCCGCCCGCCCGGCCCGCGCCACGGCGGTCCACTATCCACGCCGCGGCGGCGAACCCCGCCACCAGCCACAGGAGGAAATACAGGAACCAGAGATGGTGGAAGCTGTCCACCGCTTCGGAGAGGTCGAGCCCGGTAGTGGAATCGCCCTCCCCTTTCTCTCCTTCCTCCCCGTTTTCCCAGGCGCCCGCCGCCCAACCGGGGATGTCCGACCACTCCACCCCGGCGGGAGGCCCCTCGCCGCCGCCGTATTCGACCAGCAGGCCGGCCGCTTCCTCATGGCCGAAGTGGAAGGCCACCCCCAACGGGGTCTCACCCTCCGAAGCGGAGGCGACCGGGGCCGGCTCGGCGCCCCGGGACAGCAGCAGCTCCACCATCCCGGGGTCGCCGGTGAAAGCCGCGGCGTGCAGGAGCGTCCAACCACCCGGCTCGGTCCGCATGTCGGCGTCGAAACCCCGGTCCAGCAGACCCTCCACCCCCGCAACGTCACCGGAGAACACCGCGGTGAAGATGTCCCCCTGCGCCGCCGCCGCCCTCGCCCCGGATTCGACGGCCACGCCGCCCACCCAATTGGTCAGCGGAACGATGGTCGCCAAGCCGAGCGCCAGCGGCAGGGCCACCCGGCGGAGGCGGTGCGACAGCAGCGGACCCAGGCCGCGGCGGCGCCAAAGCATGGCTGTGAAGAACCCGCTCATCAGGAAGAACACCGGCATGCGGAAGCCGTGCACCGCCCATAGGAACTCGTCGTAGGGGCCTTCCAGTCCGGCGGTGCGGTCCTGCACCCACCAAGGCGCCGGGAAGAACGACAGGGAGGCGTGCAGCCCGATCCCCAGCAGCATGGCGAAACCCCGCAGAGCGTCGAGGTCGTAGCGGCGGCGCTCTACGGGCGCGGCCTCCGCAACGGGCGCTACCGCGGCGGTCAACAGTCAGACCAGATGATCACAGAACAGGCAGGATACCGATCGGCATCCTCCGCCGAAACCGGGCCGGCTTGTCATGGACTCCCCACCCACACCCAGACCCGCACAGCCGTCTTCGACTACATCGAAGGGCGACCATGAGGATTCTCCCAGACCTACCGGCGCTAGCTCGACGGATCGGCGGCCTGCTGGGCTTGTAACGCCCGGCCCAGGAAGGAGGCCATCTGGTCTCGGGGAACCGGAGCATCGGGACAATATCGCAACGGGTCGGCCGAGCATCCCCTGGTGACCCCGGCCGCCAGGATGCCTTCGACATCCCTTGCATGTTCCGCATCCGCCGGTATGTCGCTGAAGACCCCGGCCGGAGAACCCACCGCCGTGATGCCCGAGAAAGCCCGGGTCAGGAACACAGCCATGTCCAGGCGGGTGAGCGGTTCCTCGGGCCGGAATGTCCCATCCTCATATGCTTCGACAACGCCGAGATCGGCCAACCGTTCGACAAAGCCCCGATACCAGGCATCGTCCGCCACATCGGAGAAACGGCTGCCCGTACTATCGCTCTGGGACTCGCCGAGCGCCCTGGCCAAGAAGGCCATCATCTGGGCTCGTGTCACCAACCTCGAAGGGCAGTACCGGTCGTTGGTCGGCGGGTTGCAACCCAACGTGACCCCCAACCCGGCGATCGCCTCGATATTCGCTTCGTGCCCGTTCCCGTCATCATCGGAGAACCTCCCCTCAAAGGCAGGTTCGGGCTCGGATTCGTCGACCACCCGGACCATATAGTTGTTGCCGACCCGCTCCAAAACCTCGACAGTGACCTTGCCGACCTCGAAAATATCGCCTGCGAAGAAAACATGGTCGACCAGACGAGACTTGCCGCGGCTATAGAGGTCCTCACCGTATCCGGCCCCGGCCTCAGCGGGTGGGAAGGGCTGGGTACGCCGGCTGGTTCCCCAGCAAACCCCGTCCGAAGGATTACTACAGGCCCCAGCACTCTGAGTGATGCGGTATACCTCCACTCCTTGTCTGGGCAGAGCGGTGTCATATCCGACCGCCGAACGCGCCCCCAACATGGTGAAATTACCCTGTCGTCTACCCGGGAGAACGATCATCTGTACACCGCCCGTACCGGGTGGACGCAGCTCGTAGTCCATAGTGGCCCCGGCTTCATGGATTCTCACGCTGGCAGGGTCGATCCAGCCAGCCGCGTAGCGGTTCACAGCGATGGTCGACGTGGTCAGATCGACCCTGAGAGTACCGCTCATCAGATCCATGGGGTTGTCCCCTTCATACACACTGCCGTTCCTCCAACGTATGTTTCCGCCGTACGAACGGGGGAAACCCAGATGATGACCTATCAAATGGGCAACGACAGCAAGCAACGGCCGCGGCCAACCAGGGGCCGTTACGACCGACGTGCCGCCCACCACGACGGTGCGTCCGCCCGCCGCATACCCTCCAGCTCGGCCGGAGTCGTCGATCACTATCATCGGCGCCCCGGACGACCGCACCGCCTGGGCCGCCCGTTCACAAGCCGCCTGGCTGTCGCCCTCGACAGTACCGGCGTACTCGAAGATCGGACGGTACCGGTTGTTGGAGAGCCATCTGAAATAAGGCGTGATCTCCCGATTGAGCAGGGCTGTCATCTGATTGGGTTCCACCGGCAGATCCCCTATCGGATCATCGCACAGCCACACTTCCCATACCTCGGATCCGACGCTATGTTGCCGGTATACATCAGCTTTGGCGATAAGCCCCAAGGGATCCGACGAGAATATCTCAAGGGCCGACGGGACAGTGGTCGGCTCCGGCGGGCTATATTTATAGAGGACATCGCCTGTCAGCTCATTCTGGGTGAGGTTTAGAAACTCGACGTTGTCGATTATCTCATCCAGCTCTCGCGGGACGCGGCCCTTCATCCGGTTCCAACTCAGGTCCAGGGACAAGAGGTTGGTGAGCTGAGCGAGCTCAACAGGCAAAGAACCCGACAACCGATTGGAATGAAGGATCAGATGTTCAAGACCAGTGAGCATACCCAGCTCAACAGGTAAAGGGCCCGATAGCTGGTTACTTTGCAGGAAGAGTCCCTTGAGGTTGGTAAGCCGGCCAAGTCTACTGGTTATCGAACCTGACAGCTGGTTAGAACCTAGACTCAGAACCGTGAGGTTGGCAAGCGCACCCAGCTCCGCGGGAACGGAACCTGACAACCGGTTATCGTTGAGGGCAAAGTACCTCAGCTCGGCGAGCCGGCCTATCGCTCGGGGTATGGGTCCTGTCAACCGGTTATCGCCGAGGCTCAGCGACTGCAGATTGGTCAACCGGGACAGCGCGGGGCTGATCGGGCCTTCCAGACCGGAGCTCTGCAACCACAAGCCTCTAACCGTCGACTGATCATCGGCGAATTCCAACCCGTACCACTCGAGAAACGGTCTGGTAGGCCAGGCTCCGGAGTCGTCCTCGTCCAAGTCCCCGGGATCGTCCAGTCCGGTGTAGAACTCCCACAAAGCTTCACACTCCAGCCGCAGGCTGCCCTCGGTCACGTCGTCGCAAGGCGAGGCTGCCCCGGCAGGACCCACCTCAGCGGGAAGCCACAGCAAGATCATGATCACGACCGTCAAAGCAGCCGGACGAAGCCCCGACATGTCTGTACGTAGTCCGGCACCTATCATTCACCGCCCTCCCTCTAAGCCTGAAATCCACTTTGACCTGGGGTGATAGCCATAGTAGAAGCGGCTTCGGCCCCAGGATGGAGGAGGCACTTCCCATGGAAGAGTATCGCAGAGAATCGGTCGGTTCGGGGTAGTTTTCTATGATGGGTCGTTGGTAGATGATGGGGCTGTTGACGGTGGGCTCGTTTAAAGCCCGCCCCTTATGCGACCGACGCAGCAAACGAATCCGGTAGCGTTGGAACATGGGATCCACAACCGCCGCCGTCGAAGTCGGAGGCGAAACGGTGCGCCTCACCTCCCCCGATCGGGTCGTGTTCCCACAGCAGGGATGGACCAAACTCGACGTCGCCCATCATTTCGTGACCGTGGCCGAGGGTTGCCTGCGGGGCGTGTACGGACGGCCCACCATGATGAAACGGTACATGAAGAACGTCGACCAGCCGCCTATCTACCACAAGAGGGCGCCAGCCAAAACTCCGTTCGAGACCGCCATGATCCGATTCCCCTCCCAACGCCCGGGACGGATGAACGTCCCCCGCACCGAGGCCGACATACTCCGCCTGGTCCAGCTCGGCTGCCTCGACCTCCATCCCTGGCCCGTCCGCACCGAGAACCCGGACCACCCCGACGAGCTGCGCCTCGACTTCGACCCGACCCCCGGATACACCTTCACCGACGTCAAAACAGCAGTGATGCACAGCAAAGACCTGCTGGACGAGCTGGGCCTGGTGGGATGGCCCAAGACCTCCGGCAGCCGCGGCGTCCACGTGTACATACGGATCGAACCGCTGTGGGACTTCTTCCAGACCCGCCGGGCGGTGCTGGCCTTCGGACGGGAGCTGGAACGGCGCCGCCCCAACCTGATCACCACCAAATGGTGGAAGGAGGAACGCCGGGGCATCTTCGTCGACTACAACCAGAACGCCCGCGACAAGACCGTGTCATCGGCCTACGGAGTGCGGCCCACCGGATACGTGTCGGCCCCCGTCACCTGGGGCGAGCTGCCCGATGTAGAGATCGAGGACTTCCCCATGGACCGCTTCGGGGAGCGCTATCGGGCGGCGGGCGATCTGACCGCCGGAATCGACGACGCACCGGGGCGGATCGACCGGCTGCTGGAATGGGCGGCCCGGGACGAGGCCGCCGGCGAAGGCGACGCACCGTGGCCGCCCAACTATCCCAAGATGCCGGGAGAACCGCCCCGTGTGCAGCCCTCCAAGATGGTCGAGGAAAACTGGCAGTAAACCAGACGGACGGCGGGGCGGCGGAAGACGTACCGGGCGGCGGCAGGGGGTGTCAGTCCGGTGGGCGCAGCACCACCTCGGCGCTGAGCGGGCGGGCCACGCAGGTGAGGATCATTCCCGAGTCCTGCTCCTCCTCGGTGAGGGCGAACGGGACGCCCGGATCCACCCGCCCCGACCCCAGCCGGGCCCGGCAGGTGCCGCACACCCCCGACCGGCAAGCGTAGAAAACCGGCGCAGCCATCCGGTCCAGAGCATCCAGCAACACCTCCCCGGCGGCCACACGGCTCGAGGAACCGTGGCCTTCCATGCGCAGCAGCGCCCCGTCATAGGGGACCGGGGCCTCCTCCCGGCCGGGAGGCACGTAGCGCTCGACCAGGAGACGGTCGTCCATCACCCCCAGGGTCCGCAGGCGGGCTTCGACCACCCGGTTCATGCCCGGAGGCCCGCAAAGCAGATACCACACGTCAGCGGCGGCAGGAGGGTGGGTTGCCAGGAAACGGTCCACGAACCTGCGGTCGATCCTGTTCCCCTGACCGCTCATCACATGGGCAACAGCCAGGCGGTCCGGGTGGGCGGCCTGCAATTCCTCCAGCTCGGCGGCGAAGATGACGTCTTCGGGCCGCCGGTTGCCGTAGGCGAGGCGCACCGCCGAGCGGGGTTCCAGGGCCAGCACCCCCCGCAGGATGCTCATGACCGGAACGATCCCGCTCCCGGCGGCGAAAGCGAAGTAGGTGCGGCGGTTGGTGGGGTCGATCCCCACCTCGAAGGCACCTTCGGGCGGCTCCACCCCGATCGAATCGCCCGCCCCCGCCTGCTCCACGAAGTGGGTGGACACCCTGCCGCCGGGCAGCCGCTTCACGGTTATAGAGGGTGCCTGGCCCAGCTCGGGGGTGGAGCTCAGCGAGAACACCCGGCGGTGTTCCTCCCCGTCGATGACCACCCTGACGATCACGTAGCGGCCCGCCGACCCGCCGACCCTGCCGCCGGGATCGTGGAAGACTACGGTCACCGCGTCAGCGGTCTCGCGGCGGATTCCCGATATGGTGAGGGGAAGGACGGTCCGCCCCTCCCCGCTCAACCGACCACCCCGGAGAAGCCGGCGCCTGCGGGCCGGACCAGCTGGTCCATGGTGCATTCCTCGGGCGGTTTGTCGGGCCGCCAGCGCTCGAACCGGGTGGCATGGCGGAAACGGCCCCCCTGCAGCTGGTCGTAGCTCACCTCGACCACCACTTCCGGCCTGATCGGCGTCCATTCCAGGGTCCGCTCGGTCGACCATCGGCTCTGCGCTCCGGGGGCTCTGGTACTCTCCCCGCCGCCGAAGCTCTCGTCGGTGCGCATCCGGCCGAGCAGATCCAGCATCTCGACCCGTTCCGCGTCGGAGAACCCGGAGCAATGCCCGATGAAGTGCAGCTCCCCCTCCCGGTTGTAGAGGCCCAGCAGGATGGAACCGATCCGATCGCCTTGCTTGTGTACCCGGTAGCCGCCTATCACGCAGTCGACCTCCCGGCGGTGCTTCCACTTGACCCAATCCCGCTTGTCCTGACGGTAGGGGCCGTCCGCCCGCTTACAGATGATGCCGTCGCATCCGGCCGCCTCGTACTCGTGGAACCAGCGGGCCGCCGCATCGAAATCCCCGGTGACCGGGGTCAGATGCCAACCCTCCCCCAAACCTTCGTACAGCCCCTCGAGGCGGGCCCGGCGGGTGGCATAGGGGTCGTCGACCAGGCTCTCCCCCCGCTCGGCCAGCAGATCGAAAGCCACCAGCAGGGCGGGTATCTCCCCGGCCAGCCGCTCGATCCGCGACTGGGCCGGGTGGATGCGCAGCTGCAAGGCGTCGAATTGGGTGACGTCCCCCATCACCACCAGCACCTCCCCATCCACCACCGTCCCCGGAGGCAGCCGGTCGAGGGCGGGCCGCAGCTCCGGGAAGTAACGCAGCAGGCTCTTGCCGGAGCGGGAGTCGAGGCGCACCTCCTCCCCGCCGTAGGCGATCATCCGGAAACCGTCCCACTTGGGTTCGTACATCCAGCCCTCTTCCGAGGGGGGATTCTTCCGCGTCCTCGCCTTCATCGGCTTGACGGGCGGCGTCAACGGCCAGGACATCGAACCTAGAGGGTGAAGCCGTGGGGGTGGAGCTCCTCGAAAGAGTGGCGGCGCACCTCCGCGCCTTCTCCGGCGGTGACGATCACCCACTCCACCCCGAACTCGTTCATGAGCTGGCGGCAGTTCCCGCACGGGTAGGCGCCGTCCGCGTCTTCAGCATCTATGCACGCCACCGCCACCCCCTCGATCTTGCGCACCCCTCGGGCAACGGCGGTCGATATGGCGTTGGCTTCGGCGCAGATAGCCGAACCGTAGGCGGCGTTCTCGACGTTGGATCCGGGGTAATGCCCGCCGCCGGACGCGACCACCACCGCCCCCACCCGGAAGTTGGAGTACGGGGCGTAGGCGCCCAGAGCGGCCCGGCGGGCTTCACCGGCGAGACCGAGGGCGGGTTCGTCGAGGTTCATGCGGGATCACTCATGCGGAATCATTCATGCGGGGGAAAGCAGCGCATCCACGAACACGGGGCCGTCGAAGGGTATAAGGTCCTCCACCCCTTCCCCCACCCCTATGAACTTGACCGGCAAGGACAGCTCCCGCTCGACGGCCAGCGCCACACCCCCTTTGGCCGTCCCGTCCATCTTGGCGAGCACGATTCCGGTCACCCCCACCTCGACGAACCGCCGGGCCTGGGCGAGCCCGTTCTGCCCGGTGGCGGCGTCCATCACCAGCAGCACCTCCGATACCCGGTCGCCGTCCCTGCCCAGCACCCGGATGATCTTGGACAGCTCCTCCATCAGGTTGTGCCTGGTCTGGAACCGTCCGGCGGTATCGACGATCACCGCACCGGCCCCGCGGGCCCGGCCCGCCTGGAGAGCGTCGTAGGCCACCGCGGCCGGGTCGCCCCCGGACCGGCCGCGAACGACCTGCACCCCCACCCGTTCGGCCCAGGTCATCAGCTGGGTGTCGGCGGCGGGGCGGTAGGTGTCGGCGGCGCCGATGATCGGACGATGCCCGGATTCGTTCAGGCGGGCGGCCAGCTTGGCCACGGTGGTGGTCTTTCCCGCCCCGTTGACCCCTACCACCACCAGGATGGAAGGATCGCCGTCCAGACGGAGCCGGCGGTCCACCCCGGACAGGATGCGGTTCAGCTCAGCCCGGATCACTTCCTTGGCCTCGTCGGCGCCGGGCGGATCGGTCCTGCGGACGGCCTCCACCACCAGACCGGCGGCTTCCACCCCCATATCCGCGGCGATCAGCTCCTCCTCCAGCTCCTGCCAGACCTCCTCCGACATTCCCGGCCTGGACAGCAAGGCCTGCATGCGCATGCCCAGCTGCCGGACACCCGGCTGCCGGGAGGAGTCGTCGAGGCGTTCGCCCCGTCCGCGGGTAGGGAGGGCGCCGGATCCGGCGGCGCGGGACCGCACCATCCAAACTATCAACGACACGACGACAACCGCGGCAACCGCCGAAAGGACCCATCCGACGGGACTCATATGCAACAAACAGCCGGGGCGGCCGGACGGCCCGCAACGAGATTCATGATCTCGGCAAGTCTACCCCTGCACTCGGACGCTTACCGCGTCGGGTCGGCCCCGGGATCACACCGGCAGGCCGGCCTCGTCCATCCGCTTGACGAGCGCCTGGGAGGAACCGCCCGGCGCCATCGTCACCCCGTACAGGACGTCGGCCGCCCGCACCGTGGCCTGCTGGTGGGTGACCACGATCAGCTGGGCGCCGCCCCGGAACTCGTCCACCAGACGCAGGAAGCGGTGGAGGTTGGAATCGTCGAGCGCCGCGTCCACCTCGTCGAGGATGTAGAACGGGCCGGGGCGGGCCTTGAAGACCGCGAACAGGAAGGCCAGGGCGGCCAACGACCGCTCGCCCCCCGAGAGCAGGCTGAGCCTGCCGATCTTCTTGCCGAGCGGCTGCGCCTCGATCTCGACCCCGGCTTCGAGGGGGTTCTCGGGGTCGGTGAGCAGCAGGCCGCCCGCCCCGCCCGGGAACAGCAGCGTGAAGAACCGCCGGTAGTGGCGGGCGGCGTCCTCGAATGTGCGGAGGAACCGGGCTTCCATCTCGGTGTCGAGAGCGGCGATCACCCTGTCCATCTCGGCCCGTGACGTTTCGAGGTCCGACAGCTGGCCGGAGATGAGCCGGCGCCGCTCGTCGAGCTCCCTGAACTCCTCGGCGGCCAGCGGGTTGATCGGCCCCATCCGGGACAGCCGGGCGGCCAGCCGCTCGGCCCGGACGGCCGGGTCTTCCTCGGTCTGCGGGCGCTCCGAGGCCAGGGCCTGCTCCGGCGCGGCGTCGGCGTCCCTTCGCAGGCCTTCGGCCACCGTCTCTTCCCGTATCCGCAGCTCGGCCGCCTCGACCGCCAGCTCGCCCAACCGTTCCCGGGCGGCCTCTACGGACTCGGACGCATCGACGGCCTGCCGGCTGACGGCCGCCATACGCCGCTCCGCGGCGGCGATGCCCGCCTTCTGCTCCTCGCGGCGTTCCTCGAGCTCTCTCCGCTTGGCCCTCACCACCTCCAAGACGCGGAGAGCCAGGCGCTCCACCGTGAGGGCCTCTTCGAGTTCCGGCGGTTCGGCATCCGCCCCATCCAAACCCTCCAACCCGGACCTCACCCCGGTCAGCCGGTCGGTCAACATGCGGCGCCGTTCGACGGCCGCCCCCAAAGACCGGATGACGCGGTCCCGGGCCTGCCGCTCCGCCTGGTACTGCTTCTCCAGCGCCTCCCGTTCCCGGGCCAACAGGTCCGGCGGCGGCCCGCCCTCCTCCGAGCTCGCGCATGCCTCGATCCGGGCGGCCAGCTCTTCCATGCGGTGCCCCCGCAGTCCGGCCGCCCGGCGAAGCGCAGACAGCCGCTCCCCCAACCGGGCTGTCTCGTCCTCCCCCGCCGACCGGGATCGTTCGAGCCGCTCCAAGGCTTCGGCCGACCGCATCTGCTCGAGCTCCAGGGCGTCCATCTCGTCGAGGGCGGCCTTCTCCTCCCGGCGGGCGGTTTCCAAACCGGTCCTTGCGTCCGTCTCCTCCTCCCTGGCCCGTCCTTCGTCCGCCTCGGCCGCCTCCGCCGTCCGGCGGGCGAGCTCGAGCGCCCTCGGCGACGCTTTGCCGGGATCGGCGGGCCGCACCCCGAATGCGGTGATCAGATCGCCCTCCGGGGTAACGGCCCTGATGCCGGGATCCAGCCGGCAGATGTCCCATCCCGTGCTCCACCCCTCGACCAGCACCACATCCCCCAGCAGCGCCGCCGCCAGGGTGCGGTCGGTCTCGGGGCCGAGCCGGTCCAGCAGGGGTTCCAACCCCCACCTGCGGGCGGCGGGGAGGGCGGGCGGCTCGCCTCGAGACCGAGGCGGCGCCACGAAGGGGAGGCCTCCCAGGCCTTCGGACTTGAGCTCGCCCACGGCCCGCCGCAAACCTTGCGGACTCTCGACCACCAGGGCTTCCGCCCAGGAACCAACCGCCGCGTCCACCGCCGCCGCCAGCTCTCCGGGGATGTCCAGCATGTCGTCGATCTGCCCCATCACCTCGGCAGATGCCGCCAGCCGTTCGGCCGCCGGAGAGCGGGAAAGCCCGGACGCGGCCTCCAGGGCCTCCGCCTTGGCCGCCGCCGCGATCCGCGCCGCCTCCGCCGACCGCAGCAAGCGCTCGCTCCGCCCCCATTCGGCTTCCCGGGAACGGCGGGCTTCGGCGCCGGCCGCGCGGACCTGCCGGGCCGCCTCCAACCGACCGGCCAGGACGGCGGCCCTTTCCTCCAGTTCCGCAGCCTGCCCCGCTTCTTCAGCCAACCGGGCCCTTGCCGCTTCGAGCCGTCCGGTCAGATCCTCTGTTTCACGGGCGTCTCGGGCGGCCGCCGCCTCCAGGGACCGCAAGTCGCTGCGCATCCTGGGCATATCCGCTTCGGCGGGTGCGGACGGCCCGCCGGGTATCGACCGCATCCGGTACTCGGCGGCGCGCAGCGACTCTTCGCCGACTTCAGCGTCCCGGCGCGCCCTCTGTTCCTGCTGGGCGGCTTCCTCCAGCCGGACGGTGATCCTTCCGGCTTCCTCTTCGAGGCGGCGGCGGCGCTCCCCGGCCTCTTGCATGCGGGCGGTCAACCCTCCGGAGCGCTCCCGGGCCAGCCTGACGATTCCCCGCAGCCGGGCCTCTACGGTGTCCAGGCGGGCGGCCGCCGACTTGTCGCGCTCCAAAGTACGCGCCTCGGCCGCCGACTCCTCCTCCATCCGGGTCATCGCTTCCCGGAGCCTTCCCAGCTCCGACCTCCCGGCGTCTGCCTGCGCTTCCAGCTGCTCCTGCTCCCCGGCCAGCTTCCGGGACCTATCCCGCAGACGGCGCAGGTCCCGGCCTCCCAGCCATATCCTCAACGACCGCAGCTCCTCGCGGATCGAGCCGTGCCGTTCTGCGGCTTCCGCCTGGCGGCGGAGCGGGCGGAGGCGGCGCTGTATCTCCCCGAGGATGTCGTGGAGCCGGAGGATGCCGTCGTCGGTGCGTTCGAGGCGCCGGACGGCCTTGGCCTTGCGCACCTGGTGCTTGAGGATGCCGGCCGCCTCTTCGATGATCCGCCTCCGGCGGTCGCCTTTGGCGGCAAGGATCGAATCGAGCCTTCCCTGCCCGACGATCATATGCTGGCTGCGGCCCATCCCGCTGTCCGACAGCAGCTCCTGGATGTCGAGCAGCCGGCAGTCCACACCGTTGATCTCGTACTCGGAGACACCCCCCCGGAAAAGGCGCCTGGTGACGGCGACTTCTTCGAGGTCGAGCGGCAGGAGGCGGCGGCTGTTGTCGAACACCGCCGTGACCTCCGCCTTGGTGAAAGGAGCGCGGGAGGCCGTTCCGGCGAAGACGACATCGTCCATCCGGTCGGTACGGAGGCCCTTGGTGAACTGGGCGCCCAGCACCCAGGCGACCGCGTCCACGATGTTGGACTTGCCGGTCCCGTTGGGGCCGACCACGATCGACACGCCCGGTTCGAACTCCAGCAGGGTCCGGTCCGCGAACGACTTGAAGCCGGCCAGCTTCAGCGATTTGAGATACAAGTCACACTCGTGTAATTCGGCTTGCATGGGCAGGATAGCCGTCATCTGCCCCCTTTCCGCAAGCAACACCGCCCGGACGATATGAAGAAGACACATCCGGCTCTCAACCGGAACCGCCCGAAGAAAATCGGCGGAATCGCCGCACGAGGGTCTTGACCCCGGCGCGATTCTGCGATATGAATAATGGGACGAGTACGTCACACCCCCATGAGATACTGGAGGGGACAGACATCGCAGCGCTTCCGCGGGCCGTTGCGATCATAGGAACGCCCCCCGTTCGGCGCACCGTCCGGCCTCTCGAAAGGCAACGGACACCCGAAGGGACAGGCGGTCGAAGTAGCTGTTGCTGAACGAATCGGGCACGGACGGGCCAACGCGCCCCCCGCAGCCCGAAGACGGAGGTTCGGAGGCGGCGGGGGTAGGGCCCGGCGAAGCCGGCGGTTTTCGGCGAAGAACGCGAAAAACGGCATAGGGGCATGTCCCCCCGACGACCCCCCTCCCGCATGTCCCTTACTCACCCCCTACACACCGCGACGTCAAGCCCGACACCGGTTGGGCGGCCACCAACGCTCCGGACATGTCCCCCTCCCCGGTACACACCGCGACGTCAAGCCCGACACCGGTTGGGCGGCCACCGACGCGCCGGGCATGTCTCTCACCCCCGCACACACCGCGACCCTGGACTCGACTACCGGTGCTCGGCTCGCAGGAGGCGCGTCCCTGCACACCGATGCGCGGCCTCTGGCCGAACCCGCGTTTCCAAAACCGGTTGTTCAGGGCGGCGGCCAGGGAGCCAATACGTACCGGCAGAAGCTATCCGCCTAACGGGGCGGCTTCCCTGTTACGCGGAGGTATCCGAATACTCGGCCGACCGATTGCGGTCCGTGATATGGAACCCGGCCCGGCGGTGGATGAACCGGCAATCGGAAGGTCAGGCCTGGCAGCTCGGGCACCGGTAGGAGGAGCGCCCTCCTATCACGTCCCGCCGGATAGGGGTGCGGCAGCGGCGGCACGGTTCGCCTTCCCTCCCGTACACGGACAGATATTCGAGATGGCGGCCGGCCCGCCCGTCGGGAAGCAGATAGGCGAGGTCGTCGAGCGAGGTGCCGCCGTGTTCCAGGCCCGCCGCCAGGACCGGGCCGACCGATTCCCGCACTGCTTCCATCTCGGCGAAGGTCAGCGAACAGGCCGGGCGCCCGCCCGCCACCCCGGCCGCGAACAACACCTCGTCGGCGTAGATGTTCCCCAACCCGGCCAGGAAACGCTGATCCAGCAGCAGCGTCTTGACCGCCACCCGGCGTCCGGCGGCCTTCTCGGCCATCTCCTCGGCCGGCGGCAGGGCCGTCAAGGCGTCCGGACCCAGCCCGGCCAGGGTGGAGGAAGCCAGCTCCCGGGGGGTGAACACCGCCGTGAAACCGAAGGTTCGGGGGTCCACCATCCGCACCTCCCCGCCGGCGTCCGTCCTGATCACCATCCGGGTGTGGCGCCCTCCGGGTTCCCCGGGCCGGGCGATCGACATCCGCCCCGACATGCCCAGATGGGTTGTCCAGGTGAAGCATTCCCCGGCCTCGCCCCCCACCTCGAACAGGAGGAACTTGCCCCGCCGCCCCAGCGACCGCACCGCCCCCCCTTCGAGGCGGCGCCTGAAGTCCTTCGGATCGGGCTGGCGGCGCAGCATCCTGGCATGGTGGACCTCTGCCGAAACGACCACCCGGCCCAAAAGCACAGGCAACAACCCCAAGCGGGTGGTTTCGACCTCCGGAAGTTCGGGCAACTACCCGCGATCCCCCGCGGAGGCCAGCTCGTCCAAGGCCTGGCGGGCCGCCGACTGCTCGGCTTCCCGCTTGGAACGGCCCGTCCCGCTCCCCCGCTCCGCCCCCTCCACCGACACCACCGCGGTGAACCGCTTCTCGTGATCGGGGCCGGCCTCGGTGATGCTGTACGAAGGCCTGCTGCCCTTCTGCGCCAGGTGCTCCTGCAGACGGCTCTTGTAGTCGCTCCAGCCCGGCGCCCCGGCCCGGCGCCGGATGCGTTCCCCCCACCGTTCCAGTATCAACCGGCGGACCGCATCCGCACCGCCGTCCAGGTAGACCGCCGCCAGCACCGCCTCCATGGCGTCGGCCAGGATGGAAGCTTTTCTCCTGCCTCCGGACGACTCCTCGTCCTTTCCCAGCATCAGATGCCCGCCGAGGCCCACCTCCTCGGCCACCCCGCGCAGGGTGCCCCGATTGACGGACGATGAGCGCAGCTTGGTCATTTTCCCTTCCGCCAGGTCCGGGTAATTGACGAAGATGAATTCGGTTACCACCTGCCCCAGCACGGCATCCCCCAAGAACTCCAGACGCTCGTTGGACGGCCCCCGCCCGGTCTCGACCACATACGACCGGTGCCGCAGGGCCAGACCCAGGAGCTCGGGGTCTTCGAAGGTGTAACCGAGAGCCGACTCCAACCGGGAAAGGCCGCTATTCGGAGGATCCGCCGAAGTGCAGCCGGGTGCGGAGGGGGCGGTCATCAACGGGCCAACCCCTGCTCCAACCGCTCCACCAGTCCGCCGTCGACGCCTTCGGCGGCCAGCCCGACCGCGTTGAAGATGGCGAACCGCGACGAGGAGCCGTGGCAGATGACGACCCCGGCCGAGGTCCCCAGCAGATGGGCGCCTCCGAACCGTTCGGGGTTGCTGAACGCGTGCATCTCGGCCATCGGGGCGGCGATGCGGCGCACCGCGCTTTCAGGCAGGCGGGCGAAAGCCCTGTCCATGAGCCGGACCATGAACCCGGCCATCCCCTCGATGGTCTTGAGGGCTATGTTGCCGGTGAAGCCGTCGGTCACGAACACGTCCGCCGCGTCACGGGTGATGTCTCCGCCTTCGAGGTTGCCGGCGAAATTGACGGGCGCCTCTTCCAGCAGCCGGTAGGCGGACCTCTCCAGGTCCCGTCCTTTGGAGGGTTCCGAACCGATGTTGAGCAGCCCCACCCGGGGGCGGTCGATGCGGTAGAGGATCTCGGCCGCCAGCGAGCCCATCACCGCGAACTGGACCAGATGGACGGGCCGCACGTCCAGGTTGGCCCCGGCGTCCAGCAACAGGGCCGGGCTGCGGGGGCCGGGGATGGGGGTGGCGATAGCCGGGCGCAGCACCCCATCTATCCGCCCGATCACTATGGAGGCCGCCGCCATCGCCGCTCCGGTGGACCCGGCCGACACCAAGGCGTCGGCCTCTCCGGCGGCCACCAGCCGGGCGGCGGTCAGCACGGAGGAACCGGGTTTGTCCCGCACCGCCCTGGCGGGATCGTCATGCATCTCCACCACCTCGGAGGCATGCACCACATCCAGATCGGCGCCGGCCCTGATCAGCTCGGGCTCCACCGCCTCGCGGCGGCCCACCAGAACCAGGTCCCGGCCTGACTCGGCGGCCATGACGGCGCCGGCCACTACCTCGGCCGGCCCCCGGTCGCTTCCCATCACGTCCAGCGCTACCCGTGCCATGGCCTTCTCCGTGTGGGCGGTCCTATCTTTCGGATCTCAAGGCCGCGCCGGTTCTCGGTTATCCCACCGACCGGCCTCGGTAGGTGCGGCACCCCTCCGCGCCCATACAGGCGCGGTGCGGCAACTTCGGTTGGCCGCATCTCGGGCATGCGACGGTGCGCACGGGGCGCATCTTCATCGCCTCCGCCTTGCGCCGCCGGGTGCGGGAGCGCGACATCTTTCTCTTCGGCACTGCCATGGTATTCCCCTTGGATATGAACGGTCTCGATGCCGAGATGATCTTAACCCTTGTTGTTCATGAGTTTCGGTTGGGGTGGGCAGAGGCGCCGATTACGAGGCCAGGGGCGCCGGGCCCGAACGGACGACCCGCCGCTTCTCGCATCCCCGCCCCCCGTACACCGCGGCCCCGGACCCGGGCTTCGATCACCGGCGCTTCGGCCTCATCCCCCGGTCTTCGGGGATTCCAGCCAGCCCTCCAGCGCCGCGAAGGGAGAGCTGTCCGCCTCGGAATGCCCCCCGCAGGCATCCACGTTCAGATCGCTTCCACAGGTCGGGCAAAGCCCCCTACAAACCTCGGAACACAGCGGCGCCAGCGGAACAGACAGGCACAGCTCGTCGCGGAGGACTCCCGCCAAGTCGATCTCGCCGTCCGGGGAGACGGGGAGCACGTCCCCTTCCGCCTGTTCTTTGAGTTCTTTCCCGTAAGCCTGGAGGACGGGGGCGGCGGCCTCGAACAGGACCTCGGACAGGCACCGGTTGCACCGAAGCCGCATGGATGCCTTCACACCGCCCCGCACCAGCACCCCGCCGGCTATCCCCTCGATCCGCAGGTCGGCGGAGGCCGGACCGCATTCCTCCACCTGGTCGAGCCGTATCTCCAGCAGACCCGACAGGTGGACGGCGCGCTGCGACCCGGCGCGCTGCGACCTCGAGCGCCCCACCAGATCGGAGACGCGAATGCGAAAGGGGTGAACCCGGCCGCTCGGCATGGCGGTAGAGGTATCGACGGGTCGGGCGCCGCGTCGGGCCGGGCTAGCGGCTCGGAACCCGGGTCTGGTGGAGCTCGCTGCGCATGTCCCGGACCTGTTCCAATACCCGCACCAGCAGGTTCTCCAGCCGCCCCAGGCGGTCCTCCGCGTAGTCCTCGGCCTCCAGGCGGATCTGGCGGCCGAGGTCCTCCGCCCGGCGCACCAGGATGTTGGCCTCCTCGGTCGCCTCGGCGATGATGTTGGTCTCCGAGACCATCTCTTCGGCCTTCTGGCGGGCCCTGGACACCATTTCGCGGACCTGTTCGTTGGTCCTGGCCACGAAGGTGTCCCGTTCCCGCACCATCCACCGAGCGGCCCGCATCTCCTCCGGCAGGCGCTCATACAGCATGTCGAGGGTATGCAGCATCTGGTCCCGGTCGACGATGACCTTGCCGGAGGCCGGTATGGACTTGGCTTCGGAGACGGCGAGCATCATCTCGGTCACCAGGTCCTGCATATCTCCGATATTGCGGACGCCGGGGGGCGGACCCTCCGCGACGACCTGTTCCGGTACCGGTTCACCGTTCATTGGGACCACCGCTCTTTCATCCTTCGGGCAACCTCTTGGGGAACCAGGCCTTCCACCGTGCCCCCCAGCCTCCCCACCTCCTTCACCAGGGAAGAGGAAAGATAGGCGTACTCGGGGCTGGTGGGGATGAACACGGTATCGATCCCCGAGAGGTTGTGGTTCATCTGGGCCATCTGCAGCTCGTAGTCGAAATCCGACACGGCCCGCAGGCCTTTTACTATCACATCGGCGTTGCGCGACCGGGCGAAGTCGACCAGCAGGCCGTCGAACGAGACCACCTCTATTCCGGGGTCACCTTCGAAAAGAGACCTGAGCATGCCGACCCGCTCCTCCGATGTGAACATGGGCGTCTTGGAGAGGTTGCGGATGACCGCCACCACCACCCGATCGAACAGGGAGAAGCTCCGCCTGATCACGTCCATGTGTCCGTTGGTGGGCGGATCGAAACTTCCGGGGCAGACCGCCGCCGCCAACCTCTCTCCTCGCTCCTTGCCTTCGCGGTGTTACGGATTCCCTTCGCAGGGCACCGCCGCCACCCGCTCATAACGCCAGATCCGGGCCGTCCCGTAAGCGTACCCTGCTTCGGGCGCGAAACCCGGCATCTCCGGCCGGCCTCCCCCCGAGCGCCTGTGGACCACCGCCGATCCGCCGATCCGGAGCAAAGGTGCCATGGCCCGCAGCGTTGCCTCCACCGACTCGTCGGAGTGTTCGTAGGGGGGGTCGACGAAGGCCAGGTCGTACACCTCCCGGAGGCCCCGCCCGGTCTGCCCGGCCAGGAACCGGCCCACATCGCCCGCCGCCACCCTCCCGCCCAGGCCCACCGCCTCCACGTTGCGGCGCAGGGCTTCGAGGGCCTGCGGGTCCCTCTCCACGAAGACGGCCGCGGAGGCGCCCCGGCTGAGGGATTCCAGGCCGAGCGATCCGGTCCCGGCGTACAGGTCGAGCACCTCGGCCCCGGGCAAGAGGCGGGCGAGGGCCGAGAAGATGCCTTCCCTGGCCCGGTCGGTCATCGGTCTGGTGGCCAAGCCGGGCGGCGCTGCGAGGCGCCTTCCCTTGGCGGCGCCGGAAATAACCCTCATGAAACGGCCCCCACCGCCCCGACCGCCGGCTTCACGGCCGCCCCTCCCGGCCTAACCGGAACCGCGCAACGCGGCGCGGCGTTCGCCGGCTCACGGCCCGACGCTCACGACTTGAAAAGCCATTCCACCTCGGCCCCCAACAAAGCCCTGACCTCTTCTTTAACTTCAGGGTGAAGTGAAAGGTCAGGGTCGCGCTCCACCAGGTCGAAAGCCTCCCTACGGGCGGCGGCCAGCTCCCGGCGGTGCCGGAGGATGTCGGCGATGCGCAGGTCCGAGAACCCCGACTGGCGGGCGCCGAACACCGTCCCATGGCCCCGGATGCGCAGGTCCTCCTCGGCCAGACGGAAGCCGTCGGAGATTTCGACCATGGCGGATATCCTCTCCGCCCCCTCCTCCGTGACGGGGTCGGCCAGCAGCACGCATTGGGCGGGATCCCCGCCCCTTCCCACCCGGCCCCTCAGCTGATGCAGCTGGCTGAGCCCGAAGCGGTCGGCGTCCCGGATGACCATGATGGTGGCGTTGGGCACGTCGATTCCCACCTCGATGACGGTGGTGGCCACCAGCACGTCCAGGTCACCCGCCCGGAAGGCGTCCATCACCCCTTCCTTCCGAGAGGACCTCATCTGACCGTGCAGCAGCCCTATGCGCAGGTCGGGAAAGACCCCGACGAGCCGCTCGTGCTCGGCGACGGCCGAGGCGACCTCCTTCACCCGGTCGGAACTCTCCACCAACGGGCAGACCACGAAGGCCTGCCGCCCCTTCGCAGCCTCCCCGCGTATGGCCTCGTGAACCCTGTCGAGGCCGGGGCCTTCTTTGGCGGCCGCCCAAGTCACGATGGGCAGGCGGCCTCGGGGCATCTCGTCGAGCTCGGATACGTCCAGGTCGCCGTAGAGGGTCATCGAGAGGGTCCTCGGTATGGGGGTGGCGGTCATGATCAGCAGATCGGGATCCACCCCCCGGGCCTTGTCCTTCAACTTGACCCTCTGGTGGACCCCGAAGCGGTGCTGCTCGTCCACCACCGCCGCCCCCAGGCCGGAGAAGCGCACCCCTTCCTGGATCAGGGCGTGGGTGCCGACCACGATGTCGACGCCCCCCTGGGCGATCAGACCGAGCACCTCCTCCCGGCGGGTCCGGCCCCGCCGCCGGAAGTTCACATCGGCCCGCCCGCCGGTCAGCAGGGCGGCCCGCAGCCGCGGGCGTTCCTCTTCTCGGATTTCTTCCCGGGACCGCCGGGCCCGGTCATGATGCACCGTATCGAGCAGCGACATCTCCCCCTCGACCGGGGGCGCCATCCCGGCGGCGGCCAGCAACCCGGCGATACCCTCGTAATGCTGCTCGGCCAGCACCTCGGTGGGGGCCATGACAGCCGCCTGGTACCCCCCCTCCACCCCGGTCAGGGCGGCGGCCACCGCCACCACCGTCTTGCCGGAACCCACCTCCCCCTGGAGGAGGCGATGCATCGGATAGCGGGCGGCCATGTCCAGGCGGATCTCGTCGATCACACGCCGCTGGGCGCCGGTCAGGTCGAAGGGGAGGGAAGAGACGAAGTGATCGACCAGCCCCGGTCCCCCGTCTTCGGGTTCGAGGCGGTGGGCGATGCCTGCCGAATCCGCCATCTTGCGCTGTCTGGTCATGGCCAGGGCCACCTCGAGTCGGAAGAACTCGTCGAACACCAGCCGGCGGCGGGCGGGCCCCACCTCGGCCATGCTGCCGGGGAAGTGGACGGAGGAGATGGCCCGGTCCCGGTCGACCAGCTCGTGCCGCTCGCGCAGGCCGTCCGGCAGCGGATCGGATATGGGGCGCGACCGTTTCAGAGCGTTGTGGATGCCCAGCCGCAGGTATGAGGGCGAGACCTCCCCCACCGCCGGGTAGACAGGTACCACCCTGCCCACCGCCAGGTTCTCGTTCCCGGCGTCGAGCACATCGAGGGCGGGAGACATGATCTGGAGGCGCCGCCGGTAACGTTCGATCTTCCCCGACAGCGCCACCTCGACGCCGCGGTCGAGGCGGCGGGCCTGGTATTCCTGATTGAACCACACGGCTTTGATGGAACCGGTGCGGTCGGCGACCACCGCCTCCACGATGACCATCCTCCGGCGGGGGCGCCGCACCGAAACCCGCCTCACCCGTCCGATAACGGTGGCCTCGGCGCCTTCCTCCACCTCGCTCAGGGTCATCCACCGGGACCGGTCTATGTACCGCCTGGGGACGTGGAGTAGTACATCGGTGACCGAACGGATGCGCTTCTGCCGCAGCGCTTTGGCCCGTTTCCCGCCCAGGTGCTTCACCCGCTCCACCCCGATCCCGTTCAGGTAGGCCAGGCTCCTCCCCGGCCCGCCCGCCGCCGCGCTGCCCGTCAGACCCTGCCCTTGCCCGTACGCCTGCATGCCCGCCAGGATAGGAACCCCCAGTGACAAAACCGGGCAGACGAACCGCCGTGCGAAGCGCGTCCTCGCGGGTGATGAAACACGGCGGCGGGGGCGCGGGGCGGAATGCGCCGCCGGACGATGGATCATCCCGCAGGCGGACTTTGGAACATCCCGCAGGCGGGTGGATGGACGTCTCCCGACGGGTACACTGTCGGCCATGCAAGGCGTGGTCAAGGTCTACGATCCGAACACCGGAGCGGGGGTGGTGGTGCTCGACGAGGACCGGAGCGAGGTCTACCTGCGGGCCGGGTCGCTGGCGGGCAGCGTGTTCCGCCTGCTCCGGCAAGGGCAGCGGATCGTCTTCGATGTCGAGGAGGACGGCGGGCGGCGGTTCGCGCATTCGGTCCGCATGGGTTCGGACGGCAGGTGAGCAGTCACCGTCCTATGACACCCGACTCGGTATAGTTCACGGAGTCAGACCGGAGACCGAGAGGAGCGCCGTGGTCGAGGCATACGTACTGATCCAGACCGAAGTCGGCAAGGCCAAGGGGGTGGTGGAAGAGGTCCGCCTCATCGACGGCATCATATCCGCCGACGACGTAACAGGGCCCTACGACGTGATAGTGCGGGCGGAAGCCGACGACGTAGACGGGCTGGGCCGGCTGGTAGTAGCCGATATCCAGGCCATCAGCGGCATCACCCGAACCCTCACCTGCCCGGTCGTCCACCTCTGAAGGGGCTTCTGAAGGGGGCTTCCGGAACCGGGCCGGACCCGCCCCGAGCGGGGACATCGCGGAAGGGTCGTATGGGCCGCAACGCGGGCGGATTTTGCTCAACCCGACTTGGCTCAACCCAGCTTGGCGGCGATAGAAGCTGCGCTCTGCAGGGCCGCCCCGTCGGCGCCCGCCGTGGAGAACACCCTGGCCTTGGACTCTTCCAGCTCCGCCACCATGTCTAGCACCAGCTGCCGGCGGCTTACGGGCGGATCGACCCAGAGGTAGAGCGACATGCTCCCGGGAATGGTGTTGATCTCGTTGACCCAGAGCTCGCCTTCGCTCTCCAGGAAATCGAGGCGGGCCATGGATCGAATCCCCGCCAGCCGCGCCACCTGCGAGGCCATGTCCCTGATCCGGTGTTCGAGCTCCTCGGGGATGTTGGCGGGGAGCCGGCGTTCGGAGCCTTCGATCCCCCCGCCCGACAGGTACTTCTCCCGGTAGCTGTAGAACCGGTCGCTGACCGGCGCCTCGATGGCGGAGAGCTGGAGGCGGGGATAGGTGCGTATCGCCACGTTCAGGTCGCGCCCGCCTGCCAGGTAGGGTTCTATCAACGCCCCCCTGTCCATGTGCGGAGACGAACCTGCCAGGGCTACGGCGGTGGCGTAGTCCTCCACCACCTCGATTCCGATCGACGACCCGCCGAAACGGGGCTTGACGATGTAGGGCGGGGGGAATTCGGGCGGCGCCCCCGCCTCCACGTCATGGCGCGGGAGGCCGGGCAGACCCGAGGCGAGGATCAGAGCGCCGAACGCCAGCTTGTCCATGGCCAGCGCAGAAGAGGCGGCGTTTGGCCCCGAGTAGCGGATCCCGGCGATGTCGAGGGTTGCCTGCAGGGTTCCGTCCTCCCCCGGGCCTCCGTGGCAGCACAGCAGGGCGGTCTCCACCCCCAGGGAACGGCGCCTTGCCGTCCAGCCCGCCTGCGGTTCGGCCACCAGACGCAGCTCCCTGGACTTGCGCGGCGGCCCGGCGGCGAAGTCGGCCGCCTCGCAGGCCGGATCGACCTGGTGCCAGCGGCCCACCTTCGACCAGTAGATCACAGTGGGGTTCCGGCCCGCCTCCGACAGCAGGCGGGCCGCCTGCAGACCGGTCAGCACGCTGATGTCGTGCTCGGGGGAAGGCCCGCCGAACACCACCGCAGGCGGGGTCACGGCTCACCCCTGCGGCGGCAGGCTCGGCTCTGTATGTCAGGTCTGACCGGCATGTCCGGCATGTATCTCCTCCTCGGAGAAACTCTACGGCATCAGGCCGCCCGCTCCGACCGCGTCATCCGTTTTGGCGGACTGCGGTCCGGCGGGCCGCTCGACCGCCGGGGGCTCAGATGTTTCGACTGATGGGCGCGGGGTTTCGGGACGGTGTCCAGAGTTCGGTTTGGGGCGGATGGTAGGATACCGTCGGCGCTGGCCGTTGCGCCGATGCTCCGGGTAAGCGCCTGAGCGCCGATGCTCCGGGCGGACCTTTTCAGCAAGCCGAGCGGCGGTGGACGGATGCGGGCGAACCGAGGGTCGGGACCCCCGCCGCTGTTTTCCGGGGGATGGGCCGCCGAAGGGGCGCGTCCCGGGCGGTTCGGCGTTTCCGAGTGGGCGTTGGGGGCTGCCGCCGGGTTGGCGGGGGCGGCGTTCTTCCATACGGTGGGCCTTCTGGGCCGGTGGGGATATTCGGCGGTGGCGGTCGCGGCGGGGATGAAAACCGTAGGGTTGCTGGTGCTGGCGGCAGCGTGGTTCGGCTTCCGCCGGGCGGAGGGAACCGGCCTGCCGGCAAGGGACCTGTTGGTCAGGTGCTGGGTGATGGGCGTGCTGCAGGCCGCCGCGAACATTTGTGAAGCCTGGACGGTGGTGCTGGGCGGGGCGGGTTACGCCGCCGCGTTGGTAAGCGCCATCCCCGTGTTGGGAGTCGTGTTTTCGGCGGTCGGGTTGCGGCGGCGGCCCGGCGGGGTCGTGCTGGCAGGGGCCGCCGCCGGCGGTTTGGGGGTGCTGCTGGTCGGCGGAGGAGGGGTCTGGGGCGGAGCGGTCCCGGTCGTGGCGCTGCTGTTGGGATTGGCGGGGCCGGTGTTCTTCGCATTGGGGGACGTGGTGTTGGTGCCGTTGTCCCAGAAGCTGGGAGCGGCGGCGTCGAAGTTGTGGACCAACACGGCGGCGGTGCCGCTGTTGTGGGCGGGGGTTCTGTTGCTTCCCGACGGCGGTACGGGCGGGCCGGGCGGAGCGTCCGGTGTTGCCGCGGTGGCGGCCGCGGCGGTTGGCGGGGTGGTGATGACCGCCGGTGCGGTGGCGGCGGCGGAGCTGTTCGCCCGCACGGGCGGAGGGCGCGGTCAGGTGATGTCGCTGCTGATCACGGTGTTCGCGGTGTCGGGTTCGTTGCTCCTGGGGTTGGAGACCTTCAACTGGTATCAGGCGGCGGGTTTCGCTCTGATCGGGTTGGGCGGCTGGGGAATGAGCCGACCGGAACCGACCGCACGGGCAACCTGAAACAGGGGTGCGCGGCCGATCCGGTCATCGGCGATATCGGCATCGATCAGGGGTAGTGGTCGGGGAGGTCGTTCTCGTAGAGGACGGCGTCGCCGGGGCCTAGGCGGGTGCGCACCCACTCCACCGCCTCCTCGCGGTTCCGCACCGTGATCACCGAGACCCGCCCCCTAGCGGCGCCTTCGAGCAAGGCCGGGCGGTTGGTCCTGCCCACGATCAGGAGGTAATCGGCCACCTTGGCGGCGGAGGCGGCGAACCGGGCGTTGGCGCGGCGCTGCCTGGGCCCCATCTCCACCATCCCGGGCGTCACCACCACCCGGCGGGCATCGGCATGCCCCTGCCTGGCCAACACCTCCAAGGCCCTGGACGCCCCGGCGGGGTTGGAGTTGAAGGTGTCGTCGATGATCGTGAAGCCTTTCTCGGATCTCACGACCGACTGTCGGTGCTCCGCCGGGGCGAGCCGGCCGGCCCGTTCCATGATCCGATCCGGCGACACGCCCAGCTCCAGCGCCGCGGCCACCGCACAGGCCAGATTGGAAGGGAACACCCCGGAGACCGGCAGCTCGCCGAGCTCTCTGCCCCGGAGATGAACCACCAACCCACCGCCATTCTCCCGGACCCGCACATCGGCGGCCGCCCTCGTGGCGCCGCATCGCCACACCTTCCTAGGCCCGGCCTCGTCAGCCAACTCGGCCAAAGAGGGAATGTCCACATTCAGCACCACCACCTCGGCCGGCTCGATCAGTTCGGCCTTGGCCCGCACGATCCGCTCCACCGTGCGGAACCGCTGGAGATGCACAGGGCCGACGGCGGTCAGCACCGCGATCGAAGGGCGGAGCCACGAGCAGATGTCAGCTATCTCCCCCTTCCCGTAGGTGCCCATCTCCGCCACGAACACCTCGGCGTCGGGGGTCAGATGCTCGTTCACGGCCCTGGCCAGACCCAGCCGGTTGTTGAAACTGGCCGGGCTGGCCACCACCCGCCTGGTTCCCTCCACCAGATGGCGGACGTACCACTTGGTGGAGGTCTTCCCGTAGCTGCCGGTGATGCCCACGACAGTCGGACCCACCCGGGCCAGATGACCCGACGCCCGGTCCACGAACTTCTGCGACAGACGCCTCTCCAACGGCGCCGACAGCCAGAGCGCCAGGTCGAAGCAGAGGTAGAACATGAGAAGGGGAACGATGGTGCGGGTGCCCGGCCCGGCCCGTCCGAACAGCACGGACAGCAGCCAGACAACGGCTTCGCTGCCGCCCAGGAACACCGCCACTGTAAGGGCCGCGACCCGTTTCATGCGGGCGGTCCACACCAGGACGGAGGTCCGCCCCCGGTGGGTGAGACCTCGCGGGAAAAGGACGATCGCCGCAGTTCCGAGCAGAGGCCAGTAAGAATCCGGGCTTGCCAGCCAACCCAGGAAAGCCGTCGCCGCCAGTGCGGGCTCGACCAGATTCGGCATGTAGCTCGCCGTCCAGACCAGCCTCATCCTGGTGACCGAACCGGCCAGGTAATGCTCGCGCTGGGCCACCCGCAGCCACTTGACGCCGGCCACCCCCGCCGCAGCCCCGGCCAGCGCCGGCATCCAAGGAATCAACCATCTCACAGCAGCCCCTCGACCGCCAGGCGAACCCGGTCGGGCGCCTCCAGCAGGACGTGGTGTCCGCAACCTTCCACGACTTCTACCTCGACGGCCGCCCGACCCCCAGCTTTGCCTTCGACTTCAGCTTCAAGGTTAGGGTTTTTGGCCAGTATATCTGCCGACCTCCACGCCACTTCCAGAGGAACCTCCCGGTCGCCGCTCCCCCACACCATCCGCACCGGGCAGACCAGCCGTGCCAGATGGTCCTCGTAGGTCTCGTTGACCACTTTGACCAGGATGTCCCGCATGACACCGGAGGCGGCCCGGTAGTCTGCGGACCCCCGGCGGCGCTTTTCCCTCTCGAGACGGCCGCCGCTGACCGCGCCTATCTTGTTGCCCCACTTCGCCAATCTATACAGGAGCGGCGGTTTCCGCACGGAATGGCCGGGCAAGCGCAGCAACGGAGCTCCCACCAACACCAACCCGGCCACCAGCTCGGGGCGTTCGGCGGCCAGCACGGCCGCTATCCGCCCGCCGAACGAATGGCCTACCACCACCTGCGGGGCTTCCATCTCTTCCAGCACAAGGGCCGCCGCGTCGGCGTAACCGGCCGCCCCGATCACCTCGCCGGGCAATGGGCTGGCGCCGAACCCGGGCAGGTCGAAGGCGACGGCGTCGAGGCCTTCGAGCACCCCGGAGAAGTCGCGCCGGTCCCTCCCCCACCCGTGGAACGCCGCCACCCGCGGCTTCCCCGACCCGTACCGTTCCCCGAACAGCCGTCCGTCGAGAAAGCTCTTCAGGGGCAAACACGTCCTCCCTGTCCATCGGCGTCCATCATCCGTCCCGGCCATGGTACGCCCCGCACCCCGCCGCCATCCACTTGGGAGAGGCCTGTTCCCTTCCCTGCTTCCCCGCTTCGGCGAGGCCTCCTTCTCATCTATCCTGTTGCCCGTCCAAGGAAGGCGGCGATGAGCGAGTGGGTAACGATCGGGTCGGTGGTGAAGATGCAGGTCAGCTGCACCAGGATCCGCTTGGGCCCCGTGTTCGACCCCGCTCCCCTGCGGGAAGTGAGCCGAGCCCGCGTCAGCGCCGAGGGGGTGATCGGGTTCGACGGGAACGCCTGGATGCTCGACAGCCACCACCAGACCTTCCCGGACCGCAGGCCGGTCGCGCTCCACCGAGCCTTGCTGATCGGCTTCGAGGGCAACTACCGGCGGGTATGGAACGCCCACCGCCCGATCCCTCTGGGTGCGGCGGGCGAGAACCTGATCGTCTCCTCCGACCGAGTGATCACCCCCGAGGAGATAGCCGGAGGCGTGCGAATCGGCCACGGCGAGGATGCGATAGAGCTGTACCCTGCCATGCCGGCAGTGGCCTGCGCCCCGTTCGCCCGCTACGTCCTGAACCGACCCGACCTGTCCGCCGAAGAAGCCGCCGACACCCGCCGCGAGCTAAGCCAAGGCCTGCGCGGATACCTCCTAGCATACGACCGAATAGAACCCTACGACATACTACCGGGCACTGAGGTAGCCATCCGTTCTCCTATCCAGATATTCTAGGTTGTACCGCGAGACGGCTTCGTATTTCCTGATATACAGGGATATGTTCACCCGCTTCAACGGTAACAGCCAAGCCGTATTTGATCGGCTGATCAAGATGTCCGCCCTGAGCACGACAAAAAACCTGGAAGGCCAGATTACCGTCGTCAACAAATTTTACGGATCGTTTACCCTTATAATGTGTGTGAGAAATGGTTCCGCGAGGCACGGACTTGTCGGACGGCTGGAAACGAAGACGCTCAACACCTACTTTATCTTTGAAATTATCCGGCTTGATCTCCAGTTTTGCCCTCCTATAAATCTGACGTCGGACATTAACTGGTGAAAACCAGGCAAGGGTCAATGTAATAGAGCGCTGTTCAACAACCCGATCCAGACTTAAAGGTAAAGGAACCCTGAACAAGTGGGAAGGTCCACCGGCGGTGATATTGCCATATCCCACTAGTGTTGCCCGATTAGGAGCACAACTCATAGCTTCTTCAATAACAGGCCTTCCATAGCCAATAAAACTTGTGATGTTGTCTCGATGTTCTACATACCTGCCTTGACCAATAGGCCTGAATATATCGTCAAGTATGACTCCTAGATTACTCCAACGAGAGCGGTGAACAAGTAGGGCTTTAAGGACTACACCATAGTACGATGGATCTGCATCAATTAAAGTCCCCTCACTGTCTTTATCCATCAGAGCATCAAACAACCGATGTACTGCTCGTGTGGCAAGGGCAGCAGCCACGCTTGATCCTGATATAAGCCCTTCTCGGTCAAGTTGCCCATGCGGATCTGGAATGGCAACTTTTATTCCGTAGAAACGGCCTGGAGGCACGGGCCGCATTATTAGTTGACTTCCGCCGCCCATTACCCGTATATTTTCCTTACCTCCTGGCATATAAATATCTGGTTTGATTATCTTACGGTATCCTAAACCCAAGGCTGAAGTAATGTTTGGGCCTTCTTTTGTGTAGGAAGGGAAAACATCATATGAAACTTCATCATATGACTGTTGGGTGTTGGTGTGAGCATCCTCATGCCAAGATCCAACAGTTATAACATTCAGCGCCTCCGCCGGTGATAGTAAAGTTCGTTGCGATCGTTGCTGGTGTAGAGCTTCAAGAATCCCACGTTCACGTTCCCCCTGTGTAGCTTCCTCCCAATCCGTAATTCCACTGAAACTCGAGATCTGCAAAGATCCAGAAATATTACCTGCACTTACTATGAATATAATTCCAAATTTATAAGCCAAGTAATCAAGTAATCGTCCCCATGGACTTATTGACTTAGTAAAGGGTCGCCTGGGATCCCCAAGGGATAGATTGATAATAAAGACATCTGGTCCTGTTGCCTCACCTTCTTTGTCTCCAATCTTCATACGAATAATGGCACGATATATGGTGTCAATCAGCAGACGATCCGGTTGGAATTGTTCTCTTTTTCCGTTGCCAGGAGCATAGAGTACTGGTCGGAAATAAATTGAGCGTTGCAACGGAAAATTCTCTGAGATTTCGATCGCCATGAAGTATCAAGGATGCCATTTCAGTACCGTGATGGCGTTCCGATACAACACTAAGATCATTTAGATCGTCGGGGTCGTCTAAGACAATGCGACCATCCAGCAGTCGGTGACCTTGTACAGGAACACCATCAAACAGCCCTACAATCGGTGAATTATCCTCAGGAAAGGGTGGCTCAACTGGTTGAGTACTTATATCAATCTCGTTCACTTCTGTAGGAAAGGATATAGTAGACTGGGGTCGTATAAGCATCACATCATCACAAATAACAAGATCTACCTCCTCCCTTTGTACCAGAGAGCGTACCTTGGAGGATGGCAGGTCAATTAGGACTGCTTCATAAGCAATTTGTGGGATTGAGGTATGGTGAATGATCTCACCACCGGAGATACGAACAGCTTCTTCAAATCTTTCGAAGGCCTGTTGTCTCTTATTGGTACTTTGATAACTCCAGAGTTCAACCTCCAGTCGTAAGTTAGTATGTGGTCGAGCGGCAAGTTCACTGTTCAGATAGTCAATAATCTCTTCGGGGATTCTATCTTTCGGTCCCCACGCCCGAATATCATAGAGTTGTTTGAATGCATTAAGCCACGGAGCAAAGCCTCTATCAAAAGGCTCTCCCTTCTGGTAGCGAACCCAAAGACTAACCATCTGTTGGAGGGCTTGTGTATCAGGCATGGCTAAATACAGCTGGCCACTGACCTGTTTATCGTATCGGATTTTTCCCTCTCGACCTTTTCGTGTATCAGGTACATAAAAATCTTCGTTCGCGTTGAACTCCCTATCTTCTTCTCCAAGAAATTCCAGTCCATGGACACGGTCAACCGCCTCATAAAACTTATCAACTGATCCTGCGATCTCTAACACAAGAGCGCGTTCGGGGGCGATGCCAGCCGGATCTTGTCGCAGGATCAACGGATCACGCGCCAGAACATCCTGGAGACGTTGAAAAGTAGGACCGATCCGTTGAATCTGATTCCGGCGATCGGGAAACCTGGGTTTAGAAGATCCGCCGTAACCACGAGGACGTTGCTTATCCTCGGGGATCGGGATTTTGAGTATTGGGAACTCCACCATTCGATACCTCCTTGAGAGCCTGCGACCGCTTAGTCCAATGTGTCAAGCGTTCGGCTACTATAGCCTTCAACTTCTCTTCTCCTAAGGAGAGTATATGCTGCCGTCGCACATCACGACAAAATTCCTCGGCTTCGGCAAAGCTGATATACCCTAGCCTTTTGGCTATTGTCTCGGCGGTTCGGCCCAGTGGTTCTTCAAAGGATTCTGCGAACCGGGTTATATAGGCGGTGAGCTCCCGCCGGGTGGGCGGGTTGAGAGTTAAGCGCAACTGAAACCGCCGCCAGGTAGCCCGATCCAACAGCTCAGGATGATTCGTGGCTGCCACCACCACCGTGTAACTAGGCAGATCGTCCACTTGCATCAGCAGTGATGAGACTACACGCTTAATCTCACCGGTCTCATGAACGTCTCCGCGCTCCTTACCCACCGCGTCAAATTCATCAAAGAAGAGGACACAGGGAGTCGTGCGGGCGTAGTCAAAAACCCGCTTTAGTCGCGAAGCTGTCTCTCCTAAAAAACTGCCAATAATTGTTTCATAGCGAACAATAAAGAAGGATACTGCTAGTGCTTCCGCTATAGCTTCTGCCAATGATGTCTTGCCGTTGCCAGGAGGCCCAACCAAAAGTACGCGATGCCGCGGCTCCAACGAGTTGGCTCGCAATAGCCCACTCCGATGTTGCTCTTCGATCAGCTCGTTACAAGCCTGCCTGTTGAGATCGGACAGGACCAAGTCCTCAATCCGGCGACGAGGCGTCATCTCAAGCAGAAACTCGCGATGTCGTAGGCTGTTCTGGCCGATGAACTTAGCCGCGACAGGCTGATCGCCATTGACACTCATCGCTTCGGTTAGGCGATCCGCCAGAACATTGTGCCGCTTGGCCCGCTCATCGGCGATGATGGCCTCCATCGCTGCACGGACACCAGTCTTGTCTTCACCCGTCACTGCTCTTATCAACGAGATAAGAAGATCGCTACGCGCCATGCCTACCCTCCTATACCTTCTCAGAAGCTAGTAACACCCCAAGAAGCGTCCTGAACGTGAATATACTCGATATCAAACCCCAGGGGGCCGTATAAACGCAGATCGCCAAAAAATCGGGATACGCAGGCAGGCCACCACCACCGATACCTCGGGATCTCAGGGGTTTGCGGTCGGCTCGGTGGGTTGGGGGAGGATGAGGGGCCAGCGATGACCTCTTCGAAGAGGTCAAGCGGTCCGCGTGGTCGAGCAGGTCGTAGAGCCGCCAGTAACGGGAGCGGCGGTCCTCCTCTTCGTCGGGGTCGCCGCGGCTGCCCCGGTTGCGGAAATGGTGGGCCTCGTCGACGATCACAGCGTCTGCCAGCTCGGTGATGCGCTGGAACCGTGCGGGGAAGTCACCCTTGCGGTGCAGGTCGGTGTGGCTGAACAGGACCAGATCGGAGAAGTCGCCCGAGCCGCCGAACCCGCCCAGGTGGGGCAGCCATTGACGCAGGTGCGGTTCCCATACGCCTTCCTTGGCGGCCTTGGGTGCGAACACCACCACCCGCTTGTTCTCGTGCAGCACCAGCCGCTCGATGAGCATCAGCCCCACGAAGGTCTTGCCGAGGCCGACCCCGTCGCAGAGGAAGGCGCCCCCGTACCGGCGGGCGATCTTCATCAGCGACCAGTAACCCTCCTGCTGGTAGCGGTCGAGGGCCGGGAACATCCGTGACCTGTTCTCGTCCCATTCACCGGCGGTCAGCTCGTGGCCTCGGAAATACTCGTGCAGGGCCTTGGCATATACCTCGAACGGGGTGTAGGGCCGGGTGTGCCGGGTGACAACTCTCAGCACCTCTTCTTCGACCGGCTCGGCAGCGACCCAGTGCGCCTCGAACCAATTCTGCAGCTGGGCCACCTCTTGACCGCTCTGTATCTGGATGTTCAGCTCGATGTTCTGCGTGAGGCCCGGCCGGGTGAAGTTGCTGGACCCGACCAGCGCCTGGGCGCCTATGACATCGAACTTGGCGTGGGTGATATAGGCCTTGGCGTGGAACTTCTTCTTCCGGTAGACGCGGCATTCGATCTTCCCGCTTCGAATGGCCTCCACAACGGCATCCACCCCGTTGAGGAAGGGATTGGGATCTTTCTCGCCTTCGAGGCTGAGGTCGAGGCGGCCCATCCGGCTTTGCAGGGCATCGGCGAAGGCCGCCTTGGTCTTCAACGACACCTGATCCCCCATGAGGATGCGCATCTTGTCCAGCTGCTGCCATCTGCCGTCGAGGGCGAGCAGGGCGCCGATCTCGAAGAACCCGGTGGCTATGTCGAAGGACTTGGCCAGGTCCGTCCACTGGCGCAGGTACTCCAGACCCGTCCATCCGGAGAGACTGTTGTCGACAATGAAGAGGTCGCCGCCGCTCTGCGGCTTGGCCTGCTCGCTCCCAAGGGGCAAGATCCGTCCTCCCTGTCCTCCGGTTGCCTTCATCCACCCGACGACGGGCATACCGACGCCGACCCCGCGAGGTTACCCAACGAGCCGTCTGCCGAGGCGCTCGGAGCGGATCCGGTCAGGCGGACGGCGTTCACGGTTGGAAACCGCCGTGCTTAGAATGGCCGCCAGGTGCACAGGAGCAGAATCATGGCGGCCGTGAGCAGCCAGACGGACAACACCCAAACCATTGAGTCATCGGAGTTCAAGGACGAGTGTCTGGATCTGATGAAAGAAGCAGCCGACAACGGCGCTGAAATAGCAGTGACCGAAAATGGGCACACACTGCTAATCCTTAAAGCAACCAGACCAAAGCCGCAAAAGCCCAAGGAGTCTTTCTTGGGAAGGGACAGTCACCTGCTCATATCCTATGGCGATATCATCAGTCCTATAGACGAGGATTGGGAAGCCAAGTTCGACAAGAAATGGGATGAAAAGCTCGGAACTCCTTGACATTCATGTCTTGCTTTGTTTCGATTCGATGATAAAGACCTGGTAAGCAGATACGAGATCACATAGAGCAATCTTGGGCTTCCAGCACTGTATTATCATCTATAACTTTCTGGAAATTACAAGGTTAGTTGGTTACGTCCGACCGGAAGATACTCCGCTGGCCGGGCCCGTTGAATCGGATCTCGGCCGCCGACTGATCCGATCACGCTGTAACGGCAGAGGGTAACCAGAGGGTCGTGCCCTCATCGGAGGATGCTCGTTCTATCGGCGGATAAGGGGTTTCCGCCGTCTACTCCGAGGGGTGGTCGCCGACGGCTACGGCGTGGAAGCCGCCGTCCACGTGGATCACCTCGCCGGTCACCTTGGTGGAGAAGTCGGACAGCATCACGCAGATCATGTTGGCCACCGGGGTGGGGTCGGCGGCGTCCCAGGCGAGGGGGGCGCGCTCGTCCCAGACATCCTGGAAGCGGGAGAAGCCGGCGATGCCCTTGGCCGCCACGGTTGCCAGCGGCCCGGCCGACACCGCGTTGACCCGCACGTTGGAGGACCCCAGGTCGCGGGCCAGGTAGCGGGTCACCGAGGCCAGGGCCGCCTTGCACACCCCCATCCAGTCGTAGGAGGGCCAGGCCTGGGTGCTGTTGTCGAAGTCGAGGGTGACCAGCGCCCCCCCGCCTGCCTTCTCGAACAGGGGGAGCAGGCCCACCGCCAGGGTCTTGTAGGAGAAGGCCGAGGTGGTGAAGGCCAGAGCGGCGCTCTCGGAGGGGGTGGTCAGGAAATTTCCCCCCAGGGCGTCCTCCGGGGCGTAGGCGATGGCGTGGACCGCCCCGTCCAGGCGGCCCCACCGTCCGTCCAGCTCGGCCGCCAGCCGCTCCATGTGGGCCGGGTCGTTGATGTCGAGCTCGAACACGTCGGGGGGGTCGGGCAGCCGCCGGGCGGACCGCTCGGTGAGGCGCATCCCCCGCCCGAAACCGGTCAGTACCAGCTCGGCCCCCTGCTCCTGGGCCACCCGGGCGGTGTGCCAGGCGATCGAGCCGTGGGTGAGCACGCCGGTTATCAGCAACCTTTTGTCGGTAAGCAGCATATGGGTTCCCTCCCCCGGTCGGGTCAATCCTCCGAAGGGGCGGCGGCCGCCTTCTCGGCGATCTCGGCCACGATATCGGCGTTGGCGAGGGTGGTCACATCACCCAGCTTGCGCTGTTCGGATATGTCCCTCAGCAGCCGCCGCATGATCTTCCCCGAGCGCGTCTTGGGAACGTCGGGGGTGAAGACGATGCTCTTGGGCTTGGCGATCGGCCCGATCGAGTTGGCCACGTGGTCCCGCAGGGCGTCGATCAGGTCATCGCCTCCCTCGAAACCGCCCCGCAGGCTCACGAAGGCGGCTATGGCCTGGCCGGTGAGGGGGTCGCTCCGGCCCACCACCGCCGCCTCCGCCACCGACGGATGGGAGACCAGGGCCGACTCGACCTCCATGGTCGAGATGTTGTGGCCCGACACCAGCATCACGTCGTCCACCCGGCCCAGCAGCCACAGGTAGCCGTCCTCGTCCCGCTTGGCGCCGTCCCCCGGGAAGTAGAGGCCCTCGAAGCGGGACCAGTAGGTGTCGACGTACCGCTGGTCGTCGCCCCATATGGAGCGGAGCATGGAAGGCCAGGGGTTGCGGATCACCAGGTAGCCGCCCCCGCCTCCGGGCACCGGTGCGCCCTGCTCGTCCACCACGTCGGTTTCGATGCCCGGCATGGGGGTGGTGGCGCTCCCCGGCTTGGTGGCGGTGATGCCCGGCAGGGGCGAGATCATGATCGAACCGGTCTCGGTCTGCCACCAGGTGTCCACGACCGGGGCGGTTCCCCCGCCGATGTGCTCCTGGTACCACATCCACGCCTCGGGGTTGATCGGCTCGCCCACCGTCCCCAGCAGGCGCAGCGAGGACAGGTCGTGGCGCTGCGGGTACTGCTCGCCCCATTTCATGAAGGCCCGGATGGCGGTGGGGGCGGTGTAGAGCTGGGTCACCCCGTATTTGGCGGCTATCGACCAGAGCCGGTCCAGGTCGGGGTGGTCGGGAGTCCCCTCGTACATGACCGAGGTGGTCCGGTTGGCAAGCGGGCCGTAGACGATGTAGGTGTGGCCGGTCACCCATCCGATGTCGGCGGCGCACCACCAGATGTCCCGGTCGGGCTTGATGTCGAACACGTAGCTGTGGGTGGCGGCGGCGCCCACCAGGTATCCGCCGGTGGTGTGCATGATGCCCTTGGGCTTGGCGGTGGTGCCCGACGTGTACAGGATGTAGAGCAGATCCTCGGCGTTCATCACCTCGGGCGGGCATTCGGCGGCCTGGCCCTCCACCAGGTCGTGCCACCAGATGTCCCGCCCCGGTTCCATAGCCGCATCGTTCTCGGTGCGGCGCAGCACGATGCAGTGCCGGATCAGGTCGGTGCGCTCCATGGCCCGGTCGGCCGCCCCCTTCAGATCGACCACGCCCCCCCGCCGCCAGGCTCCGTCGCAGGTGATGAGCACCCGGGCCCCGGCGTCCTCCACCCGGTCGACGATGGCGTCGGAGGAGAACCCCCCGAAGATCACGCTGTGGGCGGCGCCGATGCGGGCGCAGGCCAGCATCGCTATGGCGAGCTCCGGGACCATGCCCATGTAAACGGCGATCCGGTCGCCCTTCTCCACCCCTATGGAGCGGAGCCCGTTGGCGAAGCGGCACACCTCCTCGTACAGATCCTGGTAGGTGAGCACCCGCTCGTCCCCGGGTTCACCCTCCCAGTAGTAGGCCACCTTGCCGCCTTGGCCCGCCTCTATGTGCCGGTCGAGGCAGTTGTAGGCGATGTTCAGCTCGCCGTCGGTGAACCACTTGTAGAAGGGCGGGTTCGAATCGTCCAGCACCACGGTGGGGTCCTTGAACCAGGTTACGCGGTTCTTCGCCTGGGCCTCCCAATAGGCGGCCGGATCGGACGCCGCCTCCTCGTGCAGGCCGGGTCGGGCGTTGGCCTGGGCGGTGAAGTCCGGTGACGGGGGGAAGGTGCGGTCTTCTTGCAAGAGGCTTTCGATGGTGCGCTCGGACACGTCTCCTCGCTTCGGGTCGACTCCAGAGGAGAGGCTACCGCGTCGTGAGCCGGGTCGCGCCCCGTCCGGTATGCGGCTGCCATGCAACGGGTGCGGCTCGGAAGGGAAGGGCAAAGCTCCGGATCGGCGGAGGCCAGCGCCGCGATCGGGCGGAGGAGCTACTGCCGGTGATCGCTGCGGCGGCGCCTCCTGGGGGTGCCCCCCGGTGTCCTGAGGCAGGTGATCTGGGCGTCGATGTCCTCGAAGATGCTGTTGACCATGATGGATTCGTCGAGCCTGAGGTTGGCGGCGCGGAGCTTCTCCTGCAATTCCTCGAGGCGCTCGTCCACTTCGGCGCTCAGCTCCTCGATGCGCCGGTCGGCGTCTGCGAACCCTTCCCTCATCTCTTCGACGATGGCTTCCAACCGTCGGTTGGTGATCCACAGGTAGGAGAGGGCGAAGGCCTCCAAGAGGCCGATTGTCACGAGCCAGGTGATTGTCGTTGTATCCATGCACACCATTCTACGGCCGCCCTCCTGGATCATCAAGGAAGGCGTGAGGATTTATTTGTCACTCCGCCGATTTATCCATTCGGCGCCCGGTTTCCCGGCTCGGCCCCCGTACTCGGAACCGCAGGGGCGGGAGGGCGGAAGCGGAAGGAGGCGGCTGTCGGCGGCGCAGGCTATGTTGGGGTGGATGAATGACTTGTCCGCCCCCGGCGGCATACACAGATCGTTGTTGTCGGTTCCCGGATCCAGGCCCGACATGTACCCCAAGGCGGCCCGCTCCGGGGCCGACCGCGTGATGCTCGACCTCGAGGACGCGGTGGCGCCCGAGGAAAAGGAGGCGGCTCGGTCGTTGGTGGCGGAGGGGCTGCGGGGCGTGGACTGGAAGGGGGCCGGCCAGTCGGTCACGGTGCGGATCAACGCCGTGGACACCCCATGGATGGAGGGGGACGTCCGGGAGGTGGTGGCCGGCGCCGGAAGCTGCGTGGACACCCTGATGATCCCCAAGGTGGACGGCCCACAGGACGTGATCCGCATCGCCGGGATGCTCGACGAACTCGAGGCGGCCCACGGGATATCGGCCCCCATCGGCCTGGAAGTGCTGATCGAGACCGCCAGAGGGCTGGCCTGCGTCAACGACATCGCCTCCGCCCATCCCCGCCTGGAGGCGCTCCACTTCGGCGCCGGGGACTTCGGGGCGAGCATGGGCGCCCGCACCCTCGCCATCGGGGACAGCGCGGGAACCGGAGACCGCTGGCACACCGTCCAAACCATGATCGCGGTGGCGGCCCGGGCCTACGGGCTGCGGCCCATCGACTCCGCATACGACGATTTCGGGGACGACGAGGGTTACCTGGCGGCGGCCCGACGGGCGGCGGGCTTGGGATATGAGGGCAAGTGGGCCATCCATCCCCGCCAGGTTCCTCTGGCCAACCGGGTCTTCTCCCCCACCCCCGAGGAGGTGGCGGCCGCCAAGGGCCTGCTAGACGCCTTGGAGTCCGCCGCCGCCGAAGGCAGGGGTGCGGCGCTCTACCAGGGAAAGATGATAGACGCCGCCTCCGCCCGCCTAGCCGAGAACATGCTCAGGATCGCCGACCGGGTGTCACATACTTTAGAATAAGATTCTATGGATATCCTCCACCTTTTCTCTTATGTAATTAATTACCAAGATACATAAGCCAATGATATATATGAACTTTTTCCCTGTAACGAATATAATTGTTTTTCTATAACGGGATTCAGGGTTTTGGTTACCTCTTTTTTCACTGTAGTAAAAGAACATCATGTCTTCTCCTTCTAAAACTTATAGACTGACCCTACAAAAGAAAATCTATACCTTTAGCCGTATATGGATACGGCTCTTACTGTCGAGTATTATAAACCCGATATTTGCATATAATAACACTCGTCCAGATATAGTTTAGCAACGAAAAAAATATGAGGAGAATAGGCCCTTGAGTCGCGGGTCAGCGGCTTGTTACCACTACCCGGCGGCGGCAGTTACAGTGGCCGCGTCGAGGGAGTCTCGGGCGTGGTACGAGGAGCGCACCAGGGGGCCGGACTCCACGTGGGACAGACCTAGGCGGCGCCCGTAGTCGGCGTACTCGGCGAACTCTTCGGGTGTCACGTATCGGTGGACGGGGCGGTGGCGGACGGTGGGGCGCAGGTACTGGCCGATGGTGACTATGTCCACTCCAACCGCCCGTAGGTCGGCCAGCGCCCCCAGCATCTCCTCGCGGGTCTCCCCCATCCCGGCGATCAGGCCCGACTTCACCGCCCTTTCCGGGTCGTACCATTTCGCCCGGGCCAGGAGCGTCAAAGAGCGCCCATAACTGGCCGCGGTCCGCACCTCCCGCTGCAGCCGCAGCACGGTCTCCGTGTTGTGGTTGAGCACCGACGGCCCCGCCTCCAGCACCCGCTCCAGGTCGGCCCTCACCCCTTTGAAGTCGGGTATGAGCACCTCCACGTCGCAGTCGGGGACCCGGCGGCGCACCTCGCTGACGGTTCGAGCGAATACTTCGGAGCCGCCGTCGTCGAGGTCGTCGCGGTTGACCGAGGTGATCACCGCGTGGCGCAGCCCCATCGCCGCTACCGCCTCCGCCACCCGGAAGGGTTCGAGCAGGTCGAGGCCTTGGGGCCGGCCGGTGGTTACGTTGCAGAAGCCGCAGGCCCGGGTGCAGGTATCGCCGAGGATCATCATGGTGGCGGTTCCCTGGCCCCAGCATTCGTATATGTTGGGGCACCCCGCCTCCTCGCACACCGTGTGCAGATCGAGCTCCCGCATCAGGGAGACCAGACGGCGGTACTCGTCCCCGAGATGGGCGGTGACCTTCATCCACGGCGGGCGGGGAGGCTCGCCTTCCAGCCGCTTTCCGATTGTTACGGGGACCGCCGAGCGGCCGCGGGGAGAGAAGGTTCCGGCCTGGAGCAACCGGTCCACCTCGTAGGAGCGGGGCCTCCCCTGGCCTCGGGTGAAAGCCCCCGTCTGCATCTCGTTGCGGGCGTATCCGAACACCTCCTCGAACCTCGGCGCCAGCGCCTCGACCGCCTCTTCGATGGAGACCGGACGTCCGGTCAGCTCGGACAGCGAGGTGACCGGGCGGTCGGTGATGCCGCAGGGGTTCATATAGGAGAAGTAGGACATGTCGGGGTCTACGTTCAGGGCAAACCCGTGCATGGTCACCCGGCGGGACACCCGCACCCCGATGGCCGCCGCCTTGCCCCGCCCGGTCCACACACCGGTGAAACCTTCCTCCCGCCAGGCCGCCGCCCCGAAGTCGGCCAGAGTGCGGATCAGCACCTCCTCCACCGCCCGCACGTAGGGAAGGGTCTGTCGGATGCCCGCCAGGAGCAGGATCGGGTAGCCGACCAGCTGGCCCGGCCCGTGATAGGTGATGTCACCCCCGCGGTCGATGTCGAACAGGCCGGCGCCCACCTCGGCCAAGCGGTCGCCGGAGACCAACAGGTTGGCGGGGTCGCCGTTGCGGCCCAACGTGTAGACGTGGGGGTGTTCCTGCAACAGGAGGTAGTCGGCGTCCGCCCTGCCGTCGCGGCGGCCCTCCCAGAAAGCCCTCTGGAGGTCCCAGGCTTCCTCGTAGGCGAGCCGCCCCAGCCACCTGGTGCGGAGCAGGGAGGTCTCGGCCGCCACACCGGTGTGCGGCCCGGCCGCTCCGCCGGGGCGGGAACCGTTCAGGCCGGGCGGCCGGCGCGGGCCGTTCGGGTTGCCGGGATGGTTCAGATCAGGTGCTGTTCCCAATCCCACGTCTCCAGGTTGTCCTTAATCCGGCGGAGGAACAGAACCGCGGTGGAACCGTCGAAGGCCCGATGGTCCCAGGACAACCCCAGATAGCCGAGGGGCCGGATGGCGATGGCGTCCTGGCCGTCGGGGGTGGTTACCACCTTGGGCCGCTTGGCCACGGTGTCCGTGGAGAGGATCGCCACATTCGGGACGTTGATGACCGGGGCGGACATGAACGAGCCGTAGGGTCCGGGGTTGGTGATCGTGAAGGTGCTCGCCGAAACGTCGTCCGGACCCAGCTTGGCGGCCCTGGCCCGGTCGGCCACGTCCCGGATCTTGCGGGCCAGACCCCGCAGGGTGTAGTCGTCGGCGTTCTTGACGGTGGCCACCACCAAGCCGTCCTGGTTCAGGTCGACGGCGATCCCCAGGTCGATGTCCCGCCGGTAGGTGGCGGTCTTCCCTTCGAGGTCGAAGGTGCTGTTGACCACCGGGAACTCCCGGAGGGCGTCCATCACGGCCCGGGCGATGAAGGGCAGGTAGGTGAGGGAGAACCCTTCCCTTTCCTTGAAAGCCCGGCGGTGGGCTTGGCGCACCTGCTCCACAGCCAGGTAGTCCACCTCCATCGAGGTCCACACGTGGGCGGCGGTCTGGAGCGACTTGACCATGTTGGCGGCGATGCGGACCCGCAGACGGCTCAGCTTGCGGGTTTCGTCCTCCTCGCGGATCGCGGCGGGGGGTTCGGCGGCCGGGGTACGCACGACCGGTGTCGCGGCGGGAGGCGGAGGCGCCGGAGACGGGGGCACCGGAGACGGGGCGGGGGCGGGCGCCTCGGCAGGCGGCCGGACCTCCATGCGGTCTATGTATGCGAGCAGGTCGTTGCGGGTCACCCGGCCGTCCCGTCCGGTTCCCTCGACGGCGGCAGGGTCGATGCCGTGCTCGCGGGCCAACCGGCGCACCACCGGGGAGAGAAACCGTCGGGCACCGGCGCCGGACTCCGATCCGGCCGCCGCGGCGGGGGCGGGGGGCGGGCCGGAGGGTTCTGCGGGAAGGGCGGCGGGCGGCGCCTCCGGTGCGGTCTCCGGCTCGGTCTTGGAAACCGCATCGGGTGCTGTCTTCGGGGATCCGCCTCCTGCTCGCGGGGTTTCCTCGCCCTCCCCGGCGATGACCACCATTGCGGTCCCCACCTCGATCGCGGCGCCTTCCTCCACCAGTATCTCGGCCACCACCCCCGCGATCGGCGAGGGGATCTCCGTGTCCACCTTGTCGGTGGATATCTCGACGAGCGGCTCGTCCAAGGCGATCGAGTCCCCCACCCGCTTCATCCAGCGGAGCACGGTCCCCTCGGTGACGGTCTCACCCAACTGCGGCATCGAGACTGTGGTCGACATCGTTCACACCTCTCCCAAGGTCTATCTCATCCCTGTCTTGTCCGGCTCAGTGGAGGGGGCGGCGGGCCGCGGTCATCAAACCCTCCCCCACCGCTTCGCTCAAGGTGGGATGGGCGTGGACGAACGCCGCCGCCTCCTCCGGCAACGCCTCCCAGCCCACCATGTACATCAGCTCGTGGATCATCTCTCCGGCCTGCGGTCCTACCACCGTAGCGCCCACGATAGGACCGCCCGGCTCGTTGAGGATCCTGACGAAGCCCTGGGTGCGGCCGATGATCCGGGCCCGGCCCACCCCCATGAAGGAATGGTCGTGTATCTCCACCTCGAGGCCGGCCGCCGCGGCCCGGGCCTCTGTCAACCCTACGGAGGCCACCTCCGGGTGGGTGTACACCACGCTGGGTACGGCCCGGTAGTCGACCGGGGCGGGCCGGCCGGAGGCGATGAAGGTCATCGCCGCGATGGCCTCGGCGAAGGCCGCGTGGGCCAGGCCGGGAGTTCCGGCCACTATGTCCCCCACCGCGAACACCCCGGGCTCGGCGGTCTGCATGGTGGCCGGGTCGGCCGAGACGAAGCCCCGGTCGGTCTCCACCCGTACGGTGTCCAGCCCCAGGTCGGAGGTGGCGGGGCTGCGCCCCACCGCCACCAGGACGGTGTCCACCTCGACCCCGCCCGCCGCCGACTCGCCGGACGCCGCCAGGGTGATCCGGCGCCCCCACCGGCCGATCTTCGCTCCGGCGCCGAGCAAGAAGCTCACTCCTCGGCGTTCCAGCTGTTTTTGGAGATCCCGGGCGGCCCCGGGCTCGAACCCCGGCAGGATCTGGTCCATCATCTCGAAGACCACCACCTCGCTGCCGACGTCGGCCAGCAGGCTGGCGAACTCGCATCCGACTATGCCGCCTCCTATGATCCCCACCCGCTCGGGGCGCTCGGGCCAATCGAGGGCGTGGTCGGAACTGACGATCCGCTCCCCGTCGTAGGGAAACCCCGGAAGCCCGGCCGGTGCGGATCCGGTGGCGAGCAGCACGTTGCGACCTTTCAGCAGGCGGGCGCCGTCCGGGCCTTCGACCTCCACCCTGCCCGGGCCCGACAGGCGGCCGTGACCCCGCACCACCTCGACCTTGCGCTGCTTCAGGAGCCCGGAAAGGCCCCGCACCAGGCCCTTGACGATCCGATCCTTGCGGGCCAGGGCGGTGGGCCATACGAAGCTCGGATCGGAGGTGACCACCCCGAACTCACCGGCCGAGCGAACCGTCGAGTACACCTCGGCGGCCTGGAGCCAGCTCTTGGCGGGGATGCACCCCCGCAGGAGGCAGGTGCCGCCCACGGTGTCCCGCTCCACCAAGGCAACCGAGAGATCGAAGTTGGCGGCGTAGAGGGCGGCGCCGTAGCCGCCGGGGCCTCCGCCGATGATTACCACGTCATACACCGGTATCTCACGCTCCGTATCGGGGTAGCTGTATCAGGTCGTCAGAGCGCCCAGCCTAGCCAGGGAAGCACCCGAAACTGCAGCCGCCCCGCGGGCCGACCCTGATCGGCTCAGAGGGGTTTCGGCCTTGGATTGCGTATACCGAGGTTGCCGTGCGCCGGAAGCGACCGACGCTCTGCCTGCACTTTCTGTTCCCCATAGAGGCGGGCGCTGTTTCCTCACCTGACGGGACACTCCTCCGACTCGGGCAACGGCGTCTTTGTTGCCGGTCTCCCATGTCGGCAGGCCGACCGCACGCATCGCCGCCGCCCCCGGCCTACTACCGGCTATGGAAAATCGAGGGTCCACAGGGCACCGAAAAGCCGAAAGAACGCGAAAAACGGCCCGCCCCGGCCCGGCCCCCATTGGGTCCCACCCCCGCCTCCTCCGCTCTGCGCCAAGACCGGGGGCACGGGCGCGTGAATCCCATCCCCGGTCCGAAGTTCTCATTCGGATTCGGGCTACTGCTCGCCTTCCGTTCCGTTACCCCCCCTGCAGAGGGCCGGGCGTCGGACGAGGCTTCCGACATTCATCCACCGCCGTCCGGACCGAGGCGGTGGATTCCTTCCTACCCCAACAGCATCTCCCATTTCCGAGGAAGAGTCAACCCCTATGTTTCGCGTTTCCCTTCCCGAAGGAGGTCGCGGCAGAAGGCGGGGCGGCCCGGCGGGGCAACCCTTCGCGCTGCACCGTTTGCCGGAGAAGCGAGTTCTTTGAGAGGTGCGCGGATAGGTGCTCACCTGGGGATACACTGCTTGCGGCGGTTGATGAGACCACATCTGTAGCCAGGGGTTCCTAACCGGATCCTGAACGGCGTTTACGAACAGGGGCGGTCGCGGTCGGCCTGTCCGCGCACCTCTTAGCCTGTTCTTAGCCGGGTTCTATAACCTGGTGCCGGAGAACCCGCCCTAGGAGGGGGATCATGCCGAGCACACGGATACTGATAGCCGAAGACGACCGGGCGGTGCGGGAGGCGCTCGACCGGGCGCTGCGGCTGGAAGGTTATGAGACCAGCCTGGCCGCCGACGGTTCCGAGGCCCTCGGCGCCCTCGACAGGGCGGGCCCGGTCGACGTGATCGTCCTCGACATACTCATGCCCTATGTGAACGGGCTCGACGTCTGCCGGGCCCTCCGTTCCCGGGGTGACCGCACCCCGATCCTGATGCTCACCGCCCGCCACGAGGTGGGCGACCGGGTGGCCGGCCTGGACGCGGGCGCCGACGACTACCTCACCAAACCGTTCGCCTTGGACGAGCTGCTGGCCCGCATCCGGGCGCTGCTGCGGCGGAGCGACCCCTCCGCACTAGCCGACGTGCTGCGTTACCAGGATCTGGAACTGGACATCAAGAGCCGCCGGGCCCGCCGGGGCGATCGGTTGATCGACCTGACCAAGACCGAATACGACCTGCTGGAGCTGCTGATGACCAACGCCGGGGTCGTTCTGGAACGCGACCTCATCTACGAACGGATCTGGGATATCTACTTCGAGACGTCCTCCAACTCCCTGGACGTGTACATCGGATACCTGCGCCGAAAGATCGAGGGCGAGGGAGAACCCCGCCTCATCCACACCGTCCGGGGGGTGGGCTACGTTCTGAGAGACCGATGAGCCTGCGGTGGCGCTTCGCCCTCCTGTTCGCCGGCGGCGCCATCCTGGCAACCCTTCTGGTGTCCTCGGCCGCCTTCGTGACCGCTAACCGGGCGCTCTACTCCGAAGTCGATTCCTTCCTCGCAGAACGGGCCGTGACCGCCCTCTCCTTCCCGTTCGGGGAGGTGCTGGAGCTCATCGAGACCGGAGAGCCGGTGGAGTTCGGGGTACGGGGAACGAAGGTGAACCAGGAGGCGGCGGAGAAGCTCATGCGGCATGGGGATCATTGGGAGGCCCTGTTCAAGACCGACTCTGTGTTCCAATGGTCGGACCTCGGCTCGGGGCGGCCTCTGCTGTTCATGGGCAGGTCGCCGCACCTGCCCGTTCTCGACCCCGACGGCTTCCCGCGCAAGGAGCGTTTCGACACGGTCTTCATCGACGATGTCTCCTACCGGATGCTGACCGTCTGGGTTACCAAGAACTCGGTGGTCCAGATCGCCCGGAACGTCGACGAGCAGGAGGAGGTCCTTGCGGTCCTCGGCATCCGCTTCCTCCTGATCGGCGTGCTGGCGGCGGTTGCGGCGGGCGGCGGGGGGTGGTTAGCGGCCCGCCGGGTGACCCGGCCGGTGGAGATCCTCACCGAGGCGGCCGCCGAGGTGGCCAAGACCCGGGAGCTGCTCGAACCGATCGACACGGGAGCGGCGGGGGAAGTGGGCCGCCTCGCCGACAGCTTCAACAGCATGATCTCGGCCCTGCGCGACTCGCGCGACCAGCAGCGCCGCCTGATCCAGAATGCCAGCCACGAGCTGAGAACCCCTCTGGCCAGCCTGCGCACCAATATCGAGGTGCTGGAGCGAGCCGAGGAGCTGGAACCGGAGGAGCGGCGCCGATTGCTGTCCGACGTCCACCACGAGTTCAAGGAGCTGACCACCCTCGTGATCGAGCTGGTGGATCTGGCTTCCGAACAATCCAGGCAGACATCGGACGAACCGCTCCGAACCGTGGACCTGGGGGAGGTCGCCCGGGCGGCGGCGGAGCGGGCCTCCCGCCGCTCCCAGCGGACGATCCGGGTGACCGGGGAAGGCGCGTCCTTGGAGGCCAGGCCGGGGGCGATCCAGCGGGCGGTCGACAACCTGGTGGACAACGCCCTGAAATGGGGGCCGCAGGACCAACCGGTGGAGATCGTCCTGGCGGGCGGGGAGGTGGAGGTTCGGGATCGCGGACCCGGCATCCCCGACGACGACCTGCCCTACGTCTTCGACCGGTTCTACCGGGCTACCGAGGCCCGCTCGAGGCCGGGATCGGGGCTGGGCCTGTCCATCGTCAAGGAGATAGTCGACAGCCACGGCGGGCGGGTGCACGCCGCCAACCACCCGGACGGTGGCGCCCGGGTCGGATTCACCCTCCCTGTCTGAACCTCTCTTTCGGGGGGCGCCCCGCACGGGAACCTATGACAATAGGCGGGCCTCCAACCTTCGAGGGCTTCACCACAAGAGGAAACATTGGGTTCGAAGCACGATGCGGGGATGGGTCGGCATCGGCCCGGCAGCGTCTGATGCACGGCCGGGGCGGCTGCGGGGCGGCTTGACTGCCCTTCCGCCGGCGAAATCACTTGTGCGAGATCGACGCAAGCGGCAGTGCTGCGTGTAGGGGCGACAACGAATTCGGTCAGGTGGACGCACCGGAAGGTACATTCACTGCTATATCCGCCGCCGGATGGGGCAATACATACGGAATACGCACCGACGCGACAATGGTCTGCTGGGGCGACAACCGGGCCGGGGAATCGAACGCGCCCGCCGGCAGGTTCACGGCCGTTGGCGCCGGACGGGTGCATTCCTGCGGCCTGCGCACCAACGGCAGGATCGTTTGCTGGGGCAGCAACGTCCTAGGGCAGTCGGACGCGCCCGCCGGGCGGTTCACCGCGGTATCCACCGGCTTGATGACATACTTGCGGTCGCCGCACGGGCGGCCGCATCGAGTGCCGGGGGGCCGAGGGAGCGGCAATCCTGCGGTCTACGCGCCGACGGCGGGATCGCCTGCCGGGGTTTGAACGAGCCCGGTCAGATGGACGCTCCGGAGGATGTGTTCACCGCCGTCGCCGCCGGGGGGTTTATTCGTGCGGGATCCGCACCGACGCGACGGTGGTCTGTTGGGGGGACAGATCCTCCTGGTATCTGTACGAACCAAACGGCGGTTTCATCTCGGTGACGGCCGGCTTGGAGGTTGCGTGCGGGATCCGCACCAACGGTATCGGGGCCTGCTGGAATTATGATCTACCGGCCTCGAAGCTAAAACGCCTCTGGAATGCCTGCGTGAGGGTTTGGTTGCTCTTGACCCCGGTGTGGATATGAAAAGGGGTGCCCGCAGTTTCCTGCGGGCACCCCTTCGGGGGGAGGGAGGTTATACGTCTCAGCCGCCGCCGATGTCGTGGGGCAGGCCGTCCCCGTGGCCTTTGCCTTCCATCGCCTCGAACCGGGCCACCCGCTCCGAAATATCGTCAGCCACAGCCTGAGAAATCACCCCATCAGACACCAAAGCCGCCAACACATCCTCCGGACCATCCACCCGATCCTTCAACCCAGAACCCTGCGACACGAACCAAGCCTTGACCGCCGAAACCTGATCCTCCGAGATCACACCCTCAGAAACCAGCTTCCCCAACAACCAACCCAACTCGTCCTTGTCCTCGCCGCCTTCCATCGCCTCGAACCGAGCCATCCGCTCCGAAATATCGTCAGCCACAGCCTGAGAAATCACCCCATCAGACACCAAAGCCGCCAACACATCCTCCGGACCATCCACCCGATCCTTCAACCCAGAACCCTGCGACACGAACCAAGCCTCGATCGCCGAAACCTGATCCTCCGAGATCACACCCTCAGAAACCAGCTTCCCCAACAACCAACCCAACTCGTCCTTGTCCTCGCCGCCTTCCATCGCCTCGAACCGAGCCATCCGCTCCGAAATATCGTCAGCCACAGCCTGAGAAATCACCCCATCAGACACCAAAGCCGCCAACACATCCTCCGGACCATCCACCCGATCCTTCAACCCAGAACCCTGCGACACGAACCAAGCCTCGATCGCCGAAACCTGATCCTCCGAGATCACACCCTCAGAAACCAGCTTCCCCAACAACCAACCCAACTCGTCCTTGTCCTCGCCGCCTTCCATCGCCTCGAACCGAGCCATCCGCTCCGAAATATCGTCAGCCACAGCCTGAGAAATCACCCCATCAGACACCAAAGCCGCCAACACATCCTCCGGACCATCCACCCGATCCTTCAACCCAGAACCCTGCGACACGAACCAAGCCTTGACCGCCGAAACCTGATCCTCCGAGATCACACCCTCAGAAACCAGCTTCCCCAACAACCAACCCAACTCGTCCTTGTCCTCGCCGCCTTCCATCGCCTCGAACCGAGCCATCCGCTCCGAAATATCGTCAGCCACAGCCTGAGAAATCACCCCATCAGACACCAAAGCCGCCAACACATCCTCCGGACCATCCACCCGATCCTTCAACCCAGAACCCTGCGACACGAACCAAGCCTCGATCGCCGAAACCTGATCCTCCGAGATCACACCCTCAGAAACCAGCTTCCCCAACAACCAATCCGACTCATGTTCTTCCCGGTCCCAATCGAGGCCTTCCCGTCCATGGCCGCCCCGGTCGCTGTCATCCCTCGGCGCCTCCGCCGGCTCGGACGCGGCCACGGTCGTGGTCGTCGTCTCCGCTCGGGTGTCGGTGGCGCTTCCGCCGTCGTCGCTGGCGACGGCTATGACAGCAAACAAGGCGACAGCGGTCAGGAGGCCAACCACGATGGTCAGTGTCTTTTTCACTGCTCTTCCTTTCTTCGCTTTCGACGATCGGATTTCGATCGCGCCCTCAGAATCCGCCGCCAAAGTTCGAGGAACCTGAGAGGAAGCTAAGCAACGGATGAGAAAGAAGGCCCCTCACGAGGACGAGGTCAGGGCCGCTACCCTGGCCCCCGTGCCGACCCGTTATCTCATCATCGGCGCCTTGGCGACCGCACTCGTGATCCTGGCGGGTGTGGGCGCCTGGTTCCTGCTCGGTCTGCTGTAAGCACCCCCCGTAGGGGACGGCGCCAAAGCGGGCGGGCGGAGGTGTACCCGGCTACGCGGGCCGGAAGCCGCGGTTCCTGGCCTCCGGGAGGGTGTCCGGCCCGAAGGTCTGTATCAGCTTGCGGCCTGCCAGGTCGTCGTCCTCGATCCGCTGCCGGACCTGCTCGAACTGTTCGGGATCGTCGCAGTCGTAGACGGCCATCGTGTCCCGAACACCGACGAATCGGGACTTGTCGAAACGCGGCAGGCGCGGCATGGCAGAGTGCTCCTCAGGTAATTGCGGGCATCGGTCCGGGCTGATCGAGCCGTCCGACCCCGGAACGATGAGAAGGCTCCGGCCGCTCCTCCAACCCGACCGGCTCAGGTGCTTCCATCACGGACGGCCGCCGGCGCCGCTTCCTATATCGACCTCGGTACCGCACATCGGACAGGGCGCCGCCGCGACGTCCCCGACGATGAAGCTGAACCTGCATTCGGGATCCGGGCAGACCACCCTCCGGGAAGGCCGCTCCGGCGGAAGCGGCGGGGGCGCCGGTTCCATCGGACCCATCCCGGCCGGACCGGGGGGCGCGGCGCCGCCCCGGACCTCGTTGGTAACCCCGCAGGCGGGACAGGCATAACGACCAGGCCCGACAACCTCGAATCCTGCCCCGCAGCGTCCGCAACGCGCCCTCATACCAGCTCCTTTTCGTCTACCTGTTCGCCCAGCGCGCCGATATCGGCCAGGTAACCGGCTTCTCCGGCCAGCACCGCCGCGATATCGGCCGGCGAGTAATCGCGTCCGCGCCTCGACAGCTCACCGTGTATGTATGCGATGGCGTTTTCCTCCCCGCCGGCCACCACGCACAGGCCTTTCCGCCGGCGGGCCGGTACGGCCAGACCCTGCAGGTAGTGGGCCGACCACTCGATGATCCTGCGCACCCCGGCCGGGCCGAGCCGTTCGATCACCTCGGGGTCGAGGGCTTTCATCGCGAAGGATACTGCGTCGTTGACGGCATAGACCGGAATCGGCTCGGACCGCCGGCCGCGGGCCTCCATCACCGCCGCCGTCAAGGCGGCCAAGATGAGAACGAACAGCAGGGCGCCGAGCGCCGCCGCAACACCTGGGGGCATGACCTGTAGCCTACCCCGAACCCTGACAGCTCATGGCCGGGCGCCGGGTGCGACAATGGACCGGTCGGTGCGAGGAGGAAACCGTGGCGCGGCTCGCCAAAAAGGTTGCGATTATCACCGGAGCGGGCGGCGGGGTCGGTCGGGCCGCGGCGCTGCGCTTCGCGGACGAAGGCGCGGCGGTGGCGGCGGTCGACGTGAATCCCGACGCCTGCGCCGCCACGGTGCGCAGGGTCGAGGCCGGGGGCGGAGCGGCGCTCTGCATCGCCGCAGACGTGTCCGTAGAGGCAGACTGCGCCCGCATGGTCACAACCGCCGAGGCAGAGTTCGGATCGTTGCATGTCCTGTTCAACAACGCCGGCGTCTTCCACCCCGACGACGGGGACGCGGTGGAAACAACGGCGGCGGTATGGCAGGAGACGATGGCGGTGAACGCGCTGGGCGTCTTTCTGGGATGCAAATACGGCATCCCGGCGCTGCGGCGGGCGGGCGGCGGCGCCATCATCAACACGGCTTCTTTCGTCGCCAGGATGGGGGCGGCGGTACCCCAGATCGCATACACCGCATCGAAGGGCGCCGTGCTGGCGCTGACGAGGGAGCTGGCGGTGTTTCACGCCCGGGAGGGGATCCGGGTCAACGCCCTGTGCCCGGGGCCGCTCCAGACCGAGATGCTGGCGTCCGTTCTCGACACGGACGCCAAGCGGGAACGGCGCCTCACCCATATACCGATGGGCCGCTTCGGGCTGGTCGAGGAGATCGCCGAAGCGGCGGTGTGGCTGGCGTCGGACGAGTCCTCCTACACGACAGGCGCCGAGTTCATGGTCGACGGCGGCATCACCGCGGCCTACCTGACCCCCGAGTGAGCGAAGAGCAACCGACCTCTCTCGAACCCTGACCGTTCATCCTGATCGTTCATGACAGGGGCTCCGGCACCGGAGGGTAGCCCTCGAAGGGAAACTCGACCCAGGAGAGCTCGGAAAGCGTCCCGATGTCAGAGGCCTTCAGACCTCCTTCCGACAAGGTGAACAGGTTCTGACCTATCACGAGGGACCGCCGGATCGGGACCGTCTCTTCGAAGTAGGGGGCGTCCTCCTCGGCGCCTTCCCCATCCTCCCGGGCCCATGAAGGCCGATGCTCGATGAAGCCCTTGTCTTCGATGCCTGTATCCCCTATCTCGAGTACTTTCGCCCCGTAGAAGGACCGCCAGAAGTCTCCGTCCTCGTCGTGTTCCCACCATGAGACCGGCAGCACCACCGTCCCGGTCCGCGGCCAGTAGAGAAAAGCCCGGTGGTCGAACTCGACCTCGGAACGCGATGACTCCGCCAGCGTGTACTGGTGGATGCGGACCGGGTCGGCCAGATCGGAAACGTCGAAGACGGACACCTGGGTGCCGCTGACCACGCCCTGCTCGTCGGCGTCCTGGCCCACGCCGAGCAGCAACCCGTCTCCGATCGGGTGCAGGTAGGCGGAGTAACCCAGGATCTTGAGCTCCCCTATCACCTGCGGGTTCGCGGGATCGGACAGGTCGATCGTGTAGAGAGGATCGGTCTGGCGGAAGGTCACCACATAACCGACATCTCCTATGAACCGCACGGCGAAGATCGTCTCGCCTTCCCCGAGGCCGCCCACCGACCCCGCGACCCGCAGCTCCCTTCCGTCCTGCTCCAGCACGTCCACCCGGCTCTCGGTGTCTTCGCCCCACCAACCCCAGCCTGGTCTGTCGGTGGAGGCCACCCGCAGGTAACCGTTGTGTTCGGACATGGCGAACTGGTTGAGCAGGAAGCCGTCGACGGACCCGCTCGCCGTGTACTCCGGACCGCCGGGGCCGCCGATGGCGAAACGGTGGATGTGGGTGGTGAACGCCTCGGCTTCTTCGCGGGCCAGCCGCTCGTCGTCGAAGATTCCCCAATCGATCCACCTCTGGGTGGCCACGTACAGGTTGTCCTGCGACGCGTACACGGTGTCTCCTCCCGAGACCACGGTGGCCACCGCCCCGACCTCGATCCCTTCCGACAGGTCGACGGCCATGACCGAGAGGAACGAGAATCCGGAGAACTCCTGGGGGGCGTAGGCCTTGGAGCAGTCGACCAGCATCCCTTCCGGGGGCGCCGAGCCTGTATCGCCGGTCAGCTCGTAGCGGGGCATCCAATCTTCCAGGGTCGATTCCTGGATGACCAGGCGGTTTACCTGCTCCGCCCGCCTCTTGGAACCTTCGGAATTGCCCGAGGGGTAGACGAACTCGAAACTGATTGCGGGGTCGGAGGACAGCACCAGGTTGGCCTGCTCCCCTATCAACCGGGCCGATACGAACCGCCCCTCCGCCGTGAGGGTCCTGGTTGCCTGCATCGCCTCGGGTTCCGAGAGGTCGATCTGGTGCACCAGGGTGATCTCGCCCGCCTCGTCGGAGTAGCCGGACGACATCAGCAGGGCGGTGTCGCCGCTCAGGAACATCTGATGATTCCCCGCGTACCGGCCTTCCTGCGATCCCAGATCGATCGAGGAGACCAGCGCCGGGGCGCCCGATGTGACATCGATGTAGTGGAGGACGCCTCGGGCGAGCGCCAGAATGCGGCGGCCGTCGGTTTTGACCAGGTCCGGTTCGTCCACCCCCGCCTCCTGAACGTTGGTGGTCGAGTAATCGACTCCGGCGGCGGAACCTGGCCCCCCTGCTTGCTCCGCCGAGGAATCGGCCGCGTCGTCGAGCATGACCTCCGCTTCAACCGCGATCTCCGCCCTGAAGATCCCGCCCCCGTCATTGAATCCGTAGGGTCCCACCCGCTCGAGCGCCTCCGCCTTCAGACGGTCGAGAAACGCGTCGCACGAGTTGAACTCCACCAGCTGCGAAGCGAACAACCCCGCCGGCCCTCCCGGAATGGTTGTCCCGGCGACCGTTACAGTTCCTGGGGCGGTATCCCCGGTGACCGCCCCGTCGGTATCCCCGGTGACGGTACCGACCGAACCCGACCCGGCGCCCGTAGGGCCGGTTTCTACGGTGTCGGCAACGGTCCCGGCAGAACCCGTCCCGGCGCCGGAAGTATCCGGCTCTGCGGAAGGGTCGGTCCCCGATACGGTAGGGTCGGCGGCGCAGGCGCCTGCCAACAACGCCATTCCCACCAACCAACTCGTCAGCCTCTTCATGCTCGTCACCTCCAGAGCGACGCCTCGTCGAAACACTTCGGCATTATGACGCCCGGGGTGTCCGATCGGTTCCCGCCCGCCGCCGCAAGCGCTCGATCGGGACGATACAGCCCAAGGCGGCCCACCGGCCTCGTCCAACTCGGTTCCACATACCGACTGCGGCCATTACCCTTGGCCCGGGGAGACCCGAGCCTCGTCTACCGGAGAGGGACCCCTTTGATCGATACGAACCCGCCGCCCGCCGGCGAAGACTTCCGAAGGATCGGGGCCGTATGATCGACCCGGCCCGCTTCCGCTCCGACTTCCCGATCCTCGGCCGGGAGATCAACGGCCGCCCGATGGCTTTCCTCGACTCGGCCGCCAGCTCCCAGAAACCGGCCCAGGTGATCGACGCCATGATGGACGTGTACCGAAACTCGTACGCCAACGTACATCGGGGCGCCTACACCCTCTCCCAAGAAGCCACGGAAGCCTACGAAGGCGCCCGCCGCAAGGTGGCCCGGTTCCTCAACGCCGCCGCCCCCGAGGAGGTGGTCTTCACCCGCAACACCACCGCGGCGATCAACCAGTTCGCCTACGGGTGGGGCCTCGGCAACCTGAAACCCGGCGACCGAGTGCTCACCAGCGTGATGGAACACCACTCCAACATCGTGCCCTGGCATATCATCGCCCGGCACACCGGCGCCGAACTGTCCTTCCTGGACATCACCGGCGACTTCCGCATCGATCTACAGAAAGCCCAAGACCGCTTCGACGAGCGGGTGAAGATCGTGTCCCTGTCGGGCATGTCCAACGTGTTGGGAATCATGCCCCCCATCGGCGAGATCGCCCGACTGGCCCGGGAGGTGGGGGCGGTGATGTTGGTAGACGGAGCCCAGATGGTCCCCCACTCCCCGGTGGACGTACAGGAGATGGGCGCCGACTTCCTGGCCTTCTCGGGACACAAGATGCTCGGCCCCACCGGGATCGGAGTGCTATGGGGCCGGAGGGAACTCCTGGAGAAAATGGAACCGATGGAAGGCGGAGGCGAGATGATCCGCGAGGTGCAGCTGTTCGAATCCACCTGGGCCCCGGTCCCCCAGAAATTCGAAGCGGGCACCCCACCCTTCGTGGAAGCCATCGGGCTCGGAGCGGCGGTCGATTACCTGTCGGAGATAGGAATGGACCAGATTCTGGAACACGACCGTCAGCTGACCTCCTACGCCCTGGATCGGCTGGAAGAAGTGCCGGGCCTGTCGATCCAAGGACCGGCAAACACCATAGACCGGGGCGGGGTGGTCAGCTTCGACATCCCGGGAATACACGCCCACGACATAGCAACCATCCTCGACCAGCACGGTGTGGCGGTGCGGGCCGGGCACCATTGCGCCCAGCCGCTGATGCGGCATCTGGGCTTGGCCGCCACCACCCGCGCCTCCTTCTATTTGTACAACAGCGAGGACGACATAGATGCGCTGGTCGACGCTCTGGGTGTGGCCCGGCGGTTGTTCGGCCTCGACTGAGACCGGAACTGTCTATGCCGTCTCTTGAAGATCTGCACCGCGAGGTGATCCTCGATCACCGCCGAAGCCCCCGGAATGGCCGGGGTGATCGAGCCGACCCAAGGGCGTCGAGGGCAACACTAGGACGACCCGGTCGTCCACCGGCCGGGTTCAATTCGGTTCTAACATACCGACGGCGGACTTATATACTCGGCCCGGGGAGACCGGAGCCTCGTCTACCGGGGAGGGACCCCTTTGATCGATACGAACCCGTTGCTCGCGATCGAAGACCTGCATGCCACCGTGGACGGCCAACCGATCCTGCGCGGGGTCGAGCTGACCACGCATCGGGGCGAGGTCCACACCATCATGGGCCCCAACGGATCCGGGAAATCGACGCTGGCCAAGGTGCTGATGGGGCATCCGGCCTATGAGATCACCTCCGGGAGGGTGTACTTCGACGGGAAGGACATCACAGAGGCCGATCCTCCGTCCCGGGCCAGGATGGGTATGTTCCTGGCCTTCCAGCACCCCGAAGCGATACCCGGGGTGTCGGTGGTCAACTTTCTCCGCACGGCGCTGAGCAACCGGACCGGAATCAACTACACGGTGTTGGAGCTGCGCCTGCGGGTGATGGATGCCATGTCGTCGCTGGGTATGGACTCGACCTTCGCCGACCGATACGTGAACCAGGGTTTCTCGGGCGGGGAGCGCAAGCGGAACGAGGTGCTGCAGATGGCGGTGCTCGAGCCCGAGCTGGCCATCATGGACGAGACCGACTCGGGTCTCGACATCGACGCCCTGCGCACCGTGGCCGAAGGGGTCAACCGGCTGGCCGGACCGGAACGGGGTTTTCTGATCATCACCCATTACCAGCGGCTGCTGGACCACATCACCCCCGACCGGGTTCATGTGCTGGTAGACGGGCGGATCGTGGAGTCGGGGGACATCGACCTGGCCCGGCGGCTGGAAGCCGAGGGTTATGAAGCCTTCCGCAGGATCGGGGCCGTATGATCGACCAGGCCCGCATCCGCTCCGATTTCCCGATCCTCGACTGGGAGATCGACGGCCGCCCGATGGCTTTCCTCGACTCGGCCTGCAGCTCACAGAAACCGGCCCAGGTGATCGACGCCATGATGGACGCGTTGCGCGACTCGTACGCCAACGTGCATCGGGGCGCCTACACCCTCTCCCAAGAAGCCACAGAGGCCTACGAAGGCGCCCGCCGCAAGGTGGCCCGGTTCCTCAACGCCGCCGCCCCCGAGGAGGTGGTCTTCACCCGCAGCACCACCGCGGCGATCAACCTGTTCGCCTACGGGTGGGGCCTCGGCAACCTGAAACCCGGCGACCGGGTGCTCATCAGCGTGATGGAACACCACTCCAACATCGTGCCGTGGCATATCATCGCCCGGCACACCGGCGCCGAACTGTCCTTCCTGGACATCACCGGCGACTATCGCATCGACTTGGAAAAACCCGAAGACTACTTCGACGAGCGGGTGAAGATCGTGTCCCTGTCGGGCATGTCCAACGTGTTGGGGACCATGCCCCCCATCGGCGAGATCGCCCGGCTGGCCCGGGAGGTGGGGGCGGTGATGTTGGTAGACGGAGCCCAGATGGTCCCCCACTCCCCGGTGGACGTACAGGAGATGGGCACCGACTTCCTGGCCTTCTCGGGACACAAGATGCTCGGCCCCACCGGGATCGGAGTGCTGTGGGGCCGGAGGGAACTCCTGGAGAAAATGGAACCGATGGAAGGGGGGGATGAGATGATCCGCGAGGTGCGGCTGTTCGAATCCACCTGGGCCCCGGTCCCCCAGAAATTCGAAGCGGGCACCCCACCCTTCGTGGAAGCCATCGGGCTGGGGGTAGCGGTCGACTACCTGTCGGAGATAGGAATGGACCAGATTCTGGAACACGACCGCAAGCTGACCTCCTACGCCCTGCGGCGTCTGGAAGAAGTGCCGGGCCTGTCGATCCAAGGACCGGCAAACACCATAGACCGGGGCGGGGTGGTCAGCTTCGACATCCCGGGAATACACGCCCACGACATAGCAACCATCCTCGACCAGCACGGTGTGGCGGTGCGGGCCGGGCACCATTGCGCCCAGCCGCTGATGCGCCGCCTGGGCTTGGCCGCCGCCACCCGCGCCTCCTTCCATGTTTACACCAGTGAGGCGGACATAGATGCGCTGGTCGACGCTCTGGGTGTGGCCCGGCGTTTGTTGGCCTCGACCGAGGCCGTGACCGTTCGGTGAAGCCTATGGCATGCATTCGTCCGGCATGCATTCGTCCGGGGCGGGCCTCGGGCTCTATCGTTGCGGCCGGAACTGGAACTGTCTATGGCGTCTCTTGAAGAGCTGTACCGCGAGGTGATCCTCGATCACTACCGAAGCCCCCGGAATCGCCGGGTGCTCGAGCGCTCCAACGCCGGCGCCGACGGCAGCAACCCCCTCTGCGGCGACGAGGTTCGTGTCGACCTGCTGATCGAGGCGGGGGTGATCACCGATATCGGAGTCACCGGACACGGATGTTCGATCTCCCAGGCCTCGGGGTCGATGATGGGCGATGCGGTAAAGGCCAAGGCCCTCGACGAGGTATGCCGCCTCACCGACCGGTTCAAGGGCATGATGAGCATCGAAGGCGCCGCCGATCCCGGACTCGATCCGGAGCGCCCGGGTGCGGTGCTGGGAGATCTCGAAGCCCTGCAAGGGGTCCGCAAGTTCCCGGTGCGCATCAAGTGCGCCGATCTTCCCTGGACCACATTGGAGGAGGCGCTCGGCATCTACGAATCGGGATGAAGTACCAGGCCCCGTCTGGTACTCACCGCCGCAGATGACGTAGGCATTGCCGTATCCGGTGGTCACCCGAAAACAAGGATCCTCATCCCCGTACACCACGTCCGTGGACTCAACTGAGCGAAATAGCGAACAAGGGTCTTGGATTTGTCCTATGTATGATGTATAATGTTGGATACCGAAGCACAAACATCACTGCTGAGTTCTAGATGGGGCGGTGATCATATCGGAGCTTCCTATGGCCTGCTCCTTAGGCCGAGGCCCGGCCCCGCGCCGGCAAGGAGGCCCGATACCGAGTGGCGGCGGTGGGGGTAGGGCCCGGTAGGGTGGATAGGCGGCGGCGGGATTTCGCGTTCTCGGCAGGTCTGCGGCCGGTCTCGGGGAGTATACAAACGGGGCCGCCGTCCAGCCGTTTCCCCTCCGGCAGACGGCTTGGCTTTGCGTCATGCCTGTGCCTATCGCCCCCGCCGCGACACCTCGGTCGCGAATGATCGGAACGGCGGCTCGAGGGATGTGTTTCATGGAAAAATCCGGAAGCCCGATTCGGAACGGCGGTCAGGGGAGGCCGGTTCCGGAGGCGAGGGACCAGGCGGCGGCGGTCCAGGCGGCGGCGACCATGAAGGGGCCGAAGGGGATGAAGTCGGTGCGGGACCGCAGGCGGAAAACCAGCAGCAGGACCGACGCCGCTCCGGCCAGCGCGAAGGCGCCGATCCCGGCCGTCACGGCTGTCTCCCAACGGTCATAACCGGCGAAGACGCCCAGCATGAAGGCCAGCTTGACATCACCCATGCCGATGGCGCCCCGGGCCAGGACATTCATCGCCAGCAGCACCAGGAAGTATCCCAAACCGGACGACAAGGCTTCGGGGAGGTCCCCGAGACGGTCATCGAGCACCGCGCCGGCGGCCAGCAGTACGATTCCCGCCGCGGTCCCCGGCAACAGTATCCGGTTCGGTATGAGCCGCCGCCGGAAGTCGATGAACCCCAGCGATGCGGTCACCGAAACGAACCACAGATAAGCGGGAAGCGACCACACCAGCCCTACGAAGAACACCGCGGCTGCGAACAAGCCTCCGGTCAGCAGCTCCACGACCGGATACACGGCGTCTACCGTGTGGCCGCCTCGCCGGCAGCCGCCCCGGTTCCGTATCCACCACACCAACGGCAGGCGATCCCAAAGGCCGGCCCGGCAGCCGCAACCCGGGAGTCGGCGCATCGCCCCTCCCAGAGGCGCCTCTTGGAGCGCCGCATGGATCAGCCCGGACAGAAAACGGCCCACCGCCAGCCCGAGCACTCCGGCGGCCAGGTAGGCGCCCATACCCTTCTAACCCTGATCGTTCATGGCCGGGGCGCCGGGGAGCCGAGGCGGGCGGCAAAGGCGCCGAGCAACCTCATGACCCGGGATTACCCAGTCGCAACGACACGCCTGTCCTCGGCCGGAAGCGCCGCCCAAGGGGTGAACGGACAACACCCGTGCGAAACCTCATGAACAATCAGGGTTGCCGCTCCGGTCGTCGGCCAGGACGGCGGGCGCGTCGCGCAGCGAGTCGAGAGCTGCCAGCATCACCGCGTGCGGCGCCTCCACCCCGGTCCATATGGCAAAAGAAGCCGCCCCCTGCCCCACCAGCATCAGCTCGCCCGGCGCCACCGGCCGGCCCAGGGATCGGAGCAGGGCCTCGGCCGGGGTCTCGCCCGGGCCGTAGTTCATCTCCAGCAGGCCGGCCGCCTCGTCGATCACCCCGCCGGGAAGGCTCTCTCCGGCCCTGCCCAGCGGGGTGGCGTTGACCACCACCGCCCCGGACACGGCGGCCCCCCAGCCGACCGCCCTCACGTCCGCAGCCGCCCGCTCCGCCAAGGTCCGGGCGGCCTCCTCCCGCCGCGCCGAGACCAGGCGCTCGCGTCCGTCCAGGGCGTCCAGGGCGGCCGCCGCCGCGCCTCCGGCGCCCAGCACCAGAACCGGCGCATCTTCGGGTAGACCGGCATGGCCCCACGCGAACCGCACCCCTTCCGGATCCGTGGTGTGGGCGCACAGGCGGCGGCCCTCGCGCCACAGCGTGTTGGCGCCGCCGCACCGCTCGGCCGCCGGAGACAAAGAATCGGCCAGCCGGGCGGCCAGCCCTTTGTGGGGCATCGTCACGTTGGCGCCGTCCAGATTGCCCTCCCTGATCTCCGCCGCAGCCCGCCTCATACCTTCATCGTCCACTTCACGGTGAAGGTACGTTCCTTCTATCCCGGCGTGCTCCAGGGCGGCCCGCTGGATCACGGGCGAGAGAGAGTGGGCCACCGGATTTCCCAAGACCGCTAGGCGGAGGGGGGATGTCACAGACCGATGCCCTGTTCATCGGCCCGTTGCTTGGCCGCCAGGAAGTCCTGGTAGTCGACGAAGAAGGAATGGGCGCCGTCCTCCGAGGTGAGTACGTAGTACAGGAAATCGGTTCCGGCGGGTTCCGCCGCGGCCTGCAGCGACTTGAAGCCGGGAGTACCGATGGGCGTGGGGGGAAGCCCGGCCACCCGGTAGGTGTTGTAGGGCGAGTCGAACTCGAGGTCGTCGAGCGAGAGGGCCCGGCCCCGCTCCCCCATGGAGTAGAGGACGGTGGCGTCCAGCTGCAGCGGGGTGTTGCCGTCCAGCCGGTTGTATATCACGTCGGCGATCAGCGGACGGTCGGCGTCTATACCCGCCTCGGACTCGATGAGCGAGGCTATCACCAGAGCCTGGTACTCCGATATACCTTTGCGGCGGGCGAACGACCAATCGATCCTCTCCATACGGATCTCGGTCTCGTCGGCCAAACGCTGCAGTATCTCCTCCGGAGCGGCGCCGCTGTAGAAGTCGTAGGTGGCCGGGAACAGCAGGCCTTCCCACGCCGCTATGCCCTCCGCATCGTCGGGAAGGTAGATCGAGCTGACCACTCCTTCCAGGAGGACGGCGGCCAGGTCCTCCTCCGTATGGGCGGTCTGTCGGGCCACGTCTCCCAGCACCTCTTCGATCCGGCGCCCTTCCACCACCGTCAACCGGAATACCTCGATGGTCGGCCCCGCCACCAGGATGTCCACCAGCTCGTCGAGGTCGGCGCCGGTCACCAGATCGTACCTGCCCGCCTTGAGCAGGCTGCCGGCCTGGCGCGCCCGGACCACCGACTCGAAAGACGTGGCCGAGCTGACGACGCCGTTGTCGAACAGGATTCCGGCAATGCCCCGGGCGCTCGAACCCGCCGGCACCTCCACCCTCACGGTGCGCCCCGCCTGTATCTCGGCAACCTCCTCCTCGGCGCCGAACCTGCCCAGCCCGTTCACCCAGTCGGCTGCCCGGCCCCCTATCACAACCAGGCCCAGAACCACCAACGCCCCCACCACCAAGGCCGTGACCGTTCCCCTCAGCCTGGCGATGGGGCGCTCTTCCGGAGAATCCGGCCCCTCCGGGAAATAGTCGTTTTCGTAGTCGTAAGGACCGCTCACGGCATCAGCCCCCCGGCCTCGTTGACTCGGCGGTCGAGGTATCCCTGAAGCATCACCGCCGCCGCCGCCCCGTCCACCCTGGCCCGCCGCTCCGAACGGGATACGCCTTCCCCCACCAGGATACGCTCGGCGATCTTGGAGGTGAAACGCTCGTCGTACATCACCACCTCGACCTCCAGTCGAGATCGAACCCGCTCGGCGAAGCCTCGGGCTTCCCGGGCAGAAGCCCGCTCCACCCCGTCCAGGGAGACGGGAAGCCCGACCACCACCCTGGCAACCCCGTTCTCCCGCACCAGGTCGGCCAGCCTTTCTTCGACGCCGGGGCCCATATCGATCACCTCGAGGGGATGGGCCGAGATGCCGAGGCCGTCCGAGAGGGCTACGCCCACCCGTCTGCGCCCGTGATCGACCCCCAATGTCCGCCCCGCCGCACCGCCGCCCGGACGGTTGCCTGGAACCGGGCGGCCGCCCATCAGGTAGCCAGGCGGCGGACCACCGCCTCCCGGACGGCGTCGAGGGCCTCTCCCACCTTTTCCCCCCTGGGCCCGCCCGCCTGCGCCAGCTCCGGATCCCGGCTCCCGCCGCCGCCCAGCACCCTGGCGCCCGCCATCACCAGATCCGAGGCCGAAAAACCCCGGCTCACCAGGTCGGGGGAGACCACCCCCACCAACGCGCCCTTGCCGGCCACCATGCTTCCCAGCACCACCACCCCGGACCCGAGCCGGTCGCGCACCTGCACCCCCACCTCCCTGAGGGCGCCCTGAGGGTGATCTTCCAGCTCGGCTACCAGCCATGGAACGGCGCCGCCGCGCTGCGCCTCCCCGGCGAGATCGGCCGCCAGCGACGACCGGGCCTGCCGCATCCGGCGGTCCAGCTCGGCCGCCAGCTCGTCGGCCTTCTCCGCCAAGCGCCTGACCCGGGCCGGAACCTCGTCGAACGGCACCCCCAAGAACCGCCCCACGTCGGCCAAGCCGTCGCGCACCTGCCTGGCGTGGCGGTAGGCGGCCATTCCGGTCAGGGCCTCCACCCGGCGCAGGTTGGCGCCGATCGAGGACTCGGATGTGATCAAAAGCGGCCCGACCTCCGCCGAGGCGCCCACATGGGTGCCCCCGCAGAACTCCACCGAGAAATCGCCCACCGAGACCACCCGCACCTGCTCGCCGTACTTGTCGCCGAAGAACGCCAGGGCCCCCATGGCCTCGGCCTCGTCCTTGCTGGTCTCCAGCGTCGCCACCCCATGGTTGTCGGCCACCTTGCGGTTGACCAGCTCCTCCACCTCGGCCGCCTCTTCGGGGGCGACCGGCCTGAAGTGGCTGAAGTCGAAGCGCAGGCGCCCGTCCTCCACCAGCGACCCGGCCTGGTTGGCGTGATCGCCGATCACCTCCCGCAGGGCCCAATGGAGCACGTGGGTGCCCGTATGAGACTTGCGTATGCGGTCCCGCCGGGGGCTGTCGATCCGGGCGTCCACCTCCTGACCGGTCTGGAGGAACCCATCGACCACCCGCCCCCTGTGACCGTACAGTCCGGTCATCGGCGCCTGGGTGTCGTCCACCTCGAGGCGGCCCGACCGGGACTCGACCACCCCGATGTCGCCCACCTGGCCGCCCGCCTCGGCGTAGAAGGGCGATCTGTCCAGGAACACCTCGACCGTCTGGCCGGCCTCGGCCCTCTCCACCGCTTCCCCTTCCCGAAGCATGGCCAGCACCAAGGCGGGCGCCGCATCGACCCGGTAACCGAGGAACTCGGTGGGGCCGATGGTGTCCAGGACCTGCTTGTAGGATTCGAGGCGGGCGGTCTCGGCGCCGCCCTTCCAAGCGGCCTTGGCCCGGGTGCGCTGGGCGTCCATCTCCGCCTCGAATCCCTCGACGTCCACCTTGCGGCCCCTCTCCTCCGCTATCTCCCTGGTGAGGTGGATCGGGAACCCGTAGGTGTCGTGCAGCCGGAAGGCCAGGGAACCGGCCAGGACGACCCCGGGCCCGGCGTCTTCCAACGCGTCGTCCAGCATCCGCATTCCCGTATCCAGGGTGCGGCGGAACTGCGACTCCTCGCGCTCGAACACATGCAGGACGAAGTCGAGGTTGGCGGCCAGCTCGGGGTAGGCGTCGGCCATCACCTCGGCGGTCACCGCCGCCAACCGCGGCATGATCATGTCCCGGCTGCCCAGCTGCCAGGCATGGCGGACCGCCCGGCGGATCAGGCGCCGCACCACGTAGCCGCGGCCTTCGTTGCCGGGCATCACCCGGTCTCCGATCAGGAAGGCGGCGGACCGGGCATGGTCGGCCAGCAGGCGCAGGGCCACGTCCACCTCCTCCGACTCCCCGTAGGAGCGGCGCAGCGAACCGGCGGCGGCGAGGAGCACATCCTGGACGCAGTCCACCTCGAACAGCGTGTCCACCCCTTGGAGGACCATCGCCAGCCGCTCCAGCCCGGTGCCGGTGTCGATGCTCTTGGCGGGCAGGTCGCCGATGACGCGGTAGGGCTCGTCCTGGATGTTCTGCATGAAGACCAGGTTCCACAGCTCTACGTAGCGGTCCTCTCCCCCGCCGATCGGACCGCCCTCGCTCCCGTACCGCGGGCCCCGGTCTATGAATATCTCCGAGGCCGGTCCGCACGGACCCGGCACGCCCATCTGCCAGAAGTTGTCCTTGCCGCCCCGCTGGACCCGCTCCGGGGGCGCCCCGATCCCGTCCGTCCAGATATCCGCCGCCTCGTCGTCGGTCTCATGGACGGTGTACCAGAGCAGCTCGGGGTCCAGCCCCAGCGGTCCGGTAACCAGGTCGTAGGCGTAGCGGATGGCCTGTTCCTTGAAGTAGTCACCGAAGGAGAAGTTCCCCAGCATCTCAAACATCGTCAGGTGCCGGGCGGTGGTGCCGATGAGGTCGATGTCCACCGTGCGCACGCACTTCTGGATGCTGGCCGCCCGCGGCCAGGGCGGGGTTTCCTCACCCAGGAAGTAGGGCTTGAAGGGCACCATGCCGGCGTTGGTGAGCAACAGGGTGGGATCGGTGGGTATCAGGGACGCCGACGGCCTCACCGTGTGATCGCGCTCGGCGAAGAAGTCGATGAAGGCGCGCCGGATCTCGTTGGCTTGCATGATGGCGCCAGGTTAGCCGGATCTATCCTCTTCCTTAACGTCGGCGGCAGACCGCTCAGCACCTACACCCTGATCTCAAGACACCACAGGCACTCAACGAGACAGATCAAAGCCATTATAATACGATGGTAGGACTATTCGGTGCGGCACACGTGCGAACTGTTGGTGTCCCCGGCAGCTACTACGCGTGGCTTGCCCGTCCGTCCTCGACCCGCCAGAGTGCCAGCAGGAAACTGCGGGACCGGGTTGTGGAGATCCATCGGCGGTCGCGGGATAGTTGCGGTGTTCCCCCGCATACACGTCGAGCCGCGTGAGGTCTACGCAGGAATGCGGGGGGCCGCAAACAGGTCGCCCGTCTGATGCGCCAAGCCCGCATCCACAGTGGTTCACCACCGCCGGAAGGTTCCTACGACCCGAAGGACTGAATGCCGGGCCGCCGGACTGGTACGCCGCCAGTCAGCGTCAAAAGTACTATCAACCGCCGAGAACCCTATGAAGCCCAAGCCTAAAACCATCCACAAAACCGGGGAAACTCCATGAAGACTATAGCAAGACTAACCGTCGCTCTAGTCCTTACTGTAATAGTCCCCAAGACCACCCTAGCCGACGACAACAATAACTTTGGATATAGTTTCGGTATAGAAGGTATAACCACCACCGACCTCGGAGGATGGGACACCGCAAACGCAATAACACTACAACCCAACGGCAAAATCATCATCACCGGAACAACCATCACCAACAACGACCGAAGCATCGCAACAGTACGCTACAACCCAAACGGCACCCTCGACACAACCTTCGGCACACAAGGCACCATCACCACCGACCTCGGAGGATGGGACACCGCAAACGCAATAACACTACAACCCAACGGCAAAATCATCATCACCGGAACAACCATCACCAACAACGACCGAAGCATCGCAACAGTACGCTACAACCCAAACGGCACCCTCGACACAACCTTCGGCACACAAGGCACCATCACCACCGACCTCGGAGGATGGGACACCGCAAACGCAATAACACTACAACCCAACGGCAAAATCATCATCACCGGAACAACCATCACCAACAACGACCGAAGCATCGCAACAGTACGCTACAACCCAAACGGCACCCTCGACACAACCTTCGGCACACAAGGCACCATCACCACCGACCTCGGAGGATGGGACACCGCAAACGCAATAACACTACAACCCAACGGCAAAATCATCATCACCGGAACAACCATCACCAACAACGACCGAAGCATCGCAACAGTACGCTACAACCCAAACGGCACCCTCGACACAACCTTCGGCACACAAGGCACCATCACCACCGACCTCGGAGGATGGGACACCGCAAACGCAATAACACTACAACCCAACGGCAAAATCATCATCACCGGAACAACCATCACCAACAACGACCGAAGCATCGCAACAGTACGCTACAACCCAAACGGCACCCTCGACACAACCTTCGGCACACAAGGCACCATCACCACCGACCTCGGAGGATGGGACACCGCAAACGCAATAACACTACAACCCAACGGCAAAATCATCATCACCGGAACAACCATCACCAACAACGACCGAAGCATCGCAACAGTACGCTACAACCCAAACGGCACCCTCGACACAACCTTCGGCACACAAGGCACCATCACCACCGACCTCGGAGGATGGGACACCGCAAACGCAATAACACTACAACCCAACGGCAAAATCATCATCACCGGAACAACTAACACCAACTTGTTTGTGGCACGTTATGGGATATGGAAAGGGGTTTTTAGAGATGATGATGACAACATCCATGAAGCAGCCATCGAGGAACTAGTTGCGAATAGAATCGTCACCGGTTGTAACATCAACCTATACTGTCCGAATGAGCCGGTGACCAGAGCCCAGATAGCGGTGTTCATATCCCAGGCGATTGGCAGTATACCTGACAAGCCGTCTACCAGCCGTTTTAGCGACATTCCTCCTGACGCGACATATCTAAGCTATGTGGAACATCTCGCCGACCGCGGTATAATCAAGGGGTGCCAAGATGACGTTGATAATGCCCCGGCGCTATATTGTCCCGATGATCCCATTACCCGGGCCCAAATGGCTATATTGCTTGTTCGGGCCTTCAATCTGACGGAAGCCCCCGCGAACAGCGCGGGATTCGTCGACATTGAGCACCATCACGCGGCCCCTGCTATAGCGACTATACATGCTGCCGGGATCACCTTGGGATGCGATGACTCACCGGCCCGATATTGTCCCGATGATCCCATTACCCGGGCCCAGATGGCCTCATACATAAGAAAAGCACTAGCCCTTCCGAATGAGCCGGTGACCAGAGCCCAGATAGCGGTGTTCATATCCCAGGCGATTGGCAGTATACCTGACAAGCCGTCTACCAGCCGTTTTAGCGACATTCCTCCTGACGCGACATATCTAAGCTATGTGGAACATCTCGCCGACCGCGGTATAATCAAGGGGTGCCAAGATGACGTTGATAATGCCCCGGCGCTATATTGTCCCGATGATCCCATTACCCGGGCCCAAATGGCTATATTGCTTGTTCGGGCCTTCAATCTGACGGAAGCCCCCGCGAACAGCGCGGGATTCGTCGACATTGAGCACCATCACGCGGCCCCTGCTATAGCGACTATATATGCTGCCGGGATCACCTTGGGATGCGATGACTCACCGGCCCGATATTGTCCCGATGATCCCATTACCTGGGCCCAGATGGCCTCATACATAAGAAGAGCACTAGCCCTGTTGATCTACGTGTGATCCCAGGTCAGAGAAGGCCACCGGTACCTAGCGGAACCGGTTTGTGCAGTTGAGTTCCGATTCCGGATGCTACTCGATGGTCAGCCCCGACAGAATACGGTTGACCTCGGGGGTAAGCACTCCGCGCAGGCTGTGCGAACCGATCACCGTGTGGAGACAGAATGCCCGAGAACCTGAGCGAAAGAAGCGTTGCAACCCTGCCTGATCTCGCATAGGCCGTTGAAGCTGATCGGAGGTAAAGTCATCGGGGTACAGAGGCACCGGGATACCCACGGAAGAAAAAAGCCGCGACCCGGCCGAGGCGGTATCGAACTCAATGAGGGATATGAATATACCGTTCGGCCCCATTCTCTCCGTTGTCTCCACTCCATAGTCGCTCCGATGATCGGCGGGCATCCAGAAGTTGCCTACGTGCATCACTACCAGCGGCGACTCCGAGAACGCCAGTTCCAGGTCAATGGTCGCCGGATCCTCTTGCACCGACAATTCCACCTCCCAGCCAGCCGGAACATCGATACCTACCCCGTATGCCACAAGCCGATCCATATCGTCACACTACCAGGTTCACGATGGCGGCCCCGGCGAGCACCGCGGCTACGGCGGCGCCCAGCCGTCTAACCCGATCAGCAAAACCGTCGAGTCGACGATGCAGCCGACGAAGCTCGTCTGTCGTCCTAACTCCTCTACTCATGGTCGCGCTCAGCCCTCGAACCGCACCAAACGCGGCTCCGATCACCAGCCCATTTACGGTGTCGTCCACCAGCAACGCGGCCAGAATGAATATCGGTACTAGGGCCGTGTTTACCACCGTCGCCGGCGGAGCGCCGAGTTGCAGCCCGAAGCCCATCCCGTACACCCATGACCGGAAGGCCGACAGCCAGTCTTCGTTCACTTGGCGGCCGGGAAACCGGTACCCCGCCAGATCCCAGACTGCGCCACCGACCCCGGCTGCGGCCAGCACCATGAGCCGCCAGTCATCGTCGGCGGTACCGGGGAGAGCCTGTCCCAGTTTGCCCAGAACAACGCCGAGGGCCGCTCCGCCTACCATTGCACCCGCCGTGAGCCAACCCACGGTCACCCACCAACGATTGCCCCTGGCCCGCTCGCCGAGCGGGCTGATGCTGGTAAGCATCGAAAGGCCTCAAGGAGACCAAGTGGAGCGAACCGCGGCGGCGATCGCCGCCACCGTGCCGAGGATGAACACAGTTGTCATGGTTCGGGCGGTAACCGGCGATCCGGGAATCCGTTCTCATCCCTTGCGAGGTCCACGCTCGGGTGATCCGGACCGATCCCGGCAGAGCGCAGAGCGTCATCGGCGCGTTGCTCACGGTTTCGGCTCGAGAAACGACGACCGCGTCCATGGGGTATTCGAGCGTCGTCGCTCAGCGCTTGTCGGAGCAAGGTCCGCATCTGCTCCCAACTGGCGGCCGTGCCAGCCCCGACCAGCCGGTCGGCGGCACCGTCGACGAGCGCGAAGTACGGCGATCCGGGCACATCGTAAGCCTGCCAAGCAGCGCTGGACATCACCGCCTTTACACCCGTCGGCACGAGTTCGGCGAAGTCCGACTGCGATTCGTAGGCCGGATCCTGACCAACTATCACCAGCCGGGTGTCGGGATCCGGAAGCTTTAGATCGGGATCGGCCAACGCCCCCCAGAACTTCTCGCACGTCCGGCAACCCGACGAGAGGAAAGCCAGAAGTGTCAGATGGCCGACATCAGATACACTCACTTTGGTGAGCCCGCCGGCGGGCGATATGCCGACTATGTCTCGGACGACGCCGGGGAGGTGATCTCCTCGTCCGGCATCAGTCCTATTATCGGATTGCGTAGCGGAGTCGACACTGTCGTCGAGGCGGATCCCGGCACGGTTGAGAGCTCGAATGATCTCGGCATAGGTTCGAAGCAGACCAAACACCAGCAGTGTCAGGAAACCGACGGCGAAGGCAAGCAGAATGACGGCGACGGTCACGTTTCACACTCCTTGGTCGGGCTTCGGGTTGCCGCTCGGAGGAAGGTCACTCAAGCCGAAGCGATGAAGGAAGACAGCCGCTTCGGCTCGGTTGATGGATCGATTCGGATCGAAAGACAAAGGAAGAGACCACCATACTATCCCGTAACTCACAGCCCAGTCCAGTTCATCGGCGTACCAAGCCCCATCGACTATATCGGGGAACAGCTCCTTGTGTGGCAATGCCGGCGGTGACCCGGCCATACGATGTAGATAAGTGATTACCTCAGCCCGTGACACCTGTCTGGTGGAATCGAAGTCACTCGGCAACCCGTTGATTATGATCTGCTCCTCCACCATCCAGGCTACGGCTCTTTCGAAGTACGAATCGGAGAAGTTCCTCGATATTTCGCTTGATAGTGCCCGGGTAGGCTTGCCCGCATAACGCCACAGGAAAGTAGCGAACTCCGCCCACCTAACCGATTCGTCCGGACCGAACAGATCATCGGTCAAGCCGGTAATGATACCTCGGTCACTCACCCACTTCACCGCATCGGCATAGAAGGCATAAGGAGGTATATCGGTGAACCCGTCGTGTAGACAGGAGCGATCATGGTGGCGAGTTCTTTCCTCGGTAAGTACCGGTGCAGGATGGCACGCCGGATCCCATCGCCATGGCGGCACACAAGTGACGACGCGACATCGGATAGGCCCGACACAGGTGTCCTGGTTGCACTGGCCATAGCGAAACGAAACACAATCCACCCTTTTGGTATCACAGCCCTCAGGACATTGACACAAAGCCGGATGTCCACACACGACGTTACAATCAAGGTAATAACGGGGGCGCGGCTTTTCCTTTTCATAGGAACAGAAATCCGAATTATCGACCTTCCACCAGCCTGCTACAACCGTTCCGGGGGGACACGTATTCTCTCCGGTGATTCGGCAACAGAATTCGGTCCATCCGTCACAGCAGTGCGATCCGGCAGTACATTGCAACCCGAGGCATGTGATGATGGCAGCCTCCGCTGAAATAGGGCGAACGATATAGGCGGGAGCGAAGGCAATAGCCGTGGCCGACATCACCAACGAACGCAGAAACCTGCGGCGCGACGAGTAACGTTCCCCTAGATGAGATATTTTTTTGACGAGCCTGCGGCTCACAGCCGTCTCCTAGCGAGGGTTGCGACCCGTCGGAGTGTATCGGTCTTGATCCAGAACGTATCAGATACACTCCTCCCTCCCGAGCAAGCGTGGATGAGTTCGGGCAATGCCGTGAAAGACACGACAAAGAGCCCCGCCAACACGCCGATGACAAGAACCAAGGAAATAGCTCCCGTTGGCTGATTACCTGCTATATCGACGACCATATCAACGGGTGCCTTACCGGCACCGGCGGTAACAAAGGACACACCAGCGAAAAAAAGATTACCGTTGACATGTATCCAAGAGGGCGGCGAATCGATCCGTCCGAAACACCCACAAGACGGGGAACCAACCATCAACGCCCGCAACATGACCAAGGCTAACACCACGTAGATCACCCCCACTAGTCCGGCCGCGACCGGCCCGCCCACGGCAAGGGCGACGGTGCCGATCGCCAACTCCGCCCCACCGACGAGTCGCAGGACCCAGGCTCTGGCCGGGACACCTAGCGCTCCCATAAGATCAGCCGCGGAATGCGGGACCGCCAACTTCATTGCTCCCGCCAAGATGAGCAACAACAGCGCCACCCCGTGAAGTGCTATTACGAAATCCACGGAGCCCACGGAGCAAGCAGGTACTTAGGATCCCCTTTATCGGAGTGGTGAACCAGCCCTCGGCCGGGTTGCCGAGCCCAGATGGCCTGTTCCATAGCGTCAATAGCCGACCCGCCACCAAGGTTACTCCGCGACCTCGCCAGCCCCGACAATGAACCGATCAGAAAACAATCCATCACGAAAGGCCACACATCACCTGACTTGACGCGACAAACCCCAGGGTCCCCAGCAAACCACAGCACCATCAGCACGAACCCCACACGAACGAGACCAGCCAGCCGCGACAGCAGTAAACGCACCATCCGGCGCCACCGCCTGCCCCTGGGCGTTGTAACCCCAACAAACCACAGCACCATCAGTACGAACCCCACACGAATACGACCTGCCGACCGCGACAGCAGTAAACGCACCGGCCGGTGCGTCCGCCTGCCCATCGTCGTTGTAACCCCAACAGACCGCGGTGCGGTCGGTGCTTATGGCACACGAATGATCCTCGCCGAGGGCGATGGCGGTGAATTCCCCGGCCGGCGCATCCGCCCGCCCATCGTCGTTGTAACCCCAACAGACAATGGTGCGGTCGGTGCGTATCCCACACGAATGATAACTGCCGACAGCGAGGGCAGTGAATTCCCCGGCCGGCGCATCCGCCCGCCCCGCGTAGTTGTCGCCCCAACAGACAATGGTGCGGTCGGTGCTTATGGCACACGAATGATCCTCGCCGAGGGCGATGGCGGTGAATTCCCCGGCCGGCGCATCCGCCCGCCCATCGTCGTTGTAACCCCAACAGACCACGGTGCGGTCGGTGCGTATCCCACACGAATGCCGCCAGCCGGCTGCGACAGCGGTAAATTCCCCGGCCGGTGCAACCGCCTGCCCAGAGTAGTTGTCGCCCCAACAGACAATGGTGCGGTCGGTGCGTATCCCACACGAATGCTCACTGCCGGCCGCGACAGCAGTAAACGCACCACCCGGCGCCACCCCCAGCCCATATTGTCTGCTACCCCAGCAAACCACAGCACCATCAGTACGAACCCCACACGAATGAGACCCGCCAACCGCGACAGCAGTAAACGCACCATCCAGCGCCACCCCCAGCCCATATTGTCTGCTACCCCAGCAAACCACAGCACCATCAGTACGAACCCCACACGAATGAGACCCGCCAACCGCGACAGCAGTAAACGCACCACCCGGCGCCACCGCCTGCCCAGAGCCGTTGTCGCCCCAACAGACCACGGTGCGGTCGGTGCGAACCCCACACGAATGACCCCCGCCAGCCGCGACAGCAGTAAACGCACCATCCGGCGCCACCGCCTGCCCATCCTCGTTATAACCCCAACAGACCACGGTATGGTCGGTGCGTATCCCACACGAATGATCCCCGCCAGCCGCGACAGCAGTAAACGCACCATCCGGCGCCACCGCCTGCCCAGAGTAGTTGTAACCCCAACAGACCACAGTGCGGTCCGTGCGTATCCCACACGAATGACCCCCGCCAGCCGCGACAGCAGTAAATTCCCCGGCCGGCGCGTCCGCCCGCCCATCCTCGTTGTAACCCCAACAGACCACAGTGCGGTCCGTGCGTATCCCACACGAATGATCCCCGCCGACCGCGAGGGCAGTGAATTCCCCGGCCGGCGCGTCAGCCCGCCCATCCTCGTTGTAACCCCAACAGACCACAGTGCGGTCCGTGCGTATCCCACACGAATGCCGCTCGCCAACCGCGACAGCAGTAAACGCACCACCCGGCGCCACCGCCTGCCCAGAGTGGTTGTCGCCCCAGCAAACCACAGCACCATCAGTACGAACCCCACACGAATGCCGCTCGCCAACCGCGACAGCAGTAAATGCACCACCCGGCGCCACCGCCTGCCCAGAGTAGTTGTCGCCCCAACAGACAATGGTGCGGTCGGTGCGTATCCCACACGAATGATAACTGCCGGCCGCGACAGCAGTAAACGCACCACCCGGCGCCACCGCCCGCCCATCCTCGTCGTCGCCCCAACAGACAATGGTGCGGTCGGTGCGTATCCCACACGAATGATAACTGCCGACGGCGACAGCGGTAAATTCCCCGGCCGGCGCGTCCGCCCGCCCATCCTCGTTGTAACCCCAACAGACAATGGTGCGGTCGGTGCGTATCCCACACGAATGAGACCCGCCGGCCGCGACAGCGGTAAATTCCCCGGCCGGTGCAACCGCCTGCCCATCCTCGTTGTAACCCCAGCAGACCACAGCACCATCAGTACGAACCCCACACGAATGAGACCCGCCAGCCGCGACAGCAGTAAACGCACCACCCGGCGCCACCGCCTGCCCATCCTCGTCGTCGCCCCAACAGACAATGGTGCGGTCGGTGCGTATCCCACACGAATGATAACTGCCGACGGCGAGGGCAGTGAATTCCCCGGCCGGCGCCACCGCCTGCCCATCCTCGTTGTCGCCCCAACAGACAATGGTGCGGTCGGTGCGTATCCCACACGAATGATAACTGCCGACGGCGAGGGCGGTGAATTCCCCGGCCGGCGCGTCAGCCTGCCCATAGTAGTTGTCGCCCCAACAGACAATGGTGCGGTCGGTGCGTATCCCACACGAATGAGACCCGCCGGCTGCGATGGTGGTGAACCCGAAGGATGGGGTTGGGGTTGGTTGGGGTTTGTTGCGGGGAAGGAGGTCGAGGGCACGGGCCAGGAAGGTTGCCATCTGCCCCCGGGTTACAGGCCTGCCAGGGCAGTACCGGAGCGGGTCGGTGGAGCAGCCTGCGGTGATCCCGGCCGCGGCTAGAGCATCGATGTTGTTGGCGTGGCTGCTGGCGGCGCTGTCTGTGAACCCGGCTGAGGGTCCCGGTTCGAGGTCGAAGGCCCGGACAAGGAAGGTTGCCATCTGCCCTCGGGTTACGGGCTGGTCGGGGCAGTATCGGAGGGGGCTGGTGGAGCAGCCTCGGCTGATTTCCAACTCGGCGAGGCGTTCCACATAGGGCGCCCACCACTCGTCGGCGTTCACGTCTGTGAAACTGGTGGGAGAGGTCGAAGGGGCTTCGTCCAGGGCTCTGATAACCCATACTCCCATGACCGAACGCAGGAAAGGATCGTCGGGGCAGATACTGTTGTCATCGCATTCGGTGTCTGCCAGGATTCCTTTTTCTGCTAGAGCATCGATAGCTGGTTCGTGGCTTCCGCCGTCGTCGTCCCCGAACGACCCCGCCGCTCTCGCGGCCGCACCGGCCGCCAACACCAGAACCACCGCCGACAGCCATACAACAACTATCCGCAAACCAACACCTCCGGCGTTTTTGACAGCAACCACAACAAACAACCTCCCTGCGGCACTCCGACCGCGACCGTAACACTGAACTCCAGGCGATATCGAATCCACCAAACCTTCCTTCCTGAGGCGGGCCATCAACCTCCCCGCCGTCAGCTCCGCCTCGCCATCACCTTCGACTCATCAACTGGGGAAACTTGGTAGAGCCCCATCAATAGCACCTATCCGCGCATCCCTTTAAACTGCTATAACTCGCTTAGGTCCCCAGCAGACCGCTGTGCGGTCGGTGCGTATCCCACACGAATGAATGTTGCCGGCTGCGACAGCGGTAAATTCCCCGGCCGGCGCATCCGCCTGCCCCCAGCCGTTGTGGCCCCAGCAGACCACAGTGTGGTCGGTGCGTATCCCACACGAATGAATGTTGCCGGCTGCGACAGCGGTAAATTCCCCGGCCGGTGCCACCGCCCGCCCATCGTCGTTGTAACCCCAGCAGACCACAGTGTGGTCGGTGCGTATCCCACACGAATGAATGTTGCCGGCTGCGACAGCGGTAAATTCCCCGGCCGGCGCATCCGCCTGCCCATAGTAGTTGTTGCCCCAGCAGGCCACAGTGCGGTCGGTGCGTATCCCACACGAATGAGCCCCGGCCGCGATGGCGGTGAACTCCCCGGCCGGTGCCACCGCCTGCCCATCGTCGCCCCAGCAGGCCACAGTGCGGTTGGTGCGTATCCCACACGAATGCCTATAGCCAGCCGCGACAGCGGTGAATTCCCCGGCCGGCGCGTCCGCCTGCCCCCAGCCGTTGTCGCCCCAGCAGACCACGGTACGGTCGGTGCGTATCCCACACGAATACCGCCCGCTGGTTGCGATGGCGGTGAACTCCCCGGCCGGCGCATCCGCCTGCCCAGAGCTGTCGCCCCCCCAGCAGACCACGGTGCGGTCGGTGCGTATCCCACACGAATGATAAATGCCAGCTGCGACAGCGGTGAAGGTTCCGGCCGGCGCGTCCGCCTGCCCCCGGTAGTTGTTGCCCCAGCAGACCACAGTGTGGTCGGTGCGTATCCCACACGAATGACTCCCGCTGAGGGCGAGGATGGTGAATTCCCCGTCCGGTGCATCCGTCTGCCCTTCGTTGTTGTCGCCCCAGCAGACCACGGTACGGTCGGTGCGTATCCCACACGAATGAGCCCAGCCGAGGGCGAGGGAGGTGAATTCCCCGTCCGGTGCATCCGTCCGCCCAGATCTGTTGTTGCCCCAGCAGACCACGGTACGGTCGGTGCGTATCCCACACGAATGGGAGTAGCCGAGGGCGAGGGAGGTGAATTCCCCGTCCGGTGCATCCGCCTGCCCATCGAAGTTGTTGCCCCAGCAGACCACGGTACGGTCGGTGCGTATCCCACACGAATGATACCTGCCGGTTGCGATGGTAGTGAATTCCCCGTCCGGTGCATCCGTCTGCCCAGAGTCGTTGTTGCCCCAGCAGACCACGGTGTGGTCGGTGCTTATGGCACACGAATGATCCTCGCCGAGGGCGATGGCGGTGAATTCCCCGTCCGGTGCATCCGTCTGCCCAGAGTCGTTTTTGCCCCAGCAGACCACGGTGCGGTCGGTGCGTATCCCACACGAATGACCCCCGCCGCCGAGGGCGAGGGCGAGGGAGGTGAATTCCCCGTCCGGTGCATCCGTCTGCCCTTCGTTGTTGTCGCCCCAGCAGACCACGGTACGGTCGGTGCGTATCCCACACGAATGACCCCCGCCGGCTGCGATGGCGGTGAACTCCCCAGCCGGTGCGTCCGTCGTCCGATAGTATTTGTTGCCCCAGCAGGCCACGGTGTGGTCGGTGCGTATCCCACACGAATAAGAGCCGCCGCCGCCGGTTGCGATGGCGGTGAACTCGGAGGATGGGGTTGGTTGGGGTTTGTTTCGGGGAAGTAGGTCGAGGGCACGGGCCAGAAAGGTTGCCATCTGCCCCCGGGTTACAGGCCTGCCAGGACAATACCGAAGCGGGTCGGTGGCACAGCCCGCGGTGACACCGGCCGCAGCTAGAGCATCGATACTGTCGGCGTGGCTGCTGGCGGCGCTGTCCGTGAACCCGGCTGAGGGTCCCCGTTCGAGGTCGAAGGCACGGACCAGAAAGGTTGCCATCTGCCCCCGGGTTACGGGCCGGTCGGGGCAGTACCGGAGCGGGCCGGTGGCACAACCCCGGCTGATTTCCAACTCGGCCAGGCGCTCCACATACGGCGCCCACCACTCGTCGGCGTCCACGTCTGTGAAACTGGTGGGCGAGGTCGAAGGGGCTTCATCCAAGGCTCTGATAACCCACACCCCCATAACCTGACGCAGGAAAGGATCGTCGGGGCAGATACTGTCGTCACCGCATTCGGTGTCTGCCAGGATTCCTTTCTCTGCCAGAGCATCGATAGCCGGTTCGTGACTCCCGCCGTCGTCGTCCCCGAACGACCCCGCCGCTCTCGCGGCCGCACCGGCCGCCAACACCAAAACCACCGCAGACAGACAAACAACAACTACCCGCAAACCAACAAGCCACCCCCTCCCCCGTGTTTTGACGGCAACCACAACAAACGGCCTCCCTGCGGCAAGATACGGCACTACCGAATCACAACCATAACCATCAGATGACCACCGCGGCAAGTTGAATCGCCCCGAGGGGCGGCTCGTCCGCCGTGTCCGGGGAGTGGGGGTGGGGTGTGGTCGAAGGGCGAGAGGCTGGTCAGGTTGGTGTACCCCCGGCGTTCGGACGGCCGGTGAGGCTCGGGGGGCGCAAACGCCGGGGGGTATGCCCCGACGACAGCTGTGAGGCTGGTTCTTCACCGAACAGGACCCTCGGATGCCCCCGAGCCGGGGGGTTGAACCTCCCGGGCGGTCCGGTGGGCGACCAACAGACAGCGCGACCCGTTCCACGTCGTTAGGTTGGCCAACGACCGCCACCGGTCAGGTACGCCGCCGCACCCAGAACTCAACTTCAACCCATCCCCCAGACCCTGATCAAGTTTCAGCCTGGCGCACCCAACGCCGCAACGTCTCCGACACACAACCAATCATCTCGGCCATAGAACAGACAGCCGCCCCCAGCGAACGATGCTTCCCCCTGCTGGTCGAACACCATCCGCACCGCACGCCACCGGCACCTCCGGCGCATACAAGCTGTTAGTTCTTCGCATAGCTCCATTCTCCCAAAAGGTCGGAGCCTCCAAAAAGCCTGGGGGGGCGATTCATATTCTACAGAGGTTCTCCTGACTCGGGGGTAAATGACAAGCATCCGATTATGAGTACCACCTTGGGCGACGTGGAACTAACCGCTACCCCGGTCCTCGGCAGCTGTCGGCGAGGGAAGTATTCGCCTCGTTCGCGACGCCTTCGAGCGCCTTGACAATGGCCTCGCGTACTTGAGCTACCGGTGCGCGACCCCTCGGGAACTCGGGAGGAATGAAATTGACGGTAACGATTCTCGCTGTGTCGAGATCGCGTCCGAGGACGATGAGCTCGTCGAGGCGGTCGAGGGGAATGTCGGTGGTGATATGGTCGGAGATGATATCGGTAAGCGCCGAGTAGTTGCTGAGCACCTCGGCGGGCGAACTCTGATCGATCAAAGCTTCGACCACGCATCGTTGCCGGGTCATGCGGTGGTAGTCCGAGCTCTCGGCTCGGGCCCGTACATAACCGAGGGAGGTCAGACCGTCGAAGTGGTAGTCGCCGGGCTGGACAATGATGTCGATGTGTGGTCCACCGGACACGATAGGCTTGATCCGGTCGTTTATCCATTCGGTGACATGCACATCGATACCGCCGAACAAGTCGATCGTGTCGACGAAGCCCTCCATGTCGACAAGTACGTAGTATTGGATGGGTAGGCCGGTCAGCTGAGCAAGCGCCGATTTGATCGCGTGGCCGGCCGGATCCTCGACGTCCGGGAAGACATCAGGGAACCTCAGACCTAGACTGTATATCTCGTTGGCGATACCCGAGTAGCCGTCGGGCCATCGTCCGGCTGCGGGTGTTCCTTCGGGAAAGGTGATACTTCGCCAGTTACGCGGAATGTTGAGTGCTGCGGCTTCGCCGGTGGCCACATCGATCGTAAGCACGATGATCGTGTCGGTTCGTACACCGCGGCGATCGAATCCACCGTCGCTGCCGAGCATGGCGATGGTGAGGCGACCGGCGCCGTCCCAGGTCCGCGGAAGTGATGTGGTGGAAGAAGCCGCAGTCGAAGAAACAGCCGCAGCAACCGGAACCGTGACCGCCGTAACCGAGGTAGTACCACCGGCACCGTCCCCAGCCTGCGAAAGCGTCGTGGTCGAAGAAGCCGCAGTCGAAGAAGCAACGGCAGCAACCGGAACCGTGACCGCCGCAACCGAGGTAGGGCGAACCGGAGTCGGAATGGCGGTCCGGGTGTCGGTTGCACTGAAGACCTTCGACAAGAGGCCGATCTGAGCCGTGGTGTAACGGATGACGACGAGGTGCGGCACAGCGATGATACCGGCCAGCACGAAGAGCGTGACCGCTGATACGAAAGGGTGGGTGTTGCGCTGTGGTCGGCGCCGACGCGCCGCGGTTCTGTAAGCATCGACAGCAACCGCCATGCGAAAGACGAGGGTGCCCACTGCAAAAACGGTGGCGATCCAGAGCCATGACCGGGCCACGCTCCAAGTGAGCAGGGTCGTTCCGCTGCGCGTGGCGATGTACATGATTACAACGACGGCGGCGCCGAATGTCCCCATGCTCAGCGCCAGCGCGCGACGGTTGCTGTATCCGAAATGCCCTAACCCAGGCCATACCGCGGAGAGCGCCGCAGCCGCCAACGGGTGACGGCCTCGGCGGCACAGCCCCATAAGACGCTTTAGCATTACCATGAGAACGTAGCATCAGTTGTGCTGTCGGGGTCGTCCCAGGCGGCGGTCCCACTCTTCTAGCCGGTCGGCGATCTCGGCCTCCTTTCCCTGGCGGGTGGGTCGGTAGAGGGTGTTGCCGAGCGCCTCGTCGGGCAGGTACTGCTGGTCTATCAGGTGATCCGGTCCTGCGTGCGGATTCAGGTAACCGGGCGGGCGGCCGTCCACCTCGGCGGACACCAACCGGCCCCCGGTCGAGTGGAGATGGAGGGGCACCGTAGCCCCCGGCGTTTCCTGCACCATCCGGCGGGCCTCCCCCATCGAGGCCTTCACCGAATCCGACTTGGGGGCCGCTGCCAGGTAAACCACCGCCTGGGACAGGTTGTAGGCGGCTTCGGGCAGGCCCACGAAGGCCAAGGCATGGGCGGCCGCCACCGCTTGGGACAATGCCTCGGGGTCTGCGAGGCCTACGTCCTCGGAGGCGAAAATCACCATCCGGCGGGCGATGAACTCCGGGTCCTCCCCCGCCTCCAGCATGGTGTGGAGCCAGTAGAGGGCGGCGTCGGGATCCGAACCCCGCAGCGATTTGATGAACGCCGAGATGACGTCGTAGTGGCGGTCGCCCTTCTTGTCGTACCGGACGATCCGCCGCTGCAGGGCTTCCTCGACGTCCTCGAAGGTGATGTCGCTGCGCCCCCGGCCTCCGGCGACGATGGCCGCCACCTCCAGCACGTTGAGGGCCAGACGGGCGTCTCCCCCGGCCCGCTCGGCGAGGGCCGCCCTCGCATCCGGGTCGATGGTCATGCCCGTTCCGCCCAGACCCCGCTCCCGGTCGGACAGGGCGGCGTCCAGCAGCCCGCTCAGCGCCCCGGCGGAGATGGGGGCCAACCGGAACAGCGTGCAGCGGCTGACCAGAGGGGAGTTCACCTCGAAGAAGGGGTTCTCGGTGGTGGCCCCCACCAGGATCACGGTTCCGTTCTCGACCCCGGGCAGCAGGGCGTCCTGCTGGGCCTTGTTGAAACGATGGATCTCGTCGAGGAACAGCACAGTCCGCCTGCCCTCGTCCCCCAAGCGCCGCCCGGCCTCATCCAGCACGCGGCGCACGTCCCGGACCCCGTGTGCGGCCGCCGAGAGCTGCTCGAAGACGGCTTCGGTCTCCGACGCCGTCAGCCGCGCCAGGGTGGTCTTGCCGGTTCCGGGCGGCCCGAACAGCAGGATCGACACCAGGCGGCCCGCCTCGACCATCGACCGGAAGGCAGCCCCCTCGTCCAGCAGCTCGGTCTGACCCGCCACCTCGTCCAGCGACCGGGGCCGCATGCGGTCGGCCAGGGGGGCGGCCCGGCGGCGGCGCCGTTCCCGGTCGGCGGCGAACAGGTCGAGCGGGTCGGACATCGGACTCTCAGGCTTTACCGGGGGTTCCTATCCCGCCGCTCCCCTCGCCAAGAGAGATCCGAGTTTCGGCGGTGAGGTCGATGCCGAGATCTCGCAGTTGGTCGGCGGCCACCCGGGTGGGGGCGGTGGTGAGGGGATCGGCGCCGCTCTGCGTCTTGGGAAACGGGATCACCTCCCGGATGCTGGACTCGTTCTGGAGGATGGCCACCAAGCGGTCGATCCCGATCGCAAAACCGGCGTGGGGCGGGGTGCCGTAGCGGAGGGCTTCGAGGAACCATCCGAACCGTGACTCGGCCTCCTCCCCGGATATTCCGAGTATCCCGAAGACCGCCCTCTGTATATCCGAGTCGTGGATACGCACCGAGCCGGATCCCAGCTCCGATCCGTTCAACACCAGGTCGTAGGCCTGGGCCGCCGCCTCCGCCGGGCGCTCCCGCATCTGGTCGATCGAGACCGGGGCGGTGAAGGGATGGTGGGAAGGCGTCAACCCGCCCTGCTCCGTCCGGTCGAACATCGGGAAGTCGACGACCCAGGTGAACCTGAGCTCGTCGTGCCCATCCGGGCATCCCATCTCCAGGCGGAGGGCGCCCAACACATGGGAAGCCGTCTCCTCCCGATCCGCAACCACGAGGAGCACCTCGCCGGGTGAGGCGTCCAGTGACCGGATCAGGCGGTCCGTCTCCGCCTCGGAGAAGAACTTGGCCACGGGAGAGCGCAGCCCCCCGCCTTCCTGGACCACCGCCCACACCAGACCGGCCGCCCCCAGAGCCTTGGCCCGGTCTACCAGACCGTCCAGATCGGCGCGCGAAAGGTGACGGGCGCCGATGTTGATGCCCCGGACCACTCCGCCCGCCTCCAATACGCCGGCGAAGCCGCGGAACCCAGTGCCGGCGAAGACCTCTCCCAGGTCGGCGATCTCCATTCCGAAGCGCAGGTCGGGCTTGTCGGTGCCGTAGCGGGCCATGGCCTCCTGGTAGGTGAGACGGGGCAGGGGTAGGGGCAGGTCGGCGCCCCGGAGGCTCTTCACCACCGCCGCCGCCGCTTGCTCGACCGCGGCGAACACTTCGTCACGGCCCCAGAAGGACCCCTCCAGATCGAGCTGGGTGAACTCCACCTGGCGGTCGGCGCGGGTGTCCTCGTCCCGGTAGCAGCGGGCGATCTGGTAGTACCGCTCCACCCCCGCCATCATCAGCATCTGCTTGAACAGCTGCGGGCTCTGCGGGAGGGCGTAGAAATGGCCTTGCCGGATGCGGCTCGGCACCAGGAAGTCACGCGCCCCTTCCGGAGTCGAGTTGACCAGGGTGGGGGTCTCCACATCCAGGAACCCCAACCCGTCGAGCGTCTGCCGGATGGCACGGATACACCGGGAGCGGGCCCGCAGGTTGGCGGCCATGCGGGGGCGGCGGAGATCGAGGTAGCGGTGCCGCAGCCGGACCTGCTCATCGGCGTCGGACCGGTCGTCGATCATGAACGGGAGAGAGGCCGACCGGCTGAGAACCTCGAGACGGTCGGCCGCCACCTCGAGGGCGCCGGTCTCCATATCCGGGTTCTCGGTCCCCTCCGGTCTGGGGCGGAGGGTTCCTTCGACCGCCACGCAGAACTCCATCCGCAGCCCGGACGACTCGGGCACCTCCGCCGGGTCGACCACCACCTGTACGAGGCCGCTGCCGTCCCGTAGATCGAAGAAGGAAATACCCCCCAGGTCCCGGACCCTGGCCACCCACCCGGCCAGCCGCACCCGCCGCCCGGCTTGATCCGGCCCGAGATCGGCCGCCAAACAGGAGCGGTACTCGGAGCGGAAAGTCATCTGACACCTCCTCCGTTGCCCACCAGCCAACCCGCCACCTCGCCGGCCGGCATGCACCGCTCGTCCCCCGAGCTCAGATCCTTCACGGTCACCAACCCTTCGTCCCATTCACGGCCGATCACCACCGCCACGGCCGCGTCGCGGCGGTTGGCCGCCTTGAACTGCGCCTTCACCGAGCGCCGGCCGGTAACCAGGTCGCAGCGGATCCCCGCCAGGCGAAGGCGGCGGGCGAAGGCGTGGGCCATGCTGCGCCGCTCCTGATCGGCCACCACCAGGAAGGCGTCCATGGCCCGGGCCGGAGGACCGGTCCCCGCCGCGGTCAAGATCCGGTCGAGGCCCAGCGACAGACCGACCCCCGGAACGTCGGGGCCGCCCAAGATCCGGGCCAGCCCGTCGTACCGCCCGCCGCCCCCCACCGCATTCTGGGCGGCCCCGTAGGAAGGGGGGATGTACTCGAACACGGTGCGGTTGTAGTAGTCGAGCCCCCGCACCAGCCGAGGATCCGGTTCGTAGGCGATGCCTCTCTCTGTCAAACCCTCAATCAGCTGTTCGTGGTGGGCGGCCGCCGACTCACCGAGGTGGTCGATCGGACCCGGCGCCTCCGCCGTCGCTTCCCGGTCGGCCTTGGAGTCCAATACCCGGAGCGGATTGGAGCGCACCCGCCGCCGGGCGTCGGCGGACAGCAGGTCCATCCGTTCCTCCAGCCAATCCGCCAGCAGCCGGTGATAGGCCGCCCGGTCGGACGGGTCCCCGATCGAGTTGATGTGCACCACCACGTCGCCGAGACCGCATTCGAGCAGGAAACGGTATCCGATCTCGATCACTTCCAAGTCGGCCTCGGCATCGGGCGCGCCCATGTATTCCACCCCCAGCTGCCAGAACTGCCGGCGGCGCCCCTCCTGGGGCCGCTCGTACCGGAAAGCCGGACCCGAGTAGGCCCCCTTGAACTCGCCCCACCGGCCCGCCTGGATATAGGCCCGCACCACCCCGGCGGTGATCTCGGGCCGCAGGGTCAAGCGCCGCCCGGCCTTGTCGAGGAAGTTGTACATCTGTTTTTCCACCACTTCGGTGGTCTCCCCCACCCCCCGCGCGAAGAGCTCGGTGGACTCGAACACCGGCGTGGCCACCAGCTCATACCCGTACAGCTCGGTGAGAACGTCCCAGGAACGGAGCAGGGTCCTCCAGCGCCGCGACTCGGGAGGCAGTAAGTCGTCGGTGCCCTTGGGCGCCCGCAGGCTCATCGGAGAGCCGCCAGGAAGGGATTTGTGCGGCGTTCCCGACCCACGGTGGTGGGCGGCCCATGCCCGGGCAACACCTCGACTTCGTCGTCCAGGACGAGCACCTTTTCGGTCATACTCTTCATCAGACCCTCAAAACTACCGCCCGGAAGGTCGGTGCGCCCGACAGAACCGGCGAACAGCTGGTCTCCCGAGAAAAGTATTCCCTGTTTCCGCAGATAGAAACAGCAGTGCCCCGGCGTATGACCGGGGGTGGCCAATACCTCGAAGTCGAACCCGGCCAGTGCGAGCGGCAGGCCGTCATCGAGCGGCCGGTAGTGCTCGGGGGGCCGGCAGCCGCCGTCGGGCGTGAAACCGAACAGCTGCCGGAGCTGCTCCTCGGGGTGGAGGGTCAGGTAGTCGTCGTCGGGATGGATGTAGGCGGTGACGCCGGTGCGTTCCACCAAAGCGCCTGCTCCCCCCATGTGGTCGACGTGTCCGTGGGTGACCAACAACGCGACCGGAGCGAGCCGGCGCCGTTCGAGCAGCGAGGCCAACCTGCCTTCGTGGTCCGGAGGAGCGTCGACCACCACCGCAGGACCGTCCGATTCCGGCGCCAACACATAGGCGTTGGTGGCCGTCATCCAGAGTTCGAGCGGCTCGATCAGCATCGCAACAGCGCCTGAGTAAGGCGGCGAGCTCCGTACTCACCCGCTGCGGAGGCGGTAGGCCTCGTACACGCTGTCCACCCGGCGCATGGCGGCCAGGACGCGGTTCAGCTGCCCGGGGTCCGACAGCTCCACCTCGTAGCGCAGCACCGCCACGCGGTCCCGGTCGGTGCGGGAAGAGGCGCCGACGATGTTCCCTCCTGCATCCGAGATCACCGAGGTGACATCCCGGAGCAGGTTGGGGCGGTCCAACGCCTCCACCTGGAACCAAACGGTGAAGCTGGCAACCTGTTCAGGCGCCCAATGCACCTCGATCATGCGCTGCGGACGGTCCCCCAGCTGTTCTATGTTGCTGCAGCCGGCCCGGTGGATCGAGACGCCCCGGCCCACGGTCACGAACCCCATCAGATCGTCCCCCGGCACAGGGCTGCAGCAACGGGCTATGCGCACCCATACATCGTTGAGGCCTTCGACTATGACACCTTCCCCCGCCGGACGGTCGATCCTTCGCCGCACCGCGTCCTGCAGCCCCAGGTCTTCCCCGGCGGGAACGGCGAGGGTGCGTTTGACCCGGCTGATGACGGTGAGGGGGGACAGGCTTCCGTCGCCCACCGCGATGTACATGGTCTCCGTGTCCCGGCAGCCGAGCGCCAGCGCCACTTCGTTGAGGACCGCGCCCCGGTCGTCGCTCGGGATGCGCACCCGCTCCCGCCGGATAAGGTCGGCGACCCGTTCCTTGCCCGACTGCAGGGAGGCTTCCCGGCGCGCCCTCGTAAACCACTGTTTGATCTTCGAGCGGGCCTTGGAGGTGCGGACGAAAGCGAGCCAGTCGCGGGTGGGGCCCGAGTCGTCGGCCTTGGTGGTGATGATCTCCACGATGTCGCCCGATTCGAGCTCGGTGGAAAGCGACATGAGGCGCCCGTTGATCTTGGCGCCCGCGCATCTATGGCCGACCTCGGTGTGGATGGTGTAGGCGAAGTCCACCGGGGTGGCTCCGCGGGGCAGGGCGCGCACGTCGCCGCGGGGCGTCAGCACGAACACCATGTCCTCGTAGAGATCCAACTTCAGGTTGTCGAGGAACTCGACGGGCTCGTCGTACTCCTCCTGCAGCCTGCGGAGGTCGGCGATCCAGGCCAGGTCGGAGCTCCCACCCCCCTCCTTGTACCGCCAGTGGGCCGCTATGCCGAACTCGGCCCGGGCATGCATCTCTTGGGTGCGTATCTGCACCTCCAGCGGCTTGCCGTCGGGTCCTATCACGGTGGTGTGCAAGCTCTGGTAGAGGTTGAACTTCGGGACGGCCACGTAATCCTTGAACCTTCCCTGCACGGGGGTCCAGTGGGCGTGGATCAGACCGAGCACCGCGTAGCAGTCCTTTATCTCGTTCACTATCACCCGTACCCCGATCAGGTCGTATATGTCCTCGAACGGCAGGCGGCTGTCGACCATCTTGCGGTAGATCGAGTAGCGGTGCTTGGGGCGCCCTTCCAGGTCCGCCTCGATGCCGGCGTCGGCCAGCATTGTCCTCGTCTCCCCGATCACCCGGTCGATGACCGCCTCCCGCTCCGGCGCCCGCTGCTGGATCAGGTCTTCGATCTCCTGGTGGCGGGCCGGATAGAGAACGGCGAAGGACCGGTTCTCCATCTCGTGCTTGAGCTCCTGGAAACCCAGGCGGTGGGCCAGCGGGGCATACAGCTCCAGGGTCTCCCGGGCCTTGACCTTCTGACGGTCCACGGGAAGGGGGTGGATCGTGCGGAGGTTGTGGAGCCGGTCGACCAGCTTGATGATCAACACCCGCACGTCCTGGGCCATCGACACGATCATCTTGCGAATGGTCTCGGCTTGGGCGTATTCCCTGGACAGGTCGAACTTGACCCGGTCCAGTTTGGTCACTCCGTCGGTGAGGCGGGCCACGTTGTATCCGAACTCGGCCTCCACCTCCTCCAGGGTCAGGTCGGTGTCCTCGATGGTGTCATGCAGCAGAGCGGCGGCGATCGTCTCGGGGTCGAGCCCGTAGTCGGCCAGGATCAAGGCGACCGCGATCGGATGGGTGATGAAAGGATCGCCCGAAAGACGGAACTGCCCCGCGTGGGTGTTATGGGCCACCTCGTAGGCTCTTATCACAATGTCTTCGTCCGGCCCGGCGGGGAAGTGACGCCGCATAGAGGCCAGTATCGGCTCCAGCTCGGCCCGGGCGGCGTCGTGGGGGCGGTGAGAAACCAGCACCTTACTCATAGGTGACCACCGCGTGCAGCTCGATATCTGCGCCCAGCGCCCTGCGCCCCTCCAGGAAAGCGAGCTCGATCAACACCCCCATACCGGCCAGATCGGCCCCGAGCCCCTCGATCAATCGAACCGCGGCGCCCGCCGTCCCCCCCGTGGCTATCACGTCGTCGACCAGCAGCACCCGGTCACCGGGACCGACCGCGTCCTGGTGTATCTCCAGCGTGTCGGATCCGTATTCGAGAAGGTACTCCTCCCTCCGAGTGCGGTAGGGAAGCTTGCCCTGCTTGCGGAGCGGTACGAACCCGGCACCGAGCGCCAGCGCCACCGGGGGGGCCAAAACGAAGCCCCGCGCCTCGATACCGGCCACCATCGTCACGCCGGACTTCCGGAATGGCGCTCCGATCAGATCCACCGCGGCGCGCAGGGCGCCGCCGTTCCTCAGCACCGGAGTGATGTCCTTGAACACCACCTCCGGCGTCGGAAATCCGGGAACGTCCCGGATCAAGCGCCGCAGCTGTTCGGCATCCACGGCGCCATCGTATCGTACGCCGGAACCGGGATCCTCGGACAGCGGGCGGCTCATCGTTTCCGGCCCCTGTCTCGTTGCGCTGAGGCCCGCCGGCCGCGCGAGCTGAGCCGGACAGGCGGATGCTTCGGCCCGCCGGACGGGGTCCGTCCGGACGCCTTCCGCTCCACCCGGTGCCGTCGTCTGGACCACTCCGTCTCCCGTTCCTTCCAGAGCGCCAGCAGGGGCGCCGCTATGAAGATCGACGAGTAGGTCCCGGCGGCTATCCCCACGAACAGGGCGAGGGCGAACTCCCGCAGGGTGCCGGCGCCGAGCAGGATGGATCCGATGAACAGCAGCGACCCCACCGGCAGCAGGCTGGTCAAAGAGGTGTTGATCGAACGCATGAGCACCTGGTTCATGGCACGGTTCACGAGATCGGAGTAGGTGCGCCGGTCCTGATCCTCGGTCACGTTCTCCCTGATCTTGTCGTATACGACCACCGTGTCGTAGAGGGAGTAGCCGAGGATGGTGAGGACCGCCACCACGGTGGCCGGGGTCACCTCGAACCCCAGGAGGGAATAGATGCCCGAGGTCAACAGCAGATCGTGCACCAGCGCGGCTATGGCGCCCAGCGCCATCTTCCACTCGAAACGGATGCTTATGAATATCACCACAGCCCCTAGGAACACCCCCAAGGCCTGCAGGGCCCGCCGGGCGATCTGGCGTCCGAAGGTGGGGCCGACCGACTCCACATCGGTCAGATCGATCTCGGTGCCGGCCGCCTCCACCAAAGCGGTAACCAGCAGGCGCTCGGCGTCCGGATCGATTGCCTCGGTCTGCACCCGCACCGCCGCGCCGTCATCGATGATCTGGATGCGGGCCGCCTCCCCGGCCGACCCCAGCGCCGAGCGTATCTCACCCACCCCCGCGCCGGCCGGGTTGGGGGCGGTTATGGCCGAGCCGCCGGTGAAGTCGAGGCTGAGATTGAAGTTGCGGATGGCCAGGCTCCCCAGACAGATCACCAGTACCGCCCCGGACACTATGAACCACCGCCGGGCCTTACCCACGAAATCGAACGAGGTCTCGCCGCGATAGAGCCTGGCCAGAGTGCTCATCAGCTCCCTCCCCGCGCCGGAAGCCGGGCCGCTGCCCCCCGTATGCCGAACCACCGGCCTTTCTCCCCCAGCCGGCTCCTCGCCATGATGGCTGAGGCATTGCGAGTGAAGAAGTAGAACACGACCACATCCAGCAGGGTGGCGATCCCCAGCGCCTGGGCGAATCCCTTGACCGGCCCGATGGCCAGGGCCCAGAGCAGCACCGCCCCCACGAACGACACGAAATCGGCCGTGAGGATGGTGCGAAAGGCCCGGCGATAGGCCTCGTTGGCGGCGTCGGCCACGGTGCGTCCGCTGCGGACCTCTTCCTTGACCCGTTCGAAGAACACTATGTAGGAGTCGGAGGTGATGCCGACCGCCACGATTATCCCCGCCACCCCCGATAGGGTCAGGGTCAATCCCTGCCACACCCCCAAGAGCCCGAAGATCAGCACCAACAGGCTGCCGAACACGGTCAGGCCCAGCAAGGTGATCAGCCCCATCGCCCGGTAGTAGAGCAACAGGAACAACACCACCAGGACCAACCCGCCGACGCCGGCCACCAACCCCGCCTGCAGGGAATCCTCACCCAGGGTGGCGGAGACCTTCTGGACGGCGGAACGCTCGAAGGCCACAGGCAGCGATCCGTAGCGCAGCACGGTGGTCAGGTCCTCGGCCTCCTGCTGAGCGTTCTCGTCGGCCCCGATGCTGATGATGGCGGTTCCTCCCGCTATTCCCTCCGACCCCACCTCGGGCGCCACGCTGGGCGCCGACATGACCGCCCCGTCCAGCACGATGGCCAGCCGGCGGTTGGCGGTCTCGTACGGAAACTGGGCCAGCAGCCCGGTCAGGGCCGCGAACCGGTCCGCCCCGTCCGGGGTCAGGCGCAGCTGCACCACCCAACCCCCGGCGGCCTGCTGGCCGAACAAGGCCAAAGCCGATTCGACTTCGGCGCCGGTCAGCGGAGAGAACCCCGCCGGAATCCGGCTGCAGTCGAGCGGCGCCTCGAAACACATCCCGTCTAGATGAGCGGAGAGATCGGCAGGGCCCACCTCGTATACGGCGGCGATGTTCCCGTCTTCGTCGTACTCCGGCAGATAGGAGCGGGCCGCCGTCATATCGTCTTCGACCGTGAGGCCTGTCTCCGGATCCACGCCGGGCGGGTAGACGGAAAACACCGGACGGAAGGAGAGCAGACCGGTCCTCCCCACCGCATCCAGCGCCCGGTCCTGATCGGTGACGCCGGGAAGCTGAACGAGGATCGAAGTGCCTCCGCTGATGGATATCTCCGGCTCTTGGACGCTTCCGAAGTCCTCGATGCGGCTGCGCATCACCTCGACGGCCGTCTCGACTACGTCCTCGTCGGTGCCTTCAGGGGCTTCGAGGATGACCGAGGTCCCGCCCTGCAGATCGAGGCCCAGCCGGGGCGCCCAACCAACCGCCAGCACCGCGGCCAACCCGCCCCATGCCAAACCCACCATGACGGTGACGGCGATCCACCGGCGAGACACGCTCCTGGATTACGACCCGGAACCGGACGCATCGGGGGAGATGCGGCCGGCCACCGCGGAGCGCTGCACCCTGATACGACCGTCTTCGATGCCGAGCAGCACCCAGTCGTCGCCTAACCCGACCACCACTCCCAGCAGGCCGCCGATGGTTCTCACCTGGTCTCCCACCTCGAGAGACGAGGCCAGCTCCTGCTGGCGGCGCGACCGCTTGCGCTGGGGGCGGATGATGAGGAAATACATGAGGACACCGAGGAGCAGGAGCGGCAACAGAAAATTGATACCTCCGCCTTCGGTTTGGGCAAGATAGAACACCGACACGCTTGTAACACCTCTCTCGTGGGCCTGCGAGGCCTCTCTTCGTACTGACACCCCACCCGGAGGGCGGGTATCCAGATGCTAGCCCGCCTGAGAGGTTGGATCGGTCATCGACGGCCGCTTGGACGGTCCGGTGCGGCGCGCCGCGGTCAACCGGCGGCGCAGACTGTCGAAAGCACCGGTTTCGATGGCGGTGCGGGCCTCGGCGAGGAGGCGGTGGACGGCCGTCAGGTTGTGGATGGAGAGCAGCCTGGGAAGGGACAGCTCCCCGGTCACGGCCAGATGGCGAAGATAGGCGCGCGGGTAGGTGAGGCAGGTCAAACAGGAGCAGTCGGGGTCCAACGGCCCCCCGTCCCCGGCGAATCCGGCCAACCGGATGTTGTAGTCGCCCCGACTGGTGATCACCTTGCCGTGGCGGGCGAGGCGGGTGGGCCACACACAGTCGAACAGGTCCACCCCGCGGGCCACCGCCTCCAACAACCCTTCGGGGTCGCCGAGCCCCATGAAATACCGGGGCGCATGGGGTGGAAGCCCGGCCACGGCCGCCTCCACCGACTCGTTGCGCCGCCCCATGTCCTCCCCCACCGACAGCCCGCCGATCCCGAATCCGGCCAGCCCGAGCTCGGCCGTGCGGCGGGCGCTCTCCAGCCGCAGGTCGGGGTCCGCACCTCCCTGGACGATCCCGAACAGGGCCTGGTCGGGGCGGCTGTGGACGGCCGCCGAGCGCTCCGCCCAGCGCAGGGACAGCTCCATGGCCGCCCTCACCTCGGACCGGGGCGCCGGCAGACCGATACACACATCCAGCACCATGGCGATGTCGGGTCCGAGCTGCTCCTGGCGGCGCACGGCCTGCTCCGGGGTCAGGAACACCCGGGACCCGTCGTAGACCGAGCGGAACCCGCACCCTTCCTCGGTGACCGTTGCGTCGAGCGAAAACACCTGGTAGCCGCCCGAGTCGGTGAGGATGGAACCGTCCCAACCCATGAAGGCATGCAGGCCGCCCATATCGGCCACCGTCTCCGCGCCGGGCCGCAGCATCAGGTGGTAGGTGTTGGCCAGCACCATCTGGGTGCCTACGGAGCGCAGGTCGTGCGAATCCAGGGTGCGGACGGAGGCCCTGGTCCCGACCGGCATGAAGGCCGGGGTGTCGATCACCCCGTGCGGGGTGGTGAGCAGACCCCGCCGGGCTTGGCCGTCCCGGGCCAGACACTCGTAAGAAACGGCCGGGGCTTCGCTCATCGGTTCGGGCGCTCCTCCCCGGGGCGCTCCGCCAACATGGCGTCGCCGAACGATAGGAACCGATAACCCCTGGACAGGGCCGTCCTGTACACGTCTTTCCAGGCCGGTCCTATGAAGGCCGCCATCAGCACCAGCAACGAGGACGAGGGCATGTGGAAGTTGGTCATCAACAAGTCAACCGCCCCGAAACGGTAGCCGGGCGTGATGTAGAGGCGGGTGGGGCCGCGGTAGGGCGCCATCTCCCCGCCTGCGCAGGCTGTCTCCAATGCCCTGACCGCCGTGGTCCCCACCGCCGCTATCCGGCCGCCCGCCTTCCGGGTCTCCACGACCCGACGCACCGTCGTATCCGGTACGTCTATCCATTCCGAGTGCATCTCGTGGTCGGCGATGCGCTCGGCTGTTATGGGGCGGAAAGTGTCCACACCGATCCGCAGCTCGACCCGGGCCAGCCCGACGCCCCGGTCTCGGAGGGCGGAAAGGGTGCGCTCGGTCAGGTGCAGGGCCGCCGTGGGGGCAGCCGCCGAGCCGACCCTGCGCCCGAACACGGTTTGGTAACGCTCCGGGTCATCAGGAGGAACATGGATGTAGGGGGGCAACGGGAGCTCCCCGACGGCGGCGATAGCCCGTTCGATGTCGGGGACGTCGGCTTCCAGGGTTACATCCGCCTTGCCCTGCCGCGGGTCGGTTTCCAGACGGGCGGTGAGGGCGCCGAACTCCAATACGGTTCCGGCCCGCAACCGCCGGGCGGGTCTGAGCAGGGCCTCCCACCTCTCCCCGGAGCGGCCCAACAGCAACATCTCCACCACCCCGCCGGTACCCCGCCTCCGCCCCCGCAACCGGGCGGACCGCACCCTGGTCTCGTTCACCACCACCAGATCACCCGGACGGAGCAGGCAGGGAAGGTCCCGCACCGTCCAATCGGTGAGTCCCGAAACCAGGAGCAGCCGGGCGGCGTCCCGCGGCTCGATCGGTGACTGAGCGATAGCGTGATCGGGAAGGTTATAGGCGAAGTCGGCAGTCTTCAACGATGGGTCTCACCCGAGTGCATAAAACAAACCACCCGGCTAGGTACCCGGTAGCCAGCCGGAGGGAGCGTGCAACAAGGTTCCGGTCTTGGTGGTTACCGGGGTTGGAAGTCTGGAGTTCCGAATGGATTTTTTGGAGATATTTATCGTTGTGTTAGCATGTCTAACAAGTTCCCAGGATTGACGCTTGGGCGGAAACGCTACGATCACTCGCTTGGCAGGGAAGCGTTGCCTGACGGCAGCAACAGGTGGAGCAAGATCGCCATCACCAGAGATAACTATTGCAAGATCATATAAATCATCGTAAGCATCTTCTAAAAGCTTAACAGACATATTGACATCGGTTTTCTTCTCCTCATGGGTAGACCAACTGTTGCTACATTGGCGGCACTTGATAGATTTAGGCTGGAAGAAGCCATACTCGATTTCGATGCCCCCGATCGCCTCGAGCGCGTCGATGTAGGTCGATTGACGATTATGGGCGGCTGGATCACTACGTGCTCTGGTAGTGAAGTAGCGGACCATCTCGAGTTGCTGGTGAGGTTCTAGTAAGCATTGGCTAAGAGCTCCGAGGTCGAGCCAACGGGATGAATAGAGCTTGGCAGCTCGAATCCCGTAGTAGAGGTTCCATCCGTCGATGTAGGTTATAACTCGTTCTTTCGGCATGACCAAACAGAGTAGTTGACGATTGCCTCTAGATACTGTATTCTAGTGGCTAGCCACGCCGGGGTGAGTAGCCTCGGCCCGACGGCCCCGGCCATGGACGGGGCCGTCTCTTTGTCCCGAACCGCTATCCCGAACCCCGTCCTTCCTCGACGCCGGTCAGCCGCCGCTCCTCAGAAGGGACCTCTGGGCCGGCTCCGGTTCGGCAACTCCCATGTGCCGGTAGGTGAGGGAGGTGGCCATCCGCCCCCTAGGGGTGCGGAGCACCAAACCCCGCTGCACCAGGAAAGGCTCGTAGATTGCCTCGAGATGCTGTATTCTAGTGGGATAACCACCCCGGGGTGAGTAGCCCCGGCCCGACGGCCCCGTCCATGGGCGGGGCCGTTTCTCTGTCCCGAACCGCTATCCCGAACCGACCCCCCCATCACCAAAACTTGTAACCCACCTCTATGGGAAGGGCATCTAGCCGCCGCTCCTCAGGAAGGACCTCTGGGCCGGCTCCGGTTCGGCAACTCCCATGTGCCGGTAGGTGAGGGAGGTGGCCATCCGCCCCCTGGGGGTGCGGAGCACCAAGCCCCGCTGCACCAGGAAAGGCTCGTAGGCCGCCTCGATGGTCTCCGGTTCCTCCCCTACCGCAATGGCCAGGGTGGTGAGGCCGACCGGCCCGCCGCCGAACTTGTTGACGATCGCGTCGAGGATGTAGCGGTCCACCTTGTCGAGACCCATATCGTCCACTTCCCATATGGCCAGCCCGGCCAGGGCCGTGGAATGGTCCACCCTGCCGTCGGCCCGGGCGATGGCGTACTCGCTCACCCTGGTGAGCAGGCGGTTGGCGATCCGCGGCGTCCCCCGGCTGCGAACGGCGATGCACCGCGCCCCGGCCTCGGTGACGGGAACCCCGATTATGGACGCCGAGCGCAGCACGATCAGCTCCAAGTCATCGGGTTCGTAGTAGTCGATGCGGTCCAACATGCCGAACCGGTCCCGCAGAGGGGCGGTCACCGTCCCTATCCGGGTGGTGGCGCCCACCAACGTGAAAGGAGGCAGGCCCAACCGAAGGGACTGGGCGGTCGGACCCTTCCCCACCACGATGTCGAGGGCGAAATCCTCCATCGCCGAGTAGAGCACCTCCTCGACCACCCTCGGCAGCCGGTGGATCTCGTCGATGAACAGCACGTCCCCGTGCTCCAAGCCGGACAGGATGGCGGCTAGGTCGCCGGGGCGCTCGATGGCCGGCCCCGAAGTCGACCGCAGGGCCGACCCCATCTCCACGGCGATGATCCGGGCCAGGGTGGTCTTACCGAGGCCGGGCGGTCCCGAGAGCAGCAGGTGGTCGAGCGGGCGTTCCAGCTTCTCGGCGGCATCGATGGAAATGCCCAACCGCTCCTTGATCTTGGGCTGCCCCACGAACTCGTCGAGGGAGCGGGGGCGCAGCACCGACTCGCTGTGATGGTCCTCGGCGGTGGGGCGGGCGGTCAGCAAGCCGTCTTCACGCATCTCGGATCCTCAACCCTGATCGTTCATGACCCGGTGTCATCGGCAGAAACGACATGTCTGTCCTCGGTCGGAAGCGCCGCCCTCGGGGTGAAGGGAACAGTACACGGCCCCGGGAGGGATACGAGCAATGCGGGCCGCGGGTCAGGTCGTTCGGTTCCAACATATCCACACCCGGCAACCGGACCGAACCTCATGAGCAATCGGGTTACCTGCGGGCCAACATCCGGAGGGCGCTGCGCACCTGCTCTTCCACGGATCCTTCCCGTGGAATCCCCTCCAAGGCCTCCCGTATCTCGGAGTGGGCATACCCCAGCGAATCCAAGGCCTCCCGGACCCGGGCCAGACCGCCCGACGCGGAAGACCGCTCGACCAGGGCGCCCAGCTTGGGGCGCAGCCCCACGATCAGCTTCTCGGCGGTCCGCTTCCCGATCCCCGGCACCGCCACGAGGGCTCCGATGTCCTCGGTGGCCACCGCCATCCGCACCTCGTCAGGCCGCATGGCGGCCAGGATGGACATGGCCAGGGACGGCCCGACCCCGGACGACCCGATCAGGATACGGAACATGTCGCGGCCGGACTCGCTATCGAACCCGTAGAGGGCCATCAGGTCATCCCGGACCACCAGATGGGTATGCACCACGGCCTCCGCGCCCAGATCGGGGAGCAAAGCCTGATCACGGGGAGTGATGTTCACCTCGTATCCCACCCCGCCCGCCTCGATGACCATCCCCGACGGGGTGCGGGCCGCCAGCAGACCCCTGAGGCGGCCGATCATCTCCTTGCTCCCTGGGCGGCGGTCAGGCGGCCCACCCGGGTCCCCATGCTCTGGATGTGGCACATGGCTACGGCCAAGGCATCGGCCATGTCGGCCGGGGCCGGCGGCGCCGACAGGCCCAAGCGGCGAGCCACCATCTGTTGGATCTGGGTCTTCGAGGCCGACCCGTCCCCGGTCACCACCGCCTTCACCGCCGAAGGCGTGTATTCGAACACCTCGATGCCGGCCAGGGCGGCGGCCAGCATGATCACCCCGGACGCCTGTCCCACCCTCGTGGCCGTCAGCCGGTTCTTGTTCACGAAAACCCGTTCTACCGCCACCCCCTCCGGCCGAACATCCTCGATCAAACCCACGAAGTCGCCGTAGAGGTCGGCCAGCCGGCCGGGAGTCGGCAGGCCGGGGTCCGTGCGGATCACCCCGGCCGCCGCCACCTCGATCGAGCCGACGGTCTTCCGGACCGCCCCGAACCCGGTGGTCGTCAAGCCGGGGTCAACACCTAGAACGAACATATGTTCTACTAGTCTAGCCCCTTCCTGGCCTGCCGAGCGGCATTACCCGCCGTCCTCGAAGCATCGACTTCCGGGGTCGAGAGGGGTCACCCGCAGGGAACGGAGCCAGTCCAAAACCCGGTCGCGGTGAAACAGGGTTCGTCCGCCCACGCAGGCGGCGTCTATCCAACCCTCCCCGTGCAGCCGGCGGACCTCCTCGATGGAAAGCCCCAGAAGGTCGGCCACTCCGGGCAGGTCGAGGACCGGCGGATACCGGGAGAAGCCCTTCAACGGACCTCCCCGCCGATGGCCCCCCTCATCCCCTACGCCCCCTCAGGCCGTTCTCTTCGACTGACTCACGAAGCTACCGTCGACCTGGTGATCTGGGTCTTGACCCAGTTGATGACCTGGTTGCCCGCATCTTGCAGCCCGGCCCGCAGGGCGAACACAACCAACACCCCCACCACGATCCAGGCCAGGATGGTGGACGTCTCCGCCGCCCCCCTCTCATCGGACAGCCGGGCCGCCAACCGGCGGGCCGCCGTCATCGCTCCCGAACCCAGCAGGACGATTCTCACCCCCGCCCGCATACCTATCGTCTCTTTCATCATTGCTCCTTTCTCGGTGTCGCCTTCTCGGAAATCTCCCTGCCTCCCCGCTCCGGACCGCCGACTTGCTCCTACCCGCCGAACACGATCGAAGGGATGGGAGCGGCCAGGAAGAGCATGGTGACCGGCGCCAGGATCACCACCACCGGTATCACCATCAGGATCCGCCGCTTGGCCGCCCGGCGCCGCATGTCGTCACGGCGCACCGACCTCAGGTCCTTGGACAGCCCCAACAGCGCCTCGGCCAGATCGGCGCCCTGCTCCTGACAGGTGGCGATGAGCCGGTAGGTGCGGGCCGCCTCGGGTTCCGGAGTGAGCCGCCCGGCCCTCTCCAGCGCATCCCCCAACGACCAGCCCCGCTCGTGGAGCAGCAGCACCTCCGATACTTCCTCCACCGCCGTCCCATGGGCCCGTTCCGCCACATAACGGAGGGCTTCGAGGGCGCCTCCCCCCACCCTCGTGTACATCGCCACCAGCTGGTTGATGGTGTAGAGCTCCGCCCGGATGGCGTCCCGACGCCGCCGGACCGCCTCCGCCAGCCGGGAACGGGCCAGGAACACGCCGAGAGCCGCCCCCACCAGTCCGAAGAGAAGCACCCGCCCCCCGGAACTGCCGGCCACCAGAGCCAGACCGGAGGCGCCCGCCGCGAACAGGACCACCCGGAGGAGGGCGCCCATCCGGTAGGCCTGGGGGCGCAGCGCCTCCTCGACATCCGGATAGAGCCCCGCCTGGCGCAGCCGCAATTCGAGCCGACCCTCGTCTACGAACAGGAGCATCTGCGCCAGACGATCGAGCGGACCGGACAACATCGGGGACCACAGCCGCCGGATGGTGGCCTGCCCGAACACCGGACCCGGGTTGGCCTGTCCTAGGATGTCGGGGCTAAGACCGAGGCTCACCCTGGTAACAGTGGTGTAGGGGCGTATCCTCGGCCCGAGCCGGCGGGGCGGACGAATCAGGACGGCCGCGCCGACCACCGCGAACGTAACCGAAGCGGCCACCGCCGCGACGGCCAGGCCGGGGCTCACCAGCCCCTTCCGATCTCCGGGTCGGCCTCGGACCGGACCAGCACCCTACGCTCGGACATCGTGCGTCCGAGCCGCTTCATGATCACCAACCCGATCAGCGACCAGCCCACCGCGATCCCTACCACTATCAAACCGTCGGCCGAGCGGTAGTAGACCTGGTACTGGTCGGAAGTGGCGGTTAGGAAGAGCAGCAGGAACCAGGGGATGATCAGCACCACCCGGCTCTCGATACGCTGCTCGGTTCCGTCGGAGCGGATGTCGGCCTCCAACCGCAGGTCCTCGGTTATCTCACCTACGAGGTCCCTCAGCACCTCGGTGATCAAGCCGCCTCCGTGCTGGTAGGCCAGCACCAGAACCTCGATCACCCGGTCGGAAGTCGGGTCTCCCAGCTCCTCCTTGACCAGCTCCAAGCCCGGAACCACCCCCATCATGCGGGACACCGAGCGGAAGCGAACAAAGGCGGACCGGAGAGGGAGAGGGCCGTCCTCTGCGAGGTCGTACAACGCCAGCACCAACGTCGACCCGGCGGTGATGGCCGCCAGCACATCCCGCAGGGCGTCCGGCCAAGCCTCGCGGAACCGCCTGAGCCTCTCGCTGCGCCGCCGGGCATAGAAGACTTGGGGTACCGCGGCGGCCGCAACGGCCGGCATGGCGCCCAACCACCACGCTCCGGTGAGCATGGCGGCCAGGACGAAGGCAACGAAACCCACCGCCCCCGACCCGGCCATGAACTGCCATGTGGTCAGGTCGCTTCCCGCCTGGATCAACCACAGCTGGCGCCGGGAGAGGTCCGGTTTGGACACCTTGCGGAACCGGAACCGGACTCTCGGTGCGTATCCGGTGAGTAGACCGATCCCGTAGTAGACGGCGAACGCGGTCAGCAGGGGCGCCAGCAGATTCATAGGTGGGGCTTCCAGGCGCCGGACAGGATCGGTTCGAGGCGCACACCTTCAGGAAGCGCCCATTCGATCCTTTCGACCGCCTCGGGCCGGGGCATGGCGCCCGTCCACCGAAGAGGGCCGCCGAGACCCTCGCGGTGGAAAAGAGTCTCGATGAGGTACTCGTTGCCGCGCCGTTCGGGGCTGACCGACGCGATCTCCACGACGCGGCGCCTGATTCCCTCCTGCTCACCGATTTGTTGGTCGCGGCGCAGATGCACCACGAAATCTATGGCAGACCGGAACACCCGGCTGACGATCGCCTCCGTGACGTTCTCGCCCGCCATGAGCGCCGCGTTCACCAGGGCCATCAGCGCGGCGGAGGCGGAGTCGGCGTGGATCGTGCAGGCGAATCCGCACCCGGCGTTGACCGCCCTGGTGAGCTCGAACGCCTCCGATCCCCGCACCTCCCCCACGCAGATCAGATCGGGCCGCTGCGCCAACACCACCTTCACCAGATCACGGAGGGTGTAGCGCCGCCGCCCGTCGAGGGTGGGAGGGCTGGCCTCGTAGAAACTGCCATGCATGAGCGGCAGGTCGAGCTCCCGCACTTCCTCGCACACCCTGATGCACCGATCCGTAGGGGCGGCGCGTAGATAGGCGCTCAGGATGGTGGTCTTCCCCGCACCGGGCTGGCCGCTGAAGAGGACGGTGGTGTTGGCCTGGGCGGCCGCCCACAGGAAGGCGGCGGCGGGGGCCGTCAGCACCTCCCCATCTACCAGAAACCCCAGGTCGTAGTTCTTAACGGTGTATTTTCTGAGGGTCACGGAGAGGCGGTCGGCCACCGGTGGGATCACCGCGGTGAGCCGCGCCTGTCCGCCCAGAACCCGGGCTTGCTCGATGGGGTTGGAGGTATCGATGCGCCGGTTGGTGCCGGCCAGGATACGGGCCACGATCTGGCGGTTCTCCTCCTCGGAGGTCGGAGCGTCGAGAGCCTGCAGCCGTCCGGAGGAATCGATGAACGTAACCCGCTCGCCCTCGATGAAGACCTCTTCGATGTCGCGGCGGTCGATGATCGGAGTGAGCGGTCCGTAACCGACCAAGGAATCGATGAGCCGGCCCACCAGGTGGTCGGGGTCGCGGAAGGGCCTGACGCCGTTGCCAGCGTAGGCGCGCCTCTGGTAATCCGACACCAGGCGGTCCACCTCGGCCCGGATCCTTTCGCCGTCTCTGAGCGGGTCGAGATCCATCTCGCCGATCCGTTCCGCCGCCCGGCGCCGCAGGGTGTCGTAAGGGCTGACGCTCACGAGTGGTTCTCGCCGTGTCCGTTGAGCATGGCGGCGCTCAGCTTTTCGACCGTCTTGCGGAATGGCCCCTTGGGTATGACCGTTCCGTTCCATACGGACCGTTCCTGGCCTTGGTCGATGGGAAGCCATGTGATGGAAGCGGGCATATAGCTCCTGGTCAGCTCATCGCTCAGCTCGCCCCTTTGGAAGGTGCTCAGAGCGGCTGCGCCCCCGAACACGACATGGAGCCGGGCGGCGGTGATACTGCGGGTCTTGGATATCCAGCGCAGAGCTCTCGACAACCCGACCGGAGTGGGCTCGGCCACGTAGACCACATCGCCGGCCAACCCCACCACCGACCGGCTCACCTCGAACCTGCCGTCCCGGGCGCCGTAACGGGACAGGTCCTCCATGTGGGGTGATATCTTCACGATCAGATGCTCGAACCACCCGGCGGCGGTCTCGATCAGGTCCATCACTTCTTCCGCCCGGATCGTCTCCCATTCCGAAGCCTCGGGTATACCGGTGAGAAGGGCGCACCCGTAAGGGCCGGATATCAGGGAGTCCTGCACCTTCCCCCGCAGCTGCACATGGGCGTCGAGGGCGGTGAGCAGGTTGGGGACCACCGGCATGGAAAGACGCTGGGCCAGCATCGGCGTAACCGTGTCGGCGTCGACCACCAGGGTGGACATGCGCCTGTTCCTGAAAGCCCCGCCCAGCGCCACCGCAAATTCACCCGCCAGATCGCCTCCGGCCACGGCGGTGATGAGGGCGGCCTGATCTCGCGGCGCGGATCCGGCCGCCCTCTCCCGGTCCGGTGATGGGCGGCCCGGACCGAGCATAGAAACCGTTTCGAGGATCACCTCCGGACCGGCATCGGCCGGGATGACCGCGTCCACACCCAAAGCTTGCAGCCGTTCCCGCCCGCGGTCGCTGTACTCCGGGTCGTAGATGCCGACCACCTTCCGCCCGCTCTCCCTGACCCTCTCGACCAAAAGGGGGCTGAGATAGCTGGTGATGTCGTCGATGATCAACACTTCGTAACCGGGCTCCAGCGCCTCGCGGGCGGTCAGCACGGTTCCCTTGAGGCGGGCCCCTCCAAAGTCGCTCAGGAAGCGCAGCAGCTCGGACGACCAAGCCCTCTGCGAACCGGCGATGGCGATGACCGGCTCGATATCGCTCACGATGCCGTCCTTCCCGCCCCGGTTCCGGTCGATCTGACCAGGTGGATGCTTCCCCGATCCAGCGCTTCCGCTATGGCCAGGGCCTGTGATCTGCTTACCGCCACGGTTACGCCGAATCGATCTCCCAGGGTCCGGTCGCCGCCGGAAGACACCGAGAGCACTTCTATCCCGGCGGCGATGAACCGGCTCCTGTCTTCGTCCACGGTTATCACGTCGATCCGGTCGCCTACATAGAGAGCGGCGCCGACGGCCTGGCCGGGAGCGACCGGGATGCTCATGGCCCGGCCGCCGCCGGGCGCGGCGGTGGGCCGCAGGTCGTCGGCCAGCAGAGGCGCCCCTGAAATGACATCCCGGATGACCACATGGCCCATCATGGGAGGGACCGTCTCGCGGGACAGGACCCGATCCACGAAGGGCCCTCCGGCATCGACGAGCTCGTACGCGATGTCTTGGGCCGCCAGACGGCTGCCGGCGCTGATCGTATGGGCGGCCACCAGGACCTCGACCGTCTCGCCCTTGCCCCGGATGATCAGCACGTTCAGCAGAAAGGCCAGCAGGCCGGCGGAGATCATCACCACGTGGCCAAACGACAGGCGGCTGAGCGGACTCCGCTTCGGGGGCTTTCCGCTTTCGGCGGCCGCCGCCGGTCGGGCCGCCGTCTCGGTCGTTCTATCCACCTATCCACTCCTTTCAGGCCGTATCGCCCCAACTTACACCAAAACAATCCAACTCGCTATATTTATTAGATAACTAATGATAATTAGTGTTAATTATTGATAACTTTGGATAATTGTTGGGCGATGGTCGGGTAAATAACCGCACCGGCGGCGGAACAGGGAGCGCCCGGGGCGCGGGCGGGTTGGGACAGCGAAAGAGGGCGCGGCCCGGGGATAAGACCCCGAAGATGCGCGGCGGGAGGCGTCGGACGCCAGCGCCGGACGGGAGCCGGGAAGGTAGGGGCCGGATGGGTGGTTTCGAAGGAGTTGTCTACGACGAGGGGTACGGCCCCGGCGGATCAGACGCCGCGGCAGAAGATGTGCGAACAGATGTCGAGAAGGGGTTGTGACCCCCCGTGTCTTGGTACCGGGAGGGAGCTGAGCAATACACCAGGGCCCGTCGGTCGCTGATAGAGGGCCTGGTCAGCGCGGCGGCCCCAGAACGATCGTCGCTGTTCAACACCCTCCTATCCATAAGGGGCGGCGCAACCCTGCCGAAGCGCTAGGGCAGAAAGGGATGGGGGTCAGCGAAGAGGCGGGCGGCGGATCAGATAGGCGATGGCTTCCAGAGCCACGAAGACGGTTCCCATTGCTCCCTTGAGAGCCACGTAGTCGCGGGCTGCGTAGTCGATGGTCCCGTTGAAGCCGGGTCCGCCCCCGCGGCACACGACCTCCACCTCGAACTTGGACAGCTGCAGCATCGACACACGGGCGGCGAAGGTCTCGACATCCTTGTCCGCGGGCCGCCCCTCGGCCGCCTCGTCGGTCACCACCAAGGCATCGATGTTGGGCAGGTATATGTCCACGATCCCGGCGGCGGTCTCCATGGTCACCAGGTCGTTGCGGGCGTACACGGGCGCGCCGGACACGGTGCGGCGTCCGACGCTCACGACTATCCGCCGGCCCCTGTGGACGGCCTCCCAGACGGCATCCACCAGACGCCGGCGCCGGGCCGCCAGCACGGCCGCCTCGGACTCGGCGGCCTCGAACTCCTGGCGCGCCCTGGCCTCCATCCTGCGGTGCAGGGCCGGGTCGAACGGCTCGGATGGAAAGGTCACGGAGACCGGGAAGCCTCGACCGCCACGAACAACCGCTCTGAGGCAAACCTTCCGATGCCCACCTGCCGGTCTCCCACCTCCACCGTCACCGCCCCGTACGGATCCTTCTGGATCATCCGGATCCGGCATTGCGGCCTCAGTCCGTTCTCGTCGAGGAACCGCATCATCTCGACATCGAGTTCCAGCTCCTCGGATATCCGCTCGAGGAGCAGCGCTTCGTCCGTATCCATCTCGGAGAGCGGCTTCATCTCGGGGGGCTGATAACCGGCGCCGGGGATGGGGTTGCCGTGGGGACAGGTCTGGGGGTCTTCCATCTTCGCCCACATGGCCTTCTCCACATCGTCGGAGATCATGGTCTCCCAAACCTCGGCCTCCTCGTGCACCTTGGCCCAGGGAAGTTCGAGCACTTCCGACAGGAAACGTTCGGCGAGCCGATGGCGGCGGACCACCACCTCGGCCAGATAACGCCCCTCTTCGGTCAGGCGTATCTCGCCTTCGATGAGCACCAGACCCTCGACCTGCATCCGCCGGACCATCTCCGACACACTCACGGGGGTCACGCCCAGCCAGCGGGCGATCCGCACCTGGCGCACCGGGATGCCGGCTTCTTCGAGCTCCCAGATCGCCTCGGCGTATTCGCGGCAACGGACGGTATAGCCGGGGTCAGACATACGACAATCGTAGACCGCCGCCCGCCCTACCCGCCGCCCGCGGCGCTTTTCCGAACGCCGTTCTCGGTGGCCAGATGCGTCATCGGCACGTCGTGCGGCTCGGTCGGGAGGGACTCGATCACCAGATGCTCCAGCGCCACCCCTACCCGCAGGGCGTCGGCGGGCAAGGCGGCCAGGAACCGGTCGTAGTACCCCTTACCCCTGCCCAGCCGCCCGCCCCGGCGGTCGAACAGCAGGCCGGGCACCAGCACCACCCCCACCCGGTCGGGGGAGAGTACCGGTGCGGATGCGACCGGCTGGCGGAACCCGTAATGGTGCTTCTCGAGAGGGGAATCGGCCGGATGCAGGGTCAAGGGTCCATGTGAAGGAGTCCGGGTAACCGCATAGACCCGCGCCGTCTCCGCGGTGACCGGGGTTACATCCACCTCGTCGGGAAGCGGCAGGTAGAGAACCACCATCCCCGCGGGGGCTCCGGCGCCGGATAGCCAGCCGGCGATGCCCGACGCCGCGGCGCTCGACAGGCCCTCCGGCACCCCCGACCGGCGCACCCGGCGCGCCCACCGGCGCCAGTCCTCCTTGCCGGCCCCGGAAGCGGGGGGAGGGGCGGGGCGGCGGGGAGAGATGCGAGGGGGGGCGGGATCGGGACCGCTCACAGCGGCATCACCGGTGGAACGGCGCCTTCGATTCGCCATGAGAGACCTTTTGCGCGACGACCGTCTGAGGGTAACCCTGATCGTTCATGGCCGAGTGCCGGGATGCGGGCGGATAGGCGCTGAGCAGCCTCACGGCCCGGGATCGTCGGCGCAACGGCACAACCGTCCCCTGCCAGGAAGCGCCGCAGGGGTGCGGTAGGGCGCATGGGGTAACCTGGACCCTATGAGAAACATACTGCACGGCCTTCGGGCGGCGGTCACCTATGCGGTAGCCGTCCCCTTCACCATCGTGTATGCGGCGGCCGCTGTCATCGTCTCCCTGGTGCGCCCATCCTCGCCGGTGCTCGACTCCATCACCCGCAGCTGGGGCCGGACCTGGTGCCGGGCGGCCGGGGTGAAGCTGGCAGTCGAGGGCTTGGAGCACATCGACAACGACCGCACCTACGTGGTGGTCTCCAACCACCGATCTGCTTTCGACATCTTCGCCCACTTCGCGGTGCTGCCCGTCCCCATCCGCTTCCTGGCCAAGACGGAGCTTTTCAAGATCCCCCTGTTCGGAGCGGCCATGCGGAGGATCGGGATCGTGGAGGTAGACCGGAGCGGCGGACGCGCCACCTACCAATCGATCAACCAGGGCGCCCGCCGGAACATGGAACGCGGGCGGTCGTTGATGATCTATCCGGAAGGAACCCGGCCGCGGGACGGCGTGATGATGGGCTTCAAGAAGGGAGCTTTCTCGATCGCCCGCAACCTGGGGGCGCCGATCCTTCCCACCGCCATAACCGGAAGCCGTGAAGTATGGCAACCGGGAACGAAGCTGATCCGCTCCGGGAAGATCACCGTGAAGATCATGGAACCCATCCCCACCGAAGGCATGATGATGTCCGATCTCGACGGGCTGAGGGACCGGGTTCACGCCATGGTCAGCGAGGCGGTGGGATACACCGGCGCCGCCGTCTGACCGCGCCGAGGTCGAGGAGGGGGCCGAGCGTCTATGGGAAGCGTCCCCGGTTTTGGTCTGCGGGGGTCAGACCACGAGGACGGCGGCGCAGTGGATGCACTGGGGGATGGCGTCACCGGTCACCTCTTCGAACTCGGCGACCGACATCTGGAGGTGGCAGGCGCCGCAGACCCGCCCGGAGACCTCCCCCACCACTATCCCTCCCCGGCGCTCCCGCAGACGCCCATACAGTTTCAGTAATTCGGGCCCTATCGAGGGAACGATTAGCCGGCGGCGCTCCCGCAGACGCTCGACCGAGGCATCGACGGCGGCCTGTATCTCGTCGATCCGGGCGGCTAGGCGGGCCTCGTACTCACGAGCCGATCCGGCCTGCTCACCCGATGTACGTTCCTCCTCGGCCAGACCTTCACTCTGGTCCAGCAGCTCCAGCAGCTCGTCCTCCATAACCGTGACCTGACGCCGCAGGCCGCCCACCTCCATCCGCATGTTCTCGGTCTCCCGGGCGCTCATAGCGCCTGCGAACAGACGGCGTTCCTGTTCCTTCAGTTTCTGTTCGGTGACCTCCAGCTCGCCCTCGGTGCGAGACACGTCTCGATCCAGGATCCTCTTCTGGTCGGCCAGTGCGTCATGGGCCCGCTCTTTCTCCTCGGCGATCCTCCGCGCTTGGGCGTGCTCGGCGAGTTCCGGCAGGTTGCGGCGGTCTTCCAGCAGTTTGTCGACGTCCGCATCCACAGCCTGCAGCTCCATGAGATCGGTAAATCCGGCCGGCCGTTCCATCAGCTCTCCCACGGGCTGTCGTCTACACCGCCGAGGTCGACAGCCCCATCCACTATCTCTGCCACCAAAGCGTAGAGCGCCCTGACTCCGGGGCGTTCGGTGGGGCCGTGTCCGGCGTCCACCACCCCCATCCCGCCGTCCACCGCCCGCCTCGCCTCGTGGTGGGACAAGTCTCCGGTCACATAGACATCGGCGCCGGCCGATACGGCCTCATCCAGGTGGGATCCACCGGAACCGGGAAGGACGGCCACCCTGCGGACGGTTCGATCGGGCGCCAATCCGGCGGTGCGGGGCCGACAGCCCAGCGATTCCTGCACAGCTGCCAAGAGATCGGCGGCGGCGCCGTCGAAGCTGCCGCACCTCCCCGCCCGGACCGACTCCTCCCCCATGGTCTCGGAGGCGGCGAACCCCTCCGTGTCATAGACACCCAGTGCCTCCGCCAGCGCATCCGAGGCGCCGCCGGCCGCTGCATCCCAGTTGGTGTGGACGGCTATCACCGATATTCCTCCTTCCAGCAAAGCGAACGAGCGGCCCTCGGGCCCGGGGGCGGCCGTGATCGAACGCAGGGGGCGGAACACCAGCGGATGGTAGGTGACCACCAGATCCACCCGCCGGGCCAGCACCTGCTCCACCACCGATCCGGTCATCTCGTGCGCTACCGCCGCCGTCGAGACCGGACGCCCGGGATCGCCAATCTGCAACCCTACGGCATCCCATGCGGCCGCGGTATGGAACGGGGCCCGGCGGTCGACGGCCTCCAATACGTCGCCGACGCGGAGGCTCATATGTTCCGAGCCGTGACCGGGCTAGGGCCCGGAGGGCGGGCTCTCGGTCGAGAGTGCGGCCTCGTTTCAGGCGACGCCGGAAACCTCCCACACCCGCGCCTCCCACAGCGACCGGGAACCGCGGGTGGTGATACACGCCACGCCCCGCTCGATCAGATCGGAGAGGGCCTGGCTGGAGGCGATCCGCGTCGGCAGGGGGATGGCGCGCTCGGTCAGCTTGCCGACCCTCTTGTAGAGCCGCTTGGCCGCATCGATTATCGAGTTCTCGTCCTGAAGGGATCCGGTGGGCAGGAAGAGCCGGCCGCCCGAAGACAACCGGCGCCGCGCCTCCTCGAGCATGCGGATGGGGAGCTCGCTCCCCCGCTCGCCGCCGCCCCCCCTGGTGGGGAACCAGCCGCTCTCGTCGGCCAAGGTGTCGGGTATTCCCGACACGTCGCCGATGATCACGTCGGCCTCGATGCTCGGGTCGAGGGGCTCGAACAAGTCGCCGTGGTAGAAGCTGATCCGGTCGCTCACCTGGTTGGCTTCCGCATTGGCCCGCCCCACCTCGATCACATCCGGACTCTTGTCGATGGCGTAGACGCGGCGGGCCCCCAGCTTGGCGGCGATGATCGAAAGGATGCCGGAACCGCACCCGACGTCGATCGCCACATCCCCCTCTTCGATGCGGAGCGCGCCGGCTACCAAGTTCGAGACGGTGGTCGGTGTGAACGTCGTATCGGACAAAGCGAGCCTTATCGGGCCGAGGCGGCCCTTCCACATATAACTCTCAGCCACCAGCATCCTCGGGTCGCGTGCAACCGACAGGATAGCCGTTCTGCCGTTACAGGAAATCGGTTTGTCTGGTTCACTATCCGAATGCGCCGCGCCATATGTTCCGCCGCCCGAAAACCGTCAGCGGCATGACCGCCAAGACGGCGGCGGTGGCCGCGAAAAGGAACTCGGGGCCGGCCGCATCGTATATAGGAGCGGCTGCGAAGGCCCCAATGCTGGCCATCACCAATCCGCAGGCCTCGACCAGACCCTGCGCCTCGGCCGCCTGTCCGGGCGGTGACACCTTGGCCACCGCGGCCTGGCCCGGGGGCGTGGCGATGGACCAGCTGGCGGAGTGCAGCGCCGCGAACACCAGCAGAACGGCAACGCTTTCCGCCCATCCGAAGATGGCTATCAGGGGAAGTTCGGCCACGGCGGCTATGAGCCCCAGCTTCACCGGGTTCATCCGATCGGCCAGCCGCCCGCTGAGCGGGGTGACGAAGATGCTGGGAAGGGCCAGAGCCAGAAACCCCACCCCGATCACGAGGGGGTCGGCGCCCAGGTCGGTGAGGAAGCGCGCCCAGGTGGCATCCAACACCCCGATCGACAACCAAGGAACGGCCGCCAGCAGCAGTCCGGACAGGAAGCCGGGGCGGGAGATCAAGCTGCGCCGTTTCAGCCTGACCGCAACCCGTTCGTAGTCGCCCGGCTCGACGAACAGCAGGAATGGAAGCAAAACCGTCCCGGCCACGGCGGGCAGGAGGAAGGGGAGCCGCGAGTCGAAACCGTTCAGCACTCCCCCCACCGGAGGGCCGAGCAGGAACCCGACCATGAAGGCCACCAGGAGAGAGCTGAGCGCCTTCCCCTGCTCCTCCGGGTCCCAGCTCAGCATCACCCGGCGAGCGGAACCCATCAGGATCCCCTCGCTCAGACCGAGCAAAGCCCTGGCCGCCACCCACTGCCACAAGGCCGCGGCAACCACCATCCAGAACATGGACAGGATGGCGAAGACCGCTCCCAAACCGATCAAAGGACGCTCCCATCCCCGGTCGGCCAAGGGCGCCAGCCACAGGTTGGCGATCAATGTGAACGTGAAGGAAATACCCGCCAGCAACCCCAAAGACCAGGTAGGGAAGCCGAACCGCTCCTGGATATCGGCCAGGAGAGCCACGATGACCCCCACCCCCATCGCCAGCATGGAAACGAAGGCGAGAAGCGCCAGGCGGGGAAAATGGTAGGAAGAAAACTGATAGGAGGGGATGCGCACCCGGCCAGGTTAACCCTGATCGTTCATGAAGCTTCGGGTTGGGCGGGGAGGGGCGCCTGTGCTGCGAGTAGGCTCGAATCCAGTCGTCTGTCTGCGAAATGGCGGTGCGGCGTGGGACGGCAGGGGTATTCTGCCGGCATGCTCCATGCGACAGCTTCACCCTTCTGCATTCGCAGTGTTGGCGGTTCCGACTCGAGGGCAGGCCTTCAGCCATGACCATGGAAGCCATCCTGGTGTTGGCGATTCTCGCGGGCGTGGTGGTTCTCTTCGTATCCGAGAAGTTCCCGATAGATTTCGTGGCGTTGCTCGGGCTCGGGGCCCTGCTGGTACTAGGCCTGATCACACCTGAGGAGGGAATCTCCGGATTGAGCAATCCGGCGACGGTGACCGTAGCGGCGATGTTCGTCCTCAGCGCAGGTTTGCAGAAGACCGGCGCCACGGCCGCAGTGGGCCGCCTCATGGTGCGCTTCGGCCGGAACTACTTCGCGGCCCTGGTGGTGATCATGGGAACGATCACCGTCATGTCGGCCTTCGTCAACAATACGGCGGCCGTCGCCGTATTCATACCCCTCGTGATGATCATCGCCAACCGGCGCAAGATCGCCGCCTCCAAGCTGCTCATTCCGCTCTCCTATGCTTCGCAGTTCGGCGGAGTGTGCACCCTGATAGGCACATCGACGAATCTGCTGGTCAGTTCCATATCGGAACAGGCCGGATACGGGGCGTTCAGCATGTTCGAGCTGAGCCGAATGGGGCTGATTCTCTTCGCGGCGGGTGTTCTCTTCTTCCTGGTATGCGGGCGGTGGCTGCTTCCCGAGCGCCGGGTGAGCACCCTGGCCACCACCTACCAGCTGGGCGAGTACGTAACCGAGATGAGGGTCCGCAAGAACTCCCCGTTGGTCGGTAGATCGGTATTGGAGAGCAGGCTCGGAGAGGAGTACGACGTGATCGTCCTTCGCGTTCTGCGCACGGAAGACGCCGTCTGGGCCCCCCTTCGGCAGATCCTCAAGCCCGATCATGTACTGCTGGTCCGCGGCAGGATCGAAGACCTGATGCGACTGCGAGACACGCTGCGGCTCGAGATGAACGTCGACTTCGAGCTGCGTGACGAGACCTTACAGTCCGAAGAGCTGCGGCTCGTGCAGACCCTGGTCGCACCGGGGTCGGAGCTGATCGGCCGGACCCTCAAGGGGATAGACTTCCGCAACCACTACAAGACGCTGGTCCTGGCCATCCAGCGGCACGGAGAACCGATCCGCGACAGGCTGAACTCGGTCGTACTCGGTCTGGGGGACGCCTTGCTGATCCAGGGACGCGAAGTAGAGATCAACGAGCTGCGGGGCAACGAGAACTTCATAGTGCTAGACGAGATTCCGGGAACCGCACTGAGGCACAAGGCCCCGCTGGTAATCGGTATTCTGGTCGCGGTCGTCGGACTCGCGGCGTTCGATGTGTTCCCGATCTTGGTTACATCGCTGCTCGGGTGCCTGGCCATGGTCTTGACCGGTTGTCTGCGGTTGGACGACGCGTACGGCGCAATCAACTGGCAAGTCATCTTCCTCCTTGCCGGTATCCTCCCGCTCGGTATCGCTATGCAGAAGACCGGGGCGGCCGACTTCATAGCGGAGAGGGCGGTGGGGATGGTTCAGGAAATAGGTCCCGTAGCCGTACTCGCCGTTATCTACCTCATGACGTCCGTGATGACCGATACGATGACCAATGCGGCGGCGGCGGTGCTGCTGGCGCCGATCGCCATCTCGACGGCAGAACAGATCGGCGTCGATGCGCGACCCTTCCTGATGGCGATCACCTTTGCCGCTTCAACGGGATTCTCGACACCGGTCGGTTACCAGACAAACACCATGATCTACAACCCGGGCGGTTATAAATACACGGATTTCCTGCGTACAGGGGTGCCGCTCAGCATCCTGTTCTGGATTCTCTCTGTGATCTTCATCCCGCGGTTCTGGAGCTTCGATCTCGTTGGGTGATCTTCATGCTACGCGTCGAGGTTCTGGTAGGATATCTACTGTCCTCCAACCGACAATTGCAGTCCTATATCTCCGTTATGGGAGGCTATATTGACCTGGGAAATCGTGGTTCTGTTGCTTCTCCTGGGGATGATGGCGTATCTCTTTTTGACCGAGAAGCTGCCGATAGATCTGACCGCCTTCCTCGGGCTGGCTGTTCTGATCCTGGCAGGGTATGTCGGACCGACCGAAGCCTTCAGCGGTTTCGCTTCTCCTGCAGTGATAACGATGCTATCCATCTTCATAATAAGCGCTTCCCTGCTGTACACGGGAATGGCAGACTTCATCGCCAATAAGATACATGCACTGGTCGGGAGCAAAGAAGTACCCCTCATCATTACACTTATGCTGGTAGCAGGGATTCTATCCGCCTTTATGAACAATATCGCTGCTACGGCTGTTCTCATGCCTGCAGTAGCCGGTATTGCCCGCCGTTCTAAGCTCTCTCCTTCCCGTCTTTTCATACCTCTCGCCTTCGGGTCTATACTTGGAGGAACTACCACGATGGTGGGTACACCGCCCAACATAGTCGCGGCTACCATACTCCAGGAACGAGGCCTGGAACCCTTTGGCCTATTCGACTTCACACCAGTCGGTCTGATACTCCTGGCTACAGGGACGCTGTTCATGATTACATTGGGAAGGAGGCTCCTTCCCAGGCGGGAGGTCGGACACGTCGAATCGGATACGGATGATCTGACCCATATCTATCAATTACAAGAGAAGCTTTTCTCGATAAGGATACCTCCCGAATCCGCTCTCGAGGGGAAAACGTTGAAAGAAGCCAACCTGTCAGGCACCTTAGGCATCCAGGTCATATCCATACTTCGTCCGGGGGTCAAGAATCCCGTCGCGGAAGCCGAAACAGTGCTGCGGGGAGGAGATGTTCTATTGGCCGAAGGCCGGATGTCGGATCTCGAAGATCTCTTGCGGGTCCGTGAGGTGGATCTCCAGCCCACTACACCCGGACAGCTTCCCCGCTTCATGAGTGGTGTGACCGGGATACGAGCCGAAGTGTTGACATCTTCCATATTGGCGGGGAAGAGCCTGCGGGAAACCCGCTTTCGAGATCGATTCGGCATGGTGATCGTCGGTATCGAGCGAGGCGGGGAGATCATACGGGAAAGACTGGCCGCAGAGACATTGCAGGCCGGAGATCGGATACTGGCTCTTGGCACCCGCGCCCAGTCGCGGCAACTGGACTCCGATCCGGGGTTCTCGGTCGAGCGAGTGGGTTTCTCCGCTCTGAAGTCTATCCAGGATCACTTGTCGGTCACCCGGATCCCGCCGGGATCTTCCCTGGTCGGTTCGACGATAGGAGGCAGCCGCCTCGGTGAGCTGGCCGGCCTGACCGTGGGCGCGGTCATCCGGGACGGGGTCACGCGATTGGCGGTGTCTCCCGATGAAGTCATACGTGCAGGCGACGGCCTGCTCGTGGCGTGCGATGCGACCCGGGTGGAGGAGCTGGTCCGGATCGGCGACATCCGTCTGGACCCTCTGGCAGACAAGATGGATCTCGAATCCGAGGATTTCGGCATCATGGAAGTGGCCTTGGCCCCGCGATCCGCACTGGTCGGGAAGAAACCCCGCGAGATGGAGTTTCGGGATCGTTACGGCTTGCAGCTGTTGGCCATCTGGAGAGAAGGGCGGTCGATCTACACCGGATTGGCCGATCGGGTGTTGCGGCTCGGAGACGCCCTGCTGGTTCAGGGTCCCTGGGAGCGTATCCGACTTCTGGGTTCCAACCCCGATTTCGTCGTGCTCACCCCGGCCGCATTCCAACCCCGCCGGCACAAGAAGGCGCCGTTCGCCCTGGGAGCACTGCTCCTCATGATCGTCCTCGTCGTCACGGGCGCCCAGCCCATCCATGTGTCCGCCTTCATAGCGGCCGCCCTGGTCCTCCTGTTCGGCGCCCTCACCATGGAAGAGGCTTATCGGTCCATCGAGTGGCGCACCATTTTCCTGGTGGCCGCAGTACTGCCCATCGGCTTCGCGATGGAAAGAACCGGCGCGGCCCAGTTCCTGGCCGATACGGTCAGCGAGACGGCCGGTCCCGTGGGAGGCTATGCCGTACTGGTGTCCTTGGTCTTCCTGGCAAGCCTCCTCAGCCAAAGTCTGGATGGGGCGCCGGCGGTGGTCCTGCTGGCCCCGGTCGCCTTGGAGACGGCGGCCCAACTCGGTCTAAGTCCCTACGCGGTCATGATGGGCGTGAGCCTGGCGGCATCGGCGGCCTTCATGACCCCATTCAGCCACAAGGCGAATCTCCTGGTCATGGGGGCGGGAGGGTATCGAACGGTCGATTACGTACGCGTCGGAACCCCCCTGACCGTCGTGGTTTTGGCGCTCCTGGTCGTGCTCGTCCCGGTCTTCTTTCCCCTCTGACCCTGAACGCCAATCCTCAGAACAATCCCCGCCGCCTGCTCCGCAGCCCGAGCACCGCCAGCGGCGTCACCGCCATGGCCGCCGCGGTGACCGAAAACAGGACGGAGGGTCCGGCGGCCCCGTAGATGGGCGAGGCCGCGAAGGCCCCGACGCTGGCCAGCACCAACCCGTACGCCTCTACCAGGCCCTGCGCCTCGGCCGCCTGGCCGGGCGGCGCCGCCTTGGCCACCGCGGCCTGACCGGGGAGCGTGACGAAGGACCAGCAGGTCGAATGCAGAGCTCCGGCTGTCAAGAGGGCCGCAATGCTGGCCGCCCACCCGAAAATCATCACTAGCGGGAGCTCTACCACGGCGGCTATGAACGCCAGCTTCACAGGGTTCATCCGGTCGGCTATGCGCCCGCTGATAGGTGTGACGAAGATGCTCGGCAGGGCCAATGACAGAAACCCGACCCCGATCATCAGCGGACCGGCCCCCAAGTCGGTCATGAAACGGGCCCAGACGGCGTCCAGCACCCCGATCATCAGCCACGGAGCGGCCGCCAGCAACAGACCGGCCAGGAAACCGGGGCGGGAGATCAGGCTGCGCCTGTTGAGCCTGACCGAGGTCCGTTGGTATTCACCGGGCCTGACAAACAGCAGAAAAGGAAGCAGCACCGTCCCTGCCAAGGCGGGCACCAGGAAAGGGAGCCTGGGATCGATCCCGTTCAACACCCCACCGACCGGAGGGCCGAGCAGGAACCCGCCCATCAGGGCCACCATGAGCGAGCTCAGCGCCTTTCCCTGCCGACCCGGGTTCCAGCTCAGCATCACTCGGCGGGCGGAACCCACCAAGGCCCCCTCGCCCAGACCGAGCAGCGCTCTGGCCGCCACCCACTGCCACAAGGCGCCGGCGGCCGTCATCCAGAACATGGACAGAACCGCGATCACCGCTCCAAAAACGATCAGCGTCCGCTCCCAACCCCGATCGGCCAAGGGCGCCAGCCAAACGTTGGCGATCAACGTGAAAGTGAAGGAAATGCCCGCCAGCAACCCCAACGACCAGGTAGGAAAGCCGAACCGCTCCTGGATATCGGCCAAGAGGGAGATGATGACCCCCACCCCCATCGCCATCGTCCCCGTGGAGGCGAACAGCGCCAGGCGGGGAATCAGATAGGGAGAGGTGCGCATCCGGGCCAGAATAGGAGTACCGCGTCTGGGAGACTCCAAGGTAACCGGACGGCGGCGGCCCTGCCCGATCGAGGAGGAGGCGGTATGGATCAGGAGCAGATGACCCGACGGTTGGACGGCGCCCGCAAGGCCGTTTTGGGAACCGTCGACGAGCGGGGCCGACCCCATCTGGTGCCGATCGTGTTCGCCCGCCGCGAGGGGCGCCTCTACACGGCGGTGGACCGCAAGCCCAAGTCCACCAACCGCCTGAAACGGCTCCGCAACATCGAAGCCAACCCCCGTGTATCGGTGCTGGTGGACCATTACGACGAGGACTGGACCCGGCTCTGGTGGGTGAGGCTCGACGGAACCGCCGAGGTGATCCGGTCAGGCCGCCGGCTGCGGGAAGGCCTCTGCCTGCTGACAGAGAAATACGAGCACTACGCCGCCGAACCGCCCCCCGGCCCCCTGATAGAGGTCCGCATCGAGGCCGTCCGCGCCTGGGGCGGTTAGCCGAATGGTCGATTCGATCTCAAGGGGACGGGAGCCCGGGGGCGGTTCGCGAAGCCTACGATCTACTCCAACTCACCGAAGGGGACCCACCGCCGATGAACCCGGCGCACCCACAAACCGGGTCAACCTCAAACACATCTAGCCGAAAGGACCGAACATGCCGAAGATAGAAGTCAACGGAGTCGACCTCTGGCACCGATTCCAGGGGGAGGGTGAGACCGTGGTCCAGATCGGCGGGGCGGTCAGCGCCCACGAAGGGTACGCCACCATCACCCCCGCCCTCTCGCAGCACTACCGGGTGCTGGACTACGACCACCGCGGCTACGGGCAGAGCGACCGGCCCCGCCAGACCTATACCTTCGAGGTCTGGTGCGATGACCTGGCCGGTCTGATGAAAGCCTTGGACATCGACCGGGCCCACATCCACGGCGGCTCCATGGGCAGCTTCATCGCTATCGCCTTCGCCGCCAGATACCCCGACAAGGTGGACAAACTGCTGCTAGGGGCGGGGGCGGTGGCCAGATGCGATCAGATGGGAATCTTCCAGTTCAAGGTGTGGCAGCACATCGCCCGCGCCTACGGGGTGGCTTCACCGGAAATGGCCGAGGAGCTGGCCACCAAGGCTTTTTCCCGCGCCTACCTGGACGGACCCGACGGGGGGGAAGCCATCGTCGAAGCCACCCGGGAAGTGGTGGCCCGCAACGCGTCGGACGAGGTGTTCATAGACGGCTGTCAGGCCATGATCGACACCGATGTCACCGGACTGCTGTCCGAGATCGCCTGCCCTGCGCTGGTGATGGTCGGCTCGGAAGACAACCTGACCCCCCTGGACGCCTCCCTGCCAGGGGCGAGCGCCCGCTATGTTGCCGAACACCTGCCCGACGCCCGCCTGGTGGTCTTCCCGGGCAGCGGGCACGGCCACTACGTGGAACAGGCCGAGGAGTCGATAACCGCCATCCTCGATTTCCTGGCCGGCTGAGGCTGAACCCGCCGAGTGCGGAAACAAGCCCCGGTTATCACCGGTTAGTCGTCGGGCGCCCGCAGCTCGGCGTAACCCGCCGAGGCTTCCAGACTGCGGCGGCGCCACAAGCCGCCCAACCAGACCGCCGCGATGGTAAGCACATAGGGGATCATCAGCACGAACTCACGCGGGACGGCCTCGGTGATGTTGATCTGTGACTGGGTGCCGACCGCATCCGCCAATCCGAAGAACAAAGCCGCAGCAGCCGCGCCGATGGGGTGCCAGGCGCCGAAGATCACCGCCACGAAAGCGATGAAACCCCGTCCGTTGGTCATGTTCTCGGTAAAGTTGCGCAACGCCCCCACCGACAGCTCCGCTCCGGCCAGAGCACACAGGGCGCCCGCTATCAGCAGCGCCCACAACCGCATCCGGGAAGGGTCCACCCCGGCCGAGCGAGCGGCGAACGGGTACTCCCCCACTGCCGCCAACCGCAGGCCGAACCGACTGCGGCGCAGCACCACCCAGGAGGCCAGCACGAACACCGGCATCAACCACACCAGGATGGAAGATTCCGAAACCACCACCCCCCAACCTTCGGTAACCCCTCGAACCGGGCGGGGCAATACCACTTCGGTGAAGATCGTCCCTCGGGTATCGAAGATCGCGGTCAGGGCATAGGCGGTTCCTCCCAGACCGATCGAGGTGAGACCCAACCCGGCGATGATCGCATCCGCCCGCAATGGCCCGATAACCCACCAGAACAACACCGACAACACCATACAAACCGCTGCCGCGGCCAGCAGCCCCACCAGCGCAGAACCCGCGGCTTGGCCCGCCGCTACTGCGATGAAAGCGCCGGTGATCATCAGCCCTTCGAGACCCAGATGGAAAATCCCCGCCCGGAAGGCAAAAACTCCCGCCAGCGCCGCATAGACCAGCGGGGCGGCGGCCCGCAGGGTGGTGGCCAGAACCTGCTCCATCAGGTTTCCACCGGTTCCGGCCCGCCGGACGCCCGGCGGCGCCTGGCCCGCAGCCTGACCGTCACCAGCAGGGCCACCATCCCGTGCAGCAAGGTGAGAGCAGGAGGCGGAACATCGGTCACGATCGGCAAGAACAAGATGGCGGACTGCAAACCTCCGAAGAACAGGGCAGAAAGCGCTACTCCCGGCACGCTGAGCATCCCCACCAAAGCCACCACCACCGCATTGAAACCCACGGTGGGCGAGAAGCCGGTTATCAGCCGGGCAGCAGGACCGAACAGCTCCACGGCCCCGGCGAAGCCGGCCAGCGCACCGGCCAGCCCGAAGGAAACCAGGCCCACCTTCTGTATGTTTATCCCTTGCCAACGGGCCATGGTGGGATTGCGGCCCGCCAGATCCATAGACAGCCCGAAACGAGTCCGCTCCAACAGCAACCAGACGGCAGCCGCCGCCACCGCCGCGGCCGCCAGCACCGCCGCCGATACACCGGAGCTGCCGGTAAGTCGAAAAGCATCGGGTATCCGCTCGCTGGCCGCGGTCTGACCGGTGCCCTGCGGGTTGCGCATCGGCCCGGCGGTCAGATACTGCAGCACCAAGGCGCCGATGAAGCTCATCATCAAAGTAGTCAAAACCTCGTCGGTACCGAACCGCACCCGCAGATAACCGGGTATCAGCGACCAAGCCGCTCCCGCCGCCACCGCGGCCGCCATCCCGGCGGATATGACCAGCCAAGCCGGGCCGGCCCGCCATCCCAGGGAAACCACCAGCGCCGCGCAGGCCCCCACATAGAACTGGCCTTGTCCTCCGATATTGAAGAACCCGGCCCGAAATCCGATGGTCACCCCCAGTGCGATCAGAAACAGGGGGATGGTCCAGCGGATGGTGGAAACGAAAGCCCCGACCGCAGTGACCGCCCCCTGAACGGCCCCCGAGAAAACCTCCGTCACGCTGTATCCGCTAACCCATAGGATCGAGGCGGTGACCGCAAACGCAACTACTACCCACACGACCGTGGACAAGATCCTGGCCAGCCGCTCGATCATCGCACCGCCCCCGTCATAGCGTCCCCTACGGCCCGTCGGTCGTAGGGCGGCCGGAACTCGGCCGTGATCCGCCCGCCCAGCATCACCAGCAACCGATCCGACATCTCGAACAGCTCGTCCAAGTCGGAAGAAACCAAGAGGACGCCCGCGCCGATGTCCCGCATCCCGACCAGGGCGCGGCGGACAAACTCGGCGGCGGCGAAATCCAGGCCGCGGGTGGGCTGGGCGGCCACCAGTATTTCTACCCCTTCGTCCAGCTCGCGGGACAGAATCAGCCGCTGGAGATTACCGCCGGAGAGGGACGAGGCCGGTTGGGTGACGGTCTGGTAACGCACCCGCCATCTGTCGAGCGCCTGCCCGGCCGAAGCCCGCAGCCTCCTCACCGAAACAACCGACCTTCGCACTCCCGAACGTTGCACCAGCCGCAACGAAGACTGGTTCAACCACAGGGGGGCGCTGGATGAGACGCCTTCGGTATAGCGGTCGAAAGGCACCAACCGCAGGCCGCGCCGGCGTCGTCGGGCGGGAGGGTCGGCGGCCGCCTCTTCCCCACCTATGTGGATCTCTCCCTGCTCCACCCCGGACAGGCCGGCGATAGCCGATACCAGACTGCGCTGCCCGTTGCCTTCTACCCCGGCGACACCCACGATCTCCCCCGCCTCCACATGCAGACCCACTTCCTGCAGACCGACCTCGGCCGAAAAACCGGCGGTGGATACTCCTTTCAGCCGCAAATGGACGCGGCCGCCGCCGGAGGAGGAGGATGATGACGGGGCGGTTCCTTCGAAAACCGCCGCGCCGCCGGCCCGGGCGGGTCCCACGATGGCGTCGCTCAGCCTTCCCTGGCCTACCTCCTCCATCTCCACCGCATCCAGGATCAGCCTGCCGTCCCTCAGCACGCTCACCGTGTCCGCCACCTCCTCCACTTCCCGAAGTTTGTGCAGCACCACCAGCACCGTGATGCCGTCGTCGGGCAGTTGGCGCAGCCGTTCGAACAGGGACTCCGTGGAGGAGGGAGTGAGCAGAGCGGTGGGTTCGTCCAACAGCAGAACCCTCGCCTGCGAGGCCGAGGCCCGCACTATTTCTAAGGATTGACGGGCTTCCACCGGCAGGTCGCGGATGCGGGCCGACAGTGACGGGATCCCGTCCAAACCGGCCACCTCCCGCCGCCAACGCCGTTCCAGCTGCCCCCGCCGGTAAACCGGCCGACCGCCCGGGCGCGCTGCGGTCAGTTCCAGGGCCTCGGCCACAGTGAAGGACGGCGGCAGCGAAAAGTGCTGATGCACCATGGCCAGTCCGGCTTCTTGGGCGGCCCGAACGTTCCCGCCCGGAATCTCCCGGCCCATCATCCACACCCGGCCGCGGTCGGGCACCTGCAGGCCGGCAAGTACCCGGGCCAGGGTGGTCTTGCCCGCCCCGTTCTGTCCCACCAAGGCGTGGATGCGGCCCGCGGCCAGATCCAGATTCACGTCCTGCAACGCCCGCACCGCGCCGAAAGAAACGCTCGTTTCCCGGCATCGGACGGCCGGCGTTGCTTGCGGGGGTGTCCTCCGGGTCGACACCCTTACCAAGTTATCGCAATGCCGCGGTCAAAGCTCCGGGTTGTAGGGAACTTCCAGCTCGCCGCTGCGGATTTGGTCGCGCGCGTCATCGATCAACGGCATCGCGGCGGTGATCATCTCCACCATCTCGGCCGGGCCGTTCTCCATGAACATGGGGTTGATGACCATATCCACTCCGCCCTCGGCCACGCCCGCCCCCACATAGCCGGGGGTGTAGTCGTCGCTGAGCGCGTTCTCGATCTGGTTGTAGAGGACGGTGGACCAATACAGCAATACCCCGGCGATCACGGTCTCGCTGTCGAAATAGTTCTCCGAACCGCCGATCACGAACCCGCCTTTTTCCTCGGCGGCCTGGATCACCCCCAAGTCGGTGGCGGCGCCGTCCAGCATCAGGATGTCGGCCCCGCTGTCGAACAGGGCGGCGCCCAGCTCCCGTCCCTTGGCCGGATCTTCGAACGAGTCGGCAAAGGCGGCGTCACCGGTGATGGCCGGATCTTGGGTTTGGGCGGCGGCAACGAACGCGTTGTAATCGGCGTTGAGAGGAGGAATGGACACGCCGCCCACAAACCCGATCTTGCCGGTGGTATTGAGCGCCCCGGCCAGCAGGCCGGCCAGATATGTCCCCTTGTAGTAGTCGAACCCGACCACCACCACATTTGGCAGATCCAGGGGAGCGCCGAAGATGTGTATCCAGCGGGTGTCGGGGAACTCGGGGGCCACCGCCGCCAGCGCCTCGGACATGGGCGGGAAGGTAACCGCAACCACATCGGTGCCTTGGTTGCCCAGATTGCGCAGGGTGGTCTCGAAGGTGGACGGGTCGGTGGCTTCTATGAAGGTGGTTTGCAACCCGAAGTCGGCCTCGGCTCCCTCGAGACCCTCGATCAGATCGTCGATCGGCCCCAAGTCGCCCGCCCGCTGGTTGACCACCAATGCCACCGCAGCCGGCTCGGCCATGGCCGCCTGGGTAGTGGTCGGCGCCTCGGTCGTAGCCGCCGCCTCGGTCGTAGCCGGCGCCTGGGTCGTAGCCGGCGCTTGGGTCGTAGCCGGTGCCTGGGTGGTGGGGGCGGGTTCCTCGCCGCCTCCGCAAGCCGCGGCAACGAACGCAACCGCCATCACCACCGCCAAATACTTGAAACGCTTCCGGTGTGTCATTTTGAAATCCCTCCCCATATACTCGACTCGCGCGTCTTAGGCCCAAACTTCACTATACCCAAGTTTTTTTAGTTTGTAAAAATCAGCAGCCTAATTCCAAAACCAGCCGGGCTCATTTCCCTTTCCACACCGGGGGGCGCTTCTCCCGAAACGCCCTCACCCCCTCCTCGCCGTCCTCCGAACCCAGCACCTCGATCAGGGCCGGGAGGTTGGTCATCCGGGCGTCGGCGGCTGTCATATGGGGGGTGCGGCGCACGATCTGCTTGATGGCCCGCAAGGCCAGAGGCCCGCAGGCCAGCAGGTTCTCCAGCCAACGGTCCACGGCCGCGTCCAGCTCTTCGTGAGGAACCACCTCGTTCACCAAACCCAAGGCCTGCGCCTCGACGGCGGTGAAACGGCGGCCGGTCAGCAGTATCTCCATCGCCCATTTGGCGGGCAGCTGCCGGGCCAGCGACACGATCCCCCCGTCCAGCGGCAGCCGCCCGATGCGCGGTTCCACGAACCCCAGCTGAGCTTGGTCGGAAGCCACCGCCAGGTCGCACCCGATCACCAGCTCCAACCCCCCGCCCAGGGCGTATCCGTTGACCCGGGCCAGCACCGGAACGTCCAGCGTGGTCCGCAAGGTCAGGTACCCGAAACCCTGCGGGCGGGCCTCCAGCCAGTAGTCAACCCCGGTCTTGCCCTCGTCGCTGTGGACGTCGTCCCCGGCGCAGAAGGCCCGGTCCCCCGCCCCGGTCAGCACCACCGCCCGCACCGAACGGTCGGCTTCGATGCTTTCCCACACCCGGCGCAATTCCTGCTGATGATGCTCGTCTATGGCGTTCATCCGCTCGGGGCGGTCGATGGTCACCCTGGCCACGTGCTCCTCCACCCGGAAGTCGATGCTCATCCCAGCACCCCCGCCTCCCGCAGATCCCGGATGCGCTCCGGGTCGATCCCGTATTCCTCCAATGCCTGCTCGCCGCCTTCGCCCAGGCGGGGCGGCGGACACCGGAAGCGGGCGGGGGTGCGTGACAGGTGGATGGAAGAGCCGATGGTGCGAAGCGGGGCCCGATCCGGGCGTTCGATCTCCCAGATCATCGGGGCGGTGTGCGGGTCCTCCACCGCCTCGGCCATCGTCCGCACCGGAGCGCACAGTATGTCCTGTCCCTCCAGCCGGTCGATGACCTCCGCCGCGGTGAACGTCGCCACGGCCTCCGCCAACCGTTTCTGCAGCTCCGGACGGCGGCGGGACTGCTCGGCGAAGTCGGCGTACTCGGGGCGGGCCGACAGATCTTCCATGTCCAAGGCCGTGCAGATGTCGCGCAGCGGGTTGGGTTTGAAGGCTCCCACGATCACCACCTCCCCGTCGGAGGCGGCGAAAGTGCCGGTGAGCGGAGTCTGAGTCCAGTTGAAATCCCGATCGCGCATCAACCGGATGGTGGCCTCCTGATGCTGTACGGCCAGCAACGAGTCGTACAGGTTCACCTCCACCTTCTGCCCCGCGCCGCTGCGCTCCCGCTCGATCAGAGACAGCAGTATCCCCTGCACCATGTTCATGCCGGCGGTGTAGTCGGCCAGGGAGATCGGGTAGATGAGGGTGGGATGGGACGGGTCGGCCTTGTGTGACATCGCCCCGGTCATGGCCTGGGCCAGGATGTCCTGACCGCCCTTGTGCACATAGTCCTCCTGCGGGCCGAAGCCGGTGCCCTCGGCGTAGATGATGCGGGGGTTGACCTCGGCCAGTTTCTCGTAGCCGAGGCCGAGCCGGTCCATCACCCCCGGCCGGTAGTTGTTGACCACCACATCCGCTTCCCGCACCAGGTCGTAGATCAGCTCCCGCCCGGCGTCCGTCCTGACATCCACCTGGCAGCTGCGCTTGTTGCGGTTGACGGAGCTGAAAGCCGGGTGCAGCAAGCCGTCCTCGTCCACCGAGGCCAGACCGAGGCGGAAGATGTCGCCGGTGCCGGGGCGTTCGATCTTGAGCACATCGGCCCCGTGGTCGCCCAGCAGCTGGGTGGCGGCCGGGCCCATCACGATCTGTGAGAAGTCCAGCACCCGCACTCCCTCCAAGGGCCGGGGGCTCGTCATCGGGCCTCGGCGCCGGCCGGGGGCGCCGCGACCCGGGCGAGAGGTGAGGGAATGTCGCCCGGATCGGCGCCCTGCTCCCGCAACCGCCTCTGCACCGCCGCCACATCCACCTCCCTCACCGATACACCCTGGTCCAGCGACAGGGCGGCGGCCGCTCCCGCCGCCTCCCCCATAGCCATGCAGGGGGGTATCTCCCGGGAAACCTTCTGCGCATCGGGGGTGGCCGAATAGTGGCGCCCGGCCACCAACAGCTGCTCCACCCCCTGCGGCAGCATGGCCCGGTAGGGGGTGTAGTAGCCCCGGCCGCGGGCCACGCTGTCGGGGAAATGCACCCGGTTCATCACATCGTCCTTGGTGACCACGTACTCCCCTTCGATCAGCCTGGTCTGCCGCACCCCGATCTGGGGGGCCACGTCGATCACCGCCGCCTGCTCGAACCCCGGATGGTTCCCCCGCACATACTCGACCAGGTTCGCGATCCGCTTGCGCCCTTCGCGGTCGGCGGCGGTCAGCGACTCGACGGTCAACCCGTCGTAACCGTTCATATGCGGGCAGTTGCACCACACCACCCCGGGGATAGGGGTGCGAAGCCACCACATCGCCCAAGATCCGCCCAGGATGCGGCGGGCGGTGCGGTTTACCTCGTGGCTCTCGATGGGCTGCTCGACCTCGAACCGTTCCGCGGTTTCGGTATCCACGTTGCCCAGCCGGAAAACGGTGGTCACCATATAGGCGCCTTCCATGAAGGGCGCTCCGGCGGTGTATGCCACATCGGCGTCCCCGCTGGCGTCCACCACCGTCCGGGCCCGGACGGCCTGCAGACCGGTCTTGGTTTGGCATATGACGCCGGCGACCGCGTTTCCTTCCATGATCGGGGCGGCGTACCAGGAGTGGAGGCGCAGGTTGACGCCCGCCTCTTCCACCATGTCGTTCGAGGCCCGCTTCCAGCCGTCGGGGTCGAAGGCCACGGCGTAGACGATCGGCTTGATCCGGCCCTGGGAATAATGATCCTCGGCGCCCCATCGCGCCCAGCGCCGCCACGCCGGTTCATCCAGGACGCGGGCGGAAGCCGGGGGGTAGACCGCCAGCCCCAGCTTCTCCAGCCGCTCCACCATCTCCTGGGCGATGCCGCGGACGGTGATCTCCTCTAACCCGTCGGTGAAGTCGTCCAGCACCAACACCATCCCCCCCGAGGCCAGTCCGCCCAGATAGGCATACCGCTCCAGCAGGGTTACCGAAGCCCCGTTGCGCGCCGCCGCCACCGCCGCCGCCAACCCGGCCGGGCCGCCGCCCACCACCGCCACATCGCACTCGGCGACCACCGGGGCCGGTTCCGACATCGACCTGTGGGAGGCGTAATTCATACTCGTCATACTCACTCCATCAGAAACTGGGCGGGGTGATCACCGACAACGACACCGATACGGTGTCGCCCGCATTCTCGTACCAGTGGGAGAGGTGGGAGCTGTAGGCGATGGAGTCGCCCGTCCCCAGGACGTAACGTACGCCGTCCACGGTGACCGCCTGCGTCCCTTCCAGCACGATGAAGAACTCCTCCCCCTCGTGCACGAACGGGGTCTCCTCGCTGGAGTAACCGGGCAGGGTGGTGATGCGGATCACCTCCAAGGTGCTGTCCAGGCGGGGGGTGAGGAGCTCGGCCATTATCAGGTCGCCGGTCGTCCCCGGATCCAGACGGCGGCGCTCATGGCTTCGCACCACCGGCGAGGCCGACTGCTCGTCCACCACCAGCCGCGCCACCGACACCCCCAAGCCGTGGGCGATCTGAACCAGGGTGCTGAAGGAAGGATTGCCTTGGCCCCTTTCCACCTGCGAGAGCAGCCCGGCGCTGACCCCGGATATCTGGGCCAGCTGCTCCAGGGTCTTGCCCTGGGCTTTGCGCAGCTTGCGGATCTTCACACCCACCACCCCCACCGTCATCCGGGATTGGCCGGCGACCGGCGAACCATGAGCCGCCGACGGCCTCCGCCCCTCCAGAGCTTCGTGGTTGTGGGTAGTCTGTGTGGTGAAAGTCATGGGCCTCCATCCTTCATTATATAGTATAATTTCAATATGCTAGGAACCGGCCAGCCCCCAGACCGGCCCGCCGATGTGGTGATAATAGGCGCGGGCGCCTCCGGTTCAGTGGCCGCGGCCGCCCTCACGGGCGCCGGTTTCCGGGTGGTATGTCTGGAACAGGGAGAGTGGTCCGACACCGCCGACTACATGAGCGCAGAACCCGAGGCCGAGCTGGCCTGGCATGAAAAATGGAATCCCAACCAGAACATTCGCCGCAACCCGGCCGACTATCCGGTCACCGGGGACGCCGATATACACCCAACGATGTACAACGGGGTGGGCGGCGGCCTCGTCCAGTGGGCGGCCATGTGGCAGAACCTGCTCCCCTCCGACTTCCGGGTGCGCACCCTGGACGGGGTGGCCGACGACTGGCCGATCGGCTGGAACGATCTGGCGCCCTTCTACGACCGGGCGGCCCGGGACATGTCGGTGTCGGGGCTGAGCGGCGACCCGGCCTTCCCGGAGCTGGCCTACCCCAACCCTCCGATGCCGATCGGCAGATCGGGAATGGCCGCCGCCCGGGGGATGGACCGCCTGGGATGGCACTGGTGGCCGGGGGTGAACGCCATCGCCTCCCGCCCCCACAACAACCTCAACGCCTGTCAGCGGCGGGGGACCTGCATCATCGGCTGCCCCGAAAACGCCAAGGCCAATGGGGCGCTCACCCACTGGCCGGGCGCCCTGGAAGGCGGCGCCCGGCTGATCACCGGCGCACGGGTGCGGGAAATCGCGCTGGACAGGCAAGGCCGGGCGCGGGGCGCGGTGTACATCGACCGGAACGGAGCCGAGCATCTGCAGGAAGCAGGAGTGGTGATCCTGGCCGCCAACGGAGCGGGGAGCGCCCGGCTCCTGTTGATGTCAACCTCGCCGCAGTTCCCGGACGGTCTGGCCAACTCGTCGGGGCTGGTGGGCCGGCGGCTGATGCAGCACCCCTACCGCACGGTAATGGTGGTGATGGAGGAAGAGCTGGACAGCTGGGAAGGCCCGTGGGGGCAGCGCATCTACTCCCTGGAATTCGCCGAAACCCGTCCCGAGCACGACTTCGTGCGGGGGGCAAAGTTGCATGTGTGCCCGCACGGCGGCCCCATGTTCGCGGTCTACGACCATCACAATGCCCACCGGGACGCAGGTTTCGACGGTCTGTGGGGGGCGGAGTTCCACCGGGCCGCCGACACCGTCTTCGGACACGCCTTCACCTGGGGGGTTCAGGCCGAGGACCTGCCGGAGGAGAGCAACCGGATCATCCTGGACCCGGAAGTGACCGACAGCGACGGGCTGCCGGCCGTCCGGGCCGAATACCGGGTGTCGGAGAACAGCCGGAGGATGCTGGACTTCAATGCGGCGCGGGCGGTCGAGGCGGCCGAGGCGGCGGGAGCGGTGGAGACCAGCGTGAGCTCCATCTGGCCGACCGGCATCTCGCACATATTGGGCACCACCCGGATGGGAGACGATTCGAGCTCATCCGTGGTGGACCGCTGGTGCCGGGCCCACGATGTCCCCAACCTGTACATCGTGGACGGCGGAGTGTTCGTGACCGCAGGCTCGGCCAACCCCACCGCCACCATAATGGCCAACACATTGCGGGTAGTGGAACGGATGATCGAACAGCGGAGGCACCAGGAGTCGGCGGTATGAACAGCTCCGTCTCCGAGAAACGGCGGCGGGTTCTGGCCGGGCTGGCCGACGCGTTGATCGCCGAAGGGTCGGGCAAACCGTCGGCTTCGGCGGCGGGGGTGCCAGGCGAGCTGCTGGACCGGTGCCTGGAGGCGGTCCCTTCGCTGCGGTCTCCGCTGATGGCCATCCTGGACGAGGCGGAGGGCCGGGACCCGGATGAGTTCGCCAGGGAGCTGTACGCCCGGCGCCCGGAGGACTTCACGGTGCTGTCCACCTCGGTGATGGGGGCCTACTACCTGAGCCCGGAGGTGCGGAAACTGATCGGCTATCCCGGGCAGGCGGCCAATCCGCTGTCGCTGGCGGCCGCCCCCGAGTATCTGGAGAACGGGATGCTGGAGCGGGTGTACGAGCGGCATCCGGGATACCGGGAGCAGCAGGGGCGAGAGAGGCAGCCATCGCCTACATAATCGGCCCCCCCTGCATCGACATCAAGGACGCGGCCTGCGTGGCCGAATGTCCTGTGGATTGCATCTACATCGGCGGGCGGATGCTGTATATCCAACCCGACGAGTGCATCGACTGCGGCGCCTGCGAACCGGTGTGCCCGGTGGAAGCCATCTACCAGGAGGATTTCCTGGATCTGGCGCCCCCCGAATTCGCCTCCTTCGAGGCGGTCAACGCCGAATTCTTCGACCGCACCGGCCTCGGTTCGCCGGGCGGCGCCTCCCGGGTCGAGGAGCTGGACGAAGACCACCCCCTGGTAGCCGCCTGGCCGACCGGCTAGCACAACGATCTGTGATACCTCCGCGGGCGCCCCGTTGGCCGCGTACAGCCCCCCAATCGAACTGGATGATTGCAAACACCTGATCGACCGGAAACCACCGCACTTCAGTCGATAAGGGGGACCAGCTCGTGCTTGCGGATCTTGCCGGTGGGGGTGCGGGGGAAATCTTCCATGAACACCACGCGGCCGGGCCTAGCGCGGCGGTCCATCTGTTCGGCCACCAGGGTACGGATGTCTTCGGCGTCGAGCGGAGGGCCGGGATGCAGTCGGACCGCGGCGGCCGGGGTCTCCCCCCACTGCTCGTCCGCCACCCCGAACACGGCCGCCTCGGCCACCCGCGGATGGGCGGCGATCACCCTCTCCACCTGGGCCGGATACACGTTCACCCCCCCGGAGATGATCACTTCCCGGCTGCGCCCGGCGATGGTCACATACCCGTCCTCGTCCACCGCCGCCAAGTCCCCGGTCAGAAGCCAGCCGTCCAGGAAGGCGGCTTCGGTGGCGGCCGGGTCCTCCCAGTACCCGCTCATCACCTTGCTGCTTCGGACCGTGATCTCCCCCACCTCCCCCGGCCCGGTCCGGGTTCCATCCGGGCGGCGGACCACCGCCTCCACCCCCGGTATCGGCCGCCCCACAGAACCGATCCGCTGGTCGTCCGGCCCGGTCAGCCCCCGGTGGTCGGAGGCGGTGAGGGCGGTGACGACCGTACAGGCCTCGGTCAGGCCGTAACCGTGATAGAGGCCGCAGGACAGCTCATCCCGCATCCGCAGCAATTGCCGGCGGGTGCTGGGCGCCGCCCCGTAGAGGAGCAGCCTCATCGAGGCCAGACGCTCCGGACGGTAACCGGGGTCGTCCAGGATGCGGCTTATCTGGGTGGGAACCGCGATGGTGCTGGTCACCCGATACTCCTCCACCGCCTTCAGCCAGGCGGCGGGGGTGAAACCGGGCAAAACGACATGGGTGTGGGCGCCCCGCAGCATGGTGAACACCCGGAGCCCGGCCGAAGCGTGATACAAGGGAGTGGAGGTGAGGTAGGTCTCGCGGGCGGCGAACTCCTGGGATCGGGCGGCGGAGGCGGCGTTGCGGATTATGGCGCGGTGGCTGAGGCATACCCCTTTGGGACGTCCGGTGGTGCCGCTGGTGTAGATGATCAGAGCTATGCCCTCCGGAGCGGGATCGGGCAGCGGCGCGGGTTCGGCCGCCAAGGCGTCCGAGTATTCGGGGCTGCCCGACACCAGCACCTCCAGGCCGCCCGCGGCCAGCGCCCCGGCCCCCTCCTCGTCGGCGAATCCCAGGGCGGGGCGGGCGTCCCGTAATACATATCCCACCTCGGCCGCCGACAGACCGATCCCGACAGGTACGGCGGCCGCCCCTAGCCGGGCCGCCGACAGGAAGGCGTCGAAGTACACCAGGGAGTTGGAGGCCCGCACCGCTATCCGGTCCCCGGGCCTCACCCCCCGGGCCCACAGCCGACTGGCGAACCCCTCCACCCGGGCCGCCAGATCCCGGTAGGAGACAGGCGCCTGGCCGGCTATCAGAACGGCGGTCCGCTCCGGGAAGCGGGCGGCCGCGTCGGAGAGCAGGTCGGGGACGACGGCGGGATTCATCGGCCCCGCCTCCGCCCTCGCACCGGGTGCAGCACCGCCGGCATCCGGGGCCGGCCGTACCTCGGAAGACTCCGGGGGCATCGGGTCAGCCGGCGACCAAGGCGTCGAGGGCGATCCCGATCATGGCTTCCACCGCGTCGTGTACCACCGAGCGGTGCGGGTCGTAGCCGCCTTGGCCGGGCCGCAATGGGTTGCCGTCCGAGACCAGGACGGCCCCGGTCTGGATGGAATGGAGCGCCCCCAATACGAACAGGGCCGCACACTCCATTTCTACCGCCGCCGCGCCGGCCTTGCTCCATAGCTCCAGATCGCTGCCCAGCACATCCCCCGGATAGAACAGAGCGTGGGTGAGGACGATGCCGGTGTGAACGCCGCGGACATCCGAAGCGGAGGCGGCCGCCTGCTGCAGATCGGCCACCACCGACCACGAAGCCGCCGCCGGAAAGGTGTCGGGAACCAACTGGCGGGTTACCCCGTCTTCCCGGATCGCCGCGGCGGCGATCACCAGGTCCCCGTCGTCTATCCAGGGCTGCAGCCCCCCGCAGGTCCCCGCCCGTATGATGCGCCGCGCCCCCGCCTGCAACAGCTCATCGATGCATACCGCCGCCCCGGGCGCCCCCACCCCATGCGACGACACCGCTACCGCCACCCCCCGATACTCCCCCACAAAAGTAACGTACTCCCGAAACCGCCCAGCCTCCCGACACTCGTCGAGCCGTTCCGCCGCCAGCTCCGCCCGCCGCGGATCCCCCATGACCAACACCCGCTCCGGCACCTCCCCCGCCTCAACCCGCAAAACCGGCAACCGCTCCATATTCATATCACCTTTCTACTTTGTCCCTTGGCTCTTACTCTAGATTATGGCCGCAACTCCCCCGCGAGCCGCAGGAGGACACCAAGGTACTATAGTAAAGGTAAGGTGGCCCGATTCGCCGCGAAGTTGTGTGATCACTGGCAGAAACACGGTGGCAAACGAGGAACATATGACTATACAGATCGACAAAAAGCACGAAGAGGAAGAAATCGAAGGCCTGGGATCCAACGAGCCGGAGTCCTGGGGTGACTACCCGATAGACACTCTTTTGATTCGGAACGAGTCGCGTACCATATACGACGTGCTACGCCGAATAAAACAAGATAAATACGTAATGGACCCTGATTTTCAACGCGACTTTATCTGGAAGGAAGATAAACAGAGTAAGCTGATTGAATCCGTGATGATGCGAATCCCTCTACCGGTTTTCTATCTCGCAGAGGATAATCAAGGAAGAATGATAGTAGTAGATGGATTGCAACGACTATCTACTTTTTACCGCTTTATGAAAAATGAACTCCGACTACAACTTCCTAATAGACCTGATTTGGATAGGAAAATATTCAATGATTTTTCGCCCAAATTTCAGAACCGCTTTGAGGATTGTAATCTCATCATTTATAGTATTGATTACAAGGTGCCAGCCCGGGCCTTACTGGACATATTCGAGCGAGTAAATAGCGGCGTTCCTTTAACACGTCAACAAATGCGTAACTGCCTATATTTGGGAGAAGCCACGCGATTTTTGAAGAAAGAATCCAAAACTGATATCTTTTTGAAGGCGACCGGTAACAGCCTACGAACTGAGACGATGCGGGATCGTGAATTTGTCAACCGGTTCTGCTCATTCCAACTACTCAACTTAGGAGAATACCGGAACATGGATGAGTTTCTCGCTAAGGGCTTGAAGAAGATGGATTCTGAAACGGATTTACTACCGATATTATCTGAGCAGTTTAGGCATTCCCTCCATAATAACTATCTGCTGTTTGGCAAGCATGCCTTTCGTAAACATGAAAGGGAACAGGAACAACGTAATGTACTCAACGCTTCTCTTTGGGATGTCATGTCCACTGGGCTATCACATTATCCACCACATATCATCGAAAAAGGATCAACCAAATTGAGGGATAGATTTTACTGCCTGATGAAGGACGAAGAGTTCATGGACTCCATCACCAGAAGTCCCAGTAGCGTAAAGCAAGTAAAACTTCGTTTCGCCATAATCAAAGAGATGTTGGAGGAGGTATTCGGTGCTTACCCAAGTTGATCTGCGACTCTTCAAGTGCTTTGAGCTCCTACGATTACCTCTGGCCCCACTGACTCTTCTGACAGGCCTCAATGCATCCGGAAAGTCGTCAGTCCTGCAGGCTCTCGCGCTATTGAACCAGACTATGCGCGAGCACCAGTGGTCAACACGACTCATACTCAACGGTGGCACTGTTCAACTAGGAGCTACACCCGATGTGGTTGACGAGGAGAACAGTAAGAACCAATTCACGATCACCTTGGAGGGTAAAGCAAAAGTCTATGAGTGGACCTTCTATGGAGACCGGCATGACAGGTCAATGAAGGTTCAAGGTGTTTCCATCAATGGAAAGAAATTTGATCGTCCTCGGACGTTAAATTATTTGTTACCTATAGAAGAGATGCTCACAGATATATCATTAGCCCATCGTGATATACCATTAGCCCATCGTCTACGGGATCTAACTTATATCACGGCGGAACGGGTTCCACCCCAGGAGACTTATCTGCTTGAAGACCCTCACTTTATCAGCGTTGTCGGGCCACGGGGCGAACACGCAATGAGCGTTCTGCATTGGGGCAGAGACGAACCTGTGCTAGACGAACTCGTCCTACCGGACGCACTCACTGGTCGAATGCGGCAAGTGGAAGAACGTATGCGTACCCTCTTTCCGGGCTTCAGAATATCTCTACAACAGACCGGTAACTCGTTGATACTGGGGTTGCGAACATCAGATGCTACCGGATTCCATAATCCGATCCACACAGGCTATGGCCTCACCCAGGTTCTGCCTATCGTGGTAGCCGTTCTGTCAGCGAAGCAAGGTGATATTATTCTGATAGAGAACCCAGAGATACATCTTCACCCAGCTGGCCAGGCACAGATTGGCCAATTCATGGCTGACGCAGCACGGGCAGGGATACAAATACTAGTTGAAACTCACAGTGATCATGTGCTGAATGGAGTTCGCCGTGCGGTAAAGGATGACAAGCTTCCTGCAGATAAGGTTGCCATCCACTTCTTCCGGCCTCGCTCTGAAGGATTGACTCAAGTCTTGAGCCCTACAATGGACAGCTACGGCAATATCGACTACTGGCCTGAAGGATTCTTTGACCAGTTTGATAGAGATGCGAACTATTTCGCAGGGTGGGGACAAAGCTAAAGTGGAGCTGATCTTCAATGAACTGTCTATTCATGGGCAATTTTACGATACCAAGACCTTTCGAGATGCAATTGGACGTGTAATGGCTATCCGAGATGTAGCACGCAGATTCGGAAGAGAGTTGCAATGTCATCGCAACGTGAAAAACATTCCGGTAACACCCAACCTAACAATACCACAGGTCATTAAGCACCTTGACGTGAATAGCCGTAGAGTATTGATGCAGTGGTTGACCCGTCACGGACCTTTCTGGGAAGACTTCCGACAGCATGCGGGGGGTGATTGGTTGGAATATAACGGAGAGATCATCACCGATACCGCAGTGGGAGAAGCAGCCTATTGCCTCTTCCATGGAATTGATCGTGCTCTGGTGAGTATTGATCCATCGTATTGGTTGATCTCCCCTTTGTCCGTAGACTGGCATGATCATGATAGCGGGTTTGTAAAAAGTATCAACATCCAAAACTATTGGGATGCTAATAACCTGGAGCAATATCTTGCGGCTGTTCCTGCCCCCCTTAGATCCTGGAAAGACCTGGAGGCTGTTGCGCGTAGGCGCTATCCGGATCTGACCTTCTCAAAGGATAGCTTCAAGCCACTAAAGGGATATCCCTTTGGCAAAGGACCAGCCGAACGCCTGCTGTCCCGCTTGGCTGTTTTATATTATTTGAAGCGCTGCTCTGATAAGGATGGCCGAATGACACCTGAGGGTCTTGCGATTCACCAGAAACACTTCACAGGTGCGAAGTCTTGGTTTTCCGACTCTTCAGCCACAGAAAAATCTGAATTCATGAATGACCTTACTTTTCGTCACCCGGCAAACCCTGGAGAGTTCTTGTTCTGCACTTGGCATGGCAAGGTAAAGACACCCCAGCTACGAATTCACTTCTCGTGGCCGATACAAGCAGATACACCCCTCTACATCGTGTACGTCGGGCCAAAAATCACAAAGCGATAGCCTTAAACCGCTGAAGGCGGCCTGTGGAGTAGGCGAGAGGCACTGGTTGCGAAGAGCGAATGTGTTGGCCATGAACGACCGACTCGGAGTTGAGCCCAGGGTCGTGGTGTACGGGGGGTGGGGGTCCTTTGTATTCGGGTGACCACCGCGTCAGCCTCACAGCGGAAGCGAACGCGGTCTGCGGGGCGCCCTGGGGTGGTGGTGTTCCCCGAACGGGTGAACCGCCGCGACGGGTACCGAACCCGGCGGATGGGACACCCGGGTGGGTTCCATCGACCTGCGTATCCCGAAACTGCGGGCGGGTTCCTACTTCCCCGACTGGCTGCCGGACGCCCGCCGCCGGTCGAAACGCTGGGGGTAATATCGTTGTCGAAATCGCAGGTGTCTGAGATGGCCCGCGAACTCGACTAGGTCGTAGCTGACTTCCGTCATCGGCCGCTTGACGCGGGTCCTTACACGTAGTTAGACCGAGAGAGGTCATGGAAAACCGGCGCGATCTCATTGTAGACCGCCCCAGATCAACATCGGCGTGGATGCTGCAAACCTGATCGAGAATAACGCGGATCGCAACGACGAATATCTCTCTGTAGTCGCATCAGGGGCCTCATGACCAAGGAGAGTAAGAGGGTGAGCGGATAGGTGGGCGTTAATCCACCAGTTGAGGTGTGATCTCGGGTTTCATACCGAGTGGAAACACCCCCCCAACTGGTGGAGGCATCATTATGCGCGCGCTCGACCCCGAAGTCCTAAACGCAGTCTGGGCTGCGGTCAAGGCCCTGATCCCCCCTCGCGAAGACAACCACCCCCTGGGCTGTCACCGTCCCCGGATCTCCGACGAGCAACTGCTGGACAAAGCGGTGTCGGACACGACACTGCGCACCCGACGCGACGAATGGGTAACAGCAGGAGTCTTCGACGACCTAGCCACAGAAGCCGTCGAGACCTACGACCGTATCTACGGCCTCGACCTCGGAGAAACCACAGGTAGACAGCTCAGTTCACAAAGCGCCCCGCGGCGGCCCGGGAACCGAGAAAAACCCCACCGACCGGGAAACACGGCTGAAATGGTCCCTAGCAACCGACCGCAACGGCATCCCCCTCGGCTGGGCAGCCGACGGCGCCAACCGCCACGACAGCATCCTCTTCGACCCCACCCTCACAGACGTCGCCCGCCGCGGCCTCATCCCCGATACCGAAAACCCTCCACCTCGACCGAGGATACGACAGCAACCACATCCGCAACCAAGCAACCGCCTAGGGCCTCGACGACCTCAACTGCCCCAAAAGACACAAACCCGGCACCGCCACCACCAAATCAGCCCCCCTCGGGATGCGCTGGGTAGTAGAACGAACCAACCCGTGGCTGTCGAACTACGGGCAACTACGCCCCAACACCGACCGCCGCCCCCAACACCGGCTAGCCCAACTCTGCCTAGCCATTACCCTGATCATCACCATCAAACTCATCAACTGGCGAAACCGCTGGAGCCCTACCAACTAACACCTATCCGCTCACGCTCTTAACTTCGTAGAGCCGGTTGCCGTGGAATGGGCGGCGGTCCAGGCCACCAAGTGGATGTCCTCTCTAGTGATCGGGGGCAGCGGTTCTGGGTCCTCGGCAGGTTGAAGGCCTGCTTCGAGCACCAAGCGGCGGACCTGCTGTACCTTCTCGGTGAGGGTGTCATCCGACCTGACCGCCTCCCTCACAGCCTTCTCGATGCGGGCGGAGGGCCGGGTGTTGAGTCGCTTGAGCAGATCTTCCTTGTCGTCCACGCTCAGGCCTTCGCCGTGCTCGTGCACCAGCTCGGTCGCATCCCGGAAGGCCTTGGGAACGTCGGGCATCAGGTTGACCGGATCGGTATAACGCACCCACTCCTCGTATACGTGGTCCCTGGCCACCTCCCAGGCGTCGAAAGCCCGGTCGTAAGTCTCCTCCGAAAGAACCCGCCCGGCTGCCTGGTCGACCGGGTCTGCGGCCACCAGTGCAGACAGGGTATCGGCGATCACCTCCGGCCTGTTGTTCTCCCCCACCATGGGCCGCCAGTCGCCATCCACCGGAACGAACCGAAACTTGGGCGGGTGGTATTCACCTACCCGGATACAGAACACATACCCGGAGCGGCGGATGCGGGGGTTGACGAACCCCGACCCGGAACCGTAAGGCAGGCGCTTGACCTCCGCCATCACCTCCGGAGATTCGTCCTTGGCTTTCCGCAACCGGTGGCGGTACTCCTCGCCGGACAGGGCGGCCTGCCCACCACCGTCCTCCAGGATGGATCGGTCCTCGTTCCACAGCCGGTCGATATCGCTGAACACCCTGCCCTCTCCGGTCTCGATGCCGGGGAGCACCTGCCCGGCCCCCACCGCCGCGTCGGCCAACGCCAGCTTGCGCCGCAACCGTTCCTCCAGCTTCAATAACCGGTCGAGATGGGCTGACGGGAAGAAGCAGTCGATGAACACCCGCCTGTGTCGAGAGCCTATCCGATCGATGCGGCCGTGGCGCTGCACCACCCGCATCGGATTCCAGGGCAGGTCGTAGTTGATAATTCGCCCCGCCTGCTGCAGGTTCACCCCCTCGGACAAGACATCGGTGGTAAACAGCAGGTCGTATTTGTCCTTGGCACCGACGCCGCCCGCCGTCTCGGGAGCGAAGCCGGCGATTACCCGCGCCCGTTGACCGGAATCAGCCCCCACTTTGGAACCGAACACCGCCGGGGCGATCCGATGCCGGTAGTCCCCCAGCGAGTCGCCGTCCTCGCATCCTATGATCCGCGAGGCGGCCTTCTCCCGAATGTTGTAGATGGTGTCGGCAAAACTGGAAAAGACGATGACCTTGCGTCGGTTGCCGGACGAGATTCCGTGCCGGTCGACCTGCCGGGACTCGGCGGCGACCTCCTTCAGCCGCTCCACCAGACACTCCAGCTTAGGGTCCTCCCCGTCCGCCGCCTTCTCGGCCTGTTCATACAGGCGGCCCAGCAGCTCTAGATCGTCTTCGATGTCGTCCTGCAATGCGTCCGTGTGGTAGTTGCAGGCTTCGTCTACCTGGGTGGAACGGCAGTCGTCCAGCTGCGCCAGGAACTCGTCCAGGTCGGCGTCTTCGGAAGTTGTCCATTCCCGCAAGGCCTCCCCCGCCAGCACCCACCCTTCGTCGAGGGCTGCTAGGAACGCCCGGTGAGATTCGATCAACCTGCCCAGCGTATTCTTCAACGCAACCTGCGACGACTCCAACCGCTTGAGCAGGGTAGAACGGAGCAGCCCAGCGTTTGATGCCTGATAGGCGAATTTGTAATCCCTCTCGCGGTGATAGGCACCGGGTGTATAGCGGGACAGCATCAACCGGTCGGGGTCGCGCTTGCGGTCTTCATAGCGGGCTTCATCTTCGGTGTTGTCAAGGGCATACACCACCGCCTTCATCAGCGTGGTGCCCGTCTCTTCAAGGTGGTAGTCCAGACGTTTCAGCTGCGGCTGTGGGAACTCTATGGTCAAAGGACTGCCTCGGTCATTGCGGATGGTATCGCCCCGGTAATGGGTCTTGACGAAGCGGCGGGTGCGGCGCACCGCTACCTGGTCCAGCAGGTCGAATAGATGCTCGTGGGACAGGCTTTCCGGATCCATCTTCTCGGCCCTCAGGATGTATTGGAGGATAGAAGGGATTTGGGGGGCGAAGGCGGCATCGTTGCGAACGAACAGCGACACTAGTGACCGGAGATCGTGGAGACTGTTGTTGACCGGAGTAGCTGTGAGCAATACCAGCTGTTTGGGACGGAGGCCGCCGATCAGGGCATTGACCGCCTCGGTGCGCTGGGCGTTGGGGTTGCGGAGGTTGTGGGCCTCGTCCACCACCACCAACGCGTACTCGTCCAATTCTTGGCGTATTTCCTCCTCTTCCTCCTGCCAGCGGTTGCGGAACTCGTCATAGGACATTACATCCACCCGCCGGGAGAAATCGTAATGTCTGAGAAACGGCTCCCACATTCCCTGCTTGAGGGCGGCAGGGGTGATGACCAACACCTGCTGGCGGCTTATCGAGGCGGCTCGGTTGATGACCTCGCCCGCCATGAAGGTCTTGCCCAACCCCACTTCGTCGGCCACGATCACCCCGCCGTGTTGCTCCAGTATGCGGAGCATACGGGCCACGCCTTCCCGCTGGAACCCGGCAAGCTCCAGGTTGGTGCGCACCTGCCGATCGTCGTCTTCGTCCAAGTGGAGCCCGTACAGCTCCCAAAGCATCCGCAGGAAAATCAACCACGGGCAGTGGAGTTCCCATCGGCAAGCATACAGATCGTCCAGCGGATACAGAACCGACTCGTTCCACAGCCGGTCGAACCAATCCTGCACCAGATGGGTATGCTCCCCGGACGGATAGCCGAGGTTGAGCTCGGCGTTGACGGCCAACCCGGCATAGGTGAAATTGGACGAGCCCGCCAGCACCGCCGGGAGGGCCGGGTGCTCGGTGATGAAGGCCTTGCCGTGCAGAAAACCTTTGTCGTAGCGGCGGACGTCTACCCGGCGGTCCCCTTGGTCGCTCTCGGCCCGCAACCACTCCACCATCCTCCGGGCGGCCCGATCGGCCTCGCGGGTGAAGCCGGTGAGATCCCGCTCCGAGGCCAGCCATAGATCATGATGACGCAAGGCTTCGCGAATCTGCTGATCAGAAACCAACCGAAGAGACGGGAGGGCGGCAGACGAGTCGGGTTCCGCCCCCAACAACAGACGTATCCTAGGTACTTGCTCCAGCTCATCAGCCAGCAGCTCAAAGCCCCCCGGATTCAGATATGCGGTGGCGATAGCCAGTGGCGGAGAGAAGGACAGATGAGTGCGCATTCCCGACAGCAACCGGTTGACCTCATCAGCCACCCGCTCCCCCTCCCGCCCCGGACGGTTGGTAGCAAAAACAGGTGGAAAGTGCAGGTGGGGAGCAGTCATAAGGCTTCTCGCCATCTCCGAAAGTGGGCCAGCACCGTCGCATGGCGCTCGGAGTAGTCGGTGCGCTCATGAAATGTACTGTAGATGATGCGCAAGTCGTTCTCATCCAGCCCGTAGAGCAGGGCAACACAGGCATCCAGCTCGGCGATGGCATCCGACCGCTCCGGTTCCTCCTGCAGAGTCCCAATTGACACCCCTACTTCTTCCGCCCATTCCGTATACCGCCCATCAATCGCTGCCAACCGCCCCGAAATCTCCACCACCCGCTGAGTAATGGGATGCCCCGGATCAGCATCCGGCACCGGCAGCGCATTGAAAATAAAAAAATTGAGATGTAAATTTACTATTCGGCGGGCATACCAATCCAAAATCATTGAAGACAGAACACCTAGTAGATATGCTTGATCCGAAGACCTTCCTGATGGCCAAAGTAAATATGGTGCTTGATTAGTGATGACCATCTTGGAAGGCGCTAATGATATTATCACGGTGCGGCTTGCGGAACTTGTTGTAATATCACGAAATACCATTCGAGGAGAATTACACGGCAAGGTATCGGGATCATTGATCCACTCCGATGGCATCTCTGAAAAGGCAGATCTACGGTTCTTATGGGCACGCACTCGTTTAGTTTGAAGGTGTCCTTTGATATCGTTCGGGTCTGCCCAAGCGTAGTAAATACCCGTGTCAGGGCACCATATATTGAAGGAACTGCCCTTGTATACAGGCCAAAGTTCTGGATAATTCATGAAGGTAAACCTGTGCTTGTCGTGGGAGGCGTCGAGCTCTCGATGAGGTCGAGCTCGCCAACCTCCTCCGGTGATAGAATAAGCAGATGTTTGTCGTGGGTAGCGTGCAGTTCTGCCACCGGACGTGCTCTCCAACTCTGATATACTTGCATACTTTGGTTGGTTGGTTGGTTGGTTGGTTGGTTGGTTGGTTGGTTGGTTGGTTGGTTGGTTGGTTGGTTGGTTGGTTGGTTGGTTGGTTGGTTGGTTGGTTGGTTGGTTGGTTGGTTGGTTGGTTGGTTGGTTGGTTGGTTGGTTGGTTGGTTGGTTGGTTGGTTGGTTGGTTGGTTGGTCGGTCGGTTGGTTGGTTGGTCGGTTGGTCGGTCGGTTGGTCGGTCGGTCGGTCGGTTGGTCGGTTGGTTGGTCGGTTGGTTGGTTGGTTGGTTGGTTGGTTGGTTGGTTGGTTGGTCGGTTGGTTGGTCGGTCGGTTGGTCGGTTGGTCGGTTGGTTGGTTGGTCGGTCGGTTGGTCGGTTGGTCGGTTGGTCGGTTGGTCGGTTGGTCGGTTGGTCGGTCGGTTGGTTGGTCGGTCGGTTGGTCGGTTGGTCGGTTGGTCGGTCGGTTGGTTGGTCGGTCGGTCGGTTGGTCGGTTGGTTGGTTGGTTGGTCGGTCGCCTATTCGTGGGTGCTGTCCCAGTTTTAGAAAAACCCCGAGAGCTTCTTTACTCGGAAACAATGGAACAACGACATCGGGGGTCCAGCTCAAGAACTCCCTCATCGGTACAACATATGAACCGCTGGTAATTCCAATCTCATAATCAGTCTTCCTTCTATAATGGCCCCCCAATTTAGCAACACCTGCCCTCTTACCCTTCCCAATTGTTATTAACCCTATATCATATTGACCTACATCTTTGAAAATCCACCCACCTGTATTTGTCAAAGTAGTGATATCAATAAAATCGCTCTCCGAGAACACAGTCTTTCGCCAGAGCTTCGAACCTTTAGTATTCAAGGCACTATAAGGTAAAACAACCCCGATAGTGCCGCCTTTACGAACCAACTGCCAAAATCTCCAGGAAAAGGCTTTGTAAAGATCAGGATCACCTGTCCCCATTCCTGGATACGGACCTGCCATCAGAATAGCTCGAAGCTCTCTAGCCCTCTTAACAGCCTCTTCGTAATCTTTGACCAGATCAGGTCGGCGAACCTCCAATTTAGCTATCTCGAGCGTCTGGTCAGCCTGATTCATACCCTTCAGCCCTGGGAAACGCAACGCCCAGAAATCAAGCCTTTCTACAGTTACCTCCTCCCAAGGTGGATTACCAACGATAACATCAAAACCGGGATTATTTCTTGAAAATACTTGAGGAAATAAGCATGGCATATGACCAGGTCTCAATAGTCGAATAGCCTCACGAATTTTAGGTTGCTGGGCTAGTTTTAGTATTTCTTCTAGTTCAACCATATTGATGTTACCTAACTTACCAATACGAGTAGCTACAGTAGTATCGAAGATAGCTTTGGCTTCTTCCACAGATTCTGCCGCTCGATGGTATGCCTCGGCGGCATCTAGTAGTTCAGCGGTGGTTGCTTCATACAGATCACGGGCTTGCTTGAGATGCTTACTACTCTTCTCTAGGCTCTCATTGATAAGAACACGTATAAAAGACATCATACCCGGTTTGTCCTGTGGGTCTAGAACCTTTATAGATTCTTCTATCGTGCCGATTCCCGTCAATGAATCTGCCCAGATCAGGTTGTAATCAAGAGTAGACATCGGAAGCCCTGGCACAAAGGTGTGAAGCCATACCGCTACCTTCGCTAACTCAACAGCCACTTCATTGATGTCAACGCCATAGATACAGTGACGAGCTATCTGGCGGCGAAGTAATATCGACTGTTCTAACTGATAGTCATCAGCCCTCTCTCCCAACTCCTTCCGGGCCGACTCCTTAAGACGGGAAAGCTCAGCAGTTACTCCAGGAATAGAATGGTGAACCAAAAAGGCAGAAAAGGCAGATTCAATATAATCGATCGCCGCTATTAAAAAGTTGCCTGATCCCATAGCTATGTCAGCTACACGAAAATCAAAAAATGACTCGTAGGCACCTACTTGATCGCCCTTTTCTAATAGTTTACTGATCCGCTTCAGATGATCATCAAGGGCTGAGACTAGAGAGCGGTCTAGCAAATGCTCAACGGCAAACCGAGGAGTAAAGTATGATCCAGTAGATTTGCGTAATCCGGAGGAGTTATGAAAGTAGACTTCATTTATTTTGACGAATATATTATCATTTGTCCTGGCGGGGACAAAGGCCTTATTCTTGTTGATGGTAAGATCTTGGTCGGCGCGAGAAAGAGATGATTCCAACAAACCTTCATAAATCGTACCAAATTCTCTTATAGATAGCGAGCGGAAATCAATCGGACCCAAATCGCCGTAATTAGTTTGATCGATCAAAAGCCGCCTCAATGTATGTCCTATTACAGGATCATTTAATTGCACATCTGTTATTAGAGCGCCGTCAGGATGTCGATCAGGATCGGAACCGAACAAACCACCGTTGTAGGCAGGGACATCCATGGCCTTGTTACCCTTGTCGATCACGCTCCATGTCAAACGGAGCTCGTCCCAGATCTTGTGGGAGCAGGAATCGAAAGCCTGGTCAGGGGTTTCGATCAGGCTCAGGGCGTGTTGCTTGAGGGAGTATCTGCTGTATTCATCGTTGCGGCCGTAGGGCAGTAGCCCCCGGTCTTCGGCGTAGGCCTGGAACAACAAACGAAACAGAATACGAAGAGTGACACGATAGGCGCGGGACAGGTCGTTTCCCGCCTGGCTATCCAGCCGTTCTAGTTCTTCGGCCACCGCCACCGCCAGTTCAGGGATGACCTCCTCGTAGATGCGTTCGCGTAATCGCTCCCCTAGACCCACCGCATAGAGACGCGAGCCGTCCAGCAACCTGGTAACAGTTCCGCCTTTGTCCAATGCCGAGGCCGAAAACGCCAGGTCGAGATAACCGGCGCGGTCTTCCGACAGCAAAGCCAGATCCAACCCGAAGTAGGTGTCGGTCAATCCCCGGCTTCCCACCCCTACCCCGGGCCGGGCAGCGTACAGCCGGATTTGCGAACCCCGCAGTAGTATCAGCCAATCCGCCCGCTCCCGGCGGGCCAAACCCAATCCGTAATCTACGGGTGATGTCTCAAAGCGTGCGCTCCCTGCATCAAACTGCTCGGCCCGATCGAGTAAGACTGCTACCGTACTCGAAGAGTCCTCATCTAACGATACCCCCCCCCCCGGTTCCTCTTGCTGTCAGAACCAACCCTTTGCCGGTATTGCGCATGATGGCAAACCCCATAGCCTCAATCAGGGTATGGCCGCGTAGACCCAGCCAGGAACCAGCCCGTTGGACAGCCTGTTGCCACATCGGGTCGTCGGGTAGCACCTTGGTCAGGTAGTGATTGGCGAACAGGCCCTCCCCATACAATCCCAGCACCGGATCACCCGCCCGGTGCGCCCTCAATAGGTCGGCGATCCGTTTGCGGGCTAAAGGGCCGGAAGGCTCATCGAGGGCCGCCTGCAACATCCGGGCCGCTTCGGATTCCTTGAGCGGACCCACCGGCTGGTCCTTAACTCCGGGACCCGCCAACCACACATCACCATACCGGTCCCTCACCGCCGCCACCAGCGAGAAGTTCTTCTGGCCCAACCGCCAATGATGAAGCTCTGCCAACTTGCCCGCTGCTGGCGGCCTGACCGAATCCCAACCCGCCAACAACACCTGGAAAGCTCCCCGCGCCACCGCTCCCCGAACTACAACTCCGGCCGGTGCACCAGCCCCATCAACCGGAAACGCCTGCTGCCCAGCCAACCCCGCCAGAGTATCAGTCATCAAACCTGTCCCATCCAGTTGATACTACACGATCATCATACAAGGCAACAACCTCCCTAGTCATATTGAATTCCATTGCTCTAAAGAGCACAAAGAGCGGCACTCAAAAGTTGGCCACACTTTATTCGTTGGATAGGTAATCGTTGCCCGCGAAAAGAAACCAAGATAGAACGTAGTTTGTTTCGCTCCCGTTTATCAATCCTGCCAGATGCTATAACAGGTACCAATTGAACTTTAATTCCACAAGGAATAAGTGCTTTGTCAGCGAACCTCGTCCCTTCCTGGATCTGTCTATATACCTCACTTGCTGTAACATCCCCTCGCTTCAATTCAATAGGAACTAGATACTCTTTACTATCCTCACAGATAACGCCAATAAATATAAAGTCGCATCGCGGTTTGCTTTTATCAATTGGTAAGCCCTCAGCATCCAAGTTGATTATCAGACGCTTTTGTGCAGGTACTCCTTTTAGGGAAACGGAACAGCCTTTGCCTTTAATATTCTTTGCTGTCCAATTGGTATCGATACCGGAAGATAACAACTTTACTACAGTCATCCCAACTTGCTCCTTTCTAACCGGCTGATTATTGTAGCCCAATGATTGTGGGTACCGATAGCAACATCTTCGTAATCAGTTAGGAAGCCTCCGTCCTCACGTCTCATCTTGAGTTCCTTCACCATTGACCCCTTGGGTCGTTGTTTAGGTTCAAAAAACCATACACCTACATCCTTAGAGGAGAGCGCAAATTCCGCACTTGGTATTCCTTTTCTCTGTTCCTTTGGAAGATCAGATACGAGTATCAAATTAGCCAAGGCTTCTAGTACCCATTCACTGTGAGTAGTGATAACTACACGGACTCCGGCATGCACAGCTGCAGCAAGCAAGTAAGTCAACTCCACTTGCATTTTGGGATGCAAATGCGACTCCGGCTCCTCAATTATCAACACCTCATCTTTTTGGACCTCTTCTCTTAGATATAACACAACTGGAGCTAGTTCTGATACCATAGATGAAGCATTCATCAAAGGCATAAGATCCTTCCAACCTGCTGGTCTGTAGTAGAAATCTGGATAACCTACAGCGGAAGATTCTACCTCAATAGTACCCCCCAGCATTTCAGTTTGTATTCTGTTAGCTATTTCCATATTTTTTTTACTTTGACGTCCGTATTTGTGTTTTCCCAAATCAACTAATACTTGGAGAAAATCGGCTATGACACCGGAGAACTCTGGCAATCGATGATCACGTTGCAGACCTGCCTGGGAAGCCCGACTTATCAGCGAGCTCACAACGACGCGATGAGAGTGCATGACACCTGTCCTGTCCGCTGGCAGGTAATGGGCCAACCGGTTCAAGAATTGAGTGGAGTATATTTGATTAGCTAACTCACCGAGTGTTGCTCGGGCTAATAAGGTTCTCTCTCGAGTATCAGTCATACCAAGGATAGGACTCTTGATAAGTTGTCTATATTTCTTAGAATCTAATCCAGCTATATAAAAATGTGCTTTTTTGGATATTTTACTTTGGAAGGATATATTTTCTGTTTTCTTGGTACTTTTGCCGATCGACAATATGTATTCGTAGGCCTTGTAGCCGTTTTCTTCGGAGGTATAGCCCTCAATCCAAACTTTTGCTTCCTCCTGATTATTAACCTGACGAATTAGCTGGCCAATGTCATCTAGACCAAAGCACCTTTTGATCTCTTCTGCAATTGCTTCTCCTATATCGGTCGTATCTTCAAGATAATGGCGAAGTAATCTTGCTACAGAATCGGGCATGGAACGGCTGATAGCAGTCGCAGTACCGGATTCCCATACTTCTGACTCCATCCAATTTCTTAGGTCTTCGATAGTTTCTTCCTGAATATTCATACCTTTAAAGGCTCGACCTCCCAAGATATAACGGCTCCTCTGCGTACGGCCCATATATCTGAAAGGCAAGTAACTGCTGCCGCTAAAAGCGCTGTGCAGAGCATAGATCAGCATCGCAAGGTAAGACTTGCCGGTGTTGCTGGGGCCTACGAAGACGGTTAGCGGGCGCAGATCGATGTCGGCCTCCACTATGGGGCCTAGGTTAGTAACTCTTAGTTTGAGGGTTTCGTCCATCCCGATGTCCGGCCTGCTGCGGGGTGGGCGTTGACGGACTCGAACCGCCGACCTCTTCCTTGTAAGGGAAGCGCTCTTCCAGTCTGAGCTAAACGCCCTAGGTGCTCTGGGACCCCCATTGTAGGGGATGGAAGCAGGGGTGTCGTCCGAGCCGGGCTCAGGGGGGATCGTACCGCCTCGGCGGGGGACTTGGCCGGCCCGCGGACCTCGGGGCAGGCGCCGGCGAGCACACCTACCGCCGGCGCGTGTAGGGCCGCCATCGGCGTCGGGCTCCTGCTCGCCGCGGCAAGACGGTCCGCCGCCTCCCGCTAACCGTGATTACCGGGGACCAGCTCGATGCGGTCTCCGTAGCGTCGAAAGTCCGCCGTGTTGAACGTCAGCAGCCGCCGCTCCCCGTGCGCGAGCATGGTTGCGACGATGTTGGCTTCGTGAACCTGACGACCTCCTACAGGAACTTCCCTGCACAGCGCGATCAACAACTCGGTCACCGGGGGGCCGTCCTCGAGTACCTCGAAGTTGCTGATCAGTCTGTCCGCATCATCGAGCGCGTCCTCACGCGTGACCGCGCCGGACCAGACCTGCGGCCGAGTTACCACAGACAGATACTCGCGTACTACCTGACGGCTGATCCTCATCGGTTCGGAGCTTCGCAAGACGCGCTCCAGCTCCGCCCTGGCGGGGCTGTGATGCGGCGCTTCGACAAAACGGGAGTTCACCAAGACGTTGGTGTCTATGAACATCAGCGCGTCAACCTGTCCCCGTAGAGTTCCTCTCGCCCGAGGCTCAGACCCTCCGGCCACCTTCCAACGGAGCGGACAGGCCATACCTCATCCAGACCGGGCTTGCGAACGGCCTGCGCAGGCTTCCGCCGTCTGAACAAGAGCGTCTCGGCGTCCATATCGACCTCGGCGGTCTCCCACCCGGCGACGCCCCAGGCGAGGGCTTGGCTGTGGCCGTTTCCACCTCTCTGATTCGCCCACCAAGGCCGGTGAAGGCGGGCGGACGGAGGCAACTCGAAACCCAGAATCGACTCGATCTCACCGTAGGAGGTCCTCCACTCCTCGACCCGAAGACCGCACAGATGCGTGTACAGCTTCCGGTACTTGCCTCGGTTCGCCATCTCCCGGTACTTCCGGTCCCTGTCTATTGCCATGCCAGACCGCATTTCCTCATCGGGAGATCGGGAAGTGATCCCCTCTCCACAGATTTCTAGTGAGTTAGTACTAGCTTAGTAAGTTAGTATCAAACACAAGCCCCATATCCGGCGAGGCCGGTCAGGCAGAGCGGACGGCTTCGGCGGGCGGGATGCGGGCTGCCCGGACCGCCGGGTAGATGCCGGCTAGGGCGCCCACCACCAGCGCCACCAGGATGCTCCCCGCCAGCCCGGACAGCGGCACCACCAGCGTCAGGTCCCGGCTCACTACGAAGGCCGCGGTGATCGAGGCCCCGACCAAAGCGCCCAGCACCCCGCCGGCCCCGGCCAGCAGCACCGCCTCCCCGAAGAACTGGCGGCGTATATGGCGTTTGGCGGCCCCCATGGCCCGGCGCAGACCGATCTCCGTACGCCGCTCCAGCACCGACATGACCATCACGTTGGCGATCGCCACCCCCCCGACGAGCAGGGCCACGCTCCCCAGGCTCACCAGCAGACCGGTGAAGGCCTCCTCCGCCTGGCGGCGGGCCACCAGCGCATCGACAGGGCGGGTGACCGCCACCCGTCCGGGATTCTCCGGATCGACCGTGGCCGGGATGACCTCCAAGACGTCCGTCACACGGTCCGGATGGACGCGGACGTAGAGGGCGGTCGGCCTCAGATACTCTATGAACAGTTCCCGGGCGGCCGGTTCGCCGATCAGCACCGACCGCTCGATGTCGGGGTGCAGGGTCATCTCGCCCAGCACGCCGATGACCTCGAACCACTCCCCGCCGATGTACACCCTCCGCGCCCGGTCCACATCCACGATCCCCAACCGCCGGGCGGCCACCCTCCCCAACACCGCGGTGGGAACAGCCCCGGCCCCGTCGTCCAGGAACCGGCCGGCGGACATCCGGGCGTTCAGCACTCCGGGCAGGCCGGCGGGGGCGGCCATGACCGACAACCCTCCTGTTTCCAGAGGCGGCAGCAGGTCGTTGCGCAGCACCGTCACATCCAGCAAGGCGGTGAACGTCACCCCCTCCACCGGGCCGACCCGCCCCAGCATGCCCGCCGATTCGGGCGGGAGGCCGTCGGCGTTGCCGAAAACCCCCGACCCGGGAGTGACCCGGATCAGGTTGGTGCCCAGCTGGTCGAGCCGGGCGATCAGAGCCGCCCGCCCCGAGGCCGTGATGCCCAGCACCGCCACGATGGCGGCGACGCCGAAGGCGATCCCCAGCACGGTCAGCATGGTCCGTCCGGGATGGCGGCGGAGACCGGTCAGGCTCAGCCCCAGGACATCACCGAAGCGCAGGCTGCTCCTAACGGCCCTCACCCTCTCTCCTCACCAACCACCAGGCCGTCGTGCAGCCTTATCCGGCGCGGGAAGCGGGAAGCCACCTCAGCGTCGTGGGTGATGGTCACGATGGTGGCACCTTCCTCGTTCAGCTCGACCAGCAGGTCGGTGATCTCCCGGCCGGAGGCGCTGTCCAGATTGCCGGTCGGCTCGTCGGCGAACACCACGGCCGGGCGGCCCGCCAGCGCCCGGGCGATGGCCACCCGCTGCCGCTCCCCGCCGGACAGCTGGTTCGGCAGATGGTGCAGACGGCGCCCGAGCCCCACACGCCGCAGCGCCTCCTCGGCAAGCTGTCTCCGAACCCGGCCCTGCACCCCCCGGTAGCGGAGCCCTTCCGCCGCGTTGTCCAGCGCCGAGGTTCTCGGCAACAGGTAGAACTCCTGGAAGACGAAACCGATCATCTGCGCCCGCATCCCGGACAGGGCCCGGTCGCCGAGCCCGGTCAGCTCCAGGCCCGCCACCTTCACCGAGCCGGAGGTGGGCCGGTCGAGCCCCCCCATGAGGTTCAGGAGGGTGGACTTGCCCGAGCCGGAAGGCCCCACCACCGCCGCCATCTCGCCGGAGCGGATGGTCAGGCTCACCCCGGCCAGGGCGGTGACGGCCGGGGGCCCCGGGTAGACCTTCGTCACCCCGGACAGTTCCAGTGAGGGAGCGCCCGGACCGCCGGCCGCCGACCCCTCGGGCAGCATGCCTAGGAGGGCGGTGAGCAAGACATCGGCGGCCTCTTCAGCCGATGATGGAATGCCCGGTCGGCGAGGGGTGAATCGACAGCGATCGTCATCGTTCATCACTCCTTATTCGGGAACCACGACCAGGTCGCCGGCGGCAAGATCGCCCTCCACCTCCACCAAGCCGCCGGCGTACATGCCCGTCTCGACCGCCACCAGGGTGACCGCCCCGCCCCGCCGCCGCTCCACGGCGTAACCTCCTTCGGAGAGACCCAGCAGGGCCTTGACCGGAACCGCCAACACCCCGACCGCCTCGCCGGTGACGATCTCCACATCCACGGGGTACCCGCCGAACTTCGCCCCCAGGCCGGGGTCGTCGAGACGGACCGCCACTGCCGCAAAACCTCCTCCGTCCCGGCCCTCGCCGGGGCCGGACCCGACCACCCCGATGGTGTGCACCGCGCCGGGAGCGCTCACGCCGTCCGGTAACTTCACGGCAACCCTGTCCCCCGCCTCGATCAGGTCCCTCCGGTCGGCGGGCAGCTCCAGGTACACCTCCTGGCCGGTCCCCGACACTTCGAGCACCGGGGCGCCCGGCGATACCAAGGCGCCCGGCGCCGCCAGGCGTCCCCCCACCCGGATCCGGTCCTCCACATAGACGATCCGGCCCTGCTCCACCGAACCGGCGGCGTCCAGCCCCGCCCCCGCCCGCCAGCCCCGTATCTGCCGGACGGTGTCCTCGTCGAAGACCTCGTCCGGCGGGGAAGCGGGGTATCCGAGCGCTGCCAGGTTGGATTCCAGCTGCTCCACGTCGGGGCCTTCCGGCCGGGACCCGTCCGGCCCCGGCGCCAAGGGGCGCCACATGGGCCGCTCCCCGTAGAAGAGGAATACCGGCCTGCCGTCGATCTCGAACAGGACATCGCCCCTCCCCAGCTCGACGCCCTCCTCGGGCATGCTCGTGACCGTGCCCCCCATCCCGGTCATGGCCGTCCTGGGATCCGTGTTGCGGAGCACGGCGGGGAAGGTCTCCACCCGGCGCAGGTCGGTGCGTACCACGGGGGCCGATCCCAGCTCGGGCTTCTGCACTGCCGCCCCCTCCTGCGGATCGCCCGCCAGCCGGTCCACGGCCAGGAACCCCCCGACCGCCAACACGGCGGCCAGCACGAGGAAGAGGGCGGCCCATCCGAATTTCCTCATCTGATCAACCCACCCTAGGAAAGGAGATCAACCTCGAGCAGGCGTCGAGGGCGGAGTCGACATCGGGGTCGGAGGTATCGAAGGCGCCGGCAACCGGGTAGGGAGAACCGTTGCCGTCCCATCCGGGCGCCGGATCCGGGAACTCCTCCACACCGTTTTCCCTCATGCAGACGGAGAAGCGGCGGAGCGAATCCAAGACCACGGCCTGGAGCTCGGGGTCGGCGCCCAGCTCCACGGGCGAGGCGGCGGTCAGCAGCGGCACGCAGGCGGCGAAGGCGGCCGCGAACTCCGGGGACCCGGTGTCGATCTGCTCCACCAGGTCGGCGGAAAGGACGGGCCGGCCGTCGGCGTCGACCGGGATGTCGGGCGCCTCGATGCCTCGATCCCGCAGGCAGGCGGTGAACAGCAGCAACCCTTCTTCGTAGCTCGGCCTGGCGGCCTCTTCCTCCTCCGGCCGGTCCTCCTCCAGGGAGGCGACCTCCTCCACCCGATCCGGTTCCTCGGCCTGACCGCCGCCTCCGCAGGCGGCCGCCATCGAGACCATCATCAGGACGGCAAAAGCAGAAACCAGGCGCGCCACGGGTCCTCCGGCAGACGACCTGCAAACGATAACCCCGATCATCGGCGGAATCGGAAGGCGGCGCGGGGTGAGCGGGTCAGAACACCGGCAATACCGGGCAGCACCGACAGCATCGGGCGCCTTCCGGCTCAGCTGTGCGCAGTCCGTGAGTCGTCCGGGTCCCGTTCGCCGGGGCGTCGCACCGTCCAGCCCTCACCGGACGGTCCGAACAGCGAATCCGCCTCCGGGGGACCCCATGAACCCGCCGGATAGGGGGCCGGGGGTATCCCGGCTTCGAGAACCGGCATATAGATCCGCCAGGCCTGCTCCACCTCGTCGGACCGGACGAACAGGGTGCGGTCGCCGGTCATGACGTCGTAGAGCAGGGTTTCGTAGGCGTCGGGGAGCTGGCCGAAGGCGTCCTCGTATGCGAACGTCAGCGGCATGGTGGCCAACCGAGGGGGATCGGTGGGCGTCTGTACTTCGAACAGCAGGGCGAACCCCTCGTGGGGCTGGAGCCTGAAGTAGAGGACGTTGCCCTTGCGGCGGCCCCGGTCGAAGGACTCGAACATCGGCACCGGCGGCTCGCGGAACGTCACCGCCACCTGGGTGAGCCTGGTCGGGAGCCGCTTGCCGGTGCGCATGTAGAAGGGGACTCCCTGCCACCGCCAGCTGTCTACGAACACCCGCAGGGCGGCATAGGTCTCCGTGCGGGAACCCCCGCCGACCCCCGGTTCCTCGAGATAGCCGGGCGCAGGAATCCCGCCCACCAGACCGGATGTGTACTGCCCGAACACCGCATCATCGGGTTGGAGAGGCTTGATCGACTGGAGCACCTTCACCTTCTCGTCCCGGATCGCTTCGGCGTCGAAGGAGACGGGCGGTTCCATGGCGATCAGGCTCAGGACCTGGGTGAGGTGGTTCTGCACCACATCCCGCAGCGCCCCCGCCCGGTCGTAGTAACCCGCCCTCCCTTCTATACCGCCTGCTTCGGCCATAGTGATCTGGACGTTGTCGACTCGGTCCCTGTTCCAGACCGATTCGAAGACGGGGTTGGCAAACCGGAACACCAGCAGGTTCTGCACCGTCGACTTCCCCAGATAGTGGTCGATTCGGTAGATCTGTCCTTCGTCGAAGCTCTCGTGGAGAACGGAATTGAGCGCCGCCGCCGAGCGGAGATCGGCGCCGAAGGGTTTCTCCACCACCAAGCGGGTCCATCCCGCGCTGCGGGCCAAGCCGGATACACCCAGACCTCTCACGGCGGCGGCCAGCGTCGAGGGGGGCAGCGCCAGGTAGAAGATCCGGTTGCCGGACAGGTGATATTCGTCTTCGAGCCGCTCGATCCGGTCCCTCAGGACCCGGTACGAGGCCGGATCCTCGCCGACCGGCTGGTAATGGACCATCCGGGCGCACCACTCGGCGGGGTCGCCCAGCCGGGCCTGCCCCGCCGCCATTTCCTCGACAGCCGCCTCGGTGCGGGCCCTGAACTCCTCTTCCCTGAGCTCGGAGCGGGCTACGCCCAGCACCACGCACCGGTCGGCCAGGTCGTACTGCCGGACCAGGTGGTAGAGGGCCGGCGCCAGTTTCTTCCGGTAGAGGTCGCCGGTGGCCCCGAACACGACCAGCAGGTGGCGGTCCGCCGCCCGGGAACCCGCCGCCGGAACCGCCTCCACTACCGGCCTCCCTCGCGGGCGGCCTTCTCGACCAGGTCCACGACCTTCTCCAACCCCCCCGCCGGATCATCACCCAGCCGGATCCTCATGACCCGGCGGCCTCGGGCGGCCAGGGCCTGGCAGTCCCCGGCCGCCTGCCCTTCGATCAGCTCCCCGAAGGTGAAACCGGTCTCCGGAACCGGAACCGCCCGGTCGGAGAGGGGGTCGTCCACGATCTGGAGGAAAACCCCGTTGTCGGCGCCGCCCTTGTGGAGCTGGCCGGTGGAATGTAGGAATCTCGGCCCGTACCCGAGGGTCACCGCGGTGCGGCAACGGTCCCGGATCGAACGGCGGAGCTTCTCCAGCACCGGGGAGGCCGGGCCGTCCATCGGCAGGTAGGCCTGTATCCCGACGTAATCGCCGGGGCGGACGGCGGCTGCCCACTCCCCTATCCGGAGTCTCAGTTCTTCGGAGTCTGCGGCGTCCGTCTCGTCGACGGCCACTCCCGGTCCTTCCCCCGACATGGCCCGGCGGGCCAGGTCCTTGGCGAACTGCACGTCGGGCTGGTCGAACGGGTTGATGTCCAGGACCGCCCCTGCCGCCGCCACGGCCATCTCGCTGCGGAACAGCTCGGCGCCCAGGCCGTAGAGGTCGTCGAGGATCACCCTGACGACCGGATGGCCGGCGGCTTGGAGCACTTCGAGAGCGGCGGGCTGTCCAACCGGGTCCTCCCCCGCCAGCGCCAGATGGATGAACAGGCGGTCCCCGCCGTACACCTCGCGGCCGCCGAGCGGCTCGCCCGCCACCGGAACGATCCCGGTTCCGTTCTTGCCGGTGCTCTCGGCGATCAGCTGCTCCACCCAGCTGCCGAAGGCGGCGACCGCCGGGGAGCAGATGTAGGTGGCCTTGTCGCGGCCGGCCAGGGCGGCCTCGCCCAGCACCGCACCCAGCCGGAGGCCCGGGCTGCGGGAGGCGGGGACCTCGGGTCCGCAGGCGGCGGCCATGGCGGCCGCCGAACCCATCAGGCGGCGGATGTCCATCCCGATCAGGGCCGCCGGCACAAGACCGAAGGGGGTCAGGGCCGAGTAGCGCCCCCCCACGTCCGGCGGGGTGGAGAAAACCCGGCGGAAACCCCGCTCCCCGGCCAGGGCCTCCAGCCCGGATCCCGGATCGGTGAGGGCCGCGAAATGCTCCCCCGGACGATCCAGCGCATCGGCGAGCCGCCGCCAGAAGTAACGGAACAGCGAGAGGGTCTCGATGGTGCCGCCCGACTTGGAAGCCACCAGAAAAAAGGTTCGCCGAGGGTCTATCCGCTCCGCCGCCGCCCGCACTGCCGCCGGGTGGGTGCTGTCCAGCACCATCAGCTCCGGGTGACCGTCGGCGTTGCCGAACGCGGCCTGGTAGACCTCCGGCGCCAGGCTGGAGCCGCCCATGCCCAGCAGCACAACCCGGTCGGCTTCTCGGCGGATCTCGGCGGCGAATTCCTCTATCTCGGCCAGCCCGCCGGTCCGGGATGGCAACTGCAGCCAACCCAAGCGATCGGCCAGCTCGGGGGCTTCCTGCTCGGACCACAGCGTGTGATCCATGCGCCACATGCGGGAGCAGAAGTCCGCTTCGTCCCAGGATCGCAAGCGGCTCTGCACCCGGGCGGCCAGCCCGCCCAACGCAAAGGAAACAGTGGGGATCGCGGAAAGATCGGACATGGCTCGTTCCAGACGGTCGGATGCTTCGGACGGTTCGGATCGGGAAGACCGAGACCCCAGGTTAACCCGCCCGGCGAGGCCCTCCACCCGGGGCGGGGGTGATCCCGTACCGAACTGCGGCCCCGGAGGGGGGCGGGTTCTCGCAGTCAAGCGGACGATACCCGACCACCTGGGAGACGCTCGGGACATATCCGCAGGCGGCATCGGGCGGGCTGAGCGAGTACCCTTTCCCGATACGGCCGCAAATCGGATCCGAGTCAGATTGGAGGGGCCAATGACCGAATCGACCAAGATACTGCTCGAGGAGTCGGAGCTTCCGACCCATTGGTACAACATCATCCCCGACCTGCCGGCGCCGCCTCCCCCCGTACTGCATCCCGGTACGCTCGAGCCGGTGGGACCCGGCGACCTGGCGCCGTTGTTCCCGATGGATCTCATCCTGCAGGAGGTGTCCCAGGACAGCTACATAGAGATCCCCGAGGAGATACGCGATATCTACCGTCTGTGGCGTCCTACGCCCCTCTATCGGGCCCGCCGCCTCGAGAAGGATCTCGACACCCCGGCCCGCCTCTACTACAAGTACGAAGGGGGGAGCCCGGCGGGGTCGCACAAGCCCAACACGGCCGTGGCGCAGGCCTACTACAACGCCAAGGCGGGGGTGCGCAAGCTCACCACCGAGACCGGGGCCGGCCAGTGGGGCAGCGCCTTGGCCTTGGCCTGCGGCATGTTCGGCCTCGAGTGCGAGGTGTGGCAGGTGGCGGCCTCCTACGACCAGAAGCCTTACCGCGGCTCCATGATGCGGACCTGGGGCGCCACCGTGCACTCCAGCCCCTCGGAGACCACCAACGCCGGGCGCAGCATTCTGGCGGATGATCCGGACAGCCCCGGCAGTCTGGGGATTGCCATCTCCGAGGCCGTGGAGGTGGCGGCCACCAACGAGGACGTCAACTACTCGCTGGGTTCGGTACTGAACCATGTCCTGCTCCATCAGACGGTGATCGGGCAGGAGGCGGTCGCCCAGCTCGACAAGGGGGGCGAGAGGACCCCGGACGTGGTGATCGGCTGCACCGGCGGCGGCTCCAACTTCTCGGGTCTGTCGTTCCCGTTCATCCGGGAGAAGCTGGCTGGTAACAGCGACCCGACCATCAGGGCGGTGGAGCCGGCGGCCTGCCCCTCCATCACGAAGGGCGAATACCGCTACGACTTCGGCGACGCCATCGGCATGACCCCGCTGATGAAGATGCATACCCTCGGGCATACCTTCGTGCCCGACCCGATCCATGCCGGCGGCCTGCGCTACCACGGGATGGCGCCTCTGGTCTCGCATCTCTGCGATCTGGGGATCATGGAAGCCGAGGCGATCGGGCAGACGGAGTGCTTCGAGGCGGCCCTGCGGTTCGCCCGGAGCGAGGGGATCATCCCTGCGCCCGAACCCACCCACGCCATCGCCGGCGCGATCCGGGAGGCCGACCGGTGCCGCGAGTCGGGTGAGGAGAAGGTGATTCTCATCGCCTTGTGCGGCCACGGTCACTTCGACATGGGCGCCTACGATTCCTTCCTGGCCGGTGAGCTGTCCGACTACGAGTACCCGTCGGAGGCGGTCAGCGCCGCATTGGAGAAGGTGCCGGTAGTCGCCTGACCGCAGTTGCGCCGAGTGGGTAGTTCCAAGTACCCCACCCCGGCGGGCCGGATGAGTCCGCTCGGCGGTGTTGGTCTGCGGGATGCACGGCCCGGTGTCTGTTCGAGGCCCGCTCCTGTACCGGCTGTCAGCGGAACAAGCTCAGCTGGCGGTCGTCGGCGGGCTGCTCGGATGATGCGGCGTTTCCATCGTCCGGGCCGGTTGTTTTGTCGGCGCCGTTCCCGTCGGCGTTGCGGCGCTCCGGCGTGGGGCCGCCGCGGGCGGCGATGAAGCGGCCGGTCAGCCTCCCCAGCCGCCTGCGCATGGCCGGCGTGGCGTAGGACCTGCTCCCGTACATGTGGCGGTAGAACCGTATCAGGTGGGGGTATTCGGCTTCCACCCATCGGAAGTAGTGTTCCTTGAGCGGTTTCCGCAGGTGCAGGTAGACGCCGGTTATGAACCTGGCCCCGGCTTCAGCCGCTCCTTCTATGACCGCCTCGATCTGGTCGGGTCTGTCCGAGAGGCCGGGCAGGACCGGGGCCATGAGGACACCGGACGGTATCCCGCGTTCGTTCAGGCGCCGGACCGCATCCAGCCGCTTGCGGGGGTGGGCAGTCCCCGGCTCCGAGCGGGACCAAACGTCGGGATCGAGTGTGCCGATCGACAGGTTCACGCTGATCTTGGCAGCCCGGGCCGCCTCGGACAGGAGATCGAGGTCCCGCAGCACCAAGGGAGACTTGGTGAGGATCGAGAACGGGTTGCGCCGTTCGGCCAGAACCTCGATGATCTCGCGGGTCAGCTTGTACTTGCCTTCGGCGGGCTGGTAGGGATCTGTGTTGGTTCCCATGGCGATCGGGCGGCCGGCCCACCGGCCCGGTTCGGTCTCGCGGCGCAGCACCTCCGGCGCGTTGATCTTCACCACGATCTTCGTGTCGAAGTCCCCGGCGATGTCGAGGCCCAGATAGTCGTGGGTGGGCCGGGCGAAGCAGTAGGTGCAGGCGTGGCTGCATCCCCGATAGGCGTTGATGGTGTACTCGAATGGGAAGCCGCCGCGCGGAACCCGGTTGATCAGGCTGCGGGATTCCACATGGAGGAACTCGAGGCCGCGGTAGGCGCCCCGGCCTATCTTGCGCTCGACCACCGCGTCGAACAGGGCCGGTCGGCGGTCCGGCGCATCGGTGGTCGTCCATCGGAAGTTCGACATAGCGGCCTGAGTGTAATCGTACAAACGTTCGCTAGCAAGGAAACCTGTTCCGTTCTGAGGAACAAGGGGCTTGTTGGATGTTGACCTACCTGAATGACGCCCCGCCCGCGTCCCTTGCGCCCCGCCGGGGTTGTATGCTGTTCCTCGCCCCATGGGTGGGGCTTTCGACCGAGGACAGATATGTCGTCACGACCGGTAATCGCAGTTCATGAGGTTGCTCGACGCCTGTGCCGCCGCCCCAACGCCCCGGCCGTGAAATAATCGGGGTTGAGAGAACAGAACATGCCTCCCGCCTCCCTGCCTTTCGCTCCCGACCCCAAGGACTTCCTCGGTATCGAGCGTCTCCTCGACCAGGAGGAACGGTTGCTGCGCGACACCGTGCGCCGCTGGGTGGCCGACCGGGTGCTCCCATCCATCAACGACTGGTTCGAGAAGGGAATCCTTCCCCGCGAGCTGACCGAGGAGCTGGGCAGGCTGGGCCTGCTGGGTATGCATCTGGAGGGTTACGGATGCCCCGGCGCCTCGGCGGTCCAGTACGGCCTGGCATGCCTGGAGCTGGAGGCGGGCGACTCGGGATTGCGCAGCATGGTGTCGGTGCAGGGATCGCTCGCCATGTTCCCCATCTGGGAATACGGTTCGGAGGAGCAGAAGCAACGCTGGCTCCCCGCCATGGCCTCCGGCGAGGCGCTGGGGTGCTTCGGCCTCACCGAACCCGACTCCGGATCCGATCCGAGTTCCATGCGCACCCGCGCCCGGCGGGACGGTTCAGACTGGATCCTCGACGGCGCCAAGACCTGGATATCCAACGGGTCGACCGCCGATGTAGCGATCGTCTGGGCGAGGACCGACCAGGGGGTGCGGGGTTTCATCGTCCCCGCCGACGCGCCGGGGTTCACGGCCCGGGACATCCCGCGCAAGTTGTCATTGCGGGCGTCGCACACCTCGGAGATCGTGCTCGACGGGGTTCGCCTTCCGGATGATGCGGTGCTTCCGGGGGTGGCGTCGATGCGCGGGCCGCTCTCGTGCCTGAACGAGGCCCGCTACGGCATAGTTTGGGGTGCCATGGGTGCGGCCCGTTCCTGTTATGAGACGGCCCTCGACTACGCCGTGGACCGCCGCCAGTTCGGGAAGCCCATCGCCGCATTCCAGCTGACCCAGCGCAAGCTGGTGGACATGATGGTGGCCGTCAACCGGGGGATGCTCACCGCCCTCCATCTCGGCCGCATGAAAGACGAGGGCTTGGCCCATCCGAGCCACATCTCCTTCGGCAAGTTCGACAACGTCCGGGCCGCCCTGGAAGTGGCCCGCCAGGCCCGATCGGTCCTCGGCGCCAACGGAGTAACGCTCGACTACCCGGTCATCCGCCATATGAACAACCTGGAATCGGTGCTCACCTACGAAGGGACCAACGAGATACACACCCTCATCCTCGGCCAGTCGCTGACCGGCATGGCCGCCTTCACGTAACGATACGAGCCGAAGATGTACAGGTATGAAGTCGTCGCCGCCCGTCCTCCGGCGCGCCTCCCCGCATCGGGTGTGCGATGACCATCCTGCTCGGCATCCTCTCCCCCCTGCTGATCGGGTACGTCGACCATCTAGGGGCCAACTTCGGCAGAAGAGGCCGCCTGCTGACGATGGTGCTGTGGATATACGTGTTCACCGCCCTCTCCGCCGCGGCTCTGGCCATCCTCATAGGGGGTGCTCCCACCGCCGTCGACCTGGTGCTGGGCGGCGTATCCGGACTGTCGGCGAGCTTGGCGCTGACCCAGCTCTACATCGGATACGTCACCAGAGGAGTAGGGATAGTGGGGCCGGTGGCGGCGGTGACGGGTGCGGTGATCCCCATAGTAATGGACGCGATCCTGGAAGGCCTCCCCTCGGCGGTGACGAGCGGCGGCATCTTGGTGGGGGTGGCCGCCATCTGGCTGATCGGCGCCCGCAGCACTTCCGACGGATGGGACAGGGCAGCCATGAAGCATGGTCTGACCGCCGGCGTGATGTTCGGAATAACCGCCACCATGTTGGGTCTGACCGGCCCCGCATCGGGGGTCTGGCCGGTGGTGCCGGGGAGGGTGGTGGCCATAGGCGCCGTCCTGCTGATGGTTCTCCTGGGCCGCCAGCCCGTGAAACCGTCGGAAGGCCTCATCCCGACCGCCATGGTGATCGGGCTGGGCGGGGGCGCGGGCCTCGGCGCCTTCACGCTGGCAGCCCAGGACAACCTGGCCGTCGCCGGACTGCTGTTCCAGATGTGCTACGGATTCACCCTGCTCTTCCAGATACTCTTCGCCGGAGAACGCGCCGCCCGCCTCCAGGTGGCGGGATTCGGGTTGGCGGCGGCAGCCCTGGCCATGATCATCCTCGGCTGACCACCGCAGGCCGGCGAAGCCATCCGGTCCATGTCATCTCGGACAACCGCTCGTTTCCGCGGGCTGGGCGGCCCGCCTCGCGTCCAATACCCGAAAAAGGCCGCGGAGTTTTGTTAGCCTATGTAATGGATGAGGGCCTTGTCAGCCTACCGTCTCGATATCTCGAACAGTCCAGGAACCCACTTCGAGAAGGAGGAACACGATGGAAAAGCACGGCCAGCACGAATGCGACACCCACGAACACCACGGCGACGAACCCGGCCACGTGCACGACGCCCACGAGTGCGACGATCACGAGCACCATGCCGAGGAGCATGCGCACGGCCAGCACGAATGCGACACCCACGAACACCACGGCGACGAACCCGGCCACGTGCACGACATCCACGAGTGCGACGATCACGAGCACCACGAACACTGAGCCGATCTACATACCCTGACCAGTCGGGAGGCCGTCTGTTGCGGCGGTGACAGACGGTCGGCTTTGTCGGCGGTCAGAGCAACAGGCGCTTTCTTTTCTTCCGCTGCTCCCGCGACCGGGCCAGCAGATGATCTACATGGTGATCTTCGGCGCAGTCCGCCCCCACCCGTAACTGCTCCAGCTGTATGGTGACATGTCCGACTCCGTGGTCATGGCGGACGATCTCCTGAGAACTAGAGAGCAATTCGTTCATGTCGCCCTCGTAAGCCGGATCGACCAGGATATGGGCGGTAAAGGACTCATGACCTGAGGAAATGGTCCACACGTGCACGTCGTGGACCAAAGTGACACCTTCCTGCTCTTCCAGCTCACTGCAAAGCCGATACACATCGATGTGCTCGGGCACCGTGTCCAGCAGCACTCGGAATACCTTGATCGTCAGACGCCAGGAACTGGCCAGGATCAGCACGCCGATTAGCACACTCAGGATGGGGTCGACGAGCGTCCATCCCGTGGTCAGGACCAGCACGCCGGAGATGACCACACCGACCGACCCCATCAGGTCGGCCATCACGTGCTTGAGAGCTCCTTCCACATTGAGGCTGTGCTGCGCCGACCGATGAAGCACCCATGCGGCGGCCAGGTTGACGAGGAGTCCGATGACCCCGATGACCAGCATCAGCCCCCCTTCGATCTCCGGAACGTCCCGTAACCGGCGAAACGCCTCGAAGAAAATCCAGCCGGCGATCATCCATAGACTCAGAGCGTTGATCAAAGCGGCCAGCACCTCCGCCCGCTGGTACCCGAAGGTCCGCTCGGCGGAGGCGGGGCGATTCGCCATATGTTGGGCAAACAGGGCCAGCGCGATCGCCGCTCCGTCGGTGATCATATGCCCCGCATCCGACAGCAACGCCAGGCTGCCGGACAGGACACCGCCGATCACCTCGACCACCATGAATCCCAATATCAGCACCAAGGCTATGACGAGGCTGCGTCGACTGGCCTCCCGGTAGTCATGGGAATGGTCGGCGTGATCATGATGAGCATGATCGTGTCCGGCGTGATCATGACCGTTACCTTGGTGTTCAGGTGAGTTTCTATCTCTCATACCGACCAGTATTCCATCGACGACAAGACACCGCAACGGTCTGCGATCCGTATTTCGACAGGGTCGTTCCGGCAACCGGTGGGCCCGGCAGGACTCGAACCTGCAACCAACGGATTATGAGTCCGCTGCTCTGACCACTTGAGCTACGGGCCCGGCTTCGGCCCCTAGGTTAGCCCTGATTGTTCATGGCCGGGGCGTTTGGAATGGACGGCAACAGCACGGGTGGGGATACAAAGAGACGCGGGCAACGGGTCGAGCCGCTCAGGCCCAACACATCCACACCTCGCAACCATCGCCTCTCACCCACCCCAACCGAACTTCATGAACAACCAGGGTCATACAGTGCCGACAACGCAACGCTATGCATTCGAGGCGAAGGTTGTTCAGGGGCGGCGGAACCGTCCCGGTACCCGGGCAACCGCCACATCACAGGGCACCGACCCCATCATCGCCTCGGCGGTGCCGCCCAACATGACCATGCTGGTCCCGGCGGCCGCCCGATCGGCAACCACCACCAGATCCGCCCGGCGGCGGCGGGCCAGCTCGGCCACCGACTCGGCGGGAGGCCCGTCCAGCACCCTGGTCACCACCCGCTCACCCCAACCGGCCGTGAACTTGTCGAGGCGGTCTTCGAGCACCGCTAGGCGGTCGCGCCGCAACGCGTCGAGCCGTTCCGGATTGATCCCCGCGTCGGAGAGCAGCATCTCGGCATGGGGAGACAGCGAGACCACGGCGGTGACCCTCTCGGCGGCGGCCATGTCCATGGCCAGCTCGAGGGCATGCACGCCCCCATCGGACAGATCGACGGCGGCGATCACCCGCCGGTAGGGAAGACGGGAGCGGCGGCGGACGGCCAGCACCGGACAGTAGGCCATGCGGGCCAGCCGGGCGGCGCGAGGGCTGACCCTGATGTGATCGACGGCGGAAGTTCCGGTCACCAGTATCTCGGCCCGGCGGGAGCGGCGCACCAGCTCGACCGCCGCGTTCCCAGAGCGCACCTCCAGCTCGACCGGGCAGGAGGCCCGGGCATTGATCCACGCCAACAGGTCCTCGGCCAGACTGTGTTGATAGAGCCGCACCCGTTCCCGCATTTCGTCGGGAAGATCGACGTCGGGAGGTTCCCTCACATGCATGAGGGTGAGCATCGCCTCGCGCTCCTCAGCCATGATCCGGGCCCGATCCGCCACCCGTCTGGCAATCGGGCTCAGGTCGACGGCCGCCACCACCTCGTTCATGCCGCGGTTACGGGCCAATCAAGACCCCTCGGCTCCGGGCGCGGCGGCGGTGGACGGCTTATCGGCGGAATGAGGCGGCGTTTTCTCTCCCGTATCCAGGGCCCCGCGCACCCATACGGTGCGCTGCGGGAACGGTATCTCGATGCCTGCTTCGTCGAAGGCTTCCTTGATCCTCCGCCGGAGTTCCCGGGCGGCCGCCCACTGCTCCACCGGCTCTGTCTTGGCCATCAGCCGTATGACGACCGCGCTCTCGCCGAACCCCTGTACACCCGCTATCGAAGGCTCCTCGGTGATGGTGGCGTTGGGCAGCTGGTCGCGCCACAGCCCGTCCGCCGCCTCCTTGATGACATCCATCGCCGCCGCGATGTCGGTGTCGTAGGCAACCTCTATATCGAGCACCATCCGCCCCCATCCCTGCGACATGTTGGCCATCCGGCGAATCGACCCGTTGGGTATATACCAAAGGGTGCCATTGACGTCCCGGATCTGGGTGGTGCGCAGCTTCACCTCCTCGACCACCCCGACCGTATCGCCCGCGTCCACCACATCGCCGACCCCGTACTGGTCCTCCAGCAGCATGAAGATACCGGACAGGAAGTCCTTGACCAGGCTCTGAGCGCCGAACCCGATCGCTACACCGACGATCCCGGCGCTGGCGATCAGCGGGCCCAGGTTGATGTTGAACTCCGCCAGAGCCATCATCGCAGCGATTCCGTAGATGACGATGGAGGCGACCGAGCGAAGCACAGCCCCGAGGGTGCGGGTCCGCTGCGTGCCCCGTTCCTGTTGCTCGACGATCAGCCGGGCCCGGCGCATCGCCGCCTCGCGCAGCTTCTCGAGCCGGTCCGCATCCTCGGATGATTCCGCTCCGGATTCATCGGCTTCTTCGGCCTTGGCGGCCGCCTCGGCCCGGCCGGCCAGCCAACCCTCGACCATCCGGTTCAACCACCGACGGACCAGCTGGTTGATCAACCATGCCGCCAGCAGGATCAGCAGAACCTTCAGAGGGCGGGCCGCGAAGTCGAAGACCCGGGCCGCGGTAGGGCTGCCGGTCAGGTCGAACATCAGACTGCAGACAGCCCCCGGATTGGCGCCGCAGGCATCGGTCACCGTTTGTGCGATCAGTAAGGTAAACATGGGTTCCACGCTACCCGCTGCTCACCCTCATTTCAATATGCTCAACGGCCCCGGCGTCTGGCACAATCAGGCCGGGCAGGCAGGAGGGCGCAGTGCGATTTGTGAACCGGTCTCACGCCGGCCGGAAGCTGGCAGGCATCCTCGAGCATCTGCGCGGCGAGCGTCCGGTGGTGTTGGGCCTACCGAGAGGGGGGATCCCGGTGGGTTTCGAGGTGGCCCGTGAGATGTCGGCGCAGCTCGAGGTGTTGCTGGTGCGCAAGCTCGGCGTCCCGTTCCAACCGGAGCTGGCCATGGGCGCCATCGGCGAAGGCGGGATACGAATCATCGACGAAGGCCGGGTGGAGCGCCTGGGGATCCGCCCCGACCAGATAGCTCTGGTGGAACACCGCGAGCGCGAGGAGATCGAACGCCAGGCCCGGCTTTTCCGGGCGGGCCGCCAACCTGCCGACCTGTCCGGGAGAACGGCGGTCATCGTCGACGACGGGATCGCAACCGGGGCCACCGCCTTGGCCGCCTGCCCTATCGCACGCCGCCTCGGTGCGGCCCGGGTGGTGGTGGCCGTTCCGGTAGCCCCCCGCGACGCCCCCCTCACCTTCGAGGCGGCCGCCGACGAGTTCACAGCTGTACACACCCCGAGACGCTTCGCCGCCATCGGCCCTTTCTACGCCGACTTCCGCCCCACCCCCGACCGGGAAGTGGTCGATCTGCTGGAACGCGCCCGCGAGTGGACCGAGCAGCCGGGCCGGCGCCAGGTGTGATGTAACGCAGGCAACAGATCGGCTCGGCATCGGCGGCCGACAGCCGCGTCGAGCTCTCGCGAAACAAACCGGCGGGTCGCGAAACAAAACCGGCGGTCATGGGATCGTTCCGGTCGTCCTACTGTTACGGTCGTCGGCCATGGCAGCAAAGAGACGGTACGAGAGCCGCGGGGTTGCCAGGCAGGTCGAAGCCTTCCTCGATGCGCGTCCCTACGCCCCGCTGACGGTGGCGGTCGGTTTCGCCAGCGTCCGGGGGCTGGCATGGCTCGCCGAACGGACCGCGGCCCGGCCTGTCACCCTGGTGATCGGTAACTGCCGCCGCAACAACTTCGCAAAGGCGGGCGCCGCCGACCGGGCCGCCGCTATCGCATTCCTCGAACGCGACGACGTAACGCTGAAGAACTGGTACCGAAAACGCCCCACCCCGGCAGAAGCCCACCTCAAGGTGTGGGTCACCCACACGGAAAATGGTTCGGCGGCTCTGGTCGGGTCGGCCAACCTCACCGGCGCGGGCCTGTTCCGCAACTGGGAAATGGCCGCCGAACCCGCTCCCTCCGATCTGCCCAGGGTCGTCAGGGAGGTCGCGCAGCTGGTCGAACAGGCCTTGGACGCCAAGGTGAGGGTGACGGAATACGTGCGCTGCTCCCAGGCGGGGCAGTACTCGGGGAAGGGTTCATCGCCCCCCGACAGACGGAAGGCACCGCCGCCGGGAAGAACCCCTAGAGGGTGCCTGCCGGGGTTGCTCCGGCTCACCGGGTGGGCGTCCTTACTGACGGCGGCGGTTGCCGCACTGTCACTTGCGGCAGGACGCCTACCCTGATCGTCGCCCCGCTTGTTCAAGGCCGAGGAGTCGGGGTGGGCGGCCCATAATGGCGATCAAGCATGTCGAGCAGCCTCATGCCCCGGGATCACCGGTCGTAACAGACTCGTAATATCCCTGGTCGGAAGCGCCGCCCATGAGGTGAAGGCAACAGCAGGCGGCCCGACGGATGCGAGGGGCGTGCGGCGGGTCGGCTGCTCGAACCGACCCTCCTACACCCCATGATCGGCGCCACCACCCCGCCGCATACGCGAAACCACATGAATAACCGGCGTCAAGCCGTACCCTTACCGGCTCATGAGCAAAAACGCGGTCTTGGACGAGGCGCGCCAACCGGAGCGAAAGATACTGGGCCGGGGGGCCGAGCTGATCTTCCGCCAGCTCCGCCGGGCACCCTGGGAGTTCGGGGTGGGGTTGGCCGCCACCACCCTCTTTGCCGTGGCCACGATCGTCTCCTCGTACCTGATCGGGTGGGCCACAGACTCGGTGTTGCTGCCGGCTGCCCGGCGCGGCGATGTGACCTCCGCCTCCCTGGTCGGGGTGGCTTTGGCTCTGGTGGGGGTGGGAGTAGCCAAGGGGTTGGGGATCAGCCTCCGACGCTACGGCGCCTACCTGGCCATGTACCGGTTGGAAAAAAAGGACCGAACCGACATCACCGACCGGTACCTCGAGCTGCCCATCGAGTGGCACCGCCGGCACCCCACCGGCCAGCTGCTGTCCAACGTCAACGCCGATGTGGAGGCGGCCGCCTACATCGCGGCACCCCTTCCCATGGCGTTCGGAGTGCTGGTCATGCTGGTCATCACCTGCGTCCTGCTGTTGGTGACCGATCCGTTCCTGTCTCTGGTCGGGTTCTCGGTCATACCGGCCATCATGGGGAACAACCTCTACTACCAGCGGAAGATGCGGATCGTCGCCGCCGCCTCCCAGCGGATCAGGGCCGAGGTATCGGAAGCCGCCCACGAGTCGTTCGATGCGGCGCTGGTGGTCAAGACCCTGGGCAGGGAAGACCAGGAAGTCGAACGGTTCGGGGATCTGTCGGACCGCCTCCGCCAGAACATGGTGGAGATCGGAAAGCTGCGGGCCGTCTTCGATCCGATGATGGAGGCCCTGCCCACCATCGGGGTCCTGGCGGTGGTGGGGGTGGGCGCCTGGCGGGTCGACCAGGGTCTGATGACCGCCGGCACCCTTGTCGCCTTCGCCTACCTCTTCCGGCTGATAACCATGCCGATGAGGGTTTTCGCCTGGTTGCTCGCCCAGCTTCCCATGGGCGCGGTGGGCCTGGACCGCATAGAGGCGGTCCTGTCCGAGCCCGGGAAGGTCACATACGGACGGGAAGTACTCGACGGGCGGGGCGGAGCGGAGACCGAAGCTTCGGATGTCTACTACTTGCATCCGGAAACGGAGCTCGCCGACCTCGACGGAGAACAGACCCGCCGCCCGCCCGGCGCCGCGGGTAGTGACAGCACCGCCGATGAAGACCGCCGGGGGGTCGAGTCGGTCTCCTTCCGGGTGCCGCCCGCCAAGAAGGTGGCGCTGGTGGGGCCCACCGGTTCGGGCAAGTCGACCGTGGCCCAGCTCCTGGTGCGCCTCTTCGATCCCGACTCGGGGGCCATCCGTCTCGACCGGACGCCCCTCCCCGAGCTGTCCCGTCCGGTGATGGGAAGCACCGCCGCCCTGGTCTTCCAGGAACCCTTCCTCTTCAACGCCGCGATTCGGGAGAACATCACCCTCGGCGGCGAATATGGGGAGGAAGAGGTGGCGGCCGCCGCCCGGCTGGCCCAAGCCCACGAGTTCATCTCCGAGTTGGAAGACGGCTACTCCACCGTCGTCGGCGAGCGGGGCGCCAGCCTGTCCGGCGGCCAGCGCCAGCGGATCGCGCTGGCCCGGGCCCTCGTCCGCCGCCCCCGCCTGCTGGTGCTGGACGACGCCACCTCCGCGGTGGATCCGGCGGTCGAGAAGGAGATCCTCGACGGGCTGGCCGGCCTGGACACCACCGTGATCATGGTCGCCTACCGCCGCGCCTCGATCGTGGCGGCCGACGAGGTCATCTTCATCGAGGAAGGCCGCATCACCGGGCGGGGCGCCCATTTAGATCTGTACGAGACGCTGCCCGCCTATGCGGCGCTGATCGACGCCTATGAAATATACGAAACGCTGCCCGCCAACGCCGAGCTGGCAGAGTCGTACGAGGCGGGCGAGGCGGGCGAACGATGACCGCCCTCCAGGACCGTAAGGAGCGGCCCGGCCGGTCCAAAGTGGACGCATGGCGCACCATGCGGAGGGGGCTCGGCCTCTCCCCGGAACTGCGCCGGGGCTTGGTCTTCACCTTGGTTCTGGCCCTCTTCGCCACGGCGGGGCGGGTGATAATACCGGTGGCGATCCAGCAGGTGCTGGACGGGGGCTTGACCGACGCCGGGGTCGATATGGGCTTCGTGGGGCTCATGATGGGGCTGTCCCTGTTGGCGGTGCTCATCACCGCCTCGGCCACCGGGCTGATGCATCTGCGCCTGGCCAGAGTCTCGGAGGCTGCGCTCTCCGGTATCCGTATAAGGGCCTTCCGACACATACACGACCTGTCGATGCTCCATCAGGCTGCGGAGCAGCGGGGGGTGCTGGTGGCGCGGGTGACCACCGACGTGGACCAGATCAGCCGCTTCATGCAGTGGGCCGGGTTGATGATCATCGTGAACTTCGGACAGGCCCTGATGGCCGTGGTGGTGATGGCCCTGTACTCGTGGCCGCTGTTCCTGACCGTTATGGCCTCCCTTCCGCTGATCGTCATCGCCATTCGCTGGTTCCAATCCCGGCTGGCCGTCGCCTACCTGACGGTCCGGGAGAAGGTGGGGTTCATGCTCGGCGCCCTAGCCGAGGTGGTGGTGGGGGCGCCGGTGATCCGGGCCTACGGGATAGAGGACCGGATGCGGGCCAAACTGGCCCGGGCTATCGAGGAACATCGGAGCTCGGCCTCCCGCGCCGGGGGGATATCTTCCGGTCTGACCGGGGTCAGCGAGATGATCACGTCGTCGGTCATCGCGGCGGTGGTGGTCGTGGGGGCGGTGCTCGTGGTGGACAGCGGCACCTCTATCGGCACGGTGGTGGCCTTCCTGTTCCTGGTGCAGCTGTTCATCCAGCCGGTCCAGATGTTCGGGGAGGCGGTCAACGAAGCGCAGACCGCCGTGGCCGGGTGGCGGAGGGTGCTCGATGTGCTGGACATCCATCCCGATGTGGCCGACCCGGGGCCGGAAGGGGTGGACCTCCCCGGCGGCCCTCTGGGGGTCCGGTTAGAGAACGTCTCGTTCCGCTACCCGACACCGGGCCAGAAAGCCCATGAAGCATCCGGGGTGATGGCCCTCGAGGGCGTGAACACGGAGATCGATCCGCGCACCCATGTGGCGGTGGTCGGAGAGACCGGCTCGGGCAAGACCACCTTCGCCAAGCTGGTCGCCCGGCTCATGGACCCGACCGCCGGCCGGGTGATGTTGGGAGGGGTGGACGCTTCCCGCATCCGGTTCGATTCGCTTCGCGCCCGGGTGGTCATGGTCCCCCAGGACGGGATGCTGTTCCGCGGATCGATCCTCGACAACGTGCAGATGGGCCGCCCCGGCGCCGACCGGGCAGAAGTGGAAAGAGCCTTCTCCCGGCTGGGGCTGGAGGGGTGGCTGGCCGAGCTGAACCTGGGCCTCGAGACCCAGGTAGGCGAGCGGGGATCGTCCCTCTCGGTGGGAGAACGCCAGCTGGTCACCCTGGCCCGGGCCGCCATCGCCGACCCCGACCTGCTGATCTTGGACGAGGCCACCTCGGCGGTGGACCCGTTCACCGAGGTGCGTATCTCCCGGGCGCTGGAGGAACTGACCGCGGGGCGGACCGTGATCACCATCGCCCACCGCCTGTCAACGGCGGAAAATGCCGACCGGGTGCTCGTCTACGACCTGGGCCGGGTGGTCCAGGACGGCGTCCACCAGGATCTGCTGGCCGAAGGAGGAGTGTACGGGCGGCTCTACCAAGCCTGGGAGCGGGGCACTTCAGAGACGGCCGCCCGCTCGGGATGACCGGACCGCGTCGTCACGGGCGCTTACCGAGATCCAGCGGCAACGGGTAACGCGGGCCGCCAACCGGCCGCCCGGGGGCAGGCGGCTCCAGGAAGGTCACGCTTTCGTAGAAGTCATCGAGGGCGATGAACCTGCCCTTCTCTTCCGCCCATCGCCTCATCCGGTTGTTGCAACTATGCAGCCACGATATGACCTCGATGCGCCAGCCCCGAGAGTGCATACGCTCCAGATCGGCGTGGAAGCCCGCCCCGTCCAGGAAACCGGCCCCGTCGCCGGTGAGCAGTACGGCTATCCCGAGATCTCCGTTGTAGTCGAGCGCGTCGCGCAGCATCTCCGCTTGGAGTACGGAGTCCACGCCCTGTTCCCGGCCTTGTATCGCCCCGCGCTCCAGCAGCTTCACCTCGACCCCTTCATTCTCCAGCCGGTTCCAGACGTGCCGCAGCTCGGGCGGGATCGAACCGGCCGCCAAGGCGCGTTGCGTGCGCCGTCCGGCGCGGGCCAGCTTCAAAATGTTACGAAAATCGATCTGCACCCGGTAGCGGGCGTCATCACCTTCCCTTTCGACCGCCGCATCCTGCGCGCCGATGAAGATATTCGAGTTGTCCCAGTAGACGAACACCTTTTCCAAACCGGCCTCCAAGTCTCCTACGGCATCGTCATATTGGCCTGCTATTGGCCTGCTTGCGCCTAGCGGGGCCCCATCCTGATGCCGCCGTCCATGCGGATGGTCTCGCCGTTCATGTAGCGGTGGGTGACCAGGAACATCACCAGGTCGGCGTACTCGTCGGGCCGGCCCAGCCGCTTGGGATGCAATACCTGTTGCCCCAGCGACGCCTTGGCCGGCTCGGGCAGCCCGGCCAGCATGGGCGTATCGATGATCCCCGGAGCGATGGTGTTGACCCGCACCCCGATCACCGAGAGGTCGCGGGCGATGGGCAGGGTCATCCCTACGACGCCCCCCTTCGAGGCCGAATAGGCGGCCTGGCCGATCTGGCCGTCGTAGGCGGCCACCGAGGCGGTGTTGACGATCGCCCCCCGGTCGTTGTGGGCGCCGGGCTGGTTACCGGCCATCGCCGAGGCGGCGATGCGGATGGTGTTGAAGGTGCCGATCAGGTTGATCTCGATCACCTTGCGGAACAAGTCCAGATCGTGGGGGGTTCCGTCCCGCGCCAGGGTGCGTTTGGGCAGTCCGATCCCCGCACAGTTCACCGCCACCCGCAGTTCACCCAGCCGTCCTGCCGCCTCCACACCGGCCATCACGTCTGCCTCGCTGGTCACATCGCAGTGGACGAACCGCCCGCCCAGTTCCTCGGCCAGGGCCTCTCCCTGCTCGTCGGCGATGTCGAGAATCGCCACCCGTGATCCGGCGGCGGCCAACGCCCGGGCCGAGGCCGCCCCGAGCCCCGACGCCCCTCCGGTTACGACCGCCGCTGCTCCTGTCAGTTCCATGCCTTCTACCTCCTTCGACGACTGCCTGACGCTACTCGCCGGAACGGAAAACCCGAAAGAACCGTTGTTCCACCCCTTTATCATCCAACCCCCTGCGCCTCTCGATCGTGAAGTCTTGAAATCTTTCGCGGTCATGCCGAAAGGGCGGGATCAGGGACTCATGCGAAGCCGGGGGATGTAATCATGGCCCCCGGGCAGGGCCGCGGATGCGAAGAGAGGTCGAGGTGTCTGAACGAAGGGCGCAACCAAACAGGAACAGCCAAGGAAACAAAGGGGCCGGGCCGACAGTGGTGTACACCGACGGGGCCTGTTCCGGCAACCCCGGCCCGGGCGGATGGGCCTGGGTGATCCCGAACGGGGCTTACCGGAGCGGCGCCGACCGCCACACCACCAACCAGCGCATGGAGCTGGCCGCCGTCCTGGATGCGGTTCGAACGCTGGACGGCGCCCTCCAAGTGTTCAGCGATTCGAAATATGTGGTGAACTGCTTCCGGGACGGCTGGTGGAAGGGGTGGCTGCGGCGGGGCTGGGTCAACACGAAGAAGAAGCCGGTCGCCAACCGCGATCTATGGGAACCGCTGGTGGAGCTCTACCGGGCCAAGCCGGTCGCCTTCCGCTGGGTGAAGGGGCACGGAGGCAACAAGTGGAACGACACCGCCGACCGGCTGGCGGTGGAGGCGGCGCTCACCCAGGAAGGAATAGAAGGAGAGGGGCCCCTGTCCGAAGCCTGGCTGCGAACAGCCCGCCGGGACGTCATCCGGCGATAGCCATCTCCCGGCGGAACTTCTTCCAGTCAGAGACCTTGGTGGACCATAGGACGTCGGTAATGATCGAAACCACGCCGGTCACCGCCAACAGGATCGTGGTCCAGGCGGGAACCTCGGCGACCAACCCCGCCGGGATGAGGGCGAACGGCACGATCTTGGAGACGATCGCCCCGGAGGCGTGCATCCACGCCCGCCGCTTCGCATCGGTGGCCAGGTAGGTGGCGTAGTCGGTCTTCACCCCCGGCTGTATGTGCTTGACGCTCCCGACGAACCAGTGTGTGAACCGGATTCCGGCCAGCCGCCCCACCGCCAGGTGCGCCAACCCGTGGGTGGACACCAGCAGGACGCCCATCCCGGCGAGGAGCAGCAACCCGTTCCACGGGTCGGACGTGTAGTAGGCCAGGGCGGACAGCGCCAGCCCGACCGCGGCGCCGATGACGGCGATGGCCGTACCTACCCGGACAGGGACGGCGAGCAACGCCCACCGTTCGAATGCCTCCCTGTCGACAGAGGCGATCCGCCCGGCGAACTCCTGCACCAGCGCCGGGTCCCGCTTCACGGCAGCCACCGCCTTCCAGAACCCTGACCCTCCGAGCCCGGCGGCCGGATCATCGGCCAGCCGCGCCTCCACCGCCTTCAAGACTTCCTCGACCTCGCCTCGTTCCATATCTGCCGCCTCCGGTCTGCCGCCTCCGGATGGCGACATCCCGAATCCTACTTCGAGATGGGAGTATGAGGGTTGCCGATCCGGTCTATGGTGGAGGCAACCGACGACGGGAGAGATATGCTCGAACTTCAGGGATTGAACTGGTGGGCGATCGCGGTGGCGGCGGTGGTGTTCTTCGGCTTGGCGGCAGTCTGGTACCAGCCGGCAGTCATGGGCCGCAAGTGGATGGCGGCCGCCGGCGTCGACCCCGAGTCGGAGGGCGGGCCGAACCCGCTGATGTTCCTGATAACCCTGATCATCTACTTCATCATGGCCATCGTATTGGCGATGATCGCCCGCGGGATAGGCGCATCTACCTTCGGCGACGCCCTGACTCTGGGCCTATCCACCGGCATCGCCTTCATAGCCCTGCAAGCCTGGATCAACGCCAACTACGAAGGCCGTCCGATGGGCCTAGTGATCGCCAACGGCGGGATCGGCGTCATAGGCCACACGGCCATGGCCATCATCATCACCCTCTGGACATAACGACCGCCGGCAAAGCGGGAGGCGTCCGGCAGGTAGCTGAGGCAACCTCGTAGCCTTCGACCCTGCCCAGAGAGAGGCCCTCCACACATCATCACCCGCCGGTCGATCCGGGTTCAGTGGATGATCAACCTGGCACCGGGCAAGCCTTCGAATGCGCCCGCGTCGGTTGTCACCACCGTCCGCCGAGTCGCCCTCGCGGTCGCGGCAATGACGAGGCCGTGGGCACCTCGGGGCCTACCGGCGCGCCGGACCGCAACCAATAGCTCGGCATGGTGAGCTGCAACCCTCTCGTCGTAAGGGATAACCGGTACGAGCGACCTGACCGCATCGGCATATTCCATACGTTGGGGGCGGTAACGCGATGCGGCCGGCCCGATGCCGACCAGCAGCTCGGCAAAGGCTTACAGGCCAAACATGGCTACATCGTCGGAATCGTCTATCGAAACATCCAGCACCGCGCCGGAGGGCTCGACGCCTATCAGGAATGTCGTATCGAGCAGAAGCCGGTTCATTTCCGGCGGTCTATCTCGAGCATATTGCGTACCGACTGCAATTGCTCGACCCATTGCTCATCCCGATGCCGAGCGCGCAGGAGGGCTTTCACATCAGCCCCAACCCCCCGGGGTCCGGCGCGATGCTCGCTACCGCCTTGCCGTGACGAATCACTGTGAGATGACCACCGTTGTGCTCCACCTCATCGAGGATCTTCATAGCGGATGCTGAACCGAGAGGGTCAGAGGGCGTCGGTGCTCACCACCGGCTGGGTGGCCTTGTCGCCGCACAGCACCACCAGCAGGTTGCTCACCATGGCCGCCTTGCGCTCCTCGTCGAGCTCGACGATATCGCGGTCGGACAACTGATCGAGGGCCATCTGCACCATGCTGACGGCACCCTCGACGATGCGGCTGCGGGCGGCGATGATGGCGCCGGCCTGCTGGCGCTGGAGCATCGCCGAGGCGATCTCCGGCGCGTAGGCCAAGTGGGTGATGCGCGCTTCGAGAACCTCCACACCCGCCTCGACGAGCCGGTCCTGTATCTCGGTCTTCAGCCGGGCGGCGATCTCCTCGGTGTCGCCGCGCAGCGATATCTGATCGTCCAGTTCCGTGTCGTAGGGGTACTGGGTCGCCAGGCTGCGGACCGCCGTCTCGCTCTGGACCCGCACGAAATTGACGTAGTCGTCCACCTCGAAGGCCGCCACGGCGGTGTCGATCACCTTCCACACAACGACGGCCGCCATCTCGATGGGGTTGCCGTCGGTGTCGTTGACCTTGGATCGTTCCGTCTCGAAGTTGCGCACCCGGACCGAGATGCGCCGCTTCGTGTAGAACGGGTTGGCGTAGCGAAGCCCCGGATCGTGGACGGTGCCGATGTAGCGTCCGAACAGCTGTAGCACCCGCGCCTCGTTGGGCGAGATCGTGAACAGGCCGCCGAACAGAAAGAGGATGACCGGGAAGAGCACGGAGGACACGATGATCATCCACGCGGTCGGCCCGGCCACTCCCACGATGAACAGAAGGATGTCCAACGCCAGCGCCAGCAACAGGATGATCAGGCTGAGCCAGCCCGACATGGCTTTGTGGAGTTTCTCTTCGGTGCGGGGTTTTACCATGGCCATGAACGCCGTTCTCCTCTATGGGCCGGTGGGCCCGGCGGGGATCGAACCCGCGACCTTCGGATTAAAAGTCCGCTGCTCTCCCGACTGAGCTACAGGCCCGCCCGTCAGGGTAGCCGCCTTCCGCCCGGTAGTCGGGCAGGCCGGGCGGGCAGGCAGCCCGCGATGTCATAGAACCGCCGGCGGGCGATAGGCTCGAAGTGTGATCAGCTACGGATATTCGGGCCTTCCCCCTAGGGGCATGACGGACGGTGAGTTCTTGGACGGTCTGGCGGAAAAGGGCCACCAGGCCTTCGAGTTGGCCTTCACCAGGGGGTTTTCCTGGAAAGAGCGGCGCTGCGCCGCCTTCGCCCGAGAAGCGGCAGACCGGGGAATCCGGCTGTCGGCTCATGCTCCTTATTTCGCGGTGCTCACCGTAGCGGACGAAGACCGGGCCAGACAGTGCCGGGCCGCTATCGAGCACACCGTCAAGCTGGGGGCCGCACTCGACGCCCGCACTGTGGTAGCCCACCTGGGTTCCCGGCGGGAGGAACCCCCCGAGGCGCTGATCGACCGCATGAAAAGGCACCTCGACTGGATCGCTTCCAAAGTGTCCGACCTGGGGGTGGGCCTCGGGTTGGAGACCACGGGGCGGGTCAACCATATGGGCAGCCTGGGAGACATCGCCTTGCTGTCCGACGAGTTCCCGTTCGTGCGCCCGGTGGTCGACTGGGCCCATGTCCACGCCATCAGCGGAGGCGGCCTGCGGTCGGTCGAGGCCTTCGAGGCGGTGTTCGGTTTCCTGCGCCAACGCTTCCCCGGTTGGAAGATCGACCCTCTCCACACCCATTTCAGCGATGTCCTCTACGGCGAAAAAGGGGAGATACGGCATCTTCCCTACGGAGAAGGAACCCTTCGGGCGGCTCCGCTCGTAGAAGCGGCCCGCTCCGCCGGATTCCGCATGACGATCATCTCCGAATCCCGCGACGCCTGGTCGCACGACGCCATCTACCAAGCGATATCTACCGCCCTCCGGGATGCCGCTCCGGGCGGGGAGGCGGGCCGTGCGGTGGGGAGCGGCGCGGTCGATCTGCCGGTCGTCCCCAGGGCCGAGGAAACACCCGACGGATACATGCTGGCCGGATACGACCGTAAGCTCCGCCTGTCGAACCTCGACAAACCGTTCTTCCCCGACGGATATACGAAGGGCGACCTGATCGCCTACTACGCCTCGATAGCCGGGGTGCTGCTCCCCCATCTGGAGGACCGGGCGATCGTGATGGCCCGCTACCCGGACGGGGCGGAGGGAAGCTTCTTCTACGAGAAACACGCCCCCGGCCACCAACCCGAATGGATGCCGCTCGCCCCGCTCGAATCGGCCCACAAGGGAAAGATCGATTTCGTTACCGCCCGCAACGTCGAGTCGCTCATGTGGCTGGCCAACATGGGATGCATCGAGATCCATCCGTGGCTGTCCAGGGTGGGGCGCCCCGACCGGGCCGACTTCGCGGTGTTCGACCTCGACCCCGCCGAAGGGGCGTCCTGGAAGCAGACGGCGGAAGCGGCCGAACTGCTGGGGGTGGCCCTGGATCGTCTGGGGCTGGCGGGCTATCCCAAGACCTCCGGTTCCCGGGGCATCCATGTCTACGTGCCGCTCGACCCGGTGCACGGCTACGGAAGGGTGCGGAGGTTCGTGGAGACGTTGGGCCGCCTGCTGGCCGCCGCCCACCCCGGCGGCGTGACAATGGACCGGTACATCCCCGGCCGGAAGGGAAAAGTGTTCATCGACTCCGGCCAGAACCGGGCCGGCGCCACCATCGCCTCCGTGTACTCGGTGCGGCCCCGGCCGGGGGCTCCGGTCTCCACCCCGATCCGATGGGATGAGCTGAACCGCATCCGCCCCGAAGATTTCACCATCGCCACCGTCTGGGACCGCATCTCCCGGTACGGGGATCTGTTCGCCCCCGTTTTGCAGGGCGGCCAGCGCCTAGACGAAGCGGAGGAAGCCTTGGAGATCCACCCCGGCTGAGGTCGATCTAAATGTGCGCCTGATCTGCGTCGAGCGACATCTGTTTCCCCGCGTTCGCCGCCTTCTCCAGCCTGGCCCTGGCCTGTTGGACATACTGGGAATCTATGTCGTATCCGACGTATCGGCGGCCGGCTAGCACTGCGGCCTCCGCGGTGGTGCCCGACCCCATGAAGGGATCCAGGACGAGATCGTTCTCGAACGAGTAGAGATGGATGAGCCTCCGGGGCAGCTCGACCGGGAAGGGGGCGGGATGTTTGGCCTGCCGGGCGCTGGCGGCGGGAAACTGCCAGACGCTCCTGGTGAACTCCAGGAAATCATCCCGCCCGATGCTGTCGATGCCCTTTCCATCGTCTTTAGTTCGACGCTTGAAGCTCCCTTTGGAGAACACCAAGATGTATTCGTGGACATCGCGCAATACGGGGTTGCTCGATGATTTCCAGCTGCCCCACGCACAGGAAGAGCCGGCGCTGGCACCCTTGTCCCATATTATCTCCCCCCTCATGTGGAAGCCGCACCCCAGGGCGATCTCAATGATATGGGCGTGCAGCGGTATATAGGGGGTTCGCCCTACATTGGCGATGTTGATGCAGGCGCGTCCGCCTACGACGAGGGTCCTGTATGTTTCGGCTATTACCTCGGCCAATAGCTTCCTATATTCGGTCAAAGACAGGTCGTCATCATATTCCTTCCCGACATTGTAGGGAGGTGAAGTAATCATCAGGTGTACAGATTCATCGGGTAGATGTTCCATGTTCCTGCTGTCGGCATTGTGGATCACATTCACTTGAGACGGTTCATTCTCATGGTAAGGACCTTTTGAGTCATCAGGGGAGGCAATACCCTCGTATAACCTGGTGTTGTAGAACTTTCCGGCGTCATGATTAGAGCGGCTTACAGTACCGAACGAGGAGGTCTCCGATTTCTTCATGTCCCTCCAGGTTACCTCTATGAACGGCCCCTTGCATTTGCGGGCCTGCGGGCCCGGGCCGGCACCGCCCGGGCGTCGGCCCGCCGTCCGGCGGGTCGAGACGGCGGGGTGCCTCCCCCTCGAAACTCGGATGCGTCTCGAGCGGCTGCCCCCTTCTGTACTTACCCGCGGCTTGCATCTCTCTTCCACTCGAGTCGAGTTATACTGCCTGGTATGACTCACATAGTCGGGCCCAAGGGTCAGGTTGTGATCCCCAAGACGATCAGGGAGACGCTTGCGCTGTTGCCGGGCGACACCGTGAACTTCGAGCTCACGGATGGAGGGGTGCTGGTTGCACCGGTTCGTGAGGACGGCGCCCTCAGAGGCGCATTCGCCGGACAACAACTATTGGCGGCCCTGCGGCGAGACCGTGAGTCCGAACCCAGGTGAGATGGGCGCTCGACTCTTGGGCGGTGCTGAGCTGGCTCGAGGGTGAAGAACCCGCCGCCGCCAAAATCGAGGAACGGCTGGCGGATCGGCCCGTAATGAGTTGGATCAACCTCGGCGAGGTCTACTACATCTTGATACGCAGGGTGGGCGAACCCTAGGCCCGCCGGACGTTGCGGGCAATCAGGGATCTGGTAACTGCCGATGAAGTCACCTCCGAACGTGTGCTATCCGCCGCCCGGGTAAAGGCCCGCCACGACATGGCGCTGGCCGACGCCTTCGCTATCGCGACCTCCCACGCCTACGGCGCCGTACTCCTCACCGGTGATCCTGAGGTCCTTGCCGCGGACGGCCCGTGGAAGGTCGAAGACCTACGCGCACCCGCCGCGCCCGCCTGATCCGAGGAAGGGCGAACAACCGCCGGTCCGCATTGCCTCAGTGATATTATGAGTGATTACTCCTAGAGTAGTCACTATGACAGACGAAATGCCCACCTACCGGGTCGAGGAGCTGGCCGCCGAGGCGGGGGTCGGGGTGGACACCGTCCGCTACTACCAGGGGATGGGGTTGCTGCCGCCAATCGGTCGGGAGGGCCGCGCCGCCGTCTACGGGCCCGCGCACCTGACCCGGCTGAGAACCATCCGCGCCCTGGCGGACGACGGGTTCACCCTGGCCCAGATCAAGCGGCTCCTGGACGAGTCCGGCCATCCCCTGTTGGCCTCGCTGGCCGGGTCGGCGGTCGGCCTCACCAGGGCCGAGCTGGCCGAACGGTCCGGGCTGGCGCCGCCGTTGGTCGACATAGCCGCGTCGGCCGGCCTGATCGAGCCGCTGGGTGAAGGGGGCGAGGAGCGGTTCTCGCCCGACGTGGCGCCCATGCTGGCCGCCGGGATGTCCCTGCTGGAAGCCGGTTTCCCTCTCGACGATCTGGCGGCGCTGGCCGCCCGCCACGCCACCGGCGTCGAGAGCGTGGTGGACGACGCCATCGACCTGTTCAACGAGCATGTGCGGTCCGTCCGGCCCGGCCATCCCCAAGAGCTCGCCGAGCTGTTCCGCCACGTGACCAGGTTGGTGGCCCAGCACTTTCATCACACCGTGATCCACCGGGTGAAGGAACGGTTGCAGGGATCCGACGACCTGGCATTGATCGAGGCCTTGGAGAAGGCCGGACGGCAACGGCTCGTCATCACCACCGAATGGGGATGAGCGGCCGGCGCCGTCTGGAGGACCGCATTGCCAAGGCGGCCGTCCGGGCCGCGGTATCCGGTCTGCCCTCGACGGTCACCTTGGCGGCCCCGGCGGGCGATGTCGATCCGCTGGCCCTAGTGTTGGAAGCCGGACCGCCTTTCGCCTACTGGGAGGCGCCCGACCGGGGGGTTTCCATCGCCGCACTCGGGGAGGCGTGCACGATCGCGCCGGAGGCCGGTCCGAACAGGTTCGCTGACGCATCGGCGGCGCTGCGCGACCTGGCGGCCCGCACCCATCAGGTCGCCTTCGGCGGCGCCGAGCGGACGCCGCTGCTGCTGGGCGGCTTCTCGTTCCATCCCCGCAGGACATGGCCGGACTTCCCGCCCGGGCGGTTGGTGCTTCCCGAGCTGGCGCTCATCCGCCGCGGGCGCGGCAAAGGCGTATGGGTCGCAGCCGCCGAGATCGACGGGGGCGCGGACCCCGGCGAGCAGGCCGACCGCCTGATCGGCCGGATCGAAGAGGCCGCCGCTCTGCGCCCCGACCCGATAGAGCCCGATGCGATCGACCGGCCGATGCCGGGCGGCACCGGCCGCGGCGGCCCCGACTTTCTGGCGAAGGCGGAAAATGCGGTCCGGCTGGTCCGGAGCGGCGGGCTGCAAAAGGTGGTCCTGGCCCGCCGAGTGGAGGTGGACCACCGCCCGGAGATCGGCCCGTTCCTGGCCGCGCTGCGGCAGATCCACGGCGCCTGCGCCGTCTTCGCCTTCGGCGCGGCGGAGGGTTCGGTTTTCTGCGGGGCCACTCCCGAGCTCCTGGTGCGGGTGGACGGGGTGACCGTGTCTGCGCTCGCGCTGGCCGGGACCGCTCCCAGGGGCGGCGGCCCCGCCGAGGACCGCCTCCTAGCCGAGCGCCTCCGGAACGATCCGAAGGAGCTGGAGGAACACCGCCACGTACACGACGAGGTGCGCCGTAGGCTGGATGACGGAGGCTTCGTGCTCGATCCCCCGGCCCCGACCGAGGTACTGCGGCTGTCCGGCATCCAGCATCTGGCCGCGCCGGTCGGCGCCGTCGCCCCCGTCGGGACGAACATCCTGGATGTGGTGGGCGCCCTGCACCCCACCCCCGCCGTGGCGGGCCTGCCGGGAGACTTGGCCGTGGATTGGATCGACCGTCATGAGGGCTTCGACCGGGGCTGGTACGCCGGGCCGGTCGGTTACTGCGACCTAGCCGGGAACGGCGAGTTCCACGCCGCCCTCCGTTCCTGCCTGATCGAAGGCGGCCGCACCCTGGCCTTCGCCGGGGCCGGGATCGTGGCGGCGTCCACGCCGGAGCGGGAGCTGGAGGAGACCGACCTGAAACTCGGCGCGGTGCTGCCCTCCTTGTACGGGGTGCAGGATCATCGCAGGCGCACCTACGCCGCCGCCGACGCCTTGGCGGCCGCCCTCCGCTCCGGCTCGGTGGAAGGGGCGTTTATCTCGCCCGGTTCCCGGTCCACGCCCCTCGCGCTCGCCGCAGCAGCCGAAGGGCCGCCGTGGTGGACGGTGATCGACGAGCGTTCGGCCGGGTTCGTCGCGCTCGGCATGGCCAAGGCGTCCGGCAGGCCGGCGGCGCTGATATGCACCTCCGGCACCGCCGCCGCCAACTACCTGCCGGCGGTGGCGGAGGCCGACCGGGCGCGGGTTCCCCTAGTGGTGATCACCGCCGACCGCCCGCCCGGTTTCCTCGAACGGGACGCCCCCCAGACCATCGACCAGATCGAACTGTACGGCAGCCGGGTGCGGGCATTCACCTGCCTCCCGATCGCACACGAATGCGACCCGCAGCGGGTGATCGAAGAGACGCGGCGCGTGCTCCGGGCGGCCGGGCCGCCTCGGGCCGGACCGGTCCATGTGAACTTCCCCTTCGCCAAGCCCTTGGAGCCGCCCCCCCGCCGGTCACCCCCCGCCGAGGCGCCGCCGCCGGAACCGCCCCCGGCGCCCGTGGCGAGCACCCGCTCGGCCGACCAGCTGCTGCGCTTCATGAAAAGGTCGGAGCGAGGGGTGATCGCAGCCGGGCCGCGCGCCGCTGACCCGGCGGAGCGGGCGGCCCTCGCCCGTCTCGCATGTGCGGCGGGCTGGCCGATCCTGGCCGATCCGATGTCGGGCCTGCGGGTCCTCGAACACGAGAACCTCATCACCGCGGGCGATCTGCTGCTGCGGGATGCCGAGTTTGCCGCCGGTCACCTACCCGACGCCGTCATCCGGATCGGCGGCGCCCCCACCGGAGCGGCCGCCCAGAACTGGCTGGCGGCCCTCGACGCCCCCCAAGCCTTCCTGGACCCGGACTTCCGCCGGACCGCCCCGGGTCCGGAGCTGGTGCTCCGCGACCCGATCGCTTCCCTGCTGGAAAAGGTGTCGCCGCCCCCGCTCGAACCGGGATGGCGGACGTCGTGGCGCGCCGCCGAGGAGCGGATGCGGCAGAGGCGGCAGGTGGAGCGGTCGGAACACCCCGATACGGAACTGGCAGTGACCGCGGCGGTGCTCGAATCCGAGCCGGTCGTGTGGGTGGGTTCCAGCCTGCCGGTGCGCCACGCGGACGCGATGATGGAAGCGGGATGCGCCGCTGCGGTCTTCGGCAATCGGGGGGCGTGCGGGATAGACGGCGCCATTGCCTCGGCGGCGGGCGCGGCCCTGGCCCTGCGGCAGAGAGTGACCGCCCTGATCGGCGACCTCACCTTCCTGCACGATGTAGGGTCGCTGGCCGCCGCCCGGAGGCTGGAGGTGGATCTCTCCATAGTGGTGCTCGACAATGGCGGGGGGGCCATCTTCGAGGTACTCCCCTACCTCCGGTCTCTGCGCGAGGCGGGCCGCGCCGGGGCCTACGCCGAGGGCCGGGAACTCTTCGTCACCCCGCACGGCCAAGACCTGGCCGCGGTCGCCGCCGGGTTCGGCGTATCGACCGAACGCTCCGCCCCCGACCGGATCACGGAGGCGCTGGCCAAGGCCCGCTCCCGCCCCGGCGTCAACGTGCTGGTCGTAGAGACCGACCCGGCCTCCGCCTTCTCCGCCTACGACCGCCTAGCCGGACGATGAACCTTCCTCCCCTGCTCTCTCCACAGCATCCTTTAATCCATCAAATGTTACTTTCGCTGGTTTTAGTTCCTTCAGCATATTCAATGATATCCTCTTTTGTTCACCCTGTTCTTCGCACAACTTGCGTGTACTGATTACATAGAACTTCCACTGATCTATATCGCTCGGGTCTGGTATTTTATCTTTGATCTTTTCCCCAAGCAGACAAAAAACATAGACGTCAGAATGTCGTTTCTTCTCACTAGACCATTTATTGGTTTGCCCATCCCATCCCAAAGTTGGCGCAATGCCGAATTCAATCCGGGAGAAAGTTTTTTGCTTCCAAGACTGAATATAAGCTGCACTCTTTACTTCGATTTTGATACCCGTTTTACTTTCGAGATCTACAGGATGCCATTCCTTGCGAGTATTACCCTTAACTACACCCAAGGCATGCGCGACCAGAAACTCGGCGAGCACCCCGCGAGATACATTGTTCAACAGATCGGAGTAAGACCAACTCCAAAATTCTTTCAATCCAATCGAAATATCCTCCCCTCCGGAACGGAAATTCTCTTTACCTGTCTTCCGAGTAGCATCAATGGGATCAAGAGCATTCATGGGATATTCCTCTCCTATAGATCTGCTTTAAGGTCCCTTGAAACCGGCGATCAGGTCCTGTTTGAGGTCGGACAGTTCCGGGCTCAGGGACACATGGTAGGTGTGGGGGTTCACCAGGCGGCGCACGCCGGGGTCGAGCCGGGCCAGATCGCGGGCGCGGCGGGCCCGGGCCGCCTCTATGTCACCCGCGCCAGCCGATGTCCTCCGACCTCCGTCCATCACCTGCACCCGGATCGGCTCCACCTCCGACACCTGATGGGCGGTGAGCATCCGCCGCACCTCGGGGTAGCTTGGGTGCACTAGGCGGATGGGCCGGCCGGCCGGGTCGTGGTCGTCGAGGGTGATGAGGTCGGCGGTGGCCGTGCCCCGGCGGTCGTAGACCCGCCAGAGCCGCTTGCGCCCGGGGTCGGGCACCTTGGCGGGCGTCTCGGAGATCTTGATCGCCGGCCGCCAACCACCGTCCGGCGACTCGAGGGCCACCAGCTTGAAGACCCCGTCCGGGCTCGGGTAACCGTGGGAGGTGGCCAGGCGGGTCCCCACTCCGTACACCAGCCGGCCGAGGAGCCGATCCGCGTCCACGCCGTAGCCGCCGGCCTCCTCGAGTATCTGGTTGCGGATCTGCCAGATGGTCAGCTCGTCCAGTTCCGAGGACAGGACGATCGACGCGTCCTCGAAACCGGCCTCATCGAGCAGGGCGGCCGACCTGACGGCTAGGTGGGCCAGGTCGCCGGAGTCGAGCCGCACCCCGACCGGCCGGTGTCCGCGGCGGCGCAGCTCCTCGAAGACGGTGATGGCGTTGGGGATGCCGGATTCCAGGGTATCGATGGTGTCGACCAGCAGCAGGCAATCATCGGGGTACACCTCGGCGTAGGCGCGGAACGCATCCAGCTCGCTCCCGGCGTCGGCCATGAACACCTGTACCATGGAATGGGCGTGCGTCCCTTTCGAATCGAATCCGAGGCGATGGGAGGCGGCGAAGTTGGAGGAGCCGGCCGCGCCGCCGATCAGGGCTGAGCGGGTCGCGACGTTGGCGGCCGCGTCCGGCGCCCGGCGCATACCGAACTCGAGCACCGCCGCGCCTCCGGCCGCCTCGATCACCCGAGAGGTCTTGGTGGCGATGAGGGTGGCGTAGTTGAGCCGGTTGAGCAGGGGCGTCTCCAAGAGCTGGGCGACGGCGAGGGGCGCCTCGACGGTCAGGATCGGGGTCTTGGGATGCACCACCCTCCCCTCGGGAACCGCCCAGATGGACGCGGCCCCGAAGCCGTCCGATTCCCTGAGCCAGTCGATGAACGATTCCTCGAACAGCCGGTCTCCGGTGCTGGTCCTTACCGCGCGCAGGGCCTCCCGCTCCTCGGGGCCGAACCAGGTCCGGCCCATCCAGTCGAGCAAGGGACCCAGCCCGGCCGTGATGCAGTATCCCGCCTGATGGCTGCCGTAGTCCGGGTAGGAGCGGAAGGTGTAATCGAACTGGGCGGTCCGTTCGGCCAGCCCATACCTGTGGTAGAGCTGAGTCATGGTCAGCTGGTAACGGTCGGTGAAGAGGATGCCCTCGGTGAGCACGGCCGTAACACTACCCGAACCACACAACTACTACGCTGTGAACATGACAGAATACGACCGGGAAACGGCCTTGGTGGTGGTAGACGTCCAGAACGACTTCGCCGACCCCGGCGGCAGCCTGTACGTGAAGGGGGGCGACACCCGGGTGGTGCCGGCCGTCAACCGCGAGGTCAGGAAGGCCGCGGCGGCGGGGGCCGGCGTCTTCTACACCCAGGACTGGCACCCCGAACGCACCCCCCACTTCGCCGTCGACGGCGGGATATGGCCGGTGCACTGCGTGGCGGGCACCCGAGGAGCCGAGTTCCATACGGACCTGCTGGTGGACGGCCCGAGCGTGCGCAAGGGGGCCAACGGCGAGGACGGATACTCCGGCTTCACGATGCGGGACCCGGTCTCCGGCAAGACGATCCCCACTCCTCTGGCATCCATGCTCCGCGAGGCCGGATGCAGCCGGGTGGTGGTGGTGGGGCTGGCTCTCGATTACTGCGTGAAGGACACCGCCCTAGACGCGGCGGCGAACGGCTTCGAGACCACCGTCCTTCTGAACGCCACCCTGGCCGTCGATTTGGAACCGGGCGACGGCGAGAAGGCGGCGTCCGAGCTCAGGCAGGCGGGCGTCGCCGTTTGGTGAGCCGAGGCGGACTTCCCAAGCCCCGCCGAATCATTCCCCACATCGCGGATATCCGTCACGACTGATTCCACGGGTCGAAGACGTCGAGTCGGTGGAAGCGCCTGACCCTTGGAACTATCCATCCAGAGAGACAGGTCGCGCGCGGTCGTCGAGAACGGGGATCTCGAGCTCGACGCCGCCGACGCCGGGCGTGCTGCAGAGCATGTCGACGAGGGTGGGCTCGTCGTCGACGAGCTGCCGGTAATGGTCGTAACTCACCAGCACATGGGAAGGCCTACCGCGATCCGTGATGTAGACCGGGCCGTTGCGGGCAGCCCGTTTGGCGTCACCTGTGCCCTGGTTGAACTCTCGGCTGCTCATGATGCGAGCGGGCTTCGGCACTGAACGAACCTCCTCGCAGCTCGTAAGGTATGAGCACGGATACTATCCCGGGGAAGGGCCGGGCCGGGGGCCCACAGCGGCGGGGAAGCCTGACGACGACCAGTCCGACCATGAGCCGGGATAGAGGATTGCTTCGGGGAAACCCGCCAAGTGCAGGGCCAGGATGTTGTGGCAGGCCGTCACCCCGCTCCCGCACGAGCTGACCACCGGCGCGGCGGGATCGATGCCCAGACCGGCGAAGCGGGCCGCCAGATCCTCGGGCGTCTTGAAGGTTCCGTCCGCCCGGACGTTCCCGTCGGTGGGGGCCGAGATCGAGGTTGGTATATGTCCTGCGACGGGATCCACCGATTCGTCCTCCCCGCGGTAACGGGCCGGCGGGCGGGCGTCGATTACCTGGACGGCGCCCAGCCGGGCTCGGAGCGAGTCGCGGTCGATGGTGTGGGTGGCGTCGGCCCGCACCTCGAACACGGCGGGGGCGGCGGCCCGCTCCGGACCTGCCTCCGCGGGCAAGCCCGACCCGATCCAATGATGGAAACCCCCGTCCAGCACGCTGACCTGCTCGTGTCCAAAGCTGCGCAGCATCCACCAGAGCCGGGCCGCTATAGAACCGGGACCTTGGTCATAGGCCACGACGTGATGGCGGTTGCCGATCCCGTTGCTGGCCAGTGTGGACGCGAAAACCGCCGGGTCAGGAAGCGGGTGCCGGCCCGGCCCGACCGGCCCGGCCAAGTCCTCGTCGAGATCGAGGAATACCGCACCCGGTATGTGACCCTCCGCGTACCGCAGACGGCCTTCCCCCGGTTGCCCGAGGAACCATCTGGTGTCCGCCACCCGGATCCCCGGATCGCCCAGCCGCTCGGCCAACCAAGCACAGGAAACGATCGGCCCGCTCATCCGATCGCCTCAGACGGCTCGGTCGGCGGCGGCTTCCCCGTCCTCTGACCCATGATCCTTCTCGAGATCCTGCCGGGTGCGGGCGGCGGCGTTCCGGACCGTCGTTCCGACCACATCGACGATGGATCCGAAGGCCTGCTTGGCCCCGGTCCGTAACTCGGGGTCGCGAACGGTCGCGGCCAGAGCCAGGCCCAAGCGTTGGGAAGCGGACGCGAAGTCGCCCCAAGCCTGGCGAAGCTCCTCCCTGGCGGGGCCGTCCCGGTCTTGGAGGTCGGTGAGGCCGGAGCGCATCAGATCACCGAGTTCTGCGAACCCGGTGGACAGCTGCTCCCAGAAAGCCTCGGGTCTGTTGTCTTCTCTAGAATCGTCCACGTGAATCTCCACCTGCTCGATGCTACCTACGAGCTCTTCCGAGCCTACTTCGGTTTCCCCAAGCGCAGGGCGCCCGACGGTATGGAAGTGGGCGCAGTCTACGGCATAATCGAAACAACCCTCCGCCTGCTCAGGGAGGACGGGGTAACCCATGTGGCGGCGGCCACCGATCAGATCATCGAGTCGTTCCGCAACGAGCTGTTCGACGGCTACAAGACCGGCGAAGGGATAGAGCCGGAGCTGTTGAACCAGTTCCCGCTGGCCGAGGAGGCGCTGGAAGCCCTCGGGGTGACGGTGTGGGCGATGCGCGAGTTCGAGGCGGACGACGCCCTGGCCACCGCCGCCCTCCGATGGTCCGACGATACCGCAAGAGTGGTGATCCTCAGCCCGGACAAGGACCTCATGCAGTGCGTGATCAGCGACCGGGTGGTTACCTACAACCGACGGCAACGCAAGTTGTTCGACGAGGCGGCGGTGGTCGAGAAGTTCGGGGTCCTCCCGGCCTCCATCCCCGACTACCTGGCCCTGGTCGGGGACGCCGCCGACGGTATACCAGGGATAACCGGCTGGGGGGCCAAGTCCACCGCCGCGGTGCTAGCCAGGTATGTGCGCATCGAGCGCATCCCCGGCTCGGCCCGGCTCTGGGATGTTGCGGTGCGGGGGGCGGCCCGCCTCTCGGCCAACCTGGAGGCGGCCCGCCCGGAGGCGCTGCTGTACCGGACGCTCACCACCCTGCGCCGCGACGCGCCGCTGGCCGAGACGCTCGACGACCTCGAATGGCGGGGCGCCCGCCGGGCCCGGTTCACCGCCCTTTGCGAACGGCTCGGGTTCGGCGGGATCCGCCGCCGCCCCCACCGCTGGATCGAATAGGAAGCATCTCCGGAGAGATCCGACCGCTCTTGGCATGGGCCGGCCAGCCGGTGAGCAAACCGCCGCCGGGCGCTTGCCTTGACATTCGTGGATATCTGTGTTCTAATGTCGGCGACATAACGCGCTCATCCAGAGCGGTGGAGGGACAGGCCCTGTGAAGCCGCGGCAACCGACCAGAGCGGTGCCAATGCCTGATCGATGAGTCTGCCGAGGCGGGTTATTCCGCTCACGGCGCTCGAGGAGCGCGTGGAGAGCGAGAAGGAGACCGTCATCATGAACACCCCGCACCTTTTGCCATCCGTCCGACGCGGGGACATGTGTTGTCCGGGCTCCCGGGTGGTCCACCCGGGCGGCCCCGCTAGCCGCCCGTAGCGAACGCCACCACCCGGGAGCCACCGAAGGCCCTTCTGGCCGCGGCGTTCGATCGAATCTACCGAGGACCGGTCCCGGCTCGAACGTGAAGGCTCTACAGCCGGAGAACCGGCCTCCAAGATGAAGATCGGATAACAGTCACAAGTCATCCAACCAACACAAAGACAAAGGGAGAACCATGAGTAAAGGTGAGATCAACGGAGTCGACACGGCACACTTGCTGTTCGCTCGGGGAGTGGTCGGAGATGCGCCGGCAGCCGGCGACTACACGTGGAGGGCTTCGAACGAGTGGGTCCACGGAACGCACAGCAGGACGAGGATCGACGGCTACTTCGGCCTGGGTGAGGAGCGCGCCCACAAGTCGAACTACGAGTTCGAGGCTGACCATCCTCTGGAGTTCAACGCCAAGGACAACGCCGCCACCCCGGTGGAGATCGTGCTGGCCGGCCTGGCGAGCTGCTTGACCGCCGGCGTGGCCGCGGTGGCCGAGAACCGGGAGATCAAGCTGAGGTCGGTAAAGGCTACGTTGGAAGCAGACATGAACATCGGCGGCATCCTCGGAGCGGACCCCGATGTCCGCAACGGGTTCAACGATGTTCGGGTCAACTACGAGATCGACGCAGACGGTGCCGGCCAAGCGGACCTCGAAGCATTGGTCGCCCAGTCGCAGAAGATCTCGGCGGTCTTCGACATCATGACCAACCCCACCAACGTATCCGTCAGCGTCAGCTGACAGATCGGGGAATCCGGGTGCGCACCACCACTGTCGTAATCGGCGCCGGGCACAGCGGCCTAGCCGTCAGCCACTTCCTCTCCGCACGCTCGATCGACCACGTAGTGCTCGAACGCGGCGAGGTGGCCAACTCGTGGCGTACGGAACGCTGGGACTCCCTGCGCCTGCTCACGCCCAACTGGAAAACCGGCCTGCCCGGCCTCCCCTACGACGGGAAGGACCCGGACGGTTACATGACCATGCCCGAAGTGGTCGATTTCATAGACCGGTACGCCCGGTTGCTGGACCCGCCCCTCGAGACGCTCACCACCGTTCTCTCGGTGCGCAAGGACGGCGAGGACTACGAGGTGGTGACGGACCGCGGCGACTGGCTGTGCCGGTCGGTGGTGCTGGCCTCCGGCGGGTTCAACCTGCCCAAGGTGCCGCCCATCGCCGCGGCCCTCCCCACTTCGGTCGACTCGGTGACCTCGCTCGACTACCGCCGTCCCTCGGATCTCCGGGAAGGGGCGGTGCTGGTGGTGGGGGTCTCGGCCACCGGCATCCAGATCGCCGAGGAGATCCATCGTTCGGGGCGCCCGGTGACCGTTTCGGTAGGGGAACATGTCCGCTTGCCCCGGGTGTACCGGGGCAAGGACATCCACTGGTGGATGGATATGGTCGGGGTCAGCAACGAGCGCTTCGACGAGGTGGACGACATAATTCGGGCCCGCCGGGTTCCTTCCCCTCAGCTGGTCGGCACGCCTGAGCGCAAGACGCTCGACCTCAACTTCCTGACAGACATGGGGGTGAGGATGGTGGGCCGGCTGGCAGGCATCCGGGACGGGAAGGCCCAGATGTCCGGAGGGCTCCACAACAAGTGCAAACGCGCCGACCTGAAGATGAACCGCCTCCTCACCACCATCGACGAGTGGGTCGCCGAGAACGGTCTCGACAACGAGTTCGACCCCCCGCACCGGTTCGAACCCACCCGTGTCGAGAAGTCGCCGCCGTTGAGCCTCGACCTGGAAGGGGGCGAGGTACGGACGGTCCTATGGGCCACCGGCTACCGGCCGGACTACTCGTGGCTGGACGTCCCGGTGCTGGACCACAGGGGCCGGCTGCGCCACGAGGGCGGGGTGGTGACCGGCTCGCCGGGCATGTACAGGATCGGGCTGAACTTCCTCCGCAGACGCAAGTCGAGCTTCATCCACGGCGCCGAAGACGACGCCCGCGATCTGGTGGATCACCTGGCCGCCTATCTGAAAGCGCGCACGCCGGTGGCAAGCAACGGACAGGTCCGCTGAGTTGCCGACCCCCACACCGCCCATACAGCACACAGCCCATAACAAGAACCCCCTCACCGCCCATACTACACACAGCCCATAACAAGAACCCCCTCACCGCCCATACTACACACAGCCCATAACAAGAACCCCCTCACCGCCCATACTACACACAGCCCATAACAAGAACCCCCTCACCGCCCATACAGCACACAGCCCATAACAAGAACCCCCTCACCGGGCTATAGTGCATACACCGTTGAATATAAGGCCACTACTGGAAAGGGCAGCAACCGACGGTGTCGGAGACACAGAGGCAGAACAGGGCAGGCAGGTACGTCAGCCAACCCGGCGGCTACAGGGCTTTCATCCCCGAACCCTTGCCGCCGAAGCCGCCGATCGAACTTCGAGGCGAGCTTCAGAATGTGCTTTCGGAGGCCGACCGCGCCCTCGGACGGCTCGACGGTTCCATCACCACCCTGCCCTACCCCGACCTATTCATTGCTATGTATGTCCGCAAAGAGGCCGTACTCTCCAGCCAGATCGAAGGCACCCAGAGCTCGCTGCATGATGTGCTCGCCGCCGAAGCCGATGTGTTCCTGCCCGGCCGGCCGCAAGACGTCGACGAGGTGTTCAACTACGTTCGCGCCATGAACCATGGCCTCCGGCGCTTGGAGGATCTGCCTCTGTCCGTCCGACTCCTCCGGGAAATCCATGCCGAGCTGCTGGTGGGCGCTCGCGGGCGCGACAAGACACCGGGAGAGCTGCGGACGACGCAGAACTGGATCGGGACTGCGGGCACCCCACTGTCCGACGCCGTCTTCGTTCCCCCTCCTCCCCATGAGGTTTCTGATGCGTTGAGCCGGTTGGAGCGGTTCATACATGACGGATCGCCGTTGCCGCTGTTGATCAGGGTGGGGCTGGCCCACTCACAGTTCGAGACGATCCATCCCTTCGTGGACGGCAACGGTCGGCTGGGCCGCCTGCTCATAACCTTCATGCTCTGCGAACAGGGGGCACTGCAGAAGCCCGTTCTCTACCTCTCGCATTTCTTCAAACAACACCATCAGGAGTACTACGACCGTCTGCAATCCGTCCGAGACCGCGGTTCCTGGGAGGAATGGCTGACCTTTTTCCTCAGGGGCGTAAGAGAGGTCAGCTTACAGGCCGCGGACACCGCCCGTAAGATCCTCACATCGAGGGAAGACCACCGGAAGATCCTTACAGACCATCTGGGCCGTTCCACCGCCAACGGCATGCGGGTTCTCGAGAGCCTCTACCGGCGCCCTTACGTTTCGGTGGACGATATCCGAGGAATCATCGGTACGACATTTGCAGCCGCCAACAATTTGGTTGCCCGGTTGGTAGGGCACGGCATTCTCCACGAGGTCACCGGCCAAAAACGCAACCGCCGCTTCGTATACCGGGACTACATCAACCTGTTCGAAGAGGTTGTGTAGAGGTCACATCGGATCGAAGCTGTCCCGCAGGACGGCCGCGGCGGCGCCTGCGCCGCACATTCCGTGGACGCCGGGGCCGGGCGGCGCGGCGGCCGAGCACAGGTACACCCCCGGAATCCCGGTGCGGTAGGGGTTCAGTAACGGGCCGGGGCGGCCCAGCATCCGGCGGAGGGTGTGGGCGCCGGCGCCGATGTCCCCTCCTGGGTAGTTGGGGTTGTAGGCCTCGAAATCCGGCGGGGAGGTGACGCGGGAGGCCAGCACCAGGTCCCGGAATCCGGGGGCGAAACGCTCGATCTGCGCCTCTATCCGGTCCTGCATCGGCCCTCGGAATCCGGCGGGGACATGGGTGTAGGTCCAGGCGGTGTGCTTCCCGGCCGGGGCCCTGGTCGGGTCGAAGAGGCTCTGCTGGCCGACCAATACGAATGGCCGTTCGGGAGCGGCGCCGGCTTCGACCGCCAGAGCAGCGTCGGCCACCTCGCGGTAGGCGCCGCCGACATGGACCACCCCGGCCCGGGTGCATTCCGGAGCGGACCAGGGGATCGGACCATCCAGCGCGTAGTCGATCTTGTAGGCGGCCGCACCCCGACGGTAACGGGTGATCCGGCGTCTGGCGGATGAAGGCAACCGGTCGCCGTATACATCCGACAGAGCCGCCGGATGGGTGTCGAACAGGACCACCCGGCTGGGCGGCAGATCACCGGGCCGCCGTACCCGATGACCCGTCCTCACCGCGCCGCCCAGCGACTCCAGGTGGACGGCCAGCGCCTCGGAGATGGCCGACGACCCGCCCTCCGCCGGCGGCCACCCTCCCACATGGGCCAGAGCGCCCAGCACGATACCGAACGCAGCCGTCGCCGGCGCCCCCATCGGGCGCATCCCGTGGGCGGCCAGACCGGCGAACAGGGCCCGGGCGGGCTCGGAACGGAACCGCTTGGCGAATACCGAGGCGGGCAGCAGACCGGGGGCGAGGGCGATCGACGGAAACGGCCTGGTGAGCAGGGGTTTCATCAAGGCATAGGCCAGACCGTCCCAACCTTCGACAACCCTGCCGACGGCGCGGCGCCAGACGTCGCCGTCCGGGCCGAGGCGGGCGCAGGTCGCGTCGAGCGACCGCCGCAACGCCGCTGCCCGGCCATCGTCGAGCGGATGAGCAACCTGGATGTCGGGGACTATCCATCGGACGCCGAGCCGCTCCATCGGGAGCCTGCCGAACAACGGTGAAGCCGCCCCCAAGGGGTGGAAGGCCGAGCAAACGTCATGGCGGAAGCCGGGCAGGGTGAGCTCTTCAGTGCGGGTGCCCCCGCCGATGGTTTCACGGCCTTCCAATACCAAGACCCGGCGTCCGTGCTCGGCCAGCACCACCGCCGCCGCCAGACCGTTGGGTCCCGACCCTACGACCACCGCGTCGTAGAAAGTCATGTTCAGTCGGTGGATACATCCTGCGGCGCGGAGGACCGTCCGGACGGCGCCGTTCGCAGAATCACATAGCCCAACACGCCGGCCAGGATGGACCCGACGAAGACACCTATCTTGGCCAAGTCGAGGGGGGAAGAGATCGGCTGAACAGCGTGGACATAGGCCAGCTCGGCGATGAACAAGGCAACGGTGAAGCCGACTCCGGCCAGCATGGCGGTGCCGGTCATGTGACGCCAACCGACCCCGCTGGGCAGGCGGGCCAGACGGAGCTTGACCACCAGCCAGGAGAACCCGGCCACCCCGATCGACTTCCCGGCCACCAGACCCGCGATCACACCGAGCGTGATACTGGAGGAGGCTGCCTCCACGGGGTCTATTCCGGCCAGCCGAACCCCGGCGTTGGCCAAGGCGAATATGGGGAGTATGAGGAAGGCGCTCCAGTTGTAGAGAAGATGCTCCAGACGGGAAAGTGGAGCGATCGACTCCCTGGCGATGTCGGTCATCAGCCTGGCCTGGTGCTCGACCTTTTCCTGGAAGCTGGGATCTTCAGGAGGGAAAACCTGCTCGATGGAACGGAGGCGCTCGATGGTCTGCAGCCACACTGCCGGATCTACCCCCTTGGGCGGGATGGTGAGCCGCTCGATGTCCCTGAGCCGCTCGATGGTCCGCTGGGCGGCGCGGTCGAACTCATTTGCTTCGTAGAGAGGGCGGGCGGGGACGATGAAGGCGAGGATGACCCCGGCGATGGTGGCGTGGACCCCTGATTCGAGGAAGCCGTACCACGCCACCACCGCCAAGGGCAGGTAGAAGAGGTGGGAGCGGATGTTGGCCTTGGTAGCGGCGCCGCACACCGCCAGCGCGCCCAGACCCAAAGCCAGATACCCGAAATGGAGCTCGGCCGTATAGAAGATGGCGATCACCAGGAGAGCGCCGATGTCGTCGACGATGGCTACCGCTAGCAGGAAAAGCCGTGTACCAACAGGCGCCCGGGTGCCCAGCAGGGTGAGTATGCCGAGCGAGAAGGCTATGTCGGTTGCCATCGGAATCCCCCACCCCCGCAGAAGGGCCGGATCGCCGGAGTTGAACCCGGCGAAGATGAGCGCAGGCAGGACCATGCCTCCCAAGGCGGCCACCACGGGCAGAACCGCCTTGCGGGGGTCTCGCAGCTCGCCCATGACCAGCGCCCGCTTGATCTCGAGGCCCATGACGAAGAAGAAGACGGTCATGAGCCCGTCGTTGACCAGGTCTTTGAGACTTTCTTCGAAGTGGACGGGGCCGATCAACAGCTTCAGATCGGTTTCCTGCCAGAAATCCAGATAAGTATCGCCGAATACCGGAAGGTTCGCCCACAGCATGGCTAAGACCGCGGCGGCCACCAGCACAATCCCCGAGGCGGCCGATATCCGCGTCAGGCGCAGGGCAGGGCGGACGAATTTAGTGGGGATGAACCGATCGGAGGCGATCCAGTTCTTCCGGGCGTCTGTCATGCGGTGAGGTTACCAATGCGGTGAGACAGCGCGAAAATGATCGGATCAGGAGGCGCGGAAGGCGCGGCCCTCTTCGTTTCCGACTGCATGTTGCCACCCGCGATGGTTACCGTCAGATATGTGTCCAGGTTGGTCGAACAACGCGCCTTGCGGATATTGCTGATAGGGCTCGGTTGGATTTTCGTGGGAATAGGGTTCATCGGCGTCGCCCTCCCCCTCGTTCCCACCACGGGGCCGATCCTGTTGGCCGCCTTCCTGTTCTCGATTTCCTCGGCGCGGTTCGATAGTTGGCTGTCCGAACACCGGGTCTTCGGCCCCATCGTCCAGGACTGGCGGGCCGGGCGGGGGTTCACGGTCCGGCTCAAGATCACCGCCGTCACCGCCATCGCGATGACCTTCACGGTAACGGTCGTCTTCGCGGTGGACGCCGCACCGATTCGGGCGTTGCTGGTGGGGCTGGCGATCGGCCTGGCCGTCTACATCCTCCGGCTGCCCACCAAACGACCGGCGCCGGCCGCGGACACCCCGAAGTAATCCGGTCGTTCAGCGTCCGCGGCGGCGCGTCGTCAGAGGTGGGAGATGGCCTCGATGATGTTGAGCCTGGCGGCCCGCCGGGCCGGATAGACGGCGAAGACGATCCCTAGCAGGCCGGTCGCCGCCAGCCAGAAGACCAGGCTGCCCAACACTCCCGCCACCGACGCCGAAGAGGGCAGCCAGGGGATCACGAAGGTCGTGAAACCCACGTCGGACAGCGCCCTGATCAGCACCCAGCCGAAGAATATCCCCAGCCCGACCCCCATCAGGGCGCCGAACACCGAGACGACCGAGGCCTCGGCCCGCACCATCCAGCGGGTGGCCCGGCGGCCCAACCCGACCGCCCGCAGCAACCCGATCTCGCGGGTGCGTTCGAACACCGAAAGGGCCATGGTGTTGGTGACGCCCAGCATCCCGATCAGCACGGTCAGCGCCAGCAGGGCCAGGATCAGGTTGAGCAGTCCATTCAGCTGCGCCTCGGCGCCGCTCTGCACCTCTTCGAGGGTAAGAACGGCCACGCTCGGCAGATCCGTCAGCAACGGCTCGATGGCGGCCTTGAGCTCGTCGGCGGAGACTCCGGGCACCGCTTTCACGTCGATCTGAGAATCTAGGTCGAGGCCGAAGTTGGCCGTCCAATCGGGCGCAGGTATGGCGACCAGGCCGGTCCATGCCTGGCCGTCGGCCGTCCCCACCAGGGTGAAGGTCTGCTCCCCGGTCTGTTGGAACCGCAGCGTGACGGTGTCGCCCAACCCGAAGCCGTTGTTCTCGGCGACCGTCTCCTCCATGATCACCTCGCCGGGTCCGGGGACGAGCGACCCCTGGAAGGTGTCCGGCGGGAGGAACTCGGCCAGGTTCGGCTCGGCGCCGACGATGAGGGTCTCGGTGGTGTCATAGGTGACGGCGCCGGACTGGTCGACCGTCTCGCCGACGATCAACCCCCAACCGTTCTTCCGCCGGGTGAGGTCGGCGACCTGGTCCACCCCGCCTATGCGCTCGGCCACCTCGGTCGGGAACCCTCCCTCGGCAAACCCGCCCTGGGAGTTGGCCGGCTGTACGACCACCTCGGCGTCGACCCCGCTGGACAGCACCTCGTTGATGGTCCCCCGGATGGAGCCGGTGAGGGTCGAAGCTAGGGCGACCAGGGTGATGCTGATCATCACCGCCGCGGCGGTGGCCGCCGTGCGGCGGGGGCTTCGCATGGCGTTGCGCCGAGCCAGCCTGCCCGATGCGCCCATGGGCCGCTCGAACATCCACCCCAGGAGGCTGGTTATGGGCCCGGCCGCCAAGGGGCTCAACACGAAGATAGCCATGAAGATCACCGCCACCCCGGCCCCGACGTAGACCAACGGGCCGGGGCCGGAACCGGTGTCCCCGTAGAGGCCGAAGACGAGCGCAGCCACGCCCAGCGCCAGCACGCCCGACCCCGTCAGGACGCGGCGCAGATAGCCGGGGCGGGGCGGGGAAGCGGCGTCCTCCCGGAGGGCGGCCATCACCGCGATCTTGGAGGCGCGGTAGGCGGGGACGAGCGCCGACACGAGCGTGATGCCCAGGCCCGCCGCCAGCCCTACGATCACGGTGCGCGGCTGGATCACCAGCGCGGCGGTGGGCAGATCCAGACCTATCAGCGGCAGGGCCAGCTGGAGGAGGAGCGCTATCAGGACCCCGAATCCGATTCCGAGCAGGGCGCCGATCAGGCCGATGACAGACGCCTCGATCAGCATGATCCACCTCACCTGGCGCCGTCCGGCCCCCAGCGCCCGCAGCAGCGCCAGCTCCCTGGTCCGCTGCCCCACCACAATGCGGAAGGTGTTGTAGATCAGGAAGGCGCCCACGAACAGGGCCACCCACCCGAACACCGACAGGAAAACGGTGAAGGCCGAGAGGCTGCTCTGGAGCTCGGCGGCCTGCTCTTCGGCGGTGTTCTGACCGGACACCACGGTGGCGTGGTCGGGCAGCTGGGCGTCGATGCGGGCTATGACCTCGTCCACGGAGGTCCCCGGCGTGACCTGCACGGAAGCCCCCGACAGCTGGCCGGGCCGCTGGAGAACCGACTGGGCGGTGGGAAGGTCGAACAATACCCACTTGGTTCCTCCCAGATCGCCTCCGGAGAATTCGGCGACGCCGGTCAGGGTCATATCCAGGCGGCCTGCCCGGTCCGAGATGACTGTTACCGGCCCTCCGACCTCGAAACCGCCCTGCTCTATCGTATCCCGGTCGAAGACCACCTCGCCTTCACCCTGTGGGTAGGCGCCTTCGATCGTGAAACCGCCGGTCTCGGCTGCGCCTTCGGCGGGCGGGGAGATGTTGGCCACGAAGGTGGGGGGTCCTAACCCGGTCCCCATCACCTCCCCCTCCGCGTCGATGAGGGTAACGCCCGTGCCCTGGATGGACGGGAAGACCTGCTCGACCCCCTCGACCTCTTCGATAGACGCCACCTCGGCCTCGTCCAGGAAGGAGCCCTCCCCGAAGCTCAATTCGGATTCGGTGCCGACCACGATGTCGATGCCCGAGAAGGCATTGGTGAAGATATCGTCGAAAGCCTTGCTTATGGTGTCGGTGTATACGTAGACCCCGCTGATCAACCCGACCCCGAGGATGATGGCCAGGGCGGTGAGGGCCAAGCGTATCTTGTAGGCCCACACGCCCTTTAGTGAGATCCTCAGCATCTCTAGCCCTCCAGTTCCTTGATGCGGTCCAACACCCGGGCCGGGGTGGGGTCACCCATGGTGTCCACCACCCGCCCGTCGGCCAGGAACACGATCCGGTCCGAATAGCTGGCCGCCACCGGGTCATGGGTGACCATCACGATGGTCTGGCCGTGTTCTTTCACCGCGTTCTGCAGGAACTCGAGCAGCTCGGCGCTGGCGGTCGAGTCGAGGTTCCCGGTGGGCTCGTCCGCGAAGATCAGATCGGGGCGGGAGAACAGCGCCCGGGCAGCCGCCACCCGTTGCTGTTGACCGCCCGACATCTCCTTGGGCCGGTGGCTGAGCCGGTCGGCTATCCCGAGGGTCTCCACCAGCCGGGTGAACCATTCCCCGTTTTCTTTCCGTCCGGCCAGGTCGAGGGGGAGGGTGATGTTCTCCTTGGCGGTCAGGGTGGGAACCAGGTTGAAGGTCTGGAAGATGAAACCCACCCGCTCGCGGCGCAGCTTGGTCAGCCGCCGGTCGCTCAGGGTGGAGAGGTTCTGGTCGCCGATGAAGACGGCCCCTTCGGTCACCTCGTCGAGGCCGGCCATGCAATGCATGAGGGTCGACTTGCCGGACCCGGAAGGCCCCATCACGGCGGTGAACTCCCCCCGGTGGAAGGACACCGTAACCTGATCGAGGGCGGTCACACGGGTGTCGCCCCATCCGTACACTTTGGTGACGCCCTCCGCGCGGGCCGCCGCATCGGTCATTGGCATATCCTTTCGGAAGGGATCGGTGACGGCATCGGCGGGCCGCCCCGTTACGGCCTCCGAGCTTAGAGGCAACCCCGAATTATGCGGTATCGGACGACGGGACGGCAGAAATCTGCGCCCTCCCCGCCGGGCGACCGTTACGGCGGATGCCCGGATGCTGATCTTGCTCATTGTCCCTTCCCTTTCGATCTGTCCGGTCATGTCGTGAGCATCTTTCATCTCCAACCTGTGAGTTCCCTGAGAACCGCATGAAAACTCCCTGAGAACCCCTCGGGGACCGGCGGCAGGCCCGTCGATTCGATGAAACCGGCTGTTGACCCGGCGGCGGTATCCTCGTCTGATATGCGTCTGGTTATCGCACGATGTTCGGTCGACTATCGAGGTCGTCTCACCGCCCATCTTCCGTCCGCCGTTCGGCTGGTCATGGTCAAGGCCGACGGATGCGTGGCGATCCATGCCGACGGCGGCGCCTACAAACCGTTGAACTGGATGAACGCCCCCAACACCCTGGTCGAAGAGGACGACCGCTGGCTAATCACCAACCCTAAGGGAGAGGAACTAGCCATCCATATCGAGGAGTCGATCTCCGATATGGAGTTCGAAATGGGGGTCGATCCCGGCTTGGAGAAGGACGGTGTGGAGGCCCATCTGCAGGAGCTGTTGGCCGCCAAACCGCAGGTCCTGGAGGACGGCCTGGAATTGGTCCGCCGGGAATACCCCACCGACATCGGCCCGGTGGATCTGCTGTGCCGGTCGCCCGGCGGGGACACCGTGGCCGTGGAGATCAAGCGGATGGGCGAGATCGACGGGGTGGAGCAGCTCACCCGCTACCTGGAGCGATTGAGCCACGATTCCCGGCTCCATCCGCTGCGGGGGATCCTGGCGGCGACGGCCATCACCCAGCAGGCGAAGGTGCTGGCCGGCGCCCGGGGGATCCGCTGCGTGGAGGTCGACTACGACGATCTGCGGGGCGCCCCCTCCAACCACCTGCGGCTCTTCTGAGGGCCTCCCTACAGACCGATCGAGCAGCCTCCCCGTGTTCCAGGTCGTTCTCCACCAACCCGAGATCCCGCCCAACACCGGCAACATCATCCGGCTGTGCGCCAACACGGGGGCGGCCCTCCACCTGATCCACCCGTTGGGGTTCTCGATGGATGACGCCCGGCTGCGCAGGGCCGGGCTGGACTACCGGGAGTACGCAGAGGTCGCCGAACACCCCAACTTCGATGCCTATCTCGAATCGGTCCGGCCCCTGCGGCTGTTCGCCCTGTCCGGCAAGGGAACCCGAAGATACGCGGAAGAGGCGTATCGGGAGGGCGATGCCTTCCTGTTCGGATCCGAGAGCACGGGCCTCGACGACCGGCTGCTGTCCCACGAGGCGGTGGCCGAGGTGCTGCGGATACCCATGCGGGCCGACCGGAGGAGCCTGAACCTGTCCAACTCCGCGGCCGTCGTCCTGTTCGAAGCCTGGCGGCAACTCGGGTTTCGCGGCGGGGTCTGACCGCAGACGCGGGCCGCACGGCCGGGGGGTTGCTCAGCCTGCCATGGCCCCCAAAGCCGCCGCTTCGGCCAGGATGCTCCGGCGCAGCTCTCCCAGATCGAGGCTCTCATCGGGTCCGTGTATGCCGCTGGCGGGGTCCGAAGCCCCGGTCAGGAGCAGGTCGGCGGCGGGAAAGGCATCGGAGAAGGCCTTCACGAACGGGATCGAGCCTCCGACCCCCTTGTCGATGGGGTCGCGCCCGTAGGCCTGGCGGAAACCGAACCGGAAGGCGTCGTAGGCGGGCCCAGTGGTGTCGAGGGAAACGGAATGGGCGGATGTTCCAGGGATCACTTCGACGCCGGCGCCCCACGGCACCGCCTTCTCCAAGTGGGCGAGGAGCGCCTCCATCGCCCGCTCGGGGTCGTCCTCCGGGGCTAGGCGCAGCGACACCTTGGCCCGGGCGGACGGCACCAGCTGGTTGATGGCCTCGGACACCGGAGGGGCGTCGATCGCCAGGATGGCGGCGGCGGGCCCCAGCCAGAGCCGCTCGGTGATGGATCCTCCGCCGATGGTCTCGACCCCTTCCAGGGCGCCGGCTTGGCGGCGGGCCGTTTCCTCCCCGATGTCCACCGGGGGGCGCCCGCCGCGCATCAGGCCGGATACGGCCACCCGGCCTCGGCGGTCGTGCAGGGTGGACAAAGCCTTCACCAGCGCGGAGAGGGCGTCGGGGAACACCCCTCCCCACATGCCCGAGTGGACGCCGGCCTCGAGGGTGCGCACCTCGATCACGCAGTCGACCAAGCCTCTGAGGGAGGTCGTGAAGGCGGGGACGCCGACATCCCAGTTGCCCGCGTCGGCTACCACGATGGCGTCGGCGGCCAGCAGGTCGCGGTAGGAAGCCAGGAACCCGTCCAGGTGGGCAGAGCCGATCTCTTCCTCCCCTTCGAGAAAGACCTTCACCCCCACCGGCGGGCGGCCTCCATGCACCCGCACCGCCCCGGTGTGGATGACGATGCCGGACTTGTCGTCGGCCGAACCCCTTCCGTAGAGCCGCCCTCCGATCTCGACCGGCTCGAACGGCGGGGTGTTCCACATCTCTTCCGGGCCGGAGGGCTGCACATCGTGATGGGCGTACAGCAGGACAGTGGGCAATCCGGCGGCGGGAGGCGGTATCTCCCCGTACACGGCGGGGTGGGCGCCCTCCATCTCGAGCAGCCTCACACCGTGGAAACCGGCCGCTTCGAGCTGGACGGCGGAGGCCTGAGCGCAACGGCGGACCCGTACCGGATCGAACCCGGGGGCGCTCACCGAATCGATCCTCACCAGCTCCTCGAGGTCGGCCCGCATGACCGGCCAGAGCTCATCGACCGCCGCCGCCAAGTCGTCGGGAGCGGCGCGATCAGGCCGGGTCATATCCGGGACGGGGCGCGGAAGCCGAGGCGCAGGGGCATGGCGGGAAGCCTACCGAAGGCCGGACGGTACCCGCTCAGTCGGACGATCCTGCCGAAGGCGGCGGACCTCCACCCTCTCCCACTCGGCGAGTGAACCCCCTTTCAAGTGAGCTCCTTTTCCGAGGCATCGTCCGAAGCCTCAGCTGTCCACCATGGGGTGCGGCGAATCCGGCGGCTGATCCACCAGACTGCGGCAACGATGAGGGCGATGACGGGCAAGAACGGGACCAGCACACCGACAACTACAGCCAAAACCCTCCCTGCGAAGACCAACGCGCCGAAACCTGCGCGAACAGCGGCGGGGAAGCTAAACAGCATATCCTCTTCCGCCACGGACACAGAAACCGGGTAAGTGCCGTAGATATCATCCAATTCGGCGCCGCCGGAGTCCACCGGCGTGACAGTGACATCGAACGAGACTTCGAGTCTCCTGGATGTTCTGCCGGCCAGCCGTCCGTTGACTATATCCTCGGACAGGGTGGCGATGAGCAATTGGCCGGGTTCGAGCCGTTCGAAGCTGCCTTGTACCAGCGCGAAAGAATTCGTGTTCGGACTCGGGGCGTCGGAGCGGAGACGCAGGGCTTCGGAACGCACCCGCATACCGGAGAGCGCCACTTCGCCCGTGTTCTCTATCTGAAGACAGAAGTGCACGGTGGCGTCGCGCTCCACGTCGATGTTCCAGACGCCGAGGCATGGGTCCTCGCCGCCGGTGGAAACCCAGGCCTCGACGGTCATCCCCGTCTCGGGAATCACCGCGAGCGGGTCGGGCAGCTGGTAGATCGTCAGGGTGATCGTGGCCAGGTTCACCTGATCCTGCAAGGTGCGCAACTGACCTCGAAGCGTCTCCAAGTCGGTCTCCCGATTCATCAGTTCCCGCTCGATAAGGGCAACGTTGTCGATGTTGGCGGCCTCTTCCAGGAACTTGCGCAGGCGCAGCACGCTCGCCTCGGCGGTGGCGATGCGGCTCTCGAAGTTGACGACGCGCTCGGTAACATCGTCGGCGCTGATCTGCTGATCCACCAGCTCGCCCACCCCGGCCAGCCGCTCCAAGGCCAGGGAGAAGTCCTCGGGCAGCACCTTGAAGATGGTCTCCGAGCGCGGCTGCGGCGTGGTTCGGGTCTGTTGGCCGAACACGATCCCTCCCAAACCCTGCACGATGGCGGCGGCTTCCCGGGTAGCCGCCGCCACATCGGCCGCCTCTACCGAAATAGTGGCCCGGTAGACGATGTCGCGCCCAAGATCGGCGGGCGAAGACACGGTCGGCGCTGCGAGGGCGGCCGCGGCGCTATCGGAATCGCCGGCCGCGGCAACGGTGGAAGGGGCTGCTGTAACGGCAGGCGCCGCGGCGCTATCGGCAGCGGCTTCCGCCGAAGCGGGAGCGGCCGCGGCGGTAATAGGAAGGGCGGTGGTATCGAAATCGGCTGAATCTTCGCCGCCGCAGGCACTTGCCGTCACGAAGAGCAAGGCAAGCAACACCAGGAGAAGATTACGCTGCGCCCCCCTTTGTCCTCCCAATTCCCCGGTGCTTCGGCAACGCATGAGGACACCATACCTGATTCCTATAGCGCAGCTCATGTATCTCCATCCCGATCTGTGGGATAGGCCTGCCGCCGGACCGTTATTCTCCGGTCAGCAACTGTTCAGGAAAAGGTCGATATGAGAACACCGAGCCTCGAAGAAGCGGCGATGCTTCCGGACACCCTGTTCCGGTTCGACGCCCCCGGCCAGATCCTATATGGGAGAGGGGCGGCTGCCCGCTTTCCGGAACTTTTCGTCCGGTTGCTCAGCGATCTGGGAGACCGTCCGGTACTGGTGGTGACGGACGAGGTGCTGGCCCGGGTGGGCGTCGCCGGATCGGTGGTCGAATCTCTGGAAAGGATCGGGCTCATGGTCGAGGTCTACGCCCGCCCGCCCGAGGAACCCACCGCCTCGGCGGTCAACGCCCTAGGCGAGCACACCGCGGATCTCGACCCGGCCGGCATCGTCGCCGTCGGCGGGGGCGCCACCATCGACTCGGCCAAGAGCGCCCGGGTGCTGTCCCGGTTCGGGGGCCGGATCGAGGACTACGAAGGCATCGGCGCGGTTCCTGGACCGTCCGACGCCCCGCTCGCCGCCGTCGCCACCACCGCCGGCACCGGATCCGAAACGGGATACGCGGCGATCTTCACCCACGAGGAAACCTCCACCAAGCGGTTCGTGGGGTCGCCTTACATGGTCCCGAACATGGCTGTGGTAGACCCCGACCTCACCGCTTCGGTGCCGCCCGCCACCACCGCCCACACCGGCATCGACGCCCTCGCCCAGGCCATCGGCCCTTACCTGTCGCCCCTCAGGCACCCGGTGACCGATGTCTTGGCGCGGGAGGCGGTGAGGCTCCTGGGCCGTAACCTCCTGGCGGCCTACCGCGACGGCGGTGACATGGCCGCCCGCTCGGCGATGGCGTACGGCAGCCTGATGATGGGCATGGCGATGAACAACGCCGAATGCATAGGAGAACACTTCTTCGCCGAGATCGTGGGTCCGCGCTACGCCATACCTCATGGAGTGTCGGTCGGAATGTTCCTCCCCTACATACTCCAGTTCAACCGGGAGGTCTCGGCCGTCCGCCTGGCCGGACTGGCCGAGGCGGTGATGGACGACCCGGCCGAAGATGAGCAGGAGGTCATCGACCGGCTGGTGGGTTTCGTGACCTCGCTGCTCGGGGAGCTGGATATGCCCACCCTCAGAGACATCGGCGTCCGGGCCGGCCATCTAGACGAGCTCACCGACCACATCTACGGCCACATCGGGATAGAGCTGGACCTGAACCCCCGTCCTATGGACCGCGACGACTGCGCCCGCATCCTCCGGGCCGCCTACGACGAAGTGCCGCCCCTCGAAATGGCCGTTCGGCATCGATCCTGATCAGCCCTGATCATTCATGTGGTGACGCGTACACGGCGGGGCCGGTTGTACCCGGCTATGAACCATTCGCGTTCGGGAATGGTCATTTTCCCCCACCGGTCAAGGGCTGTCCGGGCCGACCCGGAACAAGGCATGCCCGATAGCCGGGTTGGTCCGCCCGAGCCGCCGGAGGGCCGCCCACATCGACACCTGGTTGGCGGCCAGTACCGGCTTGCCGAGCTCTTCCTCGAGTTCGGGGATCATTTCCAGGGTGGAGAGGTTGGTGCAGCTCAGGAACAGGGCTTGGGCCTCGTCGGTGTCGGCGCGGCAGGCCAGCTCCCTGACGGAGGACACCGAGGCCTCCGATATATCCCGGTCGAGGGCCAGATAGGAGGCCGACGGTGCGGAGATGCCCGCCTCCTCGAGGTAGCCGACCAGACCGGCGGCCAGAGCGCGGTCGTGGGGCGTGGCCAAGGCCAGGCGGGAAACGTCTAGGGCGGCCGCCGCCTCCAGCAGGGCCCCGCTGGTGGTGATGGCCTCCGAGCCGCTCGCCTTGCGGATCGTATCCCGGAGGGACCGCTCGCCGGCCGCCCCCCTCATGTAGCTGCCGGTGGTGCAGGCGTAGACGGTCACCGCCGGACGGGCCGCCGCGAGCGCAGCCGCCGCCTCCCCCACCGCCCCCTCCTCGCTGACCGCCGCCGCCAGGTCGGCGTCGATCGGGCCCTCTCGGGCGGGGGTGCGGGTCACATGGAGGCGGACGCCCTCCGGCAGGTAGGCCCACAGCTCGTCGTCGAGGACGAAATCGAACGGGGCCACCACCCCGATACCGACCGGGCGACGGACATCGGCAGCGGCCTGAACACCCTCCACTCGGGTGTAGACGGTGCTGGGAGGAGGAACTCGTCCGGCCACGCCCGGATCGTAACGGTCGGCCCGAAGCCCGGGCGGCGCCCCGGTACTCTACCCGGGGATGACCCTCTCCTCCCGTCCCGCCTCGCTCATACCGGCCCTGGCAGCCTTCTGCGCTCTGACCCTGAGCTTCGATATCGTCCCGCTGCTGGTGCCGCCGACCGTCGAGTGGTACGGCGCGGCGCTCTCGTCGGGCGCCTGGCTCTACGCCATGATCGATTTCGGGTTCGGGCTGGCCGCCTTCTGGTTCGGGATACGGAATATCCGCCGGCGAAGGATGCTGATTCTGGGCTTGGCCTCCGTGTCGGTAACCAACCTGGCCGCCGCCGCCGCTCCCGACTTCCTCACCCATCTGGCGGCCCGGACCGCGGTCGGCTTCGCCTTGGGGGTGGTGGTGGCAGGGGCGATGGGGGTGGTGGTCGACGGCGACGACATACCCAGACGGGTCGGCGCCCTCACGGCGGTGATGCCGGCCGCCTCCCTACTCATGCCGGGGGCGGGCTGGATCACCGACACCCACGGGTGGCGGATGACCCAGGCGGCGATAGCAGCCGCGGCTCTGGCAAGCCTGGCCGTCGTCTGCTCGGTGCGGGACCGGGACCCGGTGGAACCGGAGATCCGTCCAGGCCGCCTGTTCGGCCGGACGGCGGCCATCGGCATCTCATCAGGGATGTTCTGGGCAATCGGATCCATGGTGCCCTGGGTCTTCGTAGGCGCCTACGCCGAGGTGGTCTTGGGCGGAGGCGCCATCCTGAGCGGCATCGCGCTGACGGTGAGCGGCGTCGCCGGGTTCGGGGCGTCCATACTGGCCGGAAGGTTGTCCTTCGCGGGGCGTCCGCTCGGCCTTCAAGCCGGCTTGGCGGTGGGCGCCGCGGCGGTCCTGTGGATGGTGAGAACCGACGACACGGCCGGCTTCCTGCTGGCCATAGCCGTCTGGTCGTGTTCCCACTGGTTCGCGCTCGTCGTTCTCCAAGGACTTCTGGCCGAGTCGGTGGAGGTGGAGGACCAGCGCCGGATGCTCACCTTCACGGCCCTGCCGCTGCAGGTGGGCTACGGGCTGGGAGCGGTGCTGGCCTCTTTCATATTCCGCTACTGGAGTTTCATCGGACTGGGGTGGGTGTCGGCGGTCCTGGTGGTGGTCTCGATGGCCGCCGCCTGGTGGGCATGGCGGGAACGCACCCACCTCCCCGGCGCGACCCGGTCGGGCATCCGGCCCGGCGCCTGATCGGATTCGATCGACGCACCGCGGAGGATCGAACGGTCCCGCCGGTGGTGAGAAGCTCGCGACCGGGTAACCCGTCCCCGGATCGGAGAAGATCACTATCATTGCTTTTCACGGAATAGCTCGCTCGGTCCGAGGCCGACCGGCCAATGGCACGGGTGACGTGTTTCAGCAGAGGAGGAGGGGAAAGTGCCCGGTCGAAGGCAAAACGAGGTACCGGCAGGCTCACCGCGACCATCGCAGATCTACAGAAGGCTGTACAGTCGCCGCCAGGTCCTGAAGACGGGTGCGCTCGGCGCCGCCGGTTTGCTCGTCGGGGCTTGTGGGAGGGACGGCTCGACGACCACCACCGCCGCTCCGGCCACCACCGCCGCTCCGGCCACCACCGCCGCTCCGACGACCGTCGCTGCCCGCCGCACCGTTCCGGTGCTGTTCGACTACGGATACGCCGGGACGCCCGGGAGCATGGGCCGGTTCTGGGATGAGGTAACCACCCGGGCGGCCGCCGAAGGGATCGTCGTAGAAGGAACCGAGGTTGCTCTGGAGGACCTCGGCATCCGCATCGAGGCCGCCCATGCCGCCCAGTCCGGGCCGTCCATCGAGACCTTCTTCGCCAACTACAGCACCTACGAGTTCCTGGCGCAGGGCTCCATCCAGCCGCTGGACCCCTTGGTGGGCGGGAACGCCGAGATCGACAACTGGCTGTTCACCGGCCAGCGCTTCAACGGCATGCAATACAACGCTCCCCTGCTGGCCGAGATATCGATGATCGTGGTGAACCGGGACATATTCAACAACGCCGGGGTGGATATCCCCGATCGTTTCCCTTCGTGGAACGACATGATCTCGGACCTCCAGAAGATCAAGGCGTCCGGCGGCACCCCGATCATGATGGGCTCGGCGGACGGGTTCAACTCCGAGAAGTGGGTGATGGCCTCCGAGATGGAGTTCCTCGACCGCCCCACCGACCTCACCGAATGGAACCTGGGCACTCGGACCATCGACGAGGGCTTGGCCTCGGGCTGGATCGACCGCCTCGCCCAGCTGCGCACCGACGGTCTCATCAACGAGGACGCCGCCATGATCACCGAGCAGCAGGCCCTGGAGAGGTTCACCGCGGGCGAGGGCGGCATGATGATGCTGTACCCCGGAGCTGTGTTCGCTCTGGCCGAGGACAAATTCGACGTGGTCGGATACTGGCAGGGGCCGGGGGCCGCCTCCGCCCCGATGGCCGTGGCCGGGAGCGGCATGATGGTGACGTCCTTCGCCGAGGATCCGCAGGCCGCCGGGGATCTGATCAGCTTCCTGCATCGGCCCGAGACCTCCAAACTGTTCAACGAGGTCACATCCGAGCTCCCCTGCGACAGCCGGTTCGACGCCGGCGGTCTCGGCGCCCTGGCGGCGAAGACCTGGGGTCTCATCAACGACCCCAACACACCGTCGCCGTTCTGGGTTCACGACTTCATGCACTACGACGTGATCTTCTCGATCCTGTTCGCGTTCGGGCAGGAGGTCATAGCCGGCACCCCGGCCGACGAGCTGCGCACGAGGTACGACCAGGAGATGGAGGATTGGCGGGAGGGAAACGCCGAGGCTATGGGACGGGTGCAGGAGTTCTACGACGCGGCCACCGCATAGACGAACCCAGGCGGACCGCAGAGCCGGGCGGAAGCCCAACCGTACGTCCGCCGAATCCGATCTGCCTAGGTAGGACCGCGGTGACCCCCGGCGCCTTCACCCTCCCAGATGGGCAACCCGCAGTCGGAAGGCCGTATCGGCGATGAGCATCGGACACGCCGCCCCGGCCACCTCCCGCCGCCGGAGGATGGGATGGGGCGCCCGCCGGTACCTCCCGGTCATAGGCTGGCTCCTGCCGGCCTTGCTGGTGGTGGGCTTCGTGGTCGGCTACCCGCTGGTCCAGGTCATCATCGACAGCTTCACCAACCGGACGTTCATAAACCCCGGCGAGTTCATCGGGGTGGACAACTACCGGGACCTGGTGGCGGGGGGCGATCGAGAGCAGTTCTGGCTGTCCTTCCGCAACAACCTGGTCTTGCTGGTCAGCATCCCGGTAACGATCCTCGCGGCCTTGGTGGTGGCGTCCATGCTCTACCGGGGCATCCGCGGATCGCGGCTGTACGAGGTGTTCATCTTCCTGCCCTTCCTGCCGGCGGTGGCGTCCATCTCGGTGATCTTCATCTACCTGCTGGGATGGCAGGGGCCGCTGAACGAGACACTGCGGGCGCTCAGCCTGGAACCGCTGGCGCAGGCCTGGTTGACGGATCCGGGCCTGGCGATCTGGTCCATACTCGGGGTGGTCACGTGGAAGCGCGTCGGGTTCGTGGTGCTCCTGTTCATGGCCCGCATGCTCAGCATCGATCCGGATCTTCTCGACGCGGCGGCGGTGGACGGCGCCACATGGGGGCGTACCGTGCGCCATGTGGTGATACCGGAGATGAAAGCGATCATCCAGTTCGTGGTCGTCCTCGGCTTCATCGAGGTGTTCTCCTTCACCTTCGCCTACGTGCATGTCCTGACCCGGGGCGGCCCCTTCAAGAACACCTACATCCTGGAATACCTCCTCTACAACATCCTGTTCAGGCGGCGGCTGGTGGGGCTGGCCTCGGCGGTGGCGGTGTTGCTCCTGGTGATGGCGGTGGTGGTGGCCGTCTACCAGGTGAGGCGGGCGCGCTCGGAGGCCGCCGTATGAACCGCCGCACCGATGGACAAACCCGGACCAGACGGCGAAAGCACCGGAGCCGGAACCGCTCCTACGCCGCCCGCCGCCGCGTGTGGCGGGAGAGCGGGCTGGTAAAGATCGGCCAGCAGCTCCTCCTCGTCCTGGTGGCGTTCGTGTCGCTGGCGCCGCTGTACACCGCCCTCACGACATCGATGACCCCCCGCGGCGAACTGAGCGGCGGGGGTATCGCACCGCCCTCCAACCCGACCTTCGACAACTACATCCTGGCCTGGCGGGACCTCGGATTCCAGGGCATGTTCTCCAACAGCGCCATCCTGGCCGTCTCGGCGGCGACAGCCACCACTCTGCTGGCCGCGGCGGCGGCCTTCGCCCTCGTCAGATTCCGTTTCAAGGGCCGCACGGTGCTGATGGCGGCCATCATCGGCGCCATCGCCGTCCCGCCGATCGTGATCATCATTCCCCTGTTCCTGACGATGAGCGACTTCGGATGGGTGAACACCTACCACGCCGCCATCATCGCCGAGGTGGGGCTGTTGCTCCCGTTCGCCATCTTTCTGCTGTACAGCTTCATGAAGGACCTGCCCAAGGACCTCTTCGACGCGGCGGCGCTGGACGGGGCCGGATCGATCGGCCAGTTCCGGCATGTAGCCCTCCCCCTCTCCCGCTCGGCGCTGGTGACAACCGCCATGATCTCTGGCATCTTCGCCTGGAACGACCTGCTGGTGCCGCTGATCCTCTGGCAGGAAGGGCGGTTCGAGACCCTGATGATGGGGCTGGCCACCCTCGGTCCGGGCCGGACGGGGGTCCGCGACGTACCGTTGCTCATGGCCGGGGTCACGATCACCATCATCCCGCTGGTGGCCATGTTCGCCATCGGCCGGCGGGCCCTCATTCGAGGCCTCACCGAAGGGGCGCTGAAATGAGCCGCGGGGTGATCGTCACGGGTGGGAGCACCGGAATCGGGTTCGAGGTGGCCCGCCGGTTCGCGGCCAACGGCGACCGGGTGATGATCACCGCCCGTTCCGCCGAAGCCCTCGACGAGGCCCGCGCCCTGCTGGCCGAGGAAGGGTACGAGGCGGTCGCGGCGCCGGCGAGCGTGTCGGACCCCGGCGATGTACGGCGGGTTCTGGCCGTCGCGAAGGAGCGGCTCGGATCGGTGGATGTCCTGGTCAACAACGCCGGCATCTGCCGGGAGGCCTCGGTGATCGACACGGACGACGAGACCTGGGCGGCGCTGATGGCCACCAACCTGACCGGGGTGTTCCTGATGAGCCGGGAAGCCGCCAAGGTGATGATCGGACAGGGAACCGGCGGCGTCATCATCAACACCTCCTCGCTCAACTCCACCATGGTCGAGCCGCTGTACGTCCCCTACAGCGCCACCAAGGCGGCGGTCGACGCCTTCACCAAGGGGCTGGCGGTCGAGCTGGCCCCCTATGGGATACGGGTGGCGGGGGTGCGGCCCGGCTATATCGAAACCCCGATGATCGGCAAGGTCCTGAAAGACATCTCCGCCGCCGACGGGTGGCGGCAGGCCGTCTCGGAGGCGGTGCCGCTGGGCCGGATGGCAGCCGCCGCTGAGGTGGCGGGGGCCTACCTGTTCCTGGCCTCCGACGATGCTTCTTACATAACCGGCGCCAACGTGGTGGTGGACGGGGGCCGGGCGGCCTCGCCGGGCGTCCAATGACATCCCGCGACGGAGGCCGGGGCCTCGAAGGCCGCACCGCCCTGGTCACGGGGGGCGGGTCGGGCATCGGGCGGGGAATCTGCCGTGAGCTGGCCCGGGCCGGCGCCCGCCTCCTGGCGGCGGACATATCGTACGAAGGCGCCCTCGACACCGTCGACCTTCTCTCTCTGGACGGCCATCAGGCCAGGCCGGTCGCCTTGGACGTGACCGATTCGGCGGCCATCGGAGGGATACGCAGCCGTCTCGAGGCCGAAGGATGGATGCCCGACGTGCTCGTCAACAACGCCGCGATATTCGGGATGGCGGCCATAGAGGACATCGAACCGGCGGAGTGGGACCGGATGATCGAGGTGAACCTGAAGGGTCCGTTCCTGATGATGCAGGCCTTCATTCCCCGGATGATCGAACAGCGCTGGGGGCGGGTGGTGTCGATCTCGTCGACCGCCGGAAAGACCGGCGAGGCCTTCGCATCCCACTACTGCGCGGCCAAGCGGGGCCTGATCGCCCTCAGCCGGTCCGTCTCCCTCGAGGTGGCGCCCCATGTAACGGTCAACTGCATCTGCCCCGGGTTCGTGGAGACGCCGATGACCCGCACCGAAACCAGGTTCTGGCAATCCCGCGACCCGAACATCTCCGAGGCAGAGGTGCGGATGCGCATGCGGAACCAGATCCCGCTGGGGCGCATGGGGCGGCCCGAGGACATAGCCGGGGCGGTGCGTTGGCTGAGCCTCCCCGTCAACGACTACATCACCGGCCAAGCCATCAACGTGGACGGAGGCCTCGATTTCCATTGATCGGTATCAGAACCCCTTCCCCACCGTCTCCCGAGGAGTGACATATGACCGAGATCGATACCGGAATCGCCGACGTCCCCGCCTATGACATTCCGTTCGACCGGGCCGAATACGACGCCCGGATCCACCGGCTTCGCCTGGCCATGGAGGCTGAGCGCCTAGACGGGCTGATCCTCACGGAGCCTTCGGACATCTACTACCTGAGCGGCTACGACACCCAGGGGTTCTGGGCCTACCAGGCGATGATCGCCCCGGCGGACGGGCCGCTCACCCTGGTCTGCTTCGTGGAGGAGGTGCTCCATGCCGAGGCGCGGGGGCTGCAGCACGCCGGTTACGCCTTCGGCGGGGACCACATCCGCATGACGGTCGAGACCGTGGAGCGGTGCGGCCTCGGCAAGGGGCGGATCGGCGTGGACGTCTGGGGCCGCTACCTGCCCGCCGGGGTCTTCCGGGAGCTGGAACGGGCGCTGTCGGCGGAGCTGGTCGACATCGGGCGTATGGCCGAGGAGCAGCGGCTGGTCAAGTCCCCGGCGGAGGTGGCCTACATGCGGGAAGCGGCAGCCGTCTCCAACGAGGTGATGGGACGGGTCTACGAAGCGATGCGGATCGGCGTCAACGACCGGGAGATCGCCTCCATCTTCAGCAGCGATTCCATCCGGCTCGGCTCCGACTACTTCGCCATGGGACCCTACGTGCGGTTCGGCCCCACGATGGTGGAGGGCCACCTCACCTGGCAGGGAAGGACCTTCGAGCCCGGCCATGTGGCCGAGCTGGAGGTGGCGGCGGTCCGCAGGAGGTACAACGCCCCGATCCTCCGCTATGCGGCGGCCGGGCCCATCGAGGGCGATCTGGCCGTCTGCGCCGAAGCGGCCCGGCTGGGCATGGAGGCGGTCAGGGGGGCGGCCCGGCCGGGGGCTGCGGGCCGGGAGGTGCGCCGGGCGGCCTACGACGCGGGGACGGAGCACCTGCGGGCCGAAGGGGTGGATGCGGCCTACCTGCCGGGCGGGTACTCAGTGGGGATCGGCTACCCGCCGGACTGGACCGAGGCGGACATCATCACTGCCTCCAGCGGCTACGTGCTGCGGCCGAACGTGCTGTTCCATATGGTCTCGTTCTTCCAGCTTCCCTCCGCCCGGGTGGGAACCAGCGAGGTGGTGCTGGTAACCGAGGACGGATGCGAGTTCCTGAACACCCTGCAACCCGGCCCCATAGCTGTCCGAGCGTAAGCAACGGCCGTTCCGGAGTGTTGCCTGTTACGGAACGGGAACGGGGAACCACCGCAGCGCAACCGAATCGAACAAGCAGGTCAGGTTCGGCCGCCGCCCTCGCCGAAGGCGTAGAAGTAGCCGTCCCTGGAACCGACGTAGATGCGGCCCTTCCACACCACCGGAGTGGATTCGATGCAGGCGCCGCTGGGAAGGGAGGTCTCCCACAGCGGAATGGGTTGGCGGGGAGAGCTCACCTCGTATGCCCGCAACCCTCCCAAGATGCCGCAGCCGACCGCCACCACCAGGGTCGATCCGATGAGGATGGGCGACGACCAGGCGTGCGGTCCGATCTCGTCCCTCCACACCACCTCGCCGGTCTCCATATCCACCGCCAGCAGCTCGCCGGGGTGGGTGGCGGCGTACAACACTCCGTCCCCCAAGGCGGGCGTGGCCCAGATGCCGCCGTCCCCTCCGCCCCTGGGAGGCACCGCCGCGCTCCACACCAGCGGGTCGTCGGGCCTGGCCGGATCGAGCTTCATCAGCTGCCCCACCTCCCGGCCCCGCGCGCTGAACAGCTCCTGCTCCGCCGCCGCGTAGATATACCCGTCCCCGTCTACCACGATGGTGGCGTCCACGTCCTCGCCCACCCAGAAATCGAACACCAACGGCGCCGCCGCCTCCCCCGCCCCGGCCTCCGAGATCCCGGAGATGTCCAGGCCCATCACCCTCCCCGCCGAGTTGGCGAAGAACACCCGGTCTTCGAAGAGGGCCGCCGAGTTCTCCACGCTCACCTGGTTGCCGCCCTCCCGCCTCAGCAGCTCGTCGTTCCAGGTGGGAATCTCGATCAGGACTTCGGGAGAAACAGTCACCAGGCCGTCCTCGCCGTACCCCCGGTTGAGCCGGAAGGCGTAGAACCATCCGTTCTCCCCGCCCTCGTACATGACATCGTCGACGATCACCGGATTGCTGTCCCAGTCGTCGTTCCAACGCACCAGGCTCTCGTAAGCCGAGCGCGCCCACAGCTCGGTCGGGGCATCCCGGTCCAGGGCAACGATTCGCAGCAGGTTGTCCCGGGCACCGAAATAAAGAAGCGGGTAGCCGTCGGGATCGAGGGTCGGCGATCCTTTGACGATGTCCCCGGCCTCGAACCTCGGGCGGGTGGGCAGGCCGGTCTCGGCATCGACGAAATGCACGTTGCGGTCGTAGGCGCCGAAGATGACCTCGGTGATCCCGTCCGGGCGCTCCCACACCAGCGGCTGTCCGGTCCAGCCGGTTCCGCACCAGGTGACCGTCTCGCCGCCCTTGGTGGCCTGGGCGCACATGGTCCGGTCGGGGTAACGCCACAGTATCTCCGGTTCGTCCGGCACCGGCCCGACTCCGTAATAGGTGCGGGTCGGGTTGCCGCGGAACATCGTGACCCCTTCCACCGTTCCCCACGGCTCCCCCACCGTCGAAGCCGGCACCGCGACCGGCGGGAGGGTCGTAGTGGTGGTGGTTGTCGTAGTGATGGTGGTTGTCGTGGTGGAGGCGGCGGTCGTCGCAGGAGCGGCGGCGGTAGAGGGGACGGAAGCGGGACCGGCGGCCTGGACGGATCCCGGCGCATCGGCCGCCGGCTGTACCGGGGCAGAGGGCGGGGAGGAAATGGAAGGAGCCCGGGCGGGCCGGCCACCGCACGAGGTGATGACCATCACCAACCCGACAGAAGTAATCGCCCACCGCAACAGGGCCGGGAACCGCCCGCCCCTACGCCTCTCGTTCCTTCCGTCCGAAGAGTGGATACCCGGACGGGGCCGGATCACGCAGGTCCGCGGCCGGCGAGCACCCGGGCGGGATTGACGCGCAACATCCGGTCGAGCTCGTCGTCGGACACGCCCCGATGCCGGAGCCTGGGCGCGATGCGGAGGAGGAAGTGGTCGTACCCCTGGCCTCCATAAGTGCCCAGCTCGTGCTTGAAGCAGATGTCCTGGGCGGGCAGGATGCGATCGACAAGCCCGTCCTCCAGCAGCATGACCACCGCCTCCAACCTCACCTCGTCGCTGGGGTGCTGGCGGCGCCGGGACTCGTAGTAGAGCTCCCGCCCGAAGGTGTCGAGTCCCAAGTTGGCCCCCATGTCGGCCACCCGCCGGTATTTGTCCAGGTCGGTGCGGAACCGCTCGTCGAGATGGCTCTGTACCACCCGGCCCATATCCGCTCCGGCGGCGGCCAGCACCTCCAGCACCTCGAAGGGAGATTCGGGGCCGGGGGCGGAGTGGGCGATGACCGCGCATCCGGTCTCCTGCTGGGCGAGCGCCGCCGCTTCGAGCACCTTGCGTTCGACCGGACGCATCGGGCAGGCCGTCATCCCTATCTCGCCTATCACCCCGGCTTTGAGGCCGGTCCCGTCCATGCCCTCGGTGATGTCGCGGATCATCTCGGCGGCTAGGTCGTCCACGGACTTGTTCTCCATGCCCGGCGGATGGGCGGCCTCTGCGTAGTAACCGCATCCGGCCACGATGTTCACCTCCGTCCGGGCGGCCAACCATTCGAGGACGCGGGGGTCGCGCCCCAGTCCGGGGGGCGTCAGGTCGACGATGGTGGCCCCGCCCGCGTCCTTGTAACGATGCAGCTCCTCGGCCATCACGAGCGGATGGTCGATCAAAAGGTTGTCGCGGACCGCGAACGGGTTGGCCCGGATGCGGCCCAGCCTCTCGACGTTCAGCGGCAGGAAAGCCGCCCCCGGATCGTCGGACGGGCTCCAGTAGCAACGGAGGTTCACCATCAGATGCTCGTGGATCATGGTGGCGCCGAGCCGGTCGACGGGTACGGGTCCCATGATGGTCTGCACCACCGCTTCGGCCGTTTCCCCGGCGGCGCTCATGACGCCGAGCCGAAGGTGCGGAGGGCCGAGTCGAACCGCTCCACGGTCTCGTCTATCACCGCCTCCGTGTGGGCATCCGAAAGGAACAGGTTGCCCAGACCGGATATGCGGACGCCGTCCTCCATCAGAAAGGGAAGGAAGGCCGTCCGCATGGCTCGGTCGGTGGTGAGAACGTCCCGGTGGCTGCGCACCTCGCGGCGGTCGGTGAACATCAGGTTGAAGATGGTCGGCAGGCCCTGGACGAGGCATGGAACGCCGCGGCCGGAGATGACCTCACGCAAACCTCGCATGAGTCGCCGACCCCGGTTCTCCAGGCGGGCATACCACTCCTCGCCGCCCGCGTAGAGATGTTCGAGGGTGACCCTAGCCGCCGCCATGCTGATCGGGGAAGCGTTGAAAGTACCCGCATGGGTGATGGCCCCGGTGCCTATATCCTCCATGAGGTCCCGCCGTCCGGCCACACACCCCACCGGAAACCCCGATGCCATCGCCTTGCCCATCGTCGTCAGGTCGGGGGTGACGCCATAGCGGCCCTGGGCGCCTCCGAGACCGGCCCGGAACCCGGTGATCACCTCATCGAAGATCAGCACGATGCCGTGGTCATCGCACAGCCGGCGCACCGCCTCCAGGTAGCCGTCCACCGGCTCGACCACCCCGCTGTTGGCCATGACCGGCTCCATGATCACGGCGGCTATCGAGCCTCCTCGGTCCGAGAGTATTCGGGCCAAGGCCTCGGCATCGTTCCAGGGCGCGACGATCAACGGGGCGCCGGCGCCGGAAGCGATGCCGGACGACTCGGGAACCGGCGCCACCCCCAGGCCGTCGGACCCGGGCTCCGACGGGCTGCCCGTGTTGAAGAGCATGCTGTCGGCCCAGCCGTGGTAGTGGCCCTCGAACTTGAGCACCAGGTCGCGTCCGGCGGCGGCGCGGGCGATCCGCAGGGCCGCTTGAACGGCCTCGGTCCCGGTCATGTTGAAGCGCACCGCCTCGGCAGACGGCACCATCCGGGTGACGAGGCGGGCGGCCTCCACCTCCAGCTCATGCTGGGCCCCGTACAGGATTCCCTTGGCCAGCTGCGCCTCGACCGCCTCCACGACGAACCCTGGTCTATGGCCGAGGAGCATCGGCCCCTGCCCCATCACGTAGTCGATCAGCCGATTCCCGTCTACGTCGTACAGGTAAGGCCCCTCGCCCGACTCGAAGAAGATCGGGTGCGGCCTCTCCCCCAGACGGATGTTGCTGTTGACCCCGCCGGGAATGACCTTCTTGGATGCCTCGTGGAGCAGGCGAGACCGCTCGAAACCGAACTTGCCGGCGCCGGCTTGCACACTTGCTCCTTCCGTCCCTGCCGGGAGGATGGTAGCCGCGCCTGCGAACAGCCTTCACCCATCCGCCCGGACCCGCCGCGGCCTCCCGCTTCACCGGCAAGGTCTGTCACACGCCGCTATTACGATGGAGAAATGACAAACCGTCCTCCTGCCGTATCGCCGTAAAGGTGATAAACCATCTGGGTGACGAAGTAATGAAAGTGTTCCGTGTCTAGCGGCGCATCCTCCATCAGACATAAGGGAGGCGCCGGGTGACGATTCCGCGGCAGCCGGCGTTCGGTTTGGCCGAGTTCCGCAGGCGCTGGGAGGGAGTCAGGGGAGAGATGGAGGAAGCCGGGGTGGACATCCTGGTGACCTTCGGCCCGCACAACGTCTTCTATCTCACGGGTATGGACTCCGAGAACCTGTTCGACTACCAGTGCGCCATCGTCTCTGCCGACCGGGATGCACCGGTGCTGGTGATCTTCGAGTTCGAGCTGGCCCGGGCCGAGAACTCGGCGTTGGTGGACGACATCCGTTCCTACGGGCCGTTCGACGACCCCATTGCCTTCACACTCGCCCAGCTGACCGGGCTGCCGGGAAGGCGGATCGCCCTCGACCGGAACACCCTGGCCGTGGCCCGCTACGGCAGCCTCACCGCCGGACTGGCCGGCTACGAGCTGCTCGACGCCTTCGGGCTGGTGGAAGGGGGGCGGCTGGTCAAGTCGGAAGCCGAGCTGGAGCTGATGGAACGGGCGGCGGCGCTCACCGACATCGGCGTAGGTGCGGCCACCGCGGCCATAGCGGACGGGGTGGAGGACCGGACGGTGGCAGCGGCCGCCGTGGACGCCATGTACCGGGCGGGGAGCGACACCCTCTGCTGGGGGCCAATCGTGGCCGCCGGTTATAGGGCGGGGGCGGCCCACAGCACCTTCAACGGCCACCGGATCGGGCTAGGAGAGACGGTGTTCCTGGAGATCACCGGGGAGGCGTCCCGGTACGTGTCCCCGCTCATGCGGACCGTGGTGGCGGGCGAACCGTCTCCCGAGATGCTCCGGGTCGAGGCGGCGGTAACGTCCGCCCTGTACGAGATCCGGACGAACGCCAAGGCGGGTGCTTCGGCCTGCTCGGTAGCCGCCCTCGGCCTAACCGCCCTCGAACCGGTCCTGGAGGGGCGCATTTTCCATCACTACTTCGGCTATCCGGTCGGGATCGGGTATCCCCCGTCCTGGATCGAAGCGCTCGGGTTCTTCATCCGCACCGACAACGACCGTCCCCTCGAGCGCGGGATGACCTTCCACCTGCCGATGTCGATCCGCAAATACGGTGAGTACGGGGTCAACCTGAGCCATACCCTCGTCGTGGAGGACGGCGGCGCCCGTGTGCTGGGTTCCTCCCCCGCCGCCCTGGCCGTGGTATGAGACGGCAACGGTGAGCAGCTACACATGAAACCCGGATCAGGAGGGCCGCCCCGGTGAAGCGGCTCGGTTTCCTCTACCCCGACTATGCCAGCGAGGACGACTACCCGCTTATGGCCGCCGCCCTGGAACCGCCGGTCGAGGCCCGCGTGTTCCACACCCATGTACCCGAGGACGCCCATAGGCCGGATGCCCTGCGGCGGGTGGGCGCGATCGAGCATCTGGCCGCCCCGATGGAAGAGGTGCGAACCTTCGCCCCCGACGCCCTGTCGTGGGCGTGCACCAGCGGGAGCTTCATCTTCGGATCGGAGGGCGCCAGGCGGCAGGTCGAACGGATAGAGAAAGCCTACGGGATACGGTGTTCGAGCACTGCCCTGGCCTTCCTGGCGGCTCTCGAACACATGGGTATCGAGCGGGCAGCCGTAGCCGCCACCTATCCCGAAGACGTGTCCATGCTGTTCGCTCGGTACGTAGAGGCGGGCGGGGTGTCCGTGGCCTCGGTGCGGTGCCTGGACATCATCACCGGAGTGGAAGTCGGAACACTGACCCCCGACCGGGTGATCGAGTTCGTGGCGGACTCCACTCCCCCCAACGCGGACGCCGTGCTGGTGCCGGACACCGCCCTGGGCACCGCAGGTTTCCTCGACGACCTCGAAATGGCGGCCGGAACCGTGGTCCTGACCGCCAACCAGGTCACCATGTGGGACACGCTGAACCTGGCCGGGTGGAAAGGCAACTACCCGACCGGCGGTCGTCTGTTCACCACCCGCCGATAACCCGCCGCCGGGCCGGTACCCTTCGGCGTGGTGCTGCTCACCAAGACGATGGCGGTGGAACCAGCCAAGTCGGACCGACCGACCTCTCCCTGGAGGGGGGCCGATGAGACCTTCTTCGCCGCATTGAAGGACGGCATCCCCCTAGGCCGCCTGGGCAAAACTCGAGGAGGTGGCCGCCCTCTACGCCTTCCTGGCCTCCGACGAGGCCGCCGCCATCAGCCACAGCGTGATCATCGACGAAAGCATCTGGCCGGGCAGTAATAAGGTGCTTCGTCACCACACACGAGACCAACCCCAACCAACACACGCGATACCCGACCGACCGCCCGCCGACACCCAAAGCAAGCGAAACCGAACCGGCAGGGATCGACTGTCCACCCGGAGAACCTCCGAGACCCTGCCGAGAACGACCCCACCGAGAACGCGAAATTCGCAGCCACGCGCCGCCGCCCTCTGGGCCCAGCCCCCACCGCCACCACACAGTATCGGACCTCTTGCCGGCGCGTGGGCCGGGCCCCGGCCTTAGGGGGGCCGGGCGAGTATTCCGATATGATCACCGCCCTCTCTAGAACTCGGCAGCGATGTTTGTAGTTCGGTATATATCACTATATACCATAACTATGACATGATCAACCCCCTTCTCGGAACAAGCTCCCCCGAATATCCAGCTAGTCCTACAGGCCTCTCGTCGCCGACGCTGCCGCTTCGACCGCCTCGATCACCCGGGTGATGTCCCCGTCCGTGTGGGCCGTCGAGGTGAGCGCCAGATGGTCCCCCGGTATGAGCACCCCCTCCAGCATCAGGCGGGTATAGAACTCGCGCTCGGCCTCCGCCAGGGAGCGGTCCACGTCGCGGGCGCTGACGATCCTCCCCCGCTGGAACCGAAGGTGGATCATCGAGCGGGCGGTCAGCACCTGCATCGGCAGGGAGCGCTCGCGGCAGAATCGGCCGATCTCCTCCTCCAGCCTCCTGCCGTGCCCGGCGAGCCGGTCGTACAGCTCGGGATGGGACCGCAGGCGGCTCACGGCGGCCAGCCCGGCAGCCATCGTGAGGGGGTTGCCGCCGAAGGTCCCGCCGGAGAACACCTTGTCCTGTTGCTCCCGATGTTTCTGCCACTCGAACCGCCGCATTATGTCGGCGCGGCCCGCCACCGCCCCGATCGGGAGGCCTCCCCCCAGCGCCTTGCCGTAGGCGGCCAGATCGGGCGTCACGCCGAACACCTCCTGGGCACCCCCGTACGCCAGTCGGAATCCGGTTATCACCTCGTCGAACATGAGCAGCACCCCCGCCTCCCGGCAGACCTCGGCCAGCCGGTGGAGGAAGTCCCCGCAATCGAGGGTGGGGTTGGCGCCCTGCACCGGTTCGACGAGCACAACCGCCAGCCGGCCCCGGTTGCCGCGGATCAGATCGAAGGCGGCCTCATGCCGGTAGGGAAGCATCAGAACCTGCTCGACCGCCGCCTCGGGAACCCCCCACCCCATGGCCGCCGCCGCGGGCCGGTCCCGCGGGCTGCCGTCCGCCGCTTCCACCAGCACCCCGTCGTGCGCCCCGTGGTAGGCGCCCTCGAACACCGCTATCCCCTGCTTGCCGGTGTGGGCCCGGGCAGCCCGGATTCCGTACATGGTGGCCTCGGTGCCGGTGTTGCAGAACATGACCAGGTCGGCGCAGGCGGCGGCCTCGCACAGCAGCTCCGCCAGCGGCTGCTGGCAGGGGGTGTGTATCCCGAACTGGACGCCTAGGGCGGCCGCCTCCGACACCGCCGCCGTGATCTCGGGGTGGGCGTGGCCCAGCACGTGGCAGCCGAACCCCATCGACAGGTCGATGTATTCGTTGCCGTCCACATCCACGACCCGGGAACCCGAACCCTCCGCGATGTACACGGGGTGGGGCATGTCGACGGTGCCCACCACCTCGAGGGCGGTCGACTTGCGGGAGCGTTCGTGGAACTCCCGCGACCTCCGGGTGCGGCGCAGAAACTCCCTGTAAGGATCGGACACGTTGGACATCCGCTACAACCGCCTCACTGCCTTCATCATCGTGTCAACTCGTAATGACCCCTGTAACTAGGGGGATCAGCACGGCGCGGCCTCCTCCTGATCAGAAGAGTCGAGGGCTTGCACCAGCCGCTCGGTCTGTCGTATCCACCGCTCCAGTTCGGCGGCGATGGGGACCAGCTCGTAATGGTGATGGTGGCAGGCCCGGCTGAGGGAGTGCCAGGCGTTGCGCACGCCGGACACCAGGGTCTGGTCTACAAGGATATGACCCAGGCAGGCCAGCTGAGTAGAGCGGTTGGTGCGTTCCATGCCGGCGAGGCGGCCTACCCAGAGGCGGTCCATAGCCTCCTCTAGAGCTTGGCGGGTCAGCAGGGCCGTCGCTCGCGGCCACACCCCTTCCGGACCTTTGGGATCTTCGAATAGCCGGCGGGCGTGACGAAGCAAAGGGTTCATGAGCGGCGGATCCTTTCAGCCAGGCTATGGCAGTCGTTGACAAGGTCCATCAAACTGCCCGGATACGATCCATGGGCGCCCCTGTTGGCATCCTGAAATGCGTCGCCGAAGGTACGCCTCCACCGGTTGATCCTGTTCAACACATCCCCTCCGCGACCGGCGTCGTCGAAGAACGCCAAGGCTGCTTTTTGGGTTAGCCGTTTAGCCTCCCCCAGCTCCCTTTCCACCTCAGCGTGGGGTTCGCCCCGACCTAACCTGCGGCGGCGTACCGCCTCTGCGCAGGCCGCCTCCAACCCCTCGCGGCAGAATCCAGGCACCACTCTCCTGGCTATCCCCTCCGGTAATTCGCTGTCCTTTGCGACAGCCCGGGCATCCATGAAGCACTGTTTGACAGGATTCTCGACATCCCGCACCTCGACCACCGAACCGGGGCGGCGGGTCACCTGCTTGCAGGTGAAATCAATCCTCAGACGGCGCAGCGATTCGGGCAGGCGGTCGTCGTGGGTGAACACGACGAGCTGACGGTCTGCGGCGATATCGGAGAGGACCCTGGCCAGGCCGTCCACCCGGGCCGGGTCCATGGCCTGCACCGGATCGTCGATCACCAGGAACCGGAAGGGGCTTTCCGGCAAGGCGGCGCGGGGGAAGAACAGTGAAAGGGCCAGGCAACTGACCTCCCCCTGGCTGGCCACCGCCAGCGCAGGGGCTTCCGCCCCGTCTACGTCCACAGGTAGATCGACCCTGCGTTGCTTGCCAACTCCGGTTAGCTCGACTGCCCGCAGGTCGACGTTGCTCCGAAGGCTGAGCCGGCCCCATATACCGAGCGCCTGTTCCTGGATGGGCGCCCAGCGATCGCTGCGCACCGCCTTGGTGATCTTCTTCATCGCATCCTCGGCCTTCTTTATCTCCTTTGTGACTGCCCGCATTTTCACCGCCCGGCGGGCCTCGGACAGCCAAGCCATGAGATCGGGCAACACCTCCGCCCACCTCTCCTCGCGCTCCGAGTGTTGGTCGGCGGCCCGTTCGGACACGCTGACCGTTTCACGCTGCAGCTCTTGGTGAACCGTTATGAGGTGATCGGGTATCTCGCCGTGATCGTTGGGCAGAGATCCCCACCGCGCCCAGGCGGCGCGCAACACGGTGATATCGACGTCGGAGGAGGTTGGCAAGGACGGCGCCGTCACCAATCGTTGTACCGCCTCCATCGCATTTTGCAAGTTACGCTCCACCTGCCTGCACTCGTCGGCCAACTTGCGCAACCGGCCGATCTGTTTCTCGGTCGATTCCCTCCATGCCGCATCGAGGGTTCCCACCCCGCATACCGGACACGAATCGCCGCCGTGCTGTTGATGATGCTCCATAGCCGTCCGCAACAGCCGGACCAAACTTCTGGCATTCTCCGCCTCGGTGCCGGCCAAGGAAGACGCCTCGGCGCGGGCGGCCTCGAGATCCCCCGCCGCGTTCAACACCTGCTCCTCGTCCGGCGCCTTCAATGCGGCCAGCTTGCTGAGAGCGTTCTGGTTGGGATCGGGCACCGACCCGAGCCGGGCGAGGGCGTCGAGATCCCAACCACGCTTCCTGAGGGCGGTTACAGCGGCCTCGGCCCGCTCGTCCTCAATGCTTGCCAGGGTGGGGATAAGATGGTCGCGACGCTCCCTATTGATCTCCCTGTAGCGCCTCTGTCGCAGGAGGCGAGCGTCTGTCAGTGCTTTGGTCGCTTCGTTCAATAGATCGACGCCGAGCACTGCGGCAAGGGTGTCGAACAGCTTCGAAGGCGGGATCGTGTTTATCCGGCCCAGCTCGTTGTAGGACAAGAGTGGCCGGTACAGTTCTAGGGGCCCTGCCCAGCCGACTCCGGTGAGGTTGGTACGTATCTCACCGTGGTGTTGAACGGTGACGGCGGCGTCGGCGAAATTGTCTCCCTCAGACCAGGCCCGATCGGCGGTGGTGAGGCCTCTTTTGCCCTCCACCTGGAATCGGCCGGTGATCCGGGGGGCGAGTGAATCGTGGAGGTTCTTCCAGCCCTGCTTCCACGGGCCTGCCTTGTCGTCCCAGCGTAGGGAGTTGCCTGTGAGCAATACCTCCAGCGCCTCGGCGAAGCTGGACTTGCCGGAACCGTTGCGGCCCACCACCACTGTCAAGCCGGGGCCGGGCGGTATCTCCAGGGTAACCTCCGGCCCGATCCCCCGGAATCCCGAGACGGTGATGTCCTGCAGGTAGACCGATGGAACCTCGCCGTCTTCACCCCCGGCGGCGGGTTCCCCCGTATCCGGGATATCCAAAGGTTCCCCCTCGAGCACCTGCTCCACCTCATCCTCCCCCAGCAGGGCCGCCTGCACCAGCTCCTTGGTCCGGTCGTCCGCTTCCAGGCGGGCCAGCTCCCGCATCGCATCTCGGTAGAGGGTCATTCCCGTCCTCTCAATCGCCTCCTGACAACATATCGGGCGGGTGTGACAAAAACGGGTGGCCGGCCTGATGGATGAGGGTCAGAATTGATCGAAGAAGTCGGGGGTTACCTCTATGTCTTCGACCGTCCGGGTGGTGACCCTCACGCCTAGGCCGTACTCCTTGAGCAGGTTGCAGAGCTCGTCGCCGTCCACCAAATCAATGGGAGGGGCCCCGTCCCTGGCGGCTTCTTCGCGGGATCCTCGGGTGAACGATCCGGTGGTGATCAAGAGACCCTTTTCGCCCCGCCCGACCATAGCCCCTCGGAAATCCCGCACCTTGGAGACCGACACCGAGCCTTGGTAGCGCTTGCACTGGAAGTAGATGGGAAACGAGATCAGGGACACCCGGTAGACGCCCACCCCGTCGATCCCACCGTCACCCGACTTGCCCAGCACTTCGACGTTGCGGAAACCGGCTTCACGGAGCAATCGTTGGGCCAGCCGCTCGAACCCGTCGGGCGACATGTTCAGCAGGCGCTTCAGCAACAGCCCCTTCCATGCGTCGGGATCATCGACATCTTCGTCTGGGTCGTCATCCTCTAGGCCTGCTTCAGCCTCTGCCTTCCTACGAGCCAACCTTTCCTTCTCCGCCTCCTTGTGCAATTGCAGGACCTGCTCCTCGGACTCCAACTCGCGTCCGGCGCCGGTCAACACCCACACTCCCCGCTCGGAGTTGTCGAGCGCCCCGATCAGCTTCAGGGCGGACCGAGCAAAGCCGAGCCGACCCTCCAGAATCAACCCTCCGGACGACGGGTGCCTCTTCGCCTGTTGCTCCTCCGTGTAGCCCTCGACCACATGCTCGACGATCTCGCTAATGCGGCCTGAGCCGCCCAAGTCCCGAACAGCGCACAGCACCGGCCACATGAAGTACCGGTAGTTGGGTATTCCGTGGGCTGCCTTCCCTACCTGCATGTCGGGGATGCTACCAACACCGCCCGCCAAACCGGACCGACCTCACATGTAGCAGGAAGAAGGGGCCCGCATTCGGAAGGGAACCGGTTGTAGGCTTCCGGCGATGGCGAAACCGGAGCGGGATCGATATGTAGATCTTCTACGTTCGGTCTCCCTGGTGGTGGTGGTGATATGGCACTGGGTATTCACCATCCTGGCGGTCTCGCCCGAGACGGTCTCGCCTTCCAACCCGATCGGTTCCACCCGCGGCCTGTGGGTGGCTACCTGGGTGCTCCAAGTGATGCCGGTGTTCTTCTTCGTGGGCGGGTACACCCACCACCGGTCCTTCGCCGACTACACGCCGGGGACCTCCCGCCGTTTCCTCAAGCGGCGGATGGGCAGGCTGCTGGGGCCGGCGGTCGGGCTGGTCGCGGTGTGGATCGGAATCGGTTTGTTGCTGGAGCTGACCATCGACCCGGCCTGGACCTGGTCGGCGGTGATACTGGTGCTGTCGCCCCTCTGGTTCCTGGTGATATACGTGGTGCTGGTACTCATCGCCCCCCTGGCCATCCGGGCCCACTGGCGATGGGGGGAGCTGGCGCCCGTATGGCTGCTGGGGCTGGCCGGGGTCTTGGACGTGCTTCGCTTCACCCAGGGCCAGGGGTGGGCGGCATGGGCCAATTTCCTGGTGATCTGGGGGCTGGCCCACCAGCTCGGGTTCTTCTACGAACGGCTGGCGGCCGCCCCTCCCCGCACCGGATGGATGATGTTCTGGGCCGGCTTCTTCGCACTCGTCGCCCTGACCAACATGGGGTTCTACCCGCGCTCCCTGGTGGGCGTACCCGGCGAACGCTTCTCCAACATGGGGCCGCCCACCCTGGCGATCGTCGCCTTGACCTTCCTGCAGGTGGGGCTGGTGTTGGTGATCCGGCCCAGGGTCTTGGCGTGGCTGGACAGAGGAGGGTTGCCGCAACGGGTGCTGGGATGGATCAACGAGAACGCCATGCCGCTCTACCTGTTCCACTCCACCGGCATGGCCGCGGTGGTGGCGGTGTTGTTCGTCGTCGCCCGCTACACGCCGCCCGCCGAACCCACCGTGGAATGGTGGCTCACCCGGCCTGTCTGGCTGATCGGCCCCGCTATCGCCACCTGGCCGCTCCTGGCCATGTACCGCCTGACCCGCCGCCGGGCCGCCGTTCCGAAGACGGCCGATTAGCGGTTCGGGTACCGGTTCAGAATCGGTCGAAGAAACCGGTATCTATCTCTACGTCTTCTATCTGCCGCACAGCGACCTTCGCGCCCAACCCGAAAACTCGACAGGGTCAGTATCGATTGCGGCGATTCCGCTCCGATTCGTCGTACCATCTCAGGATCTGATCTTCCGTCGCCGTACGCCCGCGCTCGGTCAACACCCAAAATCCCCACTCCGGGTTGTCGATCACTCCTATCTGCTTGAGGCGGGTCCGCGTAAAGCCTATCCGGTACTTTACGGTCGGGTTCCCTTGCGGGGAGGTCACCCTCAGCTGTTCCTCGGTGATTCCCATCCGGCGTACCACCCTCTCGAACATCTGGCTGACCCCTACCCCCGAGCCGCCCTGCTCCCGGATGGCGCAAACCACCGGCCATAAGAAGTCACGGTTTGGGGGGACTCGACTGTCCATAATCCATCTCCTGTTTCATGGGTCGCGACAGCACGGAGGTCAACTTCGGGAACCGGAGAAAACAATCTCTCGGTCGTTGCGAGGTTGGATGGGGCGGTTGGTGGGGCCGCCCGCGGTCATCTCCTGCCATCGGTCGGCCTGCTCTTGGGACACCGTGCCGGTTTCCAGCATCACGAACCACTCTACCGGTTCCACGCACGGAGGGGTGGTGGTCGAACCTCGATACATGTAGAAACCGAGGTCGGAGGGAACCCACCGCCCGGCATAGAGATCGGCCGGCGCGCCGGCCGCTCCCCCGGCGGCGGGGGCGCTGTCCAGGAGCAGCTGCAGCCGGGGGTCGGGGTCGCCGAGCCGGAAGAGGAAACCCACCACCGCCAGGCCTCCGGACGACTGCCGGTGCACCAGATGCAGCTCGGCCGCGAGCTGCTCGCCGTCCAGCGTGTGCTCCGAGGGGGTATGGAAATGCCCTGCATCCAATTCGTAGGTACGACCGGAGAACTCGAACCGGTTGCCCTCCGGATAGTGGAGGTAGATCGCGTGCCCGTTGTTGGTCAGTTCGGTCGGCTCGGACCGGTACGAGAACCGCAACGGCGACAGATCGCCGGGCGTATAACCCGTGATGTCGATCGGGGACTGCATCCTTCCCGACCGGCATCGTTCGTATTCAAGCGACAGGTCCGCCCAGTTTGCGGGGCCTCCGGCGCCGGAATAACCCCATTTGACCTCACCTGTATCCGCGGTGGGGGTGTAGGCGTTGGCGGCAGTGGTCGAATCGTTGCTTGCGCAGGCGCCGACGACCAAACCCGCCGCGCCGAGCACGCCGGTTCTCAACACTTGACGGCGGCTGTACATCCTCCTAAACCACCCCTCCGAAATCGAACACGACTGCATCCATCGACATGACCGGCGATCACGATAACCCGAAACCGGCCGGCGGCCTATTCCGGCCGAAGTCTCATGGGCGGTCGAGCAGCCGGGCGGGGTTGCGCACCAGCATCTGGTCCAGGTCTTCGACGGCCACCCCGAAACGGTCCCGCAGAGCGGGAACGATCCTCCCCATCACATGGGCGTAACCCATGCCCCCATAGGCGGCGAGCATCATCTTCAGGTGGACGTCCCCGGCCAGCACAAGCCGGTCGGCGTACCCCTGGGACGCGAGCAGGGCCACCGCTTCCATGCGCTCGTAATCGGTGGCGTAGTTGCCCCTCCCCGGGTAGTAGAACTCCGTCCCGAACAGGTCGTATTCGACGGTGGCCCCGGTGTCCATCAAGTCCCGGTGGTTGTCCAGGTCGAGGATCTCGTCGGAGTGGCCGAAGACGATGCGGGAGGGGTCGGCCCCGCGGCCAGTCAACCATTCGAGGATCCGTCCGGCTTGGTGCTGGCCTTGCGGGTCCAGGTGCACGCTGACGGCGGCGCCGGTCCGCACCGCGGCGATGGCCGAGGCCTCCAGCACCTTCCATTCGCCGTCGGTCACCGGGACGGTCGTCCCGATCTCCCCGATGAGAGCCGGGCGGATACCGGTGCCGTCCAGCTCGTTCTCCAGCTCGTCGACGAGGTAGGCGGCCAGCTCCTCGGCCGGTCGCTCCCTGACCCAGGCCGGATGACTCGGACCGCGGTAGAAACCGCATCCGACCATGATGTGGACCCCGCTGCGCTCCGAGATGGCCGGAAGCTCGGCCACCCGGCGGCCTATTCCGACCGGGGTCACGTCGACCAGGCCCCGGCCTCCGGCGGCGTGGAAACGGCGCAGCTCGGCAACCGTGATCTCGGGATCGTCCAGGGATAGGTTGGCCTTGTTCGATACCGCGTTCCATCGAAGGCCGCCCAGCTGGTCGATTGTGATAGGCCGGTCGATCACCTCGGTGTCCGGGTCGTCGAGGGCTTCCACCGCATCGATCAACAGGTGTTCATGCATGGTGGTGGGACCCAGATCCCTGGGATCTACAGGTCCGAGTACGGTGTTTACAGGCAGTGCGGCCTCCCGGTCGTCCAAGGGTAAGCCATGCCGGAGCGGGATCGGTAGGCTCGCCGGCAGGGATGGCATCCGACACCGCCTATGACCGGCTGATACCCGACCTTCGACTCGATGGCCGGGTGGCCGCCGTGACCGGAGCGGGGCGGGGAATCGGACGAGAGACCGCCCGCATCCTCGCCGCCGCCGGGGCGCACACCCTGGTGACCGATATCGACGAGCAGGCCGCCGAGGAAACCGCCGGCCGTATCCGCGACGAGGGCGGCTCGGCCTCCGCCTTTCCCCTCGATGTCACGGACGAGCACCAGGTGGCGGGGTTCACCCAAGAAGCAGAGCGGGATGCCGGGGTGATCCACATACTGGTCAACAACGCCGGGATCGTCACCATGGCCCCTTTCCTGGACCTGCCGGAGGAGGAGTTCGACTCGGTGCTGGCGGTGAGCCTGCGCGGCGCCTACCTGATGACCAGGGCGCTCCTGCCGGCCATGAGAAAGTCGGGCTGGGGCCGCATCATCTCACTCTCGTCGATGCTGGGCAAGACCCCCGCCCGCTACACGGCCCATTACTCGGCGGCCAAGGCGGGGATCATCGGCTTCACCCAGGCCGTAGCCAAGGAGGCCGCCCCCGAGGTGACCGTCAACTGTCTCTGCCCCACCAACGTCGAAACCGGGATCATGGAGAAAGACTTCGAGTTCTTCGGCGAGAGGGAGGGCATCTCGCCAGATGACCTCAGGCGGCGCTGGGTGGATGCTATCCCGCTGGGCCGCCTCGGACAGCCCCTCGACGCGGCGCGGGCCGTCCTGCTGCTGGCAGGCGAGGCGGGGGCCTTCACCACCGGCCAAGCCCTGAACGTGAGCGGCGGCGAAGAGGTCCACTGACCGCCGCTCGTAAACAGGCAACGCGCAGCTAGAGAGCTTGTGAGGAGAGTATGCGAAGCACCTCTTCTCGCAACGACAAAGCGGCAACAAGCCCGACGGGCTGTGAAGAACCGCGGGATGCGGGCGGTAGCATGTTCGGCGCGGCCGCTCACAGGAGGACAAACATGACCGTATCGCTCGTCACCGGCGCAGGATCCGGAATCGGAGCGGCCACAGCCCGCCGCCTCGGAGACCGGGGCGACCGTGTGGTCTGCGTCGACATCGACGGCGACCGGGCCGCCGAGGTGGCCGACGGCATCGAACACGCCCTGGCATTCACGGCGGATATCACCGACGAAGCCCAATGCGACGCCATGGTTTCCATGGCCGTGGACCGTTTTGGAGGCATGGATGCGGTGGTTACCTGCGCCGGGATCGAGACTATGGGCGACTCGCTGGAGTTCGACCCGGCCGCCTTCCGCCGAATCGTGGACGTCAACCTCACCGGCAGCTTCCTCACCGCCCAGCGCACCGCGAGGGTCATGAAAGCCCAAGGCGAGGGAGGGTGGATTGTCCTCATCGGATCCATCAACTCCCAGGCCGCCCTGCCGGGGGCGGCCGCCTACATCGCCTCGAAAGGCGGTGTGCTCATGCTCGGACGCGCCCTGGCCTTGGACCTGGCTCCGCACGGAATAAGGGTCAACGTGATCGGACCGGGAGTCATCGACACCCCCATGACCTCCGACAGCCTGGCCGATTCGGCCCGGAGAGAGATGCTCATGGAGCGCACCCCGTTGGGGCGCCCGGGCAACCCCGAAGAGATCGCCGAGGTGGCCGCCTTTCTCACTTCAGACGCATCCAGCTTCATGACCGGCGCCTTCGTGCCGGTTGACGGCGGATGGCTGACCCGGTAGGTAGAACACCCCGGGCGGTCACCCCATAGCCACATCGACCACATACCGCTTCCCTCCGGTTCCTCCGGCGGCGATGGCGGCCAAGACTTCGGGGACCTCGTCCAGCGGCACCGTCGGACCGAGCAACGGGGACAAGTCGAGCTTCCCGGTGCGGTAGAGGGCGTTGCCGACCAGGAAATCCCGGCGGGTGAAACCGAAAGTGGTCACCAATGACACTTCTCGCCGGAGGAACTCGCTCAGGTAATGGTCGAAGGATATCGAAGCCGCGCCGTCGCAGATGCCCATCAGCAGCACCGTCCCGCCGGACCGCACCGACCGAATCGAAACGTCCACGCTCGCCGGCTGCCCGGCCGCCTCGAACACCACATCGGCGCCGTAGGGCGCATCCAGCGCCTCGCACAACAGGGAAGCCGCCTCGTCCGCCGCCAGATCCGACACGTTCACGGCCCGGTCGATCCACGGCCCGGCCGCCTCCAGGTGGTCTTCCGCCACGTCGGCGGCCACTACAACCGCCGCGCCCATCGCCCGCGCCGCCTGGCACAACATCATGCCGATGCTTCCGACCCCGCTGACGATCACCTTGGAACCTCCCCCCACTCCCGACCGGAGAGCGGCGTGGACCGCCGCCGGCAGGGCCGACCCCATCATCACCGCTTCCTCGACGGGGATATCGGCGGGGATGCCGAACACGTTCGACTCGGGAACGATCACGTAATCGGCGAAGCCGCCGTCCACGTCTATGCCCAGATGGCGCATCCAGGGGCAGATGCTCTCCTCGCCGCGGATGCACCACTCGCATACCCCGCAGCCGACCACCGCATCCAGCACCACCCGCGACCCCTCCGGAGGGGCGGCTTCCGATGTGACCGCCGCCACCTCCCCCACCACCTCGTGGCCGAGGATGCGAGGAAAACCGTCCGTGTCGAGCATCCCGGAGGCCATCTGTGAGTGGAAAAGGCCCGCGGACGACGCCAACGTGCGCACCAGCGCCCAGCCGGGGGGAGGTTCGGGCACCGGAACCTCGCCCAGCTCCAGCCGCCCCTCATCGAACAACAGCAACGCCCGCATACCGGCCCTCAGCCGCCGGCCCGTCCGAGGCCGATGCAACCGGCGCAGACGGGCGGCAACCGTTCGCTCACCAGCCCCGACCCGATCAGTCGAGGATGTCGGCGGTGTCGAGCTCCCAGGTCAGCTCGGTGAACTGATCCCCGGCCGGGACCCAGCGCTTGCGGGAGTACCGGATGTTCGGGTTGTAGGCGTGGGCTATGTGCTCGTCGAGGTCGCAGAAGTTAGACGAGAACTCGACGTCAGGGGCGTTGTCGCGCAGGTAGTCCCCGATCGGGCAGTTGAGCCGCAGCGTGTACCTGACCATGTTGCCCTGGTCGTCGAAGTAGCGCTCCGTGTCCAACTTCGGCGACCACTGGAAGTAACCCCAGAACTCCTTGAAGAAGTTGTTCAGGCTCAAACGATCACCCTTCTCCCTGGACTTCTCCACCATCGCGGCGCCCATCTGGTCGCCCTGCCGCTTCCGGGCCCGGGCCACCGCCGCCCGTCCTTCCTCCTTGCCGAGCTCGTATTCCATGGCGTCGGCCAGCACCGAGAATATCTTCGTCTTGGCGTGGAACTCCGGTTCGTTGGCGTCCCATCCCTGCTGGATAGGGTCGGAGGCCGACACCTCGCGGTAGCGCTCCATGTAGCGCTGCTGGCCCTCGAGGTCGATCCTCTGCTTGGTCCTGGAATACCGGTCGGCGGGCGCGTCGTCGATCGCGTCGGCCAGCTCCTTCAATTCCGTCTGGGCAATCTCTACCCGGCTGTACTCGCTCATTCCCTGATCACCTCCACTGTGTATTCCAACCGGACGCCCGAGCGGGCAGGGGCGCGGCATACCCAAGGTTACAGGGTTGCGAACCCGCCCACGAACCTTTGCCGCCGAAGGGGTGGCATTCGAGTCACAGTCGAACCTGCAGGTCGAACCCTGCGGTTGAAGGCGTCACCTTCATTCGCCGGGCAAGCTCACTGCCAATCGGTTCCGGTCTGGAACAGCTCCAGTACCAGGCCCCCCACCTCCCTGGTGTCGAAATAGGCGAACTTGCCTCCGTCCTCGAGCACCGCGGAGGAGATCACCCGGCAGCCGAGGGCGGTGAGGTCTGCCATGTCCCGGTCCAGGTCGTCGGTGTGGGCGCACAGATGCACCACTCCTTCACCGTGCTTTTCGAGGAACTCGGCCTGGACGCTGCGGCCCGACACCGGCTGCAGCAGCTCGAACTCAATGGGACCCATCTGGGTGATCAGGCCTTTGACCTCCACATCCGGAGAGTCCTCGCCGTAGATCTTCCGCTCAAGGGCGTGGGCGGAGGGTCCCTCCACGAACGGGCCGATGCCGAGCCGCTCGTAGAACTCGACGGCCTTGTCGATGTCCCGCACCACCACCCCCACCTGGTATGTCCTCGACCAGAGATCCTCGCGGAGCGTCGGCTTATCTGACACTGTTCACCCTCCTTGCTGCCCCTCCGGGCCTTCGTTCAGACGACCTGCCGGACGCCGTACTCTAGATGGGCGGTTCCAAGGTCACCTCCGATGTTCACAAACAACATCCCTTCGCCGCCGCCAAAACGCAAACCAAGAAAGACGGCCATCACACCCTTCCTGGTAGGGTTTTCGACCACCCGTCGAAAGGCGAGAAGACCATGACCATCGGCGCCGAAGACCGAGTTGCCATAGCCGACCTCATCTATGCCTACGCCTGGCATTTCGACCGGAACGAACCCGAAGACCTGGCGGCGCTGTTCACGACCGATGCGGTCATCGACTACGGGCCCAACTTCACCACCATCGTCGGTCGGGAGGCGATAGTTCCGGCTATCGAGCCCGGCCTGCGGACACTGTTCTCCGCCACCTCCCATAACATATCCAACGTGCGGCTCCACGCCGACGGCGATGACGCCGCGGCGGGAACCTCCTACGTATACGCCTGGCACGCCTATCACTCCGGCGCCCCCGACGGGCATATGTGGGGGCAGTACGCCTACCGGTTCCGCCGCACCGAGGAAGGTTGGAGGATCGCCGAGCTGGTGCTGAAGGTGATGGGGCTGCAGGACTTTCACCGGGCGGACATGCATCCGGTGGAACGGCGGCCCTGAGCGTCCGCTGTGAGCACGGTGCTGCTGACGGGGGTCGGCGACCTCGGCGGCTGGGCCTTGGAGTTCCTGGCCCGCACCCCGGAAGTGGACCGCATCGTCACCGTCAAGCGCAGCCCGTGGACGGGCGCCTCGCTAACCAACCTGGCCATGCTCGGTTCGACCTTCCAGGGGCATACCAAGCAGTTCGAACACCACAGGTTGGACCTGGCCGATGAGGACGCCGCCGCCCGCCTGCTGGCCGAGGTCGAGCCCGACGTGATCCTCCACTCGGCAACGGTGCAGTCGCCCCGCGTGTTCATGAATGCCCCGATCGACGAGGGGCTGCGGGCCGAGATCAGGGCGGCGACCTTCAGCCTCTGGCTCCCCTGGCACCTGCTGCCCGCCGCCCTCCTGGTACGGGCCGTCGAACGGGCCGGCGTCAAGACCCGCATAGTGAACGCGGCCTTCCCCGACGTGGTGAACGAGGCCCTCTGGAAACATTTCGGGCACGGACCTGCGGCCGGGATCGGCAACGTGGAAGTGTGCGCCACCGCCGTGCTCCGATACGCGATGGCCGCCTCCGGGCGCCCCGCCGACGACATCGGGGTGTGGCTGGTCGGCTCACACGCCCTGATGGCCTTCGGGGCGGACGCCGCGCCCCACCGCTTCCGGCTCGAGGTGGAGGGTGTCGACGTCACGGCGGACCACGACCTCGCCATGATCCTCTCCTCGTGGCCCGAACCGATCACCTGGAGCCGGACCGATTCCTTCGCGCTGTTCGCGGCCTCGGCGGTCAAGAACGCGGCCGCCCTCCTGCGCGCGGAGCCCCTGCGGACCCACGTAACGGGCCCGATGGGGAAACCGGGCGGCTACCCCGCCTTCATCTCCAGGGATCGGATCGACCTGGATCTACCCCCCGGCCTCACCGTCGAGGAGGCTGTGTCCCTGAACGAGGCGGCGGCCCGCCTCGACGGCATCGACCGCATCGAATCCGACGGCGCCGTGGTATACACTCCCGAAATCCGCGGAGTCATGGAGAGCCTCGGCTATCGGTGCGATGCCGTGACCTTCGAAGAGCTGCCCCACCGTTGCCGTGAGCTCCGGGGCCTGTACACGGATCTAGTCACGAGAGGGAGCGCCTGATGCCCGATTTCGTCCGCAAGCCTCTGGAGGGTCTGTTCCCGCTGATCCCTCTGAGCCTCCACGACGACCAGGAGATCGATCTCGAAGGAGTGCGGCACAGCATCGGGCTGGTGGCGGCCGGGGGCGCCCCCGGCTGCATCGTCTTCGGTTCGATGGGCCAGATGTCCAGCGTCTCCGAGCGGGAGTTCGACGCGGTGTGCGACACCGCGGTGGATGCCAGCCACCGCGCCGGTATAGCGGTGGTGGTGGGCAGCACCTCCTCCTACCAGCGGGAATCGGTCCGCAGGGCGCGCTACGCCGAGCAGGCCGGGGCCGACGGGTCGATGCTGGCCGCCCCCTACGCCCTGCCCCTGACACCGGAGTGGGCTCTGCGCTTTTTCACCGAAGCGGCCGAGTCGCTCGACGGCCGGATGGCCCTGATGCTCTACAACTACTCGCCTCTCAACGGCCTGGAGATCACCGCCCGCATGTGGGACCGGCTCCTCGACATCCCGAACATCAAAGCCGTCAAGGAATCCAACTTCGCCTTGGCGCACTTCGACGAGGTGCTGCTGTCCATCGGCGATCGGGTGAACGTGTTCAGCGGCAACGACCCGGCCTTCTTCCACGCCTCGACGCTGGGAGCGGCCGGGGCGACCGGCATCTTCAGCTGGGCGGGCCTCAAGACCGGAACCCGGTTCGTCGAAGAGTGCCGAAAGGGAAACCACAACGACCCATGGGTGAGGGAAGCTTTCACCGCCCTGCAGCGGATGTCCGCCTCTATCCGGCAAGCCCACATGCCCCGCATGCTCAACTACGAGCACGGCTACCTCAACGCCGTCGCCGCCCTGGGGGGGGCGCGGCCGGGGGCGCCCCGCAAGCCCTACGGCGCCTTGCCCGAAGCCGCCCGGGCCGAGCTGGAGGACGCCGCCGAACCCCTCCGGGCGTTGGAATCCGAACTGTGACCGTGGAAGCGTCCTCCGGATCGCCGCCGTCCTCGGCAACCGAAGCGCCCTCACGCCCCGGCGAGATCCTGGTGGTGTCCCGCGATGAGGTGGAAGCCCTGCTCACTCCGGCGGCCTGCCTGGAGCGTTGCCTGGATACCTTCCGCTGGGTGGGCGAGGGTCTCGTGGAGCAGGAGAATCCGGCCAACCTCTACGTGACGGACCGCTCGGGGCCGGAACCTCCTTACGGACACGGCGTCGTGCAGTCGTTTCCGGCCATGGTCCGCCCTATCGGACGGGCGGCCGTGAAGTGGCTGAGCAGCTTTCGGAACAATCCCCTCCGGGGCCTCCCGGCCATCTCGGCCCTCGATCTGGTGACCGACATAGAGACCGGGATGCCGCTGGCGCTGGTGGACGGCACGTCGGTCACCAACATGCGCACCGGCGGCCATTCGGCGGTGGGCGCCAAGTTCCTGGCCCGCCCGGAATCCTCCCGCGTGGCGGTCGTCGGATGCGGCAACGAAGGCCGAACCCACCTGCTGGCCCTCAACGAGCTGTTCGATATCGCCGAGGTGTCCGCCTTCGACATCGACCCCGCAGGACTGGCCCGTTTCGCCGAGGAGATGGAATCCAGGATCGGGGTTCCGATCTCGGCGGCCCCGGACGTGGAGACGGCGGTGGGCGATGCCGACATCATCTGCGTGGTAACCACCGCCAGGCAACCTGTGCTTATGGAGGCCTGGGTGCCGGAGGGCGCCCATGTCTGCGCCGCCAACGGGTTCTGCGATGTCGATCCGGGATGCGCCGCCGGGTTCGACAAGTGGGTGGTGGGATGGTACGGGCGGGACCTGGCCTGGATCGAAGGGGACGAAGTGGGCCGGCTCGGGTGCCTCGAGCCGAAGGCCCTGTCCCGGGCGGACATACACGCCGACATAGCCACCGAGATCGTATCGGGCCGCAAACCGGGCCGTGAGGACGACCGGGAGCGAACCATAATGACCCACATGGGCATGCCCGCCCTGGACGCGGCGGTGGCCTCCTTGGTCTACGACCTGGCGATCTCCGCCGGCGCCGGACGATGGATAGAGGTCTTCTGATGCCCGCGGATGTCTCCACCGCCGACCGGACGCCGGTCGATCTCGACGCCCTGCAGGAGGCGATCGCCTTCCTGCGCCCCGCCCTGCAAGCCGACGGCGGGGATCTGGTTTTTCTGGAAGTAGACGAAGACGGAGTGGTGGCCGTAGAACTACTGGGCGCCTGCGGAACCTGCCCTCTGTCGGTAGTAACCCTGACCGCCGGAATAGAAGCCCTGCTCCTGCGGCGAGTCAAAGGAGTGACGGGGGTAGTGGCCCGGTCGCCGGCGGTTCTCCCGCCCTGACCATCTCCGGAACGGCGCCGAACTTTCGGAGACATGTCACACCCCCTGGGGTACGATGACGCTGAATCCGACCGGAGACCGGAGACATGACCGATCGACAGAATCACTTCGATCCTGAGGAGTCCGCTTTCTTGGACACCGTCAGGTTGATGATCGATCGCCATCGACAGAACGCACCGGAGGCGGATATTCGGGCCGCCGTCGGCAACTTTCTCGTGTTCACGGGCATCGCTACCGAAGCAGACCTGCACCGGGAGCGGAACCGGATCGATCTCCAAAGCACCAATCTGATCATCGAGACCAAACGGCGAATCGGCACCAGACCTGGATTCACTCCCGACCCGGAAAACGTGCAACAGCTCGACGGTTACATGCAAAACTCTATCGTAGCCGGGAACCCTCGAAGGCTGGGGATATTGACCGACGGAAGGTATTGGCTTCTTCGAGTTCATGGAAGGCCAGAAATCATTACCCGGCCACCCTACGGATTCGAGATGAACGGCGTGGACGACGGTATTCCTCTATTCGAATGGCTACGTGATGAACTAGGCCTTCTTGAGCAAGCGATAAGCGATCCAAGCGAAGATAAGGTACGGGATCGGCTAGGAGGTGGACCTTACTTCGAACGCGATATGGCCTCTCTAGAGAGGTTGTATGAACAGCACAAAGAGGATCCGTCGATAAGAGTCAAGAGGAATCTCTGGCGTAATCTGCTCGCAACCGCTCTAGGAGAGGTGGTAGAAGAAGAGACCGATCTCGATCGGCTCTTCTTGAGACACACATATCTATCTGCCGTGGTTGGTCTTGCAGTACAAAGCGCCTTCGGGATCGATATTCGTCAGAACTCGGCACCCAATCCGGAGAGGCTTTTAGGCGGACATATCTTCGTGGCTAATACCGGAATAAGAGGGGTGGTCGAATCAGATTTTTTCATCTGGCCTGCTGAAGTAGAACAGGGCGTAGACTGGGTAGTTGACCTTGCCACAAGAGTCTCGGGCTTCGATTGGACCAACGCTGATTATGACATCGCTCGAGTGCTGTATCAGTCGGTTATGCCCAGCGAAGACCGCCGAAGATTAGGTGAATACTACACTCCTGACTGGCTTGCCGAAGCCATTGTGAAGAAGGTCGTTCCCCAGCCAATTGGTAAACGCGTTCTGGACCCAGCATGTGGGTCAGGCACCTTCCTACGAGCTGCCATTCACCAATATATTGTTGCGGCGAAAACAAAAGGTTGGCAACCCAACCGCATTCTGGATGGGCTTATACAGTCTATTATCGGTGTGGATGTTCACCCGGTATCCGTCCATCTCGCCCGCGCTACCTGGGTGCTCGCCGCTCGCGAAATCATCATTGAGGCGGCAGCACAGGAAGGTGAGATAACAGTCCCTGTTTATCTTGGAGATTCACTGCAGTTACGGACCGACAATGGGAACCTGCTCGGGGAAAGGCAGGTAACCATCACGGTTCCTTCCCAAATCGGAGGGCGGCACAGGCTCCTTCAATTTCCCCGTTCCCTCGTGGATCAAGGCGACTGGTTCGACGAAACCATGTTGCGTATCGCCGAGACCATCGGAACAGGCGGAATCGGTACAGTGGCTTTGGATGACGCCGGCATCCCACCAGGACTGGATCGAGACATCCTCGAAGCGACGGTAAAGGAGATGGAGCATCTTCACAGCGAAGGTCGCAACCACATCTGGGCATACTACACCCGTAACTTGGTTCGTCCTGTATGGTTGTCTACAGAGGAAGGAAAGGTGGATGCCATCGTTGGGAATCCACCCTGGATCACCTACTCAAGAACCCATGCGAGTTTGCGTGAAACATTGGAAAGTCAGAGCAAAAACTTATATAGGATCTGGCAAGGCGGTAGGTACGCCCCTCATCAAGATATAGCAGGGCTGTTCTACACTCGATGTGTCGACCTCTACTTGAAACAAGGAGGCAAGATCGGAATGGTGTTGCCTCACAGCGCTCTCCAAGCAGGACAGTATGCAAAATGGAGAAAGGGTGAGTGGAGCGTTGTGGAAGTAGATATGAATCACTTTATGCCTTGGGATCTTGATAAGATTATGCCGAATGATTTTTTCCCGGTTCCTTCCTGTGTGATATTCGCAATCAAGGCAGACGGAACTCATAGAGCCAACCCCTTAGGCAACCAGGGGCATCTCTGGCGTGGGCCTCAAGGCGGCCCCTTCCGGCACGAGACCATAGATCTGCTGGACTCATCGAGGGAGTTCATGTCTCCCTACGGAGATCGTGCTTTCCAGGGTGCTACCATCGTACCAAGGCTACTATTTTCTGTCGAAGTATCAGAGGCACCGGCAGCCCTTGTCAGCGGTATATGCAACGTGACACCGAGACGCAGCCCACATGAAAAGGATCCTTGGAAGAGTCTACGCTCTAGTGCTTTGTATCCTCTCTCAGGACCGATAGAAGAACAGCATATTTACTCTATTCACCTGGGTGAGACCATCGCCCCCTTCCTAATACTGGCACCGCGTCAAGTAGTTCTACCTTTGCAAAATCGTTGGCGAGGAATCGAGTTCTCTGATGGCCTCGGCAATATAGGTGGAGTAGAACCAAGAACATTAGGAACGAGAATGCGAGCTCGATGGAAAGCCATGTGTAATTTATGGAACAAACACAAGGGGCAGAACAACACTCTGGATCTAATAGAACAACTTAATTACATGAACAAACTGAGTAATCAAATAAAAAGCATGCGCACACGTTTACTATATACAACATCAGGTAAACCAACTGCAGCTGTTCTGAGCGATCCGGACATATTGATAGATACCAAACTGTATTGGATAAATTGTGAATCTCTAAACGAAGCTTATTATCTAGCTGCCATTATCAACAGCAGCGTATTGCGTCAGAATGTAGAGGACTTGATGGCCAGAGGAGCCTTCGGGGCGCGCGATCTACATAAACATCTATGGAGATTACCCATTCCCGAATACGATAGCGAGAACTCTATACATACCGAACTCGCTTCGTTGGGCAGGATTCTCCACTCGCAAGCCCAGAGTAGGTGGGCTGAAGAAAGTGAAAATAGAGCTTTATCCGGAGGATCCATATCAGTAAAGGTAGCTCGGCAGGTCTTGCGAGATTGGCTCAGCACGAACCAGGAATCCCAGAGGGTTGAAAGTCTAGTTGATCAGGTCATGAACCTAACATAAAAAGACGATATCACAAGGTAAACCAAATGATAACTTACTAGTTATGAAATATCGGGCGGTTGGTTATGACCAGTTCCGGGATCCGGGCATGGTGGGTGTTCTTCATGGCTACTGTCACCGCATAGAAGCCGTGATCTCCGATGAGCTGAATGATCTCCGGCGAAGCGTGGTAGGTCATCAAAAATTCTACGCTTGAATCGGAGAGAGTCCTGAAAAGTCGGTCATGATCAATCTCCGAATACCTATAGAGGCGCGACCCGGCTTGTTTTGACCCCACCGTATAGGGCGGATCAGCAAACACGACTGTATCCTCGTCGCCCACGCTAGCCTCCAGCAAGTGCATCCCATCTATTTCACGGAAGGTGATCCTGTGAGCATTTTCCTCAATCGCTTCTAGCCGGGCGATCAAGGTCTCGGGATACCAGCGGGACGCGATACCTTTGCCGTTCTCCCCGGACCGAATCAACGAAGCACCTGGAGCGAGGATCCCGCCGCGCCGGGTCCGGTTCAACACGAAAGTCCGAAACCCTGTGCTTACCACATCGTCTTCGCGGCGATCGGATTCAAGCAAGTCGACAGCGGCGCGGGACGGATCGAAAGCGGCGATCTGTCCGCGCAACTCCGGCCCGTGGTGTAGCGCCGCATGCCAGAAGGCAGCCACATCCTTATCTATCTCGGCCATCAGGCATCGCTCCGCCAAGCCCTCCGCCGCGGCGGTCAAGGACACAACGGCACCGCCACAGAACGGCTCAACCAACAGCCTGGGTGGGCGCGCCATAGAACGCAACCATTTCCGGATATGCGGTATCAGCCAGGTCTTGCCGCCTGGATACCGTAAAGGGCTACGTTGCGGCACCGATGCGACGTTAGCGGCCGGAATCGACGAAATCGGGAACGGCGATTCATCGCTATATGGATTCATGCATCACACCGACTATCCATAGTCATAACGACTCACCGCTCTTGGCAACCTACGCATGTACATATGTATTTAGGACGGTGTCTATCCATCTTGCACAACTGGCAGACACATGATCAGGTATCATCGGTGCATGGTATGCTATTCTGCAACGATCCAATATGATACCGCCGTATCTAGAAGCTTCCAGCCATTGACCGTCGTTGTCAGGTCGGTGAGGAATAAAAAACATTCGAACCGGAGGAACAGCAGGGATTTTTAACATCCACAAGCTACACCAGTCTATTGTTTGCGGTAGATCGTGGACTTTGTGTCTCCAGTTTTTACTTATTGTGCACTGGCCAAAGGCTATAAGTTGGCCAGGTCTTTGGTCAACAAATCCGTGCCAAATAACCAGGTCTAGACCAGCATCCTTCTTATGCTTAGCTGATGGAGTTCTACTAGCACCCCCACCTTCATAGAGTAACTTTGTCAGTTTATTTATCGCTTTGGTAAATTCTTTTTCCTTCGTTCTCCTAGGATAGGCAAAGAGATATGATTTATCATGCAAATTATGCCCGAAATAGCCTTTAGCCGCTTCAAAACTGATGTCTTCAAAGTCTCGCTCCGGATGTACTTGTGCCGATCTTCCAGCATCAGCACCAAAGTAGCTCAATAGTAGCAAAAAAATATAGGTAGAATCATTGGCTTCTATTGAAGATTTGAGCTGTATATACTGCCCATTTAAGAAAAAGGGATATCCCGATCCGGTAGCTGTATTTCTATCCTCGATTTCTGAGAAGGCATCATTCGCAATACGTTCAGTGGTTTCACCACCGGAATCGGTTAGTTCATATATGTTATCTTCTTCTAATACTGCGTCAAACGATCCATCACGGCGAAGTTCTGCTACGAGGTCCTGCAGGCTAGCATTGCGATCATCACTAAAGAGTGCTTTGAGCTCTATCCAATCAGCAAGTTGGCTTGGTCCGTTTGCTGCAGCAGGTGATTGAAGAGAGGTATTCACGACACCGCGCGGCGACTACGGCGGGACGTTCGCTCTTCTCGTCGATGTTGTTCCATGTCTATGACAAGTCGTTCTGCAAGGTCAAGTATCTCGTTCGCAGTCCGGAGGGTCCCCGGATCACCCAAATCACCAGTCGGCTGTCTACCGCGTGCCTTTTGGAGAAATCTACGAGCTTCAAGGAGATCTCCCTTGAATAATAATTCATCTCCTTTGCTGAAATCTAGAGCAATATCAAGTGAAAGGCCTCGCCTGAGTGCAACAAGACCAGCACCGTTGCCTATCACTGAGACTAGCTGACGTAAATGAGGATTTTGAGACTGTACTATAGGCATTGTATTAGTGGACTTCTGACCATACAACCAAAGAAATAATTCACCCAAATTCTTAAGATATTTTTTTGGTATTGGATCAGGGCGATAGCTCGTTTCATTATCAATCCCAATAAATTCTCGAATATTCTGATAATCCAGTCCAGTATAAAGATGCGAAAAGGAAAAATGCTTTTTCCATCTGTCTTCCAAATCAAACACGCCTGAACGTTCTGCTTGTCGGAGAATCATAAGTCCACGATAATGACGACGAACAGTCCAATGTCTGTCTCCGATACTACGAGCGATCTTATCCAGGGAAACATCGAGATTATTATGCACCCAAGCGGTATACTGGGCCTTTGCATAGGACTGCCAAGCTTGCGGACCATTGACATGCTTGAAACCGATATATTGCCATACATTTTCACGTTGGCAGATTACTACAGGTAGCTCTTTGAGCTCCTTTTCACGTGCCTCAGTGATCTGTGGTAGGTCGGTTGCCTTGACCCTCTTGCGGAGATCACCGTCTACCAGCAGACGAACAGCAGCCAAGCGTCGGTTGCCCTCTACAACTATGAGTCGTCCACTCTCGCGAGCAACGAACAACGGCTCATGACGGAAATAACCATTGTTAGCGATAGATAGGGCTACCTCATCAACGGCAAATTCTCGCCAGAGAATAAGAACAAGTTCCTCATCCGACAGGTCATTTTCAAGGAACAGCCTCGGGTTACTGCTATCGAAGCGCAGCTCCTCGGCTGGAATGTCCACTACATCATCCAAGGATGCCGTCACCTGTTCCTCGGCGGTTTCGACCATCTACGGAACCCTTCGTATCTGGTGGGATCCCCAGCTTAGCCAGGAGATTGTCGCCGTGACGGGCAGAGCTGGCTTCAGATTTCGCAACTCGGCACCCATACTCAACGCAGTATCAGAAAAACTGGTCAACGGGCGTGGGGGAAGCGGGCCACCGCGTCGATCTGCACCTTGGCGCCCTTCCACAGGAAGGCGGCGCCGAAGCTGGTGCGGGCGGGGCGCGGGATCGGGAAGCGCTCGCCGTAGATGCGGTTCATGGCATCGAGGTCGTCCTCCTCTACGAACTGCACGCAGGTGTGCACCACGTCGGCCAGCGAGGCGCCTACCTCGGACAGTATCCGCTCGAGGTTGGTGATGGCTTGGCGGAACTCCGGCTCGAAGCCGCCCTCCACGAAGTCGCCTGTATCGGGGACCCGCCCGATCTGGCCTGTCACCCAAACCAGATCACCTTCGATCCGCACGTGCGGGTAGGGCCCGCGCGGTTCGGGGGCGTCCTTGCTGATCAGAGCCTTGGTTTCTGGCATACCGCCTCCTTACCTATCCGTTGACCCCGGCCATGGACAATCAGGTTGGACCGCAATCCGAAAACTCGGACCATGGAACCTTCCCCGGCGGGTCATGTAAAGACCCGCCTGAGCATCCGCAGGATGTCCTCTACCTTCTCCGGCTTCGACCAGTCCACCGAGATCACCACGTCGGTGAGGCCCGCCGCCGCCAAATCGACCAGGCGTTCGGCCAGCGGTTCGGCCGGCCCCGGGGACTGCATCGCCATCCGAACGAGCGGGGGGCGGCCCACCGCGGCGACTTCGTCCTCGATGATCCGGCGGCCCTCGGCGATCTCTTCGGGATCGACCTCGTAGGTGTACTGGAAGGCCATCCACCCATCGGCGAGCCGTCCGGTGCGGCGCAGAGCGGCCCGTGACATCCCGCCTACCAGGACGGGCACCTCATGTACCGGGGTGGGATAGCACAACACGCCGGGCGGCACGCTCCAATGCCGGTAATCATGGGCTCGGGGGCGGCCCGTCCAGCAGTCCCGGAAAATGGCGATCCATTCGTCTAGGCGTTCCCCGCGGCCCGCGAACGGCGCTTCCAGGGCCCTGAACTCTTCGGCCAGCCATCCGGCGCCCACCCCGAGGGTGAACCGCCCTCCGGTGAGGACATCGAGGGTGGCGGCCTGTTTGGCCAGCACGATCGGGTTCCGCTGGGGGGCTATCAGCACGCAGGTCCCCAGCTCGATGCGGGAGGTGGCCGCCCCGGCCGCCGCTAGGGCGATGAGGCAGTCGAACATGGGGGCGTCTTCCGGCCAGGTGATCTTCGCATCCGCCGCGAACGGGTAGGGCGACGCGGCGCCCTCCACCATGACCACGTGGTCGCTCATCCACACCGAGTCGAAGCCCATGCGCTCGGCCGCCCGCGCCGCCTCGGAGACCGACATGTTCGGCGAGGCAGGACCGTGGGCGGGGAGGCCGACCCCGATCCGGACGGGGCTCACGCCAGCCACCCGCCGTCGACCGCCATCACATGGCCGGTGATATAGGACGCATCCTCCGAAGTCAAGAAATCGACCGCTCCGGCAACGTCCTCGGGGCGGCCCAAGCGGCCCAGAGGTATGAGGGTGCCGGGCTGTTCCTCCAGCGCCCCGGTGCTGCCCAGGAGCCTGCGGGTCAGATCGGTGTCCATGGTTCCCGGCGCCACCGCGTTCACCCGGATCCCGTGCGGGGCCAGCTCTCTGGCAGCAGCCAGGGTGAGCATCCGCACCCCGCCTTTCGAGGTGTCGTACGGGGTCATAGGGGTGGTCGAGGCGGAGAAAGACGAGGTAGAAGCTATGTTGACGATAGACCCCCGGCTGCGGGGGATCATGACCTTCGCCGCCGCCTGCGTCCCGAAGAACGCCCCCCGCAGGTTGACCGCCATCAGGTCGTCGAACTCTTCAGGAGTCACATCCACCAAGGGGCGCATCCAGGCTACTCCGGCGTTGTTGACCATGGTCCCGAGCGGTACCTCCCGGTCGATTTCCTCAACCGCCGCCGCCATGGCCCCCGTATCCCTCACGTCCATCTCCACCCACCGGATCCCGCTATCGGCGCCGCCCACCCCGCACGGCTCTTCGATATCCCCCACGAACACCACATCGCCCCGGGCCGCCAGCCGCTCGGCGATGGCACGCCCGATGCCCCGGACGCCCCCGGTTACCAGCGCAGCAGAGGGAACGGCGGCCATCAGCGGAGCATCCCGGTTGTATACCGCCCGGTTGCGCAACGCGTGAAGACCGTACCCGAGCAGGTACCGGACCGTTGACGGAGCAATCGGACAGACTCGCGAAAACCACCCCTGAAACCGCCTGAAACCCCTTGAAACCCCGTCCGAGAACGCGAAAAACCCCGCACCCGGCCCCTCCCGCCGGGCCCGCCCCCACCGCCACCACCAAGGATCGGATCCCAGCCCTGGCCGCGTGGGCCTGATCCCGGTACTAGGGATGGGGCTGATGAGACACCGATGTGATCGCCGCCCTCTCTAGAACCTCGCGGCGATGTTTGTGATTCGGTAGATACCTTTATATCGCATATGTGAGACAACACCAATACCCTCGCGGCGGGTTTCGCCGGATTTTTTTCGCGATCCGAGAGGAGCCGGTCGAGGTTGCCGGTCGTATGCGGCCGCATGGCGATGACAGCTTCTCCGGTCGTCAAAACCTAGTCACGCACCACGAGGGTGGTCGGGTGCTCGTTGAGCTTGACGCCTCCCTCTTCCGTGCAGAGGATGATGTCCTCCACCCGCACCCCCACCCGGCCCGGCCAGAAGATGGAGGGCTCGATCGTGAAGGTCATGCCGGCCTCCAGCGGGGTGTCGTCCTCCGGAGAGATGAAGGGCTCCTCATGAACGTCGAGCCCGATGCAGTGGCCGGTCCGGTGGCGGAACCAGTCGCCGTACCCCGCCTCCTCGATCACCGCTCGCGTGGCTCTATGCACCGCGGAGGCGGGAACGCCCGGCCGGACCGCATCGATCCCGGCCTGCTGGGCGGCCATCACCGTCTCGTAGGCCCGCCGGTACTCGTCGTCCGGTTCGCCCACCCGGAGGGTCCGCCCGAAGTCGGAGCAATAACCCTGGACCACCGCCCCGAAGTCGAAGGAAACCCCCATTCCTCCCCGGACCTCCTGTTGGGAGAGGCGCACGTTGGCATCTCGGTCGTCCCCCGGGCCCATCTGCCACACGGCTGTGTCGAACGACCAGGTGCGCGACCCGAGCCGCAGCAGGTGATAGTTGACCTCCTCGGCCAAGGCCAGCTCGGTGACCCCGGCGCCGACCCGCCCGCCGGTCTCCTCCATCGCCCGGTCGGCGATCCGGCAGGCCCGCCGCATCAGGTCCAGCTCGTCCGGGCTCTTGATCCGCCTCAGCCGGTTGAGCAGCCGGGTGGCGTTCACCAGCCGGGGTCCCCCCAGCTCGTCGAGGATATGCATGGTGGCCGAGGCCCAGGTGCGGGCGCCCACCGCCGCGGTCTCGACCGGGGGTAGCGACGCCGCCGTCCGGGCGAAGAGGGCCTCGCCGTCGTCCATCTCATCCACCTTTACCACCTCGCCCGGAACCCCTTCGGGCAGGTCGAACTCCACGTAGTTGCGGGGCAACAGGAAAATCGGGTCCCGCCCCCGCACCAGGAAGGCCCCCGCTATCCAGCCGTGCGCGTAGTTCACCTCGCCGAAGGTGGGGACCCGCCGCTGCAAACCGGTGAGATACTCGAGGTCGGCGCCGATCGGCAACCACGCCGCTTCCACCCCGGTTTCTTCGAGTATCGCCCCGAACGCCCGCCTCCGGGCCCGATAGTCGAATCGGACACCCGCCGCCCCCGGCATCACACCTCTCCCCGGCCTCGGCGGGAGAACACCACCCGCCCGTGGGCAACCACCAAGACAGGCCTGCGCAACGTCGAAATAGATTCCATGGGATTCCCTTCCACCAGCACCATATCAGCGGCCGTTCCCGGATCCGGAGTGGACGCCCCGCCCAGACCATTGAGCTCCCTGCCGCCGACCGAAGCGGCATGCAGCACCCACCGCCGATCCATCCCGGCCCGCTCCAGCATCTCCAGCTCTCGGTGGAGGCGCGGTCCGATCGGGTTCAGGTCGGCGCCCACCGCCACCTTGACTCCGGCCTCCACACAGGCGTGCAGGGCGGCGGCGTGGGCGGGCATGAGCTCACGGGAACGGGCCGCGGCGTGCTCCGGCCATCCCTCGGCGGCGATGTATTCCTGATCGTGGGTGACGCCCAGGGTGGGCACCAGCCACGTGCCGTTGCGGGCCATCACCTCGGCCGCCCGCTCGTCCAGCTCGTAACCGTGCTCGATGGACCGTCCGCCGAGCCTGGAGAAGGCGATGGCGGGTTCCGTTCCCCCGCAGTGGGCCGCCACCGGAATCCGGCGCTGGTTGGCCACCTCCATCAGGACGGCCAGCTCCGCTTCCGTGAACTGGCCGTCGGAGGCGGCCTCGTGAGGGCTGTAGAGGCCGCCGGTGAGCATGATCTTGATCCACTGCGCCCCCCGCTCCACCTGGCGGCGCACGGCTCGGGCCATGGCGGACGGCCCGTCCACGATCAGCTCGGCTTCCATCTGCGTGTAGACGCGGGGAAAAGCGGTTCCGTGCCCTCCGGTGGTGCGGATCCCCCGCCCGGCGCCCACCACTCTCGGCCCGAGGAAGACGCCGGCCTGATAGGCCCTGCCCCAGGCCAGATCCAGATCGTCGGCCTCATCTACGCAGCGCACCCCCGTCACCCCCATTTCCACCGCTTGGCGGAAGTTCTGTCCGGCGCGGATGGTCCGATCGGGCGCCCCCTCGAAGTACCCGGCCGCGTCAGGGTCGTACATCAACCCGCCCGCATGGGCGTGGCAGTCCCACAGCCCGAACATGGCGGTCAGTCCCGACCCGTCCACCGTGTCGGCCGGACGCCCGTCCTCGGCCTGGAACACCCCGTTCTCTATGAGCAGATCCATCGCCCGGGCCTCCCCGGCGGCGGTGTCGAGCCAGGAGGCCCCTGTGATGCGGAGGGGAGGGGCGGCCGGATGCGGAGAGGCCGTCACTGGGAGGTGTACCCGTCTATCAGATCGCGGCGCGCCAGCTCCGGGTCCCGTTCCGCCGGGTTGCCGTAACCCCCTCCGCCCCCGGTGGCGACATGGAGGCGGGCGCCCGCCGGGGCCGGATGCTGGTTGACCTTGAGCAGGTCTTTCGTCTCGCCGTCCACGGTGAGGGTGACCTCGGTGACCGCCCCCGACTCCCCGCCGAACAGCCCCCATCCGGGCGTCCGGGTCCGCTCGAACCAGGTGGAGACGGTGATGTGGTCGGCCAGCACCTCGTATTCGCGCTCTATTCCCATCCCGCCGCGCCAGCGGCCGCGGCCCCCCGAATCCTGCCAGAGGGCGTACTTGTGAACCCGGACCGGGTACCGAGATTCCATCACCTCCACCGGGATGTTCTTGAGGTCGCCGCCTCCGTAGTTGATCAGGCCGTTGGTGCCGTCACCGCCCTGGTAGGCGCCCCATCCCACCGCGGTGGCCTCGCCCACCACGAAGGGTTCTTTGCTGCGGGGGTCCAGACCGCTGAACAGGACGTTCATCGGGTCGGCGGCCTGGCCCGCCACCACCCGGCCGGGCAGGGCGGGGGCTAGCGCCCGGATGACGAGATCGATCATCATCCCGAGGTGGGGGTAGTAGTACTGGCAGGCGGCCGGTTCCCGGGCGTCGAACACGGAAGCCTCCGGCGCCGTTACGGTCACGTTACGGAAGGTGCCGGCGGTCACCGGCACGTCGGAGTTGACGAGCATCTTGAACGCCAGGCGGCCCGCCGCCGCCGTCTGGGCGAAGCCGCAGTTCATACAGCCGGGCGTCTGCGGGTCCGACCCCTCCAGGTCGATCACCAGCTCGTCCCCCTCCACGACAACGGTCACCTGGACGTACACGGGATCGCCGCCCGGGCCCCAGCTGTCCATTTCCCCGCTGGTCCGGTAGACACCGTCGGGGATGGCGGCCACCGCCTCCCGGTCGAGCCGTTCGCACTGATCGAAGACCTCCGCCGCCGCCGCGTTGACGGTGTCGAGGCCGAAGCGGTCGATCAGCTCGCCGAGGCCGCGCTCCCCGGTGCGGCAGGCGGCGATCTGGGCATGCATGTCCCCCCATACCGAACGCGGCAGCCGGCTGTTGTATGTCAGAAAATCGAGTATCCCCCGCTGGGGCTCGCCCTCCCGGTAGAGATGGACCGGAGCGATCCGGTAGCCCTCCTGATATATGGTCGTGGAGTCCATCGCCTGGCCCGGATCTTTGGAGCCGATGTCCAGCCAGTGGGCCTTGGTGGCCCCGAAACCCACCAGCTCCCCCCCATGGAAGATGGGCGAGATCACGTTGACATCGTTGAGGTGGCTCCCCACGAGATAGCTGTCGTTGACCGCGTACACATCGCCCGGCCGGTAGATGTCCTCGCCTCCGAAGTGCTCGGTGGTGGCGGTGATGGCCGCCTCCAGGCTGCCCAGGAAGATAGGCAGGCCGGGCGCCTGCCCCAACAGGTCGCCGTTGGCCCCGAACAAACCCACTGAGCAGTCCTTCATCTCGTAGATGATCGGCGTGTAGGCCGAACGGGCCAGGTTGTTGTTCATCTGCGAGGCGATCGAGATGAAGGCGTTGCGAATCACCTCCACCGTTACGGGGTCCACGCTCATCTTCATCTCCCTTCGCTCGATGAACCCGATCCGTGCAACCCGATCGAGACAGGCACCTCCACGGCCTTCCAGCACCGCACGAGGCGCCCGTCACCGGTCGGACGCAGCTGCTGGGGCTCGTCGCATCGCGCTTCCGCAAAGGGGCACCGCGGAGTGAGGCGGCACCCGGGCTTGCGGACCTGCTCTTCGCTGATCTCCCCGGTCAACCGGACCGGATCGCCGGCCCGCGCCGGCTCGTCGAGCAGGGCGGCTTCCAGCAGACCGCGAGTATAAGGATGACGGGCCCGCTCGTATATCTGGTCGCGCGTACCTATTTCCACGAACTGCCCGAGGTACATCACCGCCACCCGATGGGCCATCACGTAGACCACCCGCAGATCGTGGGCCACCAGCAGGTAGGCGATGCCCTCCCGGTCCTGTATCTCGACCAGCAGGTTGACGATCTGGCCGCGGATCGACACGTCGAGCGAGGAGGTGGGCTCGTCCAGGAACAGCAGCTGCGGCTTCACGAGCAGCGAGCGGGCGATGCTCAGCCGCTGGAGCTGCCCCCCGCTGACCTGTGAGGGCCGCCGCCAGGATATCTCGGGGGGCAGGCCCACGTCCCTGATCGCCTGGTCGATGGCCCGGTTCTGCTCGGCGCGGCTGCGTCCTCCCCCGAACCCGGCGAACTCGCGGAGGCTGGACCGGATGGTGGCCCGCGGATCGAAAGCGGCCAGCGGATCCTGGAACACCATCTGTATATGGCGGCGCAGGGCCCGGAACCGCCTCTCCGGCATGCCGAGTATCTCCTCGCCGAGCAGATGCACGTTCCCTTCGGTCGCATCCGTCAACTTGAGGAGCACCCGCCCCACCGTCGACTTGCCCGACCCCGACTCGCCGACGATGGCGAAGGTCTCGCCGGGCTGTACGGCGAAGCTGATCCCGTCCACCGCCCGGGCCACCCGCTGCCGGAGCTTGGCGTCGCGGGTCACGTAGTCCTTGACCAGCTCGCCGACCTCCAGCACCGGGCCGTTCATGCCTTCACGCATGCCACCTCGCGACCCCCGATCCGGCGCAGCTCCGGCACCCTCTCCCGGCACTCCGGCCCCACCATCTCGCACCGGTCGGCGAAGGGGCACTCCGCCAGCGGACCCGACAGGGTGGGCACCGTCCCCGGTATGGCGTACATGCGGCCGCGGTCGACCGTCACGAAGGCTTTGAGCAGGGCGGCGGTGTAGGGGTTGGCCGCCGCGGCGGTGACCTCTTCGGTCGGCCCGCTCTCCATGACCCGGCCCGCATACATGACCGCGATCTGCTCGCAGGTCTGCCGGGCGATTGCGATGTCGTGGGTGATGAGCAGCAGGGAGGCCCCCCGGGCTTTCACCTGCTCGATGACCAGATCCAGCACCTGTTGCTGAAGGGTGGCGTCGAGTCCGGTGGTGGGCTCGTCGGCGATCAGGAGATCCGGACGGCAGGAGAGGGCCATGGCGAGCACCGCCCGCTGGGCCATCCCGCCCGAATACTGGTGCACGTAGTCGCTTGCCCGGCGGCGGGCGTCGGGGATGCCCATCTGGTCCAGCAGGTCGACGGCCCGGTTCCGGCTTTCCCGGCGGCCCGCCCCGGAATGGACCCGGATCACCTCGGCTATCTGCCCGCCCACGGTGTGGACCGGGTTCAGGGAGGCCCTCGGGTTCTGGAACATGATCGCTATACGCCCCCCCCGCAACCGCCGCATGCGCCGTTCGTCCGCTCCGATCAGCTCCTCCCCCTCCAGCCGGATCGAGCCCCGCAGCACCCGGGCGCCCTCCGGGAGCAGCCCCAGCACCGCGGAGGCGGTCAGGCTCTTGCCGGATCCCGACTCCCCCACCAGGGACATGCGGGTGGCGCGGGGCACGCGCAGGCTCACCCCTTGGAGCGGTATGGACATGCCCCCGTCCTCGCCGCCCCCGAACCCTACGGTCAGATCCTCGACCGTGAGCAGGGGTATCTCCCCGGCGCCGGGGCCCCTATCGATCCCGTCCATCCCGCCGCCGGCGTTCACGATCCGTGCCTGATCTCGTCGGCCACCTGGTTGAGGGTGAGCACGGTGGCCAGGATGGCCAGACCCGGGAACAGGGCCACCCACCACTGTCCGTAGATCATGTAGTCCGCCCCTCCGCGCACCATGGCCCCCCACTCGGGGGTGGGTAGCTTGACGCCCACCCCTACGAAGCTCAGGGCCGCCAGTATCTGGATGGCCCAGGCCACGTTCACGGAGAACTGGGCGAACACCACCTCCGAGACGTTGGGCAGCACATGGCGGCGGAGGATGGTGAACTGCCCCTTCCCCGCACAGCGGGCCGCCAGGACGAAATCGGCGTTGACCAGGGGCTGAACGGCGCTGCGGGTGAGGCGCAGGTAGACCGGAACGTTGACCAGGGCGATGATCATCACCAGGACCGGGATGCTCGGACTCAGGGCGGTCACGATTCCGAGGGCCAGCAGGAGGGTGGGAAAGGCCTGCAGCGACTCCGAGACCCGCAGCAGCAGGGTGTCGAAGGCGCCGCCCCGGTAGGCGGCCAGGGCGCCCAGCGGCATCCCCGCCAAGACGGCCAGGGCGGCCGCGATGAACCCCACCAACAAGTCGAGCCGCGCCGCATGGACCACCCGGGTGAAGATGTCCATGCTGAATTGGTCAGTGCCGAACCAGTTCTGCATCGAGGGGGCGGCCAGGGTGTCCGGCCCCAGCTCCAGAGGGTCCCCTAGGAAGAAGGGTCCGAACAGGGCGATCAGCACGATGAGGAGCAAGACGACGAAGGCCGGACGGCGGAGCAACCTGCCGGCGGCCCGGGCCCGCCGCCGGGGCGGCTTCGAAACTGCGGGCGCCTGTCCGTCGGCGGTGGCGGTCATGTGCGGGTCCTCGGGTCTATCACGAAATGCAGGACGTCCATCATCAGGTAGACGAACAGGTAGGTGATGGCGCTGAGCAGCACCGCGGCCAGCACAGGGATGGAGTCGGAGGCGGCGATGGAATCGATGGCGTACTTGCCGATGCCGGGCCAGGCGAACACGAATTCCACCAGCACGGTGCCGCCCAGCAGGTAGCCGTACATGATCGCCACCATGGTGGACACCGGCAACAGGACGTTGGGAAGGGCGTGCCGCAGCACGATCGACCGCTCCGGGATGCCCAGCGCCCGGGCCGACCGGATATGGTGGGAGGCCATCGTCTCGCGCATGAAGCCGCGCGTGACCCGCAGGAGGGGCGCCCCCACCACCAAGGCCAGGGTGGACGCGGGAAGGATCAGCTGCGCCGCCGCCGCCTTGAAGGCTTCCCAGTCCCGGGCCAGGATGGCGTCGATGGTGTACAGGCCGGTGGTATGGGCGGGCACTTCACCCAGCGTGCGGCCGATCGGTGCGGGGGCCCACTCCAGTGTCCCGAAGAAGATCAGCAACAGGATCAGACCCAGCCAGAACTCCGGTATCGAAACGCCCAGCCCCGATACGGCGTTGGCCAGCCGGTCCGAGAGGGAGCGCCGCCTCAGGGCCGACAGTATCCCGAACGGCACCGACCAGGCGAGAGCCAGCACCAGCGCCGTGCTGCCCAGCTCGATGGTGGCCGGCCAGCGGGCTCCTATGTCGACGGACACCGGGTTGCTGGTCCGCCAGCTGTCACCGAGATCGCCCGACAACAGCTGTCTGATGTACCGGACGTACTGCTCGTAGATGGATTGGTCCAAGCCGAGCCGCTCGACCACGGCCGCCACCGTCGACTCGTCGGCCATGGCCCCCACGATCAGGTAGGCGGGGTTGCCGGGCAGCACCCTGGTCACCACGAAGGTGACCAGGGACACACCGAACAACGCCACCAGCATGTACGCCAAACGGCGCGATATGTAGATAGCGAGGGGCATACCGTTTTCCCGGTTGGTTCCTCTGTTGTCGGGCTTCGGGGACGGACAGATGTACTAGGAGAGGCCCCGAACGGCCGCCTGCTCCGAGGCCAGGGCCGTTCGGGAACGCCCTCCTATGAACTCCTGCTCAGCCGGCCGGCCGCAGGTCGGCGAAGCGCGGAATGGCGTTCGGGTACAGGACGAACCCGTCCACGTTCTCGCGCATCGCGAACTTGAAGTCCGGCTGGGCCAGGAACACCCACGGGGCGTCGTCGGAGATGAGCCGCTGCGCCTCCTCGAATATCGCCCGGCGGGCGGCCGGATCCTGCTCCGCCCAGCCGTCGCTGATGATCTCGTCGACCCGAGCGTTCGAGTAGTCGGCGTAGTTGCCGAACACCCCGGACTCCAGCGTCAAAGACAGCTGGTAGTTCGGGTCGTCGATCCAGGCCAGCAGCTCGTCCACGAACATCTGGAGCTGCTTGCCCACCTTGCGCTCGGCGAACACCGGCGAAGGGAGCGTCTCGATCTCGACGGGCATACCGACCTCCCGCAGGGCCGCCTGTATCCGCACTGCGATCAGCTGATGCTCCGCCTTGGCCGAATCGATCGACAGCGTCACCGGGCTGCCGTCGTAACCGCTCGATTCCAGCATCTGCCGGGCCTGGGCCATGTCCTGCGTGTATCCGACCTGGTCGCCGAGCGACACGGCCGAGCCGTTGGGGATCGCACCGTACAGGCGCCGGGCGTCGCCCTTGTAGACGTTCTCGAGGATGTCGTCGTAGTCCACCGCATAGGAGACCGCACGCCTCACAGCCACATCGTCGAACGGAGCGATCCCGTTGTTCATGCCCACGTACGCCATGTTCTTCGAGGGCGCCCGGACCACCATCACGCCCGGCGAGCCGTCGAGGGCGTTGAACTCCTCGGTGCCCAGGCCGACCGCCAGATCGATATCGCCAGACTGGAGCAGCTGCACCCGCTCGGCCGGAGAGGGGATGACCTTCCACACCACCTTGTCGTAAGCAGGGCGGCCATCCCAGAAGTTGTCCCTCGCCTCGAATACCGCTTCCTGGTCGGGGGTCCGGCTCACCAGCCGGTACGGCCCGCTGGGGTTGTCGGCGTTGCGCTTCATGTACTCGATCGCCCACGGATCGTCGTCCGTGGCATTGGCCGCCACCACCTTCGGGTCGATGGCCGCCGAGCTAGACATGTAGAAGGACTGCATGACCATCGGGCTGCGCCGGTCGGACTTCAGCTCGAGGGTGTACTCGTCGATCACCGTGGGTGGTTGGGTTACGAAGGCGATGTTGGTGAGCAGCCAGGCGCCGCCGCCCGGAGTGTTGAGGTTCCGGTCGATCATGAACCGCACGGTCTCGGCGGTGATCGGCGTACCGTCGTCGAAGGTCATGCCTTCGCGTATCTTGATCGTGAAGGTGAGGCCGTCCTCGTGCTCCTCCCACGACTCGAAGTAGCGGGGAAGCAGGTTGTCGGCGTCGCCGACCATGGCCCCGGCCTGCTCGATTATCGGATGGATGACCGGCACGTCGTACACCATCAGAAGGGCCTCGTGGCTGCGGATGAAGTTGGCGCAACACGGATCCAGGGTTTCGATGTCGCCCGGAACCCCGATGGTCAGCACCTTCTCCTCCGCCGGTTCCATGGCCTCGTCATCCATGGCGGTGTCATCATCCATGGCGGTGTCGTCATCCATGGCGGATTCTTCCTCCATGGCGGTGTCATCATCCATTGTGTCGGCCATCGTCGCCGCCGTTGTGGTGTCCTGTGCCTGGGCGGCGGTTGTCGCCGGCGTGTCGTCACCGTCGTCGCCTCCGCAGGACGCCGCCGCCATCGCCAATACGACCATCGCGGTCAGCAGGCAGCGCCGCACCGTCCATCTACTCGTGCTCATTACGTGTTTACCTCCTACTCGGATTCTTGGGTTGTCGATTTTCGCATTTCGGGAAACGCCGAGGCCGGCCCGGATTGGTTTTTGGTCATCCTCCGAATCGAGCCTCCGTTCCTTCCCGTTGCCTGTCCGCCTCCGCCGCCTACCGGGCCCGGGCCAGCATCTCGGCATAGAGGGCCGGGGTGATCAGGGGGTCGAGCACCGGCACCGGCACCCTGGCCCGGATGTGATCCAGAAGACCCGACCACAGGGTGCAGGCGAAGAACAGCACCGTGGCGTCGCGATCACGCCAGGCCTGCTCGGCCGCTTGGAGGGCCGACCCGCGGATCGACGCTTCCATCTCGGCGCGGACCGCGGCCCGGAGCCCGTCCGGATCTTCGGCCAGCAACCGGTCGACCTCGTCGCCGGAGGGATGGCCGCTCGGGGCCGAGATGACCCCGGCCGAGAACGACTCTCCTCCATATCGGTGGACCAGGCGGCGCACCCAGTTGGCATTCTGCGGCAGGTTCTCCCCCTCGCCGCTCTCGATGCGGGGCGCTATGACCGCCAACCGCCCCAAACCCCGCCCGGCGGCGATCCCCGCCTCCATGGGCGCGGTAACCGGGATGTCAACCAAGTCCTTGGCGTCCTCCAATCCCGGATCGGCGGCACAGGCGATGACAGCCGCATCGAAGCCGTCCCGTTCCGCCTCCTCGACCTTCGACAGCAGCTGGTTCATGAACAGCGAAGCCGCCGGAAGGAAGGCCGTGGGGGGGACGCCCGTCCCGGCCAGGGATCGGACTTCGATCTTGGTGTCCGGCGAAACCGCCGGAACGACGGCCTGCTCTATCAGGGGATCGTAGATATCTACACCCATCGGGTTGATGATCAGGATTCGCATTTCCTACATGCTCCTCGGGTCGCTCGTGTGAGTTCTCGTCTCTCTTCTTTCCGGTGTACCGGCGTTTCCTCCTATAACTTACAGCATTCGCGGCTCGGCATCAGGTCCGTTCGATCACGAGATGGCCGTGCTCGGAGACCCGGGCGTTCCAAAGGGGCGGAACGAGGGTGGTGCAGGCGTCTTCCATGACTATGGCCGGCCCCGCTACCTCGGCCCCTCCCGGCAAGACCGACCGGCTGTGGATGGCCGTGTCGTGCCAGGCGCCTTCGAACCAGGTGCGTTCCACTCCCGCAGGCGGTGGGGTCGCGCCGCCCGGGACGGCTTGCGGGCGGGGCCGCTGTATCCCGCCGTAGGCCGCCATCCGAAGGTTCACGAACTCCACGGCCTCCCCGGGGTTGCTGTGGCCGTACCGGACATCGTGAGCCTCGGCGAACTGTTCCGGTATCTGGTCGATCAGCGCCCTCGCCCCCGGATCGGTGTCCAGAGGCAGGGTAACGGTGTATTCCTGGCCCACGTACCGCAGGTCGGCAGAGGGCTCGAGGGTGATCGCTTGGTCGTCGACGCCGTCCTCTTTCATCATCAGCCGGGCCCGTTCCCCCAGATCAGCCAGAGCGGCCTCGAGAGCTTCGGGGTCGAGGTCGGAAACCCGCACGTAGAAGCTCTGGACCGCATCGTGGCGGGTGTCCGACTGGAGCATTCCATAGGCGGACAGGACGCCCGGGTTGGCCGGCACCACCACCCTGTCGAGATCCAGCTCGTCGGCCAGCGAGGCGGCGTGGAGAGGACCGGCGCCCCCGAAGGCCACCAAGGTGAAACCCCGGGGGTCGATCCCTCTCATCACGGTGATCTCTCGTATGGCATTGGCCATTGTGGCGTCGGCCACCGCCGCCATTCCGGCGGCCAGCTCCAGAGCGTCCATTCCCAGCTCCCCCGCCACCGCCGCCAAGGCCCGGTCGGCGGCTTGCTTGTCCAGGGAGATCCCTCCCGCCAGCCGGGCCAGGCCGGGCAGCCGCCCGAGATACAGGTTGGCGTCGGTGATGGTGGGCTCTTCGCCCCCCGATCCGTAACAGGCCGGACCCGGGACCGCGCCGGCCGAGCGGGGTCCGACCCGGAGCCCGCCCCCGGCGGTATGGCCGATGCTTCCCCCTCCGGCGCCGATGGTGTGGATGGCCACCGTGGGCGCCAGCACGGGGTGGCGCTGCAGCTCGGACTCCAGCTCCACATCCGCCTTGCCGTCGATGACCAGGCTCATATCGAAGGACGTGCCGCCCATATCGACGCAGATGAGGCGGTTCCCGGCCGATTCTTCCCCGCTCTCGCCCTCGTTCTGAAGGTCGTCGGCCACCGACAAACAGGCGATGGTCCCGCCCACCGGACCCGAGAAGAGGGTCTGTATGGGCTTGCGGCGGGCTGACGAGGCGGTCATCACCCCGCCGTTGGACTGCATCACCCGCAGGGACCCCCGCATTCCCCGCCCGGTAGTTTCCTTCTCCAGCTCCACCAGGTATTTCTCGACGATGGGGGCTACGTAGGCGGCGATAACCGTGGTGCTGGTGCGCTCGTATTCCCGCCACTCCGGCGCCACTTCGTGAGAGCACACCACCGACAGCGACCGGGACGCCTTCTTCAGCAAACCCGCCACCTGCTGTTCGTGGGCCGGGTTGGCGTAGGAATGGAGGAAACAGACAGCCGCCGCTTCGTAGTTCTCGGCCAGCCGGCGGCCCAGCTCCAGTACGGACTCCTCATCGACAGGAACCAGCACAGCCCCGTCGGCGGCCACCCTTTCGTCGATCTCGTAGATGGAACGGCGGGGGGTCAGCGGTGTGGGCGGCCGGTAGCGGACGTTGTACATGTCGGGCCGGTTGGCGCGTCCGAGCTCGTAGACGTCTCGGAAGCCGCGGGTGGTGAGCAGCGCCACCTTGGCCCCCTTCCCCTCGAGGAAGGCGTTCAACCCGGCCGTGGTGCCGTTGGTGACGGACTCCAACCGGTGCCAATCGATGTCGAGCTCGTCCAGAACGGCCAGAACACCGTCCTGCAGCCTGTGGGGTGTGGTGAGGACCTTCGCGGTGCGGGTGCGGCCGTCGTCGTCGATGGCCACCGCGTCCGTGAAAGTTCCTCCTATGTCAACGGCAACCCGCACAAAGTCCTCCGCCCTTTGCCCTGATCACTAAGTGAACCGCGCCGTGTGGGTTGTGAGATGAAAAGCCCCGCCGGCCCCGTGGACCGTAGTCCTGCGCCGCCTGCCGGACATTTGCTCTCGCGAATACCCACACACCGAAAAGGGACAATAGCGCGCCCTCCTGCAACCAAAGAAACCGAGAGCCCGGGAGACCGAGTTGCCCGGTTCAGGAACTAAGGACGCGGCGGCGCCGACCTTTTCCTAATCCGCAAAACCCGGCCAACCGGCCAATCCGGGTCAAGGGTCTTGAAATTGTCGCATGTATGTGGTATAAACATATCTACCAAAACACAAACATCGCCGACAGGTTCTGGAGAGAGCGGCGATCATCAACGGATACCATCCGGCCGCTCCTCCTTCAGGGCCGGGGCCGGACCCACGCGGCCGAGCTGGATATCCAATGCTGAAGCGGTGGAGGTGGGGGCTGGGCCCAGAGGGGAGGAGGTCGGCGGCGAGAATTTCGCGGTCTCGGGGTCGGCGCGGGGACACGGCCGGGGTGTTCACGGCAGGAAAGTCAGAGCCGGGGAGGTTTCTTCGCGCTCCGGTGCAGATTCGGCGGTTCGAACGGATCACCGGACGGATTCACGAACCGGATGTTGCTCGACCGACCGAGCCCGGTCGGTACCCCGGGGATGGATCCTCCGGCACACCCCCTGCGACCGGGCGAGATCAGGACAGATGCGCCCCTGACGTCTGCCGGGTGCGGGCCGGGGCCGCTCCCCCGTTCACACTCCGCACCTGTTCGGCGAGAAGCTGGAAGTCCGCCTCCTCGATCATGTGGTAGGACTCCCCCTCGTTCGGGAAAGCCCCCGTGCGGACATCCTCCACCCAGCCGCCCAGCGCCGCAATGGCCGTATCGGCCAGGGCCGCATACCGCCTCACGAACTTGGGATAGCGGCCGAAGTTGTATCCGAGCAGGTCATGCATGACCAACACCTGGCCGTCGGTGTGGGACCCGGCGCCGATCCCGATGGTGGGCATGCTCACCTGCCGGGTGATCACCTGCGCCAGGACCGCCGGGACGCCTTCGAGCACCAAGGCGAACACCCCGGCCTCGTCGAGGGCCCTGGCGTCGCTGATCAACCGCCGGGCGTCCTCGATACTCCGGCCCATGACCTTGTAGCCGCCCATGGAGTGGACCGACTGGGGGGTCAAACCGATGTGGCCCATTACCGGGATCTCCGCCGAGCGTATCTTGCGGATCATCTCGGTTCGTTCCGCTCCTCCTTCGAGCTTGACCGCCTCGGCGCCCCCCTCCCGCACCAGCCGGGCGGCGTTGCGGAGGGTCTCGTCGGGGTTGACATGGAAGCTCATCCACGGCATGTCCCCTACCAACAAGGCCTTTGGCCGGGAACGGGCCACCGCCGCGGTGTGGTGGATCATGTCTTCGAGGGTGACCTCGTTGGTGGTCTCGTATCCGAGCACCACGTTGGCGACCGAGTCGCCCACCAGGATCATGTCCACCCCGGCCCGGTCGGCGACCTTGCCCCCCGGATAGTCGTAGGCGGTAACCATGGTGATCCGCTCCCCCCCTTTGCGGGACCGAACGGCGGGGGCGGTGACCTTTCGGCGGGTTCTTCGGGCCTGGACGGATGGGCCGGATGGCTGGATAGAGGCCGTCTGCGGCATTGGTTGCTCCGTTTCTCCCCACCTCATCGGGTTGGGGGACTTCTCCCGGCCGGCAGCCGGAGAGCAATGGGCGTAGGTCTTGGGATCGGTTGAGGACTTGCCCGCCTACCCGGTAGGTCGCGCTTGTCCTATTGCGATCGGCGCCACCAGTCTACCACCGGTTGCCTGTTGCCGGGCGCCGCCGGCAGCTACCAACCCCGCTCGATCCATTCGGGAATGTCCCGCCGCGCCTCGGCGATGGAGGTGGCGGTGGGGCCGTGCCCCGGATAGACATCGGTCTCGTCCCCGAGCACCAGCAGACGCTCTTCGATGCTCTTGATGATCATGTCGAAGTCGCCGTAATCGAAGTGGGTGGCGCCCGGGCCGCCGGGAAAGAGGGTATCCCCCGAGAAGAGCACACCCGGGCTGAGGAAGCACACCGACCCCGGGGTGTGGCCCGGGGTGTGAATGGTCAGCAGGCTGGTGTCGCCGAGGGATATCACCTCGTCGTCCAATAGAGGTATGGGGCTGACCGGCGTGTACTGCGCCGCCATCTCATGGTCGTCCGGATGGAGCAGGAACGGCACCCCGAGCGACTCCACCACCGGCGCCACCGCCCGTAGATGGTCGAAATGCCCGTGCGTGGTCAGCACCGCCTGTACATCCATCCCGTCGGCCAGCTCGAGCACCCGTTCGGGCTCGGCGGCGGCGTCGATGATCACGGCCTTACCGGTCTGGGCGCAGGCGACCGCGAAGGCATTGTTCTCGTACTCGCCCACCAGCGCCGCCTTCGTCAGGATCGTGCCGTTGTCGAACGTCCAGCTCATCGCGTCCTCATCTCCGCCATCCGGCAGGCTCTCCTAGCCTTCGGCTGCCGCGGCCATGTTAGTAGGGTGGCCCAGACGGGAGGATCGAGCAGTGCCGCAGGAACCCGCTCTCTATTCGATCGGCCATTCCGACCATTCGCCGGAACGGTTCTTGGAGTTGCTCGAGCAGTACGGAATCGAAGTGCTGGCGGATGTCCGGTCAGCCCCGTATTCCCGATACTCCCCTCATTTCAACCGGCGGGCCTTGGAGTCCCGATTGGCGGCGAAAAGCATCCGGTATGTTTTCTTGGGAGAGGAGTTGGGCGGACGCCCGCCGGACGACCGGTTCTACGACCAGGAAGGCCGAGTGCTATATGGAGAGATGGCCTCCTGGCCGGTGTTTCTCGATGGTGTGGAGAGGTTACGCGAGGAGGCCGGAACTTCGCGGACGATTATGATGTGCAGCGAAGGGGACCCGTCCGAATGCCACCGCTACCTGCTCATCACCAAGGTGCTGGAGGACATGGGGGTGCGGGTGGGCCACATCGGGAAGAACGGCTCTCTGGAACATACTAGGCAGGTCCCTGCCTACAATGACTTGATGTCCATGACTGCACCCACTCTGTTCGGAGAACCAGGGAGAACCACATGGAAATCTTCACAACCGGTTTTGCAAAAAAGACGGCAGCCGAGTTCTTCGAGCCGTTGAAAAACCACCGGATCGAGCTGCTGGTGGATGTGCGGCTCAACAACACCTCGCAGATGGCCGGGTTCACGAAGCACCGCGATCTGCCCTACTTCCTGCAGGAGCTGATCGGCGCCCGCTATGAACATAAGCCTCTGCTGGCGCCCACCGGCGAGATGCTCAAAGCCTACCGCAAGAAGGAGATGACCTGGGAAGAATACGAGCTGGAGTACCTGGACCTGATAACCACCCGGGAGGTGGAGAACCAAATCCCCCGGGAGTGGTTCGAGCAACGGGCCGTCTTGTTATGCAGTGAGTTCACCCCGGAGGAATGCCACCGCCGTCTGGTGGTGGAGTACCTGGACCGAACCTGGGGGGAAGTCGAAGCCGTCCATCTTTGAGAAGCCGATGGAGATAGTCATCAACCACCTGACCAGAATGCGGAGACGCCGTATTTGTGTCGCCGGTATGGACGGGAGCGGACGGCATTGGCGCCCGGTGCTTGATTCTCCTGCATACGGCGGCGGTTACGAGCAGCTGGGGCGCGACCTGCTCGCTTGCAATGGAGGACCGTTCGAATTGCGAAGGGTGGTCGACCTGGAGTGGATCGAACCTCGCCCGATGCCGCCGCAAGTCGAAAATGTCGTATTCCGCCCCGACCGGGTGAAAAGGCTGGGGCGTCTTCCACCTGAGAGATCCTGGGAAATGCTGGAAAAGGCGGCCGAGGGTTCGCTCAGGGCCGTCTTCGGCCCCGAGCTGACAGCAAAATCGCGAACCGCGGCCTTCCTCCCCGCGGACCGAGGGCGGGCGTCGCTGGGCGTCCTCAGTCCGGGAGAAGTCGAATTGGCCGAAGAAACCGGGTATAAAAACAAGCCAGAGGTGCGTCTGCGGTTAACAGATCCCGACCTGGGCTTCATAGCGATCAAGGTCAACGACCTGAGGTTGTGGAAGGACGATCACCGGACTCCCGCCTCCGGCAAAATCGAACAACTCCAAGGGCGGCTCGACGGGTGTCTTATCTCGGTCGGGCTGACCAGAGAATTCAGAGGACGGCACTGGCTGCAGGTCAACAACATCTTCCCCCGCCTGCCGACGAACCCGATCTAGGAGGGGGTGCTGGGAACAAACCCCGTCGGCCCGCCGGTCAATGGTGAAATGCCTAGTCAGCGAGGGTGGATCAACAGCCGAGAGAGATATCCGAAGGCAGGGAAACCGAGGAAATGAAGGCCGTCAGTCGGCGGCGAGGCTGTAGGGGGAGGGTTCCCCTATGCGGCCGCCGATCCAGGCCGCCCGCTCTGCTATACCACTTACCTGCTTACGGGTATCTTCGACCTTGTCGTCTACCTTATCGATCTTGCTGCCCTGCTCCGTGAAGCCCTCCTTCATCTCCCCACGCAACTCCGCAAAGCCCTCCTTCATCTCCCCACGCAACTCCGCGAAACCTTCCTTCATCTCTTCACGGAGGTTTTGGGTGTCCATCCTGGCATCTTCGAAGCCCTTCCTCATCTCTTCACGGAGGTCGGCGGCGATGGCGTCCATCCTCTGGTGCGTCTCACGCTGAATGGCGTCCATCCTCTGGAGCGTCTCACGCTGAATGGCGTCCATCCTCTGGAGCGTCTCACGCTGAATGGCGTCCATCCTCTGGGTTGACTCACGCTGGAACGCCTGGTTGGCCCTACGGTCGTGCAACAACATACGAAACTGCCAACCGATGACGGCGATGAGCACCACCACGGCCAACTGGTATAGGGTCTGTAGGTCCATGCTCGGTAGTCTACCAGCAGGCGATCAGTCAGACCCCCGCCAATCCACCAAAGATTTTTCGCGAAGGCCCCCGTTTTTTTGGCATTCTCGGGACCCCCTTGGCAGGACGACACCGAGAGCCGGGATTCCACCCGCCTCCATGGTCTCCCCGCTGCAGCATTCCGCCTGGTTGAGGCCGAACATGGGGCAACGCCCGTCCAGGCAGGCGGCGTGGCCGTGGACGTACCCGAGAGGTCTACCGCACCAGAAACAGTTCATGAGCCCACCTTCTCCCGCATCGCCGACCGGAGTCACCGTACCCCCCTCCGGGTCTCCGCCCCGGCCTTTCGCCCGAGAGCCGAGACAACCCGCCTTCCGGGGAGCGATTGCCATATCTGATATGACTAGACTCAGATTATATGGCATAATCAACTAGGGATCGGTGTTCTACTAGGTAGAGGACATCCACCGAACCCCAAGAGAAACGGACGATCGACATGGACGCAACCAGGTTCACACAGAAGTCACGACAGGCCCTGGTATGGGCGAAGGACGCCGCCGAGGCGGCCGACCATCAACAGGTCGATCCCGCCCATCTGCTGGTGGCCCTGCTCGGGCAGCCCGACACCGTGACCCTGCCCATGCTCGCCCGCCTGGGGGTGCAGCCCACCCTCCTCCGCCGGCAAGCCGGCGGCCTCATAGAGGCCCTGCCCAAAGTGTACGGCGGCTCCGAGACCGGTTACTCCCGCCGCACCATCCGGGTGCTGGAGGACGCCCGGTCCGAGATGGCCGCCGCCGGAGACAGTTACATATCCGTCGAGCACCTGATGCTGGCCATGGCCTCCTCCCGCACCCCGGAGGGCGATCTGCTGCGGCGCTCCGGCGTGACCCGCGAAGCCATAGCCGGCGTGCTGGACGAGGTGAGGGGCGCCCGGAGGATAACCACCGACAACCCGGAGGCCTCGAACGGGGCGCTCGAACAGTACGGGCGCGACCTGGTGGCCTTGGCGTCCGACGGAAAGCTCGACCCGGTGATCGGGCGGGACGACGAGATCCGCCGGGTGGTCCAGGTGCTCAGCCGGCGCACCAAGAACAACCCGGTGCTGATCGGCGAGCCCGGGGTGGGAAAGACCGCCATAGCCGAGGGCCTCGCCCAGCGGATCCTCGACGGCGACGTGCCCGAAGGCCTGCGCAACAAGCGAATCTTTGCGCTCGATCTCGGAGCGATGGTGGCGGGGGCCAAATACCGGGGCGAGTTCGAGGAGCGGATGAAGGCAACCCTGGACGAAATCGAGGACGCCGAGGGCCGCATCATCACCTTCATCGATGAGATGCACACCCTGGTCGGAGCCGGAGCGGCGGAGGGTTCCGTAGACGCCTCCAACATGCTCAAGCCGCTGCTGGCCAGGGGGGAGCTCCGCATGATCGGCGCCACCACCCTGGACGAGTACCGCAAGTACGTGGAGAAAGACGCCGCCCTCGAGCGGCGTTTCCAACCCGTAATGGTCCGCCCGCCCACCGTCGAGGACACGGTAGGCATTCTGCGCGGGCTGAAAGAGCGCTACGAGGTCCACCACGGGGTGCGGATCACCGACGGCGCCCTGATAGCGGCGGCGGCATTGTCCGACCGTTACATCACCTCCCGCCACCTGCCCGACAAGGCGATCGACCTGATGGACGAGGCGGCCTCCCGCCTCCGCATCGAGATCGATTCCATGCCGGAGGAGATCGATGCGCTCACCCGCCGGCGGCGCCAGCTCGAGATCGAGGCCAACGCTCTTCGGAAAGAACCGGACGAGGGTTCCAAGGCCCGGCTGGCGGCGGTCCGCCAGGAGACGGCCGAACTCACCGAAGAACTCGACCGACTCTCCACCCACTGGCGGCATGAGAAGGACCGGATCGAGGCGATCAGGACCGCCAAGCATCGCATCGAGGAGGCCAAGGTAGAGCTGGAGCAGGCGGTCAGGGCCGGCGACCTCCAGCGGGCCGCCGAGCTCCAGCACGGCGATCTGCCCCGCCTGACCTCCGATCTGTCCGACCACGAGCAAGCCTTGGCCGACCTGCAGTCCGTCATGAGCATCCTCAGCGAGGAGGTGACCGACGAGGGTGTATCGGCGGTGGTGAGCCGCTGGACAGGGATCCCCGTCTCCCGCCTGATGGAGAGCGAGACGGCCAAGCTGGTCCACCTCGAAGACCACCTGCACGAGCGGGTGATCGGCCAGGACGCCGGGGTGTCGGCGGTGGCGGGGGCCATCCGGCGCAGCCGGTCCGGGCTGGCGGACCCCGACCGCCCCATCGGTTCGTTCCTGTTCCTCGGTCCTACCGGGGTGGGCAAGACGGAGCTGGCCAAGACGCTGGCCGAGTTCATGTTCGACGACGAGCGGGCCATGGTGAGGATCGACATGTCCGAATACATGGAGAAGCACTCGGTCAGCCGTCTGCTCGGCGCCCCGCCCGGCTACGTAGGGTACGAAGAGGGCGGGCAGATCACGGAAGCCGTCCGCCGCCGCCCTTATGCGGTGGTGTTGCTCGACGAGGTGGAGAAGGCCCACGCCGATGTTTTCGGCGCCCTGCTCCAAGTGCTCGACGACGGGCGCCTCACCGACGGGCAAGGCCGAACGGTCGACTTCACCAACTCGGTGCTGATCATGACCTCGAACCTCGGTTCGGAGCGGATCACCCCCGATTTGCCCCAAGAGGCGGTGCGCAACCGGGTGATGGAAGTGGTGCGGCGCCGTTTCCGTCCGGAGTTCCTCAACCGGATAGACGACATCATCGTGTTCTCCCGGCTGACCGAAGACGACCTGAGGCGCATCGTCGAGCTCCAGTTCGCCCGGCTCGCCGAGCGGGCCGCCGACCGGGGCATCGAGCTGGAGATGACCGAAGAGGGGGCGGCCTGGATGGCATCCGAGGGGTACGACCCCGCCTACGGCGCCCGTCCGTTGAAGCGGCTGCTGCATACCGCGGTGGTGGACCCGCTGGCGATCGGCCTGCTCGAAGGGAGGTTCAGGCCGGGGGACGCCGTTTCGGCGACCGCCAGGAACGGCGATATGGTCCTGACAGGTTCCGCAGCCGGGCAGCCCCAAGGCTAGAAGGGTGCTGAGCCGTACACCGGCGGCGGCCCGGTCGATAGCTGATAAAATGCCTGGTCAACGAGGGACAAGGCCCCAAAGCCAATCGTCACCGTTCAGCACCCTCCTAGAGGACGCCGCCTTCGGTCATCCGCTCGATGTCGAGAACTCGGTCGAGCTCCTCCTCTTCCATGAGACCTCTCTCCAGCACCACCTCTCGGATCGTACGCCCCGAGGCGAAGGCCTCCTTGGCCACCTCTGCGCCCCTGTCGTAGCCGATATGAGGGTTGAGGGCGGTCACCACGATCAGGTTGGCCTCGGCCAGCTCCCCGGCCCGGACGCGATCGGCCTCTATCCCCTCCACGCAGCGCACCCGCAGGGTGGTGGAGGCGTTGGCCAGAAGTTCGATCGATTCGAGCAGGTTGTGGGCCATCAACGGCATCATCGTGTTCAGCTCCAGGTTGCCGTTGGCGCCCCCCCAGGTGATGGCGGCATCGTTGCCGATCACTTGGGCGGCTACCTGCATCACCATCTCGGGGATGACCGGATTCACCTTGCCCGGCATGATCGAGGACCCGGGCTGGAGGGCCGGAAGCCGAATCTCGGCCAGACCGGTGCGGGGGCCCGACGAGAGCCAGCGCAGGTCGTTGACGATTTTGAACAGCGACACCGCCGCCGTCTTCAGCGCCCCGGAAGCCAAAACCACCGCATCCTTGGCGGATTGGGCTTCGAAATGGTTCTCCGCCTCGCGGAACGGGTATCCGGTCTCTTCGGCGATCAGCCGAATAACCGAAGCGGCGAATCCTGGAGGGGCGTTGATGCCCGTTCCCACCGCGGTGCCGCCCAGCGCCAACTCATCGAGGCCGGGGAGCACCCCCAGCAGCCGCTCCCCGCTTCTGCGGACCTGCAACCCGTAGGCGGAGAACTCCTGGCCCAACGTCACCGGGGTGGCGTCCATGAGGTGGGTCCGGCCTGATTTGACCACATCGGAGAATTCCTCCGCCTTGTCCTCCAAGGACCGGGCCAAGGCCTCCAGGGCCGGCAGCAGCTCCTCGCGGACGGCGGCGGACGCAGCCATATGAATGGCTGTGGGGATAACGTCGTTGGACGACTGGCCGAAGTTGACGTGGTCGTTGGGGTGAACCAGGCCGCCGCCTATCTCCCCTCCGAGCAGCTGCGCGGCCCGGTTGGCGATCACCTCGTTGGCGTTGGTGTTGGTAGACGTCCCCGACCCGGTCTGGAAGATGTCGAGCACGAAGTGGTCGTCGAGAAGCCCGACCGCCGCCTCGGAGGCGGCCAACTCCACCGCAGAGGCCGTCCCTTCGGGCAGGTATCCGGCCTCCCGGGCGGCCCGGGCGGCCGAACCCTTGATCAGACCCAGCGCCCAGATGAACCGGCGGCCGAACCGCAGGCGAGAAATCGGGAAGTTCTCGACGGCCCGCTGGGTCGAGGCCCCGTACAACGCCTCGTGCGGCACACGAACCTCGCCCATCGAATCCTTCTCTACGCGGTGACGCACGGCTCCTCCGACCTTCGATCCCGCCCGGCGCAACGGAGTCCGGAGTGTAACGAGGCGGCAATGGGCGGAGTGAGGGTCAGTCGAAGTCGAAAGGCGTGTCGGTGAACAGGTCGCTTACTTTCGACTCGGGCCGGGGCGTTGCATGAACCGCCAAGCCCAGCCGGGACCGCACCGCATCGTATCCGCCTTCTTCCAGCTCGTCGGCAAGCTCAGGGCCTCCCGAGTCGACGATGCGTCCACCGATCATGATGTGGACCCGATCTGGTTTCACGTAATCGAGGATGCGGCTGTAGTGGGTGATCATCAACACGGCCGTGCCGTCGCTCCGCATCTCCGACACCGCCTGTGCGACTTCCCGCACGGTGTCGATGTCCAGGCCGGAATCGATCTCGTCCAACACCACCACCTTCGGCGCCAGAACCGCCATCTGGAATATCTCGGAGCGCTTCTTCTCCCCCCCCGACAGATCCCTGTTGACCGCTCGGTCGAGAAATGGTTCCATTCCGAACCGCCGGGCTTCCGAGGCGATGCGGGCGCCCGCTTCCTCCTCTGTAATCCCCAAGGAGTCGGCCGCCTCCTCCATCAATACCCCCAAACCCAAACCCGGCACCTCCACCGGATACTGAAAAGCCTGGAGCAAACCGGCTCTGGCCCGCTCGTCGACCGCCATTCCGGCCAGGGCCAGACCGTCCATCAGCACCGACCCGGAAACCCGGTAACCGGACTTGCCGGTCAGAACATGGCAGAGGGTCGACTTCCCGGATCCGTTGGGGCCCATGATGGCATGCACCTCCCCGTATGGAAGGGACATGTCGACGCCCTTGAGGATTTCCAGATCACCCACCGAGGCCTCGAGGCCTTCCAACCTGAGCGCCGTCCGCTCCATCATTCCTCCTCGACCGGTTCGAGCAACACCATGAGCCGACCGGCTTCCACCTTCACCTGATAGACGGGAACCGGGCGGGTGGCGGGCAGGGAAGCCGGCCGCCCGGTCCGCACATCGAACTCGGAGCCGTGGCGGGGGCACTCCACGTCGTAGCCGAATAGCTCGCCCTCGGAGAGTGAGGCCTCGGCGTGGCTGCACCGATCGCCGATCGCGTAGAAATCGCCGCCTATCCGGAAAACCGCCAGACGGTGGCCCGCCGCCTCGACCCTGGCGCCGCCGGGCGGGAACCCGTCCACCTTGCCGGCCTCCACCCACTCCATCAGGAATCCGCCCTCTGCTGCGCCCCCGTGAACTTGGCGGCCACCGCCCTCCTGGAAGGAACCGCCAGACGAGGTACGGCCAGGTCGGATAGTATCTCGTCGAAGAAACTCCGCACCAGCAGGCGTTCCGCCCGGCGTCTCGGTATACCCCTGCTCATCGAGTAATACAGGTGATCCTCGTCCAAGGGACCGGAAGACGATCCATGCCCGCACTGGAGATCGTCGGTGAGTATCTCCAGGTTGGGCACCGAATGCACCTTGGCGCGGTCCGAGAGCACCAGATTGCGGTTGGTCTCGAAAGCGGAAGTGCCCACCGCCTGCTTCTCGATCCTCATCAACCCGGTCCACACCGCCCGGGCGGCGTCGGTGACCGCCCCCTTGAGGAAGATGTTCGAGGTGGTGCGGGGGCCTCGATGGGTAACGTAGACCCGGTAGTCGAGCACCTGGCTGCCGTCGCCGAAGTAGATGCCCCCCATCTTGACGGACGACCCCTGCCCGGCCAGGGCCACCCCCAGCCGCTGACGGGTGTAGCGGCCTCCCAGGCCTATCTCGTCGATGCGCACCGTGGCGTCGCGCTCGGCTACGTACTGGTGATGGGCGACCATGCGGGCCGAGTCCTCCAAGTGCTGCACCACCGACACGGAGAGCCTGGCGTTCTGGTCGGCCAGCACCTCCAGAATCGGGCTGACCAGAACCTCGGCGCCGGGAGCGGAGCGGTACACGACCACTACCGAGCCCTCCGAATCCGGCCCGCCGATCACTGTGAGGTGGGGAAAGCTGACCGCACCGTCGGCCACCGCCTGGACTTCCACCACAACCGGAGCGGAGACCGCTCTCCCGGCGGGTATGAGCACCGCCGCGCCGGCCGGACCGAAGGCGTGATTGGCGGCGGTGAAGATATCGATGCCGGGCGGTGCGGCGGCGCCGTAGCGCGGTGCGATTCGGCCATCCGGGATATCCAGGACCCCGCCTACCTCTACCTCACCGCCTTCGGAGGACACCAAAAAACCATCGACCAGGGTTACCCGTGCGCAGGCGCCCTCTAGGTGCTCCAGGTACTCGTCGCCTCCCAAGGGATCGGACGGTTCGGCCGCGGGGCTGAAGTCATCGAGGGTGAAATCGAGATCCACGTACTTCCAGTCCTCGTTGCCCGGACCGGGCATGGAAGCCCTGGACCAGGCTTCGAACCCGTGCCGACGCAGCGCGGCCAGCCATTCGGGCTCGGCGCGGTCCAGCCGGGGAACAGTTGCATAAGGTGATGATCCGGGCACGGACTCATCCTCCAAAGGGACGGGGAACGGATGGTAGACGGGCCGCCGATGGTATCAGCAGTCCTCCACTCCTGCGTCCACATGGCATCCCTGACCTACGCCGGCGTGTCGGGGGCGGCCTTGGAAGGCACGAGGGCGGGGATCAGCCCCCTATGAGACGGGAGACCCTGGCGAACACGCCGTCCAGCATCTCCTCGGTGAGCCGTCCGGTGAAGGTGTTCTGCTGGGATGGATGGTAGCTGCCGACCAGAACGGGGGCGTCGGCGCCCAACCCTACCTCTACCCCGTGCGCGAACCGGGGCTTGGGGCGGGGGACCTCCCAACCCCGCCGCCTACCCAGCCGCAGGGTCTGGTCGAAAGCCATGCCGCCCAAGGCCAGTACCACCCGCACCCGATCGCACAGGTCGAGCTCGCGTTCCAGCCATCCTGAGCAGGCGTCCCGCTCCCCGGGGGTGGGGCGGTTGGCGGGCGGCGCGCACCTGACGATGGCGGTTATGGCGGCGTCTCGCAGCTCGAATCCGTCATCCCGGCTCACAGCTGCGGGCTGGTTGGCGAAACCGGCCCGATACATGGCCCGGAACAGCCACTCGCCGGAGCGGTCACCCGTGAACATACGGCCGGTACGGTTGGATCCGTGGGCGCCGGGCGCCAGTCCGACGATCAACAGCCGGGCGGTGCGGGAACCGAGCATAGGGACCGGACGGGCCCAGTATTCCTGATCGGCGTAGGAAGCGCGCTTGTTTGCGGCCACCTGTTCGAGCCAGGCGACCAGCCGCGGGCATCTCCGGCATTCGACCAGCGATTCCTGGAGCAGGCGGAAAGCCTCGTCTTTTCGGTCTTCTCCATGGGCGCCGGCCGTCGACCGACCCTCCCCGCCGTGACGATCGGGTGCGGCGCCCGCGATGCTGTTCATTGCCCGGAGGGGTCCGGTGAGTCCGGTCCTGCGGCGGTCCCGGCGTTGCCTTCCCCGGTCGGCGCGTCGGAGATCGGGCGGGCGGCGTCCAGGGCATCCGTCTGGAAACGACTCCTGGCGTTCCACAGCATCCACCCCAGCGACCGGGCTTCCGCCGCCTCGATCTCCTCTCTCACCTGCGACGGGTCGTAGTAGAAGTCCTGCAGCCAGGGCCGCACGACGGCGGGACCTTCTAGCCGCTCCAACCCGGCGTCGAGGGCTTGGCCGACCACCGCACCGGGGTGGTCGTTGGGTTTGTCGAACCCGAACCAACCCTTCGAGTAGTGGCTGGGGTACACCATCGGCGATAGGACATCGACCGACGTGGACAAAGCGCCAATCTCTTGGCCTATCCCGCCATCGCCGACTACCGAGGTGATGAAGCCGAAGATGTCGGCGGCCACCACGCATCCGAGCGGATGCAGGCGGTCGGCGGCTTCCTGCAGGAAACCGGCGATGGCCTGGACCCGCACCTCCTCGGTATCCCCCAGGTCGAAAACGGCGGAATCCGGATAGCCGTCGGGGAACCGCACGTAGTCGAATTGCACCTCGTCGAAACCCGCACCGCATACCTCTTCGGCCAGATCGAGCGCGTAGGCCCGGGCGCGGCGGTCGGTAGGATCGAGGAAATATTGGTTGCCCTTGCGGAAGGGTTCTCCGGTGGCGGTGTCGAAGACTGCCATATCGACCTCGGCCCGGGCGGCTATGGGGTCCTGGAAGGCCACGACGCGGGCGATCTTGTAGAGGCCCCGACTGTCCATTTCGGTTACCACCCGGTCCATGTCGAACAACGGATCGACCGCACCGATCCGGTTGGCCAAACCCACTCCGGTCTCGTAGAACACCCGGCCTGACTCGTCTTTGGCGTCGATCACCAGGGCGTTCACGACCGTCTCCTCGGCGACTGTCAAGAGTTCCCGCCACTTTTCACGGTCGATGAAGGCCGAGAAAGCAACATGCAATCCTCTGATGAACCGGGGTTGTATCTCGATCTCGGTGACCAGCATCTCGCCGTCCCATGCGAACTCCGCGCTCTGCCAGCCCGGACGGCTGACGGTGATGGTTCCAGCCACAGCCCGCCTGATCTCGAACCGGCCCGAACGGTCGGTCACCACCTCGTTGCCCCCCAAGGAGACTGAAGCTCCCGGCAACCCGAAGCCCCCCGCATCCAGCACCGCGCCGCGCAGCACCACAGGGCGAAGCACCAGCTCCAGAGGTTCCTCCTGGAACTCGTCCACCGCCACGGCGCCGGGGAAGAATCCGGTTGCCTCTACGGAGATCGATATCTGCTCTCCTTCCCAGCGGACGCCGACCAGACCGGCATCGTCGGTGGCTATCCGGGCATCCCCGGTCATCACCCGGGCGCCGTCCAACGGCACCCCGTCGTCATCTGTAACCAGGAGCTTCACCATGGGAACGGGGCTCGCCGACGGGAGGGGCGCCTCCCCGACCACCACCACCGCCTGCGCCATACATCCGGATGCGGCCACCCCGATCAGAACGACCCACAGCCGGAAGGCGGCCGGAACCCTTCTACGCCGGGGGCGGCGCCTGTTGCTCGAAGAATCCATCTGCAACCCGTCTGCTCGAACGTTTCCAAACCCCAGATCGTTCATGAACGGCCGTTCCCCACCGGTCCGGCCCGGATGCATCGCCGGATCCGTCCACCGTGCATTCCACCGCGCTGTTGCCCTTCCACCATACGTTACGTTGAACCCTCCTGACCTGGCCCCAAGGATACAACAACGACCGGCAATCCCAGGTCAGAAGACCCCCCACGAGTATTTCCACCACCGCCGACCGGCCCCGGGGATGATCGGAGCCGAGGGCGGCGGCGGTCTCCCAGGACACCTTCGATCGAGCCCGCCGACCGGAGAACGAGAAAATCACTTTGCGAAATCCGGCTCAGAGTGATATTTTGCCTTGAGTCAGGTTTCGGAAAGGGGCTCATTAGCGTGGCGATCGTGGCCCAGGAGGTGTTGCCTCTCGCCGATACCGTCGGCATGTACCTGGAAAAGGTATCCGCACATTCCCTGCTTACAGCCGAAGACGAGGTAGATCTGGCCCGCACGATGGAGCTAGGTGTGATGGCCCAGGAAAAGCTGGACTCGTCGTGCGATCTCGGGCTCATGGAAATCCGGCTCCGGCGGCTGGTGCGGCAAGGTGAGGAAGCCAAGGCGGTCTTCATACAGTCGAACCTCCGCCTGGTCATCTCGATCGCCAAACGTTACGCCGGCCGAGGTCTGGATCTCATAGACCTCATACAGGAGGGCAACCTGGGTCTGATCCGGGCTGTCGAGAAGTTCGACTGGCGCAAGGGCTTCAAGTTCTCCACCTACGCAACCTGGTGGATCCGCCAGGCCATCACCCGGGGCCTCGGCAACCAGGCCCGCACCATCCGCCTCCCGGTCCACATGGTGGACATCGTGCGGACAGTCAATGAAACCAACTACACACTGACCGAGGAGTACCGACGGACCCCTACCCGTGAGGAGATAGCCGAGGCCAGCGGCTTGGACATCGAACGGGTGCATGCGGCTCTGGACGCCCCCAACAACACCGCCTCCCTCGACAAGTCCGTAGGGGAGGACGGAGATGCCACCCTCGGGGACTTCGTGGAGGACAAAACCGCCATCGATCCCTTCGTCCATACGGCCACCGTCCTCCGGCGATGGCATATCGAAGATGCGATGAGCATTCTCGACGAGGAGGAACGGACGGTAATCGTCAGACGGTACGGCTTGGACGGCAACGAGCCGAACACTCTCACCGGCATCGGCGAGATGATGGGGGTTACCCGCGAACACATCCGCCAGATCGAGAACCGGGCTCTTTCCAAGCTCCGGCATCCTTCCTTCTCCCTGGAACTCAGGTACCTGCTGGATATCTGACCGCCCCCCTCGGCGGCGAATCGCCGCACCGGTCGAGGAAGAATCGAAAGACGGAATCTACTCGGGATCGTCGGCACGCCGAGCCCGCACGTCAACCCTGACCGCTGTCCACCGGCCGTTCATGAGGGGCCCCAATCAATTGCATCCCCCGAAATCCCATGAAGATCGGGGCCCCATGAAATCGGGGGGGGTCAACCGACCGCGCCGGCCTCCACCATGTTGAGCTCGATGAGGCGGTTCATCTCGACCGCGTACTCCATCGGAAGCTCCTTGACGATGGGTTCGATGAAACCCGCCACCACCATCGAGGTGGCCTCGTCCTCGGTGAGGCCTCTGCTCATCAGGTAGAAGAGCTGATCCTCACCCACCTTGGACACGGTGGCCTCATGACCGATCTCGGTATCGGCTTCCTCGATCTCCATGTAGGGGTAGGTGTCCGACCGGCTGTCGTCGTCCAAGATCAGAGCGTCGCACCGGACGAACGATTTGGCGTTCTCGGCGCCCGGCTCGACACGCACCAACCCCCGGTAGCCGGCCCGGCCTCCGCCCTTCGAGATCGACTTGGACAGGATGGTGGAGGTAGTGCCGGGGGCGGCGTGCACCATCTTGGCCCCGGTGTCCTGATGCTGGCCCGATCCGGCGAAGGCAATCGACAGCACTTCCCCGTGGGCGCCAGGTTCCATCAGCCACACCGCCGGATATTTCATGGTCAGCTTGGAACCGAGGTTCCCGTCCACCCACTCCATGGTGGCGTCGGCGTAGGCGGCGGCCCGTTTGGTGACCAGGTTGTACACGTTGTTGGACCAGTTCTGGATGGTCGTGTACCGGCAGCGGCCCCCTCGCTTCACCACGATCTCCACAACCGCCGAATGCAGCGAGTCGGTCGAGTAGACAGGAGCGCTGCATCCCTCGACGTAGTGGCAGAAGCCCCCCTCGTCGACAATGATCAACGTACGCTCGAACTGGCCCATGTTCTCCGAGTTGATCCTGAAATAGGCCTGGAGGGGCTGGTCCACATGGACGCCGGGCGGCACATAGATGAAGGAGCCCCCCGACCAGACCGACGAGTTGAGGGCGGCGAACTTGTTGTCGTTGGGCGGTATGACCGTACCGAAATACTCCCTGACCAGGTCCGGATGATCCCTCACCGCCGAGTCCATGTCCATGAACAGCACCCCGAGGCTCTCCAGATCCTCACGGTTCCGGTGATAGACGACCTCCGACTCGTACTGGGCGGTCACCCCCGCCAGGAACTTGCGCTCCGCCTGGGGTATGCCCAGCTTCTCATAGGTGTCCTTGATGGACTCGGGAACCATGTCCCAGTCCTTGGCCTGTTCCTGGGCCGGCTTGATGTAGTAGTAGATGTCGTCGAAGTCGATCTCGTCCAGCAACCCGCCGCCCCCCCAGGTGGGCATGGGCCGGCGCAGGAACCTCTGATACGCCTTGAGCCGGAAGTCGAGCATCCACTGCGGTTCTCCCTTTATATGAGACATCTCGCGGATGATGTCCTCGTTCAGACCCTTCTCGGGCTTGAAGACGTAGTCGTCCTCGGGGTCACTCCAACCCAGCCTGTAGGCACCGAGGTCTATGTCGACCATAGCGGTCATGGTATTCCCTTTCTCAACCTTCGACCTCTACTACAACTTCATACCTTGACTCTGCTCTTCGGGCTTCCTCGCTCCTGCCCAGAGGCATCTGTCGAAGAATCCGCGTCGAAGGTTCGATTTGAATCATACCAGCCCTCGGGCCTTCACGGAACAGCAATCGGCGTCCGCCGTCCACCCCGACCGAAACACTCGGTCGACGAAGATCATGGCTACCGCCACGGCATGTCGGTGGGGATCACCGGGGTAGGCATCATGGTGTCCCCCATCAGATAACGGTCCACCGCCGCCGCGCAGCTGCGGCCCTCGGCGATGGCCCAGACGATCAACGACTGACCCCGCCCCATATCGCCGGCCACGAAAACGCCTTCCACGCCGGTGTACCAGCGGGCGTCCCTGGCCACGTTGCCCCTCGGTGTCATCTCCACACCCAGCTGCTCCAGCATCGGCGAGCGTTCCGGTCCGGTGAACCCGAGCGCCAGCAGCACCAGATCGGCCGGGAACTCCTCTTCGGTGCCTTCGACCCGCTCGAAGTGAAGCCGCCCGTTCCGCAAGGACTGCTCGACCCTATAGGTTCGCAGGGCGGTCACCCGGCCCTCTCCGTCCCCTGCGAACTCTTCGGTGTTGATGGCGAACTCGCGCACCCCCCCCTCCTCGTGGGCGGCGGAAACCTGATACATGAGCGGCCAGGTAGGCCAAGGAGTAGAGGGGGCCCGCCGGTCGGGGGGACGCGGCAGTATCTCGAACTGATGGACCGAAGCCGCGCCCTGCCGGTGGGCCGTCCCCAGACAGTCGGCCCCCGTATCACCGCCGCCGATGATGATCACCTGCTTGCCGTGAGCCGATATCGGAGACTCGTTCAGATCCCCGGCCTGAACCCGGTTAGCCCAGGTCAGGTACTCCATCGCCATATGGATTCCGTCCAGCTCCCTACCCGGTATCGGCAGATCGCGGCCGGCCAGGGCTCCTCCCGCCAGCACCACGGCGTCGAATTCGGCCCTGAGGCGATCGGCGGTCGGATCGACCCCCACCTCGGCGTTGGTGCGGAATTCGGTGCCTTCCTGTTCCATCTGCTCCAGACGCCGGTCGAGAAAGCGCTTCTCCATCTTGAACTCGGGTATCCCGTAGCGCATCAGCCCGCCGCAGCGGTCGTCCCGCTCGAAAACGGTCACCGCATGGCCGGCCCGGGTGAGCTGCTGGGCGGCGGCCAGTCCGGCGGGTCCGGATCCCACCACCGCCGCCCGCCTGCCCGTTACGGTGGCCGGGATCACCGGAGCAACCCGGCCCTCCCCCCAGGCCCGTTCTATGATCTCGAGCTCCACCTGTTTGATGGTTACCGGGTCCGAGTTGATGCCCAGCACACAAGCGGCCTCGCACGGCGCCGGACACAAACGGCCGGTGAACTCCGGGAAGTTGTTGGTGGCGTGCAGCCGGTCGATGGCGCTCTGCCACATATCCCGGTGCACGAGATCGTTCCAGTCGGGAATCAGGTTCCCCAGCGGGCATCCTCCATTGCAGAACGGTATTCCGCAGTCCATGCATCTCGATGCCTGCTCGCGCAGGATTTCGGAAGGGAAATCCTCGTAGACCTCGCGCCAGTCGCGGATCCGGACCGTCACCGGGCGGCGGGTAGGCGTCCGGCGCCCGTGCTCCAGGAACCCCCAGAGATCACCCATGGGCAGAGGCCATGATCGCTTCCATCACGGGTTCGCCTGCCTGCTCGGCCTGTCGGACTGCATCCAGAACCCGCTTGTAATCGTCAGGCATCACCTTCACGAACCTGTCCACCTCCCCGCCCCACCGGGCGAGCAACCGGGCCGCCACCGCCGAATCGGTCTCCCTGTGGTGGGCGGCAACCCGCTCATGCAGGAAACGCCGGTCCTCGTCGGTGAGGGGATCGAGCGCCACCATCTCCATGTTGACCCGGTCGGGAAACGATCCGTCCCGGTCGTAGACGTAGGCGATGCCCCCGGACATACCGGCGGCGAAGTTGCGTCCGGTGCCGCCGAGGATCACCGCCCGGCCCCCGGTCATGTACTCGCATCCGTGGTCACCGACCCCTTCGACCACCGCCACCGCCCCCGAATTGCGGACGCAGAACCGCTCCCCCACCACCCCGCGCAGGAACATCTCGCCGGAGGTGGCCCCGTAGAGGATCACGTTGCCCGCGATGATGTTCTCCTCGGCCGTGATCGGACATTCGGGCGGAGGCCTGACCACGATCCGGCCGCCGGACAGACCCTTTCCGACATAGTCGTTGGCGTCCCCGGCCAGGTTCAGGGTGATCCCCTTGGGCAGGAAGGCGCCGAAGCTCATCCCGGCCGATCCCGTGAAGTTGACGGTGATCGTCCCGTCCGGCAGCCCGTGCGCACCGTGCCTCAGCGTCACGTGGAACCCCAGCATGGTCCCCACCGTGCGGTTGACGTTCCGGATCGGCATATCCAGGGTCACGGGTGTGCCCGCGTCCAATGCTTCCTCCGCCAGCTTGACGAGGGTCAGATCCAAGGCGTGGTCCAGTCCATGATCCTGCTTCCCGATATTGCACCTGGGCTTGCCCGCAGGAACCTCCGGCATGTAGAAGATCGGCGACAGGTCCAGCCCGTCGGCCTTCCAATAATCCAAGGCCTCCTGCGCGTCCAGCAGATCGGCTTGGCCGATGGCCTCGTCCAGAGTGCGGAAACCCAGCTCGGCCAAGTGCTCCCGCACCTGTTCGGCGACGAACATCATGAAGTTGATGATGTAACGGGCCTTCCCGCTGAACCTCTTGCGGAGCTCCGGGTTCTGGGTGGCCACCCCCACCGGACAGGTGTCCAGATGGCAGACCCTCATCATTATGCAGCCGGAGACGACCAGCGGGGCGGTGGCGAACCCGAATTCGTCCGCCCCCAGCAGGGCGGCGATCATCACGTCGCGGCCGGTCTTGAGCTGCCCGTCCACCTGCACGACGGTCCGTTCCCGCAGGTCGTTGAGCAGCAGGGTCTGCTGGGTCTCGGCAAGCCCGATCTCCCAGGGGCCGCCGGCGTGCTTGATGGAAGTGAGGGGGGAGGCGCCGGTGCCGCCGTCGTGGCCGGAGATCAGGACCACGTCGGACTTGGCCTTGGCCACCCCGGCGGCCACCGTCCCGACCCCGGGCTGGGCCACCAGCTTCACATGTATACGGGCCGTGGGGTTGGAGTTCTTGAGATCGTGGATCAGCTGTTTTATGTCCTCGATCGAGTAGATGTCGTGGTGCGGCGGGGGCGATATGAGACCCACCCCCGGGGTGGACATGCGGGTCTCGGCGATCCAGGGATACACCTTGTAGCCGGGGAGCTGGCCTCCCTCGCCCGGTTTGGCCCCCTGGGCCATCTTGATCTGGAGATCCTCGGCGTAGACCAGGTACTCGGAGGTGACCCCGAACCTCCCCGAAGCCACCTGCCTGACGACGCTCCGACGGGAGTCGCCGTTCGGATCGGGCATGTTGCGGTCCGCATCCTCGCCCCCCTCCCCCGAGTTCGACTTGCCGCCGATCCGGTTCATGGCGACGGCCAGGGTCTCGTGCGCTTCTTTGGATATCGAACCGTAGGACATGGCCCCTGTGCTGAACCGTTTCACGATCTCGGAGGCGGGCTCGACCTCTTCGATCGGGACCGGGGTGCGTTCCTCGGTCTTCAGACGGAACATTCCCCGGAGGGTGCCCAGCCGCTCCGACTGCTCGTTCACCAGCTCGGTGTACTCGTTGAATATCTCGTAACGGCCCTCCCGGGCGGAGTGCTGGAGCTTGAACACCGTCATAGGGTTGAACAGATGATGTTCGCCTTCCCTCCGCCACTGATACTCGCCGCCCCCGTCCAGGTCCCGATGGGCCAGCTCACCGGGATTGTCAGAGAAGGCCATCCGATGACGTCCGACCGCCTCCGCCGCGATCACATCGAGACCCACCCCTCCGATCTGGCTGCCCGTCCCGGTGAAGTAGCGGTCGATCATCTCGGACCCGATCCCCACCGCCTCGAAGATCTGGGCGCCGATGTAGGAGGCGACGGTGGAGATGCCCATCTTGGACATCACCTTCAGGATGCCCTTGTCGGCCGCTTTGATGTAGTTGGCGTGCGCCTTCTCGCGGCCCGTGTTCTCCAGACCGTGGAGCCGCTCGTCTATCAGGTGGTCGATGGCGTCGAAGGCCATGTAGGGGTTGACGGCCGTGGCGCCGTAGCCCAGCAACAGGCAGAGGTGATGTACCTCCCGGGCGTCTCCGGTCTCCACGATCAGGCCCACCCGGGTGCGGTTCTTGGTGCGGAGCAGATGATGGTGCACGGCGGCGGTCAGGAGCAGGGACGGGATCGGGACCCGGTTCCGGTCCACGCCGCGGTCGGATAGGACCACGGCCCATACACCCTCCTCGATCAGCTCGTCCACCCTGGCGCATACCGCCTCGATCGACTCCCGCAGGGCTTCGCCCCCGCCCTCGGGGGGGAAGTGCCCCGGCACCACCGCCGCCGCCCCGCCCACCCGCGGCGACTCGTGCATCCGGAGCAGGCTCTCCAGCTCGCGGTTGTCTATGACGGGGCTGTCCATCTCGATCAAGCGGCACGAGTCGGGACCGAGGCCGAACAGGTTGGACTCGGGCCCGATGGTGGTCCTCAGCGCGGTCACCAGCTCCTCGCGCATGGCGTCCAGGGGCGGGTTGGTCACCTGGGCGAAGAGCTGCTTGAAGTAGTCGTACAACAACCGGGGGCGGTTGGAGAGCACCGCCAGAGGGGTGTCGGTGCCCATCGAACCGAGCGGCTCCACCCCTTTGACGGCCATCGGGGCGACCAGCATCTTCAGATCCTCATGGGTGAAGGCGAAGGCCCGGAGACGCCGGAGAATCGGAAGATCGGTTTCTCTGCCCCCATCCGCCCCCGCCTCGGGCGCCGTTGCCGCCAGGTCACGGAGGTGCACCATCCCCTCGGCCAGCCATCGCTCGTAGGGCTGGGCGGAGGCCAGGGCCGTCTTGATCTCGGAATCCCGGACGATCCGCCCCTGCTCGGTGTCTACCAGGAACATCCGCCCCGGCCTGAGGCGGCCCTTTTCGACGATCTTCGACTGCGGGATGTCGACCACGCCCACCTCGGAGGCCATGACCACCATGTCGTCGTCTGTGACCCAGTAGCGGGACGGGCGCAGTCCATTGCGGTCCAGCACCGCCCCTATCTGCCTTCCATCCGTGAACGCGATGGAGGCCGGCCCGTCCCACGGTTCCATGAGGGCGGCGTGGTAGCGGTAGTAGGCGCGCAGGGCGGGGTCCATACCCTCATGCCTCTCCCAAGGCTCGGGGATCATCAGGAGAACCGCCTCCGGCAGCGTATACCCGCCCATGTAGAGGATCTCCAGCGCCTCGTCGAACCCGGCCGAGTCGGATATCCCCGGTGTACAGATAGGGAAGATGCGGTCCAGATCGCCGGGGATCAGATCGGTCGACAGCAGACTCTCGCGAGCCCGCATGAAGTTGCGGTTGCCCTGGATGGTGTTGATCTCCCCGTTGTGGGATATGAGGCGGAAGGGGTGCGCCAGGGGCCACATGGGGAAGGTGTTGGTGGAGAAGCGGGAGTGGACCAGGGCGATGGCGCTCTCCAGCCGGTGGTCGTGGAGGTCGGGATAGAAGTACCCCAGCTGGACACCGGTGAGCATTCCCTTGTAGACCATGGTCCGGCCGGACAGACTGGGAAAGTAAACCCCTTCGTGCATGGCCGAGACGCCGCCCATCCCGCCCGAAGGCCGGCTTCCGTTGTCTCCCATCGAGAGATGCACCTCGTGCTCCACCCGCTTGCGGATCACATAGGCGCGCCGTTCCAAGTCCATCTCGACGGCGCCCATGCCGTCTATGAACACCTGGAAGACGGCGGGCATGGTATCCCGAGCGGCCCTGCCGATCATCGAGGGGTCGGTCGGAACCTCCCGCCAGCCCAGCACCGCCAAGCCCTCTTCGGCCGTTATGTCCTCGACCGCCCGGATACCCGCTTCGGTCAGATCGGCTCGGCGGGGGAAGAAAGCCAGCCCCGCGGCGTAATGACCCATCGGGGGGAGGTCGAAAGGAACCACCGCCCGCAGGAAACGGTCTGGCACCTGTATGAGGACGCCGGCGCCGTCCCCTGTCTCGAGATCGGCCCCGGTGGCGCCCCGATGCACCATATTGCCCACCGCCCCGATGGCCGTAGAAACGATACGGTGGCTGCGCCGGCCTTTGATGTCCGCGACGAAGTTGACGCCGCAGGCATCATGCTCGAACTCAGGTCGGTAGAGCCCGGCCATAAACTCCTCTTCTTCCTGATCGGACTGTCCGACCCGTGCGGCGCTCCCGCTCGGGTCGAGGCCCTGGCACCGCGCCCGGCGGCCGCCGAGAACCCCTGTGGCCGCCAAGTGAATAGTGAATCAAGCATTCTACACGACCGGCAACGCCCCCTCGGTCGAGGCATATCCCCCATCCGGGCCGTTCCTGATAACTTGTCGGGATGCCCGTGATCATCGTAGGCGCCGATACCCCGGTCGGGGAGGCGGTTGTGAATACCGTCTCACGGTCGGCGGCCGAGGTGAGGGCCTTCATCTCCGACGCCCGCCGTGTCGACGGACTCAAGAAGCGCGGCGTCAAGGTGGCGCTGGGCGACATCTCCGACTTCTCCCACGTCGAGGCGGCCGGCCTGTACTGCTTCTGCGCGGTCCTGGTCATCGAAGCCGCTGTCGATGGAAGGGAACGAGCATTCGCAAGCGGCCGGCGGCAGGTTCTGGAGGGTTGGGCCGAGGCCGTCAGGAACGCCTGTATCCGGCGGGCCATATGGGTGGGCGGCGAGGACGACCTGGCGGGCCTTCCCCCGTCGGCGCCTGAGGCGGCGGCCGTGACGGTCGGGAGCGACGGCGAAGCGGCGGTGGAGAGGGCGGCCATCGAGGTCACCCGTCTGGAAAGCGCCGCCCGGTTGCCGGACTGACTCCCGGGCGGGCCGCCTACTCGGAGCTGCGTCCGCCCGGAGTTTCTATGTGGGAAGCTCCCGCCGAAAAAGCGGGAAGGGTGCTACGCCTCGGATGCGGCCTGCGCCCGCGGAGGGGCGAGTTCCTGCTCCGGCGCAGGCGAGGCAGGATGGGGATAGACGGCGGGATGATCGTCGGAAGTGATCCTCAGGTGGTGCTTGACGATTCCCATATCCACCTGCAGGTACCGAATGTCGGACTTGACGATCCCCATATCCACCTGCAGATCCCGTACCCGATCATCCACGGTACGTAAATCGGACCTGACCTCACCAATCTCCTGCTTCAGATCGGACCTGACCTCACCAATCTCCTGCTTCAGATCGGACCTGACCTCACCAATCTCCTGCTTCAGATCGGACCTGACCTCACCAATCTCCTGCTTCAGATCGGACCTGACCTCACGAACCTCCTCCATAAGATCGGATCTGACCTCACGAATCTCCTCCATAAGATCGGATCTGACCTCACGAATCTCCTGCTTCAGATAAGCGGTGATAGCCAGCATGGCGAGCATCACCCCAACCGTGCTGCCCAAGGTTGTAAGGACTCCGGGGTCCATGGCTCTTCTCCTCCGTTCAGATCATACCGGCTTCGGCCGGGGGTTGCTTACCCTTATTGAGTACCATAAAATGCGGATAGATTCAATACCCTTGTTTCGCGTTTCGTTGTTTCGTGTTGGGGAGGGCGGATCAGGAGTCAGGAGTAAGCACCGCTGTCTATGCGCGAGGGCGCTGCCGGATGGAAGCCGGATGCTCCCTCAGCACCTCTCCAAGAGCCGCGGGCGCGTCGGGGTGGGTGGTGGCATGAGGCGCCGCCCGAAGGCAACCATCGCGTTCGGTCAGGTAGAAGCCCTCCGCATTCAGCCTCCGGTAAGCCTCGGCCGCTGACTCACCCCCGGGACGGAAACTGACGATGCCGCTCCGCTCAGAGTCGCAACGCCAGGGGCTCACCACCTCGGCGCCCGACCTTCGGGCCTCCTCCTCGACCGCCTTCGACCGGGCGATCACCGCCGCTTCCACCTCCTCCATCCGAACCGCGTCGAGCGCCTCCAGCGCGCCCAGCAAAGCACCCGCCGCCACGTAGGACGGGCTGCCCATCATGTACCGATGAGCGCCCTCCAACGGAGGATGGGGTAAGGACGACAAGGTGTCGAACGGATCCCGGACACCGGTCCAGCCCACCAAGGTGGGGGACAATCGGTCCAGCGCCCTATCCGAGACGGCCATCACCCCGACCCCGCCTCCCGCCCTCAACCACTTGTGGCCCCCCGCCACCAGAACATCGGCATGCTCCATCGAAACATCCAGGGCCCCCACCGCCTGCACCGCATCGACCACCAGCAGGGCCTCACCGATAGATTCACGTATGGAGGCGAGATCGCATCGGTAGCCGGTCCGGTAGTCGACCAGGCTGACCGCCGCCGCCGCTACAGAAGAGTCCATCGCCCCTGCGATCAGGTCCGCGGTGAGTCGGCCTCCGGCAACCCCGATCATCCTCGGCGAGATGCGGCCCTCCTCCCCGGCCCGCACCCACGGGTAGAGGTTGGCGGCGAAATCGGTCTCCGGAACCAGCACCGATCCACCGGACAGGCCGAAAGCCACCGTGAACAGGCCGACCGAGGTGTTGGGCACGATGACCACCCGCTCGGGCGTGGTCCCGATCAGACGGGCCGCCAGAACAGCGGCCGCTTCCAGCTGCTCGAAAACCAGCGGGATCAGATTCCCTCCGCCGCCGGCCATCGCCTCTGCCGTCTCTGCGAGGCGCTTGCGAGCCGGTATCGACATGGCGCCTATCCCCGCGAAGTCCATGAAACCGAACGGCTCATCGAACTGCTCGAGGAAAGATTCGGCAAGGACCATGACGGCGTGAGCCTACCGGCGCCCCCGACAAAGAACGACGACCCGATCGATGCCCGGCTCATGAGGCCGCCCACATGTATCATCACCCACCCCCGGCCTCGAACAGTCGGGGTTTACGACACAAGAGCGGGAATCACGATTCGAGCCCCGTCCTGCTCTGGAACCCCAGAACCCGAACCGGAGATGACGCATGGCCCTCACCCTGAGCCCGGGCGACCGGGCCATGCTGAGCGGGGAACTCGGCGAGGCGGACGCCATGGCCATGCGCCTGCTGGCGGGCCTGGCCGAGGCAAGCGGCGCCCGCCGCCTGATCGATATCTCCAGCGCCCATATCGACGGCACCCTCTACCTGGGCCGGGCCAGCCTCGACTACGCCGCCCGGCTGCGGGATCTCGGCGGGAGGGTGCGGGTGCCCACCACCCTCAACGTGTCCTCGCTCGACCTGCTCCACCCGGAGCTGTTCCGAGGCGACGACCGTACCCGGCGCGCCGCCCGGGCGACCATGCAGGCCTACGTCGACATGGGTGGGCGGCCCACCTGGACCTGCGCCCCCTACCAGCTGCCCGATCGGCCCGGCTTCGGCGACCGGGTGGCCTGGGGGGAATCCAACGCCGTCGTGTTCGCCAACTCGGTGCTGGGCGCCCGCACCATCCGCTTCGGCGACTTCGTAGACATTGCCGCCGCGCTCACCGGGCGGGCCCCCGAGATCGGCCTCTACCTGGACGAGAACCGCCGGGCCGGGGTGCGCTTCGATGTGTCCGGCATCCCTGAGCATGCCCGGAAGACCGATGAGTTCTTTGGAGTGCTCGGCTTCCTGGTGGGCCGCGAGGCAGGTATGGACGTGCCGGTGATCACCGGGATCGAATCGGCCGCCGAGGACCAGATGAAAGTGATGGGCGCCGCCGCGGCCTCCTCGGGATCGGTGGGGATGATCCACGTGGTCGGGGTAACCCCGGAGGCGGACACCCTCGCCGAGGCCGCCGGAGGATTCGAGCCCCGGCTGGTGAAGGTGACCGCCGACGACCTCGACGCCGCCTACCGGGCCCTATGCAGCACCGCGGGCAGAACGACCCTGCGCACGGTGAACCTGGGAACGCCCCACTACTCCGCCCGCCAGATCGCCCGGCTGGACCGTCTGCTCGACGGACGGCAGATCCACGAGGACGTGACCCTCTACGTGAACACCGGGCGCGATGTCCTGCGGTCGGCGCCCCGCATCCCCGACCTCGAAGCCCTCGGGGTGGTGTTCGTGGTGGACACCTGCACCTACGTCACCCGGATCATCGAGCCGCCCGCCGACCGGAAGGCCGCGGCGATGACCGACTCGGCCAAGTGGGCCTACTACGCACCGGGCAACCTGGGCCTGGAAGTGGTGTTCGGATCGACCGCCGACTGCGTGGAATCGGCGGTGGCGGGCCGGGTGATTCGGGAGATAGGACCATGGCGCAAAAGGTGAACGGGACGGGGATCCGTCTGGAAGGCAGGCCTGTCTCGGCGGGCGGGGCCGAGGGCGTCAGCCTGGTGCTCGATGATCCCCTCAGCTGGTGGGGCGGGATCGATCTGTCCGACGGAACCGTCATCGACCGCAACCACCCCCAGTTCGGAGCCGGGACGACCGGGCGGATCCTGATCCTTCCCTACGGGCGGGGTTCCTCCAACGGATCGGCGGTGCTGGCCGAGGTCATCAGGTCGGGAACCGGCCCGGCGGGGCTGGTGCTGCAAGCCGCCGACCCGATCCTGGTGGTGGGGGTGATGGCGGCTGCGGAGCTCTATCCCGACCGGCCGTGCCCGCTGGTGATCGTCGAGGAAGGATACGATCTGCTGTCCACCGGCCGGCCCACCCGCATCCATCCCGACGGCGCCGTTGAGCAGGACGCCTACGGCCGATAATCACCGCTCCCCGTCCGTGCTCGATCCGCAACCGATCGACGCTTGCCCGAAGCAGTCCGATCAGCCTCCGCTCAGGCGGGCCTCGACGAGCTGGTTGACTACTTCGAGAGCCTCTATGGACTGCTCGATCCGATCGGCCGGGTCATCGGCCTCCAGTACCATCTGCCGGTCGTAGTCGGGAACCGGAAAGACATCGAGCGCCTGGTAGGCGGCGATGAGCGGGTCTTCGGGCAGAGGGCTCACCGACCTAGTGTCCATCCCCAGCTCCGAGAGCATCGCCAGCCCGCGTGTGAACTCCCGCTCCAGGCGGGAACGGGTTTGGCGGTCGGGAACGAAGCCGGGCGGGTCGGCCAGCCGCTCCACCCGGGCTTGGGGAAACGGATCGTCTTCGAGCCACTCCACCACCCGTATCCTGTCCTCCCCGCGGACCGTCACCATCAGCTGCCCCTCCAGCGCGCCGATTTCCACGATGGTCACCGCCACACCCACATCGAAACGCACGTCCCCTCCCCCCACCTCCCAGCCCCGCTCGATGAGCACCACCCCGAAACCCGTCTCCCTCCGTGTGCACAGGTCGATCATCTCCAGGTAGCGGGGCTCGAAGATCCGGAGGGCCAGCCAGGAGGGAGGGAAAATCCCCCGCCCGAGCGGGAACATGGGAAGCCATTCCGGGGATGGGGCCTCAGCCATTGCCGGGGGCGGCGGGGCCGGGTTCGACCCGGCCGGAACGGACCGAGCGTTTCTGCACCCGGAACCGTATGCGGGAGACCTCGGCGTCCCCCACGAAGATCGGAAAGGCGTACCCGCCGGGCTTGGGAAACACCAGGTTGTTGAAGGTGAAAGCCCTGGTGACACCGGTGTCGCTGCCGGCGGGCCTCCCGGCGCGGCGGGTGACCTTGATCCGCTGGGAGAACCGCTTCCCCCCGAACAGGCTGTTCCCGTCCTCATCCACCAGATCGACCGACAGCGAGAACTGCTCGATGTTCGACCATGGTACGCGGATGCGGATCCCGATCCCCATCGAGGGGTGGCGGGCAGGAAAGGAGCTCACCCAGAGCAGGTCCCAGCCGCCCCCGAGCACATAGAGCTTCCCCCCCACCGCCTGCACCGCATCGGCCACCATCGCAAACTCCACGCTGGGAGTCGGATCGAGCGAGCTCTCGAGGGAGTCCATCCCGTAATCCTAGAGACCCACCAACCTACCCCTGCCTCGCCGCGGCCTCGCTTTTCGCGGGTTATAGTCCCCACGATGAGCACCCCCCCCCCCCGAGACTCATAACACCGATGAGCGACTTGAGGCGTTGCCGCAGCAGGAACAGTTCTACCGCGCCCCTGCCCGGTTCGGCAACATCCCGGTCGATGCTGAGCCCAAGGGGTGGGACCGGCGTCAGGGATTCCGCAAGCTCTACCCGCGTGTTGACCTACCGACCCAGATAATCGAACGGGTTTCGCTAGGAAACCCCGAACCGCACGAACCCAACCGCCTGATATGGGGCGACAACCTCCACGTCATGCGGCAGATCCCATCCAACAGCATCGACCTCATCTACATAGACCCGCCCTTTTTCTCCGGAAAACAATACAACGTGCTGTGGGGAGATAACAACGAGCTCCGCTCCTTCAACGACATATGGGAAGGCGGGCTGGACGGATATCTCATATGGCTCAACGCCCGCCTCTACGAGATGAAACGCATCCTCAAGCAAACCGGCTCAATCTATGTCCATTGCGACTGGCATGCTAGTCATTATATCAAAGTAGAGATGGATAAAATATTTGGGTATGATAATTTGCAAAATGAAATTGTGTGGTGTTACAGAGGCGGTGGAGTACCTGCCAAGGCATTTGCTCGAAAACACGACATTATTTTGTTCTATACTAAAACAAATACGTACTCATTTAATAAACAATATACTCCTTACTCCGAAGCTAGTCAACAACTAGTATCTCAAAGAGGTGGGGTAAGTGTTGACAACAAAGTCAGAGACCTGAAGCGTGGCGCAGCAATGCCAGATTGGTGGGCTGACATAAATTCGCTTCAGACATGGTCGCCAGAGCGAATTGGATATCCAACACAAAAGCGTAAAGCTCTTTTAGAACGAATCATAGAAACATCCTCGGAGGACGGAGATCTTGTGGGCGACTTTTTTGTTGGCGGCGGTACAACTGCTACTGCTGCCCAGCAATTGAACAGGCGGTTCATAGTATGCGACCAATCTCGGGTTGCTATTGCTGTCACAGCCGAGCGCCTGAAACAGGATTCTATGACCTTGGCCTTAGATGTCCCTCACCTTGATTTCACGGTGGAGCAGTGGGGCATCTACGAGGCGGATCGTTTATCACAGATGCCCCTAGTTGAATTTCGTGACTTCGTGCTCAGCTCTTATGGAGTCAGCCGTATCGAAGATCTATCTGGGATCATCCACGGTTGGCGCAACCAATTGCCCATCTGGGTGGGGCAACCCGGACTGGACGACCAAGCTACGGCGGAGGATGTGTACACCTTCGCCAACGCCATCCGCCAGACCGAACAGTACCAGCAAGCCAACCTGCGCAATGGGGAGATGCTAGCCTGGGGTTTTCGCCCCGACGCCGCCGAAGTCGCCGACCGACTCCGCCGCCTCGAAGCTATCGATGTCAACTTCATCAAGCTTGCCCAGATCCGCATCGGCGACGACGAGTTCCGCCGCCACGTCGTCAAGCGGTCCACCGACAGGGCGGACTACAGCGACTTCCTGACCTTCATCCAGCCTCCGGTGGTCGATGTCGGTTACCGGGCGCTGGGCGGCAAGAGCGTCACTTTCGACGCGGGCGACACGGCGGTGGTCAACTCCGGCGCCGATCTCATCAACATCCAGTGGGACTTCGACTACGACGGGGAGACCTTCTCCGCCACGCCGGGCTATTCCCTTCAGCAGGACAAGAAGACCAAGCGACCGCTGCTGAAGGTAACCCACAAGTTCCCCCGGGCAGGAACCATCCATGTCGCCTGCCGCGTCCAGGACAGCAAGGGAGGGGAAGGAATGTGGGACGGCAAGGTGGACGTGAGCTGACTCCATGCTCAACCGGTTCTTGAAGTACGAGGACGAGTTCCGGCAATGGGTGCGGGGCGGCTATCCCGGTATTAAGTCCGAAACCGTGGACTACATACGGTACATTAGCGATCCCGGCGACGAGACCCGGCCGCGGGAGGGGGTGTTGTGGCCCCACCAGTGGGACTCCCTGTTGCGGGTCGTCTACGCCCATGAGATACGCCGCGATGACCTGGCCCAACCCGACGGAGTGTTGCTGAACATCGTCACCGGCGGCGGCAAGACGGCCGTCATCGCCGCGACGATGGTGTGGTTGCGGCTGGCCCACCACGTCCAGAGGTTCGTCGTCCTGTGCCCCAACCTGATCGTCCGAGACCGACTGGAGGACGATTTCGAGAACGGAAAGGTATTCGTAGACCGCCGCCTCATCCCGCCTGGCGCCATCGTCACCAAAGACGACTTCGCCCTGACCACCCTGGGCAGCGACCGCCCCGGCGGCTGGGCGAACCTGCTGGGGGCCAGCGTCATATTGGGCAACATCCATCAGTTCTATCAGAGCAACAAGGTCGGACAGGGCAACCTGGCCAACCTGATGAACGAGGGCCGCTTCGCCCTCTTCAACGACGAAGCCCACAACTCCCCCGCCCCGGAATGGGACGCCACCCTCGGCAAGCTGCGCCCCTATACCATCCTGCGGCTGGACACCACCGCCACCCCCGACCGGGCCGACGACCGGATACCCGACAGCCAGATGATCTACGAGTACGACATCCGGGACGCGCTGGCGGACCGGCTGGTCAAAGCGCCGGTTGTGTATCAGCCCAACATCGCCACCGTGGAGCTGACCTACACCGATTCCGCCACCGGCAAGACCTGCAAGGTGGAGGAGATCGACTGGGACGAGGTGGACCGCAAGGGCATCAGCGCCACCCAGTGGGTTACCGACGACAAACCGATGCAGCAACAGATGCGGATCGCCCTGGCCCGTCTTCGAGAACAGGAGCGGAGGGCAAGGGGGCGCTACCAGCCGGTGTTGTTCGTGGTGGCCGTCTGCAAGTTGGACGCCGAGAAAGCTTCCAGAACCCTGAACAATCACTTCAAGGTGAACACGTTGCTGGTGACCGAGGACGCCGGCGAAAGCGAACGCCGCAAGGCAACCGACCTCCAGAAAGCCTGCAAGGCAGGCAAACCCTACAAGGCGGTGGTCAGCGTGCTGATGCTACGGGAGGGGTGGGACGTACCCGAAGTGGGGGTGATCCTGCTGCTCCGCAAGTTCTCCAGCAAGGTGTACGGGCAGCAGGTGATCGGGCGGGGCCTACGGCGGGTGCGCCTCCCGAGCGTCGCCGACGACGAACCGCAGATCTGCGCCGTCGTCGACCATCCGAAACTGAAGCACCAATGGCTTTGGGACATCTTCAACAGCAGGGTCCGCCCCAACGTCGGCGTGGATGACGAGTTCGACGAAACGGAGGACGAACCGCTTCCCTTGGAAAGGCAGGAGCTGGTTGACCCGACCCTGATCATCGAAATACCGGAACCCTTAATCGACGATCCGGGCGAGTTCATCTTCGAGCCCACTAGCAAACCGACCGAGCCCTTGGAGAACTGGCCGGAGGTGTTGGAGGGATTCGATTACCCCGATCAGACGGTGACCATCACCGATGTGGACCTCGTCGGCGTGGAACGGCAACAGCTCACCGGACAGGGGTGGCAGACGTTGGAGGCACCCCCGGCGTCCGAGGAGACATCGCCCATACCCGTCTCGCAGGAGGAGCTTGCCGAGGCCATCAAGAACGAGCTGCTGATAGGGGCGGAGCGCCTGCTGACCAACGCCGGGCACACCGCCCAGTTCACCGGACGCATATACCAATTCCTGCTGCGCCATGTCCGGTCGAAGTTCCTGGACGGCGCCTCGCTGGGGCTGGCCGAAGGACATCGTCTGGAAACCGTCTGGCGGATGCTGCCGGCCATCGAGAAGCGGATCGCGGAGACACCCGGCATGGTGGAAGGAATGGTTAAATATGGCGGTCAGTAAGCGGGGCAAATACGAAGCCCCGACCAAGAGCCCCTACAGCTTCGAACGCTACGACAGCGACCTGGAACGGCAGATGATGAAGTATCTGGAGGCCGACCCCGAGGTGGCCAAGTGGCAGAAGCGCCACGATATCTCCATTCCGTGGATCGACGAGAACGGGCGGACGCGTAAGTACCGCCCCGACTTCCTGGTCGAATACACCGACGGACGCAAGGTGATCATCGAGATCAAGGGATCCGACATGATGGACTCCCCCTCGGTGCTCCGCAAGCGAAGCGCCGCTCAGGAATGGTGCCGCCTCCGGGGTATGAGCTATGAGCTGACCACCAAGACCTGAACCGAGTCCGGGCCGTAGGGTATCCTGGCGGTTCTGGATCATGGCCGGCTAGGAGGGTGTTGCGTGGTCGATGTGGATGTTGCCCTGTCCGCCGGGGCTCTGCTCGGGGAGTGCCCGCTGTGGAGCCCCGAGGAAGAGGTGTTGTACTGGGTAGACATCGATGGGCGGCAGGTGCACCGTTACGACCCGGCGACCGGGGTGGACGAGGCCCGCGAGACGCCTGGGCGGCCCGGATCGTTGGCCCGCACCACCCGCCCGGGCCTGTTGCTCGTCGCCGCCGAGCACGAGGCGGTTTGGTTCGACTGGCATACCGGAGAAGCCCACCCGTGGATGGACCTCGAACCGCCGGGTACCGGCAACCGGATGAACGACGGGCGCACCGACCCCGCCGGGCGCTTCTGGGTGGGTTCCATGTACGAGTACGCCGACGAGGGCCGCTACACGGGCATGCTGCATCGGATCGAGGCGGACGGCGCGTCCTCTGTCGTGCGTCGCGGGATCGGGGTTGCCAACGCCTTGGCCTTCGACCCCGAACGTAACCGCATGTACTTCGCCGACTCCCTGCGGGGGGTGGTGTGGCGCTACGACTACGACCTCGAAACCGGGGCGGCCCGCAACGAAACCCCGTTCGTGGATTGGGCCGATTTCCCCGAATTGGCAGGGCGGCCAGACGGGGCCTGCGTCGACTCCGAGGGCTGCTACTGGGTGGCGGCGGTGCGCGGCTGGGCGGTGGCGCGCTTCACCCCCGACGGGGCGCTCGACCGCAAGATCGATGTCCCGGTGATGAAGCCTTCCATGACGGCCTTCGGCGGAACCGGCCTGGACACCCTGTACGTCACCTCGATAGGGGGCGGCGGAAGCCATCCGTCCGCGGAAGATCAGCCCCACGCCGGCCATCTGTTCGCCATCGACCCCGGAGTCACCGGCCTTCCCGACGCCCCGTTCGCCGACCTCCCCGTATTTTCGGTCGCCGCCGATGCCAGGCCGTTCACCAGCGAAGACGTTCATGCCGCGCTTAGCGAGTGGCCGTGACGGCGTTGCTCGATATCAACGTAAATTATAACATCTTTACCGAATGGGAACCTGACTCTATCATATAATCAAAAGCTACGACTATGTTACTATAGTAGTCAAATTATCTACTCCTTATTCATGCAACCTGTGCGGGTCGATCCCGTAGAGTAATAAAGAAGTAATCCTCTGATAAAGCAAACCATTCATCCTTGTCTGTATTCACGTTTGTCTCCTTTCACCGTTGATCTTGACGATAAGATCGTTGTTCCTGCCATTTTGTACTGTCCTCATCTCCGTCAGAACATACTGTCCGGACCTTGTGGCCTTGTAGTATCTGGTTAAAGGTGTTGGAACTGTCAACCGAGGAGGATCAATGGGACGCTTCACTGACAAGGTGGCTCTGGTGACCGGCAGCACGCAGGGGTTGGGGGAAGCCGTCGCCGACCGGTTCGTCGAGGAGGGTCTGCGCGGGCTGGTGGTGACCGGACGGGACCGGGCCCGGGGGGAGGCGGTTCGGCGGCGGATGGCCGAGGCGGGTTGCGAAACCGTTTTCGTGCCCGCCGACCTCGCCGACCCGGATGCGCCCTCCGGGCTGATCGCCGCCGCCGACCGGAGCTTCGGACGGCTCGACGTGCTGGTGAACGCGGCGGGGGACACGAGCAGGGGCACCATCGAGGACACCGGCCGCGAGCTGTTCGACCGGCTGATGGCGGTCAACTTCGGCGCGCCCTTCATGCTGATGCAGGGGGCTGTCCGCCTGATGAAACGGGAGAGGATCGAAGGGTCGATCGTCAACATCTCCTCGATCGTCGCCCACGGAGGGCCCTCCTACCTCACGGTCTATTCGGCGTCCAAGGGCGCCCTGGTGACCCTGACCCGCAACGTGGCCCACTCCATGTCATGGGACCGCATCCGGGTGAACGTTCTGAACATCGGCTGGATGGACAGCCCGGCCGAGCACGCCATGCGGCGCGGCTACTACGGCTGGGGGGAGAACTGGCTGGAGGAGGCGGAGGCGGCCCAGCCGTTCGGGAGGCTCCTGAAAACGAGCGAGGTCGCCGAGACGGTGGCCTTCCTCGCCTCGGATGACTCGGGGATGATGACAGGGGCGGTGATCGATTTCAACCAGATGATCATCGGGTGTGAGCCTCGGCCCCCGGAGAGGCCGTCCGACCGCTGACCGGTCCTGCCACGTTTATGCGGTCGTTCTCTAACGATCCTCTGCTGCCAGATTGATTGTTAAGGGGAAACAATCACGGATTGTTTACCTAACATTAATCCAAATAATAACTCTAATCCGCTAAACTGAACAACTCTCATAATTTCGCGAGCCTACTTAATATCCTCTGGTACTCATGTATTATCATATCTAGGCCACTCCCTTTACTGTAAAAGTCGCGAGAATCAGTTCCACTTATTTCATCTAGTTTAAGGTCTTTTCGTATCTTAGTAATAGTATTAAGACTAACATCTCTACCGTCTGATGTAAAGTTAACCTGAGTATATAGTCTACGTTGTCCTCTCTTTCTAATACGACGATTTGTGGACTCAGAATGAGTTCTAGTTAGATCAATAAAACTGCCGCCACCACTAGTATATTCCATCTCCACTTCAAACTTTCTAAGAATTCGCTTGAGTTCGCGCCATTTTATTACTAATTCCCCCTTTTCGATCGTACGCGAGTGTTGATTAATCCACTCAGCTAGTTTAGACATCTCCCGATCTGCTAAATCAGGATAGCTTGTAACAGTATTCACTAGCTTATGCTTTGCCGTAAGTAATACTGTTCTAAATGCTTCATCTTCTGTACATGTCAGCCGAAAACCATTTCGGTATAGAAACGCAGCCATAGCCACAAAACTTGTACGTTTATTCCCATTATAAAAGGGGTGGTCATGGATGATCGCATGCAAAAGGGCTGCTCCAGCCATCTCCACAGTAGGATATTTACGCTTTTTGCCTAATGCTGTACGTGGACGATATATAGCTGATTCTAACAGATTCATATCGCGAACACCAGGAGGTGATATAGGGTCAGAGGAAGTATAGAACTCCCTGACCAACTCGTTATGAATACGAATCACATCTTCTGTTTCCAAAAATCGAATATCTATCGCTACACGCCCAATATCACTCCAGACCAATAGTTCAGTTGAAGTAGCCGGTGAAGATAAAGATGATGACGAACTCGAAGTGTCTGTTAACACTTCGGCAGAAATGCTGGGGTGAATAATGACTTTCGAGTATTTCCTCAAGGCAGAAATACCATTTTTAGGTAGGTTTCTGGCATTAGGTTTAAGTTCAAGATTATATTTGAGAAGTATTTTAGCTAGTTCGAGTCTGTCAACTTTTAATAGCTCGCACCAATATTCGGGACGACGTATATGTCGAATATCAGGTAGATCTAAAGCAACTCGAGCAGACCGTAACTGATTAGAAGGTATACGGTCATCAGGACTTAGAAGATTCTCAAGATCATTTTCCCATAATAATAAGAGAGCATCATCTAAATCAAGGCCTGCTTCTTTAGCTATAGCTTTAACCGTTTTTAGTTTTGGCATCAAGTTTCTCCTTAGAGCTCTGTTATCCAATCGCGCTGTTACTGATTACAGTATAGTAACAAGTAGGTTGCACCATCTAATGTATTGAGTGTTCATAATAATTTTATCCTCCTGTAGAATATCGGAAGATGTCCTAGACACCTAGATCAGAGGAGTCGACCACTATAATCATTCCCAAGTGATCGCTACTCCTTTATCGTAGAGTCCTAGCCAGACCCAACAGGCCTCTACCCGAGTGAGGATGTTCCATGAACCCGACAACCCCTGAGTGCGATCTGCTGATCACCGGCGGGGCGGTGGTCACGGTGGATGACCGGCGCAGGGTCATCGACCCCGGCGCGGTCGCCGTCACCGGGGACCGGATCGTCGAGGTGGGGCCCGCCGCCGATCTGGACAGCTGCCGGGCCAAGCGGGTCATCGATGCCGCCGGCAAGGCGGTCCTCCCCGGCTTCGTGGACACCCACCAGCATCTCTTCCAGTACCTGCTCAGGGGGCTGGGCGAGGGCCTGGAGATATGGCCCTGGCTGTCGGATTTCATGTGGCCGGTAACCACCACCATCTCCACGGAGGAGGCCCGGATTGGAGCGCAGATCGGGGCCGTGGAGGCGGCCCGCTCGGGGGTCACCACGGTGCTCGACAACCACTACGCACCCACCGACCTCACATCCACCCTGGCGGTGGCCGATGCGATCGAAGAGGTGGGGCTCCGGGGCGCGGTGGCGAGGGGCATGACCGGGGAGCTGACCGGGATGGCCGCCAAACACGGCCTGGCCGGTGATCTGTTCCGCTATTCGAACCGGGAGGAGGTCGAGATCACCCGAGCGGCCATGGCGGCCCGCCCGCCGGAGAGCCGCGTGGGGGTGTGGCCGGCCCCGCTCAACATCATCTACGTGAGTCAAAGACTGGTCGCCGACGCCGCCGCCCTGGCCAGGGAGGAAGGCACCGGCTGGCACAGCCACTGCTCGGAGGCCGCCAACGATCCGGTCTTCTACCTGGAGGAATACAACCGCCGGCCCGTGGAGTGGCTGGCCGAGCGCGGTCTGCTGGGCCCCGAGGCCACGCTGGCGCACGGCATCTTCCTGGACGATCGGGAGGTGGATCTGGTCGGAGAGTCGGGGACCGGCATCGCCTACTGCCCCATCTCCCACCAGTACATCGCCCTTGGGGTGATGCGCCTGCGCGACCTCCGAAGCGCCGGCGCGACGGTGGGTCTCGGCCTCGATGGGGGCAGCGGCCACCGCTTGGACATGTTCGCCTGCATGAAACAGGCGGTGCTCCTCCAGCGGGTCCACAGCCGAAGCCCGGTCGAGTCGAACGGGGAGGAGGCGATCGAGCTGGCCACCAGGGCCGGGGCCGAGTACATGGGGATCGACGCCGGGGTGATCGCACCCGGGAAGCTGGCCGACCTGGCGGTGATCGACCAGTCCGGGCCGCATCACGCCCCGCTCCACCGCACCGTCGCCTCCATCGTCTACTCGACCGGCCCCGCCGATGTGACCCACACCATCGTCGGCGGGGAGGTGATCTACGAACAGGGGCGGTGCACCAAAGTGGAGGAGGCCGCCGTGATAGAGGAGGCGAACGGGCGGGCGGCCGATCTGGTCGCCAGGGCCGGGCTGGCCCCGCTGCTGGAACCGTGGCGGACGGCCCCGGAACCCCGGCGGACGGAACGGGGGGCGTAGAGGATGCCGAGCAGACCGGCGCCGGAGGAAGTCAGGACGGTGGCCGTGGCCGGGGCGGGCGTGATGGGCCACGCCATCGCCCAGGTGTTCGCGCAGGCCGGAATGGAGGTCCGCTTGGTCGACCTCGACGAATCGATGCTCGAGACCGCCCCTAGGCGGATCGAGTACAACCTGGAGACGCTGGCGCTGGCCGGCCGGATGTCCGCCGCCGACATCCCCCGGGTGCTCGACCGGATCTCCTGCACCACCGACCTGGAGGCGGCGGCCGGCGAGTCGGAGTTCGCCGTGGAGGCGGTGAGCGAGAACCAGGCGGCCAAGCAGTCGGTGTTCTCGGCCCTGGAGAAGACGATAGGCGGGGATGCGGTGCTGGCCAGCAACACATCGGGCCTGATGCTGTACGACATGATCGAATTCACCCGCCCCGACCGGATCGTCTGCGCCCACTGGTTCGCCCCCCCGCACATCGTCCCCTTGGTGGAGGTGGCCGGAGGACCCGACACTGCGCCCGAGGCCCTCCGATGGACCGCCCGCCTGCTCGAACGGGCCGGCAAGCGCCCCCTGGTGATGGACCGATTCGCCGAGGCGTTCATCGCCAACCGAATAATGATGGCCATGGCCGACGCCGCCGAGGAGCTGATGGAGGAGGGCGCCGCCGGCCTCCACGACATCGACCTCGCCGTAAAGACCAGCGTGGGCATGCGGCTCGGGGTGGTGGGCATCTTCCAGAGCCTCGACTTCAACGGGTTGGACCTGATCGCCGAAGGCCGCCGCAGCATGGGCCTCGACACGCCCCCCTACCTCGCCGAGCCGGTGGAGCGGGGCGACTACGGCCCCAAGACGGGCGCCGGGTTCTATGATTACGGCGGCCGCACGGAGGCAGAGGTGCTGCGCAAGAGAGACCTCGCCTACCTTGCCGTTCTCGGCGCTCTCGAGGAGGTAGACGCATTCGACCCGGTGTAGTCGTCCGGCGGCCGCCCTCGAGTGGAACAGGCGGACGGATGAGCATCTGCGGACGCGAGGGCGGAAGGTGACCGGAGTCTTGCCGGACCCGCCGCCGATTCCCGACCCCCGGCCCGGCGCGCATCCGGCCATCTCGATGGCGGGGGTGTCCAAACGGTTCTCCCTCTCCCGGCGGCAGTCGATCACGGCGGTGGAGGACATCGACCTAGCGGTGGCGCACGGGGAGTTCGTCGCCGTCATCGGGCCCTCCGGCTGCGGGAAATCGACCATCCTGCGCATGCTCGCCGGTCTCGAAACCCCCACTTCGGGTACGGTCGAGCTCAACGGCGCGTCGCCCGCCGAGCTGGTGGCCGCCCACCGTCTGGGGGTGGCCTTCCAGGAACACGCCCTGCTGCCCTGGCTCTCGGCGTGGGACAACATCGCCCTGCCGTTCCGGGTGATGGGCGCCAAGCCGGACGCCGAACGGATCACCTCCCTCATCCGGCTGGTAGGTCTGAGCGGATTCGAGCGGGCCCGCCCCAAGCAGCTGTCCGGCGGGATGCGGCAGCGGATCGCCATCGCCCGGGCGCTGGCCCTCGAACCGGATCTGCTGCTGCTCGACGAGCCGTTCGGGGCGCTCGACGCGGTGACGAGGCGGCGGATGAACCTGGAGCTCCAAGACATCTGGGCGGAACAGTCGATCACGTCCGTACTAGTCACCCACTCGGTCGACGAGGCGATCTTCCTGGCCGACCGGATCATCGTGCTCACGGAGCGCCCGGGCCGGATCAAGATCATCGAGGACGTCCCCTTCGGACGGCCGCGCCGCCGGGAGCTGATGTCCGCCGCCGACTTCCATTCCCTGGCGGACGAGCTGACCCTGGCCATCGACTCCGGCGAACCCTCGCCGTCCGAGGCGGGCGCCTGATGGCCGCCGCTGCCGGACATCGCCGCCGCGCCGATGGGTGACCGCCCGGCTTCGGAACGCTGGACGGCGGCCGCGGGGGGCCTGGCCGGGATCGTCATGGTCGGGGCGGCCTGGGAGATCAGCGGCCGGTTGGGGCTGCTCGGAAACCGCTGGCCGCCGCTGTCGGACATCGCCGCCGCGCTGGTGGAGCGCCGTGACGTGTTCTTCCGGGCCTCGACGGCCACCATGACCGACGCCTTGGCCGGTTGGCTGGCCGGATTGGTCATCGGATTCGGCCTGGCCCTGATCGGGCACCTCGTCCCGATCCTGCATCGCCCGATCGGGCGGTTCGCCACCATCGTGAACTCGGTGCCCTGGGTGGCGCTGGGGCCGCTCCTGGTGGTGGCGGTGGCCGGCGCCCAGCGGCTCACCCCGCTGCTCTTCGCCACCCTGGCCGTGTTCTTCGCCGGATTCGTCTCCATCAGCTCGGGCCTGCGGGCTTCGAGCGCCGCCCACAACGACGTCCTGACCGCCATGGGGGCGGGCAAATGGGCGCGGCTGAGGCGGCTGGAGCTCCCCGCCGCCGTCCCGTCGATCGTGTACGCCGCCAAGCTGGGGGCGCCGGCCGCCATGTTCGGGGTCATCTTCGGCGAGTGGTTCGGATCGGACCCGCCGGCGCTCGGCCTGCTGATCGTCACCACGCTGCGCCAGCTGCAGACCGAACTCCTATGGGCGTCGGCCACCCTCACCGCGCTGTTCGCGGTGGTGGCGTTCGCCCTGCTGGCCGGGCTGGAGCGGGCAACGGCGGCCCGGTACGGACCGTGACGCGGGATCCGGCGGCCGGGGCGGGCCGGGGTTGGGCGGAGAGCCGGGGCCGGTGGGCGGCGCTCTGGGGATGGGTCCTGCCGATCGGGACCGTGCTGGCGGCGTGGCAGGCGCTGGTCTGGGCCGGGGTCAGCAAGTTCATAGTCCCCAGCCCCCTGTCGGTGGCCGACGCCATCGCCTCGGACCTGGGCGGGTTCGCGGCCTTCAGCGGGCGCACGTTCTACTCGGCCGCCGCCGGCCTGCTGATCGGAACCGCCGCCGGGGTGGCCGTAGCCGTCCTGACCTGGCTCTCGCCGATCCTGCGCACCTTCCTCGCCACCGCGCTGATCATCATGTATTCGGTCCCGATCGTGGCCACGATCCCGCTGATGGCCCGGATGTTCGGGTACAACCAGGGCACGGTGCTGGCGGTGGCGGCGCTGGTGTCCACCTTCCCCGCCTACGTGCTGACCAGCTCCGGGATGCGGGCGTGCCCGCCCGGATCCGAGGACGTGTTCGCCGTGCTGGGGGCCGGGAAGCTGACCCGCCTGCGCCGCCTCGCCCTCCCGTCCGCCGTCCCCAACTTCCTCACCGCCTTCCGGTTGAACGCCGGGGTGGCGCTCGTGGCGGCGGTCATCGGCGAGTACCTCACCGGCGTCGACGGCCTGGGCTGGCTGTTCAACCTGGCTTTCTTCGCCTTGGAGATCCCCCGGGCCTGGGCGGCCGGGGTGCTGATCATCGTCTACTCGGTGGCCGCCTACGCGGGGGCGGTCTGGCTGGAGGACCGGGGCCGGGAACGGGTCAGATGACCGACGATCTCGGGCGGCGGGACCCCGGCGGCGGGTTTCGCGGCACGCCTTTCCACGCCGCCGCATCGGCGGCAACCAAGACACCTCTGTGGTACGCGTGGGGCGGCTACCACGTCGTCGATGTCTACACGGACGTGGTGGAGGAGGTGCGGGCCTTCCGCCGGACGGCCGCCATGGCGGACATGTCGCCCCTCAACAAGACCCGCGTCGAAGGCCCCGACAGCGCCCGTCTGGTCGACCGGATCGTCACCCGCGGCATCGGACGCCTCGAAGTGGGCGGCGTCCTCTACACGCCGTGGTGCGACGAGCGGGGCAAGGTGGTGGGGGACGGCTTGGTGCTGCGGACCGCCCCGGACTCCTTTACGTTCTCCGCCGGACCGCTCGACCGGTGGCTGGGCCGCCACGCCGAAGGACTGGACGCGGCGATCAGCGACATCACCGACCGGTTCGGGGTGCTCGCCCTCCAGGGGCCGCTTTCCCGTGACATCCTGGGCGAGGCGTCCGGGGGCGCCGATTGGTCGGGCCTGCGGTTCTCGCGCCTGCGGACGGCTCGGATCGGCGGAGCGGAGGTCGAGGTGCTCCGCACGGGCTTCACCGGCGAGCTCGGTTACGAGATATGGACGCCGGCGGACCGGGGAGCGGCAGTTTGGAATGCGGTGGCGGAGGCGGGCGCCGGACACGGCCTGATCCCCGCCGGCGAGTACGCGGTCGAGGTAGCCCGCATCGAGGCCGGCCTCATCCTGATCGGCGCCGACTACAACCCGGCGGGTCATGAACGCCGGGTGGCCCACTACGACGAGCTGGACGAGGGCCTGTCCTCCCCGTTCGAGCTCGGCCTAGGCCGGCTGGTCGACCTCGACAAGGGCGATTTCATAGGCCGCGACGCCTTGGCGGAGGAGGCGAGCGCCGGAGGTCCGGGCCGCCGCCTAGTCGGAGTCGAGATCAATTGGGAGGGGGCTCTCGACGCGCTGGTCTCCTCCGGCCTGCCGCCGGACGCGTCGCCGCGGGTCCGCAAGGACGCCCTCCGCATCGAAGCGGACCGCCAGACGGTGGGGCGCGCCACGAGCGTCACCTGGTCGCCCACCCTGTCGAGGATGATCGGGTTCGGCGTCGTCAAGCGGGCCCACGCCGCGCCGGGAAGCCGGATCACGGTGATATGGCCCGTCGGCGGCGGCGTCTCGGAAGTGAGCGCCGAAGTGGTCGGGCTGCCCTTCTTGAAGCACCACCGTTCCGGTTGCTGACAGACGGCCCGGCAACGGCCCTCCGCTGGGTCCCGCGCTCGTCGGTCGCCTAGATGGTGTATACTGTACCAATGCGGCGTATACAGCTATACATGGACGAGGACACCGATGACGCCCTCACGGCGGAGGCCGCCCGGCTGGGCACCTCTCGCTCGGCGCTGGCGCGGGAAGCGGTACGGGCGTCACTCACATGCTTCGGTGAATCCGCCGACGCCGTCGACGAGCTGATCGGATGCCTGGACATCGACCCCGGTGACGACGATATCGACACGGTCGTCTATGGACTCGGAAGGTGAGGTTCGCCGACACTTCGTTCTGGATCGCGCTTCAGGTTGCCCGAGACGCCCGGCATGCCGAAGCGGTGTGGATGTGGCGGAACGATCGCAGCCCGGTGCGAACGTCCAACCTCGTGCTCGGCGAGACTTGGACCTGGTTGCGCAAGCGGGCCAATCACGAGGCCGCGGTGCGTTTCACGGTGATGATCGAAGAATCGAACCGTGTGTCTGTCGCGGTGGTGGACAAAGCCGTCGACGAACGAGCCTGGCAATGGCTGCGCCGCCGCGATGAGCGGACCTACTCCTACGTCGACGCAACGAGCTTCGAGATCATGCGCCGAGAACGCATCACCGAGGCGCTGGCCTTCGACGGCGATTTCACGGCGGCGGGCTTCATAGAAGCCAGACCCCCCGCCGAGTCGAGGTGAGGGCGGACCGACGCAACGCGACGGCCCGGCCGGCGGGTATCCTGCGGCGAGGCCGGCGACAGGAAGTAGAAACAAATGGTCACAGTCGACTGCCACCTGCATCTCGGCCTGACGCCGAGCCAGGTGCCCGAATGGTGGATGGTGGAGCTGATGCGCTTCTACGGGGGGGAGTACTACTCCCTCGACGGACAGGTGATAGTGGACCTGCTCGACGCCAACGGGACCGACATCGGGCTGGTGCAGGGCGGCGACATCCGGCGCACCACCTTCCACCCGGACTACCCCGACCAGCACGAGGTGTACGTGCCCAACGACTACACGGCCTCCCAGGTGGAGGCCTTTCCCGACCGCCTGCTGGGTGTGGCCTGCATCGACCCCATGCGGGACGTGCAGGCCGGGGTGATGGAGCTGGAGCGGTGCATAACCGAGCTCGACTTCCGGGCCCTGAAGCTGCTCCCCAGCTACGGCCACTACTCCCCCGCCGACCGGGCGCTCGACCCGATCTACGAGAAGGCGCTGGAGCTGGACATACCGGTTCACTTCTTCACCGGCATGACCCCCATCATCAACACCGACCTCCGCTACGGCGATCCGGTCCTGCTCGACGAAGTGGGCCGCCGCTACCGCGACCTGAAGGTGATCGTCTTCGTGAACTACCCCTGGATCGACCAAGCGACCGCCCTGGTCGCCAAGCACCCCAACTTCCACGCCGACATGTGCTACTACGCCGGAGGCACATCGGAGAGCCTCCACGACGCCCTCCAGAAGTTCCGCTCCTACGCGGCGCTCGACCGCGTCATGTACGGGTCGGACAACAGCGACAAGGCCCGGGACGGCGAGATGGAGGGCCCGGTGCCCGACCTGTACCGGGGCGTCAACGCGGTGGCCGAACGGCGCGGCGCCGAACCGTTCAGCGACGCGGAGCTGGACGCCATCCTGGGAGGAACCGCCGCCCGCCTCTACAAGATCGAAGCCTGACGATCGGTCTGAACAGGCCGCTCCTTCGATCACTCGGTGGAAGCAGCACACCAAGTTAGAGCACGGAGTTCACCTTTACCTTTACCTTTACCTTCAAGGTGCAGGTCTGCCGGGCGGCGCGGTTCAGTATTTTCGGGGGGTGGGCGGCGGGGCGCCCAGAAGGTGTTTGCGGGCGGCGGACCAGCAGGCGGCCAGGGCGGAGCGGGCCAGGGCGGCGTCGTCGGCGATCACTTTCACCGCCGCCCCTATGTCGTTGGGGAGTACGGAGGCGGCGGCGAGCAGCCCGTCTTCTACGGGCAGGGCCGCCCGGAGCCATTCAGCCAGGCGGGGGGCGGGTGTCCGGTCGGTCAGCACCAGGGCGGTTGCCAGGGTTCTGGGGCGGGCGGCGCCGCCCAGCACCGCCGGGGTGAAGAGGTCGCGATCGGCGGGGGTCAGCTCGCAGGCCTCCCGGTACAGGAGGAGGCCTTCCCGGTCCCGGACGGTCAGCTCGTTGGCCAGGCGGCGGTATCGGAAGGCCTCGCCCATCGCCGTCCGGCCCGGGGTGAGCGTCTCGCCGAACAGCAGGGTCCCCCCGGAGGCGAGGGTTATCACGGTCTCCGACTCCAGGTCGGCGTCCGCGAACGGGATGATCGGGTCGGGCAGGTATTCCAGCCAGCCCCCGGCCTCTGCCGTCAGATCCACCCGCTGGCCTGCCTTGCCTTCGGGCATCGTGAAGACCTTGGCGGCGCTCTGGGTGGTGACGTGCGCCCTAGCCCCCGGACAGACCGTCACCGACACCCGGCGCCGGTCGCCGGCCAGCAGCCCGGCGGTCGGGTCTACCAGATAGACGTAGGCCATGTCGGGCAGCGCCTCGTCCGGGTAGAGGACCCGATGCACCGCCAGCGGAGGCCGGATGCGCCGCCGGGTCAGGCGGGTGCGCCCCATGCAGGGGGCCAGCACCAGCTCGGCCAGCCCGTCCTGCCCCGGGTGGACCGTCACCCCGGACGGACGGCCGCCGGGCAGGTCAAGCGCCTGCTTCATCACCCGGCGCCGCCGCCCTCATGATGTGGTCCAGCACCGCCTCCAGGCCTTCCCCGGCGCGGCAGTTGGTGAACAGGTGGGGCGCATCCCCCCGCACCTCCGCCAGGTCGCGCCGCATGACGTCCAGATCGGCCCCGACGTAGGGCGCCAGGTCCACCTTGTTGATCACCAGCAGGTCGCTCCGGGTGATCCCCAGGCCCCGCTTGCGGGGGATCTTGTCGCCCGCCGCCACGTCTATCACGTAGAGCTGGTAGTCGGCCAGGGCCGGGCTGAACGTCAAGGTCAGGTTGTCGCCCCCGCTTTCGATCAGCACCAGGTCGGAATCCGGGTAGGCGGCGGTCATCTCCTCCACGGCCAGCAGGTTCAGGCTGGGGTCCTCCCGAACCGCCGTGTGCGGGCAGGCGCCGGTGGCCACCCCCCGGATGCGGCCCGTGTCGAACACTCCTGCCAGGGTCTCCGCGGCGTGTCTGGCGTCCTCGCGGGTGTAGATGTCGTTGGTGATGACCAAGGGCCGGACACCCCGTTCCACCATCAGGGGCACCAGCCCTTCGATCAGGGCGGTCTTGCCCGATCCGACCGGGCCGCCCACCCCGATCCTGGGAATATCCGTCATCGAAACACTCCTCCCGCATCCGCCTCAGCTGGCGAACATCCGCACATCGTCGTGTTCGTGCATCATCGAGGCGATGTCGGCCCAGGGGGAGAAGGCCGTCATCCCCCGCCGGCCGCCGCCCCGGAGCTCGCCGCCCGACTCGACGATCCGGCCATGCAGGGAGCGCAGGATCCGCTGCGCCTCGGTGTGGGTCACCCCCAGCAGCCGCTGGGCGGCACCCAGGAGCCCCACCGCCCAACCGTGGCAGAACACCGCCAAGCCGTCCTGCGCCGGGATGCCGGCCGCCCAGGCCGCCGCTCCCAGGGCGACCGCCGCCGAGCCGGGCGCCCGGCCGTCCTCGACCAGCCGCCGGTAGTCGTCGAACACCGGGGCCGGGCCGGACGACAACCCCGCCGAAGCCGCCTCGTCCAGGATGCGGCGTCCGGTGGAGCGGGAAGCCGCCCGCAGCTCGGAGGGGAGCTTCATGGCGTCGAGGCGCCGGTCTACGGCCGCTATCTCTTCCGTCCGCCCTGCCTCCGCCGCGGCGTGGGCGTCGAGCAGGGCCGCCCCGTCGGAAGGCATCACGGCCCAATCCAGCAGACCGTCCAGGTAACGCCTGACGTCCTCGGCGGAGCGCACCCATCCCCGGGCGGCCATGGCCTCCAACCCCTGGGAATGGGCGTACAGGCCGGTCGGGAAGAAGGAATCGGCCAGCTGCAGGGCGGCCAGGAAGGAAAGGCCTCCGCCCGGCGGCGGATCGACCTGGGTCATACCAGGAAGTACAGCTGCGCTAGGCTCAATGTCTCCGCCGCCGGGACCGCCGCCGCCGCGCCGTCCACCAGCACCCGGTAAGTGTCCGGGTCCACCTCTATGTCCGGCATGGCGTCGTTGCGCACCATGTCCCGCTTGGTCACCGTCCGGCATCCCCGCACCGCCTCCACCCGCCTCTGCAGACCCAGCTCCCGATGTACCCCCAGCTCGTAGGACCGGGCGGATACGAAGGTCACGCAGGTTTCGGACAGGGCCCTTCCCAGGGATCCGAACATCGGGCGGTAGAGCTGCGGCTCGCAGGTGGGGATGGACCCGTTGGGGTCGCCCATCACCGCCCAGGACACCATCCCGCCTTTGATCACCATCTTCGGTTTGACGCCGAAGTAACCGACCGGCCACAGCACGATGTCGGCCAGCTTCCCCGGTTCCAGCGAACCCACCAGATGGGATACACCGTGGGTGATGGCCGGGTTGATGGTCAGCTTGGCCAGGTAGCGCAGCACCCGGAAATTGTCGTGGCGGGGGGAATCCTCCGGCAGCTTGCCGGTCATCCGCAGCATCTTGTCGGCGGTCTGGAACAGGCGGATGAAGTTCTCCCCCACCCTGCCCATGGCCTGGGAGTCGGAGGCGTACATGCTGAGCGCCCCCAGGTCGTGCAGCACGTCCTCGGCGGCCATGGTTTCGGGGCGGATGCGGCTCTCGGCGAATGCCGTATCTTCGGGGATGCGGGGGTTCAGGTGGTGGCAGATCATCAGCATGTCCATGTGCTCGGCCAGGGTGTTGACCGTGTAGGGGCGGGTGGGGTTGGTGGAGGAAGGCAGCACGTTCGGCTCCGCGGCGATGCGCATGATGTCGGGGGCGTGCCCTCCTCCGGCCCCTTCCGTGTGGTAGGTGTGTATGGCCCGCCCGGCGATGGCGGCGATGGTGTCCTCCACGAAACCGGCCTCGTTGAGGGTATCGGTGTGGATGGCCACCGGCACGTCGTACCGGTCGGCTACACCCAGGCAGCAGTCGATGGCGGCGGGCGTCGCCCCCCAGTCCTCGTGGAGCTTGAGGCCGGCCGCCCCCGCCTCTATCTGTTCGACCAGCGGGGCCGGATCCGATGAGGCGCCTTTCCCCAGCAGACCCCAGTTGACCGGCAGTGACTCGGCGGCCTCCAGCATTCGGCGGATGTTCCAAGGACCGGGGGTGCAGGTGGTGGCGCGTGTTCCGTCGGCTGGGCCGGCGCCGCCGCCGATCATGGTGGTGATGCCGCTCGACAGGGCGTGTTCGACCTGGCCGGGGGCGATCATGTGGATGTGAGTGTCCACCCCGCCCGGGGTGGCTATCAGATGCTCGCCGGCGATCACCTCGGTGCCGGGCCCCGCCGCCAGGTCGGGGGACACGCCGTCCATCACCCCCGGGTTGCCCGCCTTGCCGATACCTACGATCAACCCGTCCTTGACACCGAGGTCGCCCTTGATCACGCCCAGCACCGGGTCCATGACGACGATGTTGGTGATGACGAGGTCCAGGGCCCCGCCCCGGTTGGAGGCGGTCCCCTGCCCCATGCCGTCGCGGGCGGTCTTGCCGCCTCCGAAGACCAGCTCATCGCCGTAGACGGCGAAGTCCTGCTCGACTTCACACACCAGCTCGGTGTCGGCTAGGCGGAAACGGTCGCCGACCGTGGGGCCGTACAGATCCGCGTACTGCCTGCGGCTGATGCGGGCCACGGCCTACTCCTCCCCGCCGGCGGCGAATCCCCGGTCGACGGCGTTCCGCAGGGCGGCGGACCGGACATCCGGCGAATCCAGCACCCCGGCCGCCAGACCGTTCAGACCCTCGATGCGCCGCTCACCGCCCACGGCCACCAGATCGACCACCTTGCGGTCGCCGGGTTCGAAGCGGACCGCGGTGCCCGCCGGGATGTCCAGCCGCATCCCGTAGGCCGCCTCCCGGTCGAAGCGCAAAGCCCGGTTCACCTCGAAGAAATGGAAGTGGGAACCGACCTGGACGGCCCGATCGCCGGTGTTCCACACCGACAGCGCGGCCCGCGGCCTCCCGGCGTTGATCTCGATGGGATCCTCGGACAGGATGTAGCGGCCGGTCTGAGCGCTCACCGCCGGGCCCTCCACGCGGAAGCCGGTTCAGACGATCGGGTCATGGCAGGAGATCATCTTGGTTCCGTCGGGAAACGTCGCCTCGACCTGCACCAGGTCCACCAGCTCGGCCACCCCGTCCATCACATCCTCGCGGGTCAGCACCCGCCTCCCCTCCTCCATGGCCTCCACCACCGAGCGGCCGTCCCGGGCCGCTTCCAGCATCGCCTCGGTGATCAAGGACACGGATTCGGGCACGTTGAGCTTCAGCCCCCGGCCCCGCCGCTTGCGGGCCAGGTCGGCGGCGACGTACACCAGCAACTTCTCAGACTCGCGGGGGGTGAGCATCATGAGGGGTGCCTCCTTGCGGTCATCAATATAGAGCCTCCGCGTAGGCCTTCCACCGGAGGCGGACGCCCCCGAAGGCGGCCCGCCCGCAGCTGCTCGAGGGAAGAAAGCGCCGCAGACACCCGCCTACACTGGCGGCATGGTCGGTAGACAGCCGGGCGGGAGCGCCGCCGCCCCTGCCGTAGCGCCGGAACGACACGAGATCGAGGCATAGCAAGTGGTTACGGTCGACTGCCATCTGCATCTGGGGCTGATGCCCGAGCAGGTGCCGGAATGGTGGCTCGAAGAGCAGTTCGAGGGGTGGGCGGGGTCAGTCGACGGGGACGACATAGTGGAGGTGCTCGACGCCGGGGGGATCGACATCGGGATGGTGCAGGGAGGCGACATCCGGCGCACCACCTACGACCCCGCCCATCCCGGCGACCACCATGTGTACACCCCCAACGACTACACGGCGGCCGAGTGCGCCAAGCATCCGGGGCGCCTGTACGGGGTGGTCTGCCTCGATCCGCTGCGCGACCCGCAGGCCGCCCTGGCGGAGCTGGAACGGTGCGTCACGGAGCTCGACTTCCGTCTGCTGAAGCTGATCCCCACCTACCACCACTACTCGCCCGACGACCCCCGGATCGACCCCTTCTACGCCAAATGCCTGGAACTGGACATCCCGGTGATGATCCACATGGGGTGGACCAGGACCATAAACGCCCCCATGGAGCACCAGCGGCCCGTCCATCTGGACCGGGTGGGGCGCGACTTCCGGGATCTGAAGGTGATCGTCGCCCATCTCGGTCATCCGTGGGTGGACGAGGGCGTGGCGGTGGTGGCCAAGCACCCCAACTTCTACTGCGAGCTGGCCGGCTGGGCGATGCACGGGCCGGGCGCGGTGTACGGGGCCCTCGCCAAGTTGAAGAGCTACGGAGCGGTCGGGCGGGTGCTGTACGGGTCCGACAACGGCGACACCCGGGATCTCTATCACGAAGCCAACCGGATCGCTATGGAGCGGGACGGGGCGCCGGTGCTGGACGAACGGGAGATGGCCGACCTGATGGGGGCGACCGCCGCCCGACTGTTCCGCCTGCCCTGACCCGACCGGCGGGGATGCCGGAAGGGACGAGCTTCCTGAAGGGGCTCCCCCTGAAAGAGACGGGGCCCGGTCGGAACCGGGCCCCGTCGAACAGAAACCAGGCCGGGTCAGCCGTCCATCAGGCTGGGGCCCATGCCGCCGAAGGCGTCCTCGAGAACGCTGAGGTCGAAGAGCGAATCGACCGGGGGCAGATCGGTGACCCCCGCCGCCCTTATCACGTCGTACATCTCGCTCTCGATCAGGTCGAGGTCCATCCAGAACAGGCCCTTCTCGGCGGTTAGGTCGTTGGTCATCAGCGCCACCTGGGCGTTGTGAACGGGCAGCTGCTCCTCGCGGACCAGGAAGTTGTCCGCCGCGCCGTACTCGTCGAACATCAGGTCGAACCCGATGTCGGGGTCCGCGAAGAACTTCTCCCAACCCTTGACGGTCGCCCGGACGAACCCGACCACCGCATCCCGGTTCTCCTCGAGATAGGAGCGGTTGACGAAGATCATGTCCCCGTAGAGGGGCATGCCCATGTCGGCGTAGGAAACCGCCACGTTGTCGATGCCCCGGGCGGTCAGGATCACGGGGTGGCTCACCATGTAGTTGGCGATCCCGTCCACTAGGCCGTCGGGGAGCGGCGCCGGGTCGAAGCCGATCGGCACCAGCTCGTAGCTGCCCGGCTCGAGCCCGTTGAGGGTCAGCAACGCATCGAGGAATACCGCGTCGAAAGCGCCGCCGCCGATCTTCTTGCCCACGATGTCGGCCGCCGTGTAGATGGGATTGTCGGGCAGGGAGCTCATCCCGAACGGGGTGGTCTGGAAACGGGTGGCGACCACCACGTAGTCGGCCCCTTCACTCATTGCCGAGGCGATGACCAGCGGAGAGGCGATGCCTATGTCGGCGGAACCGGCGGAAAGCACCTGGACCGGGTTGGGGACGTTCGGCCCGCCGTGGATGATCTCCACCTCCAGGTTCTCATCGGTGTAATACCCCTGGTCGAGGGCCACGTAATAGCCGCCGAACCCGGGATCCACGAGCCAGTTGAAGTGGAGCCGGACGGGGGTCGGCTCGGCGGGGGCCGGGGCCGCAGTGGTGGTGGTCGCGGCTGTGGTGGCCGCGGTGGCAGCGGCGGTCGTAGCAGGGGCCTGGGTCGTGGGGGCCTGGGTCGTGGCGGCCTGGGTCGCGGCGGGTGCCTGGGTGGTGGTCGCCGCGTCTCCCCCGCAGGCAACAGCCGCCAATACAAGAACAACAACAAGGCCCGTCGTCTTGGCCCATATTCGATAAAGCGGTCGATAACTTCTCATTGGTCGGCCTTTCTGTTTGCTCCGCCGGGAGGCGAAGACTACCCATCTTCCACCGCGCCGACCAACCCGAAAGGCTCGGGCCTCGACAGCGTCCGACGGGCGCCCTGCCCGAGACAATTAGGATCAGGCGACCGATACGGAAACAGCCCTCTAGGAGAACCGATGACCGGCATCGAAGCAACGTGGGACTTTCGGGATCCCTATGTCTGGATGCAGAAGACGGCCCGCAGCGCCCTGCCCCCCCTGATCATCACCGCCGCCATCAGCGGGGGCGGCCACGGCAAGGAGTCGAACCCGGCCCTGCCGGAGACGCCGGAGGAACAGGCGGAGGAAGCCTGCCGAGCCTACGAGGCGGGCGCCTCGCAGATCCACGTGCACGTCCGGGATCCCGAGGACTGGAGCCAGTGCACCGGCAACCCGGAGGACTACGGACGGGTGAACCGGATGATCCGCGAGCGGTGCCCCGACGTGATCATCAACAACAGCACCGGGGGCGGCCCGACCCTGACCACGGAGGAACGCTACTCCCCCCTGTACGCCGACCCGGCCCCCGACGTGGCCACCCTCAACCTGGGGCCGTTCGTATCCCGGTTCACCATGCCGGCCAGGGAGGCGCCGCTCCCCCATCCGCGTGGACCCGTCGAATACGACATGTGCAGCGGCACGACCTACGGCGAGATAAACCACTACGCGTCGGTGATCAGGGAGCGGGGAATGAAACCCGAGCTGGAGATCTACGACCCCGGCCAGTACTGGGTGCTCCGGGACCTGATCTACAACGGCAACGCGGCGCCGCCCTACATGGTGCAGTTCGTCCTGGGGGCCCAGACCGCCTCGTTCCCCACCCCGGCCAACCTCTTCTCGCTGATCAACGAGCTTCCCGCAGGCGCCCTGTTCTCGGTGATAGGGACCGGGCCCTTTCAGATCCCGATGAACGTGCTCGGCATCCTGCTCGGGGGCCACGTACGGGTCGGACTCGAGGACAACATCTACTACCGGAGGGGCGAGAAGGCGACCGGCAACGCCCAGCTGGTGGCCCGCATCCGCCGGATCGCCGAGGAGATGAACCGCGAGATAGCCGCCCCCGCCCAGGCGCGTGAGATGCTGGGGCTGCCGCAGGCCGCATGACCTCATCCGCCCCTTCGACGACCGCCGGCGGACGGGTCGGCGCCCCCCGCCGCCAGGTGCTGGAGGTCGGATGGTTCGATGTGGCCGATGTCCGGGCCGGGGCGGAGACGGCGCTGGACGGCGGCGTGCTCACCGTCGACATCGAGGAGCTGGAGGAGCTCCTGGCCGACGACCTCTTCGCCTCCGTGTCGGTGGAGATAGTCCGGCCCGGGGACTCCGTGCGGATCATCAACGCCATAGACGCCGTGGAACCGCGCGTCAAGGTGGATCCCGCCGGGTCCGACTTCTCGGGGATGCTCGGCCTCCCCCGGCCGGCGGGCCTGGGCGTCACCAACGCGATGACCGGGGTGGCCGTGGTAGAGACCGCCCCGCCCGTGCCGGGCGAACCCTCCTACTGGCGGGAGGCGGTCTTCGACATGACCGGGGCCGCCGCCCGATACTCGCCGTTCTCGGAGCTGATCGATGTGGTGGTGTCCTGCGAACCGATCCGGGAGCTGCTGGAGAGCAGCGGGCGGCCCGCCAACCTGTTCGAGGGGACGCCCGAGGCGGTGGAATACAACAAGGCGGTCCGCCTGGCCGGGCTCAAAGCCGCCAAGTACCTGGCGGAGACGACCCTGGGGCGGGAACCCGACCGCCGGAGCGTCTACGACCTGGCCCCGCCGACGGACGACGGCCTGCCCGCCGTGGTCTACCTGTACCAGCTGGCCATCCCCTACCTGCACGGCGAGATCGCGCCGGGGGCGGGGGCTATAGGCGGATCGGCGCACCTGCCCACCCCGATCCATCCGAACGAGCTGCTCGACGGCGCCCTGGTGTGCGGATGGAACGCCATCGCCTGCATGAGGGAGCTCACCTACACCGTACAGAACCACGCCATCGTCGAGGACCTCTACGCCCGGCACGGGAAGGACCTCGACTTCCGGGGGGTGGTGCTGTTCACCAACGGCGACACGCGGGCATCCAAGGAACGCCTGGCCAACCACGCGGCCAACCTGGCGGTCATGATGGGCGCCGAAGGGGCGGTCATCAACTACGCCGGGGGCGGGCACCCCGCGGTCGACGCGATGATGGTCTGCCGGAACCTGGAGAGAAGAGGGGTGCCCACGACGATGCTCTCGATGGAGATGGCGTCCGATCCGGGCGAGTCCGGGTTCGTGCACTTCGTTCCGGAGGCCGACGCCATCGTCAGTACCGGCAACTACGAGGAGATCGTCTCGTTCGAACCGGTCGATCGGGTAATCGGAGGCGAATCCCTGATCCGGATAGAGGGCGACCCCGCCGGCGGGTTCGAAGCGCCGCTGGCGGTCGTCCTGGCCAGCACCCACCAGTTCGGCCATACCCGTATCCGGGGCGAGGAATACTGAGGAGAAACGATGGCCCGCATAGTTCACTATCTCAACCAGTTCTTCGGGGGCCTCGGCGGGGAGGACCGGGCCGGGGCGGGGCCGACCGCCGAGCCGGGCCCCGTCGGCGCCGGCCGGGGGTTGGCGCGCCTGCTGGATGAGGGCGACCGAGTCGATGCGACGGTCATATGCGGCGACAACTACATGGCCGAGGGAGGGGACGCCGCCCTCGACGAAGTACTGGCCCTGATCTCGGCCTGCGACCCGGAGGTGGTGGTGGCCGGGCCGGCCTTCGGCTCGGGGCGGTACGGCCTGGCCTGCGGGGCGGTCTGCCGGGCGGTGATCGACCGGCTCGGCGTACCGGCCGTAACCGCCTTGCATCCTGACAGCCCCGGCGCCCACGAATACCGGGCCCGGGCGCCGATCCTCGCCGCGTCGGAGACCGCGGCCGGGATGGACGCGGCCCTCCGGGGTTTGGCCCGTCTGGCCGGGAAGCTGGGCCGGGGCGAGGAGCTCGGCGGCGCCCGCGAGGAAGGGCTCCTGACCAAGGGCCTCCGGCGCAACGTCTTCGCCGAGGAGCGCGGATCCGCCCGGGCGGTCGAGATGCTGCTTGCCAAGATACGCGGCGATCCGTTCGAGACCGAGTGGCCGCTCCCCCGCTACGAACCGGCCGAGCCAGCCGAGCCCATAGGCAAGGGCCGTACCTTCCGGCTGGCGCTGGTCACCGAGGCCGGCATCGTCCCGAACGGCAACCCCGACCGCCTCCCGTCGGGATGGGCGGCGCACTGGGCGCGGTATCCGATCCGGGATCGGGACGGGTTCGCAGAGGGCGAGTTCCTGTCGGTCCACGGCGGGATCGACACCAGCAACGCCAACCTCGACCCTGACCGCCAAGTTCCCCTCGACGCCGCCCGGGCGCTGGAGGCCGAAGGCCGGTTCACCCTCTACGACCACCTGTTCAGCACCACCGGCAACATGGGCGCTCTCAGCGATATGACGCGCATGGGTGAGGAGATGGCCCGGGCGTTGCTGGCCGACGGGGTGCAGGCGGTGATCGTCGGCGCCACCTGAGGAACAGGCACGCGTAGCGGGTCTACGCTGGCGAAGTCGATCGAGAACCAGGGCCTCCCGGCCGCGCTGGTCACGGCGCTAGCCCCTCTGGCCGAATCGGTGGGCGTGCTCCGCATCGTGCTGGGCGCCGCCGTCACCCACCCCTTCGGCGACCCCGATCTGGAGGAAGCCGATGAGTTCCGGTACCGGCGGCGGGTAGTGGAGACCGCCGTCGCCGCCCTCGAAGCCGAAGTGTCGGAACCCACGGTGTTCGAAGTAGGCGCCGTGGGGTAGAGATACGCGCCTTCTATAGTTAGTCTTGTGACTGCTTTACCGACTCCCCACTGGACATACCGGTTGCTGTCCGCTCGCGACCTTCCCGCCGAAATGGAAGTTCCGGACATCCGGGGGCCGTTTTCGGTTCCTCTATCACAGTTCGTAATGGACTGGAACTGGTCGGACGACCCCGCTGTCCTTATTCACGAGGCACCGGTATACGAAGGCGATAACCAACTGTTGCTGCCATCGATTGCCGTTGTAGTACACGCTCTAGCCAACCGCGACGGCATCGACCTGCCAAGCTGGGTCAGCAACCATCGGGCACCCGAAAATGTACTGCTATTCGGTGGCAACATCGGCTCACCCTTAGGTAGATGGATACGAGACCATGCACCACCTGTTTGTGAATTTCATCGGGTTTGGTTCGATGCCTATCTGCTCGACAAAGGGACTCCTCGCCAGTGGCTCGACTTGAAAAATACTGAAATTGATAATGGGCCTTAAGACCTGCTACAGGGAGGCAAGCATGGAAGACACTATAACACACAACATGGATCACTGGCCACCCGATGAACAAGAGAGGGCCATACGTTGGACTGAATCTATCATGGGTGACACCTCTGATGAGCGGAAAGAACATAACAGGCGGATAACTTCACAGCAGTATCTCAAAGAGGAAGTTACAGAGTTGGATGAAGTCGTAGCAGGAACATAAAAGATAATCACAGTGTGATAACCTATAATCCAGGAAACGTTGTGCATGACTCACCGAATCGATTACTGGCTATGAACATTCGGCCCAACATACTGTTGCTCCAGGCTGATCAGCTAGCACCGCATTTCCTGCCTGTGTACGGGCATCCGGTCGCCTTGGCACCCAACCTCTCGGATCTGGCCCGGGGCGGGGCGGTGTTCGATGCGGCCTACTGCAACTCGCCGCTCTGCGCCCCGTCCCGCTTCTCGATGATGACCGGGCGGATGCCGTCGGACATCGGCGCCTACGACAACGCCTCCTCGCTCTCACCTGCCACCCCCACCTTCGCCCACCACCTTCGGCGCGGCCGCTACCGGACCGTGCTGGCAGGCAAGATGCACTTCGTCGGCCCTGATCAGCTGCACGGGTTCGAGGAGCGGCTGACCACCGACATCTATCCGGCGGACTTCGGATGGACGCCGGACTGGGACGACCCCGACAACGACCCGGTGCGCATCTATCTCCGCTCGGCCGCCCGCGACATCACCGAGGCCGGGAGGTCGAAGGGGACCACCCTCCAGATGCGGTACGACGACGAGGTGACCCATCGAGCCGTCCGATGGCTTCAGGCGGCGGACAACGACGAGAGGCCCTTCCTGCTGACCGTCTCCTACACCCATCCTCATGACCCGTTCACGATCACCAGGGAATATTGGGACCGCTACGAAGGGCGGGAGATAGACGACCCGGTCACGCCGTCATCGCCGGACGACCCCCTCGACAAACCCTCACGCAGTCTGAGGGAGGCCTTCGGCCTCGACGACCTGACCCTGACCCCGGCACAGATCAGGACGGCCCGCCGCGCCTACTACGGAGCGGTCAGCTACCTAGACGACAACATCGGCCGGGTGCTGGCGGCCCTCCGGGAACGGGACCGCCGCCGGCCGACCGTGATCATCTTCGTATCCGACCACGGGGAGATGCTCGGCGAGCGCGGGCTGTGGTTCAAGATGGGTTTCTTCGAGCGCTCCGCCCGGGTACCGATGATCATCGCCGGCCCCGGCATCCCGCCGGCGCGGGTGGGGGCGCCGGTATCCCTGATCGACCTGCTGCCCACCCTGGTCGATACCGCCGGCCTCGACCCAGACGCGCTCCGCACCCCCGGCCGCAGCCTGCTCACCCTGGTCCGCCAACCGGAAGCAGCCCCGCCGCCGCGGCCTGTGTTCGGCGAGTTCCTCGGGGAAGGGGTTAACGACCCGGTGGTGATGATCCGAGAGGACCGCTTCAAGTACATCTCGACGACGGACGACCCCGCCCGGCTCTTCGATGTGGTCGACGACCCGGAGGAGCGGCGGGATCTGATCGGAACGGGGGGCGGCGCCGAGGCGGCCGACGCGGCGCGGCGGCTGGCGGCCATGGCGGATGCGCGCTGGGACCTGGCGGCGCTGCGGGCGGAAGTCGTCGCGAGCCAGAGGGAAAGACGGATGGTTCACCAAGCGCTCACCACCGGGAGGCACACCCCCTGGGACTACACGCCGGAGGACGAATCCGCCTCCTCGTACGTCCGCAACGTCTGACCGGCTCGACCCGTGGACCGGCCTGCGGGGGTCAACCGGACCCGTCGTGTCGCCAAGGGGTGAGCAGACCCTGCAGGCCGGCCCGGTCGATCAGCTCCTCGGCCCGGGCCTGCGCCTCCGCCATGACCTCCGCCTCGTCGACCTTGGTGCACACACCGTTCTCCAGCACCAGCTCGCCGTCGATGATCGAATGGGACACGTCCGAACCCCGGACGCAGTAGGTGAGGGTCGAAACGGTGCGGTGGCGGGGGGTGAGATGGGGGCTGCGCATGTCCACGACTATCACGTCGGCGAGCTTGCCCGGGGCCAGCACCCCGGCATCCACGCCTGCGTAGCGGGCCCCCTCCCGGGTCGCCATCTCCAGCGCCTCCTCCCCGTTGCTGATCGTAGGATCGAGGGTGTGGACGCGCTGCAGCAGGATGGCCTGTTTCATGACCTCGAACATGTCCTGGCGGTGGTTGCAGCACGGGCCGTCTGTACCGAGCGCGATCGGCGCCCCCGAGGCTCTCAGGTCCGCCATCCTCATGACGCCCAAGCCTATGTATTGGTGTGAGATCGGACAGTAGGCGATCCCCGTATCGGTTTCCCCCACGTGTTCGATCTCCGAGTCGTCGAGGTAGATGCCGTGCGCGATGGTCGCCTCCGGCCCGAGCAGGCCCTCTCGGTACAGCCACTCGACGGGGCGGACGCCGTACTCCTCGAGATAGGTGGGCGGGTCCTCGAGCCGCTCGGAGCAGTGGGTGTGCCACCCGACCCCCATTTCGCGGGCCAGGGCGACGGATCGGCGCACCAGGTCCTGATCGTTGTAGATGATGTTGAGGGGCGCCGGCCACACCTCTACCCGTCCGCCGGCCGGATAGGCCTCGATGGCCGCCCGGGTGATCTCGATCTCCTCGTCGTTGGAGTAGCGGAACAGCTCCCCCGCCAGGTCGAACCTGCGGGCTATGTCGGTCGCCTCACCCGTTATGCCCCGCGCCACCGCGCCCCGCAGCCCCACTTCGTGGATGGCCCCGGCCACCGCCAGCGTGGTGTCCAGATCGGAGGGCGCGTAGTGGTTGTCGACCACCGTGGTGGTCCCCGCTTTGAGGGCCTCCACCGCCCCCAGCTTGGCGCCGATGCGCCCCTCGGCCAGGTTGATGGAGATCGAGAACGGCCACATGAAGTCGGTGAGCCAGGTCCAGAGCGGCATCCCTTCGCCCAGACCGCGGGCCATGCCCTGGAACAGGTGGTCGTGGGTGTCGATCAGCCCCGGCAATACGGCGTGACCGGTGCAGTCGATGGTGCGGCCCGCCCGGTAGCCGGCCAGCTCCTCGATCGGGCCGACCGCGGCGATCCGGGCGCCGGATACAGCCACCGCGCCGGGTTCGATCACCCGCCGTTCGTCGTCGAGGGTAACCACCGACCCGCCGGTGAGGAGCAGGTCGCAGTCCTGAATCGTGTTGTTCATCGCAACATCCCTCCTATCCGCTCCCCCCTCCGACACCGAGGCCGCGGTCGGGGATCTTGAGCAGCCGGGCCGCGGTGCCGCCCATGATCGCCTCCAGCTCCGAAGGTGTGAGCCCGGCGCCGCCGCACTCGTCCGCCGCCCGGTTGACGCCCCGGAAGATATCGGAGGCCGCCCCGCCCGGACCGGACTTGTACTTGTCGTTGTTGTCCGAACCGTAGACCGCCCGGTCGATGGCGCCGAGGCTTCTCAGCTTCTGCAGCACCCTGTACAGATCGCGGGGGTCGCCCCCGGCGTAGTAGGACAGGTCGGCGTAGAAGTTGGGATGGCGGGCCACGACCGCCGCCCCCTCGTCCTCGTAGGGGAAAGCCAGGTAGACCAGGACCTTCAGGTCCCGGTAGCGGATCCCCATCTCGTCCAGGAGCATGGGCCGGGCATGGCGGATCGGGGCTTCGATGATCGGGGTGAAACCGGTGTGGGCGTGGATGGGGAGGTCGAGCTCCAGACATTTCTCGTAGACGGGGTCCAGCCGCCGGTCGCCCGGATCGTGGTAGTGATAGGCGGGCAGCAGCTTCATCATGCGGAAACCGTATTCCCGGACGCAACGGTCGATCTCGTCCACCGCCCATCGGACGTCGCGCAGCGGGTCGATGCACACCACCCCGTACAGGCGCCCCGGATGCTCGGCGCACTGGGCGGCCGTGTAGTCGTTGGGCACGTGCACCTCGTGTTGCTCCGGGAAACGGGGGTGGTGGGTGGTCCGGCGGATGTCCGACCCGTGCGCCAAACCCGCGTCGATGCCCGCCTCGTCCAGCAGCCTCACCAACGCGGCGCCGTCGGTCCAGCGGTACTCGCCGCCGTACGGCCGGTACAGCTCCTCCATCCACCAAGCGGGGGCGTGGCGGGCCGTCTCGGTCAGGTAGAGCAGCACATCGACGGTCGGCACGGGATCAATCCAGCCGGTAGAGCCTGCGGGCGTTGCCGCCAACCACACCCTCGATGTCCGCCTCGGTGAAGGGTTCTCGGTCGAGCCGCTCCGCCGCCTCGTTCAGCTCGGTCAAGAGATGGCGGCCTATCCGCCGGCCTCCCCCGGTACGGTCCTTGTCGTTGTTGTCCGAGCCGTACACCACCCGGTCGAGAGCCGCCAGGCTGCGGAGCTTGTCCAACGCCGTGAACAGCGGTTCGGGCCCGGCCCCTATGAAGTAGGCGATGTCGGCGTAGAAGTTCGGGTGGCGGGCCACGACCGCGATCCCCTCGTCGACGTATGGAAAGTTGATGTACACGAGCACCCGCAGGTCGCGGTACCGAACGCCGATGCCGTCCAACCGTTCGGGATGCCCGTACCTGAGTCCGGCGGTGATGGTCGGCGAGTAACCCGTGTTCACATGGGCGACGATGTCGAGCTCCAGGCAGCCCTCCAGCATGGGTGCGATTTCCGGGTCGTCGATGTAGTAGTTCTGGTAGGTGGGCAGGAACTTCGACGACCTGAACCCGTACTCCTCCGCGCATCGCCGCTGCTCGATCACCCCGGCCCGCACGTCCCGAAGCGGGTCGATGTTGGCCACGCCCACCAGCCGGTCGGGAAACCGGGCCACCTGCTCGGCGGTGTACTCGTTGGGTACGTACAGGTTGCGCTGGTCGGGGAAATCGGGGTGGTAGGTGGTCCGCCGCAGGTCGGAGCCCTGGACCATCCCGATGTCCACCCCGGCCCGGTCCAGTATCCCCACGATCGCCTCGCCGTCGGTCCAGATGTAGTTGCCGCCGTAGGGGCGGTACATCTCCTCCATCCACCAGAGGGGGGCCTGGTCGGACGACTCGGTCAGGTGGAGATGGCAGTCGACCGTGGTCACCGGTTCGGCCTCCTTCCTCCGCGGGCGGCGGCTACGTAGAACTGATGACCCCTTCTTCGGCCATGCGCCGCATCTCGGCCTCGCCGTACCCTATCAGCCCGCCCAGTATCTCGGCGTTGTGCTCGCCCAGGGACGGCCCTGTGGTGCGCACCCTCCCGGGGGTGGCGGAGAGGCGGCCGATCAGGTTCTGCATGCGGACCGGACCGAGGACGGGGTCGTCCACCGCGGTGACCGTCTCGTTGTGGATGTACTGCGGGTCCTCGAAGATGCCGGCGATGTCGAGGATGGGGGCGATGGCGGCCCCGGCCTCCCCGAACCGGGTCACCACCTCGGCGGCGTCCCTCTCCTCCACCCAGGCCCCGATCGCCTCGTCGAGCTCGTCCTGATGCCGGAGGCGCCCGGCGTGGTTCCTGAACCAGTCCTGCCCGATCATGTCGGGCCGTCCCACCAAGCGCATGGTCCGCTCGGCCGTCGATTGCGACGAGGCCGAAAGCCCCAGCCAGACCCCGTCCCGGGAGCGGTAGGCGTTGCGCGGGGCGGTGAAAGGGGCCCGGTTCCCGGTGCGGCCCTGGACCACCCCCAGCTGGTCGTAGACGGCGGCCTGCGGGCCCAGTATCCAGAAGATGGGTTCGTAGATGGCGAGGTCGATCATCTGGCCGGGGCCGCCGGTCAGGTCGCGGGCGCGAAGGGCCGCCATGGTCAGAAAGGCGCCGCTCAACCCGGTGATGCCGTCCGCCAGGGCAAAAGGAGGGAGGGTGGGCGGCCCGTCCGGATGGCCGTTGATGTGCGCGAAGCCGGACATCGACTCGGCCAGGGTGCCGAACCCGGCCCGCTCTCGGTAGGGGCCGGTCTGGCCGAACCCTGTAACCCGCACCATCACCAGCCGGGGGTTGCGCTCGTGGAGGGCCTCCCAACCCAAACCCCACCGCTCCATCGTGCCGGGGCGGAAGTTCTCGACCAGCACGTCGGCCTCGTCCACCAGCCGCAGCAGCGCCTCCCGCCCCAGATCGTGGGAGAGCTTGAGGGTAACCGCCCGCTTGTTGCGGTTGACCACCGCCCACCAGAGCGACACCCCGTCCTTCTCCCAGCCCAGGTTCCGCAGGCTGTCCCCGCCGGGGTGCTCGACCTTGACGACATCGGCCCCGAAATCCCCCAGCAGGGTGGCCACCATGGGGCCGGCGAAGAGGGTGGCCGCGTCGATAACCCTCAGCCCGGCCAGCGGACCCTCGGAGGTAAAGACGGCGTCGGACTCCATCCCGGCGATGCTACCCGCCGGTCAGTCAGGCTCGGGACCGGGCGGGCGCCGCAGACGCTTGGTCTCCGACCGTTTCCGCTTGGCCTCCAGGCGTTTCCGCCGGGCGGCGGGGCCGGGCCGGACGGCCCGACGCGGGGGCGGCGCCGGCGCCAAGGCCTCGTCGAGCAGGGATCTGAGCCGATCCCGGGCGGCTTGGCGGTTTCGCCACTGCGACCGATGATCTTCCGCGGCCACCCTGATCGAACCGGACCGCATCCTTGCGCCCAGACGCCGCTCGATCCGGCGCTTCTGCTCCTCTGTGAAGGCATTGGAGTCAGAGACCGAGAAGGTCAGCCCCGCCCGGGTGCGGGCCCGGTTGGCGTGCTGCCCCCCCGGACCCGAGGAGGGGCCGAAATCCCAGCGCAGCTCGCCGGCGGGTATCACCGGGCCTCTCTCCAGGAAGAGATCCCGGTTCGCACCTGTTGTCACGCGGTCATCGTGTATCGAGGAAAGCGGCTTCATAAACCGCGGTCTCGTCTCCCCAAGGGTCTACGACCACTCCTTCGATCTCCGCCTCGTTCGGGACGAAGAAGACAGCAATCGGGATGGTATCTTCGATAGTGATTCCATCCGGGTCCGTCGTGAAGAAGGGGATGGGTGGGCACTGCGAGAAGAAGGGTATGCTGACCACTCTGCCGCCTACTACAAGTCCGATGACAGGCCAACGCAGTAAGCTAGAGTAAATGCTCCATTCGATCCACTCCGGTCTCTCAGCACCCCCATAGGACAGAATCGCTGATCCTACGACGGCTATGCACCGCCCACTCGGACGGACCCACCCTCGGGTAGTTTCTACCAGGACGTCGGTGAGAACGTCGACCTCGATGAGACCCTCGATGCGCCCCGACCACGTAAGGGTGTCGGTTCCCCGAGACTGGGAATATGTGAACTCCCCTGCATCAGGGTCCCCCAATTCGGCAAGGCGAATACTCGGGAGAGACCTCCAAGTAATCGGGGGCGCAGCAAATAGCCCGGAGGTTTCAACAGTTACGTCGTCCTCTTCGAGCAAAGAACTGATCGAAACAACGACCGTCCGAGGTATTTCTCCTTCGATATAGTAAGGCATGAAGAAGGGGTAGCTTTCACCTTTGGCGATACGTACAGCACCCGTATGATGCCCGTAGCCCGCTGCTATCACTTCGGTACGGTCACAGCGCAATTGACTTCCCCCGATCGGCGATCCACCTTGTATATCCGACAGCCAGAACCAGGGAAGGTTGACAGAATCAGGAGAGTCGGGGGTACCCAAAGGGGTTATTTCTCCCAGGAGAGCAACACACCTTCCCTTCGGCAACTCGAGTCCCGCGTCCGGGCTGACCACCGCCTCCAAGAGAAGTCCCCGTAACTGTCGGGGCATGTCCACCAAGCCGATGATACGGCCTTCCCAGGTAACCCGGCCAACCGTCACCTCGAACGATCGGTCCTCACCCGAGTACGGCGTCTCCGATAGTCTTGGAAACGTTGCCAGGTTGGTTGCGGGGGTTGAACCCGCACAGGCTGCGACCATGAAAGCCAGGACAACAGAGAGCCAGGCACCTCGCCATTCAGTAGTGAAGGTCCGGTCCCGTCTCATCTTATTCCCTCTTGTTGCCCTTCGACGTAGGGCCAAAGAGTTCGCGCCCCGCTTACCATCAGCCTAACCTGACAACCGGAGGTACATTGCCGGTCAATCCATCCCGCCGATCACCCGTCGAGATGAACCGTGAGGTCGTCATATCGTGTGCTCGACCATTGACCCGGACATCTTGAGCGTGCTACTCCGACTATTGCTCTGCCTGCCCCGACTCGACGGGCGGAGACCCATATGGACTGCAGTCAGATGAGGGCGCGGTCTCCCAACCCGTGGGTGCTGGCCGCCCGGCCCCGTACTCTGTGGGCGGCCGTAGCCCCGGTATTGGTCGGATGCGGCCTGGCGGTCGGCAGCGGCGTCTTCCGGGCGGATGCCATGGCGGGCGCGCTGGTCTGCGCCCTAGCCCTCCAAGTGGCCGCCAACTTCGCCAACGACGCCTCGGACGCCCGGCGCGGGGCTGACCCGGAGGCCAGGATCGGCCCGACCCGGGCGGTGGCGGCCGGCCTGCTCACCGCCCGGCAGGTCTGGATCGGGGTGTGGGTGATGTTCGGGGCGGCCGCACTCGGAGGCGTCTACCTGGCCTACATCACGAGCTGGATCCTCCTGGCGGTGGGCGCCGCCGCCGTCATCGCCGCGGTCACCTACACGGGCGGCCCGTCCCCCTACGGATACCGAGGGTTCGGGGAGGTGTCGGTATTCCTTTTCTTCGGCCTGACCGCCACGGTAGGAAGCCGTTACGTCCACGACGGCGCCGCACCACTCGAAGCCTGGTGGCTGGCCGTCCCTATCGGTTTCACAGCGACCGCCATCCTGGTGGCCAACAACGTGCGCGACGTCGACACCGACGCCGCCGCCGGCAAGCGAACCCTGGCGGTCGCGCTCGGGCGGGAGCGGGCCCGGACGCTCTACACGCTGCTGGTGGCCGGGACCTTCGCGGTCATCGCCCTGTCGGCGGCGCTCGGTCTCGTTCCCCGGTGGACCGCCCTGGCCCTGGCCGCCGCCCCTTTGGCGGTTCCCCTGATCAGGACCATCCGCGCCGCCGGGGACGGTCCGGCTCTCATCCGGGTGCTCGAAGGCACGGCCCGGCTCCATCTGCTGATCGGGGTCGGGCTGGGCGCCGGGGCCGCCCTCAGCTAAGAGGAGGGCCCTTTCAGGCCAGGGACAAGGACCGGAGGAAGCCGGCGATCTCGGCAGCCGCCAGATCCGGGCGTTCCATCACCACCATATGGGTCTGTCCGCCGAGACGAGATGTAACAGCGCCGGAGAAAGTAGCCTCGAGCAGAGCCATCGACTCATCCAGACCGCCCGAATGCTCGGCCAGCAGCAGCCGAACCGGTGCCTGTATCTCGTCGAGGCGCTCGAATATCCCGGTTCCGGTGCTGGCCGCGAAGACTTCCGCCTCGATCCGGGGCGGGCAGGCCAAGACCACCCCGTCCGGGTGGGGATGCAGCCCACCTTCCAGGTACCCGGCGAAAGCATCGGGGTGCCATGACCTGAACAGGGGCTTGGCGCGGTAGGAATCCGCCGCCTCCTCGCGGGAGGGGAAAACAGGCCGCCGGCGAGCCGCCCGAACCGCCAGGGGAAAGTCACCGTCCGGCTGGTACCAGGAAGGCAGCACGACCGGTTCGATCAGCACCAAGGCGTCGAACAGGCCGGGCCGGAGCAGCTCCGCGATCATCATGGATGATCCTCCCATGGAGTGGCCTACCCCTACCACCGCCCCCGCGGGCGCCAAGCGGTCTACCAGGACAACGAGGTCCTCTCCGAACGTCCACCAGCTGACCGGCGGCTCGAAGGGCGGGGCGCTCCCGTGCCCCCGGGCATCCCAGGCGAGGGCGGCGGCGCCGATCCCCTGCTCTCGCAGGGATGAAACCACCGGCCGCCACACCTCCTTGCAGAACCCGGTGGCGTGCCCGAGCAACAGCAACACCTCGGGCGGCCCGTCATACCATTCGAGCGCGGCCTCGTTTACCAGACGGGCAGTTCCAAGGTCACCCCCAATGTTCATATCCAACACCCTTCACCATCACCCAAACATACAAACCATTAAAAATGGCCCATCACACCTGCCGGCCCCGGCGCGGACAACGCCGCCCTCGGCTAATCGTCGACGTGCCAAGGATCAACGGCGTCGGGGCTGATGCCGTAGCGGTCGATGGCCTCGGCCACCACCGACGGCTCGACCTCCCCCGAAGCCGCCAGCCGGGACAGGACGGCGACCGCGATGTGCGGACCGTCTACCTCGAAGAACCTCCGCAGGGACTCTCGCGTGTCGGAGCGGCCGAACCCGTCCGTGCCCAGCGAGACATACGGCTGGGGAATCCAGCGCGCCACCTGGTCGGGGACCGCCCGCATGTAGTCCGTAACCGCCGCTACCGGACCGTCCACCCCCGCCAGCAGCTCGGTCACCCGGGGGCGGCGGGGCGGCTCGGCGGGATGGAGGCGGTTCCATCTCTCGGTCGATATGGCGTCGTCCCTCAGCGCCCCGTAGGAGGTGACGCTCCACAGTTCGGCCCCCACGCCGTAGCGTTCGGCCAGCTCTTCCCTGGCCCAGCGGGCCGCGCCGTGGCTGGGGCCGGAGAACAGGACGGCGGCTCGGTGGGGCGTATCGTCCGGCGGCTCGGCGAACCGGTACATTCCCTCGATGATCCCCTCCTCGACTCCTTCGGGCATGGGCGGCTGGACGTAGTTCTCGTTGTATATGGTGATGTAGAAGATCACATCGTCCTGATCGACGCACATCCGCCGGAGGCCGTGCTCGACTATCACCGCCAGCTCGTAGGCGAAGGCCGGATCGTAGGAAACGACGCCGGGGTTGGTCCCGGCCAGTATGTGGCTGTGTCCGTCCTGGTGCTGCAGCCCCTCCCCGGCCAGCGTGGTGCGCCCGGCGGTGGCCCCCATGAGAAAACCCCTGGCCCTGGCGTCGGCCGCCTGCCAGATCAGGTCCCCCACCCTCTGGAACCCGAACATCGAGTAGAAGGCGAAGAACGGGATGGTGGCCACCCCCCGATCGGCGTAAGAGGTTCCGGAGGCGATGAAGCTGCACATCGACCCCGCCTCGGTGATCCCTTCTTCGAGGATCTGCCCGTCCTGGGCCTCCTTGTAGGAGAGGAGCATGTCGGCGTCGACCGGTTCGTACTTCTGGCCGCCCGAGGCGTATATCTTCAGCTCGCGGAACAGGCCGTCCATGCCGAAGGTGCGGGCCTCGTCCGGCACGATCGGCACCACCAGCTCGCCGAACTCCTCGTCGCGGGCCAGGCTTCTGAGCAGGCGGACGTAGGCCATGGTGGTGGACGCGGCCAGCGAACCGGTCCCGGCGTGGAACTCCTCGTAGACGGCGGGGTCGGGAAGCACGAGGGGGCGCTTGATCCGCACCGTGCGGCTCGGCAGCTCCCCGTCGAGGGCCTTGCGCCGGTCCATCATGTACAGGTATTCGGCGGAGTCCCTGGCGAAGCGGCAGAACGGAAGCCCCCGGCCGTCCTCCAACAGCTCGGCGGGGATGTCCTCCTGCAGGCTGAGCCGTTCCCTCAGCTCCCGGAACTGCTCGTTGGACATCTTCTTGACCTGATGGGTGGCGTTGCGGCCCTCGATGTCGGGTCCGAGCGTCCAGCCCTTGATGGTCTTGGCCAGGATCACCGTGGGGGCGCCTTCCTGCTCGAGGGCCGCCTTGTAGGCCGCGTACAGCTTCTTGTAGTCGTGGCCGCCGCGCGGGAGCTTCTCGAGGTGCTGGTCGGAGAGATGGGCGACCATCCGGCGCAGCCGCGCGTCCGGTCCGAAGAACTTCTCCCGTATCACCGAACCGGGGGAGGCCTTGAGCCGTTGGTACTCGCCGTCCACCGTGGTGTTCATCTTGTGCAGCAACACCCCGTTCACGTCGCGGGCCAGCAGCTCGTCCCAACCCCATCCCCATATCACCTTGATGACGTTCCAGCCCGCCCCCCGGAACACCGCCTCGAGCTCCTGGATTATCTTGCCGTTGCCGCGGACCGGGCCGTCGAGCCGCTGGAGGTTGCAGTTGACCACCCAGATCAGGTTGTCCAGCTGCTCGCGGGCGGCCAGCGAGATGGAACCCAGCGTTTCGGGCTCGTCGCATTCGCCGTCGCCTACGAAGCACCATATCCGGGATTCGCTCGTATCGTCGAGCCGGCGGTTGTGGAGGTAACGGTTGAAACGGGCCTGGTAGATCGAGGCGATCGGCCCGAGGCCCATCGAGACCGTGGGGTATTCCCAGAACTCCGGCATGAGCCGGGGATGCGGGTAGGAAGAGAGCCCGCGGCCGGACAGCTCGCGGCGGAAGTTCTCGAGCTGTTCTTCCTCCAGACGGTGCTCCAGGAAGGCCCGGGCGTAGATGCCGGGCGCCGCATGCCCCTGGATGTAGACGTGATCCCCGGGCAGGCCGCCGGACTTGCCCCTGAAGAAATGGTTGAAACCCACCTCGTAGAGGGCGGCGGAGGAGGCGAAGGTCGAGAGATGCCCCCCGATCCCCTCCGCGACCTTGTTGGCGTTCACCACCATGACCGCCGCGTTCCAACGGATGAAGCGGCGTATCCTCTTCTCCAGGAACTCATCGCCGGGAAACCAGGCCTGTTCCTCGGCGGGAATCGTGTTCACGTACGGGGTGGATACGGTGGCCGGATACCCGACCTGCAGCTCCCGGGCCCGCTGCAGCACCGCCCGCATGAGGAAACGGGCCCTGGTCTTCCCGCGCTGGTTGACCACGGCTTCGAGCGAGTCGATCCACTCCTGGGTCTCTTCGGGATCGATGTCAGGAAGCTGGTGGAAAAAACCATCGATCATCACGGGGCGACCCTCCTTACGATGTCCCTCGGGCCGGAGGCCGATTCTACAGGATCGAGAAACACCTTCGGCGGCCGGATTTGGAGGCAGACGGGAGTCTCCACCGAAGCCCCGCTCCCCCCGTGTGCGGTTGGTTGCGACGCCGCGGTCATCGGCTCTTCCCGTCAACCGTTTCACGACTGCCGGTATTGGGCCGTTTCCTCGGCTCACACAAAACAGCCTCCTATAAACCCAGGGCAGTTCACCCGGTACGGTTCAATCCGGGGCAATAGGCGTAAACAGGGCGGGTGCCCCACCGAAGTGGAGGCCCCCCGCCCTGAGGTTTGTGGTTGGTGCGGTAAGGTCTGGCGTTTCTCCGCGGCTACGAGGCCGTATCTATACGAAACATCCGTAAGGCGTTACCGGCGTCGGGGTCGTTGTCGGCGGTCCATATGTTCCCGGTGGACTGGTCGAAATGGTTCCTCCACCCCAGAGCGGCGCGAGGTTCCGCTCCCAGATACTCGACCGACGCGGGTTGGTTGCTGTCGGTGACCGTCGACCAGCCGCCGGCGGGCTTGGTGAACAGGTGCATGGCGCCTCGCAGGTAGCCCTCGGTGCGGTAAGAGCGGGAAGCCAGAATCCGGTCTCCGTCGTCGGTGATGTCCACCCACTGCCCGAAGAGCTCGCCTATGTTGCATCCGAGAACCGGACCGGCGGAGGAGGTGCAGGTCGACGGCGCGTCGGGATGATCCGGGGGTCTCAGCACGGCGGACGGAGAGGGGTCGTCGTCCCACTTTCCGGCGTCAGAAGTCGAGGCGGGCCGAGCGAACACCAGCACCTTGCCCCGCCGCATCATGTTGGGCCGGAAGTTGGCCGAAACCAACACCGTGTCCCCGTTGGCCGACACCGCCACCGTCCTTCCCAGCCTCTCGGAGTGGTAGGGAGTGGGAGATGTCAGCTTGGCATCCGGCGTTACCACGGCGTTGGTCCATCCTCCATCGGGCTCGGTGAACACGTAGGCGGCGCCCGCCCATTCGTATGTGACCCCGTCCACGACGGCCCTCAACTCACTGCCGGCGACCACCACCGTGGAACCGTCCTCAGAGACGGCCAGCTCCCGATACCTGGCAAAAGCCCGCGACCACCGGTTATGATTGGCGTTGATATCGGCGGCCGTCGGTTCCAGCCGGGTCGAGTTGGCGCCGTCGTCGTCGTTCCAGGCACCGGTGCCGGCAGGGACTGAGGTGGGCCGTTCGTACAGGTACACCCCTCCTAACTTTACGTTGGCGATGTACCTGGGTGCCCCGACCGCTATGACCTCCTCGTTCTTGGACACAGCGACCGCGCTGCCGAACTCGAATCCATGTTGGTTGTGCGGCGTCCCGCCCAGGGTGGAAAGGCTCGCGGTAAACGTGGCGTCCAGTACCCAGTCGCCGCCGCCGCCCCTGGTATAGACGTAGACGGTCCCGTCTGTGGCCGCGCCGTCTATCGGGCTGCCGCCGGGAAAATTGAGCATACGGCTGCTGAGACGGCCCGGCTCTCCCACCACCAGAGTGTCGCCGCGGATGTCCACCGCCCAGCCGAACCAACCGCCCGAGGTGGGCAGGTTTAGGTACCAGGGCTTGTTGAACCAATCGCCGGTGCTGTAATCCCCCGTAAAGGTAGACGGCTGGGGGGTGGGGGCGGTCAGCCTGGTCGGGGTCGCATCGTCCGGACCGTCGTACACGTATACGGCGCCCGCGTAGTTGTTCTCCCGATACGAACCGACCACGATCGTATCCCCGTCGACCGCGTAATGGACGTTGCCTCCGTTGAGATTGGTTGCAGCCAGCCCCAAAGCGGTCGGAACGGGTATCTTCGACAGATCGACCTGTTCCCATTCCGGTGCCAGAGTGAACGAGCTCACACTCCTCGCGCTGTCGTCGTAGCCGCTCACAGTGACGTGGGCTGCGTCGCCTTTCAGATCCTTCTCGAAATCGGCCAAGGCAACCGGACCGCTGAGCCCGGTGAAATGATCGTTGGGATCGTAGGCGACCATCTTCACCCCGCCGTCGGCGGCGCCGATCACTATCCGGTTGTTCTCAGCGTCCTGCACCAGGATCCGGCCCCAAGCCGAACCTCCGTCGGCCAGCTCGTTGACCCAATAGACAGCCAGCCGATCCTCGCTCATCAGGTCAGACGGATCACCGGTCACGAATTTCGCGTCGTCCTCACCGCGCACCAGCCGGGCCCTGACCATCTCGATCACCGAAGTATCGGACTTGCGGTAGTAGGTCAGGGCGGCTACCCCTCTTCTGTTGGTGGTCCTCGTATAACGCGCCTCACCGCGCAGATCATGCAGAATCTGGAACCCGTAAGCCTTCCAGACCTGGGTGCCAACGCCGAGGGCGAAGGTCCGCACATGCGCCAAAAGAGCGTCCTCGGCCTGCTCCCCGACACCGAGTGGGTCATCCGAGGTGAAATGTATCTTCTGGCGGGACACGGGGTCGCCGAACTGGTCGGTCAGGGTGGCCCTGACGACATGCAACACGCCATTGTCCGCCTTCGAGGCCTCGCTATACGAAACATCCTGGGAGAGCTTCAGAAACGACGGCGTTGCCGTCGAGTCCCTCCACACCACAGCCGCCGCCGCGGTGTCATTACCCGCCTCGACGCCAGCCATCTTCAACGTGGTCTTGTCATCGAGCTCGAAAATCCTCTTCGTCGAGCCGGAGGTCAAGGTGCCCGAGCCGATGTCCAGATCCAGCCACGCCGTGTCGCCCGTGTTGTCACTGCCCGACCGCGGATCCGTCTGACGGAACGTGAACTCCACCTTCCCGTCCTCGTCCGTCTTATACGACTGGGCATACGAACCATGATTCGCTGAAGCCCCCTGAGCGCCGCTCAAGGTGGACTCCCGCACGCTCGCGTTGAAGGACACGTCCTTCAACGCAACCGCCTCACCGTCCTCGTCCACCACCTGAACAGTGAACTTCACCGAAGCGCCGAACTTCGCCGCCATCGCATTCACAGCCATATCATCGGTGATCCGCAGCTTCGTAGCCGGCTTCGTAACCGTGATCTCCAACGACGCCCACACCGTATCATCAACATCGAACCGATCACCAACATCACCAGCCCACGCCCACACCGTCGCCGAAGCACCAAACTGACCCGTGATCTCCACATCCCCATCCGAGTCCGTCTGCCCATCAGACACCTCGATCTCACACACCCCCGTACCATCCCCCAACCTCAACACCTCATCCGCAGAGCAACGCCCATCAGACCCGAACGCATCCCCCGCATTCGAGGAACTGAACACATCCACAGACTCATCCGCCACCGCCATATGAATCGAATCACGCAACGACACCACCAAATCCACATCCCCCAAACTATCCGAAGTCCCCGCAACCGACAACGCACTCGCCTGCATCGTCAACCCAGCCGGACGAGCCACCGTATGCGCCAACATCCGAGTAATGAACGCCGCCATCTGCGCCCGAGTAACCAAACCCCCAGGAGAGAACTGATCATCCGACGTCCCCCGAGTAACCCCCAACTCGAACATCCGCTCAATCGCCGAATACTGACCACGCGTCACGCTCCCGATGTCAGTAAACCCCGTAGCATCAGGCGAAACATCCCCCAACTCATCCACACCCGCCTCGCCGCCGAAAGCGCCCTTACCCGGCCGGGCCTTGACCAAAAACGCGTCCAACATCGAAGCCATCTCCGCCCGAGACACCGCCGTATCCGGCGAGAACCGACCGCCGCTCCTACCCGACATGATCCCCAACCCCACCATCTGATTGACCGCCGAACGGATCTCGTCCGAAACACCCTCCAAGTCCGTGAAGTCATCCGCAGGGTCCGCCAACAACGACACACCCGCCGGACCCGTAGCCCTCGTCAAGAACAACGCCATCTGCCAACGCAACACCGGAGCACCCGGATCATACGTAGTCGCCGTACGACCCCTAGTAATCCCATAATGCCCCAAACAATTCACCGCGTCCTCAGCAAACGACCCAACAACATCAACCAAACCCAACGACTCCAACGCCGGACCAACACACGCCGAATACACAGCCTCATTATCCGCCTTGCCATCCACCGCCGCCGCCGGAACCACCCCAACAGCCAACAACGACCCCACCAAACCCAACACCACAACAACAGCCAACCACGACCGCCGCACACACACCAGAGCCATCAGACCGAACCCTTTCCTTCCTGAACAAGACCTACAACCCCGGCCGGCACACACATGCCAGCCCGGGAAACCCATTATAACAATAACTACCCCCCCCCCCGCAACCTATCCTCGCCCAACACCACCCGCACACACCAAAACCCCAGACCAGAACACAAAACAACCCAACACCCCGTAACCAGACACCACGATCCGGCAACATCCCCTCCCCCGACTTCACAGCATTACTTCACGGCATCAGACGACTGCGGTGTGAGGTTGCCCCGGTTCAAAGCCTCCAATGCGGTGAGACGCCGCCTGCCTCGGCGGGCGCTTGAATGGGCGGCTGAAATCCGTCGTCAGAGCCCCCTGGGCCCGTCCGTCTCGGTCGGAGACAAAGTTACCAGCCTGACGTGATCGGTGGGTGTGGTGGGACACCGACCCGAGCTTCCGACCGGCGGGGCGGACCGGTCCCGCCATCCCCGATTCCATAGGTGTCGGAGGCGGCGGGTAACCTGCCCCGGTGAGCATATGGCGTCTCGATCCGACCGTCAGCCACCTCAACCACGGTTCCTTCGGCGCCGCGCCCGTCCCGGCCCTCGAAGCCCAGCAGAGGTGGCGGGATCTGCTCGAATCCAACTCGACCCGGTTCATGCTCGAGCACTACCAACCGGCCCTCGACCGGGCCCGGGAACGGCTGGCCGAGTTCGTCGGCGCCGACCCGGCCGGCTTGGCCTTCGTGAACAACGCCACCGAGGGGGTAAACGCGGTGCTCCGCTCGTTGGAGGCGATCCTGCGGCCCGGCGACGAGATCGTGATCACCGACCACGGCTACAACGCCTGCCGCAACGCGGCAACCGTGACCGCCGCCCGCACGGGCGCAAGGGTGGTAACCGCATCCTTCCCGTTTCCCATCGACAGCCCCCGGCAGGTGATAGACGGCGTGACGGCGGCGGTCACCGACCGCACCAGGCTGCTGCTGATCGACTCCGTAACCTCTCCCACCGCCCTCGTCCTCCCGGTCGAAGAGCTGGTGACGGCCCTCGAACCCGGCGTCGAGGTGCTGGTGGACGCGGCGCACGCCCCGGGAATGGTCGACTTCGACGTTTCCTCCATCGGCGCCTCCTATATCACGGCCAACTGCCACAAGTGGATGTGCGCCCCGAAGGGCTCGGCGTTCCTATATGTACGGGAGGACCGGCGCCCGGCGGTCTACCCGGCGGTGGTCAGCCACGGCTACAACGGGGCCTGGCCGGCCGCGGGAGGGCACCTCCACACCCAGTTCGACTGGACCGGGACCGACGACCCCACCGCCTGGCTGTCGGTCCCCGACGCTCTGGACGCGGTGGGGGCGCTCCAACCGGACGGCTGGGAGGGTGTGCGCCGCACCAACCGAGAACTCTGCCTGGCGGGGAGGGACATCCTGGTCGATGCGCTGGGGGTAGAGCCCCCCGCCCCCGACTCGATGATCGGATCGATCGCTTCGATACCGCTGCCCGGCTCTTCAGAACCCGCCGGCACCATCTTCGACCCGATGATGGCCCGGCTTCGCTCCAAGTGGTCCATCGAAGCGATGGTGTTCGGTTGGCCTAGACCGCCCGAGCGCCTGCTGCGCATATCGGCGCACCAGTACAACCGGATCGAGGAGTACGAACGGCTCGCCGAGGCGGTGGCGGCCGAGCTGTAAGGCCGGCCTGATCAGGATTCCCATGTTCACGGGACCGAAGGAGGGGTTTCAGCGCAAACCGGTGAACAGGTCGTCCTCGCGAAAGGGAGCGTCCACCCTCGAGTAGATGCGCTGGAAGGCCTCCAGACCGAGCACCTTCGGAACGTCCTCCTCCGGCGCCTGCAGCATGAACCAGTCTTCGGGTATCTGGGAACGGTGGGCGCGCAGCGCCGCCACCTTGTGGTCCGCCCAAGGGATCACGTCCACCAGGGCGGTTATCTCCTCGTCAGGGGTGCCCCAACCGGATGCTTCCTCCGCCTCCTCCTCGGTCATGAGCCCGGCCGCCAGCCGACTCCGGATCATCACCTCCACCCGCGAACGAGGCCAGCTGGTCATGTAGAGCTTGGACACCCGCCACACCTCCTCGCCTTCCTCGAGCGGAAACCGGCGCAAATCGTCGGATCCGAAGTAGGCGGCCATACCGACCCGATGCACCTGGATGTGGTCGGGATGCCCGTAACCCCCGAACGGATCGTAGATGGTCATCACCTCCGGTCGATACCTGCGAACCAGGCGCACCAGCCGGGCAGTCGCCTCCATGAAGTCGGCCTGCCAGAAGCATTCGGGGTTTTCGTTGGGCTCGGTCCCCATCATTCCGGAATCTCGGTAACCGAGGAAATGATGGTTGGGCACCCCTAGGACGGCTAGGGCCTCGGCGATCTCCTCCACCCTCAGCTCCACTAGGCGGGGGCGGATCGAATCGGGGTCGTCGTAGTTGTGGACCTCACCCTCGGCTCCGTCGGTGGCGGTGACCACCACCACCTGTTCGCCGGCGGCGGCGTATCTGGCCAGCGCCCCGCCCGTGGACGTGACCTCGTCGTCAGGATGGGCATGGAAGGCGAGCAACCCGGGCATGGATTCTCCGTAGGGGTGTAATTGTCGGGAGGCCTCAGGATAGATGGATCCGTCGGCTTCTCAGCCGCCCCGCCCCGGCCCCTCGGAAAGCGGGGGCGCGACGGGTGTCATCCTCCGATGTAGCTCATCTCGACCTTGGGCAGGTCGACCGTGGCCTCGGAACGGATTTCCGAATACCGATCCTCCCTGACCTCCCACACCCCGCCCACCACGCGCACCAGCTCGTCCACCTCCGCCCCCGACCGCAGCAAACCGCGCAGGTCGGTGCCGGCGGCGGCGAACAGGCAGGTGTACAGAGTCCCCTCCGCCGAGACCCGCGCCCGCGTGCACGTCCCGCAGAAAGGCCGGGTGACGGAGGCGATGAACCCGACCTCCCCTTGCCCGTCCTCGTACTGCCAGCGTTTGGCCACCTCTCCCCGGTAGTTGGGCGCCGCCGGCCGGATGGGGAACCGGGCGTCGATGGCCTCGATCAGCTCGGCGGCGGGCACCACGTCATCCATGCGCCAACCGTTGGTGACCCCCACGTCCATGTACTCGATGAAGCGCAGGATGTGGCCGGTGCCGCGGAAGTAACGGGCCATGTCGATCGCTCCCCCATCGTTCACCCCGCGCTTTACCACCGCATTGACCTTGACCGGCAGTCCGGCGGCGGAGGCGGCTTCGATTCCTTCGAGCACCGACTCCACCGGAAACCCGACGTCGTTCATCTCCTGGAAGACGGCGTCGTCGAGAGAATCCAGCGAGACCGTGATGCGGGACAACCCGGCGGAGGCCAAGGCCCCCGCCTTGCGCACCAGCAGCGATCCGTTGGTGGTGAGGGTGATCTCGCAGCCGGTGGCCTCCACCAGCATGGCCACCAGATCCTCGACCCCCTTGCGCAACAGAGGCTCGCCCCCCGTGATCCTGATCTTCTCCACGCCCAGCCGTCGGAAGGCCTTGGCCAGGGTGGTCAGCTCCTCGAAGCTGAGCAGCATATCCCGCCTGAGGAACACGTACTCTCGGTTGAATATCTCGGCCGGCATGCAGTAGCGGCACCGGAAATTGCACCGGTCGGTGACCGACAGCCGCAGATCCCGTAACGGGCGGCGGCGGGTATCGAATACCGCGGGTTCCATGGGCACAGGTTACCGATACCCGGCCTCTTCGGGGCGCGAACCCGAGAACGGGAAAAATAATCCCGAAGCGGGAAAAATAACATGGAATTACGAAGGCGGGCGTACCCGATTCGGCTCTACCTTGACGCCGGTACATGACCATGATCCGGCTCCGAGACGGCAGACGATGCAGGCGCGGTGAGAGCACCGCGGCCGGAAGGACGGACGGACGAGGGGTGTCCGGGCTCCTCCGCCGCCTTCGGCATTCCGCCGCCGGAGAGAAGTGCGCCGCCGGAGAGAGGGGCGCCGCCACCGTCGAAATACTGATGGCGGTCATCACTGCGCTGGTGCTCACCCTGTTCCTGTTCAACGCCCTGCTCATGCTCTACACCAGATCCGTGATCCAACACGCCGCCGATGCGGGGGCCCGGGCCGGCGCCCGAGCGGGAGGCACCGAAGCCGCCTGCGAGACCCTGGCCAACCGGACCATCGCCGACCTGGCCAACATCTACACGTCCGGCGCCTCGGTCGAATGCTCCAAGGGGCCGCTCACCACCACCGCCGCCATCACCGCCCGGCTCCAGCCGATGTTCTCCGCCTTCGGACCCGACTGGAGCTTCACCATCCGGGCCGCCTCCGTGACCGAACCGGAACCGAAACCGTGAACCGGGCCGAACGCCTCCGAACCGGCCCCCGGTGCAAGCAAGGCGCCGGTTGTGAGAAGGGCGCCGGGGCCATAGACCTGGTGATGGTGTCGGCGTTCCTGCTGATCCCCACCGCCATGATGCTGCTCGGCTTTCCCCTCATGATGGAGTACAAGTCGATGGGCGACGCCGCCGCCCGGGAGGCGGCGCGGGCCTGCGCGACGGCCTCCGATCCGAACACAGGGCAGAGCCGCGCCGAGGCCGTCGTCCGAAGCATCCTGAACGGGCGGGGCCTATCGCCGGAGGGAACGAAATTGAAGATCGAATGCTCCACTGCATGGCGGCCCGGAGAAGTTGTAACAGCCAGGGTCTCCTTCCAGGTGCCGGCCGTCAGCGTCGTAGGCTTCGGCAGCCTCGGCACCGTGACGATCGAACAAACCTACCGGGAACAGATCGAGAACTACCGGAGTGCGCCATGACCCGTGAACGGAGGGGCGGGCCAAGCCCTCGAAGGCGGCCCACTGAGGGCGAGCGGGGAACGGTCGTCATCTGGAGCCTCGGCCTCGTCCTGCTGCTGTTCTTCGCAGGCGGCCTGGCCCTGGACCTGTGGCAGGTGCTCTCCTGGCATGGAACGCTGACCGGAATCGCCGACAAGGCCGCCGTAGCCGGCGCTACTGAGCTGGACAAGAACGAACTGTACGAAAACCGCCTCGTGCTGGTGCCGAAGAAGGCGGAGGACACCGCCAAGAAGTTCGCCGAAGACCAACCGGAGTGGGACCCCTCGTCGATGACAGTGGAGGCCTCGGCCACCAGATCGTCGGTGAAGGTGACGCTGAACGGCGTCGTGCAGCTCGCCATCCTCCAGCTGTTCGTCCCGCCCCAAGGCATCACGGTTATCGTGGAAAGCCGAGCCTCCCCCACCGTCTTCAAACAGTGATCCCCCGTCCTCACCCGGTGTCGAGCGAGACGGGGGATCGGTTCGGCCGGTCTCGATCCCACCCGGTGGCCGTCAGGCGGCCAGATCGTCGTAATCGGGAATGAACCTGACGAACGACGCAGCCTCACGGAGCGCCGCCGACAGGCTGCGCCTGCGCGACACCACTCCCACGATCAGCCCGTAGCTCCTGTACGCTTCGGCAACCGGAGCGAAGATGCCGTCGCCCGAGCCGATGAGGATGCGGTCATACCGTTTCAAGATGAGCCCATGGTTCTTCACCTCTTCTAGGAGCACCTCATCGGCGCCGTCTGGACCCTTTCTGACTACCAGTCTTGCCACAGGCCAAGTATCGTTGATATCGATACATTTCTGCCAAGCAACATAGACAAGATCACCGATCTGCGGATTCGAACCCACAACCACAGGATCGAGCTCACCCGCAGACACGGCAACCTGATAGTCGAATACAGCCCAACGCAGTCTTTCCTCTCCGGCCAGCGGCCCGCCCATCAGGTTCTCGATATCAACCAGATGGAGAGTCCGGCCGGGCGGAACGTGCTTTGCTAGGGGGATCAACCGCCTAGGACTAGATCGACTATCCGTAGCGATCCGCATTTGCTTTGTATTTAGCTTGTTCATTTCATTCCTTTCATATTCACCAAAGACCTTGGATGGTCGTACAATTGCCTGAAAAAGGCATCATGCTTTGAATATCTCAAGCAAGGACTCGAGCCTTGCTACACCTCCTTGCCATCTGACCAATACGTTGAAGATCCACCTGGAATAGGAGTTCTTCTCTTGTGACAGGGATTATAGCATAGTCAAGGAAATTGTCAAAATGATGTTTTCCTACGAAGAGTCTGGGCTGTTGGGGGGTTGAGATCCGATAGCCGCGGTGCCTTCGAGTGGCCTATCCTTCATCGGACTGCAAGGACGCCCGGAGGATCCAGATGATGAAGGCCGCCGTCCTCACCGCCTACGGGGAACCGTTGGAGATACGGGAGGTGCCCTCGCCCGAGCCGGGCCCAGGCGAGGTGCTGGTGCGCGTCGCCGGGGTGGGTGTCTGCCACTCCGACCTGACGGTGGTCTCGGGAAGGTCGAACATCATCGAGAGGCTGCCCGCGGTGCTCGGCCATGAGATCGCCGGGCAGGTGGCCGGACTGGGCCGCGGGGTAACCGGCCTCCGGGAAGGGGAGGCGGTGGCCGTCTTCGGCGCCTGGGGGTGCGGGCGCTGCTTCTACTGCCTGCGGGGAGACGAACAGGCATGCGACCAGACCCGCTGGGTGGGGCACGGACCTGCGGGCGGATACGCCGAATACCTGCTGGTTCCGGCCGCCCGCCACCTCGAGCCGGTCGGGGACCTCGACCCGGCGGAGGCGGCCGCCCTCACCGACGCCGGTCTCACTCCCTACCGGGCGGTGCGGCGCGCCCTCCCCCGGCTGACCCCCGGCTCGACGGCGGTGGCTATAGGTATAGGAGGCCTCGGCCACTTCGGGCTGCAGTACCTGAAGCTCCTGTCCACCGCCCGGGTGGTGGCCGTGGACACCTCGCCGCCCGCCCGAAGGTTGGCGGCGCGACTGGGCGCCGACGCGGTGGCCGGCGACGCCGAGGAGGCCGTGGAGGCGGTGTCGGATCTGACCGGCGGGGGCGGCGCCGATGCGGTGCTCGACTTCGTAGGGTCCACCGCCACCATGGAGCTCTCCGTGCGCGTGGTCGGCCGGTTCGCCCTGATCGTGAACGTAGGCTTGGGCGGCGGCGTTCTGTCCTATTCGCCCTACGGCTTCCCCGCGGAAGTGGACCTGACGACCGCGTGGTGGGGAGGGCGCAGCGACCTCCGCGAGGTGGTGGCGCTCGCCCGGGAGAACCGTTTGACCCCGTCACTGGAGCGGTATCCGCTGATGGACATCAACGAGGTGCTGGCCCGCCTCGCCGCCGGTGAAGTGGAAGGCCGGGCCGTCCTGCTGCCCTGACGGCCGTGCGGCGGCGGGTCCGGGACGGGCCGAACGACCGGTCTCGTCCGACCGTGCACCACCGCCGACATGCCCGGACCGATGCGCATGTCGGTAGGGCCGTGTATGTTTCATGGTTGCGGATCACCTGACATGGAAACGACTGTGTCTTTTTTCTCGATTAGATCCACGCAGCAGGAAGGAGAAACATGCCGACACTAAGGACAGGCCGCTGGCTGGCCGTGCTGTTGTCGCTGGCCGTCATCGCGGCCGCGTGCGGCTCGGACGACACCACAGAGACGACCAGACCGCCCACCGCCACTACCGCGGCGGAGGTCACGACCGCCACCACCATCACCGAGGTGGGCACGACTACAACCACGGCCGTGGCCGCCGGCGCCACGACAACCGCCGCCGCCACCACTACCACCCAGGCACCGGCCGGTCCGCTGACCGGGCGGGAAGGCACCCTCATCGTCGGCAAGCAAATGTTCGGCGATACGACCTTCGATCCGGCGACCGCCTTCGCGGAGCTGTATGTAACGGTGCTCGGCTCGGTCTACAACCATCTCACGCAGTGGGTCGAGACCGCGGACGGATACGACTACCAGAAGCTCGCCCCCGAGCTGGCAACCGAGTGGTCTTCCAACGCAGACGCCACGCAGTGGACGTTCGTGCTCGACCCGAACGCCCGTTTCCATGACGGCGCCCAGGTCACTTCCGAGGACGTCCGCTGGTCCTTCATGCGCTTCAAGAACAAGCAGGGCCCGCCGTCCTACCAGGCCGCCAACATCGAGAGCGTCGAGGCCCCCGACCCCCAGACCGTGGTCATCAACCTGTCCGATCCCGACGCGGAGTTCCCGGGGCTGATGACGGCGGCGGCCTTCGCCGTCCTCAACAGCGCTCTAGTCGAGGCCAACGGCGGATCGGCCGGGGAGGACGCCGCCGAGACCGACACCGCCGAGGAATGGCTAACTGTCAACAGCGCCGGATCCGGGCCGTTCATCATGGACTTCTCCGATCCCGGCGTGCGGCTCGATCTGGTTCGGGTCGACGACTACTGGGGCGGACCGTCCGCCGCCATGGAGCGCATCATCTTCACCGACATCCCTGAGGCGCAGTCGCGCATCGATGCGCTGGGCCGCGGGGACATCGACCTGGCGTGGACGGTGATCCCCCACCAGGCGGCCTCGCTAGGCGAGAACTACACCATCCTCCAAGCCAACACCAACCACTGGTACTACGTGGCATTCACGGCCGACCCGGCCAACAACGAGTTCGTGGCCAACCCGACCGTCCAGAAGGCCCTCAAGCTGGCCATCGACTACGACGGCCTGCAGCGGCTGTGCCCCGGCTTCCCCGCCCTGCGCGCCTACGGCTTGGCGCCGGTCCGCCTCGGCGGGATCTCGTCCGGCTACGAGCGTGACCTCGATCAGGCCAAGGCGCTGCTGGCGGAGGCGGGTTACCCCGACGGCTACAACTCCGATACGCCCGGGTACAAGCCGATCCGTCTGCAGACCTTCCAGTGGACCGGGTTCTGCCCGATCTTCGGAGATGTGGTGCAGAAGCTCGCACAGGACTGGAAGGACATCGGCGTGGTGACCGACGTCCAGATCCGCGATGCGGGCGTCTTCTTCACCGACTTCCGCAACGGAGACCTCGACATCAACGTGAGCGACTGGTTCCCGGAGTTCCCCTCGGCGGTCAGCTCGGCGTCGGTCTCGTTCCCCGGAGGCGTTCTGTCAGGACGCGCCAGGTGGGACGACAACGGCGCGGGTTGGCCCAACTACGCGGAGATAAAGGCGCTGGGCGAGGCCACCCTGGCGGCGGTAGACCCAGACGAGCGGATCCGCCTGCTCAACGAAACCGAAACGCTGAGCCTGGAGAGCAGCCCGATCCACCTGCTGACCGAGGTGCCCGAGTGGTATCCGCACGTCAACAGCCTCACCGGCGTCTACTACCACGCCGTGTACCGGTTCGAGCCCTACCGGATGGGCCGCGCAGGTTCGTAGCGGCGGTCTGCGCAGATCAGAAGCAGCGGCAGGTTGCGGGCGGCCGGTCTTCGGCCGCCCGCAACCCGAAAACCCCCGCGCCTCGGCCTCCGTTAGGCGCCTGTCGGTAGAGGGGTAACGATGCGGTGGTTCATCCTGCGGCGGCTGTCCTTGATGCCGTTCGTGCTCCTCGGTATGACCTTCATCACCTTCGTCGTCTCCCAGCTGATTCCCATCGACCCGGCGGCCGCCTATCTGGGGGGGCGCGGCGCCGTCCACACCGACGAGGCGGAACAGAACATCCTCAACGCCCTCAACGCCCGCTGGGGGTGGGACAGGCCGATCCTGGAGCGCTACTGGATCTACCTCACCAACCTGACGAAGGGCGACTTGGGCGAGGCCAGCAACACCCTGCGCCCCGTCACCACCGACTTGGCGAAGGTGGTGCCGCCCACCATCGAGCTGGTGCTGGCCGCCATGTTGGCGGCGCTGGCGATAGGCATCCCGCTGGGGGTGTTCGCCGCCTCGCGCAAGGGCCGGTTCTGGGACGAAGGGTTCAAGGTGGTGTCCACGCTGGCCATCTCGGTTCCGGTGTTCTGGCTGGCCATCGTCGGGTTCACCATCTTCTACGGCCGGCTGGGATGGGCCGCCGGGCCGGGGCAGCTGGACATCTTCACCCGCGCGCCCCCGGCGGTCACCAGGATGGTCGTGCTCGACTCGATCATCGCCCGGCGCTGGGACGCCCTGTGGGACGCCCTCCACCATCTCGCCTACCCGGCCCTGTTGCTGGGGACGGTGATCGGGTTCTACTTCGCCCGGGTGGTCCGCTCCGAGATGGTCGAAGCCCTTGAATCGGACTACGTCCGCACCGCCCGGGGCAAGGGCCTGAAGAGGTCCCTGGTCCTCTACCGACACGGCCTGCGGAACGCCATCATCCCGATGATCACCCTCTCGGGGCTGGCCTTCGGTTCGCTGCTCACCAGCGTCATCGTCATCGAGCACGTGGTGGGATGGCCGGGCCTCGGGGAGTACGCCTTCCGGGCCGCCACCCGCCTCGACCTCAACGGGATAGCCGGGGTGGTCATGGTCATCAGCCTGGCCTACGTGATGGTCAACCTGGCGGTCGACCTGCTGTACACGGTGGCCGATCCGCGAGTGCGGGAGGGCATGGGAACGTGACGCGGCGCACCAAAAGGCTCGAGGAGGCCGCCTCCCGGCGCAACGAAGAGAGCGGGCGGATGGGGGCGGCCATCGCCAACCTGCGGCCCCGCACCTTCCTCGAAGCCTACGGCGTGGTGGTGATCGTCGTCATGGTGGCGGCCATCGCGGCGGCGCCCTTGCTGGCCTCGGACCCGCTCGAACAGGATCTGTCCGTCGCCCTGACCGGACCGAGCGCCGACCACTGGATGGGAACCGACAACCTGGGCCGCGACATCTGGTCCCGCATCCTCAACGGAGGCAGGGTCTCCCTGGTGATCGGCCTGTTCGTGCTGATCGCGGCCGGCACGGTCGGGGTGGTGTACGGAGCGATATCGGGATACCTCGGCGGCATCGTCGACGCCGTCATGATGCGGGTGGTCGATATCTTCCTGTCGTTTCCGGCCATCATGCTGGCACTGCTGATCAGCGCAGCCCTGGGTCCCACCATCCGCAACGTGATCCTCGCCATCGCCGCGGCTTGGTGGCCCGTGTACGCCCGGCTGATCCGCGGCCAGGTCATCGTCGTCAAGGAGCGCGAGTATGTAACGGCCTCCCGCGCCCTCGGCGCCGGGCCGATGAGGAACCTGTTCCAGACGGTGCTGCCCAACAGTCTGGGGGTGATGAAGACCATCTTCGTGCTCGACATCGGGTACGCCATCCTGGCCGGATCCACCCTGAGCTTTCTAGGGCTGGGGGTGTCGCTGCCCACCCCTGAGTGGGGGGTTATGATCCGCGAGGCCCTGCAGTTCCCGAACTCCTGGTGGCTGATCCTCAGCCCCGGCCTCGCCCTGATGCTGTTCGTCTCCGCCATCAACTTCGCCGGGGGGATCGTTACCCGGTCGGTTCATGAAATCCCCGGCCGCTGATCCCGCCGGGGCGGCTGACACCTCTGGGGCGCCGGCGGCGCCGCTGCTGTCGGTGCGCGATCTGAGCGTCACCTTCCACGCCCACGCCGAGGTTCGGGCTGTAAACGGCATCTCCTACGACCTGGGGGCCGGCGAACACGTCGGTCTGGTGGGCGAGAGCGGTTCGGGAAAGAGCGCCGGTGCCTTGGCGCTGGTGAGGCTGGTCCCCGACTACGCCGAGATAGAGGGGCAGGTGATGCTCGACGGGGTGGACCTGGCCCGGCTCACCGAGCGGGAACTTCGCGATGTGCGGGGCCGCCGGGTGGGCATCGTGTACCAGGATCCGTTCAGCTCGCTCAACCCGGTCCTGACCATCGAGAAGCAGCTCACCGAGGTCGTACGGCGGCACAGCCGGGTGAGGGCCGGGAAGGCTCGGGCGGAAGCGGCCCGGCTGCTCGAATCGGTCGGCGTACCCAACGCGGCGGAGCGCATCTCCGACTACCCCCACCAGTATTCGGGCGGTATGCGGCAGCGGGCGGTCATCGCCATGGCGGTCTCGCCCCGCCCGGCCCTGCTCATCGCCGACGAACCGACCACCGCCCTCGACGTGACCGTCCAGGCCCAGATACTGGAGCTCCTCCAAGATCTCACCTCCGAGCACGGAACCACCATGCTGCTCATCACCCACGATCTGGCGGTGGTGGCCGGTATCACCCGGAGGGTCATGGTCATGTACGCGGGCCGCATAGTGGAGGCCTCCTCCACCGAAGACGTGTTCACCCGGCCCGCCCATCCCTACACGGTCGCCCTGCACCGCTCTCTGCCCCGCATAGACGAGCGCCGGGAACGGCTGATGACCATCGAAGGCCAGCCCCCCGACCCGAGCCGCCCGATCGCGGGATGCCCGTTCGCCCCGCGCTGTTCCGCCCGGATCGACCGGTGCACGATGGAGGACCCGCCGTTGATGACCGTGCCCACCGCCCGCCGGGCCGCCGCCGAGGGCTGGGACCGCCGGATGATCCGGGAACAGGACGGCGGCGCCCTGTTCCCCGGACCGGCGGCCCCGCAGCTGACGGCCTGCTGGAACCCCCCTCCGCCGGCGGAAGGAAGCCCGGATGAGTGAAGGCCCCGCGGCCGCCCCGCCGTTGCTCGAAGTCGAAGACCTCCGGGTCTGGTTCCCGGCCGGAAGGGGCCCGGCGGTGAAGCGGCGCCGGTTCATCAAGGCGGTCGACGGGGTGTCTTTCACCGTCCACCGGGGAGAGACGCTGGGGCTGGTGGGCGAGTCCGGATGCGGCAAGACCACCACCGCCCGCGCCGTCCTGAAACTCCTCGACCCCACCGAGGGAAGGATCTTGTTCGACGGCGTCGACCTGTCGGCCATCCCCCGCCGGGAGCTCCGCCGGATGCGCCGCCGGATGCAGCCGATCTTCCAGGATCCCTTCGCCAGCCTCAACCCGAAGCGAACCGTGGAAGCCGTCGTCGCCGAACCCCTCGTCATCCACCGTCAGGGATCGGCGGCGGAGCGGCGGGCGCGGGTCTCGGAGCTCCTGGCAACCGTGGGGCTCCCGCCGGACGCCGCGACGCGGTACCCGCACGCCTTCAGCGGCGGCCAGCGGCAGCGCATCGCCATCGCCCGCGCCATGGCGCTGCGGCCCGACCTGATCGTCGCCGACGAACCGGTCAGCGCCCTCGATGTCAGCATCCGCGCCCAGATCCTCAACCTGCTCGGAGACCTCCAAGAGGAGTTCGGCCTCACCTACGTCATCATCGCCCACGACCTCGCCCTGGTCCGGCAGGTGACCGACCGGGTGGCGGTCATGTACCTGGGGGGGATAGTGGAGCTCCGGCCCACCGAGGAGCTCTACCGGCGGCCGCGCCACCCCTACACCGTCGCCCTCCTGTCCTCGGCGCCGATCCCGGACACCGCGGCCGAGCAGGCGCGGAGGCGGATCGTCCTGGAGGGCGACGTGCCCAGCCCCGCCGACCCGCCCTCGGGCTGCCGTTTCCACACCCGTTGCTGGCTCAGGCAGAAGCTCGGAAATCCGGAGGTGTGCGCCACCGATCCCCCGCCGCTGACGCCGATCGGGGAGTCCGGAACCGCCGGAGCGGCGGCCTGCCACTTCCCCCACGAGGTGGCGGGTTCCTCGGAGCTCCAGGAGACCCTGCAGGCCCTGACCGGCGCGTCCGGAGGCGCGAAAGGTTGCAGGGAAGTCCCGGTGGAAGAACCAGAGATCTCCGATTAGCCGAGACGTTCTGACAACTCTTACGGTCAGACGGTCGTCCGACTGTTACCGCTCGAATGTGACCGACGGCGGCAATCAGGCCGTTCAGATGCGCTCGGACCCGCCCATGAATCCGTCGATCCCGTCGAGGAGGCGGTCGATGTCGTCGGGCGTGTTGTAGAGGTGAGGATCCGCCCGCACCCGGTCGTCCTCGTCGTACCCCCAGACGTCCACCCCCACCGTCCGCAGATGCCGGCAGAGCGCCGCCGCGCCGCCGAAACGGAACGCCGCCACCCCTCCCCGCTCGGCTCGGACGGGCGGGGTGAGCACCTCGATCCCGCGTTCCGCCAGCCCCTCGATGAGCCGTCCGGTCAGGTCCAGGACATGAGCCTCTATGGCGGAAACGCCCGCCTCGAGGATGATGTCCACCCCCCGGCGCGCCGCCGCTATGCCCGGCAGGTTGGCCAGCCCGATCTCATGGCGGACCCCGCCCGTACCGAGCGAGAGGTCCGCCGAGCCGGGCGGGCCCTCGGCGCCCACATACCCGACGTGGGGCGGCGCAAGGGCGTCGAGGATGTGGCGGGGGGCGTAGAAGAACCCGAGGCCGGGCGGGCCCAGCAGCCATTTCATCACCGTGCCGCTCAAGAAGTCGATCCCGGCGCCCGCCGCGTCGATCGGCGCGGCGCCCGCCGACTGGGCGGCGTCGACGATCAGGTACCCGCCGACGCCGTGAACGATCTCGGCGAGACGGCGGAGGTCGTGGCGGAACCCGGTGCGGGCGTCTATGTGGGAGGCGACCACGGCGGCCGTCCGCTCGTCGACCATGCTTTCGAGCCGCTCCGCCGCGGTGGAGTAGTCCCCGCGGGGGGCCGTCCGGATCTCCACCGGATCGCGGCCGGGCAGCAGCCAGGGCCACACGGCGCTCGGATGTGAGGTCTCGTCGGTGACGATGTTGGCGCCGGGAGCGGTCTCGATCATCTGGACCGCCAGGTTGGAGCCGCGCGAGGTGTTGTCCACCAAGGCAATCTCCTCCGGCTCGCCGCCCACCACCGCCGCCAGGCGGGACCGCAGCAGCCCCCATTCCTCGAAGTAGCGGGCCCGGTGGTAGGCGGGGTCGAACATCCAGCGGTCCGTCCACTCGTCGAGGGCGGCCCTCACCGGGGTGGCAGCCGGGGCCAGACCGCCCGCGAACAGGTAGGCGCGCGTCTCGGTGATCGGAAAGAGCGAGCGGAAGCGTCCGGTCAGGTCCACGCCGGGACCTCCACCAGGGTGGGGCCTTCGGTTTGGAGGGCCCGTTCCACCGCGCCGGCTAGGTCATCGGGCTCGTCCGTCCGCACCCACTCCGCACCGTAGGAGGCGGCCAGAGCCGCTAGGTCGGGGACGTGCAGGTCGGTGGCGTACGGCTCGAAGCCGCGTTCGCGCATCAGGCGGTGTATCTCACCGAAGGAGCGGTCGTTCCAGATCACCACCGGCAGGGAGAGGCGGTGCTCCGCCGCCGCCATCAGCTCCGGCATCGTGAACATGAAACCCCCGTCTCCGGCCAGAACGGCCGCCGCCCGGTCGGGCCGGGCGATCTTGGCCCCGATCGCCGCCGGCAGGGCGTATCCCAGCGTCCCCAGACCGGACGGATTCATCCAGGTCCGCGGTCCCGGCAGGTCGTAGAAGGGGTAGGCGCCGAACCCCGCCGCCATCGCCACGTCCATGAAGAGAGCGGAATCTTCGGGCATGGCCCGGCGCAGGGCTCTCATCCAAGGAAGGTAGGGGCGGCCCATGACCATCGCTTCCTCGTAGGCCGCGGCGCGTACTGCGGCGGCCCGGGAGGCGCCGTCGTGCGGAGCGGGGGCGGGAGGCAGCGCCGCTTCGAGCATCTCCAAGGCGGCGCCGGCGTCCCCTTCCACGGGCGCGTCCACCGGATGGTTCACCCCGAACTGTCCGGCGTCGATGTCCACCTGTACCAGGGTTCCGCCGAGGCGCAGCGGCCCGGTCCAGAAGTCAGCCGGGCTGAGCTCCGTCCCCACCGCGAGCACCGCGTCGCATTCCTCCAGAAAACCGGCCGCCGACCGGTAGATGGCCAGCGAGGCGGAGAGTGGATGGCGGGTCGGGATGGCGCCCTTGCCGTTCAGGGTGGTCACCACCGGCGCATCGAGGTGTTCGGCGAGCCGGATCACCCGGTCAGCCGCCGCCTGGGCCCCGCCCCCCACGATCATGGCGGGCCGCCCGGCCGATGCGAGAAGGGCGGCGGCCCGCTCCACCGCCTCCCCGTCGGGGCGGGGCGGGGCGTACCGGGGAGCGGGCGGAACCCGGACGGCCGCCGCGGCCTCCTGTACGTCGACGGGAACCGCCAGGCACACCGGCCGGGGCCGCCCGGTTCGGAAGCGCCGGAAGGCGTCGTGCACCGCGGCGGGGATCCGGTCGGGCGAACGGAGAAGGACGGAGCGGTCGGTTATGCCTGCCAGCACGCTCTCCTGGGAGCGGAGCTCGTGGGAATGACCCCTGCCCAGCCCTATGTCACTGCTCACGATGTGGGCGGTTATGCAGAGCACGGGGATCGAGTCGGAGTAGGCCTCGGCGATCGCCGTCGCCGCGTTCGTCACGCCCGGCCCGGTCGTGACCAGGCACACCCCCGGCCGGCCTGTCACCCGGGCGTACCCGTCCGCCATGAAGGCGGCGCCCTGCTCGTGGCTGGTGGTGACGTGTTCGATCCCGTCCGCCGCGCCGAGCGCCCGGTAGATCTCCAGGGTGTGGGTGCTGGGAATGCCGAAGATGCGGCGGACGCCGTTGAGCCGGAGTGATTCGATCAGTGCCTCTGCGCCGGTGATCGCGCACCTCCTACGGGTAGGCTCGGCGCATGGTCGATCTTCTGTTGACGGATGCGATGATCTACCCCGGCGACGCCGAGCCTCAGCGGGGGGATGTCGCAATCGAAGACGGGGTCATCGTAGCGGTGGGCGCCGGTCTGCGGCCAGAGGCGGCCAGGACCATCGATCTCCGCGGCTTGGCGCTCGCCCCCGGATTCGTGGACATGCACGCCCACAGCGCGTTGCGATCCTTCGATGATCCGAGCCTCGAACCGAAGCTCCGTCAGGGCTTCACCACCGAGTTCATAAACCCCGACGGGATGGGGCCGGCGCCGGTGACCGCGGAGTGCCTCGGCGACCGGAGGACCCTGCTCGCCGTGTCCGAGGGGCCAGGCCCGCCGGAGTGGCCGTGGCGGTCGATCGACGAATACCTCGACTGCCTGGAAGGCACCGGCCCCGCCGCATCCCTGTGCCCGCTGGTTCCCCACGGCGCGGTGCGGGAGGTCGTGCTGGGCGGGGAAAGGCGGGCGCCGACCGGCGGCGAGCTGGCGGCGATGACCCGCGAGGCGGCCAAAGGGATGGAAGCCGGGGCGTGGGGCGTCTCCTTCGGCTTGGTCTACCCGCCGGGCGCCTACGCCGACCGGGCCGAGGTCTTGGCCTTGTCCGCCGAAGCGGCCCGCCGCGGCGGTCTCGTCTCGGTGCATATCCGGGGCGAGAGCCACAACCTGCTCGAGGCGGTCGAGGAGATGATCGAAGTGTCGCGCCGCAGCGGCGCGCCGCTCCACCTGTCCCATCTGAAGGTGCTGGGGCGCCGCAACGCGTGGAAGCTGGACCGACTGCTCGGGATGATCGACGACGCCATCGAGGAGGGGGTGGACATCACCTTCGACCAGTATCCCTACGGCGCCGGGGTGACGCTGCTCTCCGCCCTGCTGCCCCCGTGGGCCCATGAAGGCGGCTTCGCCGAAATGACCGCCCGGTTGCGGAACCGCCGGACGGTGGACCGCCTGTTCCGCGACCTCGGAGACCCCGGCTCGGGCCCCGAGAGCTTCTACTACCAATGCGGCCCCGGCTCGATCGTGATGGCTGACTGCGGGCCGGACGGCCCCGAGGATGTGATCGGAAGGTCCTTGGCCGAGATCGCCGCCTCCCAGAGGGTCGAGCCCGAACGGGTCGTGATCGACCTGCTGCTTGAAACGGGGATGCGCGCCCTGGTGACCCTGCACTACGCGGACGAGTCCATCGTGCGGAACATCACCCGGCATCCGGCGATGCTGGTGGGCAGCGATGCGGTCTTCGCCGCCAAACCCCACCCGCGTCTGTGGGGAACCGCGCCCCGGTTCCTGGGCCGATACGTCATACGGGAAGGTTCGATGACGGTTCGCGAGGCGGTGGCCAGACTGACGGTTCGAGCCGCCCGGCGCATCGGGCTGCGCGACCGGGGCGAGATAGCGGAGGGCCGGCGCGCCGACCTGGTCGCCTTCGACCCCGACGCGCTGATCGACGAAGCGACCTACGACGAACCCGACCGACCGCCTGCGGGAATCGAATGGGTCATCGTAGGCGGCGAGCCGGCGGTCGACCCGAACGGCCTCACCGGAAGCCGCCGCGGCCAAGTCGCCCGCCGCAGGTAAGGGGAATATCCGAAGGACGCGGCATGCCCGCCCCCATCCATACAGGCGGGGGCGGGCATGTATCGCCGGGCAGGGCCTCTGACTATGACCCGACCGCGTTCGTCATGCGGCCAGATCGAAGTCGGGCTCGGGAAGGATCCAGACGCGGGAAGCCGCTTCCGCGAGCTCACGCGACAGGCTCCGCCGACGCGCCACCACTTCCACTACCAGATGGCGGGCCCTGTACTTCCAGACCACGTCCAAGAAGTCGCCGTCGCCCGAGCCGACCACGATCCGGTCGTACCGGGGAAGGATGAAGTCGACGTTCTTCACTACTTCCTTGAGCGCTTTATCCGCGCCGTCGGGGCCGTGCCTTCCGACCAGCCTCGCCGATGACCAACAACGATCGACACATGGCCAGAGATATGGGTTCGATCCTATGACAGGGTGATCACCCTCAGCCAACGGCACCGTACCCTGGTAGGCGGAGACTGCCCACTCGATCACCGACGGCCCGGCTCTTGGCCCACCCATCAGGTTCTCGATGTCGACCAGGTGGAGACTCCGATTCTCCGGAACGTACTTCTCCCTGGGGATTCGTCGCTCCGGAACCTGGGCTTCCATAATTTTAAGAATGTTGTTTTTTCTCATCATCATCTCCTTTTTTTCGTGATTCAGATTTTCTTTTTGTAGATTGGCGTTTTTCATTTCTTTACAACCTCCATGTCGACACGAAAAAACCCCCGAAAAAAAGGGGGGCTTTCAGATCAAGAAATTGTTTGTCTGAAACAAACAATTTGGTTTGTTTTTTTTCGGCTTCCTTCTTTACATCATTTTTTCCTTCCCTTTCTTCTTGATTTTTTCTTCCAAAAAAGACTTAGATATCTGTAAAAAAATATCAGCAATTTTTCGTCAGAAAATCCACTGCCCTGTGGGCGGCGAACAACCTACAGCAACCCAGACTGCCGACTCTTTTGATTTTCCCTCAGGAGCGTAAGGACATCGTCATGATGCCCTCTGCTCAATCCGATACCGACTTCCTGGCACAACGCCGATATTAGTAGCACAATCGCCGCGATTTGTCAAATCGGACAGCGCGCGCCAGCCGCTTCGAGGATTCGGTCGGCGGGTACCGGTAAACAACCAGCGTGACGGACTAATCTGCGGCTCACGCGCTAACTGTCCAAGGCGGCGGCGAGGTCGGTGAAGACGGCGGCTGCGGTGTCCAACACATCGTCTATATGGTGGTCTTCCATCACCGACGAGGTGGAAAGGAAGGGGAAGCCGAACACCCCGCGGTTTGCGAAGGCCAGGGAGAGGCCGGTCATCAGCAGGTCCGCGGCGGCGAACCCTGTCTCCGCAGCGGCGCTTACCAGCGATCCGCCCCCCTCCACCTGCAGCGGAAGGCGCCGTTCCTCGACCGCCTCGGCTAGGCCCGACCGCAGCCGCCCGCCCAATCGGTCGATTCGTTCGTAGACCTCCGGCGTGAGTAGCCGCAGGCCCGCTACACCCGCCGCGGCGGTCAACGGGTTGGCGTTGAACGTCCCCGCCAGCGCCACCTTCATGTCACCCATCGGGTCGGTGACCGACATGATGTCGGCCCGCCCGCCGAAGGCCCCTACCGGCAGCCCGCCCCCGATCAGCTTGCCGAGGGCCGTCATGTCGGGAACCACCCCGTAGCGGCCCTGGGCGCCCCCCGTCCCTAGCCGCAGCGAGATCACCTCGTCGAACAGGAGTAGGACGCCGGCCTCGGCGGTCGCCTCGCGCAGAGACTCCAGAAAACCCGGCGGAGGCTCAGCGAAGCCGCCGGCCGAGCGGAACGGGGTGAGGATCACCGCGGCGAGCCGTTCCGCGTTGTCCGACACCATGCGGGCCGCCCCCTCCGCATCCCCCCACCGGCCTAGGAGGACGTTGGCCGAGAGGTTGGAAGGGACGCCGCCCGTACTCGGAGCGAGGCCGCCGCCCGGCGCGGCCGCGAACTCGAAGCCGTCGTAGGTTCCGTGATAGGCCCCGTCCAGCTTGAGCACTCCGTCCCGCCCGGTGAACGCCCGGGCCACCTTGAGCATGTGCATGTTGGCCTCGGTACCCGAGTTGGCGAACCGCACCCGCTCGATCGACGGAACCCGCCCGCAGATCATCTGCGCCCATTCGACCTCGATCGGACTGTGCCCGCCCCAGGCGGTTCCCTCGGCGGCCTGGGCGCTGACCGCCGCCGCGATCTCGGGGTGGGCGTGGCCGTGGATCAACGCGGTGGAGTTGTTGTTCAGGTCGAGGCGCCGGTTCCCATCCACATCCCATATGTAGGGGCCTTCCCCTTTCTCGAAGTAGAGGGGATGGGGCTTGGTGGTGATCGAGTAACGGGTATCCCCGCCGGGTAGCACCCCGCCGCCCCGCACGAAGAGGGCCGCCGAGCCGGGCGTGAGCCTGCGGTATTCGCCCGCCGCCTCCCCGTACCAGCGACCGAGGCGCTCCTCGACGCTCATGCACCCGCCGTATTCATATCCCGGCCAGCCAACGCCGAGGATTGTCATGGGTCATGGTCTCTATGGCCGAGGCATCCACACCCCGCTCCAAAAGGGCGGGAAGGAAGGTCTCCGGCAGGTAGACGAACCCGGTTCCTCCGTGGATGCGCAGCTGCCCGAACTTGCAGACATCGTGGGACAGCATCAAACGGTCGGCGAAGCCTCGGTCGATCAGCTCGCGGATCAGGTCGATGATCCGGTCCTCGAACTCTCCCATGCCGCGGTACTGCCCGCAGTTGTCGAACATTATGTACACGTCGCGCTCGAGCAGGCCCAGCAGGTAGCGGAGGTGTGGATACGACTCGCAGTGAGCGACGGCCACCCGGCTCATGTCGACGTCCTCCTCCTCGAGGATGGTGAGCTGCTCGGGGGCGGCGGGGCCTACGGCATGAAGAGCCCCGACCGCCAAGCCGGTCTCCCGGTGGGCCCGGGCCGCGGCGCGCAGCACCCGCTCCTCGGCAGGCGACACCCAGGTCTTCTCGGCGCCGATCTCGCCGATCACGCCCGGCCTGATCCCGGCGCCCCCCGCCCCCTCGGTGATCTCCCTGACCAGCTCCTCGGCTAGGTCGCCCACCGGACGCCGGTCGATGCGCTCCTCGGGCAGGTAGTAGTTCTCGCGGTACCAGCCGCAGCCCATGACGATATGCACGCCGGTCCGCTCGGACAGGGCGCGCAGCCGTTCCGGGGACCGACCGTTGTCGGGCACGCTGAGGTCGAAGATGGTCGCCCCTCCCCTCTCCGCGAAGGCCGAGACCTCGGAGGCCATGACGTCGTCGTCGTCGAACTGGTCCCCTCCCGTGTACCGGTAGTCGGCCTGCTGGAGCCGGCAGTAGATGTGCTCGTGGGGAAGGGTGAACCCGAGCCGGTCGGCGGGGATCGGCCCCAGTACGGTCATGACGGTTGCGTCGGCGCCCAATCCACCCTCCTCCGGATCGCAGCCCCGGGTACCCGGGCGGCAACTCTGACTCTACCGGGGGGGGCCGAGGCCGCGGCGGACCATCCGGTCGGGCCGTAGGCTTGCGGAGCATTGGAAGTAAACACGTGAACAGCGGGAACAACCACGGCGGTCAGGTCGACCTCCTGCTCCGGCGCGGGCGGATCGTGACGATGGACCGACGCCGCCGCATCCTCGTGGACGGGGCGGTCGCCGTCCGGGACGGCCTCTTCGCCGCGGTGGGCCCCGACCGTGAAGTGTCCTCTTCTGTCACCGCCGCGGTTACGCGGGACCTGAAGGGGGCGCTGGTCCATCCGGGCCTAGTGGACGCCCACGTACACGCCGGCAACTCGGAGCTGAGCCGGGGCCTGGCCCCGAAGGACCACGCCGACTACGGCGCCGTGGACGGGTGGCTGTTCGCCCACCGGCGCCCCGAGACCGACCATCTGGGCGCCCTGCTGTCGTGCATGGAGATGGTTATGAACGGCGCCACCGCCTACAGCGACACGGGCGGGTCGTTCTTCCTGGAGGAGACGGTGCGGGCCGTCGAGAAGGTGGGGATGCGGGGCATGCCGGGCTACGTGGTCCTCGACGACAACCCCGCGGTCCCCGGTCGGGACACCTCCTCCGGCGCCATGTCCGAGGAGGAGGGCGAGATGCTGCGCGCCTCCACCGGGGAATGCCTGGAGCGGCTGGAGGATCAGATGGTGCGTTACCCGTTCCGCGGCGGCGGGAGGGTGCGGGGGGCGGCGACCCTCTACGGGTGCATGCGCTGCTCCGACGAGCTGCTGATCGGGGCGAAGGCGCTGGCGGAACGGCACGGGGCGCCGATGATCATGCACCAATCGTGGGACCCCGAAGAGGCCGCCGTATCCGAAGCCCTGTACGGCCGCCGCCCCGTCCAGCATCTGGACGACATCGGTGTGCTGGACGGCAACCTCACCCTGGTCCACATGAACCATCTGGACCCGGCCGAGGTGGAGCTGGTGGCGGGGTCGGGCGCCCGGGTGGTCCACTGCCCGGCGGCCTCGCTGCGGAGGGGCATGGGCGCCGTCCGCAGCGGCGCCTTTCCTGAGATGCTGGCGATGGGGGTTTCGGTGGCCCTCGGCTCCGACGGCTACAGCGGGCGGCGGGACGTGCTCCGCCAGGCTTACCTGGCGGCGGTGGGTTTCCGGGAGTTCAGGGGCGAGCTGCCGGTGCTGACCGGCGAAGCGGTGCTGGAGATGGCCACCCTGCACGGGGCGAAAGCGCTCGGCCTCGAGGACGAGGTGGGGTCGATCGAGGTCGGAAAGCGGGCCGACCTGGTGGTCCACACCCTCGACCGCCCGGAGGCCCATCCCCGGTTCCGGGATCCCGTGGACAACCTGGTGTACTTCCGGGGGTCGAGCACCGTGGACACCGTGTTCGTAGACGGCGAGGCCATCCTCGACAAGGGCCGATTCACCAGGTTCGACGCTGAGGAGGCCTACCGGATGATCGACGAGGCCGCGGCCGCCTTCGAGGCGGGGATCGGCGCATCCACCTTCGCCGTCTGGCCCCTCGTCGACTGACTGAATACCGGGCCCCGCCTGTCTCCGGGCCGCCGCGGCCGCAACGCATTGCTACGGTCAGGCGATGGCGGTGAATTTCGATCCCTACAACCCCGAATTCCTGCAGGATCCCTACTCGGTGTACGAGCGTATCCGGGAGGAGACGCCCATCTTCCCCGGACTGGGAGGCCACGACGGGCGTCCGGTCTGGTTCCTGACCCGCCACGACGACGTCCGCAAGGCGCTGCGAGACCGGCGGCTGGGCCGGATACACCAGCAGGCCGTAGACCGCGCCGAGTGGGGCCTCCCCCCGCTCCGCGACGACCTGGCCGATTTCTACGAAGTGGAGTACGGGTCGGTCGTATGGCTCGAACCGCCCGACCACACGAGGATCCGCAATCTGGTCGTGAAGGCGTTCACCCCCCGACGGGTGGCCGAGTTGGAACCGCATATCCGCCGCCGCGCCGACCGCTTCCTCGACGCCGTTGTCGAACGGGGCCGGATGGACTTGGTGGAAGACTATGCGGCGCCCCTGTCGGTGTACGTGATCGCCGAGCTGCTGGGCGCCCCCGCCTCCGACTGGCGCCAGATGCTCGACTGGTCGCACCGGATCACCCGGATGTACGAGATGAACACCACAGAGGCGGAGGAACGGTCGGCGGTTACGGCCTGCGTCGAGTTCAGGGAGTACTGCCTGGAGATGATGGCGGACCGCCGGGCCGAGCCGCGCGACGACCTGATCACCGCCCTGTGCTTCGCCGAGACCGAGGACGGCGTCCTGACCGACCCCCAGATCGTCTCGATGATCATCACCCTGCTCAACGCGGGCCACGAGGCCACGGTCAACACGCTGGCCAACGGCATGTTGGCCCTGATGCGCCATCCGGATCAATGGCGTCTGCTGACCGAGGGCTCGGTGGCGGCCAGAACCGCCGTCGAGGAACTGTTCCGCTGGGACGCCCCCATCCAGACCTTCGACAGGTGGGTTCTGGCAGACGGCTGCGAGGTGGGCGGCCGGACGCTGGAGAAGTACGAGCAGGTGACCGTGCTGCTCGGATGCGCCAACCGGGACCCCCGCCGGTTCGAGGAACCTGATTCGTTCCGGATCGGAAGGGGCGATCCGAGCCATGTCAGCTTCGGCGGAGGTATACACCACTGCCTCGGAGCGCCGCTGGCCCGGCTCGAGACGACGGCGGCCCTAGCCAGGCTCGCCGCCCGCTGCCCCCGGCTGGAGCTGGCTGAGGAACCGGTCCGCCCGCCCCGGTTCGTCCTGCGCGGCTTCAGCTCCCTCGAGCTGGCCGTGCTTTGAGAGACGACGCACCGTCAACAGTACCAACACCGCCCCCCGCACCCCCGGCGGCAAAACGACAAAAAAATCTGCCGGAGTGGTTTGTATCGAATACCGATCTGGGTAATCATATGGGTGTGAACCGGGAGACGGCAATGTCGGACGAAGTAAAGACAAGTTGGCCGCGGCCGGGTCTGCGCATCGAGGAATGGACCAGCCCGCTGGGCAACTATCGAGAAATCAGGGTCATCCCAGAGGAATACGAGCACGAAACCCGGGAGGAGTGGGCCGAGCGCCTGGGCCTGGACCTGAGCGTCTTCCAGCGCAAGAACAAAGAAACCCCCGAAGAGAAGGCCAAGCGGATTGCCGAGGCAACCGCCGAAAACCAGAAGTTGCTGGAAGAATGGGGCTACGTACAAACCCCGGAGATGCGAGCTGAACTGGACGCCGTCCTGGAACGGATGGGAATCCACAACTCGGACGGGAAGACCGAGACCGAGTGACCGGCGCTACCTATGACGCAGGCGTTCTGATAGCCGTCGAGCGCCAAGACATCACTGTGCTGGGTCTGCATAATGACCTGGTGATGAGAGGAATAACGCCGGTGGTTCCCGCCGGGGTCCTGGCCCAGGTGTGGAGGGGCGGAAGCGGACGACAGGCCCCGGTGGCACAGATGCTGAAACAGTGCGAAATCGAACCCTTGGACGAAACCTTGGCCAAGCAGGTGGGCAAAACGAGCAAAGGATTGACCTCCCCTGACGTGGTTGATATCTCCGTAGTGGTCGGTGCCCTCGGACGCGGCGACCAAGTGGTCACCAACGATGCCGGTGATATCAAGCAGATATCGGATGCTCTAGGCGGAGCTCTGTTGATCTACACCATCTGATCGGTTGCTCAGTCGGTGGCGAGGGCGGCCTCGTCGGCGAGCAAGGTGACGGTGTTGTCCACTATCTGGAGGAAGCCGCCTCCCACCTGTACCGGAACCCGGTCCTCACCCGCCTGGATCTCCACCGTTCCGGCGGCCAGGGCGGCCATCAGCGGTTCGTGGTTGGCGAGGATGCCGATCTCCCCGTCCACCGTCCGGGCCACCACGAACTCGGCCTCGCCGGACCACAGGACGGCTTCGGGCGACACCACATCGACCCGCATAGGGACGGAGGCGGCGACCATCAGGCGGCCGACTCCTCGATCTGCCGGGCCTTGCGCACGGCGTCCTCGGCCCCGCCCACCATGTAGAAGGCCTGCTCGGGCAGATGGTCGAGCTCGCCTTCGAGCACCATCTTGAAGGAGGCGATGGTCTCATCCCGCGACGTGTACACCCCGGGCTGGCCGGTGAACTGCTCGGCAACGAACATCGGCTGGGAGAGGAACCGCTGAATGCGCCGGGCCCGGGCCACTATCAGCTTGTCCTCCTCGGACAGCTCGTCCACCCCGAGGATGGCGATGATGTCCTGCAGGTCCTTGTAACGCTGGAGCACCCGCTGCACCTCGGTGGCCACCTGGTAGTGGCCCTGCCCCACGATCTGGGGGTCCAGCGCCCGGCTGGTGGAGTCGAGCGGGTCGACCGCCGGGTAGATTCCGAGGGCGGTGAGCGGGCGGCTCAGCACCGTGGTGGCGTCGAGGTGGGCGAAGGCGGTATGGGGCGCCGGATCGGTGATGTCGTCGGCGGGAACGTAGATGGCCTGCATCGAGGTGATCGAGCGCCCCTTCAGCGAGGTGATCCTCTCCTGCAGGACCCCCATCTCCCCGGCCAGGGTGGGCTGATAACCCACCGCCGAAGGCATCCGGCCCAGCAAGGTGGAGACCTCCGAACCGGCCTGGGTGAACCGGAAGATGTTGTCGATGAAGAGCAACACGTCCTGGCGCTGCACGTCCCGAAAGTATTCGGCCATGGTGAGGGCCGATAGGGCCACCCGCAGGCGCACCCCGGGCGGCTCGTCCATCTGCCCGAACACCAGGGCGGCCTGTTCGATGACCCCCGTCTCTGACATCTCCAGGAACAGGTCGTTGCCCTCCCTGGTGCGTTCCCCCACTCCGGCGAACACCGAAACCCCGTCGTGCTGGGTGGCCACTCGGTTGATCATCTCCTGGATGAGCACCGTCTTGCCCACCCCGGCCCCGCCGAACAGGCCGATCTTGCCCCCCCGCAGATACGGGCAGATCAGGTCGAGCACCTTGATCCCGGTCTCGAATATCTCCTTGGTGGGCTCGACGTCCTCGAAAGGAGGCGACGGTCGGTGGATCGGCCAGCGTTCCCCTGCGAACCGCTTGTCGGGTGAATCGAGGGAATCCCCCCACATGTTGAAGATATGACCGAGCGTCTGGTCGCCGACCGGAACGGAGATGGGCGACCCGGTGTTCCGGACAGGAGCGCCCCGCACCAGCCCGTCGGTGGGCGCCATGGCCACCGCTCTCACCCGGCTGCGGCCCAGGTGCTGGGCCACCTCGGCGACCACGGTCCTGTGCTCGCCTTCCACATCGAACTCGATCTCGAGTGCATGCAGTACTTCCGGCAGGCCATCCCTCGGGAACTCCACGTCCACGACCGGGCCGGCCACTTTGCTGATGCGTCCTACGCTGATCGTTTCTGCCATATTCGCTCCATTTTCAACCCGCGGACATCGCCTGCGCGCCGCCCACGATCTCGGCTATCTCGGTGGTTATCTCGGCCTGCCGGGCCTGGTTGGCGGTCCGGCCCAGCACCTTGATGAGTTCTTCGGCGTTCTCGGTGGCCGACTTCATGGCCCTCTGCCGGCTGGCGTGCTCGGAGGCCGAGCTTTCCAGCAGCTGGCCGTAGACCGCCGACTCCACGTACCGGGGCAGCAACCGCCCCAGTATCACGGCGGGGTCCGGCTCGTACTCGTAGGCCAGCGCCGCTCCTTTGCCTTCGGCCCCGCCCGCATCCGCATCCTCCGGGTGCTCCGGCGGGCTGACCGGCAGGAGCTCGATCCGAGCCGGGTGATAGGAGAGCGCCGAGCGGTAAATGGTGTAGAACACCTCCACGGCGTCCACCGCGCCCGCCTCGCAGTCCTCGATCAGCGCCGCCGCCACCGCCCGGGCGTCCGCATAGGTCGGCTGATCCGTCACCCCCAGGAAGCTGCTGGCTATGTCGTAGCCTCGGAAGGAGAAGAAGGTCTGGGCCTTCTTGCCCACCGCGTAGAGGCGCAGCGCAACACCCCGATCCCGGAGGCCGGCCATGTGCCGCTCGGCCATCCTCAGCACCGACGAGTTGTAGGCGCCGGCCAGACCTCGATCCGAGGTGACCACCAACACCCCCATCGTGCGCAGCTCGCGCCGCTCCAGCAAAGGGTGGCCCACATCGCCCGAAGCCCGTCCGACGTTGTGGATGACCTCGATCATCTTCTCGGCGTAGGGGCGGGCGGCCCTGACCCGCTCCCGGGCCTTGACGATGCGGGAGGCGGCGATCAGCTCCATCGCCCGGGTGATCTTCTTGGTGGATTCGACGCTTTTGATCCGGCGGCGGATCGCTCGCAGTTCGGCGCTGGCCATCGCGGAGCGCTACTCCCCTCCTCCGAAAACTTCCAGGAAGGCGGCGAGGGCGGCGGCTGTCTCGTCTGCCTCCGGGAGGTTGCCGGTGCGTCTGATGACATCCAGGAGGTGGGGGTGCCGCACCCTCACGAACTCCCTCAGCTCGTGCTCGGCCCGGGAGATGTCCTCCACCGGGATGACGTCCAGATGGCCTTCGGTCACCGCATAGATCGCCAGCACCTGCTCCTCGACCGGAACCGGGGCGTACTGCGGCTGCTTGAGAACTTCCACCACCCGGCGGCCTCTCTCCAGCTGGGCCAGGGAGACCGCGTCCAGCTCGGAACCGAACTCGGCGAAGGCCTCCAGCTCCCGGTACTGGGCGAGGTTGAGTCGCAGCGGGCCCGCCACCTTCTTCATGGCGCCGATCTGGGCGTTGCCCCCCACCCGGGAAACCGAGATGCCGGCGTTCATGGCAGGGCGGATACCCGAGAAGAACAGGTCGGTCTCCAGGAAGATCTGGCCGTCTGTGATCGAGATGACGTTGGTGGGGATGTAAGCCGACACGTCGTTGGCCTTGGTCTCGATCAGGGGCAGCCCCGTGAGCGAACCCCCGCCCAGCTCGTCCGACAGCTTGGCGCACCGTTCCAGCAACCGGCTGTGCAGATAGAAAACGTCGCCGGGGAAGGCCTCCCGCCCGGGGGGGCGGCGCAGCAGGAGCGATATCTCCCTATAGGCAACCGCCTGCTTGGACAGGTCGTCGAAGATGACCAGGGCGTGCTGGCCGTTGTACATCCAGTACTGGCCGATGGCCGACCCGGCGTAAGGCGCGTACATCTGGAGGGCGGGCGGCAGCGAGGCGGCCGCGGTCACCACCACGGTGTACTCCATGGCCCCCGCCTCCTCGAGGGAGGCCACCACCTCCGCCACCGTGGAGGCCTTCTGCCCGATCGCCACGTAGACGCATTTGACCTCGTCGGGGGTGCCCTGGAACTGCTTCTGGTTGATGATCGTGTCCACCACGATGGCGGTCTTGCCGGTCTGCCGGTCGCCGATGATCAGCTGGCGCTGGCCCTTCCCGATGGGGGTCATCGAGTCGATGGCCTTTATGCCGGTCTGGAGAGGCTCGTGAACCGGCTGGCGCTGCACCACCGACGGGGCCTGGGTCTCCAGCAGCCTGCGTTCGCCTTGGGGGATGTCGCCCTTTCCGTCGAGCGGATTGCCCACCGGGTCGATGACCCGGCCCAGCAGGCCGTCCCCCACCGGCACCGACAGCACCCGGCCGGTCTGGTGAACGGGGTCGCCCTCCTCGATGTGGGAGGGGTCGCCCATGAGCACCACTCCGAGATCCAGCTCGTCGAGGTTGAGGGTCACCCCCAGCAGACCCCCCGGAAACTCCAGCAGCTCGGAGGCGGCGGCGTTGGGCAGCCCCGACACCCGGGCCACTCCGTCGGCGATGGAGATTACGTAGCCGACCGTCTCCTGTTCGAGGCTCGGCGACCAGTCCGCTACGTGTCGGCGGAGGGCGGCGGTGATGTCCTGGGGGCTAATCGTCAGTTCAGCCATCGACAATCCTCTCTTGGCTTCGTTCGTGGATCGATCGTGCGGTCATCCGGTCACCGCCTCGCGCAGCCGCTCGAGTCGTTTCTTCACGGACCCATCGATCACGGTGTCGCCCACCCGCGCCACCAGACCGCCCATGATCGTTTCGTCTACCACCACCCGAACCTCCACCTGGTTTCCTATCCGGGCGGACAAACCGCGGGACAGCCGGTCGACCGCCTCCTGGTCCAGCGGGATGGCGCTGCGCACCTCGGCCACCGCCCGGCCCTGGGCCGCCGCCGAATGGGCGGTGAGCTCGTCGGCGATGTCCTCGAGGCCTCCGGCCAGACCCAGACCCACCGCGAAACTCACGAAGGCGGTGGTCAGCCGGTGGGCGCTGGCGCTCAAAAGTTCGTCGATCACCGCCTGCTTGCGCTCCATGGGCAGCCGGATGTCGCCGAGGGCCTCTTTCAGATCGTCGGACCCTTCCAAAGCCCTGGCTACCCGGAACAGCTCGCTCTCGACCCGTTCCACCACGCCCTCGCCCCGGGCCATCTCGAAGATGGCGGCGGCGTAACCCCGGACCCGTTCGTCGACCATCTACCTGCTCGATTCCAGCTCTTCCAGGTAGTCGTCTATCAGCCCCATCTGGGTCTCCCGGTCGAGAGCCTGGCCTACCACCTTCTCGGCTAGGTCTATAGACAGATTGGCCACCTCTTGGCGGGCTGCTTCCAGCGCCCGCCCCGACTCGGCGGCCGCCTCCTCCCTGGCCCGGCTCACTATGTCCTCGGCCTCCTGCTGGGCCCGGCTGATCGTCTCCGCCCGCACCCCCTCGGCCGCCTGCCGGGCCTCTTCCACGATCCGGGCCGCCTCGTCTCTGGCGCCGGCCAGCTGCCCCCGGTACTTGGCGGCGCTCTGCTCGGCCTCCTGGCGGGCCTGCTCGGCCGCCTCGAGGCGGGACCGCTCCGCCTCCTGGCGGCGGGCCAGGGCGGCGCTCATGGCGGGCACCGCCCAGCGCCATACGAAGAAGAAGATGATGGCGAAGGCGATGATGCCGGCGATCAGCTCGGAGGTCTCCGGTATCAGCAGACCGAGGCCGGAGCTCCCGCTCTCGGCCTCCTCGCCGGCCGCCAAGACCAAGGGGGATGCCCCCATCGTGAACCTCATGCCCGGCGCCTTCATCATCCGATGAAGAACAGTACGAAGCCGATCAGGGCGAGCGCCTCGGTGAAGGCGATGCCCAGGAACATGGTCGTCCGGACCGTCCCCTCCATCTCCGGTTGGCGCACCATGGCGGTGATGGCATTGCCCACCACGATGCCGATGCCGATGCCGGGGCCCACGGCCGCCAAGCCGTAGCCGACCAGGTTGAGGCTCCCGCTGATCTCGCCGGTGAGTCCTGCCTGGGCCAGCGAGAGGGTCCCCAGCGCTACCGCAAGAACTGCGTCCATGCTTTGCTCTCCCTTTCTGGTTGTATCTCGAAAATCGTTCGGAAAGTCATCCGTTGGTTTCCCCTTTGCAATCTCTAGTGGGCCGGCTCCAGCGACGTCTGTATGTACACCGCCGACAGCAACGTGAAGATGTAGGCCTGGAGGACGGCCACCACCACCTCGAACACGAAGATCCCCAGCCCGAAGACGAACCACACCACCCCGATCCCGGCCTTCAACCCGATGTCTCCTATGTTGGAGACGAAGATGACGCCGGAGGCCAGCAGCAAGGTGAGCATCAGGTGCCCGGCCACCATGTTGGCGAACAGCCGCACCGCCAGCGTGATGGGGCGCAGCACAAAGATCGACACCAGCTCGATGATCCCCACCAGCCACCTGAGGGCGATCGGGACGGACTTCGGCCAGATGGCGTCGATGAAGTAGTGCTTGAAACCGTTCTTGGCGAATCCCACGACCACGAAGACCGCCCAGGTGACGATGGCCATGAAGGCCGGAAGGGCCATCCGGGAGGTGATCGGGAAGTTCACGAACGGGGTGATCTCGAACAGGTTCCCGACCAGGATGAAGAAGAAGAGCGACAGCAGGTAGGGCAGGTACTTGGCCCCGGCGGGGCCGATCACCCCTTTGGCGATGTCATCCCGCACGAACCCGACCATGCTCTCCACCACCACCTCGAACTTGGAGGGAACCAGCCGCTGCCGGCGCAACCCGAAGAAGAGCACCCCGAGCACGATCAGCATGGCGGCGAAGATGAGGAAGACGGTCCTGGTGAAGTGGAACCCGCCGATGGAGAACAGCGGGTCGGTGAACTCGAACAGCTCGTTCACGTCGGTAGGGGCGCAGATGACCTCGTTCTTCACATCGCAGCCGGACACGGCCAGAATCAACGCATCACGCACGCGGGTGCTTTCTCCTTCTCTATCGTTCTCGGTGCTTGCTCTTGGCGCTGCCCAGGGCGGCGGCCTCCCAGACCAGCAGTATCACGTAGGCCGCGACCACCGCCAACCCGAGCGCCATCCTATCGACCTCGAACAGGGTGATGACCGCCAGCATCGTTGCCGCGATCAGGCCGAGTCGGACGACGAACCCGAAGAGGGCACCCGCATGATAAGCCCCGAGGGAAATCCTCGCCAACCGAGACATCATGGCGCCGCCCAGAAGATAGTAGCCCGTTACGATGACCACCCCTATCGCGGCCGCCACCAAACCCTCAAGACCCCTCAGCAGGCCGAACACCACCAGCATAACCGGGCCAACCACCACCGCCCGGCGCACGATCGACCGGGCCATCGCCAGCTCCACCGGAGGGCGCCCGGCGATGTAGCGCTCCACCTCGGAGCGGTCGAGGCCCTGCCCGGCCCGGGTCTCAGCGGCCACGGACCGACTGCTTACCGGTCGGCTTCCCGACCAGCTCCCACATGCGGATGAAGCCGCTGACCGAACCCAGCACGATCCCGGTCACCACCAGCCAGGGATCCGTGTCGAGCCAGCGGTCCGCCAGCCATCCCAGCAACGCCCCGGCCATTATCGAACCGAAGAAGGAACCCCCCGCCACCCATCCGTCCGCCACGGCCGAGGTAGCCCCGCGATGGGCCGTCCGAACGGCGACCGGCGCAGTGTTTTCCGCCGAGGGCGCGGACAGGGGAGCCGACGAACCGGCGGAATCTGTCATCGCGCCCGATCCTAGAAGATTGTGATTCGTTTCACGAACTGCGGCCCATCCGCCGCGATGTCCAAGAGAGCCGACCTGTTCCAGTGCGTGCTGATCGCTGCCGGCACGGTCGGGGTGGTGTGTCTCATTGAACCCGCCAATGCCCGCGGCACCCCCGGATGGTCGGGTTACAGCAACTTCACAAGGGCGACGATCACCCCTGTCTGGACGACCATGGCACCGATCATCCATTTCAACAGATCCGTCTTGAGGGTTGCGAAGTCGGCCTTGAGATCGGCGATGTCAACCTTGGGGGCGGCGATGTCGGCCTTGGTGGCCAGGTTGCTGTTCAACAGGCCGACCTGTCGTTGGCCAGAACCTCGGCCTGTTGCTCGGTGAACCCGGATGAGGTGAGGTTCTTGACGAACCTGTGGGAGTCGAATGCAATGGCTTTCGTCATCGTATCCCCTTCCAGTACGACCATACGCTCTACCTACCCCTATCAGCCGGGTCGAACCCGACGCCGTAAGGATGTTCGCCGCCCCACCCCAACCATATCACGAAATATGAGCGGATTCATCACGAACCCGGCATCAACCACCCCCCGGTGATGGCCAGAGGCAGCCGGGGAACGGTCAGACGTGACCTGCGAAGTCGGGCGGATAGGGCGGGTACTCGGCCGCCAGAGCCGCCGCCTCCCGTGCGGAGGCCTCCACGGCGCCTTGGTCGGCCCGCTTGCGCAGCGTGCGGGTTATCAAGGTGGCCACCTGTACCGCCGCCGTCTCTTTCATGCCGCAGGTGGTGATGCCGGGCGTCCCTATCCGCAGGCCGCTGGTGATGTAGGGCGGGCGGGGGTCGAAGGGAATCCCGTTGCGGTTGAGGGTGATTCCCACCGAATCGAGCAGGGCGGACGCCTCCTTGCCGGTCAGGTCTTCATCTATGGAGCGCATGTCCAGCAGCATCAGGTGATTGTCGGTTCCTCCCGACACCACCCGCACCCCTTGCGCCGTGAAGGCGTCGGCCATGGCCGAGGCGTTGGCGACGATCTGCGCCGCGTAGGACTGGAAATTCTCGGTGGATGCCTCGTGGAAGCACACCGCCTTGCCGGCGATCTGGTTGATGATCGGACCGCCCTGCATGTCGGGGAACACGGCCTTGTTCAGCCCGGCGCCGTACTCCTCCTTGGCCATGATCATGCCTCCCCGGGGACCCCGCAGCGCCTTGTGGGTGGTGGCGGTCACGATGTCGGCGATCGGGGTGGGGTTGGGCAGGGCCTTGCCGGCCACCAGCCCGATGAAGTGGGCGGCGTCCACCATGAAAACCGCCCCCACCTCGTCGGCGATCGAACGGAAAGCCTGATAGTCGAGGTGCCGGGAGTAGGCCGAGTAACCGGCCAGGAGGATCTTGGGGCGGTGTTCGAGGGCCTTGGCCCTGACCTCGTCCATGTCGATCATCTCCGTCCGGCGGTCCACCCCGTAGGCGACGAAACGGTAGAGCCGTCCGGAGAAGTTGACCGGCGAGCCGTGAGTGAGGTGTCCGCCTTCGGCCAAGCTGAGCCCCAGCACCGTGTCTCCCGGTGCCAGAAGCGAGAAGTACACCCCCATGTTGGCCTGGGCGCCGGAATGAGGCTGGACGTTGACGTACTCGGCGCCGAACAGGGCCTGGGCCCGTTCTATCGCCAGGCCTTCGAGCCGGTCCACGACCTGGCACCCCTCGTAGTATCGGCGGCCCGGATATCCCTCCGCATACTTGTTGGTGTAGACCGAGCCGCAGGCCTGCATGACCGCCGGAGAGGCGAAGTTCTCGGAGGCGATCAGATGGATGTGGGTGTTCTGCCGGCGGACATCCGCCCGTATGAGTTCGGCTACAGCAGGATCCACCTGCTCGATAGCCTGCATATCGGTCATGTGTTCCCGTTCCTCGCTTGTTCGACCGGCTACGAGGGTAGCGGGCAGCCTACGGCGGCATTCGAGCACGGAACCGATTCCACCCTCGATTGTTCATGGCGGGGGAACTCGAACCGGTTCCCCGCGCTGCGTCACCGTCACCAGAGGGATGGGTGGAGGCGCACCGGCCCTTCCCGCAGCACCGTAGGCGGGAAGCGGGTGAGGTCCACCACCGTGGAAGGTATACCGCCGGGGCAATTTCCTTCCAGGTAGACCGCCGGCCCATCACCGAGCGCCGCTCTGGCTTCATCGGAGGAGCGGGCCGGCGGGGCGCCGCTGCGGTTGGCGCTGGTAACCGCCAGCGGCCCCGAACTTCCCAGCAAATCCAGCAGAAAGCGGTGATCGGGTATCCGTACGGCCAGGGTGCCTCTGTCGTGGTCTCCCACCAGCGGCGCCAGGGTGACCTTGGATCGCAGAACCGCGGTGAGCGGCCCGGGCCAGTGCTGTTCCAGCAGGCGGCGCCGACTATCTGACATCTCGACCAGCGGCTCGGCCTGGGCCAACGACGCCGCCAGCACCACCAGCGGAAGGTGACCGCCCCGCCCCTTCAGATCGAACAGAGCCCGGACCGCCTCGGGATCTGCGGGATCGACCGCCAACCCGTATACGGTGTCGGTGGGAACGCCCACCACCTCCCCCCTGCGAAGGGCCGACAAAGCGGCTTCCATCGGCATCAGCCGGGCCTCGCGGTCAGGAATCGGTCCCGTCCGGACAGGTCCTGCGATATCTCCGATTCCCAACCTGCCTGCGCGAAGATGGAAACGACGGCCTCGCCCTGAGCCGCCCCGATCTCTGCGGCCAGCACTCCGTCCGGAGACAACCAATGGGCTGCCTCCGCCGCCAGGCGCCGGTACATATCCAAGCCGTCACCCATCACCAACGCCGATCTGGGCTCGTGATCCCGCACTTCGGAGGGGAGATCTTCCCATTCAGACTCGGCTATGTAAGGGGGGTTGGTCAGGATCATCTCCACCCTTCCCCGCAGGGCCGGATCCAGGGCGGCCAGCCCGTCCCCATGGCAGAGATCCACCTCCAAGCCCAAGCGGCGGGCGTTGAGGCAGGCCACCTCGAGGACGGCGGCGGAGATGTCGGCGGCGACCACCCTGACATCGGGGCGCCGGTGCTTGACCGCCAGCGCCAGACAGCCCGACCCCGTCCCCAGATCCACAACCGTGCAGGGTCCGGCGGGGAGCATCCCCATCGCCAGATCCCAGAGCTGTTCGGTCTCGGGGCGGGGTATCAGCACCCTGGGATCCACCCGCACTTCTATGGGCCCGAACGCGGCGGTTCCTTCCAGGTACTGCAACGGCTCGCCGGCCAGCCGCCGGACCGCCAGCCTGCGGAAACGCACCTTCTGGTCTCGGCCGACCGCCATCCCGCCCAGCAACGCCGTACGGGAGGCGCCGGTCACCGCCCGCAAGAGCCGCTCCACCTCATGCGCAGGAAGCCTCGATCCGGCGAGCAACACCCGGGAATCATCCATGGGGCAAACCCCATCGAACCCTCGACAACATGGCCGGTCGCCTGGAAGAATCCAGAATCAGTGATCTACACAAGGTCTCTTGAATCCAAAGGGTCTATGGATGATCCCTCTGGCTAATTGCCAATCCAACCTGCGTCTATACATACCGTCTTTTCTCATACCTTTGTAGCTGGTCATCAGAACATCCCAGGTTTCAAGCCGGAAGCCGTTCAAGAAGGAGTTCCAGCGAACCAGATCGATCGGGCCGTCCACCATGATCTTGGTTATGTGCCTGCCGGTTCTCTTGACCCTGTAATCGGCCAGCTCACGCACATCACAAAACCGTATAGAAGCCTCGACCGTATTGTCCAACGCAATCAGACCCACGTTGCCGCCCTCTACGTTGAAGCGCACCCGCGAGCCGTCCGGCTTCGGTATAGGACGCATCTCCTTCAACCTGTCCAGACTGCCGATGTAAGTACCCCCCGACCATACATCGGTCTCGGCAACCGGCTTCTCTACGAACAAGGCCAATCCGACCGGATGACCCGTATCGAGGAAAAGACTGGAGGTCAGCGACACGAAGGCCGCCAGCCTGTCCGTGAACAGGTCCGTGCGAACGAAGGATTCCGGTACCAAGGCGGCCACAAACGCGCAATTGTCCAGGCACTTTTCCAACGCCGCCTTATATAGATCATCGTAAGGGGTATCCGGGAAAGGCATACCCCGCACCGTGGCGCTGTTGCGGGCCAACCAGGGAGGATTGGTAACGCATACCTCGAAGCCGGTGGGGAAATCGGCGATGGTGTCGCGATACCGGACCTGAGAGTGGGCGGGATCGATGTCGAACGCTCTGAACTCCCGGCACAAACCCATCCGCTGCAAGTGGTCGATCAGGCTGTTGGCACCGGCGAAGGGTTCCAACACCCGGCTTTCGGACAAACCGGCACCCGACGACCAGTCCTCGAACGCCGGATGGTCGAACGGGTTGCCGGCCGTGAAATAACGACCGTTGCGGCGTTTGGCGGAGGCCTCATAATGCACCATCGTCTATCCCGTCCAAAGTAACACGCGCCTATGACAGAACCCGGTATTCGCGAGACGGGCGACGGCGGAACGTGAAAGCCGGAGACTCCCGCCTGCGGCGGTCCGATGCCCTGCGCCGGGAAGGCGCCCGCCGAGCGTTCCTCGACCCGTTGTACTTGTGGGGATCCCGGCCGTCAACCGGCGGCGGCCAAGGCCGCCTTCACGGCCCGGGCGGTGAACACCTTGGCCAGATGGATCTTGTATTCGACCGATCCGTACAGGTCCTCCAGCACCTCCACCCCCGCGACGGCGTGGGCGGCCGCAGCCTCCACGGCGGCGTCCGAACCGTCCGAACCGACCAAGGCTTCCGCAACCGCCCCGGCCAGCACCGGACGGACGCCTACCCCGGTGACTGCCACCGAGGCCGCGCTGACGGAACCGTTGGAGCGGGTGACCGAAGCCGCCGCCCCGGCCACTGCATAGTCGCTGTGTCCGCCCCGGCGGCCCAACTTGTCGTAGGCCGAACCGGCACCCGCCCCCGCCTTCGGGATACGCACCTCGGTGAGGATCTCGTTGGGCGCCAGCGCCGATGTCATCACATCGACGAAGAAATCGGCGGCGGCGATCTCTCGGACACCGCTCGACGAGGCCGCCACCATCGTGGCGCCGAGGGCCAGCGCCGCCACCGGCTGATCGGCGGCTACATCGGCGTGCGCCATCGACCCGCAGCAGGTGCCGCGGTTGCGGACCTGGCGGTCGCCGGTCCAGGAGGCGGCGGCGGCCAGCGCGGCGCCTTGCGCCTGGATCAGGCTGCTGGAAGCCACCTCGGCGTGACGCACCAGGGCGCCGATCGAGATGGTGTCACCGTTGTCGGTGATGTCCCCCAGCCCGCCGATCCGGCCGATGTCCACCACCAGCTCCGGAGAGAGCAGGCGCATCTTCATCAACGGCAGCAGGCTCATGCCGCCGGCCAACACCTTGGCGCCCGGGTTGTCGTCCAGTAAGGCCAGCGCCTCGTCCAAGCCGGACGGTGCGACGTATTCGAACTGTCGTGGATACATGGGTTCCTCCTCCCCTACGTCCGGGCGTCCTGTATGGCCTGCCAGACCCGCCTAGGTCGGAGCGGCATGTCGATATGGGTCACGCCGAGGGACTCGAGCGCGTCGACCACCGCGTTGACCACGGTCTGGGCGGCGCCGATGGTGCCCGCCTCGCCGATGCCCTTCACCCCCAGCGGGTTGATGTCGGTGGGTGTGACCGTGCGGTCCAGCTCGAAGAACGGAAGGTCGGCCGCCGTGGGCAGTATGTAGTCCATCAGCGATCCGGCCAGCAGGTTCCCGTCCCCGTCGTAGACCGCATCCTCGAACAGGGCCTGGCCGATCCCTTGGGCGATGCCGCCGTGGATCTGGCCGTCCACGATCATGGGGCTGATCACGTTCCCGCAGTCGTCCATGCCTATGTACCGCAGGATCTGCACGTTCCCCGTGTCGGGATCCACCTCGACCACGGCGATATGGGTTCCGAACGGCCAGGTGGCGTTGCCGGGGCTGAATATCGCATGAGCCTCCAGGCCGCCCTCCATTCCTTCCGGAAGCAGATGGGGCTGATAGGCGGTCTTGGCGATCTCCTCCCAGCTCACCGAGCTGTCGGTACCGGCCACGCGGGCCCCGCCGTCACCGAACTCGATGTCCTCTTCGGAAGCTTCCAGCAGATGGGCGGCGATCCGGGCGGCCTTGGCTTGCACCTTCCGGGTGGCTTCGTAGCAGGCGGAACCGTCCACCGCCGCCGAGCGGGATCCGAAGGAGCCGATGCTCGGAGGGGCCTCCTCGGTGTCGCCGTGGATCACGCGGATCCGTTCCACGTCCATGCCGAGGCCGTCGCCCACTATCTGCGCCCAAGTGGTCTGGTGGCCCTGGCCGGAAGGCCCGGTGCCGATCGACACGGTGGCCGATCCGTCCGGGTGTATCCGCACCAGGCCCGAACCGTTGAAGGCCGAAGGCATCTGGTATTCGGCCCAAGAGAAACCGAGGTCCACGAGGGGCGCCGGCCCGAAGCCGCACACCTCGACGTAGGTGGCGATTCCGACCCCGACGCAACGGCCCTCGGCGCGGGCGGCGTCACGCTCGGCCAGCAGACCGGACCAGCCGGCCGACTCCAAAGCCGCATCCAGGTTGGCCTCGTAGTCCCCGGTGTCCATGGCGAAACCCATGGGCGACACGGCGGCGGGGAAGTCGGAAGCGGGGATGTAGTTGCGCCGGCGCACCTCGGTCGGGTCCATCCCTATCTCCCTCGAGTACATGTCGATGATCCGCTCCAGGTAGTAGGCCGCCTCCGGGCGCCCCGCCCCCCGGTAGGCGTCGGTGGTCATCGTGTGGGTGGTCACGCAGTCCATCTTCCAGTAGGTGGGGAACCGGTACTGGCCCGACCCCACGAACAACCCCAGGAAGGGGATGGCCACGGTGAAGTTCTGCGAGTAGGCGCCCATGTCGGCGATGCCCTCCAGCTCGAACCCGAGTATCTCGCCGTCGTTGGTACCGGTCATGGTGGCAGTGGCCACCCATCCCCGGCCCTGAATGGTGGAGTTGGCCGCCTCCCGACGGGTCTCTGTCCACTTCACCGGACGACCCAGCTGCTTGGAGGCGTAGGCCGTCAGCACCTCGTCGTTGTAGACGTTCAGCTTGCAGCCGAAGCCGCCCCCCACCTCCATCGCCTTGACGGTCACCTGGTTGAGGGCCATACCGAAGTACCTGCCGATCGCCCCGGCCAGCGCCGAAGGTATCTGGGTGGACGAATAGATGTCGAACCGTCCGTAACCGGCCTGGTAGTCGGCCAGTACCGACCTCGGCTCGATAGGCACCGGTATCAGACGCTGGTTGATCATCTCCTGGGAAACCACCACGGTGTCGTCCCGGGACTTGGCGGCGTCGATGCCCGCCCGCAGCTCCGCCAGAGCATCCTCGTCCGCCCCGAACGGGCCGGCCCACGTGACCAGCGTGTTCGAATCCATGTCGTCGTGGACCTTCATCGCACCGCCGAGCGACTCTTTCAGATCTACCACCGCGGGCAGGGGGTCGTAGTCGACCTCGACCGCATCGGCCGCATCACGCGCCAGATACGGATCTTCCGCCATCACCATCGCAACCGCCTCACCGACGTGCTTGACGGTCCCGTTGTTGAGCAGCGGACGCAAGGCGCCGACCGGGGCCTGGGCGATCAGCGGCCCCAGGTGCTCCACATCGGCCGCCGTGTAGACGGCCGCCACGCCCTCCATCGCCTCCGCCGCCGAGGTGTCGACGGAGACGACCCGGGCGTGGGCGTACGGACTGCGCACGAACGCGGCATGGGCGGTACCGGCCAGCTTCACGTCATCGGTGTAGAGGCCGCCGCCCCGAATCAGCGCCGGATCTTCACGGCGCCTTACTACGCCGCCCAGCACACTCGTGGAACTCATGATTCCTCCCATTCCGCCGGGGGGGGTTCCTCGCCGCGCATCTTGGCGCCGGCGTACTCGACGGCCCGCACGATGTTGTGGTATCCGGTGCAACGGCAGAGGTTGCCCTCGATGCCGCGCCGAATCTCCTCTTCTGACGGGTTGTCGTTCTCCTGGAGGAGGGTGACGGCGGACATGATCATGCCGGGCGTGCAGAAGCCGCACTGGAGGCCGTGCCGCTCCCAGAAGCCCTCCTGAACAGGGTGGAGCTGCCCGTCCTGCGCCAGACCTTCGACGGTGGTTACGTCGGCGCCTTCGGCCTGGACCGCCAGCATGGTGCACGACAGCACCGCCTTGCCGTCGATCTCGACGGTGCAGGCGCCGCAATAGGACGTCTCGCACCCGACATGGGTCCCCGTCAACCGTAGATCTTCACGTAAGAAATGGACCAGCAGGGTGCGGGGTTCGACATCCCCCGAGACCTGCCGTCCGTTGACCGACATGGATACCTGCATACAGGATCTCCTTTCGACGTGGGTCGCTGACCTCAAACTATCAAACCCTCCGATGCTATGTCGGAATATACCCCGGTTTTCTCACCCGCCTGTACCGAAAATCTGAAACCGGAACCCCGGTCCGCCGGCGCTGTACCAGCAACGGGGATCAACGCCCGGCCCTGATGACCTCCGAGGCGATCCGCTCGGCGATCCCGAACTGTTCGGGCAGGGGTTGGTCGAATATGAACTCGTTAACGCCTGCATCCAGGTATCTGCCCACCACCTCCGAGAAAGCGTCGGAGCTCGCCCAAGGATCGGGCAGCCCCTGTGCTTTCATGACGGAAACCCATACGTAGAAGGAACGGGTTATCTCGGCGGGGTCCCTCCCTATCTCGAGGCAGGCCTCGTCGAGCAGCCGATTGCGGCGGGCCATCTCCTCCACCGTTCCGTACGAGTTCCACCGGTCGGCGAGGCGGGCGCAGACCTTCAGCATGCGGGGGCGGTGCGCACCGAGCGTGAAGGGCGGCCGGGGAGACTGGACCGGACGGGGCCGGAGCCGGGCGTCCTGGAGCCGGTAATACCGACCGTCGTAGGTGGTGGTCCGGCCGCGCAGGAGGGAGTCGATGATCTCGACCGCCTCCCTGAACTTCCCCACCAGCACAGGCGGATCATCGAAGGGTATCCCGAACCGCTCGTGTTCCTCCCTGAACCACCCGGCGCCCAGGCCCAGCTCCAAGCGCCCCTCCGAGATGTGGTCGAGGGTGATGGCCTGTTGGGCCAAAAGAGCCGGATGCCTGAACGTGTTGCTGCTCACCAGCACCCCCACCCGTATCCGGCTGGTCCGGGCGGCCAGAGCGGCCAGCAGCGTCCAACCCTCAAAGTAGGGGCAGGAGGGGTCGCTGGGCCGGAGGAAGTGATCACAGTCCCACAGGCTGTCGAACCCGAGTTCCTCGAAGTAACGCCATCTGTCCGCCAAGACGGCATAGGGTTCCGCCTGATCGGTGCATATCCCGAACCGGATGTCCCCATTCATCAGGCGCTCCCCATTCATCAGGCGCTCCCTTTCATCAGGCGCTTCCAATCATCAGACCGGCGCTCCGCTTCCATCACCATCACACGAACCTCATCATGAACAGCCTATCCCGGAACCTCCGAGGGCGGATATCGACAGGGCAGGAGATCAGGGCCGCCTAGATCTGATCCGCCAGCGCCTCGATCAGACCGCCCTGCACTTCGGTCAGGTAGATCAGAAGCATCTTCGCCGGCGTCGGGGGGCCTTCCCCTTCCTCGAGCTCCCCCCAGCCTTCCTCCTCGATCCCGAGCCGGGCCGCCAGAGCAAGACGGGCCTCGTTCAAGACCATCAACCACGCCTCGGCCTCGTCCAAGGCGAGGTCCAACGGCCCCGCCCGGGCGTCTTGGAGCAGGCGGAACACCGCCGCCCGATCCCGTCGGCGCTGCCCTTCCAGCTCCGAGGCCATGAACCGCCCGTACTCGTCCTGCGCCTCGGCGTCGTCGGGATAGGCGGGTACGGTCAGGCGCTCCTCGGCCGGATCCCCCTCCCGCAAACCCACCGACGACAGCAGGTCCTCCATCAGCGACAGGGCGTCCACCTCTTCCTCGCGAAGCCGGAGGCGGATGAAACCGGGCCGGGAACGGCCGAAGCGCGCCATCAAACCCGCTCGATGGTGGCCCACAACCCGTAGCGGTGCAGCGTGTAGCAGTCCATCTCCGCCTTCTCGCGAGGCGCCGTGTTGACCACCGAACGGCCCTCGTGGTGCACCTCGAGCATGAGCCGGGTGGCTTTTTCCTCCGTGTATCCGAACACCTTGCGGAATACCAGCACCACATAGGACATCAGGTTCACGGGATCGTTCCAGACCACGACGTTCCAGCCTCGGCTGTGATCGATCTTCTCGTCGATATCCGGCATCTCGATGGTTCCAGGCAGGACGGCCATCAGGAACCTGGACGACGGTCTCCTCACCGGATGCGGAATCATGTTTGCCAGGATATCCGCTTCGTGGGGCCTCGACACCACTCAGGGCAGACCGGGAAAAAACAAGGGTATTGTAATCTATCATAGTTTAGGATAGAATCATTGTATGAACGATACATATGACTTCAAACCATCCACACAGAGCCCGCCCTTGCGGCGGACGCTCCGTGACTCACTGATCGAAGCCGAGCAGCTCCGCCATCCGGTCCGGCTGATCACCGCCGGAGGGCGCAGCCTGGCCGGGGTGCTCACCGAGGTGGGGATCGACTTCGCGGAGATCCAAACCGAGGACCGTCCGGTCGACATCGCCCTCTTCTACATCGAGAGCGTCGCATGGTGACGTCCGGAGACGGTTCAGTTCAGGGGTTCAGGGCTGCGCGGCCGCCCGGTAGGTGCCCAGCAGGTGCATCTCGGCCAGCGTGGACAGGCGGGGCTCCAGTATCTCCCTGACCCCGCCGGGGCCCGGTCGGTGGAGCATGTCCGCATAGAACCGATACTTCCAGGGCTCTGCGGCGGGACGCGACTCCAGCCGGGTGAGGTTGGCGCCCCGCAGACCCAATTCGGTCAGGGCCAGAGCAAGCGCGCCGGGGGTGTGGGCCGTGGCGAACATGAACGATGTCTTGTCGGCGTCGTCGGCCACCTCCCGCCCGTCGGGGGCCAGAACCACGAAGCGGGTGGTGTTGTGGGGCCGGTCCATGAAGTCGTAGGCCAGCACCTCGGCCCCATGATCGGCGGCGGTCTCTGGCGGCGCCAGCGCGGCCGCCGAAACATCCCCCATCTCGGCTATCAGGCGGACCGCACCCGCCGTGTCGTGAACGGCTAGAGGCTCCCACCCGGCTTGCTCGATCCGGTCGTCGGCTTGGGCGAGGGCCTGCGGATGGGAACGCACGGTCTTGATCTTTTCGAGATCGGCCCCGGGAAGACCGATGAGAGCATGGCGAACCCTGACCAGATGCTCGGCGATGATGGACACCAGGTTGCGGGTCAGCCGATCCAGAACCGGCAGAACGCTTCCTGTGGTCGAGTTCTCGATCGGCAGCACCAAAAGGTCCACCTCGCCCTCCCGCAGAGCGCCGAAGGCGTGCGCGAACCCGCCGAAACCGACCCGGACCGCATCCGGGAACAGCTCCCGAGCCGCCTGATCGGAGTAGGAGCGCCACTCACCCTGGTAACCGACTATCACCCGCCGCAGGGTACCCGCTCCACCGCATCCCTCTGAATCGCTTCTCGACCGACCGCCGGGTCGGGGGTTGCGGACGGGTCCTGTGTCGATGAAAGGACTCAACTGGGTTCCTTATGGCTGGAAGGCTACTTTCGTGCTGGGAATCCACTGGTACAACATGGGAGGCCGACTCTCGGATCCGACCAATTTCCGGACAACGTCGGCTCAGCACTTTGGCTACTTCAGGACAGGACTGTGCAAGATAGAGGCCGCACGAGCCGTGGCAACCCACTTCGACCCCGACCGCAATAGTTCCCGCAGCTTCGCGGTGTTCCTCGACGCCGTATCCGAGGCGGCCGCGGGCCGGTAGGGACAGGGCGCCCGGTCCCGATACCATGATGCAGTCATGAAACCCGATTCGTCCGAAGAGCTGACCGCTTTCCTCCACCGGTCCATTCCGCTGACTGCGGCCATGCGTATCCGGGTGGTCGAGACCTCTTGGGACGCCGCCGTCCTCGCCGCTCCCCGCGAAGACAACATCAACCACCAGGGCAGCATGTTCGGCGGGAGCCTGACCTCGCTGGCCCTCCTTACGGGGTACGCGGCGCTGCGCCACCGGCTGCAGACCATCGACCTCGACCACCGGATCGTCATACAGCGCAGCACCTACTCTTACGAACGCCCCGCCGTTACCGCCGTGACGGCGCGGGCGGTGATCGATCCGCAGCGCTGGCGGGAGCTGCTCGACGCCCTCGATCGCCGCGGCAAGGGAAGGATCACCGTAGAAGCAGTGGTCCACGACGCCGACGACCGCCGAATAGGCCAACTGATCGGAGTGTTCGCCCTACTCCCGTTCGCCGCGGCGCCGGATCCGGAACCGGGCAACCGGTAAAACGCAAGGGCCCGCCGCTGCGGGCGGGCCCTGCACCTAGCCGCCGAGGCAACCAGGGGGACTCGCTCCACATGGTACCACCCTTGGGCGACAGAACCGATCGGCGGTTGCAAAATGCCCGACAACGCCGCTCATTGAAAAGGTTCAGCCGCCCTCCCGCCCGAAGACCGAGTCGGCCAGGATCATCGAGACGTCCCTGACCGCAACCGAATCGCCGCTTCCTATCTCCTTCACCCCGTCGTCGAGCATCACGTAGCAGAAGGGGCAGGCCACGGCCACCTCTACGGCACCGGTGGCGACGGCCTCCTCGGCCCGGTCGACGTTGACCTTCTTGCCGACGTGCTCCTCCATCCACATCTGGGAACCGCCCGCCCCGCAGCAGAACGAGCGGGTGCCGGATCGGCCCATCTCGACCACCTCGATGCCGCCGATGGAGGCCACTACCCCCCGGGGCGCCATGTAGACGTCGTTGTGGCGGCCCAGGTAGCAGGAGTCGTGGTAGGTGACCTTGCGGGCTTCCCCCTCCTTGGGGCGGAGCAGGCCCATCTCCACGAGCTCGGCCAGCAGCTGGCTGTGGTGGATCACCTCGTAATCCCCGCCGAACTGCGGATACTCGTTCTTCAGGGTGTTGAAGCAGTGGGGGCACTGGGTGATGACCTTCTTCACCCCCAGCTCCCCCAGGGTTTCGATGTTCTGGAGGGCCAGCATCTGGAAGACGAACTCGTTCCCAGATCGGCGGGCCGGGTCACCGGTGCATAGCTCCGCCGGGCCGAGAATGGCGTAGTCCACCCCGGCTTCGCGCAGCAGGCGGGCGGTAGCCACCGTCACTTTCTGGTTGCGGTCGTCGAAGGATCCGGCGCAGCCCACCCAGTACAGGTACTCGGCCGAATCCGTTCCCCGGCCCAGGATCGGGACCTCGAAGTCCAGCTTGGCGGTCCAGCCGGCCCGGTCGGCCTGGCCCATCCCGTACGGGTTGGAGGAGTTCTCCATCGACAGGTAGGCCTTGCCCAGCTCGCTGGGAAAGTCGGCCTCCATGAGGGTCAGATAGCGCCGCATGTCGAGGATCTTGTCGAGGATCTCGATATCCACCGGGCAGATCTCGTCGCATGCCCTGCATGAGGTGCAGGCCCACAGCTCCTCGGGGGTGATCCGCTCGAACACATTCTCCGCCGAGACCGTGATGGCCTGGTCCACGGTGACAGGAGTGGTCACCGCCGGGTCGGCGGTGCGGGCCGCCACCTCGCCCAGCTTGAGCACGATCTCGCGGGGGTCGAGGGCCTTGCCGGTGGCGTTGGCGGGGCACACCGAGGTGCAGCGCCCGCAAACCGTGCAGGCATCGGTGTCCAGCAGCTGCTTCCACGTGAACTCACCCACGAGGGAGGCGCCCACCGACTCGATGTCCTCCGCCTCCATGAGGTTGGGCATCTCCCGCATGGCGCCGGGCGGACGCTCTCGGGGCGCCAGGAACATGTTGGCCGGCGAGGTGACCATGTGACGGAGCTTGGTGGTGGGCAGCATCACCAGAAAGGCCGCGAAGGAAACGACGTGGAGGACCCATATGACCTGATGGACGACCCCCGCCGACGACAGCGGGACCAGCATCGACAACGGGTAGCCGACGAACGACCACACCTCGTAGGAGGGCCGGCCCTCCACCGCGATCCGGGCCGCCTCCGTGGCGATGCCCGTGACGCCGATGAGGGCGAGCGTCACCAGTATCCACAGGTCCTCGGGGCGGGTCTTGGACCGCAGACGCCACGGCTTCTGTAGATACCTCCGCGCACCGGCCCACACAAGACCGCCCAGGAACACCAGAGCCGCTCCGTCGAGCACGAACGAATACCCCCGGTATACGTTGCCTTGGAGGAACTTGAAGCCGGCGGGGAGAAGATGGTCGATCTCCAGGGTCACCGTGCCCAGGAAAAGAACCAGGAATCCGTAGTAGACCATGGAGTGCATGAGACCGGCCCAACGATCCCGCATCAGGGTCTGCATGCGCAGTCCGACCCCCATGGCGGCCAACCGCTCCTTCCACATCCCGGTTCTCCGGTCGGGGCCGCCCCGCTGCCAGTTCCTGGCCCGCAGGGAGAACAGATAGAAGGCGAGGAACAGGAACCCGGCCACCCCCACGTAGAACACAGCCTTCAGCGCCGGAGGGATGTTGACGAACACCTCGCGGGAGACCGGACTCTCGGCATGGCCCGGGAACTGGCCGACGAACCAGCTGGCCAGCGTGCCAGCCGCCGCAACTACGCCCAAGGCCATCAATATCTCGGCGGCGGTAAACTTGCGGCGCATCCAGACACCTCATCCTCGGCGGAACCTTCAGTCTATCGGAGGCGTAGGAGGGGCAAGTGTTTCTATATCTGCGGTCGGAGGGTCCTCGAAACGTAAAATCAGACTCTCGTGAGCCGCACCGTACAGCAATGGGAACACCTAGCGACAGAGGCCCTTCACCGGTTGCTTCTCGAGCGGGGCGCGCTGGTTCGTCCTGAAGCCGAAGCCATCCTCGGCGAAACTACCTGGGTCCGCGACACCCTCCGCCTCTCTCAGGACCTTCGTCCCCAGCCACACCACGTCACAACTGCTCGTACTCGCCTCGCCCGCTCCGGCGACCTCACCCACAGAACCGAAAGGTTGAACAACCGAGATGTCCCTGTTTGGGTAGACGCCCACGCGCTGAGCACCAGAGGCCGCAAGACCGAAGTCTCACGAGCAGAAGCTGCCAAACGGCGCCTATACCGAACCTACCTAGGCTGGACCAGCAACACAATGCTCTGTGGACATGCAGCTGAACAAGTGGTGTATGCATCTATGAATAGTCGAGCTGGCCGGGAGCTATGGCTAGCAAATGGACAACCTGGTAACTTCAATACAATAGGAGATAAAGAACTATCCTTGGGCCCTCTTGATGCAGGCGGATATTGGCTCAGAGAACGTTCCAATCCACCTGCTGGTGTTATTCCGTTCGCTGTTGAGATAAAGAATATGCGAAAGTGGATCTATCCATGGGATAGTGAATTATGGGGTCTGTTAGCTAAGTTAAGTGATTTTCCAATGGTTATTCCAATTCTCGTCGCTCGGCGTATCCATCATATAACCTTCAAATTTTTTAAAGCAATTGGAGCTATCGGCCATGAAACAAAGCGGCAATGGTTTACAAGCCCAGGCATTTTACCCACACAACGTCACTACTTAAGCCAGGAAAGATTATACCGTGTAACAAGTGAACTTAGCCTAAGGGATACTGTTTTCCTTGATGACCCTGCAACTCCTCAGCCAAGTATAGTAAAATTCTTTTCTGAAACACCCTTTAGACAAGTCGAAGAACACACCCTAGCTGCAAGATCTTTGAAAAATTGGGCCCAAGCTGCTCCAATCGTCAAGAAACACATTGATCTTCGCAACAAACTCCAATCTTGGGATCGGCAAGAAATCTGGACTCGATTCCTTGAAGCCTCAAAAACTTCCGGTTTGGACACATACGGATGGGGTAGGTTCCATTAGCCCCACCGGATCACAACTTTCTCCCGGCGGCCTCCGCCCCCAGCTGTCTGGACCGCTCCGCGGCGGCTTCGACCGCATTGCCGACCACCCCGGTGAACCCCGCCCTGTCCATCACGGCCAAGGCGGCGGCGGTGGTGCCCCCCGGCGAGGCGACCTTGCGGCGCAGCTCGGCGGGGCTTTCCTCGGAAGCCGCCATCATCGCCCCCGCTCCCTCGATGGTGCGGGCGGCCAACCGCAGGGCCGTGTCCGGGTCCAGGCCTTGGCGGACCCCTTCCGCGACCATGGCCTCGGCCAACAGATAGGCGTAGGCAGGGCCGCTCCCCGAAACCGCCGTCACCGCATCGAGCATGGATTCCTCTACTTCCTCCACCTCCCCGACCGCCGCCAGCACCGTCAGAGCCAAGGCCATGTGACGAGCCTCCGCGTAGGCGCCGGGAGCGCAGGCGGTGATTCCTTCACCGATCAGCGCCGGAGTGTTGGGCATGGTGCGGACCACAGGCACCCCCGCCAAGCTGCGCTCGTAGACCGAGATAGGCACCCCGGCCACCAACGCCACCAACACCTGATCGGGGGTCATCACCCCGGCCAGCTGCGCCAACGCCGGGGCTATGTCCTGGGGTTTGACGGCCAGCACCACCACTTCTTGGCGGCGGATGCCTTCGTCCGCGCCGGCCACCGTCCGGCATCCGGTGGCGGCCCGCATTTCGGCGGCGCGCGGCTCGTAGGCTTCGACCAGCGTTATCTCTTCGGGCGTCCACCCGGCCCTCAGCAACCCACTGGCCAGGGCGCCGCCCATCGCCCCCACCCCGACGACCGCTATGGAAGGTCTATCCATGTGATCTATATGCAGGTGCGCGGCTGCACCGGCAGGATTCACCGCCCCCCGCCCGCCCGGGCTTTCTGCTCGGCTTTCATGCGCGCCTTGTGCTGCCGCAGCCCGTCGATCTGCTCGAACTCGGCTATATCGGCGATGGAAGGCCAGTCGGCCGCCGCCCCTTCCCAGCCTTCGGGGCCTTCGCCCAGGCGCTTGCCCACTATGCCTACGAAGATGCGGGACTTGACAACCCCGAAGCCGGGTAGCTCCTTCAATCGCTTCAAAAGCTCCCGTCCGTCGGCGGCGGTGCGCCATACGGCCGCCGCGTCTCCGCCGTAGTCGTCGGCGATGGCCCGGCACAGCGCCTGGGTGCGCTGCCCCATCGCCTTCGGAAAACGGTGCAGGGCCGGCGGGCCCCTGAAGATGGCTTCCATCTGCCCGCCGTCTACCGAAGCGATGTCGGCGGCGTCGAGCGGGCGCCCCAGCCGCTCCTGGAGGGCGAAGGGCGAGTGGAAGGCCATCTCCATCTTGATCTGTTGATCCAGCAGCATGCCGATCATCAGGGCGAGCGGGCTGGAGGCCAGCAGGCGGTTGGCCTCCTCCGAGTGGGTCCAGGGCAGTGCGTCCGGCATCCGATCCTCCTCTCTCCCCAAACGGTAGCGCCCGGCCGGGGTGGAGTCACACCGGCGCATATGGTTGACTAGGTGTGTGTCGATCTTGCTGAACCCCATCTGGGAAGGCGGAGCGTGGCTTGAAATCCTCGCCGCCGAGCTGCCCGGTATGCGGATTCAGGTATGGCCGGACATCGACGATCCGGACTCGGTCGAGTTCGCCGTCTTGTGGAAGCACGACCCCGACGACCTGCGCCGCTACCGCAACCTGCGGGCGATCCTGGCGATAACCGCCGGGGTGGACAAGCTGATGGGCCCGGAGTACCCGGACGTACCGATCGTCCGGCTGTCCGACGAGGCGATGGCCGACGAGATGGCGGCCTACGCGACGCATTGGGTAATCCATTTCCACCGCAACATCGACGCTTACCTGGACATGCAGAAGGACCGGGAATGGCGGGCGATCCGCCCCGCCGAGGCGTACCGGCACCCGGTGGGCATCCTCGGATACGGGGTGATGGGCCGCCGGGTGGGTGGAGCGCTCTCCGGGCTGGGATACCCGATCGGCGCCTGGACCCGGACCGGCGGAAAGGACCACGGCGTCACCCACTACCGGGGACCCGGGGGCTTGGAGGATTTGCTGCGGTCCTCCAAGGCGGTGATAAACATCCTCCCCCTGACCCCGGAGACCGCCGGCCTGATGGACGCCGGGCGCTTCGCCTGTTTTCGGGAAGGCGCCCTGTACCTTTCCATCGGACGCGGGGGTACCACGGTCGAGGCGGACCTGGCAGCCGCGCTGGACAGCGGGCCGCTCGGGGCGGCGGTGTTGGACGTGACCGAAACCGAACCCCTCCCGGCCTCATCCCCGCTGTGGGATCATCCTCGGGTTCGCATCACCCCCCATATGTCCGGTTTCACGAGAGCCCGAACGGCCGGCCCCCTGATAGCCGAGAACATCCGGCGCATCCAACGGGGTGAACAGCCCCTCCCCCTCTACGATCCGCAACGCGGCTACTGATGGATCTGGCTGTCGATCTCAGCGGCGTAACAGTGATGAAAGCCGGTAAGCGGCTTATCTCGGATATCGACTGGAAGGTGGCGCCGGGCGAACGATGGGTGCTCTTCGGGCCGAACGGAGCAGGCAAGACCACCCTCCTGCAGGTGGTGTCCACCTACCAGTTCCCGGCGCGGGGCGCCGCCGCCGTCCTAGGCGAGCGCATGGGCCGCACCGACGTGCGCCGGCTCCGCCCCCGGATCGGATACGTGGGGCCCGCGCCGGCCGCCCTGGTGCGCCGCCACCTGCCGTGCCGGGACATCGTGGTAACTGGGCGCCACGCCGCCTTCGTCGACACCAGATGGCACAACTACACCGAGGAGGATTGGGAGTACGCCGAGCGCCAAATGGATCTGATGGGGGTGTCCCAGATGGCGGATCGCGAGTTCGCCACCCTGTCGAACGGGGAAATGAAGCGGGTGTTGATCGCCCGGGCCCTGATGTCCCGCCCCGACCTGTTGCTGCTCGACGAGCCGGGCACCGGCCTCGACCTGGGCGCCCGCGAACGCCTGATCGCCTCCCTGTCCGGTATGGCCGAGCGCGAAGAGAACATCACCGTGATCCTGGTAACCCACCACGTCGAGGAGATACCGCCCGGATTCGACCGGATGCTGATCCTGGCGGAAGGAAAAGCGGCGGCCGCCGGACCGATCAGCCAGGTCCTGACCGGAGAGAGCTTGACAGCCATCTACGGGATGCCGCTGGCGGTGCGGTCTGACAACGGCCGCTACCGGGCCGTCGGCTCGCAGGCCGCCCTGTACTAATGGCAACCTTGGAGAACCTGAGGCTTCACGAAAACGTGAGGTGTAGAGGGATGGGTCCATGTATTGAGGTTGGCCCGACTGTAGTTGGTGCTGAAGCCCTACATAAGATATATATGGGACGATCTCTAACTTCTTGTATCGAAAAGAGCCCGTCGGGATAGAGCAACTGACCTGCGGTATATGCGTCCCTCGCCGTATCGAATACCGCCTTGAGGTTCTCGTTGTGGAGCAAAGCCCATTTACCGGCGCTCGTCTCCATGAGCTCCGGTAGTAATTCCTCGAACGCCGCGTAGTTGCGGTCTACATGATCCTGGATCTGATCCGATGCCGCCATCACACACCCCGATTCGCCGCTTGGCCGTCCTGAGCTTATCACCCGCCCGCGCGAGGGAGGTCGGCCTTGTCCCGGTCGGGCGAGGCGGTGCCCCCGGTACTCGGGGTCAGGCCTCGATGCCTCGGCGGCGCATGTCGGCGATCACCGCCTCGATGCCCTTGCGGTCGATGGTCTTGATCCCCTTGGTGCTCACGGTGAGGGTCACGTACCGGCGCTGCGAGGGAACCCAGTAGCGCTTCTTCTGGACGTTCGGGGTCCACCGGCGGCTCGAACGCTTGTGGGAGAAGGAGACCTTCTTCCCGAACGACGGCTTCTTCCCCGTCACCATGCAGATCTTGGACATTTCGAACCCCCGGAGCGGTCGGACAGGATGAGCGGGACCAATTTTAGAGCAGGCGGCGGAGAAGCAAAACTGCCGCCTCTCGCCTACGGCGCCCCCGCCGAGGCCCAGTCTACCCTGCTAAGTTTCTGACGCGCGCAATCAACATCGACCTGGGAGGCCGACCGACATGCAACCCACCCGACGCAAGCCCACCGTCCGAAAGACGGCAGTAGTACTTCTGGTGATCGGACTGCTCGTAGGGCTGCCGGCCGCCGCCTACGCAGCCACCGACAACGAGACCCAGTTCGTCTTGAACACCTTTGCGTTCCTGATCTGGGGGGCGCTGGTGATGTGGATGGCCGCCGGCTTCACGATGCTCGAGTCCGGGGCGGTGCGAACCAAGAACGCCTCCATGATCTGTCTGAAGAACGTGGGCATCTACTCGATCGCCGGGCTGGCCTACTACGTCATCGGCTACAACCTCATGTACGTAGACGTGGGCGGCTTCATCGGTTCCTTCAACATCTTCTACACATCGTCAGCCGCCGAGGTCGCCCTGGTCAACGGCGAGGCGACCGCCGCCGCAACGGTCAACGTGATCTCGAACGGATACTCGGTCATGTCGGACTGGTTCTTCCAGATGGTGTTCGTGGCGGCGACGGCCTCGATAGTGTCCGGCGCCATCGCGGAGCGGATCAAGATGGGGGCGTTCTTCCTCTTCACCATGATCCTGACCGCCTTCATCTACCCCATCGTGGGAGCATGGACGTGGGGCGGGGGCTGGTTGTCGGAGATGGGGTTCACGGACTTCGCCGGCTCGACGATCGTCCACAGCACCGGAGGCTGGGCGGCGCTGGCGGGTGTGATCATCATCGGTCCCAGGCTCGGCAAGTTCCGCAAGGACGGCAGCGTCAAGACAACACCCCCCTCCAACGTCTTGGTGGTGACCCTGGGGGTCTTCATCCTCTGGCTGGGTTGGCTCGGGTTCAACGGCGGATCGCAGCTGGCTCTGGGGAGTGCGGTGGACGCGGTCTCCATGGCCATCGTGCTGGTCAACACCAATATCGCGGCCTCGGCCGGGTTCCTGGTCGCCCTGTTCATCTCCCGGCCCATCCTGGGGCGCATGGACCTGTTCACCGGACTCAACGGCGCCTTGGCCGGGCTGGTGTCCATCACCGCCGGCCCCACCATGACCGATCACTATTGGGCCATCATCATCGGCGCGGTGGGCGGCGTGGTGAGCATCTACGGAACCAGGCTCCTGGAGAAGCTCAAGCTGGACGATGTGGTCGGTGCGATTCCCGTCCACTTGGTCGCCGGCATCTGGGGAACCCTGGCCACCGTCATCGCGGCGGGCGGACAGTTCGGCGTCCAGCTGCTCGGCGTGGTGTCGATCGGCGCCTTCGTCTTCGCAACCTCATGGATCGGTTGGCAGATAGTGGACAAGGTGCTGGGCGGCCTGCGGGTGTCACGCCAGGTAGAACGCCTGGGCCAGGACAGCGGCGAGCTGGGCATAGAGGCCTATCCCGAGTTCGTGCTGATGCCCGAAGAGCTCGGCGAGGAGGACTGAGCCTCGCGGGGGCCGCCCGCCAAAAGGGACCGTTCATCCGTTGCCGGGGGTCCGTCCTCGACCCCCGGCCGGCGTAGGCCTCGACCCGGTGTCTGCGCCGTTACCGGGGTCTGATCACCACCGTGGAGGCGGCCCGGTCGTGCCATCCCCGCCGACTGTCGTAGAAGGCGGGAGAGAGCTTGATCAGCGTGGAGAGCAACGGGACGCGCAGCGTTAGATACCGGATGATCGAGTTCACCCACCCGGGCACCCGGCCGTCGTCGGCTCGCACCACCTTCGCCCTGACGATCATCTTGCCCAGGGTCCGCCCGAGCAGGGCGATCAGCACTATTTCGTAGAGGACAGCCCCTATGACGATGCCGATCAAGGTTGTGAACAGCCGGCGCATCGCCGATACGAAAGCCGACACCACGTCGTTGACCGCTTGAACGAACAGCTGCCAAAGCTGCTGTACCGAATCCCACAGGGAACGAAGCGTATCCCAGATCGAATCGGCGCCGCCCGTCAGGTCGATATCTCCCAGAGAGCCGACCGTCGACTCCAACGACGACGTCAGTTGCTGGAGCGCATCCTGTATGACCTGCTGGATGAGGTCGACCGACCTGGTGAACCACAGGATCAACAGCAGAACCGCCGCGATCATGAGGATGATGAAGTCGAGAATCCTGGCGCTCAGGCGGCGGCCGAAGCCGGCCAACTTGTGTTCATCCCCGTTGCTCAGCACCACCTTTCCGGCAGCGGCCACCGGATGTGTACCGGCGGTGGAAGGCCGACCTTCATCACCACCGTCATATTCGGCGGGGGCGTCCTGTTTGTGTCTGACGTTGATAACCACCGTGGCTGCTGCCTTGTCGTGCAAACCCTGGAGTAATTCGGAGAAGACCGGGGAGAGGTAAACGAACAGGGTGACGGCGTTCCCCAAGACAGGGATGAGGTTTGCCAGGTTCAGCGTAAGGTACCGGCCGAGTGACCTCCCCCACCCGGGCGCCCGGCCGTCGTCGACCCTGACCACCTTCGCCCCGACGGCCAGTTTGCCCAGGGTTCGACCGAAGAGGGCGGTCAGCACCACTTCGTACGCAATGCCCAAGATCAGGCAGAACAGAGCGAGGAAGAACAAAACGGCGAACCATCCGCTGATACGGGACGAGAATGCCAACCACAACAGGTAGGTCGCTATTCCGATCAGGATCCAGTCGATGATCCTCGCCCCTAGGCGCCTGTCGAAACCGGCCAAGGCGCGCTGTTGGCCGTTGCCTAATGTCACCCACCCGGTCATGATCCCTCGACCTCCCGGTTCAGCAGTTCCGTGTTCACGCCGTCCTCCATTCCCAGTCACCGAGGCTTCGAAGCATAATATCGGCAACCCGTTCGCACCGCCTGCGTGATATCCCTTCCGTCAGTACAGGAACATCGGCTTGCCGGCCAGCGCCCGGATGCGGGGGCGGTACTCGTCCGAGTCGTAGAAGGCGTCCACGTCCACCCGGCGCGCCCCGGCGGCCAGCACGGAAAGGCTGCTGACGGCGTAGACACCGCCCTGCACCGCCGCCATGCGCCCGCTGACGCCGGAGATCAGCATTTCCGCCGCCATGGTCCCGAAGTTGAAACCCACCATCAGGTCCAGGACGTCCGGAGGGCCGCTCCGCATCAGGTATCCCACCCGCTGGTTCATGATGTTGATGCCGGTGATCTCCTTGATCAGGCTGCCGGTCATCTCCCCGATGCCGCCCAGCTTGCGGTGGCCGTAGGCGTCGGCGGCGCCGCTCTCCACCCGCTCTCCACCCAGGAGCGAAGCCCCTTCCGATACCACCGCCACGGCGTAACGGCTGGGGTTGGCGGCCCGGTCGGACACCACCATCTCCGCTAGGCGCTCGATGTCGAAAGGCACCTCGGCGATGAGGGTCCGGTCCGCCGAGGACAGGTATCCGGACATCAGGCTGGTCGCACCCGAGTAACGCCCGAACAGCTCGACCACCGCCACCCGCTCGTGGCTGCCCACCGCGCTACGGAGATCGTTGATGAACTTCACCGAGCGGGTTACGGCGGTCGAGAAGCCGATGCAGTAGTCGGTCCCGGGCACGTCGTTGTCCATGGTCTTGGGCACCGCCACCACCGGAACCCCTTCTTCATGCATGCGCAGTGCATAGGAGAGGGTGTCGTCGCCGCCGATCGCCACCAGGGCGTCGAGGCCGAGGCTCTCGATCACCCGCACCGCGTGGCCGGTGAGGTCGAAGGGCGGCCCGTCAGGCAGGGGCGTCAGGAAGGCGGGGAGGTCCCGCTCCGCCACCCGCCCCGGGTTGGTGCGGCTGCTGTGGAGGATGGTCCCGCCGGTCCGGTCGATGGTCCGCACCGCGGCTCGGTCGAGCGCCGTCGTATGAGCGGCCGCCGAACGGGGGTCGTCCGGATCGATGTTCAGGACCGCCGCCCATCCCCGGCGCAGGCCTAGCACGGAGTGCCCGGCTTCCTCGGCCCTTTCCACGAAGGCCTTGATGACCGGGTTGAGGCCCGGAACGTCTCCGCCGCCGGTCAGGATCCCAATTCGCATCGTCATGCCTCCGTCCGTTCGGTACCGGTGACCCCGGTCCATGGGGTCCATGGAACGCTACCCGAACGGGTAGGGATAGCCGGTGCGCCGGCGCCGGGTACCCTGGCCGGATGAAACTCCTCAACCTCGACCACGTGGCCATCGCCGTCCACGACCTCGACTCGGCCGTCGACGACTACCGCCGGAGGTACCGGGCGGCGCCGATGTACCGCGAGGTGGTCGAGGACCAGGGGGTCGAGGAAGCCATGATTCCGATGGGCGGGTCCTTCGTCCAGCTGCTGTCCGCCCTCCGCCCCGACACTCCGGTGGGCCGGTTCCTGGAACGGCGGGGAGAGGGGCTCCACCACGTGGCCTACACGGTGGTGGACATCGAAGCGGCCCTCGCCCATCTGAAGGAGAAGGGGGCGCGGTTGGTGGACGAGACGCCCAGGACGGGCGGGCGCGGCACCCGGATCGCCTTCGTGCATCCGAAGGGTGGAAACCAAACCCTGATCGAGCTGGTCGAATATGGGTATGGACAACGGAGATAACCGCCGAGGCGCGGTCGAGTTCCACATCACCGGCGGCGCCGGGCCTTACGAGGCGGCGGCTATCGCGACCGCGGTCGAGCACGCCTTGGCGGAGGAACGGCGCGCCGCTTCCCCGCCGATCCGGCGTTTCTCCAACTGGATGATGGCGGCCCGGATGGAGCCTTTCGTCCCTCCCCGGGTGATCATGAACGGGTCGGCCAACGGCCACGCAAGACCGAGCGCGCCTCGGTTGACCCCAACGACCAGGTAACGGCCAGGTAGGCCGCCCCCGCGACCGCCAACCCGATAACGGTTGCCGCCGCTCCGGTCCCGAAACCGGGAACCCGGCCTCCGGTTACCGCATCGGCCGCCAGCCATCCCAGAACCGCCGCCGCCGCGGCGCCCATCGACGAGTGGATGACGGTCCGCAGCGCTCCTTCCAGCCCTTCGGACGTGTGGAAGCGCCGCCACAGCAGCCACAGGGTGACGGCATGCCCGGTGATGACGATCGAGGAGGCCGCCGCCACTCCCGGCACCCCGCCTATCCGGAACCCGGCCAGGAACAACGGGACGGCCGGAACCGTCCAGGCCGTACCGGCGATCACCGGCGCCCACATCTGGCGGTGGGCGTAGAAGCCGCGGGCGAATATCTGATGGGCGCCCCAGGCGGGGATGCTCAGCGCATACCCGACCAGAGCGGCCGCCGTGAGCACCGTTCCCTCCTCGCTGAACCGGCCGTGCTGGAAGGCGGCCCGAACGGCCGGTTGGCTGACCGCGATCACCCCGGCCGCCGCCGCCCCCCCGGCGAACAACACCGTGCGGACCGCCCGGCCCATCGACGACGCCAACTCGCTCCGGCGGCCCTCCGCGGCTAGGCGGGCCAGGTACGGATAGGCCGCCACCCCCGCCGCCTGGGCGATCACCCCCACCGGCACCATGTTCACCCGGCGGGCCAGGTTGAGGCTGAAGACGGCGCCGTCGGAAGCGGCCGCCGCCACTATCTTCCCGATCGACTCGTCCAGCACCACGATGGACTGACCCACCATCAGGGGGATGGCCAGAACCAGGTATTCCCGGAAGGCGGGGTGGCGGAAATCGGGCAGGCCGGCCGATATCCGCAGCCCCGTGCGGCGGGCGCCCCACCACTGGAGGACCAGGTTCCCGGCAAAGGCCCCGCCGACTGCGCCGAGGATGAACCCGGTGGCCGACACCTCGTCCGACCGGGCACCCGCCAGCCCTCCCAGGATGATGCCGGCGTTGTAGATGATCGGCGCCAGGGTGGGTATCACGAACCGCCCGTGGACGTACTGCACCGCCATGAACAGCCCGCCGAGCACGAAGAAGACCTGGGCGGGCAATACCAGCCTGGTCAGCCTGGTCACCTCGGCCAGCTGGTCGGCGTCGAGCCGGCCCCCCGATCCGAACAGCCGATCCACGATCACTTCCGCCCCCGCTGCTGCCGCCGCGGTCAGAAGAACGATCAGCACCGCCGCCGGGCGGAACACGGCGTTGAAGGCCGCCGCCGCCCCGTCGGGATCTCCCGCCGCCCGGAACCGGCTCAGGATTGGAATGAAGGTGATGGCCAGGAAACCCCCGGCCAGCAGATAGTTGAGGAAATCCGGCACGATGAAAGCGACCTCGTAGGCATCGGCTGCCGGACCGTCCCCCAGCCTGTTGGCCAGGACCACGTTCCGAGCGAAGCCCAACAGCCTGGACAGCAGTATCCCGGCCGCCACCACCCCGGCTGCCCGGGCCATACCCCCGGCGGCGCCGGCGGGCTTCATCTCTACCGGTCCGGGCGGGCAGCCCGCAAGTCTTCCAGTATCCGGTCGGGAACTATCAGGTCACCGCGGCCGACCCCTACCCGGAGGCCCGGCTTGTACGTCCCGTGGAAATCCGACCCGCCGGAGGGGAGCAGACCGTGGGCGCCAACCGTCTGCGCCAGGTCCCGGCGCATCCGGAGGTCGTACTCCGGGTAGTAGCACTCCACCCCCGCCAAGCCGAGGCCGGCCATCCGCCGGTAGAAGGCGGCGTACTCGGCGGCGCTGTCGAGCCCGATCGTATGGGGATGGGCCGCTACCGACACCGCCCCGGATCGGCCGGCCAACCCGATGGCTTCCTCGGGTCGGAGCAACGGGCGGGGGGCATAGGCGGGGCGCCCGCGACCCAGGTAACAGGCGAAGGCGGAAGGGATGTCGGGAACGTAACCCTTGCGCTGCATCACCGCCGCTATGTGAGGACGCCCGATGCTGCCGCCCTTCGCCTGGCGGACCACCTCCTCGTAGTCGATGTGGATGTCCAGGCAGGCCAGGCGCTCGATCATGACCAGGGTGCGGCCTTCCCTGCCCTCCCGGAGTTCTCCCAGGCGATCCTGCAGCGGCCCGGGGCCGGGTTCCAGGAACAACACCACGATATGCAGACCACCCCGATCCCACTCGCAGGACAGCTCCACCCCGGGTATAAGCTCGATCCCCTGCCGTTCCGCCTCTGCCCGGGCTTCCTCCACTCCTTCCAGGGAGTCGTGGTCGGTCAGGGCCACCGCGGTGAGTCCGGCCCGGGCCGCGAGCCTTACCGTTTCTGACGGAGTTTCGCTGCCGTCAGAGGCGGTGGAGTGAACATGGAGATCGACAGCCATCCGAAGGGCAAGGCTAACCCTGATCGTTCAGGGCCGGGACCGAACCGGATAGGAGAGCGCCTCAGCCGTTCAGGAATCCTCGGGCGCGGTGGTGTCGGTCGGCACGATTACCCGGGGGCTGTCGGCCGTGGTGGTGTCGGTCACCACCACCGGCGGTTGGGGGGCCGGGTCATCGCCGGCGGTGATCAGGTTGCCGATCACGAAGACCGCGATCACCAAGACCGCGATCGCCGACCACATCACCACCCGGCGCCGCCATTTGACGCGGCGGGCCTCCCGCTGCTCGGCCTCCTGCCGGGCCCGGCGGTTTTCTTTCTGGCGCGCTCGCTTCTCGCTTCCCATTCGGATCCATTCTAGATATGAATTCTCCGGAAGGTCGTCCATGGCGGCGGGTTGTCCGCCGAAAGTCAATACACTGGCGCCTATGCCTTTGGTCGTGCAGAAATACGGCGGCACTTCGGTTGCCGACCCCGAACGTATCAGGCGGGTTTCCCGGCGGGTGGCCGAGACGCGCCGCGCCGAGAACGAGCTGATCGTGGTGGTGTCGGCCATGGGGAGCTCCACCGACGACCTGATCGACTTGGCCCGCCGGGTCAGCTCGAATCCACCCGCCAGGGAGATGGACATGCTCCTAACGGCGGGAGAGCGAATTTCGATGGCCCTGCTGGCGATGGCCCTCCACGACGAGGGGATTCCGGCGCTCAGCCTCACCGGCTCCCAGGCCGGCATCCTCACCGACGCAGCCCACGGCCAGGCCAAGATCACCGAGATACGCGGGGTCCGAGTGCGGGATGGACTGAAGGGCGGCAACGTGGTGATCGTGGCGGGGTTCCAAGGGGTGGACCCCGCCTCGAAGGAGGTGACTACCCTGGGCAGGGGCGGGTCCGACACCACCGCGGTGGCCCTAGCCTCCGCCCACGGCGCCGACGCCTGCGAGATATACACCGACGTCGAAGGGGTCTACACCGCCGACCCCAGGCTGGCGCCGGAGGCGCGCAAACTGGACGAAGTGTCGTTCGACGAGATGATGGAGCTGGCGGCGGGAGGCGCCGGGGTCTTGATGGCCCGATCCGTGGAGATCGGCCGGAGGTTCAACGTACCCATCCATGTCCGGTCGTCCTTCGTGGACAAGCCGGGCACCTGGGTAAAGGAGAGCACCATGGAAGAAGCGATCATCAGGGGCATCGCACACGACACCTCGGAAGCCAAAGTAACCCTGCGGAGCGTCCCCGACCGCCCCGGTGTGGCGGCCGACATCTTCGAGACCCTGGCCGAGGCCCGGGTGAACATCGACATGATCGTGCAGAACTCGGGGGAGGACGGCAACACCGACCTCAGCTTCACCGTGCCCGCCTCCCAGGCCGAGACCGCCCGCCGGGCCACCGCCCCCTTGGTGGCCGAGCTGGGCGCGGGCGGCCTGAGCGTCGACTCCGACATCGCCAAGGTGTCGCTGGTGGGGGCCGGCATGAAGTCGAATCCGGGGGTGGCGGCCCGGGTGTTCCGCACCCTGGCCGACGCCGGGATCAACATCGAGATGATCTCCACCTCGACCATCCGCGTTTCGTGCGTGGTGCGAAGCGAAAACGTGGAGAGGGCGGTGCGGGCCCTCCACACCGAGTTCGACCCGCCTGTGATCATCGAGGAGGCAGGGGCCGGTGGCTGATCCGCGGCTGGCGGTCGTAGGCGCCACGGGGGCGGTGGGGCGCACCATGCTGGCCATCCTCGAGGAACGGGACTTCCCGCTCGCCGATCTGCGCCTGATGGCCTCGGCCCGCTCCGCCGGGACCGTCATCCCTACCCGCTGGGGTGAGGTGGAGGTAGAGGATCTGGCTGCGGCCGACCCGGACGGCATCGACATCGCCCTCTTCTCCGCCGGCGCCTCCCGCAGCCGCCGGTACGCACCGGAGTTCACCGCCGCCGGCGCGGCGGTGATCGACAACTCTTCGGCCTTCCGGGGAACACCCGAGGTGCCCCTGGTAGTGGCGGGGGTCAACGACCATGCAGCGGATGCCCACAGGGGGACGATCGCCAACCCCAACTGCACCACCATGACCCTGATGATGGCCGCCGCCCCGCTGCACCGCCATGCCGGGCTGTCGCGGATGGTGGCCATGTCCTACCAGTCCGTTTCGGGCACCGGAATGACCGGGATGGAAACCCTGATCCACCAGACCGGGTTACTCCTCCAAGACCGGGAGGCGCTGGTTTCGGGGGACTGGAAAGACCCGGGAAGCGGTCCTTTCCAGCGGCCGATCGGTTTCAACGTCCTGCCGATGGCCGGCGCCATAGCCGATGAGGGTCACACCGACGAGGAGTGGAAACTGATAACCGAGACCCGCAAGATCCTCGAGCGGGACGACATCGCGGTGGAGCCGACCTGCGTCCGGGTTCCGGTAATGGTGGGGCACGGCATCTCGGCCACCATGTGGTTCGACTCGCCGGTCGACTCGGACACCGCCCGCCGCCTTCTCGAAGAGGCGCCCGGACTGGAGGTATGGCCGGACGATCGGGTGGCCACCCCCTTGGACTCGGCGGGGTCGGACTCGGTTCTAGCCTCCCGTATCCGGGGCACCCTCGGGGCGCCGGGAGGAATCAGCCTGTGGGTGGTGGGCGACAACCTCCGCAAGGGGGCGGCCCTCAACGCCGTGCAGATCGCAGAGCTCCTGCTGTGAACAGGAACCCGGCGAACCAGTGCGGCAAGGTCGCCGAGGGCAGTGTTGCGCCCGTCTCCGGCGAACTACACCGTTGTTGTTACCACACCTAACCCATTCAGGGTAAACCTATACCGAGCCTTTCACGGGCTAGGTCACAGTATTCCGGGTCGATGTCTATTCCTATAGCCCGCCTGTTCAGATCCGAGGCGGCAGCCAAGGTGGTGCCTGACCCCGCGAATGGGTCCAGTACGGTGTCTCCTTCATCAGTAAACAGTCGAATGAACCATCTGGGAAGCGGCTCGGGGAAGACCGCGCTATGCCGTCTGTTCGAGCACTCGGTGGCCATGTGAAGCACGTTGGTCGGATAAGCCAGGTCACGGCCCACCCAGTTGGATATGTTCTTTCCGAACCCGCTGCCTACGTTCGACTCGTCCCGAATACGGTCTGTCTCGCTCAGGTTGCGCAACCGGCCATTGGCCCATTCTCCCACCGGAACTCTCACCTCTTCCTGGCGCATCTTGAACTTGCGCTGCTTGTTGAACTGCAACAGCCTCTCCCAGGCGTCCCGGAAGCGGTTCGGCCACTTGCCGGGATAACAATTCTTCTTGTGCCAGATGAACTCCTCTGTCCACAACCATCCCCCGGCCCGCATTGCCTGAATCAGTTCGAGCACGTAGGTGTGGCGCTCTCCCTTCACCACCTTCTCCTTGATATTGAGAACAAAGGTGCCCTCCGGGTGGAGAACGTGGTGGATTCCCGCCGCGATCGGCTTGAACCATTCAACATAGTCATCGGGATGGATGCCTCCGTAGGTGGACCGCCGCTGATCGGCGTAGGGAGGCGAGGTGACCACCAGATGCACCGACTCCGCCGGAAGGTCCCTGAGTACCCGGCTCGCGTCTCCTTCAAACACGCTGACCTGGACTTTCTCTTCGGCAAACAACGGCGGCAGGGTTCTGGTTGTGCTCGTCATCAGGCCTCCTCTCCCTAAACTAGTACCAAGATACCCGGCGGCTGTGATGCTTTCCTGCCGTCCCGCGGCGATCGGATCAGCAAGGGGTCTGGGGTCTTCGGGCGCCCCGGCAGGCAGGCACTGCGGCGGAGGGCGGTGCTTTCATCGCGTACCTTCCGGCTCGGCGGAAGGCGTCGTAGGCGAACCGGCGCCGGCGGGCGGCTCATCCCCGATCCACAGCGCGTCGACGGCCTCGGCGAAGGCTTCCCTATCTTGCGGCGGGGCGCGGCGCCCGGCCCCGAACCACAGCGCGGCAACCGCCACCAGCACCGCCAGCACCGCCGCCGGGACCCGGAAGCTCCCGGTCCGGTCTATCCACGCGCCCGACGCGGTGATGGACAGAGCGGCCGCCCCGGCCGCCGCCGCCAATCCCCCCGATACCGCCCGGACGGCCAGTCGGGGAGGAAGGCTGCGGTGGGCGGCCAGCCCGATCAACCCCCAGACCGGGAAGTTCAGGACGCCGTACCCGAACGCCGCCGCCATCAGGGCGGGGTAGGACCACCAGAGCGACAACACCCCCAGCAAGGCCGCGTAGGCGCCGACCATGACCGACACCACTCTCACGGGCGAGCCGCGATCACCCATCAGGCCCAAAGGCAGGGCGGCCGCCACCCCGACCGCGGCGGCCAGCCACCACGGAGCGGCGGCCGCCGCCGGGCTCGCAGCCAGCTCGTCTACGGCGACCTCGGAGAGGTAGGTCGCGAAGGTCAGCCCACCGGCGCCCGACACCACGCTCATCAGGATCACGGCCCGCCCGCCCGGCACCATCCAGATCCGCCGCCAGACACCCCGGCCGCGCCCCACCTTCGCCGTCTGGAACGGCATCTCGATCGGCCGCCGGAACACCAGCAGCACCCCCGCGATCGTGCAGACCGACACAACCGAGGCGGCGGCGAACGCCGTCCTCCACTCCTCCGGCCCGGCCAATATCTGAACGAAAACCCCGTTCAGCCCGTATCCGACGCCGGTGCCGGCGCTGGCGACTGCCAGGACCCGGCCGTGGTGCCGCGGGTCCACCGCCTCGCCCGCTATATGGACGGCCGCCGACCAGCTGATGGGTGCGGAGAGGCCGATCGCCGCCGTGCAGGCGGCCAGCATTCCCGGCGACGACGCCGCCGACGCGGACAGGAAAGCCGCCGCGCAGACCGCCAGACAGAGCATCAGCAACCCGCGCGGGGGAACGATATCTACGACCTTGACCGCCAAGGCCGCCCCCAACCCGTAGGCCGCCATGCCGGCGGTCAATGCCAGGCTGAGCACCCCATACCCAGACTGGAAGGAATCTACGATCTGGGGCAGCAGGGCCGGTATGAGACCGGAGCCGAACCCGTGGGTGATCAGAATCACCGCCCCCAACAACACCGCGGCCGCAGGCGACCCGACGAACCGCCCCCCGTCCTTTGCCACCGCCGGGCCCCGGTCAGCCCCGCGCCCGGCGGAGCACCTCGTCGATAGGAGTGACGGCGAGGTCGCCCAGCTCCTGCACGTATTCGTAACCGAACCGGCCCTTGATGCACAGGTGGCCCGAGGTCACCGAGTGATCGATCGGCGAGGTGACCTTGACGATCCGGTTGTCCTGAACATGCAGGTCGAGGTTGCATCCCACGCCGCAATACGAACAAACGGTGCGGGTGACGGTCTGGCGGTCCTCCTCCCACATATCGGCGGCCCGCAGCTCGTGCTCGCTCCGGAACATCAGGGCGCCGGTAGGGCACACGCTTATGCAGTTGCCGCAGAAAACGCAGGCCGAGTCGGTCAGCCCCACATCGAACTCGGTGGAGATGCGGGCGTCGAACCCGCGTCCGGCCACGGCGATGGCGAAGGTGTTCTGGGCGTCCTCCCCGCAGGCCTCCACACACTTGTAACAGAGGATGCAGCGGGAGTAGTCGCGCACATACAGCTCGTTGTCCACCTTGACCGACTGGTGGACGGTCTCGGCCGCATGGCCGTCTCCGATGCGGTGATGGCCGGCGGTCCGCTCGTCCCGATCCTCGACCGGACCGGCCTGAGGGCCGTAGCGGGCCGGATCGCAGCCGTAATAGGACATCCAGCGGACGGTCTGCTCGTCGACCAGACCCATGTCCGCCGAGGAGGCCAGGAACTCGTACACCATCTTGCGTGAATGGCGCACCCGGTCGGTGTCGGTGCCCACCGCCATCCCCTCCTCGACCGGCCGGCTGCACGACGGCGCCAAGGTCCGGTTCCCGTCCACCTCCACCACACACACCCGGCAGGCGTTGACCGGGGTGAGGTTGTCCAGATAGCAAAGGGTGGGCTGATCCTTGCCCGCCGCCCGGCAGGCATCCAGGATGGTGGACCCTGCCGGCACCGCCACCGCCGCGCCGTCCACGGTCAGCGTCACCCCGGGCGGGTCGGCCCCGTCAGCCATCTTCCCTCTCCAGCAGGCCCAGATCGATGGCCGAGCGAATGGCGGTAGAGGCGGTGTGCCCCAGGCCGCAGATCGAGGCGTCCATCATCACCTTGGCGATATCGTCGAACAGATCCTCCTCCAGCCGGGCGCCGCCGAGGTGTCTGGCCAGCAGCTCCTCCTGGCGCACGGTGCCTACCCTGCAGGGTACGCACTGGCCGCAGGACTCGTCTCGGAAGAACTGCGCTATCCGGCGGGCCGCGTCGCGGAAATCGGCGTCGTCGTCGTATACCAGAACCACTCCTGAACCCAGAGCGGCGCTGCGGTCCCGGGCGTCCTCGAAGGTCAGGGGCATGTCGAGATGTTCCTCCCCCACGAACATCCCGGCCGCCCCGCCCAGCAGCACCGCCCCCAGCCGGCCGGTTCCGGTCACCCCGCCCGCCAGCCCTATGAGCCCGCCCAACGTCTCGCCGAACTCCACCTCGTACACCCCGGGCCTGGCCACCGCCCCGGCCAGGCAGAAGAGCTTGGTCCCTGTCGAATGTTCCGTCCCGGTCGCGGCGTAGGCGGCGCCCCCTTCCAGCACGATGTCGATCACGTTGACCAGGGTCTCCACGTTGTTGATCACGGTAGGCATTCCGAACAGGCCGGCCTGGGTGGGGAAAGGGGGCTTGTTGCGGGGTTCTCCCCGCTTCCCTTCGATCGAGTTCATCAGGGCGGTTTCCTCCCCGCAGATGTAGGCGCCGCCCCCCCGCCGGATCTCGATATCGAACATCTGGCCGGAACCCGCCGCATCCTCACCCAACATCCCGGCCTCCCGCATCCGGGCGAGCGCCTCCTCGAGTCGGGCCGCCGACAAGGGATACTCGGCCCGGATGTATAGGTAACCGCGCTCGGCGCCGACCGCCAGGCCGGCGATGATCATCGACTCGATCAAGGCGAAGGGGTCGCCTTCCATGAGAACCCGGTCCTTGAAGGTGCCCGGCTCGGACTCGTCGGCGTTGCAGATCAGGTACCGGGGCTTCACGGGGGAACGGGCCACCCCCTCCCACTTGACGCCCATCGGAAAGGCCGCCCCTCCCCGGCCCCGCAGGTTGGACGCCTTCACCTCGGCCAGCACCGCGTCCGGGCCCATCTCGACGGCCCGTGCCAGCGCCGCGCACCCCCCCGACGCCCGGTAGTCGTCCAAGGAGGCAGGATCGACCACCCCCACCCGCCGGAGCAGCCGCAGGGACGGATCCCCCGCCTGGGGAACGGCGACGGAAGGCGCCGACACCGCCCCGCCGTCCAAGACCTCCGCCACCCGGCGGGCCGTCGTTGACACCAGGACGGCGTCCTCCTCTCCGGCCCGCTGCAGGAACACCGCCGGACCCCGGTCGCATTGGCCGAGGCAGGGGCTCGGGTGTACGTCGGGGCGGCCATCCAGCCCGGCCAGGATGTCCAGCCCCCCGGCGTTCCGGCAGGCCACGTCGTCGCATACGTGGGCCCGGCGGGGCGGTCCCTCCTCCATCGACAAGAGCGCATAGAAACCGGCCACCCCGTAAGCCTCCGCCGGAGGAACCGTCAGGCGCCGGCATATGTAGCCGAGGGCCCCCTGGCTGATCCAACCTATCCGGTCCTGGACGGCGTGCAGGGCCGGGAGCAGCAGGCGGCGATTCTCGACCGACCGGCGGTAGCCCCCGAAGGAGACGCGGTGGTCCGATGCCTGCAGGGGGCCGCCCTCCCATACGGATTTAGGAGGCCCGAGCAGTGCATCCACCGCCGCCCGCTCGGCTGCAGTGGGTGCGGCAGACAAAAATTGCAGGTCGATGGCGCACCCTCCGTTACGACATCGCGGCTGCGGGCTCGATGCGGACGGCGGTCGCCTTGAACTCCGCGGTGCCCGACTTGGGATCCCATGCGTCGTTGGTCAGCAGGTTCACGTCTGCTTCGTCGGGGGCGTGGACCGCCATGAAGGCCAAGCCGGGGCGGAGGGACCGGTGGAAGAAGATCGGAACGTCGATCGAACCGCGCCGCGAGGTGACGCTTACCAGGTCGCCCTCCGACACTCCCAGCGCGGCGCCGTCCTGCGGCGCCACCTCGATGGCCGCCTTCGCCCGGAGCGGCGAGCGGTAACCCCTCGACTGCACCCCGGTGTTGTAGGAGTCGAGCCGCCGGCCGGTTGTGAGCCGGATCGGGTAGTCGCCGCTGAGCGGGTCGATCGGCGGAACCCAGTCGGTCGGCACGAAGGGCGCCGGGGTGCAGGTCATCGGTTCCTCCCACAGCCGGGCGTGGAGGAACCGCGTACCGGGATGATCCTCGTCGGGGCAGGGCCACTGCAGGCCGCCCAGCTCTTCGAGCCGGCGGTAGGACATCCCGGCGTGTATCGACGACAGGCGCCGCACCTCGTCCCACACTTCCTCGGCGGAGGGAAACCCCCATCCGCATCCCATACGCTCGGCGAGCAGGGAGATGATCTCCAAGTCGTCCTTGCTCTCACCCGGCGGCTCGACCGCCCGGCGCATCAGCTGCACCCGCCGCTCGGAGTTGGTGACGGTGCCATCGGATTCGGCCCATCCCGCGGCGGCCGGGAACACCACATCGGCCAGCTGCGCGGTCTTGGTCATGAAGATGTCCTGGCATACCATGAAGTCCAAACCGGCCAGCAGCCCCCTCACGTGCTCGGCGCGGGCCTCGGACTGGGCGGGGTTCTCGCCGATCACGTATAGACCCGTGATCTCCTTGCGCTCCATAGCCTCGATCATCAGCGAGATGTGCTTGCCGCGGTGGACGGGCACGGAACCGCCCCACACCGACTCGAACTTCGCCCTGACCGCCGGTTCCGTAACATCCTGGAAACCGGGCAGCTTGTCGGGCAGCGCCCCCATGTCCCCGCCGCCCTGAACGTTGTTCTGGCCGCGGATCGGCACCAGGCCCGAGCCGTAACGGCCCACGTGGCCGGTGAGCAGGGCCAAGTCGATGAGGGCCCGCACGTTGTCGGTGGCGTTGTGGTGTTCGGTTATGCCCAACGTCCAGCAGATCTGGGCCCGCTCCGCCGAGGCATAGTCGTGAGCCATCCGGCGGATGACCTCGGCGGGGACGCCGGTGACCTCCGCCCCCCGCTCCAGGGTCCAAGGTTCGACCGCCTCGGCGTAGATCTCGAACCCGAAGGTGGCCCTTTCGATGAACTCCCGGTGATGGAGCCCGGCGGCGATGATCTCCCGCCCGACCGTGTTGGCCAAGGCGATGTCGGAACCCACGTCTATCCCCAGCCACGCATCCGCCCACATGGCCGAGGTGGTGCGCCGCGGGTCCACCGCGTACATGACGGCGCCGTTGCGCAACCCCTTCATGAGGTGGTGGAAGAAGATCGGGTGCGCCTCGCGGGCGTTGGATCCCCACAGGAGGATCACATCGGTGGTCTCGATCTCTTCGTAAGAGCAGGTCCCGCCTCCCGCTCCCAGCATGGACGCCAGACCGGCGACCGAAGGAGCGTGTCAGGTCCGGTTGCACGAATCGACGTTGTTGGACCCCATGACCAACCGGGCGAACTTCTGGGCGAGGTAGTTCACCTCATTGGAAGCCTTGGAACACGAGAGCATCGCGTACGAGCCGCCCCGATGGGCGCCCAGCCCTTCTGCGGCCGCCGCCAGCGCCTCGTCCCAAGAAGCCTCCACCAGCCCGCCTCCCCGCCGGATGTACGGGGTGGTCAAACGGGGGAGCGCCGTTTTCGGCATTCATCACCTCCTTCCTGCTCCAGTTTAGAAGAGGCCGACGATCCGCCCGTCCTCATCGATGTCCACGTTCATATAGGCCGGTCTGGTACCGAGGCCGGGCATGGTGCGGATCTCGCCCAGCATCGGAACGAGGAACCCGGCGCCCACCGAGGCCCTTACTTCCCGCACCGGTACGGTGAAGCCCGTAGGACGTCCCTTGAGGGTCGGATCGTGGGAGATCGAGAGAGGGGTCTTGGCCATGCAGATCGGGAGGTATCCGAGCCCGGCCTGCTCGAAGCCCGCTATCTGAAGTTGGGCGGTCTTCGAATACTCGACACCCCCGGCGCCGTAGATCTCACGGGCGATGGTCTCGATCTTCTGCTCGATTGAGAGCTCCATCGGATACAGGAAGCGGAAGCCGCTGCTCGGCTCCTTGCAGGCTTCCACGACCGCTTCGGCGAGCTCGACAGCCCCTTGGCCGCCCTCCGCCCAGTGGTTGGCGGTCACCGCGGCGGCCGCCCCCGCCTCCAGCGCCGCCCGCTTGACGGCCTCGATCTCGTTGTAGGTATCGGTGGGAAACGAGTTGACGGCCACGACCACCCGCACCCCGAAGCGGTGGGCGTTCTCGATGTGGGCCGCCATGTTCGTGAGACCGGCCTGGAGGAGCGGCAGGTTCTCGTTGGTGTAGGCGTCGTGGAGGGGCCGCCCGGGCACCACCTTGGGGCCTCCGCCATGGGTCTTGAGCGCCCGGACGGTCGCCACCAGGACCACCGCATCGGGGACCATCCCGGAGGCGCGGCACTTTATGTTCAAGAACTTCTCCATGCCCATATCGGCGCCGAACCCGGATTCGGTTATCACGTAGTCGCCGAGATGCAGGGCCACTCGGTCGGCGAGGATCGAGGAGTTGCCGTGGGCGATGTTGGCGAAGGGTCCGGCATGGACGAAGGCGGCCTGGCCCTCCAGGGTCTGCATGATGGTCGGATGGAGGGTGTCCCGCATGAGCACCGTCACGGCGCCGGCCACCCCGATTTCTTCGAGCGTGATCGGCCGGCCGCTCTTGTCGCTGCCGAACACCACCCGGCCGCAGCGGTTGCGCAGGTTGCGCAACGCCGATGCATAGTCGTGGCCGTCGACCAGGGCGAGGATCGCCATCAACTCGGAAGCCACGGTGATGTCGTATCCGGTCTCCCATGGCCGACCGTCGAGCCGCCCGCCCAGGCCCACGATGACGTTGCGCAGCGCCCGGTCGTTGACGTCCACCACCCGCCGCCACTGGGTCCGGAACACATCGATGTTCAGGCGCTCGATACCCACCGCCTCGAGCTGGGCGTCGCTCATCCTCCGCTCGTGATACCAACGGGCGTCGATGGCCGCCGCCGCCAGGTTGTGGGCCGCGCCGACGGCGTGCATGTCCCCCGTCAGGTGCAAGTTGAACTCGTCCATCGGAATCACCTGGCTGTAGCCGCCCCCCGCCGCCCCTCCCTTGATGCCGAAGGTGGGTCCCAGCGACGGCTGGCGGATGGCGGCGATGGCCTTGTGGCCGAGGGCGCCGAGACCCTGCACCAGCCCGACGGTGGTGGTGGTCTTGCCTTCCCCGAGCGGGGTGGGGGTAACGGCGGTCACGTCGACGTATTTGCCGGCGGGGCGGCCGCCGATCCGCTTGAGGATGTCGAGGTGTACCTTGGCCTTGGTATCACCGTAGAGGATCAGCTCCTCGGGGCGGATGCCTATCGACTCGGCGATCTCGGTGATGGGCCGCGGCGCGGCCGCCTGGGCGATTTCGAGGTCCGAGGGGAAACCAGTTGTTGCATTCATAGAAAACTCCAAGACTTGCATCCAGAGCCAACCGATACCTCATGCACCGGCCCGCCGTTGCCCATTTTGTACCACGATACGGGACGGTTCCGCATTGTAGAACAAAAAATCGCGTTCGGTGGGGCAAAACCGCCTTTGCCCTACTATGGTTTTGAGGAGTGGTCGGCAACCCTGCCGTCCGTTGCGGCGCGCAAGACCCCTACAAGCGAAGAAGGAAAGTGGGTTTGGAGGAGAACGGCAACGAACTGATCCGCCTCGAGAGCGTCTACAAGATCTTCGGGCCCCAGCCTCACGGACGCGCCTTCGACCTCGTCAAGGCGGGCGTCGGCAAAGACGAGGTGCAGCGACAGTCCGGCCACGTGGTCGGAATCGACAATGTGAGCTTCGCGGTCCCCAAGGGAGAGATCTTCGTGGTGATGGGTCTCTCGGGGTCCGGCAAATCAACCGTCCTCCGTACCGTCAACAAGCTCTTGGAGGTCACCTCCGGCCGCGTCTGGGTAGACGGAACCAACGTCCAGACCCTCGAAGGCTCCGACCTCCAAGCCTTCCGCCGGGAGAAGATGGGCATGGTGTTCCAGCACTTCGCCCTGTTTCCCCACCGCAGCGTCATCGACAACGTGGGCTACGGCCTGAAGGTGCAGGGGATCACCAAGGAGGATCGGGACAAAGCCTCTATGAAGGCCCTCTCGCTGGTGGGCCTCGAACCCTACTCGCGCAACCTCCCGCGGCAACTTTCGGGCGGCATGCAGCAGCGGGTGGGGCTGGCCCGGGCGCTGGCCTCCGACCCCGACATCCTCCTGATGGACGAGGCCTTCTCAGCACTCGACCCCCTCATCCGCCGTCAGATGCAGGACGAGCTGATGGAAATCCAGAACGAGGTCCACAAGACCATCCTGTTCATCACCCACGATCTCAACGAGGCGCTGCGGATCGGCGACCGGGTATGCATCATGCGGGACGGGGCGGTGGTGCAGATCGGCACCCCCGAGGAGATACTCACCGAGCCCGCCACCGCCTACGTGGCGGAGTTCGTCCAGGACGTGGACCAGGGGCGTGTGATCGAATGCCGCGAGGTCATGTCACCGCCGGACCCGATCGACCCTTCCATGTCGCCGGCCGGGGCGCTGGCCCATATCGGCGACCGGACCGGCGCCTTCGTGTGCGACACCAAGGGACGGCCCACCGGACTGCTGACCGCCGCGGCCTGCACGCGAGCCGCCGATAACCTGGCCGCCGCGGTCCGCTCCGACTTCGATACAGCCTCGCCCGAGACCACCCTCAACAACGTCTACGCGGCGGCGGGGCGGGGGTTGCCGATCGCGGTGGTGGACGGTGACGGCCGGCTGGTAGGCAACCTGGACCCGCGCAGCATCATGGAGGAGATGGGGCGGGTGGAGCAGCTGATCGACGGGTTCGAACGGGAGACATACCTATGAGCATCCTCGCCCAGAGCGCCGCCGAGGAGACCACCGTCTATCTCTGGGACAATGCCTTCCTCGACTCATGGGAGATCCCCTTCGGTGCATGGATGGACATCATCGTGTCATGGACGGTCCTCAACCTCCAACCGGTACTCGATGTCATAGAGTGGCCGTTCTCGTTCCTCTTCCGCAACTTCGTGGTCGGACCGGAGTACCACCCGTGGTGGGAGATCACCGACATGCCCTGGGTGCTCGTATGCGGCATCGTGCTGATCGTAGGGGCCATCACCCGCAACCTGAAGGTGGGGGTGGGCTTGGCCCTGTTGCTGGCTCTCTGCGGGATGCTGGGCAACGAGTTCTGGGAGGAGACCGCCATCACCATCGGCTTGATCGTGGTGGCGGTGGTGATCTGCGCCCTCATCGGTATCCCCCTAGGGGTGCTGTGCGGTCGATTCGACGGGGTCTGGAACGCGGTGCGGCCCGCCCTCGATGCGATGCAGGTGGTTCACGCCTTCGTCTATTTGATTCCGGTCATCTTCTTCTTCGGCCTCGGACCGGAGCCGGCCACGATGGTCACGATGGTGTTCGCGATTCCCCCCCTGATACGCCTCACCAATCTGGGGATCCGTCAGGTACCCGGCGATGTCGTGGAGGCCAGCCGCGCCTACGGGGCGTCGGAGTGGAGGGTGCTGATCGACGTGCAGCTGCCCCTCGCCCGCCCCGCCATAATGACCGGCCTCAACCAGACCCTGTTGCTGTCCATATCGATGCTGGGCATCGCCGCCATCATAGGGGCCGGCGGGCTGGGGCTCCTGGTGTTCAGAGCGGTTACCAACCTCGATACCCCGCTGTCATCCTCGGCGGGGCTGGCGCTGTTCATAGTGGCGGTGGTGTTGGACCGCATCTCCCAGACCAAGACCGAAGAAGGCACCGTCGGCCTGTTCTCCCGCATCCGCAGGGCTTGGGTACACAGGCGGGATCCCGAGATCCTGCTGGAAGGAACCGGAACCGAGAGCACCGACACCGAGGCCGGCGATACGGAAGGGGTACTGGCGGCGGTGGGAACAGCAGAGCGTACCGGTGTCCTGATCGCTCTGACCGGATCGGTACTGGCCTTGGCTGCCCTGTTCCTGCCATGGGGTCGGGATTCGGGTTTGATCTCGGGGTATGGCCGGGAGACGGACTTGGACCTGGCCGGACAGGCCTTCAATGGGCTGGCCGCGGAAGGGGGCAGCTTCTTCGGCGTCGCCGTACTGGGAATGAGCCTTCTGATCCTGGGCGCGGCGGTCACTACCCTTATCAGACCGGGTGAAGGTTCCCGCTGGTTCGGGGCCGACGGCGCCCTGTCGGCCGCGGTAGGCCTACTGGTTGCGGCCGGCGCATACTTGTGGCTGGTACCCACCGCCCCCTCGGTGGCCTACGCCGACGGACTAGGAGCGTGGACGGCACTGATCGGCGGGATGATCGGCTTCGTCGGGGCATTCGTCTGGGTCAGAAACGCCCCCTACAGCCCACTCCGCCCCTTGCCGGACCGCGTCTCAGTCGTGCGCATCGTCATCGCGGCGGCGATCGTAGGATTGCTGGTGGTGGCCGGCTTGTCGTCCTGGTCGGTCGACGGGCGAGCCTCTTCAGTCTTAACGCCGGAGCTCCAAGCCGAGATCGACAGTCTCGAGCAGGAGGCCAGAGAAGACTCCTCCAAAGCGGCGGCAAACGCCGCAACCATTGGACAACTCATCGCCTCCGCACAACGTCAGGACAAGATAACCTTCGACGGCTTCACGGAGCGAGGAACCCGGTTCGGGTATCTGACGCTGATACTGGGGATCGCGGCGTTCCTTCTCACCTTGCCGGCGTCCGGATTGTTAGGCGGCGGGGACGTACGGCGTTGGAGGTGGAGCGCGGCAGTCTCCGCCCTAGGGGTGGGGGTGATGCTGGTGGCGGCCGGATGGATTGCTTCCTTGGTACGGACATCCGACCCCAACTATATAAGCGGTCCGGGGGCGTTTCTGTGCCTGATGGCCGGATTCTTGATACTCACATCCTCCCGCGGGGTGCTGAGGGAGTTCCGCCGGACAAGGGTATACGCGGGGATAACAAACCCGATGGAACACACCTAGGATGGGGATTCCACCTGAGCAGGAGCAGATGGGTTGATAGAACCGAGGAGTGTAGGTTTGCACTTACGGACATCTCCCCGAAGCAGCGAGAAACCCCGAAAGGGAGCAACGGGAAGAGGAGAAGGAGAACTCCAAATGACACGAATGAGAAATGTGATGGCGCTGTTGTCCTTGCTGGCGTTGCTGGCCGCGGCATGTGGAGGCGGCACCACCACAACCACACAAGCGGCGCCTGTCACCACAGCGGCGCCCGACACCAGCGCTCAAGAGGCGGCCCAGGCCGCTCAAGAGGCTGCCGAGGCCGCTCAAGAGACTGCCGAGGCCGCGCTGGCGGACGCTCAAGCCGAGCTGGATGCGGCCGCGGCCGCGCTGGCGGAAGCCGAAGCCGAAGCCGAGGCGGGAGACGAAGCATCCCAGGCGGCGTTGGAAGAGGCCCGGGCGGAAGCCGAGGCAGCAGCGGCAGCAGCAGCGGAAGCCGAGGCGGAAGCAGCGGCAGCAGCGGCAGCAGCAGCGGAAGCCGAGGCGGCGGTAGCAGCGGCAGCGGCAGGCCCCGGGGCGGGTGTTTCGGTGACGATTGCGCGGGCTAACTGGTCGACGGGCTATATGCAGGCTGCTATCTACGCAGCGTTGCTGGAAGAGCTCGGCTACACAGTGTCCGACCCGTCCGATCTGGAGCTGGCCCCGTCCAACGCCTTCGTAGCGATGGCCAACGGCGAGTTCGACTTCTGGGCCAACTCGTGGTTCCCCAACCACAACCAGTTCCTGGCCGGCGCGATGCCGGACGGGTCACTGGTGAGTGACCACGTGACCACGCTCGGGTTCGAGATGCGAACCGGCGGCCTCCAAGGCTTGCTGACCAACAAGAGCCTGGTAGACGAGCACGGAATCCGAACGCTCGACCAGATCGTCAACGACCCGGCCCTGTTCGCCATCTACGACGCCGGGGACAGCAGCCCCGACGACGGAGTCATCCAGATCCTGGGATGCCCCGACGGTTGGGGTTGCCACGTCAACATCAACTCGTGGATCGAAAACGCTGGCTGGGCCAACGTCGAACAGGTAGAAGTCGGTTCCTACGACGCCCTGATCGCCGACGCGATCAGCCGGGACGCGTCAGGGGCCCCCTACATCGTCTACACCTGGGCGCCGAGCGCCTACGTAGGCGACCTGCGGGCCGGAGACAACGCCATCTGGCTGTCCACCTCGGACGAATCGGTCTCCCCCACCCAGGTGGCGGGACCCGCCGTCCTGGGCGCCGGTCAATGCTCGTCAGACCCATGCAACCTGGGTTGGGACGCAGCCGACATCAGGGTCACCGCCAACAGCGACTTCCTGGCAGCCAACCCGGCCGCCGCCCGCTTGTTCGAGCTGGTGACCATCAACCCGGTCGACGTAGCACTGCAGAACGTGACGTACAGCCTCGGTGCCAACACCGAAGCAGACGTCCGCAGCCACGCCGCCGAATGGATAGCCGACAACCGAGCCACCGTCGATGTCTGGCTGGCGGTCGCCCAGGTCCCGCCCGGCGATACGCCCGGGGCGGGTGTTTCGGTGAACGCGGCGCGGGCTAACTGGTCGACGGGCTATATGCAGGCTGCTATCTACGCAGCGTTGCTGGAAGAGCTCGGCTACACAGTGTCCGACCCGTCCGATCTGGAGCTGGCCCCGTCCAACGCCTTCGTAGCGATGGCCAACGGCGAGTTCGACTTCTGGGCCAACTCGTGGTTCCCCAACCACAACCAGTTCCTGGCCGGCGCGATGCCGGACGGGTCACTGGTGAGTGACCACGTGACCACGCTCGGGTTCGAGATGCGAACCGGCGGCCTCCAAGGCTTGCTGACCAACAAGAGCCTGGTAGACGAGCACGGAATCCGAACGCTCGACCAGATCGTCAACGACCCGGCCCTGTTCGCCATCTACGACGCCGGGGACAGCAGCCCCGACGACGGAGTCATCCAGATCCTGGGATGCCCCGACGGTTGGGGTTGCCACGTCAACATCAACTCGTGGATCGAAAACGCTGGCTGGGCCAACGTCGAACAGGTAGAAGTCGGTTCCTACGACGCCCTGATCGCCGACGCGATCAGCCGGGACGCGTCAGGGGCCCCCTACATCGTCTACACCTGGGCGCCGAGCGCCTACGTAGGCGACCTGCGGGCCGGAGACAACGCCATCTGGCTGTCCACCTCGGACGAATCGGTCTCCCCCACCCAGGTGGCGGGACCCGCCGTCCTGGGCGCCGGTCAATGCTCGTCAGACCCATGCAACCTGGGTTGGGACGCAGCCGACATCAGGGTCACCGCCAACAGCGACTTCCTGGCAGCCAACCCGGCCGCCGCCCGCTTGTTCGAGCTGGTGACCATCAACCCGGTCGACGTAGCACTGCAGAACGTGACGTACAGCCTCGGTGCCAACACCGAAGCAGACGTCCGCAGCCACGCCGCCGAATGGATAGCCGACAACCGGGAGCTCGTCGACTCTTGGCTCTTGGCCGCCCGCATAGCCGGCTGAGCGACAACCGGCCTCTATGAATGGAGGAGGGGCACCCCAACGGGTGCCCCTTTTCCATTGCCCGCGGATAATCCCACAGTGCGAGTTCCGAGGTGCAAGTTGAGGAAGTCAAAGCAGTGGTGATCCCTAACGTGGGTAGGCTGGTCCCCCGCAGCCTCATGGAGGAGACGAGCCGGATGCCACAATTCATCCACGGGTTCGAGCGGGAGGCCTATCCATGAGCTTCCTTGCCCAGGGCGCCGCCGAGGAGAGCATCCCCTTCTGGGACAGCGCCCTCCTCGATCAATGGCGGATACCCTTCGGGGATTGGATAGAACAAGGCTTGAAGTGGATAGCGGTCAACCTCGAGGTGTTGCTCGACATATTCGCCTGGCCCTTCGATTTCTTGATCCGCAGACTCGTCAGAGATTTCCTGACAGAGATCCCCTGGATCTGGGTGGTATTGGCGATGATGCTGATCGCCTGGCTGGCCCGCAACCTCAAGGTGGCCGCGTTCGTCGCGGTGTCGCTCGCGGTCTGCGGGCTCATGGAAGACGACTACTGGGGGGCAACGGCCGAAACCCTCGGCTTCATCGGCGTGGCCGTGTTGCTGTGCGTGGTGATCGGGATTCCGATCGGCATCGCCTGCGGGAGGGTGGACGGAATCTGGCGCAAGACCCGGCCGATCCTCGACGCCATGCAGGTGGTCCACTCGTTCGTATACATGCTGCCGTTCATATGGTTCTTCGGGCTCGGCGAGGTGTCGGCCACGATGGTGACCATGGTGTACGCCCTCCCGCCCCTGATTCGCCTCACGAACCTAGGAATCCGCCAGGTTCCTCCTGATGTGGTGGAGGCTTCCCGCGCCTACGGCGCCTCGGAGTCCCGGGTCCTCTTCGATGTTCAGATCCCGCTGGCGCGGCCCGCCATCATGACCGGCATCAACCAGACCCTGCTCCTGGCCATCTCGATGCTCGGAATAGCAGGCCTGATGGGGGCCGGCGGTTACGGGCGGCTGCTGTACCGGGCGATCAACAACCAGGATGTCGGCCTAGGCGCATCGGGCGGGCTGGCATTCTTCCTGCTGGCGGTGGTACTCGACCGGATATCCCAACGTGAGGAGGTAGGAGAGCGCCACCTGCTGCAACGCATCGGGCTGGCTTGGAAGCATAGACGCGACCCCGATATGCTGATTACCGACCGTGACGCGTCGGCCGTAGTGCGGTACCAGGAGACCGAAACCCACGCGCCGATCACCGCCGGCGAGCGCCTCCCCATGGGGTTGGCCCTCCTGGGGGGCGCGGCAGCCATAGTCTCCGCCTTCCTCCCCTGGACCTCGAACGCGGGGAAGATGAGCGCTTGGAGCAGATGGGCGGACGCCTCCCTCAACGGAGAGCTGGAGGGCCGGGTCTTCAACGGCCTCGAGGCCTCCGGCGGGTCTTGGTTCGGCATTACGGTGCTGGCGCTCGGATCGTTCGTGGTGCTGGCCGTAGCGGGCTGCGCGGCCCGGCCCGGCCGGGCACCCCGATGGTTGGCCCCCGACGGCGCGGTCATCGCCGCCTTCGCCGCACTGATCGTCGCCGCCTCGCATTTCCTGGCCAAGCCGATGAGCGCCGCCGGAGTGGCGGCCGGCGCGGTCGATCCGGGTCGAGGCATCGGGGTTTACCTCGCTATGGCGGGGGGAGCAACCGCCGCGATCGGAGCGGTTCTCTGGATAAGGGCCGCGGAACATAGACCGCTTCATCCCCTTCCGTCCGGAATAGGCTGGGGCAGCATGATCGGGCTGGGCGCCGCCGTCCTGATCCTCTTCATCGGCCTCTTCTCCGGTTGGGGTTTCGACGAGCGGCAGGAAGCAATCATCACCCCGGAGCTCCAAGCCCAGTTCGACGAGTTGGAACAGCAGTCGATCGACAATCCCGATAGGAGAGCAGCTATCGCCGCCGACATGCTGAGCCTGCGCGCCCAGGCCGCCCAAACCGGCACGCTGGTTACGGATGGGTTGAGCAGTCAAGGACCGCAGCTCGGCCTCTGGGCGTTGCTGGCAGGCTTGGCCGCCCTCCTGACCGGCCTTCCCGCCGTGGGCGTGTTCGGCGGCGATGAGCAACGAAGATGGCGGTGGAGCGCCGCCACCGCCGGGATCGGAAGCGGTGTCGCCGGTATCGCGCTGGCATGGATATTCACCCATGTGCGCTCCGGCCATCCCAAGTATACGAGCGGTATAGGCTCATTCCTGGCCTTGATCGGCGGAATGCTCATCCTGGCTTCGACCATGGCGGTGCTCAAGGAGTACCGGCGCGCCAAGGTATATGGCAACCCCCGCGACGCGGCAGCCGCGAACGATCCCGGCGGCGGAACAGCGGGGAAATCGGCGTGACACCCCGGGTTCTTCCCCCCGATAGGTAATAGATTCAGGGTCCCGGTATGGTACTGCCGCAGGACCCAACAGAAAGCAACGAAGGAGAAGTCATGCGACACAGCAAGAGATCGATCGCGGGGCTGGCGGTGGTCGCTCTGCTGGCGGCGGCCTGCGGCGGCGAATCGACGACGACCACCCAAGCCCCCGCAACCACACCTGACACCCAAGCCGCCACTACTGCGGCCCCCACCACCACAGCCCCGCCGGCCACGACGACCACCGCCATGATGATGGAGGAGGAGATGCTCCCGGGCGAGGGCGTCAACGTAGTCATGGCCCGCGCCAACTGGTCGACCGGCTACTTCCAGGCCGAGCTGGTGCGTCAGCTCATGCAGATGCTCGGATACGAGGTGAGCGACCCGGCCGAGCTGGAGCTGGGCCCGGCGTTGGCCTACCTGGCGATGGCACAAGGCGACGCCGATTTCTGGGTGAACAGCTGGTATCCGGGCCACAGAAGCTGGCTCGAGGCCGAAATGCCGGACGAATCCAAGGTAGGAGACCATATCACGCCGATAGGCGAGCTGATGATTGCGGGAGGGCTCCAGGGATTGCTAATCACCAAGTCCTTCGCCGAGGAGTACGGCATAAACACGCTGGACGATCTCAACAGCAACCCCGACGCGCTGGCCGCATACGACGCCGACGATCCGGATCCCGGCAACGGCATAGCCGACATATACGGATGCCCGGAGAGCTGGACCTGCGACGACATCCTCGAGAGCCAGATCGCCTTCTCGGGCTGGGAGAACATCCGCCAGGTGCTGGCCGGTTACGACGCCATGTTCGCCGAGGCGGCGCAAAAGGCGAACGCCGGTGAGCCGATGATCGCCTACACATGGACCCCTAGCTCCTACATCACCCAGCTCCGGCCGGGCGACAACGTCGTCTGGGTGGGAGTCGAGGAAGTCATCGACGACTCGAACCCGCTCGGTCGCGAGGGCGGTGCGGATTGGGACCAGAGACCCGGTACCGCCGCAATCGGACCCGAATCATGTCCTGACGCCGCAGAGCGGGGAACCTGCCAGCTCGGCTGGGTGGCCGCCGACGTGATAGCCACTGCCCGCAACGATTTCCTGGCCGAGAACCCGGCCGCCGCCAAGCTGCTCGAGGTCGTGGAGCTGAACGTCGTGGACGTATCGCTCCAGATCGTCGAGCAGGACAACGGAGCGGACATCGGCGGCCTGGTTACCGGATGGATCGCAGACAATCAGGATCAGGTAGACGCGTGGATCGCTGAAGCCCTCGCCGCCGCCTGACCCAAAGTGCGGTAAACGAACACCGAAAGGGGCGCCCTCAGGCGCCCCTTTCGGTTCTGCTTCCTGATATATTCCTGATACTTCGGTATGGCCCTGTACAGTAGATAACAGTAAGGAACAGGCATGCAACACAGCAGGAAGCTGATTCCGGTGTTGACGACGTTCGCTCTGCTGGTTGCGGCCTGCGGCGGCGGATCGACGACGACCACCCAAGTCGCCGTTGCTGCGGCCCCCACCACCACAGCCCCGCCGGCCGCGACGACCACCGCCATGATGCAGGAAACACTCCCCGGCGAGGGCGTCAGCGTCGTGATGGCACGCGCCAGCTGGCCGACCGGCTACTTCCAGGCCGAGGTGGTACGCCGGCTCATGCAGATGCTCGGATACGAGGTGAGCGACCCGGCCGAGCTGGAGCTGGGCCCGGCGCTGGCCTACCTGGCGATGGCCCAAGGCGACGCCGACTTCTGGGCGAACAGCTGGTACCCGCTCCACAACAGCTGGCTCAAAGCCGAAATGCCGGACGGCTCCCAGGTAGGTGACCATGTAGAACGGGTCGGCGGGCTGATGGCCGCAAGCGCCTTGCAGGGATACCTGATCACCAAGCCCTTCGCCGAGGAGTACGGAATCAGGACGCTGGACGATCTCAACAACAACCCCGCCGCTATCGCCGCATACGACGCCGACGATCCAGATCCCGGCAACGGCATAGCCGACATATACGGATGCCCGGAGAGCTGGACCTGCGACGACGCCATCGAGAGCCAGATCGTCTTCTCGGGCTGGGAGAACATCCGCCAGGTAGTAGCCGGCTACGACGCCATGATCGCCGAGGCCATCGACAAAGCAAACGAAGGCAAGCCGATGATCGCCTACACATGGTCCCCGAGCTCCTACATCACCCTTCTCCGCCCGGGCGACAACGTTTACTGGCTCGGGGTCGAAGAAGTCATCGACGACTCGAACCCCCTCGGCCGAGAGGGCGGAGAAGCATGGGACCAGAGACCCGGCACGGCGCAGATCGACGCCGAATTATGCCCCGACGCCGAAACACGGGGGACCTGTCAGCTCGGCTGGGTGATCGCCGACATCCTGGTTACGGCCCGCAACGATTTCCTGGCCGAGAACCCGGCCGCCGCCAAGTTGCTCGACATCGTGGAGCTCAATATCGTGGACGTATCACTCCAGATAGTCGAACAGTACAACGGAGCAGACATCGGCGTCCTCGCCACCCGGTGGATCGCCAACAACCAAGAGCAAGTCGACGCATGGATCGCGGAAGCCCTCGCCGCCGCCTGACAACACGGCCATCGACCCTGATCGACCGGCGTGTTGGGGTGGATGGCAGATCCGAATCTTTGGGATCCTGCAAGAGGATCATCGCGGTGTTGGCGTTGTTCGCTCTGTCGGCGGCGGCCTGCGGAGGCGGATCGACGACAACCACCCAAGCCGCCACTACTGCGGCGCCCACCACCACAGCCCCGCCGGCCACGACGACCACCGCCATGACGGAGGAGATGCTCCCGGGCGAGGGCGTCAGCGTCGTGATGGCCCGCGCCAACTGGACGACCGGCTATTTCCAGGCCGAGCTGGTACGCCGGCTCATGCAGATGCTCGGATACGAGGTGAGCGACCCGGCCGAGCTCGAGCTGGGACCGGCGCTGGCCTACCTGGCGATGGCCCAAGGCGACGCCGACTTCTGGGTGAACAGCTGGTACCCGAATCACAACAGCTGGCTCAAAGCCGAAATGCCGGACGGCTCCCGGGTAGGTGACCATGTCGGGCGGGTCGGCGGGCTGCTGGCCGCGGGAGGCTTGCAGGGATACCTGATGACCAAGTCCTTCGCCGAGGAGTACGGGATCAGGACGCTGGACGATCTCAACAACAACCCCGACGCTATCGCCGCATACGACGCCGAAGACGCCGACCCCGGCAACGGCATAGCCGACATATACGGATGCCCGGAGAGCTGGACCTGCGACGACATCATCGAGAGCCAGATCGCCTTCTCGGGCTGGGAGAACATCCGCCAGGTAGTAGCCGGCTACGACGCCATGGTCGCCGAGGCCATCGCCAAGGCAGGCGCCCGGGAGCCGATGGTCATCTATATATGGACTCCGAGCTCCCACATAACCCAACTCCGCCCGGGCGACAACGTCGTCTGGGCAGGGGTCGAAGAAGTCATCGACGATTCCAACCCCCTAGGACGAGAGGGCGGTGAAGGGTGGGACCAGAGACCCGGTACGGCTGCGATCGGACCCAAAGCCTGCCCCGACGCCGAAACGCAGGGAACCTGCCGGATCGGCTGGGCGGCCGCCGACGTCATAGCGTCCGCCCGCCATGACTTCCTGGCCGATAACCCGGCCGCCGCCAAGTTGCTCGAGGTCGTGAAGCTGAACGTCGTGGACGTATCCCTCCAGATCGTCGAACAGGACAACGGAGCAGACATCGGCGACCTCGTCACTCGGTGGATAGCAGACAACCAAGAGCAAGTCGACGCGTGGATCGCTGAAGCCCTCGCCGCCGCCTGACCAAACCAGCCACCCGAACACGGGAAAGGAGCGCCGTCCATGGGCAGGTCCGCGGCCTAAGAGGGAGCGCTAATAGGCGACCGCAACTTTGTTGTGGGCTCGTCAATCGTCGCAAGCAGCATTCCCCAGATGAGCACCTATCCGTGTATCCTCTCAATGTGATTATGAGCGATTCGGGCGGCCGTCTTCTCTGGATAGTTTTCGCGGCCGCCGCGGGTTTGTTCGTGTTGGCAGGCAACGCCGCGGCGCAGAACGGGTTCAACGACGACGGCGGCACGGTGCATGAATCGGCCATCGATGCCTTGGCCGCCGAGGGGATCCTGGCGGGCACCGAATGCGGCGAAGGGAAGATCTGTCCCGATGAGCCGTTCCTGCGTTGGGTGATGGGAGTATGGATAGTCCGAGCCAAGGACGAAACACCCTCGGAGTCGGCCACGCGTTTCGCCGACCTGGACGGCGCCATTTGGTGGACGCCCTATGTGGAACGCCTAACCGAACTGGACATCGCCCAGGGATGCTCCACCAACCCGGCGCGCTACTGCCCCGACCAGACAGTAACCCGCGGGCAGATGGCCGCCTTTCTGGCCCGCGCCTTCAACCTAGAGCCCGGAGAACCGGCCGGATTCACCGACACCACGGGTCATAGCCACACCGCCGCCATCGACGCGCTGGCGGCCGCCCGCATCACCGCGGGATGCGGCGGAGGACGGTACTGCCCCGACCAGACAGTAACCCGCGGGCAGATGGCCGCTTTTTTGGCCCGGGCGCTCGACCTGGTAGCACGACCAGAAACCCCGACCACCACCGCTCCGCAACCCGAACCCGGGTTCACCGCCATCACCGCCGGCCATGATCACACATGCGCAATACGCACCGACGGCACCGTCACCTGCTGGGGCTACCACAACCAGGCGGACCTGCCAACCGGCACCTTCGCCGCCATCGACGCCGGCTGGATTCACACATGCGGAATACGCACCGACAACACCATCGCCTGCTGGGGCAACAACGCATACGGACAGGCGGACCCACCAACCGGCACCTTCACCGCTATCACCGCCGGCGGACACACCGGCAAAATATTCCAACTTTCTTGCGGCATAAGAACCAACGGCGCCGTCACCTGCTGGGGCAACAAGGAATACAGACAGACGGACCCACCAACCGGCGCCTTCAACAACATCGCCACCGACGGACTTCACACATGCGCAATACGCACCGACAACACCCTCGCCTGCTGGGGCAGCCCGGACTCCTACAGTCCACCAACCGGCGCCTTCACCGCCATAGACAGCACCGGCGGACTCTCCGACGGACTCTTCTGCGGGATACGCACCAACGGCGCCGTAACCTGCTGGAACGGACAGACAAACCCACCAACCGGCACCTTCACCACCATCGCTGTCGGCCAATATCACACATGCGGCATAAGAACCGACAACACCATCACCTGCTCGGGCAACAACGACAACGGACAAGCAAACCCACCAACCGGCACCTTCAACAGCCTTGCCGCCGGCGGACACCATACATGCGGAATACGCACCGACAACACCATCACCTGCTGGGGCGGCAACGAATACGGACAGGCAAACCCACCACCAACCGGCATCCTCACCGCTATCGCCACCAGCGGACGTCACACATGCGCAATACGCACCAACAACACCCTCATCTGCTCGGGCAACAACGACAACGGACAAGCAAACCCACCAACCGGCACCTTCACCACCATCGCCACCGCCGAACACCACTCATGCGCAATACGCACCAACGGCAACCTCGCCTGCTGGGGCAACAACGACAACGGACAAGCAAACCCACCAACCGGCACCTTCACCACCATCGCCACCGCCGAACACCACTCATGCGCAATACGCACCAACGGCAACCTCGCCTGCTGGGGCAACAACGACAACGGACAAGCAAACCCACCAACCGGCACCTTCACCACCATCGCCGTCGCTACCGCCGTCGAGGAATACGAGCCGATCAAATACCGAGAGGCCGGACGCTCATGCGGAATACGCACCAACGGCAACCTCACCTGCTGGGGCTACTCCGGGCAAGCGGCCCTGCCGACCGGCGCCTTCACTTCCATCGCCGCAAGCTCGAATCACACATGTGGAATACGCACCAACGGCGACCTCACCTGCTGGGGCTACCGGGGAGGCTACTGGGGCTACCCCGAGCAGACTGAACCGTACCGGATGGCTGGCACCTTCACCGCCATCACAGCCGGCTCGAATCACAAATGCGGGATACACACCGACGGCACCGCCGCCTGCTGGGGCTACTACGACCCCTACTTCGTAGATTATTAACCCCAATTATTCATGGATGGAGGGGTGGGTTGGGCGGCACGAGTCGTCGATGCGGCCCCGCTCACGGTGTTCTATCTGGCCTGAAGCGGTTGCTCAGATTTTCGCACCCATACCCGATACGGTTGGTAAGGACCGGCGGTGGGGAGTACCTTTGCCCATGTGACAATCTGGGGCGACAGGACCATGGATGCGTCCGGAGCGGACCCGCTGGAAGCGGTGGACGCCGATCTGCGGGCGGACATCAGGCGGCTCGGGCAGCAGTTGGGCACCGCGTTGGTCCGCCAGCACGGCCGGGAGCTGATCGATTCGGTCGAACAGGTACGTATCCTCTCACGCCGGCTGCGACTGGCGCAGGCCGGGGTGTCCCGCGAGCTCACCGAGCTTCTCCAAGGCGTGGACGTGGAGCAGGCCATCCGGCTGGTGAGGGCCTTCACCCTCTACTTCCATCTCGCCAACGTGACCGAGCAGGTCCATCGGGTGGAGGACCGGTACATCGAGGACGCCGCATCGGAGAAGCGTTTCGAGGAAACCCTGATCTCACTGGTCGAATCGGGGATACCTTCCGCAGAAGCGGTCTCCCTCGTCAACCGGGCGGTGCTCAAACCGGTCTTCACCGCCCACCCGACCGAGGCCACTAGGCGCACCATCCTCGAAAAACTGGCCGCCATCGCCCAGGCCACCGCCGAGCGGAGCAACCCCCGCACCTCGCCGACGGGCCGGGCGCGCATCGACCGGCGGGTGGACGAGCTCATCGAAGCGATATGGCAGACCGACGAGATCCGTTCCGAGCGGCCCACCCCGATCGACGAGGCCCGTTCCGTCCGCCACTACCTGGAGCAGACGATCAGGGAGGCCCTGCCCGGGTTGCTGGACGACATAGCCGCCGCGGTGCGGACGGTAGGCGGCGAACCGGCCGTCGATCACGGCCCGATCCGATTCGGATCATGGGTGGGCGGCGACCGGGACGGAAACCCCTACGTCACACCGGAAACGACCCGGACGGTCCTTGCCCAGCAACGCAGGACGGCTCTCGACATCCTCATCGCCGAGGTGAACGGCTTGGGCGCCGAGCTGAGCATGAGCTCGAAGGTGACCGGCGCCTCCCGCGAGCTCGCCGCCTTCATCGACCGGCATCGGGAGGTCTGCGGCGGCCTGCCGGAGACCGCCAAAGACCGGGAGCCCTACCGCCGCGGTCTGGCGATCGTCCACCGACGCCTCATCGAGACGAGAGACGGCGGCCCCGGCGCCTACGCCTCCCCGCAGGAACTCCTCGACGACCTAGCCGTCTTCCACGCCTCGCTGAGCGAGAACCGCGGCCTGGTCCTGGCCCGGGGTCGGCTGGCCCGCACCATGAGCCTGACCGCCGCCATCGGCTTCCACCTAGCGGCGCTCGACATCCGCCAGCACACGGACCACCACCATGGAGCTGTAACCGCCCTCACGGCGCATCTCGACATCGACTACGCCGGCCTCGACCGTGACGGGCGGACCGGATTCCTCGTCGGTGAGCTGTCCGGCGCCCGGCCGTTGGCCCCGCCGGGGAGCACCGCCGGCGACGAGACGATAGGCCTGTTCGAGTTGCTGCGGGAACTCCTCGACGAACACGGGGACCAGGCGACAGACTCGTACATCATCTCGATGACCCAGGGAGTGGACGACATCCTCGCCCCGGTGGTGTTGGCCCGCGAGGTGGGGCTGGTGGATCCGGCCCGGGGAGTGGCCCGCCTCGGCTTCGTCCCCCTGTTCGAGACCATCGACGACCTGCGGAGCATCGGCGCCGTCCTCGAAGACCTGTTCGCGGTCCCCTCCTACCGCCGGCTCCTGGATCTCCGCGGCGGCATCCAGGAGGTGATGGTCGGATACTCGGACTCCAACAAGGACGGGGGGATCGCCACCTCGCAATGGGAGATACACAAAGCGCTGCTGACCATCCGGGATGCGGCGCACAAGACCGGCATACGCATCGAAGTGTTCCACGGACGGGGCGGAACGATAGGACGGGGCGGCGGCCCCACCCACGCCTCCATCCTCGGCCAGCCGTACGGGGCCCTCGACGGGGTCATAAAACTCACCGAACAGGGAGAGGTGATCGCCGAGAAATACGGCATGCCGGGCCTCGCCTCCCAGAACCTGGAGCTGGCCCTGTCGGCGCTGGTGGAAGCATCTCTGGCCCGCCGCACCCCCAGCCACGCCGTCGAGGACGTCCGGCGGTGGTACGAAGTGATGGATCTCCTGTCGGAATCCTCCTACCGCGTCTACCGGCGCTTCGTCGAGGAACCGGGTATGGACGTGTACTTCAGCTCCTCCACCCCCGTGGAGGAGCTGAGCCTGCTCAACATCGGCTCCCGCCCCGCCCGGCGCAGCGAGCAGGACACCGGCATCGCCAACCTGCGGGCCATCCCATGGGTGTTCGGCTGGACGCAGTCCCGCCAGATCGTCCCCGGCTGGTACGGGGTGGGCAGCGGCATCGAGGCGGTGTGCGCGGACGGATCGGAGGGCGAGCTGGCCCGGATGTACCGGGAGTGGTCCTTCTTTCGGAACTTCGTCTCCAATGTGGAGATGACCCTGGCCAAGACCGACCTGTCGATCGCCCGCCACTACGTCGACAACCTGGCGCCCGTCGAGCACCGCGGCATGTTCGAGATGATCGCCGAGGAATACGACCGCACGACCGCCGCCCTCCGGCGGATCACCAAGGCGGAGCTGCTGGCGGACCGCCCGCTCCTGCGGCGCAGCCTGGCGGTGCGGGACACCTACCTGGACCCTCTGAACATGCTGCAGGTCGAGCTGCTGAAACGGTCCAGGGCCGGAGACCCGGAGAAGTACCGGCGCGGGTTGCTCCTGACCATCAACGGCATCGCGGCGGGCATGCGCAACACCGGATGAGCAACCTCCCGATAGTCCGCAGCCGGCGCCGTAGACCGACCCACGCCCGATTACCCTGTCTGCCTAGACCCACCTGCCGGAGGGATCATGACCTACAAGGCCGTCGCACTCCACGACCCGCCAGGGTGGTCGATCAGCGTCACCGAAGGGCTCCCCGACCACATGTTCGCCCATACCCAGGCCCGCCGCCTCACCGAAGTCGAACCGACCGCCCGCGAGGTCATCGCCGAACTCACCGAGGTAGACCCGAGCCGGGTGAAGGTCGAAGTAACGATCCGGATGCCCGAACCGGTCGCAGCCGCCCAAGAAGCGCTCGCCGAGGCAGAAACCAAGGCGCAGGAATCGATCAGCGCCGCCGCCGAGTGCAGACGCCGAGTCGCGATGGCCGCCCGCAACGAAGGCTTCACCATGCAGGAAGTTGCAAAACTGCTCGGCATCTCCCACCAACGGGTGAGCCAACTCATCTCGGCCGCCAAGCTCTCGGCGTGAGGGGGACTCCTTCCCGCCGGGAATGCGGCAGGGGCCTTCGGAATCACCTGCCGGAGGGATCATGACCTACAAGGCCGTCGCGCTCTACGACCCGCCGTGGTGGTCTATAGAGATCACCGAGGGTCTTCCCGCAAACATGCTCGGCGTCTCCCAGGCCCGCCGCCTCACCAAAGTCGAACCGCCCGCCCGCGAGGTGATCGCCGAACTCACCGAGGTAGACCCGAGCCGGGTGGAGGTCGAAGTAACGACACTCGGAGCTGCCCATCTAGCATGAACGACCATGCAGGTCGTGTCTCATCGAGACGCCATGGAGCTGTTCGACTACGGGCCGCTCATCGATTTCTTCGAGGCCCGGCATCGCCTGCCTCCGGCCCGGGTCAGCGATATGTACACGCCCGACGACACCGGCAACGGCTTGCTGGCCCGGGTCGGGTTCGCGTCCGGAACGGGTCTGGGCGTCAAGCTGGCCACGATCTTCCCCGGCAACACCGATCTCCCCTCCGTTCAAACCGTCTACGTTGTCTTCGATCCCATCACCGGCGAGGAGCAGGCCGTGATCGTCGGAAACGCCATCACCTGGTTCAAGACCGCCTGTGACTCGGCCCTGGGATCGCGGCGTCTGGCCCGGACCGGGGCCGCCGAGCTGCTCATGGTGGGCGCCGGGGCCATGGCGCCGCATCTGATACGAGCCCATATGACTGCCTGTCCTTCCATAGAACGGGTCACGATCTGGAACCGCACCACCGCCCGGGCCGAAGCCTTGGCCGCCGGACTCACCGATGCGGCGGCGGTGGTGAGCACCGACCTGAGGAAGGCGGTCGAATCGGCGGACATCGTGTCCTGCGCCACGATGACGGCGGGACCGCTGATCCGGGGACGGTGGCTGCGCCCCGGCGCCCACCTCGACCTGGTAGGCGCCTATCTACCGCACATGCGGGAAGCCGACGACGACGCCGTGTCGCGATCCCGGATATTCGTAGACTCACGCCAATCGGCCTTCCATACCGGCGAGATCAGGATCCCGATGGAAGCCGGAATCATCGACGACTCGGACGTACTCGGCGACCACTACCAGCTGGCCGCAGACACCGTGCCGGGCCGGACGAGCGAGGACGACATCACCTTCTTCAAGAACGGAGGCGGCGGCCACCTCGATCTGATGGCCGCCCAATACCTGTTGACCAAGCTGTAGGCAAGGGAGGCCCGAAAGCCGACGCGGGGCCTTCCTTGAATTGTGTTCCCGTTGTGTTTCCGGGGCCATACGCTACCGTTGGGGAGACCCCGGAAGTAGACCGGTGTGACGACTGTGACAGAAGCTCTGGTGGACGCCAAGATCGATGAGATGAAGGCCGAACTCCGGTTGGAGATCTCCCAAGCCTTCTCCGAGATACTCCTTGCCATCGAACGGCAAAACACCAAAATCGAACAACAAGGCGCCGACTTCCGCATCGCCATCGAAGAACACAACACCAAAATCGAACAACAGAACACCAAGATCGAACAACAGGGCGCCGCCTTAGGCCGCCGACTCGCCGCCGCCACCTACTGGCTGTTCGGAGCGATAGTAGCGGGGCACGCCGCCACCATCGGCGTGGTGGCAATCCTGATCAACAACATCTAGATCTGTTCTTTCATCGTGGTTTCGGTGTGTATCCTGGCACTGGCCGAGCGTCACCCGTTGCCGGGGTAGACGTCGGCGGTACCCGGAAAGCCTCGGGAAGGGTGCAGTGCGGGAAGAAACGCGGGTTGCGATCGTGGGCGGCGGCGCCATGGGCGTCGGGCTCCTGTATTTCCTGGCCCATGAAGGCTGGACCGACACCGTCCTCATCGAGAAAGACGAGCTGACCTCAGGCTCCACTTGGCACGCCGCCGGCCTGATACCCCACTTCATCGGCGACCTCAACACGGCCAAGGTCCACCGCGACACCGCCGACCTGTACAAGGTCATCGAACAGGAAACCGGGATGCATTCGGGCTGGCACGGATGCGGGGCGGTCCGCTTGGCCCGCAAAGACGAAGAGGTGGACTGGTTCCACTACGTGAAGGGGATGCTGGAATCGATCGGGGTGGAGAGCCATCTCCTGAGCCCGGCGGAGATAACCGAGGTAGCGCCCCTCCTCGAGGTGAAGCCGGACGTAAAGATGGGTATATGGACCCCGGGCGACGGATGGACCGACCCCTCCGCCGCCACCAACACCATGGCGGTCGGGGCCCGCCGGCTGGGCGCCGAGATCAGCCGCAAGAACCGGGTGACCGACATGAACCAGCTTCCCGACGGGCGCTGGGAGGTCATAACCGAGAAGGGCCGCATCGTGGCCGAGCACGTGGTCAACGCGGCCGGCTCCTACACCCCCCAGCTGGGCGCCATGGTGGGACTGGAGGTTCCCATCGAGTCGGTGATCCACCAATACCTGGTCACCGAGCGGATCGAGGAGGTGGCGGCGCTGGAGACCGAGCACCCCGTGGTGCGCGACCCTCGGGCCTCCTGCTACTACCGGCAGGAACACGACGGTCTGGTCATCGGGCCGTACGAACGAGCGGACGCCAAGGAGTACGGCGTGGAGGGGATCGACTGGGACCTGACCTTCCACCTCACCCCGGTGGAGCTGGACCGCCTCCTTCCCTGGCTCGACCTAGCCGCACAGAGGCTCCCCTGCTTCGCCGGGGCCGGCATCAAGCAGGTCGTCTCAGGGCCGATCACCCACACCCCCGACGCCGGCTACCTGATGGGGCCGGCGCCCGGCCTGCGCAACTACTGGTACTGCGCGGGCGCCTCCATCGGGATCACCCAGGGGCCGGGGGCCGGCAAGTACCTGGCCCAGTGGATGGTGCACGGCCAGACCGAGATCAACGTGGCTTCGATGGACCCCCGCCGCTTCGGCCCCTACGCCCCCGGCCGCTACACGCACGAGCGGTCGATCGACGAGTTCCACGAGATGTACCAGGTGCGGATGCCCAACGAGTACCGGGACGCCGGGCGCCCCCAGAAGAAGACCCCCCTCTACGACATCCTCGACGCCAAGGGGGCCCGCTGGCAGGAGGTATGGGGCTGGGAACGGGCCATGTACTTCTCCCCCGACCCCGAGGTCTACTCCTTCCGGCGCTCATCGGCCCACGACGAGGTGGGAAGGGAGGTGAGGGCGATCCGGGAACGGGCGGGGGTGGCCGACCTGACCGCCTTCGCCAAGTTCGAAGTGGCCGGGGCCGAGGCCGCCGCCCTGCTCGACCGCCTGTCTGCCAACCGGCTCCCGGCCCGGGACGGGGGGATGAGGCTGGTGCACATGCTCACCTCGCTGGGCGGGATCGAGACCGAGATGACCATCACCCGCCTGTCCGCCGACCGCTTCTACCTGAACTCCGCCGTGGTCGGCCAGCAGCACGACTTGGACTGGCTCATCTCCCACATCCGGGAAGGGGAAGATGTGACGGTGGCGGATGTCACCGACCGGACCGGCATCCTGGCGGTGACCGGGCCCCGCGCCCGGGAGGTGCTGGCCCCTCTCACCGACGCCGACCTGTCCAACGGGAGCTTCCGGTGGCTGACCGGCCGGGAAATCGAGGTGGCCGGCGTCCCATGCATCGCCCTGCGGGTCTCCTACGTCGGGGAGCTGGGTTGGGAGCTGCACCTGCCCCTGGAGCGCTTGGTGGAGGTCTACGAAGCTCTCCAGGAATCCGGCGCTCCGCACGGTATAGTGGATTTCGGGAGTCGGGCCATGAACGTAATGCGCATCGAGAAGGCCTACAAGGCGTTCGGGTCCGAGCTCACCACCGAGATCACCCCCGTCGAGGCCCGCCTGGGCCGTTTCGTGGACTACCGAAAGGACTTCCAGGGCAAAGAGGCGGCCGTCGCCCGGCGGGACCAGGAGGCGCCGCTCAGCATGGTCCTGGTCTACGCCGAGCTCGACGAAGGCGACGCCGACTGCCTGGGCAACGAGCCGACCTACGACGGAGACCGCATCATGGGGATCACCACCAGCGGGACATGGGCGCACTCGGTGGGCCGGAGCATCCTGTTCGCCTACGTCGACCCGGCTTTCGAAGCCCCCGGCAGCACCTTCGGGGTCGGGGTGATGGACCGCCGCCGAACCGCCACCGTACTGGCGGAAGCGGTCTGGGATCCGCAGAACTCGAGACCGAGGGCCTGATATGTCTCGCCGCCGGAGAGCAGGAGGACGAGCCGCCCGGGTGGCGGCGCGGGCGGCGGGCCCCTCCAAAGAGGAACGCGCCGTCCGCCCCGGCACGAAGGGGGGCGCCTTCACCCCGCTCACCGAATCCGACATGCAGCAGGTCTACGAAACAGCGCTCGGGTTGATCGACGAGGTGGGGATGGGGGATCCGATCCCCGAGTTCGTAGAGGCGGTCACCGCGGCCGGCGGGCATATGGACGACGACGGCCGGCTCCATTACCCCAGGGCCGTGGTCGAGCGGGTGGTGGAGGAAACGGCCGCCAAGTCCTGGGTCTGGCACGGGATCGACGAGGACAAGAGCGTAGATCTGGCCGACCAGAAGGTGCATTTCAGCACGGCGGGGGCGGCGGTCCTGATGCTGGACTACCACAACCGGGAATTTCGCCCCTCGACCACGGCCGACCTCTACGACGTGTCCCGCCTGGTAGACACCCTGGAGCACATCCACATCTTCGTGCGGACCATCGTGACCCGGGATGTGGAGTCCTCCCGTGAAGTGGACATCAACTCGGCCTACGCCGTGATGATGGGCACCGACAAACCCCAGGGAACCTCCTTCTTCCGGCCCGAACACGTCCATGAGGTGGTGGACATGTACGACTACGTGCTGGGCGGGGAAGGAGAGTTCCGTCGGCGGCCCTTCGTCTGCGCCAACAACACCTTCGTGGTGCCGCCCCTCCGCTTCGCCTACGAATCCGCCGAGTGCATGACGGCCCAGATCGAGAGGGGCATGCCCATCAACCTCCTCTCCGCCGGACAGGCGGGCGCCACCTCCCCCGCCGCCCTCGGGGGGGCGCTGGTCCAGGCCTTGGCCGAATGCCTGGCCGGCCTCACCAGCGTGAACCTGATCAGCCCCGGACATCCGTGCGTGATGGGTATGTGGCCGTTCGTGTCGGACCTGCGCACCGGCGCCATGAGCGGCGGATCGGGCGAAGAGGCGGTATTGAATGCGGCGGCCGCCCAGGTGGTCAACTGGCTGGGCCTGCCCTCCGGCGTGGCGGCGGGGATGGCCGACTCGAAGCTCCCCGACAACCAGGCCGGCTACGAGAAGGGCATCACCACCGTGCTGGCCGGACAGGCCGGCGCCAACGTGGTCTACGAATCGGCGGGGATGCTGGCCTCGCTGCTGGCCTGCTCCCTGGAGGCGCTCGTGATCGACAACGACATGCTGGGGGCCGCCAACCGGACCATCCGAGGCATCGACATCGACGACTACACCCTCTCAGCCCAGGTGATCCGCGACACCATCTCGGGTCCGGGCCACTTCCTCGGAAACGCTCAGACCCTCCACCTCATGCAGAGAGAATACGTGTACCCGGTGATCGGGGACCGCAACAACCCCGACGACTGGAAGGACCTGGGCAGCACCAACGCCGCCGAGCGGGCCCACGACTACGTGCAAGGGGTGATGCGCACCCACTTCCCCACCCACATCAGCCGCCGCCAGGACGAATGGATCCGCAACCGCTACCCGATCGCCCTGCCCGTCGAAGCGGTCACCGGCGAGGGAACCCGCTGGTAGCAGGCTTGTATACAGGTCGGGCAGGCGGGATTTGAACCCGCGACCTCTTCGTCCCGAACGAAGCGCGCTGCCAAGCTGCGCCACTGCCCGTCTCTCGGCAGTCTACCCCGATTCGGCCGGGACTTCACCTCCCCGATGACGCCGCACCCTGAGCATGGCGATCTGGCGGCGGTCCATGGCCAGCACCGTGAGCGTCAAGGCCCCGTATTCCACACTGTCCCCCGCCGCCGGTATATGGCCCGATTGGTATAGGAACAGCCCGGCCACCGTGGAGTAGGGCCCGTCCTCGACCGCCGCGCCGGTGGCTGCCTCGAACTCGTCGATCGGGGTGCGCCCGTCGGCCAGCCAGGCGTCGGGGCCTACCGGCAGGGTCATCGGCACCCGGGGGTCGTATTCGTCCTGGAGCTGCCCCACCAGCTCACCCACCAGGTCCTTGACCGTCACCAGGCCTTCCAAGCCGCCGTGCTCGTCCATTACCACCGCTATCCCGGTGCGGAGAGATCTCAGGTCGTTGAGCACCCTTATCACCGCGGCGCTCTCCGGGACGTAATGGGGGGTCCGCAGCAGGGGCAGTATCTCCCCGTCGGACAGCCCGCGCTCCCGGCTGAGCACATCCTTGGTGTAGAGGATCCCGCGGATGGAATCCAGGTTCCCCTCCTCGCTCACCACCGGGAACCGGGAATGGGCCGTGTCCGCAACCGCCGCACGCACCGCAGCGGCGGTGACCGGCGCGGTGAGGGTGACTATGTCCACCCGGGGAGTCATCACATCCCGGACCGGCTGGTCGGCGGTTTCGAACAACCGCTCGATGATCTCCCTCTCCCCCGACTCGATCTCTCCGCTCCGTTCACCGAGGATGGCCAGCGCCCGGACGTCGGCCAGAGTCACCACCTGGTAATCGGAGGGCGGGATCCGGAACAGTCGGATGATGCTCCTGCCCACGCCCGTGAACAACCGTGAGACGGGCCGCAGCACCACCCCCAGCATCCAGACGGGTGTGGCGGCCGCCATCCCGTACTTCTCGGGGTGGCGGGCAGCCAGCATCTTGGGGGTCACCTCACCGATCACCAGCACGAGGACGGTCACCACCACGGTGGAAAGAACGGTCCCCAGGCCTTCTCCCACCAAGCCGATCGCCAAGAGGGCGGCCACCGAGGTAGCCAGGATGTTTACGAAGTTGTTGGCGACGAGAATGGTGCCGAGCGAGCCTTCCAGATCATTGACCAGACCTTCCAGACGGCGCCCCCGCCGCCCGGTCTCGGCCAGCTGCGGGAGGCGTTCCTTCGGTTGGGCCGTGAAAGCGGTTTCGCTGCCGGACAGGAAACCGGACGACAGCAGACAGATACCGAACACCGCCAATAGCAACATCCGAACGGACAGGCTCATGAAGACACCGAGGTACCGGTACGGTCGTTCAGCCTTCCGCCCCTACCGGCAGGACGGAGGCCAGCACCGACCGCAAGGCCTGGGCGTTGAAGGGTTTGAGCAGCCAGGCATCGGCCCCGGCTCGCTTGGCGATGAACTGATCGGCCCGGCGGTCCAGCAACAGGACGATTGGCGCGCCCTCGGGAAGAACCCCCTTCACGGCGCGGGTCAAGGCCATACCGCCCATCGAACCGACCTGCATGTCGATGATGACCGCGCCCGCGGATTCCGCCGCCGCCTCGGCCTCGTAAGGGTCGGAGACCTCGATTATCTCGCTCGGCCCGCTGAGGGCGGCCCTGATCTGGTTTCGCACCCACGAAGCGTCAGACACCACTAACACCTTCACAGCCGCAACTGTAGCCGCTCCGCCGAGCAACCCGCCGCCGCCGTCTCTGGCACCCCACCCGGCTGCTCCGATCTCCATTCACCCGATGGGCGGCGCCTCCCGACCACGAATACCCCTGTTCACATCGATCACCTCAGGTCAGAAGACCACCCCCGCACGCATCTCCCCCGCCCCGGCCTCGTGAACAATCGGGGTTAACATCCCCGATGTCGTGAAGTTGCGCATCTTCTTTCTCCTCGTCCTCATGACCCCGCTCCTCGCAACGGCGTGCGGAGAGGCGGCCGCTAACGAAGAAGGCGGACACATCGAGATCATCGCCGTCGAGGGGAACCTCGACCGGTGGGCGGTCGGCTTCGTTTCCGACCGCATCGACGCCGCCGCGGCGGGGGGTGCATCGGCGGCCATAATCCAGCTGGACTCCCGAGCCGCCCTGTCGGATAGGGTCCACCACTTGGCCGGCCGCATCGCCGACCCCCCTCTGCCGCTGGCGGTCTGGGTGGGACCCGCCCCGGCCACGGCGTACGGAGGCGCCCTCCACCTCTTGGCGGCCGCCCCTATCAAGGCCGCCGCGCCCGGGGTCGAATTGGGGTACGCCCTTCCCGCGGTGGCCGGATCGACATCCGCACCCGGACCGGACGGTCCGCCAGCCGATTACGCCGACCGGACGGTCACCGTCACCGAACCCATCGACGGCTTGGTGGACATAGTGGCGCCGTCGATCAACAACCTCCTGGTAGAGATGGACGGACGGATAATCCCGGTCCGGGGCGCCATGACCGTCCTTCACACCGTCCGCTACACGGAAAACGGCATCGCGGCGGTGGACACCCTGTTCTCGGAGCCCAACATCGGAGTGCGGCTGCTGCGGAGCGCCACCGGAGCGGAGGCGGCCTTCTTCTTCCTGATGATCGGGCTGGCGGTGGCGGTCTTCGAGTTCTACGCCCTCGGCCCCGGAATAGCCGCTGCCGTAGCGGCGGTCTGCTTGCTGATCGGCGGCTACGGCCTCACCGTCCTCCCGCTGCGGGGCTGGGCGGCGGCGGCCGCCCTGGCGGGCATCTGGCTGCTGACTGCGGACTTCCAGCGGGGGCGCAGCGGACCTCTCACCGCGGTCGGCGCCGCCTCCATGATGCTGGGCGGCCTGTATTTCACCGACGCCGCCCCTCAGATCGTCCCCTCCTGGGGGGTAATACTGGCGGTCGTCGTCTCCGTGGCCGCCTTCTACATGCTGGGGATGCGGACGGTGGCCCGGGCCCGCTTCTCCACGCCCACGATCGGCCGGAACCACCTCGTGGGACGACATGGAAAGGCGGTCACCGTCTTCGACCCCGACGGGACGGCAGAAGTAGACGGCGCCCGCTGGAAGGCAACCGCCCACCGGGAAGTGCATCTCGGCCCCGGGGATCCGGTGGTGGTCCGGGGGCTGGACGGCCTGATTCTGGAAGTCGAACCAGCCGGGGAATCCCCGGAACCTTCCGGCCCTCCCTCGGAGGGTGCTGAACGATGACGACTGCCGTCGGCCCGTCGGAACGCCAAAAAACGTCGAAGAAATCGCCCGATTACCCCTCCCCGCGGCAGGTCTCCGGTGGTAGTTTGTAATGGGAACAACTTCAGGCGGAGTATGGAGGCGGTCCACCGTGACCTATGACGACTCGTGGCATCTGCACGCCCGATGCCGCAACAACTTCTCACATCTTTTCTTCCCCCCCACCACCTTCGAACGCAAAGACGACCGTGAACGAAGGGAAACCCGGGCCAGAGCGGTCTGCAACTCCTGCGCAGTAAAGAGGGAGTGCCTCGAGTACGCCCTCCGCATCAAGGAACCCTACGGTATCTGGGGCGGCCACACCGAGTCCGAGCGGAGGGAGCTGCTGACCGTCTGAAACCCCTGTTCCAACCCGATGTGCAGGCGGTTCTGCCGAAAAAGGCTCAGCAGGTCTAGGACCGGGCGGCGATCGAGCGCTCGTCGCCGATGCGTATCGTTGTCCCGCACCGGTCCATCCACTCCAAGAGGGGCACCGCGTATTTACGGGTCAATCCGGTCAGGTCACGGAAGGCGGCCACCGTGAAGCGGTGCGGCAGCTCTTCCAGACGCCCCTTCAGCTCTTCTAGTTGATCCGGAAGGTAGACCAGGTCATCGGAGACGCGGACCAGGCGCCCTGCCCGAACCAGGGCATGCAGCAGCTCGGGATCGACGGCCAGCTCCTTGAGCCTGGGCACCATGTGCCCCGCCTCCTCGATGGCCTCCCGCACCCGCCGCCATTCGGCCTCGTCCGCTTCGCTGAAGACGGCGGCAAAGCCCCTCTGCGCCACCGCCGACCCCCGCTGCTCCAGATCATCGGCTATGTCCAGCACCGAGGCCAGGACCGCGACGCCCACCCCTAGGCGACTGGCCAGGCTGGCCTTGGGAATCCCCGGCCGCAGCGGATTGTCGGCATGGAACGCGGCGGTGAGACGCAGCGCTTTCTCGGCCAGCCGGGCCGCGTATCCGGGCGCCATGAGCACCCCTCCGGTAGACACCGCCCCTGCGGGCGACCCTCCGCCGGAATGGGAGGACAAGACCTCGGTCCGCTCGCTCCCCCTCCACTCGAGAAGGGCTGCGGACCGGTGTGCGGCGCTCCGGTCCAGGACCGGGTAGAGCAGGGAAGCCGCCCGGCGGGCATCCCGGCCCTTGCGCGGAGCGATCGGCTCCACCACCCGCCCCCCAGCCACGATCAACCGCCTCCCCACGTCTCGAAGCACGAAGCGGTCGCCCATCTGGATCGGCGCCGGCCTCTCGGTGCGCAGCACCACCGCCGTCTCCTCCTCGCCTAGAGGCCCGGCCGTCACTAGGCGCACCGGCCAAGCCCCGCTTCCCATATGAAGCTGGTAGGCGCCCCGCCGGGAGAGGGGCCGTTTCACGTAGCGGGCCGGCCGGACCGCCGCCAGAAAACGCCTGCTCGGCGCCCACTCCCCCGGTTTGCCGAGCATGGCCCCCCTGGACACCGCCCGGCGGTCCAGCCCGGCGATCCCGGCCGCGGTCCTGGTTCCGGCCTGAACCGTTTCCCGTTCGGCTTCGTGGGCCTGCAGCGAACGCACCCGTCCGGGGAAGCGTCCGGGCAGCAGCTCCACCCTGTCACCCACCGAGAGGGTCCCTCCTACGAGGGTTCCGGTCACCACCGTGCCGGCGCCCGACACCGGAAAAACCCGGTCTATCCAGAGCCGGGTGCGGCCCGATACATCGACCGGCGCCTCCGCCAGGACCCTCGCCAGGGCGGCCCGCAACTCGGTCAGCCCTTCTCCCGTCACCGCCGACACCGGTGCGATCGGGCAGGCCTCGAGGGTGGTCCCGGCCAACTGCTCCTCTACCTCGAGGTAGGCCAGCTCCACCAAGTCGCGATCTGCCCGGTCGGTCTTGGTGAGGGCCGCGACACCGTGACGGATGCCGAGCAGATCCAGCACCGCCAGGTGTTCCTCCGACTGCGGCATCCACCCCTCATCGGCGGCCACCACCAAGAGGGCCGCATCGAACCCGCCGGTGCCCGCCAGCATGTTCTTCATGAACCGTTCGTGGCCGGGGACATCCACGAACGAGACCTCCCGCCCGTCCAGCTCGGTCCAGGCGAAGCCCAGGTCGATGGTGAGGCCGCGCTCCTTCTCCTCGGCCCAGCGGTCCGGGTCGCGGCCCGTGAGCGCCTTTACCAGGGTGGATTTGCCGTGATCGACGTGGCCGCCGGTGCCTACGACCGGCATACGCGCCGGAGGGCTTCGGACACCCGGCCGTCGTCCTCCTCGGGGACGGCCCTCACATCGAGGAGCAGATCACCGGCCGACCGCCGGGCCACGACCGCCGGATCGACCCCCAGCAGGCGGGGCCACATCTCCTCTCCTCTCCCCTCGAAAACCAGGGCGGGAGACGGAATTGTCATACCGGGAACCGATCCGGCCCCGATCATCGCCTCCGACATTCGCACCTTCGGGGGCGCCCCGGCCGTCTGTGCGATCTGCTCGAGCCGCTGTTCGAGATGTTCGACCGGCAGAGCGGCCATGCGCCAGAAGGGAATCTCCCCGCTCCTCCCCTCGGCGTACAGCTCGGCGGTCCGGCCGAGCGCCGCAATGGCCGGGCCGTCGATCCGCACCGCCCTCGCCACCGGAGAAGCCTTCAGGCGGGCTACCAGACCGGCCTTGCCGACGATCACCCCCGCCTGGCATCCGCCGAAGAGCTTGTCGCCGGAGAAGGTGACCAGGTCGGCCCCCGCCGCCAAGGCTTGGCGCACCCCGGGTTCACCGCCGACCCAGACAGGGGGCGGCCCCTCCATCCATGGAACCCTTGCGTCCAGCAGGCCGCTCCCCACGTCGTACACCACCGGCAGGCGCCGGCGGCCTCCCAGCTCGACCAGCTCTTCCAGGCTCGTGTCTTCGGAGAAACCCACCACGCGGTAGTTAGAAGGGTGTACCTTGAGCAGCATCCGGGTGTCGGAACCGAGGCCCCGTTCATAGTCGGAGATACGGGTGCGGTTGGTGGTGCCCGCCTCGACCAGCCGGGCGCCCGAAGCGGCCATGAGATCGGGCAGACGGTACGACCCCCCTATCTCGATCAGCTCGCCGCGGGACACCGGCACCGAACCGCCCGCCGCCAGGGTATGGAGGGCGAGGAAGAGAGCGGCGGCGTTGTTGTTCACCACCATCGCCGCCTCCGCCCCCGCCAGCCGGCCCAACAGACGGGACAGATAGGCCCCTCTGGACCCCCGCCGACCCTCCGTGAGGTCGAACTCGAGGTTGCCGTATCCGAGCGCCGCCCGGCGGGCTTCGGCAGCGGCCTCGGGATGAAGCGGCGCCCTGCCGAGGTTGGTATGGAGCAGCACCCCGGTGGCGTTGACCACCCGCCGGAGCCTCGTCCGGGACAGGCGCTCCGCTTCCCGGCGCGCCATGGCCGCCGGATCCAGCCTCCTGCCGTCGCGGGCGGCCGAGCGGGCTGCGTCGATGCTCTGGCGGGCCAGCTCGGCGGCCAACACCGGTGGAAGGCCGATCCCCGTCTCGGCCGTGAGCCGCCCCGCCAGCGCGTCCACGGAGGGGAGGCTGCGCAGATAGTCCATCGAATGATCAGGGTAGATGACACCGCAGGATAAGCTGGCCCCCATGGGAGCTTTCCTCGCTGCTGCGTTCTTGGTGGTCCCGGTCCTGGAGCTGTTGCTGTTCATCTACGTGCAGAACCGGATCGGCCTCGGCCTGATGTTGGTGGGAATAGTGATCACGGCGGCGGCGGGGGCGTTTCTGGTCCGCATGCAGGGACTGGCGGTATGGACCGGCTTGAGGGAAGACCTACAGGCCGGCCGCATGCCCGGCCGCCGGCTGGCGCATGGGGCGATGGTGCTGATAGGAGGGGCCCTGCTCCTCACCCCCGGATTCCTGACCGATGCGGTCGGTTTCCTGCTCATGATTCCCTTCGTGCGGGAGGCGCTGCGACGGCTGGGGTCCCGCATCCTTCAGCGCCGTATCATCGTCATCGAGTGAACACCCGGCGAGGACATGGAAGATCGATCTAGGAGGGTGCCGAGCAATACACCGGCGGCCCGACGGTCACCAATAAAAGGCCTGGTCAGCGAGGGACGGGCCAAAGCAATCGTCATTGGTCGGCATCTTCCTAGGAAGGCGCCGAGCAATACACCGGCGGCCCGGCGGTCATCTAATGAAATGCCTGGTCGACGAGGGGCGGGCCGGCAACGATCGCCGTTGTCCATCGCCGTCCTCGTGATGTGTATAGCGGCTGTTTCCTGGACCGCCCCCGCCGCAGCCCAAACGGACGAAGACGATCTGGCCGGAGCCCGGGCGGAACTGGAGCGCCTTCGAACCGAGGCGCAGGATCTGTCGTCGGAGTACCAGGCGGCTTGGGCGGCGGACGTAGAGCTCCAAGCCCGGATCGACCAGCTGCAATCCTCTATCGCAACTTACGGCGTGGAGCTGCGGGCGTTGCGTTCCCAGGTCCGCGAGCTGGCGGTGAACCTCTACATGAACGGTGCGGAGAGCGACCTGGCTTCCCTGTTCCTCTCCGCTTCACCCACCGACCTGGACACCCGCTCGGAGTACCTGCTCGACATCCAACTGCGGGATCGAGCCATGCTCAACGGATTGGAAGTACTCACCCGACAGCTCGAAACCGCCACCGACGAGCTACGCGTCGAGAAGGCCGCACAAGAACAGACGCTGGCCCGCCTGGCAGAGGTGGGCGTCGACCTGAACAGACGGCTCGAAGAGGGCCAGACGGCCTACCTCCTGCTCCAACAGCGCCAAGAGGAGGAGCGAGCCGCCGCCGCCACAACCACAACCGAACCCACCACCACCACAACCCAATCCACCACCACCACAACCCAATCCACCACCACCACAACCCAATCCACCACCACCACAACCCAATCCACCACCACCACAACCGAACCCACCACCACCACAACCCAATCCACCACCACCACAACCGAACCCACCACCACCACAACCGAACCCACCACCACCACAACCGAATTCATCACAACAGACACCACCGCCCCCGCCCCCCAACCCGAACCCGAGCAAGAGCCCGAACCCGAGCAAGAGCCCGAACCCGAGCAGGAACCCGAACCCGAGCAGGAACCCGAACCCGAGCAGGAACCCGAGCAAGAGCCCGAGGGCATGACAGACTCGGATATGACCTGCCCGGTGGACGGTTTCCATACCTTCACCGACACCTGGGGCGCCCCGCGTTCCGGCGGGCGCCGCCACGAAGGGGTGGACTTTTTGGCCGCTCGCGGCACTCCGGTGGTGGCCGTCGCCGCCGGCGTGGTGAAACGTATGCGCAACGGCGGCCTAGGCGGGATCACGGTTTGGCTGACAGACCGCAAAGGCGACGATTACTACTACGCACACCTCGACAGCTGGGCGCCGGACCTCGCTGTGGGCCAGGAAGTGGAGGTCGGCCAGATGCTCGGAACCGTGGGCACCACCGGCAACTCACCCGATTACATCCCCCATCTGCACTGGGAGTTCCTCCCCGGCGGAGGGAAAGCCGTCAACCCCACCCCCCTGGCAAGAGAGCTCTGCGGTTAGTCGATCAACCCGGCGGCGGCGCCAACCTCAGGTCGTCGAGTATCTTGGCGATCCGGCCGGTACAGGTCTCGGCGTCGGCGGGCGGCACCAGCTCGACGAGCCGCCGGGCCGCCGCCGCGAACACCCCGGCGGTGGGCCCATCCGGATCGGCGGCCACGATCGGTTCCCCCACATCGGCGCCCCTGCCGAGCGCCGGATCGAGAGGGATACGCCCGATCAAGGGAATGCCGATGGAATCGGCCAGCTCCCGGCCGCCGCCGGAACCGAACAGCTCGAAGCATCGGCCGTCGGGCGTCTCGAAATAGGACATGTTCTCTATGACCCCCACCACCGGCATGGCTGAGCGGCGGGCCATGTCGGCCACCCGGACGGCCACCTTTTGGGCGTTCTTGGGCGGAGTGGTGACCACCACCATCTCTGCCTGGGGAAGCAGGCGGGACAGGGCCATCTGGATATCGCCGGTGCCGGGCGGCATATCGATCACCAGATAGTCGAGCTCGCTCCACGCCACCTGCTGGAGAAACTGTTCGAGGGCTTTGGAGAGCATGAGGCCGCGCCACATGAGGGCCGTCTCTTCCGACTCGACGATCAGCCCCGTCGAGACCACCTCGATCCCGTGTATACGGATCGGACGCATGAGCCTGGTGTCTGCGTCCGCCTCGATGCGGGCTTCGGCGCCGAGCATCCTCGGTATCGAGAAACCCCAGATATCGGCGTCGAGGAGCCCCACCGTATATCCGAGCCGGCTGATGGCCAGGGCCAGGTTGACCGACACCGAGCTCTTGCCCACCCCGCCCTTTCCGCTGCCTACCGCGATGGCCCTGGTGGTCGGGGCCACCCGGGTGGGCTCGGCGTTCTCCCGGACCCGCCGCCGAGCCTTGTTCATCAGCTCGGCCCGCTGTTTCTTGGTCATCGCCCGGGTCTCCACCACCACCTCGTCCACCCCGGGAAGAGCCTTGACCTTGCGCGCGGTGTCGTTCTCGATCTGGGACCGCATCGGGCATTCGGCGATGGTCAGGGCCAACCCTACGGTTACCGTCCCCCCCTCGATAGATATCTCGCGCACCATGCCGAGATCCACCACGTCGGACCCCAGCTCGGGGTCGAATACGCCCCGCAGGGACTCGACTATCCGTTCTTCGGTGAGCATCTCGGCATGACTCCAGCAGTTCGGGTCGGCGATCCGACGGCCCTCGGCCTCAGCCCTGAAACTACACGGCCCCGGGGAGATACAGGAGACGCGAGCGGGTCAGGCCGCTCAAACCCAACACATCCATATCTCTCAACCGGCGCCCCCGGATCGATACCGGCCTGATATATGATATGGTGATCGGGTCTCTTGGAATAAAGAGCCCGGACCACACGCATCGAACAGCCGAACGGAGGGATCGAATGGAACAGCTCGTCCAGATCACTACCCGGCGGCCGGCGCGAGCCGTTACCCTCACGCCCGGCGCCGTAGAGAAAGTCCGCCTGCTCCTCGCGTCGGAAAACGATTCCTCGCTGGCCTTGCGCATGGCGGTGCGGCCCGGGGGGTGCTCGGGTTTCTCCTACGAGATGTACTTCGACTCCGAAGTCGGCCCCGAAGACACCGTGGAGGATTTCGACGGGGTAGGAGTGATAGTGGACAACCAGAGCGTGGATCTGCTCCGCGGGTCCACCCTCGACTACCAGGACGGACTGATGGAAGCCGGGTTCGCCATCAACAACCCCAACGTCACCAGATCCTGCGGCTGCGGCAACAGCTTCAGCTAACCCGCCGGCCCCTCCTGTCCTGCCCGACCGGTTAACCTCTCTCCGACAGCAGGGAAGGACAAATGACCAAGCGAATCCTCAAAACCCCCAGCGCACCCGCCGCGCTCGGCCCATACTCGACGGCGGTCGAGACATGCGGCCTGGTTTTCTTCTCGGGCCAGGTCGCCCTCGAGCCCGGCGGAGGACGGAACGACGGCAGCGCCGCCGAACAGACCCAACAGATCATGGACAACATCGGCGCCCTGCTGACCGATGTCGGACTCGAGTACGCGAACATCGTCAAAACCACCATCTTCATGGCGGATATCGCCGACTACCCGGAGATCAACCGGGTCTACGGCGGATATTTCGACGGGGACCCCCCGGCCCGCTCGGCGGTGCAGGCCGCAGCCCTTCCCGGAGGCTTCCAGGTCGAGATCGAGGTAGTGGCCGCGAGATAGGAAGGCCGCCCGCGTAATAGGGTTCTCATGAACGGCGCCGGTTCCGAACCACCGCTTCTTTCCTCGGCCTCGAACCTGTTGGAAGCCCGTGGTCATGTACGCCTCGACTCCTGCCACCAGAGCGGCACCCCCGCCGCCTGGAACGAGCGCTACTCCACCAGGGGGATGGTATGGGGCACCGAACCCAACCAATTCGTCGCCGCCTTCGCCGTCGGTCTGAGCCCCTGCCGGGTGCTCGATCTGGGGTGCGGCCAAGGCCGCAATGCGGTGTGGCTGGCGCAGCAGGGGCACACCGTTACCGGCATCGACCAGTCGAAGGTGGGCATCGGCCAAGCCCGCCGGCTGGCCGCCCGGCAAGGGGTGCGGGTCGACTTCGTGCTCGCTGACCTGGAGGCAGACTGGACACCCCTGCCCGAAGCTTTCGACTTGGTGGTTCTCTCCTACCTGCAGCTTCCCCCTGAGACCCGCCGGACCGTCCATGCCAAGGCGGCCGCGGCTCTCGCTCCCGGAGGGAAGGTCTTCCTCATCGCCCACCACTCCGACAACCTGGAGCACGGAGTGGGGGGGCCTCCCTACCCGGAGGTGCTGTTCGACGAAGCCGATCTGGCCGAAGATTTTGCCGCCTTCGACGTGATGGCCAACGAAAAACGGTACCGAGCGGTGGAGGGAGAAGGCGGGGCGGTACGGGAGGCCATCGACATCTTGCTGGAAGCGGTCAAACCGGCGCAGCACACCCCCTGATCCGGCCCCCGTCCGGCGGGCCTACAGATCCAGGTCATCCGGCCAACCGAATGCCGCACCTGGATATGTCATGAACGATTCGGGCTAAAGTATCATGATCCGGGCGCGGCCGGTTGGAATCGAGCGGCGTCGCAACGCCTGTGACAGGAAACAGGGGAACGGCTCACCAGGAGGAGCACCTAATGCTATACAGAGCGATGTACATCTGGGTCGACGGGACACCGCCCACCCCGATGCTGAGGTCCAAGACCCAGATGTTGGAGGAAGGGCAGGAACCGGGTATCTGGGGATTCGACGGATCCAGCACCATGCAGGCGCCCGGCGACGATTCAGACGTTGTGCTGAACCCGGTGAAGGTGGTTCCGGACCCCATCAGGGGCGGCAACGACATACTGGTCCTCTCCGAATGCATGACCACGGACATGGAACCGCACCACACCAACCACCGGGCGGCATGTGTGGCCGCCGAAGAGAAGTACGCAGATTTCGAGTCCTGGTTCGGGATGGAGCAGGAATACACGTTCCTCCACGACGGTTACCCGCACGGTTTCCCCAAGACCGGGTACCCCCGGCCACAGGGACCCTATTACTGCGGGGTGGGCACCGATCGGGCGTTCGGGCGCGATGTGGTGGACGCCCACAGCCAAGCCTGCATCGACGCCGGCCTGGCCATCTCCGGAACCAATGCCGAGGTCATGTGCGGCCAGTGGGAGTACCAGATCGGACCCAGGGGCGCCGTCGAGACGGCCGACCAACTGATCATCGCACGCTGGCTGCTGGAACGGATAGCCGAGGACTACGGATTGACGGTCTCGCTGGACGCCAAGCCCATGAAGGGCGACTGGAACGGCGCGGGCTGCCATACCAACTTCTCTACCAGGCAGATGCGGGATCCGAACGGTGGGTACGACGCCATCATCGCCGGCTGTGAGGCCCTCGGCGCCAACAAGGATATCCATGTCGCCAACTACGGACACGGCATCGAAGACCGGCTCACCGGGCACCACGAGACGCAGAGCTACAAGACGTTCAGCTACGGGATCTCGGACCGAGGCGCCTCGGTGCGAATCCCATGGCAGGTGGAAAGGGACGGAATGGGCTACCTAGAGGACCGTCGGCCCAACGCCAACTGCGACCCCTACGTGGTAAACCGGCTGATAGTCGAGACCATCTGCGGCGCTGCCTCCTCCGCCTCCTGATCGGACAAAACCCCCGGTTCCTCGCCTGAACGGCGGGAACCGGGGGTCCAACCCCACGCCAGGGGGGCGTTCATCGCTCCACTCACTGCATGATGATATCGTTGATCTGGTCGACGGCTTGGTTGAAAGCGGCGACCGCGGCGCGAAACTCTACCAGAGCGGCGCGGCGTAACTCGCCGTCATCGGGCGCCCTCAGCCCGGCCAGCACGTCTTCGGCGGCCGTAGCCACCGTTATGGCCGAATTGAGGACGGAGCCTTGGTGGGCGTCCACCAGCGCCGGCATGACGTCCGGCGGGCGGTGATCCTCCACCGCGGTCCTGAATACCAAGGCCTGTTCGGACACCGACACCAAGGCTTCTTCGGCGTCTCGGTAAGCGACTACGCGGTCGTCCCATTCCTGGTTGGCGGCGTTCATCTCCGCCGACAGCTCGGCGAGGGCCCGTTTGTCGTCGGCCAGGTTGCTCAAATACACTTCGATCTCAGGCGGTATCCGGGTCGTGGGGGTAGTTTCCTCCGGCGCCTGCTCTTCCGTCTCCTCTTCCGGCTCGGGATCGGTGGCCTCGACAACCGGGGTGGTGGGCGGGGAGGTCGGATCCACATCCGCGGTCCCCAGGCGGTTGACCCATATCCACGTAAACAGCACCATCCCCAAGACGACCATGGGCAGGACCCAGCGCCCGGGTTTGGGGTCAGGATTGCGCGTCATACGCGTAACTTTAGCCCTGATCCTTCAATGACAGGTGGAATAGTGAACCGTACCGAGTTCATCGGAGAACAAGGGGGTAGACGAACCCTCTGCCATGCGATATGTTGTAGGTCGGCGCGATATCCGAGGCGGCGGTGGACATGAAGGAGTCAACGACTTGTCTAACGTTCCTCCGTCCACCGAAGACCAAATAGAAGAACACCTACCCTGGGAACACCTCACGATCCCGCCCCAACGGGATCGCCGGGTGCTCATCTACGCATTGGCCGGCGGGCTGATCGCGGCCCTACTGGGGGTGGTGGTGATCCGGCAGCTGAAAAGCCCCGCGGTCCCCGACCTGCAGCCGGTCACCCAAGCGGCGCCGCAGGAAGCCGCCCCGCCTCCCGCCCCGGTGACGGCCATCACCGTCCCGGCGGCGGTGGATGCGGCCGCCCCGGCCCCCTCCGTTGTGACGACGGTCCTGGCCGGGCCGGTGCTGGCCGAACCGGAAGCACCGGCGGGGCTTTCGGAAGCCGACCTGACCGCGGTGGACACCGAACAGGTTCACCGCAAGGTGGCCGGGACGGCGGAGTGGCTGGTGCTGGAGTTCTTCACCCTCGATCCTTCCGACCCGTGGCGCGACCGTGTCGAGACCGCCTCGGGCCTGCGGCTTCCGTCCACCCTGGCGCCGGAAACCCAGGACAGCCCGGCGGTGTCCTACGTGGAGTGGACCCGCACCCGTTCGGTCGAACAGACCGGCGAAGACACCTTCCGGGCGTCGGTGCTGATCAGGCGATTGGTGGCCTCGGACGGCAAGACCTATATGCGGCTCCCCACCGAGTGGGTGAACGTCGATCTGCGGCTGGAGGCGGACGGGAACGTGCGGGCCGTCTCGCTGCCGGAGCTGACCGCCCAGGCGTCCCGCTCCCTCGTCCCCCTGCCGGAAGCACCCCTCGATCTGACGACGGATGCAGCGGGAATCGGCTGGCCCTCCGCCCGGCCGTAGACGGGCAGTTTCATGGCAGAGATGCCGGGACGCCCCCTCAGGGACCGCCCTGGCCAGGGTAATACCGTTCGAGTATTGCCCTGGCCTGCGGCGTTATTCCGGACCAGTCGGCGTCCGCGGCCTTGGTGACCGTCACGAAGTCGGCGGTCATGAACACGCCCATTACCCCATCGATCCCAAACAGCTCCTCGGCGGCCGGATCATCGGCCGCGTTGGCCGCGGTGTAGCTCCTCGGCCCGCCCACCTCCGCCCCCACGTCGAACTTGAGGGCATTCGGGTTCGGGGTGGGCCGGGGAACGATCGGACCTCGGTCATCCATGAGCAGACATCCCCCCGCCGATCCGTCCACCCTCCCCCGAGACAGCGCCGCAACCCCTCTCCGTACATAGGATCCTGCGAAGGGCCGGGACGCCGCGTAGTACCATGCGCACATGGTAACCGCCCTCATTACGGAACTACGGGAACAGATGGGCGACGGCCAGGTTCTGTTCGACCCGCTCGATCTCTACGTGTTCGGCAAGGACGCCGGTCTTACCCGCGGCGAACCGAGCCTGGTCGTATTCCCCCACAGCACCGAGGACGTGGCCGCCGTGATGAGAGCCGCCCGCCGTCATGGGATGCCGGTGATCCCCCGAGGTTCCGGAACCGGCCTGGCCGGAGGTGCGGTAGCCACCGGACCGGCCCTGTTGCTGGTAACCACCCGCATGAACCGGATCGAGGAGGTAGACCCGGAGAACCGGACCGCCTGGGTGCAGCCGGGCGTCATCAACCTGGACCTCAGCGTCCACACCTCCCCCTTCGGACTCTATTTCGCGCCCGATCCGTCCTCCCAGTCGGCATGCACGGTCGGCGGCAACGTGGCCAACAACTCCGGCGGCCTGCACTGTCTGGCGGAGGGCACCACCGTGAACCACGTGTTGGCGGTGGAGGTGGTAACCCCGGAAGGTGAGGTGACAGTGCTGGGAGGCGCGGCCCCGGACCCGATCGGCCTCGACCTGCGCGGGGTCATGGTCGGTTCGGAGGGAACCCTCGGCATCGTCACCAAGGTGCTGGTCAAGCTCACCCCCGACCCGCCCGCCGTCCGCACCCTCCTCATGGCCTTCGCCGAGCTGGAACAGGCCGCGGCAACCGTGTCGGGGATCATCGCCAACGGGCTGGTGCCCGGCGCCCTGGAGATGATGAACCAGGACATGACCATCGCCGTGGAGCGTTTCGCCAAAGCCGGGTTCCCCACCGACGCCGGGGCGGTGCTGATCGCCGAGGTGACCGGACACCCCTCGGCGGTGGACGCCGAAGCGGCGATAGTGCGGCGGATCGCCGAAAACCACCAGGCCTCCCTGATCCATGTGGCTGTCGAGGAGTCGGAACGCAAGCGCATCTGGCTGGGCCGGAAGTCCGCCTTCGGGGCGGTGGCCCAGATGAACCCCGACTACTACCTCCACGACACTGTGGTTCCCCGAACCAAGCTGGTGGAAACCGTCGAGAAGATCGACGAAGTGGGGCAGCGGCACGGCCTGCTCATGATGAATGTATTCCACGCCGGGGACGGAAACCTCCATCCGCTCATGTCCTTCGACGCGGCGGAACCGGGGGCGTTGGAGCGGGTAGAAGCCGCCGGCAAGGATCTGATAGAGGTGTGTGTGGCGATGGGGGGTTCGCTGTCGGGCGAGCACGGGATCGGCTTGGAGAAACGCGAGTTCATGCCCTTGGTGTTCAACGAAGCGGACCTCGACGCCCAGGCCCGGCTACGGGAGGCTTTCGACCCCGAAGGGTGTCTCAACCCCGACAAGATACTTCCCGAGGGGGCGCGTTGCTTCGACTTCGGACGCCCCCCGCCGGTAGGTGCGTGGGTGTGACCGACGCACCTACGGAGGCCCCGGAATCTATCGAAGAAACAGCCGGTCTGCTGGCCGGTCTGGACGATGGGACCAGGGTTCGGGTCCGGGGAGGCGGCGCCCACATGGGGATCGGCCATCGATTCGACCCCGACCTGATCCTGTCGACGGCCCGCCTGGATCGGATCATCGCCTGGGAGCCCGACGACCTGACGGTGGTGGTGGAGGCGGGGGTCACCGTCGAGGAACTGGAGGAGATGCTGGCCGGAAAGGGCCAGACCGCCCTGCTGTCCGAGCAGCCCGGCCCCGCCACGGTGGGCGGCGCCGTCGCGGCGGCGATTTCGGGATGGCGCCGCTTCCGCTACGGCCCCCTGCGCGACCGGGTATTGGAGGTCACCCTGGTCACGAGCGACGGGCGGGTGGTGACCGCGGGAGGCCGTCTGGTGAAGAACGTGACCGGCTACGACATTCCCCGCCTGGCCGCCGGATCGTTCGGCTCGCTGGGCCTCATCGCCCGGGTCTGCCTGAAGCTGTGGCCGCTCCCGGCGGCCTGCGCCACGGTCCGGGTGAGCTCGGCCGAGGAAGCGCTGGCCCGAACCTTCCGTCCGTTGGCGGTGCTGGAGACCGACCGAGGCGCCGCCGTGTACCTGGGGGGCACCCCGGAAGAGATCGCCGGGCAGGCGGCGGCGCTCGACGGAACTCCGGTAGACGGGCTGGACTGGCCGGATCTCCCCGAAGGGAAAGTTCGGTTCTCGGTGAGGGTGCCCCCTTCATACCTCCGGTCGATCATCGGCCGGCTCCAACCCGGCTGGCGGTACGCGGCCCAGCTCGGGGTGGGAGAGGTGACGGTGGGCGCCGACCAGGTGAGCACCGGGAAGCTCCAAGCCCTGCGGGAAGAGGCAGAAGCCGCGGGCGGCGCCTTGGTCGTCCTCGAGGCCCCGGCGGACCTGCGCCGCGGCTTCGACCCGTGGGGGGCGCCGCCCCCTTCCCTCTCCATCCAGCGGCGGCTGGCGGCCCTGTTCGATCCCGGCCGGAAGATCAACCCCGGCGTGCTCCCCGGAGGTATCTGAGTGGGCTGGGTAACCGGGCACGCCCCCCACCCCGACCACCTCGCCTCCTGCATCCAGTGCGGCCTGTGCCTGCCCAGCTGCCCCACCTTCCGCCTCACCGGTCTGGAGACCGCCTCCCCCCGGGGCCGGCTGACCGCCATGTCGGCGGCGGAGGCGGGGTATCCGGTGGACGAGCGTTTCGCCGAGATCATGGGCTCCTGCCTGCAGTGCCGGGCCTGCGAGGTGGTGTGCCCGGCCTTCGTTCCGTTCGGCAAGTCCATGGAAGGGGCCCGAGCCGAGATAGCCGCCCAGCTCCCCGGGACGGGCCGCCGGCTGAGAAAATGGGTGACCGGACATCTGCTGCGCAGCCGCCGCACCCTCCGGTTGGTTACCGCCTTGGCGTCGGCAGCCCAGTCCTTCCGCTTAGAGGTACTGGCGCCCCGGAAGATCAAAGGGGCTTTGATCGGCCTGCGGCGGCTGTCCGGGCGCCCCCGGTCGGTGCTCGGCGCGACGCATCCCGCCCGCGGGGAGGCGCGGCAAGTGGCCGCCCTGCTGGCCGGATGCGTGATGGATCAGTGGTTCGGCGATGTCCACCTAGCCACCATCGAGCTGCTCACGAGGGCCGGGTGCGACGTGGTGGTCCCGCCCGCCCAGACCTGCTGCGGGGCTCTGGCCGCCCACGACGGCTGGGCGGACGAGGCGCGCGACATGGCCGCCGCCAACGTTGCGGCCCTCGACGGCGCCGACTTGGTGGTGGCCAACGCGGCCGGATGCAGCGCCCACATGAAGGAATACGGGCACTGGAGCGAGAACGGAGCAGATCTGGCCGCGAAGGTGGTGGACGCCACCGAGGCGGTGGCGGCGGCGATCGACGACGGGAGGCTTCCCCGACTGGAAAGGAACGGACGGCGGGTGGCCGTGCAGGATCCCTGCCATCTGCGCCATGTCCAGCGGATAATCGATCAGCCGAGGGAGATCCTGGCGGCGGCCGGGTTCGACGTGGTGGAGATCGACCCGGCGGGGCAGTGCTGCGGGGCGGCGGGACTCTACAGCCTGCTGGAACCGGAGATGTCCGGACGCCTCGGTAGAGCCAAGGCGGAGCAGATCAGGGCGGCTGAGGCGGCGGTGGTGTCCAGCGCCAACCCCGGATGCGAGATCCAGCTGCGCGCCCATCTGGCCTCTCTGGGGGTTCCGGTCCGTATCGCCCATCCCTTGGAGCTCTACTGGGAGATGCTGACAGGACAACCCGCCGACAACGGCCGGAAACACGCCGTCAGATGAGGTTCACCGTATCCTGCGCCGCGTCCGGGGTGTCCGGCCCGCCCGGATAGACGTGATGACCGGATAGATGTGATGACCGGATACGACCCGCCCCGAGGCCGCGACCGGATACGGCCGGACACCCTGTTGCCTCCTGCCCTCCGGCCGGGATCCGAGGCTTGGCGCTGGGCGGCCGTCTGCGTGAGGTCCATGCGGGTGGCGGCAGAGGTGGGCCTGGCGGTCATGGCAACCGGGCTGATCGGAACAGGGATAGCCTTGGGGCTGGACGGACTCGGCGCCCTCCGGCTGAACATCCCCCAACCGGAATCCGAAGCCTTGGCGGTCGGGCTGGCCGCGGCGATGATCGGCAGCGCCCTCCTGGGTGTGGCCGTGGAGGGTGCCTTCCGGTCTCCGACCCTGCGCCCGGACGCCGCCCCCTGGGAGATACTGGTGTCCTACATCCCGGGGCTGGCGGTCACCCTGGCAATCACGGAACTGTTGGAAAGCTGGGCCGCCCGGTTGCTGCCCCGCTTCTCGGACCTGTTCGAGCTGGTCCCCTCCTACTTAGACACGGTGGGCAACCGCGGCGTGATCGCCGGTCTGGCCGGACTGGCCCTCATGTGGCCGGCCCTCCAGTACGGCGCGCCCCGCTACCGCTTCGTAGGTGAGAATGCCCCCGCCCTGCTCTACCTCTGCTGGATGGCCGCCGTGATAGCGGCCTATCCACCCTCCGGCCCGTAGATAGAAGCCCCCATGGCCCCCGGGCCCTCCGGCCCCCGAAGGCCAAACGAACCTGTTCGGTGGATGTCCGTTCCGAGTTGGGGAAGTTGGGCTTCAGTAGATCAGCGGCCGGCGTCGTCCGGTCGGTCGGGGGCGGATGAGCCTTCGCCGGTGCGGCGGTGAGCGAGGATCGAGCCGGAGACCTCGGCGGTGTATGGCGACGTGGTGGTGGTACCAGCAGAGGCTGGCCAGGTTGCCGGGCGTGTTGGCGCCGCCCCGGGATCGCTCAACGATGTGGTGAACCTCCAGCCGGTAACCGGAGCGGCATCCATCGATGACACATCCATCGTCCCGGGCCAGCACTGCTCTTCTGAGACCGGGCCGAACAGCCCGGGCGGCCCGGCGGCTGATGATGTCGGTTTCGGTGATGGTGACGTTCTCTACCCGGCCTTGGCATTCGACGAGGTCCACGATGTCGGGACCCACCCGTGGTCCGGCCAGGACGGCAGCGCCTTTTTCGAAACCCGATTGCTCGGCCAGCCGCTCGTCGGCTACCACCATCAACAAGGGCTCGCGCCGGTTCCGCCCCGGGACGGGCGCCGCGTCGGGGGTCGGTGATTCCCCGGCCTCACCGCCCAATACAGCGGACTCGGCCTCCGAGTCGGACACCTCGACGTTATCTACCAGGACGGCCTGCCCCGGCCTGCCCGTCTCGGTGTCGATGTCGATATCGTCCGGGGCGGCCTCGGTTTCGTCTGCCTGAGCAGGCAAGCGGGGCTGGTCGAGTTCGTCTTGGCATAAGGTGGTCAGCGCCAACGCCCTCCGCAACCCCGGGTCATGACGAGGCCGTCCATCATCGACGGCAGGAGGGGGTATCACCCTCTCGGCGCGTTGCTCCAACGCCCGGCGGCAGATCTCCCCCTCGTACGACCCCAACCGCCCCGACACCTGATAATGAGACTCGTCCAACGACGGCTGAAAATTCACATACTGACTCTCGAACTGCTCCCTCTCCCTAGTGCGGCTGATCTTGCGCAGCCCCGCCAGGAACCGCTTCACCCTCCGCAAATCCCACCGGCGGGAACGCCGAACATCCTCGAAGGAAGCTCCTGCTTCCCGCAGACGGGCCTCCTCCAATACCCGCACATACGACACCCGCCCCGCCCGGACATCCTCCACCGTCCCATCATCGACCCGCTCAGCCAGATACAGCAACCCCCGAGCGGTTTCACGATGCACATCCAACAACGCCGACACCATGTCCACAGGGCTGCGGTATCCCAACCGAGCGGGTCCGCCCCGCCGCAGCAGACTCTTCAGCCAATACAGCTGGGCTCCCCTACCGCGGCTGACCCAGGCCTGGTGGCGCACAAGGCCGGCCTCGGCTTTGGCGATCTCGGTATCCCCATGCGCATACCGGCCGGTGTCTCGGCACATGGACTTGGCCCGGTCGTAGACCCCCTGCCGTCGTTTCTGATAGGCCGACATGAACAACTCTTCAGGGAACCCGTCCTCGTCATCGACCATGTAATCAACATCGACCACGTAATCAACGGCCTGGCCGGGTTCCCGCAACGGGTCGGTGTCGAACATATACTCGTACATTTGTACGTATTATACAGACCCTGTATGACAATACCAAACACAAACCTCATCCAAACTAACAAAAACCAAAGAAAATATCTCGATAATCCGGAAGCGAGGGCAGCTCCCAGCGAACCCAAGCTACATACGGTCGGGAATCTCGATACCCAGCAGTTCCAGCAACAGCTCGAGGGTCCGCCTAGCGGCGCCCACCAAAGCCAGCCAGGAAGCCCGGCGTCCGGCGTCCGGCTCGGTAAGGATGTGGCAGGCCTCGTAGAACCTGCTGAAGTCGGCGGCCGTCTCATAGGCGAACTCGGCCAGATGGTTGGGGGCCCGCAGCTCGACCGCCCGTTCGATGATCTCGGGCAGCTGCAGCATCCGCAGCATCAGGCGGCGCTCCACCTCCATGGCGGGGGGCGCGATCGGGCCCGATGCGAGGCCCAGCCCGGCCGCCTTGTCCAGTATCGACCCCATCCGCACCGCCGCCATCTGCAAGTAGGGGCCTGTCTTGCCTTCCAATGCGGTGAAGCGGTACAGGTCGAATACGTAGCTGGAGGCCCGGTTGTTCACCAGGTCCCCGAACTTGAGGGCGGCAACACCCACTCGGCGGGCGATGGCGGACCTCTCGGCCTCCGGGTAGCCGGCCGCCAGATCCGACTCGTCCAGCCGGGCGGCCGCCGCGGCGGTGACCATCTCGATCAGGTCCCTCAACCTCAGCACCCCGCCGGACCTGGTCTTGAAGGGTGCACCGTCGGATCCGTTCATGGTCCCGAACCGGATGTGCTCGAGGGCCGCCCCCCCGGCCGCCCCGGTGCGGCTAGCCGCTCGGAACACCTGCTCGAAGTGATAGGACTGGCGGGCGTCCACCACATACAGGATCAGGTCGGCGTCCATCTCGTCCACCCGCATCTCGATGGTGGCCAGGTCGGTGGTCCCATACAGGAAGGCGCCGTGGGAGGTCTGGACGATCAAGGGGCTGACATCGGTCTTGTCGTCAGGTTCGGCCACCTCGATCACCACCGCCCCATCCGACTCGACCGCCGCCCCCGCCGCCAGCGATTCATCGACCATCGGCCGGAGCAGGTCGCGGACGGTGCTCTCGCCGTACCAGAGGTCGAACTCGACCCCCAGATCGGCGAAGTCCCGCTCCTGCGATTCCCGCGACACCTTCACGAAGTGCTCCCACAGGGCCACGTACCCCGCCCGGCCCGACTGGAGTTCCCTAGTGGCCCGGCGCGCCTCCCCGGCCAGGTCCTCGTCCTCCCCGACCCGGGCCGCCATGACCGGGTACCACTCCTGGAGGTCGGCCAGCGTGATGGGCAATGGTTCGGAATAGGGCCCGTCCAGCGCCTCGTCGAAGTGGGGCAGGCCGGGATAACGCTCCCGGACCGCCGCGATCAGCATGCCCATCTGGAGGCCCCAGTCGCCGAAGTGGGCGTCCCCCAGCACCCTATGCCCCGCGAAGCGGAACAGCCGTTTGAGGCTGTCGCCGATGATGGTGGAACGCAGATGCCCCACATGCATGGCCTTGGCCACGTTGGGGCCGGCGTAGTCGACGACCACCACGAGCGGGGCGCCGGACGGGGCCACCCCCAGCCGTGAATCGTCCGCCATGGCGTTCATGTACCCGGCGATCGCTTCATCGGTGAGTGAGATGTTGATGAAGCCGGGCCCGGCCACCGACAGGCCGGCCAGCCTGTGGTCGGATGCGATCTCGCTCACCACCGCATCCGCGATCTCCCTGGGGTTCCGCCCGGCCTGCCGCGCCGCCGCCAAGGCCCCGTTGCACTGGAACTGGCCCAAGTCAGGGCGGTTGGAGACCAACACCGCGCCGCAACCTGGATCGAGGCCGACCGCGGCGAACCCCGCCCCCACCACCGCACCGAGTTCAGACAGCACACTCATACGAGACGGCAGGATAGACCGACCAGACACCCGGTCGGACTAGACTGCCAAAATCAAGCTCCGAGGTACCTGCCATGCCGTTGCGAGAAACACTCGAAAGAATCCGCTCAGCACCACCGCCTGAGAACGAGGAGACCACCAAGTTCCAGATCCTGGCACCCATCCTGATGGATCTGGGCTGGAATACCTTCGACCCCAATCAGGTTCTGTACGAATACCCCGTAGGCGACAAAGGTAAAGGCAAGGTAGATATCGCACTCAAGGGGCCTAATAACCTCGTTGCGCTCATTGAGGCCAAGGCACCTGCTCAAGACCTCAAGCCACATGTGGGACAAGTGCTCGGCTACGCATTTCACGAGGGAGTGGACATCTGCGTGCTTACCAACGGGCTGGAATGGTGGCTGTACCTACCGCTGGAAAAAGGCCCGCCCAAGGAACGGCGGTTCACCTCTCTGCGTATAAAGAAGGACCCGATCGAGCAGCTAGCTGACGACTTGGAGACCTTCCTAGGCAAAGACAACCTAGTGAATGAGAATGCCCATAAGAGAGCCAAACAGGTCCTCAAAGCCAAGCACCAAGCTGCCAAGGTAGAGGCAAAACTGCCCAAGGTCTGGCAATCCATGCTGACCGAACCCGACAGCGACCTGGTAGATCTGGTCAGACAAAGGGCATATAAAGAGATAGGCCTCCGGCCTGACTCTAAGCAAGTAACAGCGATGCTGAGCGGCTCGCCTATTCCAACCGTCGTGTCGCGTAAGCTAGTTCCTACCAAGCCCGCACTCATACCGCCGAAACCACCTAGCCAACGAGCAAAATCGAAGAAACCCACCGGCTTCTGGATTTGGGGGGAATACTACACTATAAAGTTATGGAAAGACCTCCTCCTTGGTGTAGCCAATGTTGTCCATAATCAGCATGGTGCAGAATTTATCAAGAAACTACTAGCCTACGAGACTAAGAAGGGAAACCCATACGCCTCGCGCACTTTCACCGAGCTCCGCGAGCCGCGAAAAATGAAGGATGAAGACGTCTATCTTGAAACAAACCTGAACGCCAAGCAAATAAAGTTCAGAGTGTGTGAGTTCCTTAATCTCTTCGACTATCCTTCCTCTGACCTCAAAATCCTGTTTGACTGAAGGATAGGTATGGCCACGACTAATCACGAACAGGTTGGCAAGGTGCTGACTCTGGTACGCGACACTATTCTTCCCGAATTGGAGAGAACATGGCGAGCCCATTTCGGGAAGGCTTGGATCAAGAAGGTAAGCCATCAGATTAATTATTGGAAAGACGTCGCCAGCCCCGATGATCTGATCTTTCTGCTCAAAGGGATGGACGCCACCTGGAACCTGTTCCGCAATACCCACTCCCGGAGAACCCGTAGCTATTTGCACCTACTGTGGGAAGCCCGCAACGAATGGGCGCACAACAAGAGATTCAGCTACGAAGAAACCTTCCGTATTCTTGACCACTGCGAGATGCTACTTAATGCTTTCCGAGCTACCAAAGAGGCAGAGAAAGTGCGAGACCTCAAGCTAGGCCTGCGAAAAGCGGGCCAAAAACCCGGTATTGTGAACCCTGATCCGCCACTAACTCGAAGGCCTACCGGAATTCGGCTCTGGGAAGAACAACGCGCAGTCAGGTCCGGGATAGAAGTGCTGGAACGGGTGTTAGAAGCACTCTACAAGAAATACGGAAAGAATTTAGTTTACCGCTACCCACACGTATCGTACAATCGCACTGACTTCTCTCGTCCAAGGCAAGTAGGGTCTACGGACCTCTATATGAATAGAAACCTTCCCATTGATGAGATAATCAAGAGAGCCTATAGGGTGCTGAGCATCTTCGGTCATCCACCCTCGGACCTCGAAATTCTGTACGACTAACACTTCCGAACGGAATCAAGAAAGGAGACCTGTCCCGTGCCATTGCAACAAACTATCGAAAAAGTCTGGCAATTCATGCAGGCCGAGCCCGATGACGAACTTGTGGATCTGGTCAGGCAGCGGATATATGATTTGGTTGACATACGACCAGACCAGGAGCAGGTCGTGGAGGTACTACGCGGTTCACGAGATCAACCCTCAAAACCGTACCCACTCCCTGCCCATCCGTGGGAAAAGCCCACCGGCTACCGGCTCTGGGGTAAACCTCACTATGTAAGATCCTGGATAGAAATACTCATGGGGGTAGCGGAAGCCCTCTACAAGCGGCACGGGACAGCATTCCTAGACCGTCTGCTGGACCCTCTGGGCCCGCAGGGAGGTCAGCGATACGCATCATACGACCCCGACGATCTCAGACGCCCGAAGCAGCTGATGTCCACTGGCGTCTACATTGAGGCAGACCTGCTCGCCGAGCAGATCTATACGAGGATCTATCAATGCCTGTTTCTCTGCGGTCATAGCTGTTCGGACATCAAGATCCACACATGAGGTTGACACCCTGATCCGACGCTTCGTCCGGCCTCTGGGGAAATAACCAGTTTTCCACAGGAATCTACTACCGTAGGGTTGCCATGACGAGTTTCCTGGTCCGGGGGCCTACCCGACTGAACGGCCACTTTGAGCCGTCCGGCAACAAGAACGCCGCTCTCCCCATCATCGCCGCATGTCTGCTGACCGAGGAAACGGTCACACTCCACAACGTCCCGCAGATCGGCGACGTGCTCACCCTGCTCGGAATCCTGGGGGACATGGGCGCCTCCATCGAGAGCACCGGGCCGGGAACCATCAGTATCCGATGCAACGGGGTCACCACCTCGGCCATAGCCGTCGAGCGGGCCAAGCAGATCAGGGCCTCCATCCTTCTGGCCGGCCCCGGGGTGGCCCGTTTCGGCGAGGTGGCCCTTCCTCCCCCCGGTGGAGACGTGATCGGACGGCGCCGCATCGACGACCACGTGCGCGGCCTCGAAGCCTTGGGCGCCGTCTACAGTTTCGTGGGCAACCACCGATTCCGGGCCGGAACCCTCAAAGGGTCCGTCGTGTTCCTGGAGGAGCCGTCGGTAACCGCCACCGAGAACCTGATCATGGCAGCGGTGCTGGCCGAGGGGAACACCGTGGTCGAGAACGCCGCCTGCGAACCCCACGTTCAGGACCTCTGCATGTTCTTGAACGCAATGGGCGCCCAAATCAGCGGGGTCGGCAGCAACATCCTCCAAATCCAGGGGGTGGACTCCCTGCACGGATGCTCCTACACCATCGGCCCGGATCACATCGAGGTGGGAAGCCTGATGGCGTTGGCGGCGGTGACCAGATCCCCGATCACGATCGGCGGGTACCGGCCGGAGATGAACAAACCGATCGACCTGGCCTGGGAACGTCTGGGGATCAAATACGATCCGTTCCCCGACAGCTGCGCACGAATGATGTTCAACGGGCCCCTGGTCATATCGCCCGACCTGGGGGGCGCCATCCCCAAGATCGAAGACGGGCCGTGGCCGTCCTTCCCCGCCGACCTGACCAGCATCGCCTTGGTCGCCGCCACCCAGGCCCACGGTTCGATCCTGATCCACGAGAAGATGTTCGAGTCGAGGATGTTCTTCGTCGACAACCTCATCAGCATGGGCGCCCAGATCGTCCTCTGCGACCCCCACCGGGCCGTCGTCCTCGGCCCCACCAGGCTCCGGCCGAGCACCATGTCCAGCCCCGACATCCGGGCCGGCATGTCGCTGCTCATCGCCGCCCTGGTCGCCGAGGGGGAAAGCCTGATCAACAACGCGGAGCAGATCGAGCGGGGATACGAGGCCATCGACCGCCGGCTGAACGCCCTGGGCGCCGACATCGAACGCATCGAATAATCACCGGGGGGTAGTGGCCAGGCCCGGCGTCGATCCGGGGACCTCTGCTTTTTCAGAGCAGCGCTCTACCGACTGAGCTACCTGGCCGTTCCTGGGAGGACCGACCCGGCCGGGTCGGTCCTCATGGCGGGGACGACGGGATTTGAACCCGCGACCTCCGGCTTGACAGGCCGGCGTGAACTCCAGGCTTCACCACGCCCCCGTACCGCCGCCAGGATACCCCGTTCCCGCGAGAACCGGATATCCTGATCGGAATGCTTGTATTATAGCCTCATCCGTCGGTGCACCCATGCCGACCGCGCAGGGTGCAGGCTCGGCGCATCAGCGGAGCGAGTCCTGAAAGGAGACCTCGATGACCAGCGAACCAACAACGACCACACCAAGCGAGACAAACGGCATCGCCACAGCCGGATTCGTTCTGGCAGTGCTGGCGCTGGCCCTCTTCTGGGTGCCCGTTGTCGACTTCGTCTTGTGGGTGCTCGGCCTCGTGTTCTCCGCCATCGGCTACAACCGCGCCAAGGCCCCAGGCAGCCCCGGCAGAGGATTGGCAATCGCCGGGCTAGCCATCACCCTGGGCGGCCTGGTGTTGATAATCCTGTTCATCGCCGGAGCGATAGCCTTCAGCTGACATCAACCGGCCAGACCCCGGGCTGAGCCGAAAAAGGGAGCTTGTAGTTTCCGGCAGGAGCAACGACCTAGGCGTCGTCGGAATGCTTGTATTATAGCTCCATCCGTCGGCGCCCCATGCCGACCGCGTAGAGCGCAGGCTTGGCGCATCAGCGGAGCGAGTCCTGAAAGGAGACCTCGATGACCAGCGAACCAACAACAACTACACCAAGCGGGAGGAACGGCATCGCCACAGCCGGATTCGTTCTGGCTGTGCTGGCGCTGGCCCTCTTCTGGGTGGTCGTTGTCAACCTCATCCTGTGGGTGCTCGGCCTCGTGTTCTCCGCCATCGGCTACAACCGCGCCAAGGCCCCAGGCAGCCCCGGCAGAGGATTGGCAATCGCCGGGCTGGCCATCACCCTGGGCGGCCTAGTGTTGCTGATCTTGTTCCTCGCCGGGGTGATAGCCTACTTCTGACATCAACCGGCCCGACCCCGGCTGAGCCGAAAAAGGAAGCTTGTAGTTTCCTTTTACAGGAGAAACAACGGCGTCGCCATGCGAATCCAGCCGCATGTGTGGTCTTCGCCTGACCTCAACGTTCGGATGCCTGAAGGCGGCCGCGGCGGCATCTATGGGACCCTTGCCGCCTAGCTTCACTCTGCGGCCATCCAGGACCGGAGTCGGTTTTGATGATCGTCATCACACCACCACTGGTTGTCCAAACCGTAGAAATGTAAGGGATCAAACCGTATATTTGTAAGGGATTCAACCATTCAAATGTAATCTTGCTCAATCGGGGAGGCGATGGGTTCGGCAGTAGGCCCGTCCCCGATTTCTCCATGCGCCCTGCCGACCGAGGACGGTGAAACTGGTCAGTCGTCCAGCAGCCAGGCGAGCACTGCAGTGGGTACTGCGCATACCTCGGGGTCTTCGAGGTCGATCTCGGTGCGGGTGGCGACGACACCACGCCGCTTGGTGGCTCTGATCGTCTTGGCCGCCCCCCGCCTCCAGCCACCGTCGACGTACTTGGACTCAATGGCGGCGCCCCCGAAGCCCCTGCCTACGAAGTCGATCTCGGCGCCGCTCTTCGACCGGTAGTGGAGAACCCGATCGAACTGGACGTAGCTGCCGGGGTGATCTTGTTCGAGGTTGCGTAGCAGCACCATCCCCAGCTGTTGCTCGGACAGAACGGTCAGGTCGAGCCTGGCGCCGGGAACCAGCCGGGTGTAGATCGGATCGGTGAAGTAGAGCTTCTGCTGCGGCCTCAGGTTGGGGAACCCATCACTCTCGCGGGGCGCAGGCCACACCACGAAAGCCTCCCTGAGGTCGTCGATCCGACGCTGTGCGGTGGGTTGGGAAACGTCGAGTTCCCTGGCCAGGCGGGCCACGTTGAACGGGGAGCACAACCCGTCCGTCAGCCGCCTCAGCAGTGCGCTGGTCTGGAGATCGGTGATACGGGCCAAGCGGAAAGCGTCACCGCTGATGACCCTGAGCAGCTCCGCCTCCAGCGCCGGGTCCACCACCAGAGAGGCGAGGTAACCGGCCACCGCCCTGGGGAAGCCCCCGACCTGCAGGTAGGACTCCCAGGCGTCTGCCAGGGTATGCAGCCAAGGAGCTATCTCGTAGGCCGCCTCCGCCAGGCGCGGCGGAGTGAGGTCGGCGATTCGCAGACGGCCTACCCCGTCCGGCAGTTTCCTCCCGGTGGTCAGGCGGGCGAAGGATCGGAACCCCATCGGGAGCAACACCCGGTCAGGGGCGGCAACCCGGCCCCGACGGCCCGCCAGGATTCCTACCGATTCCCGGAGCCCGGAGGAGGACGAGCCGGTGAGAACTACCGTATCCGTGCGGAAGCGGCCATCATTGTCCCGGAGCCATTTGATCTGCTCGGCCCAGCCGTCGGATATTCCGGTGATCTCGTCTATGAACCACCAGCGAGGCCCGTCCCTCGGCGTCATTTGGGAAGCGGCCCCCGCCAACCGCCCCAGGTCGGAGGCGTTCCAACCGTCCACGGACATATGCACGATCCGCCGCGGTTCTATACCCTCGGACACCAGCTTCTCGATGGTCCGCTTGACCTCCACCGACTTGCCCACCCGGCGCGGGCCGCGCAGCACATACAGACTGCCCTTCGTCAAATCGTCGAGGACGCCCGCCGTGTAGGGGCGGTGGAACCGCGCCTCGGCCGCCTCCCGCAGATCGGGGTCGTCCCTCACCCAGCCGCGCGGGTCGCTCCACCAACGGTTGGTGTCGGCCAGCCTTTGCTGTATCTCTCCTTGCTTCATCGGTATTCTCCGAGGTCGGCGCTCAACAGGAGTCGAGCTGTACTCTCAAGGTTCGAGAAAAATGATTTATTGAATCTACTAGGGTAATTTCAACATAGCATGTTTAAATTACTAGGGTAAATTAAACATAAAAGGTGTGATCTGCCGCCATTACCGGTGAGCACAGCGCTCCGCCGGCACCGAGGCACCGATCCGTCCGGGCCCCTGCTCAGCCGAGGAGGGAGGCCATCACCTCCAGCAGGACATCCACGTCGCGGTCGTCCACATCGAGGTGGGTCACGATCCGGCAGGAACGCTCGTCCCGAACCGAGATCGCCGCGCCGTGCTCGGCGGCCGCCTCGGCCAGACCGGGGCCGCCCGGGAACCCCTCGACCGTCCGGAACACCACGATGTTGGTCTCGACCGGAACCACCTCCGCCACCCCGGGCATCCCTGCCAGGGCCTCCCCGATCCGGGCCGCCCGGACATGATCCTCGGCCAGCCGATCCACATGATGGTCCAAGGCGTACAGACCCATAGCGGCCAGTATCCCCGACTGGCGCATCGCCCCGCCCCACTGCTGCTTCCACCGCCAGGCCTGCTCTATGAAATCCCCGCCGCCCGCCAACACCGCCCCCACCGACGCCCCCAGGCCCTTGGTCAGATCGATCCAGACGCTGTCCATATCGCGGGCGAACCGGGCGGCCGGAACCCCGGCGGCCACCGCCGCGTTCATGAGGCGAGCCCCGTCCATATGGGTGGAGAGCCCGGCCTGATGAGCAACCTCCGCCACTTCGTCGAGGAGCTCGACCGGCCAGATGGAACCGCCGGCCAGGTTGGCGGTCTGCTCAACGGAGACCAGGCGCGAGCGGGGCATGTATCGGGCCGCCGGGCGGATGGCCGTCCTGACCTGCTCGGCCGAGAACCGGCCCCGGTCCCCGTCCAGCGTGTAGAGCATGACCCCCGAGAGCATCGCCGGACCGCCCGACTCGTAACCGACGATGTGGCTCGACCGTTCGCAGATCACCTCGTCGCTCGGATCGGTGTGCACCTTGATGGCAATCTCGTTGCACATGGTGCCGGACGGCATGAAGACCGCCGCTTCCTTGCCCAGCAGCTCGGCCACCCTGCGCTCCAGCCGGAGGGTGGTGGGGTCGGCAAAAAGCTGCTCGTCGCCCACCTCCGCCTCCAAGACCGCCTCCCGCATCGCCCTAGTGGGCTTGGTCTGTGTATCGGAGTAGAAGTTGTACCTCACCGACGACCAAGTCGTCTCGGGCTCGGTCTCGGTCATCACCTCAGCCATTTACATGAACCTTTCTCACCTCGTTACTACCTGCTCGCGTTCCGGCCCCACCGAAACCCAACCCACCGGAACCCCTGCCTGATCCTCGATGAACTCGATATAGCGGCGGGCGGCGGGCGGCAGATCGCCGAAGCGCCGCGTCTCCGACAGATCTTCCTCCCAACCAGTCATCTCCGAGTAGATCGGGGCGCAGTTGTAGAGGACTCTCTGCTGGCGGGGAAACTCGGTGTAGGTCTCGCCGAGGGAGGTATAGGAGGTGGCCGCCTTGATCTTATCGAAACCGGACAAGACGTCGAGCTTGGTGATGAACAGCTCGGTTAGGGAATTGACCCGGCAGGCGTAGCGGAGCGCCACCAGGTCGAGCCATCCGCAGCGGCGCCGACGCCCGGTGACCGTCCCGTACTCACCCCCGATCTCGATCATCCGATCTCCGGTCTCGTCGGACAGCTCGGTGGGAAACGGCCCGCTCCCCACCCTGGAGATGTAGGCCTTGGCCACCCCGACCACCCGGTCGAGGACCTTCGGGCCGACCCCGGCGCCGATAGCCGCCCCCCCGGCGGAGGGGTTCGAGGAGGTCACGAACGGATATGTACCGTGATCGATGTCGAGCAGCGTGCCCTGGGCGCCCTCGAACAGCACCGTCCGGCCCTCCGCCAGCGCGTCCCAGATCAACCGGGATGTTTCCTCGACCATCGGCAGCAGCCGCTCGGCGTAGACCAGGTACTCCTCGGCGATGCGGCCGGCGTCCATCGGCAGCTGGTTGTAGACCCTGGTGAGGATCTTGTTCTTCTCCGCCAGCACCGCCTCTAGCTTGTCCACGAAGATGGCCGGGTCGAACAGGTCCTGCACCCGGATGCCGGTGCGGGCGTATTTGTCCGTGTAGGCGGGTCCGATCCCCCGCTTGGTGGTCCCGATCCGGTTGCGGCCCAGGTAGCGCTCTATCACCGTGTCCAGCTTGCGGTGGTAAGGCATGATCAGATGGGCGTTGGCCGAGATGCGCAGCCGTGAGGGGTCCACGCCCCGCTCTTCCAGCATCCCGATCTCCTCCAGCAGGACCTGCGGGTCGATGACCACCCCGGAGGCGATCACCGGAACCGTCCCCGTGTACATCACCCCCGAGGGGACCAGCGACAGGGCGAAGCGCTCGGACCCGACCACGATGGTGTGCCCGGCGTTGTTGCCCCCCTGGTAACGGACCACATAGTCCGCATCCCGGGCGAACAGGTCGGTTACCCGGCCCTTGCCCTCATCGCCCCACTGGGCGCCTACCACCACCGTCGCGGGCATGGCTACTCGTCGGTCTTGGGAGGGGTGTCCCAGTCCCGGACGTCCCGCCCGGCTTCGGTCGAGAGTATGTCGAGGGCGGCCGCCGCCCCGTCGCCGGCCGAGATGATGGCCTGGGCCCGCATCGGACGGACAGCCTGGCCCACCGCATATACCCGTTCCATGGAGGTGCGGCCGTTCCGGTCGACGACCACCGCCCCCGAGTCGTCCCGCTCCAGGCCGAGCGCTCCGGCCAGCCGCAGGCCCTTCCCCTCGGCGAGCACCAGGTAATCGCCCCGGCTGCCGCCGTCCGCAGACACCGAGAAGCCGCTCCCCTCCACGGCGGCCTCCTCTACTTCCTCGTCAACGATCCGGGCGCCGAACGATGTCACCTGGAAGCGGGCCAGCTGCTGGAAGCTCGGCCCGTCGATCTCGGGAATGCCCAGATAGTTGTAGAGATACGCATGGTTCATACCGGTTCGGTCCATACCGAACACGGTTACGTCCTGTCCGGCCTTCGCCAGGAACAGGGCGGCGCTCAGCCCTCCGGGGCCGTCGCCGACGATGATGATGCTCGCCATGGTCTGTCCTCCGCACCTTCGCAATCATCCCCCGTCCGGCCTTTCCTGACCGACCGGGGATGAGGACAGGATAGGTCATATCCGTTGGCTAAGGGCCAGAACCCGGAGGAAGCAGTATTCGACTGCGCCGGAGGGGCGGACGAAGTCATGGCCCTCGGAAGGTGATCGACCTATGGATGGGGAGACACCGAACAGTCAGAATGTCCGCAGGTCATGCCCCCGTCTGGAAGTCGATGAGCGGTATGCCTTCCCTGTCTCTCGCTTTGCCGGTGCAGACCAGGATCATGTCGATCAGCGCCCACACCCCTAAGCCGCCTCCGGTGAGCAGTTTCCCGACGCCGAGGCCGGGCCTTCCAATTATGAACCGGTCGATACCCAACACGCCCAGGAAGATCGTGCAGATGACGGCTACCTGGAAAGGGGGGGACACACGAGCGTGCATGTGCATACTGTTCCTCCTTACCGCGAGGGTACAGTCCTCAACGTGTTGAATAGGACTATAGATATACGAACCGGAAGGGTGAAAGGTCAAGCTCAGGGCTAAATTGAGCTTCATGCCGACGCTCCGGATCACCGACCAAGAGAGACGAAATCGGCTGGCCGTCCGCCACCACCTCCACCCCGGACACCCTGCCGCCTGCCCCGCCGAGGCGGCCCGTGACCAGGTGGGGCTGCATTCGAGCGACCCGGCCACCGTGTTCCTGTCCTTGTGGGCCCGGGTGCCGGATGCAACCATCTCCGACCTGGAGCGATGCTTGTACGACCGACCCGTGCTGCACCGGATGCTCGGGATGCGGCGGACCCTCTTTGCGGCGCCCACCGATCTGGTGCCTCTGCTGCATCACGGATGCGCCCTGCCGCTGGCGGCGGCGGAACGGAAGCGGCTGATCGGCTACCTGGAGAAACAAGGCATAACCGACCGGGGGGACGCCTGGCTGGAAGGGGTCGAGGAGGCGACCGCCGCCGCCGTCGCCCGCCGGGGAGAAGCCCCCGCTATGGAGCTGCGCGAGGACGTACCCGAGCTCAAGCTCACCCTCACCTTCGGGGAGGGCAAGAAATGGGGAGGAAAGGTGGGGATATCCACCCGGGTGCTCTTCCTGCTGGCAACAGAAGGGCGCATCGTCCGGGGCCGCCCGCGGGGGTCGTGGATCAGCGGCCAGTACCGATGGGCTCTCACCGAATCCCGCATACCGGGCGGGATACCCGACCTCGACCCCGCCGAGGCCCGCGTCCGGCTCCTGGAACGCTGGCTTTCGGCCTACGGCCCGGGAACCGAAGCCGACCTGCGGTGGTGGACCGGATGGCCCCTGCGGGAGGTCCGCAAGGCTCTTGGATCGCTCGACACGGCCGAGGTAGAGGTAGACGAGGGGCCGGCCTACGTCCTGGCCGACGACCTCGAACCCACTCCCCCGCCGGCGCCCTGGGCCAACCTGGCCCCTTCACTCGACTCGACCGTGATGGGGTGGCGCGACCGCCGCTGGTACCTGGGAGACCTATCCGGGCGGCTGTTCGACCGCAACGGCAACGCCGGCCCCACCGTCTGGTGGAACGGACGGGTGGTGGGGGGATGGGCCCAGACCCCGGGCGGCGAAATCGCCTACCGGCTCCTGGAGGACATCGGCGCCGGAGCAGAGGGCCTGATCGCCGAGCGCGCCGCCGCCCTCGAAGAGTGGATGGGCGATACCAGGCTGACCCCCCGGTTCCGGACCCCCTTGGAGAAGGAACTTTCCCGCTGACCGGAGAGGCCGAGGACGATCTCACATATGCGGGAAATACAAACAAATAGCGGGCAATCCGGCCTCGTTATAGATCGGCTGTTGCCAAGGACGTGTCGTTCGACCGGGTAATCCCGGGTCATGAGGTTGCTCAACGCCTGCGCCGACCGCCCCAACGCCCCGGCCATGAACAATCGGGGTTACGTTTGTCGGCCGCCGTATATAATTTTTCATATATGCCGCGCATACGGGCCGCCAGCATCGCCGAGCACAAGGTGATCACCCGCGCCCAGATACTCGAGACCGCCCGGGAACTTTTCTCTGTATGGGGATACCGGGAAACTTCGTTCGGTGATATCGCGGCGGAGATCGGCATCGGCCGGACCACCCTCTACGAATACTTCACCGACAAGGAAGACCTGCTTGCCTCGCTGGTCGAAGAAACCCTTCCGCCCACCATCGGTGGCATCGTGAACCGGATTCCCCACGACCTCCCGCCGGAAGAACGGCTGCGCCGTCTGATGGCGGGCATGATCGAGTTCGTGGTGACGGAACCGACCCTGGGGCTGCTGCTGCACCGGGAGGTTCCCCGGCTGTCGGAGGCCGCCAAGCAACGCGTGGCGGCGGCCCACCGATTCCTGGCCCGCGAATTCGTAGACGCGTACCAGGCAGGAGTGGCGGCGGGAGACCTCCGCCGACTCCCCCCCGGCTTGGCCGGCCGGTTCATCAACAGCCTGATCATGTCGGCCGTCCAGGCGCTGATCGACTCCGACGACCCGGCCGCGGCGCTGCCCGCCGTCACCGGGGCGGTGACCGACCTGCTGTTCAACGGCCTGGCCGCCGGTGCGGAGCATCGGAAAGACCGCGACAAGACATTCCGGCTTCTGGATAACCGGGGGCGGGAGGAATCGTCGGCGGCGGGGTTCCGCGGATGACGGGCGGCCAGGAACGAGGGCCGCTGCTGGTCAGGGAGCTGTCGCTTCTCGAGTTCGTGCGCAGGGTGCTGGCGCAGGCGGAGCGGAAGAGCACGCCGCTGCTCGAACGGGTCCGGTATATAGCGATCGTCAGCGAGCTGGTAGACGAGATCTTCCAGGTGCGGGTGACCGGACTCGGGGAACAGGACGAGGCAGACTTCCAGGACCTCGACGAAGGGGGGGCCGAAGCCGAGGATCTGCTCGACCAGATCAGCGGCATAGTGGAAGATATCTGCGAGCACCAGAGCAGGGTCTTCCGCACCGAGGTGCTTCCGGCGTTGGAAAGACGTGGAGTCCGCATCCTGCTGTGGAGCTCGCTGAAGGAAGGGGACCGCGAATACCTGAGCGGGGTATTCCAGGAGCAGGTGTTTCCCGTATTGACGCCCCTGGCGGTCGATCCCGCCCACCCTTTCCCGTACATCTCGAACCTCTCGATGAATCTGGCGATAATGGTGACGGAGCCCGAGACCGGTACCCGGCGTTTCGCGCGGGTGAAAGTTCCCCCCATCCTTCCCCGGTTCCTGGAGCTTCCCGGACATAGAGGCTTCGTCCCTCTCGAGCAGGTGATCTCGGCCCATATCCACCAGCTTTTCCCCGGTATGGAAATAACCGAATGCCATCCATTCCGGCTCACCCGCGACACCGACTACCAGCTGGCGGAGTTCGAGACCAACGACCTGCTCGAGGCATTGAAGTCGGAACTCGGCCGCCGGCGGCGGGGGCGGGTGATGCGGCTGGAGGTCGAACGGGACATCGACCCCGAAGTGCTCGACCTCCTGATGCGGGAACTGGAGATCGAAGACCGGTATGTCTATCGGATCTCGGGACTGCTCGGCTTGGGCGACCTGACCACCCTGGCCGACCTCGACCTGCCCGAACATAGATGGAAACCCTTCACGCCGAGGGTGCCGGCCCGCATCTCCGAGAATTGCGGATTCTTCGAGATGATCACCCGGGGCGACCTGCTCGTCCACCACCCCTACGAGTCCTTCGCCGCCTCGACCGCCGATTTCATCCACCGGGCGGCCCACGACCCCCACGTGCTCGCCATCAAGCAGACCCTCTACCGCACCTCGCGCGACAGCTCCATCGCCCGCTCGCTCGTCACCGCCGCCGAACTGGGCAAACAGGTGGTGGCCCTCGTCGAGCTCAAGGCGCGCTTCGACGAACAGCGCAACATCGAACGGGCCCAAACCCTCGAGAAGGCGGGCGTCCACGTCGTGTACGGGTTGGTGGGCCTCAAGACCCACGCCAAGTTCTGCCTGGTGGTGCGGCAGGAAAAGGGCGAGCTGGCCCGCTATGTGCATACATCCACCGGCAACTACAACGACCGCACCGCCCGGCTGTACGAGGACGTGGGGTTGTTCACGAAGGATCCTGAGATAGGAGCGGACGTGAGCGACCTGTTCAACCAGCTGACCGGATACAGCAGGCAGAAGTCCTACCGGAAGCTGGTGGTGGCACCCACCGAAATCCGCTCGTTTCTCATGGAGATGATCCACCGAGAGGCGGAACGGGAAGGAGGCGGACACGTAGTGGCCAAGGTGAACGGCCTGGTGGACGAGCGGATCATCACCGCCCTGTACGACGCATCACGGGCCGGCGCCCGCATCGACCTGATCGTGAGGGGGGTGAGCTGCCTGCGGCCCGGGATCCCCGGCATGAGCGAGAACATCACCGTCCGGTCCATCGTGGGCCGGTTCCTCGAACACTCCCGCATCTTCCGGTTCGGACGCCCCGGCCGGGGGGCCCGCTACTACATCGGCTCGGCCGACCTGATGCCCCGCAACCTGGACCGCCGGGTGGAGGCGCTCATCCCGGTGGAAGATCCGGAAGCCCGGCGGCGCCTGGAAGAGATCCTGGATCTGTGCCGGGCCGACGACCATCTGGCCTGGGAGCTGCAGCCGGACGGTTCTTACGAACGCCGAGGCCCCAAGAACGACGTGGACGTCCACCATACGCTGCTGGCCCGGGCCCGCCAACGCGCCCGCGGCGAACGGCGCTGATCCCATGCCTTCCTTGATGTTGCTTCGGCATGCCAAATCGGACTGGACCGCCGCCTTCGCCGATGACCGGGACCGCCCCCTCAACGAGCGCGGCATCCGCTCGGCGAAGGCGGTGGGGCGCTTCGCAGCCGACCACGGCCTGGCGCCGGAGCTGATACTGACCTCTCCGGCGGTGCGGACGGTCACCACAGCTGAGCTGGCCATGGCGGCCGGAGAATGGGACTCCCGCCTAGAGAGGGCGCCCGGGCTGTACGGCGCCGACCCGCACTACGTGCTGAGCCTCATCCGGGGGGTGTCGGGAGTGGAACGCCTGATGGTGGTGGGGCACGAACCCACCATGTCCGGCTTCCTGGAGGCCATGTCGGGAAGCCGGCTTCGGATGCCGACCGCCGCCCTGGCCTCCCTTCGTTTTTCTCGCGGCCGATGGGCCGATGCTTCCTGGGGCGCCGCCGAGATCGAGCTGTACGTGAGGCCGCGCCTGTTGGCGGCCGCGTCGCGGTGACCCGCCCCGGCGCCTGTCGGAGTCCGGGAACGGGTTACCCTGGGCGGGCCGCCCCCAGTCAGGCCGAGATGACCCGGATAAACACACCCGTTCTCGACTGTATACACGACCTGGGGGATCTGCGCGGGCTGGACGCCCGGGATCTGAACATGCTGGCACGCGAGATCCGCCGTCTGGTGGTGGCCATCGTCAACCGAAATGGGGGTCACCTGGGGTCGAACCTGGGAATCGTGGAGCTGACCATCGCCCTGCACCGCGTCTTCGACTCCCCCCGCGACGCCATCCTGTTCGACACGGGGCATCAGACCTACCCCCACAAGCTGCTGACCGGCCGCCGCCGTTCCTTCGACACCCTGCGGCGCCCCGGGGGAATATCCGGCTACCCCAGCCGCCGCGAGTCGGAGCACGACTGGATCGAGAACAGCCACGCCTCGACCGCACTCTCCTACGCCCACGGCCTGGCGGCGGCCTTCAAGACCCTCGGCGAGGACCGGCGGGTGGTGGCGGTGGTGGGCGACGGTTCCCTCACCGGAGGCATGGCCCTGGAAGGATTGAACAACCTCGGCCACTCGGACAGCAACGTGACCATCGTCCTCAACGACAACGGGCGTTCCTACGCGCCGACCGTGTCGATGCTGACCAAGAGCCTCATAAAGATCCGGTCCAACCCGGTGTACATGCGGCGTCAGGACCGGATCGAAGCGACAGCCGAGTCCATCCCGCTGGTGGGCAACATGCTACGCCGCGGTATGAACGCCACCAAGGCGGCCGTCCGCCACATGTGGGACCCGCCCGCCATCTTCGAGCAGCTGGGCCTGCGCTACTTCGGCCCCTTCAACGGACACGACATCACCGGACTCGAAGAGGCGCTCGAGAAGGCCAAATTGTTCGAGGGGCCGACCCTGGTGCACGTGATCACCCAGAAGGGCCGCGGCTACACCCCGGCCGAGAACGACCCGATCAAGAACATGCACGACCTGTCGTCGGTCAAGGAGGGCAGCTACACGGCCGCCTTCGCCGAGCACCTGCTCGATCTGGGAAGCCGCCGCCCCGAGCTCGTCGCGGTGACCGCCGCCATGCCCGACTCGACCGGGATCCTGCCGTTCATGGACAGGTTCCCGGAGCGGGCCTTCGACGTCGGCATCGCCGAGCAGCACGCCGTGACCATGGCCACCGGGATGGCGCTGGGGGGCCTGCGCCCGATCGTGGCCGTCTACTCGACCTTCCTGACCAGGGCGCTCGACCAGATCAACCTGGATACGGCCCTGCATGGCTGCCCCGTGGTGTTCTGCATCGACCGGGCGGGGGTCACCGGTGACGACGGGCCCTCGCACCACGGACTGCTGGACATGGTGTTGCTCTCCAAAGTGCCCGGCATGACCATCTTCGCCCCTTCCTCCTACGAGGAGGTGGCCGTGATGCTGGACGCGGCGCTGGGCATCACCGATGGACCGTCCGCCCTGCGCTGGCCCAAGATCCCCGCCCCCCGCGCCGCGCCGGAAGAGGTGGGCAGAGGTCTGTCCGCCCGCCGCGTCGCCGCCGGATCCGATGTATGCCTGATCGGGGTGGGCAGGATGCTGGCCACCGTCCGGCAGGCGTCCGCCCTGTTGGAAGCGGACGGGGTGAGCTGCTCGGTGTGGGACCCCCGGGTGGTCAAACCCCTGGACCCCGTGATGATCGGCGACGCCGTCCGCCACCGGTTGGTGGTCACGGTCGAGGACGGCCTCAGGGAAGGGGGGATCGGCCAGGCGATCCGCGATCAGGTTTCCGCATCCACCGAAGTACCCGTGGCGGTGATGGGACTGCCCACCGTCCACATCCCCCACGGCGACATAGACGAGATAACGGCGATGTATTCGCTGGACGCCGAAGGGGTGGCGGCGTCGGTGAGAAAGTACATCTGACCCGCTCGAAACGCCGGTTGCCCGGGAATTACCGCGGACTGTTCGGCGCCGGCCGGGGGCAGGCCGTAGTTCCAGTACGTATCTGTAAACGTCTAGGATGCGTATCACCCGATGAAGGTCCCGGTAGAGGTCGGATGAAACGCCTAACCGCCTCTGTGCTATTCGCCGTTGTCTCGGCGGCCGTCTTCGCCGCCCACCTGACCGGCGATCGGTCGGTTTCCGCTCAGGACGCCGCGCCTCCCGCTTCGGACACGCTGGCCGACGTGAGGTCCCGCGGGGCGCTGCGCTGCGGGGTGGCGACCAGCGCGATCGGGTTCGCCGTGCCGCAGAGCGACGGCGCCTACGCCGGTTTCGACGCCGACTTCTGCCGGGCGGTGGCCGCGGCCGTGCTCGGCGACGCCGAGGCGGTGGAGTTCGTGACCGTAGAGGCCGATCGGTTCATAGTCCTTGCCGCCGGCGGCGTGGACGTGATCTTCCGCAACACCACTTGGAGCCAGACCAGGGACATAGAGCTGGGAGTCGACTTCGGACCGATCACCTTCTATGACGGCCAGCAGATGCTGGGCCGGGCGGAGTTCTTCACCGACAGCTCCACCGCGGCCGACATAGACGGGACCCGGGTGTGCACCAACGCCGGCACCACCACCGAGAAGAACATGGTCGAGGCGGCCCGCGCCGCCGGCGTCGAGATCGATCTGATCACCGGCGAGTCGCTCACCGAAGCCTTGGAGCTGTACCGGGCCGGTTCGTGCGACCTGTTCACCACCGACAATTCCGTCCTCGCCGGTGAGCGGTTCACCGCCGTGGCGCGGGGCGAGATCGAGGAGGGCGAGTGGGTCATCTTCCCGCCCGTTCCCTTCTCGAAGGAACCGCTCGCGCCGGTCTACCGGCAGAACGACAGCCGATGGGCCGACGTCGTCAACTGGACGGTGTTCGCGCTGATCATCGCGGACGAGAAAGGGGTTACCTCCCAGAACGTAGACGCACGGACGGCCAACCCCTCCGACCCGGAGGTCGCCAGGCTGCTGGGCGTCAGCGACGACGAGCTCCAGACCGCTCTGGGCATAGCGCCGGACGCCTTCGCCGCCGCCATCCGGGCGGTCGGCAACTACGACGAGATCTACGCCCGCAACCTCGGCTCGCTCGGCTTCACGAGGGAGGGCACCGCCAACGCCCGCTGGACGGAAGGAGGACTCATATACGCCCCGCCCGCCCGCTAGCAGCCGCGGAGAATCGGCCGCCCGATGTAGATGTACCCGATGTAGATGTAAAGGTGTAGAATCGCCGAACACGAGGACGGTGCGCGCACTTTAATTCACCATATGCGCGCCAAAAACTTGGAGGGACAGAGACAAAATGAAAAGACTAGCAACGATATTCCTGGCTGTCGGCTTGGTAGCTGCGGCCTGCGGCGGGGCGGATGACACCGCTACCACCACGGTGCCCGCCACCACGGCAGCCGCCACCACGACGCCCGCCCCCGAGCCGATGATGGCCGGTACATTGTCTGAGGTGATGGCCCGCGGCGAGCTGCGATGCGGGGTGTCCACCGGCGCCATAGGGTTCTCCGAACCGCAGGACGACGGGTCCTACAACGGCTTCGACGCCGATTTCTGCCGGGCCTTGGCCGCGGTGATATTCGGCGACGCCGGCGCGGTCACGTTCGTAGGCCTCACCGCCGCCGAGAGGTTCAACGCCCTCACTGCCGGCGAGGTGGATGTGCTGTTCCGCAACACCACTTGGACGCAGAGCCGTGACTCCGAGATAGGCGGCGACTTCGGACCCACCACCTTCTTCGACGGGCAGCAGATCATGGGCAAGGCGGAGTTCGGCTTCACCGATGCTTCGACCCTGGCCGATGTGGACGGGGCCCGGTTGTGCACCAACGCCGGAACCACCACCGAGAAGAACATCACCGAAGGCGCCCGTGAGGTAGGGGCCGAAATCGAGCTGGTGACGGTCGAGGCTTTCCCGGAGGCCATGGAGCTGTTCCGGGCCGGTTCGTGCGATCTGGTGACCACCGACGGTTCCGGCCTGTTCGGCGAGCGGTTCTCCGCGGTGGCGAACGGCGAGATCAGCGAGGGTGAATGGATCATCTTCCCCACCACCCCGATCTCCAAGGAGCCCCTCGGTCCCATGTACCGGCAGAACGACAGCGAGTGGGGCGACATTGTCAACTGGGCGGTCTATGCACTGATCATCGCCGATGAGAAGGGCGTTACCTCCCAGAACGTCGACGCCATGGCCGCCGACCCCGTTGACCCCGAAGTCGGACGCTTGCTGGGGGCGAGCGATGACGAAGTGCAGTCACACCTGGGCATCGACCCGGAAGCCTTCGCCAACGCCATCCGCCAAGTCGGCAACTACGACGAGATCTACACCCGCAACCTGGAGGATCTCGGGTTCACCCGGATCGGTTCGGCCAACGCCCGCTGGACGGAAGGGGGCCTGATCTACGCCCCGCCCGCCCGCTGAGCACGGGCCGAGAATCGAGCAAGAGGAGGGGATGTCCATCGGCATCCCCTCCTCCGCGCCCGGGTGTCATCGCTGAAGGGAGCCGCAGGGCGGAACCGTATGACACCTGAACCATTGGCCCAGATGGGTAATTCCAAGGTCACCCTCGATGTTCACACCCAACACCCCTTCACCATCACCAAAACGCACGAACCGCTAGACGCCCATCACACCCCCCGACGGACGGATGAGGCGCCGCGGCGCGGCCGAGCCGGTCTTCGAAGCCCGTCCCAGCCGGACGCGGCCGTTTCACACAGAAACATGCCCTCATCCCTTGGAACTACCCACCTAGGTGCTATAAATACAATGGTAAGTCGTAGGGGGATGGCAGAATCCGGGAGAGTGCCGGGAACATAAAGTGGTAACGCCCCCAGATCCGCCCCCTCCTCCCAAGGCGTCGCAGCACGCCAGACCGCCCTTCTGGCGGAACGAGGTCATTCTCAAGTGGGTCGTCCAGGTAGCTTTCCTGACGGCTTTCGTCTGGCTCTTCTGGATCGTGGTGACCCAGGCCACCGCCAACCTACGCGCCACCGGAATCTCCTTCTCCTGGGATTTCCTGAGGGAACCCCCCGGGATAAAACTCTCGGAAGGATTCAACACCGACCCCGCGACCTCGCTGGAAGCCCTGGCGGCGGGGATGGTGAACATGCTCCGCATCACGTGGAGCGGCATCATCGTGGCCACCTTGCTCGGCACCCTCATCGGGGTTTCCCGTCTTTCCTCCAACTGGATAGTTTCCCGGATCGCCAACGGATACATCGAGTTCTTCCGCAACATCCCTCTGCTCGTCCAGATCTTCTTCTGGCAGGCGATCATCATCAGCGCCTTCCCCGACCTGACCGCCGAACGGGCAGGCGCGGGCTGGATCATTCCCTCCCCCAAAGGAATCGCCATCCCCTGGCTCATCCCCCAGGCGGGGCGGTGGCAATACATGGCGCTGATAATTGCGGGAGCGGTGATCGCCCGGCTGGTCTACCGGCGGAGGATCGACCTCCAGGAAAGCGAAGGCAGAGAAACCCACGCCATGGCCTGGGGGGTCTCGGTGCTGGTGTTGTTCCTGGCGGCGGGGTGGTTCATCCACCCCGTGATGGGTGTGCTGGGATGGTTGTTCTCCGCCCTGGCCTGGACGATGGGTGCGGCGCCGGTGCTGGTCTTCCAGATCCTGCTGGCGGCGGCGGCCATATGGGCGGCCTTCCATTACATCAAGGGCTACCTGGACCGGCGCCGCACCCCCGCCGGCATGGCCAAGATGACCGACGAGGACTATTTCCGCCTGAGCTTGGTCGGCGTGGTCGGCCTAGCCGCCGCCTTGCTGTTCATCAGCGGAACGGGCGACACCCTGCTCTCCCACGTCCTCGGTCGAACCCCCTTCTTCAACATGAACTGGGGGCTGGAGCCACTCTTCGATTTCCTGGCTTCCAGATTCGACTTCTCGGGTGGGTCCCCCCTGCGCTTCACCCGGCCCGAAGTCGTCGTCCCCACCCGATTCGCCCAATATTCGCAAGAAGTAGGCAAGGCCTTTTCACCGGGATACCTCTCCATATGGACGGGGGTCACCCTCTACACGACCGCTTTCATCGCCGAGCTGGTGAGGGCCGGGATAATGGCCGTACCCAAGGGCCAGAGCGAGGCCTCCCAAGCCCTCGGTATGCGGAGGGGGCGGAGGATGCGGCTGGTGGTGCTGCCCCAAGCCTTCCGCATCATCCTCCCGCCGCTGGGGTCGCAGTACCTGAACCTGGCCAAGAACACCTCGCTGGGAATCGCGGTGGCCTACGCAGAGATCGTCCAGGTAGGCCAGACCATCTTCAACCAGACCGGCCAAGCCCTCGCCGTCTTCCTGATCTGGATGGGTTTCTTCGCCGCGGTGAGCCTGATCCTGTCGGCGGTCGTCAACTACTACAACCGCAAGATGAAGCTGGTGGAGCGCTGAGATGAACCCCGCCTGGCTCCGCAAGGACTTCTACCGGTTGCTCGAAGTGGACGAGAACGCCGACCAAGCCGCCGTCGAGGAGTCCTACCGCCGGCTCATCGGAGAGCTCCGCCCGGAAACCAGCCCCGATGACGCCCTTCGTTACAGCCTGTTGACGGAGGCCTATTCGGTCCTGGCCGATTCCGCCCGGCGGGAGGAGTACGACCGGATGCGGGCGGCGGACGCCGAGAAACCCGCAGCCTACGCTCCTCCTCCTCCGCAGGCGCCTCGGTCCGGTCCGTGGCGGTGGATGCGGGAGAACCTGTTCGACGGGGAATGGTGGGGGCCGATCGCCGGCAACACCGCCCTGACATTGGCGGTCGCCCTGATCGGGTTGAACCTGTCCCGTTTCATCACCTCCTACCTCTTCGACCCCGGCCGCAAATGGTCGGCGTTGACCTACAACATGAAGTTGCTGATGGTCCAGGCCTTCCCCCAGGACGACATGATCCGGATATGGCTCTCGATAGGCATCTTGGCGGTGCTGGCCGTGTGGTCTTTGGCGTCTTGGGAGATCGGCGGACGCCTCCCTCTGACCACCCTTATGCGCAGGCTCCGCTTCGGTGGAGGGCTGCTGGCGGTTGCGGCGGTAATGCATCACGGCGCAGGCGCACGGACCTTCGGCCTTCCCCCCGTCCTGCAGATCGACGCACCGGCCGACTGGAGCTCGCCCCGGGTCTCGGTCTTCCTCGTCGGAGCGGCGGCGGCGGTCGGGTCCCACCTGCTCATCAAGCTCATCCGCAGGCCGGGGGCGGCGGCGGATGGCGAAGACACCCCCGAGCGGAGCGTCCCCGCCCTAGCGCTGCCCGTGATCATCATGGCGGCCGTGTCCGTCTTCCTCTGGACGGCCCGCCTGCCGGTGCCGGAAGGGCAGTTCGAGGAGACCACCGGTCCCATCGCGGCCACCACCGCCCGGCCGTGGACCATCCTCTTCGCGGCGACGGTGGCCGCCTACTTCCTGGGCCTGCTCATACAGCGGAGGTACCCGCAGCCGCTGCGGAGGTTCCTGCTCATCGCCTGGTTCACCTCCTATCCGGTCATCATCATGATCATCCAGCGCAAGCCGATCCTGCACTGGATGGACATACTGGGGTTCGGCGAGACCTCTTTCTTCGCGTCGGACCTCGGAACGGTGCTGACCTTCGTGATACTGGGCGGGGCGGCCATCTGGGTGCTGGCCCTCCCCCGCAGCAAGGCGGTCGTGACCGGCGCCGCGGCGGGCATCGGCCTGTTGATCCTTGCCAGCACCTTCATCATGGAAGATCCCCCGGCCTGGCTGACGACCCTGGTGCCGATAGGAGGCCTCGCCATAGACCTCCTGCTAGGCGGGTTGATAGCGGCGGCGCTGACAGCCGGAGCATGGCTGGTGGCGGACCGGTACGAATCGGTTCGGCTGATCGGCAGCGTGCTGATGCTGGTGGCGGTAATGGTCTGGTTGCGGCCGATGCCCTTCCTGTTCCGGGTGCTGACGACCGTCTTCGCCCTCGCGGTGCTGTTGTGCCCCACCTTCGGCGGCACCCCGACGGGGCGGCGGAACCTGGTGGCGGGATGGGGCATAGCGGTGCTGGTGGTGGTCTCCGCCTTCCGGCTGGGGATAGCCGAAACCGGCCTCGAATACCAGAGCACGACCTTCCTCGGCGGTTTCAACCTCACGATCCTGCTGGCATTCGGGGGGATCGCCCTGTCCTTCCCCCTGGGGGTGATACTCGCCCTGGGCCGTACCTCTTCGATGCCTATCTTCCGCCTGGTCTGCACCGGGTACATCGAGCTGGTGCGCAGCGTCCCCCTCATCACCTGGCTCTTCTTCGGCGCCTCCATGCTGGTGGCGTTCCTCCCCCAGGGAGTCGAGTTCGACGAGCTGGTGGGGGTGATCGGCGCCTTGGCCCTGTTCAATTCGGCCTACCTGGCCGAGACCATCCGGGGGGGACTGCAATCCATCAACCGCGGCCAGTACGAAGCAGCCCGGGCGGTGGGTCTCAGCACCGTCCAATCGACCTCGCTGGTGATCATGCCCCAGGCGTTGCGGGCGGTCATTCCGGCCTTGGTGGGCCAGGTCATCGTCTCGTTCAAGGACACCTCCCTGGTGGCCATCATCGGGTTGACCGACGTGCTGCTCATTGCCAGGTCGATCATCCCCCAGCAGAGCAACCCGAGCTTCCAGGGCACCATCGCCCAGATGATGTTCTTCATGGCCCTGTTCTACTGGGTGTTCACCTTCGCGTTCTCGAGGTCGAGCATGCGGGTCGAGCGCAACGTAGGGTTGGGGGAGCGATGAAGCCCCCGCCCCGTTCGGCCCGGCGCCCGGCCGCAGAACCCCCGATCGTAGAATCCCCGGTCGTAGAATCGGCCGCCCTTCCTGCCAGTGATCCAGCCGTCGGCGAACAAGGAGCCCGAACATGACAGCGGACGCAACGAAGACCGCGGGCACTCCCGCCATCATCTGCGAAAACGTCGGGAAGTGGTTCGGCGACTTCGCGGCTCTGCGGGGAGTGAGCTGCACCATCGAACACGGAGAGGTGGTGGTGGTGATCGGTCCTTCGGGCTCGGGTAAATCGACCTTCATCCGATGCATCAACCACTTGGAGAACCACCAGCAGGGCCGGATCGTGGTGGACGGAATCGAGCTGACCAACGACCTGCGGAACATCGACGCCATCCGCCGGGAGGTGGGGATGGTGTTCCAGCAGTTCAACCTGTTCCCCCACCTGACCGTGTTGGGAAACATCACCCTGGCGCCGATCTGGGTACGCAACCAGACCCGCACCCAGGCCGAGGAGACGGCGATGAGCCTCCTCGAACGGGTGGGCATACCCGAGCAGGCCAACAAATATCCCGGCCAGCTGTCGGGCGGGCAGCAACAGCGGGTGGCGATTGCCCGGGCCCTGGCCATGAACCCCAAGATCATGCTGTTCGACGAGCCGACCTCGGCCCTCGACCCGGAGATGATCAAAGAAGTGCTCGACGTGATCAAGGAGCTGGCCCGATCGGATATGACGACCATCGTGGTGTCCCACGAGATGGGCTTCGCCCGCGAGGTGGCCGACCGGGTGATGTTCTTCGACTACGGATCCATTGTCGAGGAAGGCACACCGGAGCACTTCTTCACCAACCCCCAGAACGAACGCACCAAGCTGTTCCTCAGCCAGATACTCTGACCAATTCCGCCGAAGTGTCCGAGAGGCTAAACCCCGATGCCGGGGCGGGTGTGATACTCGGAAGGACGGCCCCCCTTGTGCTGCCGCCATACCTCGGTAGGACATGATGTTGTTGCAAGGCAACCCGCGATCAGGGCATCAGAGGTAACCGAACATGAACATCGGCGCCAAACTAATGGCAACCAACCCACCCTTCTGGAGTGGGGTGATACGTGCCTTCGACCCTACGGGCAGGTTCGGACGCCGCCGCGGAGCGAACCGCGAGGAAGAAATCCAAGAGGCTCTGGCAAGGGATTGGGAGATGGTTTTCGGCGATATGTCGAGAGCTTGGGCCGTCGTGAAACCGCCGCCGGAATCTGAACGCTGATTGAAACAACGAGAGCCCCGGGTGCCGACAACCCGGGGCTCTCTGACCTTCTGGTCGGGGACGGGGGTCAGCCGTCTCGGCCTGCGGAACCGGACGAGGCGCCGGCGCCTTCCTTGAACATCTCACCGATAGCGGCCACCGACCCCAGCAGCCCAGATGTGTCGAGCGGCAGGAATATCTTGGTGGCCTGGCCGTCGGCTATGCCCTGCAGGGTCTCCAGGTACCGGATGGCGATCAGGTCGTCGGTGGGGTCGCCGTTGTGGATGGCCGCGAACACCCGCTCGATGGCCTGGCCTTCACCCTCGGCCACGGTCAGCTTCTGGTACTTGTCGGCCTCGGCCACCCGCATGATGGCCTCCGCCTCACCTTCGGCCCGCAGGATGGCGGCCTGTTTCACACCTTCCGCCTGAAGGATGGCGGACCGCTTGTCGCCCTCGGCCTCGGTCACCGAGGCCCGGCGGCCCCGCTCGGCCTTCATCTGGCGGTGCATGGCTTCGGTTACATCCGGCGGCGGCTCGATCCGCTGGATCTCGACCCGCACCACCCTGGTACCCCACTTGTCGGTGGCGTCGTCGAGTATCTGGCGCAGCTTGCTGTTGATGATCTCACGTGACACCAACGCCTCGTCGAGCTGGAGGTCGCCCACCACGTTCCTCAGGTTGGTCTGGGCCAGCTTGGTGATGGCCAGGATGAAGTTGCCCACCGCATACTTCAGCTTCACCGGGTCGGTCGCCTCGTAGTAGATGACCGCGTCGACGGTCACCACCACGTTGTCCTTGGTGATGACCTCCTGCGGCGGAACGTCCACCACCTGCTCGCGCATGTCCACCGTCAGCATTCTCTGCACGAAGGGGACCACGAACCGCAGTCCGGGCGACACGGTGGTGCGGAACTTGCCCAGGACCTCTATCAAACCTTGCTGGTACGGCCGCACGATCTTGAACCCGGACGCTGCGATGAGCAACAACGTCAGAGCCAGTACCGCCAGCAGGATGCTGCCTGCTATTCCCATCATATCTCTTCCTTTCTGTGTCTATCGACTTCTGTGTCTATCGACTTCTGCGCCGGGGCGGCGGGACCGAACAGTATCCGTCGTTGCCGCCGAGGTGCTTCCTCCCGCCGAACCGGCCCACTACTCCGCCGGTGCGACCACCAGCCGGGTGCCGCGCACTTCCACGACCTCCACGGAGGCGCCCTCCGGGATGGGGTCCCCGTCGGTGATGGCCCGCCATTGCTCGGCCTCGACCCTGATCAGCCCGGTGTTGGAGGCCAAGTCCACCTCCTCGAGAACTACGGCGGACATACCCACGTAGCGGGCCGGGCCGATCTGCAGACCCTGCTCGTGGTCCTGCGACCTCATGAACCGCCGCACCACCCACATCGAGATCCCGGTGCCGACGAAGAAGAGCACCCACTGGACGCCGCCGACCAACCCTATCCAGGCCGCGACCGCCGCCAGAGCGGCCCCCACCGCGAACGGGAGCAAGAAGAAACCGGCGCTGACTATCTCCCCGAGCCCAAAAACGAGGGCTACCCCGGTCCAAACCCACCTCCAGACCTCGTTGTCCATGACGATGGGCTCCTTTCTCCCTTTCAGGGTGCAACCGCCGCCCGATGTAAGGGGCTGCCCGATGCAGCCGCCCGATGATAGGGGACGCCCGGCTCGGGCAGGTTGCTCCCTCTCCGCCGAGCGGCCTGCGGGCGCGCAACGGCGGGAACTCGCTATCACAATATAGAGCACGGCGGGGGTTATGCGCCCCGGTACCCGGCCCCGCATCCCGGGTGCCCGCATCCCGGCCGCCGGCCCTGACGGGTGCCCGGTGCTGCAGGGCTAAACTGGGGCCTGTGTTCGGACCACTCAACGGCGTCAGGGCGGCTTTGGTGACCTTGGCGGTGCTCGCCGCTTTGACAGCCGCCGTCCTGGGCTACTGGGTGGTCACCCTGATTCTGGCGGCCGGGGTGGCGCTCCACGGCTTCGGCTGGCTCTACCTGGCCCAGCAGTCCAAGCCCGGACCGCCCGACTCTCACTGACCGGCGCCTCCGAACCCGGGCCCGCGAGCGTTGCGGCGCGACATCCGGCAGGCCAGCCGGTGAATAGGTTCACCGAGCTCGTATGACAGGCGCTCTATTCGGATTGGGCGCCGCGGTAACACTGGGCATCAACCAGATACTGATGACGTTCGCGGCCCGTCGGTGGGGAACGGTTCGAGCCACCCTCGCCAGCGTGGCGGTCGCCTTCCTCCTTTTGATCGCCTTTGCGGTGGTCATCGGCGCCGATGTGCCCTTCCGGGGAAATGAACTGATACCGCTCCTGGCCGGTCTGGGAGCGGCGGTGGGGTTTACCTATCTCGCCCAGCTCAAAAGCCTGCGTGAAGGCCCTCTGTCGGTGGTGGCCCCGATCGGGGCTACCGGGGGCGCCATGATCGTTCTGTCCGCCTTCATGCTCTTGGGCGAGCGTCCCAGCGCCTTCCAATGGGTGGGTATCCCGGTTGCCGCCCTCGGCGCGGTGGCGGTGTCGGTGGAATCGGCTTCCAACCGCAAGGTCCGGCTCATCGGCAAGGGTCCGGTCTTCGCCGCCCTGGCCGTGTTGGCGGGATCCGTATCCGGGGCGATGGTGCGCATACCGGTGCGGGAGCTGGGTCCGATGGCAACCATCCTCTGGCTGAGGGGATCTACGGTTGCCATGATCGCCATGGTGTTCACCGGCGCGGTCGTGATGGGCCGATCGGCCGTCGTCTACGAAGGATCCGCCGGGCAGCCGGGGTCTAGAGCCGCCCCAACCCGGGCCGGCCCCCTCTCATCCCTGGCCCTCCTGCTCCTCATCGGGGTGTTAGACGCCGCCGCGTTCATCTTCTTCGCCGAGGGTCTGCTGCGGTCCGATGCTTGGCTGGTGGGGCTGGTGTCCCAAAGCGGGCGGGTCATCGCCGTCGCGGGAGGGTTCCTACTGTTCCAAGAGCGGCTGCGCAGCCATCAGTGGACGGGGGTCGCCTTGGTGGCCGCCGGCCTGCTTCTCGCCGTGTTCGGTTGAACCAAGACATCCGCCCGGACGCAGCATGACCGCCTCCACCCGGACGCCTCCATCCTGCGTCATTTCAGACCCAGCTCCTCGAGCGCCCGGGCCGCCCCGTCGAGATTCGACAGCTTCATGCTCGCGTAGTTGGGAGAGAAGATGACCCCCCGGCCGCCCGCCCGGTAGGTTGCCAGGACGCTTCTGTAAACGATGTCGGGCGTGCAGGCTGCCTGGTCGGGGCGGGTTCGGGGGGCGTCCACCCCGAGACCCATATACACGGGCACCTTGCCCCCCACCCCTCGTATCGCGTCCGCGCACTGGCCGAACACATAGGTGTCGGGGTCCATACCCGTCCCGACGACCTCGTCCCACGGCGCCTCGTCCAAGCCGAGGATCCGATACATGATGGGGGTCATCTCGGAGGGGGGTACGTCCCTGAGGATCGAATCATGCAGGAACGCCATCTCCTTGCGGTAGATCTCCCCCGACTGGTGCTGATAGGTGATGGGCTTCACCCAGTCCGAATACCTAGTCTGTTCGTCCCAGGGCCACTGCGCCTTGCGGAACGGGTTGAAGTGGTTGCGGTTCCAGACGTTGAGCCCGAACTCGAGGTTCGGGTTGCACCACTTGACGATCCCGTACAGCTCGCGGTCGAGGTCCTTGCTGCGCTCCAGCCAGAAGCGCTCCCAGATCAGCACTTCCGGATTGCGGAGCAGCACCCGCAGGAACTCGACCAGGGCGCCGTCCGCGAATTCCTCGCCGGCCCGGGCCCGTTGGAAGTACTCGTACACCTCCAGGAATGCCTTGTGCATCGGTTCGACCGCGATCCCGCGCAAACCGGCCAGCCTGAGGCAGTGCTCGCAGAAGCAGGCCGGCGCCTCCCCCTGAATCATCAGGTCGAGCGGGCTGCGCCGTTCGTTGCACCACATCAAACCGTCGATGTCGTAGTTGCGGCACTGGTCTTCGATCAGGCTGCTCCACCAGGTCCGGTAGTCGGGGTTGTTGGTGCAGGGTTCGGGGCCGCGCCGTCCGAAGACGTCTATCTCCAAGGTGAGGGGCAGGCCCGGAACCTCCACCTGGTTCACAGACCCGTGCCCGGCGTACTTCAGCACCGGTTCCATGAGCTCCGGCATCACGATCATCCCCCTGGCGCGCGCCTCCGGGATCACCATGTCGAGTACGTCGATTCCCTCCATCTCCGGATCCTTGGACCGGAAATCGGTGATCGAAGTGTTGGCGTAGTACTCGGGACGGGGGTGGAAGTAGGCGCCGCCTTTCATGGAGAAGGGTTCGGGAACGCCGTGATCCGGCCAGCCGTCGAGATGGTGGGAGATGCTCCGCCCCACCTTGAGGCCCAGCCACGAAACGGTCCCGACCATCAGCACGTTGACGCCCACCCGGTCCTGCAATGTGTCCAGCACCTCGTCCACGCCCTCGTCTATGAAGCTGATGGGGCTTATCTGGATACCGACGAATTTCTGAGCCTTGTCCGGCTTGTCCATGCCTCGCACTCCCTCCTCGCAGGCAACCCACCCCCTTTCGATTTCAGGGTACTCCCCTTCCGGTCGATCTCCCCTTTCTGCCGCCGCCGGCCCGACCCCCCCTGGCGTTCATGCGCCCCCATCCTTCATGCCACCCCTGATCGTGATCGGGGTAGTGGTCAAGGTCGAAGCCGAATAACCCCGCTCTCCCCCGTTTCCTGCTACAACTTGTGGCCATGAAGGTGCCGTTCGGAGACCCCGCCGCGGAGTATGCGTCTCTGCGCGGCGAGATAGACGCAGCCATACGACGGGTGCTGGAAAGCGGCATCTACATGCTGGGCCCCGAGCTGGAAGCCTTCGAAAGCGAGTTCGCGGCGTACTGCGGGTCCCGGCACGCCGTGGGGGTGGCCTCCGGCACCGCGGCCCTGATGCTCGCCCTGCTGGCATGCGGCCTGGAACCGGGGGACGAGGTGCTCACCGTTCCGAACACCGACACCCCCACCACCTCCGCCATAACCCACGCAGGCGGCAGGGTGGCGCTGGTGGACACCCACCCCCGCACCTTCAACATGGACCCCGACCGGCTGGAGGACGCCATCACCGACCGCACCAGGGTCGTGCTTCCGGTGCATCTGTTCGGCAGACCGGCCGACCTGGATCCGATAACCGAGATCACCCGCCGGCGCGGGCTGATACTCATCGAAGACGCCGCCCTGGCGGTAGGGGCGGAGCACCGCGGCCGCAAGGTCGGAACCTTCGGCGTCATGGGTTGTTTCAGCCTCGCCCCCAGCAAGGTTCTCGGAGGGGTGGGGCAGGGCGGGATCGTGACGACCGACGACGAAGCCTTGGCCGACCGGCTGCGCGTGCTGCGCAACTACGGCCACGCCCCCGGCCTCAGCCTCGACCCGGCCAACCTGCTGGGCGGCGGGTTCACGGTGCTCGAAGAGGGCCACAACGAACGCCTCGACGAGATCAAGGCGGCGGCGCTGCGCGCCAAGCTGCCCACCCTGGACGACCGCATCGAGCGGCGCAGGCAGGCCGCCGCCCTGTACGACCGCCTCCTGGCGGACGCGGCGGCGATGATTCCCCCCGTAGACGAGGACACCAGGAACGTCTATCACTCCTACAACGTTCTGGTGGACGACCGCGACGCCGCCCGCCAATTCCTAGCCGCCCGCGGCATAGCCACCCGCGTCTACTACAACCCTCTGCTGCATCGCCAGCCCGCCTACGCCTACCTGGAGGCGGGCCCCGGATCCTTCCCCAACGCCGAGGCCGCCGCCGACCGGATGATGGCCCTGCCGCTCTTCCCTCAGATCGCCGACGAACAGGTGGAGGCGGCAGCGGAAGCAGTAGTCGACTTCGTCGGCCCCGCCTAGACGAACGGTTCCAAGTGGCGGGGGTTGGTAATCCGCTGTTCCAACACCTATCCCGCGCATTCCCCTTTTAGGGATTCAGGCCGTCCCTTTCATGGCCCGGTTCTACGATATCCCCTTACCCGTTTCATCCTGCGAGAACTCAGTGAACAGTGGGGGCTCAGTTGGCATGGTCACCCACCCCTTCTCAGCCACCGCAGTCCATGATCCCCGGTGAATACCGGCGTGGATCACCGTCTCCGGGGAACCTAGTGCGAAGCCGCATCAGGGCGGGGAGAACCTATAACGGCGATCTGCAAAGCAACCGGCGGAGGGTTAGGAGGCGGAGCAGGCAATCCGGCTCAGTTGCCGGGTGCTCGCCCCGCCGCCCGATCCTACCAGTAGGATGCAAATACGCTCTGGGTACGAGCGGCGGCCTCGGCGGCTCTGCTATCAGCAGCCAAGCTGGCTTCCGTGGCTTCCGTCCATTTTCGACTGATGTATTGCCAATCCTTTACCTCTTCGGCGTCCACAGCCACTTCGGCCATAGCCAGGGCCGCGCTAGAAGAAGCCCGGAAAGCCTTTCTTACCTTCTGCTCCCCGTCTGTCCCATTATCTGCTCTATAAGGGGTCCGATTAATATCGGTGAGAGCACCAAGGGTACCGAAGCCGTCCGCGGCCGCAACCGAGGCGGCTCTAGCGGCCTCCGCTGCGGCGGCGGCCGCCGCGGTTCCCTTCTTTTCTACCAACACCGCGGTGACAGCCCACGCGTCCGCCATATCCTCCATAGCGGGCAAGACAAGCGGTATATTGAGATAACGGTACCCATCCCGATCAAAATTATATTGATGAGCACTATAAATTGGATTGTCATCGCCCCTCGCCGTCCAGCGGTTCTGGACTGTGCCCCAGGCAATTGCGACGTCATCTCCCTCGGTTATGACGGCAGTCCTCAGCGCCTGGTTGCCTGCCCGCATGAACACCGCCATATCACCCCGCGTAGCCCCATCCGGGAAAGCCCTCTGTATAACCGTAGTTATCTGCTCCGCGGTAATAATCCGATCAGGCTTGAAAGTCCCATCCGTATAACCCAAAAACCAATTCTGAGCAACCGCGTATTCAATATCTACCCTCTGGGGATGTTCCTTGGGAACATCGGTAAAAGTTGTCTGCCCCAACACCCCCCCCCGACAACAACCACCACCGACACCGCCGCCACCCAAGCCCGACCCGCCTTCATCGCCCGCCTCGCCTTCATCCATGGCCTCCCTTCTCCGACCAGCCATTACCGGAAACCCTACACACTCCCCCCGCCCCCCGCGGCCCCGCCGCGTTCGACCCACGCCAAACCGACCCGCCCAGAACCACCGACAGGAACCCTCAGTCGAAGCGCACCACCGTCCGTATGGCGTCACCCGACTCCATACGATCGAAACCCTCCCCCAACCCCGAAAGGCTCACCTCATGAGTGACCAAGCCGTCCAAGTCGAGGCGGCCCTGACGATGCATCTGCGCGTACAACGGCAAATCGAAAGCCGGCAACCCGTCACCGCCGTGCGTGACGGTCAAGGTGTTCGTGTTCTCGAAGAACCCCCTGGTCGACCCACCCAAGTTGACGCTGAAAAACGACTCCCCCTGCGGTTTCCCCACGATGGTGGCCATACCGCCGTAGGCCAGCATCTCGATGCACTGCTCGACGCAACGCGGGTTCCCCACCGCCTCGAAAGAAAAATCCACCCCCACGCCGCCGGTCAACGACCGCACCGCCGCCACCACATCCTGCTCCGCCGCGTTCACAGTATCGGTAGCGCCCAGCTTCCTAGCCCACTCCAGTTTCCGATCCGCCAAGTCGACAGCGATGACCTGACGGGCGTGAGCCGCCCGGGCGCCCTGCACCGCCGACAGCCCGATACCCCCGCAGCCGATCACCGCCACCCGGGCGCCCGGCCACACCCGGGCCGTGTTGAGTACTGCGCCCACGCCGGTCATCACCGCGCACCCGAGCAGGCCCAGCACCCCCATCGGGATGTCCCGTTCCATCACCACCGCCGCCCGGGCATCGACCGGAACCAGCCGGGCGAACAGCCCTATCCCCATAGGCGACAGGACGGCTTGGCCGTCAGCGGCCCGCTCGATGCTAGGCATGCGGGCGGAAGACGACTGGCATATGCGGGTATGGCCGCGCCGGCATTGGGCGCACCGGCCGCACGGCACCCGGCACCCGACGGCCACATGGTCACCTACTTCGATGCCGTCCACTGCAGCGCCGACCGCCTCGACGATGCCCGCCCCTTCGTGGCCGAGCAGCATCGGAAAAGGCCGGCCCCATCCGTCGTCGCTGTCATGCAGATGCTTGTCCGTGTGGCAGACGCCCGCCGCCCCCATCCGCACCAGCACCTGGCCGTCATCCGGCCCGTCGAACGCCACCTCGTCGACTCCGAGCCGCCCGGGCGCTTCGAGCAGCGCGGCCTCGGTCACATACTGCCGGCTGCTCATGGGTCTAGATGGGTAGTTTCAAGGTCACCCCCGATGTTCACATCCAACAACCCTTCACCCTCCCCCAAACACGAGCCGCGAAAGACACCCATCACACCCGTCCGGTCCCGGCGCGGACAACGCCGCACCGCCCGACTCCCGGCAGGCGAGACCGTTTCGCACGGAACATATCCCCATCCCTTGGAACTACCCATCTAAGAGGATCCATTCGTCGACCTGATCGGTCATCCGAACCGGGCCGTCGGCGGTCACCAGCACGTTGTCGGAAACGCAGATTCCGCTCACCTCCCCGGCCAGATCGGCGTCTTCGAACCTGATCTGGGGATGCAGGTTGATCACCATGTTCTCTTCCATCACGCGCTCCTTGCCGGGCACCCAGGGCGGCTCCAGGGAATCCAACCCTATGCCGTGAGCGGTGTAGTTGACGACCCCCTCGGCGGTCTGGCCGTACTTGGCGTAGACCCTGTTCATGGCCGTCAGCACATCGTCGGACGAGGCGCCGACCCGCATGGCGTCGACGCACGCCTCCACCGACTCCACCCGCGAATCCCAGAAGCGGCGCTGGGCGTCCGAGGGGGGCCGGAAGCTGAAGACCCTGCGCAGCTCCACCCAGTATCCCCCCGGCCCTCCCCACTCCAGGTCGATGGCGATCACATCGTCCTCTTCGATCACCCCGTAGGTCCCGAAGGTGTAGGTGGTGAAAGGCGTGCGCGCCATCTGGGCTATCCCGTCCAGACATCCGTGCTGCCGGACCAGGCGGTGGGCCTCGCCGAGGACGTCCAGCTCGGAAACCCCCGGCCGGATCTCGGCCTCGAGAGCCTTGAACACCCGCTTGAGGATGGAGGAAGTCTGGTAGAGATGGCCGATTTCCTCCTCGCTCTTGATCATCCGCACATCGTCGAACAGATCGGTGGCGTCGACGAAGGTGAGGTCGGGGCCCGCTTCTTTCATCTGCCGATAGTGAGCGGCCGGGACGATGTCGGCCAGCCCGACCACCCCCACCGTGCCGCCGGCGTATCCGTGATCGTGAACGATGCCGCATATCTCCCGACCCGGGTTCTGCGTCGAGCGAAGGTCCTGTATGAAGTCGATCAGCATGGGACGCCCCAACCCCCAGAGCGGATCGGAGATGAAGGTCGGTTCTCCGGAGGCGGGCAGGACGACTATGCCCCAACCCGCCCACTGGAAGATGTCGCTGACGTACTGGACCCGGCCCCGCATGAACTCGTCGCCGCGGCTGCAAACCACGAGCACATCGATGCCGGCGCCGTCCATGGCCTCGCGCAGGGCCCGGTGGCGGCGCTCCCGCTCCTCCGGGCTGGATAGATGGCTGAGCCTCCCTACGGTCATGCCGACATCTCCTTTACCTCGGCTATTACATCTGCCGCGCTCCGGGCCGCTATGAACCCTCCGTCGGTCATGCGCTGGATGGCGTCGTCGTGCGCCTCCGGAGTGGAAGCAGAACAGGCGTCCTCTACCAGGGTCACCCTGAACCCGCGGTCGGCGGCGTCGCGGGCGGTCAGCTCCACGCATCCTTCGGTGACGATCCCGGTGACGACCAGATGTTCGATGTGCATCCGGCGCAGCACCATTTCGATATCCGTGGAGCTGAAGGCGCTGGACGAGGTCTTGGAGAAGACCATCTCGTCACCCTGGCGGTCGACCTCGGGGAGGAGGTCGTCGTCCCGCTCGTCCTTCTCCACCGGCTGGAGGTCGGCCGACGGCATGAAAGCCAGACCGGCGTCCCGGCCGTCATCGGTACGGTAGGCCACATTGACGTGGATCACTTCCTGGCCCGCCGCCCGAAACGCATCCTGGACCGCCCTGATCTTCGGCAGGGAGGCGTCGATGGCGCACCACCTCGGCTCGAGAGCATCCTCTAGGCCGGCCGCCTTGGCGACCCGCCCCACCCAGCCGTCCCTGTGGGCGTCCAGATACTGCATGTCGATGGTGAGCAGGGCCGTCTTCCCGGATTCGATCTTGGGATCCTCGCGGAGCGGGAACAGGTCGTAGAAAGGATCATGCATGCTTGTGGGAACCTCCTGTTAGGCCTCGGATGTCAGCTTGAAACCGACCGCACTCTATCAGAAACGGATCGTCGAGCCTGGCCTGGACGGGCAGGTCAGCCGGATACCGCCGCCCAGGAACCGGAGTCCGACGACTCGGCTATGGCGTCGATCACCCTGTGCATCTCCAGACCTTGGCGGAAGTCCGGCTCGAAGCGGACGCCGCCCTCGACTGCGGACGCGAAGGCCGACAGGCTCCGTCCGACGTTGGCGCCCGCATGGGTCTCGTCCAGATCGGTCCCGGAAAAGAACCGGGCCGGGACATCGACCGCTTCGAGGCCGCCTCCCGCCTTGCCCCCCTCCAGGGTGAGAGGGGTGAACTGGTAGTACCCGGGGGCGCGGGCAACCAGGACGCCTTCGTCGCCGGCGATGCGCAGGAAGAACCCCGTCGGCGGGTCCGTGACGTTGGACACCTTCGAGGTGCCGATGACTCCCCCGCCCAGCCGCATCAAACAGGCCACGGTATCGGAGGCCTCCCAGCGGAACGGCGCCCGCGTGTCGGAGAACCTATCGCCCCCCAGGACGGTGGCCCGGACGCCGACCACCGCCTCCGGTTCGGACAGCACGAACCGGACCGCATCGGTTACGTGCGCCCAGGCCACGAACAGCGCTCCGCTGGCCTCCGTTTCCTTGGCGAGCCAAGCCCGATCCGACGTCACCTCGAACCTCGGCAGCTGCTGGCCGGCTTGGAAGGTGAGCGGCGTCCCTACGAACCCTTCGGCCACCAGCTGGCGCATGTAACGCAAACCCGGCGACCATCGGCCCTGCAGCCCCACCCCGGTCTCGATCGACCGCTCCTCCGCCAGCGCGGCAAGGTCGGCGGCCTCCTCCGAGTCGAGGGCGAGCGGCCACTCGCAGTACACCATCTTGCCCGCCTCGAGAGCCTGCCTGGCCAGCGGATGATGGGCCCGGGGTTTGACGGCGATGGTCACCAGATCCACCTCGTCGTCTTCGAGCAGAGCATCGATCCCGCCGTACCAGCGCGGGGCGTTCCAGAGGCGGGCGGCGGCCCTAGCCGTCTCGTCGTGCGCGGTGCACACCGCCGCCAGTTCCACCCCTTCCGCACCGAGGACGCCGGGAAGATGGGCGCGGGCGCCGAATCCATAAGGCGCCGCCCCCACTACGGCCACCCTCAGAGGTGTGCTCACCGGTATGGTTCCGCGCCCGAGCCGGCGGTGCTCAGGCGTCGAGCACGATCCATTCGTCGACCTGGTCCGTGATCCGCTCGCCGCCCGACGCCGTCACCAACACGTTGTCGGCGATCGAGATACCACCCAGCGCGGCCCCCACTTCGGGGTCTGCGAACGCGATGGCGGGGTGGAGGTTGATCATCATGCCTTCCTGCATGATCCGCTCCTTGCCGGGCACCCACGGCGGTTCGAGCGAGTCCACGCCGATTCCGTGGGCGGTGTAGGAGATCACACCATCTGCGTTTTGGCCGTGCGCGGCATACACCCGGTCGCGGGCGGCGAGAATCGTCTCCGAGGACTCCCCCGCTTTCATCGCGTCCACGCATGCGGCGAAGGATTCCACCCTGGTCTCCCAGAATCTGCGCTGGGCGTCGTTGGGCGGACGGAAGCTGTAGACCCGCCTGACCTCGACCCAATACCCGGAAGGGCCGCCCCATTCGAGGTCGACCACCATCACGTCGTCCTCTTCGATCACGCCTCTGGTGCCCGGGGTGAACGACCTGAAGGGCGCCCGGCCCATGAGGGCTATCCCCTCCATGCAACCGAGCTGGCGGGCCAGCCGATGGGCCTCGGCCAGCACGTCTATCTCCTGGACGCCGGGCCGGATCTCGGCTTCGAGCGCCGAGAAGACCCTCCGCATGATCCGTCCGGTCTCGCGGGTGGCCTCGATCTCCTCCGCACTCTTGATGGCGCGCACGTCGTCGAAGAGATCCGTGGCGTCCTGCCAGTCGACGCCGGGCTGCGCGGCCTTCATGTCCTCGAAGTCGGCCACCGCGGTGATGTCGGCCAGCCCGACCACGCCCACCGAAGAATTGGAAAGCCCCAGATCACCCAGGATATTGCCGATCTCGGCCCCGGCGTTGGGAGGCATGCGGTAGTCATCGAGCCAGCCGCCCATCATGGCGTATCCGAGGCCCCACAGGGGATCGACGATGAACACGGCCTCACCCTTCAGCGGGAGCACCACGAATCCTCGTCCGGCCCACTGGAAGATGTCGCTCACGTACTGGACGCGACCCCGTACGAACTCATCGCCGCGGCTGCATATGACCAATGCCTCTATCCCGTTAGCCGACATCTCCTCCCGTAGAGCGTTGTAACGCCGCTCCCGTTCGGCCGGCGAAGTGATGTGACTGACCGTGCCCTGTGACACTCGACCTCCTTCGGATCTCCTACCCGGCGGAGACTACCACCCGCATACCCGGGAAGAAGAAATGAGAGCGCCCTCCAGCCGCAAGCGGCTCCGAGCGGCGGGGGGAGTCCCCGTTCACCGCGTAGAGCAGAACATTGCTGTCAACGAGCTTCACGACCCGGCTTCCATCTTGCGGATTCGTCCCTCGTCCTCGAGCTCGCCGCCCAGCCGCAGCGCCTTGTCGAGGTTCACCGAGGGAAGCCCCATCGATGCGGTTCTGGTTCGGAACCCGGATGGTCCACCGGCGGAAGCCCGGCCCTCGCGTATGAGATCGTTCAGCGCCTGTTCGAAGGATATCCGGCGCTCCTTCATCCGGCGGCGGACGATCTGTTCGGTATCGGGGTCGAGGGCAACTGTCGTTCGCATGGTGACATCATATTGTTCTATGTCTTGCTGCAAACAATCCTTCGGGGCCTCGTGGAGACACCGACGAACACCGGCGGTCGGCGTCCGAAAGGCGCCGTTCAGTAGTACCAGGGGAAACGGGAGAAGTCCTTCGGGCGTTTATCGACGAAGGCGTCCCGACCCTCTTGCGCCTCCTCGGTCATGTAGCCGAGGCGGGTGGCCTCCGCGGCGAAGACCTGCTGGCCCACCAGGCCGTCGTCTATCAGGTTGAAGGCGAACTTGAGCATCCGCTGCGACATGGGGCTCTTGGAGTTGATCTGCCGGGCCCACTCCAGCGCGGCCGCCTCCAGCTCGGCATGGGGCGCCACCAGGTTCACCATGCCCATCTCGTAGGCTTCCTCGGCGGAGTAGTCGGCCCCCAGGAAGAATATCTCCCGGGCCCGTTTCTGGCCGACCTGCCTGGACAGATAGGCAGAGCCGTAACCTGCGTCGAAGGAGGCCACATCGGAGTCGGTCTGCTTGAAGACGGCGTGCTCCCGCGAGGCCAGGGTCAGGTCGCACACCACATGAAGGCTGTGGCCCCCGCCCACCGCCCAGCCGGGTACCACCGCGATGACGACCTTGGGCATGAACCGGATCAGGCGCTGGACCTCGATGACATGGAGCCGGCCGAGCTTGGCGGCGTCCATGCTCCCGGCGCCCTCGCCCTCCGCGTATCGGTACCCGTCCTTGCCGCGTATCCGCTGGTCCCCGCCCGAGCAGAACGCCCAGCCGCCGTCCTTGGGAGAGGGGCCGTTGCCGGTGAGCAGCACGGCGCCCACATCGGACCATTGCCGGGCGTGGTCGAGCGCCGTGTAGAGCTCGTCCACCGTCCGGGGCCGGAAAGCGTTGCGCACCTCGGGGCGGTCGAAGGCCACCCGTACCGTTCCCTGATCGACGGCCCGGTGGTAGGTGATATCCGTGAACTCGAATCCCTCGACCTCCCGCCAGCAGGCCGGATCGAAAAAAGCTGAAACCATCTGGGAGCTTCCTCCTGGTTGGGGAGGCCTACTGTACCGCCCGGCTGTAGGGCTGTACGCCGCCCCCCGGCCCCGAATCGGCGGAGGAGAAGCCCGGATTCAGGCTCCGGCCAGGGCGTCGAGGCGGCCTTCCTTTATCAGCCGGTCCAGGTCAGGGAAGCCGCCCACATGATGATCCCCTATGAAAATCTGGGGAACGCTCTTCTGGCCGGTGCGCCGCTCCAGGTTCGTCCAGGCGTCGTCGCCCTGCTCTTCCACGTCGATCTCGGTGATGTCTTCGTAGCCGTGCCGGGCCAGCAGGCTCTTGGCGCGCTTGCACCATCCGCACCACGGCGTGGTGTACATCACGATCTCCGCCATCTCGCCCTTCTTTCGCCTCGACGACTATCGGCCAAATCATAGGGCTCGGGAGACGGTCGTTATTCGGGGCGCGCGCCTCCGCAGGCTATGACCTGACCGTGGATGCGCACCGCGGCCTGTTCGTCTTCTCGGTTCTGATATTGGGGTCTGTCATGGCGGAGGGTGCGGTGGTCCACCGGCCGGCGGGCCGCCTCCTTCCATTCCGCGGCCCACGAATAGCCGAGGTCCTCGATGACGCCCGGCTCGTCCAGGGTCTCGAACAGCCTCAGGGCGTCCTCCATTATGGATCGCTGCAGGGCGGGCCGGCCCGGCGGACCGCAGGTATGCCCGAGGGGAAAATCGGTGAAGGCGGCCCGCGGCGGGCTGACCGAGGCGGTTATCGACCAAGCGCTGGTCATCGAGACGGTTGGAACCCCTTTGGCCTCGATCGCCCTGCTCAACAGTCCAACTGACTGGTGGCAAATCGGTCAGACGGGCACCAGCAGCACCGCATCCACCTCGAGATCCAGGATCCGATCGACCAGTACCGGGATCAGCTGGTCGGCTAGGCGGCGCTGCGAGTAGATCCCCCCCATGAAGGTCAACGCATAAGGCGCCAACCCGCCCACCACCCCCTCGGCGGCGAGGGTGCGCAGCGTGTCGATAGGGAAGATCACGTTGGGATCCAGGCGGGCGGCTGCCAGGTTGAAGGCGAAATGGGTCACCCGCAGGTCGCCGGTGTCCGTATCGGCGGGTATCTCCCGGTGGGTTATGTCATCCCGATGGGTGAAGGCCACCTGCCCGTGCCTGTAGATCCCGCCGGAGGCGATCAGGCCGAGACGGGCCTCGGACAAGGGCTTGTCGAGGACGGCCATGGGGGGAGGTTGCTCGCTGACCGCCCAGCGGTACGGCTGATAACCCAGCCGGTCGTAGGTGGCCTTGGTGAGGGCGATGTAATCGATCGGGCGGCGGTCCTCTTCCATGTAGCCGCCGAGTGTAACCACGGCTGTTCGAAGAGTTTGGGAGTACGATCGGGCGGCGACAGCTGCCGGAGGACCCCTATCACCTATCCAACGGATGAGCGGCACAGGACGGCGCACCGTGTCTGGTTCGAGCGGACACTGACATCCGAGCTGGAACGGTTCGTTCCCCCTTCGGCCCAGATGCTGGGGCCGGGCCGCGCCGGAAACCCGTACGCAGGGATGGGAACCGCCGAGGGGGCTATCGTCACGGTCATCCCCTACGGAGAGCAGCAGTTCGCCGCCGCCCCCGGCCTGCTGGTCGTCTGCCGGAGCGGAATCGGATACGACGCCATCGACGTAGAGGCGGCGACCCGTCACGGGATAGCGGTCTGCAACGTTCCCCACGGTCCGACCGTTTCCACCGCCGAGCACGCGACGGCGCTGATGATGGCCGCCGCCAAGCGGGTCATCCAGGCCGGAAACCGGCTCCGCGCCGGGCGCGGCGACTACTACCAGTCACACGAAGCCGTCGAGCTGGATGGCAAGACGCTGGGGCTGGTCGGCTTCGGGCGGATCGCCCGGCGCGTAGCCGCGGCCGGCGCCGGGCTGGGTATGAAACCGCTGGCCTACGACCCGTACCTGGAAGACGGGGCCTTTCCTCCCTCCGTCGAGCGGGCCTCGACCTTCGAGGAGTTACTGACCCGGGGCGACGTGGTGTCGGTTCATATCCCGTTCACCCCCGAGAACGCCCGCATCTTCGACGACGAAGCCTTCGCCCTGATGAAACCGGGTGCGCTGTTCATCAACTCCGCCCGCGGCCGGTTGGTGGACCACGATGCCCTGATCGAGGCCCTGGACCGGGGTCATCTATTCGGCGCCGGGCTGGACGTGACCGATCCGGAGCCGCTCGACCCCGACCATCCACTCCTACACCGACCCGATGTAACGGTTACCCCCCACATCGCATCGGCCACCGCCGAGGGCCGGGTCCGTATCTTCCGAGCGGCCCTGGAACAGGTCATCATGACCCTCGAAGGCCGCAGGCCGCCCCACCTCGTCAATCCCGAGGTATGGCAGCGGGTGCGCCGACGCCTGGCAGCTGTCCGATGAGGAAACCGCTTCGGAAGACGCGGGCGGAGTGCCAGGCCGTTCAGGCCCCACACATCCATACCTCGTAACGACGCCCCTGCCCCACCCCCAACCGAAACTCTATGAACGATGAGGGTTATTCGCCGTGGCGTTTGTTGGTTATCTGGGGTTCCGCGGCCAGCTCCCGGCGGGCGACGTCGATTTCACGGGAGTCCAAACCCAAGACTTTTGACACAGCCTCGTCTAGTACGCGCCGTGGTCCATCCACGGCGGTCAGTCGTTGCTGCACCGCGTCCTGTTGATCGTCGAACACCTCGGCCAGCCGGGCGGCCTGCCCCCCTTCGAGGTCAGGGACGGGGATGCGCCGTTGGCCTTCCAGCGACATGTTCGGACGGGACAGCAACCTTGGGGTGGAGACCATTATCTGCGCCAACACCCCCGGAGTAGAGTTGAGCCACACGCACATCGCCTTCTCCCATTCTCGCGGGGTTTGGATGCTCTCCTTGGGCCGGGCGGGCAACCATCGAGACCCCACCGCGGGTTCACCCATCAGCACCGCGAACACCCGGGCCGTGTTCAACCTGGAGTTGTTCGGTATCAACAGCCGGCTCCGCTGACTCCAATACCGATCAGCTTTCCGTTCTTCCCCCGGCTTGACGACGATGTAGGTGTCGGCTTCGCTGCGCAGGGTCTGCGTCCGCTCGGTGTCGTTGTTCCAAAGCGCCTGCCGGGCGTGCTTGTCGCCGTGGTCGCTCGGCTTGTATGCCTCCCGTATCCGTTGCCCCGCCGGGCCGACATAGGCAACCTCGCCGAGCGGAACGACGTCGATCCCTCGGTCGGTGAACCAGCAGCCGATGCGGTCTATCAAGAATTCGGACAGGAAGCGGGCGGGCATCCAGTCGCCGGCCAGCACCCGCTCCCGCGGCCAGTCGAGCACCGTAGTGTTGGGCGGCGCCTTATTCATCTCCAAGGCGTTGACCACCGTGAACGCCCCCGATACCTCGCCCGGATTGACCGTGAACCGGATGAACCGGGTGGGTTTCTCTCGGTTGTTCTCGTCGAGGCGACGCAACACGAACAAAGACTCGCTGATTTTGGTGTTCTCGGAGAACCACATCCGTTGGGGGTCGTGGCTGACCACCACCGTCTCCAGATAGAACCTCTGCAACAGGTGTGCCCACACCTTCCTACCGGAGGGAGCGCCCAAAAAGGCCGTGGGCAGGATGACCGCCACCGTCCCCCCATCTTCTTCGGTCAGCCGGTCCGCCAGCAGCATGAACATCCCTGAACCACCCGACCGGTGGGCGGCGGTATTCCGGAACAGCTCCAGCTCGCGGCCTTTCACCGCCTTCTCCCCGCCCTTGCCCAATTGGTCGTACCGCAAGGAGTCCCGGGTGAAGGGGGGATTCATGATCACCAGGCTGTGGCGCTCGGCATGCAGGGTCTCCTCACCGGTTTCGATCTGCTCCGAGGCAGGCGCCGGCATCAACGACATCTGACCGCTTTCGTCGAACAGCTCCAAGGATCCGGCTCGTACATGGTTGCCCACCACTCCCAGATAAGGGCGGTGGATGTTCATCTTGCCGAAGGCGACCGTAGGCACCAAGAGCCCCAGGGTGACAGATGCCATGTGGGTGGCCGCCAGCTCGATGTCGTAACCGCGTATCACGTCCTCTATCAGGTGCTTGCTGATTATCCTTCCCCGGTTGCCGTTGATCTGCTTAATGCGCTCGGATGCGGCCATCAACAGGGTGCCGGTTCCGCAGGCAGGGTCTAATACCGTGTAGTAGAGCGGGTCGTCGGCATCGACAGGTCTGATCGCCAGACCGGCCAGCAGGGTGGCGGCTGCGGTGCTGGTGTAGAACGCTCCGGTGTGCTTGGCGGCCGGCAGTATCCGATGAAACACCCGGCCCAGCAGGTCGTGCCTCAGCCCGGCTATGGTACGCGAAACCTCCACAGCCGCCTCGCAGGCTATTTTGGCGAAGGCGGTCAGGGTTGGAGTCTGAGCCGGGGCACGCAACACAGCTATTCCGGTCTCGAACACCGGCTTGTAGTCCAAGGCCAGGATCAGGTCCCAAGCTTCCATCAGCCGGCCGACCGGATCACGGTGCGCCAAACAGTCGGCCAGTTTGGCGGGAGGCCAGTCCCCCGCGAACAAAGTCCTCTCCGGCTCTCGGGCGTCGTATTTCGGACGCTTCAGTCCTCGGCGGTGACGGTCGAGGCGAGCGTGGAACATAGCCGCCGAAGCCACCAGCAACGCCCCCCGAACCCCGGCGGCCTTCAAATCCCCCATCGGGCCGCCCGACGCCCTGGCTATCTCGTACCGCTGATCTTCAGTTAGGCGGCTGGCCGCGAAATCCAGCCCTTGGCGGAAGGCCAGAGCGATAGAGTCCACATCACCCGCATCCTGGACGGCGTGCCGGATGACCGCGGCCAGGTGGGTCACCGAGCACTCGGCCCAATCCCCTCCCAACGAGGCCACCCATAGTTTGGTGGCGGTCTTCATGTCCTCCATGTCGGTCAGGTGTTCCGGGTAGCAGACAGCCAACCCAGCCTCCGCTGCGCCCTCCTCCACACGCCGAGCCGCGTCGTCCTTCGCCGCCTCCCCCCGCAGACTCGGAGGGCCGACCTTGGCCTCCAACGCCACCTTGTGGCCGTTGACCGACACCAAGATGTCCACGCGCCTGCCCCTGCCCAGCTTGGCCTCCGGCACCGCGTCCAGCCCCCGCTCTTTCAGCAGTGCGGCCAATCGGGTGTTCAACACCTCTTCCAGCGCGGCCTCGGCGGGCATCCCTGATCCTTCCCTGAGCGTCCCAAGCGGGTTTCTGACCTACGCCCTCATCATAAAGACGGGGTGTGACATTTCGGCAACAAGCTGCGTCCACCGTAATAACAGGAACAGAACACGAGGGAGGCGCGGACACCCGGCCGGCCTTGTCGGTAAATCCAGGACGGGGACGCGTCAACCGATGCGCAGCTCGGGATGGGTTCTGATGCGGGGCCTGGTTTCCACGAGGCAGCGCGCCAGCCGGTCGAAGGCTTTGGCCGCTTCGCTGTCCGGCGCCGACACGCTCACCGGCTCTCCTCGGTCCGCTCCGGCCCGCATCTCCGTAACGATCGGGATCTGCACCAGCAGATCGACCTCGCTCTCGTGAGCCAGAGCCGCCCCTCCGCCCTCACCGAAGAGGTGATAGCGCTTCCCGTCGTCTCCCGTGAACCATCTCATGTTCTCCACCACCCCCACCAGCTTCTGATCCACCCGGTCGGCCATCAGGGCGGCGCGGGAGGCCACCCGCCTGGCAGTGGGCTGCGGGGTGGTGACCAACAGCACCCGCGCCCTGGGCACGAACTGGGAGATGGAGAATGAGGTCGTAGCGCATCAGCGACATCTCCCGCGGGCCTCCGTGAAAGATGCAACTCGGATACCTTGAACGGCCCGGGGATGCCGAAATCCATCCTTCGGTCCGGGAGAGTGGTCGGACCGGTCTGGAAGGGAATGTCCCAAGGGGCATCCCGTATGGTGGTCCACGGCGCGGAGCCTCCCCACTGTCGTGTGTGGCAGGCGGCAACGACGGGCGGCCGCGCCGGGCGCCGATGACGATGGCGCGGCGGCGGCGCTGCGGCACCCCGTAGTCCGCCGCGTTCAGCACCCCGGCGGTGATCTCGTACTCATGCAAGGGTCCATCGTTCGACCACTCGACCAAAAGTTGGAACTGATCCGATGTCAGGAACTGGGAGACGTTCTCGAGGACGAAGGCCTACGGACGGGAAAGCTCCACCACCCGGGCATATGACATTTTGGGTACTGTCGGCCTATGACCGCCCGGCCCGACCCGCCCTCGCCCGCCAAGTCGGCGCAGATGAGCCGGGTGTGAAACCGGCACACCGCCCCCGAGCTCGCCATCCGGCGCGAACTGCACCGGAGAGGCCTCAGGTACCGCACAGACATGCCGGTCCTCGACATCGGGCGAACCCGACCGGACATCGTTTTCACCAGGGTGCAGGTTGCCGTATTCGTCGATGGTTGCTTCTGGCATCGTTGCCCGGACCACGCCTCCTTCCCCAAGGCCAACGCCGACTGGTGGCGGGAGAAGCTGGATACAAATGTCAGACGCGACCGCGCCATAGACGAAGCACTGGCGGAAGCCGGTTGGCTGGTGATCCGCATTTGGGAGCACGAAGACCCCGCCGAGGCGGCTGACCGGATCGAGTCGATCGTGCGAAGCAGATACCAACCCCGACCGGCCCCTTCCAAAAGGGAATGAACCGACCAAAGGGAAATGAACCAGGCTGTTTCAGAAGTCGTCGATGCCGAAACGTTGGCCTCTGGAGGGGATGTCCAGCATCGTGGAGGGCGGGAGGCCCAGCTCGCGCAGCTCGGCGGCCACCGCCGCCATGATGGACCGGGCCTGGGAACCGTCGTATATCTCCACGTCTATCGTCGAGGCCGAAGCGCCGATCACCGAACCGCCCCGCCCTACACATCCCTGGACCACTTCCTCTATCACGGCGGGAGAGAACCCGGCGTCGGGGGGAAACCGGACGAAGACGATCATTCGCCCCCTCCGAGCCGGCGCTCCGCCTCGTCGGCCGCCAAGGCCTCCACGAACACATCGAGGCCACCCTCGAGGATCTGGGTGAGCCGCTTGACGGTCAACCCGATCCGATGATCGGTCACCCGGTTCTGCCGAAAGTTGTAGGTGCGTATCTTCTCCGAACGGTCCCCGCTCCCGATCTGGGAACGGCGCCCCGCCGCCCGCTTCGCGGTGCGCACCGCCGCCTCCCGCTGGTAGAGCCGGGCCCGCAACACCCGAAAGGCCTTCTCCTTGTTCTGGATCTGCGACTTCTCGTCCTGGCAGGTGACCACCATCCCGCTGGGCAGATGGGTGATGCGCACCGCCGAGTCGGTGGTGTTGACCGACTGACCGCCCGGCCCCGACGACCGGAAGGTATCGACCTTGACCTCCCCGGGCGCGATCTCCACCTCCACCTCCTCCACCTCCGGCATCACCGCCACCGTAGCGGTGGAAGTATGAACCCGACCCTGCGATTCGGTCTTGGGCACCCGCTGCACCCTATGGACCCCGGCCTCGTACTTGAGCTTCCCGAAGGCCCCCTCACCCTTGACGGCGAAGGTAACCGCGCTGAACCCTCCCCCTTCGACGCCGGAACTGTTCATCGACTCCGGTTTGAAACCCTGCAGCTCGGCGTAACGCTGGTACATCCTCAGTAAGTCACCCGCCCACAGAGCCGCCTCCGCGCCCCCGGCAGCCGCCCGGATCTCCACGATCACATCCTTGACATCATCCGGGTCCTTCGGCGTCAGCACGGCCTTCAGCTTCTCGGCCAGCCCATCCGCCTCCTCCCGCCTGCCGTCGGCCATATCCCGCAGCTCGCGGGCCAGGGCGGGGTCGTCCTCGACCTCGGCCAGCTCCAACGCCTCCCGGGAATCCTGTTCTGCCTCCCGCAGGGCCCGGTACGACGTGACCAGCGGACGCAGCTCGGCATACCGGCGGGCCGCCTCCTCGTAACGGGGGAGATCGGCCAGCACCTCCGGGTCGGCCAGCTTCCGCTCGATTTCCTCGAAGGCCCTCTCGTTCTCGGCCAGGTGCCCGGCCAAGCCCTCGTCCATGACGCCGCTCAACGGCCGTAGGCGCCCAAGGCTTCGGGAACGATGGGGCCTCTCGCCTTCACTTCGGACACCTCTTCCTCGGTGAGCGCATGGAGGAGGGAGGCAACGGCCACCTCGATCATCGGCTCGTCCGGCGCCTGCGTCGTCAGACGCTGAAGCCACATGCCCGGTGCAGTGAGGATCCGGCCCAGAGCCCCGTCGGCCCGGGCTCCCCCCAGCTTCAGTATCTCGTAGGAGAGGCCCGCCACCACCGGGATCAACACCACCCGGCTGGCTATCAATCCATACCAGGGCAGGGCTCCCACCAGGCTGAAAACCACGATGGCGGTCACCATCACGATCAGCAGAAAGCTGGTGCCGCATCTGGGATGTTGGGGGCGGTAGACGCCGATGTGGGCCATGTCGAGGGGGTCGCCGGCCTCGTAGGCGTGGATGGTCATGTGCTCGGCACCGTGATAGGCGAACACCCGCGCTATCTCCCCCCACCGGCCTATCAACCATATGTATCCGACCAGCATGCCGATGCGGAACACGGCCTCCACCAGATGGAAGACCACCGAAGAAGCATCCAACCCGCCCCATCGGGCCGCCAGCAGCGGGACCACGATGAAAAGCCCGACGAAGAACACCGAGGCCAGGGTCATCGAACCCACCATCTGGCCGGTGGTCACCGGCTTCTCGTCCTCCCCCATCGACCGTTGCCCCGACCAGGCGAGGGCCCTGAACCCCAAGGCCAGGCTCTCGCCGAGCACCAGAACCCCTCTGATCAACGGTATCCTGGCCCAGCGCGACCGGGAGCTGAGCCGCGGAAGCGGGTGGGTCACGGCTTCGATCTCGCCCGCCGGGTTGCGCACCGCCACCGCCCAAGCAGACGGGGCCCGCATCATCACCCCCTCGATGACCGCCTGGCCGCCGACCAAGGCGCCCGGGGCGCGAGACATGGTAAGGACCTCCGGTTTCCTCAGGAGTTCTTGCCCGCGTCCTTCTGCTCGCGGGCAAGTTTGCTGTAGCGCCGCTCGAACCGCTCGACCCGCCCCGCGGTGTCCACCAACTTCTGCTTGCCGGTGAAGAACGGATGGCTGGCGCTCGATATCTCGACCCGGGCCAGTGGATAGGTCTCACCGTCCTCCCACACGATCGTCTCGCTGGTTCGGATGGTCGAACGGGTCAGGAACGCGAAGTCGGCGGAGGCGTCCTGGAACACTACCGGCCGGTATTCGGGGTGTATGCCTTGTTTCACGGATGCTCCTGTTCCGGCGGGCGAGGCCTGCGGACCGGCCTCGGGAGTTACGGGGTGATTATGCCATGTCCGGCCGGACGCCCCGCCGCCTTGTCGGGTGTGTGGATGTTTCGTCCGCCGCCTTTCAGGTGCGCGACTTGGCGACCTCGGCGAGGAAGTCACCGTTCGACCTCGAGGTCTTCAGCTTGCCTATCAAGAGCTCGAGGGCCGCGCCCGGCTCCAAGGCCATCAGCACCCGCCGCAGCTTCCAGACCTGCTGAAGCTCGTCGGGGTCGAAGAGCAGCTCTTCCCGCCGGGTGCCGGACGAAGCGATGTCTATGGCCGGATAGACCCGCCGATCGGCCAGCCTGCGGTCGAGCCGCAGCTCCATGTTGCCGGTGCCCTTGAACTCTTCGAAGATCACTTCGTCCATCTTCGAGCCGGTCTCGACCAGCGCGGTGCCGATGATGGTCAGGCTGCCCCCCTCCTCGAGGTTGCGGGCCGCTCCGAAGAAACGCTTGGGCGGGTACAGGGCGGTCGAGTCCACACCCCCGGAGAGGATCCGGCCCGAGGCGGGCGCGGCCAGGTTGTGGGCCCGGGCCAGCCGGGTGATCGAATCGAGCAGGATCACCACGTCGGTGCCCATCTCCACCAGACGCTTGGCCCTCTCTATGGCCAGCTCCGACACCTGCGTGTGTTCGTCGGCGGGGCGGTCGAAGGTGGAGTAGATCACCTCGCCCTTGACCGAACGCTGCATGTCGGTCACCTCTTCGGGGCGCTCGTCCACCAACACCACCATCAGGTGGCATTCGGGATTGTTGACGGTTATGGCCTGGGCTATCTCCTTGAGCACGGTGGTCTTCCCGGCTTTGGGGGGTGAGACGACCAAGCCGCGCTGACCCTTGCCGATCGGAGCGATGAGGTCGATGATGCGGGTGAGGGTGTTGCGGGGCCGGGCGGACACCTCCAGGCGCATCCGGATGTCGGGAAACAGGGGCGTGAGACTCGAGAACTTGGGGCGGCGCCGGGCCTCTTCCGGCGTCATACCGTTGTTCCGGTCGATCCGGATGAGCGCCGGGAATTTCTCCTGGCTGCGCGGCGGGCGGATCGGGCCGCTCAGCACGTCCCCCTTGCGGAGGGCGAACTTGCGGATCTGTCCGGCCGAGACGTACACGTCCTTCTCTCCGGGCAGGTAGCCGCCGCACCGGAGGAATCCGTATCCCTCCGGCAGGATGTCGAGGGCGCCCTCCCTCGTCTCGGCAGGTCTTTCGGGGGCCTGCCCCTTGGGACCGCGGTGGCGCTTGCCCCTGTTGCCGTACTGGTCGGGGGAAGGCCGCCCCCCGCCCCTCGAATGCTCTCCGCCGCGCGGCCGCCCGCGGGGCGCTTCACGGGCCGGCTTGGGACCGGACGGATCAATATCGACGGCGGACGGCGCCCCGTTGGGGCCGCCGGGCGCCGACGGCGCCTTGTCCGCCGACGTCACCTCCTTCGAAGCGCCCTTGGATATCACCTCCGGCAGATCGATGGCCGCGACCCCGTCGGCACCTTCGTACCCGCCCGCCAAGATGGCATCGATGAGCTTGGCCTTCTGGAGGCCGTTGGTCTCGACGCCGACAGCATGCGCGATGGTGCGCAGATCCTTGACGTTCTTCGCCTGTAACTCTGATCGGGTGGCCATCCGGTCCTCCATGTGGCTTTCCGGGGATGAGGGGGCTCCGCGTACCAAAGACCACCGGACCCTGGTTATGGGACAGCCCTCATAGACCCTTGGGCCGGTAAACCCTTTGTTCGAAGCCGCCGTGTTTCCGGCATTCGGGCGCGCGCTCGAACATAGAGAGCGCGACGCCGAAAGAGTGGGTTTCTCGCCCGGCAATATCGCGGGCAGGCCCCATATTATCCAACACGAACAGAAACGCAAATCCGGCGGCCCTCGGCCGCTATTAGCAATGCACCGGCGGTGGGGCGGCGGGGCCCGAAAGCGGTCACCACCACTCGGGCATGCTCGGTATCCCGTTCAGGAAAAACGGCAGACGGTGCGCAGCAGGCGCCCGAGGGCGGCGAGGTCGTTGGGCAACCGGACGACCCTCTCGGGAAGCTCCTCCAAGCCCGACAGCGCGGACGGAACCGGGGGCGGACGATGCAGCGCCGCTTCGACCGCCTCCGGGAACTTGGCCGGATGGGCGGTGGCGAGGCACACCACAGGACCTTCCACTCCTGCGTCCCGCGCCGCCCCGATGCCTATAGCGGTATGCGGATCGACGATCCTTCCGCTTTCCCGGTAGACATCGGCCATGATCCGGCGGGTCGCCCGATCGTCGTACCATCTCGACACGAACAGGTCCAGCTCCGCGCCCCCCGGCGCCTCGAGGCTTCCCTCCCGGCGGAGCCTGCCCATCGCCTCCTCCAGCACCTTTCCGTCACGCCCGTACAGGTCGAACATCAACCGCTCCAGGTTGGAGGGAACCTGGATGTCCATAGAAGGACTGAGGGTGGGAACCACCTCGCCGAGATCGATCCGTCCGTTGCGGAAGAACCCGTCCAGCACCCGGTTGGCGTTGCTGCCCACTATCAGCTTGTGCACCGCCAAGCCCATCCTGGCGGCCGCATACCCCGAGTAGACATTTCCGAAGTTGCCGCTCGGGACCGCGAACGACACCTTCTCTCCCAGCCGGAAGCCCGCCCAGAAGTAGTAGGCGATCTGGGTGATCAGCCTCCCGAAGTTGATCGAGTTGGCGGTGGACAGCGACAGGCCGGTGCGCAGCTCCGGATCGGCGAACACGGCCTTGACCAGGTCCTGACAGTCATCGAAAGTGCCTTCGACCGCCACCGCATGGACGTTGGGGGCTTCGATGGTGGTCATCTGGCGCCGCTGCACCGCCGTGGTCCGCCCTTCGGGGAAAAGGATCACGACATCTACCAGCTCGCGGTCGCGAAAAGCCTCCATCGCCGCCGAACCGGTGTCGCCGGAGGTGGCGCCCAGGATCATGGCGCTGCCCCCCCGGCGCTCCAGGGCCGCGTCGAACAGCCGGCCCATCACCTGCAGTGCGAAATCCTTGAACGCCCAGGTGGGGCCCCAGAACAGCTCCATCGAGTACAGACCTTCGCCCAGCTCGACGATGGGCGCCGCGTCCGGGTGGCCGAAACGCCCGAAGGCCTGATCGACCATTTCCGCCAGCCCGGCGGCCGGAACCAGGCCGGAGGTGAAGGGTTCGAGCACGGCCGCCGCCGCCTCCGGGAACCCGGCCCGGGAATCCAAGCCGGACAGGGACGGCCGGGGCCAGACCTCCGGTACATAGAGGCCGCCGTCGGGGGCCAGCCCGCTCAACATGGCGGCGGGCACGTCGACCGGCGCCGACCGGCCCCGCGTCGAGACGAGGCGGACCGTCATCGTTCAGCACCCCTCCTCAGGGTTCGTCGCTGTGGACCCGCAGCACCGTGGCCACCTCCGACACCACATCGAGGGCGGACAGTCCGGCCACCGAGGCCGACAGGTTCTGCTCCGGGGATTCGTGGGTCACCAGCAACAGGGTGGCTACGTCCCCGCGGCCCTCCTGCCAGACCGACTTGATGGACACCTGATGCCGTCCGAAGACCGCCGCGATCCTGGCCAGCACCCCGGGGCGGTCGGCCACGGTAAGACGCAGGAACCACTTGGCCGTGACCCCGGCCGGGTCGCGCAGACAGCCCGAGGCGAAGCGTATCCGCGATCTCACCTGGGTGCCGGCCAGCCGCTCCCGGGCCGACATGATCACGTCGCCGAGCAGGGCGGTGGCGGTCGGTTCGCCGCCCGCCCCCGGGCCCGTGAAGAGCAGCTCCCCGATCGAGGGCCCCGATACGAACACGGCGTTGGTGGCCCCCCGCACCGAGGCCAGGGGGTGATCGAGCGGCACCAGGGCGGGGTGAACCCGCACCGCGATCCCCTCCTCGGAGTCCTCGGCGATGGCCAGGAGCTTGGGCGTGTACCCGAGCCGCCGGGCGAAATCGATGTCCACCAGCCGCAGGTCTTCGATCCCTTCCCGAAATACCCGGTCGCCGTCCACCCAGGTGCCGAAGGCCAGACTGGCCAGGATGGCGGCCTTCGACGCCGCATCCCCGCCCCCCACATCGGCGACCGGGTCGGCTTCCGCATATCCCAGCCGCTGCGCTTCGGCCAGCACCTCTTCATATGGGGCACCTTCCTCGACCATGCGGGTGAGGATGTAGTTGGTCGTACCGTTGACGATCCCGACCACCGACGTGATGCGCTCCCCGGCCAGCGACTCGGAGAGGGGGCGGATGATGGGAATCCCCCCTCCTACCGCGGCCTCGAACAGAAGCGATACGCCGGCCGCCTCGGCGACCTCCAGGAGCTCGCGCCCCCGGGCCGCCATCAGCTCCTTGTTGGCGGTCACCACCGCCTTGCCGGATTCGAGGGCCCGCTTGACCAGCTCGCCGGCCGGATCGAGGCCGCCCATCACCTCGACCACTATCCCCACGTCCGGGTTGTCGACCACCTCGAACGGCCGATCGGTGAGGAGGTGGGCCGGAATATCTATACCCCGGTCCTTGTCCTTGTCGCGGACCGCCACGCCCTTCACCACCAGCTCGAGTCCGGTCTTGGCGGCGACCGCCTCCGACTCGAAGATGAGACGATGGATCAACGCCCCCCCGACGGTGCCGGCGCCGAGCAATCCGACGCCCACCTGCATGGTCATACTGCCTTCTCCATCTCGGTAATCGACCAGGGTTCGGCCTCTTCCATCATCAGCTGGCCGCCCAGTACATCCTCCAGACTCTCCCGCCGCACCACCTCCCGCACTTCCCCGTCCTTCACGAACAGCACCGGCGGGCGGGGGAGTGCGTTGTACCGGGAGGACATCGAAAACGTGTAGGCGCCGGCCGCCGGCATGGCCACCAGATCACCCGGTCCGATCGAAGCGGGCAGGTTCACCGAATCGAGAAGCACGTCGGTCTCGCACATCCGTCCGAACACGCGGAAGGGGCGCTCGGCCGGAAGGTCGAGATGACCCGCCGCCAACAGCTCGTAGCGGGAGTCGTACAAGGCCGGGCGGGGATTGTCGGTGAGGCCGCCGTCCAACGCCAGCATCTCCCCTCCCACCGGGAGCGGCTTGCGAACCCCCACCGTGTACAGCAGGAGGCCCGCGTTGGCGACCAAGGACCGGCCGGGCTCCATCATCACCTCCACGGGGCCTATCCGGTCCTCTGCATCGATGACGTCCATCGCCCACCGGACGGCGTCCGCCGCCGCCCTCGGGGTCAACACCGGATCGGTGCGCAGATACGGGGAAGCCAGCCCGCCGCCCACGTCGAGCATCACCGGGTGGTCCGATGTGAAAGCGGACCGGTGGCGTACCACGAACTCGGCCAGCCGCTCGAAAATCACCCCGAACAAGGCCGGATCCGTGATATGGCTGCCGGCGTGGAGATGCACCCCGCGCAGCCGGAGGCTCCCGGAAGCGGCGATGCGGGCCGCCGCGGTGTCTGCCGCTTGGGGGGTGAGTCCGAACTTGGCGTGCCCGCCCGTGGTGAGCACCTTGCGGTTGGTAATCAGATCCACATGCTCGTTGAGCCGGATCATCACATCGACCGGCCTTCCCTCCGCCCTCGCATCCAGGAGGTCGATCTCCGCCAGGCTGTCGATGACCGTAATCGCCGCCCTGCCCTCGACGGCGAGATCCAGCTCCGCCCGGGTCTTGAGGTTGCCGTGGAGAAGGATGCGGGAAGCAGGTATGCCCCCCCTGCGGGCCATGGCCAGCTCCCCTGCAGACACGACGTCCACCCACCAACCGGTAGGGGCGATCAAACCCGCCAAGGCGGTGCACAGGAAAGCCTTGGTTGCGTATACGGGGGTGCCGATGCCGCCGAGCGCCTTCTCGAACTCCTCGAGGCGAGACTCGAGGTGGGCCACGTCGAACACATAGCAAGGGGTGCCGTAACGTCCGGCCACCGCGTCCAGCTCTACCCCGCCGACCGAGGCCCGGCCGTTCTTCTCCATCCAAGTTAGGGGCAATACATCGCCCAGCGCCATTATAAGACCTCGAGGGTTCGACACTCCGGCCAGGACGCCTGCCGAAAGTCCGGCGGCATGATCCGGCGGGCGCGCCCTCGGCAGGATTCGAACCTGCGCACCCGGCTCCGGAGGCCGGTGCTCTATCCCCTGAGCTACGAGGGCGTGCCCCCCATCCTACCCCACATACCGGGAACCAACCGAACTGCACGCCTGATCGAAAAAACGGGCCGACGGCTCGGAAAGAAGGCACCCCCCCTGCAAGAAGAAGGCCGGAGCGCGGCCCCAGGAAGACCAGGGGGAGAGAACGCAACACCCCAGCAAGAAGAAGGCCGGGGTGCGGCCCCAGGGGACAGTAGGGGGAGAGAACGCTACACCCCGGCCCGCCGGGCAAACGGGGAGTCCTACCCCTGAGCTACAAGAGCCTGCCTGCCCCCATCCCACCCACACACCGGGAACCAACCGAACTGCACACCTGATCAAAACGGGCACCGCCAGCCAGAAAGAAGACCCCAGAAGGCAACACCCCTGCAAGAAGAAGGCCGGGGTGCGGTTCTAGGGGGAGAGAACGCTACACCCCGGCCCGTTGGCAGGTGGGTGTCCTGCCGTTGGTGGGTCGAAGGCACTATACACCATCTCGGCCGATTGTCCAAAATGGCGCCTGCAGTGGCCTGAACTGCCGAAATAGGCTCTCCTCCGGCCATATGAACAATCAGGGTTAGACTCGGACGACCATGCGACCCATCTGGAACGGCGCGGTCTCTTTCGGCCTCGTAACCATACCCGTCCGCCTCTACCCGGCCACGTCGGATCGGCGTCCCAAGTTCCGCCAGCTCCGGCGCGAGGACCACAGTCCCATCCGTTATCGGAAAGTCGCCGAAGCCGACGGCAATGAGGTCCCCCGGGAGGACATCGTGCGGGGGTACGAGTTCGACAAGGGCCGCTATGTGGTGTTCACGAACGAAGAGATCGAAGCGGCCGGATTCCGGGGCGGGCCCCGGATCGTGGACGTGGTCCAGTTCGTGGACGCCGCCGAAATCGATCCTGTCTACTACCGGTCCTCCTACTACCTGGCACCCGAGACCACCGGCCAGAAGGCCTACTCGATCCTGCAGAAGGCCCTGCAGGAGAAGGGCCGGATGGGTATCGCCAAAATGGCCATCCGCTCCCGTATCCACTTGGCCGCCCTCCGCGCCCGCGACGGCAGGCTGATCCTGGAGACCATGTATTGGCCCGACGAGATCCGGCCGGCCGATTTCGAGGACTTCGACGAGAACCTCGAGGTGCGGGAACAGGAGGTGGCGATGGCGGAGATGCTGATCGACAACCTCACCGACGTGTTCGATCCGGCCAGATGGACCGATTCCACCCGCGAGGCCATCGAAGAGCTGGCCCGTCAGAAGATCGAGGGTGAGGAGATAGTGGCCCCGGAAACCCCCGAACCTACCAAGGTGGTGGACCTGCTCGAGGCCTTGAAAGCCTCGGTCGAGGCCTCCAAGCAAGTCGAACACCGCAAGGCGGTGTAGGAGAGTGCCGAGCATTACACAGGCGGCCCGCCGATCGACGGTGAAATGCCTGGCCGGCGGGGGGCAGTCCGAGAGCGGCCGCCCCAAGACCGGCGGCCCCGGAACTGATCCTCATCGTCCGGCACCCTCTCGGAACGGACGCCCGGCAAGGGAGGAGAGCGCATCGTGAGAGCACGGATCGGCATCGCAGACACCGGACGCGAGATCGAGGTGGAAGTCGAAGACCTGAAGGAGCTGATAAAGCGCCTAGAGACCGCCCACCGCAAGGGCACCGCCATGCTGTGGTTCCGAAACGCCAAGGGCCGGGACATCGGGATACCGCTCATGCGGGTGGCCTTCGTCGAGATGATCGACGACCCGGATCAGGCGGTCGGTTTCGCCCGCTGAGCAACACGCTTCCCCCTGCCGGGGGGCCTGTCGCACCTTCGGGGCCGCATCGCATCCAAACAGCCCGGCAACGATCAGCTAGTAGCCCTACGACGCTCGTCCTCCGCGTACCCACCCCAGACCCCCGCCTCCTGATTGGTACGAAGGGCGTACTAAAAACAATTCCTGCGTTACGAAACAAGAGGAGCAAACGCACTTCGGGCCTCTTCGATCTGCCCGACGGCAAGCCCGAACAGGATCAGCCGGCCCCCCAACAACCCTCAGCCGGCAACCCGACAACGCTCAGCTGGCAGCCCTACGACGCTCAGCCAACCACCGCTTCCGCAACCTACGACGCTCGTCCTCCGCGTACCCACCCCAGACCCCGGCCTCCTGATTGGTTCGAAGGGCGTACTGCAGACAATCCTGCGTTACGAAACAGGAGGAGCAAACGCACTTCGGGCTTCTTCGATCTGCCCGACGGCAAGCCCGAACAGGATCAGCTGGCAGCCCTACGACGCTCAGCCAACCACCGCTTCCGCAACCTACGACGCTCGTCCTCCGCGTACCCGCCCCAGACTCCGGCCTCCTGATTGGTTCGAAGGGCGTACTGGAGACAATCCTGCGTTACGAAACAGGAGGAGCAAATGTCTTTGGCTTCTTCGATCTGCTCAACGGCAAGCCCGGTGGTGCCGGTGGGGAAGAAGAGACCGGGTTCGGAATCCCGGCAGGCGGCCGATTCCCGCCAGTCGATCTTGGTCATCGTCAACATGTTTTGCACCTTTTGTTCGCGTTTTTCGCGAAGGGTCGCCCTTCGACTTCATCTTTGTTTCGGCTGTTCTTCGGCTTCGGAGCGCCCAGATGTCTTACCCCGGCAACAACCGTGCACCCTCCCGATCTTTGTGAAAAGATTCACAAACACGGTCAAAACCAAAAGCGGTTTTAGCCGACAGCCGACAAAGATAGCGACCCCGCCGCCGGACTGCAAGTGATTTTTCTTCGCGAAGTTCCGGGATCTTCCAACAAGGGTATTGTTGGATAGCGTTTTTTATGATATGTATGTAGCATGCAGAACCTAAGAACTCTCATCTCATCGGCCCTCTTGACCTGCGCTGTCGGGGGCGGCGGTTTTTTCCTGTTCCGGTTGAGGAGCGCGGCGCGGCTGCCCGGACCGGGCGAGCTGCTGGGCGCCCCGCCGGAGGAAGCGGTCTATGGGGCGGTCTGGCTCCTGGCGGTCTTGGTGACCGCGTGGGTGGCCCTGACCGGCATCCTCTCGGTGTTTGCCTACGCCGCCCGGATCCCCGCGGCCATCCGGGCGGTGGAATGGATGACCATCCCCCCGATCCGCCGGCTGGCCCGCCGAACCGCCGCCTTGGCGCTGACTGCGACCGCCGGCTTGTCCATGACGACAGCCGCGGGCGCAATCCAGCCGCCCCCCACCCCCTTCACGGTCGGCCCGCAGGAACCGGCAGCCCCGGCCGTCGTATTGGTCGAAGAAAACCATGGGCCGCCGTCCGGCATGGCAGCCCCCATCCCATTGCGGGCAGGGGAGGACGGCCCGGACACCCGGCCCAGAACGGTAAACGCCTCCCCCATCCCAGTCTCCGCCGCCCCGGTCTCCGCCGCAGCCCCCGTTCCCCTGCGGGTAGGGGAGAACACCCTCCACCACCCGCAATCTGCCATGCCTTACACGCCGAGCCCCGCCGTACCCATCCCCCTGCGGGCAGGCGAAGGCGCCTTCTCCGACGCGGCCGGAGGCGCGGAGGGAACGACCCTCTACACGGTGCAGCCGGGCGACAACATGTGGTCCATCACCGCCGCCTATCTGTCCGACGGGCAGGACGCGGCTCCTTCCGTAGACCGAATCACCGAGGTATGGCGAAAGGTGGTGGCTATCAACAGAGATCGGATCATCTCGGGCAACCCCGACCTGATCTTCCCGGGCGAGCAGCTCCTCCTGCCCCCGCTCGGAGAAACCCGATGAGACCCGGGGCGTTGGAACACGAGATCGGAAACAGATGACGGGTGCCCGGCCTCCGATGATGAAGGTGCGGCAAGTCAAGAAACTGTTGCGCCAGTGGGGCTTCGAGGAATTGCCGCGACGCGGAAAAGGCGACCATAGTATGTTCCGTTTGAAGTCCGAGGGCAGAACGGTAATAGTCGCCGGCAGCCCGGGCAACGAAGTACGCCGAGGGATGACATTCGCTATGATGAAGCAGGCGGGCGCCGTATGGGATGCCCGGCGCGGCAAATGGACGAGAAGGAGCAGGTGAGAATGAACTACGACTACCTCATAGGACCGACCCGTACAGGATACAGCGCCATGGTCCTCGACTTCCCGCCCGCGGCAATAGTCGTTACCGGCAGCACACGGGAAGAAATCGCCATGCGAATGGCCAGGTCGATGAAAGCCGCTATCGAATACCTGAACTCAGAAGGCATCTCGGTTCCGCCGCCCAGGCCATACAAAGGCAAGATACCACCCGATTGTGAGCTCATCTCCGCGCAACACAAAACGACCCCCACCACAGTTGGCGGCTGACTCGCTGATGCACGGCGCGGCAATGGGTGAGAAGGAGCAGGTGAGAATGAACTACGACTACCTCATAGGACTGACCCGTACAGGATACAACGCCTACGTCCCCGACTTCCCACCTGCGGCGGTAGTCGCAGCCGGGTCCACCCGGGAGGATACCGTCATGCGGATCACCCGGTCGATGGAAACCGTAATAGAGTACCTACACTCCGAAGGGATACCCGTCCCACCACCCCGATCTTATGCAGGCGAGATACCACCCAGTTTCGAGCTCGTCTCCGCGCAACACAAAACGACCCCCACCACAGTTGGCGGCTGACTCGCTGATGCACGGCGCGGCGAATGGGTGAGAGAAGAGGGACAACAATGAACTATGACTACCTTTTGGAGCCGACCCGTACAGGATACAGCGCCATGGTCCTCGACTTCCCGCCCGCGGCAATAGTCGTTACCGGCGACACACGGGAAGAAATCGCCATGCGAATGGCCAGGTCGATGAAAGCCGCTATCGAATTCCTGAACTCAGAAGGCATCTCGGTTCCGCCGCCCAGGCCATACAAAGGCAAGATACCACCCGATTGTGAGCTCATCTCCGCCCAACACAAAACAGCCCACACCCCAGTTGGCGGCTGACCCGCCTATGTCCGGCGCTGTAATGGGCGGGGAGGAGGACAGAATGGACTACGACTACCTCATAGGACCGGATGCCAACAAGGGATACAACGCCTACATCCCGGACTTCCCACCTGCCGCGGTAGTAGCCGTCGGGAAGACACGGGAGGCAACCGCCACGCGAATGGCCCAGGCGATGAAAACTACGGTCGAGTTCCTACACTCCAAAGGGATACCCGTCCCTTCGCCCCGATCTTACAGGGGAGAGATACCGCCCGGTTTCGAGCTCGTCTCCGCCTAAGAGGGGTGCAGCGAGCTACTTCACATGGCCCCGCCGCAAAGGTTATCCCCTGCGAAGAGAGGCATCACCTCACGTTCAAGAAGACTTCGCCGAGTTTACGACTGCCCTGGAGGCGCACAAGAACAATCTTCAACCTTCCGCCTACATCCTGTGCACCACCAACAATACTCACTCTTAGAAAATGTTGTATATCCGAAGCCACCACTAGCCCAGAATTCTATTTGAAAACGCCGGCAGGCAGGACACCACTGTGGCGGGGTCGGACTGTCATCAGACACTGTTCAGCACCTCCTCTCAAAGGAGTCTTGAATCTTGTTTCTGATAACGATAGAGAGAGAGAGAGAGAGAGAGAGAGAGTCAAATCCGCTGAAGTGCCTGTTCAGTGGCCTTTTGACCGTGGTTCGGCTTGAAGAAACACGGCGTCCTCGGACGAGGTGCACCCGGCAAGGTCAGGCGGAAATGAAGCTGACCCGCACCGATCGATGGTGGTTGTCGCGGTTGGTGTCCACCAGCAATACCGACTGCCAGGTTCCTAGGGCCATCACCCCGTCCACGACCGGAATGACGGCGCTGGGCGACACGAAGGCCGGGAGCACATGGTCAGCGCCGTGACCCGGGGCGCCGTGCCGGTGGCGCCACCGGGAATCCCTGGGGAACAGCTCGTCCAGGTGCCGGATCAGGTCGCGGTCGGATCCGGCCCCCGTCTCGATGATCGCCACCCCCGCCGTGGCGTGCGGAACGAACACCGATACCAGCCCGTCGCCCTTGCCGCGCACGAAGGCCGCCACCCGTCCGGTGATGTCGGCGGCGGAAGGGGCATCCCCCGTCCGGATACGGAATACCTCGGTATCCACCGGTCAGGCGTTGTCGCCCAGGAAGATGGCCGACACCGAGCTGTCCAGGAAGATGGCCTGCAGCGCCTCGGCCAGCACCGAGGCGATCGACAGCCTGGTCAGCTTGTCGAACCTCTTGGCATCACCCCGGACGGGAAGGGTGTCGGTAACCACCACCTCGTCGATCGGGGCTTTCTTCAGCCGGTCGACGGCCGGGGGGGAGAGGACGGGATGGGTGGCGGCCGCGATCACGCTCTTGGCGCCCTTCTTGCGCAGCAGCCGGGCCGCGCTCACCACCGTTCCGGCGGTGTCGATGATGTCGTCCACTATCACGGCATGGCGGCCGCGCACCTGACCCACCACCGTGAGGGCTTCGGAACGATTGTGGACATCGGCCTCCCGGCGCTTGTGCACGAAGGCCACGTAGGCGTCTAGATAGCGGGCGTACTTCTCAGCCCGCTTCACACCCCCCGCGTCGGGGGAGACGATGGTGGTGGGGCCTTTCAGCCGATCCTGCAAATAGTCGGTGATGATCGGAAGTGCGGTCAGATGATCGAAGGGGTTGGGGGAGAAACCCTGGATCTGACCGGTGTGGAGATCGATCGAAACGATCCGGTCGGCGCCGGCCGCCAGGAACAGGTCGCTCATGAGGCGGGCGGAGATAGGCTCCCGCGGCAGCACCTTCTTGTCGGCCCGGGCGTAACCGAAGAACGGCACCACCGCGGTGATGCGGTGCGCCGAGGCCCGCTTGAGGGCATCGATCAGGATCAGCTGCTCCATGATGTGGAAGTTGATCTCGGGTGCATGGCTCTGTATCACGAAACAATCCACCCCTCGCACCGACTCGGAAGGGCGGGCGTATACCTCGGTGTTGGCGAACCGCGACATCTCCACCTTGCCGAGCCGCACCCCCAGCTCCTCGGCCACGTCGCGGGCCAGCTCGGGGTTGGCCGACCCGCTGAAGAGCATGAAACGTTTGCGGTATACGATCTCCATGCTCAGTCCGCTTCGCGCGGCGCCCGGCGGTGATCGGCGTAGTCGGGTATCTCCCGCTGGGCCGACCTCTCCACCCCCAGGGCGCCCTCCGGCACGTTCTTCGTTATGGCCGACCCGGCCGCGGTGTAGGCGTCGTCCCCCACCTCGACCGGCGCTACCAGCACCGTGTTGGATCCGATCTGAGCGCGCCTCCCCACCCTCGTCCGGTGTTTCCCGAACCAGCTGTAGTTGGCGGTGATCGCCCCGGCGCCGATATTGGCCTCATCCCCAATGTCGGCGTCGCCCACATAGGAGAGGTGGGGCACCTTGGCGCCCCGCCCCACCACCGAGTTCTTGACCTCCACGAACGTCCCGGCCTTGGAATCCTCGAGCAGCTCCGTACCGGGCCGCAGGGAAACATAGGGCCCTACCTCGGTGTTCCTCCCGATGGACGCCCCGCGGATCACCGAATACCACACCTTGGCCCCCTCCCCCACCTCGCTGTCGTCGAGGTAGACGTCGGGACCGATCCTGGCCCCGGACCGCACCGCAGTGTTTCCCTCCAGATGGACCCCCGGGTACAGGCGCACCCCGGCCGCCAGCTCGACCCCGGCGTCTATGTACACCCGGGCCGGATCCAACATCCACACCCCTTCCCGCATCCAGGCTTCGTTGATGCGGCCCCGCATGATGGCGGCCGCCCTGGCCAGCTGATCCTGGGTGTTGACGCCCGCCAGCTCCTCGGCGGTGGTCCGGTAGGCGCAGATGGTGTGCCCCTCGGCGCCGAGGATCGACACCACGTCCGGGAGGTAGTACTCCCCCTGGGCGTTGTTCTGCTCCACATGATCGAGGGCGTCGCGGATGTAATCCCCGGCGAACATGTAGATCCCCCCGTTGATCTCCTCGATCTCCCGTTCGCTGGTGGTGGTGTCGGCATGCTCCACGATCCGCTTGACCCGGCCCCATCCGTCCCGCACCACCCGTCCGTATCCGGTCGGATCGTCCATGGATGCGGTCACGCACGTGGCGGCCGCCCCCGTGCTCCGGTGGAGTCTGGCCATCCGACCGAGGGTGTCGACGGTGATCAGAGGCGTATCGGCCGGGACCACCAATACACTGTCGCCCGCCTCTAGGTCAACCACCCCGAGGGCCGTCTGCAGCGCATGGGCGGTGCCCAGCCTGCGGGCCTGTACGACCGGGGCGGCGTACTCGGGCAACCGCGCCACCACTCGATCGGCGTCCGGTTTCACCACCACCACCGTCTGCGCCGGTTCGAGGGGCGCCACCGCATCGAGCACCCATTGGATCATCGGCCGTCCGGCTACCTGATGGAGCACCTTGGGATAGACCGCCTTCATCCGGGATCCCTTCCCCGCTCCCAGCACCACGGCTTTCAAGGCCATGTGAAATCACTCCTCTTGCTCGCTGGGGGGACAGGGCTCGAACCCGTACCGGCGGGACCAAAACCCGCTGTGCTGCCAATTACACCACCCCCCACCGTATCTGTACGGCAACCCGTCATTATAGGAGGGTGAGTTCGTTGTACCTGTCTCTCTACTCTTCCCCGCCGCCTCACCCGTCTTCGACCCGGACTCCGATCCCCACCGTCGGGGCGGCAAAAGCCGAACGGGCCTCCGGCGGCGCCAACGCCAACGCCTCCTGCGCCTCCGCCCGGTCGGAGAACAAGCCGTACAGGGCCGGCCCGCTCCCTGACATGAGCACCGGTCGGTCCCAGCGATCCTCCAGCTCGGCGCGCCAGTCGTCGAGATCGGGTTCACACCGCACCGCGGCCGGATAGAGGTCGTTGGACAGCGGCGCGTGCCCCCGTATCTCCGGCGGCAGCGCCCACCCCGGCACCCGAGGCCCCTCCGGTTCTCCCATCCGGTCCCACGCCTCGTACACCCGGGCCGTCTCCAGGGGGAAGGGCGGCACCGCCGCCGCCGCCCAGAACCCTTCGCCCTCCTCGATCGGCGGGCCGATATGCTCTCCGTAGCCGCCTACCCGCCGCCGGCCCCCGTACAGGCAGAAGGGCACGTCGGCTCCCACCGAGGCGCCCGTTCCGGCCAGCTCTTCCAACCCCATCCCAGCCTCGCCGCCGTACAGAAGCAAGGCCGCCGCCGCATCGGAGCTGCCTCCGGCCAAGCCGGCCGCCACAGGGATCCGCTTCCAGAGCACGAACTCCGCCCGGCGGAGATCCCCGGTCCGCCCCCGCAGGGCCGCCACCGCTTTCCAAACCAGGTTCTCCTCTCCCGAAGGCAGGTCGGCGCCATGGATACGGAGGCGGTCTGCGCTTGACTCCTCCATGGTCAAGATGTCGTGCCATCCGACCGATTGCTGCAGGCTGCGGACGGGGTGCAGCCCCGAGGAATCCCTGGACCCCAGCTTCAGGAAGAGGTTGAGCTTGGCCGGGGCTAGGGCCCGCAGGACGCTCATCCGCCCGCCTCCCGTATCGCCGCGGCGATGGCCAGGAACCGGTCGGCGTCCAGGTTCTCGGCCCGCAGGGAAGGGTCGATGCCGGCCTCCCGGAGCCGATCCTCCACCGGCGGGGGCAGTACGGAGCGGAGGGACGAGCGGAGCATCTTGCGTCTCCGCCCGAATCCGGCGGACGCCGCCCGGACAGCCAGCTTGCGGAGCGGGTCTGGCGCCGCGGTGCGTTCGACCACCACCACCGCCGAATCCACGTTGGGTCGCGGCAGGAACACCTGGGGGGGGACTCGGAACTCCAAGCGGGCGGCCCCGTAGAGCGCCGCCGCCACGCTCGGCAGGCCGTAGGTCTTGGATCCGGGTCGGGCCACCAAACGCTCTGCTGCCTCCCGCTGCAGCATCACCACGCACCGCCGCAAGCCGGCCGCACCCGCCAGCAGGTCCAGCAGGATCGAGGTGCCCACCTGGTAGGGCAGGTTGGCCGCCAGCACCCAGCTGTCTCCGGACCCCAGCTCGGAAACGTCGATCCGGGCGGCGTCTCCGTAGCGCACCTCCACCTCCCGCCCGGCCAAGACCTCGGAGATGAGCGGACGCAGCCGCTCGTCGATCTCGTAGGCGGTCACCGCAAACCCGGCCTCGGCCAGCGCCTTGGTGAGCGTCCCGGTTCCCACCCCGATCTCCAAGGCTCTGGCGCCGGACGGGTCGCCGGCCAGCGATACGATCTTGGCGACGATGTTGGGGTCGGCCAAGAAGTGCTGGCCGAGCCGGCGGCGGGGGATGATCCCGTGCCGGTCCAGCAACAGGCGGATGTCGGATCGGGTCTGGCTCACAGCCCGAATACCCGGGCCGCCCGGGCGCCGGTCAGCCGGGCCACCTCCCTGGCGTCCAGCCCCCACACCCGCCCCAGGGCGGCGCCCACCAGCGGCGTGTAGGCCGGTTCGTTGGGCCCTCCCCGGTGGGGAACCGGCGCCAGGTAGGGGGTGTCGGTTTCCACCACCGCCCGGTCGGGGGGGATGACGGCCGCACCCCGGCGCACCGTGTCCCCGGTCTCGAAGGTGACCGGACCGGCAAAGGAGAAGGTAACCCCCAGCTCCGTGAACCGCTTCGACCATCTGGGCCCGCCGGTCCAGCAATGGAGCACCACCCAAGGCCCGGCGCCCTCCCGCTCCAGCAGATCGTATATTTGGCGAAAGGCGTCCCGACAGTGGACGATCAGGGGTTTGCCTGAGGCGCGGGCCAGCCGGTGATGCTCGACGAAACTGTCCACCTGGGCGGCGGGCGGCGACAGGTTGCGGTAGAAATCCAGCCCCGTCTCCCCCACCGCCGCCGCTTCCTCCATCAGTTCGGCCAGGCCCTCCCGCTCCTCGGGCCAGCGGGAGGCTTCATGGGGGTGGAGCCCGGCGGCGAACGAGACCCGGCCCGGATAACGCAGGGCGAGGGCGCGGGCCGACCTGCTGGACTCGAGATCGACTCCGGGAACCACCACATGCCGGACGTTCTCCGCCCGCTCGAGGAGCATCCCGGCGGGCCGCTCGTCCAGCTGCAGATGGCAGTGCGTATCCACCCATCGGACCATGACCGGCGAGGGTAGCGGCCGCGACGGCGTCACTCTCGGAGCACCGCCTCGTACAGCGCCCGGCGGCCGATCCCCAGTCCTTCGGCCACCTTCCTCACCGCCGCGGACATCGGCGCCCCGCCCGCCATCCGGGCCTCGACCTCCCTGACCGCCGCCGCCATAGGGGGAACCGAACCCGCCCTTCCCTCCACCACCAGGGTGAACTCCCCTCGAGGAGTCCGCCTGCTCCATTCCGCCGCCGCCTCCCCCAGCGTCCCCGACCACACCTCCTCGTGCGCCTTGGTCAGCTCGCGGGCCACCGTCGCCCGGCGGTCCCCGCCCAGGGTTTCGGACAGATCCGACAGGTCGGAGACCGCCCGGGACGGCGCCGAGAACAGAACCATGGTGCGGACCTCGGCCGCCAAGACCTCCAACCGCTCGGCCCGCTCCCTGCCCTTGCGCGGCAGGAACCCTTCGAACACGAACCTCTCGGAGGCCAGGCCCGACACCGCCAAGGCCGACACCACCGCGCTGGGCCCCGGCACCACCGAGACGGACGCGCCCGCGCGTCGGGCGGCCCGCACCGCGGAGAGACCCGGATCGGCCACCGCCGGCATCCCGGCGTCGGTGATGAGCGCCACCGTCGCGCCCGCTTCCAACAACCGGGCCAGCCGGGCCGACCGCCGGGCCTCGTTGCCGGAAAAATAGGACTCCGGACGGGCGCCCACCCCCAGGTGGTCCAGCAGCACCCGCGCCCGGCGGGTGTCCTCGGCGAAGATCACATCCGCCTTTCCCAGCACCCGGGCCAGCCGCGGAGAGGCGTCGCCCAGATGACCGATCGGCGTCCCGCACAGAAACAGACGGCCGCCCATCACCGCCCCACCCCCAGCCGGGCGGCCAGCCGGCTGCCTACCGAGTGGTCGGAAGCGGCCAGGAAAGTGAGCGCATCCACGTCCCAGGCCAGCATGGCGTAGTCGTCTCCCCCCACCCACTCGGTCATGGTGTCTACCACCAGGGAAGACCCCACCGCCATACCCGACATGATCAGGCCCCGTATGCCCGCGTTCATCTCGGACGCGTCCGAGAAAGAGTCGGCCGCGTAGCGGACCACGAACACCACCTCCCCCTCCGAAGGCGCCCAGAGTATCTGGTACCGGTCCCCGCCCCAGCCGGCGGCCGCCCTGGCGGCCATGACCGCCCCTCCGTAATGGGACAACAACGCCCGCCAGCGACGCTCCCCCCAGGTGCCCTCCTCCACCAGCACGTACCCTTCCATCTCGAGGTCGAAGGGTTCCACCTCCACCGCCGGCGCCAGGTTGCGGTAATGCTCGGTGTGGAGCACCTGCTCCGTGGTGGCGGGCGGGCGGTCGAGAGCCTGGTCGAGAGCCGCCGCGCCCCCCAAACGGTACAGATCGACCGCCAGCGACGCTCCGGCCCGGACGGGGAAGCGGGCCAGGTAACGCAGCATCTCCGGAGCCCGGGCGAGCGCCGTCCCGGACTTTTCTTCCGCCTTGGCGGCCACCGTTTCCCTCTGTTCGGGCGGCAGGGAATCCAGATAGAGAGCCTGGACGAGCGCCGCCTCTCCTTCGAGCAGGGCCATCCGCGCCGCCGCCCGGTCGGGGTCCTCACTCTCTTCCGGGATACCGTCCGGCGTCAGCTGCGGATGGTGCTGGTGCGACAGCCCCTTCACCAGCTCTCCTACCAGCACCCAACTCTGGTATTCGTCCAGCGGTTCCCCGTCGGCGGCGGCTATCACGATGCGGCCCTGTTCGTAGTCGTAGAAGGAATCGGATCCCGGGGCGGCCAGATCGGCGAGGACCTCCTCGAGGCCGTCGTCGGCCTCCGCCGCTCCCAGGAGCTCGAGCAGGGCCCGCCAATACCGGATCGCCTCCCGAGACGCCTCACCGGAAGTATCCGGCAACCGCCCGGCCGCCTCTTCGGGCGTTACGGCGTCCACCTCCGGCCGGCGCAGAAAGGCCCGGCCCCGCAGAGACTCGACCTCGGCCATCAACCCCTCGATCTGAAGGGCTTGGGCGTCGGACAGGGGCCAGGGCGCCGCGGCGGCAGTAGTGGTGGGCGCCGTCGTCGTGGTGGTGGAGGGAGGGGCGGCAACGGCAGAGCCTGCCGGGGCGGCGGCCGTCGCGGCGGTCATCCCTGCGGTTGCGGAGACCGGGGCCGGAACGGTGGATGAAGCAGGGGCGGCCGATGAACCGGCGCCCGTCGGCGGCCCCTCCGGCGCCGAGGCGCAACCCCCGGCCGCCAAGCAGAGAACCACGCCCGCAACCGCGGCGGGCCATCGCAAGGTCCGGCAGCGGGCGGGAACGGCGGTCATGCCGGGCCGAGCGTAGCCTCCCGAGAGGCGACGGGCCGCGTTACCAAGCGAGGTACTTGAGCTCCAGGTACTCGTCCATCCCGTGGTGGCTGCCCTCGCGCCCCACTCCCGATTGCTTGACCCCGCCGAAGGGCGCCGCCGCGTCGGACACGAGACCCCGGTTGAGGGCCACCATGCCCGACTCGATAGCTTCGGCCACCCGGATGCCGCGAACGAAGTCCCCCGTGTAGACGTAGGAGATCAAACCGTGCTCGGTGTCGTTGGCCGCCGCTATCACCTCCTCCTCGGTTTCGAAGGGAACCACCGGCGCCACCGGCCCGAAGATCTCGTGGCCGAGGATCACCGCATCGGGCGAGACATCCGACAGGACGGTCGGCTCGTAGAAGTACCCCGGTCCGGACGGCGCATTCCCTCCGGTGACCACCGTGGCGTCGTCGTCCACCGCCCCCTCCACCAGCGACTCGATCTTCTCTATAGCCCGGGCGTTGATCATCGGGCCCACCTCGGTGGACCGGTCCAGGCCGGACCCCATCCGCAGAGAGGACATGGCCTCGCCCAGCCGGGAGGTGAATGCCTCGGCCACCCCGGCCTGCACGTAGAATCGGTTGGCCGCCACACAGGTCTCCCCTCCGCAGCGCATCTTGGCGACCATCGCCCCCTCCACGGCCGCCTCGAGGTCGGCGTCGTCGAACACCACGAACGGGGCGTTGCCGCCCAGCTCCATGCTGGTGCGCATTATCCGGCTGCCCGCCTTGGCCATCAGCAGCCGGCCCACCTCGGTGGACCCGGTGAAGGACAGCTTCCTCACTCTCGGGTCATCGAGGATGTCGTCCACCACGCCCGACGACCCCCGGGCGGTCACCACGTTGACCGCGCCGGGCGGGAGTCCGGCCTCCATGAGGATGTCTGCCACCGCCAGAGCCGACAGCGGGGTATCCGAGGCGGGTTTGAGGATGACGGTGCATCCGGCGGCCAGAGCCGGCGCCATCTTGCGGGTGGCCATGGCGGCCGGGAAGTTCCATGGGGTGACCATCAGCGAAACCCCGACCGGCTCCGGCAGGACCACGATCCGTTTGTCGCCGCCCGGCGCCGTTCGGATCTCACCCGTTATCCGCACCGCCTCTTCGGAGAACCAACGGAAGAACTCGGCCCCGTACCGGACTTCGCCCAGCGCGTCGGGCCAGGCCTTCCCGTTCTCCAACACGATCAGCTCGGCCAGCCGCTCCTCCCGCTCGAGCATGATCTCGAACGCCCGGCGCAGTATCTCGCTCCGCTTCCGCGGCGGGGCGGCGGCCCACTCGGGCGCGGCACCCCACGCCGCGTCCACGGCCGCTGCCGCCTGGACCCGGCCAGCTGTCGAGACGGAAGCGAGCACCTGCTCGGTGGCCGGATCGAGAACGTCCATCTCGCTCTCGCCTTCCGTCCATTCGCCTCCGATATGAAGCCGGGTCTTCGGCGCCCGCAACAGTTCATCCACTAACGACATTCATCCTCCTCGCAGAAGTGCTTCGACAATTCACCGCCCACCCGGGAACAAGCCGCAACGATACCCGTCCGACCGGCCAACCGGCAACGGCCGCCCCTTCGATCCCCGCAAGAGATCACCCATCCAAGCCCAGATATCCGGCCAGATCGGACGCTGCCTGTTCGGCCTGCCGGACGAGGCTCTGTTCGAGCGTCCGCAGATCGGCCCCCTCCGGCACCGCCGCCCGTGAATCCACGTATATCTTGAGCTTCGGTTCGGTGCCGCTGGGGCGCACCAGCACCCGGCTTCCCCCTTCGAGCGCGAGCACGATCAACGCCGCCTCCCCCAGCCAGCGGGGCCGTTCGGCGGCGTCCGTCCGGTAGTCCTCGGCGGAGACCACCTCCGTCCCTCCCAGCGTGCGGGGCGGGCGCTCCCCCAGCCGGTCGATCGCCGCCCCGACGGCTTCCATACCCGCCGGCCCCGGCCTTCTGATGCTCTTCTGGATCGAAACCCACAGACCGAACCGCCGGTACAGGTCGGACAGGCGATCCGCCGGATTCCGCCCCTCGCGCCGGCATTCGGCGGCCAGGTCGGCAAACACCAGCGCAGCCGATATGCCGTCCTTGTCTCTCACCGCCCCGCCGATCGAATAGCCGAGCGCTTCCTCGTATCCGAAGACGAAGACCGCCTCGCCGGCCCTTTCGATGTCCAGGGCCGCATTGGCGATCCACTTGAACCCAGTGAGGGTGGTCTCGTGCCGGGCCCCGTAGGCTTCTCCGATCAGCGCGGTCATCGGGGAGCTGACGATCGTGTCGATGATCAACGGACGGGCGCCGCCCCGGTAGTGCGACAGTATGTAATCGGCTAGCAGCGCGCCTACCTGATTCCCGGTGAGAACGGTCCAGCCCCCGGCGCCGGGAACCGCCGCCGCCAGACGGTCCGCATCGGGATCGTTGGCCAGCACCAGGTCGGCGCCGACCGAATCGGCCCGCGCCAGCGCCAGGTCCATGGCCCCCGGTTCCTCGGGGTTGGGAAAGCGCACGGTGGGAAACCTTCCGTCGGGCGCCGCCTGTTCGGAAACCGGATGCAGATCCTCGTACCCGGCTCTCGACAGGGCGTCGCTCACGTGCCGCAAGCCCACCCCGTGGAGAGGGGTGTAGACGATCCGCAGCCCCGGGTCGCCCGCCCCCGGGACGCGCAGACCGGCGATGGACCGCCTGTATCCCTCCAACACCCGGTCCCCGATGGGACGCACCGCCGGAAGGCGGCCCTCCAGAGCGCCCTCCGCCCGCGGGACGCCCCTTGCGCCGCCCACCCGGTCGATAGCCGCCGCGATGTCGGCGTCCATCGGGGGGATTATCTGGGCGCCGTTGGAGTCGTAGACCTTGTAGCCGTTGTCTTCGGGCGGGTTGTGGCTAGCGGTGACGGCCACCCCCGCGCAACCGCCCAGGGCCCTGACCGCATAGGCGACCAGCGGGGTGGGAACCGGCGCCTCCCAGAACCGCACCTCGAGGCCCGCCGCCGCCAGGACCGCGGCGGTGTCGGCTATGAAGATGGGGCTGGAAAGTCGGGCATCGCCCCCCAGCACCACCGGGCCCGGCGGAGGGCCGCCCCAGCGGGATGTCAGGACATCCGCCAACCCCTTGGCCGCCCGGATGACCGAAGCCCGGTTCATCCGATTGGATCCGGCTTCCACTGCCCCGCGCAGCCCGGCGGTCCCGAAGCGGAGGGTTCCGTCCATCCGGTCGGCCAGCTCCTCTAGGCCGCCCGCCTCGATCAGGGCCTCGAGCTCGGCCCGGGTGGACGGGTCGGGATCGGCGGCGATCCAGGCCCGCGCCCTCTCCACCAGATCTGTTACCGCGGCATCCGACATGGACGCGACTCTAGATGTGATATTCGGGGAGGTTGTCCCCGTTGTTCACATCCAACACCTCTAGTCGGGAAGGCTGCGGATCGAATACACCTTGTACTTGTGGTCGTACCGCCAGGTCTGTCCGCTCAGATCGCCCCAGTCGGGCTTTCCGTCTTCTCTGCACTGGGCGCGCCAGGTGACCGTCAGGGTGATCGGGTATCCGTCCGGTTGGCCAGCCCTGGCCGACGACCTCAGATAGACCGCCGCACTGCCGCGCACGAACACCTCAACCGGACTGGTCAATGCCGAAGCGGCGAACCGGTCGGAAGCGCGGCGGGTGAAAGAACCGTTGCCCAGATGAGTGCCTCCCACGGTGCCGAGGTCGGTGAACGACCACGTCAAACGGCTCACCCACATGCGCAGGTATATGCGGTCGCCGTCGACCCGGCCGGTGGCGGAGGCGGTGGGATCCTGGGTGTAGTAGGCCTTCATCGGCGCCCTCACATACCCGTTGGCCGACGGTCGGATACCCAAACCCGGGGTGGGAAGTTTCTCCACGGCGGCCCGGAAGGCTTCGTCGGCGCCCGGTTTCCGGCACGCCCCCGGCTCGGGCCGGGTGGTAGTGGTGGGAGGCCGGGTGGTCGGAGGCCGAGTGCTGGGAGGCCGGGTACTGGGAGGCCGGGTACTGGGAGGCCGGGTACTGGGAGGCCGGGTGCTGCGGGTACGCGTAGTCGAAGTCGTATCGGGCGGCAACGGCGGCCGTGTCGTATCGGTCGTCGGCGGCCTCGTATCGGGCGGCGGCGGGGGCCTCGTGGTCGTAGTCGTAGTCGTGGTCGTACAGGGCGGATGGCGGTTCGACCTCCCAGGGCAATGCCGGTGCCGGACGATCACCCACGTGCCGCAGTTGCCCGGTCGGGTGTTCGCCGGCTTGCGCCGGTCGCCCACACACACCGCAACGGTCGGTCCGGTCCGGTCCTCGTGCCGGCCCAGATAGGTGAACTTTTGCGTCACGCCGTTGCCGTGTGATGAATGCCCGCCGCGCCGCCCGATGTTGCACGAATTGGTGCGGCCCGGTTGAGGCGGTCTGATGGTGGGGCCGCACGGTTTCCAAACCGTACCTTCCCGCTCCCAGCGAAAACACTTGGAGAAACCCATCCCCGGAATGATGCCCTTTCTCGCGCAGCTCCATTCCATCCAGTAGTTCCAGTGGCGTTCCCAGTACCAGGTGGTGGCGGTCCGGCCCGGCTTCCACAACGAGGAGGGCGGGTCGGCGGCGCCCGGTTCCGACGACCACCAGGCGGCCGCCAATACCAAAACGACGGCCGCCGTCCATCCGGCAGGACCGGCCGACCTCAGCAGCCGATACCGAAATCGCCGGTATGCGGAGGCGGAATCCGGCCTCACCAATACCTCTGACCGGTGGATCCGGGGGCTTCGTCCTCGTTGATCTCCGGCTGTGGATCGCGGGGGCATCGGACGCTGCTCCCTATGTATTCCATGATTACGAGTACCTTTACGCAATAAGACCTCCTATAGGAGAGTTTCCACTCCCCATCGATCTGTACGAGCGTGTCCAGAAGCTGATCGCCGGTTTCGGCGTCGGGGTGCGCGAAGCGGTAGAGGACCCCGATCACCGCCCGGTCGTGAGCCGGCCCGCCCTGCCACCTGATGTCATCGAACAGGATGGAGTACCGCCCCCGTTCCTCGGGATGGAACAGGGAGGCGTCATGGGTTCGGCCGTAGCCGTCCAAGGCTTGGAAAACATCATCGAGCAGGTGGCCGTTGCGGATGGCGGCCCGCCGCTGCCCGTAGGTGCCGGTCCATGCCCAACGGAACACCCTTCGAACCTCTTCGATGGTGCAGGGATCCTCCACCGGGAGGCCGTCCGCCTCCCACAGCTCTTCCACCGGGGCGCACCGCGGCGGTACTGTCTCCTCCCCGTCGGACGAGCCTGCTACGGGAACAGCGGTGGACGCAGACGGCGGCGCCGTCCCGCCGGAGGACTCGGCGGCCGGTGAAGCCGGTGAGGCCGAGGCCGCAGGAACCCAATCGGCATCGGGTACCCGGGTGAAACCGCCCGCCGTCGTCGACCAAGCGGCGGAATCGGCGGCAGCCGCCGCAGCCTCCGAAGGGTCGGCGGGAAAGGCCGGAGCGCCGATCGAGGTGCGTATCGAAGCCGCCACCGGGTAGTCGGACGACGACGAAACGGCGGCGGGCGGGCCGGAGATCGACCGGCGGGCCGGGTTCCAGAGCATCATCGCCAGCGCCGCTAGGCCGGCCAGGATCACCGCGAACAGAAGCCGCTCGATCGGACGGGACATACGCCTTGTGAAGAAAGTCCGGGTCATCACGGCGGATGACACTAGGAAGACCGGTCACCGCGTGTCGGCCCAAATCGGGTGTGCTAAAATATTTTTTTATCAACCATGAAAAGTACCGCTATAAGCATCTATAGGAGAAAAATCAGTCCCAGTATTTTATCGCTCTTACAGAGCGGGCTTTTATCTCTCGTATGACAAATTGCGTCTCTATCAGAAAATTATATCACCTATGTCACCAAAAAATCGGGAGGGAACAACAAGTCGCCTTCGGCCACTACCTGGGCGCGTCCCGAAATGAACGGTACGACCATTTCGCGCTCCTCGTCATACCATGAATATCGAGCCGTGAAAAGGCTGCCCGTGATCGACTCCTGCACCCACTCCTCGCCGGGCGCCAGCTCTCCGTCGGCGGCCAGGCACGCCAGCTTGGCGCTGGTCCCCGTACCGCATGGTGAACGGTCGTAGGTGCCGCTGGGGCACAGAACGAAGTTCCGAGAATGGGCTCCGGGACGGGTGGGCGGGCCGTAGAGCTCGACGTGGTCGGCCCCGAATCCGGCCTGCCGGAGGGCGGCGAGGATTCTCTTGGCCACCGACAGCAGTACCTCGACCGGCTGGTCCAAGTCGACGGCGGGGGAGTTGACCAGGAAAAACGTGTTCCCCCCGTAGGCTATGTCCCCGACCACCCCGCCCAGGCCCTCCACATCTATCGACACCCCGGCTTCGAGGCGGCGGCTAGGTACGTTGCGAACGGTCACCGCGCCGTCGGGCGCCGCGGCGGCTTCCACCCGCCCCACCGCCGTATCTATGCGGTAATCGCCGGGACCGATGCGGCCGAGATGGCGGAAGGTCTCGACGAGGCCGATGGTCCCGTGCCCGCACATCCCGATCACCCCGGTTCGGTCGAAGTAGATCACCCCCGTGAGCGAACCGGGCTCGTCGGGCGGCACGAGCAGGGCGGCAACCATCGCTTCGCTCCCGCGGGGTTCGTCTACCACCGCCCTCCGCAGCCGGCTGAAACGGGCGGCCAGATCCGCCCGGCGCTCCGCCGTCGAGGCGCCCGACAGTGCCGGAAAGCCGCCGGTGATGACCCTGGTGGGTTCTCCCCCCGTATGCGAATCGATAACCGAGATCCGGGCCATGCCGCCCGCGGTCACGAAAACCTCGCCGGGGAGAAGGGGGCGGGGTCGAGGTCGACGGACCGGCCCCCCGCCATCTGGGTAACCAGCCGGCCGGTGACGGGGCCGAGCGACAATCCGAGCTTGCCGTGTCCGGTCGCATATATGACGTTGCGCCACCCCGGCGCCGGGCCTATGACGGGAAGCCCGTCGGGGGTTATCGGCCGGACGCCCGCCCACCGCTCCAGGACCGTCAGCTCAGGATCGAGCCGCACCCGGGACCGGACATTCGACTCAATATGTTCCAGCCGCTTGAGAGAGGGCGCTGTATCCAGACGACCCAGCTCCAGCCAACCGGTCATCCGCAGCCTGTCGCCCATCGGGTTCAGGGCCGCCCATCGGTCCCCTATCAGGATGTTATTTCGGGGGCCGAGACGCGGTGCGGCAACCGTAACGTTGTATCCCTTCCCCCCCTGAATGGGCAGCCGGTTGCCGAGATGCGACGCCACCTCGGGGGACCTTGCGCCCGCGGCCACCACCACCCGGTCGACCGCCAGGTTGCCCCGCGAGGTGATCAGGTTCTCCACCGCATCGGAGGCGCTGTCGAACCCCAGCAACCTGGTGTGCGGAGCGAACCTCACCCCGCGCCCGGCGAGGAGGGAGGCCAGGGAGGACAGGAACATGGCGGGATCGAGGCCGGCGTCGTTCGGACACAGGAACCCGCCGATCACCTCGTCGCCCAAGGCCGGCTCCACCTCGCGGATTTCATCGTGTCCCAGCATCTCGACGGCCACCCCGCAGCGTTCCATCTCGGCGGCCTCGTGTTTGGCGGCGGCCAGAACCCGCTCGTCCCCGTAGACATGGAGCAGCCCGTCCCTGCGGTAACAGCAATCGATGCCTTCCTCGGTGATCAGATGCTCCATCAGATCGGCGCTGAGGAAACCGAGGGCGGCCAAGGCCGCCGCGCCCGCTTCGGCGGTCCTGGAGGTGCAGCTGCGGAGGAACCGGAATATCCACCCCAGATAGGCCGGGTCGAGCGACGGGCGGGCGGTGACCGGTCCGGTCCGCCGCAGCATGCCGCGCACCACGCCGCGCGGCACACCGGGGGCTGCGATAGGGATCACATGGCTGGGCGTGATGAATCCGGCGCTCCCGGCCGCGGCGCCGCCGACTATGGGACCCTGGTCCACGACCACCACCTCGCGGCCGTCCTTCATCAGCTCGTAGGCAACGCAGAGACCGATTACCCCCGCGCCGACCACAGCTGCGTCCGCCCGTCCGGGAATGGGGAAATCAGCGGGAATCGGCAAATCGGACGGCTTCAGGCCGGGGAATTCGGTCGGCAATTCGACTCCTCGTGGCAGGCGGTCGGGGTCAAAGGGCAAGTCTAGTTGCCCCGCCCCTGTCCTCCTCCCTGCTCATCGGGAGTCACGGAAGCGTCCCCGGCGTCGTCCGGGCCCTCGAGAGGCGGCGGGTCCCGGCGCAGGGTGGAAACAGCCTGACGGGGGCGGCGGTAGGAAAAGAGGTCGGCGCCGGAGAACATCAGCACCAAGGCGGCAGCCAGGATCATTCCCCGCTGCCAGAACCATACGGCGGCCCCCGCACCGACTATCACGCCGATGATGCGGGAGTGGAGGTCCCCGCTCGGGCCCAGCACTTTCACGAGCACCGCCCGCAGCATCTTGGAACCGTCCAAACCTCCGATCGGCAGCCAGTTGACCAGCCCCCACACCACCGACACCCAGATGAAGGATCCCACCATGAACACCAGGTACTCGCCGTAGTAGTCGGCCGCCCGCAGGTCGATGCGCCACGGAAGAGAGACCAGCAGCCGCCCCGCCTCTCCCATCCCGCCCAGCCGGACGAACATATACAGGCCCAGTCCGGCGAACAGACCCACCCCGGAGCCGGCGGCCGCCACCAGGAACTGCTTCCATCCCGGAAAGGCCGAATCCCCCTCCCTCCACATGGTGGCGCCGCCCAAGGCGTAGATGCTGATGCTCTCTACCTGCCCGCCGAACCGGCGCACCGCGGCGGCGTGGCCCAGCTCATGCAGCATCACGGAGGCCAGTATCGACACCCCCCACAGCGCCACCGACACGCTGCTCAGCCTCGAACCGAGCAACAACGCCAAGATCAGCAGAAAGCTGAGGTGGATACGCACCGGAAACCCGAACACCCGAAACCGAATCATCTGCCCAGGCTAGGAGGGTGCCGAGCAATACACCAACGGCCCGGTCTGCCGCGCCGGTCTGCCGCTGATAGAAGGCCTGCTCAGCGACCGACGGGGCCACAGCAATCGTCGTCGGTCATCGCCTTCTCGCACCCGCTGCGCAGGTTTTTCAGGTCTTTTCCCTGCCGCCGATCCTTGCCCGGCGATCCTGCCCGTCGGCGCCGGTCCCTTCGATAGGGCCCAGGTCGAACACGCGGAGGAAGGACTGCACCAAGGGGCCGACCAACACGGTGAACACCACCGTACCCATCCCGACCGTGCCGCCCAGCGACCACCCGGCAACCAGCATCACCCCTTCGATGATGAATCGGGCCATACGGATCGACAGACCCTTGGCGGCCAGGCCGGTCATCAAGCCGTCCCTGGGGCCGGGTCCCAGCCTCGCTCCTATATAGAGGCCGGAACCTATGGCGAGCAGCACGAGACCCCCCAGCAGGTAGACCCACCGGAGCAGGTGGGTGGGGGCGTCGTCCACCAAGGACAGGGTGAGGTCTATGACCAGACCCACCGCGACCGGATTGATGAGGGTGCCGGGCCCGATCCGCTGGCGGAGCGGGATCCACCCCAGGAACACCGCGGCGCCGACCAGGATGGTGACGACACCGAAGCTGAGAGAGGTGCGTCGCGCCAAACCCTCGTGGAACACGTCCCAAGGTGAAAGACCCAGGTTGGACCGTATGTTCAGTGCGATGCCGGCGCCGAACACCACCAAGCCGAACAACATGATCGGGGTGCGCCACAACACTTGGCGTACGTACGCGGAGCGCCGGCCCATCCTCAGGCAGGTACCGGCGGAGGCTCCGCGAGGAGGACGGTCATGACCCTCCGCACGATGCCGAACAACCCATCAGACCGACCGACATGCACCAACCCTTCTCGACGCCGGACAACCCGGGAGTGTATCCCGACCGCATAGATGGGGCGGTCACCTCGGAACTGCCCGTCTGGGGGCATCCCCGCCCGCCCCGGTATGAACACAGCGCGGATGGCATCCGTTACCCGCCCTCTGCTGGTAACCTGGAGGATGAAGGCGGCACTGCCGCACGCCGCATGCCCGGCGGCGGTCGATTGTGAATCCGGTCGGGCGGCGGCAATAATCGGGATACCAGAGGTTTCAGAAGCCCAAGGAGTCAGTAGGCATGTCCGGCGACAAGATGATGGTGTGGATCGATCAGGACCTTTGCACCGGCGACGGCATCTGCGAGGAGATCGCGCCGGATGTGTTCGAAGGCCGCGACGACGGACTGTGGGTGGTGAAGGAAGACGCCAGGTACTTCGGCTCGACCCTCGTGTTCGACGCGGAGAACGGAGACGGCCACGGACCGGAAGGGTCCCGCGGGGTGGCCAGAGTGCCCGACGAGCTCATAGAGGACGTGATCGAATCCGCCGAGGAATGCCCCGGCGAGTGCATCATGATCGAACCCTACAACGCCGCCTTGGTGGCGGAAGGCCGCTGAGACCACCAAAGCCCCCCCCCCTTGAGGTCATCGGGTCCGTGGGTGGAGCTGAGGGGATTTGAACCCCTGACCCCCTCGTTGCGAACGAGGTGCTCTGCCGAACTGAGCTACAGCCCCTGGCGGTCTGGCCCCATTGTAACGCGAGTCGGCCGTACCGCGAGCTGACCGTACCGCGAGTCGACCGTTACGGCGTCGGCGGACAGTTTCGTTCGCGCGGTCGGCTAACCGCCGCGCAGGTCGCGGCGGAGGCGCTCCGCCACCAAAGCAGACGTGAGATCGGCCCTGCTCCGTTCGGTCAGGCCGCGCGCCATGTCGGTGGTGCGGCGCAGACCTCCCGTCATACCGTCGGGATAGTCGAGGGAGGCCAACAGGTCCACCACCTCGTCCATGACCGCCAGCAGACTCTCCGCCTCCTCGAATTCCTCACCGCGCAGCAGGTCGAGCAACCGGCGCCGCAGCTCGCCCACCGCTTCGCCCAAACCCTTGAGATAGGGCGCCGTGTACATGTAGGCGCCCAGGTCCGCGGCGGCGGGTATCTCGACGCCGCCCGCCAGAGCCAGAAACAGCCGGGCTTCGGCGTATTCCTTGGCGGCGTCGTTGAGAATGCCGACATTGATATCGGGGTGGCCGGCCATGGCGGCGCCTGATTCATCGAGCAACGCCTGCGCCGCCTCGAGCAACGACCCGGCCTCGTCGATCTCACCCCGGTGGCCCGAACGGATGGCCTTGGCCGACAATTGGATGACCCGCCGTCCGTTCGCAATGGCCGTCTCCCGGGCGGAGAACTTCGAATCGAGCTCCGAACGCGCCGCCGCCTCGATGGAAGAGAAGTCGGGGACCTTCACCGAACCCGGGACCGCACCTGGCGGACCGCGGTCTCGGGACGGTAACGCATCGTTTGGCGCCGCCTCGGCTCGGTGCGCACGCGCACGGCCTCCGCCGCCCTTTCCCGCCCCTTGATCCGGCGCAGCATCACCATATACCACACCAACATGGCCCCCGCCGCGGCGTGCAGCACCAATATCCAGACACTCCTGAATACGGCCGCCGACAGCAAGGTCCCCAACGCGGCCGCCGTCAAGACGAACAAGACCCGGCGGCGGCGGGCCAGCTTTCCGGCGCGATCCCGGTCGCGAGGACCCGCGCCGTTGGCGCCGCCGGAGCTGTGATAGGTGTCGTGGGAAGGCAACCGGGTGTTTTCCAGCCGGTCGGACATCTTGGAATAACGCCGGGTGCTGCTCAAAGGGGAAGAGTACCAACCTGCCCACAACGGGGGCAGTAGAAAAACCGCCCAAACCGCGGCAATCAACAGAAAGAGCGCCAAATCATCTCCTCGCGACGCTCCCTACTCCGCACGAAGGGATAGGTTAGACCCATACCCGAGCAGTTTTCAAGGGTTTTCCCGGACTCCTCACGTCAGAGAAGCGCCGAACCGGATATCAGCCGGATCCGGCCGACCAGCCGCCGGAGCGGCCCCCCGACTTGGTCAACAGGCGCACCTGCTCTATCCGGGCGCCCCGCTCTACCCCTTTGATCATGTCGTAGAGCGTGAGAGCCGCTATCGAGGCGGCCGTCATGGCTTCCATTTCGACTCCGGTTCGATCGGTAGTCCTCACCGAGGCGGTGATCCGGGCGCCCGACCCGGACCTGGCTACCTCCACGTCCACATCCGATATGGACAGCGGATGGCAGAGGGGGATCAGCTCGGAGGTCTTCTTGGCCGCCATGATCCCGGCCAGACGGGCCGCACCGACCGCATCTCCCTTGGGAAGGCCGCCCTCGAAGATCAGATCCAGCGTCCCCTCGGACATGACCACGGCCGCCTCGGCGGTCGCCCTACGGTTGCTGACGGGCTTGTCGCCCACGTCCACCATCCGCACCCGGCCCCGGCCGTCCACATGGGTGAGCCCGCCCTCATCCATCGAGCGCCTCCGAAGCGGAACGGGACTCCGGCGAGCGGAACATCTCGAGGGTCATCCAGTCCCCCTCCTCGACCAGGCCGGTCCCCACCGGAACAACCGCGAAGGCGTCCGCCCGGGCCAGCGATGAAAGCACGTTGGACATCTGGGCGCCGCTTCGACGCGCATAGACCACCCCGTCCACCATCTCGGTTACTACCCGGGTGAACACGGTTTTGGCCGGATCGCTGCGCCATCCTTCGGCGGCCCTCGCCGCTGCCAGAGGACGGAACACCGCGGTGCATCCCATCATGTGGAGGAGGGCCGGGCGGGCGAACTGCTCGAAGGCGACCATGACCGAAACCGGATTGCCCGGCAAGCCGAGCAGCGGGGTCCCGTCGATGTGGCCGAATGCGAAGGGTTTGGCGGGCTGCATCGCCACCTTCCAGAAGTCGATGGTTCCGAGCTCGGCGAGGATCGTCTTCACCAGGTCGTACTCGCCCATGGAGACCCCGCCCGAGGTGATCACCATGTCCGCCTCCTCAGCTCCCTCGGCCAGGGCCGCCCGGAGCGCCGGGGCGTCGTCCCCCACGATGCCCAGGTCCACCACCTCCGCTCCGAACCTCTCCAGCATCGAGATGAGCAGCGGCCGGTTGGTGTCGCGTATCTGACCCGGTCCGAGGACGGGCGCGTCGGGCGGCAGCACCTCGTCGCCGGTGGACAGCACCGCCGCACGCGGGCGCCGCCTCACCGCCGGGGCCACCCCCAAGGACGCCAGCACCGCAACGTGGCGGGGGGTCAGCCGCTCCCCCGCCTCGAACACCGGCGCTCCCGCCGCCAGGTCGCTGCCCGCCGGCCGGACCGCCGTTCCGGCCTCGGTGGCCGCCAGGATACGCACCGCCCCCTCCCCTTCCGGCTCGGTTACCTCCACCTTCACCACCGTGTCGGCGCCGCCGGGCATGGGGGCGCCGGTCATGATCTTTATGGCCGTACCGGGCGACACCCGGGCTCTGGCCACATACCCCGCCGGAACATCTTCCAGCAGCCGCAGCGTCACCGGCGCCGAGCCCACATCCGCGCCCTGCACCGCGTACCCGTCCATGGCCGAGTTGGTGAAGGGCGGTACGTCATGAGGCGCCAGAACCGGACGCGCCAAGCCCAACCCGAGGGCCTCATGCAAGGGGCTCTCGATCACCGGCAGCGGGGGAACCGCCGCCAAGACGTCTCTCTGGGCTTCGGCTAGCGGGCGCATGCAGTCATTCCGTCAGCAGGTTCCTCATCATCGCCTTGAACTCCTTACCGTACTCGCGGTGGGCCGACGCCATCGCAAAGGTGGCGTGAAGAAAGCCCTGCAGGTATCCCGTGTCCAAGATCTCCGTACGGGTCACATGGGCCCGGCACCGGCCTCTCCCGCCGAGGGCGTCGATGGCGTCGGTCAGCTGTATCTCGCCCCCGAAACCCGGTTCGATTCCTTCCAGAACATCGAACACCTCCGGCATGAACAGGTAACGGCCCTGGATGCCGTAAGGAGAAGGCACCTCGTCCGAAGGCGGTTTCTCGACCGCTCCGGTCACTTCCAAGACGCCGTCCTCCACATGCGGGCCGGGTGTTATCACTCCCTTGGAAGTCAAGACCTCTTCGGGCAGCTCGCGTACGCACACCACCGAAACACCGCGCCCGGCGGCTGCGGCCAACGAAGGAAGCACCGCTTCGTGAGGCCGGATCAGGTCATCGGCCGTCAGCACGTAGAACGGGCGGTCGCCTACGGCTTCCCTTCCCACCAGCACCGCATGGCCCAAGCCTTTGGCTTCCTCCTGTACCACGGAACGAACCTCTACCCCCTGCATGCGGGGGAGATGGCCGCCCATGTCGAAATGCCGCTCGATCATGGCGCCGGCGTCGGAATCCACCACCATCACCACCTCGGTGACCCCTGACCGGACCGCCTCCTCGACCACCCACTGGATACTGGGGCGGTCGGCCACCGTGAGCAGCGCCTTGGGGACGGCGTTGGTGGCCGGCCGCATTCGGGTCCCCCGCCCGGCGGCGGGAATCAGCGCCACCTCCACCTTCACCGGGATCCCTCCATCGGGTTCACCGGGTTCACCGGATTCATCGGGAGAACTCTGGCAGAACGCACCCTCATCAGAGCAGCTTGTGCTCGGTTCCTGCCCGGATCCGCACCAGGTTCGAGCGGTGCCTGAAGACGATCAGCACCATCATGACCCCGCACCACACCACGGCCCAGGTATCGACCCCGGCCAGCAGCAAGGCCGGCGCCGCCGCCGCCGCCGCGGCCAGCGAGCCCGCCGCCGAGATCCTGGTGAGCTTCAGAACGATCGCGTACACCGCCGCCATGGCGATCATCGCCAAAGGCGCCAAAGCCAACACCGCCCCGCCCGCCGCCGCCACCCCTTTACCGCCCCGGAACCGGTGAAAGACGGGATAGCAATGACCGACGACCGCACACAGCCCGGCCAGGGCGCCCACCGCCGGGCTCCAAACCGCCGCGCCGATCAGAGCCGGGAGAAAACCTTTGAGAAGGTCGACGATGTAGACAACCGCCGCCGGACCCCGCCCCAGCACCCGCAGTACGTTGGAAGCGCCCGGATTGCCGCTGCCCTCCGAACGGATGTCCACCCCGCGCGCCCGGGCCGCCGCCAGTGCGGCGTTGACGCTCCCCGACAGGTAAGCAACCAAGCAGAGGGCGGAGATTCCGGAGATTCCTATGGCGCTGACGTTCATATGCCGCTCACCGGGCGGAGTCTATCCGAGGCTGGTATGATCTTTGCTCCGGGTTGCCATAGACCCCTCCGGCCGCCCGCCGCCCCCGACAGAAGGCCTGCCCATGCCTACCTATGTATACGAGTGCCGAGACTGTGGACACCGCTTCGAGATCTTCCAGAGCTTCAAGGCCGAGCCGCTCCACACCTGCCCCGAATGCCGGGAAGCCTCCCTGCGCAAGGTTCTGTTCCCCGCCGGGGTGGTGTTCAAGGGCGCCGGATTCTACGTCACCGACTCGCGCCGGCCGCGCTCCAAGACCTCCTCGGACAAGGACTCCAAAGATTCCAAGGACTCCAAGGGCGGCAAGTCCCCCGACTCCTCCAAGCGCTCGTCCGCCGACAAGGTGGCGGCCAAGTCGGGGGCCAAACAGGACTCCTAGACCGGCGCCCCGCCGTGAGGCCCGCCGCCGGGCGGCCTTTGCTGTAAGTCTCGATTCGAGGAGGCGCGGTGCGAGAGGTGATAGGGATAGTTCTGGCCGGTGGTTCGTCCAGCCGCATGGGCGCCGACAAAGCAAGGTTCGAGGTGGCGGGCCGGTCGATGGCCGAATGGGTGGCCGACGCCATGGACATATTCGATACGGTGGTCATGGTGGGCCGTCGCAAGGGTCTGGCCGGTCTGGACGCCATCCCCGACCTCCGATCCGGGGTGGGCGGCCCCTTGAGCGGGTTGTACACCGCCCTCGCCGCCTTCCATCGTCCGTTGGTGGTGACGGCGGTCGACCAACCGCTGGTCCGGGCGGATACCCTCACCAGGCTGGCCGAGCTGGCCGCCGGGGACGAGACCGTGGTATGCGTCGACGAGAAACCCCAGGTCACATGCGCCGCCTATGCGTCCACCTGTCTGGATGAGGCAACCCGCCAGGTGAGGACCGGCGGGTCGATACAGCAGATGCTGCGCTCGGTTCCCTGGACGCGCATCGAGCGCGAGGTCTGGTCTTCGTGGGGCGAGGACGGACGTTCCTGGTATTCGATGGACATGCCGGGCGCCGTCATAGCCGCCGAGCAGCGCTTCCGGCTCGACCTGCTGGGCCGGCCCTGATCGCCTGATCGTTCACGACCGGGCCGCCGGGTCGGGGCCGCCAGATCGGGGCAGCAATAGAACCTCATGAACGATCGGGCCTGATGGGAGGCCCGACGGTCATTGCTGGTCGGAGGTCTCCTCTCCATCCGCCAGACCGGACGTGACCGGCAATACCGGGATCGGCGGGGATTGTCCTTCTATCACCCATACCGTGTTGCCTGCTTTGGACAGGAACTCGTATTTGCGGTACTCCACCAGCTGCGGGGTCAAGGATTCCTCCACCCGCTGGTTGGCTTCCGCTTCTCCCTTGGCCCGCTCGATGGCGGCCCTGGCCTCACCCTCGGCGGTGATGCGCGCCGTCTCGGCGTCCACCTGCGCCTGCTGCTGCCTGTAAAGGGCTTCCTGGGCGGCCTGGTCGGCCACCAGTTTGCGGTCGATGCCGGCCTGGAACTCGGTCGACTGGGCCGCCATCCCCCGGATCTGCACCGAATGGACGACCAGCCCGCGGTCGGCGGTTTCCGTGTTGATGGCGTCCCGGCTGCAGTCGGCGATGACCTGACGTCCGCTGGTGCGGGCATCCTGGAAAATGTGCCGGGCTACGCAGTCGCGTACGTTGTCGCGGGCGGTGGGGCGCAGCAACCGGGCCCTCACCTGATCCAGGGTGCGGTACTCGCGGAATATGTATTGCGCCTCCGACAGGTCGAGCGACCACAGGATGGTGGCGTCGATGTCTACACGGGCCTGGTCGGCGGTTACGGCCTCCAGCGCATCGTTGCCTCTCACCTCCCCTTCCCCGGCGGAGGCCGAGTAGGTGGATTCCTGCTGCAGTCCGGGGATGTTGTACACCGAGCTCAGCGGGTTCTTGAGGTGTATGCCCTCGGAATGGGCGGCGGTGATCCTGCCGAACAGCACCTCTACCCCGGCGTGGTTGTTGGGAACGGTGAACACCGCCGAGAACACCAGCATCAGCGCGCCGGCTACGGTCGGCAACGACGCGGCCAGGGTGAAAGCCCAGGGCGGGGCCTCCTGATTCGATCCGAGGGCGTTGAACTTGCCGTGGGTGCGGACGGTAAACCGCACCCCCCACAACCCGGCGGCGACCAGCAGTAACACCGCCGCTCCTATGAACAGTCCCATCCTTGCTCTCCTTCCCGAGCCGATCCACGGTCGGCTCAGACGGCCGACCGCTCGGCGTGCGGATCGTCCGCGCCGACTTACTCTAGGAGGGTGCCGGAAGCTCCGCCCACGAGGTAGAGAACCAGCACACAGCCCGCGAAAAAACCCCGGCGGTTCGGCAACCAAACCCCTTCCCTCCGCCCGCCGGATGCGATACATTCAAGTAATGTTATGGATCGCTCGCCCACCTTATCTTAGATGGACAATCATCGGGTTGCTGGTGATCGTGAGCCTATGGCTGGAGATCCGGCCTACGGACACGGTGCCCCACCCCTTCCTCACCCGTGACCTCGTGCGCGGAGAGCCGGTGGAGGACGCCCTGGAGTGGCGTCCTGTCGCCCAAGGCGTCCTGGAACCCATGCAAGGGATCGGCTACGCCGACCGCCGCCTCACCGCCGGACAGCCGTTGGTCACAGGAGACACCACGGATGTTCCGGCCATGGTTCCGCCCGGATGGTGGCTGGTGGACGTGGCGGTTCCGGCGGAGGCCGCAGCCGGCACACAGGTGCAGCTGGTGATCCTCCCCTCGCCCGGCCACCGCCCCATCCCACCGATCGGCGGACTGGTGACGGGGGTGCGGCCCGCCGAATATCAGGGCGACGAGCTGATCGGCGCGGTGGCCCTCCCGCCGGACCGGGCCGCCACCGCCGCGGTGGCCATCGCCGAGGAACGGGTTTCTGTGCTGGTGCAAGCCCACGGCTGAGATGGGCCGGTTAGCTTTGGCGGAATGCTGGAAGCGATCGTATGGGGTCTGGTACAGGGACTGACCGAGTTCCTGCCTGTCTCGTCGAGCGGGCACCTGCGCCTCGTCCCGGACCTGTTCGGCCTCGATCCCCCCGATCTGGCCGCCTCGGCGGTGCTCCACCTGGGAACTCTGATCGCGGTCCTCGCCTACTACCGCCTCGACGCAGCCTGGCTGATTCGGGGTCTACGGCGCGATCCGGCCGCCCGCAGGACAGCCCTGATATTGGCCGCAGCCACCGTCCCCGCCGTAGCTGCCGGGGTTTTCCTGGCGGAGGCGGTGGAGCGTTTCCAGGAATCGACCGGCGCGGTAGGGGCGGCGTTGATAGTCACGGGCGTAGTTCTCCTGTCGTCGAGGTTCTTCGCCGGACGCCCCCGGCGCGCCGAGGAAACGGGCATCGAGGATGCGGTGGTGATCGGCCTAGCCCAAGCCTTGGCCCTACTGCCGGGGATCTCCCGTTCGGGGATGGTGATCACCGCCGGGATGATGCGCGGCCTGTCCGAAGATCAGGCGGCCCGCTTCGGGTTCCTGATGGCCGTCCCCGTGATCGCGGGCGCCGGGGCTCGGGAAGCCCTGTCGGTGGCGGAAGCCGGGGCGTTCAGCCCGGAGCTGATCGTCGGTACCGCGGTGGCGGCCGTCTCCGGGTACTGGGCCATTTCCCTGCTGATCAAGGTGCTGCTCCGCCGCGGCCTCTGGCCGTTCGCCTTCTACTGCCTGGCGTCCGGAGCGGCCGCCCTGATCTGGGCCTGACGCCGATGCGGCTTGGGTTCAGGTTCGACGCCCAGGAGGATGTCTAGGACCCGGGCTCAGGGCAACTCCGCCGGAGGCCAGTCCGGGTCGAGCTGAAGCAGGAAGTCGGCGCACCGGGCTTCTTCCTCGTGCTCGCCGATCTGTCCGGCCAGCCGTTGGAGTCCGGCCAGGCACCGCAGGAATCCCCGATTGGGTTCATCCGCCCACCGCACCAGCTCGGCGCCCCGCCAACCGTTCTTCCTGAGAGCGTCCAACCCCCGGTGATACCCGATGCGGTAACACGCATACGCCACAACGACAGCCGTCGTCGATTCCGCCTCCGCCTCGTACCGACCGCCCAAGGCCGCCCATACATCCATAGAATACGGATGCTCCTCCGCCACCTCCGCCAGCCGCTCCAGGCTCGAAGCCCCCTCGATCCACGCCGTCAGATCCGAGTCAGGCACCGGCAACACCACCCTGGGCCTCCCCCGGCTAAGATGTATCTGCTCACTCATCACGATTCATAGCATAGAAGAGAATCCCGGCGGTGACCAATTTGATTCCAAGTTCTTCGGTTTTGGATCATCTAAACAACAGAAAGAACGGAAACAATGTCTATTAATTTACAACAAATAAATGAGGAAAGCGAAAAGAAGAAGGATGAATCTTTTGATCGCTTATTGAAGTTTGTTTCTCAAACTATATACTCTGATAATACACATTTCATATTTGAATTATTACAAAATGCTGAAGATTCAATCAGGCGAAGAGGACGACAATGGAATCGTAGAACAATTAAGTTTTATTTATCCAAGAATCAACTTCGTATTAGCCATTTTGGTGTTCCATTTAATGAAAGAGATGTTCGAGCAATCTGTAGCATAGGTGTGTCCACAAAAGATGAACTGACCAATATTGGCCGTTTTGGCATGGGTTTCAAATCAGTCTACAGATATACAGAACACCCAGCCATACATTCTGGGTCAGGAGATTATGCTGTCGACTTTATCATAAATAAGGCTATATACCCCAAGGAAGTATCACCCATTAATCGAAACCTTGATGAGACCGTTTTTTTACTTCCTTTCATATCCGGCAAAGAACGCAAAAGCTATGAAAAAATAGCTGATGGATTAGAAAATCTTGAAGCTCGTAAGCTTCTTTTCCTGCGAGAAATTGACGAGATCCAATATATTATTGAGGATTATATGTCCGGGGAGGATTACATATCTGGTTTCTATCGCAGAAAATCAGAATCTATCAACGATACTACTCGTCATATTACGCTTATTGAGCAGATCAATGAAGAGATTCAACAAAACGAGGATTGGTTGATTTTCTCCCACCCGGTGTCTAATAGTAACGAGGGAGCAGGTTATGTCGAAATTGCTTTCTTGTTGAATTCTAATACTGGTATGGTACCGTTGAATCGATCCAATTTGGTAGCCTATTTTCCCACAGTAGAAGATACTGGACTGAAATTTACTGTACAGGGACCTTATCAAACTACATTGAGCCGGGAATCAATACCAGACAATCCATGGAATAAACATCTAGTAAGAGAAACCGCCTTGTTACTTCGCGATGCCCTTTGTTGGATGCGAGATGTAGGCAAATTAGGTACTGATGTACTAAATTGTCTACCATTCCAACAAATAGGTGGCAGGTTCGATTTTCTATTTAACTTTGTAAAAGAACTATTAAAATCTGAACCACTACTACCTACTCAGGAAGGTCAATACGTATCTGCTAACGAGGCACTGTTGGGCAGATCTAAGGAGATACATGAATTGCTATCGATAGAGCAGCTTTCCGTAATCTATAATACGGATAAAAGGCTGGCCTGGCTTGATAGCAATATTACACGAAATCGTACGCGAGATTTATATGATTACCTCCTACGTGAATTGAAGGTTCGGCAGATAACTCCAGAAGTACTGTTAAGGCAACTCAATCAAAAATTCTTAGAAGACCAACCTGAAGAATGGATAGTTAACTTTTATAAATTTATTAATGACCGTAAGGGATTGAGTTATCTGTTCAAATCTTTGCCTATTATCAGGCTTAAAAATGGAAACCATGTAACACCCCATGAAGAAGTATACCTACCAAGTAAAACGAAAACAGGTTTTCCTACTGTTCACCCTAATATCTGTAATAGTAACACCATTGGATTCCTTAAATACCTAGGGCTAAGAGAACCGGATCTTGTAGATGATGTTATTCGTTATGTTTTACCAAAATATCGGAACAAATACTTTGAGGATATTGATATAACTGAATACGAAAGAGATCTAACACGAATAACTCGTGCCTATGAGACTGATAGTCAAGCACAAAAAAACCGGTTATTATACGAACTGAAACAAACCGAATTTGTTCTATCTTTAGATAATAACAATAGAGTTTTTTTATCGAAACCATGCGAATTATATTTTCGAACAAAACGACTTAACGAATTACTTGCTGGCAGAAATAATGTCCGTTTTATAGATGAAAACTACACCAAGTTACTAGAAATGCGCATCCTACTTAAAAAATGCGGAGCTATGAAACATTTAAATCCGATTAAAGTAATCATGTCGAAGGAAAAGAAGCAAAGATTAAAAAACAAAAGACAAACACCAGGAACAAATGAGCGATTCACTGATTGGGATCTTCGAGAATTACAATATGTACTAGAACGGATATCTTCTCTTGATATTGAACAGCGTAAGCGGGTTTCTAAGCTCCTATGGGAAGAGCTTATAAGCATAAAGGAAGAATATCCAAGCATATTTATAGCAACATATACCTGGACTCGTCATAAAGACCACTACCGAGAAACAGACGAAGCTGCTTTTATAGAACAATTACGTACCTATGCTTGGATACCTGATATATATGATGATCTAAATTTAAAGCCTCCTAGCGATATCTTTTTTGATGATCTCGGCTGGGAAAAGGATCCCGTCTTACTTTCTATTATCAAATTTAAATTGCCTCAATTAGACCAAGCGTTGCAAGAAGCTGACATTGACCCTAAATGGCTTAGTGTAATAGCAGAGTTGGAAAAACAAGGTAAAACACCTGGTGATTTTTTGCCTACTAAGCAAGAGAGAGATGATACCGAACTGGCTCATAAGGTACCTAGTGATGATTCCCGGTTTGTAGAACAACTTGCCGAAGCAATGACAATTGATCCAGTCCCTGGCCCTGACGAACCCGTTGCTATATCTTCAGGAGGACCCAAGACTGTTGAATCAGCTGTTCAAGACACTATCTCGTCGGCTAGCTCAGGAAAGGTAGGAAGTCCTAAAATCCAGAATGTAGTATCATCTACACCTGGCCCAGAGGCTGAAGAACGAGCTGAAAAATTTGAGACTATGCTAAAGGAGGATTATGGAAAGCGGTGTCAAATATGTGGTTCGTCCTTCCTGACCAGAAAAGGCAACCTACACATATTCGCTTCCCATATCGTCAAACCTGCGGAACATTCACTTACGAATCACTTTGGTAATCGGCTGAGCCTTTGTGGATGGCATTACACTCTGATCAGTTACGGCCAATGGGACCTATTGCACCCTGATACCCAACAAACAATCGATAAAGATAATTTAGTAGACCAACTGCAGGATATACTTTGTCCTTCTACAGATTCAATCAACGATGACACACTTACCCGGGTCGCTATCAGGTTTTCGAACCTGTATCTCAACTGGGAACCCAAGCCAGAGCAAATAATCGAAACGATCCTATTCAGTAGACCACACCGTGAATATCTTTGCCGTCTGCTCAAGACAGAAAAACTACTCAATGATTGATCTAGGCCCCAATATGAGAGTAAGATACCGGGCTGATCCATCCACTATCGGGTGGGTCATCGCGATAGATGGTGAACACGCCAGGGTATTCATAGACGGTTCTGACAAACTCGTACCTCTTGCAGAGCTCGAACCGGTGCCCGGTATTACGGAGATGAGTCCTCGCGACCTGAGGAACTACCTCACCTGGCGGAGGTTGGAACATCCTCTCACGGATCAGCTTTTCTCCTACAAGGCTTCGAGGACTGATCTCTACTACCACCAGTTCCTGCCGGTCAAGAAGATCTTGGAGTCGCCGGACCATCGGCTTTTGATCGCGGACGAGGTGGGTACAGGAAAGACAATAGAGGCGGGCTTGATCTGGGCGGAATTGGAGTCCAGGTCGAAGAACGGCCTCGAGAACGTCTGGGTGATCTGCCCGAAGTCCCTGATGGGGAAGTGGCAGGATGAGATGCATCGACGGTTCGACCTTCGACTCGAACCGATGGCATCCGGAGATTTGCGGCAGGCCTTGGTGTCGTTGGAACGCGACGGTGTCCTGCCTCCCAGATTCGCCAAGTCCATCGTCAACCTTGAGCTGATCAGAACCGAAGAACACCTGACCAGGTTGAGCGAGTCTTCCATATCATGGGATCTGGTCATCTTCGACGAGGCACATCACCTACGCAACCCCGACACCCTGTCCCACTCCCTGGCTGTGTTCGTCTGCCAACACTCGAAGGCAGCGGCCTTCCTCACCGCCACCCCGTTGCAGACCAGCCTGATGGACATCGTTCACCTGATGAGCGCTTTGGGTGTGGACGTAGCCGCCGACCCGGGACTGCTCGAAGAACAGCTGTACTGGGACATGCGGCTGAACGACTGGGTTCGCGTCGTCAGGCACCGTCCACCAGGATGGAAGCAGGAGGCCGATCGCTTGCTGAACAAGCTGGAAGTCGGCGGCGGCCGAGATCGGCCGGGCTGGAGCGGGTTCCGACAGCTGGCGGCCGGGTCGGACCTAACGGACAGAAGGCAACGAACGGTAGTCATCGACTCGGCCCGCGACCTGCAGGTGCTGAGCCCCCACATGACGCGAACCTTTCGGTCGGACGTAGATGAGAACAGGCCGACCAGGGAAGCCATCACCAACGTGGTGCAGTTCACCCCGGAAGAGGATGCCTTCTACCGGGAGATCTATCAAATATGTCTGGAACGAGCCCTAAGGGAGGGAAACCCGCCCGGTTTCGTGACGCAGATGCCGGAGCGGCGAACCGCCAGCTGTGTCCCCGCGGTGGCGTCCGAGATCCTGCAGTATGCGGCCGAGGACGAAGAAGATGACTACAGCGCTCGATTCGCCCGCGGCGAGATCGACACTTTGACGCCGCTCGCCCGGGCGGCTCTCGGATCAGAGGACAAGAAACTGAAGGCTCTCCACGAGCTGCTCGCTCATGTGTTCGGCGACCTGCGGGCGGACCGGGCGATCATCTTCTCGACCTTCAGAGGCACCCTCCACTATCTCGTGCGGGAGCTTCGGGCGAGCGGGTATTCACTGGAGCTGATGTACGGGCTCACGCCGGCCAGGGACGAGGACTGCCGCCGCGGCGAGAAAAGCAGGGAACGGATCGCGGCCGAGTTCAGACGGGGAGAGTTCCAGATCCTGCTCGCCAGCGAGGTGGCGGGCGAAGGGCTCGACTTCGAGCACTGCCATGTGGTCGTCAACTACGACCTCCCATGGAACCCGATGCGCGTCGAGCAGCGAATCGGACGCTGCGACCGGATCGGCCAAGCCTCCAACAAGATCTACGTCGGGAACCTGGCCAGCGTCGGGACTATCGAATCGAGGATCCTGGACCGGCTCTATACGAGATTGAACATCTTCGAGAGGGCTCTGGGTGATATGGAGGTGATACTCGGAGAGCGCATCACCTCGTTCAGAAGGGATGTGTTCACCCGCGACCTGACCCCCCGCCAGCAGGAGATACGCCTCGACCAGATCGGCCAGGTAATCGAGAACCAGAGACTGCAGCGGGAATCGATTTCCGAATCAGGGGTGATCTCGACGCAGGGCCGCCAGCTGATCGAGTCCGATCAACAGGAAATCAAGGAGGCCGAAGCCAGATTCCTGTCTCCCGAAGAACTCGCCGAGTTCGTGTACGCCTCAATCGAGCGTCGTCTTCCCGGCTGCATGAAGCGAACCGCTGCTACGGGCGAGTTCAAGGTGCTCAGGAACGACGATCTTCACGGCGCGCTCCAAGGACTTCTGCAGGCATACCCCGCGACTCACTATGCGCGCACGGAGATAGTCCGCTTCAGGAATCGGGTCAGCCAATCCAGGAGCATATCGGTCTCGTTCGTGGAGGGGGGTGAGGGAGTCGACTTCGCCCACATCCGCCATCCCTTGGTGCTGCTGGCCAGACACCTGGCGGGAAGCCCGATCTCCGACACTCCATGGTGCCGGAGCGTGGCACCGCCGGAGATGACAGACCAAACCACGATGCTGGTCTGGGCGGTGGGATCCCTGGAAGGCTATACCAAGAGAGTGGAGCTTCTATGCGCTGCCGTCGACTGTACGACGGGAAGGGCCGACCCCATTTCGGTCGAACGGGCGCAGGAATTGATGAAAGCGTTGTCGTCGCCCGAGACCGGGCATACGGAAACCTCCATCGATGTGGAAACCCTGAAGACGCGGGCCGAACAGACCCTGCTGGATCAGTTCAAGAGCATCACGGACACCTTCGTAGCCCGTGAAAAGATCCTCATCGAAAAGGCGAATCGGGCTGTGAAATCCCATGCCGAACGCCAAGTAATCCGTAACGAGCGCCAGCTGGCAAAAGAAGATCTGAACTCCAAACTGAGAACCCTCTACAGCGGTTGGAACCGCCGTCTCGCGGAAGAGACCCGATCAAATCTGGCGGAGATAGAACAGAGGAGCGGCCTTCGCTCCTCCCTGGAGATACTCGGCATGGCCGTCATATACCCGAAGACCGCCCTGTCAACGGCCGATGACAATGTCCGGCCTCGGCCTGGAATCATCTCCGGGGAAGGCTCCTGGGCAGAGCGGGTCGATGAGCACCTGGAAGGATTCGGCGAGAGCTGAGTTGAGATGAGCCGGTTGCTCGTTACCCGTCAGGTTGCCAGAGGGTTTGGATGGGTCGCATGTGGAGCCTGTCGCCGACCGTAACGGCCTGGTTGCCGGTGTGCAGGAGTATCCCCGCTTTGAAAAGGCCGGGGGCGGCGCGGTCGATCCTGTCTCTCAGCCAGCGGACATGGCCCAGCTGGGCGGAGGTGGGAGACCGAGTTGCCTTCACCTCTACGGCGGCGATCGTCCCGTCGGGTCTTTCCAGGATCAGGTCCACCTCATGACCGCGGTGATCGCGGTAGTGGTACAGATCGATGCGGTCGGGCGAGGCTGTGACCTGCCGGGCGATCTCGTTTATCGAGAATGTCTCGATGAGCGGCCCGGCGGCCGGGTGGACGGGCGCCGCCAGGCCATCCGGGTCGGCGCCGATCAGATCGGCCGCGAGACCGGAGTCGGTGAGATATATCTTGGGCCAGCGGGCGGCCCTGGCGGTGAGGTTCCGCGACCAGGCCGGAACCCGGATAATCAGGAAGACGGCATGGAGCCATTCCAGGTACGAAAGGACCGTGGCGCGGTCGATACCCAGCCGACGGGAAGCGGCGGACACGTTGATCTCGCCTCCGCCGAGCGTTGCCGTCCACCGCAGCAGGCGCGGAAGAGCAGCAACCTTGCGAATGTCGGCGAGGGCTGCCAGATCGCGTTGGATCACCGTTTCCATGTAGCTCTCGAACCAATCCCGCCTCATGGCGGGGTCGAGGCGAACGGCTTCGGGATAGCCTCCCCGACACAAACGCCGCAGGTATTCATCCCGTCCGAGCGGCTCGAGCGGCGCCGGGCCGGCCGGCCCCTCGAACCACCGGCCGATGTCGGGCGGGGGCCCGCCGGACAGCTCCCTTTCCGACAGCGGGCAGAGCCGCAGGATGCGAACCCGTCCGGCCAGGGACTCGCTGATGGCGGGAACGGTCAAGAAGTTGGTGGACCCGGTCAGCAGGAACCGGCCGGGCGCCGGATCGGCATCCACGAGCTGCTTGACGGCGCGGACGACCCGGTCGCCGCCGAGCTGGATCTCGTCGACCGCCAGCGGGCGGCGTCGATCGGCGAGGAAGGTAATCGGATCGGCAAGGGCCGCCTCCCTCGCCGCATCGTCGTCGAGCGAAACGTACGTACCGCCCCGTTGTTCGGTTACGAGCCGGGCGAGCGTGGTCTTTCCGCACTGGCGGGCCCCGTGCAGGACGACCACGCGAAAAGCATCGAGCGCTTCGTCGATGCGAGGCCGGAGGTGCCGATCGATCAGTTCCACGAGAGCGACTCTAGCGCCTAATCAGCAATTTACCGGCTGACTGATCGACAATTTACCAGGGCGCTATTCCACAATTCTCCCCCTCGAGAGGAGACTTGCCCTTTCTACTTTCAAACTGGCAGGTCGGGGAAACCCATCAGGTCGCGGCGGACGATGATCTCGCTTCTGTAGGAGCGGTGCGCCTCCTGGACGGCGGCGGCCGCGGCCTTCTCGGTGGCCTCCAGCCGTCGGCGCAGCCTTATCACCCGGGCGCGCAGGGCTTCGTTCTCGGCTTCGAGCTTCATGATCCGCTTCACACCTTCGATGTTTATCCCCTGCTCGGTCAGCTGCTGTATCAGCGAGAGCCGCTCCAGGTCGGCGTCCGAGTAGCGGCGGGTGCCCCCCGGCGTGCGGAACGGCTCGATCAGACCCCGGCGTTCGTAGATGCGCAAGGTCTGGGGATGCATGCCGGACAGGGAGGCAGCCACCGAGATGACGTACACCGCCTCCATCTCGCTCGGGATCCGTCTCTTGGCCATCGCGCCTCCTTCCGCTCAGAAATTCTCTCTCGGATCGTCCGTCTCGTAGCGGTCGCGAAACTCCTCCAGCATCTTCCTGGCGTCTCTCGGCAGCTTGGGGGGCACCGTCACCGAGACGGTGACCAGCAGATCGCCGGGGCCGCCCCTCCGCCTCTGCACCCCCTTGCGCCGCACCCGGAAGGTCTTGCCGGACGGGGTACCGGCCGGTATCTTCAGGTTCACCGGCCCGTTGAGGGTCGGAACCTCTACCTTGGCCCCCAGCGCCGCCTCCGTGAACGAAACCGGCAGCTTCAGCACCAGATCGTCGCCCCGCCTCGTAAAGCGCGGATGGGCGGCAACCCGCAGCTTCACCAGCAGATCGCCCGGAGGCCCGCCCTGCAGCCCCGGGGAGCCCCTGCCGCGCAGCCGGATGGTGTTTCCGTCCTTCACCCCCGGCGGGATCTTCACCTTGATGGTGCGTGCCTTCCTCTCGTGTCCGGCGCCCCGGCAGCCGGCGCAGGGCGAGTCGATCATCCGGCCCGATCCTCCGCACTGCCGGCACGGGTTCGTGAAAGAGAAGAAACCCTGGTTGGAAGCCACCGTCCCCGTACCGCCGCATCCTCCGCAGACGTCGATCTGGGTTCCGGGCTCGGCGCCGTTGCCGCCGCACCGTCCGCACCTCACGTCGCTGTCTACGGCCACCGCGGTGGTGGCGCCCTTGACCGCCTGCTCGAAGGTCAGATCGAGCGCGGCGGAAACATCCGCACCGCGCCTGGGTCCCCGCCGGGCGCCCCCGAACCCGAACAGGTCGCCCAAGCCGCCGCCGCGGAATCCCCCCACGATGTCCTCGAAACGCACCTGCCCGCCGCCGCCGAAGTTTCCGGATCCCCGGTCGAAACCGCCTCCTCCGAAACCGCCGGCGCCCATTGCCCGGACCTGGTCGTATTCCTTCCGCCGGTCGGGATCCGACAGTACCGAATAGGCCTCAGACACCTCCTTGAAGCGCTCGGCGGCGGTGTCGTCGGAGGGGTTGGCGTCCGGGTGCAGCTTCTGGGCGAGGCGGCGGTAGGACTTCTTGATGACCGCCTGGTCGGCGTCCTCGTCCACATCGAGAAGCCGATAGAAGTCCTTGCGGAGCCAGTCGCGGTTCATCCTCTGCCGCCGGTTCCTGTCATTCCGACCCTTCCGACCCCTGGTCTTCCTCGGCCTCCTCGGATGCTTCGGCCTCCTCGGGCGCTTCGGAGGGTCGATAGCCGACCACTACCAAGGCGGCCCGGATCACTCGGTCTCCCAGCATATAGCCGCGGCGCAGCTCGGCCGCCACCACCATCGCCCCTTCCCCTTCTCCTATCTGGACGGCCTCGTGGAGAGCGGGGTCGAACACCGAACCCACGGCCTCGATCGGCACCAACCCTTCGGCGGCGAGGATCGACAGGAGCAGATCCCGGGTGCCCGACAGACCCTCCCGGATGCCCGCATCAGACGAGGCACCGGCCTCGACGTCCAGCAACAGAGCCGAGTCGAGGCTGTCGAGGACCGGGAGCAGCCGACCCGCCACCCGCTCGGACGACCGGGAGACCAGCTCCGCCCGGTCGCGGCGGGCCCGCCTGCGGTAGTTGTCGAACTCGGCCGCCGCCCTCTTCCATTTGTCGACGGCTGCCTCCTCGGCCGCCCGGGCCGCCGCCAGCTCGCCCAGCAGCAGCCCCACCGCCTGGCCGGGGTCCTCGGACAGCTCGATTCCGGGGACGGGATCGACAACCGCCTCGACCACCGCGGCCGCCGCCTCGTCTCCCGCCGACCCGGGGGCCGGTTCTACCCGATCTACCTGCCCGCCGGTCATGATCTCGGCCTCTCGTCCGCGGTGCACCCGGATATCAACGCTCCTCCCCGTCGTCCACGATCTCGGCTTCCACGATGTCGTCGTCGTCCATAGGTGCGCCCGCGCCAGCCGCCGGCTCGCCCTCCGCGGCCTGGGCGGCGTACATCTTCTGGGCCAGTACCTGGGAAGCCTGGAAGACGGCGTCGATCTTCGACTGTATGTCGTCGGCGTCGGCGGAGTCTTCGTCGGCCGCACCCCGCAGATCGGCCACCGCGGCGTCGACGGCCCCCCGCTCGCCCTCGTCGAGCTGATCCCCGTGTTCCTCGAGCAGCTTCTCGGTCTGGTTGATCACCTGGTCGGCCCGGTTCCGGGCATCCGCCAACGCCCTCCTCCCGGCGTCTTCCTCTGCGTACTTCTCGGCGTCCTGGACCATCCGATCGATATCCTCGTCGGAGAGGGCGGTGCCGCCGGTGATGGTCATGGCCTGCTCGCGCCCGGTGCCGAGGTCCTTGGCGTTGACCGACACGATCCCGTTGGCGTCGATGTCGAAGCTCACCTCGATCTGGGGCATGCCCATAGGCGCCGGAGGTATCCCGGTCAGCCGGAACTTGCCCAGGCTCTTGTTGTCGCCGGACATGGCCCGCTCACCCTGGAGAACGTGTATCTCGACCTCCGGCTGGTTGTGATCGGCGGTGGTGAATATCTCGGTCCGCTTGGTGGGGATGGTGGTGTTCCGCTCGATCATCTTGGTCATCACGGAGCCCTTGGTCTCGATGCCGAGGGTGAGCGGGGTCACGTCGAGCAGCAGGATGTCCTTCACATCCCCGGTCAGCACTCCGGCCTGCAGGGCGGCGCCCGCCGCCACCACCTCGTCGGGGTTCACCCCGCGGTGGGGCGCCTTCCCGGTCAGCCGTTCGACCAGATCCTGGACGGCCGGCATACGGGTCGATCCGCCCACCAGCACCACATGGTCGATCTCGGACGTGGTGATGCCGGCGTCCGCCACGGCGCGCTTGAACGGGCCTTCGGTCCTCTCGACCAGGTGTTCGGTCATCTTCTGGAACTCGGCCCGGGTGAGCTTCTTCTGCAGATGCAGCGGCCCCGCCGAGGTGGCGGTGATGAAGGGCAGGTTGAGGTCGGTCTCCGGAACGGTGGACAGCTCGATCTTGGCCTTCTCGGCGGCTTCCTTGAGCCTCTGGACGGCCATCTTGTCGGCGCCCAGGTCCACCCCGTTCTCGTTCTTGAACTCGGCCACCAACCAGTCGATGACGGCCTCGTCCCAGTCGTCCCCGCCCAGCTGGGTGTCGCCGCTGGTGGACTTCACCTCGAACACGCCATCCCCGATCTCCAGGATCGAGACATCGAAGGTGCCTCCCCCCAGATCGAAGACGAGGATGGTCTGATCGGCGTCCTCCTTGTCGAGCCCGTAGGCGAGAGCGGCGGCGGTGGGTTCGTTGACGATCCGCAGCACTTCGAGCCCGGCGACCTGGCCGGCTTCCTTGGTGGCCTGCCGCTGGGCGTCGTTGAAGTAGGCCGGCACCGTTACCACCGCCGAAGAAACCTCGGCGCCCAGGTAGGCCTCGGCGTCCCGCTTCAGCTTCATCAGGATGCGGGCCGACACCTCCTGGGAGGTGTAACGCCTGCCTTCGGCGTCTGTGGACCAACCGGTGCCCATATGCCGCTTGACCGACCGGATCGTGTTGTCGGGGTTGGTGATGGCCTGCCGCTTGGCGACCTCCCCCACCAGCACCTCCCCCTCCTTGAAAGCCACTACCGACGGGGTGGTGCGGGCGCCTTCGGCGTTGGCGACCACGGTGGGGTCTCCGCCCTCCAACACCGCGATGACGCTGTTGGTGGTGCCCAGATCGATTCCGACAGCCTTTGCCATTCGTGTCTCCTTTTGCCTCATTCGACACCGACCCGTGATCGGTGCTTCTCAGTCTATCCGAATAGTATAACCTGAGTCACACTATATCATATTCCCGCTTTGCAGCGACCGGTCCTGATCGTTCATGAGACTGCGCGGAGGGGCGGAAAGCGGTTCGGGCGGCGGCAACACCGCAGTGTCGCACCGCTCACATCATATTGCGCCGCAAGAAATCGTCGAACTTCGGGACGGTGAAGGCAACTGCACCGTGGCGGGGGGAGTAGCAGAGTCCTTTTTTGATGAGCGAGCTGCGGTGGGGACCCACCTGGGCAGTGGTCTTGCCCATCTCCGCGGCGACATCACCGGAGCTATAAGGCCCTGATCCGAGCGAGGCCATCGCCGCCAGGTAGTCCCGTTCGGCGTTGGTGGTCCGGCCCATACGGAACCGGAAGAAACCGGTGTCGAGCTCGTCGACGGCAATCGGGATGGCAACTTCCACGTTGGCGGGGGTGATCTCATCGGGGCCGTCGCAAGCAGTGTATCCCCAGGTGAGCAACTATCCGCGCACCCTCTAAGGCTTGTCGGACAGGCGCGGTCGGCGGCTCAGATCTCCCGGCGGCGGCGGCTGGAGATGACGCCTGTGTCGAAACCGGCCAGGTTGAGGCGGCCCGAGAACCGGGCGTGCTCTATCTTCAGGCAGCGGTCCTGCACCACTTCGAGACCGGCTTCCACCGCCCGGGCGGCCGCCTCGTCGTGGCGCAGCCCCAGCTGCATCCACACCACCTTGGCGCCCGCCGAGATGGCTTCCTCAACCACACCGGGGATGGCGTCGGGACGGCGGAACACGCACACGATGTCCGGCGTCTCGGGCAGGTCGGCCAGAGACGGATAGCACTTCAACCCGAGTATCTCCTCGTACATCGGGTTGACCGGATAGACGCGCAAGGAGGTGCGCACCAGGTAGGCGGCCACGAAATTGGAAGCCCGCAGCTCGTTCCCGGACACCCCCACGAGCGCCACCGATTCGGCGTCGCGGATGATCCGGAGACGGGTGCGGGGATCGGCTTCGAGCACTTCGGTCATCTCATCCCTTCCCCAGCGCCTGGTCGAGGTCCCAGATTATGTCCTCGATGTTCTCTATCCCGACCGAGATGCGGATCGTATCGCCGCCGACACCGGCCGCGGCCCGCTCCTCCGCCGGAACCTGCTGATGGGTGGTGCTGGCCGGATGGATCACCAGGGTCTTGGCGTCGCCCACGTTGGCCAGGTGGCTGGCCATCTCCACCCCCTCTATGAACGATACCCCCGCTTCGTACCCGCCGGCCACCCCGAAGGTGAACACCGATCCCGGCCCGGCCGGGGTGTACTTATCGGCCAGCTCGCGGTAGGGGTGGGAGGCCAACCCCGGATAGGAAACCCACGAGACGCGGGGATCGGCTTCGAGGAACTCGGCCACCGCCCGGGCGTTGGCCACATGGCGTTCCATGCGCAGGGAAAGCGTCTCGAGGCCGAGCAGCAGCAGGAATGAGCTGAACGGCGAGAGGGCCGCGCCCACGTCGCGCATCAGCTCGGTGCGGGCCTTCATCAGGTATGCGTATTCCCGGAAGTTATCCCAGAACCTGAGGTTGTGATAGGCGGGCGAGGGCTCGGTGATGGCGGGAAACCGCCCGTTGTCCCAGGGGAACTTCCCGCTTTCGACGATGACCCCGGCGATCACCGCCCCGTGGCCGCCGATGAACTTGGTGGCCGAATGCACCACCACGTCCACGCCGTGTTCGATGGGGCGGCACAGGTACGGGGAGGCGAAGGTGTTGTCCACCACCACCGGCAGGCCGTAGGAGTGGGCGAGGTCGGAAATCGGCTCCAGGTCGAGCACGTCCCCGCCCGGGTTCCCGATCGTCTCGCCGTAGACCAGCCGGGTCCGGTCGGTGATGGCCGCCTCGATGGCGTCGGTGTCGTTGGTGTCGACGAAGGTGGTATCGATGCCCATGCGCCGCAGGGTCACGTCGAACTGGGTGAATGTGCCGCCGTAGAGCGCCCGGTTGGCGATGATGTGGTCGCCCGCCTCGCAGATCGTGAGGATGGCCAGCAGCTGGGCCGACATCCCCGAGGCGGCGGCGAGGCCGCCCAGGCCGCCTTCCAGCGCCGCCATGCGCTCCTCGAAGGCGGCGTTGGTCGGGTTGCCGATCCGCGTATAGATGTTGCCGAAGCTCTGCAGGGCGAACAGGTCGGCCGCATATTGGGTGTCGTCGAACACGTAGGAGGTGGTCTGGTAGATCGGCATGGCGCGCGAACCCGTCTCCGGATCGGGCCGTTGGCCGGCGTGGATCGAGCGGGTGTCGAACCCGAACGCGCGTTCACTCAAGGCGGGGTTCCTTTCGGGGGGGTGTCACTTCAGGGAGGGGCTCCACATGGATTCTAGATGAAAACGGAGATGGGGTTCGAACAGCCGGGGCTCCAGCAAGAAAGCGTCGTGGCCCTTCTCGGAGTGCACGGTGATCCATTCGAATCGGATCCCCGCTTTCTTGAGCTCCTCCACCAGCTCCTCCTGCTCGCAACGGTAGTAGCAGACATCGGAATCGATGGAGAACACCAGGTATTCGTGGCAGTCGGAACCCCGGCACAGCAGATCGGGCAGCTCGACGCCGCACCGCTCGGCCTCGGCGGAGAGGTCGAAATCCTGCCAGGCCCACATGGTGCGCAGGTAGGCGTTGGCGTCGAAGCGCTTGACGAACTCTTGGCCCTGATGCCACATGTAGCTCTCGAGCGGGAGGCGCACCACCTCGGAGGAGCCGGGGGCCACCTCGTCCCTGGCCCGCTCCTTCATCTGGTCGAGGGAGACGAAGGTCTTGTGGCCGATTATCCTGGCCAGGGCCAAACCTTCGTCGGGCGAAGGGCCGTCGTAATATTTCCCGCCGTTGAAGTTGGGGTCGTTGTAGATGGCGCTGATCTGCTCGAAGTCGTGTATCACTTGCAAAGCCGTGGCCCGCAGCCCGGCGGCTATGGGGACCACGAAGCGCACCCGGTCGGGGTAACGGGTAGCGGCCTCCAGGCACATCATGCCCCCCACGCTTCCGCCCACCACGGCATGGAGCCGCTTCACCCCAAGGTGATCGAGCAGCCGGAAGTGGGCCCGCACGGTGTCCCCCACCGACACCCGCGGGAAGGACGGTCCGTAGGGCCCGCCGGTCTCGGGGTCAATGCTGGCAGGCCCGGTGGACCCGTAGCAATGCCCCACCCAGTTGGCGCAGACGACCGCGAACTTGTCGGTGTTGAGGGAACGGCCCGGTCCGATGAACGAATCCCACCACCCGACGTGCATCTCCTCGGTCCAACGGCCGCCCGTCCCCGGGACGGACGGGTTGTAGCCGGCGGCGTGGTGGCTGCCGGTGAGGGCGTGGAACAGCAGGATGGCGTTGTCCCGGGCCTCGTTGAGCTCCCCGTAGATCTCGTAGGCCAGCGTGACCTCCGGCAACGCGGCGCCGCTGTCGAACACGAACGGCGCCCCCTCGCTGCCGAAGGTGAAGAACTGCGTTTCGACCTGTCCGATTCCTTCGTCCATATGCCTTTCCGAGCGCGTAGAGATTACGGCCAACGATATCAAGGTATCCGGATTTCCCGAATACCCCCGTGCACCGGCCATACCGGGCCGCCATCCGCCCCTCTCGCTCGGTCGAACGGAACACGATCGATACACAGACTATATTAGGAAGATAATTTTCAATTATTTGACCACTTAGCATCGGATCGGGTATGCTTTGAGATCTAGGAACGAATGATCAGGTGAGGCGGGGAGGCGAACTGGTGGACGCAAAGAACCCCGGAAGGCGGCCGCCCACACGACAATATCTGATTAGCAACCTGGGTATCGGAACGGTCGCCTCCGGCGCGGGCGGCCCCTTCAACGCGAGGGTGCTCCCCGCCTCGGCCGACACACCGGGCATCGGGGAGAGCACACCGACCGAGACCGCCGCGTCTTCGGGGTTGACCTTGGAACTACCCATCTAGAGGAGAACAGGGTATGACAAAGCGGTTGATATGTCGTGTCGGAATTATCCTACTGGTGGTTGTCGGTATTGGTGCCTTGATGCTCGCAAGCCGAATACTGTTCGCCCAGGATCCCAGCGACACGCTGCCGGCACCTCTTCTTGAAGCGTCCTCAACGACTCTTTCGTCCTCTTCGATGACAGCGCCGAAAACTGACACCACGACAGCCGAGGCCGCTGCCGTGCCAGCCCCGGTCGCCAGGGAGCTTCCGCTTCTGACCGTGCATCGGCTGCCGGTCTTCCAGAAACCGGCTCCTCGGGTAGAGATACCTTCGGTTATTCCTCTGGCCTGGTCCGCTGAGCCGATTCCTGTAAAGGTTATCTTCGCCGGCTACGGATTGGCCGTGGCTGACTTTACCGAGGGAGTACTGAAGACCTACCGGTATGGTGATCATCACCTACCCGGAGGCAGCGTGGTCGGCGCGTCGATCACGGCACGGGGAGATGCGATTGTCGTAACGCTCGGCGGCTCGACGGACTATGTATCCTTCTTACCAAACGCAGATTTTGGCAAGCAACCTATACCCCTCCAGCATTCAAGGATTGGTTCTGTTATGGCTGTGTCAGCAGACCGGATAGCCTCTTTGGTTTGGATACTGCAGCGAGACCATCAAGACATGGACGGCCGTCCCAAAGTTAGCGATACGTGGATAGATCTTGTCAGCATCGATACAGGTAAAGCTGTGATGACTGCCGACCTCAAAGGGGACTACGGCATGGTGGGGATAGTCGACAGCGGGTTGCTCCTTAAAGAGGACGAGGATTACGGTGACGGAAGAGTAGTCGTCTTAGGACGTGATGGTACCTTACGAAATATTGTTGTAGATCCTGGCCGGATCGTAGCCGCTCATGGTCAACACGTAGCTCTGATCGGCGCGGACAAAGAATTGGTGGTTACGGATATCGAAACAAACTATGCTCAGCACATAGCCAAACCCGGTCCTGGTGCCTGGATCGATACCATGATTCCATACGTACCTGAGAGTACATTTACCAGGACACCGGCTGATGAGTTCGTGATCGGTTTCCGTACGACCACGGGGGAGTGGTCACTGCATGCAGTCAGCCTTGCCGACCAGTCGGCCCGAGAAATAAGCACTTACTCCGAGTACAATGGTACGGAGCCTCTACAACCGTACAAGCCGCTGTTTTGGGCTACGAAGGTCGCAGACGGTGAAATGGTTTTGGCCTTCACGCTCGAGCCAAATGATTGGCTGAACGTCATCAATGACACCGGCAACCTGGTTCCGGTGGTTCCCCTCCACGGCTATCGCGTCCTCGACGCCGTATGGGTGACGCCATGACGACACGAGCCGCACTCCTCCGCACCGTCCCGCTTGCGCTCCTCGGTAAGGAGGTCACAGCTCCCGGCGGCCGGTCAGGGCCCGGCCCAGGGTGATCTCGTCGGCATAGTCCATGTCACCGCCCACCGGGAGGCCGCTGGCCGGCCGGGTGACGGTCACGCCGAGGGGCTTGAACCGGCGCGCCAGGTACATGGCGGTGGTGTCCCCTTCGATGGTGGGGTTGGTGGCGATGATCAGCTCGGTCAGGGACTCGTCGAGCGTCCGGCGCCGCAGCTCCTCGATGCGCAGCTGGGCGGGTCCGATCCCGTCGATGGGAGAGAGGGCGCCCCCCAGCACGTGGTAACGGCCCCTGAACTCCCGGGTGCGCTCGACGACCGCTATGTCCTGGGCGCGCTCCACCACGCACACCACATCGGGGTCCCGGCGCGGGTCCAGACAGATCGAGCACTCACTCCCGGAGGTCACGTTGTAGCAACGGGAGCAGTAGGAGGTCTGCTCGCGCATGTCGACGATGGCCCGCGCCAGGCTGCGGGCTTCGTCCTCCTCCACGTTGAGGAGGTGGAAGGCCAGACGCTGCGCCGACTTGCGGCCTATTCCGGGAAGCCGGGTCAGCTCATCGATCAGTCGCTGGACGGGCGGCTCGAACATTCGGCTCATCAGGGTAGCCAGCAGATAGACCCTCCCGATGATTACGGGCTTGGCGGCCCTCCCGCCGGGCATAGGACAGCGGAGCAGTCCTCCCCCCGCTGCCGGGGCGTCAACTTTCCTCGATCACCATGGCGCCCAGCGCCTCCTGCATCAGGGGGAGGGGGTCGATAGTGGGTCTTGCGGAGCGGGTCCGGCGGGCAGCACCCGGGTCCCGCGGCGGAGGTGGTTCCGGGTCCGGGGGCGGTTCCGGGTCTCGCGGCGGAGGTGGGGACGATTCCGGGGGCGGTTCTGGGTCCGGCGGCTCTTCCACCGGCCATTCGTCCGGGGCCGCCGGCGCAGGCCCTCCGTCCGACGACCGAAAGGACACCGACAGGCCGCTCCTCCCCAGCAACTTGCCCGCCCGCTCGGCGAGGAAGCGCTTGAGATCGTCGTCGGGCGACAGCTCCCGCAGGTGGAACGTGTTTTCGGCCGGAACCACGAACACCAGGGTGGATCCCTCCACACCGTCCGGCATCGCCTCTCGGAACAGGCTTCCCCTCCGGGGCCCCATCTCGTCCCTGACGCCGGCCATCAGCTGCGGCCAGATCCGTTCTAGATCGGACGCCGGGCCGGACCCATCCACCCCCGCCGCCCGACCGGCCGCCCCACCGGACGGCGCAGCGGCCGTTTCCGCCGGGCGCCGCGGCCCGCCCTGGGGAGGCGCCGGCCCGGCGGGGGCGGCAGTCGGCGGCCCTGCGGCAGGAACCTGACGGGCGGGGGCGACGGCCGGGGCAGCGGCCCGGTCTTTCTCCAGCTTCTCGATACGCCTCAGCAGCGCACCGTGGTCGTCGTCCAGCTCGGGCCGGACCAGCTTCAGGACGGCCAGTTCCAGCATCATGCGTTCCTCGCGGCCCTCCCGGAGCTTCACCAGCGCCTCCCCCAGCAGGTCGATGGCCTTCATAACCGTCGGGGGGGAGAGGCGACCGGACACCTCGCGCCAGTCGGAGACTATTTCGGCGGGCTCGTCCACCAGATCCGCCGCGTTCGGGGTGTAAATGGTCAGGAACACCCCCCGGAAGAACCCGAGGGCGTCCCCGGCGAAGCGCCGCAGATCCACGCCCCGGGCCGCCAGACCGGCCAGCAGCTCCAAAGCCGCCCCCGCGTCCTCGGCGGCCATCGCCTCCACCAAGGCCAGCATGGCTTCCCGCCCGGCCACCCCCAGCGCTTTCTGTATGCCCTCCTCCGTGACGGATCCGTCCAGCGCCGCCACCTGCTCGAGCAGGCTGAGGGCGTCCCTGACCGAACCGGCCGCCCGGCGGGCCACCCCGTACAGGGCCTCGGTGGAGGCCTGATAACCCTCGGCGGCGCTCACCCGTTCGAGAAGACCGGCTATCAGATCGATCGGAACCAGATGGAAGTCGAAACGCTGGCTGCGCGAGCGGATGGTGTCCAGCAACCGGTAGGGCTCGGTGGTGGCCAGCACGAAGTGGACGTGATCGGGGGGTTCTTCGAGGGTCTTGAGCAGTGCGTTGCTTGCCGCCTTGGTCAGCATGTGGGCCTCGTCGAGGATGAACACCCGCCTGGCGCCCCCCACCGAGGCCACCGTGGACACGCTGGCGCGGAGGTCCCGGATGTCCTCCACCTTGTTGTGGGAGGCGGCGTCGAGCTCCATCACGTCCATGGAGGAAGAACCGGCCACCGCGGTGCAGGAATCACAGGCGCCGCACGGCTCGCCCCCCGCCGCCTCCCGGTCCGGGCAGTTGAGCGACTTGGCCAGCAGGCGGGCGGTGGTGGTCTTTCCGGTGCCCCTCGGTCCGGCGAACAGGTAGGCGTGGGCCACCCGCCCCTCCTCGATCTCCTTCGACAGGGTATGGGTGACGTGATCCTGCCCGACTACCTGGTCGAAGCGTTGCGGACGGTACTTGCGGTAGAGCGCCTGATATTCCACACCCGGAATCGTACTCGTCCGCCGTGACAGGAAACCTATCCGCAACCCGCGGAGCGCCTCGTTTTTTTCGCGCTGTCGCACACCCTCGAAACTTCATGAACAAACAGGGTTAGATTCTGGGGTGGCCGCCCACCGAGAGGATGTACGAACCCATGGACCAGCTGCGGAGGATCGACCGGCTCGAACGCGAGCGGATGGAAAGCTCCGGCCTGGCCGTCGCCGCCACCAGGTCTTCCGAGTCGAAGGGCCGGGAGCGGCCGGAACCGCCCGACCCGCTCCGCACCGCCTTCGAGCGAGACCGCGACCGAATAGTGCACTCCAACGCCATCCGCCGCCTGGCCCACAAGACCCAGGTGTTCATCGCCCCCGACAACGACCACTTCGTAACCAGGCTCACCCATACTCTGCAGGTGGCCCAGGTGGGGCGGTCGATGGCGGCGGCCCTCGGCCTCAACGAAGCCCTCACGGAGGCGATCTGCCTGGGCCACGACATAGGCCACTCCCCCTTCGGCCACACCGGGGAGGACGCCCTGGCCGGGATCGTGGATGACGGGTGGATCCATTCGCATCACTCCGTGCGGGTCTTGTCGGTACTGGAACCCCTCAACCTCAGCTGGGAAACCCTCGACGGGATCCGGGCCCACCCCTGGAAGGTAGAACCGCCGCCCGCCACCCCGGAGGGGGCGTTGTGCCGCTTCGCCGACCGGATCGCCTACCTGAGCCACGACCTGATCGACGCCATGCGGGCCGGGATCATCCGATATGAGGAGCTGCCGTTCCGGGCCCAGGCGCTGCTGGGCGACCGGCACAGCCGCTGGGTCACCGCCATGGTGCACGCGGTGGTCGACGGGTCGCTGTCCGCCGGGGAGGTGACCATGGAAGCCGATGTCGCCGAGGCTGTCGGGGAGCTCAGAAACTTCATGTTCGAGCGGGTCTATCTCCGCCCCGAAGGCGAGGAGCACCGCCGGAGGGCCATGCAGATCGTCGAGGACCTGGTGCGTTACTACCAAGCCAACCAGTCTGAGATACCCGAGGCCCTTCCGGTCGACCGACCGGCGCTGGAGAGGGCGGTCGACTACGTGGCGGGGATGACCGACCGGTTCGCCCTCCGCCGCCACGCGGAGCTCTGCGGGTAGCCTATGCTCATACCGGTGATCCTGGCGGGAGGTTTGGGTACCCGGTTGTGGCCGGTGTCGCGTCCTGAACGACCCAAACCCCTGGCCCGGCTGACCGGTGACCTGTCCCTGCTCCAGACAACGGCCCTCCGCACCGCGGCGATACCCGACGCAGGCGCCCCCCTCATCGTGTGCGGCGAGTCCCACTATCCGCTCATCGCCCGCCAGCTCGACGATATCGGACTGCGCAACTACGCGGCCCTGCTGGAGCCGATGGGCCGCAGCACTGCACCGGCGGCGGCGGCGGCGGCGCTGGCCGTCGACGAGGACGACCTCTTGCTGATACTTCCGGCCGACCACCTGATCGAAGACACCGGGGCCTTCGTGGAGGCGATCCGGTCGGCCGCCGACGCCGCCCGGGCGGATTGGCTGGTGACGTTCGGGGTGGTTCCCGACCGGCCCGAGACCGGATACGGCTACATCGAGCGCGGTGAACCGATCGAAGGCCTGGCCGGCGTCTACCGGATAGCGTCCTTCCGGGAGAAACCCGACCTTGCCGCCGCCCGGCGCTATCTGAACACCGGCCGCCATTCGTGGAACAGCGGCATGTTCCTGTTTCGGGCCGGAACCTACCTGGAGGAGCTCCGCATGCTCCACCCCGAGATCCCGGCCCGAACCGAAGCCGCCCTAGCGGCCGCCGCCCGCCCCGGCGGGGCCTTGTTGGATCGGGGCGGGATCCTGCTGGAATCGGAATCCTTCTCGGGTTGCCCGTCCGAATCGATAGACCGGGCCGTTATGGAGCGAACCCGCCGCGGGGCCACGGCGCCGCTGGCGGCCGGTTGGAGCGACGTGGGATCCTGGTACACGCTCTGGGAGCTGGGACCCCGGGACGAGGCCGGAAACGTCGTGTCGGGGCCCGCCCACCTTCGGGACGTGACCGGCAGCTACGTGCGGGCGCGGGAACGCCCGGTAACCGTGATCGGCCTCGAGGGGGTGATAGTGGTCGACGCCGGCAACGCTCTCCTGGTAGCAGGCATGGATCACGCCCAAGCCGTGAAGCCGCCCCCTGTCCAAGGGCGCGCCCTCCCCGACGAGACAGGATCGGATCAGCGCCGATAACGCGGGGCTGATCAGCCGGTGACCGGAATGAACTCCGCCGGGTCGGCCGCCTTCTCGTACTCGCCGTCCCGGTCGCCGTCGCCGTCGCCGTCGCCGTCACCCGGTATCTGGAGCGAAGCCAGCCAATCGGCGTCCAGTCCGGTCGGCAACGCGGCGGCGTCGGGTAGATGGGGCTGAACGGCCTGATACCGGGGCGCTCCGGTCCCGGCCGGGATGAGCTTGCCGATGATCACGTTTTCCTTCAGACCCCGCAGGTAATCGGAGCGTCCGTTGATGGCCGCCTCGGTGAGCACCCTGGTGGTCTCCTGGAAAGAAGCCGCCGAAAGCCACGAGTCGGTGGACAGCGACGACTTGGTGATGCCCATCAGCTCCGGCCGCCCTTCGGCGGGCCGCTTGCCCTCGGCTACCAGGCGTCGATTCACGTCGCGGAACTCTCCTTGATCCACCAGCTGGCGGGGAAGGAAATCCGAGTCGTGGGAGTTGACGATGCGCACCTTGCGCAGCATCTGGCGGACGATCAGCTCGATGTGCTTGTCGTGGATGTCCACCCCCTGCGACTGGTAGACCTCCTGTACCTGTTCCACCAGGTAGCGCTGGCAGGCCTTCACGCCGGAGATGTCGCAGACCTCCTTGGGGTCGAGGGGACCCTCCGTGAGCGGGGTGCCGGCCGTTATCTCCTGGCCGTTGCGGACCGCCAGACGGGCCTGCCGGAAAACCTCGTAGGTGTGTTCGCCGTCGGAGGACTCGATCACGATCAGCCGGCCCTCGTCGGTGCCCTCATCGATCCTGACCCGGCCGCTCACCTCCGCCAGGGTGGCCTTGCCCTTGGGGGTGCGGGCCTCGAACAGCTCCACCACCCGCGGCAGTCCGTGGGTGATGTCTATAGTCGCCACCACATTGCGTTCCCTGGCGCCCCCGGCGCCTCTGACCGTCCTGGTTTCTGTGGTGAAGGCCTCGACCGCCCCCGCGGTGTGGAAGGTGCGCATGGTCAGCTGGGTGCCCGGCTCGCCGATGGACTGGGCGGCCATGATCCCCACCGCCTCGCCCGGCTCCACCATCTTGCCGGTGGCCATGCTGAGCCCGTAGGAGGCCCGGCTGATCCCGTGCCGTATCTCGTCGGAGAGCGGCGAGCGCACCCTGATCACCTGTACCTCGGGCGTGGACTCCAGCGCCGCCAGCCCGTACCGGTCGATCACCTCCCCGGCCACCAGCCGGCGTCCGTCCTTGATCGCCACCGGGCGGCCCTCCGCTGTTACATCCTCGACCAGCACCCGCCCGAAGACCCGGTTGTACAGGTTGCGCTTCGGTTGCCCGTTCTCCTCCCGGATCTCGATCCTTATACCCCGGTCCTCGGAGTCCTCGTCGTGCACGATGATCTCCTGCGCCACGTCCACCAGCCGCCGGGTGAGATAGCCGGAGTCTGCGGTGCGAAGGGCCGTATCCGTCAGGCCCTTGCGGGCGCCGTAGGTGGAGTTGAAGTACTCCTGCACCGTCAGCCCCTCGCGATAGTTGGCCTTGATCGGGTGCGGGATGATCACCCCTGTGTTATTTGCTACCAGACCCCGCATCCCGGCGATCTGGCGCACCTGCATCATGTTCCCGCGGGCGCCCGAATGCACCATCATGTCGATCGGGTTGAAACGCCCCTTTCGCAGGCTGGCCTTCATCGAATCGGTCACCTCGTTGATGGCCTCGTTCCAGATCTGGATCAGCACCTGCGAGAGCTCGTCATAGGTGATGATCCCCTTCCGGTAGTAGTCGTTCTGCTTGTCGGCCCGCTTCTGGAAACGGGTGATGATCCTCTGCTTGTCGCGAGGGGTTACGACATCGTTGAGCCCGATGGTCAGACCCGCCCGAGTGGAGTAATCGAACCCGAGCTCCTTGATCCCGTCGAGGGTGTGCTGCACCACGTTCTTGTCGTACCGCTCGATGATCTCCTCGATCAACACCTTCACGTCGCTCTTCAGCACGTCGGCGTCTATCACCGGGAAGTCCGCCGGCAACGCCCGGTTGAGCAGGGCCCGCCCCAGGGTGGTCTCGAACGAACGGCCGCCGTCGACCGGCTCAGCCGCGATCAGGTGGGGCATGAAGTCCTTCAGCTCGGCGTGGACCCCGGGATCGCCCGCCGCCTCACCCAAACGCAGCCGGATAGGAGCGTGGAGGGACAGCTCGCCGAGGTCGTACGCCATGACCGCCTCGTCGATGTCGCTGAAGGCGCGGCCCGCCCCTTTGGCATCGCTCTCCTTCTTGGACAGGTAGTAGAGGCCGATCACCATGTCCTGGGACGGCGTGACGATAGGGCGGCCGCTGGCCGGCGACAGCACGTTGTTGGTGGAGAGCATCAAAATCCGGGCCTCGGCCTGCGCCTCGGCGGACAGAGGAAGATGCACGGCCATCTGGTCCCCGTCGAAGTCGGCGTTGAAGGCTTCGCACACCAGCGGATGTATCTGTATGGCCTTGCCTTCGATCAGCACCGGCTCGAAGGCCTGTATGCCGAGCCGGTGGAGGGTGGGGGCTCGGTTCAGCAGCACCGGATGCTCCTGTATCACCTCCTTCAGCACGTCCCAGACCTGGGGCCGCCGCCGTTCCACCATCCGCTTGGCGGACTTGATGTTCGGGGCGAGATCCCTGTCGACCAGCCGCTTCATCACGAAGGGCTTGAACAGCTCCAGGGCCATCACCTTGGGCAGGCCGCACTGGTGCAGCTCCAGCTGGGGCCCCACCACGATGACCGACCGCGCCGAATAGTCGACCCGTTTGCCGAGCAGGTTCTGGCGGAACCGGCCCTGCTTGCCCTTCAACATGTCGGAGAGGGACTTGAGCGGCCGGTTGCCCTGGCCGGTGACCGCCTTGCCCCGGCGCCCGTTGTCGAACAGAGCGTCGACGGCCTCTTGGAGCATGCGCTTCTCGTTGTTGACGATGATCTCGGGCGCGTTCAGGTCGAGGAGCCGCTTGAGCCGGTTGTTGCGGTTGATGACCCGCCGGTACAGATCGTTGAGGTCAGAGGCGGCGAAACGCCCACCGTCCAGCTGGACCATCGGGCGAAGCTCCGGGGGGATGACCGGCACCGCCTCCACGATCATGCTCTTCGGCGAGTGCCTGCCCTCCCAGAAGGGCTTGACCACTTTGATCCTCTGGGTGGCTCGATGGCGCCGCTGGGCGGAGCGGGCTACGAGGTTCTCCCGCAGCACCTCCATCTCGGCGTCGAGATCCACCCTGGAAAGCAGGCTCTTGACCGCCTCGGCGCCCATGCCGCCGGAGAAGTAGGCGGAGTACCGGTCGTGGATCGCCCGCCAGAGCTGCTCGGACTCCACCAGCTGCTTGGGCTTCATCTTGCAGAAAATCTCGAAAGCGGATTCGATCATCTCGCATTCATCCTCGTACCGTTGCTCGCGGTCCTTGATCTCGCGTTCCACATCGCGGCGGCGGGCCGTCATCTCCTGGGCCTTGGCTCCGCCCTCCTCCATCTGCTCCATCTGCTGCTCGAGCGCTTCGAGGCGGGCGGATCTCCATTCGGTGAACTCCTCCCGGACGATCTCGAGCTCGGCCTTCTTCCTCTTCTCCAGATCCTGTCGATCGGTGTGGCGCTTCCGCTCGTCCAGATCGGTGATCACGTAGGAGGCGAAGTAGATGACCTTTTCCATATCCTTGGGGGACATGTCGAGCAGATAACCGAGGCGGGACGGAACGCCCTTGAAGAACCAGATGTGGGTGACGGGGGCGGCCAGCTCGATGTGGCCCATGCGCTCCCGCCGGACCTTGCTGCGGGTCACCTCCACCCCGCACTTCTCGCAGACTATCCCCCGGTAGCGGATCCGCTTGAACTTGCCGCAGGCGCATTCCCAGTCCTTCTGAGGTCCGAATATGCGCTCGTCGAAGAGGCCCTCCTTCTCGGGCTTCAAGGTGCGGTAGTTGATGGTCTCCGGCTTCTTGACCTCACCGAACGACCAGGAACGCACCTGGTCGGGCGAGGCCAACCCGATCTTGAGCTCGTCGAATACGTCGCGAGCCGGCGCGGCGGTGCGGTTCCGAAAACCCGTACTTTGGCCGAACGGCTCCGGCTTGGTACCCCAATACACTATTTCAACCCTCTTCCCTGCGCTCGGGGCGCGACAGATTGATGCCGAGCGACTCGGAGGTGCGGTAGATATCCTCGTCCAAGTCCTTGAACTGGATCTCCTCTCCCGCCGACAGCAGCTCGACGTTCAGACACAGGCTCTGCATCTCCTTTATGAGCACTTTGAAAGACTCCGGTATCCCGGGTTCCGGAATGTTGTCGCCCTTCACGATCGATTCGTAGACCTTCACCCGGCCCAGTACGTCGTCCGACTTGATGGTCAGCAGCTCCTGGAGGGCGTAGGCGGCGCCGTAGGCCTCCAATGCCCAAACCTCCATCTCCCCGAATCGCTGCCCGCCGAACTGGGCCTTCCCGCCCAGCGGCTGCTGGGTGATCATCGAGTAGGGGCCGGTGGAGCGGGCGTGGAGCTTGTCGTCCACCAGGTGGACCAGCTTGAGTATGTAGTGGTATCCGACGGTTACCGGGGCGTCGAAGGGCAGCCCGGTGCGGCCGTCGTAGAGAACCGCCTTGCCGTCTTTGTCGATGAGGCGCTCGTTGTCCCGGTTGGGCCGGCTGTGGCGGATGACATCATCGATCTCATCCTCGCGGGCGCCGTTGAACACCGGGGTGGCCACAGTGGACCATGGGGGCATCCCCCCCTTCACCGCGTCATTGCTGGAGCTGTCGGACTCGTAGGATTCCCAACCCTGGGCGGCCGCCCATCCGAGATGGGTCTCCAGCACCTGCCCGAGGTTCATCCGGGAGGGAACCCCCAGCGGGGAGAGCACGATATCGACCGGGGTTCCGTCCGCCAGGAACGGCATGTCCTCCTCCGGAAGGATCTTGGCGATCACCCCCTTGTTGCCGTGGCGTCCGGCCAACTTGTCCCCCTCCGAGATCTTCCGCTGGCTGGCCACGTAGACCCGCACCAGCTCGTTCACCCCGGGTTGGAGGTCGTCGTGCCCCTCCGAGCGCCGGAACACCTTCACGTCGATCACCTTTCCGGTCTCGCCGTGCGGCACCCTCAGCGATGAGTCGCGGACCTCGCGGGCCTTCTCGCCGAAAATGGCCCGGAGCAGGCGTTCTTCGGGGGTCATCTCGGTCTCCCCCTTGGGCGTAACCTTGCCGACCAGGTAGTCACCCGGACCCACGTCGGCCCCCACCCGGATGACGCCCTCTTCGTCCAGATCGCGCAGCGACTCCTCGGCCACGTTGGGAATGTCCCGGGTGATCTCCTCCGATCCGAGCTTGGTGTCGCGGGCGTCCACCTCGTGCTGCTCGATATGGACAGAGGTCAGGATGTCCTCTTTCACCAGCCGCTCGCTGAGCACGATGGCGTCCTCGAAATTGTGGCCCTTCCAGGGCATGAAGGCCGCCAACAGGTTCTTGCCCAGCGCCAGCTCGCCGCGGTCGGTGGACGGCCCGTCGGCGATGACCTCGCCCTTCTTGACCCACTGGCCCACGGTCACGATCGACTTCTGGTTTATCGAGGTGCCCTGGTTGGAACGCTCGAACTTCCGCAGCGGGTAGCGAAATATCTTCTTGGTCCCGTATTCCCGCAGCACGATCTCGTCTCCCTTGATAGAAACGACCTTGCCCCTCACCGCGGAGGTGACCAGGTCCCCGGAATCCTGGGCGGCCTTGGCCTCCACGCCCGTACCCACCAGCGGGGCCTCGGCCCGCAGGAGGGGCACCGCTTGGCGCTGCATGTTCGAGCCCATCAGAGCCCGGTTGGCGTCGTCGTGCTCCAGGAACGGGATGAGCGAGGTGGCGATCGACACTATCTGCTGAGGCGACACGTCCATGAAATCGACCTCTTCGGGCGGCACGGAGTCGACAGCCCCGCCCGCCCGGCGCACGAGGACGCGGTCCTCCACGAAAGAACCGTCCTCGGCCAGGGGGGCGCTGGCCTGGGCTATCACGTAGCGCTCCTCTTCATGCGCCGTCAGGTATTGGACTTTGCTGGTCACCTTTCCGCCCTTCACCGTCCGGTAAGGGGTGGCGATGAAGCCGAACGGGTTGACCTTCGCGTAGCTGGCCAGGGACCCGATCAGCCCGATGTTGGGCCCCTCCGGGGTCTCGATGGGGCACATGCGCCCGTAGTGGGAAGGGTGCACGTCCCTGACCTGGAACCCGGCCCTTTCCCGCAACACACCGCCCGGACCGAGGGCCGACAGCCGCCGGCGGTGGGTCAGCCCCGCCAGGGGGTTGGGCTGGTCCATGAACTGGCTGAGCTGGCTGGATCCGAAGAACTCCTTGATGGCGCCGACCACAGGGCGGATGTTGATGAGGCTCTGGGGGGTGATGGCGTCCGGATCCTGGGTGGTCATCCGTTCCCTCACCTGACGCTCCATCCGGGCGAGACCCACCCGAATCTGGTTCTGCACCAGCTCGCCGACGGTTCGCACCCGCCGGTTGCCGAAATGGTCGATGTCGTCGGTCCGCACCCTGACCGTGTTGCCCTCCCATGGGACCTCGGCCCCCTCCGCCTCGCGTTTCCGCTCGAGGTACGAATGCCTCCAAGTGGTCAAAGACTCCTTGCCCTCGTGGAGATGGATCATGTAGCGGATCGTGTCGACCAGGTCGTCTTCGGTGAGCAGGCCGCTGTCGGAGGCGTGGTCGTCCGGGTTGGCGAACTTCTGGTTCACCTTGTAGCGGCCCACCTTGGTGAGGTCGTACCGCTTCTTGTTCTTGAAGAGGGAGAGGATGAGGCTGCGGGCCGACTCGACCGCGGACGGCTCGCCGGGGCGTTGCTTGCGGTAGAAATCGAGCATCGCATCGTCGGCGGTTTTCACCGGGTCCTTCTCCAAGGTGTTCTCGATGACCTCTGCGTGGTCGAACAGATCGAGGATGTCCTCGTCGGTCTCGGCGATGCCGAGGGCGCGAACGAACGAGGTGACGAACTGGCGCCGCTTGCGGTCCACCTTGACCCCCACCGTGTCCCGCTTGTCGATGTCGAACAGCATCCAGGCGCCCTGACCCGGGATGACCTTGGCGCCGTAGATGTCCTTGCGGGAGATCTTGTCGATGGTTTGGTCGAAATAGACGCCCGGCGAGCGCACCAGCTGGCTCACCACCACCCGCTCGGTCCCGTTGATGATGAAGGTGCCGTTGGCGGTCATCATCGGGAAGTCCCCCAGGAACACTTTCTGCTCCTTGATCTCACCTGTGCCGCGGTTCAGGAACCGGGCGGTCACATGCAGGGGTTTGGCGTAGCTGGCGTCGCGTTCCTTGGCCTCCTCCACCGTCATCAGCGGCTCTCCGAACCTGTGGTTGGTGAGATCCAAGGCAAGGGAACCCGAGAAGTCCTCGATCGGCGACAGCTGCTTGAATATCCGGCTCAGACCCTCGTCTATCAGCCAGTCGAAGGACCAGCGCTGGACCTCGATCAGGTCGGGCAACGGCAGAACTTCTTCTATCTTCGAGAACGACAGACGCTCGCGCTCGGCGCGGGCTACGACCACAGGTTCCTCCTAATTTCTCCCACCGGACGCCCTTCCCGGCCTTGCCTGGAACCCCACCCTCCTAGACCGGTAATCCTCGAAACCTTTCCGCACGGCCTGACGGCATACAACCCTCTCCGCGCGTCAAAAGACAGGACAGCACGCGGGCCGACCTGCCTAACCAGCTCAACTATGATCGACGGACTCCCGTCTCAATTCCCCTCCGGGTCGAAATCCCGTCCACCTTTGGGAGGGCGATGATACAGCCCTCCGCGAAACAAGTCAAACACACCCCCCGGATGCGGAACGCCGCCTGCCCGAGACCCCCTCCTTACAGAGGGATCTGCCCGGAGAGAGATGCGGGCGTGCAACGCCGGCCCGATCCTGATCCGAGGTTTGCCGACCCGTATACCGGAGCACCGGTCAGCGCAGCTCCACACTGCCGCCGACGGCCTCGATCTTGGCCATGGCCGCCTCGGCCTCCTCTTTGGTAACGGCTTCTAGAACGGTGTTGGGGATGCCGTCCACCAGCGCCTTGGCCTCTTTCAGGCCCAGGCTGGTCATGGAGCGCACTTCCTTGATGACCTGTATCTTCTTGTCTCCGGACGAGGTCAGCACCACATCGAACTCGACCTGCTCCTCCTCGGCGGCCTCGGCGGCCTCGGCGCCGGGGGCGGCGGCCACCGCCATCCCCGCCATCGCGGTCACATCGAAATGCTCCTCGAAAGCGTCGAGGAACTCCTTGAGCTCCAAGACCGTCATCTCTTCGAAGACACCCAACAGTTCCTGGGTGCTCAGCTTGGCCATGATCTTCCTCCTGGTTTGTCGCCTCAGGCCCGAATCCCCGTCAAAGACCTAATCCTCTGCCGGGGCTTCGGCGCCGTCCTCCGTTCGATCTTCACGGGCCTCTAGGGCCCCTCCTGGCGGGAATCGGACGCCGCCCGCCCGGCCCCTTCCTCCTCCTTGCGCTCCAACAGCTGCGAGAACACCGAAGCGGCCTCCCTCGTGAAGGAAGCCATCAGGAACGCCGCCTTGGACAGGGGGCCTTTGAAAGCGCCCGCCATCTTGGACAGGAGCACTTCCCGGTCCTCGATGGTGGCGAGCACCGCCACTTGGTCGGCGCCCATCACCCGGCCGTTCATCAGGCCGGCCTTCACCACGAAGTTCTCGTGTTGCTTGCCGAACTCCATGAGCGCGCGGGCGGCCGGGACCGGATCGTCCTCCACGAAGGCGATCGCAGTAGGGCCGGTCAGCCATTCGTCGAGCCCGTGTTGGCCCAGATCGTTCAGGGCCCGGCGGGTCAGGGTCATCTTCAACACCTTGTAACGGGCGCCGGCCTGGCGGAGCGAGTTGCGGAGCTGTTGCTGCTGGCCGACCGTTAGCCCGCGGTATTCGGTCAGGATCGAAGTGGAGGAGACCGAAAAGTGGTGCTTGATCTCCTCGACCGCCTGTACCTTCTCGGGTCGCGGCATACCTTTCCTCCGTTGCTTACGGTGTGCGGCGGGGCCCGGCATCGTTGCGCAGACGCGCCCGGCCGGAACAGGCTGCAGAGGGGAACCGGGGGAATGACCCCGAATCGACCTCGGCAGGCGGAATCCGTCCGGATCGCTTACACCGACGCGGCGGGAGACCCCGCCGCCGTTCGGTACCGGCTGTCTACGGTCCATGCGCCCGGCGCTCGGCCCCGAGACGCGAGGGGGAGGATAACCGCGCAAACGGAGAACGCCAAAGAACCCGCCGGCGAACCTGTTTTCCGCCCCCCGATGTCAGGCCTCTGTTTACTTCTTACTACGGACGATCGATCCGCGACACGTCCACCCGGACTCCCGGGCCCATCGTCGAAGACACCGACAGCTTCCTGAGGTAGGCGCCCTTGGAAGCGGCCGGCTTGACCCTGACGATCTCGGAGACCAAGGTCGTCAGGTTCTCGTAGAGGCGATCCTCGCTGAAGGAGGCCTTGCCGATGGGCGCCGCCACGTTGCCGTAGCGGTCGTTTCGGTACTCGATCTTTCCGCCCTTGAACTCTTCGACGGTTCGGCCGACGTCTCGCGTCACCGTGCCGGCCTTGGGGTTGGGCATCAAGCCGCGCGGCCCGAGCAGCCTCCCCAGCCTGCCGACCTTCGGCATCATATCCGGGGTGGCGATCGCCACATCGAATTCGATCGCGCCCCCCGAAGCCAGCCTCTCGACCAGGTCCTCACCGCCTATCACCTCGGCGCCCGCCTCTTCGGCCTCCGGTTGCTTGTCGGCCCCTGCGAACACCGCCACCCGCACCGACTTTCCGGTTCCGTGGGGAAGGACGACGGTCCCCCGGACCAGCTGGTCGGCCCGCCGCGGATCGATCCCCAGCTTCATAACCGCATCGACCGTCTCGTCGAAGCGGGCCGAAGCCATCGTCTTCACCATGCGGACCGCCTCCGAGGGCGGGTAGGGGCGGTGTTTGTCGAACGCGGCGGACGACTGGTTGTACCGCTTGCTCCTGCGGGCCATGATTTCTCTCCTCGTGGTATCTGCGAGCCGCTCGGCGGCCCTCCCAACTCTTTCGTATCCGTGTGTGTTGCGGCGTCCGGGCACGCGCGGTCGGCCGGCCCGCGGCTCAGTCGGCGATGAGTATCCCCATCGACCGGGCCGTGCCCGCCACGATCTTCATCGCTCCCTCGATATCGGTGGTGTTGAGATCGGGGAGCTTGGTCTCGGCTATCTGCCGTAACTGGCTGCCGGACAAGGTTCCCACCTTCTCCCGGTGGGGCTCCGCCGAGCCTTTCTCCACCCGGGCGGCTTGGCGGATCAGCACCGCCGCCGGGGGTGTCTTGGTGACGAACGTGAAGGACCGGTCGGTGTAGATGGTTACCTCCGCCGGAATGATCGTGCCCACCTGGGACTGGGTCGCATCGTTGTACGACTTGACGAACTCCATGATGTTGATCCCGTACTGGCCGAGGGCCGGGCCTACCGGCGGCGCCGGGGAAGCCTCCCCTGCGGGAATCTGGAGTTTCAGGATGGCGGCCACCCTTTTTCTGCCCATACCGTCGTTCCTTCGGTCTATCTGTCCGTTGCCAGTGCACCGGTCGGCGCACCGGTCGGGGCCGGCGGACGATTGCGGTCACTGCTTGTCCTGTTCGGCGCCGTCATTGCTTCTGTATGTCCCCGAACCCCAGCTCGACGGCCGTGTCCCGGCCGAAGATCTCCACGAGCACCTTGACCTTCTCCTGGTGGACGTTGATGTCTTCGACCACCCCGTTGAAATCGGCGAAGGGACCGACGGTGACCCTAATGGGCTCTCCGATCTTCCAGGCCGGACGGAATCGGGGGGCCGCCTTGGCCGCTTCCTTCTTCAGACCCAGGAACCGCTCCACCTCCCGCTTGGACAGGGGGGTGGGTTTGGCGCCGCTTCCCATGCCCACGAAGGAGGTAACGCCCGGCGTGTCGCGCACCGCATGCCAGGAGCCGTCGTCCAGGTACATGCGCACCAAGAGATAACCCGGGAACATCTTCTCCTCGACCTCGACCTTGCGCCCGCCCTTGAACTTCATCCGTTTCTCGGTCGGTATCACCACGTCGAAGATGCGGTCCTCCATATGCATGGAGGAGGTGCGGGTGGCCAGGTTGTCCTTCACCTTCTTCTCATAACCGGAGTAGGCGTGTATCACATACCAGGATCCGGGCAGGTCGTAGGGGCTGATCACCTCCTCCTCTTCCACCTCCTCGGCAACTTCGGTGTCCGGCGCCTCCGGTGTCCTGCCCGCCTCGGCGGCCGTCCGTCCGGAGGGGGCGGATGCGGTTTCTTCGGCTTCGGCTGTGAGAGAGCCCGACGGAGAGGCCTCCGGCATCCGCGCCGGTTCGATCCCGGCCTCGGCTTCTTCGGCCATGGATGCGATCTCGGCGGGGTCGGGCAACGAACCGTCGGTGCCGAAACCGGCGTACAGCAGAGCCGCCCCCAGGGAACCCACCGCATCCTCCTGGGATTCTTCGGCCTGGTCCGCCGCCTGGGAAACCTCGTCGACCCGAGGTGGATTCTGTTCTGCCAACTTCGACCTCATCTTCAACTAGTCAGTGCGCGGATGAAAGCCAATATCGAACGGCTGAAAGCCAGATCGACCAGGAAAACGTAGGCGGTGAGCACACCGGCGGTGACGACTGTCACCGTGGTGAAGGCGATCATCTGCTGGCGGCTCGGCCATCCTACCCGGCTGAGCTCGACCCTAACCTCGCGCAGGAATTGGACGAGCCGCTGCAGGCGGCCTGCCTCGGCGCCGCCCGGACCGCCCGGCCCCATGATGGGCGAGCGGCGGCCGCGGTCGTTCTGCTTGCCCCGCCGCTCTTCCCGCTCGGCGAGCCGTCGCATCTCGCGATTCATATTCTTCTGTCTTTCTTCGGGGTCCTGGGCCTGCGGCCGCCGACCATCGAACCATTCCACCGGCCTTTCGGGCCACCCTTGTGACCTTCCGGGCCGTCCTGGCAGGGGCGGAGGGACTCGAACCCACAACCTCCGGTTTTGGAGACCGGCGCTCTAACCAACTTCGAGCTACGCCCCTCGGCGTAGGCAGGATTATAAGAATGGGCGGGATAAAGTGTAAAACCCCCGCCCGGCCTTCCGGCGGAATGGCCTCTTCCCGGATCAGCCTACCCTATCCGCCCACTGTATCCACCTGCGCGATCGAGCGTTCTCGCCCCCGATTTTCGCGTTCTCGCACCCCCACTCCCGGCTTCGCCGGGCCCTGCCCCCGCCTCCACCACCAATTTCGTGTTCGGGGGTACGGGGCGCGTCGGCCCGGTGCGTACCCGACTTGTTCGGTCGCTCGGCTAGGTTGCCCGCCCTTACAGGTTGCCGCCGTAAGGATCACGGAGGCCCCGCAGGCGGGCGGTTCGATCACCGCAGTCCGGAACAACAGTGATGTTTGTGTTGTTCACAGTATCTCAGGGGGGTGTGACAGATCGATCACCTTTCCGGCGCCCCGCCCGGTTCCGGCCCGGCGGGGAAGCGGCCGGGGGCTTTTCAGCCGGCGTGCGACCTGATCCAACGGCCCGCCGCCACCACCACGCCGAGCGCCGCCAGCGAAGCCGCCGAAGCGACCGCGGCGCGCACCGGCGCCGAAGCAGGGCGGAGGGGGCGGGTCCGGCCGTACCGCTCCGACGCGACCGGCGCCGGATGATCGAAAACCGCCGCCATATCGTAAGGAATCGGCTCGAGCAAACCGCGCAGGGAAGCAAGCCCTCTGATCAGATGCCGCTGGTGGACCGAGGCGGCCTGGCAGGCCAGGCATTCACGGCGGTGCCGGTCGAGCACCGTCGGCATCCCGACATCACCGGACTCGACCTCGTAGAGCATCCGGCGTGTCATCCGGCAGGCGGCCCACCGAGGCAGAGTGGCAAATCCGGTCCGGGCGGGGGCATGATGGGGGCCGGCGGCCGCCGAACGGATCATCTCGCCTCCCTCAGCATCTCCCGCAGCCGCAGATGAGCCCGATGCAGGCGCACCTTGGAGGCGGTTACGGATATCGACATCGCCTCGGCGATCTCCTTGTGCGACCAGCCGTAGACATCCTTCATCACCACGATGGCCCTTTGATGGCGAGGCAGCTGACCCAGGGCGCGGTCGAGGTTGGCCCGGAGCTCGGCCTGCTCTCCCGCGGTTTCGGGGTCGCCCCTGCGGTCGGCGATGGGCTGCCTCACCAAGCTGTCCAAGTCGTAGGTGGCCTTGCGGGCGGTCGATCCCTTGAGCGTCCAAGCGGCGTTGGTGGTAATCCGGTACAGCCAGGTGCTGAAGCTCGAGTCTCCCCGGAACCGTCCGATCGCCTTCCAGGCGCGCACCAGAGCTTCCTGGGTAACGTCTGCGGCAAGGGTTCGATCCCCGACCAAACGGACCGCCAAGGTAAACACCTCGTGTTGGTGAAGCCGTACCAGATCACCGAAGGCGGCCCGGTCGCCTCGGCGGGACCTTTCCACCAGCTCGGTGATGTCGATTTCGACCCGTTCGCCCGGCATGCGGTTACAAGACCTCTCTTTATCAGGCGGTTCTGGCAACGATAGCAGCGGACACGTGCCTGCCCGCCTCCGAGACCACCTCCGCCTCGAAGGTGACCGAGCCGTCGGTTCGTTCCGCCGCGACGGTTCTGACCTGCGCGGCCTGGTCGGGATAGAGCGGACTGCGAAAACGGATACGGGCGCCGGCCAGAGGGTCACAGCGGTCCGTCGAGGCGGCGGCCGGCTGGGTGGCCCAGGCGGCCAGCAGCAGACCGTGGCATATGACGCCCCCCACCCCGGAATCGACCGCCCTTCCGTGATCCCAGTGGATGGGGTTGAAATCCCCGCTGGCGGCCGCGTAGCGCACCAGATCGGCGCGGGAGGCGGACTTGGGAAGCGGTTCGAGCGCCGAACCCTCCGCCGGAAGGGGGGAAGACGCCGGGCGGAGGAGGACAGGGCGGCGGTTGTCCCGCCGGGCCTCGGGCGGCGGCTCGCCCCGTTCGGCGGTGCGCCCGCCGGGGGGTTGCTCGTCCGACATCAGGAAGAGCGAGCGGGAGGACAGCATCTCCCGGCCCATATGGTCTACCGCCTCGGCGGCGAAGACGGCGAATGCGGTGGACCCGCGTATACGCAGACGGTCGATCCGGCCGGTGACCGTGAGGGTGGAACCGATACGCCAAGGAGCCTTCCAATCGAATACCTGCTCCCCGTGGATCAGCAGATCCTTGTGGGAGGCAGCGTCCGGATCGGCGAAGAACTCCGGCGCCGCCGCGAACAGCACCGCCCCGGCGAAGGAAGGGGGTGCGTAGTCCACCCACCGCCGCGGGTCATCGCCGGTGGCCTCGACGAAGGCGGCCACCTGCGCGGCGCCCACCTCTAAGGTGAAGGGTCCGTAAGAGCGGCCTACGAGAGCCTCGATGGGGCTCACCGTCGAGGCCCTCTATCGGATCTCGCGGTGAACCGTATGCCTCCGCAGAAACGGGTTGTACTTCTTGAGCTCCAACCTGGCGCGGGTGTTGTTGCGGTTCTTGGTGGTGATGTAACGGGACGGGGGCCTGCCCTCGGGCCGCGCCTCGGTGCATTCGAGCGTGATCTTTATGCGGTTGCCTTTTTTAGCCATGATGTCTCTTCCCGTTCATCACCTGTCCGAAACCTGTCGGTGTCGGATTCGATCGGATCCGGCCGATCGTTTCCGTGTTCATTTGGTTATTTTGGTGACGGTGCCCGCACCCACAGTCCGACCACCCTCACGAATAGCAAACCGCAACCCCTCATCCATAGCAATAGCCGAACCCAACTCCACCGACATCACCGTATTATCCCCAGGCATCACCATCTCCACCCCCACAGGCAACCCCACCCGACCAGTAACATCCGTCGTCCGGAAATAAAACTGCGGCTGATACCCACCAAAAAACGGATTATGACGACCACCCTCCTCCTTCGTCAACACATACACCTGCGCCTCGAACCCCGTATGAGGCTCAATCGACCCCGGCGCCGCCAACACCTGACCCCGCTCGACCTCCCCCCGACCCACACCCCGCAACAACACCCCCACATTATCCCCAGCCAACCCCTCATCCAACAACTTCCGAAACATCTCCACCCCCGTCGCCACCGTCCCCCGAGTCTCCCCCAACCCAACCACCTCCACCCGATCACCCACCCGAACCACACCCGACTCCACCCGACCCGTAACCACCGTCCCCCGACCCGTAATCGAAAACACATCCTCAATCGGCATCAAAAACGGCCGATCCACCGGACGCTCCGGCACCGGAACATACGAATCCACCGCCCCCATCAACTCCAACACCCCCCCAGCAGCCCCCACATCACCCTCCAACGCCCGCAACGCCGACACCCGCACCACCGGCACATCATCCCCAGGAAACCCATAATCCCCCAACAACTCCCGCACCTCCAACTCCACCAACTCCAACAACTCCTCATCATCCACCAAATCCACCTTATTCAACGCCACCACCACACACGGCACCCCCACCTGACGCGCCAACAACACATGCTCACGCGTCTGCGGCATCGGACCATCCGCCGCCGACACCACCAACACAGCCCCATCCACCTGCGCCGCCCCCGTAATCATATTCTTAATATAATCAGCATGACCAGGCATATCCACATGCGCATAATGACGCAAATCAGTCTCATACTCCACATGCGCAATCGAAATCGTAATACCACGCTCACGCTCCTCAGGAGCCTTATCAATATCATCAAACACCGTAAACACATTACGCCCAGGCACCCGCTCAGACAACACCCGAGTAATCGCAGCCGTCAACGTCGTCTTACCATGATCAATATGACCCATAGTCCCAACATTCACATGCGGCTTAACCCGCTCAAACCTAGCCTTAGCCATGGTGTTGCTTCTCCTTGAAGGTTCTCTTGGTTCGTTCTCTTGTTTTTGGGATTGTCCGGTAGGTTACTGCTCTACGAGACTCGCTCGACGGCCTCCTGCGGCAGGCGGCCGCCGTTCCCGTAGCGGCGGGCAGACTCGAACTGCCGACCTCTCGATTATGAGTCGAGCGCTCTTACCTACTGAGCTACGCCGCCTCCCGCCGGGCAACCCCGGCCCTCCGCCGGCGCCGCCCGGTAGAGCCCCCTTCCGGATTCGAACCGGAGACCTCCTCCTTACCATGGAGGCGCTCTGGCCTACTGAGCTAAGGGGGCTTGGCCGGTGAACGTCACCGCCCGCCGTCCGGTGCCGGGAGAAGGATTCGAACCTCCGTAGGCAACAACCGGCAGATTTACAGTCTGCTCCCTTTGGCCGCTCGGGCATCCCGGCACGGGTTCGACGCCCGATACGCGGAGCGCCGCCCGCGGGTGGATTCTAGTAGGTGCGGACCGATGTCAAAAAGCGCTAAAAAACCACCCCGCCGTCTGCCTTCGCCGCCCCCCGACGGCCGCGTCTCTCGTATCCCATCGATCGAGGCCGGCTCAGTGCTGGTAGTACATCGCCTCCAGCCGCCGGATCCTCTCCTCGATGGGGGGATGGGTGGAGAACAGGCCTCCGCGGCGGGAGCGCCTCCCCCCCAATGCCTTGAGGGGATCGGCGATGAACAGCTGGCTGACCGCCGGGTTGACCTTCATGGGGGTCCGTTCCGAAGCGGCGCCGATCTTGTCCAGCGCCCTGGCCAGGCTGAGCGGCTGGCCGGTCATGCGGGCGCCGGAGGCGTCGGCCTGGTATTCGCGGGCCCTGGAGATGGCCATGCGGATGACGATGCCGGCGAGGGGGGCCAGGATGAGGGCCAGGATGGTGATCACCAACCCTATGGGGCCGCGGTCCCGGCCCCCTCCGGTCCAGAAGGCCATGCGGGCGAAGATGGACAGGGCGGCGGCCAGCATGGCGGCGATCGAGGAGATCAATATGTCGCGGTTGCGCACGTGGGACAGCTCGTGGGCCAAGACCCCTTCGAGCTCGTCGTCCCTCATGATCTGGAGGATTCCGGTGGTCACCGCCACGGCGGCGTTCTTCGGGTTGCGGCCGGTGGCGAAGGCGTTGGGCTGCGGCGAGTCGATCAGGTGGATCGAGGGCATCGGCATGTCCGAGGTGGCGGCCAGCCGGCGGATGATGCCGTACACCTTGGGAAGCTCGTGCTCGGCGGCGGGGCGGGCCCGGCTCATGGCCAGCGCCATCTTGGCCGAGAAGAAGTAGACGAGGAGGTTCAGGCCGACGGCGAACAGCAGACCTATCAGCATCCCGCGCGACCCGCCGAACACCACCCAACCGATCAACCAAACGAGGGCGCTCATCAAGCTGAGCATGGCAACGGTCTTTAAGTTGTTCATACCCCCCATCCTACCGGCACCCGGACGTAATGAGGAAACACGCTCCGACGGAGAAGCCGGTCACGGTCACCCCGGCTCATCGGATATCCGGGGGAACGACCAGCCGCCTCTGCTCGGCGCCGGGCAGCAGCCGCGCCGGAACCCCGAACCATTCATAGAAGGAGGCCAGCAATCCGAACCCGTCCGTCTCCGGATCGTGCGAAGGATCTACGGCCTTGTGGGCGGGATTGTCGGCTACCGCGGTCGAGTGGGGTATACCCGTGGTATGCGGCCGAAACAACAGAGGGTGGTCCCCCACCGACAGCGAAGGGTCGCGGCTCTGGAGGCGCCGACCGGCCGACCAAAATGTCCAGTGAGGACCGGGAAGATGCGGCAGCAGCTCCCGGTGAGCGAATCGGGCCAGCTCGAAAACCCAGCCCGTCAGCATGCGGTGGTCCACGTTGAATTGTCCTGTGACCCCGGCGCCGCCGCCCTGTGTCAGGAAAGCCCGGCCGCAGACCGCCACCGCCGCCATCGATCCTCTCTGATGAACAAGGACGCCCCGCCCGGCATCCGTGAGCACCGCAACCCGATCTCGGACTTCCACCCTCCCCCCGGCGCCGAGCCCGAAGGAGGGTTCCACCGATTGAGCCTCCTGCGCCCTCCCCAGAGCGCCCACCACACCGTCAGACGTATAGAAATCCTCGAACAGGACGGGCCTATCGGGTATCAAGGCGATCTCCCAGTATGGAAACCCTTCGGGGTTTATCTCTTCGGCCAGCCTCGAGGCCGCGGCGCGCAGGAACGCCGGAAGCGGGTCTTCCTCCTGGATATCCTCGATGAACCGGCCCCCGCCCGCCATCACCTTTCTCTCCTGTGGATCACCCGCCCCGCCGCCGGACGGCGCCGCCGCCTCTCCCCGCCACAGCTTGTCGATGGGCATCACATATATGCGGTCCTCCAACCGGTAGGGGCGGTCGCCTGTGTTCATCAGCAGCCCGGCGATGAATCGGTCCCCCAGCTCCTCCCTCAGCAGGCGGAGACCCCTGGTGTCGTCAGGCCGGATACGTTGACCGGCCTTCACCTCGATGCCGAGCACACCTCCGTCCGAAGGCCTCTCCACCACCAGATCGACCTCCCCGTTCGATCTATGCCAATAACCCATCTTGTATCGATAGGCGCCGCCGAGCCACGGCACCATCTTGCGAACCTCACCCACCACGAAGGTCTCCAGCAGCCGGCCGAACCGGTCGGCGAACACCGGGTCCCGGCTGCGCAGCCTGCCGGTCGTCAACCCCAGCAGCCGGCCGGCCACACCCGAATCCACCATATGCACCTTGGGCCGCCGGGCCGGGCCGAGATCGGTCTCGGTCCAGGCAGGAAGCAGATCCAGCAAGAAAACCGCCTCCATCAGCCTGGTGTAGACATGAGCGGTGGCGTTGTTGATTCCGGTGTCATTGCCCGCCTTGGAGATGTTGAGGCGTTGCCCGGTTTGGGCGGCGAGCCGCCTCAGCAGCCGGGGAAGCCTGTCAGGTCTGTGGAACCTCCTCAGGTCGCGGGCGTCTTCCATGATCGACAAGCTCACGTACTGATCGAACCACCGCCCGCGGGCCTCCTCGTCGGGGCTTGCGACGGCCATCGGAAATCCTCCCACCAGCGCCTTCTCCATGTACTGGTCCCGTGTGGTGACAGACGCACCGGACGCAGCCAGGTCGTCGAGCCTCTCGAACGCGTCCTCCACGAAATTGCCGCCCACCCCTGCCATCTCGACCTGCGCCAACGGCAGCACCGGCACTCGATAGAGCCGCCCGGTCAGAGCCTGGGCGCCCCGAGGCAGGGCGTCGTGGCGGGCGGATCCGGTAAGCACGAACCGGCCGTTGGCGCCGCCCCGGTTCAGAGCCGCCTTGATCTGATCCAAGGTCTCCGGCAACTTCTGGTATTCATCGATGAAGACGGGCCCGGCACCGGCAAATACGTCCGGCTCGAAGGGCGCCCTCTCCAAGACAGCCGGGTTGTCCAGATCCAATATGCCGCCGCCGAAGGGCCGGGCCATCTCCCCCAACAGAGTCGACTTCCCCACCGTCCTGGGCCCCTGCAGCATCACCACCGGAATCTCGTCCATCATTTGGAGAGCCACATCCTGTATGCGCCGTCTATACAACATGGCTTGCTCCTATCCGAGAGGTCTCACTCTACCCATAATTGTGGTGATTCTAGAAATAATCTCTAGAATCAGTCCCTATTATGAGAGAAATCTCTATTTTCAGGACAAATTTCAGAAGGAAAGGACCCGCTTCCCCGGCCATCCCACGGCGATGCCGGGCCGCTCATGCCCCGTTCATCGGCGGGCTGTCAGGATTCGGAAACCGCCCAGGCCGCGGGGGTCGATGAGGGTTTCGATCTCCTTCACCTTGCTGCGCACCCGGAGGCGCTCCATCGGGCCGCCGGTCCGGGCCAGCTCCAGCTCCTTCCTGCGCAGCCGTTTCAGACGGTCGGCCAAACCGAGAGCGGCCAAGAACTCGTCCTGGCGGACCATCTCGCATTCCATGCCGCGCTCCATTGCGGCCTCCATGAGCGCCGTGAAGTTGACGTCGGAGGTGAGGTCGGAGGCGCCGGGGGCGTCGAGGGGGTGAGGCCCCGGGAGATGGGACCGGTAGGTGCGCAGCGTCCCCTCACGGCGCCGGGGCAGCAGCCCTTCGGCGGTGCCGCCGTAGTCGATCACCAGGATCGACCCGGCCTCCAGCAGCCCGGCCGTCCTGTCCATCCAGGCCGCCGCCTCGAGCTGGCACTCCACCACCCCGCCGACGGGAACCTCACCGGCGTACGCATCCAGCCACACCGACACTTCGGGGCGCACGGGGGCCTCGACCAGCACCAATCCGGCGCCGTCCGCCCCCACCCAACGCTCCGACCAGCCCTCGGCGCCCCGCACCGCGACCGCTACCGGCAGGTTGTCCACCATCTCGTTGGCGATCACCACCCCTCGGAAACGGCCCGGCGGCCCGCTTCGGGGGTACACCTCGACCTGCGGAAGGCGGGCCCCTACAGCCTCACGGGCGGCCGGCGAGGCCTCCACCGCCGCCGCCCGCGGGGTGAAGGGAAGGGCGTCGAGCAAGGACGCCAGAAGGGACCCGGATCCGGCCCCCGCCTCCATAACCATGAAACCGGGCGGGCCGCCCAGGCGGTGATACTCCCGCTCGACGAAGCGGGCCAGGGCGATGCCGAACTCCGTGCTCACCTCGGGGCTGGTGAGAAAATCCCCCCGCTCGTGGGAACGGAGCGGACCGGCGGCGAAGTAACCGCCGTCAGGGTCGTAGAGCGCCATCTCCATGAACCGTTCGAAGGGGATCGGACCCCTCCGGGCGATCTCGGCGGCGATGCGCTCCTTCAACTGTCTCACGCGCCCGGCGAGGGCCCGGACGGACGCCGCCTACAACCCGGGGAGCAGGGCATCGAAGAAAGCCCTGAACCGCCCGGCGGCCTGCGCCGCGGCCTCGATGACCTCCTCCGACGTGATCCTCCGCCCGGAAAGGCCCGCCGCCCGGTTGGTGCAAAGGGATACGGCCAGCACATCCGCCCCCATATGGCGGGCGGCCACCGCCTCCGGGACGGTCGACATCCCGACCAGGGAGGCGCCCAGGATCATCGCCATCCTGATCTCGGCCGGCGTCTCGAACATGGGGCCGTGCCACCACATGTATACGCCTTCCCCGAGGGTCACCCCCGCCTCGGCCGCCGCGGCCCGGGCCTTGTCTCGCAGCGCCGGGGTGTACAAGTCGGTCATGTCGGGGAACCGGGGGCCGAGCCGCTCGTCATTGTCACCCCGCAGGGGGCTTACACCGGCCAGGTTGATGTGGTCGGTGATCAGCACCAGATCGCCCGGCTCGATTCCCTCTCCGCACCCCCCGGCCGCATTGGTGAGCACCACCGTCCGGCATCCGGCCAGGATCGCCGTGCGCACGGGGAATGTGATCACGTCGGCCGGATAGCCCTCGTAGTCATGGACCCGACCGGAGAGCAACAGCACCCGGTTGCCGCCCATACGCACCGAATAGGCGGTCCCGGCGTGGCCCGCCGCCTGCGGGATCGGGAACCCGGGCAGGTCGGTGTAGGGCACCGCCGCCGCATCCTCGAGAGAGGCGGGGTAGCCGCCCAGGCCCGATCCCAGCACCACAACCACATCGTGGCGCTCAAACCCGGTCAGCCGGGCGAGGGCCCCGGCGGCCTCGGTCAGGCGTTCGTAGAGGCCCGTCATCGGCGGACCGCCCCCGTGGCCCCGGCGGCTGTGACCCCGACGCCGGGCCGGCCGGTTCCGATCCGACTCCCGACAGGGATACAGGGCGCCGCCCGTCCGGTCACCCGGACAACCTACCGGCCCGGCCGGTCATGTCGGCCCGCAGTTCTTCCATATCGACCGAAGTGACCCGGCCCCCTTCCACCACCTGCCGGCCGCCCACCCAAACCGATTCCACGCAGGCGGGAGAACCCGACCACACGATCCTCGAAACAGGGTCGTCCTCGCCGGGAATCACGGGATGGAGGGACGGTTCGAGGGGCGAGAGGGCCGCCATGTCGGCCCGGGCACCGGGAGCGAGGCGGCCCAAGTCGGGGCGGTCGATGGCGTCGGCGGCCCCGGCCGTAACCATATGGAGCGCCAAGGCGGGCGGAAGGGCCCGGGCGTCTCCCTGACGGATCCGGGCCAGCCGGATGGCGGTTCGCATCTCCTCGAAGAGATCGAGCCGGTGATGGGAAGCAGGCCCGTCGGTGGCGATCCCGACCCGGATTCCCGCCGCCAGAAGGTCGTCGACCCTGGCCACCCCGGAGGCGTGCTTGGCGTTGGAACAGGGGCAATGGGCGACCGACACGCCGTTGCGGGCGAAGACGTCGATGTCCTCGTCCGAAATCCACACCGCATGGGCCGCCAGAGCCCGGCCTTCGAGAAGCCCGATCGATTCGAGATAGGCGGGGGCGGACATGCCCGATCGCTCTCGGACGGCGGCGTCTTCCCATTCCTGTTCGGCCACGTGGATATGGACGAGCATCCCGGTGTCGGCGGCGATCTCAGCGATCCGGCGCAGGCACCTTTCCGGGATCGAATAGGCGGCGTGAGGCCCCATGCCCACCTCTATCAGGCCGCTCGATGCCCACCGGTCGCGGGTGGCGACCATCTCTTCGATCTGCGCCTCCCAGACGCCGAACCTGCTCAACCGGGCGTCCTCGATCACCGGAGCGGTCACCAGGCACCTCAGCCCCGCCTCGGCGGCGCCCCTGGCCACCGCGTCGCCGTGGAAGTACATCTCCACCGAGGTGGTTATCCCGTTCGAGAGCAGCTCGGCGGCGCCCATCCGCATCCCGGCCCGGACATCGTCCGCGGTCAGCATCGCCTCCCGCGGCCATATGGCCTCACGCAGCCAGCGATCCACGGGAAGCCCTTCCCCCGCCCCCCTGACCAGCACCATCGGGGAGTGGCAGTGGATGTTCACCATGCCGGGCATGAGGATGCCCTCGATCCGGTGAACGGCCGCCTCGGGCCGGCAAGGCGCTTCCGAGGACGGCCCCGACCACACGACCCTTCCATCCACGACATCCACCACACCGGAGGAGATCGGCCCCTCCCCCTCGGACATGGTGAGCAACAGGTCGGCTTCGTAGCGGTCCATCGGTCTCCGCAGGGTTCTCAGACGGCGCAACTAACACTCCCAGAATACCCGCCCACCGCCGGAGGGCCTCCCAGCATGAATGATCAGGGTTATTGGAAATGCCGTTCGTTAATACATACAATAAGTGGGGTGATAATTAATACAAGAACTGATCCGTAATCGCGGCATCGAGCAACCGAATCGGATCAGAACGAGACGACGGGAGGTCATGATCGCCGGCTACACCCTCCGCATCGCCGACAGTACCCTGGCCCGCCATCTGGCCGCCTGGCCTGCGGAGTTCATCACCGGGCCGCGGGCAGTGGGCAAGACCACGACTGCCCTCCGGTATGCGCGGTCGGCGTTGCGCCTCGACCGCCCGTCCGAGCGGGGCTTTGTGCTGGACGATCCCCACGCCGCAATCGCAGAAGGCCCATTCCCCCTGCTGATCGACGAATGGCAGCACGCCCCCGATGTGCTCCTGGCCGTCAAGCAGGCCGTCGACGCCGACCTGTATCCGCCGGGCCGTTACATCATCACCGGATCCGCCCGCAACGATCTGCACGCCGGCCAGTGGCCGCTGACCGGGCGGATACTGGCCCTGCAGCTCTGGCCGCTGACCGGGCGCGAGCGGTTCGGGGACGCGTCCGCGCCGCCGCTGTTCGACCGATGGGACACGGAAGATCGTTTCGCGGTCCCGGCCAACCCGCCGGGCATCCTGGACTACCTCGACATCGCCCTCGACGGCGGGTTCCCGGGCGCCGTCGCGGCGTCGGCGGCGGACGTCCGCGACGATTGGATGCGCACCTACGTAGATGTTGCGGTGACCCGTGATCTGGATGAACTGTCCGCGGGCAACGGCAGGCGGAGAAGCCCCGAGACCCTCCGCAGGTTTCTCACCGCCTGCGCGCTGCATACCTCCGGCGTCGTCCCCGGCAGCGCACTGGCTCGATCCGCCGGCCTCGATCACCGCACGGCGGCGGGATACCACGAGATACTTACCGTGCTGCGCCTGATGCAAGACGTACCGGCCTGGCACTCCAACCGTCTCAAGCGCCTCACCTCCATGCCAAAACGACACCTGACCGACTCCGGGCTGGCCGCCTGGCTGATGGGGGTCGACCGCGAAGGCCTCAAACGCGACACCGACGCCAGGGGGCGGATCATCGACACCTACGTGACGGCCCAGATACGCACGGAGGCAGAAGCGTCGAGAGGACGTGTGCATATGTTCCACCTGCGGACCCAGGGCGGCGAGCGGGAGATCGACCTGATCGTGGAGTTCGGGCGGCGGGTTGCGGCCTTCGAGGTCAAGACCGCGAGCGCTCCCAGCCCCCGGGATGCCAGGCACATCGACTGGCTGCGCCGACAGCTCCCGGCGGAGCGGTTCGCCGGGGGTGTGGTCTTCCACACCGGCCCCCGCCGCTACGGATTGGGCGACCGAATCGAAGCGGTGCCCATCGCCGGACTCTGGGGGTTGAACCAGACCTGATCGGGTTCGAGGCCGGATCTAGTTTCTCGCTACCAATCGGGCGCGGTGCGGGCAGCGAGACGGGCGGCAGAAAGGACCACATCGGGGTCCGGGGGCAAACTTCGATAAGCCGCAACCAACTCTCGGTCGGCGGCCGCCAGTTCCTCGGCTTCTATCACCGCCCGAGCTCCCCGTCGGAGCAACTCGGACCGGCTCGCACCCTGTGCACCGGCTATCCGGTCCATCTGTTCTACGAGGTTGTCATCGAGCTGCACCAGAACTTCACGGCGAGCCATGGCCGCATACTATTCCATATCATTTTCGTTGCGATTCGCTCCGTCGGCCGCCTTCTGCCGGGGCGTTCTCTTTCTCCACGAGCCGGATGAGCTTTCGCGCCCGCGGATCCGGATCCACGTCGGAGCGCCACACCCCCTCTATCGTCCTGAGGGCTACCAGCGGACCCTCCTCCAAGACGGAACCGCCGCCGGTTTCCGCCACCTGCCGGGGGAGCACGGTCCGGGCGTAGCCCAGCACCGCCATCTGGCGCAGCACGGTGGGATTGGTGGACTCCAAGGCCACTTGGGGGCGGATGCCCAGCCCGGCCAAGCCCTGGTCGACAAGCTGCCGGGTGCGGGACCCGGACGGAAAGAGCGCCCAGCCTTCGGGGGCGGCGGGGGCGGTCTCGCCGTCATCTGCCCCGCTTGGGGGGAACGAAGGCGGCGAGTAGATATGCATGTGCTCGGTGGTGATCGGGGTCGAGTCGTAGCCCTCCCCGGCCGGCCCCACCGCGAAGGCCAGATCCAGCCGGTAGTCGTCCAGCATCGACAGCAAGGCCCCCGAGTCGGTCACCACCAGCTGCAGGTCGATCCCGGAATGCTCCTCCCGCAGCCGGGACAGCCCGGCGGGGAGGGTGTAGAGGCCGGCGGTGTCGATCATCCCCACCCGGAGCAATCCGACTTCTCCCTTCGTCCAGCTCTCCAGCCATCGGAGCAGGTCGGCGGTCTGGCCGACCACCTGGTCCGCGTAGCGCGCCGTCCGGTATCCGGCTTCGGTGAGCACCCTCCGGCGGCCCTCCTTGCGGAACAAGGGCGCCCCCAACCGTTTGGAGAGCTCCGCCAGGGATTGGGATAGGGCGGGCTGGCTGATCTGCAGCGACCAGGCCGCTTCGGTGAACGAGCCGCACCGCTCTGCCTCTTGCAGGCAGCGCAGGCTCCGGAAGTTGATCGGGGGCATATCCATAAGCAATACCTGTATATAAGCATAGAGCTATTTATTAGACTGATGTAACGAGGCCGGGCATACTTCGCGGGTCTTTACAAGAGGAGGACCTGATCGTGTCAAAGATAAGGGTGGCGATCGTGGGGGTGGGCAACTGCGCCTCCGCGCTCGTGCAGGGGGTGGAGTACTACCGGGGCGCCGACCCCGGCCAGACCATCCCCGGGCTGATGCATCCCGAGCTGGGCGGATACCACATAGGGGACATCGAGTTCGTGGCCGCCTTCGACGTGGACGCGGCCAAGGTGGGCCAAGACCTCTCCAAGGCGGTAACGGCGGGGGCGAACAACACCATCGAGTTCGCCGGGGTCCCCCACTTGGACGTGACCGTGCAGAGGGGCCGCACCTTGGACGGGATAGGCTCCTACGTGGCCGACCTGGTCGAAGAGTCCTTGGAGGAAGAGGTCGATGTGGCGGCAGAGCTGCGGAAGGCCCGCGTCGATGTCGTGATCTCCTACCTGCCGGTCGGATCGCAGGAGGCCACCGAGTACTACGTGGAGCAGGCGCTGGAGGCGGGGTGCGCCTTCGTGAACTGCATCCCGGTGTTCATCGCCCGCACCGAGGAATGGGCCGACCGTTTCCGCGAGGCGGGGTTGCCGATCGTGGGCGACGACATCAAATCGCAGGTGGGCGCCACCATCCTGCACCGGGCCCTGGTGAACCTCTTCCAGGACCGGGGGGTGGAGGTGGACCGCACCTACCAGCTCAACTTCGGCGGCAACACCGACTTCCTGAACATGCTGGAGAGGAGCCGTCTGGAGTCGAAGAAGGAGTCCAAGACCAAGGCGGTGACCAGCCAGCTGGAAACCCGGATGCCGGTGGAGGACATCCACGTGGGGCCTTCGGACCATGTGCCCTGGCTGACCGACCGCAAGTGGGCGCACATCCGCCTGGAGGGAACCGGGTTCGGCGGCACCCCCATGAGCGCCGAGGTGAAGCTGGAGGTGTGGGACAGCCCCAACTCGGCCGGGGTGGTGATCGACGCCCTCCGCTGCGCCAAGCTGGGTCTGGACCGGGGCTTGGCCGGCCCTCTGTACGAGCCGAGCGCCTACTTCATGAAGTCACCCCCCCGCCAGATGCGCGACGAGGACGCCCGCGAAGCCGTGGAGACCTTCATAGCCGGATAACCGCCAGCGCTGCGTAACCGGCGCTTGATCCACCGAGTCTTGTAGCTCAGCCTTGATCGGCGAGGGCTTCCGCTCTTTCGTCACACATGAGGGCCTCCTGCTCGTAGGAATCGGCCAACCGGCGCAGCACCTGGCCGGCGCGTAGCCACCGGGCCTCGACCTGCCGCGCCCAAGAGCGATACTGACAAGCCAAGGTCCGCTCCTGAACACCCCCCTCGTATGGATCACGGACGGTTACGCCTCTGCTTTCCAGGCGCCCGTTTGCCAGACCACTTTCCAGGCTTTGGCTGTCCAGCTCCTCGAGCAGATCACGCACCGGCTCGGCCGGCCACACTCCATCCTCACCCTCGGGACTACCGGACAGGAGCTGCCCGATGTACCGGTCACCGATATCGGCCCGTTCCCGCTCGTGCAGCAACCGCCGCGCTTCGAGAACCCAGGCACGCAGTTCCTCATGATCGAGTTCCCCTGTACTGCCCTCGGTGCCGGGAAGGGTCCTCCACTCCCTCAATACCGACCAAGCAACAACCTGCGGCACAACGACCTCCATCACACGCCTCGGCGCTCTCCTGTCGGAAGTCCGGCGAACGCTGCAGACGAGCTCCACGAACATCAAAGGGTCCGCTTGGAGCCGCCGGTATAGGGCAACAGGTGCACGTTCCTCAAGCATACGGAAGGATTGGAAAAAGGCCAACTCAAATAATACCAAAGTCTCTGACTCCGGGATTTCCTTCTCCATACGGTCCAGGAGTTTCCCGATATAGAAAGAATCCAGCCCATAAATAGGGTCGCTTTTAGAATTAATCAAGTTGAGCAATACTCGCTCCATCATCTCGCTCGGAATACTTTGAGCTTTATTATCTGGAAGGGCTATAAACCTCACCGCCAATAAAGGCCGGTCATGCTCAAGAAGGTAATCTACAAGTAAAGTAGTATCACAGCCGTATAACCTAGCCGCCCTGATCTGTTGCCAATATATATCTCGTACCTGCCCAGGGATATCCTCCAGTAGCTTCCAGACGGCAGCGTTAGGGCGCAACGAGAGCCAAAAATTGGCTTGAACAGTATCAGGTAGCTCAGTAAGAGACTTGGCCGTTCCTTCTATCCATTCCACTCCACCCAGTTCTGCCTTCCGCTCCATCCATGCCATAGCGAATGCACAGTCAGTTCCTTCTTGGACCAACAACGGAAAGATATCCTCTACAACTATATCCTCCAGAACATCTGCTGACATTCTACCTACCAATTCGGGACGAACTACCTCCTTCGCCAGGCATCTGAGGGCACTCAATCCCCCTGATTCATATATTTCTCTGACAGTATCCTGACGCTTTTGATCCGTACGCTCCGGATACCAATCGAACAGCTTGATTTTATCTTGGAGCATTACTTCTAGGGTATCGGAACGCATTCTGGCTCTTATATCTTCCAAACGCTCAAGACCCTCGGTAGACAACCACTTCTCTAGAGCATCACGATCCAGGCGGCGATCGAGCAACCTGTTTAGGGACTTCCAAATCTCAGAGCGATCCTTGTCGGCGAGTTCATCTATATCTAGGCTGTCGAGAGTGCCGATAACCTGTTCTCTCTGCTCAGGCGAAAGGTCCGGTATCTGTTTGATCAGTTGCGCCCAGAGAAACGAACTAGAACCGACCTTCCTGATAACTCGAAAGGTGATTGCTTCTATAGCATTATGAAATTCTTCTCCGGTGATAGTATGATCCTCGGGTAACCAATCCCTGAATCGCGGTTTGCTGATATCGTATGTATGACTATTCCGCAAAGCAACCAGGCTCAGCAACAGCTCCCATCCCTTTATTTCATGCCGACTCAAAACACCATCGAGCACGTCCATACGTCGTTCGAGAGAGGCGCTTGTTTGAGGAAGCCAAGGTAGAAGGATCCGGTGTGCGCTGTCCAAGGGTCGATTGGCAAACTGGCCTCCCGGATCAATCTCAGCCAGGCGCATCAAGGCATCCAGCGCAGCAGGAAGGTGCTCCTGCGACCAGCACAAGGTCTCCAGCGCCCAGAGCAGGCCGGTATGCGGGGAAGAGCCGCCCCACAACAAGGCATCTTCGTCAGTGTCGGTGAACATCTTGGCGAGCAGGGGGTTTCCCGCGGCCGAATCTCGGCGTACAACCTCTAGGAAGACATCGGGCGCAGCCTCGGCCAACAAAGGCAACACATCCGAGAGGGATTGCCAGAGCCTCCCGGTGTGGTCGTCGCCTGCCCGATCGAGCAGCTCCCATACCAGCTGTCGGGCGTGATCGGCACCGGTCTGGCCGTCTACGGCCTTCGGCAGATCCAAGCCGCCCAAGAGAGCCGCCCCCTGAGCCAACCCCCTCCGTAGATCGAATGACCACCTCGGCCGCTTGCCGCGAAGGAAATCGGAAATCGACGCCTCGATCCTCTGGCCGGCAGAAAGGGGCGACCAGAAATCGAGTTCCGAATCGAGGCCGCCCAGTACTTCGACTGCCGCCTCACGCCAGCGCCTCAGATCATTGCGGGTGACCATATGCCTGAGCAACGACCAGGCATCCTTAGGATTCGCCATCCGCCACGTATTTCCCGAGCGTCGGAACGGAGGATCCCAGGTGTTCTCCCAACTGAGCAACAGACGCTCAACCGCCTCGATGTTGCGTCCGGTGATCCGTTCCACGATTCGGTGATCAGGGTCGTTGGTCACGGACCACGATCCGACCAGTACGAGCGCAACCAACAGATCAGCCTCTTCTCCCTGGGCCCAAGCAGGCCTGGCCAGCCTTGGATCCAGGGAAATCCGCCGATAGAGGGACATCAGGCTTCGCCGCGCCGCGACCGCGTACCTGTCCGCCCTATCCGGCGGCGCGCCTACTGCCGCGAAGGCGGCCCTAGCCTCCGTCCGACCGATCCGAGGAAGCACTATAAGGGCGTCTTCCCCCCTGTCCCCTGCCCCCATTGGGATCAGAACGTGATGGCCGGACCGAATGGCGGTTCTAGAGTCGCAATCCTCGAACTGGGGCATCAAGATGAAGGAACCGGGCGCCGATGCGCACCGATCCCACACCGCCGAAGAGTAGACAACAACCGCCCTCGGCAGATCCACGGCATCACTTTCGGATGCCCCGAGGGCAACGGCCGCAAAGGCCATCGCCTCTTTTCGCGAGGCGGCCTGAACTCCCGTAACCGTTGGGGGTCCGTCCATTGCGCGGCGAAGGCAGCCTACTTCAGCCTGGCGGCCGGCCACCAGCAGTGCCGGGGGCAGGACCGGCTCCGTCTGGGTGGACCACCGATACCACCATCTGTCCAGCGACACCGCTTCCAGAGGGCGCCGACCGAGCTGCTCGGATACCCAGACATGATCGATGTAGCTCGATTCGAGCCATCCCTCGAGGTCATCGGCGTCGAGCACCCGCACCTCCCGCCAAATGCCCTCCTCGGAACGAGAGTGGACCCACTTTTCTTTATTCGGCCAGCGCCGGGGGGTAACAAACACGAAGGCGGTCTCGGCCGGGTCAACCCCGCATGGATCATCTTTGCGCTTGCGGTAGTCGTCCTGCGCCTTGCGACCCGGATCATTCCCGGTTCCGATCTCCCAGACCGACCTACCGGCCGGAACATACGGAGCACCGGGACCACACTCGACGAGGCCGTCCCACCCCGGGGAGCGCACCCCCTCACCCGCCCGTATCAATGGGTGGGGCACTCCAGGCACACCGGTCAAGAGGCGGCGGACGATGCGGGGAAACTCGTGATGAGCCTCCACCTTGTCGGCCCATCTGATGAGATCCCTGGCCTGGACCAGTTCAGGCGACGACCTTTCCCTGCCGCGGTACGGTTTGAAGGCGGGAGCTTGAACCCGGATCGTGTCCCCGTTCACCTCCACGACCTCGGCTTCGTAGGGTCCTTCGCCGCTGTCCATGACCTCGATGGTGTCACCCACCTCGACAACCAGATCATCCAGGTCCGAAATGGCAAGGCTTCCCCTCACGACGCCATCAGCTGTCGGAAAGCCAAGATCAACGAGCAGGGGTTCAATCATGACGCCATCCTAGATTATGAGTTGCTCTTGTCCGCGTGGGAGTTGGAAAAACGCGGCTCGAAAAGCGCAAGCAGCTCTATGAACGGCTCGCTCAGCCGAGCGCGGAGATCTCGTTGCTCGCGGCGGTTGAGAGTGAGGTACTTCGGCGCCGTCCCGTCGATATCCACTTCGTCTACGAGGAGCGGAATGTCGAAGTGATACTCGGAGAAGGGTGCCGCCCTACCGTCCGTTGCCAAGGAGGTGGGCCACAACTCGAAGCCCGCCGACTTGATCCGGGCTGCCTTGGCGATGCCGTAGCGTTTCCTCCAAATACCGGGACCGCGGAGCAGCGCATCGATCGGAACCCCCCTGACGGCGTACACGGACAAGGTCAGGGCACCATCACCCTCTCTCCCCAGTTCCCTCAGCACCGGAGCGTAGGCGCGGTAACGCAGGATGCTGTTCCTGATCAGCTGGTGGAGGGCCTGGACACCAACCCCAAAGTGGATCAAGATAACGTCGCCTGGGGGCGGGCTCTCTCGGCGTAGTCTCAAAGTTTCTATCAATGTCTACTCTAATATATCGTAAATAATACAAACTATCAAGACCCTCGCGGCTCACAGTGGAAAATTTCAACCGGGCCGCAGCCTTTGACCACTCGAGAGGTTTCCCGCGGCCTGCCCGCGGGGTTCAGATGCCGGCGGTAACCACCTTGGCGGCTTCGGCGAAGACGCCGGCCAGCTGGAAGGGCAGCACTCCGGCCAGGATCACGAAGATGACCGAGATGCCCAGGGCCAAGGCCAGGGCACCGCTCATGGGGCGGGCGGTGCGTTCACCGTCCGAGGCGCCGTCGGGCAAGGGGTCCATCCACATGGTCTTGCCCACCCGTGCGTAGTACACGAGGGCGATCACCGCGTTGACCGCCGCTATCACCGCCAAGGCCGCCGTCCACGGGTTGCCGGGGCGCAGGATGGCCAGGAACATGGCGAACTTGGCGTACCAGCCGGCCAGCGGCGGGATCCCCGCCAGCGAGAAGAAGAAAACCGCTCCCAGCACCGCTAGGCGGGGGGCGTAGCGCCACATCCCCGCCCAGCCGTCGATCATCGACGTACCGGTGCGGCGGGCGCCCTCTATCACCACCGCAAAAGCCCCGAGGTTCATGAAGGCGTAGATGATGACATACACGATGGTGGCCGAGGCCGCCTCCTGGATCACCAGTGGATCGTTGGTCACGGCCGCCGCCGCGAACGGCACCAGGATGAAGCCGCCCTGGGCGATGGAGGAATAGGCGAGCATGCGCACGATGTTGTCCTGGCGCAGCGCGGTCAGGTTGCCGAGGGTCATCGAAAGCGCCGCCAGCACCCACAGCGCCGGCCCCCAGATCTCGGTCACCGAAGGAAAGGCCCTGTAGCAGAGCAACAGCAGCCCCACGAAGCCGGCGGCCTTCGATCCCACCGACAGATAGGCGGTAACCGGAGTGGGGGCGCCCTCGTAGGTGTCGGGGGCCCAGAAATGGAAGGGCACCGCCGTGATCTTGAACCCGAATCCGATCAGGGTGAAGAGGACAGCCAAGCGGAAGGCGCCGCTGTCCAACAGGCCCGCCCCGGCGGTGCGGATCCCCTCAAAGGTCACCGATCCGGTCAGCCCGTACAGGAACGACATGCCGTAGAGCAGGACGGCGGTCGAGAGCACCCCGAGGATGAAGAACTTCAGGGACGCCTCGTTGGAACGGGCATCGCCCTTGCGCCAGCCGGCCAGCAGGAACAGCGGCCCGGTCACCAGCTCGAGCCCCACGAAGACCGTGATCAGATCCCGCGACGACGCCATGATCAACGAACCGAGGATCGAGGTCAGCAGCAGCAGGTAGTACTCGCCCTGGTAATAGCGGTCGCTCTCGATATAGGAAACGGACATCAACAACACCAGATAACCGCCCGCGATGAACACCGCCTTGAGCACCAAGGCGAAATCGTCCACCACGTAACCGCCTCCGAGCATCGACCTCGCTCCGGGGCCGCCGCCCAAAGCCAGGGTCACCAGCGGGACCGCCGCCAGGGTCAGGCCCACCACCCCGGCGAAGGCAGTCCAGTACTTGCGGCGGCGGGGCAGGGCCACATCGAGGCCCAACACCAACAGGATGGTGGCCGCGACGACGATCTCTGGCGCCAGCGCGTGGTAGTCGAGATCCACCGATCAGCCTCCGAAAGCGTTCCGCGCCAGGTTCACGACCGCGTCTGTGGTGGCCCCCAGAACGATCCTCGGATACACGCCTATGGCCACTATGGCGACGATCAACGGCGCCCACGCCAGCCACTCGTAGCGACCTATATCGGCGAATTCACGGCCCGACCATTCCTCCTTGGGCTCGCCGAGATTGACCCTCTGCAGCATCCAAAGCATGTATCCGGCGGTCAGGACGGTGCCGACGGCGCCGATCACCATGTAGGTCTGGAACTGGGACAGGCTTAGGCCGGCCAGGGGGCGGTAGGCCCCCAACAGAGACATGAACTCGCCCCAGAACCCCGCCAGGCCGGGCAGGCCTAGCGAGGCCATGGCGGTGAAGGCCAGGATGCCGCCCATCCAGGGCATCAGCTTCTGGTTGCCGCCCAGGCGGGCGATCTCCCGGGTGTGGTAACGGTGATGCATCGACCCGGCGATGAAGAACAGCAGCCCGGTGATCAACCCGTGGGCCACCATCCCGATCAGTGCGGCGTTGAAGCCCACGTCGGTCATGGTGGCGATGCCGAGCATGACGAAGCCCATGTGCCCCACCGACGAGAAGGCGATGAGCCGCTTCACGTCGGTCTGGGCCAGGCAGGCCAAAGAGCCGTAGATGATCCCGATCACCGCCAACAGACCGATGGCCGGCGCCCACTGGCGGGCCATGTCGGGAAGGACCGGAATCGAGATGCGGAGGAAGGCGTAAGAACCCAGCTTCAGCAGGATGGCCGCCAGCAGCACCGAGCCGACCGTGGGGGCGGCGGTGTGGGCGTCCGGCAGCCAGGTGTGGAACGGCCACATGGGAACCTTCACCGCGAACCCGAGGAACATGGCGCCGAACACCAGGAAGGCGAAGGTCCCGCTCCCGAAGGCGTTCTCGGATCCCAAGGCGATCAGGACCGGGATGTCGAACGTGTTGGCGCCGAGGAAATCACCCGAGCGGAAGTAGAGCGCCAGGAAGCCCAGCAGCATGAACGCCGACCCGAACAGGGTGAAGATGAAGAACTTGATGGACGCGTAGAGGCGCATGGTCACCGTCCGGCCCAGCACCGGGATGCGCCGGCGGGCGCCGTCGCCCCAGATGCCGATCATGAAGTACATCGGCAGCAGCACCAGCTCGAAGAAGATGAAGAACAGCACTAGGTCGAGGGCCGCGAACGTCCCGTTCATGCCGGTGGCCAGCAGCAGCATCAGCGCCAGGAACCCCCGGACGTTGCGTGGCTCCTCCCAATGGTCCCACGAGTAGATCACCGCCAGGAGGGTCACCACCGCCGACAGCACCAGCAGCGGGAGGCTGATCCCGTCCACCCCGATGTGATAGTTGGCCCCGATGGCCGGAATCCAGCTCTCCATGACCTCGAACTGGAACCGCTCGGCCGCCCCGTAGTCGAAGACGGCGGCCGCGATCACGGCCAGCAGCGCGGTCACGGCGCTGAAGACTAGGGCGGTCCACTTCTGGGCCGCCTCGTTGGCTTTCGGGAAGGCGAACAGTGCCAATGCGCCCGCCGCCGGCAGGAACACGATGAGGCTAAGCCCCAATCCGCTGTCGAAAAACTCCATCATCTGACTCCTGTATACAGCCTGTCTTCTTCTAGGAGGGCGCCGAGCAATACACCGGCGGCCCGCCGGTCGATATCAAAATCCCTGGTCAGCTCCCTGGTCAGCGAAGGACCGGAACGACGGACAAGAGCAATCGTCATTGTTTCAGCACCCTCCTCTAGGTAACGATCACCAGCACGGCTACCAACACCAACGCCCCCACCACGAACCCGCCCGCATACTGCTGCACCTTGCCGCTCTGCAGCAACCGGAGGCGGCCCCCCGCCCCTCCGGCGCCCCCCGCCGCGGCGTTCAGCACCAAGTCGATGCCCTGCTGATCGAGGCGCCCGTAGACCAGACGGCCCAGCCAGGCGGTGAGCAAACCGACCCCGTTGACCGCCGCATCGATCACATGGCCGTTCACCCAATCCACCCCCCTGGCCAGGGGGCCTTTTATCGGGTTCACCACCCCATGCATGTACAGGTGGTCGATGTAGTACTTGCGGCGCAGGAGGGGGTACAGCACCGGTATCTCCAGCCGGTCCCGGGCCGCCTGGGTCTCGGCCTCCGGCGAGAACAGCCACCAGCCCAGGGCGATGCCGGCCAGCGCCGCCGCCAGTCCGTAGGCGGCCAGATCCCATTCGATGGCCGACGGGTGGTAGTCCCCCATCGTCACCACCCGGGCCCCCACCCATTCGGTGAAGTTGCCGATCGGACCCCACGACACGCCGGGGATGTTGAAGAAACCGGCGATGACGGTGGGAACCGCCAGCGCCACCAGCGGCCCGGTCATCATCCGGGGGGACTCGTGCGGATGGCCATGCCCCTTATACGTCCCGAAGAAGGTGAGGGCCACCGCCCGGGTCATGTAGAAGGCGGTCACGAAAGCCCCGGCCACGGCCACCCACATGAACGCGGTGTAACCCTCGTGGCTCAGAGTGGCCAGTATCTCGTCCTTCGACCAGAACCCGGCCAGGGGGATCACCCCGGCCAGCGCCAGAGAACCGACCACGAAGGTCCAGAAGGTGACCGGCATCTTGCGGCGCAGGCCCCCCATGTCGCTCATGTTGTTGGAATGGACCGCATGGATGACCGATCCGGCCCCGAGGAACAGCAGGGCCTTGAAGAAGGCGTGGGTGAACAGGTGGAACAGCCCGGCCGTGTATCCGCCCGCCGCCACCGCCGCCATCATGTAGCCCAGCTGCGAGACGGTCGAATAGGCCAGCACCTGCTTGAGGTCGTTGGCCGTCAGCGCCAAGAACCCCAGCACGAACAGGGTGATCACCGCGATCGGGATCATCCACTGACGGGCCTCGGCGGCCAGGTTCTGGTAGAGCGGGAAGGTGCGGGCCATCAGGTAGATGCCGGCGGTGACCATCGTGGCGGCGTGCATGAGGGCCGAGACCGGGGTGGGGCCGGCCATGGCGTCCGGCAGCCAGACATGCAGCGGGAACTGGGCCGACTTGCCCATCGCCCCCAGGAACAGCAGCAGCCCTCCGGCGAAGGCCACCCCTTCGAGCGCATGGCTGTGCTCGGCCGCCGCCCTCGACAGGTCGGAGAACCGGAACCCGCCCAGCGACACCCCGATCAGGATGGCGCCCAGGATCAGGCCCACATCGGCCACCTTGTTGGTGAGGAAGGCCTTGACGGCGGCGTCGCTGTTCTCCTTTTGCTCCCAGTAGTGGCCGATCAGCAGGTAGCTGGCAAGGCCCACCCCCTCCCAGCCGATGATCAGCTGGATCAGGTTGGGCGCCCCCACCAGCACCAGCATCGAACCGGCGAACAGGGACAGGGAGGCGAAGAACCAGGGAACCCGGACATCCCCTTCCATGTAGCCCACCGCGTACACGAACACCAGGAAGCCCACGAAGGCCACCACCCAGTACATCATGATCGACAGCCCGTCCACCACGAAGCCCAGCTCGAACGACAGGTCCACGCCGCCCAGCCGCCCGATGTCGGCGATGGTGAGGTTCACCTCCCTGTGTATGCCCCCCAACATGTTCTGGACGAACAGCACCGAGGCCCACAGCAGGTTGACCCCCATCGCCCCCACCGCCAGCTCGGCGCCCTGCTTCCGCATGCGCTTGCCGAACAGGACGATCCCGAGGAACGCCGCGAACGGAAGTACCAGCATGATCCAGGCGCCCCCGGCGAAGAACCCGCCCGCCGCCAGCTCGGGTGCGTGCTCCTCCCCGGCGGCCAGGAACAGCGGGGCGGCCGCGGCGGCGGAGGCTGTCACCATTTCAGCAGGTCCAGCTCGTCGACGTTGCCCGAAGCCCGGTTGCGGAACACCAGCAGGATGATGGCCAGGCCGATGCCCACCTCGGCGGCGGCGATGGTGATGACGAAGATGGCGAAGATCTGGCCGTGGGCGGCGGGCGTGTTCCAGAAGGCCTCGAAGGCCACCAAGTTGATGTTGACCGCCGCCAGCATCAGCTCCACCGCCAGCAGGACGGTGACCGCGTTGCGGCGGGACAGCAGCCCGTAGATGCCGAGGGAGAACAGCACCGCTCCGAGCACCAGGAACTGGGTGAGGATCACGGCCGGCCCCCGATCACGGCCGGGCCCCCATCGCCCGACACCCCGGCAAAGCCCCGTGTCATACCCGCTCCGCCTCTTCTTCCTCGGCCGGCGTGAGGTCCTTGCGCGCCAGGGTGATGCCGCCGATCAAGGCGGCCAGCAGAATGAACCCCACCGCCTCGAACGGGATCAGGTACCGCATGATGAAGCCCTCCCCGAGGATGGCGGAGTCGGTGGCGACGCCCACCGCGGGGAGAGGGCCGTCGAAGCCCTCGACCTGGCCGGAGACCGCCGTGATCAGCCACAGCGTGAGGGCCAGCACCGCCAGGGAGGCCAGGGCGGCCGGCCACCGGCCGGCATGGCTGAGGTCGGTCTCCCTCCCGATAGGCGCCCGGGTGATCATGATGCCGAACAGGAACAGCACGATCACCGCCCCGATGTAGACCAGTACCAGCACCCAGGCAACGAACTCGGCGGACAACAGGATGAACAGACCGGCGGAGGCGGCCAGGGTAAGCACCAGGAACAGGGCGGCATGCACCACGTTGCGGCTGGTCACCACCCGCACGGCGGCCACCGTCATAGGCAACGCCAAGGCCAGGAAGGCCCAGTTGACGGGTTCGGCCAGCCAGTCGGAGAAGGTCATACCGGCCCGCCTCCCGCGGTTCCTGCGGACGGGGCGGCAGGGGGGCGCCCGGCGGAGCGGACCGCGGCCGCGGCGGAGGTCACGACTGCGCCCCCAGGCCTTCGGGCACGGTCTTCATCCAGTCCTGGAGCCGGTCCATGTCATGCATCATCGGGCCCATGTCGTACTCCGAATACTCGTATTCGGGGGTCCAGAACAGAGCGTCGAACGGGCAGACCTCCACGCAGATCCCGCAGTACATGCACAGCGCATAGTCGATGTCGAAACGGTCGAGGGTGGCGCGGGCCCTGGGGCGCCCCCCCGGCCGGGACGGGGGCTTGATCTCCTTGTGGCCCTCGATGTATATGCACCAATCGGGGCAGGAGCGGGCGCACAGCATGCATACGGTGCAGGCATCCTGTTCGAGGGCGATGACCCCCCGGGCCCTGGGCACCGGCATCTCCTTGATCTTCGGATAGTTGACGGTCGACCGCAGCCCCACCTTCCCGCCGCTCAGGTTGAAAGCCCAGGTCCGGAGCATGGTCGTGAAGGTGACCCGCATTCCGGAGAGAATCCCCAACTTGGGGGGCCGCAGGTTGCGCAAACCGGAGAGCTTCATCTATACCACCACCTTCAGGACGGCCGTCACGATGATGTTGACGATCGAGATCGGGATCAACCATTTCCAGGCCAGCGTCTGGAGCTGATCTTCCCGGAACCGGGGCAGCGTCCAGCGCAGCCAGATCATGATGAATACAAGTATGCCCACCTTGGCGAACACGATGAGCGGCGAGAGCAGGGTGTCGGTGGGAATGCCCCAGAAACCGTATCCGCCCAGGAACAGGGTGACGGCGATGGCCGACATCGAGAACATGTTGGCGAACTCGGCCAGGAAGAAGAACAGGAACCGGAACCCCGAATATTCGGTCACGTAGCCCATCACCAGCTCCGACTCGGCGATGGGCATGTCGAAGGGCAGCCGGGTCAGCTCGGCGAGGGCGGCGGTCATGAAGATGGCCAAACCCACGAACTGGGTGAGCATGAAGGGCCAGCTCTGCGCCACCTGCGCCTGGACGATCCCCTGCATCGACATGGTGCCGGCCTGGATCACCACCCCCACGGTGGCGAGCACCAAGGGCAGCTCGTAGGCGATGAGCTGCCCGGCGGCCCGCAGCCCGCCGATCATCGAATACTTGTTGGCCGAGGACCATCCGGCCATCAGCACCCCGATGGTGCTCACCGAAGAGACGGCCAGGGCGTAGAAGATGCCCACGTCGAGGTCGCGCACCATGCCGTAGCGGGAAGGGTGGAGGGGGATGACCACCAAGAGCGCCATCGTTCCCAGCATGACCAGGGCGGGCGCCCATTTGAAGACCGGGCGGTCGGCCTCGGCGGGGATGATGTCCTCCTTCTGGATGAACTTGACCCCGTCGGCGATCAGCTGGGCCCATCCGTAGCGCCCGCCGGCGAAGTAGGGCCCCACCCGGCTCTGCATGTGGGCGGACAGCTTCATCTCGGCGTAGCCGATCACCATCCCGATGGCCGGCACGGCCGCCGCCGCCACGGCCATCTTTATGCCCAGCTCCGCCCAGAAGACCAGCCCCGTCATCGGTACCAGCCCCGTCATCGGTCCACGTCTCCCAGCACGAAGTCGATCGATCCCATGATGGCGATGAAGTCGGGCACCAGGGCGCCCTGCAGAATCCAAGGAAGGATGGACAGGTTGGAGAAGGAAGCCGAGCGTATCTTCAACCGGTAGGGGCCGAGGCCGCCCAAGGACACCAGGTGGTAGCCCATCTCTCCCTTCGGATTCTCGGCGCGCACGTAGGTCTCCCCGGCCGGAACCTTGATGATCCGGGGGACCTTGGCCTGGAGGGGCCCGGACGGTATGCCGTCGATGGCTTGGCGGATGATGCGGGCCGACTGCCGTATCTCCTCGAGGCGCACCCACCACCTGTCCCAGCAGTCGCCGTTCTCCCCGGTGGGGATGTCGAAGTCGAACCCGTCGTAGGGCAGGTAGTCGGAGGTCTTGCGCAGGTCGAAACCGCATCCGGAGGCCCGCAGGTTGGGTCCCGACACCCCGTAGGAAGCCGCCTTCTCCACCGGTATGACCCCCACCCCCTTGGTGCGGGCCAGGAACACCTCGTTGCCGGCCACCAGGTTCTCTATCTCTTCGCAGGTGGATTCCACCTTGTCCATGGCGTCCCGGGTCTCGGCCAGGAAGGCGGCCGGGATGTCCATGCCCGCCTTCTTGGTCACCGGCCCGGCGGCGTAGACGGGCTTGACCCCGCCGATCCGGTTGAAGTTGGGGTGGAACCGGCCTCCGGTCACCGATTCGAGCAGGTCCAGCACCCGTTCCCGTTCACGGAGGGCGAAGAACAGAGGGGTGGCGGCGCCCAGCTCCAACGGGTAGGAGGCCATGAAGACCAGATGGGACGATATGCGGGCCATCTCCGTGAGCACCAGCCTTATCCACTGGGCGCGGGGCGGGGCCTCCACCCCCATCAGGCGCTCGGCGGCCACGATGAAAGGCACCTCGTTGGCGAACCCTGACACCCAGTCGATCCGGTTGACGATGGTGGTTATCTGGGGATAGGTGCGCACCTCGGCCAGCTTCTCGTACCCCCGATGCATGTAGCCGATGACCGGGCGCACGTCGGTGGCCCGCTCCCCGTCGATGGTGGCCACCAGGCGCAGCACGCCGTGGGTGGAGGGATGCTGGGGGCCGATGTTGAGGGTCATGCCCTCGGTCTCCAGCTCGACCGAGACCGCCGCCTCCGACAGATGGTGCGCCAGCATCCGGTCCACTATGCCCCCGGGTTCTCGGTCGAGGGCCTCGTTCCATTGCCCGCATCGGGGCCCGCCTCGGGCATATCCTCCACGTCCACCTTGCCGGGCCAGGGCTTGACCTCGCGGCTCAGCAACGGGTAGCTCTTGCGCAGCGGATACCCCTCGAACCCGTCGGGCAGGTAGAGCTTGGTGAGGTCTGGATGGCCTGCGAAGTCGATGCCGAACATCTCCGCCGCCTCCCGCTCGTGCCAGTTGGCGCCGGGGTACACGCCGCAGAGGCTGTCGATCGACGGATCGCCCCGTCCGATGTCGGCGGAGAACAGCACCAGCCTCCCCTCGTCGAGGTCGGAGACGGCGCAGAGCATCTCGTAGCGCTCCTCCACCGGCGGGTCGGGGGGGTCGCCCACCGCCGTCTCGTTGGACCAGTCGATGGCCGACAACCACGACAGGAACACCAGGCCGAAGCGGTCGCGGGCGGCGGTGAGGGCCTCCTTCCAGGCCGAGGCGTCCACCCGTATCTTGGCGGTTCCGTGGGCGTACTCGGCCCGGCCGCCCACCGCGGCGGCCACCTGCCCGGCCAGCTCGGCCAAGGGGTCGGCGGCCTCCGCAACAGCGGCCTCCGCAGCAACGGTCTCAGACGGGCCGGCGGTCACGCTGCTTCCACTTCTCGCGCACGTCCTCTTTGCTGATCTTCTCCTGCAGCAGGACGATCCCCTCCATCAGGGCCTCGGGGCGGGGCGGGCAGCCCGGCACGTATACATCCACGGGGATGATCTGATCCACGCCCTTGGTCACCGAGTAGGAGTCCCAGTAGGGGCCGCCGCAGTTGGAGCAGGAACCCATGGAGATCACGTATTTGGGGTCGGGCATCTGCTCGTAGAGGCGTTTGATGGCGGGGGCCATCTTGTCGGTCACCGTGCCCGCCACCACCATCAGGTCGGCCTGTCTGGGAGAGGCGGGGAGGGGGATGATGCCGAACCGCATGAAGTCGTAGCGGGGGCCGGAGGCGGCCATCATCTCGATGGCGCAGCAAGCCAGGCCGAACTGGAACAGCCAGAGCGAATAGCGGCGCGACCAGTTGAGCAGCCAGGACACCGGCTTGAGACCGCCGAAGCGCTCGGCGACTATGCCCACGATCTCACCCGGCCGCCCTCATTCCCACTTGAGCACCCCTTTGCGCACCGCATAGAGCAACCCTTCGAGCAGGGTGAGGATGAAGATGACGACCGCGATCATCCCCGGCACTCCAAGGGATTCGGCGGCGACCGCCCACGGGAAGAGGAACACCGCCTCCACGTCGAACACCACGAACAGCAACCCGAAGATGTAGTAGCGGATGAAGGTATGGTTCCAGCCCTCGCCCACCGGATCCACGCCGCACTCGTAGGTGGTCACCTTCTCCTTGGTGGGATTGGAAGGTCGCACCAGGTAGGTGATGCCCAGGGTGAGCACCACCAAGACGAGGCCGAAAGCGGCGAAGGCCGCCACGGCGACATAGTCCTGGAAGTATTCGCTCACGGGTCTCTCTGCCCTCGGCCTGTTCGGCTGACATGCCTGTCTGTCTCCGGCCGGCTCTCACCGCCTCATACCGCCTCATAGGGGCGGGGCCGGGGCCGCGTCTCCGACAACCCCGAACCAGGATGGAGTATACGCGCCCACCCCGCACCGAATGAATTCCCCTCGGCTACCGTGCTCTGTGTGACCGACGTATCCGACCTCCGGGCGCCGGACTACACCGGAGGATCGCTGAACAACCTGGTGGCGGAGCTGGAACGGCGGCTCACCGGGTCCTCTCCGGCCCCCGGGCTGCATGCCCGTCTTGCCGGGCAGATCCCGGAGGCCGCGACCTACATCTTGCTCCTGATAGACGGACTCGGCGCCCATCAGCTGGATCATCCGGCCGCGGCGCCGCTGGCCGCCGACCTGCGAGGGGTGATAGACGCCCCCTTTCCGACCACCACCTCCGTGAGCCTCGCCTCGGTGGCCACCGGCCTGCCCCCGCGCAGGCACGGGTTGATCGGGCACTTCGTCCTGCTGCCCGGCTTCCCCACCCCGGTGAACTCCCTGCGATGGATCGACGCCGCCGGCCGTCCGGCGGGCTTCGACACGTCCGGCTTGCTTCCCGCCCCCAACCTCTGGGAGAGGCTCAGGAGGGCGGGGGTCGAGCCGATAACCATACAGCCCGCCGGCTATACGGACACCCCCCTCACCAGGGCCCTGTACCGGGGGTGCCGCTTCGAAGGGGTCACGCTCGTCGACCAGCTCGTCATGGCCGCGGCGGGGCTGGCCCGGACACCCGATCGGCTGGTGTTCGTCTACTTTCCGGCGGTGGACGCGGCCGCCCACATGCATGGGACCGCCGGCCCCGAATACCGCGGGGCCCTCTCCCAGGCGGCCGCCGTATGGGAACGGATCGCCGTCCGCCTCCCGCCCGGCGCGGCGATGGTCGGAACCGCCGATCACGGGTTCGTATCCGTGGCCGAGTCCGGCAAGCACCGGCTGACCCGCCGGGCCGTCCCCGAGCTCACCCTGTACGGGGATCCCCGATCCTTGTATGTACGGGGGCCTGCCGAGCGGATCCAAGGACTGGGCGCCGACCTGCCCGCGGTCTGGCATCCGGCTAAGAGCCTGGAGGCCCTCTGGGGACCGGAGGAGGACGACCATATTCCCTTGAGTCCGCCGGCGGCGCTGAAGAAACCGGACGGAGCCTTCCTGGCCCGCGAGGGATGTGCGCTGCTCCCCGGCCACATGGACCGCCGCATGATCGGCTACCACGGCGGGCTGGACCCCCGCGAGGTGGAGATCCCCCTCCTGACGGCGGCGCCGTGAATCACGCCGTCCCGAGCGCATCCGATCAGAGATATTCCTGCGGTTTCATACCCGCCCCCCTCGTTGCAAGCCGTCTTTGGCATGCAAACCGTCTTTGGTATGCTCAATAAGGCCAGTCAGGATTTGATTCAAGAGGTGTTGCCGATGAAACGTAAACTCCCCGCAGCCGCGCTCGCGCTCTTCCTCGTTGTCTCCGCGGGCGCCGGCTATGCGAACGGGGACTCCGGGTCCTCCGATGTTCCCGCCGACCATCCGCAGCGGGCCGACATCGAATACGCGGTTGCCCGCGGATGGTTCTTGGGTTACCCCGATGGAACCTTCCGGCCCGGACAGACCGTCACCACCGCCCAGACCATCGCCGCCGTCCGCGGCGCCTTCCCGGAAGGGGCCACCCGCGCCGACCTGGCCACCTACGCAGGGGCGGGCAACCAGGCCCTCGCCTCCCCCGCCGCCACAACCATAGAACTACCCACGTTCTCCGATGTTCCCGCCGACCACGCACGGGGGGCCGACATCGGATACGCCGCTGCCCGCGGATGGTTCTTGGGTTACCCCGATGGAACCTTCCGGCCCGACCGGACCGTCACCGCCGCCCATACCGCCGCCGTCATAGGCCGCGCCTTCCCGGAAGGGGCCACCCGCGCCGACCTATCGGCATACTTGCGGGCGGGCAACCAAGCTCTGCTCGCCGCGGGCCGCGCCCCCGCCAAGTCGGACGAACCGGCCTACACCCAATACTTCGTACAACAAGCCATCGACCACTACAACCAAAACAGCCGCCAAGCAACCATCGACCACTACAACTCCACCGACAGCATCGACGGCCAGTGGCACATGTTCATCGTCGAAGACGAAAACATCATCGCCCACACCACCCGACCCGATCTGCGCAACACCAACATCACCCACACACCCGGCGTCTACGGCGAACCCAGCGGACAGCAGCTAGCCGCCGCCACCGAGGCAGGTGAATGGGTGGACTACGTGTTCCTCGACCCCGCCATCGGCCAGAACCGCCAGAAACACTCCTGGGTCATCCGCCACGACGGCCTCGTCTTCGGCTCCGGATGGTACGAAGACGAAACCCCAACACCCCCCACCAAAGCCGACCCACCCGCCTACACCCAATACTTCGTACAACAAGCCATCGACCACTACAACCAAAACGGACGCCAAGCAACCATCGACCACTACAACTCCACCGACAGCATCGACGGCCAGTGGCACATGTTCATCGTCGAAGACGAAAACATCATCGCCCACACCACCCGACCCGATCTGCGCAACACCAACATCACCCACACACCCGGCGTCTACGGCGAACCCAGCGGACAGCAGCTAGCCGCCGCCACCGAGGCAGGTGAATGGGTGGACTACGTGTTCCTCGACCCCGCCATCGGCCAGAACCGCCAGAAACACTCCTGGGTCATCCGCCACGACGGCCTCGTCTTCGGCTCCGGATGGTACGAAGACGAAACCCCAACACCCCCCACCAAAGCCGACCCACCCGCCTACACCCAATACTTCGTACAACAAGCCATCGACCACTACAACCAAAACGGACGCCAAGCAACCATCGACCACTACAACTCCACCGACAGCATCGACGGCCCCTGGTACATGTTCATCGTCGAAGACGACGAAGTCATCGTCCACGCCACCCTGCCTGAACGGATCGGCACCGGCAGCGCCTACCGCACCGACATCTACGGCAAGCCCTACGGGCAGCAGATAGCCGACGTCACCAAAGCCGGCAGGTGGGTGGACTACGTGTTCCTCGACCCCGCCATCGGCCAGAACCGCCAGAAACACTCCTGGGTCATCCGCCACGACAACCTGATTTTCGGCTCCGGATGGTACGAAGACGAAACCCCAACACCCCCCACCAAAGCCGACCCACCCGCCTACACCCAATACTTCGTACAACAAGCCATCAACCGCTACAACCAAAACGGACGCCAAGCAACCATCGACCACTACAACTCCACCGACAGCATCGACGGCCCCTGGTACATCTTCATCATCGAAGACGAAAACATCATCGCCCACGCCACCCGACCCGATCTGCGCAACACCAACATCACCCACACAACCGACGTCTACGGCCAAACCAGCGGACAGCAGATAGCCGACGCCACCGAAGTCGGGAGATGGGTCGACTACGTGTTCCTCAACCCGGCCGCCGACCAAAACCAGCAGAAACACTCCTGGGTCATCCGCCACGACAACCTGATCTTCGGCTCCGGATGGTACGAAGACGAAGCCCCGGCACCGCCCACCAAAGCCGACCCACCCGCCTACACCCAATACTTCGTACAACAAGCCATCAACCGCTACAACCAAGACGGCCGCCAAGCAACCATCGACCACTACAACTCCACCGACAGCATCGACGGCCCCTGGTACATCTTCATCATCGAAGACGGAACCACCATCGCCCTAGCCCCCAACCCAGAACGAGTAGGAACCAAGACAACCACCCGCATCGACGTCAACGGCAAAAACTACGGCCAAGAACTATCCGACGCCACCGAGTCAGGCAGATGGGTGGACTACGTCCGGCGCAACCCAGCCACCGACCAACTAGAACAGAAACACTCCTGGGTGATAAAACGAGACGGCCTCATCTTCGGCTCCGGATGGTACGAAGACGAAGCCCCGGCACCGCCCACCAAAGCCGACCCACCCGCCTACACCCAATACTTCGTACAACAAGCCATCAACCGCTACAACCAAGACGGCCGCCAAGCAACCATCGACCACTACAACTCCACCGACAGCATCGACGGCCCCTGGTACATCTTCATCATCGAAGACGGAACCACCATCGCCCTAGCCCCCAACCCAGAACGAGTAGGAACCAAGACAACCACCCGCATCGACGTCAACGGCAAAAACTACGGCCAAGAACTATCCGACGCCACCGAGTCAGGCAGATGGGTGGACTACGTCCGGCGCAACCCAGCCACCGACCAACTAGAACAAAAACACTCCTGGGTCATCCGCCATGACGGCCTCATCTTCGGCTCCGGATGGTACGAACCCGCCGCCTCCTGACGAACTCACGCCGCCCGAGGTTGGGAGAAGCGACATGACTCCTGCCGACCTCGCAATGCTCATCCAGCAGGGTGAGGGCGCAACCCTCGAGTTCAAGGAGAGACTCTCGTCCTCGTTGGCGAGAGAGATGGCGGCCTTGGCCAACACTATCGGCGGCAGGATCCTCTTGGGGGTAAGCGACAACGGCGCGGTGGCCGGGGTTCAGGACTCCAACGCCCTGCGCGCTCGGATCCAGAACATCGCACACAACTGTGATCCTCCGGTAAAAATCGTGGTGGAACCGGTGAATGAGGTGATCGTCGTCCATGTTCGGGAAAGCGACGGCAAGCCGGTGCAGTGCAGCGATGGTTTCTTCTGGCGTCAGGGCGCCATGACCCAAAAGCTCAGCAGAGACGAAATACGCAACTTCTTCCGAAGCGAGGGAGTGATCCGGTTCGACCTCACCCCCTGTCCGCGCTTCAAGTACCCCGATGACTTCGACTTCGACAAGTACAGAACCTGGCTGGAGATGTCCGGCATCACCGGCCGGCCGCCCGTCGAGGATGTACTGACGAACATCGAAGCCGCCGAGCAGGACGGCGACCGATTGCTGTTCCGCAACGCGGGCGTGTTGTTTTTCGCCAAGGAGGTGCGGCGGTTCTTCTCGCAGGCGTACATCACCTGCCTGCTGGCGCGCGACCCCAACAAGGTTCACATCCTGGATCGCAAGGACTTCAACGGCGGGATCGCGGCCGACATCGAGGAGTCGATGCGGTTCATCGAGCGCAACACCCGCCTCGCCTACCGGATCGAGGGCCTGAGGAGGCAGAACATCCCCGAGTACCCGATGAAGGCGTTGCGGGAGGCCATCACCAACGCGGTCATGCACCGGGACTGGTTCATAGAAGGCGCCAACGTCTTCGTCGAGCTCTACCCCGACCGGATCGAAGTGGTCAGCCCCGGTAGCCTGCCCAAAGGTATCACCATGGCCGAGCTCGGCCACAAGAGCATCAGGCGCAATCCGCTACTCGCCGATCTGCTCCACCGCATCGACTTCATCGAGAAGGCGGGCACCGGAATCCGGCGTATCCAGAACGACGCCCGGGAACAGGACTGCCCGTTGCCGGAGTTCGAGGCCAACAGCTTCTTTACCGTCGTCTTTCGACCCAACCCCGAAGTGCGCTCACATACGGCGACCAAGACCACCGGGGAAGTCACCGGGGAAGTCAACCCCCCAAGTCAACCCCCCAAGTCAACCCCCCAAGTCAACCCCCAAAGTCAACCCCCCAAGTCAACCCCCAAAGTCAACCGACCGGGGAAGTCATCTGAAGAAACCAGGAACCCCCTGAGTTCACCCGGGGAAGTCACCGGGGAAGTCAAGCTACTCAATGTGATTTCAGGGGAAATGACCAGTCAACAACTAAGAAGGCTGCTCGGCTTGAAAGACATCAAGCACTTCCGCGAAGCCTATCTAGTACCCGCCCTACGATCAGGCCTGATCGAAATGACCATCCCAGACAAACCCCGAAGCCGCCTCCAACGCTACCGCTCAACAGCCAAGGGCACCGAATACCTGAAACAGCTAGAGGGGTAGCAGCAAGGACCTCTCGAGGAACAGCCCGCAATCAACCGGTCGCCGACGCGGCCTGCGTGTGCTGACAGAAACTCCCGCTCTCGCGGCTACGTTGTGAGCGTTCTTCGGCGATCAGGGCGGCCGCCTCCACACCGAGGTCGGTCTCGGGGCGGACGGCCATATGTTCGCGCCACTCCCACATCGCTAGCTCTCGCTCCACGGCAGTGAGTACTGCTGCGCTGATAGTGCAACTGTTGATGCTTGCGTAGCGGCGCAAGCGCTCGTGAAGGGTGTCAGGTATGTTCCTGACCTGCAGGTTCGCCATGTCACGACAATAGCAAGATATCCCTACCCGCACCGAGGCGAAGAACATCTAACATCGGACGACATGGATGTCGCCGATCTCGGGCTGTTGATCCTGCGAGTGTGGATCGGGGTGGTGATGACCCTCCACGGGGTCAACCACCTTCGCAACTTCGATGGAACCGCCCGCTGGTTCGGACGTCTGGGGTGGCGGGCCCCTCGTTACCAGGCGTTGCTGTCTTCGTGGGTCGAGATCGCCGTCGGGGCTGGGCTGATCTTGGGCCTGCTGACATCCATAGCCGCGGCGGGGGCGGCGGCCCTGATGCTGGTGGCGTACCTGACCCATCACCGGTCCAACGGTTTCTTCATCTTCAACAAGGGAGAGGGCTACGAGTACGTCATCACCCTGGCGGCGGCTGCGGCGGCGGTGGCGCTCATGGGAGCAGGCGGGTGGTCCCTCGACGAGCCGCTCGGGATCGATCTGTACGGCGCATGGCGGGTGCGTATCCTGGCGATAGCCCTCGTCCTAGGCGCCGCCCACGCTATGGCTTGGCGGAGGCCCGGAGGGACCGAAGACTGAAACCTGTCGCCCGATCCACCCTTCTCTAGCCTTGTCCGGGACGGATCTCGCCGCTCCTCACCTCTGCGGCTAGGGCGGCCAACACCCCGTTGACGAAAGCGCCGCTCTTCTCGGTCGAATACCGCTTGGCCAGCTCGACCGCCTCGTCGAGCACCACCGCCGCCGGGGTCCGCTCGTTGAGGAGCTCGTACAACGCCAGGCGCAGGATGGCCCGATCCACGACGGCCATCCTCGACACCGACCAGTGTTCGGATACCGCCTCGATCCGGCTGTCCAGATCTTCGACGTCCCTCCAGGCCCCCTCCACATAGCTCCGGTTGCGGCCTTGCAAGCCCTCGGCCGGATCGGCGGACTCGCGCAGATCGGCCTGGTAGAGAGCTTCGAGCACCCGGTCCCGCGACACGTGTTCTTTCATCGGAAAAGGGGGGCCGGCGCTCACACCCGGGAGATGTAGGCACCGGAGCGGGTATCTACCTTGATGACATCGCCGGCTTCAACGAAGAGCGGCGCTTGAACGACCAGCCCGGTTTCCAACGTGACCGGCTTGGTGGCGCCCGACACCCGGTCGCCTTTGACCGCAGGCTCGGCACCGGTCACCTCGAGCCGGACCGAGGCCGCCAGCTCCACCCCGATCGGAAAGTCCTGGTAGAGGGGAAGCATCACGGTGGCGCCCTCTGTGATGTAGTTTCTGGCCTCCCCGACATCCTCCTCCGCCAAGGCGAACTGGGCATAGGTCTCCAGGTTCATGAAGTGGTAGCCGAGGTCGTCCCGGTACAGGTATTGGTGGTCCCGCCGGTCGATCATGGCCTGCGGCACATCTTCGTCGGCGCGGAAGGTGCGGTCGACCACCGCCCCCGAGCGCAGGTTCTTGAGCTTCATGCGGACGAACGCCCGGCCCTTGCCCGGCTTCACATGCTGGTGCTCGACGATCTGGAACAGCCCGTCGGAGAGATCGAGCGCCATACCCGACTTGACATCGTTGGTGGAGACCATGCCCTCATTGTAAAGCCTTTCCCAACCGGTCCCGACTCGCCGCTCACCCGTGTCCAGGAAATGTCACCGCCATCTGGCATCATGTAGGACATGAGCGAAAACGGCAGGGCAACCCGGGTCGGCAACGACCCGTCGCAAGACCCGGTGCTGTGCTCCCCCTACGAAGAACCGGACCGGTACTGGGGGCTGGATCGGCTGGGCCGGGCGATGAAGGGCCGCCTTCCCGTGCCGGGCCGCCGTCCATCCATGGCGGTCCGGTCCACGCCCAAAGACGCCAAGGACTCCGATCCGCAGATCGCTCTCGAGCTGACCACCCAGGACCTGAACGAGACCATCAACGCCATCCGGGGCAAGGTGAAGACTTGGCGAAACAACGGTTATCCGGGCGCCACCCGCGTCACCGGGCAGCTCCTGCGCCACTGGGCTGACGGCGAGCAATGCCGGAAGCAGCCGTTCTTCGCCCAGCAGGAAGCCATCGAAACCCTGATCTGGTTGCGGGAGGTCGCCACCCGAGGGACGCCGGAACGCCGAAGCATCGAGGAACTGTCCCGCAGGTACAACGACGGGATCGTCCGCCATTGCGTCAAGCAGGCCACCGGCACCGGCAAGACGGTGGTCATGGCGATGCTGATCGCCTGGCAGACCCTCAACGCCGTCCGCACTTCCCGAAGCCGGAACCTGCATCACGGCCAGCGCTTCGCCGTGATCGCCCCCGGCCTCACCGTCCGCGACCGCCTGGCGGTGCTGCGCCCCACCCACCCCGACAACATCTACGACGAATACGGGCTGGTCCCGCCGGGGCCGCTGCGCCGCAGTCTCAACCGGGCGAAGGTGGCCGTCGTCAACTGGCAGGCCTTCCAGCCCCGCGACCTGCTCGGCGCCACAGGACACGCCCGCAAGCTGCTGGAGGTCGACTACGACACCGGCCGCGAGTCGCGCCAAGCCGCCGCCGAACGAGTGCTCAGGGATCTGATCCGCCCTTCCTCCGCCTACGGCGACCTGGTGGTGATCAACGACGAGGCCCATCACTGCTGGCTTCCAGGCCAGAAGGGTCACAAGGGCGGAAAGGACGTCGACTCCAAGGCGGCGGCCGTCTGGTTCAACGCCATTCGCGCCCTGCGGGACGCCGGACACCTCGGACGGATGGACGACCGCCGCGGCCAAGCGAGCGTCGTATACGACTTCTCCGCCACCCCCATGTGGATCGACACCACTTCCAAGGCGCGACCCCGGCTCTTCGAATGGGTGGTGTCCGACTTCGGGCTGATGGAATCGATCGAGTCGGGGCTGGTCAAGGTGCCGCGGGTGCCCTGCGACGACGACGCCTCCGCCGACCAGACCGTATGGCGCAACCTGTACGGCAACTCGCATCACAAGCGCATCAAAGCGAACGGCGAACCGCTGCAGGAACCGTTGGATGGCGCCATGTCGGCCCTGTACGCCGACTACGAACGCTCCTTCCGAACTTGGGAGAAAGCGGAGACCAAGACCCCGCCGGTGATGATCGTGGTGGCCAACACCATCGCCAACGCCGCCGCCCTCTACGACTGGATCGCCGGCGCCGAAGGGCGCGACGGTTCCTTCAGGCCGGGAGAACTCCCGCTCTTCTCCAACGTCCGGGACGACGGGAGCGGCTGGAAAGATTATCCCCGCACCCTGCTGGTCCATTCCAAGCTCGACACCGACGAGAAACTCACCGGCAAATTCGCCAAGCTGGTGAAAGACCAGGTAGGCCGGTTCGACGACCGAGCCGCCGATCCGGTCATGGCGATGCGGCGGATGATGAACACGGTCGGCAAACCGGACCGGCCGGGCGAGCGGGTGCGCTGCGTGGTGTCGGTGTCGATGCTCACCGAGGGCTGGGACACCCGCACCGTCACCCACGTACTCGGCTACCGCCGCTTCGGAACCCAGCTGCTGTGCGAACAGGTGACGGGTCGGGCGCTCCGCCGGGTCGACTACGAGAACTGGCGGGAGATCGACGACGGCGGACGGATACGCCGGTTGCTCAACCCCGAGTACGCCGACGTGGTGGGGATACCTTTCGAGTTCATGCCTTCCGGCCCCATCGATCCCGAGCCGCCCGAGCCGAAACCCATCCACATCGTGAAGACCGTACCGGGCCGCCAAGACCGCCGGATCACCTTCCCGTTGGTGGAGCAGTACATGACCATCCCGCCCCAGGACGGCCTGACCTTCCACCCCGACCTGGTGGAGCCCTACTCCGTGGACGTAGGTGACATACCCACCATGACGTTGATCACAGGGGTGGCAGGCGAGGAGAAAATCATCGAGATCAGCCGCCAAGACACCCGTCTGAAGACCGCCAAGGCAACCCTGGCGGCAATGGTGGTGCGCCGGTTTGTGTTCAGCAACGGTGATGCGGCAGGCCATAGACGGAGCGGACTCTTCCGCGGCGCCTACCGAGCCGTTGAGCAATGGATATCCCATCCACATATCTCCATAGCCGAAGACGACCCCATGCTGCTGTTGCGAGCCGACCACCGTGAGGAGGTAGTAGACCGCATACTGACCGCCTGCCGCCCCACTCCAAAAGGCGGCGCTATCCAGGTGGCCAAGCTCGCACTCCCTCCCCTGAGCGACACCGACGAGGTGCGCTTCGAGACCACGCTGAGTTACATACATGAAACTGCACACTCTGAACTAAACCTGGCCGCCTGCCACAGCGGACTCGAACTGGAATGCGCCCGGCAGCTCGACCGGCACCCGCGGGTAACGGCTTGGGCGCGCAACTTTCAGCTGGGCTGGACGATCCCCTACCGCTCGGACGGAGTTTGGCACCTCTACACTCCCGACTTCGCAGCCAGGCTCGACAACGGACTCAACCTGATCATCGAAGGCAAGGGCCGCCCTGACCCCAAGTGGGAACACAAGAAACGTTTCGTAATCGAGCACTGGATTCCCTCGGTGGCCAAAACAGAGGCGATCGACCCGGAACTGCGCCGATGGGGATTGGTGGAGCTGAACGAAACCCAACGGGTCAGAACCGACCTCGATAAAGCCATCCGCGATACTGATTGAACGGAGGACACCGTGGCACGGAGAAGGAAACAGCGAACGAAACCCCTGCGTTCCTACCGGCATCAGGAAGCGTCCCGCGTGAACCTTCCCACCGAAGAAGCAAGCGCCTCGGGTGACGAAGCCGCCCCTATCAGTTACCACCCCCCCCCCCGGAGAATGCGAATACTGATCCAACTCTCTTCTGGAACCGCGACCCTGCCGACGACCAGAATACCTTCGACGCTCCGGTGCTGTCGATCCGTGAGAAGGTCCTGCCCACCGCCTTCGTCAACCAGCTGACCCGACCCGAAGCAGGGGTAACCCCCAACCTGTTCGATGATTTCAACGGCCTGCCCGCCGACCATTCCGCCTTCGAGTACTACCGGCACCGGGGTCATTGGCAGAACCGCCTCATACATGGTGAATCGGCTCGCGTAATGTCCTCGTTGCTGGCCCGTGAAGACCTCGCAGGTCAAGTACAGGTGGTCTACTTCGACCCTCCCTACGGAATAGGATATAGAAGTAACTTCCAACCTTCTACCAACAACCTCAACGTCAGCAACAAAGGGGACGGCGTGCCGGTCGGCGATCCTGCCTCTGTCACCGCCTTCCGAGACAGCTACCGCAACGGCATCCACTCATATCTGGACGCCATATATGTAAAGCTGGTGCTCATACGCGAACTATTAGCAGAAAGCGGGTCGCTGTTCCTCCAGATCGGAGACGATCATGTTCATCGACTGGCAGTGGTTTGCGACGAGGTGTTCGGCCACGAAAACAAGATGGCCACCATAACCTGGCGGCCCACAGGAGGTTCATCTTCAAGATACCTACCCGAATCAGCCAGCTATCTGCTTTGGTATACCAAGGACAGCCAAAAGGTCAAGTATAGACAACTTTATGTACCCCTTTCACGAGCAGAAGTCGTCAAACACTTCGCCTCTTATGTCATGGTGGAGCTCCCAGATGGTACTACCCGTAAACTAACTCGATATGAAAGGAAAGAACCCGACGAGAATCTACCTGCAGGGGCACGTATTTATAGACGAATGAACCTCACCTCCCAAGGGGCATCAAATACCGGGCGAACGGGTTGGTATGAGTATGATGGGGTCAGATACCACTCAGGGGCCACGCGCCAGTGGAGAGTGTCCACTCCTGAGGAGCGAACACTCCCCAATGGAAGGGGTGGTATGGGGCCACGCGCCAGTGGAGAGTCCTCTCCTACGGGGGAGCAGGGCCTTAGCGGCATGGACCGACTCGCCCAACTAGGACGACTCGATGTTGAAGGCCGACGCCTCCATTGGAAGTGGTATGAAGACGAGGTACCAGGCCATCGCATCGACAACGTGTGGCATACAGTCAAACGTCCACAGCCCGGCGCAAAACGTTATGTAGTCGAAACTGCCGCCTCGGTAGTGGAGCGGTGCATCCTGATGGCTTCCGACCCGGGCGACCTGGTGTTCGACCCTACCTGCGGATCGGGAGTAACGGCGGATGCCGCCGAGCGTTGGGGACGACGGTGGATCACCTGCGATACCTCCCCCGTTTCAATCTCCATAGCCCGCCAGCGCGTCCTCACCGGAGTCCACCCCTGGTGGGAGGTCGACTCCGACATACCGGGATCCGCCGACCCTTCGGTGGGGTTCGTGTATAAAACCATCCAACGCGTCTCCGCCGCCACCCTCGCCTACGACAAGGTGGACGACCCGGAGAACACCATCTACCTGGTGGACAAACCGAAGCACGACCGCTCGGTGTTGCGGGTGTGCTCACCCTTTACGGTAGAGGCCGAATCGCCCTACGCCTACGTCCCGTTCCACGAACCCGAAGCCGGGCCCGACGATCTGGGAACGGCCGCCGCCCAAACACAGGCCAACCTGGTGGAACGGCTGATGGGCGCAACGGTGAAAACGGCGTTCGGGCGGCAGGCGTTGGAGGTCGTCGATCTGGAACCATGGCCCACCGGGAAGCTCACCACCCACGGGGCTCTCTGCCAGTCCCCCAACCGAGAGGACGAGTTCTTGGCAGCGGTGATGCTGGCCTCCCCCGACGCCACGGTGACCGGCCAGCAGGCCGCCCTCGCCGCCAACGAAGCCAAGAAACACCTGCCCGACGTGAAGCATCTGATCGTGGTGGGATGGGCGTTCACCCCCGGCATCGAAACCGCCTACCGCGACGTAGAGGTGCTCAAAGTCCAGGCCAACCGGGACCTGCAGATCACCCAGCTCGCCGACGCTCCCGGCGATGAATCCTTCACCATGCTGGGCGAGCCCGACCTCATCCTCCATCCCGAACCGGACGGGCGGGTGTCGGTGGAGGTGATCGGCTACGACACCTACGACCCGGCGACCGGCGGCGTCGTTGCCGGAGGACCGAACCAGATCGCCGCCTGGATGATCGACACCGACCACGACGGAGCGTCGTTCTTCTCGACCCTCACCTACCTGCCCGCCGCCCGCAAGGAACGGAACCTCAAGCGCCTCATGAAAGAACTGGGCAAGAAGGCCGACAAAGACGCGATCGACAAGATCGTCAGCATGCGCTCCCAGCCCTTCCCGCCTACGGGGCAACCGGTGGCCGTGAAAATCGTAACCACGACCGGCGCCGAAATGACCGCCCTGGTCCACCCCGAAGAAATAACCGAAGCCGCCAGCCTCCCCGCCTTACCGTACAGATAAGCCGGTTATCTCCAAATAGAGGGCATCCGCACAGAGGTCCAGGTCTTCTCCCCAGGCGACGTCGGATCATGGTCATGTACCTGCGTCAACACACACCCACCGCCGAAAACCCGATCTCCAAGGCGTCCTCGTCCACTTGCTCCACCACCGGATCCCCCACCCCGCGCAACAGAACCATCCGCAATCCCGCCGCGGTGCGCTTCTTGTCACGGGAGATCAGACGGCGGATCTCGGCCCGGTCGGCCTGCTCTATCCGGGTGGGCAGGCCCAGCCGTTCGAGCGGAAGCAGCACCTCGCCCGGATCGAACCCGTACCGGTCCGCGGATACGGCCGCCGCCGCCGCCATGCCCACCGAAACGGCGTGTCCGTGCGCCAGCCCGCACGCCGCCTCCACGCCGTGCCCGATCGTATGGCCGAAGTTGAGCACCGCCCGGCGCCCGGCCTCGCGAAAGTCCGAAGAGACCACCTCCGCCTTGACGGCAACCGCCCGCCTCACCGCCTCGGCGAGCGGGAAAGACATCCCGTCGGCCGTGAACAGCTCCACCAGCCCGGGGTCGGCGATGAAACCGGCCTTTACCGTCTCCGCCGCCCCCTCCCTGATCAGATCCTCGGGCAGAGCGGCCAGCGTGTCGAGGCCGACCGACACCCGGGACGGATGCCAGAAGGCCCCCACCAGATTCTTGCCCGACACGTTGATTCCGGTCTTGCCACCGATGGACGCATCCACCGCCCCCAGCAGGGTGGTGGGAACCAGCACGGACTCGATCCCTCTCAGCCAGGTCGCCGCGGCGAACCCGGCCAGATCGGTTACCGCCCCGCCGCCCACCCCGACGATCGTGTCGTGGCGTCCGAGGTTCAGCTCCGCCAACCGGGTGTAGAGCATCCCCAAGGTCCCAACGGTCTTGGCCTCCTCCCGGTCGGGAACTTCGATCAACACGGCGTCTGTCTCTGCCCGCAGCCGGTCCATCACCCGGCGGGCCGCCGGCATGGCGCCGGGCTGGGTGATGACCGCCGCCTGCTCGCGACCGGACGACCGAGGAAGCAGAGGGGATGTCAGGCCCGGCCCGATCAGTATCTCCGAAGCGCCTCCGACTGCGATCCGGGCGCAACAGGAAACCTCGGCGGCCACTTCGGAAACCGGACGGTCGGCGTCGACCCGGTAGTGGGCGGCCCCTTCATACATAGGGCGCCGCCGGTCGAGCATCTCCGCCAGAAAACGGGGGGCGTCCACCCCGGCCAGCAAAGGCCGCTCCTCCCCCGCCACCCGGGCCGCCAAAGCGGAAACGGGGGCATCCAGCCACACCACCGCCCCGGTGCGGCGCATCGCCTCCACGTTCCGGTCGTCGAGCACCGCCCCCCCGCCGGTGGAGACGACCATGCCCCCGCCGCCGCTGCTGCCACCGCCGCCCGGCGAATCGTCCGCTAAGCGCCGGATCTCGGCCGCCTCCAAGCGCCGGAAGGCGGACTCCCCGTCCTGACGGAATATGTCCACGACGGACTTCCCGGCCCGCAGCTCCACCAGCCGGTCCACATCGAAGAAAGGTGTGGCGCGGGCCTCGGATGCGCGCCCGCCCACCGTGGTCTTGCCGGAACACATCATGCCGACGAGCCAGAGGTTCCCCATCGGCCGGCCCTCAGGAAAACGTAGAGGGAACAGTCGAGGAGGCCATCAAAACGAGCGGAGCCGGGCCCTATAGGCGGCGGCGTTCCCCGCGAAGTCGCCGACGGTGTCCCCGCCGAACTTGCGCTGGAGCTCCCGGGCAACCACGTACGCCGTCATCTGCTCGGCCACCACCCCGGCGGCCGGCACCGCGCACACGTCGGAGCGTTCCCGGAAGGCCACCTGCGGTTCCTTGGTCACCACGTCCACGGTGGGGAGGGGCCGCATCACCGTCGAGAGCGGTTTCATGGCCACCCGAACCCGGAGGGGTTGTCCGGTAGTCATCCCGCCCTCCGTGCCGCCCGCCCGGCCCGTATTGCGGTAGAAACCATCGTCCCCGTAGTAGATCTCGTCGTGCGCCTCGGAACCCCGGCGGCGGGCCGTCTCCAGCCCGTCGCCCACCTCGACCGCCTTCATGGCCTGGATCGAGAGCAACGCCTCCCCCAGCCTGGCGTCGAGCTTCCGATCCCAATGCACGTGGGATCCGACGCCGGGCGGCAGGCCGTAGACCAGCACCTCCATCACCCCGCCCAGCGTGTCCCGGTCGGCCTTGGCCCGCTCGATCTCGGCGACCATCGCCTGCTCGGTTTCGGCACCGAAGGCCCGGACTTGGGAAGCATCGATGGCGGGAAGGTCCTCGATGACGGGGAGCCGTTCGGAGAGCGACACGGCCTTGCCGATCGCCACCACATGGCTGAGCACCGTGACGTCGATGCTCCCCAGCAGTTGTTTGGCCAGGTAACCGACGACGGTGCGGGCCGCCGTCTCGCGGGCCGAAGCCCGCTCGAGAATGTTGCGGGCGTCCTTGGTGTCGTACTTGAGCATCCCCACCAGGTCGGCGTGGCCGGGGCGGGGGGTGGTCATGGGCCGCCTCGGGACGCCGGGGTCCGGCGACATCTCCTCCTGCCAGCGAGGCCACTCGGTGTTGCGGATGATCACCGCCACCGGCGAGCCGAGGGTGCGCCCGTGGCGGATACCGCCCATGATCTCCAGCTCGTCCTGCTCGAGCTTCATACGGTTGCCGCGCCCGTACCCCAGACGCCTGCGGGCCAGCTCGGTACCCAAGCCCTCACGGGTAACGACCAACCCCGCCGGAACCCCCTCGACGATGGTCACCAGCCCGGGGCCGTGCGATTCCCCTGCAGTCAAGAAACGAAGCATGCCCCCCATGGTAGACCGCCCCATTACCTTGACGCGACCCGGCACCGGCTTCTCCGCGGCACTCAGAGCAACACTACTCTTGGCTAGCCAAATGTCATCTCACCCTTCCAGAGGCGAACGCTCGCTCAAACCGGGAGACCGAGTTAGATGGACCGCGAACGACGAAAGAGGAATTATAAGGAATATTGAAGGTGATTTAGCTAAAGTTTCATTCCCTAACAGTATTCAATATATTGACGTATCTGAGCTGGAATTGATCTTCGAGGACCCCCGAGACGATCTCCTAAGGGGTGTGATCGGGCGCGCCGAGCCGTACGGCCTTCGCCTTCAGGCGCTCTACCTGCAACATGCCTACCGTTACGATCCCTGCGCCGGGCTGTCCAACGCCCGGATCGAACCCGCTCTTCATCAGATCTATGCAGCCAACCGGGTGGTGTCGAAGAATCCTCGCCCGCGCATGATCCTGGCCGACGAAGTAGGGCTGGGCAAGACGATCGAGGCCGGACTGGTCATCAAGGAACTGCGGGCGCGCGGCCTGATCAAGCGGGTGCTCGTAATCACGCCCGCTTCTCTTACCCAGCAATGGCGGCAGGAGCTGAGTTCCAAATTCAACGAAGACTTCGAGGTCATCGACGGTGCGGGGGTCAAGTTCTTGTCGAGGGACGGCGGCAATCCGTGGAAGAAACGAGACAACGTGATCTGCTCGTTGGAATTCGCACGCAAGGAAAAGCACACCGAATCCATAACGGAGGCCGGATGGGATTTGGTGGTCTTCGACGAAGCCCACCGACTGCGGCGGCATAAGATTGGCAAAAAAACGGACACCACACGCGCCTATAGACTGGCTGACCAGCTGAAGGAACAATACGGTCTATTGCTTCTCACCGCTACACCTATGCAGCTCCATCCCTACGAATTGTATTCGTTGATCGAGCTGGTCGAACCCGGCCTTTATTCATTCGAAGATTACGAAGACCAGATCGACCATATCCCGGTACTGAACAGTATAATGCAGGAAATTTTGAGATGGGACGAATTAGATTCCCGAGAGCAAAAGGATCTAAGAAAGCTACTTCCGAGTTACGACCTAGATGAATACATAGGACGTTCAGAAGCCGAAGGCCAAATAATCAGAGAGCATCCTTTCGCAGATATTCTGATCAGAAACCGCAAGGCAACAGTAGGAGGTTTTACCAACCGTGTAGCAAAGATATATCCAGTCAATCTAACCGAAGAAGAATCTCAATTGTACGAAGACATTACCGATTATATAGTTCGCGGATATAATCGCGCCCTTCAAAACAAACAACGAGCAGTAGGATTTGCCATGGTTACATATCAAAAGCTTTTGGCATCGAGTTCATATGCTCTGTACGAGGGTTTCAATCGGCGAATCGAAAGGCTCGAAGCAAGGATAGATGATCAGACGATTGAGGATGGGACATCCAAGGACAAAATATATGACCCCGATGTTTTGGAAGACGCTCGCGAGGCAGAAGACCCTATGAGTCTAATCGACCTGTATACTTGGAGCGATGGCTTCAGAAGGATCATCGAACTCGAAGATACTCAGAACGAGATCCAGGAACTCAAAGGCTTAGTCGATAGGCTTGAGAACCTCAGGGATTCCAAGGCACAGGTACTCTTACGCGCTATGCGAGATGTATCCGAACAAAAGATTCTAATCTTTACTCAATATATAGATACTCAAGAGTTCTTGCGTCAAACACTAGAATTGAACGGATATGACGTCGTAATGTTCAACGGCAATATGAACCTGGACGCCAAAGAAAACGCCGTTCAAACATTTCGCACTCGCAGTCAGATCCTCATAACAACCGAGGCAGGAGGTGAGGGACGCAACTTTCAATTCTCGAGTACCATGTTCAACTACGATTTACCATGGAACCCCATGAAGATCGAACAGCGCATCGGACGACTTGATCGTATAGGACAAAAGTCAGATGTTCACATCTACAATCTGGCATGCCAAGGAACAATAGAGGAACGCATACTGGATGTGCTAGATAAACGAATCGGACTGTTCGAACAATCGGTCGGTTCGCTTGAACCGATTCTGGGGGAGGTTGAAAAGGATATCGAACGCTTGATATTGACCCGAGACGACGAGGCCTTCGAGGAATACATAGAGGACATAGAAAAGAAAATCTCCCAGGCTCGAATCACCGAACGCACCTGGCAAAACTTTGTTATGGACCGAGCCAGCTTCCGGCATGATATAGCAAACAAGATAATTGAAGATGACCGGATGGCTACCCCGGATGACCTCAAAGCTCACATAGATATATCTCTAAAGTTTTTTGGAGGATGGCTCAGTAATCATAAAGAAGCAGGGGAAATAATTCAGCTCCCTGATAAATTGATAAAAAGGTTGAAGGGCGGTAAAAAAACATATAGGGGTATCTTTGATCCACAGACTGCTTTAGAGAACGAAAACCTACCCTTTCTAGCCTTGGGCAATCCTTTGATCGATTCTATCATGAATATAACGATAGAGGCTAATCCTCCAACATGGACCTCTTTTCGGGTCGTAGACGATTTCGGCAGAGATGTATACTTGGAGATATACTATGAGCTGGCTACACAAGGAAATCCACCGTTCGGTGTTATCATACGCCACCTCGTAGGAGAAGATGGTATGCTCGAAGAGCAGCGAGTCAAGTCCATGCCTCGGATCGGGACAGATCTCAAATTGGAAAAACCACCGGCTTGGTTGTCGCGGGCCGTGGAGGTCAGCCTAAAAGCCGTCCCAGATACTTACACGAAATACAGACAAGAGGCTGGCCATCGCAACAGCTTGTGGAAGCAAAGTGATCTCGACAGGGAGACCCGCATCTTCGAATACAAGAGGGCCAGATTGGAACGAGAGATAAACGCCGAGCAAGAACTGATAAGCTCCTTGGAGCAGTATGGAACAGATGAAGAGCGGCGCGTTCTTCCAGCCCGGCGAGGTCTACTGAAGAGACGCAAAGAGCGATTGGACGACCTTGAATCTGACCACGAAGCTACCAAGAAGGACATTGAAGCCAAGCCGTTCGGCCTTTCGGTAAAAGTGCTGTCGGCAGGATTGGTGAAAGGCCCATGACAGATCCCATCGCCTACGGTATCGACTTCGGGACGACCAACAGCTCGCTCGCCATAGCCTACGAGGATCGCGTTGAGACATTGCCTGTCTATCCCGGTTCCCAGACACCGGCGTGTTTACCCTCTATGGTCTATCTCCATCGGAGCGGCGACAGTTCCGCCGGCAAGGAGGCACTTGATCGGTTCACGAGATTCGGTAATCAGCGAACCGTCTGTAGCAGTTGTGACCTCGTTCAGATATATCGTGGTGAAGCCATTACCGATTGTCGTCAATATAGTCAAGGAAAGGGTTGCCTAGATTCTCGACTGATCTCGGACTTGAAGACGGAGCTAACTTCGGATATCTCCCACACCCACTCTTGGGCTAGAGACTACGAACTGGCCGATCTCGCATCCGTAGTCATGCAGGATCTCAAGGAACGAGCATCTTCCAGACACCCCGGATATGAAGTCGAAAAGGTGGTGCTCGGTTACCCGGTGGCCTTCGTAGGCGCAGTCGGCCCTGCAGCCGAAGAACTGAACGAACGAGCTATACAACACTTGATACAAGCATCAGAACGCGCCGGGTTCGAAGAGGTAGAAATGTATCCTGAGCCCGCCGCCGCAGTGCTGGACGAGGTTTTAGAAGATGGAATAACGATCACCGTAGACTTTGGCGGCGGGACCTTCGATACGGCTGTCGTCGAGGTACGAGACGGCGAAGGCGACGTGTTGTCCATGCAAGGAGCAACAGTAGGCGGATCGATGTTCGATGCTTTGATATTCGATAACAAACTAGCTATATACTTTGGCCTGGACAGCAAACTGGGGACCAAACAACTACCTGTCCCGGCTTGGTTCAAAGGACGCCTTCGTAATCTTGGTGGTTTCAAGCATCTTTTGACCGATTCAGAAACAATAGGGATTGTTACAGATATCAAAAAGGCCAATCCTCGCGCGGGGCAGTTACTCGATGATGTGATCTATGGCGGGCAGGCAGGCCGCTTCTACTCGGCCATCGAAGATGCCAAGATATCCCTTTCGGCCGATAAGTCTACACACATAGAATACAATTCTCCCTACTCTTCCGAGCTTACCTTCCGAATATCTATACATCGTGATGAATTCAACCAATGGATCAGCCGTCACCTGGAAATAGTGAAGGAAACCATTCTCAGGGCCTTGGAAGAAGCTGGGGTAACATCTCGGGAGGTGAACCAAGTTATACGCACCGGGGGTTCGTCAAGTATCCCTGCCTTTACACAAATGCTGTACAGCATGTTTGGGCCTGAGATAGTCCGTAGCAGGGACACCTTCCTGTCGGTAGCCTATGGTCTCGGTGTATACGCGCAGGAGATATGGGCATGACGGATGACAGACATCAGGCCGACGATGACTATTATATCCCTACACCCAAGGAGGTGGCGACGAAACGCGGAAAAAGAAGACACAGACGTACTATTGCAAAATCTACAGTAGAGGATAAGCCCAAACCCCAACGCCGTCGAAGAGGCGGCTTTATCTCAAGAGTCCGTAAAAGAGCAACAGAACGAAGGACGGAGGCTACTGCTCCGCGTCCTTCTGGCACTACAGAACAAATACCCGACCCACCGACAACTACAGAAACAACTGCTCCTATCAGCCCGGAATATCAGCCGGCAACTCCTCAACCAACTCCGACTGAAGAGAAGCCAGAACTGCAAGCGGAACCAGAGATACCGTCTTCCGATACTCCGAGCACAGAACCACATAAAGGTAAAAGGGTAAGGGCAATACGAATCCCGCGTCCTGATACTGCTAAGAAACCTGCCCCCAAGCTACCCAAACCATTGCCGCCTGAAGGGCGAGAACTGGCAACATATCTGGCCGAGAAACACGGCCATAAACTTGCGCCTTGGGAAAGTATAAGAACCTTGAGAGAAAGAGATGAAACGCACTGGACTAAGTGTAATAAGTGTAAGCTTGATGCAAAAGCAACACTTTATTCTCAGGTAGCCAGTTCAAGCCAATGGCAATATACAGGGGAGGCCCTCAAAGTTCCTTGCAATAGTTAGGGACTATCCGCCCGTTTGCGCGGTTCGGGCGCACCTGCGTACCAGAAGGTCGAAATCGGATACACAGCAACGGGTAAGTTCACCCCTCCCGGAAGTTGGTTCAGCATCTATCCTAACAACAGGGAAAAGGTAGGCAGAGCGTCGCTACCACACCCTCGACTCGCTGCGTGCTCTTGCCGATCACTTGTCCCTTCCCGTCGATGCCTACGAACGCCACCCCGCCGGTCTCCAGCAAGAGAGTTGCTCCCTTCTGCGTATAGTCCAGCACCAACTTCAGGCCCAGCCCGCGAACAGGGTCGCCCGTAACGGAAACACCGCCCCCGAACGCGAACCGTAAAGCCTGCCTCTCGTCGATATCCGCATACAACCTACGTAGGCTCTGGTGTATCCCCTCACCCCGGTCTTGGACAGTTATCGCCAGTTGGTTGTCGATCGTCTCGACCGAGCACCATCCACCGCCCTCTCCTGAATGATATAGGGAGTTGTCCGCGAGTTCTCTCACGGCGTTGAGAAGTTGTCGCTTGTTGTCCACTCGCCCCTCGAGCAGATCACCGATCTCAATCATCACAGAACCTATAGTGTCGGCATTGAACCTGGACCTGTAGAGAATGCTCATAAGGGGATCATGTATAGACAGGAAGCGATGTCTGCGAGGCTGTAACGAGCACCCCGATGATGGCGTCCGTCTCGGACAGAGCTGCTCCGGAAAGTAAGCCTTCCTCGTCTTCTATGAGTCCCTGCCAATACCTGCCCTCGTACTTGATCCCGGCAGTGAAGGCGAGGCGAGAGAGAAACCTATCCCCATCCGGGGGTGTCAACACCATCACCCGACAAGGAAAACCGGGTACCGGTTCACAGACCAGAGCGGCGGGCGTATCCCACTCCCATTCGTAGTCGCTTCTGGACCTCAGTTCAGCCATCCACTGGACGGCGTGGGCTTCGGCCTCGGAAAGAGAATCGAACTTCACGGAACCTCTGATGTCGGGAGGCAGACCGGTTCGGAGCGCATCCTCCGCTCGGACAGTCCTTCGAGGATCATCTCCAAAGCCCGAACCGTCCGGGAACGGTTGCCCCCGCCGTCGTGGAGCAACACGATCGACCCGTCGGCCACCCTATTCAACACCCGCCCGGCGATTTCTGTGGCCGTGATGTCGAGCCAGTCGGCGCCGCTGACGTCCCACATGATCACATCCAACCCATGTCCGGCGGCCCATCCGCGGGTATTTCTATCGAGGGCGCCGTAAGGAGGGCGCAGACACGGGGCGGCCCGGTCGCCGAGCACCTCCTGCGTCCGGGAAATGGTGTCATCGAACGCCGACCGGGACATGCCGTCCAGGTTTTCGTGGTTCCAGGTGTGGTTGGCCAGCGTGTGGCCCTCGTCATCGATGCGCTGCACCAGCTCGGGGTAACGCTCGGCCAGCCTGCCGAGCACGAAGAAGGTAGCCCTGGCGTCGTAACGGCCGAGAAGGTCGAGCACCTCCGGCGTATGGGTGGGATGGGGCCCGTCGTCGAACGTGAGGTACACGACCGGACGGGGAGGCATCATCTCCACCGCCAGCGTGTAGTGGGCGGTCTCGCTGCTGGTGGACACCACGCTCACCCGCCAGGCGCCGTCGGCGGGCAGCGGCCCTTCCACCAGCCGGGGGCGCTCGATATCCGACAGCAACACCTGATCGCCCTTCCGAACGTCGAGCCACACCCCGGACGGCGCTTCGAGCTCTGCCCTGAACTCCTGCCCGGCGGAGGCCTCCACGATGTAGACCTGCCGATGATGGGGGGCGAGGGAACCCGACACCGAGGCCCTGGCCTCCTCGCTCTCGTAGTCGATGTCGATATGGACATCGGGGTAGAAAACCTGAAACTCTGAGGGCCGAGGGGCTTCCACCGGCGGCGCCGTCGAGCCGCCCCCGTCCTGGGTTGCCGCGGCGGCCGACCCTTCGGCTTCCCCATCGATGTCCTGCGAGTCGTCCTCCTCCGGGGCGGCGGGGCCGGACCGGGTCTGGTCGGATTCATCGAGGGGGGCGGCGGGATCATCCTGGGCGCCCCCGCTCCCCCCATCCCGCACTTCGGCGGGGTCTCCTGCCCTTCCATTCGGGGCGGGATCATCTTGGGCGCCCCCGCTTTCTCCATCGGCCGCGCCCGGCTCTACGGCCTCCGCCGCGGCCGTGCCGGCGGATGAAGAAACAGCAGATACATCGGAGGGGGGCGGCGCAACGTCAGACGAAGCAGGCGCCGTGGACGGCGGGAGCAAAAACGCCGAAGAGCCGTCACCCACCGAACAACCGGCGGCCGAGAAGGCCAGGACGAATCCGACGAGGACATATCCGGCCCGGCGCCGCCGGATGGACGAAGAGACCCACCGACCAAGCACTACATACGCCGCCGGGAATCAGGAAGGCAGGATGTGTAATCCGATGTCATGTTCGCCGCTCAGGATACTCTCCGCATGTCATCCGCGCCGGTCCGCCGGAACCCCAGACGCCGGGGAAAGAAGCTCCGAACCCGATCCGTCCGAGCCGGATCCGACCCCCCGCGGGCGGCGCTGTTTTACTATGTCTATGGCCGGATGAGCACCTTGCCGGTGGTTTTCCGGCCCTCCAACGCCCGGTGAGCCTCCTGAACCTCCCCGAGGGGGAAGCGGGCGCCGATCCGCACCGACAAGCCGTCCCGCATCCATTCGAAGAGCTGCGCGGACCGGGCCAGGAGCTCGGACCTGGCCGCTACATGGTCGAACAGGGTGGGCCGGGTGAAGAACAGGGAACCGTGGGAGCTGAGCACCAATGGATCGACCGGTTCCACCGCACCGGACGCGTTCCCGAAGGCGGCCATCGTGCCCCGCCGCCGGAGCAGTCCGAATCCGGCCGGTACGGTAGCCTTCCCCACCCCGTCGTATATCACGTCGAAAGGCCGCTCACCCCCGATCTCCCGCACCCGTTCGGCGAAGTCCTCCCGGCTGTAGACGATCACATGATCGGCCCCGGCGGCCTCTGAGATCTCCGCCTTGGCATCGGTTCCCACGGTGGTGTAGACGACGGCCCCCAACCGCTTGGCCATCTGGGTGAGAAGCAGGCCCACCCCGCCCGCGCCGGCGTGAACCAGGCAGGTCGATCCGCTGTCCAGCGGGTAGGTATCCGTCGCCAGATAGTGGGCGGTGAGGCCCTGCAGCATGACCGCCGCCGCGTTGTCCAGGGAAATGCCGCCGGGAACCGGAACCAGCCGGTCGGCCGGCACGACCGTCCGCTCCGCATAGGCGCCGAGGGACGTGCAGAAGGCCACCCGGTCCCCCTCCGCCGCACAGGTGACCTCCGAACCCGCCGCAACCACCGTCCCGGACGCTTCCAGCCCCGGAGTGAATGGCAAACCGACCGGGTAGAGGCCGCTCCGGTGATAGGTGTCTATGAAGTTGAGGCCGGCCGCCGCCACCTCGACCACGGCCTCTCCCGGCCCCGGAACCGGTTCGTCCACCTCTTCGGCCACCAGCACCTCGGGGCCGCCCAACCGGCGGACCACGATTGCACGCATCAGCTTCCTCCTCGGAAATCGTCCCTTGCGGCATCCCAGGGTAACCGGGTTCAGCCGCCTCCGACCACCCCGGCCAGGCCTTCGTCGAAGCGTCCGGCCGCCGCCTTCCACGAGTAGAGAGCCAACGCCCTGGCCCGGGCCGCCGCCCCCATCTCTTCCCGGCGGGGGGCGATCAGGCGCACCGCCTCGACAATCTCATCCACCGACGCGGCTATGTAACCCGTCACGTCCGGGACCACCGTCTCGGGGGCGCCTCCGGACGTTCCGGCCACCACCGGTATCCCGGTGGCCGAAGCCTCCAGGTACACGATGCCCAGGCCCTCCACCTCCAGACCCAACCGGCGGGAGCGGGCCGGCATCACGAAGATGTGACAGAACCGATACAGATCCGGGAGCCGCCCCCACGGTACGTCCGACTCCACCCGCACCGGAACCGGCGACCGGGCCGCCCGCCGCCTGATGCGGGCTTCGAGGCGGCCCTGGCCTGCCAGCAGCACCTCCACCGGCAGCCCTTCTTCCCGGAGCCGCTCGGCGGCCGCCAGCACCCGCCGGTGGCCCTTGCGGGGAACGAACCGGGAGATACACCCCAGCACGAGCCTTTCCCCGCCTCCCCTCCGGCCTGCCGTGAGCTCCGCGGGGCGGAACTCCTCGAGATCCACCCCTGCGCCCAGCACCGAGACCTTCGCCGCCCCCATCGCCGCCGCCTTGCGGGCGGTGTAAGCCGACACCGTGAACACCAGCGAGGCGCTGCGGAAGGTCCGGCCCAGTATCTGGCGCAGGATCGGAACCGCACTGGGCAGGGTCACCTCCGCCCCGTGCGCTATCACCGCATAGGGAACCCCGAACCTCCGGGCGAGCCTCGGTCCGAGCTGGGCGAGCGGATGGGGCGCTCCGAACACCACCACCTCCGGCTCGAAGTCCCTGATCTGGCCGGTCAACCAGCGGTAGATCCGGGGGGTGGGCAGCATGAATGAGGCCGGACCGCGCACCACATCAGGGTCGGACGGCGCTCCGGGGTGGTCCGGCGCCAGCACCCGGAAACGGGCCTCGGAACAGCCCACCAGGTTCGACAGATATTGCTGGATTCCTCCCGCCTTGGGGGGGTAGTCGTTGGTTACCAGCAACGCCCGCATGGGCGTCCACGGTAGCGAGTTCAGCCTTCGAGATGGCCGGCCACGTTGTAGGTGGAGAGCATCGGCGCCCGGTCCGACGGCATCCACACCTGGGTCACCGAGGTGTTGGCCAGCGGGCTGAGCATCTTCCTGGCCTTCTGGTATCCGAGGCCGAGTATCTCCGCCGCGTAGGTCCTGATGGCGCCTCCGTGGGAGGCGGCCGCCACCCGGCCGCCCGGATGGGTCCGGCCCAGGGTCTCCATGAAGGCGGCCATCCTCTCCCGAACCTCCACCCAGGTCTCGCCGGTGCCGCCCCTGCGGAAGTCTTGGACGTTGCCGAGATACCCGTCGAGGCGGCCCGCCGCCCGCAAGTCCTCCCACAGCTCTCCTTCCCACTCGCCCAAGTCGATCTCCATCAGGCCGCGGGCCGGAATCGGCCGCCTGCCGAACGCTGTCTCGGCGGTGGCCACGGCCCTCCCCAGCGGAGACGAATACACCTCGTCCACCTCCCCGATCCATTCGCCCAGCAACCGGGCTTCCGTGCGGCCCTTGGGATGCAGGCCCCGGTCGCTCTGCCCCTGCACCCTGCCTTCCAGGTTGGAGAGGGTCACCCCGTGCCGGATCATCTCGACCAGCACCGAGGGTTCCCTGCTGCGCAGATACTCGAGCATGCGGGATACCGGACCCAGATGGGCGGCGTCGTTGTAGCGGCGGATCATCGGACCCCTCTCCCCGAAGGTCACCTCGCAGAAGGCGGTGTTCTCCAGAAGCCCGAGCCGCCGATGCCCGGCCGGGAGCTCCAGCAGACGCCCGAACAAGGCGTCGAGCAGCCCGGCGTGGGTCACGACCAGGGCGGATTGGCCGTCGTCGAGCCGGGCGGCCAGATCGTGGAATGCTTCCCAGGCCCGGTCGGCGACCTGCCTGGGGGATTCGCCGGTTACCCCCAGCTTCGCCTCGGGGTCGAGGTGGATTCGTTTCAGCTGGTCGGCGTAGCGGGCCAGGACCACCTCCCCGGACAGACCCTCCCACTCGCCGATGTCCCCCTCCCGCCAGAGCGGGTTCTGCCGCGGCTCGAAACCCGCCGCCCGGGCGGTGTCGGCGCTGCGCCCCAGATCCGAGGATTCGACCACCGTCCACCGCCGCCGGGCCAGCCTCGCCCCTGCCCGCTCGGCTTGGCGCCTGCCCTCGGCGGTGAGGGGCGAAGAGCCGGCGCCCTGCCAGATATGACCGGCGTTGGCTTCGGACTGGCCGTGGCGCATCAGGGTCACATGTCTGGCCAAGATCGTCCTTCCGCGGCGGGCGCACTGCCGCCGAGGGCCGGTCCGCCTATCCCGAACCGCCCGCCGGACGAGGCCGGCGAACCGGCGTCACGCACAGGTGTCACGCTCAGGAAACCCGCCCAGATGCGCTCAGATGAAAGCGGCGGCGAAGATCAGGGAAACGATGGTCATCACCTTGATGACGATGTTCATCGCCGGGCCCGAGGTGTCCTTGAACGGGTCCCCCACCGTGTCGCCGATCACCGCCGCCTTGTGCTGCTCGGAGCCCTTGCCGCCGAAGGCCCCCGCCTCGATGTACTTCTTGGCGTTGTCCCACGCCCCCCCGGCGTTGGCCATGAAGATGGCCAGCAGGAAACCGGTCACCAGCGCCCCCGCCAGGAAACCGCCCAGGGCTTCCACGTCCACGAAGCCCACCGCCAGGGGCAGCGCAACGGCCAGAGCCCCCGGAACGATCATCTCCCGCAGGGCGGCCCCGGTGGCGATATCGACGGTCTTGGTGTATTCGGGCTTGGCCTCCGGATCGCCGGCCAGCAGCCCGGGGATGTCGCGGAACTGGCGCCGCACCTCCTCGATCATCTGGAAGGCCGCCCGCCCCACCGCCTTGATGGTCAGCGCCGCGAACAGGAACGGGAACATGGCCCCGAGGAAGAGGCCGACGATGGCGCCCACGTTGGTGATGTCGATCGCATCCAGCCCCACCGCCTGGGTGAAGGCGGCGAACAGGGCCAGGGCGGTGACGGCCGCCGAGGCGATGGCGAACCCCTTGCCCAGGGCGGCGGTGGTGTTGCCGAGGGAGTCCAGCTCGTCGGTGGCTTCCCGCACCTCGGGGGGCAGGTGGGCCATCTCGGCGATGCCGCCCGCGTTGTCGGCGATCGGCCCGTAGGCGTCGACGGCCACGGTGATGCCGAGGGTGGAGAGCACCCCGATGGCGGCAATCGCCACCCCGTATATACCGCCCCCGTCTCCGATCGCCCAGTCCCCCGCCGCGTAGGCGCCCGCGATCCCGGCCGCCACCACGATCACCGAGAAGGCGGCCGAGCGCATCCCTTCCGCCACCCCGGCGAGGACCACCGTAGCCGGGCCGGTCTCGGACTGGCGGGCTATCTCCTTGACCGTCCGGTAGTGGTCGGAGGTGAATATCTCCGAGATCTTTCCCACCACCAGGCCCACCACCAAGCCCACCAGCACCGCCAGGGCCAGGCCGTAGGGGTTGTCCACCCCGCTGCCGCCGAAGATCGAGTTGGTGAGGATAAAGGTGCCGATGATGGTGAGCACCACCGCCACGTTGTTGCCGCGGTGCAGGGCGGCGGCCAGTTTGTTGCCGGTGACCCGCACGAAGAAGGAGCCGATGATGGCCGCCAGCATCCCCACCGCCGCCACCGCCAGCGGGAACACGATGACCTCGACCGCGAAGCTGCTGCCGGCGAAGACGATGGCCGCGTAGGCGATGGGCGCCACTATCGACCCCACATAGGACTCGAAGAGGTCGGCGCCCATACCCGCCACATCCCCCACGTTGTCGCCCACGTTGTCGGCGATGACCGCCGGGTTGCGGGGGTCGTCCTCGGGTATACCCGCCTCGACCTTGCCCACCAGGTCGGCGCCTACGTCCGCCGCCTTGGTGTAGATGCCGCCCCCCACCCGGGCGAACAGGGCGATCGACGATCCGCCCAACCCGATGGCGGCGATGATGTTGTAGCGGTCGGAGTCGGCGATGTCGAGCAGCTCCACGAACACCAGGTAACCGAGCGCCACCCCCAGCAGACCCAGGCCGGCCACGCAGAAACCCATCACCGCCCCGCCCCGGAAGGCCACCGGAAGGGCCTGCTTCACCCCGCCCTGACGGGCCGCCTCGGCGGTGCGGCTGTTGGCGGCGGTGGCGATCCGCATTCCCGCGAAGCCGGCCCCCGCCGACAGCACCGCCCCGAAGACATAGGCGATGGAACCCCAGGGGGCGCCCCATGGAAGGACGACGGAGATGAGCACCGCCATGACCACCACGAACACCGCCACCCAGGTGTATTCACGCCTCATGAAGGCGTCGGCGCCCGCGCGGATGGCCGCCGACAGTTCCTTCATGCGGTCGTTTCCCTGATCAGCGGCCAGCACCACCCGGGCGTAGTAGACCGCCAAGACGATGGCCGCGGCGCCGGCCGCCAAAGCGGTGATCGATACGGCGTAGGACATGATCGGAACCTCTTCCTAGACGGGGACTCCTGAGTATATGGTCGACGGCGGAGGGTTACGACCCGGCGCCGGGCGCCCCCCGTTTGAGCTCGGCGCGGCGGGCGTGGAGGATGGGTTCGGTGTAACCGGAGGGCTGCTCCACCCCTTCGAACACCAGGTCACAGGCGGCCAGGAAGGCCGGACCGTCGAAGCCCGGCGCCATCGGCGTGTAGGCCTCGTCGCCGGCGTTCTGGACGTCCACCACCTCGGCCATCCGCTTCATGGTCTCCATCACCTGATCGCGGTCCACCACCCCGTGATGGAGCCAGTTGGCGATGTGCTGGGAAGATATCCGGCAGGTGGCCCGGTCCTCCATGAGAGCCACGTCGTCTATGTCGGGGACCTTGGAGCAGCCGATGCCCTGATCGACCCACCGCACCACGTACCCGAGGATCCCCTGGGCGTTGTTGTCCAGCTCGGCGGCGATCTCCTCGGCGCTCCAGTCGGGTTCGGAGGCAACCGGAATGCTCAGCAGCTCACCGAGGGAACGGGGCGGCCGGTCGGCCAGCTCGTCCTGGCGGGCGGCCGCGTCCACCCGGTGGTAGTGGGTGGCGTGCAGAGCGGCCGCGGTGGGGGACGGAACCCAGGCGCAGCTCGCCCCCGCCTTCGGGTGGTCTATCTTCTGTTCGAGCATGGCGCCCATGAGGTCGGGGGCCGCCCACATTCCCTTGCCGATCTGGGCCCGCCCCCGCAGCCCGCAGGCCAAGCCCACGTCCACGTTCCAATCCTCGTAGGCCGCCATCCAGGGCTGGTCTGCCATATCGGTCTTGCGGACCATCGGACCGGCCTCCATGGAGGTGTGTATCTCGTCGCCGGTGCGGTCCAGGAAGCCGGTGTTTATGAACACCAGCCGCGAGCGGACCGCCCTGATGCACTCCCGGAGGTTGAGGGTGGTGCGGCGCTCCTCGTCCATGAGGCCGATCTTGACCGTGTTGGGCGGAAGGCCGAGCACCGCCTCCACCCGGTCGAACACCTCCCCCGTGAAAGCAGCCTCGGCGGGTCCGTGCATCTTGGGCTTCACCACGTAGAAAGACCCGGTCCGGGAGTTGCGGAAGGAGACATCGCCCCGCAGGTCGTGACAGGCGATCAAGGCGGTGACCGCCGCGTCGAGGAGGCCCTCGTAAGCCTCGTTCCCGGCCCGGTCCAGCACCGCCGGGGTGGTCATCAGGTGCCCGACATTGCGAACCAGCATCAACGAGCGCCCCGACAGGACGAACGTCTCTCCCTCGACCCCCGTGTACCGGCGGTCTTGGACCATCCGGCGGGTGAAGGCAACCCCGCCCTTGGTCATCTCGGCGGTCAGGTCCCCCTTGGTGAGGCCGAGCCAGTTGCGGTAGGCGGCCGCCTTGTCGGCGGCGTCGACGGCGGCGATGGAATCCTCGAGGTCCATGATGGTGGTGACGGCCGCCTCCATGACGATGTTGGCCACCCCTGCTCGGTCGGCGGCGCCCACCGGATGCCCGCGGTCGATCACGATATCGATGTGCAGGCCGTGGTTGCGGAGCAGGATCGAGGCCGGGGATTCCGGGTCTCCGGAGCAGCCGGCCAGCTGCGATGGGCTGCTCAGCCGCGCCGGCGGCCCCTCGTCCTGGTGCACGACCAGCTCGCCGCCCTCCACCGTATACCCGGCGGCGTTCAGGTGAGACCCGCCGACGAGGGGGCAAACGTCGTCCAGGAAGCGGCGGCACCAGTCGATGACCCGGCGGCCCCGGTCGGGGTCGTAGGGTCCGGGCGGGGGGCGGTCACCGAGGGCGTCCGTGCCGTACAGGGCGTCGTAGAGGGAAACCCACCGGGAGTTGGCGGCGTTGATGGCGAACCGGGCGTTCATCACCGGGACCACCAGCTGGGGGCCGGACACCGAGGCTATCTCTTCGTCGACGCCGGCGGTGTCGACGGCGAAGTCCTCTCCCTCCGGCTCGAGGTAGCCGATCTCCTCCAGGAAGGTCCGGTAGGAGGCGGTGTCGAAGGGCGAACCCCGGTTCCGGCGGTGCCAGTCGTCGATCTGCGTCTGGAGCTCGACCCGGCGTTCCAGCAGGGAGCGGTTCCGGGGGCCCATCTCGTGGATCAGGCCGGACAGACCTCTCCAGAAACGGGCGGGGTCCACGCCGCTGCCCGGCAAGGCCTCTTCGGATATGAACCGGTGCAGCTCCCCGGCAACGGTCAATCCTTCTATCTCTACGGCATCTTCGACGGTCACATGCCCTCCTTTCAGTAGGGGTATCGGATTCAGTTGGGGTATCGCAATCAAAAGACGGGACCGGACGGACTCCCGGTTCACCGCCGCGGTGACAGGTTCGCAGGCGCTTTCGCCGTCGGGGAATCAACGGCGGCGGCGCACCAATTGCCGATTCACCTCTGCCAGAGACCGCACTCCGGCCAGCGCCATGGTGCGGCGCATTCCCTCATCGAGGAAATCGAGCACCCAATCGACGCCCTTTTCGCCGCCCGCACCCAGACCGTACAGGTAGGCCCGGCCGGCCATGACCGCCCGGGCGCCCAAGGCCAACGCCTTGAGGATGTCGGATCCCCGGCGGATCCCGCCGTCGCATATTATCTCGACCGAGCCGCCCACCTCCTGGGCGATGGGTTCGATCAGCCCGATGGGCGTGGGGGCGCCCTCGAGCTGCCGGCCCCCGTGGTTGGACACCGCGATGGCTTCCACCCCGTGCTCGACGGCCCGGCGGGCGTCGGCCACCGACTGGATGCCTTTGATGATGATCGGGCCGTCCCAGAGGGAGCGGAACCACTCGATGTCGGACCAGGAGAGGCTCGGGTCGAACTGGTCGTTCACCAGGGAGGCCAGCTCCACCGCACTGCTGCCGTCCTGTTCGTGGAGCCCCACCACGTTGGCGAAGGTGATGGGATCGGCGGTGATGAAACGCCAGGTCCAGGAGGGTTTGAGCATTCCTTCGATCAGCATGTCCAGGCCGAGCTTGGGCGGGAGCGTCATGCCGTTGCGTACGTCGCGTTCCCGGCGGCCCGGCACGGCCAGATCGACCGTGATGCACAGCGCCTCGTATCCGGCGGCGGCCGCCCGTTCTATCATGTTGCGGACCATCCCCCGGTCTTTCCACACATAGACCTGGAACCAGTTGCGGCCTCCGGCCCCGGCCTCCGCCACCTCTTCGATGGAGCGGGTTCCCAGCGTCGAGAGGGCGTAGGGTATCCCCCGGCGGGCGGCCGCCCTGGCCACCGACAGCTCCCCGGGAGGTTCGACAATCCGAGTGAAACCGGTGGGCGCCAGCACCAGAGGGAAGGGCAAAGGCTTTCCCAGCAGCTCGGCGGACGTATCGATGCGCCCCACGTCCCGGAGCACGGCGGGCGCGAACTCCCAGCTGCGGTAGTCGGCCTGGTTCCGATCCATGGTGATCTCGTCCTCGGCGGCCCCGTCGATGTAGTCGAAGACACCGCGCGGGAGGCGGCGGCGGGCGATCAGGCGCAGATCATCCACATTGGCGGCCCGCTGCATGCGCCGCAGGTCGGAATCCCGCTCGAACGAACGGAACCGCACCACCGACCGCAAAGTCCTGAATACTCCCATATGCCCAAGCGTACCGCCCGCGCCGCCGTTGGAATGGAAGTGAACGAACCGCCTGGCCCGACGATACCCCCGAACCTGCCGGGACCGCGAAAAACCACCGCCATCAATCCCCCCTTCCCGCCATGAACACCCTGGCCCGAGCTCTATTCCGTACCCGAAGCCAACCCCCACAACCATCCAAGACCGCGAAAAACCCCAGCCGCCGGGCCGCCTCCCGCCGGGCCCAGCCCCCACCTCCACCTCTCGCCATCGGAACTCTTGCCGGGCCGCGGCGGCCCGGTTCCGGCCCGAGGATTGTCGAACCGGTGAGAATCCGCTGATGATCGCCGCCTCTCCGGAAGCTCACGACGATGTTTGTGCTTCGGTAACTATTATTATCCTATATACTTATGACAAACCCAATACCTTCGCGCCGAGTAGCGCTCGATTTCTTTCGCGGCCTCGGAGGCCGGTCAGGGGCCGCCGCCCCGAAACGTCATATCGGGAAGGGTCCGGCGGGCGCCCCAGACGAAGCGGGGGTGGGCGCCGGGGGGCGGCCAGTTGCCGTCCTTCCGGTAGGCCCAGTACTCGAAAGGGTTGTCGTAGTAGGCGAAGGTCTCCACGATCGGCCAGAGTCTGACCCGTCTGCCCGTCCTCCTCGCCGCCAGGACCGCCGCCGACCCGGCCGCCAGCCCCGCCGCACCGGCCAATACCATCCAACCCCCGTACCCGATCGGGTAGAAGGGGCCGAACACCCGGTTCTGGAACAGATGGGCGCCCTCGTGGACGTCCACCAGCTTGCGGCGGCGGGCCGCGGCGGGCGAGGACCCCGATAGGAAGCCCCCGGGATACCGGCGCCGCCGGCCCCCGCAGGACACCACATTGCCCAGAGCCAGCACGAAACCGGCCCGGAAGGTGAAACCCCCCTCGTAGACGTGGCGGTTGGCCCGCCGGCTCATGCGGCCCATATAAGCCCGGTCCGGGTAGAAGAGGTTGACGGCATGCAGCACCACGCCCGACGACGCCCCCGCCAGCCCCCAGGTCGAGTCGAGCGCGAAGCACAGCCACCCCCGGGCCCGCCGCCAGGCGTAGATTCCGGCGGCGCCCGAGATCAAACCGTTGAGGCCGGCCGCCGCCGCTCCGGCCGCCGCCAAACCCTCCGGCGCCGCCAAACCAGACAGGACCGACCAGGCCAGCCCGGCGCCCGCCGCCCCCGCCGCCAAACCCTCCGCCGCCCGCCGAGGTCCGGGCTGCTTCACGGCAGGAACCCCTTGTGGACGAGAGCGGCCACATCCATGACACCCGCCACCCCCACATGGACCGCCGCCCCCCACCAGATCGAACGGCTCCGCAGAGACAACGACCCGAGAACGATCCCTCCGACGATGGCCGCAAGGGCCTCGGCCATCGGCTTCCCGTAGTGGAGCATGTTGTAGGGGACGACCATGACGAACACCGCCATGTACCCGAGCCGGCCGCTCAGTCCATGGATCATGAACCCCCGGAAGAAGAACTCGAGGGCGAGGAACTGGAGCCCGTAGATCACCCACCACAGCGCCATGTTCGGCCAGAGCCCTTCCCCGGCGGCCAGGTCGTAGAAGGGGTATTTGGCCTGGAAGGCAGGGGTGTACGAGGCCGCCGCCGCGAACGGGACCGAGACGGCGAGCAGCACTCCGTAGACGGGGGCGTGGGGACCGATCCCCCTGACCCGGAGCCCGTAGGCGCCCACCTTCTCCCGCAGCACCAGCTTTATGGCTATGACGGGCGGGGCGGTGTAGCAGACGATCTGTCCGATGCCCCAGAACACCAAGCCGTTGCGCTGCGCATGGTCGGACAGCTCGAACGCTTCCCGCGCCCTGCGGGCCCATCCGTCGAGGCCCAGCCCGTCCAGCATGGTGACGAACCAGAACGGTTGGGCCGAGGCGCCGAAGTTCAGGATCGTGAGGCTGAGGGCGGAGGTGATGAGGACCACCGCCGCTTTGCGGTTGGCCTCGGCCCGCGGGGTGGACGCCAGATACGCGGCCGATTCCCGATCTGCGAATTCCGCGATGCCGGTCGCGTAGGGCCGCCAGAGGCGGTTTCCGGTGCTCGAGCGCATCCGGGTCAGGTTATAACGCCGGGGCGAAGGCCGGGAGCGCCGGAAAATCCTGGAGCGCGAAACATATCCGATGGTCTGCGGAACCGCCGATGCGGAGACCGTCTAGGCTTGCCGCCGACACGAGCTGTAACCCGATCAGGGTCGAGGCCATTATCTATAAGCCGTTCTTGGAGGTGCTGAGAAGATGTCTGCCACACACGCCGGATTCATAGACGCCGGATTCCTGCGGGCGGAAGGCGCCCGGGCCCTCGGCGAAAGCCCCCGCAATTTCCGCCTGGACGCCGAGGCGGTCGTAAACTGGTTCAAGAGGCTGGCCCGTTCCGGGGACGGGCGGTTCCTGCGGGCCTACTGGTACGACGCCAAATTCGACTACGACCACAACCACTCCGAAGGGCAGCGCCGGTTCTTCACCGCCATCGCGCAGATCCCGGGTATCCAGCTGCGGCTGGGGCATATCGTCGAAAACAGGCCGTGGTTCGAGCAGGGGATCCGCGACGCCCTCAGGTACACCGCCGAAGGGCTGGGGATGGACCCCGCCCAGATGATGAACGAGTTCGACCGGCATTGGGCCTTCCGCCCGGAACGCAAGCAAAAGGGCGTAGACACCCTGGTGGCGCTGGACCTGGTCCGGCTGGCGGGGCGGGGCGTATACGACACGGCGGTGCTGATCTCGGGAGACCGGGACCTGGCGGAGCCGATACGGACCGCCCAGGATCTCGGCACTCAGCTGATAGTCGCCACCCCCGACCGGTGGAGCGTGGCCCGCGAGCTGACCGAGCTCGCCGACGAGGTCATAGAGTTCGACGAAGAGGACCTCCACCGGATACTTCCCCGCCGGCTTCCCGCCTACTCCTGACCACCCGGCCGGGGACGCGCAACAGAGCCGCAGAACCGCGGGCCGGAGCGGGGCTGCGTCCGCCGCGGCGGACGAACCGGCCGGCGCGGCAGAGGCGCCGCGGCAAAGGGACCGCGACAACAAAGGGTAAGGAGAACGTTTTGGCGTCCACGGACTTCCGCCGCCTAGTGGAGAATTGGCGGAGCGCGCCTTCCTTCGAGGGCGACCTGGTGCATGTCAGGGTTCTTCCGGCCCGGGAGGCCCGCTGCGAGGACCTCGACCCGCCCCTGAGCGGTCCGCTGACCGAACGCCTGGCCGGCAAGGGGGTCACCCAGCTCTACAGCCACCAGGCCCGGGCCGTCCGCCTGATCCGGAACGGGGAGAATGTGGTGCTCGTGTCGGGCACCGCCTCCGGCAAGACCCTCTGCTACCAGATCCCCATCGCCGAACGCATCCTCGAAGATCCGGCCCGCACCGCCCTGCTGATGTTCCCGACCAAGGCCCTGGCCCAAGACCAGCTTCGCTCTCTCCACCGGTTGGACGTCCCCGGGTTGGCGGCCTCCACCTACGACGGCGACCTCCCGTCCGAGCAGCGCCCCCGGATCCGGAAGAAGGCCAACGTCATCCTCACCAATCCCGACATGCTCCACTACGGGATCCTTCCCCACCACGGGCTGTGGGGTTCCTTCCTGTCCCGGCTCGACTACGTGGTCATCGACGAGATCCACTACCTGCGGGGAATGTTCGGCAGCCACACCGCGCAGATAGTCCGCCGGCTTCGCCGGCTCGCCGCCCATTACGGCGCCCGGCCTACCTTCGTGCTCACCTCAGCCACCATCGGCAACCCCGCCGAGCTGGCCGACCGGCTCACCGGCCTGGAAGTGTCCCTGGTGGAAGGGAACGGCGCCCCGACCGGGGAGAGGGTGACGGCGCTCTGGAACCCCCCTCTCGAAGATGCGGAACAGGGCAGCCGCCGGTCGCCGCTGTTCGATACCACCGACCTGTACGTAGACCTGGTGCGCCGCGGCACCCACACCATCGTGTTCGGGCGGAGCCGCAAGACCGCCGAGCTCCTTCACATCTATTCGACCCGCCGACTGGGCCCGCTGGCCGACCGGATCGCCCCCTACCGGGCCGGGTACACGGCCAATGACCGGCGCCGCACCGAACAGCGCCTCTTCTCGGGCGAGCTGCTGGGGATCACCGCCACCAACGCCCTCGAGCTGGGCATCGATGTGGGGGGCCTGGACGCCGCCCTGCTGTGCACCTTCCCGGGAACCGTGTCGTCCTACCGGCAACAGGCCGGACGGGCGGGGCGGTCGAGGGACATGTCGCTGGTGGTCCTGGTGGCCGGCGAGGACGCCCTCGACCAATACTTCATGCATCATCCCGACGAGCTCTTCGACCGTCCTCCGGAAGCCGCGGTCGTCAATCCCGACAACCCGTCAGTGCTCGACGGGCACCTGTCCTGCGCCGCCCACGAGCTACCGCTCACCCACTCCGACCGCAAGTACTTCGGGGAGGGTCTGGAGGAAGCGGCCCCCCGGCTGGTGGGCGGAGGGGACCTGCGGCAGGAGGGCAGCCGGCTGCACTGGACCGGGCACCGGTCACCCGCCCGCAGGATCAGCCTCAGGTCGTCCAGCAACCGCTCCTTCGTCCTGTACGACCTCGACACACGCCGGCGGATGGGCGAGCTCGAATGGGAGAGGGCCTTCTCCGACGCCCACGAAGGCGCCGTGTACCTGCATATGGGCCGGACCTATCTGATCCACCGGATCGACCTGCGCCGGGCCGAGATACTGGCGCGGCGCACCGAGGTGAGCTACTACACCGAGCCCAGCATCGACAAGGACCTGAGCGTGCTCGATGTGGAGCAGGATGGGCGGCTGGGTCCGGCGGGCCACTGCCTGGGATGGGTGAAGGTGTCTTCGCAGGTGGTGGGGTTCCGCCGGAAGTACCGGAGGGGCGCCCAGGGGAACAGGCGGGTCAACCGGCTCGATCTGCCGCCGGTGGAGATCGAAACCCAGGCCTTCTGGTTCACGTTGCCCGACGAGATGTTGGCGCAGGCGGGCCTCGACCGCCGCAACGCCCCGGGCGCCCTCCACGCCGCCGAACACACCATGATCGCCATGATGCCGCTGTTCGCCATCTGCGACCGCTCCGACATCGGGGGCCTGTCCACCGCATACCATCACGACACCGGCGGGGCGGTCTTCTTCATCCACGACGGCTACCAGGGCGGGGCGGGCATCGCCCCCGCCGCCTACCGGGTGGGCAAGGACCTGACGGCGGCCACCATCGAGACCCTGCGCCGCTGCCCCTGCGCAGCCGGATGCCCTTCCTGCGTCCAATCCCCCAAATGCGGCAACTTCAACGAACCCCTCTCCAAACACGGGGCCCTCCGGCTCCTGGAGACAGCGGCGAAGACCTGGTGACGGCCCGCCGGCCGCGTTTCCCGGCGGCGGGCCTCAGACCCGCTCGGCGCCCGACCGGAGGCTGTTCGCCCCCAACACGATGAAGAACAGCACGATGGGGACCACCGCCATCGTGGCGGAACCCGAGGTGTTGGCGTGGAAACTGATGATCAGTCCGACCGCCACGCTGAGGACGCCGATCAGGGCGCCCACCGCCATGATGGCCGGAACCCTGCGCACCAGCAGCGCGGCCGTGGCGGGCGGCCCCACCAGCAGCCCCAACACCAGCAGGGTGCCCACCGTGCGGAACGAACCCACGATCGCCAGGGTTATGAGTACCAGCAGGACGGCGTTGGTGAAACCGGGGCGGAAGCCCAAGAGGCGGGCCTTCTGGTCGTTGAAGGACAGGGCCAGGAAAGCCCGGTAGAACAGGATCGAGGCGAGCGTCACCACCGCGGTCACGGCGGCGAGCACGGCGATGTCCGAGTACGTCACGCCCAAGGTGTCCCCGAACAGGATGGCGGCCAGGCTGCCGCCGTACGAAGGGGTGCGGGAGATGAAGATGACGCCCAGCCCCAGCATCCCTACGAACAGCAGCCCGATACCGGTGTCCTCCGAGAAAACCGTCTGTCGATGCACCAGGTTGATCCCGCCGATCATCACCGCCGCCGCCAGGGCGGCGCCTGCGAACACGTTGAAGTCGAGGAGGACGGCGAGCGCGATGCCGGGTATGACGCCGTGTACCAGGGCGTCGCCCAGAAAGCTCATGCCCCGGATCACCACCCAGGCGCCCACCACCGAGCAACACACCGCTGCCAGTCCGCCGCCCAGCATGGCCCGTTGCTGGAAGGCCAGCTCGAAGGGTTCGATCAACCATTCCATAGGCAGCACGCATGATGGTCGTCTTCGGGCGGCGGGCCGAGCCTTCCCGCCGGCCTGGCGGCCCCTGGATCCCTCACGCTTTGGTCCTCGCCTCGCGGCATCCCCGTCTCCTCAGGCCGCGGCAGCCCCCGGTATGTTTGGAGCGTCGGCATCCGGAATCCGGAATCATATCTGTCACAGATCGATGCCATAACAGATACTGTGCGAACCACGGTAGACATAGACGACCGGCTGTTGGAATGGGCCGGGCAGCTCACCTGCATCGAATCACGGTCCTCTCTCGTGACGGAAGGCCTGCGCGCCTTGGTCGAACGGGAGAGCGCCCGCAGGCCGGCGAAGCTCGGCGGCGGCCAACCCCGGCTGCAACCCGTTCCCCGCAGGAAGACCGAACCTGATCGATCCTGATCGCACTTCGGTCTGGATCGATCACCTGCGCACCCGGGGTTGCCGCGCCCGGACGCAATGATCGACGGCTCATGAGGGCGGACGCCGGCCTGGGCAATCGCATTCAACTGACCGGCGTCCCATACCGTTTCGATGTCTTTTAGCCGAGGGCCTCCGCGATCCGGACGGCGTTCGTACGCAGCATCCCGATCAGCGTATCGGCGCCTGATCCGGGCCCGCCCAGGGATCCCGTGTACAGCACGACCACCCGCAGCGGTGAATCTGCCTCGGCGGCCACTGCTTCGGCCAGCGCCGCGGGCTCGATCGTCTCGGCGAAGATCGCCCGCACCTCTTCCTCCTCGATCGTGTGTACCAGGGCGGCCAGATCGACCGAGCTCGGCTCCGCCAGGGTGGCGCCGCCCGGAATCACGGTGGCGATGACGTCGAAGCCGTAACGGTGGGCGAAGTAGCCGAGCGAATCGTGATTGGTGACCAGCTTGCGGTTTTCCTCGGGGATCGGGGACAGCAAGGCCCGTATCTCTGCGTCCAGCTCCTCCAAGGAAGCGGCGTAGGCCTCGGCGCGTTCCATCCACCGGAAGGAAGGGGCGATGCCGGCCAGCTCTTCGGCGATCAGGAGGGCGGCCTGTCCGGCCCGAAGGGGATCCATCCAGAAGTGAGGATCTTCGCCTTCGTGGTCATGCCCATCTTCCCCCTCGTCATGCCCATCTTCCCCCTCGTCATGATCCTCTTCCCCCTCGTCATGATCCTCTTCCCCCTCGTCATGATCCTCTTCCCCCTCGTCATGATCCTCTTCCCCCTCGTCATGATCCTCTTCCCCCTCGTCATGATCCTCTTCCCCCTCGTCATGATCCTCTTCGCCTTCGTGGTCATCCCCATCTTCCCCCTCATCGTGATCCTCTTCGCCGGCGTGCGGGGTGCCGGCGAAGGGCAGCGTGTCCAGTAATTCGCCCACTTCGAACAGGCAGGCGCCGTCTGCCTCAGCGGCCGCCAGCACGTCTATCAGGCCTTCCTCCAGCATGAGGCCGTTGACCACCACCAGATCGGCGTCGTGGAGAAGAGCCACCTGGGTCGCCGACGCCTGGTAGTCATGAGGGTCGGCGCCCACGGGAAGCAGCACCGTCACTCGGGCGTCCCCGCCCGCGATGTTCGTCACTATGTCACCCAGGATGGTGGTGGTCGTCGCTATCGACAGCGGTTCCTCTCCGGAATCGGACGCTCCGGCATCGCATGCCGCCGCCGGGTCGTCCTCGCCTGAACCGCACGCAGCCAGCGGGAATACCAGCGCCGCCGCCAAGCACAGGCCGGGCAACCTGTGGACCCTGCGGCCCGCCCGCCAGCCGAATATTCGATGTCCAGCAAACATTTTCCCTCCAATCTTCCCCGAAAATCCGGGTGCCGTCTCCTTTTCCAGGAATGAGAATCAGAATCAATATTAGATTGTAGGAACCGTGAGAGCCAACCGCAAGCGGTTGGGATGTACTGGGTTTCAACGAGGCAGGGCGTGCGGCGGCAACCCCGAAGAAGGGGGTTGGGCTGGGGAGGGTAGGAGGCGGCCCTCCCCGGCCCGAACGGGGTTACGCCAGGGAGATCGCCAGGGGAACGGCGCTGCTCAGGGTGTGGCCTACCGGGGAACTGTTGACCACCTTGTTGTGGATCTCGTCGAGCTGCTCCTCGGTGGCGTCGGCATCGAGATGGACCTCGACCGCCAAGCCCCCGTATCCTGCATGCCCCTCTTTGAGACCCAGGAAGGCCTGCAGGTCTACGTCTCCGCTCAGGTCGATCCGCAGGTCGTTGATCTTGATGCCCGCCGCCGAGGCGTTGGCCGCGTATCCGACCGCCAAGCAGTTGCCCAAGGCCCCGAGCACCTGCTCCACCGGGTTGGGGGCGGTGTCGGTGCCGCCCAAGGCCGCCGGCTCGTCGGAGGGAACGGGGTCGAAGCCGCGGATGGCGGCCTCCGACCGGAAAGCGCCCTTCCAGGTCACGGTCGCCTTCCACTCCGTCTGCCCCTTCTTCGGATCATCGGCTACGGCGGCGATCAGCGACCCCACGGATTCGAGGTCCACTTCGTTCAGCCGGGTGTCGACTTCAATAGTCATGGTCTTTCCTTTCGGTTTCGAGAGAGCCCGCGCGCAATCGGCGGGCAAGATGCGGGGACGGCAACGCCGGAGAGGTCTCTCGGGCGGGGGCGTTACCTGGCAGGCGCCGAACAAACCACCCGAGAGCAGGTACAACGCATTCGCTCATTCCGCCGGGTCGGGGCCTCGGTGAGAGGACGCATCGAGTATCGGGTGGTCATATCCACCGTATCATAACCGGAGGAGCCGGTAACAGGAACAACCGCGCAAACGGTCGGTCATATCATGGATACGGTCATGGAGAACAACCGGTGCACGCTGGAGTTTCGGGATCTGGAGCGGAGCGATTTCCCACTGGTGGCCCGATGGTTGGAAATGCCGCATGTAGCCGCCACCGAGTGGGGAACCGTGGAGGCTTCCTCGGCAGGGGTGGAGGCCGAGTTCGGGGCGAGCGTCGACGGATGCGACCCGATGGAGGTCTTCCTGGTCTGCGAGGAGGACAAGCCGATCGGGCTGATCCAGAGCTATCTACTCGGCGACGAGCGCCGGTACATGCGGGAATTGTCGATGGTGGATCCGCCCCCGGCGGCGGCGGGCATCGACTACCTGATCGGCGAACCGGACCGGGTGGGCCTAGGCGTGGGAACGGAGATGATCCGACAGTTCACGGCCGGGCTGTGGGAACGCCTCCAGGAAGCCCCCTCGGTGATCGCGGCGGTGCTGGCCGACAACCCCGCCTCCTGGCGCGCCCTCGAAAAAGCCGGCTTCGTCCGCATCTGGTCAGGCAAGGCCCCCTCCGACTACGGAACCGAGGAACCCACCCACATCTACAGGTTGCCCCGCCCCTCCCCGCAACCCTGAGCGCCGCCCCGGCGAGATACAGGTCCGGTTGCGAAGCAGCGTCCGAGACAATCGCATATGACGCCAAGACGAGCTGTCCGAGGGCCGAGGTATGCTTCTGTGAAGGCTCGACGATCTACGAATGGCCGTTCGGCCCTGTCGGCGGGCAGGCCGATCTCCCTTCGTTCACAGGAGACGGGTGATGAGCGACGCACTGCGTGAGAAGGTGCGGGAGGCATACGCCAAAACTGCCCTGTCCGCGGCGGGGGCGGAGCCCGAATTCGCCCGCCGCCACTACTCCGACGACGAGATGGGAGCGTTGCCGCAGTCGGCGGCTGGGGCTTCCCGCGGGTGCGGCAATCCGATGGCGGTGGCCGACCTGAGGAAGGGCGAGACGGTGCTCGACCTGGGTTCCGGCGGAGGGATCGACGTACTGCTGTCGGCTCGGCGGGTGGGGCGGTCCGGCTTCGTATACGGGCTGGACATGACCGAAGAGATGCTGGATCTGGCCCGGGCGAACGCGGCCGAGGCCGGGGCGGAGAACGTGGAGTTCCTGTTCGGGTACATGGAGGACATCCCGCTGCCCGACGAGAGCGTGGACGTGGTGATCTCCAACTGTGTGATCAACCTGTCCGCGGACAAGCAGGCGGTGTTGCGGGAGATAGCCAGGGTGCTCCGACCCGGCGGCCGGACAGGCATCTACGACGTGGTGGCCGAGAACGGCATGAGCGAGTCAGAGCGTCTGGAGCGGGGATCCTGGGTGGGCTGCATCGCCGGCGCCCTGACGTTCGACGAATACCGCCTGGGCTTGGAAGAGGCGGGCCTCACCAACATCGAGATAACCCCCCACCACCAAGAAACCGCCGGCATGCACTCCTGCACCATCCGCGCCCACCGCTCCTGACCCCAGCGCGCAACGAAAAGCCCTCTACCCCCCCACTCGCGTCTGGAGGTTGCTCCACCTCCCCCTTGCCAGCGTCGCCAGGAAGACCTGTCATTCCTTTGTAAGGAGAGAGGGTTGCGGAAAGACTTGCGTCAGTCGTACAGGGGGGCTACTCCGGGGTGGAAGACCTTGCGCAGAATGGGTTCCGGCACGTCGAGAAGGGCGACGGGCCGGAACTCGGCGGCGGCGGAGGCCTCCAGGGTGAATTCCCGAAGTCCGAGGACGGCCACGGGCACCCGCACGGTGACTGTGACCGTCCTCGGCTCGTATCCGGGGTCGTGGGTGCACGTGCACGCCACCAGACGGGCGCCGTTGGCCCGGACCAGCCTGGCCGCCTCCGAAGCCGCCGACCCGGTGGCGCCGAAGGGGCGGAAGGTGACCGGGGCGGCGGCGAGGGCGCCCGCCTCCGCCGCGGTCACCGCTTGGCTTCTGGCCAGGAGAACCTGTCCGATGCCCGCCAGCCCCGCGATCAGCGTGCCGATCATGACCAACACACCCGCCGCGAACAGGGACACCGAACCGCGTTCCGACCTCATCCTGTTACCTCACTCCCTCGACGCGCATGACGGCGGTGGACTCCAGGGGAACCCGCAGCCCGCCGAGCGCCGACAGAAGGGTGTAGTGAACAGCCACCGTCACCTGTGCGGGCCTTCCCACGACCGGTGGACGCCGGACCGTGATCCTGGCCCGCCCTCCCAGCTCTTCACCCAAGGCCCGCCGGGCGGCCTCGACAGCCTTGGACGTGTCGGGGGTGGTGGCGGCGGCCCGGGCGCCCTCCCGGGCCGCCGCAGCCACCTGGAGAGACGTCCTCGCCAGGACCGCCACCTCCGCCAAGCCCGCGATGAGCAGGAAGACGAGCGGTATGACGAGGACGAACTCCAAGGTGGCCGAACCTCCTTCCTGTCTCAGCCGATCAACCCGCGAATGTGCTTGACGATCGCGTTGAAGAAGGTCCCGAGCAGGGGGGTCTTGTTGACCCAGGTCAGCAACACGGAAGCCATCCCGGCAGCGCACATCCCGACCAGGGTGTACTCGACGGTGGCCTGTCCATCCTCGCCGGCTACGCGCCGGATGCCCTTGCGGACCAGTCGTGTGATAGCTCTCATTCTTTCTTTCCTTTCTCCCGCCGAGGCGGATGATCCGGCGTCCGGCCGGTTCGGGGGGAAGCGACATCGACATCACAGCCTCACGATCGGACCGAGCAGCCGCATCAGCGACGGCAACACGATCGGGCCGACCATCAGGATCAGAAGACCCGGGAGCATGAGAAGGGTGAGCGGGATCACCATCCTCACCGGGAGCTTGCGGGCCCGTTCCACCGCCCGGGCGCGGGCCTCCGCCCGGTGTTCGGCGGCCAAGGCGGTCAGGGCCAGCCCCAGGGGGGCGCCGGAGAGATGGGCCGCCCCTATCTGGCGGAACAACCTCCCGCCCGCGCCGGCGGCGTCCAGAAGGGCGGCGGTGAGGCCGGATTGAACCGAGCGCCGGAGAACCAGGTCCACTTCCCCGCCCAGCCGGGACCGCAGGTTCTCCCGTGAAAGGGCCAGGGCCGCCACCGGCGACAGGCCGCCCGAGAGGCCGATCAGCATCGAGTGGGTGAGCAGCTCCAGCTCGCCTCGAGCCTGCTCCTCGGCGCGCCGTTCGGCCCGGAGGGCTCGGCGGCGGTGCAGGGAGAACCACGCCACCCCTATCCCCGCCCCGGCCACCGGGTTGGCCAGGCCCAGTGCGGCAACCGCCGCCGCCATGGCCCGGCGCCCGGGCGGGAAGGACCGCAGGAGCATGAACACCGTGACCGCGGCGGCGGTGAGGGTGAAGTAGGTCATGTCAGCCTCCTGCCCAGCGCCAGGGTGGAGGCGGCGCCCGCCGCCAGCAGGAACGAGCCGGCCGCCACCAGGATGGGGCCGATCCGGCCCATGGCCATCAGGTCGGAGAGCATCCCGGTGGAGAAGGCGAAGAACAACCCCCCGACCGGAAGGACGGTAAGGACGGCTACCGAGGCCCGGGCCGCGGCGCCTGCCGCCCGGTTCTCCCGGGCCAGCTCGATGCGGTCCGCCTGGATGCCGGCCAGGGTTGCGAACGCCGACGCCACCTCTCCCCCGCTCTCGGCGCCGATCCGCATGGCGGCGGCCGCCAGGGGTCCGGTTCCGGGCAGGGCGGCGGAGGCGGCCAGGGCGACTTCTTCCATCGGGCGGCCGGAGCGGGCCAGGCGCGACGCGTAGGCCAGATCGAGGCCGGGCGCCCGGCTGACGGCTTCCACCAGCGCCTGCCGGAGGCTCCGTCCGGCCCGCAGCTCGGCGCTCACCGCCTGCAGGTAGGCGGCCTCCTGGTAGGGGTCGTCGCGGTGGGAGCGGCGGGCGATGAACACCCCTGCGCCGAGGCCGGCCAGGGTCATCCACCAGGGAAGGGACACCACCGCAACCAGGGCTGCGGGCTCCCAGAAGCGGCGCGGCCTGAGCGCGACGCCGACGGCGGCCAGCAGGACGATCAGCACGGCGCCTCCCGGCATCCTTCCTGATCGACCTCGGCGATCACCTCCACCCGGCGGCGGGCGTCCCGCCTAGAAAGATGCACGATGAGGTCCACACCCGAACGGAGCTGGCGGCGGACGGCCGTCTCCCCCACGTTGTCACCCGCCGACAGGGCCAGGGTCTCCAGCCGCCACAGGGCGTCTTCGGGCCCGTTGGCATGGACGGTGGACAGGCTGCCGTCGTGGCCGGTGTTCATCGCCGAGATCATGTCGAGCGTCTCGGGCCCCCTCACCTCGCCCACGATGATGCGGTCGGGGCGCAGGCGGAGGGCGGTGCGCACCAGGTCCGCCAGAGTCACCTGCCCCCGGCCCTCGGCGTTGGGGGGGCGGGCTTCGAGGCGGACCACGTGCCCCGGGAACCTGAGCTCGGCGGCGTCTTCGATGGTCACCATCCGCTCCTCCGGGGGGCAGGCCGCCGCCAAGGCGTTGAGCAGGGTGGTCTTGCCGGCCCCCGCCGCCCCGCTGACCACGATGTTGAGGCGGTCTTCGACGGCCCGCTCGAGAAGGCCCCGCTGGCCGGGGGTCATGGAACCCCATTCGACGAAGGTGTCCAGGTCGGGCGCCACCGCGGTGAAACGGCGGATGGCCACGATCGGACCCCCGACCGACACCGGCGGAACGACCGCGTGAAGGCGGCTTCCGTCGGGCAGCCGGGCGCTCAGCAGCGGGCTGGCCCGGTCCAGGCGCAGTCCGAGCGGGGCGATGGTGCGTTCCACCGCGGCCAGCACCGCCGCGTCGTCGGCGAACACGATATCGGTGCGTTCCAGGACGCCCCGGCGCTCCACCCACACCTCGTCCGGCCCGTTCACGAACACGTCCGACACGGTCGGGTCCCGGAACAAGGGTTCGATCGGGCCCATCCCGACCAGGTTGTCCATCACCGCATCGACTGTCTGCGGCGAGGCCAGCGGCGACTCGAAGGACATTATCCGCCTTACTTCGGCTTCCGCCCCCTCGCGGCTCAGCTCGATGTCGGATTCGAGCACCCGGCGGAGTACGCGGTCTACTACTGCCACGGCCACTTCCAGACTTCGGCCCAGGAGCGGAGCCACCGTCCGGCGGGCATCCGCCCGGCCAGCACGGCGCCGACCGCCTGCCGCCCAGGACCGTCCACGACCGGGCCGGGGCCGGGCTTCACCTTTCCGATCCCGGTCCGCACCCACACCCGGGGGCCGGCATGGGTTTCGACTCCGGGAACCATCGGGGCCGCCTCCGCGAAGGGCAGGCCGGGGAAGGGCGTCCGCGTCCGCACCACCACGCAGGGCCACGACTCGACCAGAGCGTCCACCACCGGCCTGGCCGCCTCCAGGTCCACCCCTCCATGAGGCAGGACGGCCATCCCGCGGCGGGACGGAACCAGCTCGGACAGGGTGGGGCCGTCCTCCACCAGCCGGGCCAGGGTGCGGCGGCCGGGGAGCGGAAACCCTTCGGGGTCGAGGTCGATCACCAGCACGGTGCGCCGGGAAGCGGCCAGTGCGAACGGCGCCACCAGGCCCAACACGTCGTCGTGCCGGGTGTGTACGGCTAGAGCCGCCAAGGCCCCGGCCCTCTCCGGTTGATAGGGTTGGATCGTTCTTCGAGATTGTTTGGCATTACATGAAGATATCGCAAAAGGTGGCCGGAGGGAACCCCTTGTCATCGGGGCCGAAATGTGAGATAAAGAAGGATTGGCCCCCTGCCGGGCCGCCCCCCGCCTTCCCTCAGGTGCCGGAGGACCTACCCCGGCCCCCGACCCGTTCAGGGCAACGCCGCCCTCGATCCGCCAACGCGGAGGTCCCGTTCGCCCAGTGGAGTGGATACAGGCCGCCGGGCATCACAGCAGAAGGCCATCCTCACCGAAGACGGCCCTCCGGCGGGGGCGGAGGACCTCCAACCGCGGACCCTCCGTGAGCGATCGCAAGAAACTCCCAAACAAGGGTATTGAATCTGTCGCTGATATGTTGTATAACAATAGATACCGAACTACAAACATCGCCGCCGAGTTCTAGAGAGGGCGGTGATCATATCGGGATCTCACTCTGCTCGCCCTCCGGCCGAGGCCGGACCGACGCGCCGGAGAGGAGTTCCGATACTGCGTGGTGGCGGTGGGGGATGGGCCCAGTAAGGGGGCGGCTGTTTCGGCGGTTTTCGCGTTCTCGGCGGCGCTCAGGAAGGTGGTTGGTCTGCTGAGGCGGTGGGGGATTTTCCTTATGCAGGGCGTAATTTCGCGCCCGAGGCCCGGGTGAAGAGCGGCCGGGGGGAGATCATCGACAGCTACCCGGCCAACGCCATCTCCACGTTCGGCGGCAACCCGATGGCCACCTCCGCCGCTCTGGCCACCCTCGACGTGCTGCTCGAAGAGGACCTCCAGACCAACTCCCACAAAGTTGGCAACCGGCTCAAGAACGGCCTCGACCACCTAGCCGACGAGGTTCCCCAGATGGTGGAAGTGCGGGGCAAGGGCCTGATGATCGGGGTGGAGCTGGCCGATCCGGACACTTTGTCCCCCGATCCGGGGCTGGCGAGCGCCGTCCTAGAGGAAGCAAGGACGGAAGGCCTGATTGATAGGCAAAGGCGGCCTGTACGGAAACGTGCTCCGCATCGCCCCTCCCCTGTCCCTGACCGAAGAAGAATGCGACGAGGGATACGGAATGCTGGAAACCGCCGTCCGCCGGGCAACCGGCGCCTGACCCACGGCGCAACATCGGCAGACTCCCGCATCCCGCAGACCACGGAGGCGGTCGGGGAATCGAACCCCGCCGCCCGGCGGCGCCGTCTGTTGCGCCCCGCCTGTTGACTCTACTTCTTCGAGATGCCGGCTTCGATCAGGAGGTCTTATCGATCTGCGGCACGCGTAATCCGGGGCGCTCCCCACAAAGGAAACCTCCAAAATCCCGAGTCTCCCCGTGTCATAGCAACAGGGTATTGTTTTGTTGCTTGCCGGAAGAACGAGAAGTAACCAGAGGGAGTAGGCAACGATGCGGACAAGACTTTTCAAACTGGCCGCGGCCTTGGGGGCGTTGACGTTGGCAGCCGCAGCCTGCGCGGGAGACGATGAGCTAACCCCCATAAACCTGCAGCTGCAGTGGGTGGCGCAGGCCCAGTTCGCCGGTTACTACGCGGCTGTCGACCAGGGATTCTACGAAGAAGAAGGCCTGGACGTGACCATCCTGGAGGGAGCGGTGGAGATCGTTCCCCAGCAGGTGGTCGCTACCGGCGGCGCCCAGTTCGGACTCGCCTGGGTACCCAAGGCTCTGGTATCCAACGAAGAAGACGCCGGGCTGGTCAACGTGGGCCAAGTGTTCCAGCGTTCAGGCACCCTGATGGTGTCCTGGGCCGACTCAGGAATCACCTCCCCCACCGACTGGGCAGGCAAAGCAGTCGGCAACTGGGGCTTCGGCAACGAATACGAACTGACCGCAGCCATCGAGAAATTCGGTGTACAAGACGTGGAGCTGGTCGCCCAGAGCTTCGACATGGAAGCGCTGCTCAATCGGGAGATCGCCGCCGCCGAGGCCATGATCTACAACGAGTACGCCCAGGTGCTGGAGGCCACCAACCCCGCCACCGGCCAGCTGTACCAGCCCAGCGACCTGAACGTGATCGACTTCAACGACCCGGCCATCGCCACCGCCATGCTCCAAGACGCCATCTGGGTAACCGAACAATACGCAGAGGAAAACCCAGACACAGTGGAAGCCTTCCTCAGGGCTTCCTTCCGGGGTTGGATCCACTGCCGAGACAACCCGGACGCCTGCGTGGAAATCGTGCTGGCGGCCGGACCCACCCTGGGACGCAGCCACCAAACCTGGCAGATGAACGAGATCAACGGCTTGATCTGGCCCTCCCCAGCCGGGATCGGAGTAATGGACCCGGACCTGTGGGCACAGACCATCGACGTAGCCGTCGGCCAAGGCGTGATCAGCGCCGACCCAGGCAGCAGCGCCTACCGAACCGACTACGCCCAAGCAGCAGTAGACGCACTCGAAGACGACGGCCTAGACACAGTAGGCGCAAACTGGCAACGGGCCACCGTCACCCTCAACCCAGGCGGCGAATGAACTGAAACAGGGGCCCGGCGGAACCGGCCCATGAGAATCAAGGAAGTGTTGAGCGATCCCCGACGGCGGCGGGGGATGTGCCCAGTAAGGGGGCGGAGTTTCGGCGGTTTTCGCGTTCTCGGCAGCGCTCAGGAAGGGGTTGGCCTGCTGAGGCGGTGTGGGAATGTTCCTATGTAGTAATGATTTTCGCGACCGAAGCCCGGGTGATAGGGCGGGCCGGTAAGGGGTATCCGAGCAATACACCCAAGCTGGAATCCAACAACCAAATTCCCGCCGGGGACAACTCCTACCCACACTAGAAGGGTGTCAAGCGGGTCAGAGGTCAGGACCCGTCCAGCAACCCCTCGACGCGGGGCATGAACTCGTCATGGAAACGGTACATGGCATCTGCCAAGACTTGGTAGCCGTCCTGCCGCTCGTCAGCCGGCGTGTGGTATCCGCATGCTCCCTCCGGCACCCAGTAGATACGGTTTGTCTGGAAACGAAGATCGTTATCCCACTCCAAGACTCCTCCGAGGGCCTCATGGATGGCTTCGATATCCTCCTTGAGCTTATTGAACAAATCGTCGTTCCTATCACGATCGTTCGATGCTATTCGTAACTGCACTCGGCTATTGTGGGCCGTTACCCAGATTTGAAAGAGGAATGGCCCCCTGTTGATAACCGTCACATAGGACTTTGGTTTAGCGTTCCAGGTCAACTGTCCCTTCTCGCTCATGGCCTCTTTGATCCCCGGCCAAAACTTTCTTCGCTCCTCATGGCGGATGAGGTCGGCCTCCGAAAGCGGTCTCTCCCTCGGTGTCTTCCACTTCCACTCGTTCGGGCTGGCTGCCAGCCGGAACCGGAAACCCTGGACCGAGTCGCCTATCTGGCCTGTCTCGATGACAGTCAGAAACAGGCGGATACCGTCGTTGCCGTAGGCTTCCGAGTACCGGTTCCACTCGTCCGCCACCGCCACGAACTCCGCCCTGTGCGATTCGGCTACCACGATCACGGCCCGGCATTCGAGGCCCACCGCGTAGGCGAGGGCCCTAGTTAGGTGATCGTGGTCGGCCTCGCCGTACTGGTTCTCGATGGCCCATTTCTCGCCGTCGGGGTCCACCGCCAGGATGTCGAGCCTGCGTCCACCGGGCACTTCGACCTCGGTACCGTCCAGATCGAGGTCGCCGATCCCCAGATGGTCCGTCAGGTACTGCAGGTTGTCGGCCAGCCAGGGCGTGAAATCCATGGCCTCACTCGGCCACACATCCTTGATGGGGATCGGCGAGAACTCCAAGGGCGCAGTGGGTGCAATCGGATCGGCCATGCCGTCCAATCTACCCCTCCGAAGCCGCAGATCGATAATCGCCTGCGCCGTCGGTCGGGTATCCTGGGGGGAACTACTACGACAACGGAGGCCGCCCGTGGGAATCCACGCCGAACTGTTGAAACGCCACCGACGGGTGCTCCCCCCCTCGGTCAACCTCTACTACGAGGAACCGATCGCCCTGACGGAAGGCTCCGGCCGCCGGGTGACAGACGCCGAGGGCAACGAGTACCTGGACTTCTTCGGCGGAATCCTGGTCACCATGCTCGGCCACGCCGACCCCAGGGTGCTGGGGGCTATCAAGGCCCAAACCGACCAGTTGCTGCACTCGTCGACGATGTATCTGATCGAGCCGCAGATCGAGCTGGCCGAGCGGGTCGCCGAGATGTCCGGCATCCCCGACGCCAAGGTGTTCTTCGTCAACTCCGGCACCGAGGCCAACGACACCGCCCTGATGATGGCCACCGGCTACCGCCGCTCCAACCAGGTGCTGGCCATCCGCAACAGCTACCACGGCAAGTCGCACAGCGCCATCGCCGTGACCGGCAACGCCGCCTGGTCCGGGACCTCTTTCTCGCCCTTCAACGTCACCTACGTCCACGGAGGGTACGGGCTGAGGTCCCCGTTCGGCCACCTGCCCGCGGATAAGTTCATCGGGGCGTGCGTGGACGACCTGCGGGACCTGCTCAAGATCGCCACCGCCGGAGACGTGGCCGCCATGATCGCCGAACCCATCCAGGGGGTGGGCGGGTTCGTCATCCCGCCGGACGGTTTCTTCGGCGCCATGAAAGAGGTGCTGGACGAGCACGGCATCCTGTTCATCTCCGACGAGGTGCAGACCGGATGGGGCCGCACCGGGGAGAACTTCTGGGGTTACCAGGCCCACGGCATCGTCCCCGACCTACTCACGTTCGCCAAGGGCCTGGGCAACGGCATGACGATCGGCGGGGTGGTAGGCCGGGGGGAGATCATCGACAGCTACCCGGCCAACGCCATCTCCACGTTCGGCGGCAACCCGATGGCCACCTCCGCCGCTCTGGCCACCCTCGACGTGCTGCTCGAAGAGGACCTCCAGACCAACTCCCACAAAGTCGGCAACCGGCTCAAGAACGGCCTCGACCACCTGGCCGACGAGGTTCCCCAGATGGTGGAAGTGCGGGGCAAGGGCCTGATGATCGGGGTGGAGCTGGCCGATCCGGACACCCTGTCCCCCGATCCGGGGCTGGCGAGCGCCGTCCTGGAGGAAGCAAGGACGGAAGGCCTATTGATAGGCAAGGGCGGCCTGTACGGAAACGTGCTCCGCATCGCCCCTCCCCTGTCCCTGACCGAAGAAGAATGCGACGAGGGATACGGAATGCTGGAAACCGCCGTCCGCCGGGCCACCGGCGCCTGACCCACGGCGCAACGGCCAGGTGGTATTGCCGGGACTACCAGCCCGGCCCTCATTGAGCGTGCGGGATCAGCAACATCGGCAGACTCCCGCATCCCGCAGACCACGGAGGCGGTCGGGGAATCGAGCCCCGCCGCCCGGCCGTACCCGCGAGCCTGTAGAACTCCTCCTATATTCATAGGTATATGACAAAGCTCCCCGGTCCCGCCGCCCGGCGCCCCCGCCTGTTTCCTCTCCAAACCGGCAGACTCGGAAAGGGCGGGGGCATATGAGCGCCGGCGGCCGCCGAGTGTTGGCCTTCTTGGGCATCCTGACGGTGTTCGTGCTCCTGTGGGAGGGCTACAAGTGGATGGGGGTCACTGCCGGCGGGGTGTGGCCCGGCACTTCGATCGAGCTTCCGGTACGCACCAACGAGCGCTCCATGCCCCACGTCTGGGACATCCTGTTCGCCCTGTTCCGCCCCGCCCGCCGCGGGGGTGACCTGTTGCTGTGGGTGTTGCTGCGGGCGGCCCTGTTCACATGGCGTTCGGCCCTCCTGGGTTTCGCCTTCGGAAGCCTGGTGGGATTCGGACTGGGGGTGATGTTCGTCCGCTCGCCGCTGGCCGAACGGGGGCTGATGCCGTATGTGGTGGCCTCCCAGACGGTGCCTATCCTGGCCATCGCCCCCATCCTGGTGGTATGGGCGGGGAGGCTGAGCGTGCCCCGCTGGGTGGTGGTGGCGGTGATCTCGGCCTATCTGGCCTTCTTCCCGGTGGCGATCAATACCCTGCGGGGTCTGCGCTCGCCCCAGGCCGAGGCCTCGGAGCTGATGACCTCCTACGCCGCCTCCCCCCGGCAGGTGCTTTGGAAACTGCAGGCCCCGGCCGCCCTTCCCTACCTGTTCCCGGCCCTGAAGATCGCCGCCACCGCCGCCGTCATCGGGGCCATCGTGGGAGAGCTGCCGGCCAGCATGCCGGACGGCCTGGGGCGGGCCATCCTCAACTTCGCCTCGGCGTTCTCCGCCGCCCCGGCAAAACTGTTCGCGTCCATCCTGGTCGCCTCCCTGCTGGGCATCGTGTTCGTGGGGGCGGTGGCCGGCGCCGAGCGGGCGGTGGTGCCGCAGTCGATGCGGCTGGACGCCGCCGAAACGCCGGCCGCCGTACAGGAGGCAACCGCATGACCGCCGTGCGGCTGAGCGGGGTGGATATGGTGTTCAACCCCGGCACCGGCCAAGAGGTGAAGGCCTTGGCGGGGATCGACCTGGCGGTCGGCCAAGGCGAGTTCGTCTCCCTGATCGGGCCCTCCGGATGCGGCAAATCGACCATGCTGCGGCTGATCGGCGACCTGATATCCCCCACCGTCGGCGCCGTCGCGGTCAACGGAAAAACTCCGTCCGCGGCTCGCATCGACCGCGACTACGGAATGGTGTTCCAGTCCGCAACCCTGCTGGAATGGCGCAAGATCCGGGCCAACGTGGAGCTCCCCTTGGAGATAATGGAGACGGACAAGGGCGAGCGCCGGGAGCGGGCGGAGGCCATGCTGGAGCTGGTGGGGCTAGCCGATTTCGCCGACCATTATCCGTGGCAGCTGTCGGGCGGGATGCAGCAGCGGGTGTCCATCGCCCGGGCGCTGGCCTTCGAGCCTTCCATCCTGCTGATGGACGAGCCGTTCGGCGCCTTGGACGAGATGACCCGGGAACGGATGCAGGCCGAGCTGCTGCGGATCTGGTCCGAGACCCGCACCACGGTGGTGTTCGTCACCCATTCCATCCCGGAGGCGGTGTTCCTGTCCAATCGGGTGGTGATCATGTCGCCCCGGCCGGGCCGCATCACCCGGGCGGTGGACATCGACCTTCCCCAGCCCCGCAACCGGGAAACCCGGGAGGATCAGCGCTTCTTCGAGCTGCTGACTTCGGTCAGGGATGGTCTGAGGGCGGTGGAGGACATGTGAGGGGCCTGATGCGGAGGTGGGGGCCGGCCGCGGTCCTGTTCGCCGGGGGGCTGGCGGTGTGGGAAGCCGCGGTGCGCATCTTCAACATCAAAGGTTTCATCCTGCCCGCCCCGACTGCCATCGCAGCCGCCTTCGAAGCCGAAGCCTCCGACCTGTTCGAAGCCGGATGGAGCACTTTCACCACCGCCTTGGCCGGGCTGGCCGCGGGGTCGGCGGCGGCGGTGCTGGTTTCGCTGGCCGCGGCCCGCTGGAGGTTCATCCGGGACGGGGCGGTGCCGTTCGCAGTGGCCGCCAATTCCACCCCCATCATCGTGCTGGCCCCCATCGCCAACTCCTGGTTCGGCATCCTCAGTCCGGCCGGGTCTATTTTCGTGGTGGCGGTGCTGGTGTTCTTCCCGGTGATGATCAACATGGTGCGAGGCCTGCTGTCGGCGGACGCCTCGCAGATGGAGCTGCTGGACTCCTACGCCGCCCGCCGGGGAACGGTCCTCCGCAAACTGCAGCTGCCCACCTCCGGACCGTACCTGTTCTCGGCCATGAAGGTGGCGGCCGCCCTGAGCCTGATCGGGGCTATCGTCAAAGAGTTCTTCGGCGGCCCCCAGGCCCGGCTCGGCCAGTACATCACCACCAAGGCCGGGTTGCTCCAGTTCGAGGAGGCATGGGCGGCCATCGCGCTGGCGTCTGCCTTCGGAATGGCCTTGTATCTGTTGGTGGTGTGGATCGAGCGGCGGGCCATCCCCTGGCACATTTCTGTCCGCCGGGCTTGAGCCTTCGGATATTGGAAAAACTCGAGTTGCGGCGCACCGCAATCCGGTGCCCGCACACAGGAATCCTCCCAATCCCGGGTTTGCACCCCTATACGTCACCGTATACAGGTATCATTTGAGTCTTGCCGGAATAGCAAGCAGTGAACCATAGGGAGAAGGAAACGATGCGGACAAGACTTTTCAAACTGGCCGCGGCCTTGGGGGCGTTGACGTTGGCAGCCGCAGCCTGCGCGGGGGACGATGAGCTAACCCCCATAAACCTGCAGCTGCAGTGGGTGGCGCAGGCCCAGTTCGCCGGTTACTACGCGGCTGTCGACCAGGGATTCTACGAAGAAGAAGGCCTGGACGTGACCATCCTGGAGGGAGCGGTGGAGATCGTTCCCCAGCAGGTGGTCGCTACCGGCGGCGCCCAGTTCGGACTCGCCTGGGTACCCAAGGCTCTGGTATCCAACGAAGAAGACGCCGGGCTGGTCAACGTGGGCCAAGTGTTCCAGCGTTCAGGCACCCTGATGGTGTCCTGGGCCGACTCAGGAATCACCTCCCCCACCGACTGGGCAGGCAAAGCAGTCGGCAACTGGGGCTTCGGCAACGAATACGAACTGACCGCAGCCATCGAGAAATTCGGTGTACAAGACGTGGAGCTGGTCGCCCAGAGCTTCGACATGGAAGCGCTGCTCAATCGGGAGATCGCCGCCGCCGAGGCCATGATCTACAACGAGTACGCCCAGGTGCTGGAGGCCACCAACCCCGCCACCGGCCAGCTGTACCAGCCCAGCGACCTGAACGTGATCGACTTCAACGACCCGGCCATCGCCACCGCCATGCTCCAAGACGCCATCTGGGTAACCGAACAATACGCAGAGGAAAACCCAGACACAGTGGAAGCCTTCCTCAGGGCTTCCTTCCGGGGTTGGATCCACTGCCGAGACAACCCGGACGCCTGCGTGGAAATCGTGCTGGCGGCCGGACCCACCCTGGGACGCAGCCACCAAACCTGGCAGATGAACGAGATCAACGGCTTGATCTGGCCCTCCCCAGCCGGGATCGGAGTAATGGACCCGGACCTGTGGGCACAGACCATCGACGTAGCCGTCGGCCAAGGCGTGATCAGCGCCGACCCAGGCAGCAGCGCCTACCGAACCGACTACGCCCAAGCAGCAGTAGACGCACTCGAAGACGACGGCCTAGACACAGTAGGCGCAAACTGGCAACGGGCCACCGTCACCCTCAACCCAGGCGGCGAATGAACTGAAACAGGGGCCCGGCGGAACCGGCCCCCATAAACATCGAAGAGTGTCGAGCGATCCCCGGCGGCCCGTCGGTCGATGATAAAATGCCGGGTCGTCGAGCGGCGGGCTGAGGGCGCGGACCAAGGGCGTCGTCATCGTTCAACACTCTCCGAGGCAGTCGAGCAGTAAAGGGGCCGATGAACATGGCCGATATCATCCGGGCGGCGCTTCTCCAGACTTCCTGGACGGGCGATTTGGAATCGATGGTGGACAAGAGCATCGCCTACGTCCGGCAGGCCGCCGAGCAGGGGGCGCAGGTGATGTGCTTCCAGGAGCTGTTCAACGGCCCTTACTTCTGTCAGGTGCAGGACGACGACCACAAGGACACCGCGGAGGCGGTCCCCGACGGCCCCACCATCCGGCGGATGAGGGCGGCGGCCAAAGAGACGGGGATGGTGCTGGTGGCGCCGGTGTACGAGAAGGAGGACGACGGGTTCCTGTACAACACGGCAGCGGTCATAGACGCCGACGGCGCCTACCTCGGCAAGTACCGCAAGACCCACATCCCGCATCTGAACGGTTTCTGGGAGAAGTTCTACTTCCGGCCCGGCAACCTGGGGTATCCGGTGTTCGACACCGCGGTGGGGCGGATCGGGGTGTACATCTGCTACGACCGCCACTTCCCGGAGGGCTGGCGGGCGCTGGGCCTGGCGGGGGCGAAGCTGGTGTTCAACCCGTCGGCCACCAGCCGCGGCCTGTCGATGCATCTGTGGAATCTGGAACAGCCCGCCTCGGCGATCGCCAACGAATACTTCATAGGGGCCATCAACCGGGTGGGCAAGGAGCCGTACGGCGGCAACGACTTCTACGGCTCGTCCTATTTCGTGGACCCTCGCGGCCAGCTGGTGGGCGGCCCTGCCTCCGACACCGAAGAGGAGCTGGTGGTGCGCGACCTGGACATGGACATGATCGGCCAGGTGCGCAAGGTATGGGCCTTCTACCGGGACCGCCGCCCCGACGCCTACGATTCCCTGGTAGCGCCCTGACCCGCCGACGGGGCGGCCCGGGGCGCAGCCGGACGAACTACAACCGGTACAACCGGACGACCAGAGAGAACAGACAGGAGGAAGGGACATGACCTCCACGCTCATAACCAACGGCTTGGTGGTTACCGCCGCCGAAAGCATGCACGCCGATGTGCTGATCGAGGACGGGCGGGTGGCGGCCCTCCTGGATCCGGCCAAAACCGCCGAGCTGGGCGTGGCCGCCGATCAGGTGATCGACGCCGGCGGCCGGATAGTGGCCCCCGGGGGCATCGACGCCCACACCCACATGGAGCTGCCGTTCGGAGGGACCTCCGCCGCCGACACCTTCGAGACCGGTTCCCGGGCCGCGGCCTGGGGGGGCACCACCACCATCCTCGATTTCGCGGTCCAGGCCAAAGGGGAGTCAGCCATGGACGGCTTCGAGAGGTGGATGGCCAAGGCGGAGGGCGAATGCGCCGTCGACTACGGCTTCCACATGATCACCGGCGACATCAACGAGCAGACCCTCAAGGAGATGGACATGCTGGTGGACGAGGGGGTCACCTCGTTCAAGATGTTCATGGCCTATCCGGGCGTGTTCTACTCCACCGACGGGGAGATCGTGATGGCCATGCAGAAGGCCGCCGAGAACGGATCGGTGATCGCCATGCACGCCGAGAACGGGATCGCCATAGACGTGTTCGTCCGGCAGGCCTTGCAGCGGGGCGAGACCGACCCCATCTACCACGGGCTGGTCCGTAAAGCGGCCCTCGAAGGGGAGGCCACCCACCGGGCCATCCGTCTGGCCGAAGTGACCGGAGCGGTGCTCTACATCGTTCACCTGTCGGCCCTGGAAGCCCTGGACCAGGTGATATGGGCCCGGGACGAAGGCCGCAAAGTCTTTGCCGAAACCTGCCCCCAGTACCTTTTCCTGGACCTGGACGATCTGGGCAACGGGTTCGAAGGGGCCAAATACGTGTGCTCGCCGCCGTTGCGGGACCGGATGGAGGGCCACCAGGAACGGCTGTGGAGGGGGCTGCAGACCGACGACCTGCAGGTGGTTTCCACCGACCACTGCCCGTTCTGCATGGGCGACCACCACGCTTTCGGCACGCAGAAGCAGCTGGGGCGGGACAACTTCTCCGCCATTCCCAACGGCCTGCCCGGGGTGGAGAACCGGATGGAGCTGATCTTCGACGGCGGAGTGACGGCGGGGCGCATCGACCTGAACAGGTACGTGGAGATAACCGCCGCCGCCCCGGCCAAGATGTTCGGCCTGTATCCGAAGAAAGGCACGATCGCGGTGGGCAGCGACGCCGACATCATCATCATCGACCCGGACCGCACCCACACCATCTCCGCGGCCACCCACCACATGGACGTGGACTATTCGGCCTACGAAGGGCAGGAGGTGACCGGCAAGGTTGAAACGGTGCTGTCGAAGGGCAAGGTGATCATCTCCGACGGCCGGTATCACGGTTCCAAAGGAGACGGGGAATACCTGCACCGCGGCGCCGGCTACTACATCTGAAGCGCAGCGGCGTAACCTACGGGCATCGTAAGGCTATTCGGGACAAGGCGGACGCCATGAACACCATCACCCACTGGATAGACGGCAGGACCTGGGACGAGGCGGCAGAGCGGACCGGGCCGGTGTTCAACCCGGCCACCGGCGCCCGGAGCGGAGAGGTGGCGTTGGCGGGTCCGTCCGAGGTGGACGCGGCGGTCCGGGCCGCCCGGCAGGCCTTCGAAGGATGGCGCCGCGCCCCTCTGACCCGCCGCCAGAACATCATGTTCGCCTACCGGGAGCTGCTCGTCCGCCGCCGTCTGGACATGGCCCGGATGCTCACCGCCGAACACGGCAAGACCCTGGACGACGCCCTGGGCGAGGTGCAGCGGGGTTTGGAGGTGGTGGAGTTCGCCTGCAACATCGCCCACCTTCTCAAAGGCGACTTCTCCGAGCAGGTCAGCCGGGAGGTGGACACCTTCACCATCCGCCAGCCGCTGGGGGTGGCCGCCGGCATCACCCCGTTCAACTTTCCCGCCATGGTGCCGATGTGGATGTTCCCGATAGCCATCGCCTGCGGCAACACCTTCGTGCTCAAACCCTCCGAGCGCGACCCCTCCGTTTCCAGGCTCAACGCCGAGCTGCTGGCCGAAGCCGGCCTGCCGGACGGGGTGTTCAACATCGTGCAGGGCGACAAGCAGGCGGTGGACGCCATCCTCACCCACCCCGACATCGCCGCCGTGTCGTTCGTGGGGTCCACCCCCATCGCCCGCTACGTATACGAGCAGGCAACTCGGAACGGCAAGCGGGTGCAGGCCTTGGGCGGGGCCAAGAACCACATGATCGTGCTGCCCGACGCCGACATGGACCTGGCCGCCGATGCGGCCGTCTCCGCCGGATACGGATCGGCGGGCGAGCGATGCATGGCCATCTCCGTGGTGGTGACCGTGGGCGACGCCGCCGACCGCCTGCTGCCGAAGGTTCGGGAACGGCTGGCCGACCTGGTGGTGGGGCCGGGCGATGCAGAAGGTTCCCAGATGGGGCCGCTCATCACCGCCGCCCACCGCGACCGGGTGGCCTCGTACATCGACGCCGGAGAGTCGGAAGGGGCGGTGCTGATGGAAGACGGCCGGAGTCTGGTGGTCGCCGGACACGAGGGCGGCTTCTTCCTGGGACCCACCCTGTTCGACCGGGTGTCGTCGGACATGTCCATCTATCGGGACGAGATCTTCGGCCCGGTGCTGTCGGTGGTGCGCTGCGGCAGCTACCAGGAGGCCATCGACCTGATCAACGGCAACCCCTACGGGAACGGCACCGCCGTCTTCACCAACGACGGAGGGGCCGCCCGCAAGTTCCAGTCCGACATCTCCGTGGGGATGGTGGGGATCAACGTCCCCATCCCGGTGCCGCTGGCCTTCTACTCGTTCGGGGGTTGGAAGGACTCCATCTTCGGGGGCCATTCCATCTACGGGCCGGAAGGGGTCCATTTCTACACCCGCCCCAAGGTGGTCATCAGCCGCTGGCCGGACCCGATCCACCGTGGCGTGGACCTGGGATTCCCCCAGCACGGCTGACCGCGGTAAGCAATAGGCGCTGAGGACGCTTGGAGGAAGGAACCCGGATGGACTTCGGAGTCGTACTGCAGACCGATCCCCCCGCCTCCCGGGTGGTGGAACTGACCCGCCTGGCGGAGGCCAACGGGTTCACCCACGCCTGGACCTTCGATTCCCACGTGCTGTGGCAGGAACCTTTCGTGATCTACTCCCGGATGCTGGCCGAGACGGAGCGCATGACGGTCGGGCCGATGGTGACCAATCCCGGGACCAGGGATTGGACGGTGCTCGCCTCCCTGTTCGCCACCCTAAACGACATGTACGGCGAGAGGACCATCTGCGGTATGGGGCGGGGCGACTCGGCCCTGCGGGTGATCGGGCGCAAACCCCGCACCCTGGCGGCCATGGTGGAGTGCATGGGGGTGGTCAAAGGTCTGGTGGCGGGCGAAGAGGTGGACTATATGGGTAGCCCGATCCGCATCCCGTGGGCCGGGGAAGGCTGGGACCTGCCCATATGGGCGGCCGGTTACGGACCGAAGGCGCTGGACACGATCGGGCGGCACGCCGACGGTTTCATCCTGCAGCTGGCCGATCCCCAGATACTGGCCTGGACGGCGGGGGCGGTTCGATCTGCCGCCGCGGACGCCGGGCGGGACCCGGATGAAGTATCGGTATGCGTGGTGGCGCCCGCCTATGTGGGAAACGACACGGCCCACCAGCGGGAGCAGCTGCGATGGTTCGGCGGGATGGTCGGCAACCACGTCCACGACCTGGTGAAACGGTACGGCTCGGATGATCCGGAGAAGGTGCCTGCGGTGCTGGCCGACTACATCGCCGCCCGGGAGGGCTACGACTACTCCCACCACGGCAAGGCGGGCAACCCGTCCACCGATTTCGTCCCCGACGAGATAGTGGACCGCTTCTGCGTGCTGGGAACCGCCGCCGACCACATCGAGAAGCTGAACGAGCTGCGAAGCCTGGGGGTGGACCACTTCGGCATCTACCTCATGCACGACGACCAGGAAGCCACCCTGGCCGCCTACGGCGAGACCGTCATCCCCGGCCTGAACGGGTAGACCCGATACCATTTGCGCAGACCGGGACACGGGATGAGCAAAGGAGGAGGAGCAATCATGCGACTCGAAGGCAAGACCGCACTGATCACGGGCTCGTCCCGTTCCATCGGCCGGGCGTTGGCGGTCGGGTTCGCCCGTGAAGGCGCCGACGTGGTAGTCAACTACCGGTCCGGCGAGGCAGCCGCCCGCGAGGTGGTGGCGGAGATCGAGGCGATGGGGCGCCGGGCGATCATGGTGGGGGCTGACACGTCGTCCAAGAGCGACGTGGAGCGGCTGACGGCGGCCGCGGTCGACCGTTTCGACCGGCTCGACATCCTCGTCAACAACGCCGCGATCCTCAAGAGAACGCCGTTCCTGGACATAGAAGAAGAGGAATGGGACCAGATAATGGCGGTGAACCTCAAAGGCTATTTCCTCTGCGCCCAGGCAGCCGCCCGGATCATGGTCGAGCAGGGCTCGGGCGTCATCATCAACATGTCGTCCGCATCCGAGCAGCTGGCCGGCATCAACCTCACCCACTACTGCTGCGCCAAGGGCGGGGTGCGCCTGCTCACCCGCCAGCTGGCCTTGGAGCTCGCCCCCTACGGCATCCGGGCCAACGCCGTCGCTCCCGGCCTGATCGAAACCGACCTCAACCGCACCGACCTCGCCGACCCCGAATTTCGGGAGTACCGCCTATCGATGATTCCTCTCAGAAGGATCGGAACCCCCGAAGACCTGGTGGGCGCCGCCGTCTTCCTGGCCTCGGACGAATCCAGACTGGCCACCGGGTCGACCCTCTTCCTGGACGCGGGGCAGACCATCGCCTGATCCGGCCCGCGTTCGCGGTGCTCACGCTATGGGATGATCCGGCCGCAGCTCGGGAACGGTGAAGGTTCCGCGGTCGATGATCTGCCGGCCGTCCACGTAGAAATCGTGGTTACGCGTGGGAATGTCGAAATGGAAGTCGACCTGGTTCTGGCCGCCCAACTCGCGGCAGCAGTTGGATCCGAAAGCGATGAGCATGTTGCCGTGGTAACTCTCGGTGTCCATGATCCCGCCCCCCTCCCATATCCGCAAGCCCATCGCGTTCCAGTCGGCCCTGTCCTCATAGCCCCAACCGATGTGTGACACCACATATGCGCGGTCGTCTTTGGCGGTTTCGAACCATTCCCGCATCAGAAAGGCGTCGGCGCCGCCCTCTATCGAAACGATCCTCCCCTCCCGCAGCCGGCAGGTGATGGGTGAGCCGGCATACCGGCTCAGGCTGATGAGGGCGTCTCCTCGGTCTATCACCAGGGTGCCCTCGGCGCTGGTCTCGAGCGGGGAGACCACCGCCTGCCCCGAGGGCCAGTGGTCCCAGCGTCCGGGTTCGTCGGAAACCCCTCTCTGCACGGCCACCGGCCGGCCCTCCATGCTCATGGTGAGGTCCGTGCCCGCTCTCGATGTGATCCGCAGTTCTCCGGCCCCCTCCAGGATTCCCCTGCTGACCTCTCCCCGCCTTCTGAGCTCCTCGGTCGGGAACAGCCTGGCGAGAATGTCCTCGGGCTCTTGGAGCATGAGGGTCCTGGTTCCGGCATCGAGGGCGTCGTTGTGGGCCTGGCTGTACATCCATTCGGTCGAGAGCGTGGCCACCACGAGGTCACAGCCCTTCCATGTGTCGACGATGACCTCCGACTTCATCCATTCGTTGTCGGCGGCGACCACCATCTGGACGAAGCCGGCGCCCAGGAGTCTGGAGGCGGCCATGAGCGCGGTGGAGTAGGCCGGGTTGCTCTGGGTGTTGGTGAAGGCCAGAACGGTCTCACCCTCGGTCACCTTGCATAGCTCCATGTGCCTGGTGAACATGGGAACCAGCTCGGCGCCCGCCGCCGATGTCGTGGGAACTCTTCGCATCGTCTCTACCTTCCGGCGGCGGATACAGCCCGTTCGAGTATAAGAGGGCGCCCCCCTTGTTCCTTGTATGGCTCGTATCCCTGCCGATGCCGATGCCGATGCCGTCCACCCCGACCGGGCGGGCGGTTCGATGGAAGGAACACCGGGCGGGTAGGTTATCCTGTCGCTTCGGGACACCTGTCGAGGATCGAGAGAGAGAACGATGGCTATCAAGGTCACATACTCAACCAGGGCGGACGATGCCGAAGGCAAGCAGCTGCATGCCGCTTACGAGGAGGCTATCGAGAAGGCCAGGCGGACGCTGGGGCAGACCCATCCGCTGTTCGTGAACGGCGAGGAACGCTTCACCGATGACACCTACGAGGAACGGTCACCGGTCGACAGCGACATCGTGATCGGCCGCTACTCCCAGGCAGGCCCCGACGACGTGGACGATGCGGTGAAGGCGGCCAAGGACTACCAGCCGGAGTGGGCGGCGAAGGACTGGCGGGAACGGGTCCGGCTGCTGAAGGGAGTGGCTGACCTGCTGGAAGAGCGGCACTTCGAGCTGGCGGCGCTCATCGCCTTCGAGGTCGGCAAGCCCCGGCTGGAGGCGCTGGCCGACGTGGCCGAGACCATCGAGTTCTGCCGTTATCACACCTCACAGATGGAGGTCAACGACGGCTATGTCCGCCCGCTGGATCAGCTCTACGAGTCGGAGCACAACGTGTCGATCATGCGTCCGCATGGGGTATGGGGTGTGATATCGCCCTTCAACTTCCCGTTCGCGCTGGTTACCGGGCCGGTCGTGGCAGCCCTCGTCACCGGCAATACGGTGGTGTTGAAACCCTCCAACATGGGGGCCTTGGGCGCTATCGAGCTCTACCGGACCATGCGCGAGGCCGGGATCCCTGCGGGTGCGCTGCATGTGGTCTCGGGCGCCGGGAGCGCGGCGGGTGAGGCCTTGGTCCGCCACCCTGACGTAGACGGGATGACCTTCACCGGTTCGTACGAGGTGGGTATGAGTATCTTCAAGACCTTCTCCACCGCGATACCGAAGCCGGTCATAGCCGAGATGGGCGGCAAGAACCCGACGATCGTCACCGCCGGCGCCGACCTGGAGGCGGCCACAGAAGGGGTGTTGCGGGCGGCTTTCAGCTTCCAGGGCCAGAAGTGCTCGGCCACCTCACGCGTCTACGTGGAGCGGCCCGTATACGAGGACTTCGTTGCCCGCCTGGTCGACAAGACGAACGACCTCTCTCTGGGCAACCCGCTGGACCGCGACACCTTCGTCGGCCCCGTGATAGACCGCAGAACGGTGGACCGTTTTCGGGACTCGGTGGCCGAGGTCGAAGAGTCGGGCGGCACCATTCACACCGGAGGCCGGGTGCGCGAGGAAGGCGACCTGGGCAGGGGAAATTACGTGGAGCCGACGGTGGCCGCGGCGCCAATGGGCTCGTGGGTGTGGTCCCGGGAACTCTTCATGCCGTTCGTGGTAGTGGGGCCGGTCGACTCGCTCGACGAAGCCATCGACCTGGCCAACGACACGGAGTTCGGCCTGGCTGCCGGCATCTTCGCCGGATCCCAATCCGAGGTGGACCGGTTCTTCGATCGGATCGAGGCGGGCGCCGCCTACGCCAACCGAGCCGCCGGATCGACCACCGGCGCCTGGCCCGGCATACAGAGCTTCGGCGGGTGGAAAGGATCGGGGACCACGGGCACCGGGTTCAGCCCCTGGTACGTCCGCCAGTATCTGCGGGAGCAGAGCCAGACCGTGGTCGTATGAGAGGTCGGGAGGGCGCTCTACTACGGTAGCCGTCGGTTGGTTCCCGCCGCTCGCTGACCAGGCGTTGTATCATTTGATCAACGAGCCGTCGATGAATTGCTCAGCCCTTCCAGGGACGGCCCTGTCGGCTTACAGACCACGGAACCGGCCATGAAACCGACTGCCTTCTCCGAACCTATCGAGACGATCGACACCCACACCGGGGGCGAGCCGACGCGGGTGGTGGTGGGCGGACTCCCCCGCCTTCGCGGTGAGTCCCTGTCAGACAAGGACGCCTTCCTGGCGGAGGAACACCCCGACCTCGGGCGGTTCCTGACCGGGGAACCGAGAGGGCACGCCCCGATGCACGCCGCCCTGCCCCTGCCGCCTTCCGACCCCCGGGCCGATATCTCCCTGCTGATCCTGTCCGCCCTCGGTTCGCTGGACATGTGCGGGCACGCTCTGATCGGTGCGGTGACCGCCCTGATCGAGACCGGAATGGTCGAGGCGGACGGCCCTGAGCACACTGTCCGGGTCGAGACCCGGGCCGGACTGGTCGAAGCGCGGGCCTGCATCCTGTCGGACGGCCGGGTGGAGAGCGTCGAGTTCCAAAACGCTCCTGCGCGGCTGGCGGCGAGCGATGTGAGGGTGAACGTCCCCGGCATCGGCGGAGTGGTGCTCGACCTAGCCTACGGAGGGTTGTGGTATGCCGTCGTCGACGCCGGGCGTCTCGGCCTGGCGATCGAGCCGGCCAACGTGCCCGGACTGGTAGCGGCCGGCGCGAGGATTCGCCGCACCCTCAACGAGAACCTCGATCATCTCGCGCCTGTCCGGGGCCGGCCCGATTATGTGCCCCAGCTGCTCTTCGTCAGCGACGAGGCTGGGGAGGGCGCCGACGGCAGGAACATGGCCACCTCCACCGAGCTGGGTTTCGACCGCTCCCCCTGCGGCACGGGCAGCTGCGCCCGCATGGCCTTGCTCCACCATCGCGGAGAACTGGCGGTCGGAGATTCCTTCATCCACGAGAGCGTCGTCGGCAGCCGGTTCACGGGAACAATCCTCGCCGAGGTGGACGGGCCCGACGGTCCTGCCATCGTCCCGTCCATCCGGGGTTCCGCATTCATAACCGGATACAACCGGTTGGTGGCCGATCCCCGCGACCCGATGAGTTCCGGCTTCTTCATACCCGCCGCCGACCAGTAGCCGTAGGGCGGCAGCGAACAGATCATCCCGGCCTTTCGCAGGAGTAGAGTAGGGTACATCTATGGCAAAAGTTTCCACCATCCTCGACGAAATCGACAACGGTTCGATAGCCCTTCCGGTTTTCCAGCGCGGTTACGTCTGGACACGTCAACAGGTGCGTGAACTGTTTACCTCTCTTTACAATGGATATCCGGTCGGATCGCTACTAGTTTGGAAAACATCTTCATCGGAGGTAAAAACCCGCGGTGACCTGCCATCTCCTGCTGCTCCTCGTCAAATACTGCTTGATGGCCAGCAGAGAATGACATCTCTTTATGGTGTGATACGAGGCCATGCACCAGCCTTTTTTGATGGCAATGCCAATGCCTTTCTAGACTTACGCTTCCATCTAGAAGACGAGACATTTGAGTTCTATCAACCTGTCAAGATGCGAAACGATCCGCTCTGGATAGGTGTTTCTGATCTCTACGAACAAGGTATGAATGGTATCCAACCGATTATCCTAGACCTTGATAACAAAGGTTTTGGTAGTGTCGATTATATGGGGCGGCTTTTGACACTATTAGATATTGCTAAACGTGAACTTCACATTGACCTAGTTACAGGTAAAGATAAAACGGTGGATGTAGTGGTTGATATATTTGATCGTGTTAACAGTGGAGGAACTAAATTAACCCAGGGTGACCTTGCGCTCGCCAAGATTTGTGCTCATTGGACAGAAGCGCGTGAAGCCTTCCAATCAAGGCTTATGAAGTGGAAAAAAAGCGGCTATAGCTTTAATCTTGACTGGTTACTGCGAGTTATCAATGCAATTGTGACAGGCAAGGCAAGGTTTGTTCATCTACACGATATCAACTCTGATAAAATTGAAGAGGGTCTTATAAGAGCCGAAAAATATATTGATAAAATACTAAATATGATCAGTAACAGGCTCGGTTTAGATCACCATCAAGTCCTATTTGCGAATAGTGCTATTCCCCTAATGGTTGCGTATCTTGACCTTAACAACGGTAACCTTACCGTCAATCAGGCAGACAGACTTTTATATTGGTACACACACGCCGGTATGTGGGGTCGTTATTCTGGCTCTACTGAAACTATTCTAGACTCGGATCTATCTATTATTCAAGATAGCAATTCGCCGGATGACCAATTAGAAGGACTGCTTACAGAACTGCGCAGGTGGCGCGGAGGGCTTGGCATCGAGAAGCAGCACTTCAAGGTGGCCACCCGTGGAGCTCGTTTCTATTCTGTTCTATATATGATGACGCGAATGGGTCAGTCGCGAGATTTATATGACGGCCTTCCTCTTAGAAAACATCAACTTGGGAAAATGGCGCAACTGGAATTGCATCATATTTTCCCAAGAAGACGGCTCTATAAAGCGGGATATAACAGATGGGAAGTCAATACCCTGGCTAATTTTTGTTTTTTGACGAAAGAGAGTAACCGCCAAATCGGCTATAAGGAGCCTTATGAATATCTTGCAAAAGTAGAAGAAAATAATCCTGGAGTACTAGAGTCTCAATGGATTCCAACCGACCGCCATCTATGGAAAATTGAAAACTACCAAAGGTTCCTTGAAGCCCGTAGAGGACTGCTAGCCAAAGCGGCCAATGAACTACTGGACGGTCTCCTCATTGGTCGTTCCGAACTACCGGACGAACCACCAATAATAATAAGTGATACTATTCAACAAAGACCGGCGAGTATAGCCGACGACGAAGAGGAAGCTCTGTTACTTGAAATCAACGAATGGATGGAAGAACAGGGACTATCCGGCGGGATATTTGGTTATGAAATAGCACACCAAACAACCGGTGAGCAAATAGCTATGTTTGACCTTGCATGGCCGGAAGGTGTTCAGTCTGAACTAAGTGAGCCGGTTGCCTTATTGATTGATGAAGACAGAGATGTACTTGTAGCAGCCGGTAGTAATGGATACCGATTTTTCACTAATACTGAAGCCTTTAAGGCATACATACAAAACGAAATATTGGTAATCAAGCCTGATGAAACAGCACTACAGGAGATTATTAGAGGAGGTGAAAGTGATACAGTGGAATTCAAGTCCTCATTGCGGATGAATTTGCATATAGGTAGAAGGGATGAACGCCTGGAACATTCTGTAATCAAGACCCTGGCCGGATTTCTGAATAGAGAGGGAGGAATACTACTCATAGGTGTTGATGATAACGGAACACCTGTAGGTATAGAGTCCGATAAGTTCAAGTCAGAGGATAAGATGAGTCTGCACCTGGTCAATATCGTAAAAGCCCGTATGGGCCGTAGTACTATGACCAGGATACGGATAGGATTTGAAACCTACCAGGATAAACGTATAATGAAGGTGTTATGTGATCCTTCACCTTCCCCGGTCTATGTCAACGACGGCAAGACCGAACGTTTCTATGTACGAATGGGACCATCTACCGACAAGCTGAACCCTCGCGAATTTCTCAAATACAGCAAAGAACGCTTCAGTCTGTAACATCGACAACAATACGGTTGTTTGTCAAGATTGGCTATAGACCGCGGCGGTATTCCTCTTCGGTTACTTTGCGGGGTTGCCAGACGGTGGGGGCTCCGGTGGTGTGGGAGTAGTGGGTCATGGGCGAGTCCGGAAGGGCACCGTGCCAGTGGGCCAGGTCGGGAGGGGTATAGATCACGTCCCCGGTCGCTATCTCGACGGCGGCCTCGTCTTCCTCCTGGAGCAGTCCGGCCCCTTCGGTTACGTACAGCACCTGGCCGCCGGGGTGGTAGTGCCAATCGGTGCGGGCGCCCGGAGCGAAGCTCACCGCCAGCACATTGAGCGATCCGTCGTGGCGGACCGGCCCGAACAGCACCTCCCCGGTGAAATGCTCGGGCGGGGCCTTCTCCCATCTGATGTCCCCTGGCTTCCAGTGTTCCATGATCCTCCCGTCATTTCTCGTCCGCGGCAGAACTCTATACGGCCTGAGCCGTCTCGTCGATCAACCGCCACAGGCGATCCACATGCTCCTTGCGTGTGTTGGCCTGGGCGATCGCCACCCTCAGGAACGACCTGCCGTCGATCCGGGAGGTGGTCAGGTAGGAGTGGCCGGACCGGTTCACCGCCGCGGCCAGGGAATCGGTGGCTTCGTTCCCGGCCCGGTGCCGGAAGCAGACCAGGGAGAACGGCGCCGGGGCCGCCATCTCCAGCCTCGGGTCTTCCTCCACCCGGGCAGCGAGGTCGGCCGCCCAGGCGGTATTGGCCCGTATGCGGGCGCGGATCGCCTCGGCGCCGTAGTAGCGGAGCACGAACCACAGCTTCAGGGAGCGGAAGCGGCGCCCCAGCGCCACATGCCAGTCCCGGTAGTCGATGACCCGGCCGCTCTCCGACGCCTCGTTGCGCAGAAAGGGCGGCAGGATCGAAAGGGCCTGGATCATCGGCGCCCGGTCCGCTACGTAGAAAAGCGACCCGTCGAAGGTCATCGGCATCCACTTGTAGGGGTTGACCGAGTAGCTGTCCGCCAGCTCCAAACCGTCCTGATGATGGCGGTATTCCTCGCATATCATGGCGTTGCCCGCGAAAGCAGCGTCCACGTGGTGCCACATCCCTTCTTCTTTGGCCAGCTCGCCGACGGCGCGGACGGGATCCACGGCGGTGGTGGCGGTCGTGCCCACGGTCGTGCATACGAAGGTCGGTACGAGGCCGGCGGCCCGGTCCCGGCCCACGGCTTCGCTGAGGGCGTCGGCCCGCATGGCGTACACCCCGTCCACCTCCACCAGACGGATAAACCCATATCCAGCCACCCGGAGGCCCTTCTCGATCGCCGAGTTGGCCTGCGTGGAGGTATAGGCGGCGCACCGCGAGATGTCGGCCCCGCCCCGCCGGGCCCGCTCCCGGGCAACCACCATGGCGACGTGGGAGGCGTCGGAGGCGGTCTGTTGCATCACCCCGCCGCCCGGACCGGCGGTCTTCCACCAGGCGGGCAGACCCAGCAGATCCACCATCCAGTCCATCATCACGTTTTCCAGCTCCGTGCAGACCGGACTGGTGGCCCACATCATCCCCTGCTGGCCCAGCCCGGCCGCCGCCAGCTCGCCCAGTATTCCGGGTCCCGAATTGCTGCTGGGAAAGAAGGCGAACCATCCGGGCGAAGTCCAGTTGGTCAGCCCCGGGACCACGATGCGGTCCAAGTCGGCGGCGATGGCTTCGAAGTCCTCAGGATTTTCGGGGGCCTGATCGGGCAGCAAGTCCCTGATCTGGCCGGGCGCCATACCGGACTGCACCGGGAGGTCATCCACCTTCTCCAAGTAGTCGGCCACCCAGTCCACCATGGCGTAGCCGCGGCGGCGGAACTCCTCCGGGGTCATGTCGAGGAACGGCTCTGCCATGACGATCAGGGTACCCGCCCCTCCGACCCGGCACACGCCGCCGGGGACGGCCTTTCCTGATGTCATGGGAAGGACGGCTACCATCATCTCGCCAGAGAACCGGAGAAAACAGATGACCGCTGCACCGCGAACCCTGTTCCAAAAGGTCTGGGACGACCATGTGGCCCACGAGGCGCCGGGAGAGCCCGCCCTCCTCTATATAGATCTGCATCTGGTGCACGAGGTGACCAGCCCCCAGGCGTTCGACGGGCTGCGGCTGGCCGGCCGGGGGGTGCGGCGGCCCGACCTGACGCTGGCGACCATCGACCACGGCGTCCCCACCGCCAACCGCAGCCTCGGGATACGGGACCCGCTGTCCAAGCGGCAGATCGACGCCCTGATCCACAACTGCGATGAGTTCGGGATCACCCTCTACGGCCTCGACGACCCCCGCCAGGGCATCGTCCATATCATCGGCCCCGAGCAGGGGCTCACCCAGCCGGGCATGACCATCGTGTGCGGCGACTCCCACACCGCCACCCACGGCGCCTTCGGGGCTTTGGCCTTCGGGATCGGAACCTCGGAGGTGGAGCACGTGCTGGCCACCCAGACCCTCCCCCAGAAGAAACCGAAGGCGATGGCGGTGACGGTGGAGGGCGATCTGCCGAGGGGCGTGACCGCCAAGGACATCATCCTGGCCGTCATCGCCAAGATCGGGGTGGCCGGCGGGGTCGGACATGTGATCGAGTATCGAGGCTCGACCATTCGATCCCTCTCGATGGCGGGCCGGATGACCATCTGCAACATGTCGATCGAGGGGGGCGCCCGGGCCGGGATGGTGGCCCCCGATGACACCACCTACTCCTACCTGGAGGGGCGCCCCTATGCACCGAAGGCCTGGGAGCAGGCCATGGACCGATGGCGCACCCTCCCCACCGACGAGGGCGCCCGGTTCGACGCCGAGGTAAGAATCGACGCCGCCTCTCTGGCGCCCCACGTGTCGTGGGGAACCAACCCCGCCCAGACCTCCCCGGTGGCCTCGCGGGTCCCCCACCCCGACGACTACGACGACCCGCTCGACCGGGAAGGGTGCAGGCGGGCGCTCGACTATATGGGCCTTCCCGCCGGGATCCCGATCACCGACATCCGGCTCGACCGGATTTTCATCGGGTCGTGCACCAACGCCAGGATCGAGGACCTCCGGGCGGCGGCGGCCGTCGTCGAGAACCGCAAGGTGGCCGGAGGGGTGCAGGCGATGGTGGTTCCCGGCTCCGGGCTGGTGAAGCTCCAAGCCGAGGAGGAAGGACTCGACCGTATCTTCGAGGAGGCCGGATTCGAATGGCGCGACGCCGGCTGCTCGATGTGCCTGGGCATGAACGATGACATCCTGGCCCCGGGCGAGCGCTGCGCCTCGACCTCGAACCGCAACTTCGAGGGCCGGCAGGGCCGGAGGGGGCGCACCCACCTGGTGAGCCCCGAGATGGCGGCCGCCGCAGCGGTGGCCGGGCGCTTCGTCGATGTCAGGGAATGGAATCGGCCATGAGGCGGGTGGGAACCATCGTCGGAACCATGGCGCCGCTGCCGCGCAACAACGTGGACACCGACCAGATCATGCCCAAGCAGTTCCTGAAGCGGGTGGAGCGCAGCGGCTACGGGCAGTTCCTCTTCCACGACTGGGCCAGGACGGCCGAGGGCGATATCGACCCGGACTTCATCCTGAACCGCCCCGAATACCGGAAGGCCAAGGTGCTGGTGAGCGGGCCCAACTTCGGTTCCGGCTCGTCCCGCGAACACGCCCCCTGGGGAATCCAGGATTGGGGGTTCGAGGCGGTCATCGCCCCCTCCTTCGCCGACATCTTCTACAACAATTGCACCAAGATCGGGCTCCTCCCGGTCGTCCTGCCCGAAGACGAGACCGGCCGGCTGATCGAGTTGGCCGCCGCCGACCCGGACGCCGCCGCAACGATCGATCTGATGGAACAGACCGTGGAGGCCGGCGGCCGGAGGGCGGGCTTCGAGATCGACCCGTTCACCAAGCACCGACTCCTAGAAGGCTTGGACGACATCGGCCTGACCCTCCGCCGCGAACAAGCCATAGAGACATTCGAGTCGTCCCGACCAACCCATCTGCCCAGCCTCGCCTGACGAGACCGCGAACCCAAACGAGACCGAGCAGGTGCTCCCCGGTTAGGAGCACTGTGGTCTTGTGGTCTGATGGTTCCCGAACAGGGTAAGCTGGCGGGCATGCTGGCCGTCATCTCCTATCCGCCGATCCCGATCTTCGAGGTGGGTCCGCTGCGCCTGTCCCTCCACGGGGTGTTCGCGGCGGTCGGGTTCTTGGTCGGCGCCTACTACGGAACCCGGAAGTACGACGCCCGCGGTTTCGACGCCGCCAAGTTTCAGTCCGTTCTGACCTGGGCATTGGTCGGGGCGTTGCTGGGCGCACGTTGGCTGACCCTCCCCGCCTACTGGATCGAAAACGGGTTCGACATCCGCGAGATGATCAACGTCGGCGGCAACTACTCCATCCTGGGTGGATTCGCGGGGGGTATCGGGGCCGGGGTCTGGCGTGCGTACCGGCTCGGTCTCAGGATCTGGCCCATCCTCGACGTGACCGCCTTCGGGCTGGCGTTGGGAACGGTGGTCGGACGGATCGGCGACCTAGCCATCGTCGAGCACCTCGGCGGCCCGACCAGCTTTTTCTTGGGCTATGGGATCCGGCCCGGATACGATGTGGCGCCCCAGCACAACCGTCTCGAGTGCGCGGTGGCGCAGGTCGGCGAATACTGCGGTATCTACCACCACGCCGCCCTCTACGACATGCTGGGCGCCATGCTGTTGTTAGGTTTCCTCTACTGGCTCTACCACCGCTCCCGCTTCAGCCTGCGCTATGGGCAACTATTCGCGGTCTGGATGGCCTGGTACGGATTCCAGCGCTTCTCGATCGACTTCACCCGGCTGGCGCTGAACGTCAACGGCGACAGCACCCTCGGCCCCCTCACATGGAGCCAATGGAGCGGGCTGGCGACCGGACTCGCAGGTCTGGCCGCCCTCGTCTGGCTCGGCAAACGAAACCCCGTGGTGACCGCCGAGAGCGACCATCTCCACGGTGCCGCGCCTGTCTAGGAACCGGGCAGGCGCAGCCTCCAACCGGCCCATCGACCGATGACCAAGATCACCCGGCCGGACCGGAGCGTTGAACCCCGCATCCGGATCTACAGATCGAAGTACGATATCGGACTGGGAACGATCCCCGTCAGCCGCTGGTAGGTCTGGATAACCTGCCGCTCGGTCATCCCCGTCAATAAATCCGCTACCAGACGCGGTGCCCTGTCACCGCTATCTAGTCGGTCGCGCGCCGCCTGTGGTAGTAGTGCCGGCTTACGCTTCCTTTCAACAACCTCGATATAGATATCGAAGAGCTTCCTCAACATCTCCCGTTGCCCCTCTCGAATACTTGCGATCCGGGGATGATCTATGACGTAATAGCGGGTTACCTCTTTGAGCAGATCGACCTGTCGACGGATAACAGGATCTATCTCAACACTCCGTTCTGCGGGCGGTTCACTAATCCGTACCGCTTTGCCGGTAATGAACCGGGTGATGAGGGTGGAGGTAGCTTCATTAATTATGGTTCGTTGCCGTCGCTGGCCGTCGTAAGGGACATCGAGGACAACCAGTGGTCCGAGAACCGACCGCAGTATCTCCTGCAAATCAGCGTGTTCCTGCGCGAGAAACTTGTCCCTTTGAGTAACCGCTTCGATGAATCTCTCCTGTTCGGACCCTCTGGCCAGAAGATGGATGGGAACCATACCGGCACGGTAGAAGTCCTCCAAGTCGTGAACGGCGTAGGTGACATCGTCAGCCCAGTCCATCAGCTCCGCTTCCAAAACGCGACGGTTCCCATGATGGCCGTGCCTAGCCCACTCGAACTGATCTTTGTCAGCGTCGTAGACACCCCACTTCTCGCGCCTGTATCCGGACTCGCCTCGGGTCCACGGATACTTGAGGATAGCGTTGAGTGTGGCCCTGGTCAGGTTGAGTCCCGAATCACCATCCCGTCCTTGATCATCCAGATCCGGAACGTTATCTGTGTGGGTTGCCAGTCGCGTGACGATCCGGAACGACTGTGCATTTCCCTCGAAACCATCTCCATGGTTCAACTGCTCAACGGCTTGGCAGATCACTTCCTCCCCGTCGTGACCGAACGGAGGATGCCCTAGGTCGTGGGCGAGTCCCGCCGTTTCTATGACATCAGGATCCAAGCCGCCCCAGGCATCTATCAACTCGGGAGGAGGGTTGTCCTCCAGTAGGCGTTCTGCGAGGCGGCGGCCCACCTGAGCGACCTTCAGGGAGTGGGTCAGACGGTTGTGGAAGTAATCTCCCTCGCTGGCCGACACCACCTGGGTGACCCCGCTGAGACGGCGGAACTCCGGGGAATAGAGAACCCGGTCGCGATCACGCTGGAACGGACTACGACGATCTTCATTGGCAGGGTCTCGGAATCGATCTTCTCTGCGGCTCACTGAGCAACGAGGCGGATGCCGTCGAGGGCGTACCACAATCGGCCTGCCCGCACCAGGCGCGATACGGCGATGCCTATGTCGTATTTCGTGAGACCGGATTCTCCCATGGAGGCGACTACCTCCAGCACATCACCGAAGGGCGGCTTTCCCCTACTGTGGCGCTCCTCGATGACCTCCAGCACCATCCCCATCCGACTCCGGGCCTGCGTGACATGCGCGTCCACCATTGTTCTCCTCCTTTCCGATGCTGCAACCATATCAATGGAGTATGACACGCCGGTGGATCGGGCCCGGGCAAGGGCGCAGCGGGGCCCGGCAGTCGTCATCCGAGCGGTGATCCGGGGATGCTCATCCTTGGCGCACTCACCCACAAGCAGGGAGGATAGGGCCACCCCCGGTGATTCACGGGCATCCGCCGCGGGGACTGGTCGCCGGTCAGAACCCGGTCTCCGGGCCGGCCCGCACAGGCAACGGGGGTCGCTGGTGAACTGCTCAGCACCCTCCTAGGGCTTGCGTCGCACGCCGGCCCCGCTGGGCTATGAATGCCGCTCCTGCCAGAACGGCTATAGCCATGACGATGGCGGCCACTCTCAGGTTCGCCAGGCTTGCCACGGTCCCGTCGAGCAGGCTCGCGCCAGGCCGGACTCCGAGGAACGCCACTCCCCACAGTGCCATGACCCGACCGCGATGGTCGGGACCCCGGTCGCCGGACCAACCCGTAGAGGCGGTCAGGGTTGCCAGAGGGTCTCTATAGGACGGATGCATATCCGGTCGCCGGCCGGCAAGGCATGGGAACCCGTGTAGAAGACGATCCCGTGGGCAAAACGGTCACGCAACAGATTGCGCAACCTTTTCAGATTCGCCCAATCCTTGGGATGCACAGTGGCCGCCGCCTTGATTTCAACCGCGACCACCCGACCGTCCGGCAACTCTATGACGAGATCCACCTCAAAACCGTTGCGGTCCCGGTAATGGAACAATCCGACCGTTCCCAAGGAAGGGTCCAACCAGGTCGTCTGCTTCATGATCTCGTTGACTACGAAGGTCTCCACCAACTGTCCCCGTCCGGGATGGGTCGGTTCGGAGAGCCTATCCGGTGAGATGTACATCAGACTGGCGGCCAAGCCGGTATCGGTGATATATATCTTCGGACGACGCTTGGCGCGGGAAGTGAGGTTGCGCGACCACGGCTGCATATCGTGAACCAAGTGGGTCATATGAAGATGCGCCAGATAATCCGAAGTAGTAAGTATGCTCCCCAACCCGATTTCGTTGTGAACCTTGGAAACAACCAGTTCATTGGCGGTGCGGGCCGCCAAGACCCGTAGCAGCCTAGGTAGCTCATCCGCACGACGCGCCCCGGTCAACGCCACTACATCGCGCAGGGTCACGGTGTCGATGTAAGAACGAAACCACATGTTGCGCGCCTGCGGAGGGAGAGCCTGTACCTCCGGGAATCCTCCGATACAGACCCGCTCCATATAACCGCCCGGCGCCAGATCGGAATCCTGTCCGGGCGGCGAGGCATCTGCATTTCTGACCAACCTCTCCAAAAAGACCTCGCGGCGGCCTTCGATCTCACCCTGTGAGAACGGGTACATTCGAAAGAGCACGGCACGGCCGGCCAGGGATTCGCTGATCGTAGGAACGGTCAGAAAATCCGCGGAGCCGGTCAGGAGAAACTGACCCGGCGCCCGGTTGCGGTCGACCGCCTGCTTGATCACCCGCACCAAAGGCTCTCCGGCGCGCTGAATTTCGTCGATGACAACGGGGGGAGGGAGGCCATCGAGCAGACCTACCGGGTCCTCGACTGCTGCCGACAGCACCTGTGAATCGTCCAGCGAAACATACGATCCATCGCTGGCCACCCGTAGGGCGGCGGTGGTTTTGCCAGCCTGTCTAGGGCCATGCAGTATCACCACTCGGAATATCCGCAGCGCCTCCCGTAGGTACGGGACTATATTGCGTTTTACCAGGGGTTTTTCTTCCATCGACAGTCGTCGCCCTACAATTCGTCGGACCTCTGGTGTCAGTTTTGCTGTCAGTCTACTATATGTTTCGCTTACCGGCTAATAGTATTTTCGCTGCCAACCGACCGTCGTCTCGACCGAGAGGAACTCCCCCGGGTTGCGGGCCGGGAGGCGTCCGGGTTAGCATGAGGGGCGTGACACGTTCGGCTTTCTACGCCTATTACGCCTTTACCGGGCCCGTCGCCCGGGCCAGGCACTGCGCGTAGCACCACACATCGTCGCAAGAACCAGGCCCGGAGCACCCGCTCCGGGCGTTTCTCGTTACCGGGGCGGACCCAACAGAGGAGCACCGACATCATGGAACGAAAAGCGGTACGCAACGGTTCAGAAATCGACACCCTCGTGGAAGTCGGATCGATCCGGTTCGGGCACGACCCCTTCCCCGCCATCGCCGGCCCCAGGGCGATCGAGTCGGAAGAACAGATCATGGAAGTGGCGGAGGCAGTCGCCGAGGCGGGCGCCGCTCTGCTGCGCGGCGGGGTGTTCGAGTCGAGCAGCTCCCCCTACGCCTTCCCCGGTCTGGGCGAACCCGGTCTGAAACTGCTGCAGCAGGCCGGCAAGTCCGTAGGTCTGCCCACCATGACCAAGGCGCTCGAACCCAAAGACGTGGATCTGGTCGCCGACCGCGTCGACATGATCCACGTGGACCCCGGTTCGATGCAGAACTTCGAGCTGCTGCGGGTGATCGGACGAACCGGCAAACCGGTCTTGCTGGAACGGGGCGCATCGGCCACCGTCGACGAATGGCTGTGGGCCGCCGAATACATCCTCGCCGAGGGCAACGACCAGATCGTCCTGTGCGAAGGCGGCATCCGTACTTTCGCCGCCCCCGCCGCCCTCGACCTAGGCGTCATCCCCGTCATCAAGGAGAAGAGCCACCTTCCGGTGATCGTGGCCCCCTCGGCGGCGGCCGGCTCCCCGGCGAGGATACAACCGCTGGCGCTGGCCGCCCAAGGGGTGGGCGCCGACGGAATCATGATCGAGGTCCATCCCGATCCCGGAGCGGCGCGCACCCGGGTCTCCCATCAGCTGACCATCACCGACTTCACCCGGCTCATGGACGCCTTGGGCGTGAACCGGATCCGCATGAAGATCGATCTGGTCAACCGCGACCTAGTGCGCCTGCTGGCCAACCGCGACCGGATGGTGATGGAGGTAGGCAGGATCAAGGCGGAACGGGGGATGCCGGTCCAGATACCCGAGCGGGAGGAGGAGCTGCTGGCCCTCGTTCGCGACGAGGCCGTCCGGGCCGGGCTGGATCCCGACCACGTGGAGCAGGTATTCGCCCTGATACTCGAGCAGTCCAGGGAAGTCCAGCGCCGCAAGAAGCAGGCAGGCGCCTGGTAACCCGGCGGTTCTCCCCTACTTCGGTCGCAAAACGGACGTAAGTCGGTGACCCGTCCGGGCTATTGTGGAATCGCGGCCTGTTGGGAAACGACGAGGATGAACATCACGAAGGCCGCCAGCAGTATCAGGCCTTGGATCCTTCCCAGGCGCCGGCGGGTGACGGCGAGGATCCCCACCAGCAGCCCGATCACCATCATCATCACGTGTTCCCACACCCGGCGTTCTCCTATCGCCCCGGCGCCCACCACACCGGCCAACCCCACCACCAAGAAGGAATTGAACAGGTTGGAGCCCAACAGGTTGCCGATCACCAGCTCGTTGGCTTTGCGCCGGGCCGCCGCTCCGGCCGTGACCAGCTCGGGCAGGCTGGTCCCGAGGGCGAAGATGGTGGCGCCCACGAACCCCCCGGACAGTCCGTAGACCTCGGCCACCCGGCCGCCCCCTTCCACGAGCAGCGACGCGCCGAACACGATGCCGACCAACGACATGACCGCCCTGCCGATCTCACGGCCCGCCCGGTGCCTCTCTTCGTCGGGGTCTGCCTCGAGGTCGATATCTGCCAGGCCGACCCCCGCCAACCCGGACGCCATATCCCGGCGGGACCACACCACCAGCAACACCGCCGCCACTGCCATGGCCGCCATCAAACCCACCCCTTCGACCCGCAGGAGAGTATCGTCCCAGGCCACCAAGAGCACCGCCGCCATTGCTATGAGGGTGATGACCCCTTCCCGCCGGAGTATGCGAAGCTGACCCACCACAGGGGATATCACCGCGCTCACCCCAAGCACCAAGGACAGGTTGGCGGCATTCGACCCCACCACGTTCCCGATGGACGAGGCCAGCTCCCCCCGGGCCGCGGCCAGGACGCTGACCAACATCTCGGGGGCGGACGTGCCGAAACCGATCACCAGCGCTCCGACCAACACCGGCGAAACCCCCCAGATACGGGCTAGGCGGACGGCCGCCACCACGAACGGATCGGCCGACACCCACAACAAAGCGATTCCCGCCGCGATGAGGACTATCCCCAGCCAGAGCATCAGATCAGGCGCCCCCGAGAACGGCGGCAAGCCCCCCTCGTTTTCGATCCCTGCACGATCCCAAGATCAGGTGTTCCCATGATCAGGTGTTCCCATGATCAGGTGTTCTTTTCGCCCCGCCAGGCGATCCATTCGTCGAGCCCGGCCAAGTCGAAGGCGGGGCCGTCCACCGTCAGCGTGAACTGGGTTGCGCCGGCTTCCAACAGCCGCTCGGCCCCGTCCAGATCACCGAAGTTGGCACCGACCGACCGCTCCACGGCCGAGGGGTCCCGCCCGGCGGCGCGGCACCATTCGTCCAGGATGCGGCTCTTGCGGGAGAAGGCCTCGGCGTCGCAGAAGCTATGCCATATGTCGGCGTATCGGCCCGCGGTGCGCAGGGTGTGCTTCTCGCCCTGGCCGCCGATGAGGATCGGAATGTCCCGCATGGGGGGCGGATTGAGAAGTTTCAACCGCCGCTCGATCTTGTAGAGGCCGGTGTCCAGGTCCCGCAGCCGGCCCCCGAAGGTCCCGAAGGGGTACTCGTATTCCTTGTAGTCCTTCTCGGCCCATCCGCCCCCCAACCCGAGGATCAAACGGCCGCCGCTGATGTGGTCCACCGTACGGGCCATGTCGGCCAAGAGGTGGGCGTTGCGGTAGGAGTAGCAGGTAACCAAAGCTCCGATCTCCACCCGTTCGGTCACCTCCGCCCAGGATGCCAGCATCGTCCAGCACTCGAAATGCTGCCCGGAGTCGTCTCCCCACAGCGGGTAGAAGTGATCCCAGTTGTAGATGATGTCCGCCCCTTTTTCCTCGGCGCGGACCGCCGCGGCGCGGATGTCCCGGTAGTCGCCGTGCTGGGGAGCGATCTGTACCGCGATTCGGACCGGCCGCGTCATGTCAGCTCCTTTCAGATCGTCTCATAGTGGTCAAGATACCGGAAAAGGACCGCCCGCCGAAAGCTCAGCCGGGCGGTGGAACACCCACAGGGCGCTCCCCGAACCGGGGGCCCTCGGTGCGGGTCCGCTTCAGCTCCCAGAAACCGGGGGTCGAAGTTGCGTCCACCACCATGTCCCAGAGCCGGAGGGAAGCCTCGCCGGTCGGTACCCGGGTGATGACCGGCCCGAAGATGCCGGCCCGACCGCCGCGGCCGTCATCCATGGCGATGATCGGCGTCCCCACATCCTCGCCCACCAGCTCCAGCCCGGCGTCCATGCGCCGGCGTATCTCCGCATCCCGGCCTTCGTCGCCGAACGCCTCGGCGTGTACCGGGTCGAGGCCGACCGCGGACAGCGCCTCCCCCACGTCGAAGTCGTGCAGCAACCCGTCGTGGTGGATCAGGGCGCCGAACGCCCAGTAGGAGCGGAAGACGCCGTCGTTGCCCGCCTCGGTCCGCACCGACTCCATCACCCGCAGCAACCCATGTGTGCGGGCGGAGTCCTCGTACCGGTCGCTGCCGGGATCGGGTCGGTTCTTGAACAGCAGGCTGATCGGTTCCCACCCGACCTGTATATCCCTGACCGGCGCCACTTCGTCGACGACCCACCGGGCCGTCACCCAACACCAGGGTCAGACCGGATCGACCCAGAAGGAGATCTCCATTCACTTCCCTTTCTCGACCCCACCACGGTAGTACGTCCGGACCGGCGCGCGGGGTGCGAACGGGTCACTGCGAGAGACCGGAGAGATCAGGCCGTCAGCGCCTGCGCCGCGCCCGCCGTCTCCCGCTCCCGCATCATCACCATCGCCCGCAGCCGCTCCAGCTTCTGCTCTACGGCCTTGACGGCATGGGGCAGAGGGTTCTCGGCGAAGAAGGCTTCCACATCGGCCGCCACCTCCGGTTCGGACAGCGCCGGGATCCCTTCCACCATCCTCGAATGGGTCATCGGGGGGATGGAGGACGCCATACCGGACCATTCCTCCCGCAGCCGGGCCCAGGCATACGGGCCCGATACCCGGTTGGCCAGCATCCGGGCCAGCACCCAGGCGGTGTCCTGGTTGCGGACGGTTCCGTCCTCTATCAGGCCGAAGGTGCGGTCCACCGCCTCCGGGTCGTCGAAAGAAGCCAACGCCCTCAGGTACTTCATGGCTTCCTGGGGGTTGGGGGCGTCCTTGTGGCGGGCCAGGAAGGCCTGATAGGTGCCGGCGCCGCCGTGGGATGCGCAGACGAACAAAGCCGCGGTCCCCACCTCCGGGTCCACGGAGGCCGGATCGGCCGCCATCCGTTCGTAGGTGCGGCGGGCCTGCTCGACCACTGCGGGGAGATTTGCCAGGCTTCCCAGCCCCCCGATCACCCGGCCCCGCAGACGGCGCACCAGGTCGGTTTCGCCTTCCGCCGGAACCCACCCGAGCCGGTCGGCCGTCGGGGTTACCAGGCCGGCCACCCATTCCTCGAACCGGGGGCGGACCTCGTCGGTGACCAGATGATGCCCGATGCCGCCCGCCCCGCCCAGCAACGCTCCCCACACCGCCTGCTCCGTCTCGCCGGTGAAAGTGGACGCCATCCCGATGAAGGAGGCCGCTCCGGCCTGCCCCGACTCCACGAAGGCCCAGGCGTCGTCCACCAGAGTGAACCGCTCCAGGGGGTCCAGCCGGTCGAGCCGATCCACCAGCGCCGAGAGAAGCGCCCCTTCGTACAGACACCGGTAGAAACCGTGGCCGCCCGCGTTGGCGGCCACCCAATCGAGGGGTCCGGGTGCCGGAACAACCGCCTGCGGGCCGTCCAGCAACACTTCGGCCTGCCAGTCCTTTCCGCCCGCCGCCCCCCGGAGCCGGACCGGCAGCGCCCAAGAGGTCCGGTCGGCGGGGTCGGGGATGATCATGAAGCGGCGCTGCTCCAGGGAGACGCCCCCCTCCACCGCCCGCACCGTCAGCTGCGGGTAGCCCCCCTGCAGTATCCAGGTGTCCATGATCTCCCCCACCGGGCGGCCCGACGCCCGGTCGAGGCTCTGCCACAGGTCCCGTGTCTCGGTGTTGGCATAGGCGTGGGCCCGCAGATAGGAACCAACCCCCCGGCGGAACGGCTCTTCGCCTATGTACTGCTCCATCATGCGCAGCACCGCCGAACCCTTCCCGTAGGTGAGGGCGTCGAACATCCCCTCGGCGTCCTCGGGGGACCGCACCTCGTACTCCACCGGGCGTGTGCCGGCCAGATCGTCCACCTTCAAAGCCCACGGGCGCTCGACGGCGGCGAACTCCAGCCATCGCTTCCATTCGGGCCGGTAGGCGTCGGTGGCTTTCATCTCCATGAAGGTGGCGAACGCCTCGTTGAGCCAGATTCCGTTCCACCACTTCATGGTGACCAGATCGCCGAACCACATGTGGGCCAGCTCGTGGCCGATAACGTCCAACACCCGCATCTTCTCCGCAGAGGTGGCGGTGGCCTCGTCGACCAGCAGCAGGGACTCCCGGTAGGTGATGCAGCCGAGGTTCTCCATGGCGCCGAACGCGAAGTCGGGGACCGCCACCATGTCCACCTTGCCGCCCGGATAGGGAATCCCGTAGTAGGAAGCCAGGTAGTCGAGGCAGAACCGGCTGCATTCCAGGGCGAAGCCGGCCAGGTGTGCCTTGCCTTTCGGGACCACTATCCGGAGGGGTGCTCCGTTGACGTCCACTGGTTCGGTGGCCTCGAAGGGCCCCACCACGAAGGCCACCAGGTAGGTGGACATCACGATGGTGTCGGCGAAGGTGACGGCCGTCTTCCCGGCCCCGGCGGGGGCCCGCCCGATCTCGGCCCCGTTCGACACCGCCGTCAGGTGGTCGGGCACCACGAGGGTGACGCCGAAGCTCGCTTTGAAGTCGGGCTCATCCCAGCAGGGGAAGGCCCGCCGGGCGTCGGTGGCCTCGAACTGGGTGGTGGCGATCACCTGCTCCCGCCCGTCCACGTCGGTGAAGGTGGAACGGTAGAAACCCCGCAGCTGATCGTTGAGCACCCCGCTGAAGCGGCAGTGCAGCCCCCATTCGCCCGCCTCCAGCGGCCTGTCCAACGTGAAGGCGGCCCGTTGCTCCTCCTCGCGGTACTCCACCTCGGCGTCGATCCGCTCGGCGCCCGCCCGTATAAACCAGGCCTCGTGGATCTCCAGCTCGGCGGCGTTCAACACCACCCGATCGGTGGGTTCCGACACTTCCAGGGTCACCACCTCCATGCCGGTGAAGGCGGCCTGCTCCAAGTCGGGTTCGATGTGGATCCGGTAATGGCGGGGCGCCGGATTGCGCGGCAGCCGGTAGGGGTCTTCGGTCATGGTGTCTCCATCGCTCGAAACGCTCGGAAATTGGCCGGGCGTAAGCGCCCGCACAGGATACGATCCATCCGTATGAGACTGGTCGGCATCACCGCCATGTTATGCGCGGCTCCGGACTCCGCCCTCCGCCCGCCGGGCGGCCGGGCCGGGGGGCGCCGGTGAGAGGCCCCGGCCCGCTGACCCTCGATCCGATTCTGGTCGCCAAACCGTGGGGCGGAAGCAAGCTGTCGGCGCTCGGCAAGCTGTCGGCGCTCGGCAAGCTGCCGGCGGCCGGGCAACCGGGCGGAGCGGTCTATGGAGAGTCCTGGGAGGTGGCCGACCTGGACGGCGAGGCCTTGGGCGGATCGGAAGACGGCGATTCCTTCGGGGAAGGGCGGCGTACGCCGGTAAGCGCCGGCCCCCATCGGGGGAAGACCCTCCGCCGTCTCATCGCGGAGCTGGGCCCTGCGTTGCTGGGGTCGGCCCGAGCCGCCCCGGATGGGACCTTCCCGCTCCTCTTCAAGCTGCTCGATGCCGCTCAACCCCTCTCCATTCAGGTGCATCCCGACGAGATCCAAGCCGCCGGCCGCCGGGGATGGCAGCCCAAAACCGAGTCGTGGTACGTACTGGACGCCGAGCCGGGGGCTGCCATCTACAAAGGCCTGCGTCCGGGAGTGGGGATGGAGGAGGTGCGGGCGGCGGCCGGAACCCCCGCCATAGTCCCCCTGATGGAGCGGATCGAGGTGCGGCGGGGCGACTTCCACCACCTCCCGGCGGGAACGATGCATGCGCTCGGCGCAGGAGTGACCGTGGCCGAGGTCCAGACCCCTTCCGACACCACCTTCCGCCTCTACGACTGGACCGAGGAGTACGGACGCCCGCCCCGCCCTCTGCAGATACTCGAGGCCTTGCAGGCGCTGTCGGCGGAACCCCCGGCCTGCCCCTACCTCGCGGCGATGGAGGGCGAGGGGAACCGCCTGCTGATCGACGACCCCCACTACCGAATGCGGGAACACCGGACGCACGGAGGAGGTGTGATCGATATCGGCAAGGAACCGGAGCTGCGCATCCTGATGACGGCAGAAGGCCGCGCCGTCGTAGAGGCGGAGGAAGCCCCCCCGATCGATCTCAGGACGGGCGCCGCCCTGGTGATCCCGGCGGCGGATGCCCCCTATACCGCGGTAACCGCGCCGGGCGCCGCCGCCCTGCTCGAAATCATGATCGGTGCGGCTCTATGACTTGCGCATAGACCCTGACGTTCATGGCCGGGAACGCCGGGGTGGGCTGCACGGGCGTTGAGCAACCTCATGACCCGGGATTACCCGGTCGTAACAAACACATCCCCCTCCAACACCGTAACCGCCTTCAGGCCTGGTAGCTGCCGGAAATGGCCCCGCCGCCGGTGCCGGCCCAATCGGTGTGGAAGAACTCACCGCGGGGGTGGTCGACCCGCTCGTAGGTGTGGGCGCCGAAATAGTCCCGCTGGGCGGAGACCAGGTTGGTGGGCAGACGCTCGGAGCGGTAGGCGTCGTAGAAGGCCAGCGCCGACGAATAGGCGGGGACCGGAATCCCGATCCCGACGGCGGCGGTGACCACCCGCCTCCATCCGGCCTCCGCCCGGCCCAGCGCATCGATGAAGAACTTGTCCAGCAACAGGCTCGGCAGGTCCGGCCGGCGGTCGAAGGCAGCGGCGATGTCGTCCAGGAAGGCGGCCCTGATGATGCAGCCCTCCCGCCACAGCCGGGCGATACTCCCGTAGTCGAGGTCCCATCCGTACTCGACAGCCGCCCCCTTCAGCAACATGAAACCCTGGGCGTAGGACACGATCTTCGACGCATACAAGGCGTCGTGGACGGCGTCGACGAAACCCTCCCCGGCATCGGCCAGCCGCCCGGCCTTTGCGCCGAGTATCTCGGCCGCCTCGATGCGGTGGCGGCGCATCCCCGAAACCACCCTGGAATGCACCGCTTCGGCCACCAGCGTCATCGGGCGGCCCAAGTCGAGGGAGGAGAGAACGGCCCATTTGCCGGTGCCTTTCTGGCCGGCCACGTCGAGGATGTTCTCGAGGGTCGGGCGGCCTTGCTCGTCGGCGTGGGCGAGGATGTCGGCGGTTATGCCGATCAGATAGGAGTCCAGCAACCCTTCGTTCCAGTCGCAGAAGACGCCGGCCATCTCCGGGTAGGTCATGCCCAATCCCACCCGCATGAGGTGGTAGGCCTCCGCTATGACCTGCATGTCGCCGTATTCGATGCCGTTGTGAACCATCTTGGTGTAGTGGCCGGCGCCGTCCGGGCCCACCCAGTCGCAACAGGGGGTCCCGTCCTTGGCCTTGGCGGCGATGGCCCGCAGTATCCCCTCTATCTGCGGCCAGGCCGCCTTCTCCCCGCCGGGCATGATCGAGGGGCCGCGGCGGGCGCCCTCCTCTCCACCCGATATCCCGGCCCCTACGAACAGCAACCCCCTCTCCCGAAGTTCCCGGGCGCGGCGGGAGGTGTCCTCGAAATGGGAGTTGCCCCCGTCGATGATGATGTCCCCCTCGTCCAGCAGCGGCGCCAACTGTCCGATGGTGGCGTCCACCGCCCGGCCCGCCTTGACCATCATCATGATCCGCCTGGGGGAATCCAACGACGCCGCCAATTCCTCGAGGGTGGCGGTTCCTATCACCTTGGTGCCTTTGGCCCGCCCGTCCAGGAACTCGGTGGTTCGGGCCGTGGTGCGGTTGTAGACGGCCACCGTGAACCCGTGGTCGTCCATGTTGAGCACCAGGTTCTGGCCCATCACAGCCAGACCTATCAGACCTATATCCGCGCCGGCCATCAGACCCGCCCGCTCGGAGGAACACAGCTAGAGCCGATCGGACGCCTCCCGGCCGACCGGTGTGAACACGTAATGCAGCAGGGCGAAGGCCAACCCCGCCCCGATGATCTCCATGATCACGAAACCCGCCGCAGATGCGGGATGGATCCCGTTGTACGTGTCGGAGAACATGCGGGCGACAGCCACCGCCGGATTGGCGAAGGCGCCCGAAGAAGTGAAGAAATGGCCCGCGCCTATGTAGAGCCCGACCGCCGGGGCGGTGTAAGCCAGTCCGAAACCCCCCGGGCGGACGGTGAGGAATATCACCAGCATCAGCCCCAGCACGGCGATCGCCTCGCCCATGAACGGACCGCCGCCCCCGCGGGCGGTCTCCGACCATGAGACGGGGTCGATCCCGAACATGACGTTGGCCAGGACGGCCCCGAGGACGCCGCCCGCGAGCTGCACCCCTATGTAGGCCGCCCCTTCGCGGGCCGACAGGCCGCCCAGCAACACGTCGACCAGCGTCACGCAGGGGTTTATGTGGCCCCCCGAGACGGGGCCGAACGTCCAGATCAGCACGATGAGGGCGAAGGCGGCGACCAGCGCGACCGTGAGCAACCGCATCCCGGCGTCGTCGGGGCTGAACCGCTGAGCGGTGATACCTCCCCCCACGATGGCCATCAACAAGAAGGCCGTTCCGATGAATTCGGACGCCAAACGTCGTCCGAGCGGGTAGGTAAGCGCGTCCATCGGTTCGACAGTATAAATGCCGAGAGGAGGGATTCGTGGATCAGGAGGCCCTCGACCGGAAGTTTCACCGGGTGTTCACCGCCGGTTTCCGAACACGGTCCTACGATGCGGTGCATGATCGGAGGCACCGGCAAACCCGTTCCGGAAGTGCTGTTCGTTTGCGTCCACAACGCCGGGCGCTCCCAGATGGCGGCCGGGTTCCTGCGCCGGCTGGCCGGGGACCGGGTGGGGGTGCGCAGCGCCGGGTCGGCGCCCGCCGACCGGATCAACCCGGCGGTCCTCGATATCATGGCCGAGCGGGGCATCGACCTGACCGGCGCCCACCCCGCCGGGCTCTCCATCGACCGGGTTTCCGCCGCCGACGTGGTGGTGACCATGGGCTGCGGCGACGACTGCCCCGCCCTACCCGGCAGGCGCTACCTCGATTGGGAGATCGACGACCCCGCCGGGAAGGGTGCGGACGAGATTCGGCCGATCAGAGACGAGATCGAAAGGCGGGTGAGAGGGTTGCTCGCCGACCTGGGCATCGAAGCCTCCTGACCCTACGATCCGCCGAGAAGAACTGACGGAGGAGAAGGACGGGGATACGGATGGCTGTCCGGCTCGGCATCGATATCGGCGGGAGCGGCATCAAGGGCGCCCCGGTGGATATGCACTCGGGAACCCTGGTGCGGGACCGCCGCCGTCTCCAGACGCAGCCGTCGCATCTGGAAGCGGTGGCCGCCAGGGTCAGCAGGCTGGCCGATGAGTTCCCCGAAGCGGCCGGGCCTATCGGATGCGCCCTCCCCGGGGTCGTCGTCATCGGGCAGGTACACACCGCCCCCCACCTCGACCCTTCGTGGATAGGCGTCGATGCCCCCGCTGTGTTATCCGAAAGATGCGGACGCCCGGTGCGTGTCATCAACGACGCCGATGCGGCCGGGCTGGCCGAAGCCCGGTGGGGCGCCGCGGCGGGCCGGGAGGGGGTGGTCATCGTCCTGACCCTGGGAACAGGGATCGGCTCCGCGCTACTGCACGACGGCAAGCTGATCCCCAACACCGAGCTGGGCCACCTGGAACTGGACGGACAGGAACCGGACGACACCGTATCGAACCGGGCGAGGAAACAGGAAGGTCTTTCGTTCGAGGCCTGGGCCGCCAGGATCAACCGTTACTTGGCCCATCTGGAAGGGTTGTTCTCGCCCGTCCTGTTCGTGATGGGGGGCGGGATATCCAAACGGTTCGGGGAGTTCGGCCCGCATCTCCGCGCCCGGGCCGAGATCGCCCCCGCCGTCCTCCTCAACAACGCCGGCATAGTAGGCGCCGCCATGTGGGCCGACGCATAGGAATCGGAAGTGCTACCGGCCCCGCGGGCCGCCGCTATCCGACCGTGAACTCCCGGTAGCGGGCGGCCCGGTCCGGCGGAATGCGGGCGCTCACCATGGTCCCCTCCGCCCTGTGTTCCTCGGCGAGTATCTCGGCCTCGCGGCGGAGCCGCCCGAGAATCTCCCCTCTCACATACGGGACCAACAGCTCCACCTGCTGCGATCCCCTGGCCAGGTGGTCGACGAGCCGGCTCTGCAGCTGGTCGAGGCCGGTCATCTCGAGGGCCGAGACTGACACCGCCTCCGGGTACAGCCGCCGCAGCCGGGCCGAGGCGGCTTGGTCGGCCAGGTCGGTCTTGTTGAGAACCAGCATCTCCGGGATGCCGCCCGCCCCTATGGAGTCGAGCACCTCCCGCACCGCCGCCGCCTGGTCCGGCGCCCCGGGGTCGGAGGAGTCCACTACGTGGATGAGCAGGTCGGCCCCCGCCGTCTCCTGAAGCGTCGACCGGAAGGCATCCACCAGCTGGTGGGGGAGGCGGCGGACGAATCCTACCGTGTCCGACAGCAGCAACAGCCGCCCGTTGGGAAGCTCCAACCGGCGGGTGGTCGAGTCCAGGGTAGAGAAGACCCGGTCCTCGGTCCGCACCCCGGCCCGGGTCAAGGCGTTCATAAGCGTGGATTTGCCGGCGTTGGTGTAGCCGACCAATGACGCCATCGGAAGGGCGGCGCCCGCTCGGGACTTGCGTTGGCCTTCCCTGGAGCTGTGGACGTCCTTCAGCCGCCGCTCCACATGGGAGATGCGGCTCATGATCCGGCGGCGGTCGGTCTCCAGCTTGGTCTCCCCGGGGCCGCGGGTGCCGATGCCCCCTCCCAGCCGGCTCAGCTCGGTACCCTTGCCCCGGAGGCGGGGAAGGCGGTAGCGGAGCAGGGCCAGCTCGACCTGGAGCATGCCTTCCCGGCTGGTGGCGTGCTGGGCGAAGATGTCCAGGATCACCGCCACCCGGTCCACCACGTCACACTCGAACAGCTGCTGGAGGTTGCGCTGCTGACCGGGGGTGAGGCTGTTGTCGAACACCACCACGTCAACATCGAGGCGCCCGGCGTCCTGCGCCAGGTCTTCGGCCTGGCCGGGGCCGACGAAGGTGGCGGCGTGAGGCGACCGCCGCTTCAGCACCGCCATGCCCACCGGGGTGGAGCCGGCCGTATCGGTCAGCAGCCGCAGCTCCTCCATCGAGCGGTCCATATCGCCGAGGCGGCCGCCTTCGACGTCCACCCCTACCAGGAGCGCCTTCTGGCGCGCAACGTCCAGATCCGTGATGGTGGCGGTGAGGCGGCGGCCCGAACGCCCCTGTTCCAATGTCATGGCTTGCGCCTCGGCGGCGGGGTCTCAGAAGCCGGCCCGAGGGCGGGTTCAGAGGTAGGTGCTCTCACCGGCAGGCGAGTCATCCTGCTCCTCGGCGATGATCTGTGACTCTCGAACGGCCACCGCCACCCGGCCGTTGTCCGGCCATAGGAAACGCCAGGCACCCGTAGGAACCGCCCAGAACCGGCGCCCGGTGTCGATGTCCCGGAGCGACAGGGCGTCGCTGGTGGACTCGGTGCCGGCGGGCACCAACAACCCGGAGCGCGTAGCCGACTCCTCCATGAGATGCCCCACCCGCCATCCCGGCAGGATCCGGTACCCGTTGGAATCCCGATGATCGTTCCTCGACGCCATGTTTACCTTTTTGTTCCCGTCCTCTGAGGGTAGCCGCGTGCGCGAGGCACTATATCCGCCCCCCGGCGACGACCCCGTCTGTGCAGGGCGGCCCACGGGTGGAAGCCGTCACCGAAGTCGAGGGCTCCGGTCTGATGGACTCCCCCTCCGTCCTACGCAAGCGAAGCGCCGCCGAGCAGTGGCACCGCGTTCGGTGAATGACCTACGAGCTTGTCTGCAAGACCGACCGCTGGGTCGGCTCAGGCAGATTGCGTCCCTATGACCAGGTTTGGCCTAGGGTCGAAGTTTTGGGAAAGAAACCGACTTTGTATATATCCATAACCTTCAGATAGTAGCCCTTTTAACTACGAGACCTACCAAGAAAATAGCTCCATCGGCAAGCTCAGCCCACAAAATGGTAATGTCATCAGTAATTCTACGAGGGTTGACCAGATCAATTCCCCATACCGGTGGTAGATTTTCTCCCATCTGAAACTGGCGTATCTTCATCGAATCAGGACTATTGAGGATTATACGAACTGCCTTGTCGATTCTCTGTCGGTTTGCTTCAGAAGTCGATGAAAATTTTTCTAAGAATTCTTCTGTCTGATATGTTTCTTCGTACCAATTCATTTAGTTGACCTTTCTGCAATTTGCCCTTCGAATACTCATGTAGTAGTATAACATTATAATTATTTTGGGGAGGGAAGTATCTTGGAACATACGGTTGCGGATATATCGGAAGTGGAGGAGGACCTCATGGTAGCACCCCCTGCTTTCAAGGATCCAGACATCGCGGAGACGCTTGATGCCGCCCGGCGGGACATCGAGGAAGGCCGGGTGAGGCCTTATATGCCTAACTTGACTCAGGCAAAAGCAAGCGCCTGACACGGTCGACCCGTCGGTCAGATCAGGCAAAGGCGCCCGCCGCGAAGTCTCGACAATTCTCGGCGGGACAGCGGGGCCCGGCCTTCCCTGTCGAGTATCCTCCGGGATGGAGGCGAATGAGCGCCTGGTGGGCTCCCTGGTCTTCAAAACCAGTGGGGGTGCGAAAGTGCCCCGGCGGGTTCGATTCCCGTCCGCCTCCGCCAAGCCTCCGGGGGGCGCGCCGGTCCCGGACTTGTCCGCCCCGACCCACTACCGTGGGGGTCATGAGCGAAAGACGCCCTGACGATCCGTCCTGCCTGGTCGTCGGCGGCTTGGTGGACGATCCCAGGAGCTACGGCGCAGAACATCTGCTCGGCTTGGGCGAAAGCCGGGATCCCGCCCGGGAGGAGCTGGTGGTACCCCTGCGCCCGTTGATCGAGCAGGCCGCACCGTCCGTCTCCGCCACCCACGTGAGTGCGGTGAGCGCCGACGGCGCCTACACGGCTTCGATACCGCTCGCCGAAGCCCTTGCCAAGGGGGAGCTGCACGTGGGGCGGGCAACCGGCGGACGGGCGCCCGTCCGGCTGGAGGTTCCCGGCGGTATGACCAAGTGCTGGAACGTCAAAGGACTCGGGCTGCTCCGGGTCACCGCCGGACCGGAACCGGACAGCCTTCCCGACGTACTGACCCACTGATGGCCGACGACGGAGGTATGGCCTTCGCCCGTCTCTTCTCGCAGCGGCGCGGCGAACTCGACTTGTCGGTGGTGGACATCGCGGCCAAGACCGGGCGGCCCATCGAGGTGGTGGTGGGCTGGGAGCAGGGAATGTCGGTTCCCGACGCCGCCGACCTCCCGGAGGTGGCCGGGGTCCTCCGGCTCCCGTTGCCCCTGCTCGAAGAGGCATCGAGACGGGTGGCCGTATCCCTGGAGAACACACCTCCCCCCCTCCCGCATTCGGAGATGTTGTCGGCCGGCGAAACCGATGCCGGTCCGTCGGGGATATCCATCGGCGAAAGCCCGGCGTCCGGGCGGCCGGTCGCGGTCTTCCATCCGGAGGCCCGCCCGTCGGTCTTGTCCTACCTGAACGATCTGCTCACCCGGGTGCGGGAGTCGATGACCAGGAGGCGCCTCCGGGCGCGGGCGCCCGCCGCCCGGCCTTCCTACCTGGAAGACCGCGACCAGATGGTCACCTACCGCCTGAGGATGGTGCTGACCGCGACCGGGCTGGCCATCCTGGCCCTGGTCCTCCGATGGTCCCTCGGGGGCCTCGGTTCGGCCGTCGCAGACCTATGGGAGGCTCTGACCGCGGCACTGTGAGACCCCTGGGAAGACACCGAATAGAACGCCGTCCGGAGAAGTTCGAACCGGGCCGGGTTTTCGGCTAGAGTCCCTCCTACCAGAGAAAGGAGGTGATCCGGCTTGTTAGATAGTTCCCATAGGACCCTGGAGGTGGCCGAGCGCTAAGCGGCCACGGGTCGCTTTCCGAGACATACCTGATGATGTTCTCAGGGTTCTCGGTCAGGTGGCGACTCCAACTCGGACCACCGGGTCTCCCCGTCCGCATGCCGGTCCTCATGCGGCGTTGGTGAAGAGGGCTGACAGCCCGCCTACGAAGTACGGGAAGATCGCAAAACTCTGTTCGATATGTCGTCCGGGGCCCCATATGGGGCCCCGGACCTCTATACGGACTCACACCCCTGCCAGGCCGCGGCGGGCCAGGTATTCGTCGCTCCATATCTTCGACAGGTAGCCGCGGCCCGAATCAGGCAGGAGCACCACCACCAGCTTGGAGTCGTCCTCGGAAGCCACTTGGAGCGCGGCGTGGACAGCCATTCCTGAGGAACCTCCGGCCAGGATGCCCTCGGTGCGGGCCAGCCGGCGGGTCATATCGAAGGACTGACGGTCGTTCACCATGATGTATCGGTCCACGATGTCCAGGTCGAGGGTTTCCGGCCAGAAATCCTCCCCTACCCCCTCCACCTCGTACTGGTGTACAACATCCTCGGAAGGGGCCGTGAAGATGGAACCTTCGGGGTCTGCGCCCACCAGCTCCACCTCGGGCTTGCGCTCCCTCAGATAGCGGCCGGTTCCGCTTATGGTGCCGCCCGTCCCCACACCCGCCGCGAAGACATCCACCGCCCCACCGGTCTGTTCCCATATTTCGGGGCCGGTTGTCAGGTAATGGGCCTCCGGGTTGGACATGTTCGAATACTGATCGGGGTTGTAGGCGCCTTCGATCTCGGCGGTCAGGCGCCGGGCCACGCCGTAGTAGGACTCCTCGTGCTCGGGCAGGAGCTCGGTCGGCGTGACGACCACCTCCACTCCGTACGCCTCGAGGAGCTGTATCTTCTCGGGTGCAACCTTGTCGGGAACCGTGCAGATCACCCGGTACCCGCGCACCGCCCCCACCATGGCCAGGCCGGCCCCCGTATTGCCCGAGGTGGGCTCGATGATCGTCCCGCCCTCGCGCAGCAGACCCATCCGCTCGGCGCGGTCGATCATGTTCACCCCGATCCGGTCCTTGACCGACCCCGCCGGGTTCAGGTAATCGAGCTTGGCGACCAGGTTGCCCGGTTCGTGGAGGCGCGAGAGGCGCACCAGGGGCGTACCGCCTATCGCTTCTACCGCGCTTTCGTGTATCACAGCCGCCGTATCGTAGCGTCAGAACCGCAATCGATACAGCCGCCGGACGGGAAGGAGCAGCCGAGGAAGCGGGGCCGGCGGGGGTGTCGGGGAGGCGTTCACAGCAACGACTCCAGATCCTCGTAGGAAGTAACCGGGGTCCGGCAGACTCCCATCTCGCACACGTAGGCTAGGGACTCTCCCTCCCGGCGGCGGCCCTTCACGATCGGAACCGGGTCGTCCGGCCCCGCCGACCGGGCCACCAGAACATCGGGCCGGTAGGCGGCGGCGAGCTTCGCCGACCACTCCGGCGAGGCGGGGCCGGTGAGGACCACCTCCCGGTATCCCATATGGGCGGCGGCCAGCACGGCCAGCAGGTGCCCGACCGCACCGGGGGCGGCTTCCAGCAGCCGATCCCCCGCCCTGACGATCTGTTCATACCGGTCGTGATAGCCGAAGTCCCCGGTCAGATGGCCCAGCAACAGGTAGCACTCCGCGGCCATGGACGACCCCGAGGCGCTCGGGTTGTCCTGCTGATCTACCGGACGAACCACCAGCCCGGAGGCATCGGCGGCGGCCGCGAACACCACCCCCTCAGGGCCGCCGAAATGGTGTTCCAGCAGGTCGATGAGGTCCCGGGCCGCCTCGAACCATTCCGCCTCCCCGGTGGCCTGATAGAGCTCGAGCAGTCCGAGGGCGTAGGAGGCGTGGTCGTCGAGAAATCCGGTAACGGGCGACAGACCGTTGCTCCAGGCGCGGGCCAAGCGGCCGTCGGGCAGGCGCATCTCGCCCAACACGAACCCGGCGTTGGCGCGGGCCGCCTCCAGATAACGGCCCTCGCCCAACACGGCGCCGGCCGCGGCCAGCGCCCGGACGGCCAAGCCGTTCCAGACCGTCACGATCTTGTGGTCCAGGCCGGGCCGGACCCTCCCCTCCCGGCGCTCCAGAAGCCGGGCCTTGACCCGCAAGACGGCTTCGGCGGCCTCCTCTTCGGACATGCCGAACCTCTCGGCGGCCAAGTTCAAGGGGAGGGCCGCATGCAGGACGTTGGCGCCCTCGAAGTTGCCGTCGGGGGTAACCCCGAAATAGGCGGCCGCCGCCGGGCCGTCCTCCGGACCTGCCGACTCGTGGAACTCCTCATGGCCGAACACGTAGAACTTGCCTTCCTCCCCTTCGGAATCGGCGTCCTCGGCGGCGCAGAACCCTCCCCCGGGATGGGAGAGATCGCGCAGTATGTAGTCGAGGGTCTCCACCGCCACCCGGCGGTAGAGCGGATCGCCGGTCACCTGCCCGGCCCGCAGGTACAACCTGGCCAGGTCGGCGTTGTCGTAGAGCATCTTCTCGAAATGGGGCACCAGCCAGATCCGGTCCACGGCGTAGCGGGCGAAACCCCCGCCCAGATGGTCGCGGATCCCGCCGCGGGCCATGCGGGTGAGGGTGCCGGTGAGCATGGAGGCGGCATCGGGCGCCCAGGGCTGTCCGGCGATGCGGGTCAGGAACTCCAGGACCGGCGCCTGCGGGAACTTGGGCGCCCCTCCGAAACCTCCGTGCTCAGTGTCGAACCGGCGGGCCAGCATCCGGTAGGCCTTTTCCACCCTTCCCCGGTCCGGGATATGGTCGGCGGGGGGCAGAGCCGCCCCGATAACCCGGGTCAGCTGCGCCGCATTGGTCAGCACGTCCTCCCGCCGGTTGTTCCACGCATGGTCGATCGCTTCCAGGATCCGCCGGAAGCTGGGCATGCCGTGGCGCTCGACGTCCGGGAAATATGTGCCCGCGAAGAACGGCTCTCCTGCCGGGGTGAGGAACACCGTCATCGGCCATCCCCCCCTGCCGGTCATGGCGTTGACCGCATCCATATATATGGAGTCCACGTCGGGGCGCTCCTCGCGGTCGACCTTCACCGATACGAAGCGCCGGTTGATGAACCGGGCGGTTTCTTCGTTGTCGAAGGACTCCCGTTCCATCACGTGGCACCAGTGGCAGGTCGAGTAGCCCACCGAGAGCATGATCGGCCGGTCGGTCCGCCTCGCCGCCGCGAAAGCCTCCTCGCCCCACGGATACCAGTCCACCGGGTTGCTCCGATGCTGGATCAGGTAAGGAGAGAGGCCCCGGAGGTCGAGTTCTCTCAGCAATGACATGGTGCGGCGGATGTTCGGCGGATCAGGTCCCCCCGGATCGACCAGGTGATGATACCTGCCCGAACCACCCGCAGCTCGACCGGCGGCGGGGGGCTGGACGCGCGGAGCAACACGGGTTTTTGGATACTCGACGATGGCAGGGAACAAAACCCGCCCAGAAACGTTTCCAATAGATGACCCGGCGCGGCTATGGCTCCGGTGCGGCTATCATTCAGCCGGCCGGATCTCAGCCGCCGGGGTGCCTTACTTCGCCCCGCTTGTCCCTATTAGAGGGTACGATGCACCATCGGAGTTATCCGAGGCATGGGCGGCGTAGGGTACGGAACAGCCTATGACCCTCCACCCGGGCGGAACAGCCCAGTGCCTTCGGAAGGCATCGGAGGGAGCGGTCGGGGCTCCGATGCGTGAGAACACCCGAGGAACCGGCCGCCGGGCGGCTTCGCCAAGGCATGTCGGACGAAGGACGTGGAGGGACTTCATGGTGGTGGCAAACCGGACACGAAGGAAAACCGCAGTATCCGCAGACGCCCGAGCTCGACGCGAACGCGAGCGGAACCGCAGCAAGCTCACCGACGAGCGGGGCCGCCTCACCACCGATCTGGTCAGCCAGTACCTGGCCGCTATAGGGGAATACGACCTGCTCAACGCCGAGCAGGAAGTAGAGCTCGCCCAGAAGATCGAGGAGGGGCAGGAAGCCGCCGAACGCCTGGATCAGGGGGACTACAAGGGCCTCAAGGAAGAGATCAAGCTGAAGCGGACGAAGAACGAAGGCAGGAAATCCAAGGACGCCTTCCTCACCTCCAACCTGCGCTTGGTGGTCTCCAACGCCCGGCGCTACGCCAACACCTCCGGCATCGATTTTCTCGACCTCATCCAGGAAGGAAACCTGGGGCTGATACGGGCGGTGGAGAAATTCGACTGGCGGAAGGGCTTCAAGTTCTCCACCTACGCCACCTGGTGGATCCGCCAGGCCATCACCCGCGCCATAGCCGACAAGTCCCGCACGGTGCGCATCCCCGTCCACCTCCACGACACCCTGGCGGCGGTGCGGGCCGCCCAAGCCAGCCTGAAGGCCGACAGCGGCAAGGACCCGAAACCGGCGGAGATCGCCGAGGAAGCAGGTGTCACCCTCGAAAAGGTGGAGCTGGCGCTGAGCGTGTCCGACACCGCCTCCCTCGAGAAGCCGGTAGGCGAAGACGGCGCCCAGCTGGGAGACTTCATCGAAGACCAAGACGCCGCCGACCCGGTTCGCCTCACCGAGGAAAACGACGTGTCCGCCTGCCTATACCGTTCCATCAAGCGTCTTCCCTACCGGGAAGGGCGGATACTGGCCCTGCGCTACGGCTTCGCGGACGGCGTGCCGCGCACCCTCGAAGAGATAGGTGACGAGTTCAACCTGACCCGTGAGCGCATCCGTCAGCTCGAGAAGCTGGCCCTCTGCCGGTTGCGCCACCCCTCCTTCGGCATCCGTGAGCAGGACCTGATCTGACCCGCAACCCTGTTCAGCCCGCAGACGGGGGTTCTGCGGGATATCCGTGAGCGTTTGGTTTTCAACGGGAACCAGACACAGGGGATCAGCCTTCGTATACGCGTCCTTCGGGGAAGAAGGCCCCCCAGACGAACCAGAACTCGTTGCGGTGGACAGCGAACCGCAGGCGGGTTCCTGCCAGGGGGCCGCTGACCGCCTCGCCCAGAAGGGTCCATGTCGAGGAGGTTTCTTCGTCCCGGAACACCCCTCTCTCTTTGGTGAAGGTGAGTTCCCGTCCGTCCACGGTGCGCAGGTAGGCCACCCCGGTACCGACCGGCCGGCCCTCGCTCACCGCCCGGGTGTCGAGCGCATCGGCCGTGTCGCCGCCCCACAAAACGACAACGGGGACACCCCCCACCGAGTCGTTGACCGCCCCCAGCTCCGATATCACCGGAAAGGGGTAGGCGGTGGCGCCCCCTCCCTCGGTCACCCCCACCACCCGTTCCAAGGCCGGATACCGGGGATCGATCTCGCCGGTGTAGAACCCGCCGGGAGCAGATCGGGTGGAGTAACCCACGTAAGGGTTCGAGTCGTAGGCGCCGGGCCTCTCCCGGCCTCCGGTGAGCACCGGCCCTTCGGGATAGGAGGCGGCGAAATCTCCGAAGGAGACGATGGCGGTCGGCAGCGGGGCGAGCACCGTACCGGCGGCGGCCCCCACGACGGCCTCGCCGGTCACCTGCTGCCACAACGAGACGGTGCGGTCGTCCCACATCACCAGATCCGAGTTGCGCAGCAGGCCAGATACGCCCAAGCGGAGCACGTGTCCGTCGACTCGGCGGTCGAAGGCGAGAGCCGTGTTGCACAGGGGGCAGTAGGTGACGGCAACCGGGATTCCCCCGATCTGGTCGTTGACGATCTCATGGCGGTGCAGGATGCCCAGCGGATAGAAGCGGGTCTCCCCTCCCACCTGAACCAAGACGCCCGGCACCCGGTCCTCCAGCCATTCGGAAGCCGCCGCGGCGGGTTCGAAGACCGGATCGTCGATAGGAGGAATACCGTCTCGGGGGTCCAGCATCGGGAGGCCGAGCAACAGCTCTCCCAGGTCGATAGTGCGGTTCCTCCAATCGGTGGGCCACGGCTCGGTGGCCTGCCTGACCAGGGGATCCATCTCCTCTCTCGGATCAGGAGCGTCCGCGGCGCCGGGGTTGTCCACCGCCTCCGCAGCGGTAACGGGGAGCTCTCCGGGTTCCGGCTCGGTATCGGCGCCGGATGCCGCGGTGGACGAGGCGGGCACGGACGCGGCGGAAGCGGACGCCGCCGTACCGGAGGCTTCCTCGACCGATCCCTCGTCCGGACCCGAAACCGCCGGAGCTGTAGGAGGGGCGGGGGGATCGGACGACCGGGGGGCGGGGTCGGTGCAGGAAACAACCAGTACCGCCGCTGCGGCCAGAACGGCGAGCAACCCAAGCCGGGTCATACGGGAAGCAGCCTGTCGAAGCACCACATGGGAACGGTATCAACCCTGGAATGGGGCGGCCGCCGTACGCGGCGATCGATGACCCGCCGGTTGAAAAGCCTGTCGGCCGCCGGAACAACCCACGGCCACCGGGAACCACCCATCTAGAAGCTGCCCATCTAGGCGGGGGCGGCCAGGTAGTTGGCGGCGGCCAGCTTCCCTTCGTGAAAGTCGAAGACCCAGGTGGAGCCTTTTTCGAGGCGGATATCCACCCGGTCTCCCAGCAACGCACGCAGGGCGGTCGTCACGTTGGGGCGGTGGGAACAGAGCATCCTCGTCCCGCCCGGCAGGTCTCCCACCAGGGACTCGACCTCCACCGCACCGGCCTCTTCCCACAGCCCTTCTCTGATCTCCGGGACGAGGCGGCGGGCTTCGGCCAAGGGCGTAACGGTCTGTCGGCATCTGGTAGCGCGGCTAGTAAGGATGGTGTCGATGGGAAAACCTTGGAGCTGGTCGACGATGGCCTGCGCCTGCAGCATCCCTCTCTTGGACAGGGGCCGGATGGAGTCGTCGTCCTCCTGCCATTCGGCCCGCGACCCGGCCATGGCGTGGCGGGTCAACAAGATGCGGCCCGCCGGATTCCTCCATCCTTTCTGCAGGCCGGCAACCAGCTCCTGCTCCGTTTCATAGGTGACCCGGTCGGCAAGGTCCCGCTCGGGCACCCAACGGACACTGTCGACTTCGTCGCAGGCGGCAAAGGCGACCCCCTCGGCCTGCATCGCCCAGTAGTGAACTTCCTTGCGGCGGATCTCCCCGTTGGAATAGCCGTTCCGCTCCTGCCCCTCCACCCGCCGATACTTGCCCCCGTTTTTGGAGAGGCCGTTGCGCTTGTGGTAGGCGACGCGCCCCAGGTAACGGCCGATGAGCGGACGGACACCGGTCTCCTCCATGACCTCCCGCCGGGCGCATTCGATCAGGCTCTCCCCCCGGTCGAGCTTGCCTTTGGGAAAAGTCCAGTCCCGGTAGGCGGGGCGGTGCACCAACAACACCTCGGCCCCCTGATTGCCGACCCTCCACACCACACCACCGGCGGCTCGTTCCACTCGAGGATCGGTCATTGACGCGTCAAAGCCGTAAGGTCGATCATCAGACACCCGATCGTCAGAACATCCCAGAATGTTAGAGGGTCGGGCGAGTTTATGTCTGTCTTTGGCAGCCGCCTGTGGAGCACCGGACGATCCCGGAAACTGCGGCTCAGGATTCCCGCCCCGGCGCCATGCGGAGCAGCGCCTGGACCGCCTGGGAAGGGGTGTCCACCATGGTGACCAGACCGGGGTCGGCCCCTAGGTCTTCGGTGAGCTGATCGACCAATCCCTCCCAGCGGTCCCGGAAGGCTATCACCGGAGGGGGCGGCGCGCCCCGCCGAGCCGCCAAGACGGCGTCGTTCCAGACTACGGCCAGCTCGGTGAATGTCCCGATGCTCCCCGGCCACAAGACGGCGGCGCACGCCATCTCCCACATGATGTGGATCCGTTCGGTGAGGCTGCCGGCCGGTATCTCCTCGGTCAGGAACCGGTTCCCTTCCGTCCTGCCGGGGAACAAGGGCGGTGCCGTAACCCCCACCACCCGGCCGCCCGACCCGGACGCCCCGGCCGACACCGCTTCCATCACCCCGGCGTAACCGCCGTTGGTGACCCCGAACCCGGCCTCTGCCAGCAGGCGGCCCAGATCGACCGCCTGTTCGTATACGCCGTCGCCGGGGCGGGACCGCGAAGAGCCGAACACGGCCACGATCCTGTCCTTCTCCATTGGGACGGAAGGGTACACGCCAACCACCAGCCCCGTAGGAGTTCCAAGGAATGGAGATATGTTTATGTGCGAAAACGGCCCCATCCCGGGAGCGGGCTTTCGAAGATCGGTTCGTCCGTGCCGACGCCGGGGGGTGATGGTCGTCTTTCGTTGGTTCGTGTGTTAGGTGAAGGGGGGTGTGTCGGTATGTAGCATCGGGGGGTAACCTTGGAGCTGCCCATCTAGTGTGGTCGGTCATCCTCACCGCGAACACATGAATCATTGGAATTGAAGGAGGTTGTCTTGCCCGGTCGGCGCCGGTTCTACAAGCGAAGGTCCGTACAGATCGGTGCGGCGGTGGTGGCGATCCCGATCATTGCGCTGGCGTGGTGGCTGGGTTCACCCTTGTTGATCGACGAGGTGGTGAACGAGCCCTTCCCCCGGGCGGCCATGGCCGTGGTCCCCGACGACATGACCGCCGAGGAAGTCGAGAAGAAGATGGTCGAGGCCGAGGCCGTCGATGTTTCAGTCGAGGAGGATATGCCTGAAACCGAACAGGCCGCGACCACCGCAACCGCCCCCACCGAAGAAACCACCGAAGAACAAACCGCAACCACCACAGCCGCCCCCACCGAAGAAACCACCGAAGAACAAACCGCGACCACCGCAACCGAAGAAACCACCGAAGAACAAACTGCGACCACCGCAACCGCCCCGACCGAGGAAGAGGTCGCGGCACCCGAGCCCGCCGGTCCGGTGGCGCTGGCCACCGGACCCCTCATGGACGGTGACTCGTTCCACAAGGGTTCGGGGCAAGTGACCCTCTACCGCCTGGAGGACGGTTCGCAGCTTCTCCGGCTGGAGGACATCGAGGTGACCAACGGACCCCAACTCCATGTGATCCTCACCCCGGTGCACGGGGTGGAGGGCCGCGGGGAAGTGTACGCAGAGGGGTACCTGGACCTAGGGCCGCTCAAGGGGAACATCGGCTCGCAGAACTACGAGCTGCCGCCCGGCTACCAGGTTCCCGAGGAGATGACCATGGTGATCTACTGCGTCCCGTTCAATGTGGTGTTCACCACCGCCGAACTCAGCTAGATGGTTAGCTCCAAGGTCACTCCAGCGTTTCCCTCACCGCCGACATGACCCGCCGGGGGGTGATGAGGGCGTGGTGTTCCACCCCGAACTGCGGCCAAGGGGCATCGAAACCGGCCACCCTGATGATGGGCGCTTCCAGGACGTAGAGGGCCTCCTCGGCCACGGTCGCCGCCACCTCGGCGGCAATCCCGGCCGTGCGGGGCGGCTCCTGGACCAGCACCAAGCGCCCGGTCCTGTTCACCGACCCGAGAACGGTCTCCCGATCCCAGGGCTTCAAGGTGCGCAGGTCTATCACCTCGCAGTCCACACCTTCCGCGGCCAGACCGTCCGCCGCCGCCAGCGCCACCCGCACCATGCCCCCGTAGGTGACCACCGTCACGTCCCGGCCCCGCCGTCGGAGGCGGGCCCGGCCGATCGGCAGGGTGTAGCGGCCGGCGGGGACGTCCTCCCGACCGGCCCGGTAGAGCACCTTCGGCTCGAGGAATAGAACGGGATCGGCGCTCTCCACCGCGGAGGCGAGCAACCCCTTGGCGTCCACCGGGGTGGAGGGGATCACCACCGTCAGGCCGGGGGTGTGGGCGAAGTAGGCCTCCGGGCTGTCGCCGTGGAACTCGTGGGGAGCGATCCCGCCGCCGTTCGGCCAGCGCACCACCATCGGCAGCGAGACGTTGCTCCTGGTGCGGAAACGGAACCGCGCCAGATGGCTCACGATCTGGTCGAAGGCGGGGTAGACGAAACCGTCGAACTGTATCTCGGCCACCGGCCGGGCCCCGCCGATCGCCATACCCACCGCCGTACCGACGATGCCGGTTTCGCACAGGGGGGTGTCGATGACCCGCTCGGCGCCGAACCGGTCCAAGAGGCCCTCGGTGATGCGGAACACCCCGCCGGTCATCCCCACGTCCTCCCCCAGCACCACCGCCTCCGGATAACGCTCCATCACCTCGAACAGGGCGGCGTTGATCGCCTCGGCCATGTTCCAATGGCCGGTGGGCCCATCCGGTAGGTCGTCATGGCCGATCTCCCATATCTCGTCTGCCGTAACCGCCGAAACTCGGGCGGCGCCTTCCCGCCGCAGGGCTTTCTCGAGCTGGAGCGCCAGCTCCTCAGGCACCCGCTCGTACGTATGGCGTATGGCCTCCTCGCGGGGAGGTTCCTCCCGGGCTTCGATCTCGGCCACGGCCTCCTCGAACTCCGCCGACTCCATCTCCACCTGTTCGTCGATGTCGTCCGACCACAGACCGCGGCCCTCCAGGAAACGCTTCAACCGTTCGATCGGATCTTTGGCCCGCCAGGCCGCCACCTCCTCATCCTTGCGGTACAGGGTGGGGTCGTCGGCGGTGGCGTGGGGCCCGTAGCGGTAGGTCATCGCTTCGATCAGGGTGGGGCCGCCTCCGCCGCGGGCCCGCTCGACCGCCTCCCGGGTAACGGCGTACACCGCCAGCACATCCATCCCGTCCACCCGCACCCCCGGCATCCCGTAGGCGACCGCCTTGTCGGCCAGGGAAGCAGCCGCGGTCTGGCGGTCGACCGGCATCGAGATGGCCCAACCGTTGTTGGAACACATGAACACGGTGGGTGCCTTCCAGACGCCGGCGAAGTTCATGGCCGAATGGAAGTCGCTCTCCGAGGTGGCGCCGTCCCCTAAATAGGCCACCGTGATCAGGTTCTGCCCGGCCAGCCGGGCGGCGTAGGCGTGCCCCACGGCGTGCGGGAGCTGGGTGGCGATCGGGATGGTGTGGATGTTCATCCGGTACCTGCGGATGTCCCAGTCCCGGTTGGGCAGGCCCCGGTAGTAGGAGAGCATCACCGCCGGGGGCATACCCCGGGCCAGCTGGACGGCGTGCTCCCGATAGCTGGGGTAGATCCAGTCCTCCGGACCGACGGCGTAGGCGGAACCGATCTGGACGGCCTCCTGGCCGGCCCCGGGCGGGAAGGTACCGAGGCGGCCCTGTCGCTGCAGGCTCATAGCCCGGCGGTCGAACCGGCGGCCCAAGGCCATCAACCGGTACATCTCGACCAGGTCCTTGTCCTCCAGATCGTCCGGCTGCGCCCCGACGAGGCACCCGGCGGCGTCCAGTATCTGCAGCAACTGACCTTCCTTCCGACGTTTCGGTCGATACATTGTAAAGACATCCCGCCGAGGGTGCCGCCGCACCGGGCAAGCGATTGTATCGGTGGCATGCCTCAAGTAAACAACATCCAGAATAAAAGGGATTCTACCGCCGAGTACTAACCCGAATAAATCTATCAACCAGGCTGTGAACTTCTGGTATATCTCTCGACAAAATCCATATTTTTCTCATTTATTGAAGAGACAATAAGATCAGGGCCTTCTCTCTCGTAACACGACCCAAGCGAGGTATGGTCAAAATCCTCAATCCCTAGAAACCTTTTATTAGCAAGGTCCGGAAGCAGAAGACTTTTCCTAAAAGTCAATTCTTGCTCCTAGTTCACATTCCACTTGCCGTAATCCTCCATTGATCCGGGTACCTCCGTCCAACTACAGGTAGGACAGCATAACCCTCCCGGGCGACAACCGCGCTCGTATGGATGTATTCGAATCGGCCCCACCTCGGCTGGGGTACAGCTGAGGCCGAAGCCCTCTGGCCGACATGGTGGACAGCGCTTTCTTTCGAGTGGGAGGGCGCTGGTAACCTGGGTGGGTGCCCCGCATCCGACCCGAGATCGAGCCTCTGAAGCCCTACCTGGGCGGGCCGGGGATAGAGGAGGTCGCCCGCCTGTACGGGGTCAGGGACGTGGCCAAGTTGAGCGCCAACGAGACCCCTCTAGCCCCGTTCCCCGAGGTGCAGGAGGTCATCGCCGCCGCCGCGGCGGACATCAACCGATACCCGGACCTCCGCTGTGTGGATCTGACCGAGGCGATGTCCAAGGCGGTCGGCGTCCCCGGCGAGTTCCTATGGTTCGGCGCCGGCAGCTCGGCGTTGCTCACCAACACCGCCCGGGCGCTGGGCGGGCCGGGGCGAAGCTTCGTCTACCCGTGGCCGTCCTTCGTGATGTACCGGGTGAATGCGGCGCTGGGCGGGGCGGAGGCCGTCGAGGTCCCTCTCGACGAAACCCACTCCGTGGACCTCGAAGCGATGAGCGAAGCCATCCGGGCCGACACCACCCTGGTGTACCTATGCAATCCGAACAACCCCACCGGCACCTACCGAACCCAGGACGAGGTTCGCAAGTTCGTCGAACAGGCGCCCGAGGACACCGTGGTGGTGTTGGATGAAGCCTACGTGGAGTTCGTGCAGGCGGAATCGTCCTCGCAGGCGGTGTCCATGGCCCTCGAACGGCCCAACGTGGTGGTGGCCCGCACCTTCTCCAAGATCTACGGGCTGGCCGGGCTGCGAATAGGTTACTTCATCGGCCAACCCGACACCCTCTACTCGCTGCGCAAGGCACAGATCCCGTTCACGGTCAACGCCCTCGCCCAGACCGCCGCCCTAGCCGCCCTGGACTTCCCGGAGCGGATGGCGGAACGGTACGAGATGAACCGGCGGGGCGTGGAGCAACTGGAATCTGCCTTCGAGGACCGCGGGATCGAATACGTCCCCACCCAGACCAACTTCATATGGTTCCGCCTGGGCCCCAAGACGTCCGACGCGATCCAGGCCCTCCTCGAGAGAGGAACCATCATCAGGCTGATGATCGGCGAGTGGACCAGGGTAACGGTCGGCACCCGGGCAGAGAACGACAAGTTCCTCGCCGACCTCGGCAGGGTGTTGGCCGAAGTCTGAACCGCCCGAAGTCCGAAGGCATCGATGCCGGACCCGGCCCGGCCCGGGGCGCTCCGCTTCTCTATATATCGCCGCCCCCAACCACCCGCCGGCGACGGCTCCATACATAGCGGACCGTCCGGACTATATTGTTCGGCGGCGCCGAATGAGCCGTGTTGCAGCCTCCCCGTGTTGTCCAGCAAGACCCGAAACCGGCCCTGACAAGGAGATAATTTGAAGTCGTTGGTCGCCGGTCTGTCTGCCGCGGTTCGGAGATGGCCCTGGCTGGTCGTCGCCCTCACCCTCGCCGCCTCCCTCGTATTCGGCTGGCTGGCGCAGGGGTTCACCCCGCAGGAAGAAAGCAACGAGTCCTTCGCCCCGGACGCCCCCGAGTTGGCGGCCTCCCAACGAATCGTGGATCTGTTCGGCGAGGAGACGACCACCACTGTCATGCAGGTGATCGTCACCGCCGAAGGGGGCAACGTCTACAGCCGGGACGGGCTGGCGGCCGTCGACTCCATAGTCGAGGCGTTGAGGACCGGCGCCCTGTCCGACCGGCTGGTGCAGGAAGGGCCGAACCCCGTGGTCAGCTTCCTTTGGCCGGTGCGGACGGCGCTGATCGAGGGTGAACCGCCGCCCGCCTCCGACGAAGAACTGCGCCGGCTCTTCCGGCAGGAGATGGACGCCATGCCCCCGGGACCGGCGGGTTTCGTCCAAGGGGCGGCGCCCACCTACGCCGACCTGGATGCGCCCGCGGCCGACAAGGGTCTGGTGATCGCCTTCATCCGCAGCGCCGAGCCGGGAGACGAATACGACCGTTTCGTCGAGGCCAGCAACCTGGCCGCCGACCAGATCCGGGCGGCGCCGCTGCCGGAGGGTTACTCCGCCGAGCCGTTCTCCTTCGAGCTGCTCTTCTCCAACAACGATGAGTTCCAGGCGGAGATCGGGAGGCTGTTCGGCACGGCCGGCCTGATCATCGCCTTGGTGCTCGCCCTCGTCTTCCTGATCCGCCCGAAGCGGAGAGGCGGACGGGTGGTGATGCGGGTAGGCATCCTGGCGGCGGCGGCGGCCATCGTCGCGGTGATACTCCCCACCCTCGCCCTCGTCCTCGACAGCCTGTTCCCGGACGCGATGAAGGACTGGAACGGCCCCGCCCTCTTCCCCGTGGCCGGGACCTTGCTGCTGGTGCTGTTCCTGACCTGGACCTTCGTCGACCGGGGCCTGCGGCGCACCACCGCCGACACCGTCCTGACCCTGATCACCATCCTCTTCTCGATCTCCTGGATGAACGGCATCGGATACCTGCTCTTCCGGGACATGAGCCCGATGGCCCAGATCCTGCCGATCCTGCTGATCGGGCTCGGGGTCGACTACTCGATCCACGTCACCTCCCGATACCGGGAGGAGATCTCCGGCGGTGCGGGGGTGGACGACTCCGTGAAGCGGGCGATTCGCACGGTGGGCGTGGCGCTCGTGCTGGCCACCATCACCACCGCGGTCGGGTTCCTGACCAACGTGGCCAACGAGATCCCGGCCCTTCGGGAGTTCGGGGTTCTGGCCGCCGTCGGCATCGCCGTCTCCTTCCTGCTCATGGTCACCTTCATCCCGGCGGTGCGCACCATCCTCGACCGAAGGGGAATGCGGCGGGGCACCCTCGAACCCGATCGGTTAGGTGCGGGCGACAGCCGGGCCCTCGGCCTGATCATCGGGAAGACCTCGATCATCGCCAAGAAAGCGGCGGCGGCGGCCTTGGCAGGGGCCATAGTGCTGGGCGGCTTGGGCGTCTGGGGATGGTCGCAGCTCGAGACCAAGTTCTCCTTCCTGGACTTCATCCCCGTCACCTCACCGCTGCGCGCCACGTTCGAGAAGCTGATCGGGGACTTCGGCGGCGGCTTCGGCGAGAACACCCGGGTGCTGATCGAGGGAGACGTGGCCTCGGCCGGGGCCTGGAACGCCATGGTGACCTCCAACAACCGGGTGGCCGACACCCCCAACGTGCTCAAGCCGGGCGGCCGGCCGTCCGGCACCTCGCCGGTGTCGGTGATAGACCAGCTGGCCGCCCCTCGGTCGCCCGATTTCGCCCCGGAGGTGCAGCAGGCCCTCCGAGCCGCCGGCGCCGACCCGGACACCCTCGCCGTCCCTCCGGGCTCCGACATCGGCGCCCTGTACGATGCGGCGTGGGAAGCCGACCCCCAACTCATGAGCCAGGTGCTCCACCGGAGCGGAGGCGGTTACGACGCGGCCCTCTTCGACTACACCACCCAGGCGGGGGAGTCGGACGCCGGGCAGCTCCGGCTGGACCTGATCGACGACTTCCGGCCCGTCGCAGAAGCCGGACTCTCGGCCGCGGCGACCTCGGAAGAGATAATCCAGGACGTGATCGTCACCACCCTGCGCAACTCCCAGGTCTCGTCGTTGGTGCTGACCCTCGCCGCGGCGCTGGTGTTGCTGGTGGCGAACTTCTGGTACCAAGCCCGCCGCCCGATGCTGGGGGTGATCACCACCATTCCGGTGGTGCTCGTGGTCCTGTGGTCGTTCGGTCTGATGGCCGCCTTCCGCATCCCCTTCGGACCGATCACCGCCACCATCTCGGCCCTGGCGATCGGCATCGGCATCCCATACATGATCCACATCGCCCACCGGTTCCTCGAGGACCGAAGCCGCCGCCCCAGTCTGGATGCGGCCATCGAATCCACCCTCAGCCACACCGGCGGCGCCCTGGCCGGGTCGGCGCTGACCACGGTGGCCGGATTCGGCGTCCTGGTCATCTCGACCACCGTCCCCTTCCGGCAGTTCGGGTTCGTCACGGCCTACACGATCCTCCTGGCCATGCTCACCGCGGTGCTGGTGCTCCCCTCGATGCTGATGCTCTGGGCGAGGTGGCATCAGAGGAGGGAGACGCCCGCAACCGAAGCCTCCGCAGGCTGAACCGGACGCAGGCACCCGATCCCGCCGCCCGCCGGTCTTCCCGCTTTCATACGGGGGAAGGAGGGGCGTTGCTTATTCGTCCAGCCAGTCCTGGGCCTGGTCCAGCAACCACATGCTCACGTTGTGGGCGCATTCCAAGACGTCGCAGGTCTTGACTTCCCGCAGGTACATCTCGCGCAACGACAGGTCCAGCCTGCCCACCAGGGAGAGGCTGCGGGCGGCCGGGTCGGTGACCGACATGTAGGTGTCGATGGCGGAGACCTCCACCGGCAGGGTGGTGCCCGACACCCCCGCCAGATCGGTGGCGAGGATCAGCAGGTCCGGCGGGCGGGGCAGGGGCGGCAACGCCCACTTGAAGAAAAAGGGCAGCTGGAGCCGGCCTTCCTGTTCTTCGTCGAAGTCCACGTTCTCCATCACCAGGTCCTCGAAGCCCAGGATCACCCTGGGATCGACCTCCAGCACCATCAGCATCTCCAGCGGGCCTTCGCAAGCCTCCTCGGGATGCAGATCCACCTCCCAGGCCTGGACCAGGGAATAGGACTCGATGAAGTGGCGGTCGGCATGCACGTGGAACCCATGCTCCACGGCGTGGGCTTTCATGTCGGTGATGAACCCGGCCAGATCTACGGACATCTAGGCCTCCAGCCTATAGGCCCGGACCTTGTTACACAACGGCCCGCCGCCGCCCCATGGCGCGGAACGGGCGGGCAACCGCTTCACGGACGGGCCTCGTAGTAGAAGTGCACCGGGTCGTCCTCCAATTCGAACACCCGGAAGGAGGTGAACCCGGCCTCTCCGGCCATGCTCTCCGCCACGGCGGGGGTGAAACCCAGGGAACCGAGGGCCGCCCCGCCTTCCACCGACGTGCCGGACGACAGGCAGGAACCGAGGCTGAACCCGTACTGCATGGCCAGCACCGGGTTCTTGCGGTTCTGCTCGAAATCCTCCGAGCACCTTATGTCCTTGATTAGCCACACCCCGTCATGCTTCAGGGCCCGCCGGATGGCCGCCGCCACCCGGTCCGGGAACGGCATGTCGTGCATGCAGTCCATCGTGAGGATCAAATCGAAGCGGCCGTCTGCGGGCAGATCCTCCCCGACCGCCTGGATTATCGATGCGTTGGGGAGGCCGTCCAGCCGGCGCCGGGCGCGGGCCGCGGCCGGGCTCGACGGCTCGTACCCGACGACGGTGCTGGCCGGGAACCGTTCGGCCAGGGTTGCGACCGAGATGGCCCCTCCGCAGCCCACGTCCGCCGCCATGGCGCCCGCCTCCAGCTTCTCGACCACCCCGTCGAGGCAGGGCAGCACGGTATCCACCAGATAGCCGCCCAGCCAACCCAGGTGCATCCGGTCGATCTGGCGCGCCACCCGGTCCCCCATCTGGTCGTAGGAGATGCCTAGGCCGGTGCGGAAGGACTCGGCGATGACATCCATCTGTCCGGGGGGATAGCCCCCGATGAACACACCGGCCGCGAAATCGAGGGAATGATCCTCGACCAGAACCTGCTCCCCCTCCGGTTCGAGGGAAAAGGTTCCATCCGCAGTGCGGGTAACCAGGCCGGCGGCCGCCTGGCAGAGCAGCCACTCGCGCAACCAGCGTTCGTTCAACCCGGTGAGGCCGGCCAGGCCCGCCGGGGAGAACCGGCCTCCCCCCGCCATGGCCCTGTACAGGCCGAGGCGGTCTCCCAGGTGGATGGCCATGCTCACCACCTCGCCCTCCTTGTACTTCCATACCTTGAGGGCGTATTCCTCGATGCGATCGCGATCTGCTTGACGCACGGGGGATACGATAGGAGATGAAAGCCTCCTATGCATAGGCGGGCGGGGGGCAGAGGCAGGAAGGCGGTGCGCGGGCAGACCCGCCGCGCACCGGAGGGAGATCGTGCACGACGGGCCTGCTTCCGCCCCAGCAGCGGCGGCGGCTTGGGCGAACCGACCTACCGGCTGTAGCCCGACCCTGTGGAGGCTCCGACGGGGAGTCCGGCCGTGAGGTGATCCAACAGAAACGAAAAGTCCTGGTAGGAAGACCGATCACCCAGATGCCGACCCAGGGGGCGCAGCCAATCCGACAACGCCCGCATCTCGGCGCCTACCCGGCCGTCGTCGGCATCGACGTAGGGCAGGCTGCTGTACCGGTCCGAAGACAGGGCCACCACCGCCCCGAACTGCATTAGAGCCTCTGCGTCATACATCTCGGCGTCCAGCCCGGAGATCAGATCGGCCGACTGCCGGTTGGACAACCCGCTCACCGGAGAAACCCATCTCAGGTTCACATCGCCCAGATCCACCGTCCCGGCGGGTTGCCTCTGCACGGCGTCGCGCAGCCGCAGCTCGTAGAAGACGGTGGTGGCCGCCCCCACCGGTATCTCGGCGAATTCCTTTCGGTCCTGCGTGAAGGACTCGTCGGAGGTGATCCGGTTCTCGTAGCCGATCATCCGCCAGGACTCCACCACCCGGTCGTTCCAGGTCACCTGCGCCCTGGTCTGGTCTGCGAACGGGATCGACAAGGCCAGCCAGCTGCCGCGGCTGAAGGTGGCCCTGGCCTGGGGGATGTCGTTCAGGTAGCGGTACCAACCGTTTCCGTACTGGGCGAGCTGCTCCAGCAGATAGTCGTTGTAGTTGCTTATCCCGACCCCGATCGTGATCAGGCGCAGCGGGTTGCCGGAATCCGGGTCGCGGGCCGTTTCCAGGATGGCGAACGGATCGGTGGCGTCCACGTTGGCCACCCCGTCGGACATCAGGATTATGTAGTTGTAGGCGTCGGGGCGCTCGATCCTGGCACGGTCGGCGAGGCGCACCCCGGGGTTCAGGCCGGCCTGCACGTTGGTGCTGTCGTGCGGGGCGAGCCGTTCGATCGACCACCTCACCCGTTCGTCATCCGGACTCCGGTGCTCCACCGTGTAGTCGTGTATGACATCTGTGGTGAAGTGGACGACCGCGATGCGGTCCTGGGGCCGAAGGCTTCGTCTGATCGCCTCGGCGGCCTCCCGGGCGATGTCAACCCGGTTGCCGTCGCTCATCGAACCGGAGGCGTCCAAGACGAGAGTCACGTTGAGAGGGCGGTCGTCCACCAGATCCGGCGCCTGGAACCCGATGCGGACCAGGTGCTTGCCGGAGTCCAGCGGATGCCTGACCACGTCCGTGGATACGGCGAAACTGTCGGCGTGGATCGGGTATTCGTAGCCGTAGTCGAAGGCGTTGATCCATTCCTCGGCCCTCACCGAGTCGGGATCCACCTCGTAACCGTATCTCGCCCAGTTGAGGGCCAATTGGAACGAGGTGCGGTCGGTGTCCAGGCTGAACGTGGAGACATTGTCCTCCGCGGTCGGCACGAACCTGGACTGTACGTAGTCCTGGAAATTGGTGGCCGACGGCTGCGACGGGGGCGGCGGGGCGAGCTGTACCTCCGCCACCTCCAAAGCCGCCATGGCGGCCTGCTCCTCCGCTGCACGCACGGCGGCCTGCTCCTCCGCTGCGCGGTCCGCCGGCGCGTAGGCCATGGTCGTTGCAGCAGCGGCTTGGATCATCGTCGTCGTGGCCGGCGCCGTCGTCGTCGTGGCCGGCAGTCTGTCCGGGGAGGGTCCGCTGAGCGCGATGGCGGATGCCGCGGCGTCGTATGTCGTGGCCGGCGCCCGTGTATGGACGGCCGCCGTCGTATCAGCCTCATACAGAGAAACCGATCTTTCTCCACAGGCCGCCAGGCCGAGCAACAGCAACATCCCCAAGGCGGCGCGGACGGCGGCCTGCTTCCCGCCTCGCGCAACAAGGGCGCCGCCCATGATCCTCGATGTCCAGGTTCTGGTCGCATCCATGTGCTTCACCTCCCGAAAAACGTCTCCTCAGCGGCTGTCAACCGCTCATATGCCGTGAGACGTTGCGGGAGGCGGGTTCGGTTCCCGGGTTCCCCGCTCGATGGGATTCGAGCGGGCATAGACGGTAAGGAACCGAGTCGGCGCCGGGCCGAGAAACGGCACACGGGCATACCTCGATCGAACGGCTTGCGCGGCCTTGCGGGTGTCATGACCCGGCGAAAACGCCCGGGCTACGGTCGGTTGCGGGGCGATGGTCAGTTCAGGCGGGGATCGACCGGATAGGTGGCGAGCCAGGCGTAGCGCCCACCGGCCCGGCTGAGCACCTCTTCCCACAGGCGCTCCGGATTGGGAGTGAAGATGTCCTCCACCTGCCCCTCGATGATCAACCAGCCGTGGGAGTCCAGCTCGGATTCGAGCTGTCCGGGGCCCCACCCGCTGTACCCGGCGAAGATACGCGCTTCGAGTCCGGTGTCCGGACCCGGTTCGTATTCGAGGTCCACGGCCTGGATCCCCAGGACGTCCGACCATCCTTCCAGAGGCGTGGAGCCGACCCCCCTGGCCAGACCGATGCCCCCTCCCCCTCCGACCGGACCGCCAACGAACACCACCCGTGGGTTGACCGCCGCCCCCCACCATCCGGGCAGATGGTCCAGCAGATCGGCCTCCGTGGGCCGGTTGAGAACCAACCCCACCGCCCCTTCGGGTGTGTGGTCCATCATGAGCACCACCGTCCGGGCGAAGTTCGGATCGAGCATCCCCGGCGCCGCCGCCAAGAGCTGCCCGGCCAGCGACCGGAACTCCTCAGCCACGGCCCACCCTCGGGCAAGCGTTCCTCGTGAAGAATCGCGAAAACCTCATGAGCGCCCCGATCTTGCCACACCGAGTCTGCCCTACTGTCCTGAGCATCTACTGAATCGTACCGGGTTCTGAACCGTCCCGACTCTGTGGTAGCCTGCTCTAGGGTGTGGTCTGGGCTCCATTGCGGCTTGACCGCGTGTTGGGCAACGATCTAAGCGTCGTTGGATCCCCTAGACCACACCCCTTTATTGACAGCGTGTTGCGCAATGATAAATTTTATGATATGATGTCCTCACGATTTACGGTTAAAGGAGGCGAAAATGGGATTCATCCCGCGAAATATCAGCTCCGGGGGGCTGCAACACGAATACTGGGCATGGAGGAAGCACAAGGAAGAGGACGACGACTGGTCATGGGGAATATCCGACCTACCCCCCTGCCCCACCTGCTACCCCGATCGGACCGATCGGAGAAGAAAGATGATATCTACCCGAACCCCAAGCCCTCGGGGTCCACCCCTGTAGCTGTCAAAACCCCAGGTAACATAAGTTGTCACACCAAGAAACCATAATGTTGAAACAAGACTTGCGCGCCATAACCTATGGACGCGAAGGGAGGAATCGAAAGTTATGTCGGAACTCACATTCGAGAAGCTCAGGGACGCCGTCGCGGGACAGGCGGTAGCCCTGAGATCGAAGACCACGCTGCAACCGGCTGGCGGCCCGGGCGACAAGGTGTTCCCGCCTACCTACGCCGTCTCCAGAGGCGACCACAAATACGCCACCGAGGAACGACAGCTCGGCGACAAGGTGTCGGAGGTCGTTCTCTTGGACTCGGTGGCGTCGCAGGCCAACCGGGCCGAGCTGGCCCTGCTGGAAGGTTGTGAGCTGGGAGATCTCGAGTTCCCGGTCCCCTACGTCGATTTCACGATCGACGACGATGTGGCGGACGTCGGCAGGCTGACCGTCTTGGAGGCACCCCACCGGCTGGCCGACGCCATCTTCCGAGACAGCCTGCTCGACGGCACCCTCTTCCGTCTCTCCGACATCGGACGTGCGATCACCAACGCCCAACCGCGCAACGCCACCGCTCTCTTCCACTACTCCCCCACGGGCCTGCTGTTCGGAATGTGGGACTCCACCGGGCCAAAGGGGGGCCTCGGTTCGAAGTTCCAGCGCGCCTACGTGTCCGAAATCGTGGGCCTCGACGCCAAGATCGGCAGGAAAGTGGGAAGCCGGCTCGACCCGCTGCAGATCGAACGGGAAGCGGCAGGAAGACAGATATACGCCCACAACGATCCCGACCAGGTGTGGACGCTCGACGCTTCGGAAGCCCTTACACAGAAAAGCAAGCCCAAGGTCAAGGGAGACGGCAGACCTTCGGAGATCAACCACGGCAACGTCGCCCCTTCCATCGACGCGATGGCAGGCGGGGTAACCATCTCCCAAGCTGTCCAGACCATCGTGATCTCGCTGGCCGCCCTGCGCCGCCTACGGTTCCCCGGCCACAGCCGTGAGGCCGAGACCGCGGCCCGCACCGCGGTGGCGGCCCTCGGTGTTGCCTCGATCGCTTACCAACACGAGATGGACTTCGACCTCCGTTCACGATGCTTACTGATCCCCGAACATGCTCCTCGCGTCGAGCTGGTCGGGCGGAACGGATCACCGGCCGAGACGGTGGACATCGACAGATCGGCGGCCAAAGCCCTGCTCGATCAGGCCGCGGCTCACGCAGATGAGCAGGGGATCGGATGGGCAACGGGGGAGACGAGACTGCAACCCGCACCAAAACTGCTCGATCTGATCAAGCGGAGCCGCGAGGTGTCGGCCGCTCAGCAACCTTCGGAGTAACGATGTTTGCTATAGAGGTGAACTTTCTGACCGGCCGGTACGTGGCCACAGCCCACTATGACCGCAGCCGACCCGAGTGGCCGCCGCATCCGGCGCGGCTGTTCTCGGCCTTGGTGGCCACTTGGGCAGACGCTGACCTGCTCGACTCGGCAGAGAGAAAGGCGATCGAGTGGCTGGAATCCCAGCAGCCGCCCTCGATCTGTGCATCGGAGGCAACCCCGCGTCGGACGGTTACCCACTTCGTCCCGGTGAACGACGCACGCGTCATCGCGGCGGGCGTGTATCAGAAGAGGGCGAACAGAATCGATGAGCTGATGGTCCAAATAGAGGAAGATCGTTCCAAGGGACTGACCAAAGAGGTAAAAAAGCTCCAAACGCAGCTGAGCAAACAACAGGACGTATCGGGATTGATTGCCAAAGCGGGCAAGGCAAAAAGCAACCCCGCCGTAGACATAATGCCGCCGGGCTGGGTCACCGCCTCTGGCCATGTCCGCGCTGGCCAAGCCCGCGAGTATCCATCGGTCACCCCGGCCGAGCCGCGTGTGACCTATGTATGGAAGGCAGATCCGCCCGATGATACGACCAAGACGATAGACGGCCTATGTTCCCGGCTAACCCGGCTCGGTCATTCCTCGTCGCTGGTGTCCTGCCGGGTGGTCCCAGGCCATCCGACCCCCAACCATGTGCCCGGTGACGGCGCCTCCGTTCTGCGGTCCGTCAGGTCCGGGCAGTTGGCCGCCCTGGAGCGGGAGTACGCCAAGCACCTGGGCAGCAAACCTCGCACCTTGCCGTTCACATCCGTCCGGTACAGGAAGGTGGAACCGGCGTCAGCCGAGGGGGCGGTTGTCAAACCGGACACCGCCGGCGAGTGGCTGGTAATGGCTTTCCTGCCCGGATCTCGAAGGTTTCCTTCCACGAAGACGGTCGAAGTGGCAAAGGCTCTCCGGGGCGCGGTGTTCCATCATGCGGCCGATCCGATACCGGAGGGCCTTTCGGGGCACCGGCAGAAGGGCCGACCCTCGACCGATCCGCATGTGGCGTTCCTCCCGCTGCCGTGGGTGGGGCATGAACACGCCGACGGGCGGCTGATGGGCGCGGCTATCTCCATGCCCGATTCCCTCGACGCCGGATCGAGGCGGGCGTTGCTCCGGGCAATCGGCAGATGGGAGTCTGGTATCGGGAAACAGTTGACCATAACGCTGGGACGGAGGGGAATCCTGAAACTGGAACGCGTCGTCGGAGCCGCCCCTCTGGCCACTCTCAGGCCGCGGATCTGGAGTCGTAGAGCACGGCGATGGGTATCCGCTGTCCCGATCGCGCTGCCGACCCATCCGGGGGCACTCGGCTCAGGGACCGCCGCCGCTCGCGCGAAGGCTTGGGCCAGAGCCGAGCAAGCCGTTGTCAACTCCTGCCGTCACATCGGGCTGCCGGAACCTTCCGACGTAGTGGTCTCACTGGCTCCTCTGGTGGTCGGTGCCCGGTCTGCCCCTGCCTTCCCAGCCTTCTATCAGGGCGGGCGCGGCGGTAATCCGGTCGCCCGCCGATTGGTTCACGCCGCGGTTGTATTCGACCGGCCGGTCATCGGACCGTTGGTACTCGGAGCCGGCCGCTACCTGGGGCTGGGTCTCATGCGGCCCGTGATCGAACCGAGGTCGGACGATGCCTGACCTGTCCATCGCCGATTTTCCGGCCTACTTTCGCGGCGTACACGGATATGAACCCTTCCCCTGGCAAGTCCGCCTCACCGAACAAGTCCTGGAGACAGGCAGGTGGCCGGGGGTGATCGACCTTCCTACCGGAACCGGCAAGACAGCAACTCTCGATACCGCCGTGTTCTCCCTGGCCGCCCGGCCCGATGTGTTCCCCCGCCGGGTCGTGTTCGTGGTAGACAGGCGCATCATCGTCGACCAAGTCTACGAGCAGGCCAGGCGGATCAAAGAAACCCTGACCGCAGCTGATAACGGCGTTTTGTCTCGCGTTCGAGACCGCTTGAAGGGCATAACCAACGGCGATTCTTGCGATCCTCTCGGTGTGGCCGCCTTGAAAGGCGGGGTGCCCATCGACAACGAATGGGCTTCCCTACCCGACCAACCCTGGGTGATGGTGTCGACCGTGGACCAGTTCGGCTCGCGCCTGCTGTTCCGCGGGTACGGAGTGTCTCCCGGAATGCGTCCGATCCACGCCGGGTTGGCAGGCAACGACTGCCTGGTGATCCTCGACGAAGTCCACCTGAGCCAGCCGTTCTCGGAGACGCTCGAGGCGGTCAGGCAGATGGACAACGGACCGCTCCCCCGCCGGTTCCAAGTGGTAGAGATGTCGGCTACATCGTCCTCCACCGCGGATCCCTTCAAGTTGGTGTCTTCCGACTGGGACAGCTCGGAAGAACTGAAGAGGCGGGTTACCGCGGTCAAGTGCTGCACTCTGGAGAAGGTGCCTGGAAGGTTGGCCGAGGTTGCCATCCCCAAGGCGGTGCTGAGGATTCTCAAGAAGGAACTGCCCGGTGCCGCCCGCAGCGTCGGGGTGATAGTCAACCGGGTGCGCACCGCCCGCCTGACTTATCAAGCCCTGAAGGACGATTACCGGGCACACCTGATAACCGGACGCATGCGGCCGCTCGACCGAGTTCGTAAACTCAACGAGATCTCCGCCGCCGTAGATCCCGATCGCAAGGACGACGCCGCCGACTTGACCATCGTGGTAGCCACCCAAGCGATCGAGGTGGGCGCCGACTTTAGCTTCGACGCCCTGATAACCGAGTGCGCTCCTATCGACAGCCTGCAGCAAAGGTTCGGCCGTCTTGACCGACGGGGCACCTACCGCAACCGGGCCGGGGCACCAGCAAGAGCCTGGATTCTAGGAATACAAACCGACCTGAAAGCAAAAAAACCCGATCCGGTATACGGCAAGGCCGCCAAGGAAACATGGAAGGAACTCGAAGAACGCTTCGGAGAGAACAGCTTCGATGTAGGCCCTTCACAGGACCTGAGGAATGACTTTCCCGAAGAAGTCTTTGCACCGAAACTAAACGCACCTCTGTTGTTGGACACCTACATGGAGGCATGGACCCAAACCCGTCCTGAACCTATCGTCCAACCTCCTCTGGACCCCTTCCTCCATGGCCTCGGACAGTCCAACAACACCGATATAAACCTCGTATGGCGCCGTGATCGTTCCCACGAGACTCTCATGCTGGTCCCGCCCCGTCCTGCCGAGTACCTACCGGTGCCGATAGGGGCGGCCAAAGCATGGCTGACCCAGCCAGAGGATGCCCAGGAGGAAATCCCGGTGGCCGATGTCGATACAGCCAGGACGGAAGATGTGGTCACATCTACGAACACCTACCGGGAAGCCCTTCGTTGGCAGGGGTTCGATAAAGCACCTGAGCCGATCACAGGACGCAACGGGCTTCGCCCCGGCGATGTCGTGCTGGTCGATCCCGGCTTGGGAGGCCTGACGGCCGGTACCTGGGACCCGACCGCCGCCGATATGGTGAGCGATCTCGGTGACGAGGCACAGTGTTCCCACGGTCGACGCGTCGCTTTGCGGCTCGACCCGCTCATCTATCCCCGACTCCCCGATCTCGTAGAAGACGAAGAGGCCGAGATCACCACCCGCAGGCGAATCGAAAACTGGATAGACACTGCCGACCACAGCTCCCGGCCCGATGACTGGATGGCCGAGACTTGTCGGAGGCTTGGAGAAGGCTTCGAACTACACGAGCCGAACGAGGGCCGGGACTACCCGATCATCCTCGAACGAAAGGTGGACATCGCCGCCCTGGACGGCGCGGACGGGTCGGTCTCATTCACGGGTACGGCCGTGACGCTCCGCAGTCATCTCGACGGGGTAGGAGAACGGGCGGCGGCCTTCGCCCGACGGCTCGATTTGGACCCCAAGATACAGAACGACCTGCGGCTCGCCGGGCGCCTCCACGACCTGGGAAAGGTAGATCGGCGTTTCCAATCCCAACTCGTCGGCGGCGACCCGGTAGAGCTTGAGATGCTCGATGAACCTCTGGCCAAATCACTGCCGGGTACCCGTAGGGTGTATCGCTATCCGCGCGGTATGCGCCACGAGATAGCAAGCGCAGCCCTAGTCCGGTCCGACCCTGTGACCCTTGCCGAGGCATACGACCCGGACCTGGTGATACACCTGATCACCAGCCACCATGGCTACGGACGGCCTCTACTTCCCGTCATCGAAGACCCGAACCCACAGGACTTGCAATATCGGTACGACGGAATCGAGATGACAGCTTCTTCCAACCTGGTCGACAGCGATATCGCTCTCGACGGTGCGGACCGTTTCTGGCGGCTCATCGACCGCTACGGCTATCACGGCTTGGCCTGGCTGGAAGCAATCCTACGTCTGGCCGATCATCGACAAAGCGAAGCGGAAGCGGAGGCAAGATGAAGGATGGAACCCATCTAACTGGTCTAGAAGGCACCAACCCACTCGGGTTTCTTGCGGCCCTAGGTGTACAAGTACTTTTCGAACAGGAGAAACACCAACCAAAATTATGGTGGAGTAAAGATATTATCCCCCACGCCATAGTCGATACCGAGTTCGACTTAGACCGTATCATTGAACAGGCCTTCCAGACCTTTGCCTTGTGGCTGAAAAGCCCTGCCCTCAATCCCGGGTTCGGCAACAAGGCGGACGATAGCGGCAAATTCAAACCAGATGAACTGAGGGAATATATCAAAAAAAATCTATCCGATCATGCCGGAAACCGACTGGCTTCTGCATTGGTCGCAGAAGGCAGTCTCGACGGCGCAGGGAAAGTGGCGAAGCCTTCCGATCTCTATTTTATGGCAGGCCAACTAAAGTTTCTCCAGATCGCACGCGAACTTCTGGAAAATGTAGACCGCAAGTTGTTGATAGAAGGCCTGGCTGGACCTTGGAGTTATTCCAGCAAACTCTCATCCCTAGGCTGGGATATCACCGATGACCGCAACTACGCTATTGCCGCCGCTAACCCTGCCAAGGAAAAAAAGCTAACCAATCCTGGTGCCGAAGCATTGGCAATTCTTGGCCTCAGCCGACATCCGGTCTTCGGAAACCGCGACCAGACTCGAACTCTGACCTTGGGATGCGCCGGTCCGTGGAGACGGAACGGAACCTATACCTGGCCACTCTGGACACGACCTGCTACACCCAGGATGGTCCGGTCCATTCTCGCTCATACTACCGGAGAGGACGATACGATATCCAAACGCTCCCATTGGTACATTGGCTGGGGGATATCCTTGGTAATGCGTTCGGTTATCCGTCGGTCCGATCAGGGAGGATATGGTACTTTCAGCCCCCCGGAGATAGCTTGGTCACGTGGATGAAGTACCGAAACTCATACCGGTCCGGATGGTCAACGAGTTCGAGTACTGCCCGCGCTTGTTCTATCTCGAGTGGGTGCAGGCTCGCTTCGAAGACAACCCCGACACGGTGGAAGGACGTTATGTCCATCGCCGAGTGGATCTAGGCGGCGGGCGGATCGGCGACGCTACCGAGGACGAACCGGTACGAATCGCCCGGTCGGTAAACCTGGGATCGGCTCGGCTCGGGCTGATCACTAAGGCCGACATCATCAAAGGCTCCGACGACGGCTCTGTCATTCCCGTTGAGGTAAAGCGAGGGCGTCCGCCTTCACACGGCCCCGCTTGGTCACCGGAACTGGTGCAGCTCTGCGCAATAGGCCTCATCCTCCAAGACAACGGATACGAGTGCACAGAGGGTCAGATTTACTTCGCGAAGACGCGCCAGCGAGTGACTATTGAATTCGACAAAGAACTCGTTGCTAAGACTCTCGGACTCATAGAAGCGATACGCCCGGTCGCCGCGGCGGCTGATCCGCCGCCGCCTCTCATCGACAGCCCGAAGTGTCCGCGATGTTCCCTGGTGGGCATCTGCCTTCCTGACGAGACCAACCTCCACACCCGCAGATCCGATAAAAGACCTCGTCGCCTCACCCCTAGAGATTCTGCCGCCCGGCCTCTGTATGTCAGTGAGCAGGGGGCAAAGATTGGGATCAGGGGTGGTCGAGTAAGAGTTACCTATCACAACAAGGAAATCCAACAGGTCCGCGCCATTGATGTGTCCCAAATCAGCGTCATCGGAAATGTCCAGTTATCTTCGCAACTAATGCGGGCGATGTTCAGCCGAGAGGTTCCGATTTGCTGGTTCTCATACGGAGGATGGTTTCAAGGCATCGCCCACGGCCTCCCCTCAAAGCATGTGGAGCTACGCAGACGACAGGTCGGGATCGCCGCTCAGGCAGGACTGCCGGTGGCGCGGCGTCTTGTCGAAGGCAAGATCCGCAACTGCCGTACCTTCCTGAGACGGAATTCGCGAGTCGACACCGGCCCCGTGCTCCCTCAACTCAAGAAACTGGCCGACCAGGCGGTCGAAGCCGAGTCGACAGAGTCGCTGCTGGGAATCGAAGGCACCGCGGCCCGCCTCTACTTCGCTCGCTTCGCAGGGATGCTCAAAAACGACGATCTCGGCACCTTCGACGTCAACGGCCGCAACCGTAGGCCCCCAAAAGATCCCGTAAACTGCCTGCTCTCCTATGCTTATTCCCTGCTAGTCAAAGATCTCACAGCCACGGTGCACGGGGTTGGCTTCGACCCCTATATCGGTCTCTACCACAGACCTCGATTCGGACGACCGGCTCTAGCCCTGGACCTTGCAGAGGAGTTCCGCCCCCTCATAGCCGACTCGGTGGTCGTCAACGTGATCAACAACGGTGAGGTTCGCCCAAACGGTTTCATAGTGAGGGCGCAGGGTGTGGCACTCAACCAACAAGCCAGACGCTCATTTCTCGCCGCCTACGAACGGCGCCTCGATCACGAAGTCACTCATCCTACCTATGGGTATAGGATCACCTACCGGCGCGTGCTAGAAGTTCAGGCCCGCATGCTGGGTGCCTACCTCTTAGGTGAGATACCCGAATATGTTCCTTTCATGACGAGATAGTGGGATGGCTCGGCGCAGGAGATATCTGGTGGCCTACGACATCCGAGAAGACAAACGTTTGAGGCGGGTCCATAAAACAATGAAAGGCTACGGCTGGTCCCTGCAATACAGCGTATTCATATGTGATCTTGACACAATAGAACTGCTGGCGATGCGAACTGACCTCGGAGAGGTAATCCATCACGGCCTCGACTCGATCGCTATAGTAGACCTCGGCGCTCCCGAAGAACGCGGCAGCCGATGCTTCTCGTTCATGGGCGTGACGAACCGGCTTCCCAGCACCGGTCCAGTGATCATCTGAGGAATGCGAGAGGTATAATGCCTCCAACGAACCCGATGAGCGCTCGAACCGTTCTGGCACAACAGGTTCCAGGCTCTTTGACAACTGAATATTCTCCCACGCGGACCTCCTCACACGCACCGCTCGCAACCCTCGACCAAACCCCAGGTCAGGACTAGCCTCTAGTGCGAGCCCTACGGCGGGGAATATTCCCCGCCCTCCATTGCGGCCACGGGCTGGCATGCCACGACCAGCCAAGAAACGACCTACGGCGGGGAATATTCCCCGCCCTCCATTGCGGCACCAGACTGATCAGACACCGGTGGCGAACGCGCCGCCTACGGCGGGGAATATTCCCCGCCCTCCATTGCGGCCAAGGACTATAGGTTGTCCAGCTGATCCTTGTGGGCTACGGCGGGGAATATTCCCCGCCCTCCATTGCGGCTGAATCCCCGAGGTGAGCGCTGGTGGGGTTACGGATCTACGGCGGGGAATATTCCCCGCCCTCCATTGCGGCCTTATTACTATAGCAGTATGATCCCGCCCCGCAAGCGCTACGGCGGGGAATATTCCCCGCCCTCCATTGCGGCCGACAGGCACCGCGCACCCTTGCGAATGTTCAGAACCTACGGCGGGGAATATTCCCCGCCCTCCATTGCGGCTGTTGTCTGTCGACGGGATAGTCATCCCAAAAAACCTACGGCGGGGAATATTCCCCGCCCTCCATTGCGGCCTCACTCGAAATAGTCTGAAACCCGGCTTCGGCCGGCTACGGCGGGGAATATTCCCCGCCCTCCATTGCGGCGCTGGTGCGGGTTTGGTATCGGGTGGCCATTTTTGCTACGGCGGGGAATATTCCCCGCCCTCCATTGCGGCTCGGAGAAGCGACCTCCACCAACCTCCACGGGAAACGCTACGGCGGGGAATATTCCCCGCCCTCCATTGCGGCGTAACGGCGGTTTGGGAGTTCGGCTGGTATCTGGCCGAGCTACGGCGGGGAATATTCCCCGCCCTCCATTGCGGCGTAACGGCGGTTTGGGAGTTCGGCTGGTATCTGGCCGAGCTACGGCGGGGAATATTCCCCGCCCTCCATTGCGGCAACAAGGACCTGCGCACCCTGGCATCCAACATGATGCTACGGCGGGGAATATTCCCCGCCCTCCATTGCGGCAATGTTGCGTTTGTGGTGGACGGTGAAAGATGGTTGCTACGGCGGGGAATATTCCCCGCCCTCCATTGCGGCTACCGCCTCGTTCACCTGTTTAGCTTCGAACCCAACCTACGGCGGGGAATATTCCCCGCCCTCCATTGCGGCCGGATATTGGGTCTGCTGCTATGCGCCGGTTGTTGCAGCTACGGCGGGGAATATTCCCCGCCCTCCATTGCGGCCGGGCCGTCGTGCGGGGGACTCCTGCGTCCACGGCCGCTACGGCGGGGAATATTCCCCGCCCTCCATTGCGGCAAGCTGCCGCTGTCGGAATCGGTTCCCGTGACGCCCCTACGGCGGGGAATATTCCCCGCCCTCCATTGCGGCCCGGAATCCTTGTGTGAAGCCTCCTACCCCGGAGAACTACGGCGGGGAATATTCCCCGCCCTCCATTGCGGCCCGTCTTCGTCTAGCCATTCTGTGAGTCCTGACCGGCTACGGCGGGGAATATTCCCCGCCCTCCATTGCGGCGGGTTGTCTTCTCGTGAGCGTGTGCTGTGGCGGTGGGCTACGGCGGGGAATATTCCCCGCCCTCCATTGCGGCGGGAAGACGGGCACGTTGGTGAAGCTGGCTCGTCAGCTACGGCGGGGAATATTCCCCGCCCTCCATTGCGGCACTTCCTTTTCCAGCGCTCACCCAGCGAACAATCCGCTACGGCGGGGAATATTCCCCGCCCTCCATTGCGGCTGTTTCACCTTGCGAATCATCGACGCGACCACTACCCCTACGGCGGGGAATATTCCCCGCCCTCCATTGCGGCATCGAGATGAAGTGTATACTCATAATAACTAGGAGTCTACGGCGGGGAATATTCCCCGCCCTCCATTGCGGCTTCTGAGCTGCGTCTGGGTCAGCTGGTCAGGCAGAGCTACGGCGGGGAATATTCCCCGCCCTCCATTGCGGCGCCGGGGCCGGGTTCGGACCGGGCGCCGAGGCCGAGCTACGGCGGGGAATATTCCCCGCCCTCCATTGCGGCTGATGCCATACGGGTGGCTGGCGGCTGCCCTGCTGGCTACGGCGGGGAATATTCCCCGCCCTCCATTGCGGCTCGGACGAGCAGATGGACGTAGAGGCGACCTTCCGCTACGGCGGGGAATATTCCCCGCCCTCCATTGCGGCACCGGCCCAACCGGCAAACCCAAACGGAAATACGGCCTACGGCGGGGAATATTCCCCGCCCTCCATTGCGGCAGGACCTTCGGGAGGGCGAAAAAGCCAACGGCGACACCTACGGCGGGGAATATTCCCCGCCCTCCATTGCGGCACGTGGTCTACCACCAGCGACTCGCCGGCGGCAGCGGCTACGGCGGGGAATATTCCCCGCCCTCCATTGCGGCCGGAACGGCGAGGGGGTTTTGGTCGTTGACTCTCGCCTACGGCGGGGAATATTCCCCGCCCTCCATTGCGGCTGGGACGACGACAGCGCAGATAGCGAAGGCGACTACCTACGGCGGGGAATATTCCCCGCCCTCCATTGCGGCGCATAGCTGATTTCTCGGCGGCGGTGTTAGCTTTCAACTGCTACGGCGGGGAATATTCCCCGCCCTCCATTGCGGCGAAAAGAAGTGACCGCATGAACGACCAGTGGAACCCCCTACGGCGGGGAATATTCCCCGCCCTCCATTGCGGCTTCTCTCCCGCTAGAGACCATGCTAATTCCCATGTATCTACGGCGGGGAATATTCCCCGCCCTCCATTGCGGCACGTGCGTCCGAGGTGGTGTCCGCAGTGTGTTGGAACTACGGCGGGGAATATTCCCCGCCCTCCATTGCGGCGACCTCGGTCGCCGACACGCCCATCTCCTGGGCGAGGCTACGGCGGGGAATATTCCCCGCCCTCCATTGCGGCGAGCTTCCTAATCCCGTATAGACCTGGCCTGAACCCCCTACGGCGGGGAATATTCCCCGCCCTCCATTGCGGCGTGTGGGACGGGAACGCTTGGATGCTGCCCCGCCTGCTACGGCGGGGAATATTCCCCGCCCTCCATTGCGGCGATGAAAGGATATTTCTCGTAGCGCTAGGCTTAGGGACTACGGCGGGGAATATTCCCCGCCCTCCATTGCGGCGTGGTCGTTGGGGCGGGCGCACCCGGCCAGGACTGGCTACGGCGGGGAATATTCCCCGCCCTCCATTGCGGCCATAACCGGATTCTCTCTCGTTGTTACAGTCCCAGACTACGGCGGGGAATATTCCCCGCCCTCCATTGCGGCACCTCCAGGCGGGGCGGCATCACCAACGCGGAATAGCTACGGCGGGGAATATTCCCCGCCCTCCATTGCGGCGAGAAGGATACGATGGACTTAGGAGGAGGTAATAACTACGGCGGGGAATATTCCCCGCCCTCCATTGCGGCTGCAACCCAACGAACGCATCAACCTACGAGCCAGCACCTACGGCGGGGAATATTCCCCGCCCTCCATTGCGGCCCTAGCTCCTCGTCCGTCCGTTATACGAATCGGAGGCTACGGCGGGGAATATTCCCCGCCCTCCATTGCGGCATGGTCTACGAGCGGAGAAGTAGATAGCTACGATACATGCTACGGCGGGGAATATTCCCCGCCCTCCATTGCGGCCTCTAGGGCCTCTTCGACCGTCCGGGGAGTCGTCTCGCTACGGCGGGGAATATTCCCCGCCCTCCATTGCGGCATTGCGGGCTGACCGGCGGCCTGGCCCAGGTGGACATCTACGGCGGGGAATATTCCCCGCCCTCCATTGCGGCGGCTTCGGGGCGGGTGCGGGCGGCGGCTTGTCCGGCTCTACGGCGGGGAATATTCCCCGCCCTCCATTGCGGCGGTGTTCGCCCGTTTGCGGCGGCGTGGAGGTTGGGTCTACGGCGGGGAATATTCCCCGCCCTCCATTGCGGCCCGACCTGCGGGTGTTGCCCTACCCGACCATGTACGGGCTACGGCGGGGAATATTCCCCGCCCTCCATTGCGGCTTCACCCTGGGTGGTACACGATGATGGGCTGGCGATCTGCGAGGGGCGAAATCGCCCCTCCTCCATTGCGGAAACTTCCTTGCGGTAACACACTTCAAGTCAACAGGAACGACGGTCGTTGTGCTCGTTCGTCCTCAGGGCTCGAAGTGGAGGCGGTCTTTCTGGCCGAAATCCTCGTGGACTTTGGAGGGGGTGGGGCCTTGCTGGCCCTGGTATTTGGAGCCGGCGGGACTTGAACCGTAGGGGTGGTCGGCGGGGCTGGACAGCTGGTAGAAGCTGATCTGGCCGATCAGCATCTGGGGGTAGATGGCGATGGGCAGGTTGGCCACATTGGCCAGCTCTAGGGTCAGGTAGCCGTCGAAACCCGGATCGACGAACCCGGCGGTGGAGTGGATCAGCAACCCGATCCGCCCCAGGCTGGACTTGCCTTCCAACCGGGCCACTATGTCATCGGCGAGGGTTATCCGCTCGAAGGTGGCACCCAGCACGAACTCGCCGGGGTGGAGTACGAACCTGGCGTCCGCCGCCACCTCCATCTCCTTGGTGAGGTCGGGCTGGTAGGCCTTGGGATCGATGATCGGGTACAGGTGGTTCTCGAACACCCGGAACCTGCGGTCCACCCTCAGATCCACCGACGAAGGCTGCACGTGGGAGGTCTCGTAGGGGTCGATCCCTATCCGCCCATCCTGAACGGCCTGTCTGATGTCCCGGTCCGAGAAGATCACTGTTACCGCTCCCCGTATACAAGGCGGGATGGTAACGACAGGAGATGCGGAGCGGGTGAGGGGAATCGAACCCCCGTTCTCAGCTTGGGAAGCTGATGTTCTACCACTGAACTACACCCGCACTGCGACCGGCTCACCATTGCCACACGCCGCCCGGTGACGGCCTAGGAAGAAGGTTACCAGGCTCGGGGGCCGCCCGCCGAAACCATCCTGCCAGGCGGCGGACGCATCGTTCGGCCCTTGGGCAACGGTCAACTCCAACGATGCCCGGCCGTGATGCCCGACCGATCCGTATCCGGATTATCGTGCACCCGACCAACCGGGATCTGCGGTTCCCCGAAGCCGCGGACGGCGACAGACGACTGACCGAGCACCGGTTCGGCGGCGTATCGTCTCGGCGCCGGCGGGATGCGGCGGGGCGGCGGGCGAGCCGTGGTCGAGGCCAGACCCGGAGCCGGGTCCAACCGGTCCGGCGGCCGGATGCGGAGGAGCGTGGAGCAACGGGATGGATACGGAAACCGACTACCGGGCCGTCGTTGCCGAACTCGACCGGATCCTCGAAAGCCGAGGCGGGGAGGAGCGGGCCGAATTCGAGAAGGGCTATCTGCGCAGCCATCTCGTCCATTACGGGGTGCGGGTGCCGGAGATCCGCCGGGCGGTGAAATCCTGGAGCAGCCGGTTCGAGCTGTCGTCGCATCAGGACACGGTGCAGGCCGCCGAACGCCTGTGGGAGGCGGGGGTGCACGAGCTGCGGATGGCGGCGGCTTTCCTGCTGCAGGCCAACCAACCCCGCCTGGAACCGTCCGCCTTGGAGCTGGTCGAGCGCCTGCTCAGAGAGTCGGGGACCTGGGCGCTGGTGGACAACCTGGCCGTACACGTAGCGGGACCGTTGCTGGAGCGCCGCCCGGACGCCGACACCGTGGTGGAGCGCTGGGGGTCGGACAAAGACTTCTGGATGAGGCGGTCCGCACTGTTGGCCCACCTGAAGTTCTTGCGCTCCGGCGGCGGAGATTGGGAACGCTTCACGGGCTTGGCCGACCGGATGCTGGAAGAAAAAGAGTTCTTCGTCCGCAAGGCGATCGGCTGGTGCCTGCGGGATACCGCCCGCCTCCGCCCGGAGATGGTCTACGAGTGGTTTTTGCCCAGGGCGGGCCGGGCCTCCGGGGTGACGGTGCGGGAAGCGGTCAAGCGGCTGTCCTCCGAGCAGGCCGCGGCGGTGATGAAGGCCTACAAGGCCTCATGAAGCTCGACCCCGGGGAATCTCCACCCCGGGGAATCTCATCTCCGGGCCCCCCGGAGACGGGCCTCTCACGTCAGGAGGGAGATCGCGCCCCAGACACTGATCGCAATGCCCGCCGCCAGTAGAAACCGGGCGCGGCCGGGGCGGTAGACGCCTCGGAATCCCTTCGGGCCCTCCCCCCGGGCATGCTTCCACATGGCGAAACCGTTGCCGAACACCATGGCCAGCCCCATAGCCATCATCAGCTGAGCCAACAGGGTATCGAACCCGAAGATGTCCACCATGACGACCTCTACCGTAGCCGCCTCACCTTCCTCGCCCGCGGCGGCGGCGCCCGAATCACTCGAAACCGCACCGCCCCCTCCCCCGAAACGGGGGCAACCTCCCCGAATATCACATCTGGCTAGATGCAGCCGCCCGGATCCCGTAGACTGCCGGTCATGGCTTCCCAAGGTTCACGCCTGGCGATCATCGCGGCGCTGGCCGCCAACTCCATCATCGCCGTGGCCAAGTTCATAGCGGCGGCCTTCACCGGATCGGCGGCCATGCTGGCCGAGGCTCTCCATTCGGTGGCCGATTCGGGCAATCAGGGGATGCTGCTGTGGGGCATTTCGGCCGCCAAGCGCCGGGGCGGGGCCCTCCACCCGTTCGGACGGGGCAAGGAGGTCTACTTCTGGAGCCTCATGGTGGCGGTCGTGCTGTTCGTGGGGGGGGCGGTGTTCTCCATCCAGCACGGAATCAACGCCCTCCGCAACCAACACGAGGTGGAGAACTTCGCGGTGTCGGCGGCGGTCCTGGGCGGGGCGATTCTCTTCGAGACCTTCTCCTACATGGTGGCTATCAGGGAGTTCAACCGGGTCCGGGGGTCCAGGCCGGTGTGGCGTTCTCTCCGGGAGACCAAGGACGCCGCCCTGCTGGTGATCCTGCTGGAGGACACCGCCGCCCTGGGCGGCCTGGTGGTGGCCCTGGCAGGGGTGATCGCCTCCCGCCTGACCCACGACCCGGTCTGGGACGCCCTCGCCTCCATCCTGATCGGGGTCCTGCTGGCCGTGGTGGCTTTCCTCATCGCCTACGAGACCAAAGCACTGCTGGTGGGGGAATCCGCCGGCCTCCGCGACCAGGACACGATCCGCTCCAAGGTCCTCGCCAACCGCAACGTGGCGGAGGTGAACCAGCTGCTCACCATGCATATGGGGCCGGAGGAGATACTCGTCAACCTGGAGGTGGAGCTGATCGACGGCCTGTCGGGCGGTGAAGTCCACCAGACCATCGTCGACGTAGAGGAATCCATCCGCACCGCCCTCCCGGGCGCCAGGAACGTCTTCATAGAGACCAAAGCCGGCGCATGAGCCGTACCGCGGCCTCGGCCCCGGCGTCTTCCGCCAATCTGGGTCCGGGGTTCGACAGCCTGGCCTTGGCGCTCGACCTGCGATGCCGGGTGCGGGCCGAACCGGCGGCCTCCTGGTCGATACGGCATACGGGTCCCGAACCCTATAGGGGCGGCCCCGAAAACGACGGGGTGCTGGCCGCCGCCAAGGAGTTCAGCACCGGGCCGCTGCGCCTCGAAGTGGTCAACCACATCCCGCTCTCCCGCGGTCTGGGGTCGAGCGCCGCCGCCTACGCCGCCGGCGTCCTGGCCGCCCTGCGGGCCAACGGGCGCCGCCCCGGCCGGGGCGAACTGTTCCGTCACGTGAGGGACCTGGAGGGCCATCCCGACAACGCCGCCGCCGCGGTCTACGGAGGGTTGGTGGCCGTGGCGGAGGGCGCAGTGTTCCATCCCCCCCTCTCGCCCGACTTGGCGCCTGTGCTGGCCGTGCCGGGGTTCGAGATGAGGACCCGAGAGTCCAGAAAGGTGATACCGGTCTCGATCACGGTAGAGGCCGCGGTCCGCACCATCGGCCGGGTGGCGGCCTTGCTGGAGGGGCTGCGCACCGGGTCGGGGCGCACCCTCGAGCTGGCCGGAGGCGACGAGATCCACGAAGTCCCCCGCACCGTCCACAACCCTAGGGTGGGCAGGTTGATAGCCGCCGCCCTGGAAGCCGGGGTCCTCCACGCCTGCATGTCCGGGGCGGGTCCTTCGGTGCTGTGTCTGGTCCATCGGGAGGATGCTCGGAGGGTCCTCGCCGCTCTCGAGGCTTCCATCGATTCCGCAGGCAGGGTAATAATGCCGGCGCCCGACCTAGCCGGCGCCCGTTGACGCGATAGTTCGCGAGCGGCTTTCCCCGCCGGTCCCCCTCACCTCCACCGAGGCGGCGGCCGCCGCATCCCTCAACCGTATGGTATGGACCTGTTGACCCGCCCCGGAATGCCGTCCGACAAGCGGGGATTCCGGGCTGTAAGCCGTCGGCGCGTTCCCCCCCGCTGCGGGAACCGGAAGGAAGTTCTGCTAACTCCGCTTCTTGTGGCGGTTTGCCTTGACCCGCTTGCGGTACTTGTGCTTGCTCATTTTCTTACGGCGCTTTTTGATCAGCGAGCCCATGCACATCCTCGGTCGTCCGGAAGCTGATTGTGGCGCGCAAGGCGTCCGACCGCAAGCCGGAAGGGGCGGCCTGCCCCGATCCCCCGCCCCGGGGTCAGTTCGGGTTGCGGAGAAAGTGCTCGATGTCCTCGACCAGCCGCCGCCCCTCCCCTTCCTGAACCGCCCGGCTTTCGCTTTCCTCCTCGAGCTGGCGGATGTAGTCGGACAACCCCTCCGATTCCCCGATTATCTCGTTGATCTTGCCTTGGTATCTGATCACCTCCGCGTCCAGCTCCTCCGTATCGAAACCCCAACCGATCAGGTCGCCCAAGGCGTAGAGGAGAGCTCGGGTGCCGGTGGGGCTCGGGGTGCCGGCCAGGTAGTGGGGTATTCCCGCCCAGAGCCCGGACGCCTCTATCCCCTCGTCCTCCAAGACGGAGGTGATGACTCCCGTGATCCCGGTCGGCCCTTCGTAGGTGGAGACGTTGATACCCATCCGCAGTGCGAAACCGGGGTCGCTGGAGCTCCCGAAGAGCGGCACCGGAAGGGTGTGCGGCACTTGGCCGATGAAAGCCCCGAGGGCTACGGCTTCCCGGACTCCGAGGCGGACGAACGCCCTCACCACCTCGGCGCAGTACCGCCGCCAGCGCAGGTGGGGTTCCTCCCCCAACACCAGAACCAGGTCGCGATGATGGTCGGGGAGGGGCATGGCGAAGAACCCGGTGACCGGCCAGTGGACATGCCGTACGGATCCTTCGATGGAAGCCACGGGCCGCGACAGCTGGTAGTTGACGTAGGTCTCCATGTCGATCTGGGCGACCGGGATCTCGTCGTGATGCTCCATCAGGTAGTAGAGCACCCTCGAAGCGGCATCGGCCGCATCGTTCCAGCCTTCGAATGCCAGGACCCCCACCGGGTCGCGCAAGGGCGGTTCCTCGATCCACTCGATGTCGCTCGCCATATCCGCAGGGTAGCGGTTCCCCGGCCTGTAGGTGAGCAGGCCGGAGTTCAGGCGGACGGTTCGGAACCCCTCTGGCCCCTCTCGGGTTTCCATCTCCTGATCCGCAGGCTGTTGGCCACCACCGACACGCTGGACAGAGCCATGGCGGCCGACGCCACCATCGGATCGAGCAGGCCGGCCGCGGCCAGCGGGATGGCGGCCACGTTGTAGGCGAAGGCCCACCACAGGTTCTGCCTGATCCCCCGCAGGGTCCGCCCCGCCAGATCCACCGCCGCAACCGCCAAGACCGGGTTGCCGGACATCAGCGTCACGTCGGCGGTCTCGATGGCGAGGTCGCTGCCGGTTCCCACGCCCATACCCACCGAGGCGGAGGCCAGGGCCGGGGCGTCGTTCACGCCGTCGCCGACGAAGGCGGCGGGGTGCCCTTCCTCCTGCCAGGCGGCGATGATGCGGGCCTTGTCCCGGGGGCGCAGCCGGGCGTGCACCTCGGTGATCCCCAGCTCGCCGGCCACCGCCCGGGCGGCGTTCTCGTGGTCGCCTGTCAGCATGGCCGGCCGTAGCGAGCGCCGGTTCAGGGCGGCGACGGCGGCGGCCGCGTCGGGGCGGGGGGTATCGGTGACCGCCGCCACCCCGCGCACCTCCCCTTCCCAGGCGCCGGCGAAGGCGGTGGCGCCCTGTCGGCGGGCCTCCTCGACGGCGCGCTCCCATCGGGCGTCCATGGTTATCCCCCGGTCGGCCATGAGCTCCGGAGTGCCCACGGTGACCAGCGTGCCTTCGACCACGCCTTGGGCGCCCATTCCCGGGAAGAGGGTCACGTCGGCAACCTGACCGGGAGTCACCCCCCGCCGGCGCGCCCCGCTCTCGACCGCCCGCCCCAGCGGATGGCCGGTTCCTCCTTCTACGCCCGCCACCAGGGACAGGAATCGCGGATCGTCGCTCTCTACATGGGTGAGGGTCATCCGGCCGGTGGTCAGGGTGCCCGTCTTGTCGAAGGCGATCCGCCGCAGTTTCTCCATCCGTTCGAAGACCTCCGCCGAGCGGAACACCACCCCCAGCTCCGCCCCCCGCCCGGCCCCCACCGCAATGGCGGTCGGAGTGGCCAGCCCCAGAGCGCAGGGACAGGCGATGATCAGCACCGCCACCGCGTTGCGGAGGGAAACGGCCGGATCCCCGGTTGCGATCAGCCATCCCGCCAGAGCCGCCGCCGCCGTGATAACCACCGCCGGAACGAAAACACTCGAGACTCGGTCGGCCAAGCGCTGGATGGGCGCCTTGGAGGCCCGGGCGGCCTCGACGATCCGCACCACTTCGGCCAGCACGGTGTCGTCGCCGACCTCGGTCGCCTCCACCACCAGCCGACCGGTCTGGTTTACGGTGCCCGCCGTCACCCGGTCGCCCACCCCGCGATGCACGGGCACCGGCTCGCCGGTGAGCATCGACTCGTCGACCGCGCCGTCGCCTTCGATCACCATCCCGTCCACGGGAACCCGTCCGCCGGGAACGACCTCTACACGATCCCCCACCGCGACCTCCTCGACGGGCAGGGTCGTCCACACCCCGGCGCGCAGCACCCTCGCTTCCCGCCCGCCCAGCTCGAGCAGCCGGGAGACCGCCCGGGAAGCCTTCCCCTTGGCCCGCGCCTCCAGGTAGCGGCCCAACAACACGAACATCACGATGGCCGCCCCCGTCTCGAAGAACAGGGGCCGGCCCGCCCCCAAGGCCCAGAGGGAATAGAGCCAGGCCGCCAGGGTGCCCAGGCTGACGAGGGTGTCCATGCTCATCCCGCCGCGCCGCAGGCGCTTCCACGCCGTCCGGTGAAAATCGCGCCCCGCCCACACGACCGCCGCGGTGGCCAGCGCCGCCTGGGTCCAGGCGCTCCACCCGCCGCTCGGACCGAACATACCCAGAACGATGGTCGGCAGCGCCAAGGCCGCCGCGATGAGAAACCTCCGCAGGCCGGTGCGTCGCTCATCGGCGTCGTCGGCCACCACATCCCGCTCCCGACGCTCAGGCAACCTCACAGACATGGTGTAACCGGCGGCCCCCACCGCCTCGATCATCCCCTCCACAGACCCCTCCGAAGTAAAACTCACCCGAGCCCGATTCGACACCACATCCACAACCGCACCAGTCACCCCCTCCAAACCCACCAACACACCCTCCACCTTCCCCGCACACGAAGCACAAGTCATCCCCTCCACATCGAAAACCACCTCCCGCTCCCGACGCTCAGGCAACCTCACAGACATGGTGTAACCGGCGGCCCCCACCGCCTCGATCATCCGCTCCGTGGAAGCGTCCGAAGTAAAACTCACCCGAGCCCGATTCGACACCACATCCACAACCGCACCAGTCACCCCCTCCAAACCCACCAACACACCCTCCACCTTCCCCGCACACGAAGCACAAGTCATCCCCTCCACATCGAAAACCACCTCCCGCTCCCGACGCTCGGACAACTTCACAGACATGGTGTAACCGGCGGCCCCCACCGCCTCGACGATCCGCTCCGTGGAAGCGTCCGGAGTGAGCCTCACCCGGGCCCGGTTCGCCGCCAGGTCGACCGAGGCCTCTATGACACCATCCTGGTCGGCCAGGATCTGTTCCACCCGCCCGACGCAGGAGGCGCAGGTCATTCCCCCGACCTCGAAGACCACCTCCCGGGCGGCGGCTCTGGGCTGCTGCGTGGTTACCATTTGTGCTCCCGGCTCGACGGCGAGGGCGATCCGACCGGATCCTCGTCTCCGAGTCTACTGCTTGCCGGACCGTGATATGGAAGCCGACCTCAGCGCCCCACACGGTTCCCGCCGAATCGATATAGATACAATCAATATTGGCGGAAGGCCGATCTATGGACGCGCCGAGATCCGAACACCCCCGGGAATAAACCCCGGAGACAAGCGTTATACAAAAAGTAAAGAAAAACAGACGAACACCCTTGAAGAGAAGGAAGGGGGTGCATGGTGGCCAACACGCTCGGTGGTTCGCAGCTGCGTGGAAAGATTCGCCCATCCCGCACGTACGCGGCAGGTCGGGTCTGCCAGAGGAACAGCTGCTCGACGAAGCTCTCCATCTACAACCGCAGGGAGCACTGCAACATCCACGCTCCTATCAAGTTCCCCAGGGTTCGGGGGCGCATCGTCCCGGAGGTCTGACCGCGGAGCAACGCCGGGGGAAGGCGGACGGCGGCGGTGAGGGTGCTTCCGACTAGGCGATGCCCAGCTTCTCCAGGAAGGCGTCCTTGCGCGGCGCCCTGCCCAGGAAGTCCCGCAGCATCCGGTAGGCGTCCTTGGTTCCGCTCGGCTCGAGCACCTTGCGGCGGTAGTCCATGCCCACCTCGGGAGAGAGGACGCCTTCCTCCAGGAAGCGGCTGAACATGTCCTGGCCGAACACCTCGGCCCACAGGTATCCGTAGTAGCCGGCGTCGTAACCGGCGAGCAGGTGGCCGAACGAGGCCGGCATGTAGGTGCCTTCGTGGTGGGGAAGCAGGCCGATCTCGGCCCGGCGGCGCAGCATTTCCAGGTGGTCCACCCTATCCCGGGTGGCATGGAGGTCCATGTCGATCTGCCCGAGCATCACTTGCCGCAGGTTGAAGAGGGCCGAGTTCAGGTCCCGGGCTTCGGCCAAGCGGGCGACCAGCTCCTCGGGAATGGGTTCCCCGGTGGCGTGGTGGCGGGCGAAGGTGCGCAGCACCTCGGGAATCCAGCACCAGTTCTCCATGATCTGCGAAGGCGCCTCCACGAAGTCCCACTCGGTTTGTGCGCTGCTGAAGCGGGCGAAATCGGCCTGCGACAGGCACATGTGGAGTATGTGGCCGAACTCGTGGAACAGGGTCACCACCTCGTCGTGCAGGAGCAGGGCCGGATGCTCGTCGGTCGGCCGGGTGAGGTTGGCCACGATGGCGCAGACCGGCCGATGCCGTCCTCCCTCGAGATCCCGCCCGCTCGGCACGAGGGGAAAAGCCGCCGCATGGCCGAACTTGCCCTCCCGAGGGTGCAGATCCATGTAGAAGTGGGCCACCAGCTCGCCGGAGGCCGAGTCGATCATCCGGTAGGCCGGCGCCTCCTCGTGCCAGGCGGGGTCGTCGGTCGGTTCGTAGGTGAGGCCGAACACCGCCTGGGTGATGTCGAACAACCCGGCCAGCACCCGGTCGAGCGGAAAATAGGCCGATACCTCGATCGGGTCGATCCCGTATTCCTGCTTCATCTGCTCGGTGTGGCAGTAGGCGCGGTCCCACGGCCGGACCGGCGGTTCATGACCCCGGGAGGCGAGCAGCCGCTCCATCCCGGCTATCTCGCGCCTTCCCGCCTCGGTGAGCGGTTCCAGGAGAGACGAGTAGAAATCGGCCACCGCCTCGGGCCCCTCGGCCATCTTGGTCTCCATGCTGTGGTGCGCCCAAGACGGCTCTCCGAACAACCCCGCTATCTCGGCCCTGATCCGCAGGGCTTCCTCCAGCACCGGGGTGTTCTCCGCCCGCGCCCGGTTGCCGAACTTGAAGGCCAGCGCCTCCCGGAGGTCGCGGCGGGGCGAGTTCTCCATGAACGGAAAGACATCCGGGTAGGCCATCGTGATGCGGAAGGCATCCTCGGACGAACCAGGTGCGAGGCGGGCCCGGTAGTCCTCGGGCAGGCCTTCGAGGTCGGCGGCCTCCACCTCGAGATGGTCGTCGTACTCGGCCAGGTTGGCGGAGAACGCCACCTGCAGCTCCACCAGGCGAAGCTTCAGCTCCTGCAGCCGGGACCGCCCGTCCTCGTCCAGCTCGTGGCCGGCCATCCGCAAGTCGCGCAGGGTGTGTTCGAGCACCCGGGCCTGCTCCCCTGTCAGGCCTTTTGCTTCGTCGGCGGCCGCGTAGTTGCAGACCGCCTCGTACAGGTCCCGGCGGGAGATCAAATCCAAGCCCCACTTCTGGAGACGCTCCTCGGTGCGGCGGGCGGCATTGCGGACCGCCTCGTCGGTCGAGACCTGGCCGAGGAAAGGGCCCTGCCCATAGGCGACCATGCTCGAACGGCCCACCTCCTCGAGAGGGCGCAGGGTGTTGTCGAAGGTGCGGGGGCCTTCCACCGCCAGGAGCCCGGCGGCCAAGGCCTCTCCCCGGACTATCGCGTCCTCCACCACCCCGGAGACCGACTCGGCCGTGACAGACGAATAGTCGAACAGCATCGGACTCAAGATAGAGGAACGGGGGGCGTCGAGCCTGCCGGAAGGCGGCGATAGGGCCGGTTCCTGCCGTAAGCGTTCAACTGCCGTGAGCGTTCAACGCAGGTCGTCATGGTTGTCCCATCCGGGGTCGGGTTCGGTCGTTACCTCGTACACGGCCGGGCGCCACCGTTCGGCCAGCTCATCGATGGCCTCCTGGCAGGCCGGATCGGCGTACGCGTACAGGACGGTGAAGTCGTCGAAGACCCGCCGGGCGAACACGGCAACCCCGTCCTCGAGCGTCGAGCGCAGATCGTCCTCCACCCTTCTCACCTGGGGGTCATCGGCGCCGGCGGCCTCGATGCTGACGGTCACGAACAGCTCCAGGTCCAGGTGGTCGAGCCGCTTGAGCGCCCGGTTGACGGCCAGCCGGGATCGGCCCAACTCAAAGTCGTCCTTGTCCGACCACTCCCACCGCACCCCCGTGGCCGTTGCGGCCTGGTGTTCGACATTCGCCGCCAGGTCGAGGAAGGGAATCCCCCAGGGAAGGGAATGGGGCACCGCGTCCACCGCCCCGATCCAGAGCTCGGTGGCGTCCTCCCCCAGCAGGTCGTCCAGCAGCCGGAACACCACCTGGAGCCGGAGAGCTTCGTCCATGATGCGGAAGTCGGGGTGGCCAACGGTCAGGTCCAGCTCCTCGGTGGAGGGGTCGGGCTCTACCACCACGGTCGCATCTCGGGGGTGGATCTCGATGTCTTCTACCACGATCCCGGCGGGTTCCACCGCCACCCGCGCCGGGTGGTACTCCCAGATCGGGTCCGGCGGCGGGGCGGCCCGAAGCCAACGCTCGGTCAGCGGACGCAGCCCCGGATCGGCCGCCGCGCTCAGGCAGAGTGCGTACAGGGCGGCCCGGCCGGGCGTCAGATCCCACTCCAGATCGGGGTCGATGGCCTCGATCAGCTCGGTGAGGTCGGCGGTGCCTTCCCCATACCGGCCGGCCGCCAGATCGGCTTCCAGGCCGGACCGCAGACGCGGCCAATCCTCCCAGAAGGAGGCGATCGACTCATCGGTCACCGCTCTGCCCTGCCGTGACGGAGGATGCTCAACCAGCGGCCCGAACATGCGGGGGAGCGATAGAGCGAATCAGGCGGATGAACGGATCCGCGATGCCCGGAGGGGCCAGAATGAAGTCGGTGGAGACCACGGTGGCCGGCCGGCTCACCAGATCGGCGGACAACCCGCCAGCCTCCTGCACCAGCAGCAGCCCGGCGGCCACGTCCCACGGCAGTAGGCCGAACTCCCAGAAGGCGTCGAAGCGTCCGCAGGCCACCCAGGCGAAATCGAGCGCCGCCGAACCGAGCCGGCGCACGTCCCGCACCCGGGTCATCACCTGCCCGGCGGCGGCGGCGTAGAAAGGCCCCTGCACATACCGGTCGTACGGGAACCCGGTCCCGATGATGCATTCGGTCAGCCTGGTGCGGGAGGAAACCCGGATCGGTCGGCCGCCCAGGTAGGCGCCCTCCCCCCGGGCGGCGCTGAACACCTCGGCCCGCATCACGTCGACCACCGCGCCCGCCGCCGGAACCATGCCGTCCCAGAGACCCACCGACACCGCCACGTGCGGAATGCCGTGCACGAAGTTCACCGTGCCGTCCAGCGGGTCGACGATCCAGCGTCTGCCCACCGGCTCGGTCAAGCCTCCCCGTTCCTCGGACAGCACCGCGTCCTCGGGGCGCAGGGCGGCGATGACTTCCAGGATGGCGGCATCCGCCTCCATGTCCACCTCGGTGACCGGATTGACCGCCCCTTTCATCTCGGTGACGACCGGACGACCGAAGGCCCGGTGGATCACCTCCGCCCCGGCGGCGGCGGCGGCGACCGCCACCTCCCGATCGGTACGCGGCGGGCCGGGCGCAGCTTCTAGGTTCATGGGGCGGTCCTGAGTCGCGGTCTGGTTTGCGGGCGGTCGTGCGATACGCGGCTGCCTGCCGTCATCTATCGATATCCGGTGACCGGTGACCGGGCCCGCCGCGGCCCATCCTATGACGCGATAGGGGAACATCCGGGTAATGACGCGACCGGCGGGCGGCCCCGACAACATACAATCACGCAGATGTCTCAGATGATGACCGTCCTGCGGCTTGCGGCGGCCGCCGCGTCCGGCGCCTTGCTCACCCTCGGGTTCCCCCCGTTCGAGTGGACCGCCCTGTCGTGGGCGGGCCTGTTCGGGCTGGTGTGGCTGGCGGCTGAAGCGCCCACCCGGCGGATGGCCCTCTGGTCGGGTTACCTGTTCGGGCTGTCCTACTTCGGTTTCCTGCTGTGGTGGCTGACCAGTGTGGAGCTGATCGCCTTCTACCCCCTGGTGATGGTGCAGGCCGCGGCGCTGCTGATCGCGGCGGGAGGGGTCTACCGCTACCGGGATGCGCCGCCCTGGATGTTCGTCCTGGGGACGGCGGGGGCGGCGGCCCTGGCCGAATTCCTGCGGGTGCGCTGGCCGATCGGGGGGTTTCCGTGGGGATCGATCGGCGCCACTGTGGGGGCCACCCCGCTGCGGCCCTCCCTCCAGTGGTTGGGCGCCACCGGGTGGGGGGTGATCCTGGCGGGGTTGGCCGCCGCCGCGGTGCTGGCCGTCAGGCGGCGGATTCCCTGGCAGGTCCTGGCCGGCGCTGCGGCCGCGGCGGCCCTTCTCGGTCTGGCCGGCAACCTATGGCCGGCCGTCCCCCAGGGTGAAGAGAGAACGGTCACCATCGTCCAGGGCAACTCGCCGTGCCCGATGATCCGATGTCCGGGCGAGCGGCGGCTCATCTACGAGAGCCACCTCGCCCTGACCCGCGGCCTGTCCCCGGGAACGGACCTGGTGGTGTGGCCGGAGAGCTCGACCGGCGGGCGCGCCGACCCCCTGCGGGATCCGGATGTCGTCGAGGCGATCGGCGCCGAAGCCGTACGGCTCGACGCCGTGATCATGGTGGGAGGCGACCTCGATGCAGGGCCGAGGAACTTCGAGAACGTGAACGTGGTGTTCGGGCAGGACGGAAACATCATCGGCAGATACCAGAAACAGCACCCGGTGCCCTTCGGCGAATACGTGCCCGCCCGCTCGGTCTTCGGCCGGCTTCCGGCCCTGGCCCGGGTGCCCCGCGACATGATCCGGGGCGGGGAACAGGTCCTGTTCGACCTCGACGGGGTTCCGTTCGGCTCGGTGATCAGCTACGAAGGGGCCTACGCCCGGTACGAGCGGGGGTTGGTGCGGTCCGGGGCTTCCTTCGTGGTGCTGGCCACGAACGAGGCCTCCTTCGGGGAGACGCCGGCCAGCGACCAGCTCATCGCCATCAGCCGGGTGCGGGCCGCCGAACTCGGAGTGGACGTGGCGCATGCGGCGGTTACCGGCCGCTCGGCCTTCGTCCACGCCGACGGACGGGTGGAGGGGCTGACCGGCCTGTTCGAGACCGCGGCGGTGGACGGGACGGTGCGGGCGCGCCGGGCGGGGCCCACCCTCTACGTGCGGTGGGGCGACTGGCTCCAGGTGGCGGCCATGACCGCCTTCCTGGCCCTATGGGTTTGGACCCGGCTCGCCGAACGCCGCCGGCGGGGTGGACGAACCTGACCGACGCCCTCCCTGTTTCGACGCAGAGCGTGCTGCGCCGGCAACATCGCGGTCGAACTACCCATCCAGAGGTCTGTGGCGGTTCAGCCAGGACAGGGTGAAGCGGTTCCATTCTTCCGACATCTCGTAGAAGGCTATGTGGCTGGAAGCGGGGCCGGTGAAAACATGCATGGTCGAGCCGGGGATGCGGCGCTGCACCTCCAGGCCGTAGCGGGTGGGGACCTGCCAGTCCACCTCGCCGGACGTGATCAGGGTCGGCACTCGAATACCGCCCAGCCGGTCCAGGGTGTCGTGGGTCTTGTCGGCGTGGAAATGGCCCAGCATCCCCTGTTTGGGCGGCGGATGGGGGTTTTCCAGGATGAATCCCCGCTCGAAGGCCTCCACGTCCTCGGGGCGCTCGTTTATGAAATGCGGGCTGGCCACCCACAGCAGGGCGGTCCTTATGTACTGGGCGAAGTCGTCTGCCAGCACCGGCAGCTCGTTGGTCTCGATCATCCTGATGAACCACTCGTCCGACCGCCCCCATGTGCAATGCAGCTGTAATGTGGCAACCTTTTCTGGGTGGTTGACGGCCAGCTCCTGGGCGGTGGCGCTCCCCAGGGACAGCCCCGAAACATGCGCCCGCTCTACCCCCAGATGGTCGAGCAGGGCGGCGGCGTCGTCGCCCAGCACCCGCATCGAGTAGGTGGCCGGGTCGGGAGGGCAGGTGGACCTGCCGGTGCCCCGGGCGTCGTAGGTGATAACCGTGTAGTCGCCCCGGTAAGCCTCCACCTGACCGGCCCACACGCTGTGGTCGGCGGCGGTGCCCATGATCAACAGCAGGGGGTCGCCCGATCCTTCCACTCGGTAGAACACCTCGATCCCCGTAGACAGCTCCGCAAACGGCATCGGTTTGCTCCTTTCTCAGCCCGCCAACGTCGAAACATGCACCGGCGGGGGGCGTCCCTGCCAGTCGGATGCAGCCTCGTAGGCGGCGCCCGCCCGCAGGACGGTGCTCTCGTCGAACGGTCGGCCCGCCAATTGCAGCCCGATCGGCAGGCCGCGGCGGTCGAACCCGCAGGGGACGCTCAGCGCAGGTTGCCCGGACAGGTTGAACGGGGCGGTGGTGCGCACATAGGCCAGCGTGACCGACTCGGCCTGCCCGCCGAACTCGAACTCCTGCTGTTCCAGGCGGGCGGCGGCGGCGGGAAGGGTGGGCGAGGCCAACACGTCCAGCCTGCGCTCGGTCATCTCCCTGCGAATGGCGTCCCTGATCACCCGCCGGGCCTGCAGGCCTTTCAGGTAGTGGCTGGTGGGCATCAGCGCGCCCGCTGTCAGCACCTGCCGTATATCGGGGTCGATCAGCTCCGGGCGGCGGCGCAACAGCAGGCGGTGGCGGGCGGCTGCTTCCGGCCCTACGATGGCGAACTCGGCGGGGAGCGTATATTCCAGCTCCGGGATGTCCAGCTCCACCGGCGCCGCCCCCAGCCCCCGCAGTGTTTGGACCGCCTCCCGGAAGGCGGCCTCCACATCGGGGGCCATCGGCGAAAAGGGCGGCCCGGCCAGCACCCCGATCCGCATCTTCCGCACCCCGCCTTCCAACCCGGCGGTGTAATCCCCTCCTCCCGCCAGCACTTCCAGGCTCAGGGCGCAGTCCTCCACCGAGGCGGCCAGCGGCCCCAGGTGGTCCAGCGACCAGGACAGGGGCTCCACCCCGTCGGTGGGCACCAGACCGTAGGTGGGCTTCAGGCCCGTCACCCCGCACAGGGCGGCCGGGATGCGGATGGATCCTCCGGTGTCGCTGCCGATCGCCATCGGCACCAGCCCGGCCGCCACCGCCGCTCCCGAACCTCCGCTGGAACCCCCCGGTATACGGCTCGTGTCCCACGGGTTGACCGCCGGGGGGCTGGACACGCCGCAGGCCAGCTCATGGGAGGTGGTCTTGCCGACTATCACCGCCCCCGCCTCCCGCAGGCGGGCCGCGGCGGGCGCATCCGAGGACCTGGGCCGGTCCGGGTAGGCGGGGGAACCGCAGCGGGTGGGCAGTCCGGCCATGTCCACGATGTCCTTGACCCCCACCGGAACCCCGGTCAACGGCCCGGCCCGGCCCTCCTCGAGACGGGCGTCCGCCGCCTCCGCGGAGACCTGCGCCCCCTCCCGGTCGACGAGTACGAAGGAACGCAGCCGACCGTCCAGGCGGTCGACGGCGTCCAGCGTCGCCGAAGCCAGCTCGGACGCGGTGAGGCCGCCGGAACGCAACCGGCCGGCCGCCTCCCGGATGGAGCGGGCGGTCACCGCCATTGCGGATCGAACCCGACCGGATCGTCCGGCGAGGGCGCCTCCAGCAACATGTCGAGCCGGGCGTCGGCTTCCCACCAGCCGGCCAGCGTGCGGGCGACCTCCTCCGGGTCGAACGCCGGTCCGGTGAGCCCGTTGCGGGCCAGCATCCCGGCTGCTTCTTCCGCTGACACGGGAGCGGGCGGCTCAGACACCGCCGTCACCTTCGGCATCTCCGAGCACCGCTATCACGTCCACCTCCATCTTCAATCCGGGGAGGCCCAGCGCCGCCGCCTGGAGCGCGGTCACCGCCGGGGGCGGCCGCCCGGCGAACACTTCCTCCCGGACGGGTATCTCCTGGGCGATCTCCCTGATGTCCTGCATGTAATAGGTGACCTTGACCACATCGGCGATGGAGCTGCCGGCCGCCTCCAGAACGTCCTCGATGTTCTGCCATATCTGACGGGCCTGCTCCGCCGTGGTGCCGCCCACCACCCGGCCCTCCCTGTCCAGGGAGACCTGCCCCGCCAGATAGACGGCGCCCCCGGCCTTTATGGCATACGAATACGGCTCGGGGGGCGGACAGAGAGCGTCGGTCTCTACGGCTTCGATTCCCATCATCTCCCCTTTCGATAGGGCGGCCGCCTAATCATATGCCGATAGCCGGCACGGGCAGGAGCGCGCCTGCCGTAACCCGAAGGACCGAAAGGGCGCCGAAGAACATAGCCCGTCACCGCCCGGCGCCGGCACCCCGGGTCGGTGGTCATAGAAGAGGTTCGGGCCGGTAGGAGGCCGCTTCCGGACGGCGGACGGCCACCTGCTCGATCCGGGTGGCGATTGCGTCCACCTGGGGTTGGGCGCGTCCGGCCAAGGGGGACGCAGAGGCGGCGGCGCGGGACTCCTCTGCGGTCAGGGGGAAGGCCGGATCGCCGCCCAGCACCGCCCACAGGTCGAAGCCGGCCCCCGAGCGGCGGGCTTCCACAGCAGCCCGGGTGTGTTTCCGGATCAACCGATGGGCCTGCTCGCGGCCCATGCCCGCCCGGACCGCCGCCGTCAGCAACCGGGCAGTGGACAGGAAGGGAAGCTCGGCGTCCAGCTCGGCCCGGATCCGCCCCGGGAAAACCCGGAACCCATCGAGAACATGCAGCACCGCCTCCAGCAACCCGTCGCAGGCGAAAAAAGCGTCGGGGATCATCACCCGCCGCACCACCGAGTCGCTCACGTCCCCCTCGTTCCACTGACGGCCGGCCAGTCCGGAGGCCATCGCCAAGTAACCGCCCAGCACCACCGCCAAGCCGTTGATCCGCTCACAGGTGCGCATGTTCATCTTGTGGGGCATGGCCGACGACCCGACCTGCCCCGTGCGGAATCCTTCGGTGACCAGATCGTTCCCGGCCATCAGGCGGAGGGTGGCGGCCAGGCTGGACGGCCCGGCGGCCAGCTGCACCAGTGTGCTCACCGCCTCCAAGTCGAGAGAGCGGGGATAGACCTGCCCCACCGAGGCCAGGACGGTCCCGAACCCCAGCAGGTCCGCCGCCCGCTGCTCGAGCCGGACGACCTTCTCCTCGTTCCCCCCGAACAGATCGAGCAGGTCCTGCTGGGTGCCGACCGGACCCTTCAGGCCTCTCAGGGGGTAACCGGCGGTCAACCGCTCCAGGCGTTGGTAGGCCGCCAGGGTCTCCTCGGCGGCGTTTGCGAAGCGTTTCCCCAGGGTGGTGGGCTGGGCGGGGACGTTGTGGGTGCGCCCCGCGATCACCGTATCGCGGTGCTCCACCGCCAGGGCCGCCATTCGGACCAGCACCGCCGCCGTCTTGTCCCGGAGGATCACGAGAGACCGGCGGATCAGCATCTGCTCCACGTTCTCGGTGACGTCGCGGGAGGTCAGGCCCTTGTGGATGTGCTCATGGCCCGCCAAGGCGCAGAACTCCTCGATGCGGGCCTTCACATCGTGGCGGGTCACCTCCTCACGGGCGCGGATCGAAGCGAGGTCCACCTCCTCGACGACATCCCGATAAGCCTCCACCACTCCGGCGGGCGCCGGGACCCCCATCTCGATCTGGGCTTCGAGGACCGCCACCCACAGCTCCCTCTCCGCCTTCACCCGGCCGCGAGGCGACCACAGGGCGCGCATGGGCGTTCCGGCGTACCGGGAAGCCAAGACGTTGGGAACCACCGGTCGGCCTAGGCCTTCAGGGGAGCTGGGCGGCATACGAACCGGATGCTACCGCCGGGTGCGGCCGACCCATTCGAGTCCAGTGCGCCGACTCGGTGCACCGACCCGGGCGGGGTCGGTTCAGGAGGAAGAGGGGGGCGGCGCCCATTCCAGCCCGGCCATACGGGCTAGGGCCAGGATCAACGATTGGGTGCCCTTGCGCCCCAGCCCTTGGCCTTGCAACGAGACATACAGCTCGTGGGCCAGCGCCAGGCCGGGAACAGGCAACCGCATGGCCGCCGCCTCGCGCAGGGCGATACCCATGTCCTTCACGAAGTGGTCCACGTAGAAACCCGGCTCGAAGTCGCCTGCGAGCATCCTCGGTCCGTAGTTCGACAAAGACCAGGAACCGGCCGCCCCGCCGCTCACCGACTCCAGCACCGAGTCCATGTCCAGACCCGCCCGCCGTCCGTACAGCAGCGCCTCCGACAGCCCGATGACGGTGGTTGCGATCAGTATCTGGTTGACCGCCTTGGTGTGCTGCCCCGCCCCCGGCCCTCCCTGGCGAACGATGGTGGCCCCCATCGTCTCGAAGATGGGCCTCACCCGCTCCACCGTCTCCTCCTCGCCGCCGACCATTATCGACAGGGTGCCGTTGCGGGCGCCGACATCCCCGCCGCTCACCGGGGCGTCGACGGCGCCCACCCCCGCCAGGGCGGCCTGCTCTGCGATCTCGACGGCCATGGCCGGCTCGGAGGTGGTCATGTCCACCACCGCGTCCCCGGCGGAGGCGCCCGCCAGCAGCCCCGAGCCGCCCAGGAAAACTTCACGGACATCCTCGGGAAAACCGACGATGGCGAAGGAGAGGTCGGAGGCGGCGGCGACCTCGGCGGGGGTGTCGGCCCAGACCGCCCCCCGGTCGATCAGCCCCCGGGCTTTCGCCTTGGTGCGGGTGCTCACGGTCACCGGGTACCCGGCGTCCAAAACGTGGCCGCACATGGCGGCGCCCATCACCCCGGTTCCAACCCATCCGACGGCGGGCTTTGCGGTCATCCCGTCCTCCTTCTGATCACCAGCTTCCCGAATTGGCCGCCTGCCTTCATGCGGGCCATGGCGGCGGGCATCTGCTCGAATTCGTATACCCGGTCCACCTGCACGGGCAGCTCCCCGCCCGCCACCCAGGAGGTGACCTGAGCGAAGTCCTCGCTGTCGAACATGGTGGAGCCGATGATCTCGTGGTGGCGGAAGAACAGCCTCGGCACCACGACCTCCACCTTGGCGCCGCTGGTCGAACCGCAGGTGACCAACCGGCCGCCCGGAACGAGGGAGCGCATCGACTGGTCCCAGGTGGCCGGACCCACGTTCTCGAACACCACATCGGCCTGCCTTCCGGCCGCCGCCCGCAGCTCCCTGGAAAATTCGGCGGTGGAATCGAAACCGCCCGCCGCGCCCAGATCCACGGCGCGGTCGATCTTGGCCGGACTGCGGGAGGTGACATAGACCTCGGCGCCCATGATCCGCCCGATCAGCAGTCCGGCGGAGCTGACCCCGCCCCCGACCCCCACCACCAGCATCAGGTCACCCGCCGAGAGCCTGGCCCGCCGCAGCATGCGGCAGGCGGTCCCATATGCCAGACCGTAGGCCGCCGCCCGGTCCCAGTCGAGATGGGCCGGTTTGGGAACCGCGTTGGCGGCAGGAACCACTACGTACTCCCCCATCGTGCCCCAGACATGCTCACCCAGCACCGCGAGCCTGCCTCCGTAGGGGATGAGGCCGGTGGTGGGGGCGAAACCGAGGCTGGGATCGATGATCACCTCGTCGCCTTCTGCCAGGCCCTCCACCCCCTCGCCCAATGCGTCGACCGTCCCGGCGCCGTCCCCTCCCGGGACGTGAGGGAAGTTCTTGGGGGCCGGCAGCCCCATGGACATCCACAGGTCCAGCCGGTTGAGGGCCGATCCGACCAGCTCGACCCTCACCTCGCCCGGGCCGGGCGCCGGCGTGTCCACCTCGGTCAATGTGTAGGAGGACGGTCCCTTGGTGTCGTTGAGAATCCATGCGCGCATGGGCCACAGGCTAACCCGCCGGAAGGTCGCCATGTTCATCCTTTCCGGGCCGGGGGGCGGCGGTCGAGAGGTCCGGGGATCAGGAAAGCAGTTTTTTCTTGGCCCACCCGACTATGAGATCAGCGAACCGCCGGCTCTCTTCCACCCTGTCCTGAGGGATCGGTCTGGCCTGCACAGGTGCACGTTGTCGGGGTCGAACAGCAACACCGCGTCCAATGCCTGCTCCACCCAATCCCTCGGCAACCCGGGATACGGCAACGGCTCCTCTGCCAGCACAGCATCCTGCTGGCGTTCCATCATGTCGATGCCGGCTCGTTCGACCTGCGGGACCGTCCAGTCCTCTCTTCCCGCTCTCTTCCCGCCCTTCTCTGGCCTTACGAATCACCCCTTCTAACTGTACTTACTGTCGAGCGGCGACGACGCATCGTTGCCGGGCCCGATCAGCAGTGCGGGTTCGGAATCAGCACGCCCAACCCGCCGAGACGGTTGACGGCGCCGGTTGCCTCGTCCAGCAGCATCACTGCATCCGGGGGAAGATCGACGCGGCGGGGCAAGGGTTCCGGCTAGAACGCCCAGTATCCGCCGGGAGCTTTACGGACCACACCGCGCTCTGTGGAGCGGAAGGCTTCTGGTAGCACTGTTCCACCTTGTTTACAGTGAACCTCGACAACTAATCAAGGAATCGGTCCTTTACTTTACCAAGTCGGAAGGTCGGTCAAGTGCGCTTGACTTAGGCGGCAGGCTAATCAAGGAATCGGTCCTTTACTTTACGATGCCGGTACGGTCGGGTCGTGTCAGAGGCCGCCCTACATAGAGATGAGCCAAGTAGAGCGTTCGGCTGACTGATTCATCGACCGGCACGGACCCGGTCGCTACTACAGGCGAGCGGACACCCGATGCTCGGAGCTCACCCAGAGGACTTCGGTTTCACGTAGCGGGCGGCGCGATTCTCGCCGATCGACGAAGGTGAGCACCATCTCCTCCTGCTGGATATCGTCGAAGATGCTTGGCACCTCCCACTGCCGCGCTGCCTTCTGCCGCGGTAAGCAACAGAAGGCAGCGCGCGACTGCTACGCTCACCACAACGGTCTACTGGCCTCAGGGAGGAGTGAACTGTGCCGGGATACCAAGGAAATCTGTCAGGACGCGTGCAGGCCGCGCTGGCCGGATGTTACGAAGCACGCCGCGCCGCTGCCCTCTCCGGCGTTCCACTCTCAACCGTCTACCGATGGGCGCGCCAGGGAACAGTCGTACCCAGCGTCTCGCCAAGCAGACAGAAGCTCTGGTCATACGCCGACCTGATGGCGCTTCGCATCGTTTACTGGTTGCGTCACCCGAAATCCGGCCGGGTAAAGGAGATACCCGCCAGCCCGATGTCCCAGGTCAGGGAGGCGTTGGAGGAGCTCGAACAGCGCGGCCTCGACATCTGGGCCGAGAACGAATGGCAGCAGGGATCGCCATTGCGGGTAGACAGCGGGGGGAGGTTGCACCTGACGGACGGCTGGACGGCAGGCGTGTCGGGCCAGATAGCACTTGCGGAAATACTGGATCTATTGGGTCCTTTCGAAGTAGGCGATGATCACGGCCCCGGCCTCATACGCCCTCGGTCCCGGCTTCGCATCATCCCCGGAAAGGTGTCGGGCGAACCACATATCGAGGGCTCACGAATCACAACACAGACTGTTGCCGCCCTGTATAGACGTATGGGAAATAAAAAGGCTGTCGCCGCTTTGTACCCGGAAACAGCCCCCGAGGCGATAGTCCAATCGGTTGACCTTGAAAAGGTTCTCGCAGCATGATAGAGCTACCGCTGGATCACAACTTTCCAGTGCCCATACTGGAGGCCATTTCACCTTTCCTAACGGATATAAAGCTAACTCCTTTAAAGGACATTCATATCAAGCTTACTAACTTTGAGGATCGAGAGCTAGTGATCGCTCTACATCAACTCGGTTATCGCGGCTTGGTAACTAACAACTACAAGATGTTGCGGAACCCTAGGGAACTGGCTGCTATAATAAAGACCAAGTTGTCCATATTCGCCATAGAAGGGGTGGGTCACGATCCAATCCGAGCCACAGGCGCTTTGCTATTGGACCTACCATCGGCTGTGAGAGCCTTGGAATCGGGCAGGCCTGGAGTATTCTGGTTGCGTCCTCGTGCGCCTCGGCCCAAGAAACCTTGGGAGTTACTAAAAGTGGTGGCAAAACAACGGCGAGAAGACGTTCGCGAATTGTACGCTAAGGTCGCAATATCGGATAAAGATCTAGCTTCTCCGATTCTTGAACCCTCCGGGGTCTCATCCGGACCATGACCATTGCTTAGGCCCATCGCCAATTGACCTGGAATTTACCAACGATGTGTCGTCGTTGGTGGGGTGGGGTGGTTTCATCCCAGGGAATTGGGACAGTGGTAGTGGTGTTTCAACCGGAGTTCCGAGCTAAAGGACGAACACATCCTCAAGCCCAGCCGAAGTAGTCGATGGGGCCTTCTCCTCGGCCCAGCCGCCATTCGGCCGCGCCTGCTATCGCCCGCGCCGTCCAGGCCTTGGCCTCTCCGACCGCCGTCAGCAGACCGGCGCCTCCGGCCAGGCGGGCGGCTATGGAGGCAGACAGAGCGTCGCCGGTGCCGTGCACGTTGCGGGACCGCACCCATCGCCCGGGAAACGGATGGGTGGACACTCCGTCCGAGAGCACATCCACCGGACGCGGCCCGTCTAGACGGCCCCCGGTTACCAGGATCGGGGTTCCGGTGGATAGAGCCAGCTCCTTGGCTGCGGCTTCCTGCTCGGCCCGGTTGCGAACGGGGCGGTCCGCCAGCAGAGCCGCCTCGCGGTGGTTGGGCGAGGCCAGGACGGCCGCCGGGATCAGGTCCTCCCGATAGGCGTCGATGACCTCCCCCGCGACCAGCACCTCCCCGTTTCGATCGACCAGCACCGGATCCACCACCAGGTTGGGAAGCCGCTTGGCATGGCGGGCGGCCAGCCGGACCACCTCTGCCCGGCCCAGCAACCCGGTCTTGACGGCGTGGGGAGGAAGGTCGGACAGCAGGGCAGCCATCTGGGCAGCGATCGTGTCGACCGGGACGGGATGGGTCGCTTTCACCCCCCGGGTGTTCTGGGCGGTCACCGCCGTTACCACCGCGGTCGCGTAGACGCCGTGGGCCGACAAGGTCTTGAGGTCGGCTTGGACTCCGGCGCCGGCGCCTGAGTCGCTGCCGCCGATGGTCATCACGATGGCCGGGGTGTTGGTCATGTTCTCCAGTCGACTACGGCCTCGTGGGGTGTCCGGCGCTCGCAGCCGGAGCGCTGCACGATGCCGATCTCGTCGGTTTCCACCGTTGTGTTGGTGCACCCGCCGTCGCGGTGGGCCTGGTAGGTCACCCGGCCCTGCTCACCCCGGAGGACCGCGCCCTCCGGGGTGACCGCCCTCGGCTCACTCCACCGTACTTCGATGGACGGGTCGTCGCACCTGGTGAACAGCTCGGACCACACCACCGGGGCGCGCAGGTGGCCGCCGTCGCAGATCAGCTCCCGGATCACCAGGTCCTCTCCGGTGTCCAGCCCCTCGATCCGGGCGGGCCAGCGGGCCGGATCCCGGACCCCGCCTTCCCGCGGCCCGATGGTGAGCCGGTAACGCGCCCCCGGAGTCCAGGCGAAATCCCTGGTGTTCGGATCGTCCGGGGTGGAGGGAAAGGGCGAGGGAGTACCGGGCAGGATTGCTCCGCTCCGGTCGTAACCGCCCCAGTTCACCGCCCGGTTGCGGGGGTGGCGGGGGTTCCACTGCAGCCCGGTGTGGGCGCCTCCCTCGTGGCGGGCCGACGACCAGAAGGAGGCCTGTACGGCGAAGAAAGCCAATCTGTCCGCAACCGGAGGGGTGAGCACCTCCAAGACCACCGACACCGAGGCCAGGGGAAGATCGGGAAGGTCCCACCAGATGTGAAACGAGGAGGCGCCGTTGGAAGAGGGCGGCAGTCCGCGGTCTCTGACCGGACCCCTCTCCACCGGTGCGGGGCCGGCGGCGGACCCTTCCCCGCCCGCCGCCGGCCCCGCTGTTGGGAACGCCGGCATCGCGTCGGGGTCGATGTCCACCCGCACCTCGGTCCCGACCGGGGGGCCGCTTCCCGCGGTCCGGACGACCAGCGGACGATTCAGGCAGTTCAGCACGAGCCGGGTCTGACCGGCCGCGAAGGTGGACTCCTCCACAGTTCCGACCAGAGCCCCTCTCGGGTTCAAAGCGGCGCCGTCGGGCCGGACGACCACCCGGTGGCGGCCTTCGGCCAACTCGGTCTCGACCTCACCCCAAGGGGTGCGGGCGGTCCCCCCGCTCACCCGTACGTCGGCGAAGTTCTCGAACCCGAGGAAGCGCGCCACGAACTCGTCCGCCGGCCGCCTCCACAGCTCCTCGGGGGTATCCACCTGCCGGATGCGTCCGCGGTGCAGGACGGCGACCCGATCGGCGATGGCGAAGGCCTCGTCCTGGTCGTGGGTCACGTAGATGGCCGAGACACCTATCCGCCGCAACAGCCGGGACAGCTCGGGCACCAGCCGGGACCGCAGGGCCCGGTCGAGGGCGCCTACGGGTTCGTCGAGCATCAGCAGGGCGGGTTCGGGGGCCAGGGCCCGGGCCAGCGCCACCCGCTGCTGCTCGCCGCCCGAGAGGGAGTGGATGGCGCGGTCCTCGAACCCGTCGAGGTCCACCCAGGAGAGCACCTCCCCGACCCGGCGGCGTACGGCGGATCGGCCCCTTCCTTGCATACGCAGCCCGAACGACGCGTTCTCGGCCACGGTCAGGTGGGGGAACAGGGCGTAGTCCTGGAACATCAACCCCACCCCGCGCTTGTGAACCTCCAGGTCGGTTACATCGCGGGATGCCAGCCGCACCGCCCCGGCCTGCGGCCTCTCCAACCCGGCGATCACCCTGAGCAGGCTCGACTTGCCGGACCCCGAAGGTCCGAGGATCGCCGCCACCTCCCCGGACGCGACCGACAGATCGACCCGGTCGAGGGCGCGGCTTCCTCCGTAGTCCAGGGTTACGCCGACGACTTCGAGCATCAGAACTCTCCCAGGCCGGCAACCCGATAGCGGTCGATGGCCATGATGATCATGGTGGTGAGGATCATCAGGACGGTACTCAACGCCAACGCCTGACCGAGCGTGGCCGCCCCGGGTTGGCCCAGCAGCCGGAAGATGGCGTTCGGGATGGTGGGCCGGTCGGGCCTCACCAGGAAGGCGGTGGCGCCGAACTCGCCCAGGGAGACCGCCGCCGCGAAGCCGGCCCCGACCAGCGCGGCCCGGCTGATGATCGGCAGCTCGATCTCCCGGAAAACCCTCCGGGGTGAGGCGCCCAGCACGGCCGCCGCTTCCCTGAGGCGGGGCTGGACCGACCGCAGCACCGGTACCACGGTGCGGATCACGAACGGTACGGCCACCACCGAATGGGCGAGCGGGATCAGCCATAGCGAAGTGCGGAGATCCACCGGCCAATCGAAGGCGACCAGAAATCCGAAACCTATCGTCACCGCCGAGGTTCCCAGCGGCAGCATGAGGAGGGTGTCCAGCCGGGCGCCCAGGCGGCCGGGACGGCGCACGATGACCACCGCCGAGGCGAGGCCGACGGCCAAGGCGGGAACAACGGCCGCAACCGCGAACCACAACGAGTTGACCACCGCCTCACCCGGATCGACGAAGGGGGCGCCCCCCCGGACCAAGGCGGTGTAATGGTCCGGACCAAGCCCGGCCGCGGTGTCCAAAGATCTCCATACCAGAGCGGCGATAGGCGCTCCGAGATAGATGAGCATCGAGGCCAGCACGGCGCCCACCACTAGGTACTGGCGGGGGGTGCGGGGCCGGCGGGCGGCCGAGCCGGACGGTCGCAGGGGCAACCGGCGGGCGTAACGCTGCTGGAGGCGGGTGTAGGCCCACAGGGCGGCCCCCACTCCGGCCAGCTGCACCACCGCCAAGGCGGCCGAGGCGGCCAAGTCGAGGTTGATGACGGCCTCCCGCCACACCGCCACCTCGATGGTGGCGTAACCGAACCCGCCGAGGATCAGCACCACTCCGAAGGAGGTGAAGGTGAACAGGAACACTATCGAGGCCGCCGCCGCGATCGGGGGGAGAAGAAGGGGCAGCGTGACGTTGAGAAAAGCCCGCAGGCGGGCGGCGCCCAGGACCCGGGCCGCCTCCTCCAACTTCGGGTCGATCAGCTCCCAGAAGCTTCCCACCATGCGCACAACCACCGCGTAGTTGAAGAACACATGGGCGATCAGGATCGCCCAAACCGTCTGGCGGAGGTCCACCCCGAGCGGGCCGCCCGGACCCAGCAGGGCCAGGTAGGCGGCGCCCACCACCACCGTGGGCAGCACGAACGGCACCGTGACCGCCGCCCGCACCAGCCGACGTCCGAAGAAGGAATAACGGGCCAGGACGTAGGCGCCGGGCAGGGCGAACACCAGGGTGGCCAGGGTGGACGCGGCCGCCTGCCAGACCGTGAACCAGGCCGCCCTCCGCAGCGAACCCTTGGTGAGTATCTCGAGAAAGGGCGATAGGTCCAGGCTTCCGTCGAGCGACAGGCTGCGCATCACCACCCGCACCAGCGGGTAGAGGAAGAACAACCCGAAGAAGAGAACCGGGACGACGAGCAGCCACCGGCCCGCCCCAGATTTCAGAATCCCGGACTTCGGGACCCCGGACTTCAGGACTTCGGACTTCAGGAGATTACGGCCTCGGTCCATTCATCGATCCAGCGGGAGCGGTTGGCGTCGATCTCCTCGGGCGGCAACCCGGCCGGGTCATCCGGTATCTCGGTGTATCGAACGAACTCCTCGGGAAGCTCGGCTTTCTCGTTGGCCGGGAACACGAACATGTTGAGCGGGATGTCCTCTTGGAACTCCAGGCCGAGCATGAAATCGATCAGCTGCCGGGCCGCCTTGGGAACCGGGGTGCCGGCCAGGATCCCGGCGAACTCGATCTGGCGGAAGCATCCGGCCGGCACCACCGCGGTGGGAGCCTCCGCGACCGGCGGGTCGGCAAAGATGACCTCCGCCGGCGGAGACGAGGCGTAGGACACCACGATCGGACGGTCGCCGCCTCCCGACCCTCCTGAGAAGGACCCGTAATAGGCGTCCTCCCATCCGGCGCTTACCAGAACGTCGTTGGCGGCGAGATCCGCCCAGTAGTCGCGCCAGGTGTAGCCCCCCTCTTCGCCGAACACGGCCACGGTGGACAGCAGGAAAGCCAGGCCTGGCGAGGAAGTGCCGGGATGCTCCACCACCAGCAGTCCGGCGTACTCCGGCCTGGTCAGATCCCTGAGGGTCGAGGGCGGCGGCAGGCCCAGGTCGGCCAGCCCGGCGATGTCGTAGTTGAGGCACACGTCACCGAAGTCGATGGGGGTGACCCGGGTGTCGAGCTTCAGGTCGTCGGGTACGTCCGCCAGGTACGGCGACACGTACTCCTCGAACAGGCCTTCTTCGAGGGCCCGGCCCAGGAAGGTGTTGTCGACCCCAAACATGACATCCCCTATCGGGTTGCCCTTGGTGAGCACCGCCTGGTTCACCATGGCGCCGGCGTCTCCCGATGCGAGGTGCTCGACGGTATGGCCGGTCGCCGCCTCGAACCGTTCCAGGGTTCCTTCGCTCAGGTTGAAGGAGTCGTGGGTGACCAGACGGATGGTCTGGGGGCCTTCCTCCTCGGGGGTTCCCGCGCCGCACCCGGCGACGAGCACCGCAACTGCTGCCGCCGCGGCCCCGATTCTCGTGATCCTCGATCTCCTCATACGCATACGCGCCTCCTCCCGGTGGGGCTTTGGGGAGGGGCCGGAGGTCACTTCCTTCGCCGGTATTGCCCGGATCAGGTTCCAACGGTCGGAGACGACGGTCTGTGGTCTCCCTCTCAGCCCTTCCCGGGCTCCCGTGTGTTACCCATCTATCTTAACATGGACAGCGACCGGCATCGAAGTGAACCGTACGGCGAAAACAACGGACGACTACATGACCCCTGAACAGATCACAGCGCTGACCGCGGCGGGCGAATCCGAGACGCTGGAGTTCAAGGCCTCGACCGGACAGCGCCGCGAGGCGGCCCGCACCATGTGCGCCATGCTCAACACTCGCGGCGGGTATGTGCTGTTCGGCGTCACACCGGAAGGAAAGGCCGCGGGCCAAGAGATAGGCAGAAGGACGTTGGAAGACGTGAGCGCCGAGATACAGCAGATAGATCCACCGGCCTTCCCGATGGTCGAGAGGGTTCCGGCAGCGGAGAACCGCGAGGTGATAGCGGTTCGCGTGAGTCCGGGGACCGTGAGGCCCTACGTCTATCGGGGCGCCGCATATCGCCGGGTCGGCAGCACCACCTTGGCCATGTCGTCCGACGAGTACAACCGAATGCTATTCGAGCGTATGCACAACGAACAGCGCTGGGAGACCCAACCCGCCGCCGGATGGAAAGTAGAAGACCTGGATGCGGCGGAGATCCGGCGCACGATAACTGAGGCTGTCCAGCGAAGCCGGCTGCAGGACCCGGGGACGCCGGAACCCGTCGAGCTGCTGCGCGGGCTGGGGCTCTACCGGGATGGGGTACTGCTGCGGGCGGCAGTCGTGCTGTTCGGCAACTCCAACCGCATCGAGTTGGAGATGACGCAGTGCAAGCTCAAGGCCGCCCGCTTCCGGGGCGTCGGCCGCACGGAGTTCTTGGACAATCGACAGTTCTACGGCAACGCATTCAAGCTCCTCGCGGATGCGGAACGCTTCCTGCGCGACACCCTTCCCATCGCCGGCCGGTTCGAGGCGGACCGCATCGAGCGGATCGACGAACCGCTCTACCCGCCCTCGGCCACGCGGGAGGCGCTGGCGAATGCCCTGTGCCATCGCGATTACTCGATCGGCGGGGGTTCCGTGGGCGTGGCGGTATACGACGACCGATTGGAAGTGACATCATCGGGCGCGCTGCCTTTCGGGTTGACCCCGGAGTAGCTATTCGCACCCCACGAGTCCCAGCCGTGGAACCCGCTGATCGCCCGCACTTTCTACCGCCGCGGCGTCATCGAGGAGTGGGGGCTCGGGACGCTCAAGATGGCGGAGGGAGCGGCCTCCGCAGGCTTACCGCCGCTCGAGATCGAGGATACGGGAGGGCGTGTGACGGTGCGTTTCCGGCACGGACGAGCCTTGCAGACCCGACAAGACGCAGGCGATCTGACCGAACAACAGCAGGCCATCCTCGACATGCTCGAGGGGTCGGATCGAGCCTTGGCATCACGCGAGATACGCTCCCGGTTGGCTTTGCAGACCAACGATCGACGACTGGGGAAAGACCTCTCCATCCTGAAGGCTCGGGGACTGGCAGTGTTCACCGGTCACGGCCGGGGCGCCCGATGGAAACTACCTTGACCAGGAACTATGATGATTCGGGTCAATTCGGGTCAATTCGGGGTAATTCGGGGCAATTCCTGGTAATTCCGGTAATTCATGGTAATTCGGGTCAATTCGGGTCAATTCGGGTCAATTCGAGGCGATCCCGGTAATTCGGGGTAATTCATGGTAATTCCGGTAATTCGTGGTGATTCGGGGTAATTCGGGCCCATCAGGGGCAATTCTGTCCACCCATGTCAACCCACAACGCGCCGAGCCGGGTCACCGGGCGGCGGCGAGAACCGACAGGACGCGGTCGATATCGGCCGCGGTGTGGTCGGCGTTGACCTGGAGGCGTATCTCCTCGTCTCCCCTCGGCACGACCGGGTAGGCCAGCCCGGTGGCGAGGACGCCGCCGTCGAACAGCGCCGAAACCAGCCTCCGGGTCTCGTCGGTGTCCCGCAACATGAGAGGAACGATCGGGTGTTCCCCCGGGATGACCTCGAAACCCAGCGACACCAATCCGGACTCCAGTCTGGCGGTGAGGCGGCGGAGACTGGCGAGGCGCCGCGCCCCCTCTTCGCTCCGCAGGATGCCGAGGGCCGCCCGCGCCGCGGCCGCCTCCCCGGCGGTGATCGGGTTCGAGTAGATGTAGAGCGGTGAGGTCTCCCGCAGGAAACGGATAACCGGTGCACACGAGGCGGCGTATCCCCCGTTGACCCCGAAGGCCTTGCCCAGGGTGCCGATGAGCAGATCCGCGGGCGGGCTCCCCGTGTACTCCTCGGTTCCCCGGCCGGTGGGACCGAAGGCGCCTACGCCGTGCGAATCGTCCACGACCACCACCGCGTTCTCGGGAAAGCCCCCGTCGCGGCGGCGGGCGATCTCCATGATCTCGTCGAGCGGGGCGTGGTCGCCGCGCATCGAGAAGATCCCGTCGGTCACGACCACGGCGCGGCGCGCCCGGCCCTGCGCCTCTCCGAGCAGACGGTCGAGCGCCGCCATGTCCAGGTGCGGATAGACCGACTTGCTGCGGGGCCGGCCGAGGCGGACGGCGTTGATGATCGAGTTGTGGTTGAGCTCGTCGGAGATCACCGCCGTATCGGAATCGATGAGAGCAGCCAGGACGCCTACCACCGCGGCGTAAGCCGACGAAAAGATCATCCCCTCCTCTCGTCCGTGGAAATCGGCCAGGGCGCGTTCCAGCTCCACGTGGGGGGTGTGGGCGCCGATGATGAAGCGGACCGCGCCCGGGCCTGCCCCCATGGCCTGCGCGGCGGCCTCACCTGCGCCGATCACCTCGGGGTGCAGCCCCAGACCGAGATAGGAGTTCGAGTTCATCCGTATGAAGGTCCGGTCCCCCTCGCCCTCCAGCAGAAGGCGAGCGCCCCGCTCCCCTTCGGGCGGGATCACCCCCCTGACCACGGCCTCCCGGCCCTTGGCCGTGCCCTGCTCCTCCAATCGGGCGACCCGCCCGTCCAATACGCCAGTCAAACGGTCCAATGGCATTTCGACTCCCCGGTGGTCGATCCCTGTCCAGGATCATCGAGGTTATCGCAACCCTGATCGGGGCTGTAGATGACCGGAGGTCAGCCGCAGCCGCCCGCCAGCAGCCGCCGGGCGCGCCCGCCCAATATCTCGGCCTGCCGGTTGCCGGGCAATCCGAGGTCGCGGACGGCCTGGAGAAAGGGGCCGGACCCGGCCGGTATGTGCGGATAGTCGCTCCCGAACACCAGCCGGTCGGCGCCCATCGTCTCCACGGTGCATCGCAGGGCCGGGACGTGGGTGCTGACCGTGTCGTACGTCAGGCCGGCCAGGTATTCCGTGGGGGGCTTGGAGATGTGCTCCCGGCACTGGGAGAACTGCCGGGCGAAGATGTCCAGCCTGGGCGCCATGAACGGGATGGCGCCGCCCAAGTGGGAGAACACCCAGCGGATCGACCGGTAGCGCTCGAACACCCCGCCGAAGACCAGTCGGGCCAAGACGAGGCTGGTCTCATGCAGGAAACCCAAGGCGATGGCCAGGCTGTAGTCCTCCATTCCCCGGGAGGAGACCGGGCTGGTCGGATGCACGTACACGAGGGCGCCCAGCTCGTCGGCCCGCTCCCAGAAGGGTTCCAGGCGGGGCGAGTCCAGCAGCTCCCCGTCGATGTTGGTGAGGATCATCACCCCCGCCATCCCCAGCTCGCCCACGGCCCTCTCCATTTCGGCGATGGAGTCGTCCAGGCCCTTGAGCGGGAGGGCGGCCAGGGCGCGGAAACGGTCGGGGCGGCGGCGGACGACCTCGGCCAGACCGTCGTTGACGGAGCGGGCCAGCCGCAGGGCTGCGCCGCCTTCCACGAAGTAGACGCTCGGGGACGGCACCGACAGCACCTGCATGTCGATCCCCAGCCGGTCCATCATCTCGATGCGCTCCGCCTCGCCCGGATGGGGCTGCGGAACGGTCAGGGTCACCCCGCCCTTCCAGAGCACCACGATGCGCCCGTCCTCGCGGGTGTACACCTCGAAGGCGTCGGAGGAGCGGACCGCTTCGACGTATTCCGGGAGGTAGTAGTGGGAGTGCATGTCGATGATCATCCGACCTCCTTGACGGCGCCGGCGGGGGCCTCTCGGAGGAAGAGCCGCCTCGATGAACCGGACCCGGCCGCAGACAGGGAAGGGTACCGCAGCCGAATCCGGCCTCGACGGGTCCGGTCCGTATCACCCAAAGCGATCGACGCGCCATAATCGCGGCACACGCACCGGCGGCCCGCCGCCAAGGGCAGCCCGATATGGAGTGCAGTATGTCCGCCAGCTCATCCCGGCCCATCGTCCGCATCGACGCGGAGGGCCGCTCCGAGCGAAGCGATCTGCTGCCCACCGAGGAACCGGTCGAGTTCCGGTTGGCGGGGGTGCCGATCGCGGTGCTGATGCGCACCCCCGGACACGACGAAGACCTGGCCAGGGGATTCGCCCTCACGGAGGGGATCATCCTGCGGCCGGACGAGCTGGCAGAGGTGCGCCGCCTGCCGGGGCGGGACGGCGAGGGGCGCTACGAGCTGGTTCCGGTCGACGGCCTCCACATCGACCCGGAGCAGTTCCGCCGCAACCTGTACTCCACCTCGTCATGCGGGGTGTGCGGGAAGGCCTCGATCGACGCGGTGCGGGTGGCGGCCCCTCCCCCTCCCGACGGCCCGTTCATCGCCGCCGACCGGCTGATCGGCCTGATGGAGTCCATGCGCGCCGCCCAGGCCGGCTTCAAGGAGACCGGCGGGCTGCATGCCGCGGCCGCTTTCACACCCGACGGGGCGCCGGCGGGCCTGCGGGAGGACGTGGGGCGGCACAACGCCATGGACAAGCTGGTCGGATTCCTGGCCGCCCGCGGGCTGCCTATGGGCGAGATGATCGTCACGGTGTCGGGCCGGGTGTCCTTCGAGCTGGTCCAGAAAGCGGCGGTGGCCGGTTTTGGCCTCCTGGCCGGAGTGTCGGCCGCTTCCTCCCTGGCGGTGGACCTGGCCGACGAGCTGGGCCTGACGGTGGCCGGATTCGTCCGTCCGGGCGGTTTCAACCTATACACACACCCCCGCCGCATCACCGGGTGAAAGGGGTCAGGCGGCACCGCGCGCCGCCCCGCCGAACCGCCCTATGCGTGTTCCGTGTCGCCGGCCAGCAGCTGCAGGATGTGCGGCAGCAGCGGCTCCAGCGCGTCCATGCCCTCCTCCACCGCCTTCGGGCTGCCGGGCAGGTTGACCACCAGGCACGAGCCGATCACCCCGGCCGCACCGCGGGAGAGCGCCGCCATCGGGGTGTGCCGCAGGCCCTCCGCCCGTATCAGCTCGGCCAGGCCCGGGGCCGGGCGGTCGATCAGAGCCGAGGTGGCCTCCGGGGTTACGTCCCGCGGGCCGAAGCCGGTCCCTCCGGTGGTGACGATCAACGGGTGGACGCGGGCCAAACCGGCCAGCAGGTCCCGGATCTGATCGAGCTCATCCGCCGTCACCCGCCGATCCACCTCGAACCCCAGGGCTGCCAGCCGCCGGGTCAGCACAACGCCGGACAGATCCTCCCTGGCCCCGTGGGTGACCCCGTCGCTCACCGTGACCGCGGCTGCGGACATATCTTCCATGAACGCCATGCTAGATGTGATTCCGAGGTCACCCTCGGTCATCCACCCCCGACACGGAATCCATCCGGCATCGTGCAGGCCGCTACCCTCCGGCGGCGTGTCCTGGATCCTGCTGACCAACGACGACGGAGTGGACAGCCCGGCCCTGATGCCGTTCAGGGCCGCCCTGGCCAGACTCGGCGAGGTGCGGGTCGTGGTGCCCGACAGCGAGCGGAGCTGGATCGGCAAGGCCCTGACCCGGTTCGACCCCATCGAGGCGGCCGAGGTGGAACGGGAGGGCAACACCTTGGTGACGGTGTCCGGATTCCCGGCCGATGCCGTCCAGATTGCGGCCGCCTACTTCGACACCCCGCCGCACCTAGTCGTGTCGGGAATCAACCTGGGCTACAACCACGGAACCGGATACATCGCCTCGTCAGGGACGGTGGGGGCGGCTTTGGAAGGATGGGAGCTGGGCATCCCGGCGGTGGCTTTCTCGGCCGGGTGCCGCGGCGAATGGGCCGAGTGGTATCAATTCATGCATTCGGAGGCGGCCATCCCGGTGTGGAACCGTCTGGCCGACCTCTGCGCCGGGCTGCTGGAGGAGATCCGCTCGGTGGAAATGCCCGGCGACGTGGTGAGCGTGAACGTTCCGTGGGAGGCTGACTCCTCCACCGCGCGTCGGGTCGTACCGGCCGCCCGGGTTTCCTACGGGCAGATACACGAGCGCCGCCCGGACGGGTCGTTCGGCCATCGTTATCGGGAACAGTTCGACTCGGATTCCCTGGAAGGAACCGACATCGGGGTCAACCTGAGGGGCGAGATCGCCATCACCCCGCTGCTGGCGGCGTCCTCCCCCCCCGTAGGAGACGAAGTGCGGACCGCCCTCGAACGCCGGCCCCCGGGTGGTGAACCCTCACCAGAAGGGGGCTAGTAGATCAGTCGGTGGAGGAGCCGGCGGCCCCAGGAGTCGGCGGGTTCGACCGTGTGCACCACCAGCACGGTTCCGTCCACCATGCCGATTATCCGCGAGCTCAGCTCGGTTCCGATTCCGGTTCTCGAAGCGCCGATGATTACCAGGTCCGCCTCCCGCTGCCGCTCGGCGATGGCGCCCAGCAGGTCGGCGGAGGAATCGATGTCGCTGTAGGTGTCTACCCGGCTCATCTCCAGAAGCTGATCGTGATAGTCCTGGATCGCCTTGTGCTGGGGCTCGTTGGCGTTCTCGTCCAGCACATGGAACAGCCTCACCTCGGCCTGCTCGGCGAACCCGAGACGGTAGGCGGTGTCGATCTTCACCACGTCGTTCGGGCTGCCGGCGCCGAGCACGGTAATGGTGGAGACGTCGACCATGGCGGCCTTGCCCAGCAGCATCACGTCGGTGTTCGCGTGATCCTGGACCCGGGCCAGGTCGAACTTGGTGCGGCGGCGGGCGTCGGAATACTGGAACTCCCCCAGGATGAGGTCCACCGCATGCCGGGCGGCGTAATCGACCAAGGCCTGGCGGGGGTCGTTGCCGCGGGGCTGCACGACGGCGATGTCCAGCCCCGTCTCCTCGGCGATGTTCTTGGCGGCCGCCCGGAAGGGGTCGTCCGGCCGGGGGAGGGGGTCGCGGCGCCACCAGAAGCCGCTCCGGCGGGTCCTGTCCAGCCGCGCAAGGGTGATGCGTCCGTCATGGGCGGTCACCGCCTGGGCTATGCGGAGAAGTTCACGGAGCCGGTCGATGCCGGTGCCGTCGTCCACCGGTATGACCACATGGTCACGCCCCGGGGAGGAGAGGGACCGGCGGGTGGTCGCCACCAGGGGACCGATGGAGCGGAGCCGCAGGGTGTCGAGCATGGCGCTCTCGTGACTGGCCCTCGAACGGCCGAACAAGCGGTACCAGGCCACCCCGACCACCACGATGCCGAGCGATCCGACCATCGATATCCAGCCGAGCTGGGTTAGGAGCACCAGGGAACCGCCTATACCGAATATCTGTATCCACGGGTAGAAGGGCGCCCGGAAAGGCGGTTGGTACCAGGAGGGGTTGGACTCCCGGAAGGCGATCAGCGAGAGGTGGATCAAGCAGAAGACCAGCACCTGGAAAGCCGAAGCCAGTTTGGCCAGCTCGAGCAGGGGCACGAACAGGATCAACGCGATCATCACCGCTCCGGTGAGGGCGATGCTGGCGATGGGGGTGCCCGTCCGCCGATTTATGGATGAGAAGAACCCCGGCGCCAGCCGGTTGCGCGCCATGGCGAAGGGGTAGCGGGACGACGAGAGCAGCCCGGCGTTGGCCATCGAGATGAGCGCCAGCACCGCGGTGGCCGATATGAGCCCGGCGCCGAAACGCCCCATGATCACCTCGGCGGCGGAGGCTACCGGCGCCGAATTGCCCGACAGGGCGGACAGCGGCAGGTTGCCTACTACCACCCACACTATGGCCGGATAGACCACCAACATCAGGGCTATCGACCACAGTATCCCGCGGGGAAGGATCGAGCCCGGATCTTTGACCTCTTCCGACACCGAGGCCACCTTGGTCACCCCCGCATAGGACACGAACACCAGCCCGGTGGCCGACAGCAGCCCTCCGACGCCCTCGGGGAGGAAAGGAGTCAACGACCCGCTCTCTATGTTGACCGCACCTGTGAGGATGAACAATCCGAGCACCGCCAGCACGCCGAAGACGACGATGGTCTGGAACCGGCCCGACTGCTTTACGCCAACCATGTTCACCGCGCACAGCGCCAAGGCCAGGACCACCGCCACCGTCCGCATCGGCAGGTCCAGGAAGAACAACAGGTATCCGCCCAGACCCACCAAGGCGAAGGCCGACTTGAAGACCAGGGCGAACCACACCCCGAACCCGGCCACGGTGCCTACGAGAGGCCCCATCGCCCGGTCGATGAACAGATAGGCGCCTCCGGCCCTCGGCATGGCGGTGGCCAGCTCCGACTTGCTCACAGCCGCCGGGATCACCACCAACCCGGCTATCAGATAGGCGAGGATCACGGCGGGCCCGGCCAGCTCGGCGGCCAAGCCCGGCAACACGAAGATTCCGCTGCCGATCATGGCGCCCAGGCTGACCGTGAACACGGCCGACAGACCCAGGTTGCGCTGTAGTTCCACCATCGACGACCTCTGAGGAGCGGGGCTCAGGGCATCCTACGCGACGGCGTCGAGAAGGCCCTTTCCCTCATCATAGGAAGAAGACAGCCGCGTGTCGTCGCCTCCGATGATCCCGGTTCATGAGGTTGCTCGGGGCACCCGATGGAATAGCCGGGTCCCGTCGGCGGTCAGACCGCCAGGTCGCGGCGGCGGAAGCGGCGGGTTGCCGCCCAGGTCATGGCTAGGGCTCCCGCCAGGAGGAGCAGGTAGAGGGGTTGGAAGCCTTTGCCCAGGGGCGGGGCGTCCCCGAAGTACCAATAGAAGGGCGACAACACCCGCACCGGCGCCAAGCCGTCCGTGAGGGCGCCGAGACCGTTGAGGAGGAACGCCGCCAACGACGCTACGGCGGTGATCCGCACGGCGGGAAAGGACGACCCCGCCATAGCCCAGAAAACCGTCGCCAGCCCGCCGAAGAACAGGCCCAGCAAGCAGAGGCCCGCCCCTGCGGCCAGTATGTTGCCGCCGCCCAGGCCGGTGTTCCATACGGCGTCTCCCGCCAGAGCCGCCAGGGTCGGTATGAGCACCACCAAGACCGTGGAGAACGCAATCGCCGAGGCCTTGGCCGCGATCACCTTCCGGCGGGCGGCCGGATTGGCCAGCAGCAGGTCGAGGGCGCCGGTGTGTTCCTCGCGCACCATGGCCGTCGAAACCCCCCTGACGGCGAAGATGATGACCATGAGGGGGCCGATGGACTGATAGGTTCGGGAGGAGAGAAAACCGGCCGCGGTGGCCATGGATTCGGGGTTGCTGACACCGAACATGGCGAACACCTCCCGGGGAAGGGCGGTCAAGAGGCTCTCGAGCGCCGCCGTATCCTGGGAAAAGGACGGCCAGGTCGCGAACATGATCAGCGTCAGGAAGGCCAGACCTCCCCCCCAGGCCCAGATCGAGCGGCGGCGGTCCCACAGTGTCTTGCCGAACACGCCCGACAGCAGCCAGGCGGCCCGGGGCCGGCGAACCCGCGTCCGGGAGGGCCGGCGTTCGGCGCCCTTCTCGGGCAACACGATCCGCTCGGCGGCGATGTCGCGGCGGCGGAACATCAGAGCCGCGGCGGCGGCTGTCACGACGGACGCGGCCAGGAGCCGCAGGTGACCGGCGCCCCACCCTCCGAGCAGGGGATTGGGATCCAGGTACCAGGTGAAGGGGCTGGCCGCCGCCGGACCCTCCAACCACGAATAGAGATCGGAGAACCCCTCGATGAACCAGGCCAGAACCGTCAGCACACCTGCTGCTCCGCCCGCCGAGGCGGCGCGGCCTGTGAAGGCTCCGGCCAGCAGGGCCGCCGCCCCGAACAGTATCCCCAGCAGCCACAGAGACAGGCCCGCCGCCAGGATCCCGGTCACGGCCAGCCCCATCCCGAAGACGGCATCGGCGATCAGGAGGGCGGCGGTCAGGACGCCGACCAGCGCCAGGGAGGCCAGCGCCACCCCGCCGGCCTTCTCTACGAATACCCGGGTGCGGGACACCGGAACCGAGAGCAGCATGTCCATCAGACCGTCCCGTTCCTCGGCCGTCACCTCCGTGGTCGCCGCTCCGATGACGAATATGAGGACGAGGAGCGGACCGAACAGGGAATACAGGTAGGCGAACAGGAACCCGGCGGCGGTCAGGTAGGTGGCCGGGTCTATCCCGAACGCGGCCAGCAGCTGAGGGGGGAGGTCTTCGATGAAACCCGAGAACGCCTCGGAATCCCGCAAGATCGGGAAGGTCACGCCCAACCAGGCGATCAGCGCCGCCAGGCCCAGGCTGTTTCCCACCAAGGCCCGGCGCCGGTCGCGTAGACATTTGACCAGGATGGGGAACTCGACCGGGATGAGGGCGCCCAACGGGTCAGCCCTCGGCATCCGGGTCGGCGCCGGCCTCGCCGCCATTCTCGTAGTAGGAGAAGAAAACCTCGTCCAGGTCGGCCTCTTCGGAGGCGACCGCACGCACGTTCCGGGCGGCCGCCGCTTTGACCACCGCATCGTGCGGCCCCGCCACGCTCAACCGCAGCAGGGAACCCCCCTTGCGGACGCCCGTCACCGTCACGCCCTCGAGGGCGGCAAAAGCGGCGGGGTCGGCCGGGGATGCGAACTCGATCGACAGGTTGGAACGTATCTTCGACCGGAAACCCTCGAGAGTGTCCACGGCGATGAGCCGGCCGCGGCGGACTATCCCCACCCGGTCCGCCACCCGCTCCACTTCGGGCAGGTTGTGGGAGGACAGGAACACCGTCCGGCCTTCCCGGCGGACCTCGGACACCAGATCCCCGAACTCCTGCTGGCCCAGCGGGTCGAGTCCGGCGGTGGGTTCGTCGAGGATCAGCAGATCCGGCTCATGCATGAAGGCGTTGACCAAACCCACCTTCTGGCGGTTGCCCTTCGAATATTCCTTGACCGGGCGGTCGAGGTCGAGATCGAACCGCTCGGCCAGGAGGGAAGTGTGGGCGGCGGTGTCGATGCCGCGCAGCCGGCTGAAATAGAGCAGGAACTCCCGCCCGGTCATTGACGGATACACCGCCAGATCACCCGGCAGGTAACCGACCCGGCGGCGGATGGACAGCGAACCGCCCGCTATGTCCATGCCGAAGACGGCCCCGGTTCCCCTCGTGGGGTGGATGAGGTTGAGCAACAGGCGGATGGTGGTGGTCTTTCCGGCGCCGTTGGGGCCTATGAACCCGAACACCTCGCCCGCCTCGACCGCCAGATCCAAGTCGACGATCCCGGGCGTATTCCCGTAGTACTTGGTGAGGCCGGCGGTTTCGATCGTCCGCGGGGCCCCGCTCCCCGCCTTTCCTGCCCCCACCGGCTACCCGGTCTCCGCCGGCGGCCCGTCCGTGTTGGCCTCGATGAACTCCAGGACCCGCCGCCAGGCATCGGCGGAATCGTCGGCGAACTCCGCGTACCGGCGGTCGAAGAAAGAATGCGGGGCGCCGGGGTACACCACCACTTCGTGGGGGGTTCCGGCCTCTTCCAGCGCGGTGCGGAACTCCTCCACCGCGTCGAGGGGGATGCTCGGGTCGTCCCCTCCCATCAGCGCCAGGATCGGGCAGGCCATCCCCGCCGTCCGGTCGATGGCGCCGGCCGTCTCCTCCGGCCGCCGGGGCTTGCCGTAGAAGCCGACCGCACCGGCCAGCCCGAGTCCGTTGGCGGCCTGGTGCCATGAGTAGGAACCGCCGAAGCAGAAACCGACCGTGAACACCGCACGATCGGGGTCGGCCGACCGCAGGTGCGATACGGCGGCGGTCACGTCGTCGCGGATTCCCTCGAAGGAGGCGCCGTAGACGTGGGGCCAGTAGTCCCAGTCGTTGGGGCGTTCTGCGATTCCGGCGGTGCGCCCGAAGTAATCGACGGCGACCGCATCATGGCCGGCCTGGGCGAAGCGCACGGCCAAGTCCTTGTAGAAGCGGTAGAGGCCCCGGACGTCGGGCAGCACCACCACCGCGGCGCTCGACGGCGGATCGCCGGCCGCCTCGAATGCGGCGAAGCGGTTGCCGTCCCGGGCGGTCAGGATCAGGTCGCGCCCGGCGGCCTCCCGGTCGCCTCGGGGGATCGGCGGTTCGGAATCATGGTCGAAGCACATGCCCTGCCTCCGTGGGGGGAATCCACTATATCGCGACGCGGCGGCTCATCGGCACAAGCCCTCGGGGGTTGCGCCGCGGCGGGGATAGCAGACAACGGTCTCCTCGACCCTTTCGAGCGTGTAACCGCCGTCGGCGCCCCGGACGCCGAATACGCGAAGCCGCATCCCCAGCACCGAGTCGTCGCCCAGCCCCACGACGTCGAAGACCACCTCCCCTGTCTCCCCTTCGGCGGGCGGGCCGGACATGACGATCTCGGAGGGGGGTTCCTCCGAGGCCATGGCCCGGGCCGCGGTCATGCCGAGGCCGGCCATGTCCGGCGCGCTCGGGGGCGCTCCTCCGAGGGCCTCGGTCACCGCCGAGGTGCTGTCGAGGGTGCGGCCCAACACACCGATGTACTTGGCGGACACCCAGCCGACCTTCCCGTCGCCGGCGACCACCTCCAACCAGAAGGAACGGGTCAGGGCCCGGCTCCTTCCCGTGGCGGTGAGATCGTCCGCATGAGGGGCGAGTCCGGCGAGGACAAGCTGGTCGGCGCCCGGGCGCCCGCGCAGGGTGAGCACGTCGTCGAACCGCACCCCGATGACCGCTAGGCGGGTTCCTTCCTCCGCCAGGTCGAACGGTTCGCCCGGCAGCTGTTCGGACGGCGCGGTCGTGACAGCGGCCGTATTCGACGGAGCGGACGTACTCGACGGGGCGGCCTCCGACCGGGTGTCCGCAACGGCGGGGGATTCCGTCGAAGCCGGTGCAGAGGCATCAGGCAACACGGTGATGGAGGAAGGCGGAGGCTCTGTAGACCAATCGACGAAGATGCAGGCCGGCAACACCGCAAGCAGCGCCGCCAAGCCCAACCGCCGCCCTGCGATCCACCGTCTCGGGCCGGCCGCCGGTCGAACCCCGCAACGCGAGAAAAGAGACATGTTCAAACCCTCCCGATAGCCTCGCCGCCGGGCTACCCTCCCGCCCATGATACGACTGCGCAACTCCATGGCCTTGGCACGATCCTCTTGGGAAGTTCTCAAGGCGGACAAGGAACTGCTCCTGCTGCCGCTCATCTCGGGGATCGCCTCGTTGGCGGTGGCGGCCACCTTCATAGTCCCGCTCTTCGCCGCCGGAGGCGGACCATCGGACGGGATGAGCGGCGCCTCCATCCTGTTGCTGATCGTGATGTACTTCGTCTTGGCCTACATCACGATCTTCTTCAACGCCGCCCTCATAAGCGCGGCCCATGAACGGCTCGAGGGCGGGGACCCGACCATCGGAAGCGCCCTTCGGGGGGCTGCCGGGCGAGCCGGGAAGATCGTTCCCTGGGCCCTGCTCTCGGCGGTCGTATCCATGATCCTGAGAGCCATCGAGGAGCGGGCCGGCTTCCTCGGCCAGATCGTGACCGCCATCGCGGGGATGGCTTGGGCGGTGGTGACCTTCCTCGTATTGCCGATCATCGTGATCGAGGGCCTAGGAACCGGCCGGGCGGTCAAGAAATCGGGTTCTCTACTCCGCGAAACCTGGGGTGAGAACCTCGCCGCCCAGATCGGGTTCGGATTGCTCGGTTTCCTGCTTCTCCTGCCCGCGCTCGCCCTCTTGGCGGCGGGGATAGCAGCCGGAGGCGCGGCGGGCGGCGCCGTAATCGGCCTGGGGGTGCTCTGGGGGATCGTGGTCGCGGTGGTCATCGCCGCCCTGAGCGCTATCTATCAGACGGCTCTGTACCACTTTGCGGTGGACGGCCGGGTTCCGTCCGGCTACTTCGACAACAACGCCATGAAGGCCGCTTTCGGCGCCAGGCGCATCGGTCGATTCCGAAGCCGGTAGAACCGGTTGCACGGACCGGATGGAAACACCGCCCTCCCGTCCGTGAAGGATGGCGGTCAAGCTCGGCGGCGGGCGGCCCTTGCTCTGGCCTTTGCCGCTTCTAACTCCCTGTTCTTGGAAGGGGCGGAGGTAACCAGGGAGTCCACCAACCTCCGTGTCTCGGCGGCGATCTCCCCCACTGTCCGGTCGAACACCACCTGGTTAGCCTTCGAGGGCCGGGGGGTTCCCGATATCTTGCGGACGTACTGGAGGGCGGCGGCGTAGACCTCCTCGTCGGTGGCCGGCGGGTCGAAATTGTGAAGGGTGCGAATGCTGCGGCACATGGCCGGCCAGACTAGCCGCAGGTGAACAACACCGGCAGTTCGCGGAAAAACCCTGTCCGAATCCGCCGCCCGTTGACTCCCATCCCCGCCCAAGACCGCGAAAATCCCCACCCGAATCGCCGCCCCGATGGGCCCTGCCCCCGCCACACTGCGCCAGGACCGTGGACACGGGCGCGCGGACCCGACCCCGATCCGAAGTCTTGATTCGGTTTCGGCTATTGCCCGCCCTCCGTTCCGTTACCCCCCGCAGAGGGCCGGGCATCGGACGAGACTTCCGATATTCATCCACTGCCGTCCGGACAGAAGCGGCGGATTCCTTCTTCCCCTACAGCATCTCCCATTTTCTAGGAAAGGTCAACCCCTATGTTTCGCGTTCTTGGCATGAAGTTTCGATCGGGGTGGGGCAGGGGCGCCGGTTACGAGGATGGACGTGTTGGGTCATTCGTTGTAGGGGATCACCTCGGGGCCTTCCGGACGGGCCACGATGAGCAGATTGGGGTGCTCCGCCGACTCTATGGCCTCTATCACCTCTTCCGCCGACAGGGGGGCCTCTGCATCCGGCCGGGCCCAGACCTCTACCCGGATGCCGGTTCGCTCCCTCACTATCCCGGCCGCTTCCCGGTCCGACGATCCCAACAACACCACCGACTTCACCATCGAGCCTGCCGCGGCGGGGCCCGTCTCGGGCGCCTCGGCCAGGTCGGCTCGGCGGACCGCCCAGTGGTATGCGGCGGTCAAACCCACGATCACTACCAGACTCAGCGGCCAACGCACGGCGAAAACCGTCCCGTCGTCAAAGGTCCGATCCAGTACCGAGGCCGCCACTTCGTACACGAGCACGAGGAGGCTGACCAGGGCCACCAAACCCCCCACCCCGAACAGGCATGTCAGGTAGATCCGCCGGTTGGGTGACCGGAGCTCGGCGCCGGGATCGTTATTCCGCTTACGCTGGACCGACGACCAGCTGCGCCACCATAGGGGACCGCCTACCGCCAGCACCGTCACCGCGGCGATCAACCCCGACCGGTCGTAGGCCTCCGGATATATGAATCGGGAAGGGGTCAAAGCCCCGATGGAAGCCGCCGCCACCGCCGTCGAGCCCGCCGCCGCGGCCAGCAGCCCCACCCCCGATACCGTGTACTCGTACACCCGGTCCACCTCGGTGCGGACGGCCGCAGCCGCGGAGCGGAGCACCGCCCGGTGGTAACGCCACAGACCTCCCCCTATCACTGCCAGGGCAACGGCGAGCGGTAGACCGCCGAAGTGGAGGCCGGCCGGTAGTGCGGAGCCGCCGGCCAGCCAGTCGAGTATCCGGTAGGCGAAGTTCCAGACTCCGGCCAGCCCTATCACCAGGCCGCCCACCACCCCGGCCAGTAGCACGTATCCGCGCCACAGGGTGCTGCACTCCCCCCGGCGCGCCAGCCGCCACCAGTAGAGCACCCAGGCCGCACCGCCTACCGCCAACCCGGACAACCCTTCACGGAGGGCGTCCCCGGTTTCGGCAAGCACCGCAACCCCCCACACCGCGTCGTACACCCTTTGCAGGATGGCGTCGAGGAAGGCGACGCCGAAACCGGCCGCGGCGGTCAGGCCCACCAGCGATCCCAGTATCACGCCCCACTCGTGCCGGGCGGAGAGCGCCCGCCGGCCGGCCATCGTGTGGTGAACCAGCCATACCAGCCCCCACACCAGCGCCGTGACGGCGGCGGTGCGGTCGAACCGGCCCTCCAGGAGCCTTTGACCCCAGACAACCGCCCCGGCGCCCCCCACCAGGAGCCCGACCATCTCGGCCACCGTCAGATAGACCTTCCATCCCGGGGGGTCTCCGCCCTCGGAACCGAGGGTGCGCCGCACCCATCCGGCCATCAGCACCAGGCCGGGCGTCCCCACGATCACGCACGAGAGCATGAACGCCCTGTATCCGGTTCCGGCGGCGGCGCCGGTGAGCAGCCCTGTGAGCCCAGTGGCGGCCAGTATCACCAACAGCAACAACATCCCGTATTGGAAGAAGCGGCGCAGGGCGCCCCCTCGCTCTCTCTTCGACCTCGAGGACAGGTACACGATCGAGGAGATGACGGCGGCCAAGAGCATCAGCCACCAGAGGACGATCCCTACCAGCACAGTCATCGCTAACCCGCCTCCGTATCCAGATGATCCTCGGAGCACTCGTACCACGGCCAGTCCTGGCGGGTGATGCGCCAGTTCCCCCCGCCGGCTTCGCCCTCCTCGTTGGCCAGAACGAACATCCGGTATTCCGGATAGTCCGGCGCCAACGGCCATTCCTCGGTGATCCGGACGTCCACGTAGGCGGTCGATCCCTCCACCGTGGTCTCGATCCATTCGATCCGGTAGGACCCGTCCCGCAGGCGGTGCGGTGTTTCGATGGCGCACTCCCGCTGCAGCCGGTCCGAGAGATAGGCCCGGGCGGCGCCGCGGCGTCCGTCGATCATCGCCGAAAGGTAACGCTGCACCACTCCTTCCGGGGTGCCGGCGTCCAGCGTCGTGTCCCTCGTGAAGGAGAAGACGACCGCCGCCGCCAACAGGACGCCGATCACGACCGCGGACCACAGCAGTATCCGGTTGCCGGAGAGTCGGGATCCACCCGCCGAAGCCGCCAGCCTTTCCTCCGCCGCCGGGTCAGCCATGGCCCGGACGGAGCAACGAGGGGCCGGTATGGTGCGCGACGCAAGCCGAAATGGATAAAACCACCCGGCGAGCGGTAGGGTATCGGCCCATGGACAGAACATACCAGCGCATCCTCGGCCTACGGGCCATCCGCAAATTCCAGGACCGCCCTCTCGATCCGGAAGACCTCGACCGGGTGCTCGAAGCCGCCCGATGGACGGGCAGCGCCAAGAACCGCCAGAACTGGTCGGTGGTGGTCGTCCAGGACCCGGACCAGAAAGAACGGCTGGCCGGGTGCTGCAACACCGGCGGGCCACTCAGCAAGGCCCCGGCCGGGCTGGCGCTGGTGCAGGAACCCGAGACCTACGAGTTCGACATCGGGCGCATGGCGCAGAACATCATGCTGTCGGCCGATGCGCTGGGGATGGCGACGTGTCCGGTGACCATGCATCGGGAACACGACGCCGCCGCGGTGCTGGGCGTGCCGGAGGGTTGGCGCTGCCGGTACGTCATCGCCATCGGATATCCGGCGCCGTCGGCCGAACCGGCCCGGTTCGGAGGCCGCAAATCGATCGGTGAGATCGTCCACCGAGATTCATACAGGCGGTAGGCGATAGGCCTGGGGCGGCGGCGCCTCTACCCTTGTTGTTTCATGGTTGCGCAAAGCCATATGAAGGATCAGGGGTTGGATAGGATTCACAACCCATGAGCGATCTTCTCTCGGCAGCGCGCCGCCTCTATCCCCAAACGGTGGATCTGCGGCGGCGGCTTCATCGCCGCCCCGAACGCGGCCTCCACCTCCCCGAGACGCGCCGGATGGTTCTCCAAGCACTGGAAGGGCTGCCGCTGGAGATCACCTTGCACGAGACCACCAGCGGCGTCGCGGCCGTCCTGCGGGGCGGGCTTCCGGGGCCGACCATCATCCTGAGGGGCGACATGGACGCCCTGCCCCTGCAGGAGGAGACGGGGCTCCCCTTCGCCAGCGAGAATCCCGGCTTCATGCACGCCTGCGGCCATGACCTGCATACCGCCATACTGGCGGGGGCGGCCCGGCTCCTGTCGGGGATGCAATCCGAGCTGGCCGGCGACGTGATCTTCATGTTCCAGCCGGGCGAGGAGGGCTTCTTCGGCGCCCGTTACATGATCGAAGAAGGCTTGCTGGACACCGCCGGGGAGCGCCCCACCGGGGCTTTCGCCCTCCATGTGGTGAGCTGGCACTCCGCCGGAACCATCCGGCACCGCCCCGGCCCCCAGATGGCGTCGGCCGACGACTTCGAGATCACCGTGCGGGGAAAGGGAGGCCACGCCTCGGCCCCCCACCTGTCGTTAGATCCGATTCCGGCCGCCGCGGGGATCGTACAGGCCGCCCAGACGGCCGTCACCCGCCGGGTGAACGTATTCGACCCGGGGGTCATCACCTTCTCCATGATCGAGGCGGGCACCACCCACAACATCATTCCCGAGACGGCCCGGCTGGTCGGGACGATCCGGGCGCTGTCCGAAACGACCCGCAACGAGCTGCACGACCTGCTCCGCCGGGTGGCCGGGAACCTGGCCGCCGCCCACATGGTGGAAGCCGAGGTGGACATCTCCCGCGGGTACGGGGTTACCGTCAACGACCCCGACTACACGGCCTTCGTAGACGCGGTGGCCAGGCGCACCGTCGGCGGCGACCTGGTGGAAACCCTGGCCGCGCCGTCGATGGGAGGCGAGGACTGGAGTTATGTGCTCAAGGAGGTGCCCGGCGTGATGTCCTACCTGGGCGCCTGCCCGCCCGACCTGGCGCCGGAGGAAGCGCCCGGCAACCATTCCAATCGGGTGGTGTTCCACGAAGAGGTGATGGCCGCCGGGATGGCCATGCACGCCGCGGTGGCGATGGCCCACGGCCGGGGGGAGTTCTCCGCCCGTTGACACGGCGGCGCCCGAGGTCTCGGCCAAGAAGGGCCGCGGCATAGGAACGGGCCCGGCACACCCCAACCGAGACTTCATGAACAATCAGGGTTGAACTGCTTTACGAATGCGCCAACGAAAGAATTGTTAGTTTGTTTCGGCTCCCATGAGCTGTATCATACTTGCTGGAAGGCGATTACCCTATTATAATAGCGTATATGATCTATTTAATACCATCTCTGAGCCCGATCGATGAACGCGTCCTGGATGAAATAGCGGGGCTGAGGGAGCGGCTGCGGTTGTATCTGCATGTGCCCCGCCGCTGGACCGGGCCGTTGCGGCGGAGCGTGCTGGCGCGGGCCATCCGGGGTTCCACCTCTATCGAAGGGTACGTCTCCACCCTGGAGAACGTCACCGCGCTGGTGGAAGGGGACGAAGGGGTGGACGAGAAACAAGAGACGCTGGATGCGCTGGCGGGTTACCGGGACGCCATGACCTTCGTCCTGCAGGTAGCGGCGGACTGGCCGACGATCGACGCCTCGGTATTGCGGGCGCTGCATTACATGATGGTCCGCCGCGACCTGGAAGCCGGCCCCGGCAACTGGCGGCCGGGCATGGTATGGGTGCGAAACAGCGCAGGGGAGATCGTGTATACACCCCCAGACCGCCACGGGATGGAGGACCTCATCGACGAGATGACCGGCCGGCTGGCCGACGAAACCGCCCCTCCCCTGGCCAAGGCGGCGATGGCCCACCTGAACCTGGCCTTGATCCACCCGTTCAGGGACGGCAACGGACGGATGGCCCGCTGCCTGCAGACCTTCGTGCTGGGCGCCGAAGGGATCATGGAACCGGTCTTTTCCGGCATCGAGGAGTACCTGGGGGGCCACACCCTTTCCTATTACCGAGCACTGGCCGGGGTGGGCGGAGGCGAATGGTCACCCGACCGCGATGCCCGCCCTTGGATCGAATACTGCCTGACCGCCCACTACAGACAGGCCCGACACCACCTGCGTCGAATCGAGACAACGGAGCAGCTATGGGCCGAATGCGAGATCCTGGCGGAGGGGGCCGGCCTCCCGGAACGGGTGGTGGGGGCGCTGTGCGATGCGGCCCGGGGCAGGACCCTGCGGCGTTCCATCTACCGGCGGGTGACCGAACTGACCACCGCGGAGCGGCCCGGCGAAGCGGTGGCCACCCGCGATCTGGCGGCGCTGGTCAGGGCGGGCCTGCTGGTAAAGGCAGGCGAGGCCCGCAGCCGCCGCTACCTGCCATCCTCTCACCTGCAGGACGTCTGGCGCACCCTCCCCGCCCGCCGCCGGGAGCGCCGATATCTGAACCCGTACGAATTGTTCGGACAGGCAACGCTGCCCGATCTGGACTGAACAGGCCGCCGCCGGTGGGCGGTCCTTCTGCGGCCTTTACGGCAGGCAGTCGGACAGGTCGTCCCCCAGGTCGGTGGCGTCGAAGCGGCCCTCCGTGTAGAGGCCCAGGTTGATGAACTCGACCGGCTCGCGATGGGCCGCCAACCCGTGGGCGCCTCCCAAGCGGTTGGGAACGCAGCCGCCGGGACCCACCTCGAATACGGCGTCGTCGACTTTCATGACGCCGGCCCCGGCCAGTATCAGGTAACACTCCTGGACCGTATGGTGGCGGTGGTACCCGACCGATGTTCCGGGATCGACCAGCACATGATGGACGAATCCCCAAGGGGTGGTGAACCGGTCATGTTCCCAGAGGCTGCGGAACCGGATCTCGCCCATCCCGCCGTGGGCCTTGGCGGCCTCCAGCCGGGCGCGGTCGAGGGGCGCCCACTCCGCGGCTGTCCGGTCCGCCGCCGGGGCGTCCCCGGGAGGAGCGCCGGTCAGGTCGCCGCCCATCTCCACCCGTATGTAGCGGATGGGGGTTTCACCGGGGTTGGCCAACCCATGCACCGACCCTGAGAAGCCTGCCAGGACACCCCGTTCGGGGCGCTCCACCCGATCGCCGGACTCCAGGGTCACCGCGCCGGGGTCGAGCACGATCCAAGCTTCTTCCCGGCCCGGCCACGACCGCCGAGGCCCCGCCGACTCTCCTTTGCCGAGCACGCCGACCGATATCCGCTGGCGCGGGTCGTCGAAGACGTCCGGCCCCACGGCCTGCCGGTCCGGGGTCGGCCCGGCAACCTTCATTATCCCCAGGTCGTAGGTCATCCTGTCTGCACTCCTGTTCGCATACGTCTCCGGTCGCGCCATCGCCGCAGACCTGCCCGGATCTCGGGCCGTTCCACCAGCAGCTCGAGCACCACCACCACGATCAGGACCACCCCGGTCGCCAGGGTGAGAACGTAGAAGGGGGCCCCTTCCAGACTCAGCCCGCTGCTGATGGACCGCAGGGTCAAAGCACCGACGGCGATCCCCGCCGCCGAGCCTTTGCCGCCCAGCAGGCTGACCCCGCCGATGAGCGCCGCGGTGGCCGCAGGGAGGAGCAACTGTTCGAAAGCGGCCGGGCCGGCGCTGCCCGACTTGATCGAGGTCATCGCCCCGGCCAGCGCCGCTATCGAACCGGACAGGGCGAAGGCCAGCACCAGGGGCCGCACCAGCGGAACACCCGCCGCCGCCGCCTCGCTGCGTCCGCCTCCGGCGGCGAATATCTCCCTGCCGTACCGGGTGTACACGAGGAACAAACCCACCAGGGCGAAGACCGCGATGGTCACCAGGCTGAAGGGAGAGAATATCCCCAGCTGCCGGCGCACGACGAAGGCTATGTCGAGGTTCTCCATCGCCACCGTGTTCTCCCCGGAGATCATGAAGGCCAGCCCCCGGAGGGCGATCAGCGCCCCCAGGGTGAGCACCAGCGAGTGTATCTTCAGCCGGTGGACCAGATACCCCTGGACGGCCCCGAAGAGGAGGCCCGCCAGGGTGGCTATGAGCACCGCCGGAACCAGACCGATGTCATCGACGATCGAAACGGCGATGATTCCCGACACGGCCGCCGTAGACCCGACCGAGAGATCGAGCTCTCCGGCGATGATGGTCACGCCCACGGCCAGGGCGGCCAGCCCCAACCAGGCGAACCCTTCGAAGATCGTGAAGATGTTGTTAGGGGAGGCGAAGCGCCGGTTCAGGACGGCGAAGAACAGGAAAACACCGATGAAGAGGGCCAGACGGGTCCAGACCATCGGCTCTACGCGGGCCGCCAGCCGCCTGACTCCGGTCATGCGAGCCTCCGCCGGTTGCGGAGGAGGGTGTAGGCGCTCACGCTCACCAGGATGGCCAAGCCCACGAAGAACACCCTGACCCCATAGCTGAAACCCCGCAGCACCATGAGGTTCTGCAGACCGGCGATGAACACCGCCCCGACCGCCGTCCGAAGCGCCGAACCCTCCCCTCCCTGGATGGCGGCCCCGCCCACCAGGATGGCCGCGATGGCGTCGATGTCCGCCCCGTCGAAATGATCCAGCCGGCCCTGGCTGAACTGGGCGGCTGTGAATATACCGGCCAGGGCGGCGCCCAGCGCCGACACCCAGAAGACGTAGACGGCGATCCGTCCGGGGCGGATGCCGACCGTGGCGGCCGCCCATCGGTTGGCCCCCACCAGGGTCACCTCCCGTCCGAAACGGGTTCGGGTCAGCATCACGGCCGTTAACAGGGCGATCAGAACGAAAGCCCAGGTCTGGGTGGGTATCCCCAGCGGGCGGGAGGTGCCTATCCATTCGGCGGCGTAGGTTCCGGTCCGCACCGTCTTGTTGTCGGTGAGCCAGGCCGCCAACCCGAACAGCACCGCCCCGACCGCCAGCGTCACCACGATCGGGTTGCCGCCCAGGGCGACGGCGCCGCCCTGAAGCACACCGACGACCGAGGCCAGCAGGATCACGGCCAGGACCGCCGACCAGACCGGCCATCCCCAGCTCATGAAGGCGGCGAAGCCTATCGCCGACATGGCCGCGGTCTGCGATACCGACAGCGAGAAGAAACTGCCGGCGATGGTGATCAACGTCATCGTCACCGCGATGATCCCGATGAGCGCCGCCGCCCGGATGATGTTCAGGAAGTTCCGGTAGGTGATGAACTCGGGAGTGGTGACCCAGCCGATGACACCGAGGACGACCAACGCCCCCACCACAGCCAGCGGGACGATCATGGAGCGGGGCCGGGCGCCGCCGGTTGGGACCCGGCCGGATCCGGTCATGAGCCGTCCGTCCGGGGATGGGTTATCTCGCGGGTGAGCAGCCTCGAATCGGTGTCCTCACGGGCCCGCACGCTCACCTGGGCGCCCCGGAAGAAGGCGGCCACCGTATCCGATATGCCAAGCACCTCCTGCGTGTCGGACGAGGCGAAGACGATCCCCATGCCGTCCCCGGCGATGGAACGCAGGTGGCTGTATATCTCCGCCCGGGCCCCCACGTCCACCCCCCGGGTAGGTTCGTCCACCAGCAGCACCCGGGGGCGGGAACCCGTCCACTTGCCCACCGCCACCTTCTGCTGGTTGCCGCCGCTCAAGGCGCCCGCCATCGACCCGAGCCGGGCCCGATCGATGGTGAAGACACGGGCGATCCGGTCGCTCATCCTCCGTTCGGCGCGCCTGCTCAGCCAACCTGCGGTGGACACCAGGCCGAGGCTGGGGGAGGTCAGGTTCTCGACCACGGGCCTCTGGAGGAATATGCCGTCCCGCTTCCGGTCGGAGGAGCTGTATCCGACGCCGCTCCGTATGGCGGCGGCCGGGGAGTTGGCGCGCACCGCGCGGCCGGCCACCGTCACGCTTCCCGACAGGAGGGTCTCGTGCCCGGCGACGGCCCGGAGGGTGTCGCCGGCGCCGCTGCCGAGCTGCCCTGCCAGCCCCACGATCTCGCCGGCCCGCACCTCCAGGCTGACGGGCGTCGACAGCCGGTCGGTGAGCAGATCGCTGACCTCGAGCACCACCTCGCCGGGGCGGCCGCCGCCCCGATCGGGGAACAAGGCGGCCAGGCTTCCCCCCAGCATCATCGAGATCAGCGCGTCGAGCGTGATGTCCCCGGTGGACACCGGAGGGTTGGAACGCCCGTCCCGGAACACCGTGACCCGGTCCGCCAGGTCGAAGACCTCGTCGAGCCGGTGGGTCACGTAGATGATCGAGCGCCCCTGATACTGAAGGGACTGCACCACCGATTTCACCCGCTCGATCTCCCGATCGGCCAGCGCCGCGGTGGGCTCGTCGAAGATCAGCACCCGGGCGTCCCTGGCCAGCAGGCGGGCCACTTCGATCAGCTGCCGTTCGGCCACGGTGAGGCGCTCCACCCGGCCGCGGGGGTCGAGGTTCTCCAGACCCACCTGGGCCAGGAAGGGCATGGCGGCCAGCGCCAAGACCCGCGGAGCGGTGTTCCATCCGCGTTTGGTGTCGCCCAGGAAGATGTTGTCGGCTATCGAGAGGGTCGGAACCAGCGACAGCTCCTGCTGCACCACCGCGATGCCGGCGTGCTCCGATTGGCTGGCCCCGCTGAACTCGACAGCCCGGCCGGCCAGCTCGATCTCCCCGCTGTCGGGGGCGTACATCCCGGCCAGGATCTTCACCAGGGTGCTCTTGCCGGCCCCGTTCTCGCCTACCAGGGCCATTACCTCGCCGTGCCGCACCTCGAAGTCGACCTGGTCGAGCGCCCTGATGGACCCGAAGGACTTCGAGATCGACCGCATTTCGAGGAGGGGGGCGCCGGAGGTCATGCCGTCCCCTGCGGCCACCCGGCCTTCGTCAGCACCCGGGCGGCCGCTTCGTAGGAGACCCGGGCCGCTTCGTCGGGATGCAGGGAAGTGTGCCGATCGGAAAGAACCTCCACTCCCATCATCGGCCGGGCGCCTGCGGCGGCCAGGTCGGCCAGGAAACCCTCCAGGTCGAAAGTCCCCTCTCCGGGAAGCAGGCGGCGCCGGGTGGTGTCCAGCACCATGTCTTCGATCGGAGGCCCGGCGTCGTTGAGGGCCACGGCCAGGATCAGGGCCGGATCGACTCCGGCCAGCCGGCCGAGATGGGACGGGCCGCGAAAGTAGTGCCACACGTCGAGATCTATCCCGGCGTTCTCCCGGCCGGCCCGCTCGATGATCTCACAGGCTGTGTCGAGGTCGGGGATCGACGTCCAGGGCATGAACTCTATGGCCGCCTTCACCCCGAAGGGCGCCAACCGGTCGCACACCGCGCCGAAGCGGTCGGCCACCCGGGCGGGCGGGAGTCCGGGCGGGTACCGCACATCTCCCACGTTGACATGATCCGGACGGAACACCTCCGCCATGTGGAAGAGGTTCTCGGCGATGAGGACCGGAACCTCGGCCCTCTCGTCGTCATGCATCCAATCGAACATGAACTCGATCTCCGAAATCCAGATGCCGCACCGGTCGAGGATATCCAACAGCTCATCATCGGTGACGCCCGACCCCAGCATGGCGGCGTAATCCGCCTCGCCCAGACCTATCGACGTATACCCCGCCGCCGCGGCCGCCGCCGCCCTGACCTCGAACGGCCACGGGGAAGCGGTTCCGTACCCGGCGCCCACCGGCGAACCGGCGATGGTGAAATGCCCGGCCATGAGGTCGAACGGTCGAGGAGGGCGCCGGGCGACGGCAGACGCCGTTGTCCGGCTCCCTCGGGATTCAGGGAGAGCGATGAGCGCTCCTCTCTCGCTTCCGGCGCCTCAGTCCAGCCATTCCTCCCCGGCCAGCCATGCCTCCATACCGGGCCGGCGGCCCGCCTCGATGAACTCCAAGCGGGTGCCGTGGAGATCCCGGGGCGCCGTGTAGGCCGCCAGGATCCGGCCGTCCGGCATGTACTGCGCGGCTTCCGTCTTCAGACCGAGGCCCGCCAGGCGCTCGATGAGGGTTTCGGGATCCGGTTCCCAGAGGCCTATGTGGTGCAGTCCTTCCTGCGCCCGCCCGTACAGGCCGTCGTTGTCCTGGGACTCGAGAAGCTCCAGGTAGGGCGGACCCTCGATGGACCAGGTAATGCGCAGGTCGAGCTCCTCCACCCGCGACCGCTGTTCGAACTGGTCCACATGAGCGGTGGCCGGCGTCTTGAAGGTGAGGCCGAGCACTTCGGAGAACCGCTCCACCCCCTCCTCCAGGTCGGGAACCAGGACGCCCACGTGGAATAGGTTGGCGGCGGTCATGGTCTGCTGCCCAACATGGTCGTCATCCGCGCCTTTCGGTCATCGGGGTTTCTCCCGCACCGTCCGGTTGCCTCGAAGAAACCGGCGGCCGAGGAAACCGGCGGGGGCGGACGCCGAGGCCCGCCCCCGCCGCCGGAAAGCTATCAGTACACGCAGAGGTCGGCGACGCTGAACCCTTCGACCGTAACGGTCTCGATCTGGTTGACAGAGGTGTAGGCCGGGCTGCGCACCGCCGGGTTCGGAATGAAGTTGTTGAGAACCGCCAGCTCACCCGTGCTCAGGTACTCGTGAAGGGTGTTGACGCTGAACACTCCCTCGAGCCGGGCCGCCTGCAGGCCGGTTGCGTACTCGGAGCCGTCCAGCAGGTGGTCGAGGTTCCCGTGGCAGGTGCCGCCCACCACCATCACATCGTCTCCGGGGTGGTATCCCTCTTCCTCCAACGCCTGGATGACTCCTTCGGCCAGAGATGAGTTGTGGGCGTACACCAAGTCGATGCCCTGCTCGCGATGGGCCGCGATCAGCTGCTTGGCGCCGTCGTATCCTTCCTGCGGTCCGAACCCCACATCGACCTCGCCGAGCACGGCTATGCCGGCGCGCGCCAGGATCGGAAGGGCGGCCCCCGAACGGTCGATGCCCGCCTGGTAACCGGCGATGAACCCGATCACGATGGCGTGGCCGCCCGAACCGTGGAGCTGTTTGCCGTTGGCGACCATGTGGTCACGGGCTTCCACGACGAGTTCCGCAGCCACCCGGCCGTTGAGCCGGTCGTCTACGCCCGCGTATCCGATCACGTAGTTCTCGGAACCGGGGAAGGGCAGCTGGTTGGTCTGGATCACCGGGACCCCGGTCTCGGACAACGCCCGCAGCGAAGCAACCCCCGCCTCGTTGTCCGACGGCCACCAGGCGTAAGCGACCACGTTCTCGCCGCCGGCGCCCAGCTCCTGCTGCACCTGGGTGTCCTGCTCCGCCTGGTCGAACTGGTTCTCGAGTACCTTCAGGTCGTAACCGAGCTCGGCGGCTTGCTCCTGAGCGCCGCGGGCCCATTCCGCGATATATGTGTTGGTGGTGGTCGGAATGAAGGCGACGATCGTGCCGCCTTCCGCGGAATCGTCATCCTCACTTGCGCAGCTCGACGCCACCAGCGCCAAAGCCAACACGGCGAACAGGGCCGCCCATTTCTTACTGGATCTCATGCTTTTCCTTTCCGCCGGGTCCTTGCGGCTATCCGACACCAAGGAGCGCCCGGCCGATTCGGGAATATCCGGGCAGGGCACTTCGGACAATTCCTAGCGATGTTACCGATGAAAACGCCCGGAGGCGCGGAAAGGCTTTACTTTTCTCCGGCGCGGGCGGAGCGCAGGTATTCGGCCACCGCCGACATGTCGTCCTCGCCGTAGCCGGCCCGGATGGCCTCCATCAGCACCGAGCGGTTCAGAACGGCCTGCGGCAGTGAGGCGCCCGCCGAATCCGCCAAGGCCAAGGCCAAGTCGAGGTCTTTCTTGGCCAAGACCATGCTGAAGGGCGGCGGAACCTCGTCCGGTGTCAGGAATATCTCCCGGCGGTAGTGGACGAAAGGGGCGCCGACGGCGCTGTTGGCGAACACCTCGTAGACGGCCTCGCGCTCCAGCCCGGCCGCCTCGGCCATCACCAAGGCCTCCGCTACGGACTGCCCGAGGCCGTAGACGACGGTGTTGACCGCCAGCTTGGTGGTCGCCCCGGCGCCCAGCGGCCCCATGTGATAGATGCGGGAGCTCATGGCGTCGAAAACCGGCCGCAGCCGCTCCAGGTCCTCGGCCCGGCCCCCGGCCATGATGGTCAGGGTGCCGGCCTCGGCCAGGGGGGTGCTCCCTGAGACCGGGGCGTCGACGAACCGGCCTCCGGCTGCTTCCACCGCGGCGGCGGCCCGCCGCGACTCGTCCGGGTTCACCGTACTCATGTCCGCGCAGAGGGCGCCTTCCCGCAGCGCCCCGCAGACGCCGCCGCCTCCCGTGTACAGATCGAGCAGGACCCGGCCGTCGGCCACCATGGTGATCAGGACATCGACCGACCCGGCCAGCGCCTCCGGTGACGAAGCCGCGGCCGCGCCGGTCTGCGCGGCCAGCGCCTCCGCCTTGGAGGCGGTCCGGTTCCATACCGACAGGGGGAAACCGGCGGCGGCGATGTTGGCCGCCATCGGGAACCCCATCCGGCCGAGACCGATGAAACCCACCCTCGGTTTAGGGGCGGCGCCGGTCGTCTCAGTACTCATTGGCCACCATCAGCTCCTCGGCGGGGAAGAGGGTCACCACCTTCGGCCCTTCCGCCGTGCACACCACCTGCTCCTCGATCCGGGCGGCCGAGCGGCCGTCGGCGGCCGGGCAGAAGGTCTCCAGCGCGAAGAACATGCCCTCCTGCAGCTCGACGGGGGTTGCGAGCGAGTTGAGCCGGCTGATCACCGGACGCTCGTGAACCGACAGCCCCACCCCGTGGCCGAACTGCAGCCCGAAGGCCTCCATCTCGTCGGGAAAACCGAACTCCTCGGCTTCAGGCCACACCCCGGCTATCTGGTCGGTGGACACCCCCGGCTTGACCAAGGCGATGGCGGCGTCGATCCATTCCCTGGCCTGCTTGTAGGCGTCGCGCTGCGCCCGGGTGGCCCGGCCTACCACGAAAGTGCGGTAATAACAGGTCCGATAGCCGTTGTGGGCCTGGATGATGTCGAAGTAGGCGGTGTCGCCGGGGCGGATGAGGCGGTCGGAGAACACGTGGGGATGTGGGCTGCAGCGCTCCCCGGCGATGGAGTTGACGGCCTCCACGTGCTCGGAACCCATCTCGTAAAGGCGCTTGTTGGCGAGAGCCACGATGTCCGATTCCCGCACCCCGGGTTTGAGGGCTTCGAATATGTCCTGGTAGACGCCGTCCACCATCGCCGACGCCTGGGTGAGCAATACGATCTCGTCCGGGCTCTTGATCTGGCGGGCCGCCAACATCGTCTGCTGCCCGTTGCGCACTTCTATTCCGGCCCGCCCCAGCTCGAGGTACATCTCGGCCTCGGCCATGTCCACCCCCAGGGGCATCCCGGCCACCCCCTCGTCGCGGAGGACATCCATTATCTCCCCGACCGCCCTGGACACCAGACCGGTCTCCGGGCCGATGGACCCGGCCAGACCGGTGTTTCCTCCTACCGAGTGGTCGGGGACCAGCCAGGGGGCTTGGAGTTTGTGGACCCGCGCCGCCGAACCGAAATCCCATATCCACGGCTCGCCGGTCCGGGTCAACAGCGCCCACCGCTCCATCTTGTTGAAGGCCCAGTAACCGATGTGGGTGGCGGTCAGGTAGCGGATGTTGGCGGTGTCGAACACCAACAAGGCCCCGAGTTCCGACTCTGCCAGGGCCTTCCGGGCCCGGGCCAGCCGGTAGCCGCGCAACCGGTCGTAGTCGACCCGCTGCTCCCAGTCCACCGCCATGACCCCGGGCGAAGGCGTGGTGGCAACCGGAAACTCCGGTGGACGCTCGGTCAGATCCACAGCACCCATGAGAACCCTTTCGGTAGGAAGCGGCAACCGATTCTACCGAAGGCTAACCGCCCGAACCGAGCGGCGGCGCAGACCGTGGCCCGGGCGGGCCGGGGAAGCCCATCACCCGAACATACGACCCGCGAAAAAACATCCCCACCTCTTGGAACAACCCTCTAGCCGATGACGCCGTTTTGCGGTATAAAGATAGGAGACATACACCGCCGCGGTTCCGGACCACGGCGAACACAGGCGCCCGTCCAAAGGCCCGCAATCTGCAGAAAGTCGGACCTCGAAGGACAGTGGGCGCGAAACTTGCTGTGCTGAGACGTATCGGGCACGGACCGGGCGGACACGCCCTCCGGCAGCCCGAAGACGGTGGAGGTGGCGGCGGGGGCGGGAACCCGGCGAAGCCGGGGATTTTGGCGGGGAGAACGCGAAAATCCGATCCCGGTGCGGCCTTCGTAGTGCGGTCTCGGCCAATCCTGAAACGCCCGGGCACACTCCGGCGAGCGCACCGACCCGGCCCTTGTTGGCCATGCGCCGATTTCCCTTTTCCTCGATGCCGCCTAACTTCCGCAGGGCTACCTGCCCGAGGCCGGGCGTTTCCGGGCGGCCCACGGATCGACCAGGGTCTTGATCCGCTCTGGCCTTCCCGCCGCCATCGGCTCGAGGCCCTCGGAGACCAGCAGGTCCAGCGGCAGGGCCATCGGCGCCACATCGGACCAGCCCTCGGAGCGGGATGCGACCAGCCGGGCGGCGGCGGCGAAGTCGGCTGCGAATACATGGGCGTTGGTCCCCACCAGGGCCAGCTCCCGCAGGGTGAGCGAGCGTACGTCGACCGGGACGGTCTCGGCGCCGAGGCCGACCGCCACCACCCGGCCCCGCGGCCTGACCAGATCCAAGGCCGCCGACAGCACGGCGGGCGATCCGGTCACCTCGTAGACCGCCGCAGCCGGACCGCCCATGGAGTCGGCTATCTGGGCCTGCAGGGGTTCGTCCCGGTCGACGGCTACCACAACGTCCGCTCCCAGCGCTTCGGCTACGGCCAACCGGCCTGTATCCAGATCGGCGGCCAGCACGCGTGCGCCGGACCGGGCCGCCGCGTAGACCAAAAAGGCCCCAACGCCTCCTACCCCTATGACCGCCACCCTGTCGCCGGGACCGGGGCGGCCTCGACGGAGCGAATGGAGGGCGATCGACATGGGCTGCACCAGGGCCGCCCCGTCGTCGTCGAGGCCCAAGCCGCCCACCTCCAAGCAGATACCGGCGGGGACGGCGACGTATTGCGCCAGCGCCCCGTGACGCTGCAGGCCCACCGTGTAATACCGCTCGCAGAAGTTGGTGAGCACGGCGCGGCATGCCTCGCAGGACCCGCACGACACACCGGCCCCGCAGGCCACCAAGGCGCCGTCCGGGAAACCTTTCACGCCGGAACCCTCCACACCGGGGCCGCGCCCTGCCACCCTCCCTCCGAACTCGTGGCCGGGGACCATCGGTCCGACGTGCCCGGAATACTCGTTGCGCTCCGACAGGGGGAACATCATCGGGCCGTGGTCCCATTCGGAGGCGTCGGTGCCGCATACACCCGCCGCGCGCACCTCGAGGAGCAGCTCGCCGGGCCCGGGCTCGGGGACCTCTATGTCCTCGATCCTGATATCGCCGGCGCCGTGGTAGACGGCGGCGCGCATGCTCACGACCCGGCTCCTCCCTGGATCGATCGGGCGCCGATCGTCATGACCGCCCGGACGGTTCTCAGAAGAAGACCTGCTCGCCGCCGGTCAGATTGAGGCTCGCCCCGGTCGTGAACTTCGCATCGTCGGAGGCCAGGAAAGCCGCCATAGCCCCGATGTCCTCCGCCGTCCCCAACCGCTTCATCGGGATGCCATCGATGTGCTCGGCCAGCAGCTCGTCGCGGACCCGGCCCTGCATCTCGGCGGCCATGCCGAATCCGGTCTTGGTCATGTCGGTGAACATGGTGCCCGGGCAGATGGCGTTCACCGTAACGTTGTAGGGTGCCATCTCCAGCGCCATGACCTGGGTGAGCCCCACCACCGCGAACTTGGAGATCGAATAGATCCCCCACCCCTGCCAGGCCACCTTGCCGGTCTGCGAGGCGGTGTTGATGATCCGGCCCCACATGTTCTCCTTCATGATGCGGGCGGCCGCCCGGGAACAGTTGATCACACCGCGCACGTTCACCGCGAACACCTTGTCGATCACATCGTCGGGGGTGTCGATGATCTCGCAGATCGGTTGGGCGACCCCGGCGTTGTTGGCGAGGATGTCGATGCGGCCGTACTCGTCGGCTACGGCGCGCATTGCCTCCTCGACCGCACCGTTGTCGGTGACGTCTAGGTGGACGGCCTTCGGACCGGCGCCCGAGGGCGCAACGGGCAGCGAAGCGGCCACCTCGGAAGCGTCCATCACATCGGCGCACACCACCGCCGCACCCTCGGCGGCCAACCGGCGGGCTATCCCCTCCCCGAGACCGCGCGACGAACCGGTCACCACCGCCACCTTGTCGTCTAGCCGGCCCATGTCAAACCTCCTTGGTCAATCGAAGCCTGATCCTATCGCACCGCCGCCTGCCGTCATGAAGGCGTGACATGCCATACAATCTGAAGGTAATACTTGCAGCGCCGGGCGGACAGCGCCGCCGTCTGGGTTGCGCGGGTTGCTCGAGGAATTCGAATAAGGAACGTGAAACGGAGAACCGCCCCGGACCGCCGCAGGAATCGGACGGCGGCGGCGCCCTTCGCAGCCCTGCCTATCCGCTCGTTCCGGGATGCCTGCCGCCGGCTGGCGGATGCCCTCGACCCGGCGGAGCGAGCCGCCCTCGCCCGGGCGCTGGCCTCCCACACCGCCAACGCGGCGGCCAAGGCGGGGGCCAGGCCCTCAATAGTGACATCGGCGCCCGAAGTGCGGCGGTGGGCCGAGGCCGAGGGATACGAAGTGGTCGCGGAGACGCCCGGCGGGGGGCTGGACGGAGCGGCCCATGCAGCCGTACGCCGCGCCGCCGGACGGCCCTGGTTGATCCTCCACGCCGACCTGCCGTGCCTGACGCCGGAGGAGGTGGGGGCGGCGCTGGACCTGCTCCGCTCGGGCCGGCATGTGCTGGCGCCGTCCTACAACGGCGGCACGTCGGCGCTCGGCGGATGCGGCCCCTTCCGGTTCTCCTACGGGGCGGGCAGCTTCCACCGCCATCTCAACACCGCACCCGCCCCGGCCGTGCTCGCTTCCTTGGGGTTCCAGCTCGACATCGACAGCCCCGCCGACCTGGAAGCGGCCGTCCGGCATCCTCAAGGGGCCTGGCTCGGCGCCGGGTAGGCTGGGCCCCGATGACCGACCTGCCCCCGGACCTCGAACCGCTGGCCGACCTAATCGAGAAATTCGACCATGTGGCCTTGGCGGTCCACGACTTGGCCGCCGCCTCCCGGCTCTTCGAGCTGCTGGGCGGCGCCTACATGACGGGCGAGGAAGACGTACATGCCGGCTACAGGTGGATCCATTACCGGCTGCCCGGCGGCGCCAAGGTAGAAGCCCTGGCCCCCGTAACGGATGACTGCTTCCTGTGGCGGTTCCTCCGGTCCCGGGGCGAGGGCCTTCACCACCTGACCTTCAAGGTGTCGTCGGTGGAAGAGGCGACCCGGCGGGCGGAGGAGGCCGGGCTGAAGGTGGTCGGTCTGCACGTGGAACCGGGCGGTTGGAGCGAGTGCTTCATCCACCCGTCCTCCGCCCACGGAACCCTGATCCAGCTGGCCGAGTGGTCCGAGACCGCGAAACCGCCAACCCCGCTGGAAGACATACTGGCCGGACGAGGCGTCATCGAGTAAGAACCGGACCTCCGGTCGTCGAACCTCCCTAACCCTTGCCGCGACGGCCGGCTTGACGTGTGTACCGCTACACGGTATAATTACTAATATGTAAGGCTTGTCTTGACCACTCGTTCGGTCAAGCTTGTTGATTGATGCCCGTCAGGAGGGACAAATGATCAATACAATCCGACACAAAGGACTTAAGCAGGTCTATAAACATAATAAAACCAGCAAGGTACCCCCTGAACAGGTGAACCGTATCTATAATGCTTTGTCGGACCTCGATTCCGCTCAAAATATTTCGGATATGGACCTTCCCAAATATCGATTGCATCCTTTGAAGGGGAATATGCAAGGACTATGGGGCATAAGGATCTCAGCCAACTGGCGGATAGTCTTCCGATTCAAAGATGGAGATGCTTACGACGTTGATCTGATGGACTACCACTAACAAAAAAGCAACGACGAAGGAAGAAAAAATGGCTATGAAATCACCGTCACATCCGGGCTTCAGCATCAAGGAGAACTGCTTGGTTCCCCTCGGACTCAGCGTCACCGAAGCAGCGGAAATACTCGGAGTTGCGCGGCATACCCTGTCGCGTGTGCTGAACGGGCGGGCGGGGATCTCCCCGGAGATGGCCATCCGGTTCGAGAAGGCGGGATGGTCCAATGCGGAGTTCTGGATGCGGCGGCAGGCCGCCTATGACTTGGCGCAGGCACGTAAGAACGAGGACCGGATCATCGTCGAGCGCAGCCGGTTGCCGGTAAGCGCCGCCTGACCGGCCTGGTCCAATCCAGGACAACCACGCCGCGGGCTGCGAATGCCTTACGGCGTCGGGTAGGCCGCCGGGTCTGATTCGAAAGCGCGCTGGCAGCCGGCCGCGCAGAAGTAGACCTGCTCTCCCTCGCGGTTGCTGACGAAACGGGCCGCGGCGACGTCCACCGACATGCCGCACACCGGGTCGGTCGCTTGGGGCGGAAGGTCCACCTGAACGACCTGCGCCCCCGCCCCCACCGCCTTGAACGCCACCAGCTCGGCCAGCACCGAGACCGCTATCTCCTCGTGGGAGGTGGAACCGAGGTCGAGTCCGGCGGGGGCGTGCACCCTGGCCAGGGCCTCATCCGACACCCCCCGCTCCCGCAGCCAGGCCATCACCGACGAGGCCCGCTTCTGGGAGGCCACCAAGCCCACGTAGGCCGCCGGGGTGGCCAAGGCCGACTCCAAAGCGGGTTCGTCGAAGTTGCCCTGGGTGGCCGCCACGACGTAGGAACGTTCCCCGGCCCGCCCGATGTCGCCGACCTCGGAGACGGTCTCGGCCCGCCAGCCGATCACCTCGGCCAGCCGCCGCAGGGTCTCGGTCATCGGAGATACCCCCGCCACCAACAGGTGGGGGGCGGGCAGGATCGGCTCCACGAACACCTCCATGGCCCCTTCGCTGTCGCAGGCCATCGCCACCTTGGCGACCTCCTGACGGTAGTCTTCCTCGCCCAGCATCAGCACCCGGGCGGCGCCGTCGCCGAGGGCTTCCAGCGCGTGGCGTACCACGGTGGGGGTGGCGCAGGCACCTCCCAGCCAGCCCTCCACCCGGCCGTCGGGATGGATGATCGCCTTCGATCCTCCCTTGCCCGACGAGGGCCCCCGCACCCAGGTGACGGTGGCCAACGCGAACGGCCTGCCTTCCTCCTGAAGGCGCGCCGCCCTGGCCAGCAGATTCATCTACTGCCTTCACTCCGGCGCTTCATCGCCGATCCCGAGCCGGATCGGGAACCGCAGGGTCAGGGGCTCACATCCACCCCGTTGAGGGCGCCCCACACCCGGTGCGGGAGCACCGGCATGTCGATGTTGGTAACGCCCCGCGACCGGAGCGCGTCCACCACCGCGTTGGTGAAGGCGGCCGGGGAGCCCACCGTGGCCGACTCGCCCACGCCCTTGGCCCCGATCGGATGATGGGGTGACGGGGTAACGGTCTCGCCCAGTTTGTAGCGGGGGGTCTCCCAGGCGGTCGGCACCAGGTAGTCCATGAAATTGGACCCGATGCAGTTGCCGTCGTCGTCGAAGGTGATCCACTGCATGTTGGCCTTGGCGAACCCTTCGGTCAGCCCCCCGGTGATCTGGCCTTCCACGATCATCGGGTTGATGCGCACCCCGCAGTCGTCCACCGCCGCCATGTCCAACACCTTCCAGGTGCCGTCGCCGGTGTCCACCTCCACCACCACGATATAGGTGCCGAAGGGATACGTCATGTTGGGGGGGTCGTAATAGGTCACGCCTTCGAGGCCCGCCTCCATCCCCTCGGGGTGGTTGGTGTAGGCGGCGAAGGCCGCGTCCTGAATGGTGACGCTCTGGTCGGTGCCCCTCACGGTGAACTTGCCGGGTTCCCATTCGAGGTCCTCTTCGGCGGCTTCCAGCAGGTGGGCGGCCAGCTTCCGGGCCTTGGCCCTCAACTTGCGGGACACCACCGCCGTGGCCGCCCCGCCCACCGGGGTGGAACGGGAGGCGTAGGTCCCGAGGCCGTAGGGGGTGTTGTCGGTGTCGCCGTACTGGACCTTGATGTCCGAATACGGGATCCCGAGCTCCTCCGCCACGATCTGGGCGAAGGTGGTCTCGTGCCCCTGGCCCTGGGTCTGAACGCCAAGCTTGAGGATGGCCTTGCCGGTGGGGTGCACCCGCAGCTCGGCGGAGTCGAACATCTTGAGGCCCAGGATGTCGAACTCCCGGGAGTTGCCCGCCCCCACCACCTCGGTGAAGGAGGCAATCCCGATGCCGATCAGCTTGTCGGCGCCGGGATCGGAGTTCTGTTCCGCTTGGCGGGCCCGCCAGCCGTCGTAGTCGATCAGCTCCTTGGCCATGTCCATCGCCCCGTGGTAGTCGCCCGAGTCGTATACGAACCCGGTGGGCGACAGGTAGGGGAACTGGTCGGCCCCGATGAAGTTGAGCGACCGGAAGTCGGCCGGATCCATGCCCACCTCGTGGGCGGCGTTGTCCACCAGCCGCTCGATCAGGTAGGAGGCCTCGGTAACCCGGAACGAGCACCGGTAGGCCACCCCTCCGGGTGCCTTGTTGGTGTAGGCGCCTTTGGCGGTCACGTGGGCCGCCGGGAAGTCATAGCTGCCCGTGCAGATGTGGAACAGGCCCGCCCGGAACTTGGAGGGCTGGGCATCCGAATAGAAGGCCCCCTGATCGGAGAGGATGTCGGCCCGCATGGCGGTGATCCGGTTTTCCCCGTCGATGGCCAGCTCGGCGTGCATGTGGAAGTCGCGGGCGAACCCGGTGGATATCAGGTTCTCGGTCCGCGACTCGATCCATTTGACCGGCTTGCCGATCAGCAAGGAGGCGGCCGTGGCCACCACATACCCCGGATACACCGGCACCTTGTTGCCGAACCCTCCCCCGATGTCGCGGGTGACGATTCGGATCTTCTCCTCGGGGAGCCCCGCCACCAGAGCGAACACCGTCCGGATGGCGTGGGGGGCCTGGCTGGTCATGTAGATGGTGGCCTGCCCCGTGATCGAGTTCACATCCGCCACAACCCCGCAGGTCTCCAAGGGCGCGGGGTGGGAACGCGGATAGTGGGTGTCGAGGCTCACCACCCTGGCGGCCGCCGCGAAGGCGGCGTCGGCGGCGTCCTGGTCCCCGGCCTCCCACGTATACGCCGTGTTGTCGGTCTGACCTTCCTTGTCGTCCCTGATGAGGGTGTCGGTCGAAAGGGACTGCTGGGGGGTGGTGATGGCCTCCAGATCCTCGTATTCGACCTCGATCAGCTTCACCGCGTCGGCGGCGGTGTAGGGGTCGGCGGCGATTACCGCGGCCACTTCCTGACCCTGGAACCGCACCTTGTCGGTGGCCAGCACCGCCTGGGTGTCGCCCGACAGGGTGGGCATCCAGGCCAGACCGTGGGCGGCCAAGGCCTCGCCGGTGACCACCGCCAGCACTCCGTCCAAGGCGGTCGCCGCCGAGGAGTCGATGGACCCGATCCGGGCATGGGCCACGGGGGAACGCAGGATCGCCATGTGGAGCATGCCGGGAAGGGTCAGATCGTCGATGTAGCTGCCCGCCCCCCGGATGAACCGGTCGTCCTCCTTGCGAAGGACGGAGTGGCCTACCCCGCCTATCTCCGGGCTGGTGCGCAGCTCGTGAACTGTGGACATATCAGCTCCCATCTCCCCCGGCCGCCTGGATGGCCGCCACGATGTTCATATACCCCGTGCACCGGCATAAGTTGCCGGAAATCGCCCAACGGACCTCTTCGTCGGTCGGGCTCGGGTTGTTCTCGAGGAGGGAGGCGCCCACCAGCATCATGCCCGGGGTGCAGAAACCGCACTGAAGGCCGTGGTGCTCCTTGAACGCCCCCTGTATCGGGTGGAGCTCCCCGTTCTGTCCGAGTCCCTCCACGGTGGTGACCTCATGGCCGTCGGCCTGCACCGCCAACACGGTGCAGGACTTGACCGGCTTGCCGTCCAGCAGCACCGTACAAGCCCCGCACGAAGTCGTGTCGCAGCCGATATGGGTGCCGGTCATGCCGAGATCTGTACGAATGAAATCGACCAGCAGACGCCGGGATTCTACGTCCCTGGTCTCGCCGGTCCCGTTGATGGTTACGTTGATCTGCATCAGCCCTCCCCTCGCGCCTGTTTCAATGCCGCCGCGAATCCGCGCCGGGTGTACTCGGCCACCACCGCCCGCTTGAAGTCGGCCGGGCCGCGTATGTCGCTTTCGGGATCACAGCTCCGGGCCGCCGCCTCCGCGGCCTCGGCGAAGAGCTCGGGGCTCGGCGTCTGCCCCGCCATCAGCGCCTCGGCTTCGGTCACCTTGAGGTTGTGTTGATGAACCGAGGTGAGCGCCAGTCCGGCCTCGGCCACGTTCCCCGCCGCGTCGAGCGCCAGATGGGCGGCCACCCCGACGGTGGCGTAGTCGCCGATCTTGCGCTCCAGCTTGAGATACGCCCCCCCTGCCGCGCCCCGGTACTTGGGCACCCTCACCTCGGCGACCATCTCTCCGGGGTTGAGCGAGTTGGTGAAGGGGCCTGCCACGAAGTCGGCGATGGGTATCACCCTCTCCCGATTCTTTCTCCTCTTCGCCGCCGATCTGGCCACCACCGAGGCGCCGACCGCCAGCATGACCGAGTTCCAGTCCCCTTCCGGATCGCAGTGGGCCACCGACCCGCACACGGTGCCCCGGTTGCGCACCAAGGGGTCGGATATCCAAGGCGCCGCCGCCGCCAGGGTTCCGTTGGTCCGGCCCACCAAGTCGGAGGCCGCTACGTCGGCATGCCGGGCGAGGGCGCCGATGGCCAAGTCGCCGTTGGACTCGCGTATATAAGAAAGCTCGGACAGACCGTTGATGTCGATCAGGCAACCGGGCGCGGCCAAACCCAGCTTCATCATCGGAATGAGGCTCTGGCCTCCGGCCAGCACCCGTCCCTCGTCCCCCGCCTCGCCGAGGGCCGACAGGGCCTCATCGAGGGTCCCGGGCGCCGAATATTCGAATGCGGATGGGTACACCTAGCCTCACCTCCTGCGTTCGCTACCCCTCTTATAGCATCAAACGCCGCTCCGCGCCGGGAAAACCTCGGATCGCATCACGTCCGCGGGTGCTTTTGACACCGGCGGCGGCGCGCCGTGCCTTAGAGCGGCGCAGCAAAAGGGGAGGGAAATCCGCGTAGGCTCGGTTCATGGTCGACTACCGCACCGGGTCGGAACGGGCCACCGCCGATTTGCCCCTGCCCCGCCGGGTGCTGGCTATAGGGGCCCATCCCGACGACGCCGAGTTCGGGGCGGGCGCCACCCTCGCCAAATGGGCGGCGGGCGGCGCCCATGTCACGATCCTGGTGATCACCGACGGATCGAAGGGCGCTTGGGACCCGGCTGCTTCGCCCGCCGAGCTGGTGCGGATCAGGGCGGAGGAGCAGCGCCGGGCCGCCGAGGCTCTGGGGGTGGCCGAGACGGTCAACCTGGGCCGCGTGGACGGGGAGCTGGAATACACGATGGAGCTGCGGGCCGAGATATGCGGCCGGATCCGCCGCGTGCGGCCCGACGTGGTGCTGTCCCACGACCCGTGGCGCCGCTACATGCTGCATCCTGACCACCGCGCCGCCGGGTGGGCTGCCGTGGACGGGGTGGTGGCGGCCCGCGACCATCTCTTCTTCCCCGAGCAGCTGGAAGGGGGCGTCACCCATCACCGCCCCGCCGCCCTCCTTCTATGGGCTGCCGACCGGCCCGACCACCGGGAGGACGTGACCGGCTTCGTCGACCGGAAAGTAGAGGCGCTGCTGGCCCACTCCAGCCAGGCCGTCACCACGATGGACGGAGCCGGCCGATCTGCGGAGGCCACCGAGGCCTTCCGGGCCGAGATACACACCCGGGCCGGGGCGGTCGGAGCGGCGGCGGGCATCCCCGAGGCGGAGGAGTTCAAGAGGATCACCCCCTGATGGGACGGAACGGATGACGGATCTCGCGGCCGGGCGGTTGGATGATCTGCGTTCGTCCCATCCTGCTGCGGCTCGCCGCCTGCTGGGCGCGGTGGACGCCGCTCTGGAGGCCGCCGCCCCGGACCGGCTGGTCCGCGAGGCGCTGAGCCGGAGCGAGGGGGGGGTCCTGGTGGGCGGGGAGCCGATTCCGGCGGAGGGGGCGGTGGTGCTGGCCTTCGGGAAGGCGGCCCTCGGTATGAGCCGGGGGGCCGGCCAGGTCCTGGGGTCTTTCATCTCCCGGGGGCTGGTGGTCACCGACGAAGCGGGTGATGCCCCGGAGTGGGCGGAGCTGATCGTGTCCGGCCACCCGATTCCCGACCGCCACAGCGTGCGGGCGGCGCATGCGGCCATCGCCTTGGCGGAGGGGATGGGCCGGGGCGAGATGCTGTTGTCCTTGGCGTCGGGCGGCGGGTCGGCGCTGATGGAGGCCCCCGCGGCGGGCCTTACCCTCGACGACCTGCAGGACCTGAACGACAGGCTCATCCGATCCGGCGCCCCCATCGGGGCGATCAACGAGGTACGCCGGGCGGTGTCGAAGGTAAAGGGAGGCCGCCTGGCCGCCGGATGCCGCGGGCGGGTGGTGACGCTGATCGTCTCCGACGCCGGCCGCGACCCGGCGGTCGTGGCGTCCGGCCCCACCGTGCCGCCCCCGCCTTCGGAGGCCGGCCCGGCCGAGCTGCTCGACCGGTACTCGATCGGCGGGCGGGCGGCCGACCTGATACGAGCATCGGATCGGCCCGCGGCGCCGTCCGTACAGGAACCGCCCGCCGCGCACCGCGCGTTGATCCTGGCCGACGGTTTCACGGCGGGAAGGGCCGCCGCCCGACACCTGTCGGAGGCGGGGTTGGAAGCGGTGCTCGACCCCGTTCCCTTGGCGGGGCAGGCGCGTGAGGCGGTACGGCGCGCCCTCGCCGCCACCCCCGAAGGCACCGCCCGGGTGCTGGTCGGCGAGACGACCGTGGAGGTGACCGGCCGCGGACGCGGAGGCCGCAACCAACATGCCGCCCTGGCCGCCGCCATAGAAATAGCGGGGACCTCCCACCGGTTCCTGGCTTTCGGAACCGACGGGATAGACGGCCCCACCGACGCCGCCGGGGGATGCGTGGACGGCGCCACGGTCAACGACCCCGCCCCGGCCCGCCGTCATCTGAACGAATGCGACTCCTACCCTTACCTGGAACAGGCCGGCGCCTTGCTGCGGACGGGAAGAACCGGAACGAACGTGGCCGATCTCTGGATAGTCGACAAGTCGGGCTGAGGGTGTCGGGATGAGGGTGTTCACCCCTAGACGGCGCGCCCGACCGGACCGTTCTCGTCGCAGCCCCGACCAGATTCGAAGAGGAGACGGCACCTTGCTGCGGACGGGAAGAACCGGGATGAACGTGGGCCGATCTGGACGTGGCCGATCTCTGGATAGTCGACAAGTCGGGCTGAGGGTGTCGAGTTGAGGGTGTTCACTCCAACCGAGACACGGTGAACAGGCCCCCACAACAAAGAAAAGCCCGGTCGTTCACCCCAAGACGGCGCGCCCGACCGGACCGTTCTCGTCGCAGCCCCGACCAGATTTGAACTGGCGTTTCCGCCTTGAGAGGGCGGCGTCCTAGGCCCCTAGACGACGGGGCCGCTGCGTGCGGCCGGCACTGGATGTACCGGCCAACCGGCTCGGGAGAGAGGACTCGAACCCCTACTGACAGGGCCAGAACCTGTTGTGCTGCCGATTACACCACTCCCGACCGGCCACGAAATCTACCAGATCACGCACCGTATGTCGACAGAACGATTGCCGTCTCCGCAAAACGGCTTGCGCCACTGCCGGTTTGCCCATATAATTGACCGGTCAGATCAACCGGTTGGTATCATGCGTACAGTCCAAGCCACCCAAGCCAAAGCGCGCCTGGCCGAGTTCCTCCGCTTGGCCGAGCAGGGGGAGACCATCGCCATCACCCGCCACGGCAAGACCGTCGCGCATCTGGTGCCCGCCCACGTACAAGAGAGCGCCGACTACAGCGAGGCGGTGGAACGGGTCCGGGCACTACGCGCCGAATCGAAACGGCTCGGGATCAAGATGACTAGGGAGGAAATACTTGCCGCCCGTCACGAAGGCCACCGCTATTGAGATCGTGCGTTCTCGATGTGTCTCTGGCCGCGGCCTGGCTGTTCGACGACGAGAAGGAGGACGAGCGGGCGGGAAGAGGGCTCATACGCATCAAAAAAAGCGGGGCGGTCGTGCCCCGACTCTGGCATCTGGAGCTGCGCAACGTACTGCTTGTCGGAGAACGGCGAGGACGACTATCCGTCGAGCAGACCAAAAAGCGTCTCCGAATAGTTTATGGACTGCCGATCCAGACCGACACGAACCCGGACCTCGACATGACTCTGGACCTGGCCAGAGCACATAGATTGACTTTCTACGACAGCCTCTACCTGGAACTGGCCGTCAGACGCCGAGCACCCCTGGCAACCCTGGACACCCAACTCCACCGAGCCGCGATCGCCGAGGGGTTGCCCGTGGTCTGACCGCCATTCCTGGCGGTCGGTGGTGGCCCCGACGGGATTCGAACCCGCGTTTCCGGCTTGAAAGGCCGGCGTCCTAGGCCTCTGGACGACGGGGCCTGCGATATATGGGGGGATTCTACGCCGACACCACAACAACCCGGCGATGCTCTACCGGCAAGCGTCCCCGATGTGCGGGCTTCCGGCGAAGCTCGAAGCTGTCCGGGTGGATCAGTTCCCGCCGGACAGCTGGACGGCGAGGCCTTCCTTGTCGAGGCCTTCCTTGCGCACCCGCAGGTCGAGGTAGACGACCGTCGCGAACGCGGCGCTCATCGGGATCGTCAGCAAGGTAACGATCTGCCTCGAGAGGTAGGAGGCGAAGCCGTCGCTGGCGCCGAAGAGGCCCGCTATCAGGAAGTAAAGGACAAGCCCGATGATCCCGAACACGATGATCGAGATGATGAGCATGAGCAACCCCGCCAGGAACAGCCGCCAACGCTCGCCGGAGACCAGACGCCACGAGCGGCCGAGGCTCGCCATCGGCCCCACCCTCTCGACCATCAGCGCAGGACCGTACATCCCGAGCGAGACCACCATGATGATGCCGGGAACGATCAACAGAACGAACCCGATACCGGCCACGATGTAGAACACGATGGTCGCCGCCACGATCGGCACGATCTTCCCGATCGCGAGGCGCGCAGCCCTCCGCCGGTCGAAAGCAAGGTCCGTGTAGGCGCCGGCGGCTATCAGGTAGGACGCGAAGGTAGCCGCGGTAATCATGATCCAGAACAGGGGCAACCCGATCCAGCCCAGGAAGTTTCCACAGGCGATGTCCTGGGTGCTCCTGACGGTGCAATCCCCGAACAGGGTGATGGCGAACGGAATCACCCCCCATATCAGGGCGATCATCATCATCGGGCCGAAGCGCCGACGATAGAGGGTGACGGTTGCGTCGATGATCTCACCGACGCCGAGCGGACGTAGTTGTAGTTGAGCCATGACCGAAGCATACCAGGGGTGGTCCAGGTCCCTGCAAACAGGCAGGCGGACGATCGGATGCCTCGGTGGAGGTCGCCTTGTCCGGGTGGATCAGCTCCCGCCGGACAGCTGGGCTACGAGCCCTTCCTTGTCTAGGCCTTCCTTGCGCACCCGCAGATCGAGGTAGACGACCGTCGTGAATGCAGCGATCAGCGGGATCGTCAGCAAGGCGACGGCCTGCTGAGCCAGGTAGGACGCGTAACCGTCGCTCACAACGAAGAGACCATAGATCACTAGATAGACGACCACCCCGATGATCCCGAACACGATGGTTGCGATGATGAGCATGAGCAACCCTGCCCAGAACAACCGCCAACGCTCACCGGCGACCAGACGCCATGAACGGCCGAGGCTCGCCATCGGCCCCGCCCTCTCGATCATCAACGCCGCGTCGTACCACCCGAACGAGATCCCCAGGATGATCCCGGGAACGATCAACAGGAGGGTACCGATACCGACCACGATGTAGAACACAATGCTGGCGACCACGATCGGAACGATGTTCCGAAGCGCGGCCCGCGTTGCCCCCATCCAGTCGGCGGGAAGGTCGGCGTAGGCAGAGGCGGCCACCAGGATGGCGGCGAAGGCCGCCACGAACGTCACTACCGAAAAAGCGATCAGTCCGACCCAGCCCAAGGCGTTTCCGCAGGTGACGGGATCGGACATCTGGGACCTATCGACCGTACACCTTCCGAGACTGAGGGCGAACGGAATCACCCCCAAAACCAGGACGATCATCATCATCGGGCCGAAGCGCCGACGATAGAGGGTGATCGTTGCGTCGATGATCCCACCGACGCCGAGCGGACGCAGCTGCAATTGAGCCATGATCGGAGCATACAAGGGACGGTCGAGCCTGCGGTATGCAGGCGGACGATCGGAATGCCTCGGTGGAAGTCTCCTCTGCCCGGCTCTATACGACGAGAGCGAAGCGTCCGGGTGGGCTGGGGCGGCTATCCAGTCGGCCAGGCGCTCGAAATCCGCCGACACCACAGCAACCTGTCGATGCTCTACCGACAGGCCTCCCCGAAGGCGCGGGCTTCCGGTGAAAGCTTGAAATTGTCCGGGTGGATCAGCTCCCGCCGGACAACTGGGCTACGAGCCCTTCCTTGTCTAGGCCTTCCTTGCGCACCCGCAGATCGAGGTAAACGACCGTCGTGAATGCAGCGGTCAGCGGGATCGTCAGCAAGGTAACGATCTGCCTCGAGAAGTAGGGGGCGAAACCGGCGCCGGCACCGAAGATGCCCAACATCCAGAAAAGTACCCACCAGCTGATCCAGAACCCGATGATCATGATGACGACGACGACCAAACCCGCCAGGAACAGCCGCCAACGCTCGCCCGAGACCAGACGCCACGAGCGGCCTAGGCTCGCCATTGGCCCCAGCTCTTCGATGATCAGCGCAGGACCGTACATCCCGAGCGAGACCGCCACGATTGAGACCATCATGATGACGCCGGGAACGATCAACAGGAAGGTACCGGTACCGATACCGACCACGACGCAGAACACGCTGGTCGCTGCCACGATCGGCACTATCTTCTGGATCGCAAGGCGCGCAGCCCTTCGCCGGTCGAAAGCAAAGTCCGTGTAGGCGCCGGCGGCTATCAGGTAAGACGCGAAGGTGGCCACGGTAAGCATGATCCAGAACACGGACAACCCGATCCAGCCCAGGAAGTTTCCACAGGCGAAGCTATAGGTGCTCGTGGTGGTGCAATCCCCGAATAGGGTGATGGCGAACGGAATCACCCCCAATACCAGGGCGACCTTCATCATCGGGCCGAAGCGCCGACGATAGAGGGTGAAAGTTGCGTCGATGATCCCACCGACGCCGAGCGGACGTAGCTGCAGTTGAGCCATAACCAGAGAATACAGGGGAGGTCGAGCCTGCGGCAGGCAGGCGGACGATCGGAATGCCTCGTGGAGGTCTCCTCTGTCCGGCTCTATACGACGAGAGCGAGGTGGCCGGATGGGCCCGGGCGGCGATCCAGTCGGCCAGGCGCTCGACCTCCACCGACACCGCAGCAACCCGTCGATGCTCTACCGACAAGCGTGCGGGCCTCCGGCGAAGCTCGAAAACTGACCGGGTGGATCAGTTCCCGCCGGACAGTTGGGCGGCGAGCCCTTCCTTGTTTAGGCCTTCCTTGCGCACCCGCAGATCGAGGTAGACGACCGTCGTAAACGCGGCGCTCATCGGGATTAACAGCAAGGTAACGATCTGGCTCATGAAGTAGAAGGCGAAGCCGTCGCCAGCGCCGAAGAGACCCGACATCAGGAAGTACAGGACAATCCCGATGATCCAGAACACGATGACCGAGATGAGGATCAAGAGCAACACCACCCAGAACAGCCGCCAACGCTCACCGGCGACCAGACGCCATGAACGGCCGAGGCTCGCCATCGGCCCCACCCTCTCGATCATCAACGCCGCGCCGTACCACTCGAACGAGATCACCAGGATAATCCCGGGAACGATCAGGGCGATAAAGCCTAAGGCGGCCACGACGCCGGATACGATGGCGGCGGCCGCGATCGGAATGATGTTCTGAAGCGCGACCCCCGTTGCTCCCCTCCAGTCGGGGGGAAGGTCGGCGTAGGCGGAGGCGGCCACCAGGATGGCGGCGAAGACCGCCACGAACGTCGATACCGCAAAGGCAACCAGTCCGACCCAGCCCAAGAAGTTCCCACAGGCGAAGTCCTGGGTGCTCGTGATGGTGCAATCCCCGATCAGACTGAGTGCGAAAGGAATCACCCCCAAAGCCAGGGCGATCATCATCATCGGGCCGAAGCGCCGACGATAGAGTGTGAAGGTTGCGTCGATGATCTCACCGACGCCGAGCGGACGCAGTTGCAGGTGAGCCATAACCGGAGCATAACGAGCAAACCCGCGCCTGCAGATATATTGGATGGACGGAAGTGCCTTGGAGCGCGGCCTCCTATGTAAGGCGCCTATCCGGCGAGAGAGAGCGGGGCCGGGTGGGCCCGGTCGGCGATCCAGTCGGCTAGGCGCTCGATCTCCGCCGCCACCTCGGCAGGAGGGCCGGTGAGGTCCACCGCCCGGACCGCCAGCCTCTTCCCGGAGTGGCGCACCGTGATCTCCCCGGCGGGGCGGCCGCTGTCGGACCGGCAGTAGATCAGGACCCCTTCGGGGAGGTCGAGGGCGGTGGTGTAGGCCAGCAGCTGGTAGTAATCGGCGTGGTGGCCTTGGGCGTCGTCTGCGAGCTTGTACTTGATGTCGCCTACGTAAACGGATGAAACAGAACCGGGGCGATGGAACACGAGGTCGGGTCTCATGCTCACCTTGTTCTCCACGTCGAGGTGCATCCACTTCTGGCTCTCCACTGCCAGCCTGCCCTGCAGGGCGCGGCGCAAACGCTCGGTGACGAACCGCTCGAAGAGATCGTTCATGTCCACCATGAACGAGGAAGCAGTCGTAGCGCCCCGCTGGTCTACGAGGGTCAGGTTGTCCAACAGCAGCCGGGCTAGGCGGAGGGCGGGCCGGTAATGCTGGTTGAGCCGGGTGAAGTCGATATGGTCGAGGTCGCCGCCCCGCACCGCGGCGTCGGACACCTCTTCCATGGCGACCAGCTCGCGCATCAGCCGACGCCGGTCGACCGCCGGCACCCCCGCCACTCGCAGCGAGCGGCGGATGGCGGCCTTCAGGTAGCGGTTCTCGGCCACATCGGCGGTGAACTCCTCGTACCTGCAGGCGACGGGAAGGGGCAGGCTGGCGCGGGCCAGCTGCCTCCCGAAGTCGATCCGGCCCCGGATGGTATTCAGGTCCTCGTTCTGCTCCCGATAGGAATGGAACAGGCCGCGGGCGAGGGTGGTCTCTACCGTGCAGGCGAAGAACGACACTATGGAACGGAGCAGGTCGTCATGGGTGTGGTAGTCGAAGACCTCCTTCTGCCAGGCCCGTTCCGGGAGACCCACCTCGAGCAGGAGGAACAGGTTCTCGGGTTTGATCTTGGGCCGTACCAGGATCCGTATGTCGTCCACCACCAAGGACCCCACGTACTGGCGGGCCTTCACCTGCCAGATCCCGGGATCGGGATGCGGGGAGACCGTCAGGTAACCGGTGGCGGCGAGCAACCGGGCTTGGCGGTCCGACAGGCGGACCTCGGCGGACTGGTATTCGTGAAGCGTGGGTAGGTCGATCACGTCACGGCATCCCGCCCTGCTCGTCTGGCCCGTCCTCAGATTGGTCGGGTTCGACCGATGAGCGATAGCGGGACATCACCCTCCCGAAACGGAAACTCTTGATCCGGTCCTGTTCACCGTAAAACTGGTCCTCGATGAAGGGTTCGATGTTGTATTCCCAGATCCTCCGCAACAGCTGGTCGTCCTCTCCGGGCTCGGACAGATAACCCTCCCGCATGAAGTGGCTGGCACCTAGCTGGAGGTCGACGCTCAGCTTTTCGGTCAGCTCGCTGTTGACCATGGCCACCAGCTCGCCCACCCATGCGGGTTGGCCTTTTCGTCCCAGCCAACGTTCGAGCAACCCTTCGGTGGGGCCGCGGTCGGGGAAGAAGGGTACGAAGTGAAAGCGCCGGCGGAGGGCGGCGTCCACCAGCGCGATCGACCGGTCGGCGGTGTTCATGGTGCCGATGAACCAGATGGATTTGGGCAGGTTGAACTCTTCGTCGGCCCGGTACAGGGTGGACACCCACTCGTCCCGATACTCGAATAGGAACAGCAGCTCGCCCAACACCCGGGGCAGATTGGCCCGGTTGATCTCGTCGATGACCATGACGTGCCTACGTCTCGGGTGCTCTTCGGCGTGTTTGGCCATGCGGGCCAGCGGACCGTGCGTCAGCTGGTAGCTGATCCCTCCGTCCGCAGTCGGATCGGGCCGATAGCCCTCGAAGAAGTCCTCGTAGGAGGTGGAAGGATGGAACTGCACGAGAGCCCGGTAGTCGGAGTCGGGCGCCATAGCTTTGGCCAACCTCTGCGCCAGGTAGGTCTTGCCGGTGCCGGGCGGCCCGTAGAGGATCACCTGCCCCTTGTCCTCCAACAGCTCCACGATGTCATCCAGGAAACGCCGGTCTACCAACAGGTCCTCGGCGGCCTCCTTGATAGGGTCGTCCGGCTCGCCGACAGGAGTGGAAAGCTCATCTTTCCGGTCGGCATACCAGTAGAGGAACTTCATCATGCCCCACGGATCGTCGGGGAAGAAGGGCTTGAGCCGTTCCCGAAGCCGGTCGTTCGCCTCGACGTGCCTGCGTCCGATACTGGCCTCTCGGGATGGTTCCTCGAGCCCGAGAACTCTCAGCATCCGCAGCTTCCCCCGGGTACCCCGGTAGGGATAGACGCACAGATAGCGGTCCGGATGGCAGATGGCCAGCAGCTTGAGAACGACCGATTCGCCCAATCCACGCACCTTGTAGGACGAATCATCCAGCACCGCGTCGATCCGATCAGCGTCGTCGCCTTCGCCCCAGCACAAGAAGTCGAAGGTATTGAGGATCCGTTGGTACTCGGCGTCGGCAGCGTTCTTGACCGAGGCATGCAAAGCGGGCTGAACACCAGGGTGTCCATATCCGTTCTTTTGGCCCGACCATATCTTCCGAAGGTCGGAGCGCTCAGCCACAGGCAGGTTGTCAGAAAGAAGCATCTGCCGGAACGTCGGTTGGATTTCCTTGTTTTCGACATCACGCTCATCTGGGTAGCCAGTCTCTTGGAGAAACTGCTTGACAATGGGCACGAGCATATCATTAGTACTGGGGGTAACTCGAGGATTGCTGTCGGCCAAATCGACCAGAGCTTCGATCACTGGTCGAGCCGCATACGCCACCTCTATTATCTCGGCGCGGAGGTCTAAGCCAGCTAGCTGATCGGGTTCATAACCGCGCCCGTAGATCGACTCACCATGACCTCCTATCAATCCTAGGTCTCCGCCCCTGGCAGTATTCGTTTGCCCCATAGAAAAAATGCGAAAGCTGTCCACATTGGCATCGGAGAAAATCTCCCTAGCTTCAGAGTACCATCCCTTTCGAACCCACCCCGGTCTTATCCCGATAGAGGCACCCTGGTTGGTTACGCTCAGATACAAACCCATAGTACTACCTCTGATCCCCCAACTTGTCCAGATGTTAGGTCGAGGAATAGGCGATCCTCGTCCCCATGTCGGCAACGGATTCTTACTTTTGAATGGTTGACCTACAATGTTGGAAAGATCATCTATCAGTTCCCGATTTATGTATCGGGAAATACAGGACAATACATATCCGTTATCCTGAGCCCTCTCATAGTCCCCGTAGTCCCCGCTTGAGGCAATTTCCATCCCGAAGACGCAGCGATCCATCAGAACCTGGTCAAAGAAGACGGGTTTGTTACTGTCCCACCAGCCTGCCACTACTTGGAACCGATCGGGATCGTCATCGAGATCCCTCGCCTGATCCATATATCGCAGGTAGCGTTCGCCGGAGGGTTTCGGGAGCTGACGCCCGGTCACAAACTCAAGAAACTGGCGGCCGCTGGGCCAGAGCACCGGCCACCGAGAGTCTTGATCCAGACCCCAGAAATAGGAAAGCAGGAAGGGGGCATGCCCGGGTGCCGGGACACTCCCGACTTTTATCCGCTCAATGTGCTCAATCAGCGTATCCAGCTTCTGAGCCGCGGCTGAACGGTCCCGGGGTGCGGTGAGCGCGTCGGCGAGCAACCGGGCCAACTCGGCGCGATCATCGGTGTGCTTAACGAGCAGGTGGACGAACCCGGCGCCCGCCGCCCCCTTGAACCCCTCGGTGTCGGGCTTAGACGACCAAGCTTGCAGATCCAGCCTGAACCGCTCCAGATCTCCGTGGACGGACAGAGCATCCCGAATTGCTATTGCCTCGGAAGCTCCGGCGTAGTATTTCTCCACCCATCCGGAGGCCTGTTCATAGTTCGGTTCGACTTGGCGGAGGTGCGCCTCGTACCACCGGCGTCGAAACTCGATTTCCTGTGGGTCGGTGACCTCTCCGTTCGTCATGATCGTCCTCCTGATGCCGTAACCGTCAGTTCCCGCGGCGCCAACCTCGGCGGGCGCCGCCGCGCCGTCGTCTGTCCGTCATCAACACTATACGGAGGGCGTGTGACAGAAATGACGGAGGCACGGGGAACAAGGGGGTTGCAAAGTTCGGAATATTCGTATACTGGTAAACATGGATTTTCTATCTTTCTGGATCAATCCGGTGCTGGTCGTGGGTGGCGGCTCACTGCTCTGGCGCTTCCTGGTGAAGAGGTTCGACCGGATCGACCTGCAGTTCCGCGACCTGAACCGCCAGGTGGCGGCGAACGGCAGGAGCATCGCCCGGATCGAAGGTCGGCACGAAGGTCATCCCGCCGTTCTGTCCGCCGCCGAGTAGTCCTCCGGCACCTCCCGCTCCGGTAAGTCCGGGACTGTGCCATCCTCCGGCCTGAGACCGGGGACACCCTCGGCATACGGCAAGGAGAAGGGCGGATGAGCGATCTGAACGACTGGAATCGGGCGGTGATAGAGGAGTTCCGCGCTAACGAGGGCCGGGCAGGGGGCATGTTCGAAGGCAAGCCGTTGCTGCTCCTCCACCATGTCGGCGCCCGGACGGGCACTGCCAGGGTCAGCCCCCTCATGTACCAGGACGTGGAGGGCGGCTACGCCGTCTTCGCCTCCAAGGCCGGAGCGGACACCAACCCCGACTGGTTCCACAACCTGGCAGCCAACCCCCGCACCGAGGTGGAAGTCGGAACCGAGACCATCCAGGTCAGTGCCCGGGTCGCCGAGGGAGAAGAGCGGGAGCGTATCTGGCGCCGCCAGAAACAGGACCACCCCATGTTCGCCGATTACGAGGCCAAGACCTCGCGGGTCATCCCGGTCATCGTGCTCGAACGCATCTGAGGGCCCGCCGGGCGTTTGCTCACGCCCCGGTCGGCAGAATCTCGACAAGCTCCCACCGTCTCCGGCTACCCGGCCGCCGGCCCGTCCTGATGTGGCAAACTCCGACCCGTGCCCCCTGAGACAGAGCCTACGAAACCCCTGAGGCCGCTCGACGTCGAGTACGCCCGCAGCCGGTTTCCCGCTTTCTCCGAAGACCGACTGCGCGAATGGGCGCACTTCGAGAACGCCGGCGGGTCATACGTGTGCGGACAGGTGATCGACCGCCTTACCGACTTCTACCGCCGCACCAAGGTTCAGCCCGACTACCCCTTCCCGCTCTCCGTCGAAGCGTCCGCCTCCATGGAGAGCTCCTACGAACGGATGGCGGCCTGGCTGGGGGTGGGGGCGGACGAGATCCACTTCGGGCCTTCCACCTCCCAGAACACCTATGTGCTCGCCCAGGCGTTCCGCTCCATGTTGCGCCCCGGAGACGAGATCACCGCCTCCAACCAGGATCACGAGGCCAACGCCGGGGTGTGGCGGCGTTTGGAGGCCGCCGGTATAACGGTGAGGGAATGGCGGGTGCACCCGGAGACTGGGATCCTCGATCCCGCCGACCTCGACCGGTTGCTCAACCGCCGCACCCGCCTGGTGATCTTTCCCCACGCCTCCAACGTGGTGGCCGCCGTCAACCCGGTGGCCGAGATAGCGGCCCGCGCATCGAGCGCGGGCGCCCATGCGGTGGTGGACGGTGTGTCATACGCCCCGCACGGCCTGCCGGATATCGGCGCCCTGGGGGTGGATGTCTACCTGTTCTCCGCCTACAAGACCTGGGGGCCGCACCAGGGGGTGATGTTCGTCCGGCGGGAGCTGGCCGACCGATTGGAGAACCAAGGCCATTACTTCAACGCCGACCACCCCCGCCACAAGCTGGTGCCGGCCGGACCCGACCATGCCCAGACGGCGGCCTGCGCGGGCGTCATCGACTACCTCGACGGGATATACGCCCACCACGGGGGGCCGGACGCCTCCCCGGTGGAGCGGGGCCGGGCGGTCCACGACCTCTTCCGCACCCGCGAGACGAAACTGCTGGCCCGCCTGCTGGCATATCTGGCCGAGCGGAGCGACGTGCGGGTGCTCGGCCCCACCGACGCCGCCCTGCGCACCCCCACCGTATCCATCGTCCCCCTGCGGCGACCCATCACCGAGGTGGAGAAGGCCTTGATCCGGCGCAAGATGATGATCGGCGTCGGAGACTTCTACGCCCCCCGCCTGCTGGAGGGCATGGGAGTTTCCCCCGAGACCGGCGCCCTGCGGATGTCCTTCATTCACTACACCACCGAAAAGGAAATAGACCGCCTCATATCAGCCTTGGACCGCGCCCTCGGCTGAACCAGCGAGGCCCGTTACGTGTTATGGGATCGGTCAGAAGGATGGTCTCGTATTGAAAGGAAAGACAACTAATGCGGGATGTTGGCAAAACACTAGTAGTGCGGAATATTGGCAAAGCACTGGCGGTAACTGGTGCAGTTGTGTTCACAGCGGTGGCGGCCGTGTACGGTGCGATGGTGGCGTTCTTCACCTGCTGGGCTGACGCTTTGGGATCAGCCTTTGGGGGGCCGGATAGTGACTGTAGCCTGTTGGTGGAGACCCTTCGGTACCCCTATCTGTGGATCGGGGCTACTTTGGTTTTCTTCGCGAGCCTTTCGTATCAGACTGACGGGCAGGGAGAGGAGCAATGAATCCGGAAGCAGGAAAGAGGGCAACGATTTGTGGTGTCCTCTGACGACGCGCCGTCGAGGAGGCATTTCGGTCAACGCGGCCTAGAGCAGCAAACCGCGGCTCTTGCCAACTTCCTGATGTTGGCCGAACGTTCTGATGTCGGATCGGATGAGGATGGCCGAAACTGGACACGGGACGATCTCTATGCCGAACGTACCCGTATTTGAGAACCTTCAGCTGTCCGTCCGGGCCAAGCGCTCCGAGGCGGCGGCGATTCTATCGATAGCCGCACCTTGGGGAAGGGCGGCCAGGCTTTCGAACAGGGGCGGCGAGATATTCGACCCGGTGATAGCCACCCTGATCGGCTGCAGACCCTTGCGGGCGCTCAGGCCCTCGGCCGCCAGCACGGCCCGCAGCGCCTGCTCGATTCCGGCGGTGGTCCAATCCTCCAAGGCTCGGAGCGCCTCATGCGCCGCCTCCAGCGCCCGGGCCGCCTCCCCTTTCATGACCTTGCGCCAGGCCCGCTCTTCGTAGGAGACGTCGGTGAACAGGAAACGGACCGCCGGAGCCACCTCGGTGGTCAGCTTGACCCGCTCCTGCACCAGGGGCGCCAGGCCGGCCAGACGGCGGCGCTCGTCCTCGTCCAAGCCGCGCCCGAGGTCCTGCTCGATGCAGCCGACGGCCAGGTCCACGAACTCCCCGCCGGCCATCGCCCGCATGTAGACCCCGTTCATCCAGGCCAGCTTCTCGGCGTCAAACACCGCCGGGCTCTTCTGGACGGCGGTCAGATCGAAGGCCGCCGCCGCCTCCTCCCGACCGAAGATCTCGTCATCGGAACCCATCGACCAGCCCAGCAGGCTCATGTAGTTGAACACCGCCGGCGCCAGGTATCCCCCCTCCCTATAGGCGCGCAGGGCCGTGTCCCCGTGGCGTTTGGAAAGCTTCCGCCTGTCCGTCCCGAACAGGAGCGGCAGATGAGCGTAGACGGGCCATTCGGCGCCCAGGGCCTCGGTCAGCAGGATGTGTTTGGGAGTGGAAGACAGCAGGTCCTCACCCCGAGCCACGTGGGTAATCCGGTAGTCGATGTCGTCCACCGTGGAGGCCAAGTGGTAGGTGGGGCTCCCGTCCGAACGGAGCATCACGAAGTCGTCGATGGCGTCCGGTTCGAACCGCACCTCTCCGCGGACCAGGTCCGTGAACTCCACCGGACGGCCCGGCGTCGAGAAACGGATCACCCCCCTCTCCCCGGCCTCCGCCCGGCGCCTCCCCGCCTCGAAGTCGGCGTCGGGCGGGCGGCGGATGTAGTAGCCGGGCGGTTTCCTCTCCGCTTGGGCCTGCCTGCGCAGCTTCTCCAGCTCCTCCGCCGACCGGAAGTCGTAGTAGGCCCGGCCGGCCTCCAACAGGGTCTCCGCCGCCGCCCGGTAACGATCGAACCGGTCCGACTGCCGGTAGGTTCCGTGCGGACCCCCCACTCCGATCCCTTCGTCCCAATCCAGGCCCAGCCATCGGAACCCCTCGATGATGTCGTCGATGTAACGATCGTCCGACCTGGCCTGGTCGGTGTCGTCGATGCGGACTATGAACACTCCCCCGCGCCGCCTTGCATAGAGCCAGTTGAAGAGGGCGGCCCGCACGTTTCCTATATGGAGATGGCCGGTGGGCGAGGGGGCGATCCGGAGCCGGACCGCGCCGGTCTCGGCGGCGCTCACCGGGCCGCCACCGGGTTCGAGAGGGCGCCCACCCCTTCGAGCGTCACCTCCACTTGGTCACCGTCCCTGATAGGCCCCGCCCCTGATGGGGTGCCGGTCAGGATCACGTCGCCGGGCAACAGCGTCATGACCGAGCTCACGAAAGCTATCAGCTCGGGCACGCCGAAGATCATGTCGTCGATCGAAGCCGCCTGCCGCACCTCGCCGTTCACCAGGCACTCGATGGAGAAGTCGTTGCGCGGGTCGTACTCCGTCTCGATGGCCGGCCCGAGCGGACAGAAAGTGTCGAAACCCTTGGCCCTGACCCACTGTTCGTCCTGGCGCTCGAGGTCGCGGGCGGTCACGTCGTTGCCGGCCGTGTAACCCAGTACCGTCCCTAGAGCATCCTCGGCGGCGACGTTGCGGGCTACCTTGCCCATGACCACCGCCAGCTCGGCCTCGTGATGCACCTCCTCCGACCCGGCGGGAAGGACTATCGGCTTCCCGGGCCCGATCACGGCGGTGGACGGCTTCATGAACATGATCGGCGTCCGGGGAGGCGGCCGCCCCGTCTGCTCCGCATGACAGGCGTAGTTGACGCCCACTCCCACCACCTTGGTGGGAAACACCGGCGACAGCAACCGTACCTGCTCGAAGTCGGCCAACACCTCGGTCGGTTCCCAGGCTACGAAGGGCGTTCCCTGGTAGACACGGACGCCTTCGGGCTCCACCCCGCCGTAACGGATTCCCTCACGGGTCTGCATGCGGACGATCTTCATCGGGCGGCTGCGGGGCTCAACCGATCAGGGACGGCTCGGCCCGGAGGCGGGCCCGCACCCTATCGGGCGCGTCCACGAGCAGGTCGGTGGGGATGGACGCCAGGGCGGTCCTGCCCGGCCACGGCTCGTGGGCCGCAGCATCCAGCCAGCTCTCCCGTATCTCGGCCAGCCCCTCCGGCGGCCTTTCTTCGTCGGCTTCGTGCAGGCCCAGCAGGGACAACGCCGCCTCCACATCCCGGCGGGTCGGTCCCCGGCGGGCATGGGAGGCCCTCGCCCCCACCAAGGCGCACAGGAGTTTCTCCAGATCCCCGGGCCGCCGGCCTCGTGCGAAGGAAGCGGCCCGGATCATCCTCAGCCCCCATCCGGTATCCGGGCCGGGGCGTCCGAAAGAACCCCCCGACGGCATATCGGACGGTGAGGTGATCTCGCCCGGGCGGCTCGGTGTCCACCTACGCTCGGCCGCCCGCTCCGGCTCTTCGGCCGGCAGCTCGACGGCGCGGACTTCGATGTTGGGCTGCCGGCCCATCAGGACGTGGCCTCGGAGCGGGCGAGGCCCACAGACGAAAACGGCGGGGCCGGACTCCCGGACCCTTGCTCAGACGTAGTGGAGCCAGTGGGAGTAGGCATCTAGCTTGCCGGTGTAGGCGTCGGCGTAGATCTGCTGCGCCCGGCGGGTGACCGGGCCGGGGCGTCCGTTGCCGACCGTGCGGTTGTCCACCTCGCGGACGGGTGTCACCTCGGCCGCCGTGCCGGTCATGAACAGCTCGTCGCAATAGTAGAGGTCGGAGCGGTGGAACACCTTCTCGACCACCGTGTACCCATCGTCGGACAGCAGGGTCTTTACCGCGTCGCGGGTCACCCCTTCGAGGCAGCCTGCGGACAGAGGAGGGGTATAGACGACCCCGTCCCGGATCAGGAACACGTTTTCCCCCGACCCCTCCGAGAGGGTCCCGTCGGAGTTGAGCAGCATGGCCTCGTCGTATCCGTCGTTCACCGCCTCCAGCTTGGCCAGGATGGAATTGATGTACGTGCCGGTGGCCTTGGCGTTGGGAAAGGCGTCCTGAGAGAAGCGCCGCCAGGACGAAACCTTGACCCGGATGCCGTTGAGGACCCCCTCCTCGCCCAGGTAGGCGCCCCATTTCCAGGTGATGATGGCGGTGTTGATCTCGGCGTTGCGGGGGTCCAGCCCCAGGGCGCCGAGGCCGAGGAACATGATCGGCCGGATGTAGGCCGATTCGAACTCGTTGACTCGGAGCAGCTCCTTGCAGGCCTCGACCAGCTCGTCCGACGTGTGCGGCGGGTCCATGCAGTACGCCTTGGCAGACCGGATCATGCGGTCGATGTGTTCCTTGAGTCGGAACACGGCCGTCCCTCCGGCGGCTTCGTAGGCCCGGATGCCCTCGAAGACTCCGGTCCCGTAGTGCAAGGCGTGCGTCAGGACATGCACGGTGGCCTCCTCGTGGGGGACCATCCGGCCGTCCATCCAGATGTATCTACCTAGGTCCATACCCCCATCATAGAGCACTCGCCGGCAGATGGCTACGCCCTGCTTCAGGCAATCCGCTCACCGGATGCCCACAGGCGGCAATCACACCAGATCAGAAAGTATCGGCGGTTAGACAGTTCGCACACTTCCTACTTGTCCCAACTCCAGAAGGAAGCCTTCTTTTGAGATATAGCTTCAATTCGGAGAGGTTGAAAGACTTCAGGGCTTGTGATCCTCCATGACCACATTGATAGCGTTGGCTACATCCTTGATGATCTGAATATCCTTCTCTACGTCCTCAATCGTAAGGCTTGCTCGGCCCTTACCCTTGCGGTCACCGGTGTGTACTATTAGGTTGCGTCGATCCGTGATCCTATCCAACTCCCTTACGGTAGTACCTCCCTCCTTCCCGCGAGCATTATCCACATCCTTCGCCCACCTTTCAACCCCTACCGTCGCGAGCACTACACCGATCTGACTCGGTGCTGTACTGCTTGTTCTACGAAGATAAGGCTGAACGATTCTCCTTATACCCGAACCTTTGTTTTTCAATGGCTGGATATGCTCTAACCAGTCACCAATAGTCATATGGATGTTACGAAATCGCCTTGGTGGATCCGCGGCACGAAGAGCAGAATTCACATATTCCATAGCGATATCAGCCACATAGGTCTCCAACGCAGCACACCCTGCTACCAATGCCTGCCGAAGCAACGGACGCATGTCTTTGAAGTTTTCTCGTTTCAGGCAACTTCCCGATTTCAAGATGACGAACATCTCGTTACTCTCGGCACAATCGAGATGCTCACGATCCTTGACGGGTACCCTTAAGACCTCGCCGATCTTTTCGCGCAGCTCCTTACGCATCTTGTTCTTGCGTTGATTGTCAAGGCCACGAGCAAGCAGGACCAACAGATCGGCATCGACCATGTTCCACTCGAATCCCTGCATAGGTGTGAGTTTTTTAGCGCTCGTCATAAACCGTGATCATATATGAACTATGACGCTAGCCCAAACTTGGTGCCCCGTCTCAGATATAGACTGATGGAACGAGGGCGACCATTTTCGCACAGGCAGAGAGTTCGTACTACCGCAGGCAGGGACGGGCTACCCTCGCCGGGATGGCCAGGTTGATCGCGTCGTGGTTCGGGTGCGGGTTCGTGCTTCGCCGCCTGCGGGGGGTGGATGAGGGCGCCGGAACGGTGGGTGCCTTGGGTGCTTTGATCCCGGCGTTGTTGCTGGCCCGGGTGGGGTGGGAGGCTCAGCTGGCGGCGGTGGTGGTGGTAACGGGGTTGTCGATATGGGCGGGCGGGAGGTTCGCCGACGAGGGGGATCCGAATTGGATAGTGGTGGACGAAGCGGCCGGTACCTTCCTGGCCACGATCGGCGTGTCGCTGTGGCCGGCCCTGATCGGCTTCGCGGTCTTTCGGGCAGCCGACATCACGAAGGCGTTTCCCCTGGTGAGGCGGGCGGAGCGCCTGCCGGGGGGGCTCGGTATCACCGCCGACGACATAGTGGCCGGACTGTGGGGTCTGGGGGCGGCCTGGGCGGCGCAGGCGGTTTTGGGGTAAAGGGCCTCAAGCAGGAAGGCCGAAGTACCACAACCAGGCGGCCGCCGCCGCGATCCCGGCGTAGAAGGCCAGCCTGACCAGCTTCCGCAGCAACCACCACCCCACCAGGATGGTGGCGCCGACCGCCGCCGCCAGCACCGCGTCCGAGGGAACCACCGAGCTCACCCGTTCGATGATGCCTTCGATCTCGCCCCGCCAGGAATCCCAGAACTCGAACACCGGCCCAGCTTATGAAGATCGGCCCTCGGCTACACGCCTTTCGGCGGCGGCCCGACGGCCCGAGGCGACGCGGAGTTCAGAGCCCGGCGCGCTCCCTGATGAGGCGGCCCGCCAGCTTCGGGTCGGCTTTCCCGCGGGTCCGGCGCATGACCTGCCCTACGAAGAACCCGATCAGTTTCTGCTCCCCGCTGCAAAGGCGGGCGAACTCCTCCGTATGGTCGGCGGTCACCTCCTCGACCGCCGCCTCCAGCACTCCCGCATCCGAGATCTGGAGAAGGTCGCGGGCGGACGCCACCTCCTCGGGGGTCCCCTCACCGGCCAGAACCCCGGCCAGAACCTCCCTGGCGGCCAGCCCGGAGAGCGTGGAATCCTCGACCATCGCCAGCAGCCGGGCCAAGTTCGGACCCGAGAGCGGCGAGTCCGCCAGGGACTCCCGGCCCGAGCTTCGGAGGGCGGCCACCACCTCCCCCGACACCCAATTACCGGCCTGCTGCGGCCGCGCCCCCGCCTCCACCGCCCCCTCGAACAGGCCGCGCAGATGGACATCCGCGCCGGCCAGGGTTGCGGCCTGGGCCGGGTCGATCCCCATCCCTTCGTACCGGGACCTCCGCCGGGCCGGCAGCTCGGGGAGCAGGGCGGCCATCTCGTCCTTCCAGTCCTGGTCCAGCTCCAACGGCACTAGGTCGGGGTCGGGGAAGTAGCGGTAGTCCGAGCTTCCCTCCTTGGTCCTCCCGCCCCTGGTCACGCCTGCTTCCTCGTCCCAGTGGCGGGTCTCCATCACGATGCGTTCCCCACCGTCCAGACAGGCCGTCTGCCGTCCGATCTCGAAGGCGACGGCCCGTTCCAGGGACCTGAAAGAGTTCATGTTCTTGATCTCAACCTTGGTACCCAGCGGCGCTTCCGGGCCAGGGCGCACAGAGACGTTGGCGTCGAAGCGGATCGAACCCTCTTCGAGCCGGGCGTCGGACACCCCTAGGGCCTCGACCAGCAGCCTCAGCTCCTGCGCGTAGGCCCGGGCCTGGGCCGCAGAGCGGATGTCGGGCCTGGTGACGATCTCGACCAAGGGAACCCCCGAACGGTTGAAATCGAGCAGTGAATACTCGGCGGCGCTGATGCGGCCGTCTCCTCCCATATGGGTGCTCTTACCGGTGTCCTCCTCCTGATGGACCCGTTCGATGCCCACCCGTCCGGGATGATCACCCCCCACGTCGAGATATCCGTCCACGCACACCGGCAGGTCGAACTGGGAAATCTGGTAGTTCTTGGGCAGGTCGGCGTAGAAGTAGTTCTTACGGTGGAACACCGAGCGGCCGGTCACCGAACAGTTCAGCGCCAGGCCGATCCGGATGATGCGGTTGATGGCCTCCCGGTTGGGCACCGGTAGCGCCCCCGGAAGCCCCAGGCAGACCGGGCAGACGTTGGTGTTCGGAGGGGCGTCGAAGCGGGCCGGGCATCCGCAGAACATCTTCGAGCGGGTGGACAGCTCGACATGGGTCTCCAGACCGATCACCGCCTCCCAGCTCATCGGACGCCTCCCCGCAGACCGAAGCCGGGATCGTAGGGCGCCCTGGTGTCGAAGCCGGCCAGCGCCTCCACCGCCTCTGCCGCCTGGAACATGACAGGTTCCCCCAGAGCCGGCGCCATCACCTGGAATCCGATCGGCAGTTCTCGCCGGTCCAGACCGATCGGAACGCTGACCGCCGGATGCCCGGCCAGGTTGGAGGGAATCGTGAACACATCGCTCACATACATGGACATGGGATCCTCGGTCCTGTCCCCCAACGGGAAGGCGGTGGTCGGGCTGGTAGGCGAAACCAGCACGTCGCATCCTTCGTAGGCGCGGGCGAAGTCCCGGCGTATGAGGGTGCGCACCTTCTGGGCTTGGCCGTAGAAAGCTTCGTGGTAACCGGCCGACAGGGCGAAGGTGCCCATCAGCACCCGGCGGACGACCTCCGGCCCGAACCCTTCGGCTCTGGAACGGGACATCATCTCCTCGGTGGTGGCCCCGTCGACCCGCAGGCCGTAGCGGACCCCGTCGAAGCGGGCCAGGTTGGCCGAGCACTCGGCGGGGGCGATCAGGTAGTAGGCGGAAAGGGCGTGGGGGGCGGCGGGAAGGGACGCATCCACGATCCGCGCCCCTTCCCTTTCCATCGCCGCAACCATCTTCCTGAAGGAGGCGTCCACGTCCGGCTCGACCGCCTCCAAGCCCCCCAGGTCGGAAACCACACCCACCCGCATCCCTTCGAGGCCCCGGCCCAACCGCCCGTCCGACCGGGGAAGATCGCCCGGATAGGAGGTGGCGTCCAGGGGGTCGGGGCCGTTGACCGCGTCGAGCAGCACCGCCGCGTCCTCCACGGTGTGGGTCAACGGACCGATCTGGTCGAGGGAGGAGGCGAAGGCGATCAGGCCGTAGCGGCTCACCGCCCCGTAGGTGGGCTTGGCCCCCACTAGGCCGCACAGCGAGGCGGGCTGGCGGATCGATCCTCCGGTGTCGGAACCCAGAGCCCCGAAGGCCGTTCCGGCGGCCACCGCCGCCGCGCTGCCCCCCGACGAACCCCCGGGAACCCGATCGGTGTTCCACGGGTTGCGGGTAGGCCCGAAGGCCGAGTTCTCGGTGGACGACCCCATGGCGAACTCGTCGAGGTTGGTCTTGCCGGTTACCAGCGCCCCCGCCCTGCGCAGGCGCACCACCGCGGTGGCGTCGTAAGGAGGGTGGTAGCCGGCCAGTATCTTCGACCCGGCGGTGGTCTCCATACCCCGGGTTGCCATGTTGTCCTTGAGGGCGATCGGGATGCCGTGGAGGGGGCCCCGGCCGCCGCCGGACGCCAAGGCTTCATCGGCCTCTGCCGCCGCCTGCAGCAGCCCATCCGAGTCGAGGGTCAGGTAGGCGTGGACCTGGGCTTCGACCATGGAAGCCCTCTTCAGAACCTGCTCGGCCAGCTGAACAGAGGTGACGGCGCCGCCGCGCAGGGCCCGGGCGGCGCCCATGACCGTGAACGGCGCCATCAGTCGTCCTCGAGGGCGGGAGGCACCCGAAAGAACTCCCTTTCCGTGCTGGGCGCCTGGGCCAATACCTCGCCGCGGTCCAGGACCGAATCGGGGGTGACCAGATCTTCCCGGAAGCGGTTGGTCATCGGGAAGGGATGGGAGGTCGGCGCCACCCCCTCGGTGTCCAGAGCCTGGATCCGGGCTACGTGCTCCAACAGATCACGGCACTGCCGTCCGTAGGCCTCCAGATCCTCCTCTGACAACCGCAGACGCGCCAGGCGCGCCACATGGGCGATATCGATGTCGATGGGCACAGCGTCGATTCTACCCCACCGAGACCACCGGCTCACTCACACGATTAGTCAGGCGGGATGACCCGATAACCCAAACCTTCAAGAGTTTCAGCAGCCTCTTTCGGGAACCGGCGGGTGGTTGCTCTAGCTTGGAGCCGCTCCCATTCCGAACGCGAGCCCATCAGGATATCTTTATACCCTTCCTTCCAATCCGTAAATATCTTCTCCTGATCTAAGAACAGCAGAAAATCCTCGATTGTTGGTCTGAACCGGCGGCCACCAGCCGGGAAATGGATATCATGGAGGCGGCGTATCTTCTGACCGCTGGACCCATATATCCATCCCAAGTCGCTCGAGTGGGCATGCAGATGGACATGCGATGAGGAGTACATCCTCTTTTCGCGATCATACTCTACCCGTATCAAAGGCCGTGGGTTTTTCTGGTTCCTTATAGAGTCGATCCACAAACCAACAGTGGAGGTAGCTACCTGCAAATAGGTATCCTCTCTATCTAACTCGACAGTATAACTAGAACGTAAGAACAAGGCTGGATTAACAGAATCATCACACGCACGAACTAAGGGTAATCCCTCTTTTCCATTACTTTTCAAGTTCATCAATTTGAGAGCCCGTTGGGGTCTACCTTCCTTGGTTTCCCGACGTGATTCTTCTTCATACTTGGCGTCACTGTTGAGTACTTGCGATAAAAGACAGTTGAGCTGATCAGCAAACTTATCTGTTAGCTGTTGAAGTATCTTGTCCATTATTCTTCTAACAAAACCTCTAGCTCGGAACGATAGTATAGCCAGAGGTCTCGAAGGTTTGCCTCCAGCAGTTCGTCATCCCTCCCGGCCGCGTAATACTCCTCGATAGTTGACAAACCCTCGCGAAAAGCATAAGGCTTGATCTCCTCCCAGATATCTTCCAGAGTGAGGTAGATAGTTGCCATCCCTGGGACCTCCTTCTTCTTCTTGTCGATGGAAGTGCGTTGGAATGTCGGTAACTGTAGCGACCTGAGCGATACATCGACGGCTCCATCGGTCGATGACAAAATACCTGGTCAGGTGAGGAACCGATGCAGCGCCCGGTAGGCGGCGGGCAGGTTGTCGACCGGGACGCTCTCGTCTGCCTGATGGGCCTGGGCGGTCTCTCCCGGGCCGTAGTTCACCGCCGGGATGCCGTGGGCGGCCAGACGGGCTACGTCGGTCCAGGCCTGCTTAGGGGTCACCGGGGCCTCGGCGGCCCGAACCAGCCGGTCCAGGAAGGGATTACCTTCGGGTACCGGCGCCCCGTCGACGCGCTCCTTCACCTCCACCGCATCGGCCCCCTCCGTGATCTCGGCCAGCCGGGCGAGGACGTCGGCCGGGCGCCGATGGGGGGCGAAGCGGTAGTTCAGGTTCATCTCGAAAGCGGACGGGATCACGTTGTTGGCGATCCCGCCGCGGGCCGCGGTCACCGAGAACACCTCGTAGAAGGTCAGACCGCCCACCTCGCAGGGATCGGGGGCCCGTTCGTGGAGGCCGGCCAGCCAGTTTCCCGCCTTGGTGACCGCGTTCTCCCCCAGCCAGGGCCGGGCGCTGTGGGCCGCCTTGCCCTCGAAGCGGACCACCGCGTTGACCACCCCCTGGCAGCCGAGCTGCAGCTCGAGGTCGGTCGGTTCGGCAACCACCGCGAAGCTGGCCTCCTCCAACCACGGGAAAGTCTGCAGCACCGGACCCAGCCCGTTCTGGTGGAACGGACCTTCCTCGGCGTCATAGAAAACACCTATCACGTCGTAGGGGCCGCCCCGCACCCCGGGGTCTTCCAGAAGGTGCACCATCACCGCCGCCCCGGACTTCATATCCGAAGCGCCCAAACCCCAGAGCCGGCCCCCTTCGACGCGGGCCGGACCCTGGCCTTGGGCGGGCACCGTGTCTATATGCCCCACCAGAAGCACCATGGGACGGCCGGTGCGCCGACCCACCACCAGGCTGTTTCCGGCCCGTCGGATGTCCTCGTCCGGATAGTTCCCGCCCAGCCGCCGGGCCAGCGCCTCGCAGAGCGGCCCTTCCTCTCCGGTGACCGACGGGATGTCCACCAGCCAGACGAGGGTGTCCAGCAAGCTCACACCGAGACCTCGAAGGTTCTCAGGGCCTCGTTGAGCGAGGTGCGGTCGTCGGTGCTCGCCGAGCGCCGGCCGATGATGTAGGCGCAGGCCAGCTGGGCGGTTCCGCCGGGGAACTCTTTGGGGCGGGTGCCGGGCACCACCACCGACCGGGCCGGGACCCGGCCGCGGTGCTCGACCCGCTCCTCACCGGTGAGATCAATGATCGGCGTGGAGGCGGTGATGGTCACATTGGCGGCCAGGACCGCCCCTTCCTCGATCAACGCCCCTTCGGTGACGATGCAGCGGCTTCCCACGAAGGCCCCGTTCTCCACCACCACCGGACGGGCGTTGGGCGGTTCGAGCACACCGCCGATCCCCACCCCTCCCGACAGGTGGACCCCCGATCCGATCTGGGCGCAGGAGCCGACCGTGGCCCAGGTGTCCACCATCGTGCCTGCGCCCACATAGGCGCCGATGTTCACATAGCCGGGCATCACGATCACGCCTGGCTCGCAGAACGCCCCGTACCTGACCGTACCGGGCGGCACCACCCGCACCCCCGCCGCTTCCAGATTCCTCTTGGGGGGGATCTTGTCGTAGAACTGCAGGGGCCCCGCTTCCATCAACTCCATCTCGGTGAGGCCGAAGTAGAGGAGGATGGCCTGCTTGATCCACTCGTTCACCACCCAGACGCCGTCGATCTTCTCGGCCACCCGGATCTCGCCGGCGTCCAACCGGGCGATGGCGGACATGACCGCCTCCCGGGCGCCGCCCAGCCCGCTCCGGTCCTGATAGGCGGACTCGATCAAAAGTCGTTCAGACACTTTTTCAACACCTCCACCGCTTCTTCGCATTCCTCGAACGTGGGCACCAGGGCCAGGCGAATATACCCCGCTCCTCGAGGCCCGAAGGCACTGCCCGGCGTGACCGCCATACCTTCGTCCATGAGCCGCTCCGTTACCGCCGCGTCGTCGGGTACTTTCACCCACATGTACAGGCCCGCCTCGGAGGCGGACACCGGCCAGCCCATCTCGGCGAACCCCCGGCCCAGCACCCGCCGCTTGCCGAGAATCAGCTCCCGCATCATGGCCGCATGCCCGTCGTCGGCCCAGGCCGAGGCGGCCGCGGTCTGGACGAACTCCGGAGAGGAGGTTCCGGTGCAGGAGCGGAGCTTCCTGAGAGCGGAGATCGCCCGCCGGTCGCCCACCACCGCCCCGCTGCGGTAACCGGTCATGCCGCTCCGCTTGGACAGGCTCATATAGACCAGAACCCCTTCGACGCCGCCCACCTCCAGCAGAGAGGTCGGAGCTTCGTCCTCGTAGATGTCGGAGTAGCACTCGTCGGAGCACAGCAGCACGTCTTCGGCGGCGGCCCGTTCCCTGATGCGGGCCAGCTCGCCGCGGGGGATGACCGAGCCGGTCGGGTTGTGCGGGCTGCATATCCACAGCAGCCGGACCCGCCGCCAGACCTCGTCGGACATGTCAGAAGCCCGGAAGACGAAATCGTCCCGCAGCGGGGTGGGGAAGGGAACTGCCCCGGCGAACAAAGCGCCCCGCTCGTAGACCGGGTATCCCGGGACCGGCCATGCCACCCCGTCGGCGGCGCCCCGGTCTATGAATGCGAGCGGTGTGGAGAAGATGGCTTCCTTGGCCCCGGAGACGGGGGTCACCTCGGTGTCGGGGTCGATCTCCAGCCCGAAGCGGCGCCGCACATAGCCGGCGACGGCCCGGCGGAGGGCGGACAACCCGGCCACAGTCGGATATCGGGAGACGTCCGGCACGGCATCGCGCAGCACCTGCGGAATATGCGGCGAGGTGGGTTCCCTGGCGTCCCCGATCGAAAAGTCCAGCAGCGTCCGTCCCTCGTCCCGCAACGCCCGGGCCCGGTCCTGGACGAAGGTGACCGGGTTACGGCCCACGATGTCGAGAACGGGATTGACGCGCATCCGCCGCAGGCTAGCCTTGACCTTGGTCATTCATAGCTCGGATGTGATCTGCCGACCACAGCTGCCCCATCGACCATGCCGGGAAGGATTTCATGACCAAGGGGCAATATCGCGCGTTGTTTCTGCTGTTGGGGGCGGCGGGGGCGGCTGTCGTGGTGCTGGCGTTCCTGTACGGGTCGCCGGATAGGGGAAGCGAGCCCTTGCCGTCCGCCATCGAAGGGATAGATCCTTCGCCGGGCAGCCAGGTTCCCCTACAGGCGTCCATAGAGGTGGACATGCCGGTGGGCTACCGGGCCGAGATCTTTGTCGATGGGTTCCGGGCGCCCGACTCCGAAGTGCGGTTCGTGGAGGGGACCGGCGTGCATTCCTGGGCGCCCGCCCGTTCGTCCACCATCGTGTGGGAACCCGGCCCCCACACCGTATCGGTGCGCTGGCGGAAGGTGACCGGAGTTGCGGACGAAGGCGAGCACAGCTGGAGCTTCCGGGTTTTCTGAACTGAACCGTATCGGGGGGCCGCCTCTTCGCCGGCCGCTCCATCAACCGAGCGCTGACGGGCCTTCTTCGAGCAGGCGCAGGAAACCGGCCTCGTCGATCACCGGTACGCCGAGGGCCTCCGCCTTGGCCAGCTTGCCGCCCGGCGACGACCCGGCCACCAGCGCGGTTGTCTTGGTCGACACCGCAGAGGTGAGAGCTCCGCCCTGCTCCTCGACGGCGGCCTTGACGGCGTCTCTGGTCATTGATTCCAAACCGCCGGTCAGCACCAACCGGACGCCCTCCAGCACCCGGGCCGGATCCTCTGCCCGTTCGGGATCGGCCAAGCGGACCCCGCCCTCGCCGAGACGGTCTATCAGACGAAGGTTGTCCTCGTCCGAGAACCACTCCACCACCGACTCGGCGATGACCGTTCCGATCCCGTCTACAGCCGCCAGCCTTTCGGCGTCGGCGGTCTTCAATGCCTCCATACCGCCCGACTCCCGGGCCAGCAGGCGGGCCACCGTCCCTCCCACATGGCGGATTCCCAGCCCCACCAGCAACCGGCCCACCGGACGGTCCCGAGCAGCCTCGATGCCGTCCATCAGGTTCCCGACCGACAACGCACCCCAACCTTCGAACCAGCACCCCGGTTTGTGCTCCGTGTGTTCGGGCCGCAGGGGGTGTTCAGGATCGAGGAAGTCGTCCGCCCGGAGGAAGAAGATATCGGCCGGGTCTTCTATGAGGCCCTTGTCCAGCAGGAGGTCGATGGTCTTGTATCCCATTCCTTCGATGTCCATCCCTCCCCGCCCGGCGAAGTGGAACAACCATTCACGCAGGCGGGAGGGGCAGGTCAGGCCCCTGGTGCAGCGGGCCACCTTCTCGCCTTCGGGCCTCACCACCGGGGCGCCGCAGAAAGGGCAGTGCGAGGGCATCGACCAGGGATGTTCCTCCCCCGTCCGCCGCGACACCACCGGGCCCACCACCTCCGGGATCACATCACCTGCCCGGCGGACCACCACATGGTCTCCCACCCGGATGTCCTTGCGGCGGATCTCGTCCTCGTTGTGAAGGGTGGCCATCCCCACGTTGGCGCCCCCGACGAACACCGGTTCCAGCACCGCGAAGGGGGTGGCCGCCCCGGTGCGTCCGATGTTGATCTCGATCCCTAGCAGCCGGGTTGTACGCTCCTCGGCCGGATACTTGTAGGCGACGGCCCACCGCGGCGCCCGGGCGGTGAAGCCGAGCCGTTCCTGTTCGGCCAGGTCGTCCAGCTTTATCACCACCCCGTCGGTCTGGTACGGGAGGTCGTTGCGCTCCGCCCGGGCCCGCTCCACGAAGGCGGCCGCGGCGGGCAGGTCGGGCACCACCGCGGTGGCCGGATTGACCCGCATACCGAGGCGTCCGAGCAGCTCCAGGGTCTCGGAATGGCTGCCGAGGGCGGGGCCGCCCTCCATGTAAGCGAGCTGGTACACCCATATGGACAGGTTGCGCCCGGCGGTGACCGCAGGGTCCTTCTGCCGCACCGAACCGGCCGCCGCGTTGCGGGCGTTGGCGAACATCCGCTCCCCGGCCTCGGCCTGGCGGGCGTTGAGCTCCTCGAACGAGGGCAACGGCATGTACACCTCGCCCCTGACCTCCATGAAGCCGGGGGCGTCACCCAGGAGGCGGAGGGGAACGGCGGGGATGGTTCGAACGTTGGCGGTCACGTCCTCCCCGGTAACCCCGTCGCCGCGAGTGGCCGAACGGGTCAGCACCCCGTGTTCGTAGGTGAGGGTCACGGCCAGCCCGTCGATCTTCAGCTCGCAGACCAGATCGCCCGGCGGACGGCCCAGCCGTCGTTCCAACCTGGCCATCCAATCCGCCAGCTCGTTGGCGTTCTCGGCGTTGTCGAGGGAGAACATCCGCTCGCGGTGAGGGGCGGGGGCGAACAGACCGGACGGGGAGGCGCCCACCCGGCGGGTCGGCGAGTCGGGGGTTATCAGGTGGGGATGGGCTTCCTCGAGAGCGATCAGCTCCCGCCGGAGGTCGTCGTAGTCGGCGTCCAGGATCTCCGGGTCTTCGAGGCCGTAGTAGCGGTGGTCGTGGTATCGGACGGCGCGGCGCAGACCCTCGATGCGGTCGGCGCGGCGGTCAGCGCGGTCCATATCGTCCGAGGGTAGTTGCCGGGTGGCACAAGCCCGCAGCGGGAGCCCGCGGCGCGAAGCCCGGGGTCAGGCCGCCGACTCGATGATCCCTCCGCCCACCACCTCGTTGCCCCGGTACAGGGCCAGGGTCTGCCCGCACGCCAGCGCCCGCTGCGGCTCCGAGAAGCGCACCCTGACCCCCCCTCCCTTCGCCTCCGACACCTCCGACATCACCGCCCGGCCGTGGGCCCGGTACTGCGCCGACAGGAACCCGGTAACGGGCCCGCTCACCCAGCTCATGCCGCCGACCGCCGCCTCTTCTATCTCCAGGTCCTCCGCCGATCCGACCGTAACGGCGGCCGTGTCCGGATCGATCCCGATCACGTAGCGGCGGGCGCCCACCGCCACCCCCAGCCCGCGCCGCTGTCCGATGGTGAAGCTGGAGACGCCGGAGTGGAATCCGAGCACCGTTCCGTCGCGGTCGAGGACCGGGCCGGGCGCCGAATCAACCCCTTGTTCCGCCAGGAAATCCCGGTAGTCGCCGCGGCCCACGAAGCAGATGTCCTGGCTGTCGGGTTTGGAGGCGGTGCGGATGCCCAGCTCGGCGGCTATCCGGCGGGTCTCTTCCTTGACCAGCTCGCCCACCGGGAATCTCAGCCTGGCCAGCTGGTCCTGGCCGAGCATCGAGAGCACGTACGACTGGTCCTTGCCCGGATCGACCCCGCGCCACAGCCGCCGCCGGCCGTCCTCGGCGGTGATCCGGGCGTAGTGGCCGGTGACCACCGCGTCGCAGTCGAGGGCGTCGGCGTGGGCGAGCAGGCGGGAGAACTTGACGGTCCGGTTGCATTCCACGCACGGGTTGGGGGTCCGGCCCGAGAGGTAGTCACCGATGAATACATCTACCACCCCTGACATGAACTCGTCGGTGTAGTCCCACACGTAGTAGGGAATGTCCAGATGGGCGGCCACCCGGCGGGCGTCTTCCGCGTCGGCCACCGTGCAGCATCCGGCGGTGGGCGCCTCTCCGCCTGGGCCCTTCCACATCTTCATGGTGACCCCGATGACCTCCCAGCCGGACTCCTTGACCAGGGCGGCCGCCACCGAGGAATCCACCCCTCCCGACATGGCTACCAGGACTTTCATCGGAGGGCCTCCACCTCTCGGGCGACCAATCGGGCCGCCGCCGCCCCCTCGCCGGCGGGCGTGGACCATCCGAAGGAGAACCGCAGGCACTCCCTCGCCTCGGCAGGGGTCATCCCCATCGCTTCCAGCACATGGGAGACGGTAGCGGCGCCCGACTGGCAGGCGGAAGCGGCCGAAGCCGCCGCGCCGGCCGCGTCGAGGCGGACCAGCAGCACCTCGTTGAGAACCCCGGGGATGCGGACATGGCTGGTCTGGACCATGCGCGGCGCCTCGGCGGCGGTGAAGACCACCCCGGGAACCAGGGCGGACAGGGTCGATTCGAAGCTGTCGCGCTCCGCCGCCGTCCGGGCCCTGAAGCGGTCCCGATCCTCCTCCAGGGCCGCCATGGCCGCTGCCATCCCCACCGCGGCCATCACGTTGTGGGTACCCGAACGGCGCCCCAGCTCCTGGCCTCCCCCGTGGATCAGGGGTTGGAGCGGCGTTCCCGAGCGGACGTAGAGCAGCCCCACCCCCTTGGGGCCGCCGAACTTGTGGGCGGCCAGGGACAGCATGTCCACGCCCAAGGCGTCGACGTCCACCCGCTCGGAGACGTACCCCTGCACGGCGTCGGTGTGGAATGAGACGGACGGGTTGGAGGCCTTGGCGGCCCGGACGGTCTCTTCGACAGGCTGGCGCACCCCGGTCTCGTTGTTGCCCATCATGATCGACACGACCCCCGTTCGGGAAGCAACGTGCGAGGCCACCTCGTCCGGATCGATCAGGCCGTCCCGGTCGACCTTCACCAGGGACAGCCGGCGCCCGGCCTCCCCGCAGAACCGGGCGCTCTGGAGAACCGCATCGTGCTCGACCGGCGCGGTAACTATGCCCCCCGGCGTTTCTGCAGCGAACGCCGATCCCTTGACGGCCAGATTGTCGGCCTCGGTGCCTCCCCCGGTGAACACGATCTCCAACGGGTCGGCGTTCAGGAGCGCCGCCGCCAGGTCCCGGGCGTCTTCGAGGGCGTTCTTGGCGCGGCGCGAGACGGCGTGGCCGCCGGAGGGGTTCCCGTAGATTTCCTCCCGGAACGGCGCCATGGCTTCCCAGGCCTCCGGGCGCAGGGGCGACGAGGCGGCGTGGTCGAGGTAGAACATGGCCCGAATTGTCGCACGGCGCTGAACCAACGCGTTTCATGGGCCGACGGAGGGCGAGCGGGCGTTTGTAACAGCAAGAGCCGGGGGGCGAATATCCTCGGACGATGGAGAGCTCGGCCGCGATCGACATAGACGCTCCGTTGGAGCGGGTGTGGGCCGAGGCGGCCGACTTCGCCTCGCACTCCGAGTGGATGAAGGACGCCCGCTCGGTTCGGTTCGAAGGGGAGAAGCGCCGGGAACCCGGGACGGTGCTGCTCATCGAGACCCGGTTAGGTCCCTTCCGCACGGTCGACCGCTTCGAGATCACCGCCGTCGAACCTATGCGGATGATCGCCGGACGGCACACCGGACTGTTCACCGGAGAGGGGCGTTTCGAGCTCTCGTCGCCGGCGCCCGGACGGACCCGCTTCGTATGGAGGGAGTGCGTCCGGTTCCCGCTGCGCTTCGGCGGGCCAGTGGGCGCATGGATAGGAGCGATGTTCCTGGGCCGTGTCTGGCGGGCCAACCTGGCCGAATTCAAGCGAAGGATCGAACAGAACCCGTGAGCGCCGGGGCCGGGCTGCGTAGCGGCCCCGCCGATCCTCACCCCGTTCCCCAAGGCTGCTAAAAAAATCCTGAACAAGGGTCTTGACCCTCCCATCGAAATTTGAGATAAAGGTGCATACCGAAGCGCACAAATATCGTTGCCGGTTCTAGAGCGAGCAACGATCATCGGCGGAACTCACCCGGTCTAACCCCTGGAGCCGGGGCCGGCCCTACATGGCCCGGCGGAGTCCGATGCTGAGTGGTGAGCTCCTATGTCAAGACTTGGTGGGTTTGGGGGGTGTTGGTGGTGGGTTGGAGGTGGGTCCAGACCCGGTCGGAGATGCGTCGTTTGAGGATGCGGATGGCTTCTTTTTTGGTTTTTCCTCGTTGGAGGAGCCGTTCGTAGTAGCAGCGTCCCTCGGTGCCGGGCCGGGCGATCTGGGTGATGGCCGCGTTGTGGAGGGCCCGGTTGAGCCGGCGGTTGCCTCCTCGGTTGAGCCGATGGCGGGTGACCCGTCCCGAGGACGCCTCGATGGGGGCTGTGCCGTTGGCCATAGCGAAGCGGGCTTTGGTCGGATACCGGGCGGCGTCGCCGACTTCGGCGATGATCTCAGCTGCTATCAGGTTCCCGATCCCGTAGATGTCGGTGAGGGACGTGCCCAAGGCGGCGACCAGGCGGGTGATCTGGGTGTCGAGTTCCCGAACCTGGCGCAAGAGCCGACGAACGCGGCGGATGCGCCGGCGGGCGATGTCAGCTCTGGTGGTTCTGTCTGCGGTGATCAGCCTGGCGGCCCGTGCCAAGGCCTTGTAAGACAACAACCCCGATCCCAACAGGTTGTGATAGCCCGGACAGAGCAGGGTAAGGTCAGCGTGGAGACGGTTGACCTCAGCAGTTCGGGATTCGACCAACTCACGCCGGTAGAACACCAGCGCACGCAGGTCTTCTAGAGCGTCTTGGGGTCGAGGCGCTCCCAAGTCGTCCTCTCGGGCTGCGACCCGGGCTATGGCCAAAGCGTCGATGCGGTCGGACTTGCTGCGGTTCCGCTGGGTCTTTCTGGCTTGGGCGGTCATCTGAGGAGGCACTTCCACCACCTCGCAGCCTACGCTGATCAGGAACAACGCCAAGGGCCGCCCGTAGCTGCCCGACCCCTCGATCCCCACCCGGCCGACGTCATGAGCCTGTAGCCAGGCTTGGGTTCTGCGGTAACCGGCAGGGGTGTTCGAGAAGGTCCTGTGCTCGACGACCCGTCCCGTCGGGTCGATGACACATCCCGCCAGGGTGTCCTTGTGGGAGTCTATCCCTGCTGTTGGCATCAGGGTGTATCCTTTCGGTTGCTGGTCTTACCGGCGGTAGGCCGGTCCGGTATTGCGCAACCATGCGTAGGGAACACACCCGACACGTGTGGGCCGTTCAGGCTCCTATCAAGCGACAACTACCGAACCCCGGCAGGCCCGGCGGGGAGGCAATCACCGCAAAAGCCACAGCCATCCCTAGGGATGGCTGGGCAGGCGACGTTGAGCCATCCCCCGCCGGGGGCCTACCCACCAGCAGTTAAACACGCACGGAGGTGGGGGCGGGGTCCCATCGGGGGGCGGGCGGCGGCGGCCATTTTTCGCGTTCTCGGAGGGGCTGATGAGGGAAATCGAGGCGCTTTGCGGATTTCGCGAACGTGGCGGCCGGGGGTCGGTGTCTGGGTCGGGTCTGGGGATGAGGGAAATCGAGGCGCTTTGCGGATTTCGCGAACCCTGGCCGGTTGCCCCGCCGACGCCTATGAGAAGCCTTCTGGGATACCGCCCCGCAATACATAGTTAGAGGGTGCGCAGACAGGCGACCGCGGCCTCCCTTGTTCGTAAACGTCGGTCAGTTCCAGTTCGGAACCACTGGCTGGGGCTGTGGGCTCATCAACCGTCGCAAGCAGTGTATTCCCAGGTGAAACACCTATCCGCGCACTCTCTTACGTTGGCGCTCGTGTCACGGCTCGAAACCCGCGCACCCCTTGACCTCGGCCACTGCGAAGGTCTCGGAAGGGAGCTCGACCACCCTGATGAAGGCAATTTCGGCGCCGTCGATCACCACGGTGGCGGTGCGGGAGCTGTCTACGTGGATCCGGTGGCCGCGATCCCGGTAGGCGTTCGCCCACTCCTCCATGGCGTCGTAGGGAGTCCGGGCCCCCTCGGCGCCCCGCCCGTACTCCATCACCTCCGCCCAAGCCTCGGCGGTACAGTCGATCTCACCGTCGAATCCCTCGGGATGCTCGGGAGAACCGCAGGCAGCCGCCGTCAGCAGGACCGTCACCAGAAGGACGGCCCTCCCCATGCGACCGGTTCGATGCGGGGTTGGGTTCACGCGCCGCCGAACCGCGGCGGGCGCTTCTCGAGGAAGGCGGCCACACCCTCCTTGGCGTCGTCGCTGGCGAAAGACTCTTCGAATGCTTCGGCTTCGACGGCCAGCGCCTCATCGATCGGACGGCCCCAACCCTCGTTGATGGCCCGTTTGGCCATTCCCAGCGCGGCGGCGGCGCCGGATGCGTAGCGGGCGGCATCGGCCAGTGCGGCCTCCAACAGACCGTCGGCGGGGAACACCTTGTCGGCCAACCCGATGGCCAGAGCCTCTTCGGCGCCGATGTGACGCCCCGAATAGACCAATTCCTTCGCCCGGTTGAACCCGACCAGGCGGGGCAGCCGCTGGGTTCCCCCCGCACCGGGGATGATGCCGAGACGGACCTCCGGCTGACCCACCTTGGCGTCCTCGGCCAGGTAACGGAAGTCCGCCCCCATCGCCAGCTCCAGGCCGCCTCCCAGGGCGTATCCGAACACCGCCGCGATCACCGGCTTGGACAGCCGTTCCAACTGCCGGATGACCGGAACCAGCCGGTTGTCGTCCAAGGGGCCGGTCCCGGCGTCGTGGGCGGCCTTGAACTTGTTGATGTCGGCGCCCGCCGCGAAGTGCGGGCGGCCGGTGATGACCACCGCCCGAACCTCAGGACGGGAGGCCTGATCGACTGCGTCGTCCAGATCCTGCACCAGCTCCCCCGAAATGGCGTTGACCGGCGGACGGGTCAGCTCGATGACCCCCACCGCGCCCTCGGCGGTATATGAAACCAGCTCCACGATTCTCTCCTCTTTATCGGCCGGGTTGCGGGCGGGGGTAGGTTAACCCTGATCGTTCATGTGCATCGCGTCGGGCCTGGGAGCGGGCCTGGCATCCCGCTCCGGCTTCGGATTGTCAGATGTCTCTCGCCAGGTGGGCGGCGTGGTCTTCCAGGGCCTCCCACAGACTGTCCACTCCCATCCCGGATACCGCCGCGGTCTCCACCACCGGGGGCGTCCAAGGCCGGCGGGGTCCCATCGCCAGCATGGTTTCGAGGTCGCGGCGGGCTCGCACCGCCCCCGGCAGGTCGGCCTTGTTGACCGCGAACACATCGCCGATCTCCAGCAGGCCCGCCTTGCCCACCTGGATGCTGTCCCCCCAGCCCGGAGTGACCACCACCACCGTGGAGTGGGCGTGGTGCATGATCTCCACCTCCGCCTGCCCCACCCCTACCGTCTCTATGAGGATCACGTCGAAACCGGCCCCGTCCAGCACTTCGGCGACACGCGGCGCCGCCGCCGAGAGGCCGCCCAGGTGGCCGCGCCCGGCCATCGACCGTATATAGACCCCCGGATCGTCCGCGTGCTCCTGCATCCTGATCCGATCGCCGAGGATCGCCCCGCCGGTCAGGGGGCTCGACGGGTCCACTGCGATCACCGCCGCCGTGCGCCCCCGCCCCCGGACAGTGGAGATCAACCCGGACACGAGGGTGCTCTTGCCCACCCCGGGCGCTCCGGTCATGCCGATCTTTCTGGCCTTCCCGGTAAACGCGGCCAACCCGGCCAGCAGGAGGGATGCCTCGGGAGCATCCATTTCGACAGTGCTGACCGCCCGGGCCAGAAGGCGGCGGTCGCCCTTCCTGATCCTTCTTATCCAGGCTTCCGGATCGAGGCGGCCGGTTTGGGTCGGATCGGCGGCGGCGGGATCCTCCACTACGCCGCCTCTGGCGGGTCTCGCAGGATGTTCAAGCGGCGTTGACCGCGGTTACGCCGGGCACCCGGTCGGTGAGTATCCGCTCGATCCCCGCCGTGAGCGTCATCATCGACATGGGGCATCCACTGCACGCCCCGACCAGGTCCAGGTTCACTGTCCCGTCGTCATCCACGCCGAGCAGGACGAGATCGCCGCCGTCGTACTGGAGGGCCGGGCGGATGTACTCCAGGGTCGCGTCGAGCAAATCGAGGTCGATCCCGCCGGACGGCTCACGCCTCGACGACGAGCGGAGGACGACCGGGGTCTCGGTGGTGCTCATCGTCAGGTTGCTCCGATGGTTCGATTCAGGATTCGACGGCATATCGCCTGCAGGCCGGCGGCCATTCTAGGCGGAGAGCACCTTCGGCTCTTTCAACGACCTGCGTTCCCCGCATACCATAAATCCTTGCTCGAAGTATCGAGTCTGTATCGCTTCAAAGGCGCGGCCTTGGCGGAGGCTTCGCTGCCGTGAGGCTGCCTCCGCCATGGGGCGGGTATCCTCCCTCCGGGAAGGAGAAGGACGTGCGAATCTCCATCGGCGCCGACCACGCCGGATATCTGCTGAAGGAATACCTGGCCGGAGCGCTGGGAGGCGAGCACGAGGTGGCCGACCTCGGAACGGGCTCCACGGACCCGGTCGACTACCCCGACTACGCGGCGGCGGTGGGAGAGTCGGTGCGCGGCGGCGAAACCGAGCGGGGCATCGTGGTGTGCGGCTCGGGGGCGGGGGCCGCCATCACCGCCAACAAGATGGCCGGCATCCGGGCCGTTCTCGCCCACGACACCTACACCGCCCGCCAGTCGGTCGAGCACGACGACGCCAACGTCCTGTGCCTGGGCAGCAGGGTGATCGGGGAAAGGGTCGCCCTCGAGCTGGCCCGGAGCTTCCTGGGCGCCTCCTTCACGGGGGATCCCCGCCACCTCCGCCGGCTCGCCAAGATCGCCCGGATAGAGGAAACCGGGTAGAGAAGGCCGGATCGGGCCTGTCAGGCGGCCGCCTACCCCAGAACCGAGATCCACTCCGAGGTCCGGGCAACCATCCCCTCGATCACCTCCTCGCGGGTGCGGCCGCTGCGCTTGGGCACCCGGAACCCGTGGTCCGCGTCGGGGATGATCTCCAACGCCGCCCGCTCCAAGGGTGCGATCCAGCGGTCCACCAAGCCGGGGAGGGCCATCGAATCCCGTCCGCCGCAGAAGAAGAGCATCGGCGCCCGCACTCGGGGAAGATGGTCCGCCCGGGGGCGGTCCGGCTTTCCGACCGGATGGAGCGGGTAGGCGTAGAACACCAACCCGGCGCACGGTTCCCCCTCCGCGGCCAGGTAGGAGGCCATGCGCCCTCCCATGGAACGGCCCGCCATCACCAACCTCGGAAACCGCTCCCGCAGCCAGGCCGCCGCCGCCCGATGGCATTCCAGCAGCACTTCCCGCCGGTCGGGGAACCGGCGCCCGGCTTCCATGTAGAGGTAGTCGAAGGTCAGCACCGGATGGCCCCTCGCCGCCAGTCCGTCCCGGATGGCGGTGATCCCCGGGTGGTCCTGGCCGGCGCCCGCCCCGTGCGCCAGCAGCACGGCGGCGCCGGAAGCACGCCGGGGAAGCGCCCAGCGGCCGGACACGGCCCGGCCTCCCCAACGGATCACCACCTGTCGAGCCATACCTTCCCCTGGCTGCACCTAAGCCTCCCTTGGCGGACCGGCGGCCTGAGCCGGTATCGTTCCCCGCATGAACAGCGCCCGCATGGACAACTCCCGCATAGACAGCGCCCGCATAGACAGCGCCCGCATATCGGGCCCGGCCGAGATGTTGATCTTCTCGGACCCGGCCGAGCTGGCCTCCGGGGCGGCCGACCGGATAGCCGGGTTCATACGGAAGCACGCCTCCGACGCCCAGGGCGGGGACAGGGTTACCGTAGCGATGGCGGGCGGATCCACCCCGGCCGCCGCCTACCGTCTCCTGGCCGGCATGGACGTGCCGTGGAAACGGGTGTCCGCCTGGGTGGGCGACGAGCGCTTCGTCCCTCCTGACCACCCAGACAACAACGGAGCCATGATAGGGCGCCTGCTGCTCGACCACACCGACGCCCGCTTCCTGAGAGTGCCTTGGCAGGAGGGCCGATCGGCCGAGGCGGCGGCGGCCGATTACGAGGAGAAACTGCTCGAGGCGCTGGCCCATGACGCCGGCGGACCCAGGCCCGACCTGGTGCTGGCGGGTATGGGAGACGACGGGCACACCCTGTCGCTGTTCCCCGGCTCTCCCGCCCTCGAAACGACCGATCGGTGGTACACGGCCAACCGGGTGGAGTCGATCGGGGCTTGGCGCCTCACCGCCTCCTTCCCGCTGGTACACCGGGCGAAACAGATCTACGTACTGGTATCGGGGGAGGCTAAGGCGGCGGCTCTGGCCGAAGTGCTGGAACCCGAGGACGGCCCGCCGCTCCCGGCCCGCCGCCTCATGGAGGGGGGCGCACCGGTGACCTGGCTGGTGGACGAGAAGGCCGCCTCCCGCCTGACCGGATGACCGGGATGGAAACAGCCCGCTGGACCCCGGGCCATCCGCTCGACCTGTCTCTCACTATCGAACGTTGCTCGCGCCGCGGGCCCAATCTGCTCGAGGCGGTCTCGCACGGGTACCTGTACCGGACCACCTGCGGCGGCGCCCCGTACCGGATCCGCCAGCTTCCCGGCGGGGACATAGAGGTGGGCGCCCCGTACGGCTTGGACGCGGCGGTGGCCGAATCGCAGTACTGCCTGGGCGAGACGCTGCCGGTCGAACCTCTCCAAGAAGTGGCCGAGCGGGTTCCGGCCGTCGCCGACCAGCTCCGCCGCACGCCGGGGTCCCGCCCCTCCATCAACTCGGCGGTCACGGAATCACTGGTGTCGTCGATATGCTCCCAACAGGTCAACATGCGCTGGTCCGCCCTCACCCTGGGCCGGCTGGTCGAGCGGTACGGGGCCCCGCTGGAGCTGGAAGGCGTCCGGATATGGAGGTTTCCCGAAGCCGAGCGGCTGGCCGAGGCCGACCCGGAAGAGATCAGGGCCATGCAGTTCAGCACCCGCAAGTCCGAATACATCGTGGGGCTGGCCAAGGCATCGGCGGCGGGCGACCTCGACGGCTTGGAGCACGACAGCAGCGAGCGGGTGATAAAGCGGATCACGGCGATCCGCGGGCTGGGACTCTGGACGGCGGAATGGTTCCTGGCCCGCTCCCTGGCCAGGCCCGACGCCATCGCCGCCGGGGACCTGGGGGTTCGCAAGGTCGTCTCCCGGTACGCGGCGAATGTCGACGAGGTCATGCCGGAGTCCGACGTACGGGCCGCCGTCGAATCGTGGGGCGACGGCGGCAACTGGGCCGTACACCTGCTGCTCGAACGATGGACGGACGACAGCGTCCGTCAGAAGCGGCGAAAGTCCCGCGGGGCGAGCCGGGGGCCGTAGGCGGGCGCACGGCCGCCGAACCGTTCCAGAAGCCGCACCACCCGGCCGCGCTGGCCCGCATAGGGCTCGAGCAGCTCCAACATCCGCTCGTCCGTTCCCCGAGCCTCCCCCGCCAACGCCCACGACACCGTGTTGGGAAGGTGGAAATCCCCCACCGGGACGGCGTCCGGATCGCCCCTCGCCACCCTGATCGCCGAGGCGCTGGTCCAAGGCCCGATTCCGGGCATGGAATGGAGCAACCGGTACAGGTCGTCCAGCCCCCCTGCTGCGGCGGCCTCCAGCCGGGGCGCGGCCCTGCACACTCGCAGAATGGTTTCGGCCCGGCGCCGCTCCACCCCCAGGGGATGGAAGTCGTAGTACGCGAGCCCGGCTAGGCGGATCGGGTCGGGAGGCAGTCGCATCCTCAGCGGGCCCGGCGCGGGTTCTCCGCAGCGGGCGGTGAGCCGCCGGTAGCTGCGGGCCGCTTCCACACCCGTTACCTTCTGGGCCAGAACGGTGGGAATCAAGACCTCGACCAGACCGCCTACCGAGGCCATCCGCATCCCCCTTCCCAGCCGGGCCGCCCGCTCCACCGCCGGATGCCGAGGCGCCAGGGCCGTGGGGTCATCGGACTCCCCCACCCACTCCGGTATCCGATCGAGCGCCTCGTCGGCCCCCTCCCCCCACGCATCGACCCTCAGCTCCCGGCCTTGCAGGCGCATCCACACGGTTGCCGGCCCCGACCGGGTTCGGGTGGCCCGCCACAACCCGTCAGGACGGACCTGCAGCGAGGGCCCCCGCAGACCCTTCACCACCAGGGTGGCGCGCATGTCCAGCGGACGGGCGAGGGGAAGAACACGCGACCGGGGCCTCACCGACGAAACCGAGCTGTCAGGCATCTGCCTCAAGGTATCAGCCTCCTGTGGCATCGGAGAACCTGTCCGGTCAGAACCAGGGTTTCCTGTTCTCTATGTACGTCTCGTGGAACTCGTAATCGGTCTTGAGCAGGTAGATAATGCCTTCGATCGAGGTTACGACGGCTACGGCGCCGTTGATGATGAAACCGGGGGAGCGAAACCCGACGAGGGAGATGGCCAACAGAACGAGTCCTTGCACGTAATATCCGAGATAGAATTTGTGGACGCCGAGGCCGCCCATCAAGATGGCTGCCGCACCTGCTACAGCTTTGCTCTTAGGGGCTTCTTCTTCCATCCTCTACAGCGCCTCTCTCGTTGTAATGCTTTGCATTCTTCCGGTGCCAGTTGACAGGTGCCGCATACAGTCCAGTTCCTACGACATCCGGTAGCAGGAACAACCGGACTATCATCGGGTTTTCAGCATTCACCGGCAAGTCGTTGGGAGGATACCCTCATGGTCCGGCGGCGTCCGCGTCTTGTTGTCTGCGTCCTCTTGGCCGCAGTGCTGACCTCGGCGGCCGCCCCGCCGTCGGGCGTCGCGCATACCGACGGGTCCGGGCCGTCAGCCGAGACAGGCCGAACCGGCCGCCTGGCTGCGTGCGGCGAGGCCCCGGAGGTGTATTTCCTGCTGTGCCTGGTCTACGAGCTGATCAGCTCGGCCTACGTGGACCCGATCGAGACCGTGATCCTGGCCGAGGGTGCGGCCCGAGGCCTCGGAGAGGTCGAGCCGGCCCCCGGCCGGGAACGTACCGCCCCGCCCTGCCCCCTCCCGGCCCCCGAATTCGAGGCTGTCTGCCGGAAGATCGGAACCGCGGCCGACCCGAACGCGGCGGTACGGGCGGCGGCCGCCCGGATGGTCAGATATCTGGGCGACCGCTATTCGTATCTCACGACCCCGGAGCGTTACCGGGCGGTGCAGTCGAACATCAACAACGTCTCTCCCGGCAGCCTCGGCGTGGGCTTGGCCCTCATGGATGGAGACGACCCCTGCGAGGAGGTTTCGGCCGCCTGCCGGCCGGTGGTCTTCGAGGTGTATCCGAACAGTCCGGCCGCTCGCGCCGGCCTCCTGGCGGGGGATGTACTGGCGGGGCTGGACGGCCCGCTCGCAGACGATCTCGCCTGCCGGGACCTGCCCCGCCTCGACCGGTTCGGCCCGGGAGAAGAAGTAACGGTGGAGGTGATACGCGGAGGCCGCACCCTGGCTCTCCGCGCCGAAGCCGCCCGGCTTGCCATCCCCGCCGTCCGCAGCAGGGTGGTCGACGGCACCATCGGATACATCCGGCTCGACTCCTTCAGCAGCGGCGCCGCCGGCCCGTTCGAGGAACAACTCCAACGGCTGCTGGAATCGGACATCACCGCTCTGGTGCTGGACCTCAGGGACAACACCGGGGGCTATCTACAAACGACCTTGGACATCGCCGCCCTCTTCCTCGAGGATCAGGCGATGGGCGGTCAACAGATGCACAAAGGGCTGATCGGCAGCTGGTCGGCGGCCGGAGACGGAATCGCCTCCGATCCGGCTCTCCTGCCCATGGCGGTGGCCGTGAACGGGGGGTCCGCCTCTGCTTCGGAGATACTGACCGCCGCGTTGAAGGGCAACGGACGGGCCGCGGTGGTCGGCGAGAGGACCTACGGAAAGGCCGTCGGGCAACGGACGTGGGAACTGAAAAACGGAAAAGGAACATCGATTGGAGCGCTGTCACTGACCAACTTCCGCCTGCTCGGACCGCACGGATCGAGCTTCGCCGACGGCATCCCCCCGGACACGCCGATGAACCTGCCGTCATGCCTCCATCCCGACGAGGCGACCCGGCGTGCCGCATCGGTACTCACCGGCGCGAGATAACATCGAACAGGTACGAGCCACTAGAAAGAACGGTTGCTGACAAGGGTCCCGTAGTTTACCGCCGTTTTTACCTGGCCTACCTGTAGCTGATAGTCTTCTGCTATCAACTGATGCCACCTTTTTCCACCCGATTTCTCTACCAAAGACGCGATCATCAGTGCCGGCACTCGCGTCCCTTCTAGGCAGGGCTGCCCTGATTGCACCCTCGGGTCCACCTTGACACCCGGATGCGGTATCCAGGCTTTGACTATGTCGTTGTCGTCGAACTCCATAGGTTTCATCTCTTGCTCATATATCTGTCGCAGCTCGTCGCTAACGATCCCAACCGGTGTCAACCTCTGTTCTATCATATGTTGAAATGCGCTCTGACCGCTCCTTCCCACATCCACCCACCATTCATCTACCCTCCCGAAAAAGGACTTCCCCAACGTGGCTATACCTGTATGATGCACAAACGGATAAGGGGTCATCAGTTTGCTGGAAAGATACTCTCTACCGGTCCTTATAGCTAACTGCGGTACGCCCTCTTTGCGTAACCGTGAGATGACCCACAGGCTTATCAGGTCGTAGAAATCCAATATTACAGGGTTGGCAGCTTCATAAAGCGGCTGATCGCCAGTTATCCAACGCTTTACAGTAACGTTTCCTCGTCCTATCAGCCGGGCTACGTCGGCCAGGCTGTACACCCCCAACCGGAGTAGGTCATCCTTTACTGTAGTCATCTCTCTTTTCCCCCTTCTGTCAACACATCCGAGTATAATATTCTGCTGTCTCTATCCAATATTAGTACCCTTACCAACAACTACATATTCACCTAGCTTCGCTACTGCATCCTCGACAAATAAATCCCTATTTTCGAATTCACTTAGGGTTTTGGATATGGCTGCTTGGAGATTGTCAGAAAACATTCCACAATCCCAACTACTACCAAAATGCCATTCGAGTGCAGCTACGCACTCAGAGGTGAGCAGCTCAACCGCCATCTCGAATAATGCCGTGGTCATGTTCTCTCCTTTCGTTCGGCATTGCCCATGACTCGTGTCCGGCCTCGGCGCTCATAACTCAGAGGCCCTTGGGATGCCAGACCGTCTTTATCTCGGTGAACGCTGCGATGGCGTAGGGGCTCTGGGCCGTCCGGTCGTCCATCCAGGCGATTCGGCCCTCTGGGGGGCCCACCACCCGCTTCACCCCGGCGGCGGCGGCCTCCTCCAGCCCGGCCAACATATCCTCGTCCGCGCCGTAGGCGTCGATCCCGTTCACATCCAGATGGGAGGCCAGGTACGGCGCCATCCCCGACCGGGGGCCGGTGAGGATGTTCACCACCCCGCCCGGCAGGTCGGCGGTGGCCATGGCCTCGGCCAGCACGACCGACGGCGCGGGCCAACGCTCCGAAGCCAGCACCACCGCCGTGTTCCCCGACACGATCACCGGCGCCAGCCTGGACACCAGACCCAGCAGGGCCGGCGCCTCCGGTGCGATCACCCCCACCACTCCGGTCGGCTCCGGCACCGAGATGTTGAAGAAAGGCCCGGCCACCGGGTTCAGGTTCCCTATCACCTGCTGGTATTTGTCGGCCCACCCGGCATACCAGACCAGACGGTCGATCGACCGGAACACTTCCCGGCGGGCCTTGGCGGCGGCGACCCCGGCCATCCGAACCTGGGCGGCGAAAACAGCCGCCCTGTCCTCCACCATCTCGGCGATCCTGTAGATGATCTGGCCCCGGTTGTATCCGGTCCGGGCGGCCCAGCTCGGTTGGGCGCGGCGGGCGGCCCGCACCGCCCCGCGCAGGTCCTTGCGGGTGGCGGCCGCCACCCGGGCGATCACCTCCCCCCGATGGTCGAGAGCCGGATAGGTGCGGCCCGACTCGGAGCGGGGGAAGTCGCCGTCCACATACAGCTTGTAGGTCTTGCGTACCCCGATCCGCCCGCTCATGACCCGCCCCGTAGGTAAGGGAGCAGGCCGTGCCGCCCCCCCTCCCGTCCGAACCCCGACTCCCGGTACCCCCCGAACGGGGAGGCCGGATCGAACTTGTTGTAGGTGTTGGCCCACACCACCCCGGCCCGGAGCCGGTCCGCAACCCACAGTATCCGGGAACCTTTGGCGGTCCACACCCCGGCCGACAGCCCGTAGGGGGTGTTGTTGGCCTTCTCCACCGCCTCGACGGGGGTGCGGAAGGTCATGATCGACAGCACCGGCCCGAAGATCTCCTCCCGGGCGATCCGATGGCCCTGCGATACGCCCATGAACAAGGTGGGAGCGAACCAGTAGCCGCGCTCGGGAAGGGCGCAGGGCGGCTGATACATCTCGGCGCCTTCGGCCACCCCGATCTCCACCAAGGCGCCGATCTTGTCCAGCTGCGCCCGGCTGTTGATGGCCCCCACGTCGGTGTTCTTGTCGAGCGGGTCGCCCACCCGCAGGGAGGCCAGCCGCACCTTGAGCCTGTCCAGGAAGGCGTCGTATATCGACTCCTGCACCAGCAGGCGGCTCCCGGCGCAGCACACGTGGCCCTGGTTGAAGAAGATCCCGTTGATCACTCCTTCGACCGCCTGATCGACGGGTGCGTCTTCGAAGACGATGTGGGGCGCCTTGCCGCCCAGCTCCAGGGTCAGCCTCTTGCGGGCGCCGGCCAGCCGCTTCTGGATCAGCTTCCCCACCTCGGTCGAACCGGTGAAAGCCACCTTGTCCACTCCGGGGTGGGCCACCGCCTCCGCGCCGGCGCCGCCGCCCCCGGTCACGATGTTCAGGACGCCGGGCGGGAGCCCGGCCTCGGCGGTGAGCCGGGCGAAGGCCAGGGCGGTCAGCGGGGTGGTCTCGGCCGGCTTGAGCACCACCGTGTTGCCGGCGGCCAAGGCGGGCGCCACCTTCCAGGCCAGCATCAGAATGGGAAAGTTCCAGGGGATGACCTGGGCTGCCACCCCCAGCGGACGGGTGTCCAGGCCCGGAAAGGCGTACTCGAGCTTGTCCGCCCAACCGGCGTAGTAGAAGAAGTGCGCCGAGGCCAAGGGCAGGTCCACATCCCGGGATTCCTTGATCGGCTTGCCTCCGTCCAGGGTTTCGAGCACCGCGAACTCACGGGACCGTTCCGCCAGCATGCGGGCCAGCCGGTAGAGGTATTTGGCCCGCTCTTTGCCCGCCATCTTCCCCCAGGCGCCGTTGTAGGCCTTGCGGGCCGCCGCCACCGCCCGGTCCACATCTTCTCCGTCCCCTTCCGCCACCCGGGTCAGGGTCTCCTCTGTGGCCGGGTTGACCGTAGGAAAGTAACGGTTGGCGGCGGGCGGGCTGGGCTTCCCGTCAATCCAGAGGTCGTAGCTCTCGTCGATGGAAACCTGGTCGACGGCCTCCAAGGAAGGCGCGTAGTCCAGCCCGGAGGGAACTACCTCCCCTCGCCTGGCGGGCGTCCGTTCCGACGTCTGGTCATACATCCGGTCAGTCCTCGGTGAAATAGTCGGGCGACTGGTAGCGGCCTTCGCGCACCCAGCGTATCTGCATGAGGAGGTCGTTGAGGAGGCTGGACGCCCCGAACCGGAAGCGGGAGGGGGTGAGCCAAGCCGCCCCGAGCGTCTCGGAGAGCATCACCAGGTAGCGGACGGCCTGTTTGGCGGTGCTGATCCCGCCGGCCGGTTTGATCCCCACCGCCCGGCCCGAGGCGGCGTAGAAGTCGCGGATGGCCTCCAGCATCACCAGGGTCACAGGGAGGGTGGCGGCGGGGGATACCTTGCCGGTGGATGTCTTGATGAAGTCGGCGCCTGCCGCCATCGCCAGCATCGAGGCCCGCCGAACGTTGTCGAAGCCGCCCAGCTCGCCGGTCTCGAGGATCACCTTGAGACAGGCCGGACGGCAGGCTTCGCCGACCGCGGCGATCTCTTCATACACCTTGAGGCAGTCACCGGCCAGGAAGGCGCCGCGGTCGATCACCATGTCTATCTCGTCCGCGCCTTCCGACGCCGCCCAGGCCGCCTCGGCCAGCTTGACCTCGAGGGGGGCCTGTCCCGACGGGAAGTAGGTAGCCACGGACGCAACCCCCACCCCGCTCCCCGCCAGCGCCCGAACCGCGTGGGGAACCAGGTTCGGGTAGACGCAGAGGGCCGCCGCGGGCGGGATGGTCGGATCGGTGGGGTCGGGGCGGGCGGCCTTGGATGCCAGCTGGACGATCTTGCCCGGAGTGTCCCGGCCTTCCAGCGTGGTCAGGTCGCACATGCGGACCGCCAGGTCGAGGGCGGCCAGCTTCGACTCTCTCTTGACGGAACGGGTGGACAGCGCCGCCGCCCGCTCCGCCGCCCCCACCTCGTCCACGGGCGGGACGGCGCGCAGGTACGACTCGATGACCTTCGGAGTCACCGAGGGGCCGAGCACCGGGGAGGTCGGGAGAACGGTCGCGGGCGCCTTGGCTGACATCGGGGCCAAGCCTATAGGGAGTCCGAGAAATGTCACACCCCCTCCGTACCCTGATCGACATGGAATCAATCGCTGTTCTGATCCCCGCCGGCGGCTGACCGGCCCGGGAAAGAAGGAGAGACCAAGATCATCATGGAAAACATGCTTCTCTATCTGGCGGTGGCGTTGCTAGCGGTGCTGCTCGTAGTGGTACTGGTCCGGACCAGACGCTCGGGGCCGACCGCCGCCCCGGACCGGCTCGAACAGGAGCAGCAGTGGCAGACCCTGCTGGAGCGGGAGCAAACCCAGAACCGGCACGAGCGGGAACTGTTCGACCAGAAGTGGGAGGGGGTCACCTCGCAGATGGGCGAGAAGCTGTCCGGCCTCAACAAGCTGGTGGCCGACCTCCAAAGGGAAAGGGCCGTCCAACACGAGGGGCTGACACAGCAGCTGTCGGGGGCCGCCGAGCAACAGAGACGGCTCCTCGACATGACGGGAAAGCTCAACGACATCCTCATCAACCGCCAGGCCAGGGGGCAGTGGGGCGAGCGGATGGCCGACGACATCCTGCGGGCGGTCGGCATGAAGGAAGGTGTCAACTATCTGAAACAGAAAACAACCGCCGCCGGCACCCGGCCCGACTTCACCTTCCAGTTACCGAACGGCCTGAAGCTGCATATGGATGTCAAGTTCCCCTTGGAGGGCTACGTCCGCTATCTGGAAGCCCCTTCCGACCTGGAGAAGGGCCGGGCGCTCAAAGACTTCGGCCGGGCCGTGCAGGGCCACGCAAGAGCCATAGCCGCCCGGGATGACTACAAGGAATCGGTCGAAACGGCCGGGTACGTGCTGATGTTCATCCCCAACGACGGGGTCTACGCCTTCATACACGAGCACCACGGGCAGGTCTTCGAGGAAGCGCTCGAAGCCGGGGTGGTCGTTTGCTCCCCCTCGACCCTGTTCGCCATGCTCTCGCTGGTGCGCCAGGCCATGGAGACCGTAGCGCTGGAACGATCCTCCCGGGAGATACTCGAGCACCTCTCCCACTTCAATGACCAGTGGCGCCGGTATGTCAAGCAATACGAGCTGGTGCAGAATCGCCTGAGGCTGCTCGGCGAAGCCTTCGACGACCTGTCCGGTGTCCGAAGCCGCCAGCTGGAGCGGCAGCTGGACCGAATCGAGGTTCTCAAGAACCGTTCAGGGCAGCACACCCTCATGTTGGAATAGGACCGGGGCGGCTGATCGTGAGCGGCGGCCCGGTCGTTCACCGCCCGGGCGCACCGTCCGGCGGGGCACCGCTGAGGGGCGCACCGTCAAGAGGGCCGCGCCTACCGCCCGGACTGCCCGGCGGCGCGGCCTCCGGATGCGAGGCGGAATCCGGCCCAGATGAGGGTCACCGCCGCCAGCAGCGACACCGCAAAGCCCCGCTCCTCCCCTAGGGCGAGGATGGTCCCGCCGGTGGAGGCCGCCAGGACGCCCGCCGTGATGGCGGCGTTGCCCCACACGATCCGCCGGTTGCGGCGCCAGAACCTGAACACCGACACAAGGGCCAGCAGGATGATGATGGAAGCCCCCATGCCTCCCCCGATGGCCGCCCACAACCGGGGGCCGAACATCTCCGACCAGAGATCCTGGCCGCCCGGTACGCCCCCGGAGGGGAGCATCCCGGCGTCGAACGGCCGGGCCAGGGTCATCGGAATGGAGATGGCGAAGAACGGAAACAGCAGCATCAGCATCACATGGCCCGCCCGCCGACCCGCCACCAGGAACATGGAACCGAGCGCCAGCACGGGGATGTTGACTATCGCGCCGAACAGGAAGAAAGCCCGGTAGCTGGCCGAGGTCCAGCCGGCGGCCGTGCCCACGAACAACGCCCAAGTGGCGAGGGCGAAGAACCCGATCCCGGCCGCATAGGCAGCGGTATGGGGCGCCGGACGGGCCCGGTATCTCCGCAGGAGATCGACGAGGAACACGGTGGCGACCAAACCGGCCGCCAAGGCCGGCGCAGCTCTCATGGCGCCCATCGTAGGAGGGGCGGCTACGGGAACCGAACACAAGGCTTACCGACAACCTCACAACTCCGGTAGCCTGGGATGCCGTGAGCAGACATATCCTCGTCTCCGTCGCCTGGCCGTACGCGTCGGGTTCCCGCCACCTCGGACACCTGGCCGGGGCCTACCTGCCGGCCGACATCTTCGCCCGCTACCACCGCCTGGCCGGAAACCGCGTGCTGATGGTATCGGGCAGCGACGTACACGGCACGCCCATCACGGTGCGGGCCGACGAGGAAGGGGTGACGCCGCAGGAAATCGTCGACCGCTACCACGCCGAGTTCGTGGCCGGGTGGGACGACCTGGCGGTCCAGTGGGAACTCTTCACATCCACCGGCACACCCAACCACCACGAGGTCACCCGGGACATCTTCAGCCGCCTGCACAAAAACGGCTACATCGACCGGCGCACCTCCGAGCAGTTCTACGATCCCGAAGCCGGCCGGTTCCTGCCCGACCGTTACGTGGAAGGGACCTGCCCGCACTGCGCCTACCGGGAGGCCAGGGGCGACCAGTGCGACGGCTGCGGACGCACGCTGGACCCCGTGGACCTGATCGACGCCCGCTCCAAGCTGTCCGGCGCCACCCCGGTGATCAGGGAGACCGATCACTTCTACCTGCGGCTGTCCGACTTCTCGGAGCGGCTGGCCGACTGGCTGCACACCCGGAAGGGCTGGCGCAAACACGTGATGAACTTCTCCCTCGGCTGGATCGAGGAAGGCTTGCAGGACCGGGCCATCACCCGCGACATCGACTGGGGGATCGACATACCCGTCGAGGGCTTGGGGGAGGGCAAGAAGATCTATGTGTGGTTCGACGCGGTGATCGGATACCTGTCGGCCTCCAAGGAATGGTCCCGGATACGGGGTACGCCGGACGCCTGGAAGGACTGGTGGAAGAACCCCGAGGCCGAGCACTACTACTTCATCGGCAAGGACAACATCCCTTTCCACACCATCATCTGGCCGGCCATGCTGCTCGGCTACGGCGGGCTGGAGCTCCCCACCAACGTTCCCGCCAACCAGTACGTCACCTTCAAGGGCGGCAAGGCGTCGGCGAGCCGGGGCATCGGCCTGACCATCGGCGAGGCCCTCGACGACTACGAACCCGATTCCCTCCGCTACGCCTTGGCCGCCAATCTGCCGGAGAACAGCGACACCGAGATATCCGGGAAGGAGATCGACCGCCGCATCGACGAGGAGCTGGTCGCCACCTGGGGGAACCTGGTCAACCGGGTGCTGTCGATGACCGTCTCGGTATTCGACGGACGGATCCCGGAGGCGGGGGAAACCGGGCCGGAGGACCGGAAGGCCCGCGCCGCCGCCCGCCAGGCGCTGGACGAGGCGGCCGCCCGGATCGAGCGGGTCGAGCTGCGGGCCGGCCTGCGGACCGCCATGGAAGCGGCCGGACGACTAAACGCCTACCTGAACGCCACCGAGCCGTGGAAGACCGCCAAGACCGACCGCGCCCGGACCGCCGCCGTCCTGAAGACCGCCCTCGACGCCATCAACCACCTCAAGACGGCCCTCGCCCCCTACCTGCCGATCACCTCGGAGCGGCTCCACTCCATGCTGGGCCTTCCCGGAACCCTCGCCGATCATGGATGGGCCGCCGTGGACATCCCTCCCGGAACCACCCTGGGCGCCGTCTCCACCCTGTACCGGAAGGTGGAAACCGCGGGACGCGGCCGACCTCCAAAGTGAAGCACCCGAAACCGAAACAGAAACACAGGAAGACGAAGATGGAGTTGCCGAGGAACTTTCGACGGATGGCGGTGGCCGTCGGCGGGGGGGTGCTGCTCGTCGTGGGGGTGGTCGGGCTGTTCCTTCCCCTCCTGCCCGGTACGGTATTCTGCATCGCCGGGCTGGTTCTCTGGTCGAGCGAGTTTCCATGGGCCAAACAGATTCTGACCAGGGTGCGGCAAAAGCTCCACCGCCTCGCCAGGGACGACCAGAACGCAGGGTCCGATTCCAGAACCCGGGAAGATGACCTTGGTGGAGGATCGTGACCGACCAGCCGATAATCGAGTGCCGCGACCTCTACAAACGATTCGGGAACGTCCGGGCCCTGGAAGAGGTCGACTTGGCCGTACCGCCCGGTATAACAGGCCTGATAGGCGCCAACGGCGCCGGCAAGACCACCCTGATCCGGATCCTGCTGGGCCTGATCAGGCCGACCCACGGGCAGGCGTCGGTGTTCGGAACCCGGGTGGCGAGCGACCCGGCCGGGCTCCGGGCCAGGATCGGCTACATGCCCGAGGGGAGCTGCCTCCCCGCCGACCAGACCGCGGCGGACTTCGTGGCCTACGCCGCCGAGCTGGCCGGCATCCCCATTGCCGAAGGGCGCCGGCGGGCCTCGGAGACCCTGTTCCTGGTGGGTCTGCACGAGGAGCGCTTCCGCTACCTGGGGGACTTCTCCACCGGGATGCAGCAACGGGTCAAGCTGGCCCAGAGCATCGTCCACGACCCCGAGCTGGTGCTCCTGGACGAACCCGCCTCGGGCCTCGACCCCGCAGGGCGGGAACAGATGCTCGAGCTGATCGCCCGATTTCGCGAATTCGGCATGAACGTGCTGTTCTCGTCCCACCTCCTCGACGACATCGAACAGACCTGCGATTGGGTGGTCATGCTCGACGACGGCCGGATGATCCACTCGGCGCCGCTCGACCCCCCCGGTGAGGCGGACTCGGTGTCGGTGGAGGTATTCGGCGACCCCCAACCCCTGATCGCCGCCCTTGCCGAGCGGGGGGGCGGTTTCACCGTCGAGGGTGCGGTGATAAACGTGGAAGGCGCCGCCGGCGATGTGTTCGCGCTGGTGCGCGATGCGTTGGAAACCTCCGGCTCGTCGGTGCGGAGGATGGGCACCCGCCTGAGCCGCCTCGAGGACATCCTGGTGGCCGCCGTGAAGGAAACCGATGACTGAAACCCGGACGAACGGGCACGATCCGGCGGTCATCGTCGACCGCGGCTACCGCCACTACGAGGGGCGGCGCACCGGGCGGCGGGGGGCGGTGCGGGCAATCGTCAGGGAGGGGTTCCGGCGGGTTCTCGGCCTGCGCCGCAAGGCGAAACACAAGCTGTTCCCGTGGATACTCATCTCGATCGCGCTGGCGGCGGTGGTGATGCTGGTGACCATAACCTGGGTCAGCTCGACCGCCGGCAACCCCGCCGGGGCGGACGACCAGATTCCCCGCTACGGCGGCTTCTTCGATTTCGTCTCGGTGGTGGCCCTGGTGTTCGCCGGCTACGCGGGCCCCCAGCTCCTGATCCCCGACCGGACCAGGGGGGTGCTGAACGTGTACTTCTCGCGACCCCTGACGGTGCAGGACTACCTGCTGGCCAAGAGCGGGGCCTACGCCGCCGTGATCCTGAGCTTCTGGCTGGCGCCGCAGCTCCTCCTTCACCTCGGATACGCCGCCCTCTCCTCGGAAGGGTTCCTCTCGTATCTGGGGCAGAACACCGACATCCTGTGGAAGGTCCCGCTCGCCGCACTGGCCTACTTCACCCTCCACGCCTCGCTCGTCTTCCTGATCTCCTCTTTCGTCAACCGGGTGGGCGGCGCGGCGGCGGCCTTCCTGGGAGGGTTGTTCGGCCTCAACCTGATCGCCCTGTTCTTCAACGAAGCCACCTCCGCCCCCGGAGCGCGCTGGACGGCCCTGTTGGCCTTCGAGCAGCACCCCCGCTACATCCGGGATTGGATCTTCGGCTTCGAATCCTCCCTGATCCCGGCCCAGGCCGGCTTCGGACCGGGCACCTCCCTGACGGTGGTGATAGGACTGGCCGCCGCCTGTGCGGCCCTGATCGTCTGGCGCTACCGGAGGCTGACGTGACCGACGCCATGCACGTTCCCGACGCCACGGTGGTGACCGCCGACCTGTCGAGGTGGTTCGGACAGAAGGTGGCGGTCTCGGAGATGAGCTGCTCGTTCGGACCCGGCGTCACCGGCCTGCTCGGACCCAACGGAGCGGGCAAGACCACCCTGCTGCGGATGCTGGCCGGCCTGCTGACACCCTCGGCGGGAAAGGCGACGGTCCTCGGGCGCACACCCAGGAAGACCTACGGCATCTACCGGCAGATGGGCTTCGTCCCCGAAGACGAAGCCGTATACGGACACATGAGCGCCCGGCGTTTCGTGGAGTGGAGCGCCGCCCTATCCAAAGTCGAGGACGTATCGGCCGCCGCCGACCGGGCCTTCGAGACCGTCCAGCTCACCGAGGATGCACACCGCACCCTCTCCACCTTCTCCAAAGGTATGAGGCAGCGGACCAAAGTGGCCGCCGCCCTCGTCCACGATCCGGAGGTGCTGCTGCTCGACGAACCCCTGAACGGCGCCGACCCTATCCAGCGCGCCCGCCTTATCGAGCTGCTGATCGAGCTGGGCGGGGAGGGCCGGACGATCATCGTGTCCTCCCACGTGCTGGCCGAGGTGGAGCGGATGGCGGGCCGGGTTGTGGCCATGGTGGACGGGCGGGCGGCGGCGGCCGGGGCAGTGGCTTCGCTCCGCGACGCCATGTTCGATACTCCCCGCCTCATCCGGATCGACACCAATCGGCCCCGCCCTCTGGCCCGGCGGCTGCTCGCCGGTGATTGGGTGGAGGAGGTACGGGTGGACGAGACCGGCGTCGAGATCAGAACGCGGGACGCCCGCGCCCTGGGCCTCGACATCGCCGGGGCGGCCCGCGAGACCGGCGCCCTCGTCACCGCGGTGTCCCCCGAGGACGAATCCCTGGACAGCGTGTTCCGCTATCTGATGGAGATTTGATGCGGGCCGCCCTGGTGATCGCGCGCGCCGTCTTGGGCCGGCTGCTGGCCCGGCGGCGGGCGGTCTGGCTGATGCTGCTCGGCGGGTCGCCGGCGGCGATCCTCCTGCTGCTGTCCTGGGGCCGTTTCGACAGCGAAGCCGCCCAGTTCTACAACGACCTGACCGTCTCCCTGGGGATCGGCATCCTGTATCCGGTCGTCGCCCTAGTGGTTTCGACCGCCGCGCTGGGCGAGGAGCGCAAGACCCGCACCCTTCCGTTCCTGCTGGTCAAGCCGGTGTCGCGATGGGTGATCGCCCTCGGCGCATCGGCAGCCGCCGTCCTAGCCTCGTTCGCGGTTCTGGAGGCCGGGGTGCTGGCAACCTGGCTGGTGGCCGGGTTCACGAGCGGCGACTGGTCGATAGGCATCCCCACGACCGCCGCCGCGGCCGTACAGAGCCTGGCGTCGGCCGCCATATTCGTCCCCTTGGGCCTGGCACTGAACCGGGCCACCCTGGCGGGCCTCGGTTACCTGCTCCTCTGGGAAGGAATCCTGGCCGCGGTGATCGAGGGCCTCCAGGGATCCTCGATCTACCGCATCGTCCTGTCGGCCTGGGCGGATCTGGCCGACATGACCCCCGACACCTACGACACCGTGAACGCGATACTGGGCCGGGTGGAGATCGGGCTGGGCGGCGCCTTCGCCAAAGCGGCGGTTCTGATCGCCGTCTCGGTGGCGGTCACCGGGCTGCTGCTGCGGCGCCGGGACCTGGTCGGGGAGTAACTCTCTACCTCAGCACTCACAAGGCGCGGTCACGAACTGCGGCCCGTATCGCACGGGTCACTGCCCGCCGTCGATACCTCCGCAGCAGGGGTCGGAAGAAGGCGGGTACAGGCCGACCGCGGCCGACTCTTCCGTCTGCCAGAACACTTCGGAGATTCCGTCGATCTGGGCGATCAGATCCTCGGCCACCGCCGGATCGGCCGACTTCTTGGCGTCCCCGGCCGCCTTGATGGCGTTCCAGAACATACTGTGGAGCTCCGGGAACCGCTCGACATGATGCGGCTTGAAGAAGTCGGTCCAGAGCACCGACAGATGGTGCTTGACCAGCTCGGCCTGTGTTTCCTTGACCGAGATGCAGCGCGACCGGAACACTTCGTCATCGCTGCCGTGGTACTTCTTGGCGGCCTGCAATACCGACTCGGCCTCGATACGGGCCTGTGCCGGGTCGTACACTCCGCAGAACAGATCGCAGTGGGCATAGGCCAGCTTCGAGGGCTTGAAAATTCCCATGACACCTCCTTCAGGATTCGTTTCGGCTGCCGGGCTGACAATACACTTGCCGGCGTCCGCCTGATGCCGCTGCGCCGTTCCCTCCGACCGCCCACCCCCTCCGGGGTGATCATTGCGATCCTGCTCGCGGCGGCGGCCGTTGCCCGGCTGCGGGGGGTCGGCCGCTTCGAGGTGGCGGACCGTTCCATGACCCCCGCGTTGGAGCCCGGCGACTATCTGATCACCATCGCGCCGGGGCGGCGGGGGCCCCGCCGAGGGGACATCGCGGTGTTTCGGTCAAACGGCCTGTACCTGATCAAAAGGGTGATCGGCCTCCCGGGTGAACAGGTGAAGATCGAGGGGGGGGTCATCATCATCGACGGGACCCCCTTCGACGATCCCTGGTGGGCCGGGGCAACCCGCCCGGACGGAGAGTGGCGGGTGCCGGACGGCGCCTGGTTCGTGTTGGGCGACAACCGCCCCCGATCCGACCTCGACAGCCGGTCGGCGGGGCCGGTGGAACGACGGAACCTCCACTCGATCGCGCTGGCCCGCTACCGCCCCGCCGGCCGGGCCCGCATGTTCCGTGGCCGGGCGCCCTGACAACCGATCTATTGCCCCCGGCAGGCGAGACCGTTGTCATGGCAGAAAATATCCCCATTCCTTGGAAACGCCCGTTTAGGTCGTTGTAATAGCCCGTTTATTTTGGGAAACTGATATGGATGCCCCGCAAGGCCCTCGCGGCCCTTTCCATATGGATGTTGCTGGCCGCGGCCTGCGGCGGAGGCGAGGACGCCCCGACCTCCACCGCACAGACCGGCGCAACCAACCCGCCGGAGACCTCCGCCGCCGGTGAGGCCGGCCCGTCGTCGACCGCGCCCGGCTCGGCGTCCGAAGGCGAAAGCCAACCCGCCGCCGGCGCTGAAGCGGCCGCCGAACCGGGGAACGGGACCGCCGCGGTGACCCAGGAAGCCGGAACCTCCGATACCGGCGGCCCGGATGTAGAGACTCCGGCCGCAGACAACCGGGACACAGAAAATCCGGGCGCCGAGTCGGTCGGCGGCGGCGAGTACCCCTCCACCACCGCCGCAGCCGCCTCGACCGCAACCGCCTATTCGGGTCCGGTGTCGCCGGTCAACGGCTTTCCGGTGGACGACCCGGCCCTGATAGACCGCAAGCTGGTGGCTGTGAAGATCGACAACCATTGGGACTCCCGGCCCCAGTCGGGCCTCGAGAGGGCGGACGCGGTGTTCGAGCTGGTGGTCGAAAGCGGGATCACCAGGTTCATAGCCCTGTTCCACCACAGCGACGCCGACTGGGTGGGTCCCATGCGCTCGGCCCGCCCCACCGACTGGACCCTCGTAAAACCGCTGAACGGGGTGATGACGGTCAGCGGCGGCCAGCCGTGGATCACCAGTCAGTTCCCCCGCAACGACGTGCCCCTGATCGGGGATCTGGGTCCGCCCCTGACCAACAGATGGAGAGAGCGGAAGGCCCCCCACAACCTGTACGTGAACACCTACGAGGCCCGCCGGGTGGCCGAGGAACGGGGCCTCGACCCGGACCCGCCTCCGCAGCTGTTCCCCAGAGGGCGGTTCAGCGGCTCGGAGACGGTGGCCGTTTCCCACATCTTCTTCGATTGGTCCGACACGATGGACGCCGCCTGGACCTGGGACGGTGCGAGATACGTCCGGTCGGTGGAGGGAGAACCCCACCTATGGCAGAGCAGGGGAGGCGACGTAATAGGGCAGATATCGGCCGATGTGCTGATCGTGCTGATGGCCGAACGCTACCGGGCCTGCCCGCCAGGAGAAGGGTCGTGCGTACCGGCTTGGACCACGGTGGGCGAGAACCGGGCGCTGGTGTTCGCCCAAGGCCGCTATGCGGAAGGCCGGTGGCGGCGGGACGATGCGAACGACTGGTTCACGGTCACCGACCTGGCGGGCGAGGAGATCGTGATGCCGCCGGGAAGGATGTGGATCATGATCTACCCCGAGACCGCCGACATCATCTGGTAGAGAACAGAGACCGCTTGCAGGGGCCTGTCGAATCGATCGCCCACGCGGTCCGCACCGGGCGGCGGACCGCCCGTGAGGTGGTGGAGGAATACCTGGAGGCGGCGGAAGCCGGCAACCCGCGCCTCAACGCCTTTACCGAGCTGGATCCGGCCGGGGCGTTGAGGCAGGCCGATCTCGTGGATGCCGGACCCCGGACCGGGCCACTGTCCGGCGTGCCGATCGCCCTCAAGGATCTCATCGACCAGGCAGGGCGCGTCACCACGGCGGGCTCCGCCTTCTACCGGCACCGAGCGCCGGCATCGGCCGTCGTCGTGGACCGGCTGGAGGCGGCCGGAGCGGTCATCATGGGCCGCACCGGACTCCACGAGTTCGCCTTTGGGTTCTCGTCCGAGAACCCCTGGTACGGGGCGGTGCGCAACCCCTGGGACCTGGAACTGTCGCCCGGAGGCTCCTCGGGCGGGTCGGCCGCCGCGGTCAGCGCCGGGATGTCACCGGCCGCCCTCGGCACGGATACGGGAGGCTCGGTGAGGGTGCCGGCCGCCTTGTGCGGCGTGGTTGGTTTGAAGGTGACACACGGACGCATCCCCCTGACCGGCGTCTTCCCGCTAGCCGGATCGCTCGACACGGTGGGCCCGCTGACGGCCACGGTCGGAGACGCCCGGTTGCTGTACAACGCCATGAAGGGGTTCGACCGGGCTGACCCGTGGTCGGACCCGGTGGAGGACAAGCCCCGCAGGCGGCGGCCGCTGGGAGAACTTCGGATCGCGATGCCCATGGCCTGGATGGAATACGTGAAGACCTCCGATGAGACGCGGCGGTCGTTCGAACGCTTCTGCAACGCCCTCGGCGCCGTCGTGGACCGTTTCGAGCGGGTGGAAGCACCGGGCCTGGCGCCCGACCGGATCCTGGCGGTCCTGCCGGCGGCAGAGGCGGCCGCCGTCCACCGGAAGTGGTTCCACGACCCCGCCAAACCCTACGGGGCAGACCTCCGGGAGCGCTTGGGCCAGGCTATGGACATCACGCTGGACGACTACACGGAGGCTCTCCGATGGCGGGCGGGGCAGGTGCAGGCGGCCCGGATGCTGTTCGCCGACTACGACCTGCTCCTCACCCCTACGGTGGGGCATCCCCGCAAGCGGATCGGGGTCGACGACATCGACATCGACGGGAGGCCCGCCTTCTATCGCGGGGTGCTGAGCGGATTCACCTCCCTGGTGAACGTGCTCGGATGCCCGGCGATCTCCCTTCCGGTGGTCGACGAGGGTGCACCTCCTCCGGCGGTCCAGCTGATAGCCGCCTGGCGGCGGGAGGACCTATTGCTCGAGGCCGGGGAGGCCCTGGAACGATCCGGCCTGGCGGCTTCGACCCCGCCGCCCGGCTCAATCCTGGCGGGAGGGTAGACTGGCGGCTATCTCTGAGACAGCCCTTGTAGGAAGTTGAATCCCTTGGACAACGAGAACCACACGACCGGTTCTGCAGAACCGCACCTCGGCGCGCCCGAGGACGCCGGAGGAGTGCGGGTAGACACCCAAGACCGGATGGTGATCCGCTTCGCCGGCGATTCGGGCGACGGAATGCAGCTGGCCGGCAACCGTTTCACGGACGCCGCCGCCATCTTCGGCAACGACCTGGCCACCCTCCCCACCTTCCCGGCCGAGATACGGGCCCCGGCCGGCACCCTTCCGGGCGTATCGTCCTTCCAGATCCAGATAGCCGACTGGGACATCCTCACCCCCGGGGGAGAGCCGGGCGTCCTGGTGGCCATGAACCCCGCCGCCCTCATGGTGCACCTCGAGGATGTGCGCGAGGGCGGGATCCTGCTCATCAACGAGGAGGCCTTCGACGAGCGCAACCTCTACAAGGCCGGGTTCGAATCCAACCCCCTGGATGACGGAACCCTGGCGGGCTTCGACGTCCACCTGGTGCCGATGGAAACCCTCACCAAAGCGGCCGTGAAGGGCTCCGGTGTCAGCGGCCGGGCCGTCCTCCGCTCGAAGAACTTCCTGGCGTTGGGCCTGCTCCTGTGGATGTTCGGGCGCGAGACCGAGGTGACCGCGCGGTGGGTGGAGAAGAAGTTCGCCAAGATGGAGGCGGTCAAGAACGCCAACCTGGCGGCCCTCAAGGCGGGGTACAACTACGGCATAACCACCGAGAGCTTCTCCCGCCAGATCGAGGTGCGGCCCGCCAGCCTGCCGCCCGGCACATATACCAATGTGAACGGCAACACCGCGCTGGCCTGGGGGCTGATAGCCGGCTCGCAGCTGTCCGGCCTTCCCCTGTTCTACGCCTCCTATCCGATCACCCCCGCCTCGGACATCCTCCACGAGCTGGCCCGCCGGCAGAACTTCGGCGTCAAGACCTTCCAGGCCGAAGACGAGATCGCCGCGGCAGGGGTGGCGCTCGGGGCGGCCTTCACCGGCGCCTTGGCGGTCACCGGCACCAGCGGCCCCGGCCTGTCGCTCAAGGGCGAGACCATCAGCCTGGCCATGACCACCGAGTTACCGATGATCATCGTGGATGTGCAGCGGGGCGGACCGTCCACCGGCCTCCCCACCAAGCCCGAGCAGTCGGACCTCTTCCTGGCCGTGTGGGGCCGCCACGGTGAATCCCCCCTCCCCGTGGTGGCCGCCTCGTCGCCGTCCGACGCCTTCGAGTCGGCGGTCGAGGCCTGCCGGATCGCCCTCAAGTACATGACCCCGGTCATCCTGCTCTCGGACGGATACATAGCCACCGCCGCCGAACCCTGGAGGCTGCCCGACCTGGCTGGACTGCCCCGGTTCGAGGTGCCCTTCGCCGCCGGACCCAACGCCGGCGACCGGTTCCTGCCCTACCTGCGCAACATGGAAACGATGGCCCGCCAGTGGGCGGTCCCCGGTATGCCCGGCCTCGAACACCGCATAGGGGGGATCGAGAAGGAGGAAACCACCGGGAACATCTCCTACGACCCCGAAAACCACCAGCTGATGACCGACATCAGGGCCTGGAAGGTGGCCAACATCGCCAACGACATCCCGGAGATCGAAGTGGACGACCCCGACGGCGCCGACCTGCTGGTGCTGAGCTGGGGTTCCACCTCTTCGGCGATACGGGCGGGGGTGGGAAACGCCCGGAACGAAGGCATCGAGGTGGCCCATGCCCGCATCCGCTACCTGAGCCCCTTCCCCGCCAACATGCCCACCGTGCTGAGTAGCTACAAACAGGTGCTCATACCGGAGATGAACAACGGCCAGCTCTCCAGGCTGGTGAAGGCGGAGTTCGTCACCCCGGTCATCTCGCTCAACAAGGTGACGGGGGTGCCGTTCACGGCCCAGGAGATAGCCGCCAAGATCATGGAGCTGGCGGGGCGATGAGCTACACACGGGTCGATTTCCAAACCGACCAGGAGGTGCGCTGGTGCCCCGGATGCGGCGACTACACGATCCTGGCCGCCGTCCAGAACTTCATGGCCGGGCTGGACATCGAGCGTGAGAACGTGGTGTTCGTATCCGGCATCGGGTGTGCGGCCCGTTTCCCGTACTACATGAATACCTACGGGATGCACTCCATCCACGGACGGGCGCCGGCCATCGCCACCGGGGTGGCCATCGCCAACCCCCGGCTGTCGGTCTGGGTGGTGGGGGGCGACGGCGACCTGCTGTCGATCGGAGGCAACCACCTGATCCACGCCTTGCGGCGCAACGTGGACCTCACCATCCTGCTGTTCAACAACCAGATATACGGCCTGACGAAAGGCCAGTACTCGCCCACCTCCGAGCCCGGCAAGGCCACCAAGTCGTCCCCGGCGGGCTCGCTCGACTACCCATTCAACCCGGTGAGCCTGGCCATAGGGGCGGAAGCCACCTTCGTGGCCCGCACCCTGGACATGGACCGCAACCACACGACCTCCATGTTGAAGGCCGCCCACCAGCACCGCGGGTCGTCGTTGATCGAGATCTACCAGAACTGCAACGTGTTCAACGACAAGGCCTTCATCGCGCTGACCGGCAAGCAGGAACGGCGCGAGAACCGGATCAACCTGGTGCATGGAGAACCGATCGTGTTCGGCGCCGACCGGGAGAAGGCCGTGGTGTGGGAGGAAGGCCGAGCGGTGATCGTCAACCGCGCATCCGTAGACCCCTCACGGATCATCGTCCACAACGCCCACGCCGAAGACGCCTCGCAGGCCTTCGCCCTGTCCCGCCTGGCCCACGGCCCCTACGGACCCACCCCCCTGGGCATCTTCCGGGACGTGTACCGCCCCGTCTACGACGACGCCCTAGAAGACCAGGTCACCCGCTCCAAAGCCGCCCGCGGCAACGGCGACCTAGGCAAACTGCTGACCAGCCTGGGAACCTGGACGGTCGAGTAGCCCCACTCCCGGTCCCCGCAACACCCCTCGACCCAACGGCTACACCTTCCAACGACAGCCGGTAGGTGGGGTGGCATCGTTGATGACTCATCTATTGTCTCAGGTGAGCACCCGACTAGACACACCTAGAATTTAAGCGAAGAGTGGCCAATTCGGCCTACAAAGGTCTGTTCACTCGGTCATCGAAACGCAAAGCAATCGACTGGTCGAACAAGGCTATTGAGCTTGACCAGAGGGACCTTATCGGGGCTTGTATTCGAAAGTCTCGCCGATCACTCCAACAACGAACAAGCAGTTCAAGGTTATGATCAATGAGGACCTTTTTGAGCCAGCTTTTCCGAAAGATCAAGCCATAGCTCTCGTCGAACCCGTGTTTACCTACATTGGTAACGACAATTTGTTTTTCCCCGTCAAGCCATGACAGGTTACCATCCCAAGATAGCTGCCCCATTGATATCAACCAAGCTGATGGAGCATACAAACGAGTGCTACTTGTGATAGAGGCATCAAACCGGCCTGATTCCCAAGTATATTCTTCAGCGACTTGTAGGTAATGGTGGATTATACCTTGTTCATTTGCAACTTCTATAAAGTCGGTCCTACGATGATAGTATCCCTGACCTCGCCAGCCGATCTCGCCTAAATAGCAACAGCCGATGTGCCCGTTACGATCCCACATATCTGATGGACCATCCAGATCGGGGCCACTATCGAGTAGTACCTGCGCGGCTGATTGTGCTTTCTTTTCGGGGACAAGCCAAACCGCAACAATGCTTATCTGATCAATGGACATTCCGAACTCAAGAGCAGGATCGTCAACTTGGTCTCTATTGTAAGCATCAAGAAGTAGCCACGGTTCACCAGCCTCGTCAAGGACTTCCACGACCGTCGCAGCCCTCGGTAGCGAGTCATAATCCTGTAGCGGATCGTCGGCAGCAGAATCCAGATATCGATCGAGCGCTTGATCGGCAAGGCCTTCCAAAGGAACGACAATCTCCGACGGCGAAAAGGTGGTGTCGTCTTCTCCCTGACGCTCTAGCAGCGCTTTAAACGAGTCTATCGGAGGAACACTCGGATCAATATCGCGGTCGAACGTATCCCACAATCCTTGAAACTCCGTCTCTGCATCGGTTGCCGAACTTGGCTGAGGGTGGAAGTGCTCTCGAACTCTTGCTAGGAGTTCGAAGTACGCCATCCATTGATACTTCTTGCCAAATCGTTCTGCCTTCGCCGCGGAACGACCATATCTCCGCCCGCGATCGAAGTTCTCGAAGCGCTCGGGCGTCCAACCGTACTCTATCGCTTTCATGAATATCCATCGACGGGCTCCCTCCGTGGAGTAGCTGGTAGATCTCTCAAGCGGTTCCGGTTCGGTCCGTCGAAGGTTAGTGAAACGTCCAAAGCAACGGTCCACTATATAACGACCGAAGTCGGCCAATCCGAACAACGAATCATAGATGCTCCCATAGCGGTACCTATTTTCGTCTTCGACGGATTCGTAGCCATAGTTCTCATCAATATATTCCTTACTCCATGGGTTATCTGGAATCGAGAGACCATATGGACCCGTGTGATTGGGGATTTCATCGGGACACATAATATCATGGGTAAGACTGTATTCGATAATTCCTTCAAGATGGTCTAATGCAAGGGCATTCGCAATCGGTCTTTCGAGATAGTAAGTGCACGTCTTGATGACAAGTTTTCTGAGGCTATCACGATCGAATGAACTCTGGCTCCGCATGAGGACACCGTATACGATTGCGGCGAGGCGCTCTCGAATATATATGTCATTTATGTTCGCAAAACGTTTGATGAGAACAGACAAAGATTCGATATGGCCGACAAACAGGCATACAAGTACTTTTGTTAACCAATCTCGCATATAACGATTTGGGGAACTTAGTAGCCAAATAAGCGGCATTGCTGCGAGTTCAACCACGCGCTTATCATAGTTATGATATGGACCTTCTCTCGCCCAGACAGCCAATCGATAGTATGGTCCACTTTGACTCAGAGCGTCGTATACAGCGATCCCGAAGGTGGCATCCCGCTCGGCCATTGACATGCTGGCCAGGTGCTCGTGTATGCGCAAGGAGTTCAGAGGGTGGTTTGGCAAAGCGGCGACCATACACATCTTTGAATAGAAGTCTTCGAGAAGAACCTTACCATTCTGCAAGTTCCGATTGACAGCATCTATCGTATAGCTAGTTATCGAATCAGCAGTCCGGTATGCAAGGGTATCAAGGGTTAATATATCGAAGCGATCGCACCATTGTTCGACCTTCCTAGTATCATCACTTACCTCCCGTACTGTAGACTCCAGATAGTCACGGAGTTCAACGCAGTATAGCTCAGGCATAATGACAGCGGCGGCTTCCTGAATACCCCAGCTAGCCTTCAGGAGCCAAGTGGCGAAGGTACTATCCTCGCTGATCGGCGTAACAGAGTCCCGGCGGTCAATCCTCCGCTTGAGAATAAGGTAGTCGCCGAACGCCTGAAATGTGAGGCGAAAGCCGAGTTGCCACGAACCAGATATCCACATTTTACCAGTGGTAAAAATTCCCTCTGCCTCCAGTCTAGAAAGAAAGCGGTTTACCCGTTCTTCCGACACTGCGGTGGACGAAGCAATCTCCCGAACCTCCTGCAGGGTTAATCGGTCATCGCCTTGGTCTCCCATGGCATCAAGAACTGCGTTTATTACCGATTTAATATCGCCTTCGATAAACGATATTTCAGTGCGTGACCCGGTCTCAGTAAGTTGTAGGGCAACTTTGGTAGTGCAACTATCGATCAGTCGATTGAAGATAGCCATCCGACTCTCATATTCGTGCTGAGCTCCAGGGGAATCTTGGTAGCTCTCACAGTACAGTTTCAGGAACATCGGGTTCGTGAACTCAGGTGTCAGAAGAGGATGGCGAGGTACTTCCAATCCGTAGTGATCGAAATATAACTGAGTAGCCTCAATTTCTCTCCCTGCAAAACCTGGATGATATCGGGGGGAAAATTTCTCTGTTCGCCGTCCGTCTGGATCAATCTGCTCTATATATGTAGTTCGTACACTGACGACGAGAGCGACATGAGGGTATTCTTTGAGCGCCGAAACGAGATGAATTAGGTTGTCGGTCCAGAAGGAGATCGGCTGTGTCTCGTTAAGTGAATCAATCACCAGAAGGAAACGTTTGCCACTAGATGCTCCACACGCGTCGATAATACCCAATAATTCAAATTGTGATAAATCGGGTCTTAAGCCAAGACCCCTGGCCAACTGTGACCACAAGTCGTCCCCTGTTCCAAACTGTTCCCCAAAGAGCACCGCTGCAGGTCTGTCTTCATTGAGTGCTTGATCGCAGGCATCGAGAAGTAAATGGGTCTTGCCTGCCCCTGCTTCACCACTCAAGAAATAAGGTTTCCCACCAATTAGATCTGAGCTTGAAGATAGCATACTTTGGAGCCGATTCACCGTATCAGCAATCCGTCGTAAGCGGTAGACGGTACGATCCCACATATTATACCCTGTTGACGAGTCCCGCGATACTTTACTTTTCTCTACTCGCCGTAATTCTTCCGCTTTTAATGTAGCATCAGAAATCGTTTCACTTGCTTCGGAGACAATCAACCTAAGGAGCCTGAGGCGTTTTAGTATGATTTTTACATCTTCAAAGCCTACACCCTTATTTATGATCTCCCAACACAAGGTAACAACCTGTTCATAGATAGCTTTGAACTCACTCGGTACCGAAAGCTGTTTGTTAAGTCTCTCACGAAGTGAGACAAAATGTGAGTTTAACTCCTCGAAGAAGTCGCCTCCAAGACCAAGCATTTCAATTTCTTTCTGAATAGGAATATCAATATGAAGCTCGGGCCTATAGCGATGTCCTGCTATATCAGACGCTTTAGTGTGCATCTGTCTAAGAGAATCCTTACTGAGAATCTGCTGACCCCAGAAAAAGAGCAACCTTCCACAGTGTTCTGGAAGTGCGAGAAGGCTAACAAGTTCACTCTCACCAACGAGGTAGAACTCGATATTCTCCGCTCCATCTATTTCCGTTTGCCAAGATTCAACCTTGTTAATAAACTTCTGGCGAGCAGATTTACCTCTAGGGGGTCTACCGTCCGGTAGGTTCCAGGGAATAACGAAGGTTAGCCTTTTGACTTCTGGCCTTTTAGCTAAGACGGCTTTAAGCGATTTGGTCATATTGGTGAGCAAGCTACTAATATCAAAGATATACTTTGCCTGCCAGCCATGCACCTCTCCCTTATCATCGGTAGCATACCAGTCCAGACCGGCGTCAGGATCTCCTGTTCTTGTTACCTGCCAAGAATCTTGATCAATACCAGCTTTTAGCAGCTGAAAGCCAAGTTCCTCAAAGGCTCGGCTCTGACTGCCAGCATATGGATTAATAAGCCTGAAGTTAACGGACCCTGAACTCATCGACGAACCTCCACTCAGCTATCCTTCTCTACACTTGAGGTTGTCATTCAGCTTACCTTCGCCATTCCACCGAGGCTATCCATATCCACGCTTTTCGCTTTAGGCCTCAACCTGTTCACTCCGTATAACATAGTAGCTATGGCTACCTACGGCGAGGCAAGGATCGACTACTCGAACTCTGCTCCGTTCGCACCTAAGTTCGAGGCATTCTCCGACACTACGCGGCGGGTTCGCTCATCGAAGCCTTTGTCGAGCTCGGCTTCGACCTCCAGCGTAAGCTTTACTCCTTCACCAAGATGGTTGGTCACTTCGCTCATTATCTTGTTCAGCTGGTGAATCCCTCTAACAGGGTCTAGATCGAAGCTTGCATAGAATCGGCCTGGCTGGGGTACGGATGTTTCACTTTCCGACTCGGCAAGAGAACCGCTTCCGTCTGTTATTTCTCGAATATCTAGTGGGTCTTTGGGTACCGATGGCTTGCCATCGGTATCCTCGGAAGGCGTAGGCACCACGTCAGGTCGAAGCAACAGCCCGGACCTTGTCGGTCTTACCAGCTGATTGACCTTGATACCCACCCAAGTTTCACCGTTGTGGGCTTCGGCATAGGCGAAGGTCTCGTCGGACCAATTGAAGCTATCAGAGCTCTTACTGATAGCCTCTTCAAGCACACTGAATCCTGTAAGGCGCGGCATATAGAGGTAATCCGTGTAGGTAGACCATAGGTATCCTACCTCAACATCACCGCGGTCCTTCCAGAGTGAAAATCTGTCCAGGTCCATCCGCACCCGCACCGCACTGTAATCGAGGATCAGCTTCTCCTCCGACTTCAGCTTGTTGGTAACGCGCTCCGGTAACGAGCCGTTACCTGTCGGCCTGGTCTTATGCCAATTCAACTCGTTCGTTCCCGGTGCTCGAAACGGGGTCAGGATATGGACGAACGTCTCATCGATCCTCGAAGCCACCATCTTCTCCCGTTGAGCAAGTTGCCAGATTACATGCTTCTGTTGAGCCGCTGTGAGTTCCATCCTGTCATCATCATCTATGGACTTCCAAGCCAAGTACTTACGAACCCCATCGCGCAACTCCTTGAGTCTAGGCTCCGAGGCGGCTACGAAAACTATCAGGTTTTGGTGGAACCGCGGACCGGCCGAACGTTGAGACAATATCTTGCCGGCGATCCCGATGGCGGGGCTGTTGTTGTCGTTGGGATAGTGAACTCGGGATGGATCGACTACAACGAGCCGCACACCATCGTCTTCATCGGGTACATCACCGGGGCCCCCGGGGAACACATGCACTCCTACAAACGCCCCCCGGCGGCGGTCAGCCACCAGACGACCCTGAATCAGGTCGTCAGCATCGGCGTCGGTAAAGTTGGAGGCGGCCCGGTCATTGGCTATCCGGGTGACGTTGGGTTTCAGTGAATACCAATATTGTGCGTCCTCAAAGTACAGGTGCGCCGCCCGACCGGATAGACGCTTCAGGGCGTCTTCGAACCGTCCGATAGGCTCGCCGGGTTGCACGCATCCCAGGACGACCGACTTGACGTCCACTCCCCGGGAACCATCTGGTCGAGGCGCCGAACCCATATAGATGGTGCGGGCGACCCGGCGAACAGCCGACAGTTGGCCAAAACGCGAATCTTCCCGGTCAATGATCAGAGGCAAGGCGTTTGGGCCGTCTACATCGGACTTGATGATTGGATCCCAGCCCTCCTCCAGATATTTCTTCAGCTCGCTGACCAGAGCGCCCGAGTCCATAGGCAGGTTGCCGGGCATGATGAGGAGCGACCGGTCACCCCGTTGCCATAGCTGGGAAACAGCCAGAGCCATGAGCCTGAGAACCCCTCGAGTACGCTGGAACTTATCGAGCGCCGACCAGTCGCCGAACAAGCGATCGAACAGTTCGGGATGAATCGGGTAGGACAGCTCCATCCGCCGCCGATAGTCCGCTTCGCTCACTTCAGAGCGGAAACCGGCAGCGCGTTTACGGTACATGTCGCTGAAGGCCCGTATCACCCCGTCGCGCACTCTGGCCTTGTCATCGGGAATGGGGTCGAACAACCGCCGCCGCACGATCTCGAATGACTCGTCCGGTGATGCGGGCTGCCATTGGGCGGCCTTGCGCTGGACCACGTTCTTCAACCGCTCGAGGGCTTCTCGACCTCGTTCACCGCCCACTTCGATGTCGGAAGACGGGATCGACACCAACACGACCACGTTGTCCGCAGCCGCCGCCGTTTCGGTGAGGGCTTGGGCGAAGGTGAACTGGGTGTCGAAGTCCCCTCCTGCCAAGCGTTCCCCCACCCCGGCGTCCCGGAGCTGGCGGGCATAAGCCACCCACTCATCGATCAGGACAATCGCCGGGCCGAACTTCCGAAACAGCGCCTTGAGTGCCGCGCCCGGGTTGGTGCCCGCTTCGTCGTCGGTGCGAACCATCTCATATCCCGACCTACCACCGAGCTGATAGGCCAACTGACCCCACAGGGTGTGCAGGCTGATACCTTCCTCCACCGGCTCAGGCGTGGCGGGCTTTATCATCTGGCCGACGATGACGGCCCGCGCTACGCGGGGAGGCAACGACAACCCTTCTTCGGCGAGCACCTCACTTATCCCCGGCAGGTCATGGGCAGGTACACCCGAAGCAAGGTGGTACAGGGCTATGAGACTGTGAGTCTTGCCTCCCCCGAAATTGGTCTGCAGCTCGATCACGGGATCGCCGCCGCCGCCCGACAGCCTGCGAACGGCCCCCATGAGCAGAGTGCGCAACCCGCCGGTCAAGAAGGTGCGGGCAAAAAAGGCCCGCGGGTCCTGATATTCCTCTTCGGCGCTTCCGTCCGCCACCTCTGACAGGTCGGCTGCGAACTCCGCCTGCTCGAAGCGGCCGGAGGCCACATCGGCGTGGGGTGCGATGATTTCCCGCCATGGCGTCAATCCGGCCGTCGGCTTGCCTTCGGTGGGTCGGGCGGCTGTTCGGCGCCGCTCGTATCGCGACTCCGCCTCGAACATCCTGCGTATCAGGTCGCGGCGTTGACGACGAATCTCCTGGCGGTGTTCTAGATTGCCGAAGGCGTCGAGGACCCGCTCCATGGAGTCGAGGGCGCGGATGGCGTCGTCGGTGGTGAAGGAATGCTGGTGGGCCCACTTGTTGCGTACATCGGACAACTCGAACACGAGAGAGCGGACGGCTGGCGGAAACCCATGGCCGAAGGTCTCGTTCCATGTGGCCTTCATCGCCTTGAATAGGAAAGCCACATCGCCGGTGGTGGGATGGCGATCCGGGATATGCAGTCTGCTGTTGACGATGCCGAGCCAGCCGGACCCGTAGAAACCCCGCCAGGTGTCCTCGCACTTGGGACGAAGCCCATCCCGTAACAGTTCCAGCGCCTTGGAGATGCTTTCGCGGTTGGTGATGGCCATGAGTCTAATACCCTCCTAGCAAGGCTACCATAGCCGCGGATGAGTAGACGGCAGGCTGACCCCGGACTGCCCAAGGTCGAACAGCGGGCCGCTCTCTCCTGCGCACAACCGTCGCCGATCCCTCAGGCGTCTACCATCTCCCGGCTCTTGGCATGACCACATTTCGGGGATCGTGGGCCGCGATAGAGCCATCGGGCGGCCTTTCGATACGCTATATTCCCCGCCAACCCACCTGAGGGCCATCATGGAAGACATGAGAAAACACTCGGAGAGGTCTCCGACTGAGAAGCCTACACCTATTGAGGTATCTGTTCCTATCGGTATCTCTGTGCAGAAATTATCTGTTGTGATGGCCTCTTTCAATAGCCTCTACAAGGAGGTAAGCAAACATCTCGGTGTCGCCGATGTCAAGGATTTACTGGTGAGCCGCCATCGGGAAGGTAGCCTGATCATTGAATGTAGCCCGTCTCTCGCAGAGCATGCCGATCCACTTGAAGCAGAGCGCGTAAGCATAGCTGTGTTGGATGGCCTAGAGCAGCTAAAAGAAGGCACACGACCTATCGGTTTTACCAACGCAGCCTTGAGGCATGTAGCCAGGATATCAAGTGTCGCAATAAGCGATGATATAACAGTTGTAATAGAAAGCGGTGGCCGATCCGTCAAGTGTGCACATACCCTAGAATCTGTCGCGAAACATCTTGTTGATCTCAGGACGATGAGTTGGGGGTCAGTGGAGGGTACAATACAGATGATCTCCACCAGAGGAGCCCCTAGCTTCAACCTATACGAAGTTCTTACCGACGAGAGAATCGAATGCCATTTCAGGAGTAACCTAATCGAAAGTGTCAAAGAATCTCTTGAGAATCGAGTGGTTGTATACGGAGAAATCCACAAAAAGGGAGACGAATTTGCGTATGTAAAAGTTGAAAAAATACACCGTCGGCCACCCTCCGACGAACTCCCTGGGTTCGACGACATTCGCGGGATATTAGCTGATAGTCGATAATGATGAACTCTGAACTAAGGTACTGGGATTCTGCTTGTTTTCTAGCGGTAATGAAAGACGAACCAGAAAGCAAACTATGTCAAGGAGTGATCCATGCGGCCGAGCAAGGAAAAATAATCATCGTCACCTCTACTTGGGCTCTAACTGAAGTGATCAGGATCACCGGAAGGGTTTCGATGACCAAAGCCGATGATGAACTCATCCGTGGATTTTTCCAGAGAGACTACATTGTTCTTCGGGATGTTACTCAGGAAATTGGCCATCTATCACGCCAATTAGTATGGGATCAAGAATACTCAACGAAAGACGCTATCCATGTCGCTACCGCTCTCATAGCCGAATGTCCTGTGTTCGACACCTTTGACAAAAAACTCATAAGAATAGGGGCTCATCGGATTTCAGGGGGGAGTGAGAGCGGGGAGTAGGGCCCAGTTGGGTCTCCCGGCGTAGAGGAGGGCTCGTATCCGGTAGTTGGTGAAGTTGCCGATGCCCGAACCCGATGCGTTTGATTCGTTTGATGAGGTTGTTGATGGCTTCTGTGGCTGCGTTGGTGTAGCGGGCGTGATGCCAGTTGACGATCTGGGTGTGCCACCGCTCGAGGGTGCGTCCGAGTTTGTTGACCTCCGGTGGGCAGGACCCGTCTTGGAGGTCTTGGGCGAGTCGGCGGGTGTATTGGGCAGCGAGGGCGGGGTTGTCGATTTCGTAGACATCACGGACGGTTTCCTTCGCGTGCCAGGCCATACGAACCTCCCCGTAGGGGTCTCCGACTTCCAGCAGGCCCCGCAGGCGGCCCTCCCCGCGGGTGTCGAGCCGTTCGTGGGCCATGGTCAACAGCCGCCGGATCCGATACAGGGGATCGCCTTTGCGGCCGCGGTGGCCGAGGGTCTCGTTCTGGGTGCGGCGGCGTACCTGACCGGTGGCGGTCGTTGGCCAACCTAACGACGTGGAACGGGTCGCGCTGTCTGCCTTTGGCGTGGGGCAGCATCAGGTCGTAGGCGGCCCGATAAGGGCCCGACAGGTCCATCACCGCCCAGGCGATTCCTTCCAGCCATCCGGCGGGCTGCGCTCGAAGCCACAAAGCTGCTGAGCGGGTGTTTCTGCCTGGGACAACGTCGATCAGCCTGCCTCGGCCTACATGCCGCGACCGAGGTGCACCATACCTTGGCCGCCCGGCGTCCGAACCGGTAGAACAGGGTCTCGTCGAGGCCCAGAGCTTCCACTTTCCCCACCCGACCATGATCAGCGTCCAAGAGGGCCTTGCCCCATCTGGTTACCTCGTTGTTGACTGTATGCCAATCACATCCCAGCTCTTCGGCGACTTCGGTAACCGTGCGTCCCGACCCGCCCACCTGCCTGGTCGCCCACCGGGCCGCCCGGGAGGTCAACAACGCCCGCTCGGGGGCTATCCGGGGGTCCTGTTCGGTGAACGAACCAGCCCCACAGCCGTCGTCGGGGCATACCCACCGGTGTTTACGCCACCCGACCCTCACCGGACGTCCGAACGCCGGGAGATCCACCAACCCGACCCTCCTCTCGCCCTTCGACCACACCCCACCCCCACACCCCGGACACAGCGGACGAACCACCCCCCGGGTGCGGACCTCGACCTCCAATACCCCGTCCAGGCATTCACCCACCCCCACAACATCCACTCCGCCTAATCCGACCATCACCTCGCACATGCGCGTAGGATCATGCTCCACAGGGGTCCTCCTTCTCTCGGAAGTGCCTACAACATCCGATTATGGAGGACCCCACCCCCAACCCCGCGGATTACCCAGCCCACCTCCTGCCCACTTTCCCCGTTACTCCCCCCTCGTTTCCGAAGAGCCAGAATAGGGTCTCCATCCGACTCTAACATGCGGATCACCAAGCCCGATCTGCCGTATCCCCAGGTATTACCTTTCGGAGAATAAATAAAGGGTACAAGAAGGCATGACTTATAAGAGTTGTTGCTGAGGGTCAGCCTCGAAAGTAGTAGATTGGAGTATGGGCCAAGCAGTGATCAGATCGTTGTAGACACTGGCTTCTTCAGCCCAACCTGCTTCGGTGGCTTTTTTGAACAACACATAGGCGAGCTGGCGGGCCCGCTCGCCGTAACCGCCCATCTGGTGTAGCAACTCGGCCGCTTCCGACTCCGAGCGATTCAAGGCCGACAACAGGTACTGGGTCGCTTCCCACACCGTGAGCCGTTCATCCGTCGCCGGTGACCAGTCCGGGGTCAGCTCACCGCGTAGGTGGAGCCGGAAAGACCCGGCACGAGCTTGGCCGATGCCGGAAGATTCGATACCGGCCAGCGATGTGTTCTTCGCTCGGGCCAGGTTGTCTGCATCGCCCGCCGGGCCAGACTCATAACCGTGCTGGGTATACCAGGTGACCGCAAAACGGGTGTCGGGGTCGAGCTCGGCTTCAGCTCCATCGAGTATCTCGCCGAGCTCTTCGTTGATAAGGGCCAACGCATCAGAAACCGACATCGCCGACCCATCGGCTTCCACCACCTTGGCGTAACGGGAGAACACTTTGATACCAGGACCGATAGTGGACTGGGCCAGGTCGACCGGGGCGATGTTGCCCGACTGCAAAACGCTTACCGCCGCCGGTAACTCATTCCGCAATGCCGCCAAGAATTCGCTGCGACTAGCCAAGTGAGCGGATGCAGACCGGGGCCGACAGGTCAATACAACGGAAGAAGAAAGCACACTCCGCCCTACCATTCGTGTCCCGCCGGGCATCTCGGTGCGCATCGGCCAAGTCGCAGTAACCTGTAGTCCGGCATCAACAACAGCCTGCAGGAATGTCGCCCATCCAGTAGAGCGTACTTTGCCATCTTTGGTCTCAGTGGCTTTATAAGCGTAGTATATCGTGGCGGGAGCGATTGCACTCTGCGAGGTAGATACTTCCTTCATAAAATCAGCCATCCCTGCTTCAAAATGTTCATTGGCCGCCTGCTTAGATCCTGCTCTGTACCTATTAGCGATTATCTCATCTTCCTTGGGTGTCAACATAGTAGCGAACTCATCAGGCCATATATCGGCAATATTGTGTCGTAACCACACATAGAAGAAATCAGACAGATCAGCAAACGGAACATTGTCGTAGTAAGGAGGATCCGTTGAGATCACTACTCCAGGACAATTCCGAACACTAATGCAAGCATCTTGTTGTGTTATTACCGGGTTATGTAATTTCATATCGGGTAGCTGTCTTAGACACTTAACGATCCACTTGACCTGACCTTGCCAATTACCAGATGACGCTGAAAAAGGATTACCTTCAGAATATCGCCAAGTCATCTGGAAAGCATTGAGCCTGAAAACATGCTCAAGCGTTTCTCTAACATTGTTCCATACAGACAGGTGGTTCCATCTCGCTACACATCGGTCAAAAACAAAGGCCAAATAGGTGACTATCGCATCAGCATAGGCAGTAGCTCCATAACCACCCTCATGCAATGGAGTCTCATTGTTAGAAAATCCAGATATCTTAGCTTCAGATATCACTTTATCTCGAATAGTAACTAACAGCTCAGAAAAAGTATTAAGCGCAACCATCTGTCTGGGTAAGAACAATTTCCACCACTCATCAATACCATAGGCAGGTAGGTTCAAGTATTGAGAGTAGTGCGGCATTTTCTCTTCAAGACATTTATTTGGCTTAGGTAAAAGGACATCAGGTATAAAGGAAGGATCACAATAGATACGCTGTCTCCAACCTTCGGCAACAACAGCAACCAGTTGATTATGCAAACTACCCGCACGGCCTTGGTCCTTAATATAATCAGATGAAATGGCAGCATGGGTTGCTATGCAGATACCTTTGCCTCGTCTGATAGTGGGATCGTAGGATGGTGTACCTCCCTCCTGTATCCGGTAGCTGATCGTCTGGGTATCCCTGTCTATGATCGGCTCTATCCAGACTCTGGGCTTCCCCTTCTTGCTGCGCAAAACCCACGACGATACCAACGGAACATGACCATGCCAAGCAGGGTCGGGCGACTTCACGGTGCGAGCCCAGATCCAGGCAATGGGGGTCAACTTCTCACCATCTGGACCAGTGGCATCAGGATAGAGATGTCCGATACGTCGTTCGGCCTCATCCCGCATCCACTTACCGTACGCCTCCACGTCTGCGGCTAATCCTTGAGCTCCTGACCAAGTAGTAAGGTCCCGATCGATGCCTGGATGCACCGGTCGGCAACCCGCAAAGCGCGGCGGTATCTCCAACATTGCCTTTTGGATCAGCACCGCCACCGGGTTCAAGTCCCCCGACAACGCCTTCAATCCCAACCGTTGTGCCTCCAAAGGAATGGAGCCGCCCCCACCGAAAGGGTCGAGAATTGGAGGCGGCCCGTCGGGGAAGCAACGATCGATCTCCGCCCGGGCCTCGCCCAACACAGCCGAGTCGTTGCTGTTCTCCCATTTCACAAGCCGTTTCAGAATCTCAAACAACCTTTGCCGTTCCACCTCCTGTTCGGCGGGGCTCAAGGTATTGTCTCCGGACGGATCATCGACCAAGGATGCCCAGATAACCGCTCGCGCCGCCGCCAACGGACGACGAGCCCACCACAAGTGCAAGGTCGATGGGTGCCCATGGCGTATGGACTTTTCTCTAGCCGCCTCCTTGTTGATCGCCGCCAACGGCAAAGCCACCTCGATCAACGTTGGTTTGTAGTCGCTCACTGTGCCGCCTCAGATCGTAAGGGCCCGGAGGTGATTCGAAGAATAATTGCTCCCACAACATGCACCGTAAGCCACGCATCCTCGGTCGAAGCGGAGCTGACAGTGTGAGTACCCCCCTTCGTGCTTCGGTCGGCTGCTACCCAATTTATGAATTTTTTATCATAAGATAATATTATATCTCTTTTCATAGCCGAATTAGCAAGAGAGCCAAGGCTATTTCCCTCACATCCCAGTGCAGACAACGCCTCTTCGAGAGCAACAGCTGCATCGGTAATAGCTTTGTCAGGACTACCTTTGTGAAGCTCATCAAGAGCCTTTAAATAAGCTGTTTCTGCATTGGTAAATTCTTTATTACTACCAAGGAAGGTAAGAGTAGGTACAACAACCTTTTCGTGCATTACAAGAGATTCTAAAGGCAAGAATTTTCCTCCTACAAGATCGTAGCTGATCCTGTGTTCTCGGAGAATTATGCGTATTTTATCAATAAAATTAGGAAGGGAAAAATTCAATTGATTAGCTTCATCTTTTGACAAATGATTAGGAGAAATCGGCACTGATTCAGCCTGTTTTGGAAGTGATATAATAGCTTCAATTAACGAAAAAACTATATCTTCTTCTGCCTCTAAAATGGAGTTTAGAGCATCTTCTATAGGGTCATACCTATAGCTTTTAGATAGGCATGGGAGGCCCGTATCTCGAAGGACATGGCGTTGCGCCTTGGCAAGAAAATCAAAATTACCTGGGAAACTTATACTCCTAAGGAGTAAAGTGAGATCTTGAACCTGATAAAATAACTTTTGTCGTACTTTCTCATCTAGACTTTCTGTCCAGAAAGACCGTCCTTTAGCCTCTGCCCTTTCGATCAGTGCAAGCTGTCTTCGTCTTTTAAAAAGCATTGGTGGCCCATCTTCAGTGTAATAGTCAGTCATTGAGGCGCTACTGCCTGGGTTCTTAGGTCGGCGACCTTGAGGGGCAGGTGGGTTTGGGCGAAGTGCAACTCGTATCCATCGAAGGGTCTCAGCAAGTAGTTTACCACCGGCTCGGCGTTTGGATCCTTCGGTACCTCGACCACTGCCAGGCGGAAGCGGTCGGGGTTCTGCTTCCCTTGACGGACCTGCACCGCGCTGACCTTGATTTCGGGGGTGGTAGGCAGGTGACCCTTGACTTCGATCTGGTACACGATGCCGTCGGCGGGGTCACGTGACAATATATCGAATCCGGGGTTGTTGTGCTGCTGCTCCTCGGGAATCCGTCCCAGCGAATGTTCGGCCTCGATCACGGCGGCGACCGCCCTCCGGTCGGTTTCTGCGGTGTCGCCGCGGGTCAGAGGGTCGGCGACCCCCGCCAACCCGTCCAACAGGCCCTGAGGAATGATCAGAGCGGCCGCCACCACATTGGGCGGTCTGCTCGACAGGTCCGATTCGGCGTCGAGCTGACGAAGGCGGCGCTCCTTTCTCGCTGCGAGGCCCTCCGCCCGTTGGCGAGCCCGCTCGGAGTTGAGGCGCGGTTTCCTGCCTTGATCCTCCTGCTCTCTCAGTACGTAGGCGCGTAGGTCCCAGTACTGTATCTCGCCGTCGAGCCGCTCCCTGACCGCCGTGCGCACCCGATCGATCCGAACCCTGGAGACCTCGGCAATCTCCTCGAAGTGGGGGGCAGCGAGGTTGGCGATGGCCCACTTGCGGGCCACTGCGTCAACGCCCTTATCGGCCCAGGAATGGTCGATGTTCGCCCTGACCAGCTCGGCTTCACCATCGGCGAGCTCCCGGTAGTTGAGATAGGGGTCGGCGCCCGGATCGTCGACCGCGCCGTCCTCCCTCACCTCGACGAACTGGAAACGCCTCGACACGATCCGCTGAACGCCGCTGTCGATCCTCCCATCGGTGATGGCGTGATCCAGATAGACCAACACCTTCGGCGCCCGGCCCGTATCGGTCTCGTCAACCAGGATGGCCCCTGAGGTGAGAGCGGCGCCGTGTCTTTCGAGGACGGTCTCGATCAGAGCCGAAAGAAGCGGGTGTCCGGGAGCGATCAGCTCCGCCCGCGGCTTGCCTTCTCGACCCTCGACGAAGACCTTCTCGAAGGTGATCCGCTCGTAGCGCGGTTGTACCTGGCCCAGCACTTGGGCTTCCCGCTCCCGTGATCGGACGGAAGCAGGAACCCGCGTCACCTGAAAGCGCCCCTTCTCCCGATGCGAGGCGCGCCCGCCCACATGCGTCAGCGCGGCCAGGAAAAACGCCTCGACGAAGCCGGGCTGGAGCTTACGGGACTTGGCATACTCCATCTGCTTCCGGATCTCATCGAGGCCGGATTGGGCCAGGCTCTCGGGTGCCAGCGCCTGCTCCTTGAGTATCTCAACGAAGCGCTGGCCGATTTCGCCGTCTATGACCTGCTCCATGCGGGCCATGACCGCCGGATTGTCGCCGTACCGGATGGCGTCGATGAGGGCCCTCTGCAAGGATTTGTTTATCTGGGCGTCCCCCAGGGTGTCGTAGACTTGGCCGCCGTAAGCCCGGCGCTGTTGCTCGATCTTGTGAAAAAGCCGCTCCAACACTCTGCCCTCGCGGGTCTCGTGCGCCACCAGATTCCACAGGTAACACGGCTGTCTCTGGCCGATGCGGTGGATTCGTCCGAAGCGCTGCTCGATCCTGTTCGGATTCCACGGGATGTCGTAGTTGACCATCATGTTCGCCCTCTGAAGGTTGACGCCTTCACCTGCCGCATCGGTCGCCACGAGCACCTGCACCTTCGGGTCGTTGCGGAACCCATCCTGAACGCGCCGCCTTTCTTCCCGCCTCATCCCGCCGTGGATGTTGACCACCGCTTCGAATCGTCCGAGGAGCGACCGGATGCGCTCGGTCAGATAGACCAGCGTGTCCTTGTGTTCGGTGAACACGATCAGCTTCCTTCGTTCATCGCCGTCGGTGAACTTGTCCGATTGGAGGAAGTCGGACATCTGACGCCACTTCTGGTCGACCCGGGATTCTCGAACCTGCCGGGCCAGGCGTTCGAGGATGCGCAGCTGCGCGAGTTCTTTTTCCAGTTCCTCGGCGGTCAGCTCGGCCGTGGCGGCATCGACCGCATCCTCCTCGAGGGTTTCGATTTGTAAATCGTTGAAGTCGTCGTAGTCGAAGTCCTCGAAATCGGCCGACCCGACCCTCGCGGGATAGGCGTAGTCCGCAACCGGTGCAACCGAGCTGGCCGATCCTTTGACTTCGGCCAACCTGCGCTCGACCTTCTCCATACGCCGCCGCAGCGACTCGTGGATGGCGGCCGGAGATGAGGCCAACCTGCGCTGCAGCCCGGCCAGGGCAAAACCCACTATCAAACCTCGACGGCGGTCGCCCCCCTGCTTCAGATCGTCCGCCCGGTTCATACCGGTGCGCACGTATTCGGTGACCGCGTCGTAGAGGCGTTGCTCCGGCTCGCTCAGGCTGTACTTGAGGGTCTCGGCATACCGTTCCGGGAACAGCGGGGTGCCCTTGAAGGTGAGGAGATTTTCCTTCACGTAGCGGCGCATCACGTCCTTCGTATCGGGCAACGCGCCGCCGTCGCGCAGCCGGCCGCCGAAACGCTCCCCGTCGAGCAAGCTCAGGAACAGCAGGAAATCGTCGTCCTTTCCGTTGTGCGGGGTGGCCGTCAGGAGCAACAGGCCGCGTGTCAGATCCCCGAGCCGCTCCCCCAGCCGGAACCGCTTCGTCTTGTTGACCTCGTTGCCATAGAGATGAGCCGCCATCTTGTGGGCCTCGTCGACGATCACGATATCCCATTCCGAGACGGACAGTTTGTCCAGCAGTTCGTCATTGCGCGACAGCTGGTCGAGGCGGGCGATCAGCATGTTTCGTTCGAGGAATGGATTGGCCGTGCGGGACGACTCCACCATGTCACGGGAGAAGATGTCGAAATTCAGACCGAACTTGTCCGAAAGTTCTTCCTGCCATTGCTCCACCAGCGCACCGGGGGCGATGATCAGACATCGGGCGAGATCACCGCGCAGAACCAGCTCCCGTATGTAGAGGCCCGACATGATGGTCTTGCCCGCGCCGGGATCGTCAGCCAGCAGAAAGCGGAGAGGCCGCAGGGGGAGCAAACGCTGGTAGACGGCTTCGATCTGATGAGGCAACGGGTCGATGCCGGACGACTCCACCGCCGTGAACTGATCGAACAGGTGGGCGAGCTGGATGCGGCGGGCCTCCGACGCCAGCCGGAACAGCCCTCCGTCGGCATCGAAGGACCACCGCCTATCCGCCGCCGTCTCGAAACGTTCGGCTTCGGACGCGGTGACCAGCCGCTGATCCAGCACGCCAGCCTCGGAGCGGTAGATGAGGTTGACGACATCGCCGTCGCTCCACTCGACCGTTACCACCTCGACCGGGCCTCCCGGGACAACACCAACTACCCGTTTGCCTTGTTCGAGTTCACTTAGATCCATTAGTACAAAGGTCCTATCACGCCCTGAGCAGGTATTTCGGTCCGCTCTGGGGGCACGAAGCATAGTGGCGGACATCGCTGTAATACACTCAACTACAGTGCATCACGAACCTCTACAGAAGGACGGAAGGCCGCATGGGATTGTTGTCGGCAATTCAGAGGTCGCCCCTCATGGACGGGATGGCACGGTTGATGGACTTTGAGGGCGTACTGGTCCGGAGAGAGAAATACGAGGGCTTCGAGGCGGACGTTCGGAACCTCCGCGGAGACTGGGAACGAATCGGGAGGTACATGAGAACCGCGACGGACCAGGTTACCTTGGAGCAAGAAAAGCAATAGCGGGATGGTGGACGATCGCAGCGATCACCCGGCCCTGCACCACACGCCTCAATGAACCGTACCGGGTTCACCACCCCCCCGTACACCACGACCGTGGACTCAACTCTGACCAGCCTGGGAACCTGGACGGTCGAATGGCCCAACTCCCAAGAGGGTGAGCAGGCTAAACGGGTGCCCAGACCGGACCCCGCCCATCGGCCAGTTTCCAGACGTCGCCGCTGTCGGTATCGGGATCCACTAACCGAACCTCCTCGGCGGAATCGCATCCAATGGAGAAGGCGAGATAGTTCCCATCCGGCGACCACGTCGGGCCCCACCCGTCGGCATTGGTCGTTCGCCGTACGTTGGCGCCGTCCACGTCCATCACCCAAACCGCCCAATGTAATGTGAAATAGGCGATACGACGACCATCCGGCGACCACACCGGACCCGCACTCCCGCGAACCAAACGCCGAGAATCGGCGCCGTCGGCACCCATCACCCAAACCTCATTGTGTTCCCCGACCGGTTTGGTGTAGGCGATACGACGACCATCCGGCGACCACACCGGACGCCTACCCTCGGTCAGCCGATGTAGGCCAACGCCGTCGACATTCACCACCCAAATCTCGGTGGTGCCCGCGGCGCCTCTGTCGTAGGCGATGTAGTTCCCGTCCGGCGACCACACCGGACTCGACCCGTTGCTGTAGGTCAGCCGCCGCCTGCTGGCGCCGTCGGCGTCCATCACCCAAACCCCGCCACCCGCTCCGAAGTAGGCGATGCGACGACCGTCGGGGGACCAGACCGCATCGTCACCCCCGCGAACCAAGCGCCTGGGTTCGGCGCTGTCGGCGTCCATCACCCAAACCCCGATACCATCCTCGTCCCGTTTGGTGTAGACGATACGCCGGCCGTCCGGCGACCACACCGGACTCGACCCGTCGGCCAGCCGTCGGTGAGCGGCGCGGCCGGTATCCATAACCCAAATCTCCGAAACGGCCTCGACCCCTCTGTGATAGACGATACGCCGGCTGTCCGGCGACCACACCGGCCGGTGGCCTTTCTTGGCCAGCAACCGGGGGCGGCCCCCGTCGGTATCCACCACCCAGATGTCGTAAACGTACTCGTTCAGTCTCTTTTTCAGATAGGTGATGTGATTTCCATCCGGCGACCACACCGGATCCTCACCCCCGTCGCGGGTCAGCAGCCGCCTGTTGGCGCCGTCGGCATCCACCACCCACACCCCTTCGCGGTTGTAAGCAATACGCCTACCGTCCGGCGACCACACCGGATACCTGCCCCGGGCGGCCAACCGCTGTCGGTCGGTACCGTCCACATCCACCACCCACACCCCGCGGTTATCACCGTACTCGTAGTATGCGATACTACGACCATCCGGCGACCACACCGGCGAACCCTCACCCCGGTCGGCCAGCAACCGAGGATTAGCGCCATCGACGTCCATCACCCACACCCCGCCGTCATCACCCCACCCGGTGTAAGCGATATAGCGACCGTCCGGCGACCACACCGGATACCTGCCCCGGTCGGCCAACCGCTGTCTGTTGGCACCGTCCACATCCACCACCCACACCCCGCCGTCATCACCCCACTCGGTGTAAGCGATATAGCGACCGTCCGGCGACCACACCGGATACCTGCCCCGGTCGGCCAACCGCTGTCGGTCGGTACCGTCCACATCCACCACCCACACCCCGCCGTCATCACCCGATCCGGAGTAGGCGATATAGCGACCGTCCGGCGACCACACCGGATACGACCCGGAGATGTAGGTCAGCCGCCGCCTGTTGGCGCCGTCGGCGTCCATCACCCACACCCCGCCGTCATCACCCGATCCGGAGTAGGCGATATAGCGACCGTCCGGCGACCACACCGGATACCTGCCCCGGTCGGCCAGCCGCTGTCTGTTGGCACCGTCCGCATCCACCACCCAGAGACCGGCCAAGCTGTCGTCCCATCTCGTTTTTGTATAGGCAATGCGTCCGGTTCCGATATCGGACGGAGTGCCAATGATGGGTGTATCGGCGGGCGGATCGCACTTACCTGCCGCCGGCACCCCCAACCAAACCATCGACGCGGCGGCAAGAGCCCCGGCAAACCACCGCCGGCCATGAACCACGTTGCGACCCGTCACCCGAACTCCTCGCCTGCTAATCCACTTCCCCGTGATTATACCGTTCGCTGATTATCAATAGTTATAACATAGTAGAAAGTTTACCTGAACGCGGGCCGCGGACAGGGTCGTGTGTAGATCGAGCAACAGCCGCCGCAGGCAAGTAACGCTCACCGATGGGGCTGTTCTCGGGCTGCTCAGCGGCTCAGTATCTGTCGGTAGGCAGCGTCTCGGCCAGTACGCGGTCGCCTCGATTGTGCAGCACCGCCTCCACCTCTTCGGGGGCGCATCGGAGGGCGGCGGCCAGTCCGTCGAGGCCGGTTTCTTGGTCGATGCCGGTGAGTCTCGCCGCCAAGGACCACCCGGGATCGTGATCTGCGACCTTGGTCGCGGTTGCCAACACCGACCGGTCGGCCCGATCGAGCACCAGGTTGAGATAACCATCCAGCTCCGCCCCCGCGGCCTCGGCGAGCTCCCTCGACGAACCCAGAGACGGACCGTGGATGGTCGTATCGGGAAAGGAGACGTTGAGGAGAAGGCCGTTCGGATCGTGGAAAACGAGGCGGTCATTCGGGGCCACCCCCAGGATCGCCCCGGCCGCCGCGCCGAGTGACCGCCCGCTCCCCCTCAGCACATCCCGATCTACCCGGAAGAGCAGCCCGACCCGCCTCCCCCCGAGAGCGAACACCCCCTTTGCATCCCCGATAGAGTCGTCCTTATACACATAGGCCTCGCCCTCCCGGCGAAGACGCACCAGACCATCCTCTACCACGAAAGCCGCCGCCTCGCAGAAAGTATTTGTAGAGCTTCTCTTGATACCGAAATCGGCCTCCAACCGTGCGGCCACATCGCCGACCCGCATCGGACCGGTCTCTTCCAGAAGACGGCGGATGGAGGAGGCGATGCCCGTGTATACGGGAAGACCCCATGAGGTCAGCGCCCACTCGGCTCTGGCTGCTCGTGTGAATCGATCATCCGCCGACAGAAGGTTCTTGACATAACGGATATTGCGGTCTAATCCAAGGTTGTCCCGTATCTTCTCGGCAGTAGCCTGGCCCCCGAGATCATGAAGGGAGAGAGCCAACTTTTCCGCCGCGGGTCCCCGACTTCGTATCAGTCGGCCCTTGAACATGTGAACCGCGTCGTCACGGGACAACCATTCCAGATGGAGGCTGTCGTCCAGACCCCATTTCTGGAGGGCCTCACCCGCGCCGACCGTGTCGATGCGGCCGTACTCGTCTACCGCATCGATTATCGACTTCGTGGGGTCGGTGTGTAGAGCAGATTGGAGGACCAACCAGCCGCCCGAAATACTATAAGGACCGGCCAGATTCAAGAAGAGGGAGGAATAGTCCGGTAAATCTGCGGGACCCAACAGTAATCCCTCCACACTGCCGACCGGAACGGCGACGTTCACCGATCTGCGGATGGTTTCGATCCGCCATTTGATCGAACGACCGGAGGCGGTGGCGGCGTAGGCGTAGAACTTTTTGCGGACTTTTTCTTCCAGCTGCCGAACCCTTTCACGGGTAACTCCAAACCGGTCACCCAATTCTTGCAATGTCATGCGCTGCTCGGATTCAACCAGACGTTTCATGAAGATCAGTCGCCATCGTTCGGGGAGTCGGTCGGCCCATCTGTCCACGAGGGCGTACGGATGGGGAAGGCGGTTCGCCAGTTCATAAAGGGGCAGTTCGGCGAAGTTTCGCCATTCGCTCACTGCGGTGTCCTTGCCAAAAAAGAGAGTCATGATATCGCCGAGGGTCAACGCGTCGGTCTCCGACAGAGCCCAAGCGGCCAAGTCGTACAAGCTCCGTTCGCCCGGTGTCATCCTGTGGCGTGGATCGTGACCTTCATCGGGATCTGCGGACTGCAAATCCCGGGCGCCCAACTCGGCGCTCTCCAAGACGCAGAGCAGATCGAGCACCGAGCCCACACCGACAGTATGCCAAGCCATGACGTCTTCGACCAGCAGAGAATGTTCCAGCGGGCCCTTGCCGCGATCTCTTACGAGGCGCTCGACAGCGTTGCGGGTGCGGGTGCGCAACGGCAGTTCGACCACCCACGCCAAGGGAAGCCCGGCCGGCAGGGCCACTACCCCCGGCGGGCACTGCAGCCGACCCAGCTCCCGACCCACGATCTGCCTGCACGATTCCGACAGTGCTGTTACAGGCGCGTCATCCCAGAACTCGCGGTCCAGATCACCGATCTTGAGCCTCGTGTTCTCCGCCAGATCCTTCAGCTCGGCAGGGGCATCGATCTCGCCGTATGCGGTCCGATAGGCGCGCGGCGCGATCGGACAGCCCGCACTGCCCCACGACGCCGACATCCGGACCGGCCCGTAGTCCACTCCAAGGGCAGCCGTGACAGGCCCTGCCGGTTTTCTATGGACAGCCCTGTCTTTCATGAGAGGTATTTATATCACGGCGGTGCGGCCGGCGCCCGTTCGTACGGCGCAACCAGGGAAGATCATCATGCGGGCATCCGACGACGAACCCGGCGCTCGTTCCCTTTGGGCAACGGCATCGGCGGTGCCCGGGGTGGGATTCGAACCCACACGCCCTCGAGGGGCAGCGGAGTTTAAGTCCGCCACGACTACCAGTTCCGTCACCCGGGCGGTCCCTTCGCATGGTAGGCCCGCCGGCGAGGCTCTGCGGATGGCCGGGCCCCCTGCCGTATCCGTCACCGGCCGTATCCGTCACCGCGGGGCCCGCCACTCCGGGTTGCCGACCGCCTGCCCGTCCTGTTCTATCACGCACGGGACCGCACAGTCGAGCGGTTCCACCCAGGGCGCCACCATCTCCCCGACCGGGTTGGAATTGCCTGCCAGGGTGTCGGCGTAGTGGGCATGCAGGCATTTCACCCCTTGGGACGCCCCCGCAACCCCGCCCTTGGGGCGGTGCTCGGCCCCCGGCGGCGTCAGTTCCTCCCGCTGCGCGGCGTAACGGGCATGGGCGGCCGCCAGCGCCTCGCCGAACCCCGGCGCCTGTTCGGCCCGCCGATCCATCGCCTTCACCCCTCCGCCGCTCTCCAGCCGGCTGACCCGCAGCACCGCCAGCGGACAGGTAAGCCAGTACAAGGTGGGGAACGGGGTTCCGTCCTCCAGCACCGGCGGCACCCGCACCGCGACCGGCAGGGAGAGGTGGCATCGGGCCCTCGTCTCTATCTCGGCCCGCGAAGGGCGTCCGATCTGTACGGCGACCATCCGGCGGTCATTCATCGCTCACGTCGCGCCCGGTCAGGTAATCCCACAGCGCTTGGAAGAACCCGCCGGATTCGGGATCGGGCGCGGGCTCGGCCTCCGGCGGCGGCTGTTCCGAGGGGTGCGTCTCTTCCGGCTTGATGACCACGTAGCTGATCTCGCCGGGGCGAACGTAACCGAAATCGGCCCGGGCGATCCGCTCGATCTCGGCCGGGGTATGCAGATCCTGTATCTGCCCCTCCAGCTTACGGTTCTCCTCCTGGATGGCCTCCAACCGGTCCCTCGATTCTTCCAGCTCACGGCCTTGGGAGATGATCTGGCGGATCGGAAACACATCCGCGGCCGCCACCGCCAGCCCGATAACCAGCACCAGCGGGATGAAGAACCCGCGCCGGCTGCGCTTCGCGGCCATTATCGGCCCCGGTATCTGACGAACCCCGGGTAGCGGGCTTGGGTTCCGAGCCGCTCCTCGATCCGCAGCAGCTCGTTGTACTTGGCGGTGCGTTCGGATCGGGCCGGCGCCCCGGTCTTGATCTGCCCGGTGTTGGCGGCCACGGCCAGATGGGAGATGAAGGTGTCCTCGGTCTCGCCTGAGCGGTGTGACACCACCCGCCCGTACCCGGCGCCGCGGGCCGTCTCCATGGTCGCCAGCGTCTCCGACAACGAACCGATCTGGTTGACCTTCACCAGGACGGCATTGGCGACGCCTTGGTCGATCCCGCGCCGCAGGATCATCTCGTTGGTGACGAAAATGTCGTCCCCCACCAGCTGGACCCGGCCGCCGAGGCGCTTGGTGAGCTCCTCCCAACCCTCCCAATCGTCTTCGGCCATGCCGTCTTCTATCGACACGATCGGGTAGTCGGCCGCCAGCCGCTCGTAGAAGTCGACCATTCCGCCGGGGTCGAGGGAACGCCCTTCGAGTATGTAACAGCCGTCTCGATGGAACTCGGTGGCGGCCGCGTCGAGCGCCAGGGCGATTTCTTCGCCGGGCCGGTAACCGGTCTGTTCGATGGCGTCGACCAGCAGTTCCAGGGCGGCGCGGGCGGAGGCCAGATCGGGGGCGAACCCTCCCTCGTCTCCCACGTTGGTGGACAGACCCCGGTCGGACAGCACCTTCTTGAGGCGCTGATACACCTCCACCCCGGCTCGCAGGGCCGAAGAGAAGGACGGGAAGCCGCCGGGTATCAGCATGAACTCCTGGATGTCGAGCGGGTTGGCGGCGTGGGCGCCGCCGTTGAGCACGTTGAGCATCGGAACCGGCAGCCGGCGGGCGTCGGGGCCGCCCAGGTAGCGGAACAACGGAAGGCCCAGCTGGGCCGCCGCCGCCCGGGCAACGGCCAGCGACACGGCCAGAACGGCGTTGGCGCCCAGCCGCCCCTTGTTGGGAGTGCCGTCGAGGTCCACCATCATCTGATCTATCAGCTGCTGGTCGACGGCGTCCTGGCCTATCACCGCCGGACCGATCACATCGACCGCATTGGCCACCGCCCGAGCCACGCCCTTCCCGCCGTATGGACCGCCGCCGTCCCGCAGCTCTACGGCCTCGAGCGAGCCGGTCGAAGCCCCGGAAGGAACCGCGGCGCTCCCCACCGCCCCGCCGGAGAGGTGCACTTCGGCCTCCACGGTGGGGTTTCCGCGAGAGTCGAGTATCTGCCGCGCCGCGACCGCGCTTATGACTGTTGCCACCGCCACTCCCCTTGGAAGGTCAAGGGAAATCTATCACGCCCGGCCCAGAACTCTCGGCAACCTCTCTCGCCGACGCCGCTGCGAAGCAGGTGTGGTATTCGAGAGGCCCCACCGCATGCGGCACCCCGGAGGGCTTCGATATGGAGGCGGGATCTGCAGCTACAACCCTGGAAACCGCGGGTGCGCACCCGGTGACGGCCTGTCGGGTGTCATCGTCCGAGGCCGGCGCGGGCTGGATAGCCATGCGTTGGTGGGCGCACCCGGCGGCGGCCTGTCGGGTGTCGTCGCCCTTCTCACACCCTGAGAACGCGAAAAACCTCGGCGCGCCGCCCCAACCCCGCCGGGCCCTTCCCCCGCCGCCACCACCTGGTATCTGATCTCTTGCCCGGCGTGTGGGCCTGGCCCCGGCCCGATAGGTGAGCCGGGTGAAATCCCGATATGATCACTGCTCTCTCTAGAAACCGGCGGTGATGTTTGTGCTTTGGCAACTAACACTATACAACGCATTGGTGACGGTTTCAAGGCCTTTGCCCGCCAAACCGTCGGGAACTTTTGGCGGCCTCGGCGGGCGGGGTCGGGTCCGGGGGTCCGTAACTTACAACCCCTCGCTCTTGGCCTGCTCCCACAGGGCGTTCAGCCGGTCTAGGTCGGACGATTCGAGGTTCCCTAGCTCCTCCATCCGCCGGAAACGGCGCTTGAAGCGCCCCGACGCCCTCCGCAGGGCTATATCGGGATCCACCTCCATGCGGCGGGCCAGGTTGGAAACCGCGAACAGCAGATCCCCCAACTCGCGGGCGGCGGCCGGACCCTCCGGCGCCTCCCCTTCGAGAACCTCCACCAGCTCGGCCAGCTCCTCCTCCACGGCGTCCACCACCGAGCGGGCGTCCGGCCAGTCGAACCCCACCCGGGCCGCCCTCCGCTGCAGCTCGACGGCCCGCTCCAGACCCGGGAGGGAACCCGGAACCCCGTCCATCAGGGAAACCCGCGGCTTCTCGGCCGCCTTGATGGCCTGCCAGTTGGCCATTACCTCGTCGGCGTCTTTCGCCTCGGTGCCCCCGAACACATGGGGGTGCCGGTGCACCAACTTGCGGAGCAATACCTCGGCCACGTCTTCGATGTCGAAAGCCCCCGCCTCGGAAGCCAGGTTGGCGTGGAAGATCACCTGCAGCAACATATCCCCGAGCTCCTCCTCCACCTCGGCGTAGGCCCCGTAGTCGGGTTCTTCTACGTCCGGGGAACCGGCCGGCAGGCGGCTGACCGCCTCTACCAGCTCGAAGGTCTCCTCGACGGCATGAGAGATCAAGGATTCATGGGTCTGGCGGCGGTCCCAAGGGCACTCGACCCGCAGGCGGCGCATGGCCCTTACAACCCCGGCCAACCCGGTGTCCGGCGGGTCGAGGAAAAGACTGGTCCTGAGCCCGGCCGCCCCGGCGGGAATCGCTCCGATCGGATAGGAAGCCGCCTTTGCTAGGGGGGTTCCCAGGTCGGTCAGCACCGTGACCGGCGTATCCGAGGGAAGCGTGCGCTGCAGCCGCGCCGCCGCGTCCTCCAGCACGATCTGCGTATCGACCTGGAAGATGACGGTGGGCAGGTAGAGCATCAGCGGATCGGGAAGGCCCCTTCCGTCCAACACCGTGAAACCGCGCTCGGCGGGGTCGATCTCGAGAACCGCGAAGATCTCGTCTAGGAAGGAAGGCGCCGGCCGCACCCGGACGGGCCGGCCCTCCGCCCGGCAGCGGGCCCGCAGCAGCGTCACCGACCTCTCCCCGTACAGGGGGCTGCCGGGAACCGCATAGACCACCGGGCCCGCCTCGGCGGCGGCCAGCACCCGATCCACGATGGCTTCGTACACCTCCTCGAAGGTTTCGGCCGCCTCGTACAGATCGTCGCAGGTGGTTACCTCCCGGCGGCGCCCCACCTCCGAAGCGGCCGGATGGCGTTCCGTGCGCAGGATCACTCGGTTGGCGGGATCCAAGAGCGCCTCGATGATGTCGGACGGCGCTCCGGCCAGGGTTCCCGGCCCGAGGCCGGCCGCGATCAGGGGGTGGCTCAGGAGGGCGGGACGACGCTCGGCGCCGGGTCGGTCGTCCAGGCGCCGTACTCCGGTTCCACCTGCACGTCGGCGGACGTCAACCTCTCCAACGCCCACTCGTTCCACATCCGGGCGCCGTCGCTCTGGGAATCGGCGGCGAGCGACTCGCGCGCCTCTTCGAAGCTCGGGCTCGTCCGGTCGGTCACGAGGATCAAATGCCATCCGAACTGGGTTTCGACCGGCCCGTAGGGCACCCCCACCTCGGCTTCGAGCACCGCGGCGGCAAACTCCGGAACGTATCGGGCGGGCTCGGCGCACCCCAGATCTCCCCCGCCGGGGCCGCTCGGACCCACCGACAGCTCGACCGCCAGATCGCCGAAATCCTCGCCGCCCAGGGCCCGGGCCAGGGCGTCCTCCGCCTCCTCCCTGCTCTCCAGGAGGATGTGGGCGCTGCACACATCGGCCATGCTCTGCATCTCGGCTTCGTAGCGCGCCATGAGCTCCTCCTCCGTCGGGGCGGGCGCATCCTCCGACAGGACCGCGGCGACCCTTTCCTCCATCAGCTGCAATGCGGCAACGGCCCGCAGAAACGCGGGGGTCAGGTCGTATGCGGTCAGCAGCTCCTCCTCGGTCTGGCCGCTTTCGCCCACTATCTCCTCCGCCTCGGCCTCTATCTCCGATTCGGTGATCGTCAGGCCGAACTCCTGCTGCATCGCGTTTGTCAATACCCGGACGGTGATCGCCAGGCTCAAAGAGTTGGCGAAGAGGGCGGGGTCAAGCGCGTCGCCCTCCGCAGTGGTCAAAGCCGCCGCCTCGTCGAAGGTGATCACCTCCCCGTCCACCGTAGCTGCGCCTTGGGATCCTCCGCACGCGGCAACGGCCAGAACCAGCGCCGCCGCCGGCGCGAGGATGCGGTGCATGGGGCGCCGCCCGGATGAACGGCGGCGCGCCGGGGAACCGAGCAACAGGGCCTCCTCCCGATGGGGTCTCCCCCCACAGTCTTGTCGGTGTCGGACGCCGATGCTAACGGGGAGAAACGGTCCGCCCTATTCCTCCGTCGGCCCGGGTTCGGCCGGGTTCGGCATTTTCCCCCCGGCCTGCGGCGGGGAGGGTTCGGGGGGAGGCGGCCACATGTCGGCCAGGAAGTCGAGCAGGCGGCGGAGCAGGCCGCCGCCGGGCGGCAGGGGGACGAACAGCCGGGACTGGCCGGCCCGCAGGATGGCCTTCGGCATCAGGCGCTCCAACCGTATCTCCTGCGCCTGGGACAGATCGACCGGCCCCAGCTTCACCTCGTTGCGCAGCTTGACGACCTCCTCAAGCCCGATCCGTATCGATTCCGCCCGCAGACGGGCCGTCTCTATCAGGCTCTCTGCCTCGGGAGGCATGGGCCCGTACCGATCCCGCCATTCAGCGGCCACATCCTCCACCTCCGCCTGCGTGTCCGCCGCCGCCAGCCGCCGGTAGGCCTCCAGGCGGATGTTCTGATCGGTCACGTATTCCTCCGGTAGATGGACGTCCAAGCCCAGGTCTATCCGCACCTCCTTCGGCTTCTTGGCCGGCGGCTCGGTTCCCATCCGTTCCGCCACCGCCTCGGAGACCAGCTCCACGTACAGGTCGAACCCCACCGCCGCGATGTGGCCCGACTGCATCTCGCCCAGCACGGACCCCGCCCCCCGGATCTCCAGGTCGCGCATGGCCAGATGCAGCCCGGACCCCAGATCTGTGAACTCCCCTACCGCCTCCAGGCGGCGGTAGGCCGTCTCGGACAAGGCGGGCGACTCGGGGTGGAACAGGTAGGCGTAGGCCCGCTGGCTGGACCGCCCCACCCGCCCGCGCAGCTGGTACAGCTGGGCCAACCCGAGCTGGTCGGCCCGCTCCACGATCAAGGTGTTGACCTGAGGCAGATCCAACCCCGACTCGATGATGGTGGTGGCGACCAGCACGTCGTAGCGGTGGTCCCAGAAATCCAGCATGGTCTGCTCGAGCCGGCCCTCGTTCATCCGGCCGTGGGCCACCCCGTACCGGGCGTCCGGCACCAGCTCCCGCAGCCTCTCCACCGCCCGGTCGATGGATCGGATCCGGTTGTGAACGTAGAACACCTGACCTTCCCGCAGTAGCTCCCGGCGGATGGCCGCCGACACCACCCGGGAATCGTCCGGCCCTACGTAGGTGAGGATCGGATGGCGGTCCTCGGGCGGGGTCAGGATGTGGCTCACCTCCCGGATTCCGGTCAGGGCCATCTCCAGCGTCCGCGGGATCGGGGTGGCGGTCAGGGTCAGCACATCCACCCCCGTCTTCATCCCCTTGATGCGGTCCTTGGCCTTCACCCCGAACCGATGCTCCTCGTCCACCACCAAGAGTCCCAGCTTGTGGAACTCGACCCCTTCCGACAGCAGGCCGTGAGTGCCTACCACCACATCCACCTCACCGGTCCGCAGGCCTTCCACCACCCGGCGGGACTGGGCGGGGGTGAGAAACCGGCTGAGCATCTCCACCCGGACGGGATACGAGGCGAACCGATCGGAGAAAGTCTGGAAGTGCTGCTGGGCCAGCAGCGTGGTGGGGCACAGCATCGCCGCCTGGTATCCGTCGGTGACCGCCTTGAAGGCGGCCCGCAGCGCCACCTCCGTCTTGCCGAACCCGACATCGCCGAACACCAGCCGGTCCATCGGGGCGGAGGACTCCATGTCCTCCTTCACGTCGGCGACGGCTTGTATCTGGTCGGGGGTTTCCTCGTATGGAAAGGCGTCCTCCACCTCCCGCTGCCAGGGGGTGTCGGGCGCAAAGGCGTGTCCGGCGGCGGCCGCCCTCGCCCGATGGACCTCCACCACGTGCTCGGCCAGAACGGAGGCCTCGCGGCGCACCCGGTTGCGGGTGGCCGCCCAGTCCCCGCCGCCCATCCGGCTGACCCTGGGCGACTCGCCCCCCGTGTACTTCCGCACCGCCGCCAGCTGATCGGTGGGAACGTAGAGCTTGTCGCCCCCTGCATAGGCGATCACGAGATAGTCGCGTTCCGCCCCTGCCATGGTCCGGGTAACCAGGCCGTCGAAGCGGCCGATGCCGTGGTGGTCGTGCACCACGTAGTCGCCGGGCGTGAGGTCCTGGAAAGCGGGACCCTCCCCGATCCTCCTCCGTCCGGGGCGGCGATGGGACCTGCGGCGCCCGAAGATCTCCTGCTCGCCCAGCACCGCCGCCGCCAACCCCGGGATCACCGCCCCGATGTGAACTCCCTCGGCCAGGATCCCGCCCCGCATCCCCTTCTCCAACCGCTCCACCACCGGCAGCTCGATTCCGTGCTCACCCAGGACCTTCGACACCCGGGCTGCGGCCGGGGCTCCGTCCATGGCCAGCACCACATCGATCCCGTCGGCTATCAACCGCGTCAGGCCCCGGGCCACCGCCTCCGGGTCGCCGGGGGCGGCGTCCAAACCGCCCGCCTCGATGCGGCGGTCCTCCGGCCTGGCGGCAAGAGACGGGCACTCGAGGAGCCGGTCGGGCAGGGAAGCGGCCAGGTCGAGGAACAGGGCCGGCCGGGGCCGGCCGCGGGAACGCCCTCCTCCCCAGGTGTCGGCCAAGGCCTCTGCCAGGTCGCTTTCCTCCTCCACCAGACCGCCGGCCCGGGCGAGTGTCTGCACCGGATCGAGCAGTATCACCGCCCCCGATTCCGGCAGCTCGTCCAAGAAATTGCGGGGCGGCGCCAGCCAGGGAAGCCAGGACTCCATCCCGGCGAACCTCACCCCCTCGGCGATCCGATCCCAGCCGGACGCCGCCCACGGTTCGGCGGACGACAGGGTCCGGGCCGCCGCCCTCACCTTCTCATCCGGACGGAACTCGCGCGCCGGATAGGCCGCCATCTCGTCCACCGCCCCCATCGACCGCTGCGACCCGATCGAAAACACCCGCAGCTCCTCGACGTAGTCTCCCCAGAAGTCGATCCGCACCGCATCGTCGGCCTGGGCGGGGAAGACGTCGATGACGCCTCCCCGCACCGCCAGCTCGCCCCGGGACTCCACCCGGTCGGTGCGGGCATAACCGATATCGTCGAGCTCGGCCACCAGGCGCTCGAAGGGAACCTCTTCGCCGGCCCGCACCACCACCGGATCGGTGGCCGACCCGCTCACCCGCTGGACGGCCGCACGCACCGCCGTCACCACCACCAGGCCGGCGGGCGCCCCCGCCAGGCGGTGGCGCACCTCGGCCCGCCGCGCCATCGTCGCCATATTGGGCGATACGTGCTCGAAGGGAAGGGTCTCCCAGGCGGGCAGCAGCAGGACGTCGTCCAGGAACAGCCGCAGGTCGGCGGCCAAGGCGTCCGCCCCCCGCTCCGAGGGGGCCACCACCACCAGAGGGCCCGCCGCCCGGCGGGCGACGCCCCCGATCACGGCGGCCCGGGCCGCCGCCGGCACCACCGCCCTTCCGGGGGGCGCGGGCAGGCGGTCGGGGTTCCAGCGGTCTAGGAGGATCGACAGAGGGGCGCGCACGAAGGGTCATCGTACCGGCCCGGCCCGCCTTCCTCGCCAATCGGGGGCCGCCGCCGGGAATCAGAAACCGGTGCGGATCAGACCTCGGTCAGGCCGGCGGCCCGGAAGGCCTCGAGCACCCCGGTGAAGGTCTCACGCGCCGTCCGGTATTCCAGGCCCAGCTCGCAGACGGCCCGCGAGCCGTCATAGCGGGCGCCGAAGCGCATGGTGCGAACGGTCTCGCCGCACAGGGGGATCGCGTGGACGTAACGCCCGATCAGGTTCGCGAAGGGACCCAGGGCGGCCATCGCCCGGGCCGGGATGTAACGAACCTCGTACTCCCGTCCGGTCAGGTCGCTCATCAGGGCCACCGCCTGGCGGGTGGTGATGGTGAACCCGCTGAGGACATAGCATTGGCCGGGTATTCCCCGCTGCTCGGCGGCCAGATGACCCCGGGCGCAGTCATCGACGTCCACCATCGAGATGGGGGTGTCCACCATCACCGGGAGATCGCCGTTGACAGCCCGGAGCAGGATGCCGCCGCTGCCGGCGGACCGGCCCCCTCCCTGGACGGAGGAGGGGTTGACCGCCACCACCTCCATGTCACCCGCCTCGGCGAAGGCCGCCTGCTCGGCTTGGTACTTGGAACGACCGTAGTGGCTGAGGTGGCGGCCGCCCCGGACGGCCTCGGATCCGACCGTGCCCGGCTTCTCTCCGAGCGCAGCCACCGACGAGGTGTAGACCAGACGGCGCACCCCGGCCCGGCGGGCGGCCCGCACCACGTTTCGGGTGCCCTCCACGTTGACCTCGTACAGCAGGGCCGGGTCGGCGGGGCAGAACGACACCAGCCCGGCGATGTGATACACCACCTCGCACCCGATGGACGCCTTGGCCAGCGACTCCGGATCGCCTATGTCCCCGGACACCGGAGCGGCCCCCAACCCGGCCAGGATCGAGGCCGACTCCTCGGACCGGGCCAAGCCGCGCACCTCCCGCCCCGCCGCCGCGAGATGCCGCACGACCGCCGTCCCCACCACTCCGGTGCCGCCGGTCACCAGGGTCTTCATCGGCCGGCCGCCTGCGTGTTCCTCATCCGGCCGGCCTGCCGCCCGCCTGGCGGACCGCGTCGCGGAAGCGGGCTATGTAGTCCCAGCCGGAGGCGATGGTTACGGCGGCGGTGATCCACATCCAGTATTCGTCCAGGTAGAACGGGCCCCATTGGTCGGGCAGCCGCATCATGGCCAGACCCAGCGCGATGAACTGCATCACCGCCTTGGCCTTGCCCGCCCAGGACGCCGGTACCACCTTCCCGTCGATGGCCACCACGCTGCGGACCGCCATCACCACGAACTCGCGGGTCATGATGATGAAGGTGACCCAAACGGAGGCCCGGTCCACGGAGACCAGCGCGATCAGCACCCCGCTGACCAGTATCTTGTCGGCGGTGGTGTCCCAGAACGCCCCCACGATCGAGGTGATTCCCTGCTTGCGGGCGATGTAGCCGTCGAAGAAATCGCTCAGGCCGGCGCAGACCACGAGGATCACCGCGAAGCCGAACAGGTTCTCCAGATCGGTGTGCTCGGTGGCCAACACCAAGGCGATGATCACCGGGACGCACAGGACCCGGAACAGGGCGAGTCGATCAGGTACCGAGATAGCAGTTCCTCCGGTCAGGCAACACTACACCCCATCCGCCGCCGATGCCTGCCCGACCCAGCCGAGGGAGCGATCGACCGCTTTTCGCCACTTGGCGCAGTAGGCATCCCGGACCTCCGCCGGCATCGCCGGAGACCAGCGGCGCGCCTCCCGCCAGTTGTTCCGCAGCTCGTCGAGGCCGCTCCAGAAGCCCTCGGCCAGTCCGGCGGCGTAGGCCGCGCCGAGGGCGGTGGTCTCGTTCACCCGGGGGCGCACCACCGGAACATCGAGGATGTCGGCTTGGAACTGCATGAGCAGCTCGTTGACCACCATCCCCCCGTCGACCTTGAGTTCGGTGAGGGCAACCCCCGAGTCGGCCTGCATGGCTTCGAGCACCTCACGGGTCTGGTAGGCGGCGGCTTCGAGCCCGGCCCGGGCGATGTGGGCCTTGCCGGCGAAACGGGTCAGCCCGGCGATGACCCCTCGGGCGTCCGATCTCCAGTGGGGGGCGAAGAGGCCCGAGAAGGCGGGCACGAAGTAGACATCCCCGTTGTCCTCCACCGAGGCCGCCAAGGGTTCGATCTCCGCCGCATCGGAGATCACCCCGAGGTTGTCCCGGAGCCATTGCACCAGGGCGCCGGTGACCGCTATCGACCCCTCCAACGCATAGACCGCCTCCCGGCCGGCTATCTGGTAGCCGACCGTGGTCAACAAGCCGCAGGTGGACGGCACTTTGCGCACCCCGGTGTTCATGAGCAGGAAGCAACCGGTCCCGTAGGTGTTCTTGGCCTCGCCCGGCTCGAAACAGGCCTGCCCGAACAGGGCGGCCTGCTGGTCGCCCAGGATCGCCGAGATCGGAACCCCTTCGAGTACCCCGGTTCCGGTGCCCAACCGCCCTACGGACGGAAGTATCTCGGCCGTCATCGAGCGGGGAATCCCCATCGCCCCGAGCAGGTCGCCGCTCCAGTCGAGGGTGTCGATGTCCATCAGCAGCGTCCGGGAGGCGTTGGTGACATCGGTCACATGGCGCCCGCCGTCCGGCCCGCCGGTGAGATTCCATACGATCCACGAGTCGACGGTGCCCATCACCGCCCTCCCGGCGGCCGCCGACTCCGCTAGGCCCTCCACATGGGTCAGCATCCAGGCGGCCTTCGGACCGCTGAAGTAGGCGGCGAGGGGAAGGCCGGTGCGGGCCCGGAACCGGTCGATGCCCCGCCCCTCCGCCAACGCCTCGCAGATCCCGTCGGTCCTGGTGTCCTGCCACACGATTGCGTTGGCCAGGGGCGCGCCGGTGGTGCGGTCCCACACGACGGTGGTCTCCCGCTGGTTGGTGATGCCCACCGCCGCCAGTTCCCGGGCGGTCATGCCCGCCGCGGCCAGGGCCTCGGCGGCCACCGTCTCGACGGTCTGCCAGATCTCGACCGGGTCGTGCTCCACCCATCCGGGCCGGGGGAGTATCTGGCGGAACTCCCGCTGCGCCGCGGCCACGACGGCGCCCTCGTGATCGAAGATCATGAACCTGGTGCTGGTCGTCCCCTGGTCGATAGCCCCGACCGCGCGCCGCGTGCTCATCCCGTCATCCCGTCATGCCCGGCGGCTGCCCGCCATGGCTACGGCTCGGTCGGGATCGGTCATGAAGGCCTCCACCACTCCGGCCGCATCGTTCACCAGGAGGTCGATCTCTCCCCGCTCCTCCTTGGAGAACCGCCCCAGCACGTAATCGGCCGGATCCATCCTCCCCGGCGGGCGCCCGACCCCCACTTTGAGACGCCAGAAGCCGGGGGTGCCCAAGGCGGCGATAATCGACCGCACCCCGTTGTGACCTCCGTGGCCTCGGCCTTCGTGGAGCCGTAACCTGCCGAACGGCAGATCGATGTCGTCATGGACGGCGAGCAGGTCGGCGGGAAGGGCCTTGTGGTAATCCAGCGCCGCCCGCACCGCCGGCCCGCAGACGTTCATCGAGACACCGGGAAGAGCCAGGACGGCCGGCGCTCCATCGACGGCCGCCTTGGCCAAGCGGCAGCGGACCCGGCGCGGCCCGCGCCTCAGGCGGACTCCCAGATTACGGGCGGCGGCGTTCACCACCTCGGCCCCCGCGTTGTGCCGGGTGCCCGTGTAGGCGGGCTCGGGGTTGTGAAGACCCACGATCACCTTCATGACCTTCCCCTCTGCTCTGCCGGGATCCTTCCGCCAGGACGGCGGCCCGCTCGTCGGAGGGTAAGCGGGGAGACCCCTACGCCTCCGCCCCGTCTGCTCCTTCGGCATCGGCCGGCGCCTCTCCCTCTGCGGCCTCTCCCTCGAGCGCCTCTTCCTCCTCGGCCAGAACCGCCGCCGGCAGATGCACTACGACGATAGGCAGGTCGGGGTCGTCCAGGTATTCGACTCCCTCGAGCAACGGCAGGTCCGACACCCTCGACGAATCGCCCACCCCCAGGCCCGAGATATCGACCGGGATCGACTCGGGGATGGAAGTCACCAGCGTGCGTACGTTCACCATGTTGGTGACGGTCTCGATGATGCCGCCCATTTCCCGGATCGCCGCCGGATCCCCGATCAGATCGACAGAAACCACGGAATCGACCTGGTCGGTCAGCGATATCTTCACGAAGTCGAGGTGGATTATGTCCCCTCGGGTCGGGTGGCGCTGGAGCTGGCGCGCCAGGGAGGTGTGGGTTTCCTCCTCCACCACCAGGTTGATCAGGACGTTGATCCCGGCGTCGGTGGTCAGAGCGTTGCGCAGGTCGCGGGCGCTCACCGCTATCGAGACCGCCTCGGCGCCCTGCCCGTACAGGATGGCGGGCACCTTGCCGCGGCGCCTCAGCCGGCGCGACGGCCTAGTGCCGGTGACCCGACCGGTCTCGGCTTGCAGGGTTACTTCCGACATGGTGACTCCTCAGGTACGAACGGCAAGGACGGACGAGACTGCCGGATTATGCCCCGTCCGCCGCCAAAATGCCAAGACAGGGGTTGGTCCGGGAGTTCCCGGACCTGTTCTCCCCGCCTCCCCGCGGCCGGCGGCGGGAGGGCGGCGCCCAGAAGGCGGAATCCCCGTAGGCCGTGATCTTGTAAGAGAACAGATTGTCGTAGACCCGTTAACGAACGACCGGCTGTTTGACATCCTCGACCGATTCCAACGGTTGAAGGTTCAACCTCACCCGACATGACAGAGCAAAGCTTATTTGCCAGGGTTCGCAAAGTCATGTTCCGGTCACCGCTCAGCAGCCGAGACACATGGCTCTTGCTTTTGCCGAGCAACTTGGCTAGTTCGGTGCGTGAAACGTTCGCTCGCTCCATCTGTTCTAGTACCAACTCAGCGGCTTCTAGAATCAACCTCTCTGCCTCCACCTCCCCAGATGGCTCATTCAGCCAATGCCTCGTCTTCTCAAAATCACTCATCCCAGAAGTCCTTCCATTTGCCTCTTGAGCCTGATAGCTAGATTGATGTCCTTTGCCATATATCGTGCAGTCCGTATCTGGTCATGACCATAGGGTGGAAATGGGCGCCGCCGATATCCGGTCTCCGAGAGGGTAGGAGGCGGGGCCGGTGTGGAGCACTACTCCGGCCTCGAACCGGTCCTCGAAGTGGTCCCGCAGCCAGGCCAGGGAACGGGCGGCCTCCTTCAAGTGGGAGCTGTTGGCCGTGATCTCTATTCCGACGATCCGCCGCCCCCGCAGCTCGGCCACGATATCCACCTCGTGACGGCCCTGGTGGGTGCGGAGGTGATAGAGCCGGGGCCGACTCTCGGCCACGACCGACTCGGATCGAAGCTGGGCGGCTACGAAGGTGTCGAGGAGCCGGCCCAGCAGGCCGCTGTCCCGGAGCACCGCCGCGGCGTCGATCCCGAGCACACCGGCCAGCAACGCCGGGTCGACCAGATAACGCTTCCGCGACAGCACCAGCCGTTTGAGTCGGTTGGGCAGCCAGGCCGGCATCTCCTCGATCATCATCAGGTCCCGCAGGAGCCGGTCGTAGGCCAGGGCCGTCTTGCGGTTGATGCGCGCCGCGTCGTAGATGGTCTTGTGATCGGCGAGGCCGGCGGAGTTGAGGGCGTAGGCCTCGAAGTAGCGTCCGAACCGATCCGGGTCCCGACCGCTGCCGTTGGTGATCGCCTCCAAGTCGCGGGTGAACACTATCTCCAGGTAGCCTTTCAGCCATTCGTGCCTGTCCTGCTCGTCCATCCCGAGGGTGGGCGGGAAGCCTCCCCGCAACGCCAATTCGACATAGCCGCGCAGGTCGGGGGAGTCCGGAGAAGGCGCAGGGCGCTCCCCGGCCAAGAGCCGGTCCAGCAGAGGCCGGGTGGTCCTGCCCATCATCTCGGCGACGGTCATGGGGTACATGGCCACCGGGACGACCCGGCCGGTGCCGGGCCACACCTTGGTTTTGAGATGGGCGTGCACCGAGCCGGTGAGCAGATACCGCCCCGGGCGGAGGTCTGCGTCGACCGACCGCTTCACCGCGCCCAGCAAATCCGGCACTTCCTGCCACTCGTCGAGCAGCACGGGTTCGGGTAAACCCTCGAGGGCGGTGTCGACATCGGCGCGCACCGCATCGGCCAGGCGCGGACGGTTCAAATACATGACATGGGAGGCATGCCGAACAGCGGTCGTCGTCTTGCCCACGGCCCTGGGGCCGAGGATCATCAGGGCCGGCAACCCGGCCAGCATCCTCGCCAGCTTGGAATCCACGGATCTGGGCAGGTATTTTTCCATGTTTCTGATTAGACTCCCGGTCTCACGCGGCTATCATTCCCGCTTTCACGCGGGATTCATTGCCGATCTCACGCGGCCAACTGTACCGCATGAATCTCACGCCCCACCTGTAATTACCGATCTCACGCGGCTTTTATTCCTGTTTTCACGCGAGAATCATTCCCGATCTCACGCGGCCAACTGTACCGCACGAATCTCACGCCCCACCTGTAATTACCGATTTCACGCGGCTTTTATTCCTGTTTTCACGCGGGGACTTTTCCCGCTCTCACGCGGCAACAAAGACCAGCGGGCGGTTGCTCAGGAGGCAGATGCGGCGTAGGCGGTGATCTCCTCTTGGAGCGCCTCCTTCCGGTCATCGGACAGGAAGGAAGCCTCGACGGAGTTGCGGGCCAGCTGCACCAGGTCGTCCCGGGAGAGGTCGAGCGCCTCCGCTATGGCCAGGTAGTTGTCCCCCACGTAGCCGCCGAAGTAGGCGGGGTCGTCAGAGTTGACGGTGACCAGCACCCCGGCGTCCATGAACTTCTTCAGGTTGTGGTCCCGCAGGTCGGGGAACACCTGGAGCTCCTGGTTCGACAGCGGGCACATGGTCAGGGGGATACGCTCCCCGGCCAGACGCTCCACCAGCGCCGGGTCGTCCCAGGCCCGCACCCCGTGGTCTATGCGCTCCGCCCCCAGGACGTCGAGGGCCGCCCAGACGTACCCGGCCGGGCCTTCCTCGCCGGCGTGGGCCACCGGCCGCAGACCCGCCTCGACCGCCCGGCGGTAGGGCTCGGCGAAGGGCTGCGGAGGGTTGCCCTTCTCGCCCGAATCGAGTCCAACTCCCTGGATGTGTTCGAGATAGGGCCGGGCCTGCTCGAGCGCCTCGAGGGCCGACTCGGGCGGGAGGTGGCGGAGGAAGCACAGGATCAGGGACGAGGTGATCTCGGGGGCGGCCTGTTGCCGGGCGCGCACGAACCCGCGGATGACCGTTCCGGCGTCGATCCCCCGCTCGGTATGGGTCTGGGGGTCGAAGAAGATCTCGGCGTGGCGCACCCCGTCGGCCGCCGCCCGGGCCAGGTAGGCGGACATCAGGTCGGCGAAGTCGTCCTCTGTCTGCAGCACCGCGGCGGCTTCGTAGTAGATGTCGAGAAATGATTGGAGGTCGTCGAACTCGTAGGCCGCCCTGACCTCCTCGACCGAACCGTAGGGCAATGCGATGGAGTTGCGCCCCGCCAGCTCGAACATCAGATCCGGTTCGAGGGTTCCCTCGATGTGGACATGCAGCTCGGTCTTCGGAAGGCCCCGGACGAATTGCTCCATGCCTGCTTTCCCCTCTCTACGGTCTCCATCCTCCCCACCCGCCCCGGTGCAACCCCCCGCTGCCGGCGCACAACCCCAGGATACGCGAGAAGGCGCCCGCCAGGGGGCGCCTTCTCGACAGTCGGTCGATGGTGGATCAGAAGATGTAGTCCAACCAGCCCTGCCCCAAGTAGATCAGGCTGGCGGCCGAGACCACCCACATCAGAACGTGGACTTGGCCCGACTTGCCCTTCACCACTTTGATCAGGGTGTGCGCCACGAACCCCCAGGCTATACCGACCGTGATGGAGTAGGTCAGGGGCATGAGGATGATGGCCAGCAGGGCCGGAAACCCTTCCTCCAAGTCCGTGAAGTCGATGCGCTTGAGCAGACCGACCATCAGGAAACCGATGAGGATCAGCACCGGCGCCGTCGCCTGTGAGGGAACAATACCAGCCAGCGGCGACAGGGCGATGGCGATCAGGAACAGGATTCCGGTCACCACCGAGGTGAACCCGGTCTTGCCTCCTTCGGCCACCCCGGCTGAGCTCTCAATGTAGCTGGTGTTCGAGCTGACCCCGAACAGGCCGCCGGCGGCCGCTCCTATCGAGTCAACCAGCAACAGGCTCTTCAGACGGGGGATGCGGCCCTCCTCATCGGTCAGTTCGGCCTGTTCGACGATGGCGGTGGCCGTCCCCATCGTGTCGAAGAAGTCGGTCAACATGAAGGTGAAGATCGTCAGGACCGCCGCCAGTGCGCCGAGCTCCACGAAGGCGTTGCCCATGTCCACCCTGCCGAACGTCGACAGGCTCACCGTGGCCGCAATGCCGTCAGACGGCCACGAGGCCACCCCTGCTATCAAGGCCGCGATGGTGGTGAGGATGATCGTGATGATCATCGCCCCTTTGATCTTCCTGGCTAAGAGCACCACCGCTATTATCAACCCGATCAGCACCATCCCGTGGCTTTCCATTGTGGGAGGCACGAACTCAAGGGGTTTAGCGTTGTTACCCGTACTAACGATTAGTCCTCCGTTCATAAACCCAATGAACAGGATGAACAGCCCGATGCCGACCCCGATCGAGTACTTGAGGCTGTTCGGGATGGCCTCCATAACCGCTTCGCGCAGGCCGAGGAGCACGAGCACCGTGACGATGATGCCCTCCCACACGATGACTCCCATGGCACCCTCGATGGTAAGACCTTGGGTCAACACCAGACCGTAAGCAACCAAGGCGTTGAGGCCGAGACCGGCTGCCATGGCGATCGGGTAGTTGGAGAACACCCCCATGGCGATCGTCAGCACCCCGGCGACCAAGGCGGTACCAGCTGCGACTGCCGACCTGTCAAGCCCAGCATCACTTAGGATATTGCTGTTGACGAACAGGATGTAGGCCATCACCAGGAATGTGGTGATGCCTGCCCGGACCTCGGTGCCTACCGAAGATCCACGCTCCGATATCTTGAAATAGCTGTCAAGACCAGCAAGACCAGATTGCGCCATTTTCCCTCCCTTCCATCGCCGCCCTTCTCTGGCGGCGGGGACGCGGCCAACACTAGCCGCGAAAAGGCCGAGGCGCTAGACTTTCTCGGTCTTCGTCGGTAATCCGGACCGAGAGGCCCGACGGATCGGCAGAATCAGCCGGACAGCCCCGCCGGGCCGCCCCCTTCTCCCCGTGCCCTGCTGATCCGCTCGAATCGTCCCCAAAGGGCGTCTCCCAAAAGGGGGGGTGTCTCCCAAAAAGGGGTTTTTTCAGATGGCGTCGCCCGTTTCCTTGTCGAAGAAGTGGAGCTTGGCGGTGTCCACCACCAGCTCGGCGGGCCGTCCGGCCTTCGGAGCATGATCAGGGTTGACCCGGGCGGTGAACCTGGTCTCGTTGCCCAACGATTTGGTATCGGAGCCCTCGTCGGCCAGCAACGCCTCGATGTCGGCGGTGACGACCGGGGGCACCGGCACCTTGAAGTGGACGTAGGCCTCCGAGCCGAGCTGCTCTACCAGGTCTATGTCCACGTTCATCGAGCTCCCGCCCGCCCCGGCGGCCGACCGTATCTCGAAAGCTTCCGGCCGCACTCCGAGGACGATCTCCTGCCCGGAACGGTCGGCCACCCCTTCCGGAAGGGAGTCCGGCGCCGCCGCCAAAGAGTGGGGCCCGAAGCGCACCGAGGCAGGATCACCGGCGGCGTCCACCGAGGCGTACACGAAGTTCATGGCCGGCGACCCTATGAACCCGGCCACGAACAGGTTCACCGGGCGGTCGTACAGCTCACGGGGGGCGGCTATCTGTTGGAGGTTGGATTCCGAAGCGTCGGCGACCGCCTTGAGCACCGCCACCCGGTCCCCCATCGTCATCGCCTCCACCTGGTCGTGGGTCACGTAGAGGGTGGTGGTGCCGAGCCGGGTGTGGAGCAGGCCCAGCTCGGAGCGCATCTGCACCCGCAGCTTGGCGTCGAGGTTGGAGAGAGGCTCGTCCATCAGGAAGGCGGCCGGCTCCCGCACGATGGCCCTGCCCATGGCGACCCGCTGCCGCTGACCGCCGGACAGCGCCTTGGGCTTGCGGTTCAGGAAATCGGTGATCTCGAGGATGCGGGCCGCCTCCTCCACCCGGGCGGCGATCTCCTTCTTGGGGGTCCTCCGCAGCTTGAGGCCGAAGGCCATGTTGTCGCGCACCGTCATATGGGGGTAGAGGGCGTAGTTCTGGAAGACCATGGCGATGTCGCGGTCCTTAGGGGCTACGTCGTTCACCACCCGGTCGCCGATCATGATGTCCCCCTCGGTTATCTCCTCCAGCCCCGCCACCATTCGCAGGAGGGTGGACTTGCCGCACCCGGACGGACCGACCAGCACCACGAACTCGCCGTCCCCTATGTCGAGGGAAACGTCGGCGATGGCCCGCGTCTCGCCGCCGTACACCTTGCCTACTGCGTCAAAAGCGATCCCCGCCACCTGCCGCCCCTCTCGTCGCTCATCGGATTGCCGGAATTGGAATCTATCCGGGGTGGGCGTCCGTCATTCCCGCCCCGCCCGAAGGTCGATTCTAACCTCTGCAGCGGCCTGCTGCCCGGGTTTCGTGGGAAATGAGTTGCATGGGAAGTACATAGGGCAGGACCTACCCCCGGGCCCGGGTTCGCCGCAGGAGAGGATCGGCGGCCGCCAAAATCCGGTCGGCGGCGGCCAGCACCCGGCCCGCCGAGCCCGGAGACTCCGAATCCACCAGGTTGCCCATGACCCGCAGGGTGATATCGGCGACGGCTTGGGCGCCGACCGCCAAGCGCAGCCCGGCGCCGAGGATGGCCGGGTGGCCGATCAGGAACGAGAAGCGCCGGCCGGTGCGCAGGAAAGCATCGAACCGCTCCCCGACAGTCCGGTCGTAGAGCTCGGGGGCCGAGGCGGGGTCCCGGACGAACAGGTCGGCGGCGATCATCCCCGACTCGAGTCCGTAGTCGATGCCCTCGCCGTTCATCGGGTTGATCAGCCCGGCCGCGTCCCCCACGGCCACCCATCCCGGGCCGTGGCGCCGGACCGAGCTCATGGGAAGCCGCCAGGCCCTGGGCCGTTCCAGGTAGGGGCCCGTCTCCCACGACTCCCTCACCTGGTCGTGATAGAGGTCGAGCAGGGTGTTGAGGTTGAGCCGCTTGAAGCGCTTCATGGTGGACAGGGCGCCCACCCCGATGTTGACGGCGCCGTCCCCGGCGGGGAATATCCATCCGTAGCCAGGAACCGAATGGCCGTCTGCATCCCGCATGGTGAGACAGGCCTCCAGATACCGCTCGGCGTGGCGGGGAGAGGCGGCGTAGCTGCGGATGGCCACCCCGTACGGCTCCTGCCGCACCCGGGTGGCGCCCAGCATCCGGGCCGCCTTTCCCGGCGCTCCGCAGGCCGCCACCACCAGCCCGGCTCTCCATCTCCGGCCGCCGGCCTCCACGCCCACCACCCGCCCGTTCTCCCCGTCCTCTCCGCCCTCGAATACCGGAAGGGCTTCGGCGCCCCAGACGATCTCCGCCCCCGCCTCGGCGGCGGCATCGATCAGGGCGGCGTCCAGGCGGCGGCGGGGCCAGACCGCTCCGTGAGCCGGGAACCGGCCGGTGGCCGGCCACGGAAGCACCCGCTCGGTGCGCCCGGCGATCATCCGCAGCCCCTCGATCAGGTGGGCGCCGTCGAGGCCGATCCCCAGCTCGGCGAGGGCGCCCACCGCCCTAGGGGTGAGGCCGTCGCCGCATGCCTTGTCCCGCCCGTAGGCCGCCCGCTCGAACACCACAGTATCGACCCCCTGGCGGGCTGCCCGTATAGCGGCTGCGGCGCCTGACGGACCGGCGCCGATGACGGCTATATCCACGGTATTCATCAATGCGGCGCATGGTAACGGTGACCGCGAGGCTCTCCATCCATCGGAATTGCGGCTAGGTTCTGGGGGCATGAGCCATAACCCTCACCTGCCCCAAGCGCTGTACGACTACCTGGTCGCCCACAACCCGCCCGCCGACCCCCTGATCGAGGATCTGGTCGAAGAGACCGCCGCCATGGGAAACATCCGGAGCATGCAGGTGGGCGTCGAGCAGGCGGCTTTCCTGGGTTTCATGGTGCGGCTGCTGAGCGCCAGGTTCGTCGTGGAGGTCGGCACCTTCACCGGACTGTCCGGCCTGGCCATGGCCCGGGCGCTGCCCGAGGGTGGCCGGCTGCTGTGCTGTGACGTGAGCGAGGAGTACACCTCGGTCGCCCGCCGTTACTGGAAGCGGGCGGGGGTGGCGGACCGCATCGACCTCCGCATCGCTCCGGCGGTCGAGACGCTGCGGGCGCTGCCGGACGACAGGTCGGTGGACATGGCCTTCGTGGACGCCGACAAGGAGAACTACCCCCTCTACTACGAGGAGCTGGTGCGCCGCCTCGACCCCTCCGGGGTGATCATCGCCGACAACCTGTTCATGAACGGAGGGGTCGTGGACCCCGAACCCCCTCCCGCCGCCTTGGCGATGACCGACTTCGCCCTCCGGCTGCAGGCGGACCCCCGGACCGAGACCGTGATCATCCCCATCGGCGACGGCTTCAGCATCACCCGCCTTGCCGACGGCTGAGGTCTTCCACCGAATCGAACACGGCAGAGAGGGGAGCGGGCAACAAGGGGGTTGCCCTTGTCATGCTATTGTTATATGATGTATATAATCTAGAACAACACAAATATCACCGTTTTGTTCCGGACGGCGGTGATCGAACCGACCGCCCGCCGGAGCCGCCGAAGCATTCACCGGCGGTAATCCGCAGAGGGCGGCAAAACCTAGCCGAGCGGCCGAACAATTCGGGTGCGGCCCAGGCCCACGCGGCCGCGCACCCCAAAACGCGAATCTGGTGGTGGAGGCGGGGGCAGGGTCCCGGCGAAGCCGGCGGTTTCGGGCCGAGAACGCGAAATAAGGCTACGGCCGCAGGCGGCGGGTGAAGTATCTGCCGACACGAGATGACCGCGGTCGGGTCGGGGCGGCCCTCCAGCCCCGGACAGGATGTCCAGGCGAAGTATCTGCCGAGACGAGATGACCGCAGTCAGGCCCTCCCGAACGTCCTCTCGCTGCGGTGACCGTCGGGCGAAGTATCTGCCGGGACGCCGACCGTTTTGGGCTGTCGGTACGCGTAACGGAGCGAAGGGAACAGGAACGAGGGTCTACGGCAGGCGGCGTACGATCTCCTCACGGGTGACCCTGCGGGCGGGGCTTCGATGATCGACCGCATCCCTCAAAGCGGCTACATGGCCGGGGCCGCTCCCGCAGCAGGCTCCTATCAGCCGCGCCCCGGCCCGCAGGACCAGCTCCACGTAGTCGTGCATGGTCTCTGGGCCGTCGGGGTATTCGAGGTGACCCGCCGTGTAGGCGGGCATGCCGCAGTTGGCCTTGGCGACGATGGGCGCGCCCGGGTCGGCTTCGGCCAGCCGCAGGACGGCGAGGACCACATCGCCCGCCCCCACCCCGCAGTTGGCTCCGACCGCGGCAGGCGGCGGCGCTTGACCGCGGCACCAGTCCGCCAGCTGGCCGGGTCCGAATCCCATCATGGTCTTGCCGTGGGTGTCGAAACTCATGGTGGCCGCCGCCGGGACCTCGAAGCGCAGGGCCGCCTCGTAGGCCGCCTCCATTTCCTCACGGCTCGACATGGTCTCGATCCAGATGACGTCGGCGCCGCCGCGCACCAGGGCTTCGACCTGCTCGGCGAACATCTCCACGGCGGCCCGGGGGTCGAGACCCCCGAGCGGCGCCAAGATATCGCCGGTGGGGCCCACACTCCCGGCCACCGCGACGGGGCGGCCGCATCCGTCGGCCAGCCGCCGCACCAGCTCCACCCCGGCCCTGTTCAGCTCCGCCACCCGGTCTTCGAGTCCGTGCATACCCAACCGGCGGCGGTTGGCGCCGAAGGTGTTGGTGAGAACGACGTCGCTCCCGGCCTCGATGAAGCTCCGGTGCACCTCGGTCACCATCTCGGGATCCTCGACGTTCAGCAGTTCAGGGCACCCGCCCGGCGCCATACCGAGCGCGAACAGGGAGGTGCCCATCCCCCCGTCGGCGACCAGAACCGGCAGCTCGGCCAAGAGGCGGTCGAATATGGTGGCGGTTCTCGGGCGTGATACGGGCACGGCTCCTCCAGTCGGGTCAGGATGCCTGCTGCTCGGAGCGAGCCCATAAAAGCGAAGGGCCGCCCAGCTAGAGCGGCCCCGTGTTCGGTACCTGATCGGTACAGACGCACAGTCGCTTTAGCTGGTTTTTCTAGAGCGCCCGCAAGCTGACTGATCAAATCGGCGCTTTGTTTGGCCCATGCTATCACACGGGACGGAGGCGCGTGTAGAATCGCAGAGAGTTTCTTTCTTGCCGAGCGGAGGGGCCGTCCATGGGAGATCGACCTGTCCATTTCGAGTTCCACTCGTCTGATCCGGCCGCCTCGGTGGCCTTCTTCGAACAGGCCCTCGGCTGGAGATTCGACCGGTGGGGGGACTTCGACTATTGGCTGGCCACCACCGGTGAGGATCCTCCCGGCATAGACGGCGCCGTCGAAGCGGCCCCGGAGGGCGTCGAGCCGTACACGATGAACACGGTCCAGGTATCCGACCTCGAAGCGTCCATCGAGGCCTGCGAGAAGGCCGGCGGGACCCGTATCGGCGATATCAGGGAGATACCCGGGGTGGGGCGCTGGGCCCGGATCAGGGAACCGGGCGGCAACCACTTCGGGATGATGGGACCTCTCTGAGCCCGCGATCGGAGAGGCTCTCCCCGTATCCGCTATCCACCGGGCCTGGTAAAATCCTCCCGATACGAGATACACGAATGGAGATAAAGGGCTGATGCCAGACTATCCGATCGACGGATCGAGCAGCCCGAAGCGCGTCTTCACAGTGTGTCTCCACCTCGCCGGATCCACGCGTCGACATGTCTGTCCCTGCTCTCGGGTGACACCGAGGGCGGAGGACCGCTTCCGCTCCTAGAAGTCCGACACCCGAGAGCGAACGCCGGACCGCGCCCCCCATCGGATGGGACGCGAACACCATCAGGCATCTATCACTCGAGGAAAACAGTCATGAGTTACTTCAACCCTGACGCCCTCGTCTCGACCGAATGGCTCGAGGCCCACTTGGATGACCCGGCCCTTCGGATCATCGAGGTGGACGAGGACGTCAACGCATACGACAGGGGCCACATTCCGGGCGCCCTCGCCTGGAACTGGTTCACAGACCTGCAGCACCCCGTGCGCCGCGACTACCTGGACCAGGAGGGGTTGGCCGCGCTGCTGTCCCGGTCCGGCGTCGGATCCGACACCACCGTCATCCTCTACGGCGGCAACAACAACTGGTTCGCCGCCTACGCCTACTGGCTGCTGCGGTACCGCGCCTTCGACGCGGTGAAGCTGCTGAACGGCGGGCGCCTCAAGTGGAACATCGAGTCGCGCCCGATGACCGCGGAGGTACCCTCCTACCCGACCCGGCCCCTCACCCTGAACGGCGCGGTCCGCACCGGGTTGCGGGCGCTCCGCGACGAGGTGTTGGGGAAGGTGGGCAAGACCACCTTCGTCGATGTCCGGTCGCCCGAGGAGTTCAGCGGGGAGAAACTGGCGCCCGACCACCTACCGCAGGAGCAACCCTACGTGGGAGGGCACGTCCCGGGCGCCCACAACATCCCCTGGGGCAAGGCCGCCGACGAGGACGGCACCTTCAAGTCGGCGGAGGATCTGAAGGCGCTCTACCGCGGGGCGGGTGTCGAGGCGGACGGCGAGGTGATCGCCTACTGCCGGATCGGCGAGCGCTCCGCCCACACCTGGTTTGTGCTGAGCCAGCTGCTCGGCTACCCGGCGGTCAAGAACTACGACGGTTCCTGGACCGAATACGGATCGCTGGTCGGCGCCCCCGTAGAGAAAGGCTGACCGACGTACCCCCTTGTCAAGGCCGACCAGGGTCAACGCCAGACAGGTACGAGAGGGCACCCCTCACGCCCTCTCGTACCCTCCCCTAACTACTCGGCCAAGCCTTCTTCGTCAACAAGGCGCTTAACCCCCTCACAAAACACCTGAAAGCTCTTCGATCGGTTCCGATCTATATCTATATGAGGAGCGATCTCTTCAGCCCACTCACACTTTACCCTGCCAATCTCGGGATAGCCTTTTTTCTTCAACTTCGCTGATCCTCCTGGATAGACAGCATCCGCCAGCACTTCCCAGGCACCGCATATACTGTCAGGTACATAATTATCCAGAATAGATCGCTTTGCTTGGGGATAAGCGGCCCTTACTGCTTCAACATCCCCTAGTAGCCAGGATTCAGTTTCTTCTATAGCTATCCTGAATAAAGCCTTTGGACGTGGATTACACGTATTTAATATTTGAAGAAGTTCCCGTTTGAACCTGATACAATCCTTGTTGTCCAGATCTACTACTACAATCACCCCCTGAAATATCTCCATGCTATCAAAACGACGGCCATAACCTCGCAAAGCCTTCGGCAACATTTCCAACAGAAGCCTGCGGCGAGGGTCGGGGGCTCTATATAGATTCTCAGGAATATTACCTACACCCTTATAGGGGATAATAATCCAAGAATGAATAAATCTATTCTCTCCAAGAATTTTTTCTAAAAAATAATCAATTGTTATCTGCCCAGATTGATCTTCAACCAGGACTTCAATGTGCACTTTAGCCTCTCTTATCCAGATAACCACTATACCAAAGGCCGCCTAGCGGTAACTCTTCCTCAACCATAAAATTGACAATATGGATATCACTGGCTCTCCGAATAGTTGAGAACCCCTTTAACTTTTCTAGAATCCAAGTTTCGTCAGGACTAAGGGCGTTAACTAAATAAGGTTGATGCGTCGTAACAAATATCTGAGGCGCGTTTCGTTTCCTACGAGCATGGTCTCTAAATTCATTGGCCAAGAGCTCTAATAGTTTATGGTAGAGGCCATTCTCTGGCTCTTCAATACATATAAAAGGTGGTGGATTGGGATCCTCTAACATAATCAAATAGGCAAAAAGCTTTAATGTACCGTCGGACATTTGTTGAGCAAAAAAAGAGTCTTCAAATTCATGGTCATTGAAACACAGAAGCAATCGATTATCCAGGCTACGCTCCGTAGATATATGATCTATTCCAGGGATTCTTTCGGCAATTCGAGATAGGATAGTTCTGAACTTATCTGGGTGTTCTCGCTCCATAAACTGTACTACATTAGCAAGATTATCACCGTGGATATTCAGATGTCTTTGAGGTCCTGCTCTCGGCAAGCTTCGAGCTGCATCGGGTGTGAAATAACTCAGATACCAGCTTTCAACAAACCGACGAAAATTGGATATTCGCGGGTGTTGCTTCAAAGCACCCAAGGTCGCTATACCTAGCTTGCGCTTATCCGCTAATTCAATCGACTCTTTTTCTGTGCTTTCGTCCGGAGCTGAGTTATCCAAGGCTCTATCAATTTCTTCTTCCATGGTTCTAGAGTGCCGATCATCCTCTTTATCTTCACGATATCCAGGCTCGTTGCCTTTCCAAACCACCCCCTTGCCTCCTTTCATCATCAGGAAGGAATAGGGTTTACCGTGTGTTTGCCCACTGCGTCGCTGGCGGAGGCGCTCCCGAACTACATAGGGGCGTCCCTTACCATCCTCTCCAATAGCAACCTCATATGTTATAGGTCGAGACCTTGAATTTTCACGATAGTACAACTCAAATTCAATAGGCAACCTACTTCCTTGAGAGCGAATTCGATGAAACCCGCCCCTCTCTCGCATATCACAAGCTTCTTCGACACCAAACTTTAGACAGTCCGCTAAGAATCCAAAGGCATCGAACAAGGAGCTTTTGCCTACTCCATTTTTGCCTATAACTACCGTCAGGGGAGTCAATGGTTGGGCCGTTTGTGCAGTCCAGAGTTTGCCAAGGGTTATGTCCTTCAACACCCGGTAGTTCTTGATCCTTATTCCTTCTATTCTAGCCATGGCACATCTACCCGTTCATTCGGCAGTCGCTCGGACTAGCACTATCCTTCGTTCCATCTTCTGATCTTACCGTCTCCGGAGACTAGGGTCGTTCCTGTAGAACACTATCAGCTGTTATTGAGTATCCGAATCTCGGTGGCCTTGATCGAAACCCAGATTGTCGACCCCTCCTCCAAGTCGAGGGCCGAGCGGGCGTCCGGGGTCACCTCGGCGGTTACCGGCAGGGGGCCGCCGGTCTGGACCCGCACCCGGTCGGCATGGCGGTCGACGCGCCGGATATTGGTCTGCCAGACGTTTCTGGGGCTCCCGGACGGACGGTCGATATGGATCGAGATGGCGCGGGGATGGACGGCGGCGATCACCCGGCCCTCCACGGACTCGGCCACTTGCAGCCTGTGGCCCCCTTCGACGGTCAACAACCGGCCCGACGAGATCCCCGTCAACAGGTTCACCCCCGCCAGATCAGCGGCGTAGCGGCTGGCAGGCCGGAGCCGGATGTCGTCGGCGCTGCCGACCTGGACGACCGAGCCAGCCTCGAGGATCACGAAGTGGTCGGCGAGCAGGAACGCCTCGGCGGGGTCGTGGGTGATAAGCAGCCGGGGCCCGGGGAAACCGGCGAGATGGTCGGCCAGCAGCTGCCGCAAACCGGCCCGGGCTGTTATATCGAGCGCCGAGAAGGGCTCGTCAAGCAGGAGCATCGCCGGGTCGGTAACTAGAGCCCGGGCAAGCGCCACCCGCTGGGCCTGGCCCCCGGAGAGGAAGCGTGGTCGGCGCTCTGCCAGCCCGCCCCCGCCGAGACCCACCGCCTCCAGCCATCCGGCGGCCCGGCGCCTGGCTTCACGGCGCGCCGCGCCGGCGGCCCGCAGCCCGAAGGCGACGTTCTCCAGCGCCCCCATATGGGGGAACAGCACCCCGTCCTGGAACACCACCCCGACCCGACGTTCGGAGGGCGCCAGAAAGACCCCTTCGGAGGGATCGTCCAGGGTGCGCCCATCCAGCCGGACGTATCCCCGTTCGATGGGCAACAGGCCGGCCAGCACCTCCATCAGGGTGGTCTTGCCCGCTCCGTTCGGGCCCAGTACCGCTGCGGTATGGCCGGGCGGGATATCGAGCGGCACATCCAGGCTGAAACCGTTCCGTTCCACCGCGATCCGGGCTTGGAGGCCGGTTCTCACCGCCGCCTCCACCAGTGTTCCCGGAGGGCGGCCAGCACAGCCAGCGAGACCGCCACCATCACCAGGCTGAGAGCTATGGCGGCGTCCCGGTCGCTCTCCAAGGCCACGAACACCGCCAGCGGGAGGGTCTGCGTGCGGCCTTGGAGGTTGCCGGCAAAGGTGAGGGTGGCGCCGAACTCCCCCAGCGCCCTCGCCCAGGTGAGGGCGGCGCCGGCAACCACCGAAGGGGCGGCCATGGGAAGGGTAACCCGGCGCAGCACCGTCCAAGGGCCGGCGCCCAGGGTCTCGGCGGCCCGTTCGAATCGGGGATCCAGATTCCGCAGCGCCCCCTCCACGGTCACCACCATCAAAGGCATCGCCACGAAGGTAACCGCCGCGATCACCCCCCAGATGGAGAAGGGCAAGGTCAGCCCGGCCGCCCGATGGAGGAAACCTCCCACCAGCCCGCGGCGGCCGAGGGCGAACAGGAGCGCCGCCCCGCTCACCACCGGCGGCAACACCAGAGGCAGCAGCACCAGACCCCGCACCACGGAGCGTCCGGGGAACGCGGAACGGGCCAATATCCAGGCCAGGGGAACTCCCAGCACCAGGGAGAGCACCGTCGCCGCGACCGAAGACACCAGCGAAAGCCGCAGCGCCTCCCCGGCTATCTCCCCGGTGAGCAACGCCGGCAGGTCGCGCCAGGGCACCCGGGCGGCGAGGCCGACCACCGGCAGGGCGAAGAGCACCAACCCGGCGGCGGCCGGTATCAAAAGAAAGATCGGGGGCGGGCGCCGCGCCCGGCGGGAACCCGGCGTCGCGGTTCCCCTCCGCATCCGCCGGCCCGGCGGCAGTTGTCTCAGCACCTACCCATTTCCGGTTCTCATTATCGCCTGCCTGCCTTCACGGCAGGGAAAAGCCGTGCCGCTCCAGTATCCGGCCGCCCTCGGCGGACAGGACGAAGGCCGCGAAGTCCGCGGCGGCCTCCGGGGCGGGGGCGCCCTCCACCACGGCGATCAGGTATTCCACCATCACGTTGTACGGGTCGGGAATCGGTATCCCCTCCACTCCTTCGGCGGCGGCGATGTCGGTCGCGTAAACGACAGCCGCGTCGATCTCGGCCTCCTCCACCTTGGTGAGCAGGGCCCGGACGTTGGGCTCCTCGGTATCCACAGCCGGCGCCACCCCCGCTTTGGCCAGCGCCCGGCGGGCAAAGTAACCGCAGGGAGCCCCCTCCGCGCACAGCCCGACCAAGAGCGCATCCCTGCCCAGGTCCTCCAGCTTCGCTATACCGGCCGGGTTGCCCCTCGGCACGACGATGGCCAGGCGGGAACGGGCAAACACCCGGAAAGGGCCGTCGAGGTAGCCGGCCTCGTCCACCTGCCGCATGATGTCCGGGCTGGCAGATGCGTATACCCCGGCCGGGGCACCTGAGAAAATCTGCTCGCGCAACAGAGAGCTGGCCCCCAGGTTCAGGACCACATCCACTCCGGGGGCGGATTCCTCGAACCTTGCCTCGATCTCGCCGAACACATCGGTAAGGGAGGAGGCGGCCGATACCAGCAGCCGGGTGCGGTCGGACGGCATTCCCTCCGACCCGCCGCAGGAGGCCGCCAGCAAAACGGCCGCCAGCAAAACAGTCGAATAGCCCGTTGACGGCGCTCGGTATGCCTTCGACGCCTTGCTGCTGCGAAACATCGCCTGACAGTACCCCAGCTAAGGTCGACTCGATGGCCCGCACCGCACCCCGCCATGACCGCGACGCCGGGGGTGATCCCGAAGTTCTGGCCGCCAAGGCCGCCCTGCGCGAGCTGGTGTGGGAGCGCCTGACGGCGGGCGGCGCCGCCCGTTTTCCGGGAGCGCGGGGGCGCATCCCCAACTTCATCGGCGCCGAGGCGGCTGCCGAGCGCTTGCGTACCACCCCTGAATGGGCGGCGGCGCGCACCCTCAAGTCGAATCCCGACTCGCCGCAGTGGCCGGTCCGTCAACGGGCGCTGGAGGACGGAAAGCTGGTGTTCATGGCCGTACCCCGCCTCGCGCAGCCGGAACCCTTCTTCTATCTCGACCCCGACGACCTAGCCGACACCCCACGAGCCGCCTCGTCCATCAAGGGCGCCTCACGATCGGCCCGCACCACCCGTGTGGAAGACATGGAGCCGGTCGACCTGGTGATAACCGGATGCGTGGCCGTAGACCCCACCGGCGCCCGGCTGGGCAAGGGCGGGGGTTTCAGCGATCTGGAGTACGCCCTGGCATGGGAGGCCGGCCTGATCGGACCCGCAACGGCGGTGGCCGCCACCGTACATGAGATACAGGTTCTCGAGCCGGGGCGGATCCCGCTCACCGCCCACGACATACGGCTCGACCTGATCGTGACGCCGGAACGGGTGATCCATTGCCGAGGCGGGCACCCCGAACCCCGCCTGCGCTGGGAGGAACTCACCGAGGAGAAGATCGCCTCCATCCCGCTGCTGGCCGCCCTCCGCCCGGCCCGTTCATAGGCGGACAGACGGATATCTCGGGCCCCCTGTCTGTCCGGGCCGCCGAACCAGCCGAATGATCGTCGAGTTCATCCGCAGCCGCTGATCACCCCCGAAAGGGTGCGGCCAACCCCGGCTATCCTCTTCCTTTGGAGATTCCTTTGAGGACATACCGCCCGGCGTCGACCGAGAGGACTGCTGGTTGACCGATCTTCATGCGGGTAGGGCGCCTCCCCGCGGCGGGCCGCGGCCGGACCTTCCCCTCGCCGCCATCGCGGTCAGCGTGGCGCTCATGAGCACCGGGCTGATCGCCGTCCAGTCGTCGGACCTCACCGGGATACAGTTCTCCTTCTGGCGTATGTGGGGTGCGGTGGGCGTCCTCGGCCTCCTGGCGGCGGTCCGGGCTATATGGTTCGGGATCCGCCCGCCGCTGTCCTCCCTCCGGTGGGCGGTCTGGCCGGGCCTCTTCCTCGGTTTCGCGCAACCCCTGTTCTTTACCGCCATGAAGCTGACCTCGGTGGCCGACGTGGTGCTGCTGAACTCCCTGGTCCCGTTGCTGGTCAGTCTGATCGCCATACCCATCCTGGGGGAGCGGCCCGGCGCCCGCTTCCGTCTGTGGACGGTTCTGGCGGTTTTCGGGGCGGCCATGGTCGTATACGGGGGATCGACAGGCATCGAAGGAAATCCGGCCGGGATGGGGCTGGCCCTCGTCTCCCTCATAGGCTGGTCCTTCTATCTGGTGTTCCTGAAGATCGCCCGGATGCATCTCGACACGATCGTCCTGCTCTGGAGCGTGTTCGCGACCGGGTCGGTCGGGGTTACCGTCTACATGGCGGCCACCGGCTGGGGCATCGGCCCGGCCACCTCTCGCGACCTGCTCATAGTGGCGTACACCGTGATCCTTCCGGGCGGCGTCGGAGTGTTCCTGCTGACCTGGTCGTTCCGCTGGCTCCCCGCCAACATCCCGCCGCTCGCGCTCCGGGCCGAGCCGGTGATGGCGGCCGCCCTGGCCTGGTGGCTGCTCTCCGAGCCGATCACCCTGATGCACTTCATCGGCGGCGGCATCGCGCTCGTCGGCGTCGCCGGGGGGATCCTGAGCCCGTCCGGACAGCGGTTGATGGCCGACGAGCGTATCAAGACGGGCCTCTCGTAAGGAAGCATCTGAGGATGCACCCCCCTGGGTCTACGGCCTAGCGGCGAGAACGGCCGCCGTCGGCCTCCTCGGAACGCGGACGGCGGGGATGGTCCGCCAGATCCGGGTCGAGGAAGGAATCGGTCCCAGATGTCCAACGGACCGACATGGGAATCGGCGTCTGGCGCGGTTCTTCTCCTGCATCCGCCCCCTTCGGGCGTCCGAACACCCGAAGGTGTATCCGAGTCTACGAACCCAGGCCCGATCCGAGCAGCCGCCCGAAGGTCATCGCCGGGGTGACGTTCATACCCGCCGCGGCGCCGCTCCCGCTGAAGGCGGCACTGCCCAGGATCTCGCCGGCGGCGTACAGCCCGCCTATCGGCCGGCCTTCGGCGGTGAGCACCCGGAGGCCGCCGTCGACCGCCACCCCCGCCGGGGTGGGCAGCGTAGTTCCGTGGTTCTCGACCGCATAAAAGGGCGGCTCGGCGATGGGCAGCGGCAGATGCCTCCGGCCCAGCTCGTCGGGCGCCCCGCTCACGGCGGCGTTGTAACCGGCGACGGTCGCGGCGAGGCCGTCCGGGTCGATACCGGCCGCGGCGGCCAGCCCCTCGAGCGTATCCGCCGCCATGACCGGGGGCTTCCGTCCGGCCCGCGCCCGGACTCCGTCGGCGCCCCACGCCGGGAGCAGGTCGGGCGCCTCGCGGAGCACCGCTTCGTCGAACACCACCCAGAAGACCTGGCCATCCTGGGCCCGCAGCGCCCGCCCCCGGACCACCTCGTCGCCTTCTTCCTCCGATACGAACCGCCTCCCGGACCGGTTGACGTAGACCTCCCAGGGCGGACGGATCTGCGGCGTCAGGACGGCCCAGTAGTCCTTGTGGACCGTACGGTGGGGCGCCTCCGGATCTTCTATGCCCCCGAAGACGGGCAGCCAGTGGGCGCCTCCCCTCAGTCGGCCGCCGAGCTCAGCCGCGATCCGGTGTGCATCGCCGGTCGCGGTGGGGAGCCCGGGAGACACCAGGCGCCCGCTGCTCAGCTCTTCGAACAGCACCGGGTTGGCCGTGTACCCGCCGGCCGCCAGCACCACGGCGCCCGCACCGTGTTCCTGTAACCCGTCGGGGCCCTCGATCCTGACTCCATGAACGGCGCCCGCGCCGTGGTCCAAGCCGACCAGGCTCGTACCTGGCATCACCTCTACCGCCCCGCCCGCAACGGCCGATTCGAGTTCCGGGATGATCACTTCGGCGATAGAGTCGCCCGCGTCAGTCCCCCAGTGCATTCGCGCCTTCGAGTAGGGGTGGTGGCGATGGTTGAACCTCACCGCCGGGCAGTCCGGCGAGAACTCGAAGCCCAGCTCGTCGAGCCAGTCGATCGTGCCGGCGGCGTTGTCGGTCGCCAGCCGGACCAGGTCGGGGTCGGCCCGGCCTTCCGAGAACGCCATGACATCCCGAAAGTGCTCCTCGGGGGTGTCGTCCACTCCGTGACGCTGCTGGTGGCGGGTGCCGGCCCCGCTCATCTGGCCCCCGGATATGAGCAGGGTTCCTCCGACCCGGCGGCTCTTCTCGACCACCAGCACCCTCAGCCCCCGCTCGGCGGCGAATACGGCGGCCGGCAGGCCGGCCGTTCCTGCGCCGACCACCACCATATCCCACCGTTCGGCCATCTCCTACCTCCTCCGCTCGAAGAGCCCCACATCGATCAAGGCTATACCTCGGAACATCTGCTTGCGAGTTGATCGACAGGGGGAATCCCGCATTCGCGCATAGGAGACGAAGCGCGTACTGTTACCCTTCGCCGCACGGGTGAACCCTCCCGACCCAGCCAGGGATACGATCAATACCAAAGATTCCAGATCGGAAAGCCGCCCACGAGTCCTTCACCTAATCTGCCCACCAATCCTATGAACAACCCGGGTTGACCCCCGGGGTGCCGCCTCCCGCCGCAACCGACCGCCGCCGCTGGTGGGTATTGGTAGCCCTTTTCCCGGCGCTGGCGATTCCCAGCCTCGACGGCACGATGGTGATCGTCGCCCTCCCGACAATAGGGAGGGACCTCGGGGCGTCTATCTCGGACCTGCAGTGGATAACCACCATGTTCATGCTCGGCAACGCCGCGCTGTTGCCGCTCAGCGCGGCGTTGGGAGACCTGTACGGGCGCCGCCGCACGATGCTCATCGGCTACTGGCTCTACCTGGCGGGGACGATCGGCGCGGCTCTCGCCCCCGCCGTCGTGCCGCTGCTCGGCGCCAGAGCCGTGCAGGGCTTCGGCATGGCGCTCCTGTTCCCGAACGCCCTCGCCAAGATCGGAGTGGTCTTCGACGAGAAAGAACGGGGGCGGGCCGTCGGCATCTGGATCGGCCTCTCGTCGGGCGCCCTCATCTCAGGACCCCTGATAGCCGGATGGCTGGCGGAGAACACCGCCTGGCAGGCCATCTTCTGGACGACTGCACTGTTCAGCGTGGTCGGCGCGGTCGGGCTGGTCAGGTTCGTCCCTGCCGACGGGCCGGCGCGGGGCGCCATCTTCGATTACCCAGGCATGGGGACCGCCGCCCTCGCCCTGTTCTTCCTCACTTTCGGCTTCGTCGAGGCGGGGCGCCGCGGCCTCGCCTCGCCGCTCGTCGTCCTGAGCGCGGCTCTCGGGTTGCTGGCCGCCGCCGCGTTCGTCTTGGTAGAGCGCCGCTCGGATCACCCGATGATGGATCCGGCGCTGTTCACCAACCCCTCCTACAGAACCGTGCTGCGGATCGGCGTGTGCGTCAACACCGCCGTGCCCGGGGTGTTCTTCCTGGTGACCCTCTACCTCCAGTCGCTGCTGTCCCTGAGCCCGTGGACGGCTGCGGTGATCCTCGCCATCGTCTTCACACCGATGACCTTCAGCCCGTACCTGGCCGGGGCGGCCATGGACCGGCTCGGCTTCGCAAGGCCGATGCTGGCCGGGTTGGGAGTCATGGCAGCAGCCATGGTCTGGCTGAGCTTCGCGGCGACCTCGGAGGCTTCTACCGCGGATATCGCGCCGCCGCTCGTCCTCTTCGGGCTGGCCATGGGGTGGCAGTTCTCGATCGAGAGCACCGCCATAGTCAACAGCGTCCCGGCGGCCTTCGCGTCGGCAGGGACCGCTTCGCTGAGCGCGGTGCGCCAAGTGGGCGGCGCCCTCTCGGTGGCCCTCCTCGGAACCGCGGCCACGTTCGCCGCTCAGTTCCGATCCCGGACCGCTCTCGAAGGCTACGACATCTCCTCCGTCCGGTTCGCCTCGTTCGACGACTCCATGTCCGATCGGGTCGAGCAGGTATTGAGGTCCGCCTCCGCAGACGCCTTCGGGGATCTGATGCTGCTGGCCGCGGCCCTCTTCGCCCTGGGGTTGGTGATCGGGCTGCCGTTGATACGCAGCCGCCTCGGTGACTGACGATTCAGGCAGGCAGGTAACGGGCGACCAGCGAGGCCGACTCGACGACTGGGCGCCGCCCCAGAACGCTGACCGGCGTCCTATCGTAGATGGTCACCGGGAACCGGCCGGCGGCCGGCGGCGGGAAAGGAGGGCGCATGACCCGTCCCCGCATCGACTTCATCCACATCGACGACATCGCATGGGTCGATTTCGATTTTCCTGGAGGGAACCTCCCCGTCAGAAGGAAGACCCTGAGCCGGGATCCGGACACCGGGGGGGTCACGGCGATCATCGAGTTTCCCCCCGGCTTCGAGCGGCGCGAGACCGGATACAACACCTCAGACGAGGACAAGTTCTACTTGGACGGCGAGATCACGTCGGGCGACCACGAGTTCGGCCCCTATTGTTACGCCTTCCAGCCCGCCGGCGAGCTCCGCGGACCGATGCACACCGCCGATGGCGCCTTGGTGTTGGCCTCGTTCACGGACACCCCCGAATGGATCCCTTCCGATGCGCCCGGTCCGATGTTCAGGCCGGGCCGGGAGGTGCCCTTCGTCGACAGCCTGGCGGTGCCATGGGGCTCCCCCCGCTTCGACGACTTCCCGGCGGGCGCGGCCCGCAAACCCCTGCGCAACGACCCCGAGGCGCAGCAAGGGGCGGCCCTCACCGGCCTGCTCCCCCAATGGATCAGCCCCTATACCGAGTGGCACACCTTTTCGGAGGAGGTATACATACTGGAGGGGACCATCGACACCACCTTCGGGAAGATGACCAAGGGCGCGTACCTGGCCCATCCGCCCGAGGACGTGCACGGGCCGATGCATTCGAGCGACGGGTGTATGTTCTTCGTCATCGTGAGGGGGCCGATCGGGAACACCTACGAACCCGTGGAGGGCTACCGGCTCCCCCCGATGTGACGGCCCTATGAACATCGTGTGAACGCCTCCGCGGGGCGCGCCGCCGGCGGGAACGGGCGGCCTCCGAGCAACCGGATAGAGCAGGCGGACGCTTGAGTAGGCTCAGCCGCGGCATCCCGATGCAAGAGCCGGCCGAAAGCAGAGCCCGGAGGTGAAATGGCCATTTTCCCCCGAGGGGCGGACCTCAACATCGCCAACGGCATCCGCGAGTTCTCGATCGCCTCCCCGAGAGCTACGGCGGTCATCGACGGCGCCCGCCGGCAGACCTACGCCGAGCTGGCCGACCGGTCGAACCGAGTCGCCAACCTGTTGCTCGACAGCAGCCTCCGTCCGGGCGACCATGTGGGGTTGCTGAGCGGCAACCGGCTCGAGTACTGCGAGACGGCGGCCGGCATCGCCAAGGCGGGCATGGTGATGATCCCGCTGAACCCCAGGTCGCCGGGGCCCGAAATCGACTTCGTCTTCGGACACTCCGACGCCGGGGCGCTCATACTCGAGGATTCCCTCGCCGACCGGGCCGCCGATGCCATCGAGTCGCACCGGCCGGAGATCGTGCTGTCGATGGACGGCGGCCGGGCCGGGCGGAACTACGAGGACGCCCTAGGCGCCTCCGCCGCCGCCGATCCGCAGATCCGCGTGGACGAGACCGAACCGTTCGCCATCGCCTACACCTCCGGCACGACCGGCAACCCCAAGGGGGTGGTGATCAGCCATCGGTCGCGCACCCTCACCTTCTATGCCTCCGCTTTGGAGTGGGGCCTCGGGCCGGGCCGGCGCACCATCGCCGTGGCCCCTATGTTTCACGGGGCCGGGTTCGCCTTCGCGTACGCGGCGGTCCACACGGGCGGAACCGTCTCCATGCTGCGCGCCTTCGACCCGGAGGTTCTGCTGTCGATGATCGAGCGCGACCGGGTCCAGTCGATCTTTCTGGTTCCCACCCATGCCGCCATCCTGCGCACCCTCGGCGAACGCACCATATCGGCTTCCGACACCTCCTCCCTCGAGGTCGTCTACTTCAACGCCGCCCCCCTCCCGCAGGAGCTCAAGGAATGGTTCCACGGGATGTTCCCGGAGGTGGCCCTGCACGAGCTGTACGGATCGACCGAAGCCGCCGTCGTCACCGACCTGCGCCCACCCGACATCATGCGGAAGGAGAGGTGCGTAGGACCCCCCTGGTTCATGACCGAGGTTCGGGTGGTCGACGACGAAGGCAACCCCGTCCGGGCCGGCCAGGTCGGGGAGCTCTACTCCCGTTCCCCGTACCTGATGAACGGTTACTACAAGAACCCGGAGGCCACGGCCGAGTCCACCACCGAGGACGGCTTCTTCTCCGCCGGCGACCTGGCGATGGTCGACGACGAGAACCATCACTACATCGTGGACCGCAAGCGGGACCTGATCATCTCGGGAGGGGCCAACGTGTACCCGCGCGACGTGGAAGAGGTGCTGACCAGGCATCCGTCCGTCTTCGACGTGGCTGTCATCGGCCTGTCCTCGGAGAGGTGGGGGGAGCAGGTCACCGCGGTGATCGTCCCGGCGGGCGGCGGGCCGCTCCCGGTGGAGCAGCTCGACGAGCTGTGCCGCTCCCACCTGACCGACTACAAGGTTCCCCGCCGGTACGAGACGGTGGAAGCGCTGCCCCGCAACGCCGGGATGAAGGTGCTGAAGCGGGAGCTGCGGGAGCGTTTCTCCCGACCCTGCAGACCCTGAACACGGGTCGGCCGCGTCGGAACCGTAAGCCCGGGAGCCCGGCCCCGGCCCTGAACGATCGGAGTCAAGGCCGGCAGTGATCGATGAGGAGCTCTACACCTTGGTTCTTCCATACGTGGTCGCCCGCCCGGCGGAAGGACTCCAGGTCGCTGGTCACCTTGGCGAACACGTTGGTCAGGCCCACGCCGCCGGTGTCCCCGTAGAACATGGCGATGATCATCCGATCCGGCCAGTAGGCGATGTTGCCCGCCTCCTGCGCCTTCGACTGGTTCTCCGGGCCTATGTAGGTGCGGATCGGGAACATCAGCTCGTCGCCGGCGAGGCGGGCGTGGTTGACGGTGCCCGACAGCGGCAACAGATCGGAGATGGCCGCCGCTGTGACCGGCGCATCGTCGAAGAGCAGCCGGGCGCGGATCTCCTCTCCGGCCACCCTGATGACGATATCTCCCTTGCGGTCCTGCGGGCCTTCGACGATGCGCAGCCCGGCCTGCCCGGCCTCGTCCCGGGCCGCCTCCGTGAGCGAGGTGGAGGCGTCCAGCACCAGCTCGGTCCTGCCCGCCCTGACGATGGCCCGGATGTCCCGGGTGGTCAAAATCTGGCGCATCGGTTCCTTCCTCTCGACCCAGGACCCTCTCAACCGAGGGCCTCGAGCACCACCCGGCGCCCGATCTCCACCTCGACTTCGCTCCCGGCGAGGATCAACCGGCCGCTGGCGCCGTGGAGCCTCACCAATACTTTCCGCAGCGAGGTGTGCTTCTCGGCCTCGTTGGCGGCCAGCGCCACGTAGGCGGCGGGGGCCGTCTCCACCACCAGCATGGCGTCGTCCTCCTCGAGCCGTTCGTACACACCCATCCGGTTCACCAGTCCGGCCTCGGCGGCGGTCACCCGGTCCACTATGCGGGTGGTCACCGATGCGGGGGAGAGGCCGGAAGCCGAGGAGCTGCCGATCATCGCCAGGATGATCGTTCCCGCATGGCGCACCGCGTCGGGGTTGGCGGAGTGGAGCTCCAGAGTGCCGTACCGCCGCTCGGCCACCATCATCGACGATCCGGTGTCGGTGTTCTTCAGCGCCGCGTTGGCCAGCGAGAACACCAGGGTGGCCGGGGCCACCTCCACGTACAGCTGCGACATCCCGGCCAGCGACGTTTCGTCCGGCGCGCCCCTTCCCGCGTAGGCCGCCCAGCCGGGCTGCATCTGGTCGATGTAGACGTAGGCCCGAAGGGAATTGCCGCCCTGTCCTCTCGAGACTTGCGCCGGACCGGACACCTCAGCCTCCCGGATCGTGGCTTGCTTCGTCGACGATGCCGACCACGGCGGCATCCGTCGGCGCGGAAGCGGTCTCGCCGGGAACCCTCGCCGCGCTTCCCTGGGCGACCAGCACCAGATCACCGGACCCGGCGCCCACGGTGTCCACCGCCACGAACGGCGGCCCGCAACCGCAGCATTCCGCGGCCCCGCCGCCGCACCCGGCGCCGTCGCAGCACTCCGGACGGACCACCAGCAGTTTGGCGCCGCCCAGCCCGCCGGCGCGCACCGTCACGACGGTGCTTCCCGTAACACGGCACAACAACATCTATGCCTCCTAAGCTCTCGCTCGGCCTGCGGTTTCCGTTCCCCGGCCCGCCGGAGGCGGATCAGCCGCCGAGCAGCCCGCTCACCTTCCCCAAGTCCTCGTGGGGCTTGGGAATCAGATGGGCCGAAACGAGCTCCCCGACCTTCTTGGCCGCGGCCGCCCCGACATCCACCGCCGACTTCACCGCGCCGACTTCGCCCTGCACCATGATGGTGACGTAGCCGCCGCCGATCACGTCGCGCCCGACGATCTCGACGCGGGCCGCCTTGGCCATCGCATCGGCCGCCTCTATCGAACCCACCAACCCGCGGGTCTCGATCAACCCAAGAGCACCTTCCATGATCCGAACCTCCCCGGGAGATTGTCTAGTCGCCACGATACCAATCCTGGTAATCACGCCCTATGTCGACGTGTACGTTCTTGGTCTCCATATATTCGTGGAGCGACTCCAAGCCTAGATCATGGCCGGTGCCGCTCTCCTTATAGCCGCCGAACGGAGCCTCGCTCGGGTACACGCCAAAGTGGTTCACCCAGATCGAACCAGCCTGCAAGTCCCTGGCCACCCTGTGCGCCTTGCCGACGTCGCCGGTCCAGATGCCGGCCGCCAGCCCGTAGCGGACGTCGTTGGCCAGCCTAACCCCCTCCTCCTCGCCGCTGAAGGGCAGCACCACCGCCACCGGGCCGAATATCTCCTCTTGGACGATCCGGTGGTCCGGTTCCACATCCACGAAACAGGTGGGCCTCATGAAGTTGCCCCGCATCAGCTCCGGGTCGTCGGGCGGCGCTCCCCCGCCGATCACCCTGGCCCCTTCGGCCCGGCCGATTTCCACGTACTCGAAAACCCGCTCCATCTGCCGCTCGTTCACCAGCGGGCCGAGCTGGGTGCCCCACCGCCAGGGAAGCCCCACCCGGATCCGGGCCGCCCGAGCGGCGAACCGCTCCACGAAGTCGTCGTAGACCGCCCGCTCCACCAAGATCCTCGACCCGGCGGAGCACACCTGCCCCTGGGCCAGGTAGATGCCGAACAAGGAACCGCTCACCGCCCGGTCCAGGTCGGCGTCGGCGAACACTATGGAGGGCGACTTGCCGCCCAGCTCAAGGGAAACCCGCTTGATGGTTCCGGCCGCCCCCCGCATGACGGAGCGCCCCACCACCGTCGACCCGGTGAAGGCGATCTTGTCCACCCCCCGATGCTCGACCAGCGCCCGGCCGGCCACCTCCCCGGCGCCGGGGACCACGTTGAACACCCCGGGCGGGATTCCGGCCTCCAGGCAGATCCTCCCCAGCTCCAGGCAGGTGAGGGGGGCCAGCTCCGGCGGCTTCAAAACCACCGTGTTGCCCGCCGCCAGCGCCGCCGAGGCCTTGCGGCAGGCGATATGCAGCGGGAAGTTCCAGGGGATGATCATGCCCACCACCCCCATCGGCTCCTTGCGCACGTAGTCGAGGGAGTCCCGGGGGAGGGCCAGCAGCCGGCCGTCGATGGCCCTCACCAGGCCCTGGAAGAAACGGAACGGATCCCACGAGGCGGGCAGGTCGATCAGGGTCGTCTCCCGGATGGGCCGCCCCACGTCCTGGCTTTCCACCTTGGCCAGAAACTCGTGCTCCTCCTCTATGAGCTCCGCCACCCTCAGCAGCAGACGGGAACGCTCGGCGGGGTCGAGGGCCCGCCACTCCCCAAAAGCCCGCCGGGCGGCCCGCACCGCCAGATCGACGTCCTCCGCCCCGGCGGACGACACCTCGACGATGGTCTCTCTGGTGGCCGGATCGACCGTGGGGTTGGTCTTCCCCCCGTCGGCGTCCCTGAACTCCCCGTCGATCAGCAACCGGGTGTGGAGGCGGGAAGGGTCCGGCAGGCCCTCGAACCTAGGGGTTGTCTCGGCGGTCTTGGCCGGATGGCCGGTCCGACGGGGTGAAGGCGCAACCGGCGCCGGGGAGGAGGAGGCGGATGAGGCGGGTATGGAAACCCGAGGCGGCCCGGGTTCCGCCTGCGAAGGGCCGGGTCCCGCCGCCGCCGGCCCGGGAGCGGCCAGCCGGGATCCCTCCACCAGCCTCACGCCCAGGTTGCGCGCCTCGTCGAGGGCGGCGTCGGTCAGCACCGTCCCCTCCCGCAACATCAGCTCGTACTCGCCGCTCTCAGCCAGCCGGCGCACGTCCTCGCTGGTTACGAACCGCCTCAACGCCGCCCCCGCCCCTGCCCTTGACCCTGCTCAGACGATCTCATCGACGATCCCCCTCGCCTCGGACAGGGTGAGCACACGGTACGGATCCTGCGCCGCCCGCTCCCGGAAGTGGGCGACCGTCCAGGGGTCGCCTCCGTACTCCCGGTCCTGGGGGGTGAGCTGCTTGGGCTCCAGCAAGGCGCCGGGGGTGTGGATACAGGCCACCTCCTGGGAGGTCATCCCGTCCGGGGCTAGGCCGATCCACATCAGCCCGAGGTCGGGCCGGGCCAGGAAGAAGGGAGGCACCGACAGCCCGAACCCGTGCTCCGCCAGGCTGCCGACCAGGAAAGGGGCCAGGTCGTGGGGGTGCAGCTCCGTGTGGAGATAGGTGTGGAAGTGTTCGGTTTCGCGGTCGGCGAACCAGCCGAGCGCCTGCTTCCAATGGTCCGACTCCAGATAGGCTGCTATCCCGGCCCGGTCGTCTCGATCGGCTATCCGCCGGGGCGCCACATCCTTCAGGTAACTGCGCTCGCCCTCGTCGGTCCACATCTCCAGGAAATCCTCGGGATGGGCGGCGATGACCGAGGAGCCACCGTACCTCCACACCACGTTCAGCACCGGGCGCACCTCCGGGTAGATCTTGATCCAACCCCACTCCCCCACGAAGGCGTGCCCCACGTTGCGCACCCGGCGACCCAGCCGATTCAAATACTCGACGAAGAGGAACTCCAGCGACAACGGGTGGACGACGGTGGTCATCCTGGCCTCGAAGAAGCTGACCCCCGGGTCGTCCAACAGGGCCCGGGCGGCCATCCAGTCGTCCGAGCGGAGGAAATCGAGGAGCCCGTCCCGTATGGACGCAGACATGAGCGCCGATCCTGTCCTAGTCCGCCCGGCGCCGTCCGCCGGCGCCGTCCGCGGCGGTCAAAGCTCGACCACCCGATGGGTCTCGGCCGACTCGTAGGCGGCGAACACCACCTCCATGGTCTTGGCGTTGTCGGAGGCCACGGTGACCGGCGGGACCCCCTTCTCCATGTAGTCGAGGAAAGCCAGGTAACACCCGACGGTCCCCTCCCGGAGCTCGTCGGCGGGCCAGGGAGCCGAGTAACCGACTGTGTGCCCGGCCGGCGGTTTGGTGTCGGTGGGGGGGTAGTGCCAGCCTTCGAGGCCCGGCTTGTCGGTATAGAGCTTGTAGGGGTGGTCAGGCTGGTTGATGAAGATCGAACCCAGGGTGCCGTCGATCCGCATCCTCATCACGTACTGGTCGCCGCGGGCGGAGCACCAGCACTCGTCGATGCGGGCGATGACCCCGTTGGCGAACTCCATAGTGATCATGGCGAAGTTCTCCCCGGCCAGCTGCTGTACCGGCACCCGGCGGGTCATGGCATGCACCCGCACCACGTCGGCGCCCACCAGGTGGCGGATCACGTCGACGTAGTGAACGTCCTGCTCGTACATCAGGAAGCGTTCCTGGTCCCGACGGTAGGTGGGGTCGATGTCGTTGATGAACTCCTCGACCCGCACGTGGAACAGGTCACCGATCAGGCCGGCGTCGATTCTCGCCTTGGCGTCCACCATGTCCGGGTACCACCAGAAGTTCTCCGAGATCATGAACCTGATGCCGCTCTCCTCCACCACCCGCACCAGCTCCGCCACCTCCTCGGGTGAGGCGGCCATCGGCTTCTCGCAGATCACGTTCACCCCGGCCGCGGCCGCCGCCTTGGTAACCGCCAGATGCAGAAAGGGCGGCACGCACACGGACACGATGTCGAGGTCGGCCTGTTCGATCATCTCCTCGTAGGAGCCGTAGACCTCCGGTATCCCGTATTCTTCGGCCCGCCTCCCGGCCAGCTCCAGGTCGAGGTCGGCGATGGCCGCCGTCTCCACCCCTTCGACCCGCTGCTGGACGGGCAGGTGATAGACCGAGGCTGCGAACCCCGCCCCCACACATCCGACCCTGTAGTTCCTGTCGCGCTCGGCCACCGCTCCTCCTATTGCCTGCCGGCCGTATTCAGCCGTCCTGTTGTCTGGTCCCGCCCCGGCCGCACCGGTCGTTCCGGCCGTCCTGAACAGTCCCTTGTAAACCTTGGCCGCCCTAGTTGTTCATCTCTTCGTACTTGGCGCTGATGTCGTCCCACGGCACCAAAGTGTCCGCCCACCAGTGGAGCCGGCCCACATACACCCCCAGCTCGTGGGTGTAGGCCAGGTACTCCTCCCTAGTCTCGATGTGTTCCAAGGCGTCGAGAGAACCCCGGATCAGATCGACGCTGTCGTCCAGCCCGTACCAGTTGTGGAGAATGCCGAGCTGGGCCTCCGCGAACATCCGCACCACCTGCTTGAGGGTGCCGAGGTCGAGGGAGGGGTCCTGACCGGCGTTGCGGAGCACGGCCATGTCGTCGGCGAAGGCCCTGGTGTTCTCCTCGGCGCAGATGATCATCGGCCAGCCGTAGCCCTTGGTGCCCCGCCGGGTTTTCAGGCGACGCACCTCCTCGGGCATCTCATGCCAGATGGCGCTAGTAGCCCGGTTGAGCACCTCGATGGTCGTAGCGACCCGGTAGTCCATGAGCACCCCATCCTACAGGCAGGCGCGGAGGGCGCGCACCGCCCGCCCGGATTTCTACCGCACCACCCGCAGCCCCTGCCTGAGCGGCAGTATCTCCGCCGCCCGGTCTACATCGGCGAAGCCGCCGAACTCGGCTATCCGCATACGCCCCGCATACGACGATCCCGCCTTCGCTGATGGAAAAACGATTGGATTTCATACCGGAAAATATACCGGTCTGTATGTCCGGCCTGGATATACCGCTATAACTCCATCCGGCGGGCGGCGACGATGGCTGCGATCTCGTCGGCGATGTCGTGGGGATCCTCGTGCTCCCAGAATCTCGCAGCCAGCCAGCCGGCTGCCTCCAGTTCCTCGCCGTGGCGGCGGTCGCGCTCGATGTTCGCCTGGAGCTTGGCGGCCCACCACTCCCGGCCGGCGGCGGGCATGGTGCCGTGGATGGGGCACGAGTGCCAGAAGCAGCCGTCCAAGTAGACGGCTATCCGCTCGGTGGGGAAGACCACATCCGGGCGGGAGCGAGTCACGCCGGGCATCGGCCGATCGACCCGGTAGCGGAACCCCCTGGCGTGGAGTATCCGCCGGACCCGCATCTCGAAGGGCGTGTCCCGCCGGGGAGTGTTGACCATCCTCCGGCGAACCGCCTCGCTGCTGGCCGAGGGTGAAGACGGCGGCGGCAGAGTTCTATTCCGTAGATCCATCACGGTTAGGTCTGGAGGTGATTTCCGGTCCCAGAACAGACAGCGCGGCGGCGTAGCCGAGCGGCATCGGCACCGCGTCTCCTATCCATTTGGCGAGCTGGGAACGAGTAGGCGGGTTCCTCGGGTCCGTCACGAAGCGATAGCCGTATGGAAATCCTTGGATGACGGCGGCCTCTCGGGCGGTGAGGGTGCGCCGCTCGGTCGGATGTGTAAAACGCCCCCGGCCCGGTGACATGAACCCCGTGGTGATAGTGGGCGCCGGATCGCTCGGTTTCATCCGGCCGTAGACGGAACGGTATGTAGTGCCGTCCTTGTGGCATTCCGGGCGCTCGGATAGAGGCAGGTCGTACTCGTCGTTGTCGAACAACCAGTCGATCCGGTCCTGGTTCTCGTGGTTGTGCCCGGTGGGCTGATCCAAAACGTCTTTGGATCCTAGGGTTTCCAGACCGCCGATCGCCCACAGAACCGACCGCGGCTGAGGGTCGGACAATGCTCGTTCGACTTCTGCGAGGGGTATCGGGTGGCTGTCTAGGCTGGCAACCATAAAGAAACGGCGGCGGGTCTGCGGCCATCCCAGTGTGTGGGCGGCCAGCACCCCGGTGGTCACCCGGTACCCGGCCGCCTCGAATAACCGCTCCGCCGTCTGGACCACCCGGGAGCGGTCGTGTATCACCCCCTGAACGTTCTCGATGACGACGTTGCGAGCGCCCACCGCGACCGCGAAGGCAGGTACGGTCAGGTAGAGCTCGTTTCGCTTGTCGTTACGGCGGGAGTGGTTGTTGAGGTTGGAGTTGCCCTGGCAGGGCGGGCCGGCGATAAGGAGATCGACAGCCTGGGTTGCTTCAGCGATCGCGGAGTCGAGCACCTCGGGTGGGTACACGAAGGCGGCGGCGTCCTCCCAACCCCGGAGGCGGAAGTCCACCAGGGAGCTGACCGAAGCCTTGGACCGAAGCCGCGTGTCGTGATTGGCCGCATAGACCGCGTTGGCGGCGGCATCCTGATCGACGATCAGCTCGGTAACCACCTTCCGGCCCATGTCGGCGGCCAACTGCCGAACGCCAAGCGCGAGACCGCCTGCTCCGCTGAAGAGGTCAACCACCCTCAGGACAGGAGCAGGCCCTTCTACCGGGGTAGGAACCGCTCCGGCCATATATGACTTCCACCATACACCCTTGGGATCCCCATTGGAAGCGAACGAGTCCACCTCCACAGACGATCGGACGACGGCATCACCTACTCTGAGGTGGTGGTTCAGTAGGGAACCGTCAAGGGCGAAGGCTTCGGCTACCTCGTCCATAGCTCTTCTATCAGTTGTCGAGCCTCTTCGTCGTCATAGATGTTCAAAAGGATATTCGTCCAGGTCCGATTCAATCTCCGGGCGAACTGCCGAAGTTCGGGGGTGTTGAGTCGATCGTCCCGTTGCCGCTCTACGAAGGCTCTGGTAAGGGAGGGAGCCGTTCCTGTCCTGACCCGGATGATGTGGCTCCGCCAGAAGTCTGTCGCCATCGGAACTTCCGAGGCCATAGACCCGTATTCACTGCCACCCAGCGCCTGCACACGCAGGTACATACGGGTTAGTACACTTTCAGTGCTTCTCTCGCCACACACATATTTTAGATAGTTTCCCTCCGTGAAGGCCTTCTTCTCCCGCCAAGCAATAAAATTCCAAAAGTATTTCAGACTTAAAAAGCACCAAAAACCGGGGTCGTCTAGCACCGCCAAGTCCACTTTGTGTAAGGCACTATATAAGATCGGCGCAACTCTGCCCTCTAAACGGTCCCGGTCGCGACCATATTTGGCCCGATTTTTTTCCAATATATCGTGTATTAGAACGGCCGCCCTCTTGATCTCAGATTGATCCATTACATCACCAGTACTCAACCGGTGTGTATATCTCTCTTGTGTATATCTCTCTAGGGATGGAAAAGTACCCTTATTCATCTCTGTCGCCAGCCTTTGGCAATCGGATAAGGTAATGATCGGATATCTCATATCTGCCCCTCACGAGAGGTAGCCAACAACACCTTGCGGAGTCCGATGGCATGTTCTGCCTGCGCCACTAGCTTGGCCGGATCGTCTCGGATTAATTGAACTAGGATACCTAGCCGTTCCTCCGAGGCATCAGGCCCGGCGATGAGGTTCAATACCCTTCCCAACAAAGTGTCTTTCATATCTGTCCATATCATCTCACCGAGATCGGCCTCCTGCACAGCAGGTGAGGTGAGAACTCCATATATAAAGTCTTGTACCAGCTGAACCTGAATAGAACGACTTATAGGTGCTCGAGGGCGGGAGGCGAGCGAGGCCAGTAGTTCCTGGTCGACATAGAAAATAGGCGGATAAGAATCTTCGTACGGAAGCAAAGGCTCGTGATCGCTCATATCCAGATAACGCACGACGCCCTTCGGGAGTCCTAGACGATTGCGTTGCTCGTCATCAAGTGCTGACGGTCGGAACAGGCTGGCTCGTGAACGGGGCACTAACTTAAAAGCGGCCCGAGCCAACCAGGTACCTTTGCGCCAAGGACGGAGAGGACAAGGTTTGATCTCCTCCGTCAACAATAGATAGGCAACGATGGTCGCCCCATGGAATCCGGTGCGAAGAGCAGAGGGGCGGGGAGGGCCGGATAGATTCACCGTATTGGTCAGTCCTTCAAGGTTCATAAGGGGATGTCTGAAAACTACCTCGGTGATTTTGAGATAAGAAGTGCTAACTGTGATCAATAAAGCCAAGCAGGCTGGATCAATCTCCGCGGCTTGTGCTCCCTCATTGAGCATCGCCTTGAAATACTCGAGCTCGGAATCAGATGCCCAGATCAGCTCTGCAGGTCGCCGACCATATTCATCAGGATAATCGTCAATATCTATATTGATACGACCGTCAGGATAACATTCATCTCTCCCGAACCGGAACACCGCTCCTTCAAAAACTCGGGCGAGGTGATAGGGAACCTGGAAAGGACGGACCGTACGAACTTCGCGGTTCATGCCTCTTCTTCATTCACTATTTCCGCCCCTGTGATCAGACGGCCGGACCAATCCGCCCGATATGGTTGGGTCTTGAACTTGAACAACACCTGGTCACGGGATCGGATAATTCCGCGGTATTTCCCGTTGATTTCCACAAAGTCTACGGGCGGAACAACCTCAAGCTCCGCCCGCTTCCCGGCACGATCGTCCTCCACGAACGAGTAACGGATAGATACCTCAATCCAGGCTGCTTCTCCCTCAAAGTGCTCACTCAAACCAAACTCCGCCTTCCCGACCACGCGTACTTCGTCCGGACCGGCGACTTCCAAATTGAAGTCAGGACGTATGGTGACCAATCGAGGAGAGAGGTCTGGACGGTCTTTAATCGGACCCGACATGAGCTTTCTCATAAGTCGGTCGAACTCTGGAAGCACTACACCTTCAACAGGTGGGGAAGGAGGCTTCAACTCCTTCTTGTACCGCCTAACCTTCTCTGCTATTCGGTCACGGACTTTCTTGGCTGTCCTCCTCGACTCCTCGTCTGTGTCGCCTGCTTTGTAGTCCCATGCATCATGCCCCTTCGGCTCAGTCTCACGAAGAGCATCGTTGATACTGAAATCAGCAACGAAGGCACCGCGTACATGGGGTGGAGTCGCTCTGCTCACCTTCAAGTATTCAACAACCATATGCGGCTTACGCATGAGAGCAACAAGGCTGCAGTGGTCTATACCTTGTTCTTCAGTATCTCCGATCTGTTCGGCATACGACCAACCCTCAATGTCGGAAACCAATCCAATAGTACCGAGACCAGGGAATTCTCCTCTCCTACCTTCCCCTATAGCGGCAGGAAGCGTTGCATTTTCATAGGCATCTATAAAAGTACGGAGGACAGGATCATGACGCGGCCTGGGGTGTAGTACTGCCCCGGCCGGTGTTTGAACATATGTATTGAACTGAAGGCGACGCTCTTCCAAAGCCGGCCACCACGAGCGTTCAATGGCGGTGATCAACTCTTCGGGCTGCACGGTGGGTTCGATCAACAGAAAGGTGGTCCCCAGCTGATCTATCTCGTCCGGGCTTCGGGCCCTCAGGCCCAACATGGCGGCCTGCTCGTCGGCTTCCTCGTTTTCGAACGGGACCACCTCACCACCATTCTTCTCTTTTCCGAATCTGGCGAACCCGGTAAACCCTTCGCCGCAATAGTCGTGCCGACCCCAATAGGTCATACCGAGCAACCGCCGCGTGGCACCCGGGTCGTCCCTTCGTTCCCTAAAGCAGGTGTAGGCGACCACTGTCCGGGTGGCGGAACCTCGGATCATGCCCGCCTTGCCGTAACCATAGGAACCGCCCCTGCCCTCGGTACCAGAGGTGACTCCAATGGCGCAAAGCGCCCTGTACATCTTCGACTCATCCCCTCTCCAGGGACCGTACATACCAGAAGCCGCCTCCTCTTCGATCACCATGTAGGCCAACTCAGCATCGGAGTCCCCCAGGGTTCCTAGGCAATCGTCCTTTCTCAGACCGACCTTTCTACGGTCAACCCCCCCCCCCAGACGATTCGCGTGTTCGTTCAGCGCAAGCCGCCGGACGATCTCGTCTTTGGTGGACCCAACGGCGGTACGGAAGTCAAAGCGTATCTCAAAAGGTGGAGGAACGAAAGGACTGATACCAAGAGACCGACCGCGCCGCTCGGCTCGCAGTTGCTCTCTCCTGAGATCCTCGCGCAGGTCGTCGGCTGCGTCCCAGGAGTTCTGGATGACTTCACGGGCCAACACTGTGGCCTGAGCAGAGGGGGCACCTATAGCCAGAACACCAGGTTGCTTGACGGGCTCGTTTCTGAAGAGCCTGGCGAGGTCACCGGCGGCACCGCTACGCGCCGCGTCCGTCCTCTCCCAAACCCATTTAACAGCGGGGTCATTCATCAGACATCAATCAAAGTATAGTCCGTGAGACGCGAGCCTCCTGAATCGGACGATGAAATCATTCGGCTTCGAGGCTGAGGGGCAGGACTCGGGCGGGGTTGTCTATCACGAACTGGTTGAGGGTGGCGATGGGCATGCCTCGGGCTTTCAGGGAGGGGAGGATCACGTTCATGATGTGGTCCCAGCCGGGGCCGCCGAAACCGGACAGTCGGGCTTTCAGGCCGATGTCGTGGGAGAACAGGAGTTTGCCGCCGAGGCCTTCCGCCACCATCCACTCCACGGTCGCCATCCGGTCGTCGTCGGAGACGTAGACACCGTCGGTCGGGCAGGGGTGGCCCCAGCCGTCGATCTCCAGGAACGTGTCATAGCCGGCCACCTGCTCCAGGTAGGGCCGATCGTCCGTGCAGAGATCCAGATGACCGGCGATCACCCGGCCGGGGTGGACCCCGTGCTCCGTGATCAGGAAATCGAGGATGGAGGGCATCAGGCGCTGCTCGTGGAGGGCGTGGATCTGGATGGCCGCCCCGGTGGCGTGGTGGGTGATGGCCGCCGCCTCCAGCACCTTCCACTCGTTGGGCGTGACCGGATCGGAGGTTCCGATCTCCCCGATGATCCCGCAGCGGATGTCGGTTCCGTCGGCCCCGGCGGTGATGTCCCCGATCATGCCTTTGGCCAGCTCCTCGGCGCTCATGGAATCCACGTACCAGGGGTGGGCGTGGTCCACGTAGTACCCGGTGCCCGAGATGATGTTGATCCCCACGTCGTCGGCGATCTTCTTGAGCCCCCACCCGTCCCGGCCCAGGCCCAGATTCGAGGAATCGACCACGCTGCGGCCCAAAGTCATCTTGAAGCGGCGGAGCTCCTGGGAGGTCAGCCGCCAGTCGGTGTTGATCAGATTGTCGCGGCTGCGGTACGGGAACTCCCGGAGCAGAGCGGCGTTGTGGTGGGTGACCGGCGCATACGAATCGGAACCCAGACCCCGGTGGTCGCCCTCCAGGAACCACATCAGGCACGTGAACAATAGGTGCTCGTGCATCAGCGTCACACCGAGCTGCCCGGGTTCGATCGGGCCGTTTACGGTGATGATGCGACCTTGGTCTTCGATGGCGCCCTCCCTTCTCCGACCTCCGAAGCGTCCAGTACTCCCGACTCTAGACGGCGGCCCGAGGGGATGGTGGTGCGGGAGGCTTCCGCCGCTACGAGAGGGGGTCGGGCAGAGGAGGCTGGCCTGTCATATCGAAGGGGTCTCCGGCGGTGAGGTCCCACCCGTCGAGTGTTGCGGCGGCCGTTACGGCCGCCTTGTAGACGAGGCGAGCGGATTCCGTTTCGGGCAGGAAACCGGCTGCGTAACGGGATATTGCGACAGCTGTGCGGGCCATGCGGTAGGCGTGGATCACAAGGCTTTCCAGAGACCAGTCGACATATTCGTACGCGCCCGCCTCGCGCCACATCGAAGCTTCCTCCGGGGTGATCTCTACGAACATCCTCCTGAGAGGATCACGCCGGGAAGCGGGAAAGGCCTCCAACAATTTACCGAGGTCGTGGGTGCGGGCGGGACGTTCGCCTCGAAGATGGATCAGAGCCTTGAAGCTAGTCTCCACCGCCATCTGAGCGTCGGCGCACAGAGCGCACATACGGTCCCGCATCCCCAACAGGTAGTAACCGGGATCGCCGTCCTTCAGCGCATGCCTTTCTGCCCGGCTCATCACCAAGTGGTCGTCCAGACCAAAGAGGGCGCGGCGGGCGTTGTCGAGACGGGCGGCGGCCTCCTCCCTGTCCGTAGCGGGCATACCGATCTCCTTCCCCCAGCGCACACCGTTCGGTTCCCGCCGGTACAACGCAACTGCATCGACAGTGATCGCATTCTCCAAAGAAGAAGCCACCTCGCTGGTGCGGCGGCTCCACTCGGGCCAATCGGTCACATACACGAACACCCGACGGCCCGCCGCGGCGGAAGCAACCCGCCCCAGTTCGGCCGACCTCTCACGCCGGGTCGAATAATCGAGATCGTCGTAGACGGCCACCAAATCGATATCGCTGTGCGGTCCGGCCTCACCGCGGGCCACCGACCCGAACACCAACACCTCCGACACCCCCACCCCGGCCACCGCCCCGGCCGCCTTCTCCGCATCCGCCATCGACGGCCGGGCCGCCACGGTTGTAGTCATAATGTGATCCTAATTGCGGGCCGCACCGCCGCGGCCGATGGATCACCCGTCTTTCGCCGGCAACCCGCCCCTCCGGCAAGTGCGGGCCTGGGGTAACTTCATCCTGTGTTGCCTCTCGGGTGAGAGGCCGGAAGCGAAAGGGGCGGCCATGATCATCGACAGCCACGTATGGCTCTCGAAGCCGGAGCATTGGGGCGGGAAAGGGGTGATGGACGACGCCATGTACCGGGCCGGCTGGGCGGCGCGGGGCTTGGGTGAGAAGACCGGTCTGCTCCAAGGCATGAGCGCCGAGCAGATGATCGAGCGCATGGACGAGGCCGGCGTGGACATGGCGGTCTGCCACGCCAGCAAGGCGCCCCATCTGGACTCGGAGGTCCCGGCCTCCTTCGTGGCGGAGGCGGCGGCGAAGTACCCGGACCGCTACATAGGCCTCGGCAGCGTGGACCTGTACGGGGGCCTCGGCGCCGTCCGAGAGATGGACCAGATCGTCGATATGGGCCTAGTGGGAATGAAGATATCGCCGGCCTCCAGCTTCGACCTCCCGCTCAACGACCCCAGCCTCATGCCCATCTACGAGAGAGCCGCCGAGCTCGGCATGATCATCTTCGTCCACACCGGATGGTCCGGTTACTTCCTCCTCAAGAACCAGCACCCCATCCTGCTGGACGACGTGGCGGTGGAGTTCCCTGAGCTGAAACTCGTGGTGGTCCACGCCGGCGAGAACTACTACGAGGAGGTGGTGATGATGATGCTCAAGAACCCCAACATGTACGCCAACACGGGTTGGTGGGGGTTCCTGCAGCCGCCCGAGACCAACATCCGTTTCCTCAAGTACGCCAAGCACTTCATGGTGCTCGACAAGGTGCTGTGGGGCACCGACAACTACGACTGCCGCGAGGACGTACCGTTCGTGAAGTCCCTGCCTGCGATGGCGGCCGAGCACAACATCGCCCCCGGCCTGCCGGAGCTGACCGACGAGGACATAGCCGACTACATGGGCAACAACGCCGCCCGCCTGCTGGGGCTGGAAGCTTCCTGACCCTCGACCGGCCGGGGGACGATCCCGTCAGAAGGACCGCCCTGGCCGCCGTATCGGAGATCGAAGCCGTCCTGTATCCGTGGTTGTCGGCTGCAGGCGCCCGGTTGCCGATGCGGGCGCAGTGATGAAACGGGCCGCCGCATGCCTGCGGGCGAGGGAACCCCAGAGGGATGGGCAGGACGGCCTGAAAGATTTTTTCGCGAGAACGGAACAAGGGGGTTGTTTTCGTCATAGGTATGGGGGATAGTTACGGATACCGAAGGCACAAACATCGCCCGCAGACATCCGGAGAGAGCAGGCGGTAATCCTCGAAAAGGCCCCAGGCGGGCCGGGGGCGACGACAGCCCCCGCACGCCCCCTCGCGGCCCGACCTCGGAGTGGTGAGCTCCTATGTCAAGACTTGGTGGGTTTGGGGGGTGTTGGTGGTGGGTTGGAGGTGGGTCCAGACCCGGTCGGAGATGCGTCGTTTGAGGATGCGGACGGCTTCTTTTTTGGTTTTTCCTCGTTGGAGGAGCCGTTCGTAGTAGCAGCGTCCCTCGGTGCCGGGCCGGGCGATCTGGGTGATGGCCGCGTTGTGGAGGGCCCGGTTGAGCCGGCGGTTGCCGCCTCGGTTGAGCCGATGGCGGGTGACCCGTCCCGAGGACGCCTCGATGGGGGCTGTGCCGTTGGCCATAGCGAAGCGGGCTTTGGTCGGATACCGGGCGGCGTCGCCGACTTCGGCGATGATCTCAGCTGCTATCAGGTTCCCGATCCCGTAGATGTCGGTGAGGGAAGTGCCCAAGGCGGCGACCAGGCGGGTGATCTGGGTGTCGAGTTCCCGAACCTGGCGCAAGAGCCGACGAACGCGGCGGATGCGCCGGCGGGCGATGTCAGCTCTGGTGGTTCTGTCTGCGGTGATCAGCCTGGCGGCCCGTGCCAAGGCCTTGTAGGACAACAACCCCGAGCGCAACAGGTTGTGATAGCCCGGACAGAGCAGGGTAAGGTCAGCGTGGAGACGGTTGACCTCAGCAGTTCGGGATTCGACCAACTCACGCCGGTAGAACACCAGAGCACGCAGGTCTTCTAGAGCGTCTTGGGGTCGAGGCGCCCCCAAGTCGTCCTCTCGGGCTGCTACCCGGGCTATGGCCAAAGCGTCGATGCGGTCGGACTTGCTGCGGTTCCGCTGTTGTCTTCTGGCTTGGGCGGTCATCTGAGGAGGCACTTCCACCACCTCGCAGCCTACGCTGATCAGGAACAACGCCAAGGGCCGCCCGTAGCTGCCCGACCCCTCGATCCCCACCCGGCCGACGTCATGAGCCTGTAGCCAGGCTTGGGTTCTGCGGTAACCGGCAGGGGTGTTCGAGAAGGTCCTGTGCTCGACGACCCGTCCCGTCGGGTCGATGACACATCCCGCCAGGGTGTCTTTGTGGGAGTCTATCCCTGCTGTTGGCATCAGGGTGTATCCTTTCGGTTGCTGGTCTTACCTTGGGTAGGCCGGTCCGGTATTGCGCAACCATGCGTAGGGAACACGACACGTGTGGGCCGTTCAGGCTCCTATCAAGCGACAACTACCGAACCCCGGCAGGCCCGGCGGGGAGGCAATCACCACTAAAGCCACAGCCATCCCTAGGGATGGCTGGGCAGGAGGCGTTGAGCCAAATCCCCGCCGGGGGCCTACCCACCAGCAGTTAAACACGCACGGAGGTGGGGGATGGGCCCGAAATAGGGGCGGCGGCAGGCCGGAAAATTTTCGCGAGGTTGTATAGGGTTTCCCCCAAACATCGGACGGGGCCCGCAGGCAAACGGGCCAGACGGGACCGGGGCATAGGCGCGGGGTTCGCCGGTTCGGTGTTCACGCCGGTCGAGCCCTTCCGAGGGGGTTCGGCGGCGCTCAGGTGACCTCCGCCAGCACCGCCCTCGCCTCGCTCAGGGTCACCGGCAGGTACGGTTCCTTCTCCACGAACTCCCTCAGTTGGGTAACCGTGAAGCCGTCCCCGCCGTAGGCCCGGTCGGCGGCGGTGAGCTCCTGCGGTTCGAACACCGCGCCCGGGGTGTGGGTGGCCACGAACTCCATCGACTTGGTGCCCGGCGGGGCGTATCCGATCCACATCGAGCCGATGTCGGGCCGGGGCAGGTAGTAGGGCTCGGCCTCCCCGTATCCGGCCTGCCGGACGGCGGCGGTGCAGCGCTCGGCCAAGTCGTAGGGGTGTACCTCGGTGAGCAGGTAGGCGTGGAAGTGTTCGATGTCGGAGGAGCGCATCTTGGCGAGCATCTCCTCCCAGTGTTCGGAGTCGAAGTAGCGGTCGATGGCGCGGTGGTCGGAGTCGGTGATCCGCCTGGGCGCCGCATCGGCGAGGTAGGCCTGCTCGCCGGCGTCGCCGAGGAGAACGGTCGAACCGTCGGGGTCGGGCCCTATCAGGCCCTCGTTTCCGTACTTCCACATGAGGAAGAAGGAGGGGCGGTCGGCGGTGTAGTACTTGACCAGCCCCCGTTCCCCCACCACCGCATGACCCACGTTGACCACCTGCTTGCCCGCCGCCGCCAGGTAGCGGTCGAACAGGTACTCCAGGGTCACAGGATGGACGCTGGTGGACAGCATCACCTCGTGGAGGGTCAGGTCGGGCCTATGCATCAGCTCCATGTTCTCCGCCCAGTAGTCGGAACGGAAGAAATCGACCAGCTCTTCGACAACGGATGACATCGCAGCGGCTCCTCTCAGGTCGGCGGTCGGTTCATCGTGTATCAGGTTCGGCTCATCGGCTCATCGGGGATCAGATCGCGGCCCCGGCGCCCCGGACATCAGCCGGTCGAACACGGCCCGGCCGGGATTCACCAGCTCCTCGCCGGGCGCCAGGCCCGACACCGCGTCGGGCCACTTGGGTCCGGCGCCCGTTATACAGCACACCACGAAGTCGCCGGGCCGGATCACCCCTCTGTCGGCCAGCTCCCAGGCGCCGGCCAGAGCGGCGGCCGAGGCCGGTTCGGGGCTCACCCCCGCCCGAGCCGCCCTGCGGAGGGCTTCGAAGATGGCTTCGTCGGTTACCTCCACCGCGGTGCCGCCCGAGTCGCGGATGGCCCGGAGGGTGATCCGCCCGCCCGTGTCGTCGGCGATGGAAAGGGCGGCGGTGTCGGGGCCGGGATGGACGGGCACTTCGTCCAAGCCCTGCTCTATGGCCTGGACGATCGGGTTGCATCCGGCCGCCTGCACCCCATGCACCCTGGGAAGGGAGGCGATAAGACCCAGGCGGTGCAGCTCCTGGAACCCCTTCCAGGGCCCGTAGAGCCCGTCCCCGGCGGCCACCGGGAACAGATAGTGGTCGGGGGCCCTCCCCAAGGCCATGACGGTGTCGTAGGCCATGGTCTTGTACCCCTCCACCCCGTAGGGCGTGGCCACCGGCATCGGGGTCATGTAGGTGGACGGATACCAGCCGTGCTCCTCCACGAAGGCCCGCAGCGGAGGCTTGCGGTTCATCTCCACGACGACAGTCGCCCCGAACAGCCGCATCCAGTCCCGCTGCCCGACAGGGGCGCGGGGGTCGGCCAGCACCACGCAGCGCATCCCGGCCCGGGACGCATAGGCGGCGGCGCTCATCCCGTGGTTGCCGGTGGTGGAGCACACCACCCGGTCGTATCCGAGCCGGCGGGCCATCGAGATCGAGACCGTATGGAAGCGGTCCTTGAAGGCGTAGGTGGGGTTGACCGTCTCGTTCTGCAGGTAGAGGAACGGGAGGGGGTTCTCGTCCGTCTTGGGGACCCGCACCATCGGCGCCCCGCCCTCGCCGAGGGTCACCCGCTCCCCGCCGGCCGGCAACGGGAGCAGCTCGGCGTAACGCCATACCGAGGCGGTCCGCCTGGCCCACATCTCCAAGGACACGACCGAGCCCACCGCCTTCTCGTCGTAGGCCACCTCCAGGGCCTCCCCGCATCCGGGGCAGCCGAAGAAGTAGGCGCCGAGGTCGTACTCGCCGGTGCAGCCGGTGCAGCGCAGGCCCAAGGCGAACATCGATCAGGCGTCCGCCTGTGATGCCCCCGCCGCGCCCGCTCCGGGGAGTATCACGAGGGGAGTATCACGATCAGGCGCCTGCCGGGCTCTGCGGCTGGGACCCTCAAGCGCCGGCCGTCGCCCACGGCTCCACCCGGATCTGGTCTTCGCCGAGGGTGAGCACCGCCTCCGACGAGAAGGCGTCGATCGGGATCTCCTGGTCGGCGTACTCGTCCAGCCAGGGGGTCCGGTAACCGTCCTCCGACCACAGGACCGGGAAGAAGTCGTCGTCGAAATCCCGCCGTCCGGGAGGGAAATAGCGGCTGTAGGCGCGGTGGCGGATGCGGGGATGGTGCCTGGAGGCGGCCGGGATCATGTGGACGCTGTACGAGCGGCGGATGTTGCCGGGCCGGGTGTTGGGGCCGCTCCCGTGCCAGATCCAGCCGGTGTGAAAGGCCGCCGACCCGGCGCCGAACTCCAGCGGCACCAGCTCCACCTCCTCCCCTTCCGGGGCGAACTGCCGCACGTAGTCGGTCCAGCCCTCCATCGTTTCGCGGGTGATCTGAGTGGTGCCCGGGGCCGGCTGAGGCCCCCACTTGTGGCTCCCCCGCACGTAGACGAGGGTGCCCCCGTCAGCGTAGGTGTCGTCGAGGGCGATCCAGCAGGTCCAGTTCCACACCGGCTCCACCCAGCACATGAAGGCCGCATCCTGGTGGATGTCGAAAGGCTTGCCCCCTTCCGGCTTGTACATGGCCACGTCGGCCCAGAGGCGGGCGCTGGAGGAACCCTCGAGCTGGCAGGCCAGCCGGGCGAAAGGCCCGCCGAAGGTGTGTCGGGCCACCACCGGATCGACCCGCCACAGGCCGGCCAGCACCCTATGGGCGTCCTCGGGGTCCCGGCCCTTCTGCCAGTAGAGCTCGTCGGGCCATAACACCAGGTCGTGCTGCCCGTCGAATATACGGTCGTACCGCCCGCGAAGCTCCTCCACCGCATCCATGCCGATCAGGTTCTCCACGATGAGGAACCCGTCCTCGCGATACTGCTGCACCTGTGCCTCGGTGAACTGCTCGATCATGCCGACCTCCCGGACGCCGCCGCCTGCGACTATACCCCCGCCTTGTTTCGCTCGGATGCTAAAAGACGCCCGGGCGCCCCCGTACGGATCATCCGGCTATGTCGAAGACGACGAGAGGGTTGCCCTCGGTGTCGGCCAGCTCCGCGTAGCGCCCCCAGGCCCTGGCCACGACGGGCCCGACCGCGATCCCCCGTGCGATGAGCCGGGATCGGGCGGCGTTGAGGTCGCCGGCCTGGAAGCCTGCCCGCACGGCGCCTCCCGTCGACGAGGGCAGATCCGGGGGGTGGACCGCCCGGTCGAATATCTCCACTCCGGCGCCTCCCGCGTCGAAGAAGGTGAAGTCCACCCCCTCGTCGTACTCGTCGCCGGGGTCGATCTCGACCGCCTCCAACCCCAGATCGTCCCGGTAGAACGAGACCATCGCCTCGAAGTCCTCCGCATAGATCAGCACCACGCCCAGTTTCATGTCGTTCTCCTCGTGGAATCGGTTGAATCGGCCCGCGCCCGCCCGTGCCAGAGGCCCTCGGGAACCCCGGACCGGCGGTCGATTTCAGGATAAACGGCGACCGGTCCAGCCCGCTGACCGAGGCCCGCCGGACGGGGCCGTTGTCACACCGACCGGATATCGTGGCCACATGGCCGCCGAAACCGCCGCCGGAGACTGGTTCTGCTTCCCGCAGTGCGTCGCGCGCGTGGCCAAGCACGCGCCCTGGAAGGAACACCGTTGGATAGTCGCGGGATACATCCCCCAATCCGCTGCTCTCCCGTGTGTGCTGCGATCCACCAAACCCTATGGAGGCACTCCCCACCCTCCACACGAAGGCAGCTGCAGTGTGGATGGCTGCCGTATAGACCTACATGGGTGGATCCGCCAAGAAGAAATCAGGTACATCCCGATAAGTGCATTCACATCCGACCGCATGTCTTGCAAAGAACCGAATGAAACGGTCATCGAACTCGTCATAAAGCTCATGGAGGACTACCACAAGAAGAAGCGTTCTGCGCGCCGGGGGAGGCGAAGATGACCCTCCGTGAGCTCAGGCGGGAGTACGAGACGGTGACCATCGGCGCCGACATCCTCGAGGAGGTCCGCCGGGCCTGCGCTTCCCAGGTTCGCAGATACCCGCCGGTCGTGTACGCCCGATCCCAGGCATGGGGCGTCGACGCGGTCGAGGATCTGGTGCAGGACGTGGTGACCTTACGACTCCTGGGCGAACAACAGCTCGCCTACCTCTTCGATGTGGCGGGCGACCTCTCCCATTGGCGGGCCCTCCTGAACCGGCAGGTGAAGATCACCCTGGCCCGCAGGAGAGCGCGCACGGTCGTGGACAACCTGTTGGATAGAGCCGGGCGGCACCTGACGCGCTCGGAGAAGGTCGAAACCGTGTCCGGGGCCGGGCACAAGGTGTTTCGGCGGGTCGGCTCACGCGAGCCATACCGACCTCTAACCGACCGGGAGGTTTTTCATACTACGGAGCAGGTGCGCCTGGTTCCCCGCCGACGGCCGGGCCGCGGCAAGCGCGCCCCGTCGGTGTACTCGAAGGCCGGTCTCGGGGCGCTCCTCGACATAGTGCTCCAGGAAGCGCCCGGCGGCGGAATCGCCGTCCGCGACCTGGGCAGGATTCTGGAATCGGCCTTGACAGATTGGATTCCTGCCGTCCTTGAACTAGATGAAATAGGCGGCAGCTCGGTTGCGGACGGCACGGAGCCGAGCCAGATCGTCGAGGTGAAGATGACGGCATCCGAGCTCGCTTCGGGTTTGTCGGAAGTCGAGATAAAAATCCTGGGTGGATATCTGGCCGGGTTCCCCTACTCCGAGACGGCCAGACGAATCGGAATCAGCCGACCCACATTGTTCAAACACCAGCGCAACCTCCTCGACCGCATACACGCCGCCGCGGAAGGTCTCGACGAGAAAGGCCGGGAGATGTTGATGGACGAGATCGCGCTGTCGATCGCAGTACCTAGGAACGAGGATGTATCCGGTGTCTGATTGGCTCACCGAGGCCTTGGCGGATCACCGCCCGGTGGAATACCCCTGGCGGGAGGAAAGGCCGTCGCTGGACGATGTGGAGGAAGGCGACATCTTGGTCGTCACCTCCATGGACGGACGCGAACCGGCGGATCGGATGGTGATCGCCCTCGAAGTCGAGCCGGAAAGGCGGAGCTTCCACGGCATCCTGGTGACCAACGAAGCGCTCATGGCCGTCGGCACCGATCTCGTCCTCGACCCCGAGGACACCGGCCTGCCCTACCGGACCACGGTGATAACCCAATCAGCGGGCTGGCTCTGGTACGTACAGATCAAGCGCAGGGTAGGCGCCCTGACCGACGAGGCCCTGGACGCGGCGAGCGCCGGTCGTTACGGCGTGGAGCACGATTTCCATCTCGCCCGCCGGGGCCTTCCGCTTCTGCGCCAGCCGCAGGACCTTCGATGGCCTGTTCTCACGGCCGATTTTGCCCATATGCAGGCCTTGGCCGCGGACTGCACCTACAAACGCTTGGAAAAAGACTTCGAGTTGCCGTTCGCGGACCCCCGCCTGCTGGCGGACTCGAAGGGGGCGCCCCTTCCCGATGAAGAGACGATCCAACGGCTAACGAGCGAAACCCGCGGCTTCTCACCCGGATGCGCCGTCTGGGCCGTCAACCACCTCGACAGTCAGCGATTCCGCGCCTTCCAGCCCCTGCTCGCGCCGAGGAGCCGCCCGGCGCCCGCGCCTGTGCCGGATGACTGTTCCCTTCCCCTCAACACGGCCAATGGCACGGCTGACCACCTACTGCGCAGCACTCTCGCGGACGCAATGGATATCGCGTCCTTCGTCAAGATTGCCGTCGTGGAGGATACTGACAACGCACAGCCGCGCCACCAGACCTTCCGATACGGGAGTCGGCGGGCCGAGTACATCCTGAACCCGATCCTGAAGGTGTCCTGATGAACGAAGAACTGATTCAGAAAGTATATTCATACCCGTTCTTGAGTCGGCTGAAGTTGCGCAACTTCAAGTCGGTGGGAGATCAGGAAGTCTCCCTCGCGCCTCTGACCTTGATCGTGGGTGAGAATTCGTCAGGCAAGAGTAGTATACTTCAAGCCATTCGCCTCATGCAACAGGCGGCCTGTATGGGAAAATTGGGTGAAGTTTTTCCCCTCAATGGCAACATGATTAGCATGGATAATTTTGAAGAACTTCGCTCTGTTCAGGCAAAGAAGCGAGAGAAGGTTTCAATAGGATTTGATCTAACTATACCCACCGACTATTTCTCGGGTTTTCTTAACGATATAACATCTGAAGAATATAAAGATTACTGGTTTATAGATTTGTGGATAAAGGATTCAGCTACGAAAACCCTTATCATCAGCTGGCAAGTATATCTTGGCGAAGTAATTCCGGATGAATCTGGATCTGCTCTTGTAAAAGGTTTACATTTTAGTTTAGCAAATATCCATGGCAAAGGATGTACACTAGATATCCCACTACTTGGTAAAAGTAATGAAAGGGATGCTCAATATATTGATATACAACCTGTATATGGAAAGATTGATTTTATGCCTTATCTCTTTTATAAAAATGGTAACTATGGTACTTTAGATGAAACAAAGTATAATGATCTTTCCTTACACAAAACGTCGCAAAGCTTAGACAAAAACGGGTCAATTCAGATTTGTTTTATGAATCTAAAAGGCGGCGCACTTCCTAAGAATATGCTATTAAAACAAGATACTTCCTATGTCATTGCCTTTGAATTGATAGCAGAACTTATAGCAGTAGAGAGTACTTTACCAAAAAAGAAAATATTGGCGAGAAAAGAAAGAGAGGAACTAGTCAGATTTGCCGCTCAAAATGTTCAAAACAGAACAGAAAGGCAGAAAATCAACTTCAAGTTTAATAAAGCCCTCTACGATATAGAGGAATTGATTAATATCGTAGGTAAACTTAGCAAATACGACAATCTGAATAAATACGAATCGCTGGTTGCTACTATCGCGGAATGTATAAATATCGAAGGTCAGACTTATTTTGATTGGAAGGGTGGAGATAATAACTTCCTGATTGGGGGGGCTAACTATTTGAGTAAGTTATGTGATGCCAATATAAAATATCTAGGCCCATTGCGGGAACCGCCCAATAAGATCATGCCCACCTGGCCTATCGGGCAAACAGGAGATATCGGTCGGAGTGGCGAGTTCACCGCCTCGGTACTACACCGCTTTGGAAGGGAGCAAATTCTAGCGCCCATGCCCGACGGAGCATCATCCAAATGGGTACCTCTTGTGGAGGCTGTCCAGGTATGGGCCCATCACTTGGAGTTGATCCAGAGCTTGAAGGTGGTACAAGAGGCCAGGTTTGGCCACACCATCAAAGTTGAGTTAGAAGGCATGGACAAGGAAGTACCATTACCGGCGGTGGGGGTGGGGGTCAGCCAGCTGTTGCCTGTGTTGGTGCTTTGTCTGCTCAGCAAACCCGGCAGCATGATCCTTCTGGAGCAACCCGAGCTCCACCTGCATCCGGCGTTGCAGCAACGGCTGGCCGATTTCCTGATCGCCGTCGCCCGCTCGGGCAGGCAGCTGATCGTCGAAACCCACAGCGAGTACATCGTGTCGCGCCTCCGCCGCCGGATCGCCGAGGACACCTCCGACGAGGACGACCTGCTGGCCATGTCCAAGATCGTGTTCGCGGAGCGGGACCGCCAAACCGGCCTCACAACTTACCGCGAAGTGGAGTTCTCCCCTTACGGAGCCATCGAGGAGTGGCCAAAGGGATTCTTCGACCAAGCGTCCGAAGAGGAGCGGGAGATCATCAGGAGCGGCTTCAAGAAACTGGCCGCGCGGGATTACTGACCAGTTTAATAAATGTCAACCCCCGGTGCGCATTTGCCTATCATGTAGCACGTTGAGTACCTCTTGAGGTACGGTCAATCAGTAAGGGACACACCGAGGATTTTCGCCAGGCGAACCTTCATATTTGCCCTTCGAGACTCGTAGAAGTCAAGAAAGTCTGTTATTGACCCAGGGACATCAGCTATGAAATTTCGGCGCTTCCATTCCTTCAACTCATCTTCATTGGTGAAGTGTTCCTGTAGCCAATTGGCTGGCATTTTGGCGGCCTTTTCTAAGTTTTGTAATCCCTCGAGTAGCTGAAGGTTTGCAATCCGATCTCGACGTTCCAAAAACTTATCTACCTCATCTACTGGTACACCGGCATCTTTTAAACGCTTTGGAGTAAAATATGAACTTGGAAAAATGTGATCTTCGTGAAAGTTAAACGCCACATTTACACCTGGATAGAGCAGTGCGAGTACTGAGAAGGTTATAGAATCCCCATAGGTTCGATCAAGTAAGTCCTCCAATTCTTCCTCTTCAAAGCGTAGTGCTCTGCCGATCCTGGCGAAGGAGGCATACAGCTCCTGCTCTGGAAAGGAGCCTACGTGAGCTTGGATAGTTGCCCGAGCTGTTCGGAGGGTAGTGTCCACACCACTGCCGAAGGTGCCTGCCTTGAGTAGTGCTCGAGTAACCCAGTTATATATAGAAGTTCGATTTTCAGCGAACTGCTTGCCTATGAGATTATTTTGAGATATCTGTTGTACATGAAGATAATAAGCAATAGGTATCAGAGCGTTATTTGCTCTCAAAGTACGGCTGTTATAACCAAAGTATGAAACGAGTTGAACAGCTGCCCTCAATGAATCAGCAATCTGAGGCCAAAGGGACTCAACTTTTGTGCTGTTCTCACGAGTGAAATTATTTACTCTGAACCCAATATTCGGAATATCCGCGAGTACTAGACAGGATTTGAGAACAAAGTCTTTGTTCAAATTAAACCCTGCGCCTATTTGGTTTAGCTCGTCAACGAGATCGTGGATTACTTGCCGGGCATCAATCTTAGTCCATTGCGCCGTAGCGATAGATAGCAACATATCAGAATAACTGAGTGGGGTTCCAGCACTGTTCACTCGAATGAAAATGTTCAGAACTTTGTCTAGATCCTGTACTTCTTCTTGATAGTAGTAAATCATCTTTTCCCTGCAAATAGCTTCATAGAGGCCGAATAAACACTGCTCGGGATACTCTGGACCTATTAGATTATTCTCGCGAAGATATTTATTGATATCCCTTAAGTTTCTAAAGCTTAGTATCTGGCCGATAGGGAACCAATGGAAATTCTCTTTATCTCGAGCGTCTCTTTCAGTAAGGAATCGGAAATCGTATTCAAAACCTACTCCCCTGTTTGTTGCAGGACGCAAAAGGTTCATGTAGAGCCGCCGAATCGGAAAGGCATTAGGATTATTCCACCACAAGTACTTTTTCTTAGAGGCGTACGTACCCTTAAGGCCGATGTAAAGGGATGTGAGACGCTGTTGGCCATCAAGGATGGCGGTCACGCTCTCCTCGCCGCTCAATTCAATTCGCGTATTATGACGTTGGGTCCTCTGGTGATAGTTATCAAGAAAGCGATAGAAGGTATAGAGATCGCAATGTTCCTTGTCGACTTTCCAGAAGAGAAAGCTCCCGATGGGATAACCTCGCATGAGCGAGTCAAAGAGATTCGTTATCTGGTTTTCATTCCAGATAAATTCGCGCTGGATTGCAGGAAGGACATATTCTTCCTTCCTAATATGGTTGATAGCTTGGTGGATAGTGATGGGTGTCTGGAACGCCATTATGTTATTACCGGTCTATACCGCGAAGATGCGACGAGGGTTCTTCACCAGCATGTCGTCTATCTGGTCCTCGGTCACGCCCAGCTCGCGCAGCTGGGGGACGATCTCTTTGAGGATGTAGGCATAGCCCTTGCCGCCGTACTCCACGAAGTGGATCTTCAGGCAGTTGTCGTGGGCCAGCATGATCTGGCCACTGTAGCCGTCGGCGCACATCCGGGCCAGGGTCTCCACCCGCTCCCGGTCGGAGACCCAGTGATCCCCCCCGAACAGCAGATGCGAATCGTTCCACGGCGTACCCCGGAACAGGTCGTAGTCGATCGAGACGCCCCGGTCCATCACCGACTCGTGGTACTCGTAGTCGGGGCAGCTCCCGTCCATGTGGCTGATATACACCTTGGCGAGGTTTGCGCCCTCCTCCTCGAGGATGTCGATGTAGCGGTGGGCCTCCTTCATGAAGACCATCGGGTGCACGGTCAGGGGAACCCCGGTGGCCGCCTGGGCCCGCCCCCCGGCCCGCAGCACCTTCTCCTCCTGCGGGTGGAGGGGTTCGCACATGCCCAGCTCGCCGATCACCCCGGCCCGCACGTCGGTGCCTCCGATGCCTTCCTCGATGTCGGCGGTCAGTATCTCGGCCAGCTCCCCCACCGACGCCCGGGCATGTTCTGGCGGATGGGAGGGGGCGATGTACCAGCCGGTGGAGGCCACCACGTTGAGGCCGGTGGCCCGGCTCGCCTCCTGCAGGGCGGCGGGCGACCAGCCGGGGATGCGGCCGCTCACGTCGATGATGCTCTCCCCCCCGGCGTCGGCGTACATCTGCAGCTCCCGGATCGCCACGTCGAGCTCGGTCATGTTCAGGTTGTCCTTGGATATGTAGGGGCGCTCGGCCAGGATCTCGTACGCTTCTCGCGTCACGGGCGCTTCGGCGAGGGCCTGCACCTCGGGCGGGTCGTCGGAGCCGGGCGGTTCCCAGAACAGGTGGCCGCTGTCGATAACGATGTGCTCGTGGCTGAGGGTGACCCCCAGCCGCTCCGGCGGGATCTCGCCCAGAACGGTGCGTACCATTCCCATCGTTGCTCCTTCTCTTTCCGGCCCGGCCGCTCGGCCCGGCCTTGTCCGGACCGGGTTAGAACTCCGCTCCCGCCCGGTGGAGCGCCTGGATCAGCTCGGCCCGGTGGTTCTGGAAGGCGGTGCTGGTGCGGAGCGACTCCTCCCTGGGGTGGGGGAACGGGACGTCGAGCTGATATGACAACCGGCCCGGTCCGGTGGACATCACGAAGACCCGCTCGCTCAGGTAGAGGGCCTCCTCCACGTCGTGGGTGACGAACAGCACGGTGGTGTGCGAATCCTCCCAGATGCGCAGGAACTCGGCCTGGAGGCGGGTCTTGGTCATGGCGTCCAGCGAGGCGAACGGTTCGTCCATGAGCAGCACGTCGGGCTCGGCGGCCAGCGCCCGGGCCACGTCCACCCGCTTGCGCATACCCCCGGACAGCTGGTACGGGTAGGCGTCCTCCCTCCCGGTCAACCCCACCAGGTCTATGAAACCCTGCGCCTTCACCCGGCGCTCCTTCTTCTCCACTCCCTTGACCCGCAGCCCGTATTCGACATTCTGCACCACCGTGTACCACGGGAACACGGCGTCGTCCTGGAACACCATGCTGCGGTCGGGGCCGGGGCCGGTGACCAGCATGTCGTCCCGGCTTATCTCACCGCCGGTCGGGGTCAGCAGCCCGGCCACCAGGTTGAGCAGGGTCGATTTGCCGCATCCGCTCGGGCCGAGCAGGGACACGAAGTCGCCTTGGGCGAGCCGGAAGGAAATGTCGTCGAGGACGTGCAGGTCGTCGAAGTAGATGGAGACGTTGCGCAAATCCAGCTTGACGCCGTTGCCGGTGCTCGTGTCCGTCGTCACTTTCGATCCCTCCTATATACCGCAACCTACCCCGGCGAGGCCGGGTCGCGCAACCGGCGGCGGGCGGAGGAGGTGGCCTCCGCATCCACTTCGAGGCCGCCGTCGAGCACCACCCCGTACTCGTCCAGGGCCGCCCTGCGCCCCACCTTGCCGTTCCTCACATCGTCGGCCACCATCTCCGGTTCCCGATCCAGCGGGCCGCCCCAGCCGCCCCCGCCCGGCTGGACATGATGGTACAGCTCGCCGGCGGCCAAGCCGTCGCTGAACATGGGCGGGAGCACCTGGCGCTCCCCGGACAGCCGCACCGCCGTGTTGGAGGACAGCCCGCCGGGCCGCCCGCCCATCAGTCCGTAGGGCGGGTGGCGCTGGCGGTCCGAGCGGATCAACAGGGAGGTGGGCACCAGCGGCCGCCAGGCCTTCTCGAGGGCCAGACCGCCCCGGTGGAGGCCGGGTCCTCCGCTGTCGGGCACCAGGCCGTAGCGTTCGACGATGATCGGGAACTCGGCCTCGGCCACCTCGATGGGCACGTTGGCGGCGGTGGCGATCGGGTTGCTCAGCCCGTCGTTGCCGTCGTTCTGCGGGGTGGCGCCCCAAGTGCCCACCATGAGCTCGAAGTAGACGAACGGCTCGCCGTCCTCCCTATGACCGCCGAGGATCACCACCGTGTTGCCCCCCTCCCCAGCGGCGGGCACCCGGTCGGGAACCAGCCGGGCCAGCGCCCCGTTCACCGCATCGAAGGCCCTGAACCCGGTGACGCCCCTCATCGAGGAAGCCCCCGGGTAGACCACATGGGTGATGGTGCCCGGACGGGTCACGACCCGCACCGGGCGGAAGGCCCCCGACGTGTTGGGGAACTCGGAAGCCGCGGCCGACATCACGCAGTGGTAGGCGGTGGCCAAGACGAAGGAGCGGGTGGCGTTGAGCGAACCCGCCACCATCGGGTCCGAATCCGAGAAGTCCACCTCCACCTCGCCGCCGTCGATGGTCACCTTCACTCTGATCGCCACGTCGCGGCTCTCGATGCCGTCGGAGTCCAGGTAGTCGGTGAAGGAAGCGGCCCCGTCCGGCCAGGACGATATCTCCCGGCGCATCAGATCCTCCGTGTAGTCCAGCAACCCGTCCATCAGCTCGGCCAGCCGCCCGGCCCCGTACCGTTCGGCCATGGAAAGCAGCGCCCGTTCCCCCACCGAGCAGGCCGCCACCTGCGCCCCCAGGTCGCCGAACATCATGTGGGGGACCCGCACGTTGGCCCTGATCAGCGCGTGCACCTCCTCCACGGGGCGGCCCTCCCGGTACAGGTGCATCCAGGGGATGCGGAGGCCGTCCTGGAACACCTCGGTGTTGTCGGTCGCCGAGCTGCCCAGCAGCCGCCCTCCGATGTCGCCGTGGTGGGCGGTCGCCACCCCGTATCCGATGAGCGCCCCCTCGTAGAAGACCGGCTTGATGACGAAGACATCCGGCAGGTGCATGCCGCCGTCGAAGGGGTCGTTCATGATGAACACGTCGCCGGGCCGCATGTCGTCGCGGAACCGGGCCAGCAGGGCTTCGACCGCGGTCGGGATCGCCCCCAGGTGGAAGGGGATGGTCACCGCCTGCGCCACGGTCTCGGCGGTGGGGCCGAGCAGGGCGGCGGAGAAGTCCATGGCGTCGCGCACCACGGTGGAGTGGGCGGTGCGGAAGATGGTGGTGGCCATCTCGTCGGCCGCCGAGGCGAGGGCGTTGGCCACGATCTGGCGGGTCACCGCGCCGGTGTGCTCGACCGCCGCCCCGGCACCCGCCTCGCGGGTCAGGAAAACCGCCCCCGAGGGGTGCAGGCGGGCGTTCCATCCGGGAGGAACGACGATGGTGGTGTCGTACTCGTCGATCAGGAGCGGCCCCTCCATCCCGTCCGGCCCCAGACCGGCCCGGTTGGTCAGCACCGGAGCGTCCACATACCCCTCCGACAGGCCGAACAGGGCGGAGCGCGTACCGGCGGAGCGCGAATCAATCGGCCGCGGCGAACCGTTGGGGCGGGCGGTCTCCGCGGCGGGCGCCGGGCCGCCGTTCTCTCCTCCGTCCGGGGCGGGGCGGGGCGCCGGGCCCAGGGCCGCCAAGCGGACCGCGCGCACCTGGATCGGGGCTTCGGAACCCTTGCGGACGCCGTATATCTGCTCGTGGCGGTCCTCGAAGCCGTCGGCCAGCTCCTCCAGGTCCGCGGGGGTCACGCCGTCCGTTCCGGGGATCTCGACCTCGATGTCCCAGCTCTGGCCCCGGTAGCGCACGTCGGCGGACCGCACCCATTCGGCCTCCCCGTCCGGGATGCTCGACTCCAGTTCCGACTCCAGCTCGGCGAACAGCCCTGACATCGCATCCGTCGATCGGGCGTCCTTGGCGTCCAGCTCGCAGAACCTCACGTCGTGGTACTCGGGCCGGGCGTGGAGGAGGCCGGCGGCGGAGAACACCCCCGCATCGGGCGGCACCACCACGGTGTCGATGCCGAGCTCGTCGGCGAGGCTGGCCGCGTGCATGGGGCCCGCCCCCCCGAAAGCGATCAGGGCGAACTCCCTGGGGTCGCGGCCCCGCTCCGACGAGACCGCCCGCAGCGCCCGCATCATCCGGGCGTTGGCCAAGTCGTGGACTCCTAGGGCCGCCTCCTCCACAGTGACGCCCAGCGGCCCGGCCACCGCCTCCAGCGCCCGGCGGGCCAGTTCGGGCGATATGGAAACGTCGCCCGCCAGCGGACCCGACCGCACGTAGCCGAGCACCGCGTCGGCGTCCGTGACGGTGGGGTCGGCGCCTCCGAAGCCGTAGCAGGACGGGCCGGGAGACGCTCCGGCGCTGCGGGGGCCCACCTGGAGGCCGCCGGCCGCGTCCACCCAGGCGATGCTCCCCCCTCCGGCCCCGACCTCCGCGATGTCGATGCTCGGCACCCGCAGGAGCTCGCCGGAGCCGCGCAGCAGCCGGGTGCCCACCGAGAGGTCGGCGCCCACCTCGTACTCCCTGCTCAGGGTGACCCGCCCCCCTTCGATCAGCGAGGCCTTGGCGGTGGTGCCCCCCATGTCGAAGGAGACGGCGTTCCCGATTCCTAGCCGCCCGGCTAGGCCCTGAGCGGCCACCACCCCGGCCGCCGGACCGGACTCGAGGGCGTAGACGGGTCGGCGGGCCGCATCGGACGCGGTCATGGCGCCGCCCGAAGACTGCATGATCAGCAGGGGGGCGTCGACGCCGATCCCTTCGAGGCCGTCCGCCAGGTCGCGCAGGTAAGAGGCCATGATCGGGATCACGTAGGCGTTGAGGGCGGCGGTGGCGGAGCGCTCGTACTCGTTCTGCTCCCGCAGCACCTCGCTGGACAGCACCACGTGGACGCCGGGCATCTCCCGCCTGAGCACCCGGGCCGCCTGCTCCTCGTGGGCCGGATGCTTGTGGGCATGCAGCAGGCAGACCGCCACCGCCTCCACCTGTTCCTCCCGGAGGCGGGCGGCGACCTCCCTCACCTGGTCCTCGTCGACCGGGCGGTGCACCGTTCCGTCGGCCAGCATCCGCTCGCCGATCTCGAACCGGAGGCGCCGCTCCACGATGGGAGGGGGCTTGCGCCAGAAGGGGTTGTAGAGGTGGGGCATCCTCACCCGGCGGAGCTCCAGCACGTCCCGGAACCCCTCGGTGGTGACCATCGCCAGGCGGGCGCCCCGCCGCTCCAGGATGGCGTTGGCGGCGACCGTGGTGCCGTGTATCACCTGGTCGACCGGGCGGAGGGCCGAATCGGGGGAGGCCCCCACCAAGGCGTCTACGGCGGCCGTGACCGCCTCGTCGTAGGAAGGAGGGGTGGAAAGCACCTTGAGGGCGGCGGTGCGTCCGTCCGGCCCCTCCACGATCACGTCGGTGAAGGTGCCGCCCACATCGGCCCCGACCCGGCTACCCACGGCGGCCTCGAACGCCGCAGGAGGGCGGAACGGCACCGAGCGGCGGCCCGGTTTTTCGCGACTTTCGCCGCACCGGGGCCGGCTTCGCCGGGCCCACCCCCGCCTCCACCAAACCGTTGTTGGGATGGGGCGGCCGCGGGGGCCTGTTCCCGATATCCCGTGAGGATTCGGCCTCAGCCAGATGTCGCATCACCGCGGTCCGGTGCCGCTGTGACAGCTGCGTTGTTCTACGTTTCTATATTGTATATGGTGGGTGTGACAGATAGTCGATCACCTCGTTTCTGGAACTTCTTGCGATCGGAACCGGACGGAAACGAATCGGCGGCGGGGGTGTTCATCGGGCGCCGAGCATTTCGCCCACCAGGCCCGGGGAGGCCCCGCGGGGGCTCCATCTGGTGTAGCGCTTGGCGATCGCCCGCATGATGAAGTCGCTCAGGATCGCCATCGCCGCGAACATGATCACGAGGACGAGTATGCCCGCGTTGTCCAGGTAGCGTTGCCTGGCGATCATCAGGTACCCGAGGCCGTGCTGGGTGCCCATGAACTCCGCCGCCACGTCTAGGCCCCACGCCACCACCACCGCCAGGCGGAACCCGGCGATCATGTGGGGCAGGATAGCCGGGATCACCACCGTCCGATAGATATGGAACCGCGACGCCCCGGCGGTCAGCGCGGCCCTTATGTAGATGTGGGGGACGTTGCGGACCGCCTCGGTGGTCTGGATGGTGAGGATCAGGAACACGCCGAAGGCGATCAGGGCGACCTGGGACCTCATGGTGGACCCGAACCACACCAGGAACAGGGGGATGGTGGCGAACAACGGCGTGGGGCGGATGGCGTCCAGGGAGAACTCCAGCAGGTCGCGGGCCCATCGGCTGTATCCGAAGGCGAGGCCGACCGTCAACCCGGCAGGCGCTCCGACCGCCAACCCGAGCAACACCATGCGGACGCTGATCCAGGCGGCGCCGGGCAGGCCCTCGCCGAACGGCACCCGTTGGCCGGCCAGGTGATGGTATCCGGTGGTCAGTACCTCGATGAGGCGCTGGGGCGTGGGCAGGAAGGCTTTGCCCACCCACCCGGCGTTGGTGACCGTGAACCAGATGACCAGGATGAGGAGCGGGACAAGCAGGGCCCGGACGGCCGAACGGAAGCGGGTGCCGCCCAGAACCCGCTGTCCCTTGCGGGCGGGAGGCCGGGACGACTTGGCCCCGGTGCGTTCGGGCCGCTCGGATTCCATTCTCACCTCCGGAAGGTCATCTGGTGCCCAGTACGTCCGCCACCAGGCTGGTGTCGGCGGTGCGGCGCGTCCACCTGGTGGTGCGCCTGATGAAGGCCCGCAACAGGAAGTCGGAACCGATGGCGAGCAACGCGAAGACGATCACCATCGCCATGATTCGGGCGGTGTCGAGGTTGGTCAACCCGGCCAGCATCAGGTTGCCGAGGCCCTGCACCGAGCCCATGAACTCCGCCGCCACGTCCAACCCCCAGGCGGCCATGACCGCTAGGCGGAGCCCGGCCAGTATGTGGGGGATGATCGACGGGACCACGACCGTGCGGTAGATGTGGAACCGGGACGCCCCGGCGGTCAGGGCGGCCTGCACGTGGATGTGGGGCACGTTGCGCACCGCCTCGGTGGTCTGGATGGTCAGAATCAGTAGAACCCCGAGGGTGATCAGGGCGATCTGGGGGCGCATCCTGATCCCGAACCAGAGTATGAACAGGGGGATCAGGGCGAAGATGGGCACCGGGCGCAGGGCGTCGAAGAAGAACTCCAGGAGATCCCGGGCCCAGCGGCTGTAACCGAATATCAGTCCCAACCCGATACCCGCCACACCCCCCATCAGTATCCCCGCCGCCACCATCTGGAAGGTCAGCCAGAAAGCCCCGGGAAGTATATCTCGGATAGCCCAAAGCACCTGGATCAGCTTCTGCGGGGTGGGGAGGATGATCGGCCTCACCAGCCCGAGGTTGGTGATGACTGCCCACAGAATGAAGGCCGCCGCGGGAACCAGCAGCGCCTTCATGACCCGGTTGCCCCGCCCGGTGTTCCGACCGGGCTCAGAGTTCGACATAGATGTCTGTCCGCATTCCTCGTTCCTGCCCCCGCCCCGTGCGGGTGTCGTCAGGATACACCCACACCCTGCGCATCGGGCCTTCCCACCGGACTGGAGCGGTCCACTTCTCTCCACCCATTGCGGCCTTCTGACTGCGTTTTTCGTTGCCTTCTGTGTTACCAGGCCCGCAGGAGTGCCGCCTTGTGCTGTATATGCCCCCCCTTGATCTATCCAAAATACACCGAAGCGGGCCCGATTTCTGCTATAATATAACCAAAGGATACCCGAGCCACAGACAAGGAGGTACATACAATGCACAAGAACTGCGAGTTGTGGATATGACCACCGGAGCGAAAGGCGTGGCGCACGTCGCTATGGCCGCCCTTGACTTCACCGAATCTTACATCAAGGTCAGCAAAGACATTGAGGGAAACCGCTGTGACGTACTCGTTACCCGATCACACATCGTCAAAGCTGCCTACTACGCCGTGTCAGCCGCCGACTGTGCGGCTAAAGCTGCAGAAACCTACGCACGCCTCGCCGATGAATACGCCGGATTGTCGGTTGCCGATGGTTCAACCGAAGCCAAAGCCGCACGTCGGGTCTCGGCCGCCGCTGGCGTAGCTGCCAGATCTGTTAGAGGCTACGCCTCCATCAGCAGAACCATCGCTACCAAGGTCATAGAAGATATCATTGAAGGTGTCTTCGAATCTGATCGGGCAAAGACCAGTGTAGACAAACTAGTCTCCAGCCGTGCTAGCACAATCAGAAGTGCTACACGCCCAGTCAAAGAAGCTATAAATCGTTTTAATGAAGCCGTACCGGACGGTGATAGTAGTATACACGCAGACGTTATCGCAAAGGCCGCCCTCCGAGCCGCTGGCGACCTTGAAAGCATCGCCAAAATCGCCGCCAAGTTCACGCATGATCTCCTAGAAGTGAGTGGTCAGAAGACACGGCCTTGGGCCTAAGAACTCGTGGGGCACATACTGTATCAAGCAGCCGGTAGTTCATGGCCTCCTTTACGACGCTAGTGCACTGGCCAGGAACTGTTCGGCTACCCCGGCGGGTATCAGCAGGCCCACCTGTTCGTTGCCCGCGGTGGGAACCCCTATGAACACCCCCGCCTCGTCGAAGGCCGCCCCGCCGCTGTTGCCCTCGCTGATGTCGGCGTCGGTCTTTATGTATGTCTCGCCGTCGTAGTCGACTATTCCTGAATACGCCCCCCTGGTCAGGGTCATGGTCATGCCGCCCATACCCGGGTATCCGAGGATGCGGATGGCCTCCCCCGGTTCCAACCGCTGCTCGGCGATCCTGATGCTCATGGCGGCGGGAACCGGCGCCCTCAGCTGCAGTACCGCCAAGTCGAGCCGCCCGTCCTCCGCGACGAGGTTCGCCTCCACCCAATCGGACGGCTCCTCCTCGAAGGATCTGGTGAACCAGACCGTCAGGTCCCGGCATACCTTGCCGCTCCCGTCGATGTCGACGACCACATGCGCATTGGTGAGCACGTAGCCTCCGTCCAGCACCACCGTACCGGAGCCTGTGCTGGACACACCGGAAGGGACGAATGAGCACCCGTCGGCTTGGACGAGCACGACGGACAGGGCCAACTCGGCCCAGTCCACGGTCGTGGACGGAGGCGCAGGCGGAGCGGAAGAGGCAACTGTTGCGGGGGGCGGCGCGATGGTCGTGTCCGGAGGCTCGGGCGGGGAGGTAGTCGGCGTTACAGCAACCGCGGTCGTTTCCGGCGGCCGCTCGGGTTCGGTGGGCGCAGGTCGGGTGGTTGCCGGCCTGGTGGTTGCCGGTCGAGCGGTCGTCGCCGGATTCGTATCGACCGCCGGCAGGGCCGCCGCTATGTCGTCGGGGGTCATCTCCGGCACCCGATCCCGGCCGGTGATGATCGTCGACGCCGCCAGGATGAGAACGACTACAGCGGTTGCCTTCCCCCATCGGGGCAACCGCCGCCATAGATCGGGAAGCCGCCGCAGATCGAATCCTCCGCGACGCCGGGGACGGCGAGGAGGGCGTGAAGCGGGTTCGGGTTTCTTGTCCGGACGCCCATACTCGAACTCGAAACCCATCAGACCGCCAACCGTCTCTACAGTTCCGGGATCCGCCCGTCTCCGCGCAACCGCCTCAGTCCCTGCCCCCGCAGGGACCGGCCGCCGCCGGGATCCGGGTCTTCTTCACCCTCGTCCTCGCCTGTGGCGGGCCCGAACAGGGCGCTCTGAGGGTACGGACCGGCCCGGTCGTGACGGACAGACATGATCGCCAGATCCCCGTTGACCAGGCTTCGTATGTTGCACTGCAAGGATCGGCCGTCGGGTTGGTCGAGCAGAGCGGACGGCCACCACAGCACCGGCCGGTATGAGCGGTCGGCGTCCAGCCGCGCGTCCTCCCCGAAATAGACATAGGACACCTCGGGTGCGCCTTGGGGAACCACCGCCCGCAGATACTGTTCTAGGGACTCGCCGCCCGTTTCCGAGGCTTCGAGGGTTCCCTCCTGCTTGTAGACCCATTCCGCCGCGTTGGCATGATCGAGGGCGTCGAGAACGCGGGAGAGTTCCCGGTCGTAGATTCCCTCCGTGAGGTCGTTCACAAACCGCCAGCGGCCGCTCACCTTCGGGCGATCCTTTGGCGGCACGGTACGCACCTCACGAGCATCCTGGTCGGGCGGCAGTATGTCGTCCGGCTCTTCGCCTTTCTCGACCGCCCGCCTGCGGCGGTACGCCTCGGCCGCCGTCTGGTAGCGGCGGCTGAGCCAGCCCGGCTTGGCCAGCTCCTTCATCATGCGCTCCCGCATCGACATCGCGCCGAGAGGAGTCACCGAAAAGGCCCGCGTCTCCGCCTTCAAAACCTCGAAGGCGAATCCGTCGCGGGTGCGGCCCTCGCCGGGGTCGAACTCGCCGAAGGGCTTCCACATGACAGCCGCCCAGGCAGCCGCCGACCCTATGAACTGTTCGAGGGCCTCCTCGGTGACCCACTGCGTATCGACGGCCGCCGCGATCTCGCGTTCGAGGTCGGATACCTTGTCTCGCGCTCGATTGTCCTTCCTGTAACGGTCGTGGGCCATAGCCATCAGCAGGAGGAGGATCGAAGTCAGGAGCACTGCCATGCCAATCCAGAGGTCGCCGAACCCCTCCGACCGAGCTTCCCCGTACCATCCGTTGTCGCGCCCCAGCAATCCGACCAGACCGAAGGCGCCGTAGATCGCCGTGAAGAAGAACAACAGCCGAACTTGACGGAAGCTCTCCAGAGAGCGATGGGCCTCCCTGTCGAGCTGGAAGGCGAGGAGGATTGCATAGAAGATCAGGGTCACCGTGATACCGATCGCCAGGTCTTCCCTGGCCAACAGCCCTCTGGCCACCGCGGTGGCCACGGTGTCGATGACGCCTGTCCCGGTCGCCGTCTCTCCGACGCCCAACCGAGAAACCACCGCAGTCGCCACAGCGGCGATGACGCCCGCCAGCACCGCCAACAAGACAACGGCGTTGAAATTGGGCAAGTCGGCCGACCACTTGGTGGCCTTACTCCACCACAACCGAAAGGTGGACGGTGAGGGGTGATCTTCCGCTCCCTCGCTTTCCGGCTCGTCCGCGGCCCCTTCCCCTTCTTCCTCTTCGGCCTCGGTCGCCGGAGGGGGGGACCCGTCCGGCTGCGCCGGAGATTCGGCCCTGAAACGGGCCACCACCGCTTGGGAAAGGAACACCAACCCCAATGCATAGACCGCGGTGACGCCCACCCATATCCAGGCTCGGGCCGTCCCTCCCATTCCTGTGATGCCTGTCAGCTCCACCAAACCGGTGAGGAGCAGCAACAGGACAACGAACAAGGTGATGGAAACCGAGGTGACCACCCCGGCGGTGGTGAGCGCCGGGGGTTGTTCTACTTCGAACAGGTTCTCGGACCGCTCGACCAGGATCTCGAATCGGCGGCGGCTCTGGCCTTCGGCTCGACGCAGCCGGGCGCCCAGCCGCCCCAGCAGGGTGGCGGGCGCCTCGTCGAGGGAATCCGCCCGAATATCGTCGGCCAAGCCGGGACCGTGGGCGGGAGCGATCATCCCGACCTCTTTGACTATCACATTGCGATCGTCGATCCTCTGCGGCGCCACCCCTTCGGGCATCTCCCCGCCGTCGGCCAAAGAGAAGACCGCTTGCCCTACATCGGTCCAGAGTTTCTGGTCGATTCGGACCCCTCCCTCCAAAGCCCGGCCCCGACGGATGGTTTCGATCAGTTTCTCGGTGTCTATGGCCCGCTCCTCCTCGCCCTCGGAGGGCTTGCCGCGCCAGATCACCCGCAGGACAGAGTCGCGGCCTACCGCCTCCTGCATGACGCGACCGGTCATATCCCGTAGCGCATCGACCACATCCCCGGAGATCGAAAACATGTAGCGAAGTGAGCTCACCATCCCGCGGCCTACCTCGCGTATGAGCTGGACCAAGCCGAGATGTTTGGTACGTTGGATAGGCGAGGTCTTGATGAGCTCACGGTCGAGCAGGCTTCCTATGCGGTCTTGCGCATAGGCGATGCTCTCCAACGGATAGGGAGCTTCCGTGCATCCGGGCGGCACCCTGAGCATCCCACCGTGATCGGCGGCGCCGGCCAGGCTGACGGCGGGTATCTCCGCGATCCGCACGAAGGAGCGGGTCAGATGTACTTTGGGCTCGCCGTAGCCGATAACCCCAGCCTCCAAGGCGTCCACCGGCGCCTCGGACATGCTCGACCACATCCCCAGCGCGGTCGCCGTTTCGGTGGCCACATGCGACCCGTAGGCACTGGTGCTGTCGTCAGAGCGGGCGAGCGGGATGCCCACCCTGGCCCCCGTTTGTCTGTCCTCGGGCACCAAGACCAGGTTGGCCTCCGCCGCGGTGGAGAAGGCACCTTCGGGCGCGGTCCAGTCGCCCTCCGAACGGGGATCGTAAGGCGCCCATATCCGCACCTCCACCACCTGTAAGCCGCCCGGTGCTAAGTCATCCCTGATCTTGTCGACCAGATCGCGTGTCCTCGACGCGAGATCGCCCGCCTCCTTTCGGTCGTGGCCGACCAGCGCCGCCACACGGACCACTTCCAAGTCTTGCCGACCGAGTATCGCGAACACCGACGTTGGTTCACCGACCCCGCGGGTCCCTACACAGAACGCGGTTTGGTCGTCGGTGTAGGAGATGAAAGGATGGACGAGGCCGTGGCGGGCCCACTCGGTAAGCAGGCCGACCGCGGCTTGTGTTTCCGGGCTTCCATGTGTGATTAGAATGACACGCTGAGCGCTCATAACGGTGCCTTTCTGTTGTCCCGGTCTTCCTCGTCTTCCAAACAACTAATGATCTCGATCAACGCCTCGTCGATGATCTCAGCGATGCCGAGCCAGGCATTCCTCGGGGTTTGGTCTCTACTACGATCGATCTCGGCCTGTCGCCTGTAGTAACCGATCGTCTCCTGAAGATGATCAATCACCGCTTTCCTTCGGGCCGGACGATTTGGACCTCTTATCACAGGTTCCCTGTCGCCCGGAGTGGTTCCATACTCCAACCAGTCGGAGAGCGCCTGGCTGGGATGCCGGAAGGACTCCACATCCGACGTGTACGATTCGCTCCCCCACTCGATCAAATGGGTGTACGGTCTCAAATATATTCCCGGTTGCCTATTGTGAACGGCTACTGGAACTGCCAGCGGTAAAGACTCCAAGAGGGTGGCAAGAAACGCCACCGGCTGGCGTCCCGGAACCGGAAGCATGGTGTCGAACTCGAAGGGGCCTGCTTCGGTTTCGAAACCAGCACGGTTACCCTGGATCTGGATCAGGCCCAGCAACCGGCCAATGAACCACCCTCTCACCATGGACTGCAGAGCCGGGCGGGGTATGGGAGCTCCCATCCACAACAAGCGCGATCTTCTCGCTTGCCAGAAACGAGTCAGGGACGAGTCTCTGCGCGCCCGCTCCCACGCCTCGGCAATGGGCTTGTTGAGAGATTCGAACACCATCGGATGCAGAGCTCCCCCCAAAGAGGCGTATACCGCCACCCTGGTCTCGCGCTCGGACTGATCGAGGGCATCATCGACTGCCTGCTTGTAGTTGTCTTGGACGCCCTTGAAACGACCGACCAGGAAATCGCGCACCTGCTTCTCGACGGGAAGTCCGGCCACTGGAATCGGGCTGGTGTGAGGACGAAAATCCAGTGGCGATCCAGAACGTCCCGATCCAGGATGAACCTCGTGAAGCATATCGGGGTCAATAGAAGCCAGGGGCTCAGCTGCCTCAAAGGCAGAGACGAGGGCACTGAAAAATTGCTCTTCCCGAGGGACGCGCTCGGCAGGAGGTAGCTGGTCGGAGAGGTAACCGCGCAACCCTTGGGAAAGGAATACCTTCCAGGCCGATCCGTCGGTATTCAACCATGCTCGGGACCGCTCTAGAAGATCGTCACGATAGATACGCACCGTGAACGAGGCTTTGTTGGGCGGTGCGTCGACCGTCAACCACTCGGACGCCGTCCATATGGAGTCGGTGTCGATCCACAGCCCCATCACGGGCCTGTCCGCGTCGCCCGATATCACGGTCCGCCGAACCGAACGCCGAGCGTCCATCCTTTCTTCGAGGCCGGTTGACCTGGCAGTCAAGTCGTCGAACAGGTCAGGAAATTCGTCCGCATCAATCACCAACATGACGCTCCCCCCCGGTTTCAGGGCATCGGGAACGCGCTGGTCGGAGGGTGGATTATGACGAGGCCAATCCTCAATCGATGTGGACACGGCCGCCCCTTTGTCGGCCTCGACGGCCAAGCGCAGCTCATCGACCGCGTTGCGCAGGGCTCTAGTCAAGGGATCAAGCACCCCGCTACGCAGGTCCTCGGACAGTCGCGCCGCCAGTGCGCGGTGCTCGGCGTTGTAGCGGCGAACGATGCCGGTTTGGATAGACGCTCGCAGGGCCTTTTCGACCAACTCGCTGTCTTTGGACAGCGTACCGCGCGAAGCCTCTATGGCAGCCGACACATCCGACCGGAGGTACTCGGCCAGGGTGAGCTCCTCCTGTCGCTCGCCGTGGAGCTCTTTTTTCACGTGGTCCATTTCCGCGTCGGTCTTGGCGAGGAGTTTCAGAGCCACTTCTGCCCCTTGCTCCGCCAAGGTCTCCCCTACCACATCCAGAATGCGATCCGGGATGTTATTCACCCATTTCAGACAGGCGTCCCGAAGACGGTCTTCCAGATACTTGAGTACTCCAGCCCGACGCGCTCTCACCTCATCGACGATAAAGTCCACCCATTCCCCGACGCGGGCCTTCTTTCCGAAATGTTCTCGACCGCCCTCATGGACTTCCCTGGCAACGCGGGTGCATTCAGCTCGGAGTTCTTCATCAGACACTGCGATCGCGTCGAGGATCTGGTTGTGCTCGCGTCCTCGTTCGTTGAGGCCACAGTCGTTCAGGAACCTGGTGAAAGCCTGATCGGCCAGACCCTCGACTACCTCCTCCACGGTAGCTCTCTCGTAGTCAGGCCACTCCTCGGCCAATTTCATGTGTCCATCGAGCACCCACTCGACCGCATCACGGGTGATCCGTTGTTCGGCGTACGCCCTCAACCGGCTCACCCCGAGGTCCACCTCCGCAAACCCGAGGGCCTGGAGAGCCCCCTGGTAACGGTGAGGCGAAGGCAACATCCACGAATCTGAGCTATCCGGGAATTTCCCGGTCCGCACGTCCCAGTTGGCGATCATCCTGGTGGTAAATTCGTTCTGGATGTGCCAATCCGTCATCACCGCCGAGAGGCAACGCGCCATGAACCGGTAAACAGCAACCTGGTTGCCGAAGCTCACGCCCTTGGTGTTGGCATGACCGACTAGATATGGAAAAGCCGGACCGGAACGTTGCTGGATAGCACCCCCATCCGGCGGGGTGAATAACCCGTCGGCAAAGTACCCATGGAGCAGCTCAGCCACTGCCGCAGCAGTGTTGGGCTGGATACCGGCACCAGCGTCGGGGCCAAGTTCGGCGAAAACATCTGCCGAGTAGAGAATGCCGATCGAATGGCCCAACCATTCTCGTCCGCCCGCTCGGAGTATATCGCATACGTCGATCAGGATGCCCGCCCCGGTGCCACCCGCCAAAGACGAAATAACAATAGCTACCGGATCCGAGGACTCACCCGTCAACCGGTCGCCAAAGAACTGTTCGGCCAGCAGGTCTAGTTGGGGGGCTGCCCCGGCCGACATGAGCGCTGTTCTCTTGATGGTGAGACGTCGCTTTATACGGTCGGCGTAATACAAACCTATAATCCGGCCCACCGCCCGATATTGGCCAGCACCCTCACGGATGGGAATACCGTACATATGGGAGGGCACCAACCGGCCCGCGAAGTCCTGTCCCTTTGCCTCCAAGCGGCCGACGATGGTCTCGAGGTTGATCCCCGGACTAACCAGAGGAAGATACTCGTCGGGATCCAGCAGTGCCGGAGACCCCGGCAACGGCGGGTTTTCCGGTCGGGTCGGAGTGTCAATATGGAGAAACTGCCAGCCTTTGGGCATCCCTTCGTCCCAGCCGATCTCCTCGAGCCTCTCCTCCAGATGCTGCTTCAGGTAGCGCAAGGTCAGGCCGCCGGAACCGCCCAGTCCGATTATCAGGAACTTTCTAAGCATGATTCTCCCTACTTCAGGTCGCGTGTTATCTGATCTGGTCTAGGCAGCTGCTCAAGCGCCCTCCGTACGTGCTCGGCGAGCTGCTCCTCGGCAGGCCTCGACCTGTCTCTCGATGAATCGATGGGCGCCATCACCACTCCTTCGAAGGGCGGCCCATCGGACACGTCTACCAGCACGATGGGATTGTGCAGCCGACTTTCGGATGGTAGTTTCTCCGATCGGCCTGAAATCTCTGTAGCGACCACACCCCCGCCGATCATTCCTATGAACCGGCGGCTGCCTTCCATCGACAGATCCACATAGGGAAAGCGCCATGCCCGCAAGGGCGTCTTGCGCGTGGCCCGCAGCCGACCCCCTTTGAGCCAACCCGGGGTGTGTTTGACCGAGCGGTGACTATCGCGTGTGAGGTCGGCGGCGAGCGCCCACCCTTCATCGACGCGGAAGCGGCTGTAGCGCATCCTTCTCGGGCGGCGGATGCGTCCGGCGATCCGGTTGATCCCGAAGAGCCAGGCCCAGATGATCAGCAACAACAAGAACAGCAAGGCGGCCGTGATGAACGCCTCGAGCACCAGGTTGCGGGGATGGTCGATGTCGACCGGCACAGCGATCGGAATCTTCTGAAGATCGCCGGCCGGGTCCGATGGGTCGCTTTCGTAGTCGAAGTGAAGAACGTGGTCTTCAGGGGTCTGAACGGAATCGCCGAGGACAACGGTGAGGGCGTCGGGCAAGGGATCGCCCGAGCTCCATACGGGGCTGCCGTCCGGGAACAGAACCTCCACGCTCACCGCCGCCCCGTCGGTGCCCACGATGGGATCGGCGGGCAGCAGGCGGATCTCTCCCTCCCGACCTTCGTCGTCGATGGTGATCGGGATGGTGAACTCGGTGTCCGCGACCGGTTCCAACCCGGATCCGGCCAGTCCGAGGATGGGGCCGTCCGGTTTGGGAGAGACGGTGAAAGCGCCGGATGCAATGGCCGGATCGGAATAGAGGGACTCCAGCCTGACCTCGAAGGCATGATCGCCGACCTCATCCTGCGGCGGCAGGCGTAACCGCCCCCCGTCGACCGCATCGGGCCTCAGGTGTTCTCCGCCGTCTATAGACACCGTCAGGTATTCCTCATCGGCTTCTGCGAGGGAGGTTCCGTCTGTCTGGACCTGTATCTCGACGCCAGGGGTGTCGGGGAAGATCGGACTGGTCACGACACGCGCTTCGAGGGCGGGCGGGTTGAGCACCACCGCCAGGCAAGATTCGTCTACCCCCTCTCCCTGAACAGCGATATCAGCCGGGGAATACGAAGACAAGGGCTGTTCCGAAAAGTCCAATGTGAGCCGACGGGCGGCGCCGTCTTCTTCCTCGACGGCGGAAGGGTGGTCGGTCGACAATCTAGGGCGGTCTCCGGTCGCCCTGATGATCACCGAACGCACGAACGCCGGCGCTATTCCATCAGGAAGGACGCCCGACCATACGATGTCTCTTCCGGCGTTCCACTGCGGTTCGGGAAGCCCCTGGCAGACCGGCGGAGGAGGTGGTGGGAGAGTGGTCGTGGTTGTAGTAGTAGGAGTAATAGTAGTTATAGTGGTAGTAGTGATAGGGGGCTCGATGACAATGGTCTTTCCTTGATCAATCTCTCGCGTAACAATTTCGATGCCGTCTCCGCATTCCTTCCTCTCCATACTCTCGATAAGAGCCTTGGAATCGCCCTCCTCAAGCTCACCGAAGTAATAGAGGGCGAATTCGATCTCCACTTCGCGTTCCTTGAGCTTGTCGGACAGATCACCGTATCCAGAAGCGACCTCATCTGCCTCTTCGCCGCCGCACACCGCCGGAATCAGCAACTCCTGTACGGCGCGGCCGACGGTTGCGTTCTCAATCTCCCGCCCCTGAGCGTCGTAGTCGCGAGGCGCCCTGCTGACACTGCCGCCCCTGGGTGCGTCGGTCAAATCGTGTTCACCGTCGGTGTACCAGACGACCTTGTTGCACTCGGCGGACCAGTCAAGACCGAGCACGCCGTATAGGGCGAGCACGTAGTCGGTGTTCCAGTCGTCCTGGTTGAACCCCTTGACCTCGGCGATGAGATTCTCCGTGCCTTCCGCCCTCAGGTCAGTGAAATCCTTTCGCAGATCGAATTCGGTTCCAAAGGCGGCTAATGCCACCCTTACCCGCACTCCTCTGGCCGACTCCTCCTCAAACGAGCCGATGAGGGTCTCCACCGCCTCAATTCTTTTCCTGTCCGGATCCGTCCTTCTCAGAGACCTCGACTCGTCCATGAGGATCAGTACATCCAACGACTCCGTACCGGCCGGGCACCACCCTCCGGCGGTCTGGCCGCTCGATGATTCCTGGGCGGCGGAAGGCAAGACCGGAGACATGACCCCGGCGGCGACGATCACCACGGCCCAGATGATGACCTGTACCGAACCGATCCACCGTTCCCATACCCGGCGCGCCCTGCTCATGTCGGCCACTCACGCGCCACGCGTACGGCGATCAGGTATCCACACCAGAGGGCCGCTCCAACCGAGGAAAGCAACGAGATCCTGACCAAGGCGGTTGGGCGCCACACCCGTTCGTGCCAGTTGTGGTGTTCCCTGGAGCGGGCGAGCCAATAGAAGGAGAACCCGGGGAGGGACAGAAGGAGCGCCGCCGCGATCCCTATCGCGGCCCTCCAGAAGGCGGCGTCGCCGATGGCCCGCACCTCGCCCGCGACGACCGCCAGGGATACGGACGCGCCCGCACCGAGAAGAGCGGCGCAGAACCACAGAACCCAGATCATCCCGCCGCGGCGGCGCGGGGGCCTTGCCCGGCGCCCTCTCGACCCCGGGCGGCGGCCGCCCGCCGATCCGCCACCTGAGGACCCGTAATCGAATTCGAAACTCATCGACGGCACCTCATCGATCCGTCATACCTTCCTCGGCTCCTACACCGAATATCATTTTTGTCGATCTCGGCAAAGATACAGATACCGTGTGACAATTGTTGTTGCCTCCTCGACCGGGGCGATCACCCGTTCGCTCTTTCTATCGGCTTGTCAACATACAGACGGGGTATGACAAACAGGATGGAGACCGGCGGCAGCCCGGATCGGAGACCCATGGAGTCGAGCCGGAACGGGTGGGCAGGCTGTCCCGAACCTGGGCGGCCTACAATCGCGGAAGCCCAACGAGGAGGGTGGCGTGCGGTGTCGAACCTGGCAGGCTTGTCTGGCCGCAGTGGTGTTGTTCGCCGCGGCGTGCGGAGGAGGGGACGGCGGCGCGGCGGAGCAGCCCGCCTCGGATGGCGAGGCACAGCCCGCCGAGGCCGCCGAGCCGGAGACCACCGTCTCCACCTTCGGGCAGTTCGTCGACCGGGCCGACCTGCCCACCGTTATATACGACGGGGAAACCTGCACCTACATAGGTCCCGAGACGGTGGACCCCGGTCCGGTGCGCGTGGTGCTCGACAACCGCAGCGGCACCCGGGCCCGCATGGACATCCTCCGCTTCCCCGACGACAAGACCTTCGAGGATCTGGCCGCCTACGTCGAGAGCGGCGAGGCGGAAGAGAACCAGGATTCCCCGGACTGGGTGACCCAGACGAGGAAGGTGCGCGCCCCGGCCAACCAGCTGATCGGCGCCAACCGCACCATGTTTGACAACACCTACGGCATTCTCTGCTACCTGGGGGACGAGGAGCCGTTCCGGATCGAAGCGGTGGCCGCCTTCGAGGTCGAGGGCGGCTGAGAGCAGGGCCGGGAATCCGCGGCGGGCGCAAACGATCCCCGACCACAAGGGTATTGAATCTGTCCTTGTTATGATGTATAGTGATAGTTACCAAAGCACAAACATCACAGCCGAGTTCTAGAGAGAGGCGGTGATCACAACGGACTCCACTGCTCCACCCGGCCCAAGGCCCTCGGAGTCAGGGCCCACGCGCCGGAAACAGTGGTCCGATCCTGAGTGGCGGCGGTGGGGGCTGGGCCCAGAGGGAAGGGGCCGGGGGCGGCGGTTTTTCGCGGTCTCGGATGGGCCTCGAAGTGGTCTCGGGGGTTCTGCGGGGATGTCCCTTACGGCGACCTTTGATGCGGTTGGTGCGGCGGATGGGTCTTGGGGGTTCCGCGGGGTCTCGGGGGTTCCGCCGAGCCAGACAATGAGTCAGGCGTTCAACCGGCGGAGGCCGCCCTCCTACCGGGGTATGACCGGCAGGATCAGGCGGGCGGGGCGCTCCGCGTCGTGGAACACCGTCTGGCGGGCGGTCCGGTATTCGGCTTCCCGGCCTATCACCCCTCCCGTGTTGGTGTTGCGGTCGAAGCGGGGAAAGTTGCTGCTCGACACCTCCAGCCGGATCCGGTGCCCCGCCTTGAACACCCACGATATCTCCCACAGGTCGATCCGGTATTCGCACACCCGCCCCGGCTCGATCAGGGAAGGCGCCTGGCGGCCCTCCCGGCACCTGGCCCGGACGATCCCCTCGGTGACGTTGACGGCCCTCCCGTCGGGCAGCACGTCCACCAACACGGCGGTGAAATCGGTGTCGGGGGCCGACGAAGCCGCGAACAGCACCGCCGACACCGGCCCGGTGACCTCTATATCTTCGTCCAGCAGGCACCCGGTATACACCAGGACATCCGAACGGTCCTCGATGGCCGAGCGGTCGCGGGGGCCGCTCCGGTCCACGTAGGCCACCTGGCCGCCCATGGTCGGAACCGGATCGGCCGGGTCGTATACGAAAGTGTCCGGCGCCTCGGACGGAGATGTATCCGCCGCATCCGCATCCGGGGCCGCCCAGTCGAGCCGTCCGTCCCCGCGCCTGGTGTTGGCGGACCCTCCCCCGCGCAGGAACAGGGACCGCCACTCGGTGCGGGCCAGCGGCCACTCGTACTCCCCGCGCCACACGTTGTCCCCGCACACGAAGAGCTGAAGGGGGGCTTCCTCGTCCACCCCGGTCGGGATGCCCTTCAGCCGCTGGTCGTACCAATACCTGTGCAGGCCGATGATGTCGAGCTCGGCGTCCGAGCCGAAGTGAACGTCCTGACCCCAGTCGGCCACCCCGATCCGGGTGTGCGTCCACGGCCCGCACATGATCTTGGTCCTGGCCGCCGCTTCCGGCTCGGCATGCGCCCTCCAGTTCACGAAGGCCTCGAACATGTGGCGGACGGTGCAGTCCCACCATCCGGTCAGGAAATAGGCGGGCGCCTCGATGGTGCGGTACCGGTCGTTCACCACCCGCCTGCGCCAGTAGTCGTCGAGGGTGTTGTGGTCGAGCAGCTCCTTCCATATCTTGACGTCGTCGAACTCGTCGAAGGCGGAGTAGATCGGCAGCCGCTCGTAGAGGTAGGAGAGGTCGCCGGGGGTTTCGCCGGCCTTGCCTCCCCCCACCCCCATCGTTCCGGCCGGGAGTCCGGCCAGCATCGCCATTCCCTGGGCGTGGCTGGTGCGGCGGCCTATCTGGAGGAAATGGCCGGCCTGTTGGAGCAGGAAGGCGCCCTGCTGCCAGAAGAGATCGAAGCCGTCGGGCGTGGCCGCGATGGGCAGTATTGCCTTGAGCCCCTTGGAGGCCAGCGGGGCGGGATGCATCTGGGTGAACCCCACGTAGGAGATGCCGAACATGCCCACGTTGCCGTCGCACCACGGCCGGCTGATCAGCCACTCCACGGTGTCATGACCGTCCTCGTCCTGGACGTATACCTCCCATACGCCATCGGAGTCGTAACGCCCCCGGCAGTCCTGGATGACCACCGCATACCCCGCCGCCAGGAACTCCTCCCCCCAGCCCACATAACCGGACGGGCGGGCGCCGTCGGTCTCCGGGCGGCTCTCCTTGCTGTAGATGGTGCGGCACAGCAGAACCGGAAACCGGTCCCCCTCCTGCGGCAGGTACACGTCCGAGGACAGCAGCACGCCGTCCCGCATCGGCGCCCGCACATCGAACATGATCCTGTAGCTCACGGCCGAACTCCCATCTCGGTGTCTCCGTTCGGGGCGTTGCTTCCCCATCTAGAAGGGAAGTTATGAGGGGTCCACCCGGTCATCGTATCGAGCTGCCTGTTGACATACCGGCCCTCGGTAAGCATCATAGGTTGCGAGCGGGCGGAAACAGAACGGGCGAAAGGCGCGCGCATCCGCTCGTCCGAGGGAGGGAAACATGCGTAACCGCTGGTGGAAAGTGATCTCGTTGCTGGCCGTCTTGTCGATGCTCGCCGCGGCCTGCGGCGGAGACGGGGATGAGCCCGCCGAAACTACCCAAGCTCCACAGACCACTGCCGCTGCGGCCGCCCCGGCAGCCGACGACTCCATGGAAGAGGAACCCATGGAGATGGAGGAAGAAGAGTCGATGGAGATGGACGAGGAAGAACCCATGGAAGAGGAATCCATGGACTCCGACCTCAGCCATCTGACCGCCCCGCCCGACGAGCCCAAGGGCGGCGTCATCAGGATCGGCGCCACCCCCTCGTACGACGACCGGCTCTGGTCCTACGCCGCGTCGATAGGGATGGACGAACGGATCGGCCTCGATCTGGAGATAATCCCGTTCGTCAGCATCCCCTACACGCAGCTCCAGACCGACGAGATCGACATGCTGTTCTCGTGCCAGATCTGCTACGGCACGATCATCGAGGAGTTCCCGGAGTACCGGAACTACCTGATCACCAACCAGTACCAGGGCTTCGTGCTGATCGGAAGAGCCGGTGAGGCGGTGGTGTACGAAGAGGCTCTGGAACGGTTGGGCGATGAAGAAGCCGCCAAGGCCGAGCTGGCCGAATCCTTCCGGGGCAAGAAGTTCGTGAAGACCGAGGGGTTCCCCACCACCTTCGAGCGGGGCCTGCTCGAGAACATCGGCCTCGAGTTCGAGGACGTGGAGTTCACGTACTACCCGACGATGGAGTCGATGAACTTCTCCTACCTGAACGGCGAAGCCGACTACTACACGGGCAACCTGTCTGCCCAGGCCCGGATGCTGTATTCGGAGGAGCTGGCCGGAGAGTACGTGGTGGCGGCGCCGCTGGAGCTGTTCGGCGCCTCGGCGATCCTCTACTCCACGGAGGGCGTGCGGGCCGACTGGTTGGAGGAGAACCCGGAGACGGTGCTGCGCTCGCTGGCCGTCTGGTACCGGGCATCCCGTTACCTGGAGGAGTACCCAGAGATCGTGGGCGAGTACGCAGGCGAGGAGGCCAAGGACCAGACCGGCGGCACCAGCCTGGGTGCCTTCGTGACATCCCGCATCATGACGGAACTCAACTACTTCCCGCTCCTGGAGGATGCCAAGGACTACATGTTCACGCCCGGTGAGATCACCTACTTCGGCAACGTGGTGGCCGACTCCTTCGAGTCGGGGCGCGAGGAGGGCTACATAGCCGAAGGCGTCGACTGGCAGGACCACGAGGTGCAGGAAGTCTGGTTCAACCGGCTCCTGGAGCGCGAGGACCTGGTGGCCTGGATCAACGCCCCGCTGGGCACCGGCGTAGGCCCCGGCGGAGACGTACCCCAGGGCTGACCCCGAGCCGACAAATCAAACGAGCCGAACTGCGGCCCCCGGGATTCTCGGGGGCCGCAGTCTTTCTGTTCTCCGATGCCTCGGTCCGGAAGGTTCGACGCATCATCGACCCGGGCGCTCTGAGCGGCGAACGATCCTCCACCGAAAGTACAGATGCCTCTGCGCAGCGCGGAGAAAGCCATCCTCATACGAATCGAGGGGTGAAAGGTCTACAGACGAAACATTCATCCGCTCGTCGCTCTGAGCAGGTGGAGTACTCCATCCTTTCTTGATGACTGCGCCGGCGACCCTTCGGGTCCAGCGTATCAACTCCGAGTATCGAACGGCTACACGCGGTGATTCCACCCGGATCATGGCTTCGTAACGGTGCAATTCCGATTGAACTTTGCTCAGGTCGCGGTTGATGGCAGTCCGAGTTTCATCTGAGCCGTCACGTCGTTGGACGATGTATGCAAACTCTCGGTAGTCAGCAACGGCCGCAAACGCCTGCCCGAACAGCTCACGATGGCGGTCCAGCCTCGCCTGTCGAATGTTCCACCACAGGACCGTCAGAGAGACAACAGCGGAAACGCCCGCGGCGGCGATCACAGGCCACCAAAGAGTGGTCATGAGGCGGATGGGCCCGGTTGATGAAGTATCTCGGCACCGAGCCACTCACCGGTGTCGATGAACCAACTCTCCTTGAACAGATGCAGCTCGGTGTGGCCGACCAAGAGAGGAAGGCCGTCGCTAAAGCGCCAGCGCCTCTCGGGAGGATCACTGTGGTACCACATACACAAGCTTCCATCCCTGAAACGGTGGCGGCTCAAGTGAGGTCCATCGGCGAAAACGCTGGGGGCCATAGGATATTTCCTAGGGAAGAAGATCGACACCTTCCGGACCCCATAAGTGGGCACATCCACCAGTAGCCTGTACATGTAACCGAGAGCTCCCCTATAACGGCACGCTCGACCCGACCGCCCCGGAGCGGCTGGGCAGAATCCGCGCTCGAAGCCGCGGCGCTGCTTGAAATCTCCGTACCAAGGCCCGCTAGGCGGCTTTCCTATAACACGGCGTCGCCGACTCATGCCCCTGCCTCCGTATGAAGTGGTAGGAGGTACTGTGCCGAGCCCGGACAGGGCGACAGGCGCGGCCCGCCGCAACTTTGATGCCATGCGGCTTCGTTCCTTCAAGACACTCGGCTTTTCCAGGTAGTTCGGGAAAACCTTGGCAAGAGCCAACAGGACCTTCTCCTCGTCGTTCCCTGCCTCGATCGCCTGCTCCAATCCGCTTGCGGCCTGCTGGAGGCAGTGGGCGATGACCTCGGTGTCGAGGTCATCGGGAATGGGTATCGGATCCGAGACGCCAGCGGGATCGCAGGTCAACCGCCAGGGAAGTGTGGCGGCGGCATGGGCGAAGAGCCTGCGCAAGGCAGAAAACAGCGGCTCGGGTTGCTGAATCGCTTCCCAGACGAGGGCGGCCACATTGAAGCTCGACAGGGTCGGCGGGCTGAATTGCTTGACCTGTGCCTTGGCCAGTCGGGCGACCTGCGCTCTCGTCCGACGAAGCTCCGGAGAACCGGAAGTGAACAGGTCTACATGCTTCTCTGGGTGGCTGGGATCCCACCGGTTCCTGTCGAGGTTGGGAATCCAAAGGGCGTCATCCTCCCGGCGGTTCAGGGCGACGACGAGATCGACGGTGGGATCCTGTTCCGCGTCGAGGGGCGCATTGAACCCTACGAGGAGGCCCCTCTTCATCTTGCGTATTGACACCGCCGGATCTGTCAGTCGGAGTACGGGCCGAATGTGATCGTGGATTCGATCCACGATGGTATAAGGCAACTCACCACCTCCATCCGGTCCCAGATTCGTGTAGCACCGCCTGTCGAGCACCAGCCCGCAGTCGGCGTCCGCCACCGGATGATTCACGAAGCCGGTGGCCAGGGAGCCGGATCTGAATGTTCTAAGGGCACCCGAGAAGGTCTGCGCCGCCGCGCGGACCGCATCACGCCGCCGCCGGGCCTCCACCAAAGCAGCATCGTCCGCGGCGATCTGCTTACGGATTTCCTCGATGAGCTCTCTTGCGGTCATGATTTCTCCTTTGTTACGAAAATCTTGGACAAGCTCTGAAAAGCATAACAGAAGGAGCGCCTTGTTGCGCTTTCAGGATGGCTACCCTTGATCGCGCAACGGGACGGGAGGACGATGGGACTCGAGGCTGGACTGACTCGGGCGCGGGAGCGGATGGGCTACCGGCAGGACGATGCGGCCGCCGCGCTGGGAGTAACCAGGGCGATGATCAGCTACTGGGAGAACGGGCGCAGGGAGCCAAACGACCCGCAGCTGGCGGCGTTGACCCGGCTCTACCGCACCAACGCCGCCGACCTGCTGAGCGGTGAGGGCAGCAAGAAGCCCGACGAGGCGGAGATGTTGTTCCGAGGGGGTGGAACCGATGCCCCGCCCGGCGCTCGGCCCGGCATCCAAGACTTTCGGGACTTCCTCGACCGGTACGAGCGGCTTGCGGATCTGGTCGGCGTGGAGCTGCGCGGCATGCACGAGAGCCCCTTCCTGACGATCGAAGGGGAAGGAACGCGGGAAGACGCCAGGCGCAAGGCCGAAGAGGTCCGGGCCCACCTCCGTATCGGCTTAGGCCCCATCACGGACATCGACGCCCTGTGCGCGCTGCTCGGCGTAACGGTCTACCGCAGCTCGCTCGGTTCCGACCTCTCGGAGACGATATCTGGTGGGTTCTTCACCCATCCTGCCATTGGCTTCTCGCTTCTCGTCAACGTCGGGATGACGCTGGGGCGCAGGCGCTTCACCATCGCACACGAACTCGCCCATGCCCTCTTCCACAGCGGCCCTAAGACGAGGTTCCTCCTGTCAGGCGTCGCCAAGAGCCCACAGGAGAGGTTCGCGGACCGGTTCGCCGGGGAGTTCCTCATGCCCACCGAGGGCATCCGACGGATAATGGAAGATCACAGCATCGGGCCGCGGATCGCGGAACCTGCTGATGTCATACACCTACAGCGCTATTTCAACGTCTCCTACGCAACGGCTCTGGTCAGGTTGCAGCAGGGCGGCTTCCTGACGCAGCAGGACTACCGCTCCTTCCGGTCGGTTCAACCGGTCGGGCTCGCCCGCGCCCTCGGTTACGAGATCGCGGAGAGGGAGCACAGCCAGGACCTCGATGAATTGGGCGCCGGTCGTTTTCCCGGTCGGTTCCTTCGCCTGCTGAGGCGGGCCGTGCGGGAAGATCGTATATCGGTACCCACCGCTGCTGAGATGACCGGGCTCTCGATCGACGAAATCGAGCACTTGGTCACAGACCGGCCTTTCCCCGGTTCATACGACCACGATAGAGAAATCAAGGAATATGAAATCACCGGAGTCGCCTCCTAGACCAGCCGTCGTAGACACCGTTGTCCTCCGCTACTTCCTGCTGGTGGAACGGTTCGATCTGCTCTCACGGGTTCTCGGCGGACAGATCATGGTGTCACGTATCGTCTACAACCCCGAAGATCGGAACAACAGCACTCCACTGAGCGAGATGGCCAGGAGTGTCCGCTATCAGCAACGCCGCGCCGTTAATACGAGGCTGATACCGGTCGAGCGTAAACAAGCGAAGCGTTTAGCCGCGCGGCTGTCCGCCATCCATGACTGCCTCTCGGAAGGAACCTCCAGCGTCGATATGACCCGGCAGGAACGGAGACTCTACGCACGGCTGACTTCAGAGGATGGCACTCGTGATGACTTGGGCATCACCTTTTCGCTCGGCAATGGGGAAGCAGCGTCCCTGGCAATCGCCATCGAACGGGGATGGACATTGGTTACGGACGACAACGACGCTCTTCGGGCGATGCGAGCATTACGCCCCGATCACCCCTACCTGAGAATCCGTAGGATCCTCATCGACGCAACCGACCACGGCTTTGTCGATCCTGCTGAAGCCAACGCCGTCCACACCAAGATGCGACATTACGGTTTCTGGGACAGAACATCTCCCTTTCCCGAATAGGAGGATCTCCAATCAGCGGCCCCTCTGCAGTCGGTGGATGGTGGAGATGATCCGGCCGGCAAACCTACCGCCATTCGTCGTCCAGAGCAGCCATCACTTCATCGGCGACGAACCGCCGTTGCTTGCGCGGACCCGGCGGCATTTCTTCCAGGATGTCCATCTCGACCATCTTGCCCATGGCTTTCAACGCTGTGGGGATGGATACACCTAACCTATCCGCTGCTCTACGCGCCGTGAGTATCGGGTTGGCGAACAATTCGTCCACCAATCCGATCAGGGTTCCGCTACGGCTATTCCGCATGATCCGCGTTCGGTATGACTCCCTCAGATCAACCAGCTTTTCTAATCTATAGAGGGCGTCCTCTGCCTCGACAGATCGACCGACCTGGGTAGTCGATCAGGGTAGAAAGCTTCATATGATTCCCCATCAACACCTTCGACCGGCCAGCGACGGCCCAATTGCATCAGCTGCTCCATCCCCTCATCCTAGAGCCACCATAAACCAACAGGCAGAAAACTTGAAGATCAGACCGTCACCCTAACCAAAACTTAACGGTCACACCCCCACCATAAACCAAAAGGCGGAAAACTTGAAGATCAGACCGTCACCCTAACCAAAACTTAACGGTCACACCCCCACCATAAATCAAAGGGCAGAAAACTTGAAGATCAGGCTAGGTCTCCGAGGTTCGTGGGCAGGTGTTCCTCCGAGATCCCCGGTTCCGGCGGCGAACGGCGGGAAAGCCACCCGCCCCGGGAGTCCTGCCTCGCGGCCCGCCGACCCCTGAAACTCGAAGTCGTCGGTACCGGCGTCCACTGTTCGGGGCCAAACTCGACCGCCTTCTAACGGCTCGACTCCCAAACGGGCTTCTGAGCACCCGGAATCAAACCGGCACCCGCTCCATACGGCCTTGGCGCCATCGGATGGTCGAGACGGAGTGCCCCACCTGCCGCCACCTCTCGTCGAGGGCGAAAGTTCCCAGCAGGGTGGAGGTGCGCCACGTGGATATGCCGTCTTTTTCCATGCCGAGGCGGCGGACGGCGGACGCAAGGAAACCGGCGGAGGCGGCCTGGGCCGCCACGTACCCGGGCGTCATCCCGAATTCCTCCTCGTACAGGCGGAGGAATCGCAATCCGGACGGACCTATCTCGGGAACGGCCGCTCCGGGTATCCATTGGGTCGGGCCGACCACCCCCTCCGCGCGGGACCCCAGCAGCGCACCGAACTGCGGCACCCCGGCGGCCACGCATCCCAGCAGGCCGGGTTGCTCACCGCCCGTCCTGATCCATTCCACGATCGCCGCATCCTCCTGGAAACCGGCGGTGATGAGGACCGCCCCTCCCGGATCGACCGGGCGGCGCAGGCCTGCGGGGGCGGGCTTCGCTTCGATTCCCAACCTCCGGGCCTCGGCCAGGGCGCCTTCGGCCGTCGCCGCGGCGAAGGGCCCCTTTCCCGTCAGGATCACCAGGCGTCCGATGCCCCGGCGGGCGCAAAGCCTGACCACCCCCGCCAGGTAGGTAGAAGCCGGCGCCGCCACCGCAGCCGCCCCGGGCCGGGCGAGGTCGTCGGCGGCGCCTCCATGGTTCCAGAGCACCTTTCCCGCCCCGTCCACCGCCGGCAGCACACGGCGAACGAGACCGCTCCCGTAGGGACCGAGCACCAGGTCCATCCGGTCCTCCCTCAGCCAGCGGTGATATACACCCTCCGCGGATTCCGGCGAGGGATCGTCCACGAGATCCAAGTCGATGCCGTCGAGACGCGCCCAGAGACGGAGACCCCGGGCCGCCTCCTCCCCTTGCATGGCGAAGGGGCCGCGCCGGACGATCAGCGCCGCGGCCCGCATTCCTCAGCCTCCGGCCGCCTCACGGGTTCCCGTTCTGCCCTGTCCCATCCGCCTTGTGCATCCCCGCTCGGGAAGACCGCGTCTCCCGGCTCGTAGAGCCCGAACCGGAGCCGCGGGTCGCCCGGCGTCCAGTCGCGGCGGAACTGGCTCCCGTCGCCCATCCAGCGGGCCCGCTCCAGCAGGGCATGTCCGAGCTCGAGCTGGGGCCCTTCCCAAGCCTCGAGGGCGGCAACCGCGTCGCCTTCCGCCTTCCGGAGGGCTGCGCCCAGCGCCCAGGCATCGGCGCAGGCCTTGGCCGTCCCGGCGGCGGCGTGAGGGCGGACGGACACCGCCCCGTCGCCTATCAGACAGATACGCCCGAAGGCCATACGATCCACCGCCGCATCGAAAACGACCTGGACGAAGGGGTCTCTCGTCCCGGCCACCACCTCGGCCGCCGGCGGCGGGAAATGGGCGGCGGCGTATTCCCTGGCCCAAGCGGCATGTTCGCCGCGCAACCAACCGGGAGGCACCGAAGATCCCCGCCGGGCCCCGGTCCGGTCGGTGAGCAGATCTTCCAGCTCGCCTCCCTCGGCGTAGTTCCGGTACCAGACGAAGCTCTGCAAACGGCGGCCCGGCGCCGTCTCGCCCGCCCGGCCCGGAATGGGGTAGAGGAGAATATGGCCCCGGTCGGTGAGGTGGTAGGTGATGGCGTCCCCCAAACGCTCGGCTGTGCTGCGGGTCAGCTCCCATTCGGGGACCACGCCCCGCCAGGCCACATACCCGGCGTAACGGAGCTTCGCGCGGGGTTGGAGGATGGCCCGGGCGCGAGACGATATGCCGTCCGCGCACACCACCAGGTCGGCGGCGGCCGTCCCGCCGCCTGCGAACCGGACCGTGGCCCGGTCGGGGTCCTGGTCGAGCCCTACCATCTCGCACCCGAGGTGATACCGGCCGGGGTCGAAAGCGGCCAGCAGGTTGCGGTAGAGGGTGTTCCACGAGCTGACGCGGTAGTTCATCCGCTCCTCGTAACGGACGGCGCCGCCCCGGTCGAGGAAACGCAGCCAGGGAAGCTCGACCACCACTCCGGCCAGATCCGGCGGCCGGTGTTGCTCGAAGTAGCGGACCGTGATCGGATGGAGGGCGATGCCGGCGCCGCGGCCCTCGAGCTCCGCGGTCGAACGCTCGAACACATCGACCTCGCATCCGAGGTCGCGCAACACCAGCGCCGCGGTGAGGCCGCCCACCGATCCGCCTACGACGGCCACCTTGGGAGGCTGAGCTATACGCCGGCGGGTTGCCGGTCGTTGATGAAATGCCTGGTCAGCGGGGGGCGGGCCAGGAAGCGCCGTCATCGCTCAGCACCCTCCCGGGCGGCAACCGGACGACGCCCCCGCAGATTCCGGTTGGAGCGGCGGCCGCGAGGCCTGGTCAGGGCCGGCCGAAGGTCGAAACCTTGTCCACCCGGCATTCGAACAGCACCCGCCGCTCCTCGATCGAGGGATCGCGCAGGGCGTAGGGCGGCTCGGCGCCGGTGTACTTCGTCCAGATACCGTCCAGATGGGCGGTGACCCTGGGCCCCTCGTCGGGGTCGTCCTCGGAGATCTCCCGCTCCACCGTCACCTTCATCGACACCCAGTGGTAGGGGTTCTCGGGGTTGACCAGGATGAGAGAGACTTCGGGATTGGCCCTGATCCAGGCGGTCTTGCGGCGGTGCGAAGCCGCATTGATCAGGACCTTGTCGTCCTGATAGTCGAACCACATCGGGGTGAGGCTCGGCCTTCCGTCCGCGGCGATGACGCTCATCACAGCGGTTACCGGCTCGTCGAGCAGCCGCTTGTAGATAGGGTCCAGGTCGTCGAGGCTGTCCAGCCCGCGGCGGGCGCCGATACCGAACTGACCCGCCTGGAGCCCGGCCGATACATCCAGGAACTCATAGAGCCTGATTCCCATTTACCTGCCTCCTCGATTCGCAGGACCCGGATCGTACTCCCCGATCCCGTTGCCCGGAGGCGGAGGACGGGCGGGGACGCGGGCCGGACCTCAGCCGTAGAGCTCGACGGTTATGAACCGCATCTCAGCGTCGCCGTAGTTCTCGAAGTCGTGGATCATGGCGTCCTGCTCCGAGTGGTCTCCGAAGCTGGTGTCGCCCACCTCGTAGCGCCGCACCGCATAAGTGCCGTCGGCCGAGCGCTGGCGGCCCACCCCGGCGTCCACCACCGTCCAGAAGTAGGGCTTGTCGTGGACATGGAAGGCGGCCCGCTCTCCGGGTTGGAGCCGTATCTCCCACACCCCCACCCGATCGTTCTCGTAGACGAGCTTGGTGCCCACCATATGGTTGGTAGGGGCCGCGGCCAGCTCCGCTTCGTAGTCGGCGGGTTCGAAGACGCCTTCCTCGATGACTTCCGGCATTGGTCCTCCTCGCAGGTTCGGAACGCTCACGGCCCAATCGTAGGACGCCGAGGATGGGCGACACCCCCGGCGGCAGGGCACCCCCGCCCGCCGCGCCTCACATCAAATACCGGTTTCCTCGAATATCAGCCGATCCCGCAATCCGTTCCCCCGATCATGCGGCTACCGCCGGTCTTGATGAAGGCGCCCGGCGAGGCGAGCCTGCCGTTCTCTGTAATTGCTCTCCCTGTCCAGCCAGAATCGGGCGGGCACATCCGTCGCCCGCTCGAGCCGGAGGGCAACATCGGTGCTGAGGGGCGCACGACTCTCGATGAGCCGTTTGAGGTGCTTGGCGGAAAGGTCCGCACGACGAGCCAGCTCGGCCTGGCTCATTTCCCGCTCCTCGAGGACATCCAGCAGGGTTTCTCCCGGGGGTACTGCGTAGTCGGGGGAGAACTCGAAATGTCCGGCAGCCGCCGATCCCCGACTCTCCACTCCGGCCATCCGTCAGCTCAGGAGTGCCAGCGGCGTTCGAAGACGGGGACCCCGTCCACTTCGACCGCGCCCCAGACCGTTACCTCGCGGGCGGTCACCCGGCTCTTGGCCTCCACCTTCACCTCGCTTCCGAGCGGCGTCTCGAGATCGAAGGTGACTTTGCCTTCCAGGCGGGCGCCGTCGGGGCGGCGGCCCGGCACCAAGGCCATGGCCTCTTGGCTGCATTGGACCCGTCCGTCGCGGCTGGGGGTCTGGAAGGTCGAGCTGTAACCGGTCAGCACGGCCGCGCTCTCCCTGCCCAGGTCGCGGGTCGCCATGTGATAGGAGGAATAGTCGATCCCCAGCGGCGCCCGGTCCAGGTCGGGATCGGGCCTCGGCACCTCCGCCGCCGGACCGGACGCTTCGGCCGGCACCACGGGCAGCTCGACGCGCGAGGCATGGCCCCCTCCGGTGTGCAGCCGTATCGAAGGATTGGTGAGGGTGGGCCATATCCTGGGGAAATCGGCGCACGACACCGACACCCGCAGCCGGTGCCCGGCGGCCACCTCGTATGAAGTCGCCCACACCGGGATGCGGACTTCGACCGCCTCGCCCACGTCCGAAGCCGCCGGACGGCGGTGGGACTCTCTGTGGCTCAGATTCAGCCATCCGGTCGAGATGAGGGTCGAGTAACCGGACGGCGCCGCGTCGCAGAGCTTTACCACCAGGTTGACGTCTTCCCCTTCCTCCACACTCACGTAGAGAACGACCTCCGGCGAACCGGTGATCTCCATCGGCGCATCGAGCGGGCCGGTGGTGTAGGCGAGGGACAGGGCGTCCTCCGGGGCCTGGTTCTGCGGGCTTCCGAGCCCCGTAGCCATCGGATCCCACAGGACCGAGTAGGCGCCCAGGGTGGGATCGGCCTGGTAGCTCCGGCTGCCGTCCGCCTCGGGAGGCGCCCGGGAGAGGCCCAATCCATCGAGGTACAGGGTGGTCTGCTCGGCGGCGGGAACCGGCCAGGACGGTTCGTGCTTCCACCGGCCCCCACCTTCCCCGCCGCCTTGGACGAACAGGGTGACCGGCGGCTCGTCCTCGACGCCGTTCTGCTCGCCGCGCAGCCACCGGTCCCACCAGCGGGTGATCTCCGCCAAGTAGTCCACCGGCTCGACCGGGGACTGATCGGGGGGGCAATGCAGCCACGGCCCCATCAGCAGCTTGCGCGGGCCGGACAGGCGGCTGAACGGCGACACCATGCCTTCGGGAAAGATGTCCCGCCACCCCCCGATGAGGAAGGCCGGAACCTCGATGTCCTCCACGGGGGTGGTCTTGGTATCCCAGAAGCCGTCCCGTTCCGGGTGGGAGTGCCAGTCGAGGATGTAGGGGCGGGCGTTGTGGAGCCGGTTCCACCACACCTCCATCCAGCGGCCCTCCGGGTCCTGGAACATCGGGGGCGCCATCTGCATGGCCGCCATGGCGGTGCCCCACCACATCAGACCCAGGCAGTTGAGGCAACCGCCCGGATACACCCAGTCCAGGTAGGTGTCGGCGGCTCCGATGACCGGCGCGATGGCCTTGAGGCCGGGCGGGCGGAGGGCGGCCGTCTTGAAGGAGGTGATGCCGCCGTAGGAAAGGCCCCACATCCCCACCGAACCGTCGCACCACGGCTGGTCGGCGACCCACTCCACCAGCTCGGCCCCGTCGTCGGCCTCACGGGCATTCATGGCCTCGCCGGCCAAGCCGCCGGATCCGCCCGTGCCCCGGAAGTCGGCCAGGACGGCGGCGTAACCCCGCTCCGCGAAGTAGCGGTTGGCGTAATCGAAGAACGCCCCGATCAGACCGTCCTTGTGATACGGGTAGTAACTGACCACGGCCGGGGACGGGTCTTCGGCCGGCAGGTAGGCGTCCGCGGCGAGGGTCTCCCCATCGCTCAACGGCACCAACAGGTTGCGCTCGACCCGGCCGCTCGTCATCTCGTCCTCCTGTGTCCTGTCGGCTTCCGCGGTCGGCTTCGGCGGCATCCGCCGTTCCCCGCCTCGTCGATCACAGCCAGGAACCGGTCTATGTCACCCCGGTTGTTGAACACGTGGGGATCCACCCGGAGCATATTCCCGTAGTGCCACACGTCCACGCCCCGCCGCCTCATCAGATCGCACACCTCCCCGGGCCGGTCCATGCGGACAGCCACGATCCCCGCTCTCCTGGCCGGATCCGCCGAGGTGTAGAGATCGAGGCCGCGGGAAACCAGCCCGGCGATGCAGTAACCGGCCAGATCCAGCACGCGGCGCTCCACCTCGGCCATTCCGGCGCCGGTCAGGATCTCGAGTCCGGGGGTGGTGGCGGCCAGCCCCAGAAGGGGAGGGGCGCCGAGGCGGAACCGGTCGGCGCCGGGTTTGGGCGGCGGCATGGTCCAGGGCGGGGTGTCCGCCTCGTATCGGACTCCGGATATACCCGCCCTGGGCGGCAGCCGGTCGAGGTAGCGCCGGTCTATGTAGAGGAATCCGACCCCGGCCGATCCCAGCAGCCACTTCATGGCGCCGCAGGCCAGGAAATGTACCCCCCACCTCCGCACATCGATCCGCACCGCACCCGCCGACTGCATGGCGTCCACCACCAGAGCAGCGCCATGATCGGCGCACAAGGCACCCAAGGCCTCCAGGTCGTGGCGGAACCCTGTCATATGGCAGACATGCGACACGCTGACCGCGATGGTGCGGTCGTCCACCGCCTCGGCCAAGTCGTCGATGTGAACAGCGCCGTCTCGAGGAGCTACGAAGCGCCGCTCTATGGAGTCGCGGCCCGGAAGCATCCAGGGATACACCGAGGAAGGGTAGGTCAGGTGATCGAAAACCACGTTGTCGCCGGGAAATCCGTCGAGTATTTCCACCGCCAGGCTGGATCCGGCCCCGGTGCTGTCGGTGATCAACACCTCTTCGGGAGCGGCCCCGATGAGGGGGGCGAACAGGTTCTGCGCCCGGCGGTATTCCTCGTCGAGCCGGTCGTACCGGCTGTTGGGGTCGTAGGTGACCTCGTCCACGAAGCGCTCGACGGCCGCCCGGGTGGGAATCGAGACCGGGGCCAGGCCGCCGCTGAACAGGTAGGCCCGCTCGGCCAGCACCGGGAACAGCCCCCGGACCTCCTCCTGTTTCACGCCTTCACCTCCACTGACGCTGCCAGGGCCCGTACATGCACCCCGCCTGCGTATACGCAACAGGCTCGGCCCCCGCCGGACTCCTGCCTCTCACCGGATAGACCGGCACCATAGACCGTACGCTACAACCGGGGACGGGGCAGGTGGAGCAACACCTTCGGGTGCGGAGGCGGGGGGCGTCACCGTTTTTCTAGAAAATAGGCGGTGTGGGGCAACAAGGGTCTAGACGTTGTCTCAGTTTTTCGATATAAAGATAGGAACAGACATCGCGGCGGTTCCGGACCGCGGCGAACGGACGAGCGCCCCGCCCAGGTCATTCCGGCCTGCAGACGAGGAACGAGAAAGGGTCGGAGCGCGAAACTTGCTGTGCTGAGACGGATCGGGGCACGGGCGGGCGAACGACGCCCCCGGCGGCCCGAAGACGGTGGATCGGCGGCGGGGGCTGGGCCCGGCGAAGCCGGAGATTTTCGGCGGGAGAACGCGAAAAACAGGCTGGGGGCGGGAACCGGCTTTCGGGAAAACAGACTCCGGGAGATACCGGACGGCGCTCGGTAGGCCGGGCCTGGCAGGGGTCGGCGGGACGCCCCTTTCATACCGGGGGCCGCCCGCCTCGAGAACCCGCTCGACCTGTCCGGCAGGTCATCCGGATATGGGCAGAACGGACTCCGGCGGTTGCTCCGCCTGCCTTTCTTCTCCCCTTGGCGGAAACCAGATACCGCGGGGCGTGCGGCCTCCCCCGCTCTCCTAACCCTGATTGTTCATTGAAATTTCGGTTAGGGCGGGCAGGGGCTGCCGGTTGCGAGATGTGGATGTGTTCGGCCTGAGCGGCCTGACCCGTTGCCCGCGTCTCTTGCATCCCCGGGGGGACGCGTACTGTTCCCTTCACCCCGCCGGGTAACACTCCAACCGAGGCAGGCGTGTTGTTACGACCGGGTAATCCCAGGTCATAGGTTGCTCGACGACTGTTGCCGCCCCAACACCCCGGCCATGAAAAATCAGGGTCAACGTCCGCCGCCCGCGCTTTTCGAGAAATCGATGTTCGTCTCAGTAGCCGCGGGCGTCGACGGTCCATACGGTCTCCACCCGTCCGTTGCGCAAGCCGATTAGGTGGTCGTAGAGGTTGACCGTGGGGTCGCAGTTGACCGGGATCAGGCGGACCTGTTCACCGAGCGGCGGGAGGTCGCCCCCGTTGTCGGGCATCAGCACTCCGTGCTCGTCGGCCAACCGCGTGTGCAGGGTATAGAGGGCTCGGGCGCCCCGCACGAGGGGCGGACCGTTGCCCAGGGAGACGGCCTTTAGCCCGGCGTCCACCAGTACGGCGCCGGCGCTGCGGCTCATCACCGTCGTCAGGACGTAGAGGCTCACCTCGAAATCGCGGAAGGGCGCCCCCGACCGGTCGCGGTTGGCGAGATAGCCCGCATCCATGAATACGTAGCTGCCCGGCTGGATCTCGTTGAAGACGCCGGAGGCCGCCTCGAGCTCGTAGGTGCCCGTACCGGCGCCGCTCACCACCCGGCAGTGGACGCCGCGCCGGGCCAGCATGTCGATATTCTCCTCCACCAAAGCGGCGAGCCGCCGGTAGGAGGCCAGCCGAGCCGGATAGCCGCTGATGTGCTGGCCGGCCCCGTTGTAGGCCTGTAGACCCAAGAAATCGACTGAGGGGGTGTCGTTCGCCTGGACTGCCAGCCGGAGCAGCGGTTCCCCCGGCGGTGCGCCGGCCCGGTAATCGGCGTTGTTCATCTCGACCATCACCCTTACGACGGCGCCGGCGCGGCGGGCGGCGCGGCCCAGCTCATCCAGGTTGCCGGGGTCGTCCACGCAGACCGCCAGGGTCACCTCACGGGCCAGCCGGGCCGCCCGTTCCAGCTTCCCGGCCCCGACCACCTCGTTCGTCAGGAAGATGTCCCGGATACCGCCCGCCGCCATGACCTCCGCCTCCCAGACGGTCTGGACGCAGACCCCCGCCGCGCCCCGCTCGATCTGGAGACGGGCTACCGCGATGCTCTTGTGGGTCTTGGCGTGCGGACGGAGGGCGACCCCGGCCTTCCCGGCCGCCTCGGACATGCGGTCGAGGTTTCGTTCGAAGGCGTCGAGGTCCACCACCAGGGCCGGGGTGTCCAGGTCCGCCTCGGGAGTACCCGGGGGCGGCAACCGGCGGCGCCGAGGGCCGGCTGCGGATCCGGCCATGGACCGAACGGATTCCGTATCAGCCGTCTTGGTCGTCGAGGCCGAGCAGCCGGGCGGCGTTGCCCCCCAGGTAGGCGTCGATGTCCTCGTCGGTGAGGTCCGGCAGGCCGGGGGCGATGTTGAGCTCCCGGGCCAACCGCGGGAAGGACCTGGTGTAGGGCACGTCCTCCCGGCAGTCGAAGTTGTCGGTGCCCCACAGGCACTTGTCCAGCACCATGAAGTGTTTGGCGTACTTCAGGAACCGCACGTTGGTCTCCAATGGCTGGAGGAAACCCCACCATCCGGTGCCCGCGTACATGTTGGGGTTCTTGAGCATCATCATCACGACTTCTTCGTAGTAGTTCTCCCCGGCGTGGACCACGATCAGCTTCAGCTCCGGGAAGCGCACCGACACATCGTCCAGGAGGATGGGATGCTGCAGGGCCAGCCGTCCGTACCCGGACCAGCCGGTGTGCACCTGGATGATCATCCCCAGCTCGGCCGCCTTCTCGTAGATCGGCATCAGGCGCTCGTCGTTGAGGGCCATGCCGTAGCTGGGCGCCGGGGTGATCTTCATGCCGACCGACCCCATGGCGGTGATCTCCTCCATCTCCCGGAGGGAGGCCAGACCTCCGAGCAGGTCCACGCTGCCCATCGGGATGAGCCGGTCGGGGAACTTGGCGCACTCGGCCGCCACCCACTCCGAAGGGACGTGGGTGTCGAGGGCCGGCACCTTCACCGCGTGGCAGACGGCCTTGTCCACCCCGGCCTCGTCCATGATCTCCACCATCTGCTCGGCGTTAGTCCCCTTGGTGAGCCCGGTCTTCGTCCCCAGGCCGCGGGCCGCCCAGCCGGCCTTGTACATGGCGTCGTCCATCATGTCCTGGCCGCCCCAGTGTTCCGGCTTCGAGAGCCATACATGCGTATCGATGATCATTCCGGCCTCCATTCGCCGCGCCGCAAGCCGCCCGCGCCGCGCTCGTCGGCATCACGGTACACCTTCCCGGCGGGTTCCCGATGCCGCGGAGGGCGGTCCGGCTACCGTTCCCAGACCGGGCCGGAGACCGCCGGAGGGAGGGGATATGAGTTCTATAGAGTCTGTCCGGGCGGGGGTGTCGGTGATGATCGACGTCATGACACCGATGCGGGACGGGGTGAACCTGTCGTCCGATATCTACCTCCCGCCGGGGAAGGGGCCGTTCCCCACCCTGTTGTGCCGCACCATCTACGGGAAGCAGAGCGGCGAGGTGTGCACCGATCTGGCCTACCTGCAGGAGTGGGTGCCGCGCTTCCTCGACGGCGGGTACGCGGCGGTGATGCAGGACTGCCGGGGGCGGTACGAATCGGGCGGCGGGTTCGCACCTTATGTACATGAGGCGGCCGACGGGGCCGACACCCTCGCCTGGCTGGCCGCCCGGTCTTGGTGCGACGGCAACATCGGCATGTTCGGGCAGTCCTATGTGGCCTTCACCCAGCTGCAGGCGGCGCTGTCGGGCCACCCCGCCCTAGCGGGGATCATGCCGGTGGGCAACCAGGAGGACAACTTCGGCTATTTCCTGATGGACGGAGGGGTGCTCCAGCTGCAGAACTTCGTGTGGGGCATCAACAGCGGGCGGCGCACGATGAACTGCACCAGCTTCGAATACCTCGATGTGGAGGCCCTCTACCGACACATGCCGCTGCGGGAGGCGGTAACGGGGATCTTCCGGCCCGCCTACTGGAAGTTCCTCGACCATCCTACCTTCGACGAGTCTTGGCAGACCTACGGCCTCAAGGACAAGTACGGGATGATCGAGGCGCCCGCCTGCTTCGTCACCGGCTGGTACGACAACCTGTCCAGGGAGGTCATGAAGACCTATACGGGGCTCTCGCAGGGGGGCGGGTCGGCGGCGGCGCGGGGCCTGACCCGCATCATCGTCGGCCCGTGGGCGCACGACCTCGACCGGGCCGACCGCAACGGCGACATCGACCTGGGGCCGGGGGGCTGCTTCGACCTGCCCGGACTGCATCTCGACTGGTACGACCGGCGGCTCAAGGGAATCGACAACGGGATGGACGACCGGCCGCCGGTGCGCATCTACGTGATGGGCGACGCCGTGTGGCGGGACGAGAACGAATGGCCCCTGGCCCGGACCGAATACCGCCCCCTCTACCTGCGCAGCGGAGGCGGGGCCCGGACGGCGGACGGCGACGGCGGCCTCTCGTTCGACCCGCCGGGCGGCGAGCCCGCCGATCGGTTCGTCTACGACCCGGCCGATCCGGTTCCGACCCTGGGGGGATGCGACGTGATCCTCGACAACGCCGGCCCCAGGGACCGCGCCCGGCTCCAGCAACGGGCGGACATCCTGGTCTTCACCGGCGCCCCGCTCGAACAGGATATGGAGGTCACCGGGCCGGTAACCATGACGCTGTACGCATCCAGCTCGGCGCCCGACACCGACTTCACCGCCGTCCTCTGCGATGTGCATCCCGACGGGCGCTCGATCATCGTATGCGAAGGGATCCGCCGCGCCCGCTACCGGGACTCGGTAACCGAACCGTCCCTGATGACGCCGGGCGTGCCCTACGAGTTCACCATCGACATGTGGCAGACCAGCCAGGTCTTCAAGGCGGGCCACCGGCTTCGGGTGGAGGTGTCGAGCAGCAACTTCCCCCGGTTCGACCGCAACACCAACATGGGCGGGGAGCTGTGGAACGAAACCGAGATGCAGCCCGCCCGCCAGACGGTGTTCCACGACCGGGAGCGCCCCAGCCATGTGCTGCTGCCGGTGATCCCCCGTTGAAAGCCGCCCCCCGTTGAGAGTCCTCTCGTCGAGATGCTTTCGCGGCGCGGTATGGAGCCTGGCCGCCCTCCTGTCGCTGGCCGCCTGCCGAGGGAGCGCCGACGGCGAAGCCGTTCCGTCCGCCGCCTCCGCCGCACCCGAGGTGGAGGAGTGTTCCTGGTGCCCCGCCCCGCCGGACCCGGACGGGGCGGGCGAGAACGGCGGGCAGGCTGATTCCCCGCCGCCGGACCTAATGGACCTGCTGGCGGCGGAGGCCTCGGGCACCCTCTTCGCCGGACTCACCGAGGAGGAGCTGCTGGCCGACATCGAGGAGGTATGCGGCGCCTGGGAACCCGGCGCGTCGTCCGAAGAGGCGGCCGCCCGTGCAGCCCGGACCCGGGCCGGCCTGCTGGGAGCCGCGGAATCGGCGCCGGGGGTGGACTCCTACGGACAGCTGCTCCAGACCGGCGCCGCCCGCCGGTGTCCTTCCGGAGCGGCGGGCTGAAGACGACGGCGGGGTTTCCCGACCGGCCGACGAGGAACTGCCGAAGAAAAGCTATCCGGGCGGTCCGTAGCCGCCGCCCCCCGGGGTGGCGATCTCCACCACGTCGTCCGGTCCGACCTCGGCCCGGGCGTTGCCGCCCAGCTCCTCGACCCGCCCGTCGGCGCGCAGCACCCGGTTGCGGCCCACCGACCCGGGCCGGCCGCCGTCCACCCCGAAGGGGGCGACCACCCGGCGGGAGGACAGGATGTTGACGGTCATGTCCTCGCCGAACCGGACCCTCCGCACCGCACCGTCGCCCCCGTCGAACCGGCCCCGGCCCCCCGAACCCCGCCGCACCTCGAAGCTGTCCAGGCGGACCGGGAACCGCCACTCCAGTACTTCGGGGTCGGTCAGGCGGGAGTTGGTCATGTGGGTGTGCACCGCGCTGCGCCCGGCCCGCCGGGGGGTGGCCCCCGCCCCGCCGCAGATGGTCTCGTAGTACTGGTAACGGTCGTTGCCCCAGATGAAGTTGTTCATGGTGCCCTGGGATCCGGCCACCACCCCCAGGGCGCCGAACAGGGTGTCCACCATCTGCTGGCTGGTCTCGACGTTGCCGGCGATCACCGCGGCGGGGTATTCCGGGTTGATCATGGAGTTCTTCGGCAGCACGAGGGTGATCGGCTTGAGGCATCCTTCGTTGAGGGGGATGGCCGCGTCCACCAGGCAACGGAACACGTAGAGGACGGCGGCGTGGGCCACGGCCCGCGGAGCGTTGTAGTTTCCCGGATGGATTCCGCTGGTGCCGGTGAAGTCCACGACCGCCGAGCGGTTCTCCCGGTCCACCCGGATCTCCACCTCGATGCGGCGCCCGTCGTCCATGATTCCGGTGAAGGACGAGTCGGACAGGGCGTCTATCACTCGGCGCACCGATTCCTCGGCGTTGTTCTGGATATGGACCATGTAGGCGTGGACCACGTCGAGGCCGTAGTGGTCGATCACCGACCGCAGCTCGGCGGTCCCCTTCTCGCAGGCCGCCACCTGGGCCTTGAGGTCGGCGATGTTGTGGTGCGGGCTGCGGGCCGGATAGGGGCCGCTCGTCAGCAGTTCGCGCAGCGCCTGCTCCTGGAACTTCCCTTCGGACACTAGGGTGAAGTTGTCGATCAGGATCCCCTCCTCTTCCACCGTGGTGCTGTCCGCCGGCGCCGACCCCGGCGTCTTGCCCCCGATGTCGGCGTGATGCCCCCTGGTCGCCGCGTAGAAGATGACCGATTCCTCCGCCCGGTCGAAAACCGGCTTGATGACCGTGATGTCCGGCAAGTGCGTTCCCCCGTTGTAAGGGGCGTTCATGACGTACACGTCCCCCGGCGACATGCTTTCGGGGCCGCCCCGGTCGCGGATGATCGACTTGATCGACTCGCTCATCGACCCGAGATGAACCGGCATGTGGGGGGCGTTGGCTATCAGGTCGCCCTGCGGATCGAACAGGGCGCAGGAGAAGTCGAGCCGTTCCTTTATGTTCACCGATACCGCGGTGTTCTCCAGCACCAGCCCCATCTGCTCGGCGATGTTCATGAACAGGTTGTTGAAGATCTCGAGCCGCACGGGGTCGGCGTCGGTGCCTATGGAAGCCCGTCTGGGCAGCGGGGAGACCCGTTCCATCACCAGGTCGCCCGAAGCGGTCACCGCCGCCTGCCAGCCCGGCTCCACCACCACGGTGGCGGTCGGTTCGATGATCACCGCCGGGCCGTCTATGGGATGGCCGGCCGGGATCGACGCCCGGTCGTAGAAGGGAGTGGACGTCCACCGGCCTGCCGCGTAGGTGTCGTAGCGGCTCATCGGGGCGGGCTCCCCGGAGGCGGAAGGGGGAAGGCCGAGCGGCACCTCCAGGCTGCGGCCCACCACCTCGACCTGGATCGATTCCACTTCCAGGGATGTTTCGGGGGAGAGGAAACCGAAACGGGCCATGTGCGCCGTCTCGAAGCCTTCCACCACTTCGGGAAGCGGCCCCGCCGACACCTCCAGCGACGTGTCCGAGCCGCGGTATCTGATGCGAACCCTTCTCACCACCTCGGTTCGCTCCCCTTCCACCCCCTGCGCCCGCATCGCCGCCAAGCCGTCGGAGGCCAGCTCCTCGAAGTCCGCTTCGAGCCGTTCCAGCAGCTCCTCCTCCAGCCCGGCGTCGACGGAGCGGTCCCGCACCACCCGCACATCCGCCAACCCGATGCCGAAGGCGGACAGCACCCCTGCGTAAGGGTGGCTCAACACCCTCCCGATACCCAGGCTGTCGGCCACTCGGCAGGCGTGCTGCCCGGCGGCGCCCCCGAAGCAGGCCAGGGTGTAGTCGGCAACGTCGTAGCCCCGCTGAACCGAGATCTTCTTGATGGCGTTGGCCATGTTCTCCACCGCTATGGCCAGGAACCCCTCCGCCGCGTCTTCGGGAGCCTGGGGGAGGCCGGCGGCCTCGGCGATCGCGCTGCTCAAGGAGGTGAACAGGTCCCTCGTCCGGGCCGCGTCCAGAGGCTGATCCGCTCCGGGGCCGAAGACCTTGGGGAACAGGTCGGCCTGCAGGCGGCCCATCATCAGGTGGCAGTCGGTGATGGCCAAGGGCCCGCCGTTGCCGTAGCAGGCCGGGCCCGGGTCGGCCCCGGCGGAGTCCGGCCCCACCGTGAGGCGGCGCCCGTCGAAGTGCAGGATGGACCCTCCCCCGGCCGCCACCGTATGGATGAGCATCATCGGCGCCCGCACCCGCACCCCGGCCACTTCGGTCTCGTAGGTCCTCTCCAGCTCCCCGGCGTAGTGTGAAACGTCGGTGGAGGTTCCGCCCATGTCGAAGCCGATCAAGCGGTCGTATCCGGCCGCCAGCCCGGTGCGGACCATCCCCACCACCCCTCCGGCCGGGCCCGACAGGAGGGCGTCCTTGCCCTGGAAGGTGCGGGCGCCGGCCAAGCCTCCGTTGGACTGCATGAACATGACGCGGGGAGGGCGGGCGGAGAGGGGGGCCAGTCTGTGCTCCACCTGTTCTATGTAACGGCGCAGGATGGGGGAGAGATAGGCGTCGACCACCGTGGTGTCGCCCCTCGCCACCAGCTTCATCAAGGGGCTCACCTCGTGGCCGACCGACACCTGCCCGAACCCGAGCCGCCGGGCAATGGCGGCCGCCCGTTGCTCGTGTCGGCGGTGGCGGTAACCGTGCATGAACGATATGGCCGCCGAATCGATCCCCCCGGCCCGGACGGCCGCCAGGGCGGCTTCGAGGGCGGCTTCGTCGAGGGGGGCGATCACCTCGCCTCGGGCGCCGATCCGTTCGTCCACCTCGATCACCGACTCGTAGAGCATCTCGGGCAGCTCAATGTCGAGCTCGAACAGGTCGGGGCGGGTCTGGTAGCCGATCACCAGCGCATCCTCGAACCCCTTGGTGGTCACCAGCACGGTCGGCTCTCCCCGGCGCTCCAGCAGGGCATTGGTGGCCACGGTGGTTCCCATCTTCACGGATTCGATGGGGGCGTCGATGCCGGTCTGTTCGAGCAGCCTCCTGATGCCCTCGATGGCGGCGTCGGGGTAGTGGCGGGGATTGTCGGACAGGAGTTTGCCTACCAGCACCTCTCCGCCGGGGGTGCGGGCCACCACATCCGTGAAGGTGCCGCCCCGGTCTATCCAGAACTGCCAACCGGCGGCGGGCGTCGTCGTCTCCTCGGTGCTCATGAAAAATCCTCGTGACTCATGAAGGGTCCTCGTGCTGTGAAACGCCTGTGGCTACTGCGCCCCGGTTACCCGGCGCCGCCCGGAGCGGGGGTGAGTATCCGCTTGGGGTTTTCCACCAGCATGTTGCGCAGCTGTTGTTCGGTCACCCCGCGGCTTCGCAGCAATGGTACCGCCCATTCGAGCACCAGCGAATAGCCGGACCCGCCGTAACGCTTCCAGAGCATCCTCATCCCCACATCCTGGGCCATCACGATCTGGCGGTCGTATCCCCTGCGGCAGAGAGCGGCTATGCGGTCGACCCGCTCGATGTCGGTGGGCATCCGGCAGCCGCCCAGGAACTCGGGGGAGTTGATCCCCTCGTACCCGAAGGTGTCGTAGGAGATGGTTATCCCCCGGTCGAGCAGCCGCAGGTGATAGTCGAGGCGGTCGAGGCTGAGGTCGCAGTGGCTCAGGTAGAAGCTGTCCAGGTCGGCGCCTTCCTCCTCGATGAGGTCTATGTAGGCCTCGCCGACCGCCGCGATGCCGCCCTCTCGGGCGTCGTATATCGAGGGGTGGATGGTGAAACCGACTCCGGTGCGGATCTGGGCCCGGCAGGCCGCCCGGAGTATCTTCTCCTCCTCCGGGTGGTAGGGCAGCGGGTCCTCGGAACAGGCGCACTCGCCGATCGAACCGGCCCTGATCCCGGTGTCCCCGATGCCTTCTTCGATCTCCGACACCATCAGGTCGGCCACCTGGTCGGCGGTCATCTCCTTCACCCATCCGGGGTGCGTCTCGTGCTTGTAGAAGCCGGTGGTGGTGATGATGTTGAGGCCGGTCGCTTCGGCGATGCGGCGCAGGGCCGCCGGGTCCCGGCTGAGGCCCACCCCGGTGTTGTCCACCACCGTCCTGCCCCCATGGGCTGCGAAGTGCCCCAGCTCCTCGACGGCGATCCCCTCGTCGTTCAGGGACATGTTCTCCCGGTTGGGCGCTCCCCGCCTCAGGGCGCCGAGTATGTCGATGGTGATCGGCAGGTCCCAGTAGGGAAAATCGGAGTGATCCTCCCGGTCCGCATAGAGGGCCGGCCCCCCGCCGGAATACACGTGCTCGTGGAGGGACACCACCCCCAGCTCGTCGGGGCTGACCGGCCCGGTGACAGTCTGGATCATGTTCATACGCTCAACCCTCCAAGGACCGCGCCGCGCCGAGGTTCTCGCAGGCCGAAGCCCGGCGGAGGTCCGTCCGGCGGGTGTGGACGCCTTCCACGCTCCGGAACCGCTCCTCGCGCCTCGTAGGCGATGTCCGACGACAACCTTCGCCCCGGCCTGCAACAAAGCCCTGGGAGCCGGCGCCGATACCCGTTACTCCCCCCTCATTTCGAAGAGTATTATACATCCGGCTCATCCAGCTCGCTTCAACTCGAACCTTGGTCTTCTCCACCATGTAACGGCTACCCGGTGAATACCTTATACGGAGAAAGGATACTGCCGGGTATTGGCTACTTTGTTCACCGATCGACACGGCGGCGGACTACTCTTGCCATCTGACCATCCACCTTCCTATACTGGCGACGATTCCATCTATGATCACCGCCAAGACACCTACACAGACAACGATCGAAAGTATTTCCGCAGTAGCTGCGTATTGTGCATAGACTCTAATCACTCGGCCAGCACCGATCTGCCCACCAAGTACTTCCGCTATAGCCTGGAAACCCCATCCGAAGGCCAAGGCAACTCGGATCGCACCAAGTACTTCGGGAATAACAGCCGGCCTTACGACCTGCACGAGCATTCGTCCCGGCCCGGCACCCAGACTACGTGCGTAGTTCTCATAATGGCTCGATACATTGGCTGTAGCCTGTTGAGTTACAACCGCAACAGTTACGGTGGTATAGAAGATGATCATCCCATTAGTTGCTAGACGACCGGTACCAAACCAGAGCGAGAGGAAGGGGAGCAATACCAGGACAGGAACCGTCCCAAAGAAGAGAAGGGGTGGCTCCAAGAGGTCCCGGATCATTCGTACACGGCCGATCAGAAGGCCTATGGCAAACCCGACGATCGCTCCAATGCCTACGCCCACCACCACGTTGACAGCGGTGAAAGTGAGATTCTGGATGATACCACCCGTGCCGAAAGAGGCAAACTCCAGTGCACGGATCTCAAATAAGTTTCCTCGGATCGCATCAAAGACAAGAACGGGAGATGGAATCCTTACCGGTTCTGTAACAGCTGCGGCGAGTGACCAAATCCCGAGGATCATACCCACGCCAAGAGCAGCGAGTACTAGCTGTCGAGCCCACTCGGATATCTTAAGTCGGCGGGTATCAGAAGAGATACGATCTACTGCTTCCATCTAGATCAACACCTCGCGATGGTTCGTCCTGGATGTACAGCTATCCATGATCAGCCGTCTCGATCCGTGAACTCCTCGTGATGGTCGATCCACCAGCGGGCAATATCGATTCGTCTTGCAAACCACACCTGCCCGAGCTCCTGAGCGTGCTCGATGAACTCCCTGAGTGCAGACGTTCGGCCAGCCTGCCCGACAATTCGGGGATGCAAGCCCACCGACATCATCTTTGGAAATCCCGCGGTGCCTTCGCGCCACAACTCATCGAGCCCGCGCCTCAAATACGCTGCAAAGTCGACGGGACTGAGGGTTCCTTGCAGATCGTTGTAGGTAAGGCTGTAAGGCACCACGAGGTGCTCCTGTCCTCGCACTGTTACGAAGTATGGGAGGTCGTCGTTGTACGCATCCGAGTCGTACAGGAAGCCTCCCTCCTCGACTACGAGATCACGCGTGTTGATCGACGGTCCGTAGCGGCAGTACCAGGCGAGTGGCCTTTCTCCCCATGTCCTCTCGAACGACTCGATAGCCAGCTGCATATGTTCTGATTCTTCTTCACGGCTAAGCCGCCAATGCTCGCTCCATCGCCAGCCGTGGGACATCAGATCATGACCGGCAGCCTTGGCGACCCTCGCCACTTCGGGGTTCTGTTCGAAAGCCGCTGCGCAAGCGAACATCGTGGCCTTGACTCCGTACTCGTCAAAGAGCCTCAGCAGTCGCCAGATGCCTGCCCGACTGCCGTACTCGTAGATGGATTCCTGGGCGAGATTCCGCTTGTCCTCCGGAAACGGATAGTGCTCCTCCCCGCCGTGGTGTTCGTTCTCTCCGTCACCGGCCGGATACGAGTACTCAGATCCTTCTTCGTAGTTCACGACGATGTTCACCGCAACCTTAGCGTTGCCGGGCCAGCGAACCTTTGGCAAACGGGGGCCATATCCCACGAGATCTCGTGGTGGACCGGGTACGTCGACGAACTCGAAAGTCATCAGCGATTCCTTTCTTCATTGGTAACAGGGAATACTAGGGTCGAATCGATGGACAGGTTGGATCGATCTGCAGACCCCTGCGCACGGTGGGCGAACGGATGAGAAGTTGCTATTCCGACCACCGTGTCACCCACGATAGACCCTTGTTCGCAGCCAGGTAAGTTATCGCGGCGAACACGATTACAACGAGGCCGGTGAGAGCGACGACATCGGTCGACGCGTAGTACAAGGCATTCTGCAAGACATGGCCGAGCCCCACTTGTTGGCCAAGGAACTCCGCCGCTAGGGCGGCACTCCAGGCGAACGCCACTGCCAGCAGTAAGCCTCCTCGAAGCTGCGGAATAGACGCAGGGAACACAACTTTCGCGTAGGTTCGCAAGGGGTCGGCACCGAGACTTTGCGCGTACTGAGCGTAGCGAGATGGGACGTTGCCGATGGCGTTGATAGTGATGGCAAAGAGCAGTATTCCAACGGCAAAGACAATGAAGGTCAGTACGCCTAGTTCGCTGTTTCCGAACCACAAGGCGAAGAGCGGAATCATAGCCAGCAACGGCATCATCCGTGCAAAGTGCGCCGGGAAGGTCAACACATCGCGGGCAATTCTCGACCAGGCGATGAGGAAGCCCAACCCGACACCGGCGACGACGCCGATCGAGTAACCGATGGCCGTTCTGACCAGAGTGATCAGAGTGTTATGAGCCAGTCCGAGCGTCGCTCCCCAATATGTAGATTCGGCTCCGGTTCTGGTCGATTCCGCCCCAAGCCCTCCTTGCCAGAAGCCGGCGTAACTGATAAAGGAGCCGAACACGTCCTCGATGCCGGGAACGCGTTTGTAGCCAACGGCTTCCCCCAATACTACCGATGCCGCCTGCCATGCCGCGACGATCGATATGAACGACAGAATGGCGAGTGGACGACGGCCGCGCTTCTGTCGCCCCGTGCTGACCGCTCTGGTTGTCTCCGGTCCCCGAGGAGGAACCTCGGCCGCCTGATCTGATTGTGTTCTGGATCCAGGGATAGTGGAGCTCACGCGATGTCCAGTTCGCCGAAATGCAGCACGACGTCTCGCCTGATGATAGATGCTTCCTCGCCGGTGATCATGTAGGTCGAGCGCGGCCTCGGGAGAGCGACCTCAACGTCTTCGACGATGCGTCCTTCCTTGACAACCAGGATGCGGTCGCCGAGAACCAACGCCTCATCTACATCGTGAGTGATCATGAAGACAGCCCGATGGCCGCCTTCCTCCCAAAGATCCAGAAGGACCTTGTGGAGCTGCGCCCGTCTGAGGTAGTCGAGACCAACGAATGGCTCATCCATCAGAAACACGTCCGGTTCGTTTGCGAACACGGCCGCAATGGCGACCCTGCGCCGCATCCCACCTGACAGCTGTCGGGGCCAGGCCCCCCCGAAGTCCTCGAGGCCGACCGTCTTCAGATACCGCTCAACGGTCGCTTTTCGTTCTTCCTTGGGAACGCGGCGGGCTTCGAGGCCGAAGGAGATGTTGTCTGCCACTCGCCTCCACAAGAAGAGGGTGTCTTGCTGGAAGACGACACCCCGGTCTGGGCCAGGCCCTTCGACGGGCTTCCCATTCACCAATATCTCGCCGCTCGTCGGTTTGATGAACCCGGCCATGAGATTCAAGAGGGTCGACTTGCCGTGTCCAGAGGGTCCGACAACGCAGACGAACTCTCCCCGGGCCACGGTGAGCGACGTATCGCGCACCGCCACTACGCGCTCACCGGACTCGAGAACAAATGTTTTGGTTACCGATCGGAGCTCGATCGCCGGAGGTTCGGCATCCTTATTCATCTGGGGGAAGCCTGCATCACAGAGCCTGCATCACGGTGGGCACCTCAATGTTCTCAACACGGCACATCCGATGACCTTGAGATTACCTTGAGTTGGCGGGCTGCGGAACCCATCTCCCCTCTTGGTTTATTCCCAGAAGGGTGGTGGACTATCAGCAAGAACCTCCCACTGCCGCTTCGAGATACCTGTATGCGTCGAGATAGTTCCGGTTCTCGTAATGGGTTGCAGCGATAGCAGCCAACTCCGCATATCCGCCCTCTAGCCCCGCCGCCTGCGCCGCGAGCGAATCGTAGTCAGCCCGCAACTCTACAAGTTTGTCGTATATCTCCGCAGCCAGCCCGAACCCGGCAGACGGGTCGATCTCCTGGTCGGCCGGCAAGATGCCACCCTCCTGGGCAGCCTCGATCTGCGGACGGTAGACGTTCTTGTAGTGGAAGGGGTTGCTCTCGTCGCCCCAGTACTCCTCCTGTTCCTCGAACGACTTCATCGGGTCGATCTGGCCGTAGATGATCCTCAGCCCATCAATGCCGATTTCCACCGCGGCGGCCGACTCCAGCACAGGGAGGATATTGGCGAGGGCAACGTCGGTGCCTTCTGCAACGTCCCGCTTGATCGCGTCGATGACACGGAACATGACGCCGGCAACACGCAGGAACGTATCCGGATCCTCCTCGTAGTGGCTGGCCCGAGCCCCAAGGCCGGTGTGTCCGATACCGGTTGCACCGCGGGGGTCTCCGGGAGGCAGCAGCGCAATCAAATCGGCCGCTCCCAGAATGGGATACCATCCGTCCTGGATCAGTTCGGCATTCTGAGCTCCGCCCAACGGTTTACCGAAGTCGATCTGACCTCCCCGGGCCAGGAGCAGCATCCGAGCATCATCGACGGTCAACAACTCAGCAAAATCGTCCGGGGTTACACCGCCCGCCTCGAAGACTGCGTCGACGAAGGATCGATGAGATCCCGTATCGTCGATCGCCACACGCTTGCCGACCATCTGCCTCACGACCTGCACGAAGGCATCCTCGTAGCTCATGCCCGACGCAACGAGATCAGGAACGGTGTCCAAGCCACTGTCCGGAGGAGCCAAAAAGTACAGGCCGACGTACGTATCGCTGAACGTAACCTGCTGTACATCCGGGGCGCGGAGCATACTCTGAATCTCATTCGGCCCGTATTGGGTCGTGAAGTCATAGTCTTCGTTCACCAGCAAAGGAACTATCTGCTCGTACGGGATGGTTGCGAACTTATCGTTGATCATGATGCCGACTTCCTCGAACCAACCTTCCGCCATCGCGTGCGAGTATATGGTGTGGTCGCCGAACGGCGCCATGCCGAAATTGACGCTCACCTGCGGGATCCCGACTTCACACATAGTGATCAGCTCATCCACGGACATCGGAGCAGAAGCGGCCTCCGTAGTCACGGCTGCCTGTGTCGTCGCCGCCTGAGTCGTAGTAACGGTGTCGTCACCACAAGCCGCAACCATCAAGGCAAAGGCGAGAGACACCGCGGCCATTGGCCCCTTGTTCAACCATCTCAACACTGGATACCTCCTTGTTTCTTCGTAACTCTCTTGCTTGTCACTTGCCATACCGCGAAGGTGTGCAACTGACAAGCGTCAACGCTTCGTACGTGTCCCCTACGCCGCGGTCCGCGGTCTCCGAGTTCAGTACGCCATCCAGCCCCCATCCACCAGTAGGTTGTGTCCCGAAACGTATGTGCAATCGTCTGACGCCAAGTACAGGGCGGCGCCGGCGATGTCCTCGGGCCTCCCGAGCCGGGGGAACGGAGTGCGGGATCGTGAGTAAGGAAGATCAGGGTCCGTCATGTCGGGCTCCCCAGGGTGCGTTCCCGTTATGATGCGGCCTGGAGCCACAGCGTTCACCATGATCCCGTGCCGGGCGTAATCCACAGCCAGCTGACGGGTCATTTGTGCTACCCCGGCCTTGCTGACTGCATAAGCAAGGTAGTCGGGAGGCCCGATCATCCCGTGCTGGGAAGACAGATTTATGATCCGGCCTCTCACCTCATCTATGAGCTCTTGCTCCATCATTTGCATGATTGCCCGCTTGCAACAGAGAAACTGGCCGCGAAGGTTGACGTCCATCAGGGTGTCCCAGTCTTCCTCCGTCGTTTCGAGAATGTTGGCGGCCTCGAATACCGCGGCGCTGTTCACCATGACGTCGAGGCGGCCGTACTTGTCGACGGCCCCGCTCACCAGGGCGTCTACGCTGTTCCAGCTGCTCACATCTGTTTGGACGAACTCTGCTTTTCCGCCCTCGTTCTCGATGGTCTCCGTCGTAGGCAGGTCATCATTCGATGGAGCCCAGATCGGGGCTTCGACGATGTCGCTCACGATCACCGAGGCGCCCTCCTTGGCAAAGCGACGCGCGATGGCGCGCCCGATACCAGACGCAGCACCCGTCACAATGGCTGTTCGGTTCTCCAATCGCATGGTGTGCCGACCTCCTATTCGTTCGCTGCCGAGATGCCTCAAAGTTCCTTGAAACCCTCGGGTACACCCGCCGCATGCGTCATGTACTCCCCGCCCGATTCGGTGACCAAGGCGTTGTCGGTTATCCCGAGCCAGCCGAACTTCTCGAACGTTTCATGGTCGGGGAACTCCACCGTCGGATGGATGTTTACTACCTCGGTTTCCTTCAGAACTCGATCATTCCCAGGAACCCACACCCCTTTGATGGCGTCGCAGTCGATTCCATGCAGGCTGAACATGCCGTGAGGGTTGGCCGGATCGGTGAACCCCAGGTGGTATTCGGACTCCTGTTTCAGATAGTTCTGGACACCTTCTACGAACTCGGATGCCATGGCTCCGGGCTTCATCGCCTCGAGTCCCGCCGCGGTGGATTGCACTTGGAGATCCCAAAAATGCCGGGCCTCGGCCGCGGGAGGTCCGAAGGTATAGCAGCGGCGGTACTCCAGCCAGTAGCCCGACGGGCCCGCCGACTCGATCCAGACGGTAACGATGTCTCCGCGCTCGATCAACTTGGTCGTCCCGAAGCTGAGCGGACCGTACGGAGAGGTCTGGAGGAGAACCATCGGATCCCGTAGGCCAAACTCTCGAGAGACCTTGTGGGACTCGGCCGCAAGCTCGATTTCGGTCATACCCGGACGGATACTCGGTTCCAGCACCACGTATATCTCGTTGAAGAGCTCCGAGGTCGCCCTCAGGTAGCTGAGTTCCTCCTCGCTGTTCGTATGCCTCGCATCCTCGAAGAGCTGGGTTGCGTCGTGAACCGACAGGCCAGGCAAGGCATTGGTGAGCTGATTCAGGTGACCCACTGCGAACGAAGCGTCCGAAAGGCCGGTTATCCCGACGGCGGCATTGCCCAAACCACGCGACTTCAGGACGTCGGCAATCTCGACACCGGACAGGCCGCTCACCCTGAACTCCCCTGGCCAAACGGCCTGTTCGGCCTGTTCGAGACCGAATACCTGGCCTCCGATGAAGATGGGATCCCCATCCTCCAGAATCACGACATGCGTGTCGGCTAGTAACTGCCATACGTCGGATACCCAGAAGGTCCGGCCTCGGTAACGGATGTCATCGCGACCGCAGACCACCAGCGCTGCCAGGCCTTGCTGCTCCATCGACTTCCTGAGAAGAGCGAGGCGCCGCTCGCGCTCCGTCGGCGTACTGTGGACAAAATCGCCGCGCGGGGGCGGCCCCTTCACAGGCGTCAAGGTCACTTGCTGCCTCCTCCCATGTTCACCTCGCGGGACCGTCCGGTCGTCTATTGTCGTAGGACCGTCTGGTCGTCTATTGTCGACACTCTACAGACCGAGCCTCACCGGCGCAACTACCGGCAGGGGGAGCGGAAACGACCGATCGGCGGTGCGAGGGTGCTGGACTCGGTGTCCGCCGGTTCCCCCAGACCCGCGCCGAGAAAGCCGAGACCAGTACGACATTCGACAAATGGAGCATGGCATGTCCCACACAGAGACCCGCCACATCTCACCGCTTCTGAACCGGGCCTCCAGCGTGCGGGCCGCTCGGGGGGAGGGCGCATATATCTTTGATATCGAGGGCAAACGCTATCTCGACTTCACATCCGGCATCGGAGTGACGAGCACCGGGCACTGTCATCCCAAGGTGGTCGACGCGATCAAGCGCCAAGCAGAGAAGCTGATACACGGTCAATACACCACCGTCCTTCATCCGCTTCTGGAGCAGCTCGCAGCCCGCCTAGCCGGCCTGCTTCCGGGGAGCATCGACAACCTCTTCTATGCCAGCGCCGGGACCGAGGCGGTCGAGGCGTCGATGCGGTTGGCGCGTAATGCGACAGGCAAGTCGAACCTCATCGTGTTCCACGGCGGTTTCCACGGCAGAACAACAGCTTCGCTGTCGATGACAACCTCGAAGACCGACTATGGAGAGGGCCTTCAGCCGCTGATGGCCGGGGTCTTCGCGGCGCCCTTCCCGTACGCGTACCGCTACGGCTGGGATGAGCAGGAGACCATCGACTTCTGTCTGCGTGAGTTGGACTTCCTGCTGGCGACCCAGACCGCCCCAGACGAGACGGCCGCCATGGTCGTCGAGCCCATACTCGGCGAAGGTGGTTTCGTACCTGCTCCTGATCAGTTCCTCCAAGGAATTCGGGAGCGGTGCGACCGCCATGAGATATTGCTGATAGTGGACGAGGTGCAGGCGGGGATCGGGCGAACGGGCAGTTTCTGGGGCCACGACCAGTCGGGTGTGCTCCCCGATGTTGTGATCACCGCCAAGGGATTGGCTTCCGGAATGCCGCTGTCGGCGATGGCTGCGACGCGTGAACTCATGGAACAGGGCAGGCCCGGCTCCCAAGGCGGCACCTACGGCGGGAACGCGGTCGCCTGCGCCGCTGCTCTTGCCACTCTCGACGTCATAGATGAGGAGGGACTGGTGGAAAACGCAGCTAAGGTCGGTGAAGGTCTGATCCGCCAACTGCTGGACCTCGCCGACAGGCACAGCACCATCGGCGATGTGCGGGGCCGGGGCTTGATGGTCGGCGCCGAGTTCACTTCCACCGACGGTACCCCGAACGGCGCCGCTGCTACGGCCGCTCGACGCGAATGCGAACGACGAGGCCTGCTCTTGCTCCCGTGCGGAGCGTTCGGCCAGGTTGTACGATGGCTCCCGCCCCTCGTCGTCTCCGAAATCCAGATAACCGAAGCAGTCGGCATCTTCGACGAAGCAGTCACCGCCGTAACGGCCTGACCTCTTCTACGTCAGGGGTTCCGACGTTCGGGAATCCCCGGAACGTACCCGCGCGTCTTGTCGACCACGTTCAGCAAGGGTTCGCCGGTGAGCCACCTTTCGAGGTTATCGACGAACTGACCCGACAGGGCTTCGAGCCAGCCGTGGAAGTCCGCCGACATGTGCGGCGACACGATGACGTTCGGCATACCCCAGAGAGGGTGGCCCGGGGGCAAAGGCTCGGTCCGGAACACATCGAGCGCGGCGCCGGCTATCTCGCTCGACCGCAAGGCGGTGACCAGGGCGTCCTCGTCGACCAGCTCGCCGCGACCGACGTTGATGAATCGGGCGGTCGGCTTCATGAGCATGAATTGCTCGGCGCCGAAGAGCCCGCGAGTGAGTTCGGTTAGGGGAAGGATCACCACCACAAAATCCGCATCGGGCAACAAGGCATTCAGCTGGTCTATCGAGCGAAGAAGGCCGAAGTCCGGATCGGGGCGTTCTACCGTCGCAACACCGATAACGTCTACACCGAGTGATCGGAGGGTTTTGTTGACGGCCCGCCCGATCCCCCCGGCGCCGACCACCACGGCAGTTTGGTCGGCCAACATCTCCGTTTCCCTATGCAGCCATTTCTCGCGCGTCTGTAGATGGATCGTCGTGAGCATGTCCTTTGCGAACATGAGCATCATCGCTGCGACCGTTTCTGCCATGGATCGGTCGAACACCCCTCGGGCATTCGTGATGACGACATCGCTCGCGGCGAACTCATCGGTCAAGAGGGCATCGACACCCGCCCCGGCGACATGTACCCATCGCAAGGCCTTTGCACTATGGAACGAGCCGCCGAGAAGGCGCGAACGAAAATCCCATAGGAGGGCGATCTCTGCCTCGGGCAGAGCGCTCTCGAGCTCGGGCCCCGAATCCACATAGCGGAGCAGCACTCTGTCGGAGATCCCGCCGAGGCCCGGAGGTCGCTGCCCGCCGAGCTCTCCGATGACTACAACGGTGGGATAGGCGTCGGCCGGCTGTGTGTTCATGGCAGTATCAAAGAAAGTAGCGGGCAAAGTAGAGTATAACTTGCGGTATTGTCGACAATCAACGATACCTGTAAGATGACCAGCACCTCGAACTAAGGGACTGAGCAACCCGATGACAGGTTCACAACCGGCATCGAACGTAGACCGCACCAGCGGCGCCGGGTTCGATCACCTGGAGCCTATCGCCCACCAACCAACCGCGCGGGTCATAGCCCACCGGCTCCGGGCGGCCATCGTCGACGGAAGACTCTCCCCGGGCACGCAGATGATCGAAACGCGGCTGGCCGAGCAGCTGGGAGTGAGCCGCTCACCAGTTCGGGAGGCTCTCCAGCGGCTGATCCAGGAAGGATTGGCAGAACACCGCAGACGGGGTGTTTTCGTCCGCCAGCTGACAGACGCAGACGTCACCGACGTTTACTTTGCCCGCACTGCTTGTGAGGTTGCGGCAGCGGACGCGATCATGAGCGCGCCGCACAACGTCGACTGGGAGGTGCTCGAAGAGGCGTTGCGTTCGTTGGAGCAAGCGGTGATGTCATCCGATCACCAGCTGACCGTTCGGGCAGATCGCCGATTTCACGAGAAGCTCGTCGAGGCGGCGGGTAGCCCTCGGTTGACCAAGATGTTTGCGACATTACTCGCTGAGACAGCCATCTGTCTTCGCCAACTCGAAGGGGAGTACAAGGAGAGCAGTTACCTACCCGCCGAGCACGCTCGAATACTGGCAGCCCTGCGATCCGGCGACCGCGCTCAAACCTTGCGGGCGATCAACGCACACATGGAGGATGCCCTGCACCGTTTGACGAGCGGCGTCGATACCCCGCCGGCCTAAGTTTGGCGGAACCGTTGGCCACCGCCGTCCGGGCGGTGCGGCGTTCCGGCTTCCGGGTGGGAGGCTCCGCCGCGGTCATCGGAGCGGGTCCTGTCGGCCTACTGGTGATACAGTTCCTCCGCCCGGGCCGGGCGCGCACCATCACCCACCACCGTGGAGTCCTCCGGCCTTCCGCCGCCGACCTCGGGGCCGCCGCCGCAAGGGTTCCCTACGACCTGCTGCTCCGGCCCCGGCATCTCCTGCATGTGCCGAACCTGTCGGAGGCGGTTCCGGACTTGCCGATGGTGATCGACCACATCGCCAAGCCCTATATAAAGGAAGGCGTGATCGAGCCTTGGGGCGGCGAGATGCGGCTGGCGGCGCAGAACCCGAACTTATGGTGCAAGCTGTCGGGCATGATCACCAAAGCCGACCACACCGCTTGGGCGCCCGGCGACCTAGCGCCCTACGTGGAGATCGCCCTCGAAGCCTTCGGTACCGACCGCCTCATGTTCGGGAGCGACTGGCCGGTCTGCACCCTGGCAGGCTCGTACGGATCGGTCGCCGCCGCTCTCCGCGAAGTCCTGGGCGGGATCGAACCCGCGGTGGAGGATGCCTTGTTCGGCGGCAACGCTATCCGTTTCTACCGGCTCGACGTATAGGTGTGATATTCGAGGAGGCCGGCTCAGCCGCGGGCGGTTCGTATCACGTGGACATAGGCGCCCGGATCGATGCGGGCGTCGATCAACCGGGGTCCCCTCCCTGCGGCCAGCACCCGACGGACTTCATCGGGACCCCGGGCCAAGTGGCCCTCCATTCCCAACGCCCGGGCCGCCCCAGCGAAATCGATGGGGCCATAGTTCACGGCGTTGACGCTTTCCTGCGGCTGCGAACCACGCTTTATGTCGATGAGGCTGAGGGTCCCGTCGTTGAAAACCACCACCGTGATGTCGAGGCCCAGCCTGGCCGCCGTCTCCAGCTCGGCCAGCGTCATCCCCAGCCCGCCGTCCCCCACCATGCAAAGCACCGGGCGGTCGGGCCGGGCCAAGGCGGCGCCGATGGCGGCCGGCAGGGCGTAACCCATGGTGGCCAGGCCGTTCGAGATGAACAGGTCCAGGGGGCGCCGCACCTCCCAGTTGGGCATGATCACCAGAAAATGGGCGCCCGCGTCCACCGTCACCACCGGATCGTCCGGTCCGGCCTCGGCCACCGCTTCCACCAGATCGAAGGGCGAAAACCCCGGTCCCTCGACGTACAGCTCCTCCCGCACCCGGGCGTGGGCCTGCGGCCCCGCTCCGGCCGGCCATGTGGCCTGGAACGAACCCCGGAGACCGGCCAAGGCGGCGTCGATGAGGCCGGTTACCTCGACCTCCACTGGGTAATAGGAATCGGTGAGGGGACGGGTGTTCAAGGCCAGCACCGGCGCCCGGTAGGGCCAGGGCCTCGCCAGGGGCTCCACCGGATCTAGCTCCACGGCCACGATCAGGTCGGCCTCGTCCACCAAGGCCTGCTCGGACGCGGAGTTGGTGAAGAGACCTCCGAAACAGGGCGAGGTGTCGGGGATCACACCTTTCGCCTGGTAGGTAACCAGGGCCGGGATGTCCAGGCCCTCGACCAGGGAGCGCACCGCCCCGGCCCAGGGAACCGCCCCGGCGCCTATCAGGAACACCGGTCGTCGGGAGGCGGCAACCAGATCCCCGGCCCGTTCCAATGCGTCTGGGTCGAGCGCCGCCGGGTGCGGCGGGAGGGGCGGGCGGCCGCCCGGCGCAGTGGGGTCGAAGTCGAGGTGAACGGCGCCGGACGGGGAGGAAACAGCCAGCCGGGCCGCCCGGCGGATCACCTCCGCAGGGTTCTCGTATCCGAGGACGCCGGTCCATTTGGTGACGGGCGCCATCATCTGCCGCTGGTCGAATCGCTGATGGGCTATCCGGCCCCGGTCGGCGGCGGAAATCGCGTCGGCGAGCAGTATCAGCGGGAACCGGTCGAGGGTGGCCTGGGCCATTCCGTTGGCCGCCGAGGCAACCCCGGGCCCCCGGGTTACCGCCGCCACCCCCGGCGCTCCGGTCAGCCCGCCGTATACGCCCGCCGCGATGCAGGCGGCGGTCTCGCCGTGGGTGAGGACGAAACGGATGCCGACCTCCGCCCCTTTCTCGATCATCACGAGGTTGGTCTCCCCCGGAACCCCGAACATGAGGCCGGAACCGGCGGCGGCGAGTTCCGACATGGCAACGGCAGCGAGGGTGTCGGCTCTGGGCATACGGATCGCTCCTCCTCTACCTGCCCGCCCTCGGCGGAAGAGGGCGCGGCGGCAAACCATACCTGTCTTTCTCCCTGGACAGGTAGTTCCAAGGCCATCCCCTGATGTTCATATTCAATACTTTTCACTATTACCAAAAGTAAAGAAGTACAAACAATGCCCACTATATCCGCCCGGCGGCGGTCGGATGAGGCAACCCGGGCGCGGGCCGAGCCGGTCTTCAATGCCTGTGCCGCCCACCCCAAACGCCCGGCCATGAACAAACAGAGTCAACGTCCAACCGCCCCCGGCCTCGGCTTCGGATCAGATCCCTTCGACAAACATCACGGATGCGGCCTGAATCTCCGCGGGGTGACAGTGACTACGCAACATCACCGCCAACCCTGTGTGAACGCTCACCCTATGTTCACCGGGCAGGATCGTCCGGGAACGGTCAACTCCGGGAAACCCATCCGAGAACGCGAAAATCTGCGCAAAACAGGCCCTCCCTCCTGGGCCCTACCCCCACCGCCGCCACTCAGGATCGGACCCCTGTTTCCGGCGCGTGGGCTCTGTCTCCGAGGCCCTCTGGCCGCCCGCAGCAATGGGTCCGATTGTGATCACCGCCTCTCTCTAGAACCCTGCGGTGATATTTGTGCTTTGGTAACTATCACTATACAATATAAATAGGACAGTATCAATACCCTTGGTGGACGACTTGCCGGCCGCCGCGGGCGGCAAGGGGTTGGAAGGGCGCACGGCCACTCGGGGCTGCCTCCCGGAAAATCGCCGCCGGATTCTCGCGCCGTCAGGGTTCTTCTAGGAATTGCCGCGTCTTCCTGCCATCATGGGGGTATGCGACCTAATCCACTCCGCGCCAAGCTTGCGTCCGGGCAGCAGGCGGTCGGCGGTTGGCTCACCATACCCAGCCCGATGACCGCAGAGGCTGCGGCCTACTCAGGCCTCGACTACCTATGCATCGACATGCAGCACGGCCTCATCGGCTACTCCGATGTGGTGCAGATGCTTCCGGCCGTCGCCCTGGGAGGCGTCACGCCCATCGTCCGGGTGCCGGAATACTCGACCGCCAACATCTCGACCGTCCTCGACGCCGGGGCGATGGGGGTGATCGTTCCGATGGTCAACTCGGCCGAGGAAGCGGCCGCCGTAGCCTCCGCCTGCCGGTTCCCGCCGCTCGGCGAGCGCAGCTTCGGAGCGATCCGGGCGGCTATGACCGAGGGCGCCGACTACTACGAACGGACCGACGAGGAGGTGCTGTGCATCCCCATGATCGAGACGCTGGCCGCGGTCGACGATCTGGACCGCATCCTGGCGGTCCCCGGCATCGACGTGGCCTACGTGGGGCCATCGGACCTGTCCATATCGATGGGGTATCGGCCGGGCACCAGCGCCGAACCGTTCCTGGCCATGCTCGACCGTATCAAGGCGGCCTGCGACCGCCACGGCGTGGCGCCCGGCATCCAGGCCTCTCCCGCCGCCGCCGCCGACCGGCTGGCGCGGGGGTTTCGCATGGTCACCGTGGTATCCGACTTCGCAGCCTTCCAGGCGGCCGTCCGCAAAGCCGTGTCCTATGCGAGCGGCGCCGCGCCGGCGGACGGAGGCGGGCCCCTCTACTGACCCGAAGGACGAACCGCCAACCCCGGTCGTTCATGAAAGTTTCGGTCGGGGTGGGCAGGGGCGCCGGCCTCGCGCCGCCTATCCTTTGAAACATGCCCGCCGTCATCCTGGTCTCGCTGAAGTTGATCTTCGTGGCCTTCATATACCTGTTCGTCTGGCAGATCGGCAAGGCCATCTCCGCCCATATCGGCACCGGCCAACCGGGGGCGCGCACCCGCCGCGGCGCCGGGCTGACCGTGATCCGCAGCGAGACCCAGAAGGGCATGGGCGTGGACGTGCGCCAGCCGATCGTCCTCGGCAGGAGCGGGCAGGCGGATGTGCTCGTGGACGACGCCTTCGCCTCGGATTTCCACGTTCGGTTGGTGAACGAGGCCGGTAACCTGTCCTTGTTCGACCTGGGCAGCACCAACGGCACATACGTGAACGGGAAACGGGTAACCGCCCCCTTGAAGCTCAACAAGGGCGACGCCGTACAGATCGGCAAAACCGTCTTGGAGGTGACTTGAAGTTCACATGGGCCGGCGGCACCCATATCGGCAGGAAGCGTTCTAACAACGAGGACACCTTCTACCCCGAGCAGGACGGCTGCGGCGGCGAAGCCATGCTGGTGGCGGTGGCGGACGGGATGGGCGGCCATGCCGGGGGCGAGGTGGCCAGCCGGGCCGCCCTCGACGGGGCCGTCGCCGCCGACGGCGCCCCCATAGATCTGGTGCACGCCGCCAACGCCGCCGTCCTGGAGGCCGTGCTCGAGGACACCGACCTGGCGGGGATGGGCACCACCCTCACCTTGGCGAAGCTCCACCCCGACGGCCGCATGGCGGTGGGGCACGTGGGGGACAGCCGCGCCTACCTGCTCCGCGGCGGCCGCCTCGACCAGCTCACCATCGACCACAACATGGCGCAGGAGCTGGTCGAGCAGGGAAAGATAACCAGGGAGGAGGCCCGCAATCACCCCCGCAGCTCCTGGTTGACCCAGGCGCTGGGCTTCGTAGACAACCTGGAAGTGGAAGAGCTCATGATCGATCTGGAAGAGGGCGACCGGCTGATGCTGTGCTCGGACGGCCTCAACGGGATGCTGCCCGACGAACAGATCAGGCCCATCCTGGAGAACGGGGCGCCGTCGGACGCGGTATGGGGGCTGATCGAAGCGGCCAACCGAGCAGGCGGGAATGACAACATCACGGTGTTGGTCGTAGACATCGACGGGGGCGGCGGCGGTTCCGAAAGAGAACTACAGGCATCTACATGAGGTTCACATGGGCCGGCGGCACCGATGCCGGCCGGGTCAAAAGCAACAACGAAGACGCCTACCACCCCGAACAGGACGGCTGCGGATCCCGGCCCCTCCTCCTGGCGGTGGCAGACGGAATGGGCGGCCTCCCCGCCGGGGAAGTGGCCAGCCGCATCGCCGTCGACTGCGCGACCGCTAGAGGCGTTCCCCTCGACGAGCGGGTCGAAGCCGCCAACAGGGCGGTCATGGAATCAGGCCGGCGCAACCCCGGCCGATCCGGAATGGGCACCACCCTCACCTTGGCGAAGCTCCACCCCGACGGCTCTCTCTCCTTGCGGCATGTAGGGGACAGCCGCGCCTACCTGCTTCGGGACGGAGGGATAGAACAGCTCACCGTAGATCACACCCTTGCCCAGGAGATGTTCGAGATGGGGCAGCTCACCGAGGAGCAGGCCCGCCGCAGCCCCTACAAGTTCTACCTGAACCGGGGGCTTGGTTTCGCAGAGGACGTGAAGGTCGACGCCTGCGAGGTCCGGCTCCGGGCCGGCGACCGGCTGATGCTGTGCTCTGACGGCCTGAACGAGATGCTGCCCGACGAGGAGATCCAGCCCATCCTGGAGAACGGGGCGCCGGCGGAGGCCGTACAGAACCTGATCGAAGCGGCCAACCAGGCCGGCGGGTACGACAACATAACCGTGGTGGCGGCAGACGTCGAAGAAGACGGGTAACACCATCGCCGGAAACTCCTTCCCCGCCTCTCTGCGGTGAGCCGGACCGCCGAAGCCACCCTCGTCCTCGCGGCGGCCGGCCTGGCCGCCTTCGGCGTGCTGCTGGTCGACTTCGCCGGGAGCGGGGCCGGCTTGCCCGGGCCGGGGCTGACCTTCCTGTTGTTCGCGGCGGTGTTCGGAGGCCTGCTGGCCGCTGTGCACCTCTGGGCGCCGCGGGCGGTTCCGTTCCTCATACCGTTGGCGGCCACCATCACGGCCATCGGGTTCGTCATGGTCTACCGCCTCGACCGGGAATTGGCCGGCCGCCAGCGCTGGTGGCTGCTCATCAGCTCCGCCTTGGCCGCGCTCCTCCTCTATCTGCTGCGCGGCAGGGGTCTGGCCGTCCTCCGCCGCGGCCGGTGGATATGGCCGGCCGCGGCGGTCGGGCTGGCGGCGCTGCCGGCCCTCCCCTCCGCCGGGCCGCTCCCGTTGCATGGGCTGGAAATGGGCGGGTCGCGGCTCTGGGTGGAGTGGCGGTGGGGAGCGGAGGTGATCTTCCAGCCCGGGGAGGCCGCCAAGCTGCTGTTGGTGATGTTCCTGGCCGCCTACCTGTCCGACCACCAATCGGCGCTCAGCAGGACGGGGCGGAGGCTGGGAAGGGCGCCGGTTCCCGGACTCCACCAGGCGGCGGCCCCGGCGGCGGCCTGGGCGGCGGCCCTGGCCCTCCTGGTGATACAGAAGGACCTGGGCGCTTTCCTTCTGACATTCGGGGTGTTCACGATCATGCTGTACATAGCCACCAACCGGCCCGCCTTCCTCGTAACCGGATTCGGGTTGTCCGCCCTCGGCGCGGCGGGCGCATATTTCCTGTTCACGCAGATCCGGCAACAGGTTTCGGCCTGGATCGACCCGTGGGCCGACTACGAAGGGGCCGGTCACCAGGTCGCGCAGGGCCTGTTCGCGCTGGGAGCGGGCAGCCTCTCCGGGACGGGCCTCGGCCTGGGCCGGCCCGACCTGATACCGGACGCGGCTTCCCGGTTCATGTTCGCGGCCGTAGCCGAAGAGATGGGCCTGGCGGGGTCCGTGGTGGTGCTGGCCGCCTACGCCCTGCTGGCGGCGGCCGGCTTCGGTGTGGCCCTGCGGGCCCGCGACCTGTTCCGCAAGCTGCTGGCCGCCGGCCTGGCGGTGCTGCTCGGCCTCCAGACCGCGGTGGTGCTGGCCGGAACGGTGCGCCTCCTGCCGGCCACCGGCCTCCCCGCCCTGTTCCTGTCCTATGGAGGGTCGGCGGCGGCCGGTTTCCTGCTACTGGCCCTGCTGGTGCGGGCCGGCCACGAGGAACGCACATGAACGGCCCGATGCGGCGGGCGGCGCTGGCCTTGTTCGTCATCTTCCTGGTGATAGCGCTGGACGTCACCTACTGGCAGGTCGTGGCCGCCGACCGACTCCGGGAGGACCCCCGCAACACCCGGTTACTGACCGGCTCGGCGCGTGAACGGGGCCAGATATTTTCCTCCGATTCGATAGTCCTGGCGCGCTCGACGCCGGATCCTTCCGACCCCCGGCACTACGTTCGGGAGTATCCCCACGCCGCCCTGTACGCCCACACCGTGGGGTTCTCGTCGCAGCTCTTCGGCGACGGCGGCGTCGAGGCCTCCCACGCCGCCCTCCTCACCTCCGGCAGCGACCTGACCGTCTCCAGCATCATCGAGGCCCTGCTCGGCGAGGACCTGCGGTCCCACTCCCTCCAGCTCACTCTCGACCACCGACTGCAGACCGCCGCAGTCCGGGCCCTCGGAGACAGGCAGGGGTCGGTGGTGGCTCTCGAACCGGCCACCGGCCGGGTGTTGGCCATGGTCAGCTCGCCCGCCTTCGACCCCAACACCCTGGTCGGGGAAGAAGCCGAGGCGGCCTGGGAAGCCCTGAACAGTGACCCCTCCCGGCCCCTGGAGAACCGCGCCGCCGGGGGATCGCTCCTCGAGGGGTCCACCTGGGTGGATCTGATCGCTTCGACCCCACCGGACCGAGGCGCCGCCCCGGATACCGCTTTGGGGATGGCGATGCGGGCGGCGGCGATCGCCCGGGGCGGGAGGCTGATGGCGCCCTACCTGGTGGCTCGGGTGTTCGCGGGCGATTCCAACCTGGAATCGGAGGCGGCGCCGACCGACCACTCGGAGCCTTTCAGCCCGGCCGAGGCCGCCTCGATAGCGGAAAGCATGGTGCAGGTGATCGTCGGCAGCGGCGCCTTGGGCGTCGTGCGGGGATTGGGGGAGTACGGCGTCGTGGAGAACCCGGCCGGCGTCCGCGTCTATTGGTTCGCCGGGTTCATACCCGCAGACGAGCCGGCCATGGCGGTGGCGGTGACGCTGGAGCATCCGTACGGGGCCGAAGCGGACGACAGGAGCGCCTTGGCGGCCCTCCCCATCAGCCGGGCAATTCTCGCGGCATGGCTGGATCAGCATCCGCCGGCCGGCTAGATGTGCAGCTAGGAGAGTGCTCCCCCCTCTACCTGCACCACGATCACTGCCCTTCTCCGATTCCGGTTTCCAACCAGATCTGCCGGGGATCGCCGGGGATCGCCGCCGCGCCGAGGGTGGCGGCATGCCCCGCCAGGAAGGAAACAGTACACCGCCCCGCCGGGATACAGGAGACGCGAACTATGTGTTGGCCGCTCAGGCCCGACCCTTCCATACCCCATTACCGGCGCCTCCTGCCCGCCGTAACATGAATAATCAGGGTTAGACCTCACATCTAACTAGATTCAGGCCTACGAATGGAACAGCCGTATTCACTCGGACGGTACGACCTGGTCTCGTACATCGCGCGGGGCGGAATGGCAGACGTATTCGAAGCCGCAGACCGGACCCTGGACCGACGGGTGGCGGTGAAGATACTGCACCAGAGGTACGCCGACGCCGATACCTTCGTGGCCCGGTTCCGCAAGGAGGCCCAGGCCGCCGCCAACCTGAGCCATCCGAACATCGTTTCGATCTACGACTGGGGGGAGGAGAACGGCACCTATTTCATCGTGATGGAGCTGGTCAGGGGTCGTTCGCTGCGGGACGTACTCCACTCCGAAGCGAGGCTCCTTCCCCGGAGGGCGGCCGAGATCGCCACCGAAGTCGCCTCTGCCTTGGAGGTGGCCCATAGAAGCCGGGTGATCCACCGCGACATCAAGCCCGGAAACATACTCTTGGCGGCGGACGGCACGGTCAAGGTGACCGACTTCGGGGTGGCGCGCGTCTGGGACGACTCACAGGAGCTGACCAAGGACGGCGCGGTGATCGGTACGGCCACCTACTTCAGCCCCGAGCAGGCCCAGGGAGAACCGGCCGACGAGCGCTCCGACATATACAGCCTCGGTGTGGTGCTGTACGAGATGCTGACCGGGCGTCCGCCGTTCACCGGGGAGACTTCCGTATCGGTGGCCTACCAGCACGTAACCGCCGGCGTCCGCCCGCCTACCCGCACCAACCCGGACCTGCCGCCCGAGCTCGAGGAAATCGTGATGCGGTGCCTCGAGAAGAACCCCGCCCGGCGCTACCGGTCGGCGGCCGATCTGCGCCGCGACCTCCTGCTGTTCCTGCAGGGCAGGACCGCCCGCCGGCCCGACCCCGCCGACGCCGGCCAACCCGTCCGACGCCACGATCTTCCCCCGCCCACCGCCCCGCCGGACGAGGTGTACCGACGGGTGCACGCCACCCCCCGCCAACCCTCGCAGCTTCCCTTCATTATCACCTCGATAGCCTTGGCCGCCGGGGTGGTGTTCGGTATCTACGTGCTGCTCAACAGCTTCTCGACGCCGACCACCTCCTCCACCGTCCCCGCGCAGGCCATCACGGTGCCGGACGTGGTGGGGCAGACCGAGGACGAAGCCCGCCAGGCCCTCCAGGAAGCCGGGTTTCGAGTAACCCCGGTGGCCGAGGCGAGCGGCGCCGAGGCAGGGACGGTCATCCGCACCGACCCGGCGGCGGGAGAGGAAGCCGCCGACTCTTCCTTCATAACCATGGTGGTGTCGGGGGGCCCGGCGCAGATACAGGTGCCCACGGTGATCGGATCGACCCGGGAACGGGCGGTCGCGGCGCTCGAGGGACAAGGGTTCGCGGTGGAGATACGCAGCGTCCGCGACGAAACGACGGGCGAGGGCCTGGTGGCCGACCAGCTGCCTCCGGGCGGCACCAGGGCGGTCCGCGGCTCGACAGTGGAACTGGTGGTGTCGGCAGGACCCGACCCGATCGAGATACCGACCGTGGTCGGCCTGACCCAGGACCGGGCAAGAGGGAGGTTGGAAGGACTGGGGCTGGAGGTCGAGACCGTCACCGAACCCAGCAACGAGGTGGAGCAGGGCTTGGTCATCCGGCAGACCCCCTCCCCCGGTTCGGATGTCAACCCGGGCTGGAGCGTTCAGATCGTGGTTTCCGAAGGCTCGGAACCGTTCGAGCTGGAGGATCTGTCGGGACGCCCGGCCGCCGAGGCCGCCTCCCGCCTGGAAGAGCTGGGCCTCGAGGCGGCGATCCAGCAGGAACCCAGCTCCGAGATCGAACCCGGCCTGGTGATCAGAAGCGACCCGCCCGGCGGAACGACGGTGCAGGCCAGGGATCGGGTGACCCTGATCGAAGCCGTCGAGCCTACGGAAACCACCCTCCCCCCGACCACCGCCGCGCCTCCGGAGACCACCCTCCCCCCGACCACCGCCGCGCCTCCCCCCGCCGTCGTGCCCGATCTGACCGGCGCCGACCCGGCGGAGGCGGAGGCGAACCTGACGGCCATAGGGTTGATCTTGGAGGTGGCGGGGTCACGCGTCGCGGTGGATGACCCGGCCCTCCACGGAAGGATCGCCCGGCAGACCCCCCAGCCGGGAGCAGAAGTGGAGGGCGGGGAAATCATCCTGGTGGTCCTCGGCGAGTACGCCCCTCCCGTCGACGAAACGACCGAGGAGCAATGAGGCCGGCCCCATGACCGCAGGAAGATGAGCGCCGCCCCCCATCCCGCCGCCGTCGCGGACGGGTCCGTCGGGCCGGCTGTCTCCATCACCGACGCGGCGTTCCGTTACGGCGGCCGAACGGTGCTCGACCGCTCCGACCTGGACATACCGTCCGGGACCGTGACCGCCCTGATAGGCCCCAACGGAGCAGGCAAGTCGACCCTGCTGAACGGGATCGCCGGGTTGATCACCCCGGCTTCGGGCCGGGTGACCGTAGGCGAGGTGAACGGCCGGCCCTACCGCATCTCCTATGTGCTCCAAGACACGAAGATCAACCAGGCCCTGCCCGTAACGGTGCGGGAGGTGGTGAGCATGGGCCGGTACGCCGGGAAGGGCTCGCTCCGGCCCCTCTCCAAGCAGGACCGGATGCTGGTCGACGAGGTGATGGAACGGACGGGCATCAGCCGCCTGGCCAGGCGCCACCTCTCCCGGCTGTCGGGCGGGGAACGCCACCGGGTCCTGCTGGCGCAGGGTCTGGTCCAGGACCACGAGATCCTGCTGCTCGACGAGCCCGCCACCGGGCTCGATCTGGTCTCGGTGCAGGCCATCAGGGACACGGTTCGCGAGGAGCACGCCCGCGGGTGCACCGTGGTGCTCACCTCCCATGACCTCGCCGACGCATGGGATGCCCACCATGTGGTCCTGCTGTCGGGGCGGGTGGTGACCAGCGGCCCTCCTGAGGAAGTGCTGAAGGCTTCCCACCTCACCGAGGCCTACGGAACCGGGCTACTGAGCGTGGAGAGAACCCACCTGCTGGTCGACGACCCGCACCACCAGGAAACGGCCCCCCACCACTCCCACGACCGGTCGATCCACGTGGAGGCCGGCCGGACCGATCTACATCCGGACGGGGGCTGAACCGGCCGCCTGCGGCCCCGGTGAAACAGCCGGTCTACCTTCGATCCCCGTCCGCCAGGAAGTTCTCGAGCAGCGCCATGCCTTCGGCGGTCAGGATGCTTTCGGGGTGGAACTGGACGCCGTGTACGTCGAGCTCCCGGTGCCGCACCCCCTGCACCACGTCGTCCTCGCTCCAAGCGCAGGCCGCCAGCGCCTCCGGCAGCTCGACCGCCGCCAGGGAGTGGTAGCGGGTTGCGACGAACGGGTTGCTCAAGTCCGAGAAAACCCCTCGACCGTCATGGCGGATCGAAGAGGTCTTGCCGTGCATGACGGTCGGCGCCGGATCGACCCGCCCGCCGTACACCGTCACTATGGCCTGATGGCCCAGGCAAACCCCCAGTATCGGCACCCTGCCCGCGAACTGCTCGACGTAGGCCATGGAGTAACCGGCCTCCTCGGGGCGGCCGGGGCCGGGCGAGATCACCAGACGGTCGGGCTCCAGCTCGGCCGCCCCCGCCGCGTCCAGCTCGTCGTTGCGCACCACGGTGGGATCAGCCCCCAGCTCCCCCAGGTACTGGACCAGGTTGAACGTGAAGCTGTCGTAGTTGTCGAGCACCAGCACCCGCATGATCGGCCCAGGTTAGTTGCCGGGCGCGCGCCGCCGCGTTTGTACGCGGCTCGAAACCGGGTAGCCTCTCCGTATGCCTCAATCAAAAGGACGCCGCAAGGCCAAGACCGTACGCCGCCCCACCCCGCCCAAGAGCACCTCACGGAGAAAGAGCGACAAGGAATCATCCACGCTCTACAAGGCCGTCATGTTCGGCCTCATGGCCGCAGGGGTGCTGCTGGTCGTGACCCGATACATGTTCGACCTCAACCCGTGGCTGCTGATGGGCGGGCTGGGCGCCATGGCGGTCGGTTTCTTGATGACCACCAACTACCACTGAGCCGCTGAGGCTCCGTTTCCGCCGCACGCCGGTCGACCGAGGGTCGGGCCGGGCGTCGGGGGCGGATCAGGCCGGGCGAGAGTTCGGGGTGCCGTTCCTGAGAATTACAATCTTGTAGTTTTCCCACAGGGTTTTCCCCACCCTATGGAAAACTGCGGGAACGGTGCGCCTCGTATCCTCCCGGCCCGTATCACTCGGCCGGGGCCTCGTCCATCTCCTCGCGGCAGTGGCGGGGGGCTTTCGGCTCGGCGAGGTTGGTAACCGTCATGGTCACCTGGGTTCCGCACAGGCTGCACCTGAAGCGGCGGCGGGTTTCGACCACATCCCCCGGGTCTACTTCGGGAGGCGGGTTTACCAGAGCCCGCAGCACCGCCATCAGCAAGGTCCAGATCGCCGCTCCGATGACTAGGGCGATGAGGACGTTCCAGACCGTCATACGGCCGGCGGGGATAGGGCTTCCGGATGATCCGGATGGGAGTTGAACATGACTTCTGCGCCCGGCCGCCGGCCCGAAGATGTCAGAGGCGGAGGTTGGCCTCTTCTTCGGAGTCGTCTATCGCCTTGGCGTCCGCGCCCGGTATCTGGTCGGCCAGCACCTGGCCGTAGGTGGGGTATGCGGAGCGGTCGATCCGGGTATCGGGGTCCCACATCCGAGAGCGGAGCAGGGCCCGGCCGCAATGCAGGAAGGTCTCTTCGACGGTTACCTTCAGGCCGGAGAGGGGCGGGCGGCGGCGCAGGGTCAAAGGTTCGAGGGCCTCCGCGTCGGTAACTATCTCGGCTTTGCCCTTGACGCGCAGGGTCTCGTTCATCCCCGGCACCAGGAAGAGCAGGCCCACCCCGGGATTCTCCACGATGTTCTGCAGCGAGTCCACCTGGTTGTTGCCCAGCCGGTCGGGAAGCAGGAGGGTCTTGTCGTCCAGGACATGCACGAAGCCGGGCGGGTCCCCGCGGGGTGAGGCGTCGGCTTGGCCGTCGGCATCGGCGGAGCTGAGTATGCAGAGGGGCGAGAGGGCTATGAAGTTGCGGCAGTGCACATCGAGATGATCCAGCACCTTCTGGGCGGCCCTGGGGGCCGGCGGTTTGTACACGGTTCGCAGCTCCGAATAGGTGGCGACCGTCATGCCGCACGCTCCTTCCTTCCGGGGTTGTAGAGAGCCTTGCGGGCCGCCGCCCGGAACGCCCGAGACCTGCGTCCGCCGTTGCCGACCGGACCCGTTTTCAGCACCTTTCGAGGATCATAGCGTTGGCCATCCCTCCCCCCTCGCACATGGTCTGGAGCCCGAAGCGGGCCCCCCGGCGCTCCATCTCGTGCACGAGGGTGGCGGTCAGCTTGGCGCCGGTGCCGCCGAGCGGGTGCCCCAGGGCGATGGCCCCGCCGTTCACGTTGGTGCGTTCCCAAAGCGCGTCCGGGTCGCTTCCTCCGTGCTCGGCCAGCCAGGCCCCCACCACCGAAGCGAAGGCCTCGTTCACCTCGAACAGGTCGATGTCGTCGATGGTCAGGCCGGCCCGGGCCAGCGCCTTGGCCGTGGCCGGGATGGGCCCGGTCAGCATGGTCACCGGATCCACCCCCGCCAGCGCGAATTGCACGAAGCGCGCCTTGGGCGCCAAGCCCATCTCCTCGGCCTTGGCCTCCGACATTATGAGCACCGCCGCCGCGCCGTCGGAGATCTGCGACGAGTTCCCGGCTGTGATCACCCCGTCGGGCCTGAATACCGGGCGGAGGCCGGCCAGCGCCTCCATAGAGGTGTCGGGCCGGATCCCCTCGTCGGCGGTCATCAGCCCGGCAGAACCGTTCAGGGCTGTCTCGACCGGGACGATCTCGCGGTCGAACCGGCCCTCCTCGGCGGCCCGGGCGGCCCGCATATGGGAGTCGCAGGCGATCCGGTCCAGGGCCTCCCGGGACAGACCCCACTTCTCGGCGACCATCTCCGCCGAGATGCCCTGGGGCACCAGGCTGCGGGCGTAGCGTTCCACCATCCGGGGGCCGAAGGGCTTGCCCGGCCCCTGCTGGACGGTGACCCCCATCGGCACCCTGGTCATGGACTCGACCCCGGCCGCGACGGCGACGTCGTAGGCCCCGGCTATCACCCCCTGCGCGGCGAAATGGGCGGCCTGCTGGCCCGACCCGCACTGGCGGTCGACGGTCACCCCCACCACCTCTTCGGGGAATCCGGCGGCCAGCGCCGCGTTGCGGCCCACGTTGACGCCCTGCTCGCCGGTCTGCATCACGCAGCCCATGATCACGTCGTCGACCAACCCCGGATCGAGGCCGCTGCGTTCCACCAGCGCCCGCAGCGTCACGGCCGCCAGGTCGACAGGGTGGCAGCCGGCCAGCTTGCCGTCCCGCTTGCCGACGGGGGTGCGCACCGCATCGACGATAACTGCTCTCTGCATGGCAACTCCTTCGTCAGGCAGGCTTGTCATCACCGGCTCGGACGGCCTAGGTGGAGGTGATCGGATTCGAACCGACGGCCTTCTGGTTGCAAACCGGATGCTCTGCCAAACTGAGCTACACCCCCGCTCCGCACTAGTCTACGCCTCGCGCGACACGACTCGCGCCGAGACGAACCGCCGCCGGGAAAACCCTGCGGCTAAAACGTCATCGACGGGTCCACGATCCTCCACCGCAACGGCGAAGGGCAACAACATGTTTCTGGCGGTCTCGTCAGCGTCAACGAGTCGGGGACTGTCTCGTGGGGTTTGCTGATAGACCGCGACTAGGCTTCCTCGCTGCCTTTCCTGTCCGCCGGGAGTGCGTCCCTAGCTCTGATCCTTCATGACCGGGTATTGGAACAGGGTGGCAATAGCCGTGAACAACCTCATGATCTTTGGGACTATCGGTCGTAACAGATACGACGTCACCAAGTTACGGAGTTGCCTCGCGGGCGGCGGTCTGTAGGACAGGTTCTCATCTGATCTTCAGGTTTCTCTAGGGATTTTCAAAGGTTGGGGTTGGAAGGTTGCCTGGATTCAGCAAGCACTCGGGAGAAGGAAGGACTCTATGAAGGCTGCGAAGAATACTGCGCTGATAGCGGCGTTGGCGGCACTCGTCGCGCTGGCTGCGTGCGGCGGCGACACCGATGGGAACGACAGCCCTGCAACGACCAGACCAGGGAACAGCGGCAGCGTGCAGGAGAACGACGAGAGACCCGGCGAGCACCAGGGCGGCGAGGAAACCGAAGGATCAGAACGCACCGAGGAATCCAACGGCGAAGAATCCGGCGCACAGCTGGCCTTGACCGACACCTACGACCAAATACGCAACGGCGCGCGCCTCGTCCTGACCTACGACCCCACCGCCAACGCCTTCGTCGGAACCGTATCCAACACCACCAACAAAATACTGAACCAAGTCCGAGTCGAAATACACCTCTCCAACGGCACAGAACTCGGCCCAACCACCCCCACGAACATGAACCCAGGCCAATCAGCCAACATCCACCTACCCGCCACCGACACACCCTTCGACACCTGGAACCCACACGCCGAAGTCAACACCGGCGACGCCGAAAGTTCGGAACACACCGAAGAAACCGAAGGTGAAGAGCATGAAGGCGGCTCGGAAGAAAACTAGGTTTCCGAAGGCAGGCAGTCCTCGACCCGAAGCAATACCATCCACCACCATCCCGCCGGGGACAACCTTCCCGAATATCACAACTACGGAAGGGTCCGGCCGGCCAGGACTCCGGTCGGGGCACCGTTCTCCACCGCCGTCCGCCCGTTCACCAGCACGTGCGTGCCATGGCCCGCCACGTCGGCCATGCCGGGGTGGGGGTGAGCGAGACGGTGGCGGTCGCCGAGGACGGCGCCGAGGTGCTGACTTCGGAGACCAGGGAGCTGGCCGTCATCGAGTAGCCGTCCCCTCCCCCGGCTGCGGTGGGCCCACCTGGATTTGAACCAGGGACCTCATCCTTATCAGGGATGCGCTCTAACCAACCTGAGCTATGGGCCCGCGACGGCTCAAATACTATCACGGCCCTGTCATCCCGCGGTCCGGTCGGGTATAGGCGGCGGCGCGCTCGAGAAGGTCGCGATCCACACAGGCAGGCGCGAGGAGGACCGCCCGGCAGGGGCCGCGCCCCGCCGCCGACACGGTTGAATCCATACTCCGCCACGACGGGCACCGGTTACCGCCGTTGCTCGCTGACCAGATCGGAAACCGGCCTGCGAGGCCGCGGTCGCGGACGGCCTGTCGCTGTCGGGCGGTCCTGTCGGATAGGTTCGGCAACGATCCCCTGCTCCAGTAGAGACTCGATGACCGGAGACGTATCTACCCTCGGCGGGCGCGTAGCGGGTCGGCGCCGTTGTCGGTGAGCCAGTAGAGACTCGATGACCGGAGACGTATCTACCCCGATGATCCTGGCCACCGGCACGCCCCGATGGGTGACGATGACCTCCTCGCCCTCGCGCACCCGATCGAGCCAGAGACGCAGATCGGCGCGTAACCTGGTAACAGCAACATCCATGCTCTATGTACAGTACCTGTTGGCTGGTCTGTACAACTACAGTCTGATCCGTCCAGCGCCTATCCGAGCGAACACCCGATCACCCGCCGACGTAGCAAGGGAAGGTAACCATCTGAGATGAACCGGCCCGCCCCGCCCCTCGAGACCCGGTTCCTGGACTGCCGGGTTGAAAGAAACATCGGCGTGATCTCCCTCGACCGACCGCCGGTCAACGCCGTCCACCAGCCCATGTATAAGGAGATCCGAGCGGTGTTCGCCGAGCCTTGGCGCCTCGACCACGACCTGAGGGCGATCATCCTGACCGGGAAGGGGCGCCATTTCTGCGCGGGCAACGACCTGACCGAGCTCGAGAGCATGGACAGCGAAACGGCCCGCGTGAACATGTTCCACATGCGCGAGGCGTTCGATGCCGTCTATTCGTGTCCGCTGCCGGTGATCGGCGCGGTGAAGGGCGCCGCACTGGGCACCGGCCTCGTTCTGGCGTCGGTTTGCGACTTCGTGGTGGCCGGTGAGGGCGCCCTATTCGGGTTGCCCGAGGTGGGCGTCGGCATGGTGGGCGGGGCCAGGCACCTGTCCCGTATGGTTTCCCAACCGGTCGCCCGGATGATGTACCTCACTGCAGAAGCGGTGTCGGCCGACCTGATGCACCGATACGGCGGGGTGGTCCGGGTCGTACCCGACGACGAGGTGGTCGGCGCGGCGATGGAAATGGCCTGGTCGGTCTGCCGTCACAGCCCGACGGTGTTGAGCGAGTCGAAGCTCGCGTTGAACAGGGCCGAGTTCCTGGAGCTCGATCGCGGGTACGAAACCGAGCAGGAAGCGGCCATCCGGTTGGCCGACCATCCGGACTCCACCGAAGCAGTGAAGGCCTTCCTGGAGAAACGCGAGCCGCGTTATGGGAACCGGCGGTAACGCCCGCCTGCGCGTAAGAGGAAATCATTGCCATAGATTTGACCGGCGTGGTCACCCAACACAAGGACCCCCTATCCTCCGTGCGTCACGGCCCTAGGACTCGGCTCGTCCGGGATATGGGATCTCGCGAACTTCCCTTCTGGTTACGGCATACATCCATGGAGGAGGTTCCCGAGAAAGCTCCTCGATGCGATCCCACCGCGCTACCAGCGTTCGGAGCTGTTCCCATACATCCAGTCTACCTGTAGCTGTGAGAACCAAGAGACGAAGGGGGTGGGCGGCCAAAGCTGCAACCTCGGCGGGCCTTTTCCTTATCTTCTTGTCCCTCGCTACAACTACCCAACCTCGTTCAGCCACTTTGGGAATCCAATCCCGGTCGAGTTCTCCGGATTCAACCGGAGACCTTGGGTGCCCTGGAAATATGCAGTCAGGACGGGCCCTCGCCATAACGCCAGCGATGCCGAGAGCGCTCTCGTCGAAGAAGAACCGGATCGGGCCTTCCCGCCTCGCGCGGTGAGGCAGCGGCGTAGTATCCGGCTCGATCACGCCGCCTTCAGAAATCGTGTCTCGAATTCGACCGCCGTGTCCACATCCTGTGCGGTCACTCCATGCCGTCCATAGATGTCGAGGATCGTAGAGAGGTGTTCCCCGGCAAGGGACAGCTCGGCGATCACCTCGGTGCGGACTCCCCGAACGGTCGGGATGCCAAAGGAGACAAGGGGATTGACGTAAACCGGCTGGGGCGCATTCATAACGACATACCGCATCGCCTCTTGCGTGGACTGATCGAAGGTAACCCGTTTGCAGAAGCTCTCCGCCGCCGGACCGAGCACCAGCTGATCCGATTTCACCACGATCCACAACTCGTCGGGGATCTCCAACTTGCGCTGCAGGTTCCAGATCAATTCGCGGCCCGCCACCATCGGCTGGGCTACGGCGAACGGAAAGGGTGTGTCGAACTCTTCGATCAGTCGTTCCCGGAGGGGCCGCAGACGCTGTAACGGCAGATGTTTCCGATATTCACGCAAATAAGCCGCCTCGATGAACTCCCCCCAGGACACCTCGGAGGTTTTCTTAGGCTCCTTGCGAAGCACAGGCGGATACTGTTTTGCCCCGCGCGATCCTCCCTCCAACCACCAACGGAGCCCGGAAGGGGAAACTCTGAGCAAACGGGCCGCTTCGGAGAGGCTGTAGACGGGGCGGGCCAGCACAGAAGTCGTCAAGTCGTCGTCCTTTCTCTTCTCGACCAGAGTAGTTTCCACAGACGGAAGAAGGAACGACCTGAGCTCGACGCCCGCACGAACACCGGTACCGCCGGAGGGGGTCAGAAGTCGATACCGCGGATGGCGGCGATTCCCCGGTCGTAGGCGTGCTTGACGGAGGTCATCTCCGTCACCGTATCGGCCAGCTCCATCAGACGCCCGGGGGCGTCCCGTCCGGTTGCCACCACGTTCACGCGGGCAGGCCGGCCGGCCACGGCGGCGAGCACCTCGTCGAGGTCGATCCATCCCCAGTTGATCGGGTAGGTGATCTCGTCCAGCACCACCAGACGATGCTCTCCCTTCTCGATCCGGGTCCGGGCCAGCTGCCAGGCCTGAGCGGCCAGGGCGGCGGATCGGTCCAGGTCCTCGCTGTCCCACGAGAAGCCGTCTCCCACCGCGTCCCAGTCCACCCCGAGGCGGCGGCCTATCTTCTCCTCCCCCACCTTCCAGCCGCCGGACTTGATGAACTGCACCACGGCCACCTTCCAGCCGCGGGCCGCCGCCCGCATGACCATCCCCATGGCGGCGGTGCTCTTGCCCTTCCCGTCCCCCGTGTTGACGATCACCACCGAGCGGGCCCTCCGTATGTCGGGGCGGCGGGGATCCTCGGTGGGGGGAACGTCGGTCTTCGGCGCGTCGCTCATCGTGTGCCTTGCCGCAGCGGGACCACCGCCACGCCGCCGTTCACCTCGACGATTTCCACGGCGGCCTGGTAGAAGTCCCGAATGTAGTCGACGGTCAGCACCGCGGAGGCGGGCCCCTCCGCCACCGTCCGTCCGTCGGCCAGCAGCAGCAGCCGATCGGGGAACTGACCAGCCAGGGCCAAGTCGTGCATGGCGGTGATCATGGTCACGGGCCGCTCTCTGCGCACCGAGCCGATCATCTCCAAAGCGTTCTGACCCTGGCCGATGTCCAGCGCCCCGGTCGGTTCGTCCAGGAGCAATATCCCCGCCTCCTGGGCCAGCCCCCTGGCCAGGGCGGTGCGGCGCCGCTCGCCGCCGCTCAGGCCGGCCACATCGCGGCCCGCCAGGCCGCGCAGGTCGAGCAGCTCGAGGGCCGACCGGGCCGCGGCTAGGTCGCGGGGAGTCTCAGAACCCAGATAGGAAAGATGGGGCGTGCGGCCCAGCAGTACGTACTCGGTTACGGTCATCCCCGGGGGCATCGTCGGCTCCTGCGGAACGAAAGCCACCATCCGGGCCCGGACCCGGGCGGGAAGCGAGGCCGAGTCCACTCCGTCGAAGGCCACGGCTCCGTTATGGGAAACCAGCCCGGCTATCGCCTTCAGAAGGGTGGACTTGCCGGCGCCGTTGGGCCCGAGCAGACCCAGCCATTCACCGGTGTCCACCTGCAGGCCCACCTCCCGCAAGACCGGACGTCCGGGCCGATAGGCCGCCGTCAGGTTCTCCACCACCACGCTCATGCCACGTACCTCCGGGTGGTGCGCAGCACCGCCATGAAGAAGGGAGCGCCGATGAAAGCGGTCACGACCCCTATGGGAAGCTCGGCGGGGCTGGCCGCCGTCCGGGCAGCCAGGTCGGCCAGGATCAGGAAGGCCGCACCGGTCACCGCCGAGATGGGGACGAGGGAGCGGTAGCTGACCCCCACCACCAGCCGGACGGTGTGGGGGACGACGAGGCCCACGAAGGCGATCAGGCCGCTCACCGACACCGCGGCCGCGGTGGCCAGGGTGGCGAACACCACCACCGCACCCCTCACCCGGGCCGACGACACGCCCAGGCTGTCGGCCTCCTCGTCCCCCACGCTCATCACGTCGAGCAGGCGCCGATGCAGCACCAGGGCCGTTCCGCACACCGCTGCGTAGGGAACCAGGATCGCGACCTCGCCCCAGCCGGTGGTGGACAGCTGGCCGAGTATCCAGGAATAGACCTGCCGGATGGTGTCCGCGTTGCGCTGGAGGAGGAAAGTTTGGAGGGCGGTGAAGAAGGCCGCAACCGCCACCCCGGCCAGGATCAGCGACACCGCGCTGCGACCTCCCATCGAGCGGCCCACCGCGTAGGTGAGCACCACCGCCGCCAAGGCGCCCGCGAAGGCGGCCAGCGGGAGGAGGCGGGGATCGGCCGAGGGGATCAGGGCGATCACCGCCGTGGCCCCCAACCCTCCTCCGGCTGCCACCCCCAACAGGTACGGATCGGCCAGCGGGTTGCGGAATATCCCCTGGTAAGAGGCGCCGGCCAGCGAGAGCAGACCCCCCACCAGGCCGCCCAGCACCACCCTCGGAAGGCGTATCTCCCACAGGATGGCCCGATGGGTTTCGGACAGGGAGGTCTGCCCGCCGCCGACCAGCTCCCCGATCACCTGCCTAGGGTCGAGTCCGGCGGGCCCGATGACGATTCCCGCCAGCGCCGAGGCGGCGAGCAGACCCAGCGCCGCCCCCATCCATCCCCACCGCAGACGGACGGCTTCCAAGCCGGACGGCGGGCCGGTCGTCACTGTTCTCCGGCCGGCGGGCGGGCGGCCAGGGCCTCACCGACCAAGCGGACGAACTCGATCAGCCGGGGACCCCAGCGGCTGGAAAGGTCGTCGTCTACTTCGACGAGCGCTCCGCCGGCAACCGCCCGCAGTGTGCTCCACCCCGGCCGTTCCGCGATGTTCTCGGCGGTCGTCCCGCACCAGAGGGCGCATCCGAAGAAGATCAGATGGGGATCCGTCTCGAGTATGTACTCGGCGGAGAGCTGCGGGTAGCCGGAACCGAGAGGGTCGGCGGAGTCGGCGATGTTCTCCAACCCGAACAGGGCGTAGACGCTGCCGATGAAGGTGTTCGAGGCGGCCGAGAAGAGGGTGTCGTCCACCTCGTGGTAGTAGGTCAGGCCCGATCCCGGGGCGCCGTACTCCCCGACCAGACCTTCGATCTCCTCCCGGATGGACGACACCAGCTCTTCGGCTTCCGTCCGGCGGCCGGCGGCGTCGCCGAGCTGGAGCATCTGCAGATAGGCGTCCTCGATGCTCTGGGCGGGCGTTTGGATCAGCACCGGAATACCGAGGGCGCCGAGGCCGGCCTCCACCTCTCCCGGATCCCAGGATATGACCACCAGGTCCGGGCGGTAGGAGGCGACCGCCTCGAGGTTGGGCTGGAAACCGCTCAGGTCGGTGACCGGCGCCTCCGGCGGGTAGTCGGACGCCGCGTCTACCGCGATGACCTGGCCCCCGGCCCCTATGGCGAACAACACCTCCGTGGCGGTGGGCGACATGGACACGATGGCGGTCGGTTTTTCCGGTATGACCACCCCGTTCACCGTGGCCGGAAATTCGGGATCCTCCCCCTCCGCGGCGGTAGTCGACACGCCGGTAGTCGACACCTCGGTAGTCGACACCTCGGTAGTCGACACCTCGGCCGCCGTAGTGGGCGGCGCCGACTGCGCGGTCGCCGGGGCAGTTTCCGCCGGAACGGTTTCGGCCGGGGCTATTTCCTCGGCCTGGCTGCCGCAGGCGGCGCCGAACGCCAACAGGACAACCAATAGAAGCAGGTGCTTTATTCGCAAAAACATCCTCCTAGATCGGGAGGATGAAGAGAGATCGCCGGTTTTCCCGGGGAGGGAACCTGCACGACCAACCCTTCCTCCGAGAGCTGATGCGTGACCGCGGGTCAGGCGTCCTGGCTCGTCCTCCCGAAGGGGAGGCGTGACAGTTGCGGGACAGCACCGGACTCCAACCGGATTTCGCTGATCCCCACGGCGCCCGGTTGTCTCTCCGGGCCGGGGCCTACTATACCACGCCCGCCGAGGCGACCCGCGCGGGGGGCGGCAACCGGCGGCGGCGAGCCGTATCTGTGCTCTGGGCAAAGTCATCTACACTGGGCGACTATGAGGATTCGGAGCCTGCTCGCCTTGGGAATCGCCGCGGCGGCGGTCGTACTGTTCTTCAGGCGGCCCGTCGTCACCAAACCGCCCGCCGAGGCGGGAAGGTGGGTTCCGGCCCCTCCCTCTTCGTGACCGTCCGGATCGCCCTCCGTCTGGACGACGACCTCGGCCGCCGCGTGCGGATGTGCCTGCTGGACGAACCCGATGTAGAGGTCGGGCTGCTCGTGGAAGACCCCGGCGACGGCAGTGTCCACACGGTTTCGAGCCTGGAAGGGTGGGATGCGCTGGTGGTGAACAGTGTCTCCACAGCTTCCCGGGCCGCCGTGGACCAAGCCGTCCGGCAGCGGATTCCGGTGGTATCGGGCGCCGACCTCCCCGCCGGGCGCCGGCCGGAGGGGGGAACTATCACCGCCGGGGTGATGACGGGATCGGGACTGGCCGCCGCCCTTGCTGCCTCTATGGCCGCCTCACACGCCCCGCCCATGGAGACTCGGCTGGCTTGGACGGTGCCCGGCGCCCCCCTGGCTGCGGGCATCCCGGTCACTTTCCCCGAACCGGTCGGGACCCTCTGGGCCGGGCGGGCCGAGCACCGCCTTCCCTGGCCGTCGGTGATCGGGTTGGCCGCCCCCCACCGGTCCCAGTGGCGGGGAGCGGCAGTCCGCCTCCAGGTGCGGAACGGCGAGAAGGGCGGCCAGGTGCGGGGCATCGTCGACGACGACGCCTTTCTCGACGCGGTGTGTATGGCGGCCGCCGCCCTGGCCGCGGCGCGGGGCGCCTACCCGCCGGGGGTCAACGGCCCCGGAGACCCGGGCGGGCTGTTCATGCGGCTGGCCGAGCGGGCCGGGATGGAAGCGGCGGCCTTCGTACCCGGCTGATCCCGCGCCCCGGCCAGGAACGATCGGGGTTTACGAGGCGGGGCCCCGTCCGGGGGCAGACCGCGGGTCAAAGGCGCGGGTTGATGCGCTCCTCGAGGGAGAAGGCTATGAGCGCGAACCCGAGCGAGGCCGCCATGATCAGCAGGCCGGGGGGAAGCACCCACCATTTCCAGGCCGGGGTCAGGAAGGCGCCCCGCGCCTGGGCCCAGAACAGGACAGACCCCCAGCTCTTCTGGATGGGGTCGCCCAGACCGAGGAAGCTGAGCGAGGCTTCCAGAAGGATCGCCCCCGCCACCGCCCGGACGAAAGAACCGGTGGCCAGCAGGGCGGTCCTCGGAACCACATGCCGGAAGATGGTCCAGCGATCCGGCGCCCCCATGGAACGGGCGGCCAGCACGTACTCGCGGGAACGCAGGGAGAGCACCTGTGAGCGGATGATGCGCGCCGGGCCCGCCCAGATCAGCGCCCCGATGACCAGGGTGGTGTTCAGGAGGCTGCGCCCCAGGTAGGCGGCCAGCACGATCAGCAGGGGCAGGAAGGGCAGGATGAGCACCACGTCCACCCCGCGCATCAGGAAGGCGCCCAGCCGCCGGGGGTAGTAGCCGGCTAGGACGCCGACCGCGGTGCCGATCAACAGCGCGGCCGCAGCCGCCGCGATCCCCACCACCAGCGACACTCTCGACCCGTAGATCATCTCCGAGAGGAGGTCCTGCCCCACGTCGTTGGTGCCGAGCAGGTGCTCGCGGCCGGGCGGCTGGAAAGGGCGGCCCACCCGTTCGCTCGGGTCGTAGGGCGCCAGCCAGGGAGCGAATACCGCCATGATGAGGAGCAGCCCCACGGTGACCACGCCGCATATCCCCAGCACATCGGAGGTCCGGCCCCGCCGCCTGCGCCGCCCGGCCCGCCCGGCCGCCGCCTTGGAGGTCACGATGTCCTTGCCCTGGGATCGACCAGCGGATAGAGCAGGTCGGCGGCCAGGTTGGCGGCCAGCACCGCCACGGTGAACACGAGGAATGCGGCCTGCATCACGGGATAGTCGCGGCCCGACACCGCCTCGAAGACCAGCCTCCCGAGGCCCGGGTAGGAGAACACCGTCTCGATTATCACCGTCCCGCCGAAGGCGAACCCGAGGCGGATGGCCAGCACGGTGATCACGGGGGATATGGCGTTGCGGGCCACATGGCCGAACAACACCCGCCCCTCCCCGGCCCCTTTGGCCCGGGCGGTGCGGATGTAATCCTCGCCCAAGGTCTCCAGCATGGAGTAGCGCATGGTCAGGTAGACACCCGGTACGGAAAGGATCGAGAGGGTCGCCACCGGCAGCACGGCGTGCCGAAGTATGTCCTCGATGTGCTCCCACCCCACCAGGCCGGAGGCCGGGGTAACCGCCCCGAACGAAGGGAGCAGGCCCCACTGCACGGAGACGATCGAGATGAAGAGCATCCCCAGCCAGAAGGGCGGCAGGGCCTCGAGCGCGATCATTCCGGAGAGCATCCCCAGGTCGGTCTTGGAACCCCGCCGCCAAGCCGAGACCGCTCCGAGGATCACGCCCGCCACAGCCGATATCGCCAGGGACAGTCCGGTGATGAGCAGGGTCCAGGGGAGCCGGTCCCGAATCATGTCGACGATCGGGCGGCTCGCCCGGAACGAGTATCCGAAGTCGCCCGTGAAGATATCGGCCCAGTAGCGGAGGTACTGCTGCCAGAGCGGAGCGTCGAGGCCCACCCTGGCGATGATCTCGGCCCGCTGCTCGGGGGTCAGCAACCCCACGTCCACCCCGGCGATCAGCACCAGAGGATTGCCCGGCATCAACCGGGGCAGAAGGAAGTTGAGCGTCACCGCCGCCGCCGCGGCCGCGGCGTACTGGCCGAGCCGCCGGAGGTCGATGAGCCCCTTCAAGCGCCGGAGGGTTCCCGGGGGAAGGCCCGCCTACGGACGGGCGGAGGACGGGAGCAGCGAAAGCTTGCTCACGATCCCCTGTCCGGCGATGAACTCCCAGTCCGCGTACACGCTCGAGTCGTACACGTAGGCGCCGTCGGGATAGGCCAGCAGCACGAACGGCAGGTCGGCGGCGATCAGCTCCTGGAGCTGGCTCAGCAGCTCGAGCCGCCGGGCCGGGTCGGGTTCGACCAGCAGCTCCTCGGAGAGGGAATCCACCTGGGCGTTGGCAAACCCGGTCAGGTTCAGGGACCCGATGCCAGGCGAGCTGTGTATCAGCGAGGGCACCCGCAGGGTGTTGGCCTGCACCGGCGCCGACCATCCCCACATGGCGATCTCGTAATTGCGCCCATTGTTGACATCGAAGCCCGGCCACACGGCGTTCTCCCAGGTGGCGGTCTCCACCGCCGCCACGCGGCCCTCGATCCCGATCTCCGCCAGCATCTCCACGGTCAGCTCGGCGATGCGCAGCCGCAGGGAGTCGCTGGAGTTGGCGATTATCTCGAAGGACATCGGCTGTCCGTCGAACTCCCGGATGCCGTCGCCGTCGGCGTCCGTGTAGCCGGCCTGGTCGAGCAGGGAGTTGGCCAAGTTCGGATCGTATACGGCCAACACCTCCGGGTTGTAGGAGGGATGGCCCGGATGCACCCAGCCCGGACTCCCCGGCGTGGCCGCCCCCAGGTACACGGTGTCCACGATGTCCTCTCGATCCATGGCCAGGTCGATGGCTTGGCGGACGACCACATCGTCGAAGGGGCGCCGGGAGGCGTCGAAGTTGATCATCTGGGTGCTGAACTCGGGCCCCTGGGAGATGTCGAGCGGGTCTTGGGCATCCAGCAGGGTTATCTGCTCGGGGCTGATCCGCTCGAAGATCACATCCACCCCGCCCGACCGGATGGCCGACAGGGCTCCGGCGTCGTCGGCGAACACCACCACCACCAGCTCGTCGACCGCAGGAGTCCCGCGGAAGTAATCCCAGTTTGCCTCGAAACGGTAACTCTGGCCCTCGTCGTAATCGACCAGTTTGTAAGGACCCGATCCGATGTTGGCGGCGCTCTCGAACTGGTGCTCCTCGGGATTGGTGACCGGTTCCCAGATGTGGCGCGGGATGATCGGTACGTCGGCCAGCGCCACTAGGTCGAAGCCCGGGTTGGGAGCTTCGAGCACGAATGTCAGGTTGAACGGATCGGTGATCACCACTTCCGCCACTCCGCGCAGGTCCCGGGCGAACCGGCTCTGTGTGTTGTTGATGAAGTAGTCGACGGTGAAGGCCACGTCGTCGGCTGTCAGGAACTGTCCGTCGTGCCATCGGACATCCTCCACCAGCTTCACCGAATACTCGGTGAGCTCGTCGTTGACGGTGACGCTCTCGGCCAACCACGGCTGGGGCCGCCCGGCGGCGTCGAGCTGCAACAACGAGTCGTATTGGAGCATCAACAGATTCCATCCCGGGAACCCGCTGATGTACGTGTAGGGATTCAAGGTCCCCTCGTCGCCGGTGATCGCCGCCCGCACGGTTACGGGCTCGGCCGGCGGGGGCGCCGGTTCCGGTTCGGAGGCCGCGACGGTGGTTTCGGCGCCGCCCTCCGGCGCCGCTTCTTCGGCGGCGGGGGCGGTATCCGCAGATTGGGCGGCCGTCGTGGTGGCCGCCCGGGTGGTGGTGGTTTCGGCGCCGTCTCCTCCACAGGCCGCCATCACCAGCGCGAAAGCGGCCAGGATGAGAGCCTTCCTGGCGTGTACGGTACTTTTCACGGTCTGACCTTTCTCCCTGACGGCTAGATCGTACCCCTTCGCGACCGCGAAGGCATCTCGTTTCGAGAAAACCCTTGCTAACGGCTCACCAGATGGCAGGAAACCCAGTGGCCGGGCCGGACTTCCTCCAGCTCGGGCTTGCGGATGGAGCACAACCCTTCGACCGCCACCGGACAGCGGGTGTGGAAACGGCACCCCGGCGGCGGGTCGGCCGGACTGGGTAGATCCCCCGTCAGCCGGATCCGGTTCCGGTCGGGTCCGACGGCGGGAGAGGGGGCGGGCACCGCTTCGAGGAGGGCCTTGGTGTACGGATGCAGAGGAGACCCGTACAGCCGGTCGCGCCCGGCCCGCTCCACGATCTCACCGAGGTACATGACCGCCACCTCGTGCGATATATGCCGAACCACGGCCAGGTCGTGGGCGATGAACAGGAGCGCCATGCCGTTGCCGGCTTGCAGGTCGGCCAAGAGGTTCACGACCTGGGCCTGAACCGAGACATCGAGGGAGGAAACCGGTTCGTCGCACACGACCACTTCGGGATCGGCGGCCAAGGCGCGGGCCACCGCGATCCGCTGCCGTTGGCCCCCGCTGAACTCGTGCGGGTACCGGCCGTGGGCGCCGGGCGGCAGGCCCACCTGCTCCAAGAGGTCGAGCACCCGTTCTTGGATCCGGGGCTTCGAAGCCAGGCGGTGGATCCTGAGAGGCTCGCCGATTATGTCGCCCACCCTCATTCCGGGATTCATGGCCGAGAACGGATCCTGGAAGATCATCTGCACCACCCGCCGCCGGCCGCTCCGGTAGTCGATCGGACGGCCGGTGATCTGTATGGAACCGGAGACCGGGCGGACCAGCGCCGCTAGGGCGCGGCCCAGGGTGGTCTTGCCGCAGCCGCTCTCCCCCACCAGGCCGAGGGTGCGCCCCCGTTCGATCTCCAGATCCACCCCGTCCACGGCCCGCACCACCCGGCGCCGGGATCGGGCCGACCCCCGCACTGCGGGAAAATGCACCTCGAGGCGGCGGACAGACACGACCACCTCCCGCCTGCCGTCCCCGTAGGTACGCGGCTCCCCCGCCGCCCCGGCGGGCCAGAGCTCGATGGACGGACCCATCTGGTCCCGGTGGACGCAGGCCGAGCGGTGGGCAGGCGCCCCCGCCGCTTCGAGCTCGGGCAGGGCGTCCCCGCAGTCGTCCTGCCCCAGCGGACAGCGCTGGTGGAAGGGGCATCCGCGGAGCTCCTGTGAGACCTTGAGCGGGGCGCCCGGTATCTCCGCCAGCCGGGAGGTCACCTGACGGTCGAGCCTGGGTATCGACCGGAGCAGGCCCGATGTGTAGGGATGACGGGTCGCTCCGTAGATCTCGGAGGCCGGGCCGGTCTCGAGTATCCGCCCCGCGTACATGACCGCCACCCGATCGGCGATCTCGGCCACCACCCCGAGGTCGTGCGTGATCCAGACCACTGCCAGCCGGTATTCGGCCTGGAGCTCCCGCACCAGATCGATGATCTGGGCCTGGACCGTTACGTCCAAGGCCGTGGTCGGTTCGTCAGCGATCAGCAGTTTGGGGTCGCAGGCCAATGCCATTGCGATCATGGCGCGCTGCCGCATACCGCCCGAGAACTCGTGCGGATAGTCGTCCACCCGTGAGGCGGCCGCGGGAATGCCCACCCGGTCCAGGAGATAGACGGCCCTCCTGCGGGCTTCGGAGCGGGTGACGCCCCGGTGTATGCGAAGGCTCTCGCCGATCTGGCGGCCGATCCGATGCACCGGGTTGAGCGACGACATCGGTTCCTGGAACACCATGGCCGCCTCCCGGCCCCGCAATCGGTTCAGCTCCCGCCCGGACATGCCCGATACTTCCCGGCCTTCGAACCGGATCGATCCCGACACCGCGGCCGGAGGGGAGGGAAGCAATCCCATTACCGAGAGCATCGAGACGCTCTTGCCTGAACCGGACTCACCTACCAGGGCGAATATCTCGCTGGGCGCCACTTCCAGGCTGATCCCGCCCACCGCATGGACCACCTCGGTCGGCAGCTCGAACCGGACCCTGAGGTCCTCGATCTCGAGCAAGGGGACGGCCTTCCCGTGGTCGACGGATACGTCGGTCATACCGCCCGGTCCGTTATGCCCGACCCGCCGAGGAACCCGTCTTGCCCAAGGGATCCGTCTCCGCCGCCGCCGGGGCCGGCACCCGCAAGGTCTCCTCCAGCATGACCACCTCCACGCCCCCCACCACATCCGAGGCCAGGTTGTAGAACACGGCCGCCAGGGTGGTGAGCAGCGTCATCGCAATCCCGAAGGCAACCGAGAAGAACACGGCCACCCTGATGAACCGGCCGCCGTTGTCGAAGAACACCGTGTCCTCGTCGATGAGGCTGATCAGGGCCAGGAACCTGTCCAGCGCATCCGGGATGCCCACCCTCACCAGCAGCGACCAGAGGATCAGCAGGCCGATCAGGGACGCCAGCGCGAACACCAGATGCACCAGGATGGACACCTTGAAAACGGTCCATGGGTCGAATTTGCGGATCACCCTCCGCACCCGCCGCACGTTGGCCATCACGGGCCTCCCGGGACCGCCGCCGCCCCGTTGCCGCCGAAGTCGGAGTTCCCGAAATCGGACGGACCCCCCACCGGGACCTCCTCGAACACCGTGAACTCTATCCCGCCGGCCAGCTCGGCTATCAGGTTGTATACAACGGCGCCCACCGTGACGAACGCCGTAACCCCCATCATCCAGCTGCCCGCCAGCAACACCATGCCCCGCAGGTATTCCCCGCCGGTCCTGAACAGCGAATCCTCCGGTTGGATGAGCGCCACCCGCTGGGCGGCGGAGTTCAGCGCCTCGGCCAGCCCCAGCCGGCTGACCACCGCCCAGAAGACCACGGACAGCAGCACCAGCCCGAGCGCGGCCAGAGCGGACAGCACGAACGCCGTCTTCAGAACCGTCCAAGGGTCGAACTTGCGCAGGATCCGGCGGACCCGGCGGCGGGTGGTGGCCGGGAGGGTCACTCCTCTTCCTTGGGCACCGGCGTGAACGAGCTGAGCCTCACCCCCTCCGGAAGGTTCATGACCTTGACCCCGCTGGCCACGCGCCCCTGGCGGCTGATCGTATCGGTCTCGGTGCGGATGACGATCCCTTCGGACGAGACCACCACCACCTGGCTGCCCGGCGTCACCGCCTGGGCCCCCACCAGCTCGCCCCGCACCCTGGTCAGCTTGATGGCCTTCATGCCTTTCCCGGCCCGCTTCTGTGATCGGAAGGCCGCCACCTTGGTGCGCTTCCCGTACCCGCCCGAGGTGAGCATCAGCACCTCGTCGCCGTCCAGGGTGACCGTCGCCCCCACCACCTCGTCGTCGGGCGCCAGCCTCATCCCGATGACCCCCTGCGTGGACCGGCCCGTGGACCGGATGTCGTCTTCGGAGAAGCAGATTCCCATTCCCTGGCGAGTGAACATGAGGATGTGGCTGTTGCCGTCGGTGGAGCGCACCGCCACCACCTCGTCGCCGTCCCGCAGGCTGATGGCCACCAATCTCGCGATGCGGCTCTCGTACTCCCTGAAGGCGGTCCGCTTGATCCGCCCCCGCTTGGTGATCATCACCATGTACTTGAAGGATTCGTAGTCGCGGGTGTCCACCAGCTCCTCTATCCGTTCCTCCGGCTCGAGGGGCAGCACCGAGTGGGCCATCACCCCTCGGGCGGTGCGGCCCTTCCTCGGCACCTCGTACGCCCGGACCCGATACACCCGGCCCCGGTTGGTGAAGAACAGAAGAATGGCGTGGGCGGTGGTGTGCAGCACTTGGGTCAGGTAGTCATCCTCACGCAGGGCGGCCGCCTTCACCCCCCGGCCGCCCCTGCCCTGCGTCCGGTAGGCGCCGGCCTCCACCGACTTGAGGTAGCCCTTGGCGGACACCGTAACGATCAGCTCGTCGTCGGCGATCAGGTCCTCGAGAGACAGCTCTCCTTCCGCCGGAATGATCCGAGTCTTGCGCTCGTCGGCGTGGGCTTCCCGCACCGCGCCCAGCTCAGCGGCGATCAGCTCCCGGCGGAGGGCGGGGTCGGCCAGTATCGCCTGCAGCTCGGCGATCAGCTCCATGAGGGCGGCGTGTTCCTCCCTCAGCTTGTCGGTTTCGAGCGAGGTGAGGCGGCGCAGCGGCATGTCGAGGATGGCGCGGGCCTGAACCTCGGACAACGGGAACCGCTCCATCAGGGCGGTGCGGGCCCGGTCGGCGTTCCGGCTGCGGCGGATGAGGGTGATCACCTCGTCGATGTTGTCCACCGCGATGATCAGGCCTTCCAGGATATGGGCCCGGGCCAGGGCCCGATCCAGCCGGAATCGGGTGCGGCGCTCGACCACCTCCATCTGGTGGTCGAGGAAGTACTGGATCATGTGGGCTATGCCGAGTGTGCGGGGCACCCCGTCTACCAGGGCCACCGCGTTGACGCCGAAGGTCTCCTGCAGCTTGGTGTGCTTGAACAGCTGGTTGAGAACCACCTGGGGGGTGGCGTCCTTCTTCAGCTCGATCATCAGCCGCATACCATTCCGAGAGGAAGACTCGTTGCGTAGGTCGGCGATGCCCGACAGGGTCTTCTGCTGGACCAGTTTGGCGATCCTCTCCATCACCCGGTCCTGGCTCACCTGGTAGGGCAGCTCGGTCACCAGGATGGCGGTCCGGCCCTTGCGGACCTGCACGAAGTCGGTAACCGCCCGCATCTTGACGGATCCCCGCCCCGACACGAGGGCCTGCCTGATCTCCTTGGTGCCGACCACGTACCCGCCGGTCGGGAAGTCGGGGCCCTTGACGATCTTCAGATACTCCTCGGGGCCGGCGTCGGGGTGTTCCAGCCCGAAGAGGCAGGCGTCGACGATCTCGCCCAGGTTGTGGGGCGGGATGTTGGTGGCCATGCCCACCGCGATCCCCTGGGATCCGTTCACCAGAAGGTTGGGAAACCGGGACGGAAGCACCGTCGGCTCCGACTCGGACCCGTCGAAGTTGTCGGCGAAGTCCACCGTGTCCTCGCCTATACCGTCCAGCAGCACGGAGGCCAGCTTCGCCAGCCGGCATTCCGTGTAACGCATGGCGGCGGGCGGGTCGTCGGTGGTCCCGAAGTTGCCCTGCGGGTGGATGAGCGGGTAGCGGAGCGAGAAGGACTGGCCCATCCGCACTAGGGCGTCGTAGATGGCGTCGTTGGAATGGGGGTGGTACTTGCCGATCACCTCCCCCACCACGGTGGCCGACTTGCGGTGGGGGCTGCCCGGGCGGACCCCCATGTCGTTCATGGCATAGATGATCCGTCTTTGCACCGGCTTCAGGCCGTCCCGCACGTCCGGCAGCGCCCGCGACACGATCACCGACATGGCGTAGTCGACGAAGGACTTGGACATCTCCTCGTTGATGTCGACGTTTATGACCTTCGGGGGCGGGGCACCGCCGTCGCCGGTGATCAGATCGCTCATCGGCGCGCCTCCTCCGCTCAGATGTCCAGGAACCGGACGTCGCCGGCGTTCTGCTGGATGAACTCCTTGCGGGCGGCTACATCGCTGCCCATGAGGGTCGAGAACATTTCGTCCGCCTCGGCGGCGTCCTCCATCCTTACTTGTACCAACGTCCGGGTGGCGGGGTCGAGGGCGGTCACGCTCAGCTCCTCGTCGTTCATCTCTCCCAGCCCTTTGAACCGGGTGGGCCGGGCCTTGGGGTGGGACGCCTTGAAGGCCTCCAGCTCGGCGTCGTCGGACAGGTAGTGGACCTTGCGGCCTACCTTCACCCGGTAGAGAGGGGGCACCGAGATATGAACGTATCCCGCCCCGACGAGCTTGAGCATGTGCCGGAAGAAGAAGGTGAGCAGCAGGGTGCGGATATGGGCGCCGTCCACATCGGCGTCGGTCAGCATGATCACCTTGTGATAACGGGCCTTCTCCAGATCGAAGTCTTCGCCGATGCCCGTACCGATGGCGGTGATGAGGGCCTGTATCTCGTTGTTCTGGAGCGCCCTGGCCAGCCGGGCCTTCTCCACGTTGAGTATCTTGCCCCGGATCGGCAGCACCGCCTGGAAGCTGGAGTCCCGGCCGTTCTTGGCCGGCCCGGCCGCTGAATCGCCCTCCACTATGAACAGCTCGGCCCGCTCGGGGTCCCGGGAGGTGCAGTCCACCAGCTTGCCGGGTAGACGGGAGGAGTCGAGCAGGGACTTGCGGCGGATCACGTCCCGGGCCTTGCGGGCCGCCTCCCGGGCGTGCTGGGCCTGGCGGGCCTTCTCGACTATCCGGCGGGCGTCCTTGGGGTGGCGTTCCAACCACTCAGGCAGCATGCGGTTGAGGGCCTTGACCACATAGCTGCGGATCTCGGTGTTGCCCAGCTTGGTCTTGGTCTGCCCCTCGAACTGGGGTTCACGCACCTTGATGGAGACGACCGCGGTCAGGCCCTCCCGTACATCCTCGCCCCCCAGGTTGGAGTCCTTCTCCTTCAGCAGGTTCTTGGATCGGGCGAAATCGTTCATCGCCTTGGTCAGGGCGGTGCGGAACCCCTCCTCGTGGGTGCCGCCCTCATGGGTGTTGATGTTGTTGGCGAAGCTGAGCACGTTCTCGCTGAAGGAGGCGGTCCATTGCATGGCAACCTCCAGCTCGGCGTCCCCGCCTTGGTCTTCCAGATACATGACCCGGCTGTGCAGGGCCTCCCGATGACGGTTGAGGTGCAGGATGAAGTCCCTGATCCCGCCCTTGTATCGGAAGGTGTCCGAGCGGTCCTCCTCCCGTTCGTCGACCAGGCGCACCTCCAGACCCCGGTTCAGGAAGGCCAGCTCGCGGAGCCGCTGGGAGACGGCGCCGTAGCTGAAGGCGATCGTGTCCTCGAACACGTCCGGGTCCGGCCAGAAGGTGATGGTGGTACCGGTGCGGCGGGCCCTCCGGCCCTTCTGTATCTGCGGATGGACCGGCTTGCCCCTCTCGAAGGCCTGGGACCAGCGAAAACCATCCCGCACCACCTCTGCCTCCAAGCGGAGCGCCAGGGCGTTCACCACCGAAACGCCCACCCCGTGGAGCCCCCCCGACACTGTATAGGCGCCCTGTTTGAACTTGCCGCCCGCGTGCAGAGTGGTTAGCACCGTGGTCAAGGCCGACTTGCGGGTGCGGGCATGCCGAGACACCGGGATGCCGCGCCCGTTGTCCTCCACCCGGCAGCCCCCGTCGGCGAGGAGGGCCACGTCGATCCGGTCGGCGAAGCCCGCCATGGCCTCGTCCACGGAGTTGTCCACCACCTCCCAGACCAGATGGTGGAGCCCCCGCGGGCCGGTCGTTCCGATGTACATCCCGGGCCGCCGCCGCACGGCCTCCAGGCCCGGCAATACCTCGATGTCTTTGGCGTCGTAGCTCGATGCTTGCTTGGCAGTCACCCTCGATCCCTCAGCTTGCGTTGGCCCCTGATGCGTTGGCCCTGGATACTGCTCGGCGGGCAACTCCGGCCAAGCGAAGGAAGCCCTTTTCCGGCCCCTGACGCACCCCGCCTAGATGTCTACTTCTGTCTCTTTTCATGGTAGTTGAACCCAAGGGCTACTCCAAGGTTTACCGGCTCACGGGCTCATTGCTCATGGGCTCACGCTAGTAATCGGTACAGCAGATCGTTGCGTTGTTCAAGATATTTTTTTATCGATCTCGTTCATCTTTTATCGATCTCGTCCGTCGATCTGGTTTGGGTGGAGGGGTGAGCAGAGTGACAGCCGCCCCTGATTTTTCAGGCTCGACGGCCGTTCAGGCTCGACGATTGCTCAGGCGGGGCGGGCTCACCACCCTGACCCTGGTGACGAAACCCTCGCCGAAGTGCCGGTTGAGGCGGTTCATCAGCCGGTTGGCGTCGTGGCGGAGCCGTCTTACGATCCTCCGATCCGAGGCCTCCACCACCAGCTCGCCATGCCGTATCACGAGGGGCTTGGAATGGGCGGCCCACTGCCGCCCGGCCAGCTCCTCCCACCGGCGGTACAGCTGCTGCATCCGGGCGAGCGGGGGCAGCCCGTGCTCCGAAAGGATGGATCGAACGGCTTCCGACATCGGGGCCGTTCGATCGGCCTGCTTCTCGCGGCGGCGCTCCCTTTCCGCCTCGCTCCAAGCCAGCGCCAGCGCCCGGGCCTCCTCGGGGTCGAAGCGGGCCAAGATCTCCTCCACGCGCTGGCGGGACCACCGCTCGGTCCCGGTCACCGCAGCTCTCCCCCGCTCAGCTCCCATCGGCGGCCGCGGAGCGGAACGTCCTCGGACCGGGCCGTGGTGACAAAGGTCTGGGCATCAGGAAGGATCCTGGACAGCGCCGCCGATCGATGCGCGTCGAGCTCGGAGAACACGTCGTCCAACAGCAGCAAGGGGGCGGCGCCGACGCTCTCTTCCACCGCCCGATGAGTTGCCAGCCTGAGCGCCAAGGCCAAAGATCGTTGCTCGCCCTGGCTGGCCCGTATCCGGGAATCCCGGCCGCCCAGCAACAGCACGACGTCGTCCCGATGAGGCCCCACCGTGGACAGACGCCGGTCGAGGTCGGCCTGCCGCGCCGCCGCCAGCGCATCACCCAAGGCGGCCTGCCAACCCGCCGGGTCGCCGGCCGCCTCGGCGCCCCAGGTAGAGCGGTAATCGATCACCACCCGGGTGCTATCTCCGGAAAGTTCCCGGTAGAAGGCGCCCGTGCGTTCCTCGACCGCCCGAACGACGGCCGCCCGCCGGGCCATCAGCAACCCGCCGGCATGGGCCAGCCGGTCATCCCACACCTGCAGTGAAACCCGGTCGGCCCGGTTTCCCATCTGCTTGAGCAGGGAGTTGCGCTGCCGCAGCGACCGCTCGTATTCCTGCTGATCCCGATGCGCCGCCGGCCATATCTGCACCGCCGCCGCGTCGAGCATATCCCGGCGATAGGCGGGCCCCCGCTTCACCAAGTCGAGATCGTCGGGGAGAAAGGTGATGCTCCGCACCACGCCCAGCAGATCCGAGATCCGGCCCAGCCGCTCCCGGTTGACCTGCGCCCGCCTGCGCCCGGCTGCCGGGGTCTCCACCTCGATGAGCGTGGAGGTCCCCTCCCCCGCCAGCTCCCCCCTCACCACCGCCCGATCCGCCCCCGTCCTGACCAGAACCCCATCCGGAACCTTGCGAAAGGAACGCAGCGAGGCAAGATACCCGACGGCTTCCAGAAGGTTGGTCTTGCCGGACGCGTTCCGGCCTACCAGGACGTTGACATCCGGATGGGGCGTCCACAGCAACCTGACATAACTGCGGAAATCATTCAGCTCCAGCCACGAAAGGCGCATCGCCCCTCCCCCGGCGCCGACCTCTTTTCAGACCCGCACCGGCATGAGCAGGTAGAGGAAGTCGTCGCGGCCGGATGCCCTTATGACACTGGGCTTGAAGCTGTCCACCACCTCCATCCGGATCTGCTCTCCGTCGGTGGCCATGACCCCTTCGCTCAGGTAGCGGGCGTTGAAGGCGATATCCACCTCATCGAGCTCACCCCGGTACACCCCGGACACCAGCTCGACTGCACCCCCCAGGTCCCGCCGTTGCACTGTGATCTTCACGCCCGCTTCTCCCATGTTCAGGCGGATCGGGATGTGATCCTCGGCCACCAAGGAAGCCCGCCCCACCGCATCGAGGAGAATCTCCTTGCCGAGCACCACCTCGTTGGGGTACCTGTCGGGGAGCAACTGCCGGTAGTTCGGGAAGTTGCCCTCGATCAGCCTGATGCTCAACGAACCCCTGTCCGACGAGAACACGGCCTCCCGTTCCTGGATCGCCACATTTATCACGGTCGATGCGACCGTCCGGCCGAGCTCCCGGAGACCCCGGGCGGGAACCAGGCCCGACCCGTTCATCTTCACATCCGCCAGGTCGCGCACCGCCAACCGGTAGCTGTCGGTCGCCACCAACCGCAGCCCGCTGTCCGAGTTCTCCATGAGCACACCGGTCAGGATCGGGCGAGCCGAATCGCTGGAAGCGGCCACCGTTACCTGGGCGATCGCCTCCAGCAACAGCTCCCCGTCCACCTTCACAGCCCCCGCCGGATCGGGTTCGGCCAGATCCGGATAATCGTCGATTGCCAGCTGGCGGATGGTGAACCGGGGCCCGTTGCCCTCCAGCTCGATTTCACCGTCTACGGAGCGCAGGGTCACCGTACCTTCGGGCATCCGGCGGACGGCGTCGGTCATGAACCGGCTGGGAACGATGAAGCTGCCCTCCTCCATCACCTGCACCTCCACCGAAGTGCGAACCGTGACCTCGGTGTCGCTTCCGGTAACGCGCAGCATTCCGTCCGACACCCGGCAGAGCAACCCCTGCAGGATCGGTAGAGCCGCCTTTGTGCCCACCGCCCGGTTGGCGCGACTGAAGGCCTCGGCCAGATCATCACGGTCAGCTCGGATTTGCACGACGTTTCCTCCCTCTTCTGTGACTCTTCATTTTCTTTTCTTTCTCCTAGTAGTAGTGGTTGGGTCTGTGGAACGTGGATAAAATCGTTGTTTCCCCTGCTAGAGCAGGCTGGATGCCCCTATCGCCTCGGTGGATAGCGGGCTGCGTTGTCCACCGAGATGGAGTGCCCCCTCGGACGCTTGGGGAAAATAGTCATTTTGAGCACAGGTTTTTGGACAGCTTCTGAACGAGGCGCGCCAGCTCGGGATCGGATCGGATCCGCTGCTTGGTCTTTTTGATCCCGTGCATCACGGTGGTGTGGTCGCGACCGCCGAGGAGCCTACCTACCTTGGTCAGGGACAGGTCCGTGAGGTCACGGCATAGATACATGGCGGCGTGGCGGGCCTCTACGAGCCTCTGCCGGCGGCTGCTGCCTTGGAGATCGCTCAACGTGTATCCGTAGGTGATGGCTGTAACGGCCACGATCTCCTCCCCGGTGGGAGGTCTTGCTCCGGTGGTGTCCAGCAGGTCCTGGAGCTGAGCTTGGGCCAGCTCCAGGGTGATGGGTTGCTTGTTCAGCCCCGCGTAGGCCGTGACCTTGGTGAGGGCGCTCTCCAGCTTGCGGATGTTGTCCGTGATGTGCTGGGCGATGAACTCCAGGACATCCTCCGGCACCCGGGTGGGTGCGTATTCGGCGTTTCGCTGGAGGATGGCCAGGCGGGTTTCGACGTCCGGGGGGCTGATGTCGGTGAGGAGGCCCCACTGGAAGCGAGACTGGAGCCGCTCCTCGAACCCCAGGTCCTTCGGGGGTCGGTCGCATGAGAGCACCATCTGGCGGCTCTGCTCGTACAGGGCATTGAAGGTGTGAAATATCTCCTCGAGCACCTGTTCCTTGTTCTGGAAGAACTGTATGTCGTCCAGCAACAGCAGGTCGACGGTGCGGTATCGGGTCTTGAAGTTGTCCATCTGCTTGCGCCTGATGCTGTGGACGAACTCGTTGAAGAAGTTCTCCGACGTCACGTACCGGACGGAGGAAGAGGGTCTGATCTTGCGTGTGTTGTGAAGGATGGCGTAGAGGAGGTGGGTCTTACCGAGGCCCGCCCCGCCGTAGATGAACAGTGGGTTGTATTGTTCTCCGGGTTTCTCGGATACCGCCTGGGCAGCGGCCAGCGCCAGCTTGTTCGACTGTCCGGCCACGAAGTTGTCGAATATGTACTTGTCGATGAAGCGGGGCGGCGGCTGGCTGTTGCTGTGGGGTGGGCTGTGAGGCGGGCCGCTGGGGTGCTCCCGCTCCGCCGCCTCCGCCGCCGGGCGGGGACCGGGGTCGGAGGCCGCCCCCGACCGGTCATCGACCAGGTATCGGACCTCGACATCGGGGCCGAGGTGGTCGGCGACGAGCGACTCCATCAGGTCCTGGTAGTGATTCCGCAGCCAGATGATGTGGAAGTCGGAGGGTGCTATCACCTTGAAAACTTGGCTGTCCAGCTCCAAGCGAACCTCGGAGAACCAGGTAGCCCACCTCCTCGGGGAAACGTTCATCTGCAGCTCGGCTACGAGCCGGTCTTCGCGGTGTGCGAATTGTGCTTCTGCCACTATGTCCGTTCCCCTTTTCCCGAAGCGGAATCCTGATCGGATATCCACAGCCATATCCACAGTTGTGGAAAAGGTGGGGCCGTCGGCGTTCGACTCGGATTCGGTCATCCGGGTTTACTGCGGAGCGGCGTCGAGGCCTGCTCCATCCAGTCGAATGCCGGCACCCCGGCCCATTTCGGCTACTGAGCATATACCCCCGGCAGCCGCCCCCTCACTATGGCATCGGGGTGGTTCTGCAGGGTCGGCAGCCTGCCTTCTGTCTGCAAAATCCCAGGTCAATGTTGATGCATGGCCGCCCGCAGGCCGACCTGGAGAGGCCTGGAGACCTGTTCTACGGTCTGCTGAATTTTTTTCGCGCTCTCGTCGTCTTTGCAAATAGGGTCAGACCTCCGTTAGTCTGGCGGGGAATACCTCGCCATCTCCCCAGGTGGGTGTGATAACCCCATGAAGCGCACTTACCAACCCAACAATCGCCGCCGGAAGCGCAAGCACGGTTTCCGGAAGCGCGCGCGGACGCGGCAGGGGCGCGCCATTCTGAAGCGCCGCCGTCGGAAGGGGCGCCAACGGTTGGCGGCGTGAGGGCGTACTCCCCTTTCGCTCCTCTGAGCGGCGCCTCTCGGTTCGAAGCGGTGATGCGGAATGGAGTGAGGGTGCGGCGAGGCGGTATCACGGTGGTGAGGATGGAACGGGGCGGCGAGCCGGTGCGCGTCGGCTTGACGGTGAGCCGTCGGGTGGGTCGAGCAGTGCTGCGAAACCGGGTCAAGCGCCGCCTGCGGGCTGCACTGGCCGAGGTCGGGTTGCCGGCCTGTGCCGATTATGTGGTGATAGCGACTGCTGCGGTAGCTTCTGCACCGTTTCATACCCTGTGCAGATGGCTGGAGGAAGCGGGCTCGACGACGAGCTCGGGAAGGGAACGAGGGTGAGCGAGGTCGAATTTCCTGGGCAGAGGCCCAGCCCCCTGGCTTTGGCGGGCCGGGGGCTGATCCGTCTGTATCAGCTGGTGTTGAGCCCGCTGATTCCCAGTTCCTGCCGTTTCTTACCGTCGTGCTCCCGGTACGCCCACGAGGCGCTCGGCGTGCACGGGTTCTTCAAGGGAGTCTGGCTGGGGTTGAAGAGAATCGGCCGGTGCCACCCGTTTACGAAGGGTGGATTCGATCCGGTCCCGGCCCGTGAGGTGAACCGGTGACTCAGCTGTGGAATGGGCTACAAAACCTTCTGGGAGGAATATTATCGTTCTTTTACGATATGTTCCCTAGTTATGGCCTGTCTATAATATTTTTGACGATCGTGGTGAACATATTGGTGTTCCCCCTGACCTTGAAACAGGTGCGGTCGACCCGGGTCATGCAGGAGATACAACCGCTCATGGAGCGGATCCGCCGTGAGAACAAGGGCGATAAGGAGGCCATCAACCAAAAGGTCATGGAGCTCTACCGCCAAAAAGGGGTGAGCCCGTTCGGATGCGTGCTGCCCCTGTTGGTGCAGATGCCCATATGGTTTGCTCTCTTTCGGGTCCTCCGCGACCCCGGGAACAGCCTCCCTGACGGATCGGCTCTGACCGAGGCGCTGGCGGACGGGGCTTCTCCGCCTTTGTTTCTCACCATGGACCTGAGTCTGGCCCCCTCGGAGGTGGTGGGGGCGGAAGGGTTGTTCTCGATCAGCACCCTCCCCTATCTGCTGGTGGTGGCCGTAGTGGTGGGGACCGGGTTCCTGCAACAGAAGTTGCTGAGTCCTCCCGGCAAGCCGCAGGCCAGCAACCCGCAGGTGGAGAGCATGCAGCGGATCACGAAGATCCTGCCGCTGGTGTTCGGGGCGATTTCATATGTGTGGCCGTCCGGCCTGAACCTGTATTTCGCCACCAGCAACATGTTCCGTACGGCTCAGCAGCTGTTGATCTTCAAGATCGACGGCCGGCCCACCCCTGCGGCCGTCGAGAAACCGAGCCCCAAGAAGCCGGACGACGGCGACAAGCCGTCTAAACAGCAGGGGTCGCGGAAAAAGCGAAACCGACGTAGGAGAGGATGAGGAAAATATGGTAGCCGGAGAGTGGGTCGAGGTCGAAGGCATCTCGGTAGAGGTGGCCGTCAAGGCCGCCCTCGAGGAACTGGGCATCGAAAAAGACGGAGCAGAGGTGGATATTTTACAAGAACCTCAGCGCGGCTTTCTTGGAATCGGCCGACAAGACGCCATCGTTCGTGTCAAGCCCCAGCCCCGCCCGAAGCGGGCGCGAAGGGGCCGCGGCGGGCGCAAGAGGAGACCCTCGGGGCAGAAACAACCCTCGGGGCGCCGGCCCGGTAACCAGCGGCCTGAGGCAAAACAAAGGCAGGCTCGCAAGGGCCAGGCAGGCAAGAAGACGGAGAGTTCACGGCGGCCTGGAGGCCGTCCGAAGACTGCCGGGAACAAGGCGGCGGGAAGGGAGGTCCAAGCGGTGACTGGCCAGGATAACACGGTGGACGATTTGGGCAAGGAGCAAGCCGCGGTGGTGGAGGAGTTCCTGAGCGGACTGCTCGAAGAGTTCGGACTCGAAGGAAAGGTGGAGTCCCGGCACGATGGTCGGACGCTTTGCGCCGAGGTGCTGGGTGAGCAGACAGAGGCCCTCGTCGGGCCCAAGGCTTCAGTGCTGCAGGCGGTGCATGAGCTGACCAAAACGGTGGTCCAGAGGAAAACAGCCCGAAACTGTCGGCTGAGGTTGGATATCGCCGGTTACGGCGAGAAGCGCCGCAAGGCTTTGGGCATCTATGCCGGTCAGCTCGCCGACCAAGTCCTCGACGAGGGGGGGGAGATCATGCTCGAACCGATGAACTCCTCCGACCGCAAGGTGGTTCACGACGCTATTGGGGCAGTGGACGGGGTTCGCTCCTACTCAGAGGGCCGAGAGCCGCGCCGGTCGGTGGTGGTCGCGCTCAAGTAAGCCGCCCGGCCTGTCGTCAGTCGATGTTTCACGTGAAACACCCGAACTTCCGAGCCTGACTCTCGGCCGGGGTGCTTCGAGTTGAAGTTGATGTTTCACGTGAAACATCCGGCGCGAGGTAAACGGTAGGCCTCGTTCGGAGCGGGGGAGGGGGGCTGGTTGAGCCCAATCGCCTATAGGGGGGTGGGCGACGCCCACCGGAGGCGGTGTTTTGCTCCTTCATCTTGTGGGGCGGCGTTTCCGACAGGGGGGACAAGACCTGTTTCGGGTTATGGCGGATAAGCCCAGGTCATGGGCTGTTCGACCGCCTATCGTCGCCCTAACTCCCACAAGCCTCGGCCCGGGAACAAATCGAGGCCGGGCCCAGGTTTCACGTGAATCATTCCCGGGAAGGTCGTTGACCTTGCGGATTTCCTGGGTATCATGCCCTGGATATGGAAAGAACCCTCGTGGAGGCCTCCAAGGCGGTAGTGGTAGCCGTCGCCAACCAAAAGGGCGGGGTTGGGAAGACCACTTCGGCCGTCAACTTGGGGGCCGCTCTGGCTATGGAAGAAGGCCGGCGGGTATTGCTCATCGACCTCGACCCGCAAGGCAATGCCACTTCGGGGCTGGGGGTGGAGGTGCCCAGGGGCCAAAAGTCCATCTTCCATGTGATCGTCGGCGGGCTGCCGATCATCGATGTCGTGGCACCGACCAAGTTCGAGAACCTGTTCATAGCCCCTTCCAACCGCGATCTGGCCGACGCCGAGCTCAACCTGGTGCCGATGATGAGCCGGGAGCGGCGTTTGGCCGCCGCCCTCGAGGATGTTGTCCATGACTACGACGTGATATTCCTCGACTGCCCCCCCAGTTTGGGTCTGTTGACCGTAAACGCCTTGGCCGCCGCAGATGAAGTGCTGATTCCGGTTCAGTGCGAGTACTACGCCCTCGAAGGCCTAACACAACTACAGCAAAATATCGAACAAGTACGTAGAAGCCTCAATCCACTGTTAGATATCAGTGGCGTAATACTAACGATGTTCGATGGGCGCACCAAGCTGTCGGCTGATGTGGCAGCCAACATAAGAGCCTATTTCAAGGACAAGGCCTACAAGACGGTGATCCCCAGATCGGTCCGGTTGTCCGAGGCGCCGTCGTACGGGGAGCCCATCCAGACCTACGACGGCAGCAGCTCCGGCGCCATCGCCTACAGGTATGCGGCAAAGGAGTTCTGCCGCCGTCATCAGAAGCAGGAGTAGAAACTATGGCAGCGAGAAGATCCGGTCTAGGGAAAGGGCTCGAAGCCCTCATCCCTCTGCGCGAACCCAACAACCTGGAGAACATCCCTGTCGGCAGGATACGCGCCAACCCCAACCAGCCCCGCAAGGTGTTCGATCCCGAAGCCATGGAAACCCTTACCGAGTCCATTCGCAAGGTGGGGGTGCTGCAGCCGGTGGCGGTGCGCCCGGACGGGTTCGACTATGTGCTGGTGGCGGGGGAGCGGCGGTGGCGGGCGGCGCGTCAGGCGGGTCTGGGGGAGATACCGGCCCTGGTGCGGGAGACGGATGAAAGCGGTTCGCTGACCGAGGCCCTGATCGAGAACCTCCAGCGCGAGGACTTGGGACCACTCGAGCAGGCGGCCGCCTTCCAGCAGCTGGAGGAAGATCTGGGTATGACCCACGCCGAGATAGGCCAGCGGGTGGGGCGCAGCCGAGCCGCCGTCTCCAACACCCTGCGTCTGTTGCAGCTGAGTCCGGCCATCCAGGAATCTTTGGCATCGGGGGCCCTGTCCGCCGGCCACGCCCGGGCCTTGCTCGGTTTGGAGGATCAGGCGCTGGCGGAGCACCTAGCCGAACAGACGGTAGAGAAGGGCTGGTCGGTCCGCCGCCTCGAGGAAGCGGTGCGGGCCGGCAAGGGGGCAGAGAAAAAGACCCGTTCCCGGCGGGCGCCGGCGCCGCGCGACCCCATCATCATCGAGCTGGAGAACCGCTTGGCCGATCAGCTGGGCACCGAGGTGGAGATCCGCTACCCGAAGAACAGGAAGGGCCAGGTGGTGATGCGGTTCGCCGGGATAGATCAGCTGGAAGAGATATACCGGCGGTTCTTCGTCGACGCGCCCCAGGTGTGATATTCGGGGCGGCTTCCCCGGGGAGAGGCCGCGATCAGCCGATCCACTCTCCCAGCTCGGACAGCATGGCGGCCTTGTGGCGGGCGCCCACGATGCGCTTCTTCTCTTCGCCGCCTTGGAACACGATCATCGTCGGGATGCTCATCACATCGTAGGAGAAGGGGGTGTTCTGGTTCTCGTCGATGTTGAGCTTGGCGATGGTGATCTTGTCGCCGTGCTCCGCGGCGATCTGCTCGAGTACCGGCGCCACCAACCGGCACGGCGCACACCATTCGGCCCAGAAATCGACCAGGACGGGCTTGTCGCCGGCCACGGCTTGGGTGAAATCAGCGTCGGTCAAGTTCATGAGATCTGCCATTTGTTTCTCCTTTTGTCTGTCGTAATACAATGATAACCTCCACTCGAGGTTATATCTGTGCCTCAGCTTTGAGCTTCCAACCACCGTTCGGCGTCGATAGCGGCCGCGCATCCGGTGCCGGCGGCGGTGACGGCCTGGCGGTACACGGTATCCACCGCGTCGCCGCAGGCGAAAACGCCCTCCACGCTGGTCATGGTGGCCGGCCGGTCCCGCACCAGGATGTATCCCTGCTCGTCGAGAGCGAGTTGGCCCCGGAAAAGCCCGGTGCTCGGATCGTGGCCGATGGCTATGAACACACCGTCGATCGGGCGGCGGCTGGTCTCTCCGGTGACCGTGTCGCGCATCACCACCCCGGTCACGCTGTCCTCGCCGATCACCTCCTCTACGGTGGCGTTCCAGAGGATGTCGATCTTCTCGTGCTCCATCGCCCGGTTGGCCATGATCCGCGAGGCCCGGAACTGGTCCCTCCTATGGACGATCGTGACCTTCGAGGCGAACTTGGTGAGGAACAGGGACTCCTCCATGGCCGAGTCGCCCCCTCCCACCACCACCAGCTCCTTGCCGCGGAAGAAGAAACCGTCGCAGGTGGCGCAGGCCGAAACACCGCGCCCGATCAGCCGCTCCTCGCCCGGCACCCCGAGAAAACGGGCGGTGGCGCCGGTGGCGATGACGACGGAGCGGGCGAGGCGGCGGTCTTCCCCTACGTGCACCTCGAAGGGCCGCCTGGAAAGATCGACGGCGGTCACGTCCGAGCCCTCGATCCGGGTCCCGAAGCGCTCGGCCTGCCGCCGGAACAGATCCATCAGCTCCGGCCCCATGATCCCGTCCGGGAAGCCCGGATAGTTCTCCACGTCGGTGGTGATCATCAGCTGCCCGCCCGCCGCGGTTCCTTCGACGACCAGGGGGGCGAGGTCGGCCCGGGCGGCGTACAAGGCCGCGGTGAGCCCGGCCGGGCCCGAACCGATGATGATCACGTTCTCAACCATGATGGGAGCGCCGCCTCCAGACCATCCATCCTGCGGCCAGGCACAATCCTCCGAGGACCGCATACGCGGCGGTGGCGCCCACCCCGATTGCGAGCAGGCGGAACAGGGCCACGAACAGGAAGAACAGCGCCGCGACCGCCAGCACCGCCGCGCCGAGGCCCAGAGCCGTGAGGGTGACGGCCCTGGCCAGCCGGTCGACGGTGAGCGCCCGGGCCTTCTCGGCGATGCCCTCCATCAGGTCGGCGAAGCGGGCGGCCTGACTCTCTTTCACGGGTTCAGGTTAGTGCAATCCACAACATCGAATAGATGCACCTCGATGCCGCCGCCCTCCTCCTCGACTACGTAGGCCTCCCCCCATTCCCCGTCGATCAACCCGGCGCCCATGAACAGGACAAGGGCCTCCCCTTCCGCGGTCGCGCCTTCCCAGCACACCAGACCCTCCTGTTCGGCCCTCGCCCCCAGCTCCGATACGGGGAACGGGGCCGCTCCGGCGGCGTATTCCTCCGCGAACCAGGCCATCCTTTTCGGCTCTCCTGCGATCTCGAGTATCTGTTCCACGGAGAGGTCGAACGGAACCGACGGCTCAAGCGCCATCGCCGCCTCCTCCATGGAGCGCTCCTCGGCGGCTGCGGTGGTGGCGGCTGCGCGTGTGGTGGTGGTCACTGCGATCTCATCCGAGTCCGCAGCGGTTTCCGCCAACACCCGCTCGTCCATTTCCATTTCGACCGCGGCCGCGTCGGCGGCAGCCTCCTGCGCCATCATCGCCGTGGTTGGAGTAGGGGCGGGGGTCGCCTGCACCTGTGTGGTCGAGGTCGTCAAGGCCAGTTCCGCGAGCCTTACCTCCGATCCCGTTTGCCAGATACCGCTCAGCGCGATGCCGACCACCGCCGCCAAAGCGGCGGCCGTTGCCAGAGCCGGAAGGGCCCTGGCCAGCCTCGTCTTTCGCCTCTTCTGCGGACGGACGGCTTCCGCCGCCTCGGCCATCCCCAGCTCGGCCCGCACGCCGTTGCGGAGCCGCTGCCGCTCCCGGGACGACAGGACGGGCTGTCGGAGCCCTCCCAGGGCTTCCATGGCGGCGCGCTGGGCGGCCAGCTCCCTCCGGGCGGCGGGATCGAGCGAAGACTCTATCTCCGCCGCTTCCTCCGGCGGAAACTCGCCGGCGGCCAGCGCCATTATCAGATCGAGGTCGTTTTCATTCATCGTTCTCGTTATTCGGATAGCGGGAGTCGTCCAAAAGGTTCCCGAGACGTGCGGCCAGCAGCCGCCTGCCCCGGAACACGCGGGATTTCACGGTGCCCAGCGGCACCTCGAGGATGTCGGCCACCGTCCGCAGCGGAAGACCTTCGAGGTCGCTGAGGATCACGGCGGGTCCGAACTCTTCGGGCAGCCCTGCCAGGGCTTCTTCGATGGACGGGCGCAGCTCGGCGGCGGCAAGCCGGTTTTCCGCCGACGGATCCGGCGGATCGTTGGCCTCGGGCAGCGGGACGGTCGGGCGGCGGCCCTTCTTGCGCAGGATGTCGTAACAGGTGTTGACGGCTATGCGGTACAGCCAGGTGGAGAAGGCCGCCCTGCCCTCGAACCCGGCCGCCTTCCTCAAGACGGTTACGAAGGTCTCCTGGACGGCGTCGAGGGCTTCGTCACGGTTGCGGAGGATGCGGAGGCAGACCGCGAACACCCGGTTTTGGTGCGCCTCCATGAGCAGATCGAAGGCCTGTCCGTCGCCGGCCAGGTAACGGCGGAGCAATACATCGTCCGGTGCGCTTCGTCGGGTGGCCGGTCGTCCGATCAATGGAGAAAGTCTACTTCGGCCAGCCGGGCGAGATATACGTCATCTTCCGGCGGCAGGTCGATCAGCCAGAGCAGCCACACTCCGTCTCGGCGGTCGGGGAGGGGTATCCGCATGTTGGCGGCGCCGGATCGTTCCTCGGTGATGGTCTCCCACCCCCCGTCCCGGATGCCGAGCAGCGAGTCCGCCCACATGACCCGGAAGGTAGTTCCGGCGGACAGCCCGATCAGCTCGATCAAGTCCGGGGAGCCGCTCACCTCGAACGCCAGCCCCACCCCGTCTTTGAGCAACGGCAACGGATCGTAGTACTGCTCGGTCCGCCAGAAGGTGGAGGGGTCCCCGTCGGTGAGATAGCCGACCCGGCCGGAATATTCCCGGCCGTCGCCCAGAGGGTCGAAGGCCTCCGCCTTCACGACGACTACCGGTTCCGGCAGGGTGGTGGACGGCGGCGTCGTGGTGGTGGCGGGTACCGAGGTGGTGGTCACCGGCATCGCTACGGTGGGGGAGGGGATGGCCGGCGCCAGCACCGGGGAGCTGGGGTCGGCGTCGAGCAGGTTCCCCAGCCACACGAAGCCCACCGCCGCCAAGGCGAGCACGGCGGCCGGTATCAGCCAGCGCCACGACCAGCGGGAGGCGGCCCGCAAGGGCGGCGAATAGGGGATCGACCGGACCAGGTCGGCCAGCTGCCGGGCGCTGACTTTTGCATCTTGGGACAGGCGGAGGGCGTCGTCGACGGCGGGGGGGAGGGCGTCGATCACCTGGGAGGGGGCCAGGATTCCGGCGGACCGCCCGGTGAGAGCGGTCTCCAGGGCCGACCCCAACGCCCGGACGTCGTCCTGCGGCGTGTCCGTACGCGCCTGCCGTCCAAAGCCGGCCAGCTTGGACGGATGGGCGCCCGGATAGAGGATCGCCCCGGGGTCGACGGCCCCGTGGACCACGCCCTCGTCGTGGAGAGCGGCCAGACCGTCGGCCAGACCGGAGGTGTTGGACAGGAACTCGGCGATGGGCGGGATGTGGTCGGCCTCGATCCGGTCGGCGAGGGTGATGCCCCCCGTCCATTCGGTAACCGCATAGGCGAAACTCCCCGTGCGGGCGGCGGTGAACACGGCCGCCACGTGGGTGTGGCTCACCCGTGAGGCTTGCCGGACGGAATCCAGGAAGGCCTCCCGCCTCTCGGACGGTGCTTCCGGCCCCAGGACCCGGATCAGAACCGGCCGGTTGAGCTCCAGGTCGGTGGCGAACCACTCCTCGACGTCCTCGTCCCGGCCGAGGCGCACCTCGAGGCGGTAGCGGGTCGGCAACGGCGGAGGCATCAGGTCGTGCGGTGCGGCGGCATCGGATCCTACGGTAACCCCGATCGTTCATGGCCGGGGCGCCGGGGTAGGGCGGCAACAGGCGTTACCCGGCCCTGGCGGGATACAAAGAGACGCGGGCGGCGGGGGCCGGTCTTCGGGCCGACCCACCCGCGCCGCGCCGCCCGTTGCCTGCTGCCCGCCGCTATGCGTGAACCGAATGAAGAATCAGGGTCGAACCCTCTACCCTCTATCGGATGCGAGTATTGCTGGCCACCCATCCCGTTTTCGGATTGCACGACGCCGGTTACGGCCATCCCGAACGGCCCGCCCGTCTGGACGCCGCCCTGGCCGGGGCGCGGGAGGCGCCGGTCGAAATAGTCGAGGAGCAGCCGCCGGAGGTGGAAGCGGCCCTGCTGGAGCTGGTGCATTCCCCCCGCTACGTGGATCGGATCGAGCAGTTCTGCGCGGCGGGCGGGGGTTACCTGGACCCCGACACGAGGGCGGTGAAAGCTTCGTGGGAAGCGGCCCTGCGGGCGGCCGGGGCGGGCCCGCTGGCCGTGAGCCGATTGGAGGAAGGCCTGGCGGACGCCGCTTTTCTGGCGGTCCGCCCGCCCGGACACCACGCCCGCCGGGAGACCGCCATGGGCTTCTGCCTGTTCAACAGCGTTGCGGTTACGGCTGCCATGCTGGCCGAGCGCGGCGAGCGGGCGGCGATCATCGATTGGGATGTCCATCATGGGAACGCCACCGAGGAGATGTTCCGGTCCCGGGATGACATCCTCTACGTGTCGCTGCATCAGCACCCGTTCTATCCGGGAACCGGCGGGCTGGTGGACATGGCCGCCCGCCCCACCATCCTGGACCTGCCGCTCCCGGAGGGCACGGCGGGGGATCTCTACCGGGCGGCCTTCTCCGCCGTTGTGGTTCCGGTGGTGGCCGGGTTCCGCCCGGACTGGTTGCTGGTCAGCGCCGGTTACGACGCCCACGCCGCCGACCCGCTGGCCGGGCTGCGGCTGCTGCCTTCCGACTACGCCTTCATGGCCGCCTCCCTGGCCGGGGTGACCCCACCGGCCCGCACCATATTCTTCCTGGAGGGCGGCTACGACCTGGAAGCCATCCGGACCTCGGTGTCCGCCACCCTGGCCGGGTCCGCCGGGATCGCCGTCCCGGACGAGGTACATCGTTTCCGATCGCCCGAAACGGCTTTCCGAGTTCTGGAGCAGGTGGCCGGAGAGGCCGGAAAGGTCTGGGAGCTGCCCGGATGACCTCCGCATGATCCCCGAACGCCTCGGGTGGCTCACCGAGGGGGCGCCCCGCGAGCTGGCCCGCCTCTTCGTCGGCGCCGGGCACGAGCTCTATCTGGTGGGGGGTTCGGTGCGCGACGCCCTGCTGGGGGGCCCGCCGGAGGATCTGGACTTTACGACCGACGCCCGCCCCGACCGCATAAAAAGCCTTCTGGGGGGCTGGGCGGACCACCTGTACGACATCGGCGAGCGGTTCGGCACCATCGGCGCGGTGCGGGGCGGCGTCCGCTGCGAGATCACCACCTTCCGGGCCGACGTCTATATGTCCGACAGCCGCCGCCCGCAGGTGACCTTCGGCGATTCCATAGAAGCCGACCTGAAGCGCCGCGATTTCACCGTGAACGCCGTGGCGCTGAAGCTGGGCGCCGATCCCCCCGCCCTAGTGGACCCGATGGGCGGTCTGGCCGATATAGCGGCGCAGGTCCTCCGCACCCCGATCGGCCCCGAGGTGTCCTTCTCGGACGATCCTCTGCGGATGGTCCGCCTGTTCCGGTTCGCGGCCAAGCTGGGGTTCTCCCCGCAGCCCGCCGAGCTAAGGGCCGTTTCCCATATGAAGGAACGGCTGAGGATCGTCAGCGCCGAGCGCATCCGCGACGAGTTCTCCAGGCTGGTGGTGGAGGAGCGGGCCGCCCCGGCCCTAGAGCAGATGATCGAGTCCGGCCTCGCCGACGAGTTCATCCCGGAGGTCCCGGCCCTGGCCATGACCAAAGACCCCGACCACCGGCACAAGGACGTGCTGGCCCACTCCCTGGCGGTGATGGCCAAGACCGAACCGGATCTGGTGTTGCGCCTCGCCGCCCTGTTCCACGATGTGGGGAAGCCCGACACCCGCCGGTTCGACGGCCCCAAGGTGACCTTCCATCATCACGAGGTGGTGGGGGCCCGGATGACCCGCCGCCGCCTCCGTAAGCTGCGCTATCCGGGGGAAACCATCAGGGACGCGTCCGAGCTGGTGTTCCTCCACATGCGCACCCACACCTTCAAGATGGGCTGGACCGATTCGGCGGTGCGGCGTTACGTGCGGGACGCCGGGCCGCTGCTCCCCAAGCTCAACCAGCTGGCCCGATGCGATGTAACCACCCGCAGCGACCGGCGCGCCCGCCGCATCCAGCGGCACATCGACGAGCTGGAGGAGCGCATCGAGCATCTGCGCGCCCGTGAAGAGCTCGAATCCCTCCGCCCGCCCATAGACGGCCGCCAGGTCATGGCCTACCTGGGCATCGACCCCGGCCCGACCGTAGGCGTGGTGATGAAGCTCCTGCTGGAGAAGCGCATAGACGACGGCCCCTACGACCCCGATGAAGCCTTCGATCTGATCCGGGAATGGGCCCTATCCGAAGGCTTAGACGACCCCGGCCCCCCATTGCCCCAGCCCCAAGAACCATCGGATCGTGACATCACCGGCGAATAACGGCAGAGGCGTCGATAGGCGGTTGCCGGGTGCGTTATCCGGTGGTCAGCATCCGCGTGAGATCGTCGGGCTGTGACCACATCGCCGTCTGCGATAACGTAGGACACTCAAGCGAATCTGGCAATCGGCGGGTGCAACGACTCGGTTATCTGGTCAGAGGTCATTTCCCGCCATCTCTATCGATAAGGTCGGCTCAGTAGGAGCACATCCACCGGACGAGCGCTGGCATCGGTATAGGTTCCGTCGGGATAGGGATCACCGTGCTTCCCCAAATAATGAAAGGCCTCGTGCCCTTCCTTCAACACGTCGAGCACCACGGATTGGACCCTGATCAGCCCCTCCAACAAGTCCTCGTAGCCGCCTTCGTAGCCGTCCACCAACACTGGCAGATCAGGATTGTACCGGCGAAGCACATCGATCAACTCGGCTACAGTCATCATCCCTCCCCACTACACCACATGGCCGGCGATCTTCCGACACTCGATAGGTTACCTGTTTGTTGTAGTCCAAAGACCGACTTTCGCTCTGCTCAGACCTCTATCTAAGGCGGGAGGCGGTCAGGGCTTCGGCCTGTTTCAGGACGGTCTTGGTGGCTTTTTCCTCTTTGTCGGGCGGATATCCGTGCTTGCGGAGCAGGCGTTTCACGGCCACCCGCATCTGCGCCCGAACATCGGCCCGCCTCGTCCAGTCGATTTTGGCGTTGCGGCGCACTGCCTCCACCAGCTCACGGGCGATCTGGCAGAGCACCGCATCCCCCATGACTGCCACCGCGCTGTCGTTGGTCTCCAAGGCGTCGTAGAAGGCCATCTCCTCCTCGGTCAGACCCAGCTCCTCGCCGCGCGCCTCGGCCGCCCGAATGTCCTTGGCCAGATCTATCAGCTCTTCGATGACCTGGGCCGCTTCGATGGAACGGTTCTGGTAGCGGCGAATGGTCTGCTCCAGCATGTCGGCAAACGATTCGCCCTGCACCACGTTCCGGCCCCGGCGCTTCTTCACTTCCCGCCCCAGCAGCCGTTTCAACAGTTCCACCGCCAGGTTGCGGTGAGGCATCGCGCTCACCTCGGCCAGGAACTCTTCGGAGAGGACGGAGATGTCGGGCTTGTCCAGCCCGGCCGCCGCGAACACGTCCATGACCCCTTCGGCGACCACCGCCCGAGAGATGATCTGGCGCACCGCATGATCCAGGGTTTCATCAGAAGGCCCTTCACCGGGCAACCGCTTGACCAGCGCCGCCCTGACCGCCTGGAAGAAGGCTACGTCGTCCCGGATGCGGACCGTTTCCGGATGCGGCACCGTCAAGGCGAAGGCCTGCGACAGCTGCCGGACGGCTCTCAGGCAGCGGTCTTTGCCGTCCGGTAACGCCAAGATGTGCTCGCAGGCCGCCGGCAGCAGCGCCAGCCGGTCCACCCCCGACCCCTCCGCCCACGCCGACCGGTCGAATCCGTGGAACAACCCCACACACACCTCGTACTTCTCGAGGAGCACCACCGCGGCTTGGTCCTGGTCGAGCACCGCCTCGCCCTTGCCGCCGCTGTCGGTGTAGGTGGCCAGGGCCTGCTTCAGCTCGTGGGCCAGACCCAGATAGTCCACCACCAGCCCGCCCGGCTTGTCCTTGAACACCCGGTTGACCCTGGCGATGGCCTGCATCAGCCCGTGCCTCCGCATCGGCTTGTCCATATACATGGTGTGCAGGCTGGGAGCGTCGAATCCGGTCAGCCACATGTCCCGCACCAACACCATCCGCAGGGGGTCGCCCGGGTCACGGAACCTCTTGGCCAGCTCCTCCCGGCGGGACTTGTTGCGAATGTGCCGCTGCCACTCCGGCGGGTCGGAGGCCGAGCCGGTCATCACGATCTTGATGTTGCCCTTGTTGTCGTCGTCGTCGTCCGGGTTTTCCCATTCGGGACGCAGCCGTACCAGCTCCCGATACATGTCGACGCAGATCCGGCGGCTCATACACACCACCATGGCCTTGCCGTCCATCGCCTGTAGCCGACGTTCGAAATGGGCGATCAGGTCTTCGGCCACCTGTCGCAGCCGGTTGGGGGTTCCCACTATCGCTTCCAGCTGCGCCCACTTGGTTTTCAGCTTGTGCTGGCGGTCGATTTCCTCCCCTTCGGTCACCTCCTCGAAGTCGGAGTCGATGGAAGGCCGCTCCGCTTCGTCCAAGGCCAGCTTGGCTAGGCGGCTTTCGTAGTAGATAGGAACGGTGGCCTTGTCCTCCACCGACCGCTTGAGGTCGTAGATGCTGATGTAGTTGCCGAACACCGCCCTGGTGTTGGCGTCCTCCAGCTCGATGGGCGTGCCGGTGAAGCCGATGAACGAGGCGCGGGGGAGGGCCTCCCGTATGTGGCTGGCGAACCCGTCGATGAAGTCGTACTGGCTGCGGTGGGCCTCGTCGGCGATGACCACTATGTTGCGCCTGTTGGACAGGAGCGGGTGGCTGCCGCCTTTCTCGTCGGGGAAGAACTTCTGGATGGTGGTGAACACCACCCCGCCCGATACGACAGCCAGTTTGCAGCGCAGGTCGGCCCGACTGTCGGCCTGTGCGGGAGGCTGGCGGAGCAGGTCTTGGCAACGGGAAAAGGTACCGAACAGCTGGTCGTCGAGGTCGTTGCGGTCGGTGAGGACGACGATGGTGGGGTTCTCCATGGCCGGTTCGCGGATGATGCGGCCTGCGTAGAAGACCATGGTGAGGCTCTTGCCTGCCCCTTGCGTATGCCATACAACACCGATCCGCCGGTCGCCGAGCCGCCCTCCCTGACGGCCGCTCGATCCGCCGTCCGGGGTCAAGTCCGGTTGTGCGGGGTCGGCTTGGCCGGCCTGCCGCATTTCGGCGGCCCGCAAGGTTTGGTCGACGGCGGCGCGCACGGCGTAGAACTGGTGGTATCCGGCCACCTTCTTGGCGCGGGCTTCGGCTTCGCGCCCTTCGAAGACGATGAAGTCGCGTACCAGCGAGAGGAAACGGCGCCTTTCCAGGACGCCGCTGATCATCATGTCCATTTCCAGGCCGGTCGATTCGGCCATGTCGTCTCCAGTGATGGTTCGCCACGGCTTGAACCATTCCCGCCCGGCGGTGAGGGTGCCGACCCGCGCCTTGAAGCCGTCGGACACGATCAGCAGCTCGTTCATCGTGAACAGGGAAGGGACTTCGGCCTTGTAGGTCTGGAGCTGCTGCCAGGCGGTCCAGATGGTGGCGTCCTTGCCCCCCAGCGGGTCCTTGAATTCGATCACTCCCAGGGGGAGGCCGTTGACGAACAGCACGATGTCAGCTCGCCGCAGGTGGTCGCCCTCCCGGACCCAGAACTCTTTGTAGGCCAACCAATCGTTGTTGCCGGGATTGTCGAAGTCGAGAATCCGTATCTGTGCGCCGCGTATCCGGTTGTCGGAGGTCCGGTATTCCACCGTGACGCCCTCCACCAGCATCCGGTGGAAGTTCCGGTTGCGAGTTTCGAGGGCGGCCCCTTCCGGACTGGTGAGACGCCGGACCGCATCGTCCAAGGCAGACGAGGGGAGGCCGTTCGGGTTGAGACGGGAGAGAGCCTTCCGCAGTCGAGACTTGAAAACCACCTGGTCGTACCCGGTCCGCTCGGAGAACAGCGGGTCCGTATCCGGCAGCGCATTGCTGACCTGCCACCCGAGCTCAGCCAACAGGCCGAGCGCATGCCCCTGAACAGTCGATTCAGCAATCCCTGATGATGTCATCATGATGTGTCTGAATCCCCAACGCGCACCTCACCAGATAACAACTTTGGCAACAGTGTGTCTCGTAGTTTAGTAAGTTCTCGGTTAGTAACTTCATTGGTAATGATGGCCTTCAAGAGAGGATTAATTAGTAAATCCGTCTGTTTAATAAGCATATCTGTAGGTACAACTACTTTTGCTTCTCTAAGATGGTGTCGTTGTATATGGCCCATAGTTGTTGCCTTGCTAGCGGCAATCCAGCGAAATTCGTCTAGGTGTTCATGTATCCATCCCCAGTAGAACCACCTCGGAAAGTAGGCAGAAGTGACCTTAAATAAGTGTTGGTTAAGAGCTCCACGACCATGTGACCATAAAGTAACTTCAAGACTCCCAGACCAAGAAAATAATAAGTCACCATCTTCAACAGTATATTTTTCACCAATATCTGGTGATGCCCTTCCTGTAGTGGCCGTATATCCGCGGCGCATTTCGGCGATTTTTATAACAGGAATATAGTTATCGCCTTCTGCGGGGAAGCGCTGAAGGGCAAGACCGTTCACAAAGTCGGCAATCTCGTCTAAGCCCTTGAGAATCCAGCCTTCGGGGATTTTGCCAAGCTCAGAAGGAACAAGGCGGTCAGGAAAGTGGTCGTAGAGTTCGGCGGGCAGCCCGGGGAGCGACCGGCCGGGTTGCCATCGTCCATCCATCTTGGCCCGAACCGGATCGAAATCAACAAACCACGACTTGAACAGCGCCCGCGCTATCTCCTCCAAAGTCTCGTTCATCCTCCGATTCAACTCGATCTTGTCATCAAAGGCCCTCAATACATTAGATATTTTCTCCCTAGTGTGTTGGTGAGGCCATATTAGAGGTAAAGTTAATATATCCTTCTTTGTAGCATTACCAAAGACGGAGCCACTGGCCTCCATTACATTCCAAGTTGGTTCCATATACCTTAATAGATACTCTATATATCGTATATCGCTTTGTTCCTTAGGTCGTATAATCGCGATCCCGCGACCAGCAGCACATAATCTGTCTGCAACGTTTACCCGGCCGATCGGAGCACGGACACTAAAAAGAATATCCCCCTGTTTAGCAATACGCGTAGGCGCAGTGCAATATACTCTAGGAGTGGGATAGCGATAATCAAAATCTTTAACTCCTTGAAAAAACGGGAGTCCTTGTCCGAGTTCGTTATATGTTGAACCAGGCGGTGATTGTCCCATGATCAGTACGGCAACAGACTGTAGTTGGATTTGACCAAAATTCTTATTCTTACAACTCATTTTCTATGCCAACTTTTTACTGTAGTAGGTATGCCTAGTAGCATATCCAAGGGCTTTAGTTTAGTATTTCCATTTCCTAAATCCTTTCTAACCGCAAGAAATAAACTCCCAAACAACTCCTCGTTTTTTTCACAGTTATGTCGCTGTTCTTTGGAATAGTTTTTACCGTAATATTCCAATAGATTATTAAGAGATCTAACTACATCATCTGATCCTATTAATTTTAGTTCAAAGATTTCTTTTTTATAGGGTTGCTCTGAGAGCTTTTTAGCATTCTGTATCATGCTTTTTAAGTCTGGACTTGAAAGCATATTGATAAATGGATCAAGAATTGTCAAATATACCTTTCTCCGATCTTCATGAAATCTCTCCTTTTCCTTCCGTATCGTCTCAATACGATACTGTAGATACCAAACCACAAATCCAGTGACCGATGCTAAGAAGATAGCTATAGGAATATCTATTTGACCTTCCTGAATAATTGAGTTCATTTTGATCTCCTTATCTCTGGATATGGTTTATAGGTTTACTGGAACCTTAAACGTTTCAGATTGGCAAGGATGCGTTCGTCCAAATCTGAGGCGGCGGATTGTTGTTCAAACCACAGGGATGTGAGGCGGGCCATCTTCTCCTCAAAGGGCTCGTCGTCCTCTTCTTGGGGCGGTACACCGACATAGCGGCCGGGCGTGAGAACATAGCTGTGTTTGCGTATCTCTTCCAGGCTTGCGATCTTGCAGAAGCCTGGGACGTCGGTGTAGTCACCGGCGTAGGGTTGATCGCGCCAGGCGTGGTAGGTGTCGGTGATGCGGGTGATTTCTTCGTCGGTAAGTTCCCGGTGGGTGCGGGTTCTCATCACACCCAGGCGGCGGGCGTCTATGAAAAGCACCTCGCCGCGGCGGTCGCGGAACTGCCCGTTGCTTCGGTCGCGGGCCAGGAACCACAGGCAGGCCGGGATCTGGGTGGAGTAGAACAGCTGGCCGGGGAGGGCCACCATGCAGTCCACCACGTCGGCTTCGATCATGTTCTTTCGGATCTCTCCCTCGCCCGCCTGCTGGGAAGACATGGACCCGTTGGCCAGCACCACCCTCGCCGCTCCTCGGGGTGCCAGATGGTGGATCATGTGCTGCAGCCAGGCAAAGTTGGCGTTGCCCTTGGGCGGCAACCCGTATTTCCAACGCATGTCGCCGGCCAGCATCTTCCCGCCCCAGTCCGAGACGTTGAACGGGGGATTGGCCAGGATGTAGTCGGCCTTCAGATCGGGGTGTCGATCATCGTGGAAGGTGTCGCCGTGGAGGATCTGGCCGTTGATGCCTCGGATGGCCAGGTTCATCTTGGCCAGCCGCCAAGTGGTGTGGTTGGACTCTTGGCCGTAGACGGAAATGTCTGCTGTGACCGCTCCGTCGTTGCCGTTGGCGTGGGCCCTGATGAACTCTACGGACTGCACGAACATCCCAGACGACCCGCAACAGGGGTCGTACACTCGACCGTTGTAGGGTTCCAGCATCTCCACCAGCAACCGGACGATGCATCGGGGGGTGTAGAACTCGCCTCCCTTCCTGCCTTCCGCCCCGGCGAACTGGGCCAGGAAGTACTCGTAGACCCGACCCAGGACATCCTTGGAGCGCGACTCGGAGTCTCCAACCCGGATATTGCTGATCTGGTCGACGAGCTGGCCGAGGCGCCGTTGGCTCAGGGCTGGGCGGGCGTAATCCTTGGGGAGGACGTCCTTGAGTACCGGGTTGGCACGTTCTACGGCGTCCATCGCCTTATCGACCACCTCCCCGATGTCGGGCATTCTGGCGTGCGACCGCAGGCGGCTCCACCGCGCCTCCGCCGGTACCCAGAAGATGTTCACGGCGGTGTATTCGTCCCGGTCCTCAGGATCGGCGTTGGGCTCTTCCCGAAGCTGGCCATGCATCTCCTCGAAAGCATCCGACACATACTTGAGGAAGATCAACCCCAGCACCACGTGCTTGTACTCGGCGGCGTCCATGTTCCCCCGCAGGCTGTCCGCCATCTTCCAGAGATCGGCCTCGTACTCGGTGATGGCCCCGCTGCCTACTCCCGGCAGTTCCGTCTGTGTCTTGCCGGTCGTTTTCTTCGCCATACCCCCATCCTACGCCCCCTCTATCCTTTCTCCGCAGTACGAACCCGCGACAATGCCGAGCGACCGGCGGAGCAGGAGGGCGCAGATGGGGTTGGCGACCGAGGAGCTGCGGTCCCTGATCGGGCGCCGGGTTGTCTACACCGCGCCCGACGAGGTGGGTCGGGCCGCCATCCGGTACTTCGCGGCGGCGGTAGGCGACTCCTGCCCTCTGTATGTGGACGCCGAATACGCCCGCCGGCACGGGTACGAGGATGTGATCGCACCGCCTACCTTCGTGTGTGAGACCAACCAGTACATGCCGGGCCATCCCGACCGGGACGGCTATCCGGGCCACTCTTGGGGCATCGAGATCGAAGGCGCCCGCATGATCCGGGGCGGCCACGAATACGAGTTCCACCGCCCCCTCTACCCGTCGGACGTGATCACCGCCGACTGGACCGTGACGGACGTCTACGAGCGGGAGGGGTCGTCGGGGCGGCTGGCCTTCCTGGTGTCCGAGGCGCGCTACACCAACCAGCGGGGAGAGCTGATCGCGGTGAACCGCGAGACGCTCGTCTTCCAGGAGGTCTGAGGGGGCGGTATGGACGGCGCGGGTTCCGGCATGGACGCGGCATACAAGCCCGGCGAGCGGCTGCCCGGATTCGACCGGGTGCTCGACCAGGCGCGCCTGGTGATGTATGCGGGGGCCACCTGGGATTGGCACCGCCTGCACTACGACCGGGAGTACGCCGCCGAGCACAAGTTGGAGGCCCCGCTGGTGGACGGGCAGATGCTGGGCGCATTGTTCGCCGAGCAGGTGTACCGCCGCTTCGAACCGCAGGCCCGCATCGAGTCGATGAAGCTGCGATTCCGTTCGATGGTGTATGCGGGCGAGAAGGTGGAGATCGTCGGCGAGGTAGTCTCGGTGGAGGGGCGGAGGGTGGTCTGCCGCCAGTCGGCGGTCGTGGGTTCCCGCACCGCCGCCGTCTGCACCACGGCGGTTATCGTCTGACGGACCCCGGGGGGGAACAGTCAGCAAAGGAGCCGGCATGCCACTCAAGGAAACCTGGTACGGGCGGTACTACGAGGACTTCGAGATCGGAGACGTGTACCGGTCGTCTCTGGGCCGCACCATCACCGAGGCGGACAACGTCTGGATGACGCTGCTCACCATGAACACCAACCAATCCCACTTCAACGAGCACTACGCGGAGACCACCCCGTTCGGGAAACCCATCGTCAACTCGGGCGTGACCCTGGCGGTGGTGCTGGGGATGAGCGTGATCGACACCTCGCAGAAGGCCTTCGCCAACCTCGGATGGGATCGGATAAAGCTGCCCCACCCGGTGCTGGTAGGCGACACCATCTACGTGGAGTCCCTGGTGCTGGCCAAACGGGAGTCCAAGTCGCGCGCCTACGGGGGGATAGTCAAGGTACGTACCCGCGGCCTCAACCAGGAGGGGGCGACGGTGCTGGTGTACGAACGCTCCATCTTCATCTACAAGCGGAGCGCCGCCCAGGACAAGGGCTATTGGCCGGAGCCGGACGTGCCGATCGAAGAGCTGGGCGGTTGATGGACCTCGACCTGTATGCCTGGTCCGATTCCTTCGAGGAGCTGAAACAGGCGGCGGCGGACGCCGAGCGGGCTGGGTTCCGGACTCTGTGGTCGGCGGAGCTGGACCGGTCGGGTTTCGTCCCGGCGGCGGTGATGGCGGGGGCCACCTCCGAGATACGTCTGGGCACCGGGATAGTCTGGGCCTTTCCCCGCAGCCCGATGGTCACCGCCCTATCCGCCCTGGATCTCGACGAGCTGTCCGGCGGGAGGATGGTGCTGGGGCTGGGCAGCGGGGTGCGCCGCCTGAACGAAGCCTGGCACGACGTTGATTGGGACCGGCCGGTGCGGCGCCTGGAGGACACGGTCCGCATCGTCCGGGCCTTCATCGCCGGCGCCCACGAAGGCAAACCGATCCGCCACGAGGGAGCGGCGTCGATCGACCTGCGCGGGTACCGCCGGGCCTTCCGGCCGGAACGGGAGAGCATCCCCGTCTACCTGGCGGCGGTGGGGGAGCAGATGACCCGCCTGGCCGGACGCATAGCCGACGGCTGGCTTGCCCACGAGCTGGGTTCGCCCGACTACCTGCGGGAGCGCATCCTCCCCAACATACGCGCCGGTCTGCGGCAGGCCGGCCGGGAGCGCAGCCGGATCGACTTGGTGGCCTCCGCCTGCGGGGTGGTGCTTCCCGACGGGCGGGAGGCGCGGCGGCTGACGGCCGGCCTGGTGGCCTTCTACGCGTCGGTCAAGACCTACACCGGGTTCTTCGAGTTCCACGGGTTCGGGGCCGAGGCGCGCCGGATACAGGCGGCGTTCGCCGAGGGCGACATCCGGGGGATGATCGAGTCGGTGCCCGATGAGATGGTGGACGCCCTGACCATCTCGGGAACGCCCGAGGAGGCCCGCCGGAAGCTGGCCGCCTACGAGGGGCTGGCCGACGCGGTGAAGCTGAGCCCCCCCACCCATTACGTCCCCAAGAGCGTGACCAGGGCCGCCCAGACCTCCCTCATCGAGACTTTCGGCTCGGTTCGGCCAGCCCGACATTCCTCGGTGAGTCCCCCCGCTAGCGGCGACACAGGTTTTGCATAGTTGAGATACCGCCTGGTCAGGCGGGTATTTTGCGTATCGCCGACTTGCTTGCCTCTTGGTGTCATCGTCTCGGTTGACTTCTGCCAGGATTTCTGTACAATTCTTTTCATGGATGCATCACTGACCAAAGCAAGAGAGCGTTTCAGCGAGATGGTGGACGAGGTCTCCACGACAGGCACTGAACTCGTCATCACCAAGCACGGGCGGCCCGTCGCGGTACTCATCGGACACGATGAGTATGAAGGACTCGTCGAGACGCTGAATATCCTATCCGATCCCGATACGATGGCGGCGGTCGAGGAGGCCGAAGCGGATATCGCGGCCGGCAGGCTAGTCGATCTGCCCTGAGCTGATCAGCAATGCCGAAGCTGACCAGCCGGGCCCGCAAGGATCTGGAGGCACTCCCGCCGCCGTTGCGGGAGAAGGCGCTGGAGATCATCAACCGGTTGGACGACGAGCCCGCGCGAGGCAAGAAGCTGGCCGGTCGGCTCAAAGGCAAAAGGTCGGCTCGGCTGGGTCGCTCACACCGGATCCTTTACAGCGCCGAATCCGGGTTGATCATCGTCCTGATGATCAGGGCGCGTAAAGACGTGTATCGCTGATGGTTGAGCTAACCGGTGACCCCCGCGAGCGTGAGATATTCTTACGGGCCCTGCGGCATTACAGCGACTCTTGTGAACCTCCAGAGCTCATCGCCGAGTGCCCATTCTCCGTGGATGAGGGACCCGGACAACGGGGTTGTGGCGAGGAATGTATGGATATACTAGCCGCCTATGGTGCCCCATTCGCCACGGAAGAGATCAAACTAGGTAATGGAATAGCGATTGTTCGTAGTGTTCGTCCGAGGGCCCGTCATGTCAACCTCACAAGTTCTAAAGCATACGATGCTCGCGAGGTCTACTTGACCGACAAGGCCACGAAACCTCCACAGCGGTGGTTTTTGGCTTCAATACTACAAGGTCTTGTTGAAGAAATCAGTACTGCGCCTCCACTAGAACCACATTTGATTATCAAACGACAAGAACATATCAATGAATTGGTTCGAATTGTCGGTGAACGCAATTTGGACTTTGAGGTTCAAGTCCTGCCACACTTACGGCAGATTATCATTGGACCTGTGTTGATAGTAGCTCATGAAAATCAAGATATTGATAAGAACAAGCCGGAAATCAAAAACCTAATTGACCGTATTTTTACCTGGGCTAGTACTGCCAGTTTTAGTAGACTAATTGATTGGGAATTACCGATTGAAATAGATTCTATAGAATCACATCAGATTCTCCCAAGGCCACCCGACGCCAAAGGACAATGGATGTGGGACCGGTTTACTAAGACATATCTGGATAAATGGGCAACGGAATCTCTCCGCAAAGAATGGGAATATATACATGGGAAGGAAAAAGCCCCTTGTTCTTCCAATGAGATGATGATACGTGTGGTATCGATAGAACAACTTTCGAAAGTAATGGCAGATCGATTAGCGTATTCTGAGCAAAGGCCTTCCACTTTAGCAGATAACTTTCCTTCCACTTTAGCAGACAACTTTGTAATACAGGCTGTCAAGTTTTTGAAGGAAGGACGCCGTTCTGATGCAGTTACCTTGTTCAGGGCGGCAGTCCTCAAAGAGCCTGATAGCGCCAAGGCTTATAACAATCTAGGCTTTTGTCTTTTACCTGATGATCCAAATAGAGCTCTAAGATGCTTTGAAAAGGCTTTAAAGTTAAACGGAGTTGACATACGGCTTGTCAATGTAAACCGTATTCTGGCACTTGCAGTACTTGGTAGGAGAGCTTCGGCGATTGACCTCGCCCAATCTTTTCTCGGATCGGATAATGTGAGTGACTATGTTCATTCATGGCTGTGGGATTATGATAGTTTGCTTGGTAAAGGCGACCCCGAGTTGATTGAATGTCTGAATTACGAAGAATATGTTCGCGGTATGGTAGAAAAAATCTAGGTAGCATTGATTAGTCGAAGGAATGGGGGCGGTGTCTGGTCAGTCGATCACGGCCCGTTTCGATACCAGGCCTTTGGCGATCACCATCTTCATGATGTCGTTGGTTCCCTCGCCGATGACCATCAAGGGAGCGTCCCGGTACAGCCGCTCGATGTCCAGCTCCTGCGAGTAGCCCATTCCCCCGTGAACCCGCATCGAGTCGAGGGCGTTCTCGACGGCGACCTCGGAGGCGAAGTACTTGGCCATGCCCGCCTCTATGTCCACCCGCTTGCCCTGATCCGCCTCGCTGGCCGCCCACCAGGTGAGCAGTCGGGACGCCTGGACCTTGGTGGCCATCTCGGCCAGTTTGAGCTGGATCGCCTGGAAATCCGAGATGGGCCGGCCGAAGGCGCGCCGCTGCCGGCTGTATTCCAGCGCCTGGTCGTAGGCCTCCTGGGCGATGCCCACCGCCCGGGCGGCGATGTTGATGCGTCCGATCTCCAGCCCGCCGAGCACCTGCTGCATGCCGCGGCCCTCGATCCCGCCCAGCAGGTTGGCGGCCGGGACCCTCACATCGTCCAAGGCCACCTCGCAGCTCTCGGTTCCCTTGTAGCCCAGCTTGGGAAGGTCCCGCGAGACCGTGAACCCAGGCGTCCCGGCCTCCACCAGCAGCACGCTCATCCCGCGCTGGGGAGGATCGGCGGCGGGGTCGGTCTTGACCAGAACCGGCAGCGGATCGGCGTATCTGGCGTTCGTAATCCAGAGCTTGGTGCCCCGGATCACGTACTCGTCGCCGTCCCGCACCGCTCTGGTCTTGATTCCCTTCAGATCGGTGCCGGCGTCGGGTTCCGTTAGGGCCACCCCGGTGCGGCGGGCGCCGGTTGCCAGGTCCGGCAGGTAGGCGCGGCGCTGTTCCTCCGTCCCGTGCCGGGCGATCATGAAGCACGAGAGGGTGTGGCTGCCGAGGATCCCGGCGATCCCCATCCATCCCCGGCTGATCTCCTCGAACACGATGGCCAGGGTGACCAGATCGGCGCCCAGACCGCCGTATTCCTCGGGAACGGTCAGGCCGAACAGGCCCAGATCCTTCATGGTTTCGACGATCTCCGCGGGGTAGCGTCCGCTGTGTTCCCATTCGATGGCCACCGGCCGTATCTCGCGGTCTACGAAGTCGCGGACGGTGGCGCGGAACAGGGCGTGCTCTTCGCTCAAACCGAAGTCCATTCAGCCCTCCTCCGGCTCTGTCGCGAATATCGGCAGGTTCTGTCCGCCCTCGGCGGCCCTCCACTCGAGCCGCACCCGGGCGTCGCACCGGATGCCGGGCCCGGTAACGGTGGTCAGGAGCCGGGGTCCTTCGTCGAGGGTAACGATGGCGATGGTGTAGGGCGGCTCGAAGGCGGCGGGATCCGGCGACCGGTGGCTGTGGGTGAACGAGTAGATGGTTCCGCCGCCGGACGCCTCCACCCAACCCAGATCGACCCCGCCGCACCGCAGGCACAGGGCCCGGGGGTAATGCTGGCGGTGTCCGCAGGTTCGGCACGACTGGACCAGCAGGCGGCGGTTTTTGGCGGCCTCCCACCATTCCCGGGCCTCCGGGGAGGTTACGAGGGTCATCGATCCACCCCCAGGATCACGGTGCCGTGGCTCGAGAGCACCCCGCCGGTGCCGTGGGCCAGGACTATCTCCGGGTCCGGCACTTGGCGGTCCCCCGCCTCCCCCCGGAGCTGGCGCACCGCCTCCACCAGCAGCAGCACCCCGTACATACCGGGATGACAATAGGACAGACCGCCCCCGTTGGTGTTCATGGGGAAGGCGCCGCCCGGCCGGGTCCTGCCCCCCTCCACGAAGGGTCCGCCCTCTCCCCGCCCGCAGAACCCCAGCGCCTCCAAAGTCAGCAGCACGGTGATCGTGAAACTGTCGTAGATCTCCGCCGCGTCCACGTCCTCCGGCCCGATCCCCGCCTCGGCGAAGGCGGCGGCGCCGGACTCGACGGCCCCGGTCCGGGTGAGGTCGGGCGCCTGCGCCATCGTGATGTGGGTGACGCTCTGGCCGCATCCCAGCACCCGCACCGGCGGTTTGGGAAGGTCGCGGGCCCGGTCGAGGGAGGTCAGCACCACCGCCCCCCCTCCGTCCACCACCAGGCAACAGTCCAGGAGGTGCAGGGGGGACGAGATCATCGGGGACGACAGAACATCGTCGACGGTTATCGGCCCGGCGCCGTAGCGGTAGGCCTTCGGGTTCAGCAGCGCCCACTCCCTGGCCGCCGCTGCGACCTCGGCCAGCTGCTCCCCGGTGGTCCCGTACTCGTGGAAGTGCCGTTGGGCCGCCATCGCATAGAGGGAAAGGGGGCTCAGCACCCCGTAGGGCGCCTCGTACTGGTCGGCGGGCGTGTGCGGCTGGACCATCCCGCGCAGCCGGCGGGAGGCGGCCGACCGCTGGTTCGATCCGTACGAGATCAACACCACCCGGCAGCGTCCGGAGCGGATGGCGTCCACCCCCGCCCCCACCATCAGCTCGAACGACGACCCGCCTTCCATTGTCGACGACACCCACGCGGGCCGCATCCCCCAGTATTCGGCCATGGCGGTGGCGCTGAACCGCTCCACCCCCGCGGTCGCTAGGCCGTCCACATCGGACATCCGCAGCCCGGCGTCCTCGAGCGCCGCCCGGGCGGCCTGGGTCTGGAGCTGGTAGATCGAGCAACCCGTCACCCCCAGCTCCGACTCGCCCACCCCGACGACCGCAACCTCCCGGCCGGTCACGGCCCGGTTCCTTCGAAGGCCATGGCCAGCGGGTCGATCTCGATCAGGAACTCCTTCCGCAGCAGCGAATGGCAGACCGCACCCGTCGACGCCGGCCAGGGTTCGCACAGCCGCCGCCTGCGCACCGCCGCCACCTCTCGATATTCGGCCAGGCCTTCGGGGGCAACGTATTCGATGGTCTTGATCAGGTTGCGGGGACCCATCCCGGCCGCTTCCAGGACATCGAGGATATTGGCGTAGGTGTAATCCGCCTGGGCGGCCACGTCACCAGGGAAAACGGCCCGCCCGGTCTCGGGATCGAGCGCCGCCTGGCCCGACATGAACAACATGCCGCCCGCCCGGACCGCCGGGGAGTAGGTGAGCCGCCGGTAGCGGTCCCATCCCGGATTCACGGCCGACCTCGGGGCGCGGGACGCCGTGAAGTCGTAGGAGATCAGGACCCGGTCGTCGGGCGCCACCCGATCCTGGAGAATGCCGGCCGCGCCCGGGTATACCGGCCCGAGGTATTCCCGCCGGGGCCGGCCCGTGTACCTGTAACCCTCCAGCGCTTCGGGGCGGATCATCTCCAGGGTCTTCACCACGTTCTCCATGCCGAGCCCGCACGCCTTCAGGACGGCTTCGGCGTTCCGGAAGATCTGGCGGACCTGCGCCTCGGGGTCTCCTTCTCCCACCAGCTCGCCCTCCGCGTCGTAGGGGTGCACGGTGCTCAGGTAGACGATATCCCCGGCGGCCCGGGCCGGTCGGTGCGGGGTCCCTCCGCAGGCCGCGCCCCCGCCGCGGTCGGCGGTGACCTCGATCTCGACGAGGGCGCCCGGCCGCAGCAGACGGTGCACCACCACGGTGTTGACCGCAGGTGTGTGCGGGCCGAACACCTCGGCCCTGACCGCCTCCGCCTCCGCATAGTGGTCTATACCTTCGGCGGTCACGTTCTCCACAACCCTGACCACGTCCCCGAAGCCCAGCCCGGCGGAGCGCAGGATGGCCTCGATCTTCCGGTAGGCGGTGCGGCTCTGCTCGGCCATCCCCCCCTCGACCACGATCCGGCCCCGGCCCGGGTCGTACGCAGAGGCCGAGTGGCCGGAGAGAGCGGCCCGGTCCGGCCCCAGGGAGAGGCCGAGCGAGAAGGAATATCGCGAGTAGTCGAACCAGGGGAAATCAGCCGGACGGATGGCGGACGGGGTCATCTGCCGCCCGTCGAGGCCATCAGCTCCCTGACGGGCAGTCCGCCGTCCTCCAGCACCAGTTTGGCGAATCTGGCCGGATCCTCGATGCGGTCGGCGGCGTTGGAGGTGAACTTGTCGAGCAGGGCGCCATCGTCCTGCGGCCGCTCCGGGTCGGCGGAGCTCCTGGTCAGGCTGCGGGTGAGGGCCGCCCCTCCGTGCATGGTGATGGTCACTTCTGCGGGCGCTTCCGCCGGGGGGCCGTCGAACGGACGCCGATGCACGTGCACCCGAGCGGCCAGGTCGCGGATGTCCTCCCTGGCGAGCTGCTCCTCCCGGAAGTGATCGACGCTCAGGCAGCCGTCGATCAGCAGGGCGGCCGCGTTCCACTGCACGCTGAACTTGGCTTCGGAAGCCGAGCGGGGCCGCAGCCGGCCTTCCCTGGGTTCGGCCACCACCGTCAGCGAGGCCTCGGGCATGCCGATGTCTATGCGGGCGATCCCGCCGGGCTGCAGGTCGGTGGGGAACAGGGCCAGCGCGTCGAGGGTGGCATGGGAGTACTGGCAGACCGGATACGGTTTGACCGTCATCCGGGTGGTTTCCCATTCGCCGCCGAGGGAGGCGGTCACCCGGTCCGGATCGACGGATGCGTCGGCGTAGGCCCGGTAGAGGCCGCGCTCGCCTTCCAGCACCGTGGCCGGCCCCGCCGCGCCCCGTGCGGCCAGCCGCGCCGCCATGACCGCCGCCAGCCCCGCCCAACCGGGATGGAAGGGCTTGGTCGAGGTGCCGGTGTAGAGGAACTCGAGACAGCCGGAAGCCTGGCTGCCGGCCAGGCCCATGGCGTTTACCGCCGCCGACGGATCGAGGCCCAGCAGACGGGCGGCGGCCAGGGCGGCGCCGAATATCCCGACCACGCTGGTGGCGTGGAATCCCCGGAGGTGGAACTTGCGCGGGGCGGCGGCGGAGATGCGTATCGCCGTCTCGAGTCCGACCACGAAGGCGTCGGCCGCGGCGTCGAGGTCCGCATCGACGACCTCCGAGACGGCCAGCACCGCGGGGAGCACGGCGGCCGAGCCGTGCAGGATGGCGGCCGCGTGGGTGTCGTCGAAGTCCAGCCCGTGGATGAGGGCGCCGTTCGCCAGGGCGGCCATCGGGGCAGGATGGCGGGTGCTGTAGCCGATGACGCCGGATTCCTCCGGTGCTCCGTAGCTCATCGCCTCCGCCACCGCGAAGTCCACCACCCCCAGCCGGGCCGCCGCCAGCCCCACGCCTATGGCATCCAGTATGTGCCACTTGGCGGCCCTCCGCACCTCGGTCGGCGCCCGTTCCAGTCCGGCGCTCCACTCGGCGAACCGTTCGGTCAGGGTCACCCGGCCTCCCCGAAGGCGCCCCGTTGCGCGAAACGCCGGACGGCGGCCTCGTCGTAGCCCAACAGGCCCTCCAGTATCTCCCGGGCGTGCTCGTTGCGCCGGGGCGCTCTCTCGTAGGAGAGGTCGTCCGGATCGCCCACCTGCACCGGGCTGGCCGGAGCGCGGACCGGTCCGAACACATCGTGGGGGGTCTCCACGATCAGTTTCCGGGCGGCGGTGTGCGGGTGTGCCAGCGCCTCCGCCGTGTCCTGCACCGGTCCGGTCGGAACGCCGGCCTCCCTCAGCCGGTCGATCCAGTAGGAGGCCGTCCGGGCGGCGAACAGATCGTCGAGTATCCCGATCAGCGCCTCGCTGTGTTTTGCCCGGTCGGCGAACGTGAGGTAGTCGGGATGATCGGCCAGCTCGGGCCGCCCCACCGTCTCCGCCACCCGCCGGAAGAACTTCTCCTTCGGGCACCCCACCACGAACCACCGGTCGTCGCTCCCTTTGAACAGCTGGAAGGGCACCAGGGACGGATGGGCGGAGCGGGTGGTCCGGCGGGGTTCCCATCCCCGGTTGAGGAGCCAGGTGGCCGGGTAGGTGAGGAGCGACACCGCCGTGTCGTACAGGCTGATGTCGCAGTCCATGCCCCGCCCGTCGCGCCGGGCGGCGTGCACGCCGGCCAGCAGCGCCAGCGCCCCCACGTACGCGGTCGAATAGTCCACCAGCGATATTCCGGTCTTGGTGGGCGGGCCGCCGGGTTCTCCTGTCAGGCTCATCCATCCGGCCAGGCCCTGCAGGATGTAGTCGTACCCCGGCTGGTCCGCCAGCGGGCCGGTCATTCCGAATCCGCTGAGCGAGACGCAGACGATCTTCGGGTTGACCTCCGCCAGGTCCTCGTACCGCAGCCGCAGTTTGGCCGGTACGTCCCCCCGCAGGTTCGAGAGCACGGCGTCGCTCTCGGCCACCAGATCTTCGAACACGCGCCGGCCCTCGGGAACGGTCAGGTCGAGGGACAGGCTCTTCTTGTTGCGGTTGAAGGTCTCGAAGAACAGGCTGTCCTCCCCTTCCTGGAAGGGGGGTATGTAACGGCCTATGTCGCCCCCGAACCGGGGGTCCTCGACCTTGATGACCTCGGCGCCCAAGGCGGCCAAGTGGAAGGATGCGAACGGACCGGCGCCGTACTGTTCGACGGCTGTGACCCTTATGTCCTCGAGGGGCCTCATGATGCGGGGGATTCTACCCCGCTCGGTTGCGGGGTTGACGGGAGGGGAGGGGGCGGTACGGGCGTGCGGCTCTCTGACCTGGGATTATGGATTGAAACTATTCACTCGGACCCGGTCGGGGCGGGCAGGTGTTGACGGGCGGGGGCGGTGTGATCAGCCGATGACCGTCCAGTCGTACATGTCGTAGAAACCGCCGTACACGCTGGAGACCCACTCTCCCGGACCCTCCAGCACGGTGGAGTTCCACACTAGGAGGTTGGGCAGTACGTAGAGGGGGATCCAGGGTACGTCGGCGGCCAGCAGTGCGCCGAGCTCGGCCGCCAGCTCGAGCCGGGCCGCCTCGTCTATCGCGTCGTCGATGGCGAAGGCCAGAGCGCTGGCTTGGGGGCTGGCGTAGGCCATGTGGTTCTGGCCGCTGAACCCGTTGGCTTCGCCGGGTATGCCGTCGATGTCGTACAGCCTCGTCACCGACGGATCCGGTTCGGTCGGGGATGCGTACAGCGCCACCGGACCGAAGTCCATCGCCGGCAGCCGGCGCTGGAACAGCTCACTCGGGTCGTAGTTGATCATCTCCCAACCGATGCCGAACGGCTCGGTCATCTCCGCCACCAGCGCCTGAACCTCCTCACGGCGTTTGTTCCCCGCCACCGTGTTCCACTGCAGTATCAGCTCCTCGCCCGCCGCGTTGACCCACAGGCCTTCGGGGTCGGGCCGGGACCAACCGTCGGCGGTCAGCAGCTCGGTGACGGCCGCCATGTCCTGCACGTAGCCGGCGAAGTCGTCGCCGCACCAGTCGCCGAAGGCCGGGTTCCAACCGGCGCACTGCAGTACTTGGGGATCTTCGATGATCGAGCCGAGAGCCGCTTCGGCGATCCGCTCCCGGTCGAGGGCGTAGGCCACCGCCCGGCGCAGGTTGGCGGTGATCTCGAAGCGCCGGTCGGGGGCTATCTGGTTGAACCACAGGCCCTCGATGAAGGTGCCGGGTCCATCGACCAAGGCCAGGTTGCCGCCGAAGCGCTCCCGGGCGCCGGGAAATGGCTGGGGAAGGGCGGCCATCACCTCTCCGGCCTGCAGCGCCTCCGTCTCGGATTCGGTGTTCTCACGGGGCACCATCACCACCCGATCGACCAACGGTATGCGCTCGGTCACCCAGTAGTTCTCGTTCGGTACGAGGACCTGCTCGTCCTGACTCCAAGACTCCTGGCGCCACGGCCCGCCGGAGATGGGAATCGAGTCGTTCCAGTGATCGGCTATGTCGGTCTCCCCGTCGAAAGCGTGGGCGGGGAGCAGGCCTTGGAACATGTAACGCCACGGTGCATAGGGTTTGCTGAAGGTGACCACCGCGGTGCGGGGGTCGGCGGCGTCCACCCCGGTTATCAGGTCATAGCCGACGGTCCGCAGCGAGCCCCGGGTGTCGAGCGTGGCCCTCCATGTGAACCACACATCGGTGCTGGTGATGGGCGTCCCGTCGCTCCACCGGGCGTCCGGGTCGAGTCGGTAGGTGACCGTGAAGGTGCCGTCGTCGTTCACCGTCACGCCCCCGTTGTCCGTCGTGGGGGCTTCCACCAGCACCGGGGAAGCCCGCAGGGAGTTGTCGGCGTCGAACTCCATCAGCCCCGGCTGCAGATGCACCAATACCGCCCATGACAGCCAGGAGGCGTTGGCGCAGGAAGTGATGGGGTTGAGGCACTCGGGCCACTGTTCCACCGCCAGGACTATCTCCCCGCCGCCCGGGTCTTCGGTGCTGCATGAACCCGCCGCCAGCGCCGCGGTCAACATCACCCCCAGCACGGCCTTCCGTCCCCTGCCCTGCCTCCAATTCATGAGAACCGCCCCATGATGATCGATCACCCTCCGAATATCACAACTGGAGCGTCAGTATGAGTGGCATCGACAACCTCTCAATTCGTCGATGGCCCTAGATGCTTCGGGAAGGGTCAGTTTCTTGACCTTCCGCTTCCGGCCGGTCTCATCCCGAATCTTCCTGGTCGATCTCCCGGCGTCTGCCAGCAGGTCCTCCAAGTACCGCTTCTGTTTTCGGGTGATCTTCCTGGGCTTCTTGCCCATTGCTGTTCCTTGCTCCCGTTGCCTGGTTTGCCTGTCCTGGCCGGGACCAGTTTACCTGCCGGACCATCGCCGGCCGGTCAGCGGCGCAGCACCCGGCCGCTGCGTCGGCCGGTTTCTTTTCCGTCCACCACGGTGAGCCCGCCGTTCACCAGGACATGGTGCACTCCCGCCGCCGGCCGGTTGGGGTCGTCCAAGGTTCCGCGGTCCGAGAACTCGGCGGGATCGAACACCACGACGTCCGCTTTCATACCTTTCAGCAGGCGGCCCCGGTCACCGAGCCCGATCCGGCCGGCCGGCTGGGCGGTGAGTTTGTGGACCGCCTCTTCCAGGGTCAGCTCACGCCGCTCGCGGACCATGGTGCGGAAGAAGGACCCGGCCCAGGTGTAGGCGCCGAGGAAGGCGGTATCGGCCAGCGGGCCGTCGAGGCACAGGGCGGTGGCGTCCGATTCGGTGGTGCAGAGCGGATGGCGGAAGGTGTCGGCCAGCATGTCTTCGTCGTAGGAGCGGCATATCAGCAGCGGCCCGTGCGGGTCGCCCCCTTCGGCGAGCAGCAGGTCGTACATGGTGTCGTAGGGATCCCCGCCCGGCGGCGTCAGCTCGGCGATGCTGCGGCCCACCTTGTCCGGGGAGCCTTCGCTGCAGAACAGGGCCACCCCATCCCAGCCCCCCAGGCCGAACGAGGAGATGATGCTGCGGTACTGCTTCAGGCGGTCCCGTGTTGCCGCATCCCTCAAATGTCTGTTCATCTGCCCCGGGCCGTCCGCCGAGGCCCAAGAGGGGAGCACCGCGCTGAGGTTGGTGATGCCGTGGAGCCGGGTGTGGGCGTCGAACGCCGCGTCCAGGCCCCGGGCGCAGGCCCGCTCGACCGCTTCGATGCTCCGCTCCAGGGAGTCCGGCGGCCCGCCCCGCCGAGGGATGATGTGCGACACCTGCAGCCGCACCCCGGTCGCCTCCGCGGCCCGCACCCCTTCTTCGACCGCTTCCACGGCCAGCAGGTCCCGGTTGCGCTCGTGGGTGGCGTAGAGCCCGCCCTTGCGGGCCGCGGCGCGGCACAGCTCGACGATCTCCTCCTCCGAAGCCGCCCGCTCGGCGGGGTATTCGAGCCCGGTGGAGAAACCGAACGCCCCCGCGTCGAGGCTTTCCTCCAGCAGCCGGACCATCAGGGCGGTCTCGTCCTTGTCGGCGGGCCGCCGGACGTCCGGCATGGCCGTCAACCTGAGGTTCCCGTTCGGCGCCAGGGCGGCGGCGTTCACGGCCGGCCCGGCTTCTTCCAGGCGGGCCAGGTAGCCCTCCATGGAGGTCCAGTCGATCGGGATGAGGTCCTGATACCCGTAGATGTTGCCCGTGTAGGCCTCGATCCTCGGACCCAGGGGAGCGCATCCGTGGCCGCAGTTGCCCACCAGCTCGGTGGTGACTCCCTGGAGTATCTGGCTGTGGGCTCTCGGGTCGACCAGCAGGGTGAAATCGGAGTGGCTGTGTATGTCGATGAACCCGGGCGCCGCCGCCAGCCCGCCGGCGTCCAGCGCCAGGCGAGATTCGGCGCCGCCCAGGTCCCCGATGGCGGTGATCTGTTCCCCTTCGATGCCGATGTCGGCCCGCCGGGCCGCCGCGCCGGTTCCGTCCACCAACAGGCCGCCCCGGACCACTACGTCGAACATCGGCAGCCCCTTCCCGGCCTTCGAATTTCGAGAAGGGTGCTGCTCGGCGACCGGCAGGCCGTCGGTGTATTGCTCAGCACCCTCCCAGGCCACGCTACCCGTCCGGCGCTCCCCTCGCAGGAAGGGACGGGGTAGGATGTTCCGTAGACGAGGAGGATTCGGACATGAAATTCTTCCATAGGCTGATCGTGATATTGGCCGCAGTCCAGTTGTTGTTGGCGGGGATCGGCCTTCTCGGCGGCCTGTTCGCCGACGGCGGCTTGTGGGAGCGCATCCCGATCGTGGTCGTGCATCCGATTGCCGCGGTCGCGCTCTTGGTCGTTGCGGTGAAGCCCAAGCCGGTTTCGAAGAGGCTGAAAGACCTGGCCGCGACGCTGTTGCTGGTCAACATCGCAGTCGATATCGCGCTCGCGGTGCTCATAGGCGCGGGCGTCGCCAGGGGGGATTGGTGGCTGCCCCTCATTTTCTCCGCCATCCCGGCGGTCGGCGTCCTATACGTGTGGATGTTGCGCACCAAGAAGTAGCGCCCGTAGCGCGAATCGGAGGCCGGGCGGTCAGGAGAAGTCCGGTACGGTCGCCGCCCAAACAAGGACCCCCACCCCCCGTACACACGACCGTGGACTCAACTGAAACGGCTTGTGGGCGAGAGAGGACTCGAACCTCCACGAGCTTACCGCTCACTGGGTCCTGAACCCAGCGCGTCTACCAATTCCGCCACTCGCCCGGATCGGACATTGTACCAGGGTCTGCGGACCGGGATCGTCGAGATGCTCCGGCCCTGAAAATAGGCGCCCGTTCCGCGTAGTCTGGCGGGCATGGGAACCGGATCGACGCCCATAGAGTCCCCGGGCGATCTGGAGGCCGTGCTCGAGGCCCGCCCGGCCGCCATGGCCGCGTACCGTAGGCTGGCCCCCAGCCACCGCCGCGAGTACCTGGAGTGGATAGACGAGGCGAAGCGCCCCGAGACCAGGCAGCGGCGGATCGAGAAGACCGTCGGGATGCTGGATGATCAGGAGAGTGCTGAACGATGACGACTGCCGACGGCCTGCCGCTCGCTGAACAGGCATTATGTCCAGCGCCCGACGGTCTGCCGGTGTATTGCTCGACGCCTTTCTCGAAAGGGGCGGAGTCGTGAAGCGCTTCACGAACCTGGCCCTGATCGGGCTGCTCACCTTGGCCCTGGCTTCCGGCCTGGTTGCGCAGGGTCTGGGGACCGGGTGGTCTCGGGCCGCCGTCCTCGCCCACGGCGCCCTCGGTATGTGTTTTCTGTTGCTCGCGCCCTGGAAGTCCCGGATCGCCCGATCCGGTTGGCGGCGGCGGCGCAGGGGAGCGGTGTGGTCGTTGGTCTTGGCGGGGGCGGTCGTGATCACGATCGGGTCGGGCCTGGCGCAGATGACCGGCGCGGTGACCAGGGTCGGCCCGCTCGGGACGATGCAGATCCACGTTGGAGCGGCGGTGCTTGCGACGGCCCTGGCGGTTTGGCATTACAAGCGCCACCCCGTCCGCCCGCGGGCCGCCGACCTGACGAGGCGCAATCTGATCCGGACAGGCGCCCTCACCGCCGGGGCCGGTCTGGTCCTGGCGGGTTGGGAAACGGCGGTGGGCGGCCTCGGATGGCCGGGCGGCGAACGCCGCTTCACGGGGTCGCACGAGCGGGGGAGCATGAATCCGGCCGCCATGCCGGTCACCCAATGGTTCTTGGACACCGTACCCCGCCTCGAGAGGCCGGAGCTGGTCGTGCGCGGCCGCCTTCTGGGGCCCGAGGAGCTGGCCGCGCTGCCGTTGGAAACGGTGGAGGCCACTCTCGACTGCACATCCGGCTGGTACTCGACCCAGGAATGGAGGGGGGTGAGGCTGGACCGCCTCCTCGGAGAGGTGGACGGCGCCTCCGTCTCGGTTCGTTCGGCTACGGGATACGGCCGCCGTTTCCCGGCGGAGGACGCCGACCGGCTCTGGCTGGCCTTCGAGATGGGCGGCGCTCCGCTCAGCGCCGGCCACGGGTTCCCGGCCCGGATCGTGGCGCCCGGACGACGCGGTTTCTGGTGGGTCAAGTGGGTCGAGGCGGTCGAGGTCTCCGATGTCCCGGCCTGGTTCCAGACCCCCTTCCCGATTGCCTGACCCGGGGTAGAAGGGCTGCCGCCTTGTCGATCGATTACCGCCCCAGGTCCGGGTACAGAACCCGCCGCCGCCGGGCCGTGTGGTGGTGGCTGCTGGCGCTGATCCTGCTGGCGGCGGCGGTCACCGCCCTGCTGGTCAACGGTCAGAGGACCGAGACCCGACGTCTGACCGCCTTCTTCGACTCGGCCCGCGCCCTCACCCAGGAGGCCGACCAGGTGGCCGGGGGTTTCAGCCGTCTGGTCAGCGCCGAGCTGCGCACCATCGGACGAGACGACTTCGAGGTGCTGATGGAGCGGCTGGCTTCCCAGATGGCTCTCCATGCGGAAGGGCTGGAGGAGACCGAATCCCCGGATTCGGCCGGGGCCGTCCGCGACATGCTCGACCTGGCCTTCGATTCGTGGGCGGCCGGGCTGGCCGATTTCCGGACATCCATAATCGAGGTGGCCGACCAACCGGCCGGCGCGGCGCCGGTGGAGCGGCTCGGCGGCGCCATCGTGCAGCTGCGGGTAGGCGATCTGATCTACGCCGGGTTCCTCGCCCGGGCCGGGGCGATGATCGAAGGCCTGGACGTTGCCGTCAGCGAGTTCCCGGATATTTCCTTCATCAGCCGTCAACCGGCTCTGATGAACGGCGAAGGTCTGGCCAGGACGGTCCGCAACAGCACCCAGATGGGGGTCCGGCGGGATATCGGCATCCTGCAGGTGGTGTTCGAGCCGCTGCCTACCGGCGGGCTGGGTCAGGACGGCGAGATCATCCTGCCGGCCACCGACCGTCTGCAGTTCAGCGCGGTCGTCGGCAACCGGGGCAACGTGGCCCAGAAGGGGCTGACGGTCTCGGCAAGCCTGCGATCCACCTCCGGCCAAACCCTCTCGACCCAGGACAGCGACGCCCTCGACCTCGCCCCGGGGGAGATCGGTTCAGTGATCTTCGGGGTCTTGCCGGTGGACCCGGGCGCCGAGTATCTCCTCACCTTCGACCTGACCATGGTCGAGGACGATCCGAACATAGAGGACAACTCGTGGGAGTCCGAGATCAGGATCAACCCTCCATGAACAGATCAGGCCGAATCGGGGGTTGACCTCTTCGACCCGGTAGTAGCATCCCCGGCGATGATCGACATCTCGATTCTCAGGAAGAACCCCGGCCTGCTGGAGGCCGCCTTGGCCCGCAGGGGCCTCGATCTCGATGTAGGTGCGATGGCGGAGACGGACGCGGCGCGCCGCCGGGTCCGGGCCGAGGCCGAGGGGATGCGCGCCGAGCAACGGCGGCTGGGCCGGCAGATATCCCGGCTCGAAGGCGGTTCCAAGCAGGAGGCCATAGCCAGGGCCTCGGAGGTGGCTTCGGCTTACCGGGACAGGCTTGCCCGGGCCGACGAGCTGGACGAGCGTTTCACCGAGATGTGGGTGCGGGTGCCCAACCTGGCCCATCCTTCGGCGGCGGAAGGGTTCTCGGACGAAGACAGCCTCGAGATCAGGCGCTGGGGCGAGCCCGCGGCGGACGGCGCCGCCCCGAAAGACCATCGCGAGCTGGGCGCCGCCCTCGGAATGATCGACATCGAGCGGGCGGCCAAGGTGTCCGGTGCCCGTTTCGCATACCTGACCGGCCCGGCGGTGATCATCGAGCTCGGTCTGGTGCGCATGGTGCTCGATTTCCTGGCGGATAAGGGCTTCACCCCGATGGTCCCGCCGGTGTTGGTACGTGAGCAGGCCCTGTTCGGAACGGGGTTCTTCCCGGACGAAGATCAGCAGGTGTACGAGCTCGCCGGGGACGACCTCTACCTGATCGGGACCTCCGAGGTCGCCTTGGCCGCCTACCACGCCGGAGAGGTTCTCGAAGAGGCCGACCTGCCGATCCGCTACGCCGGATTCTCGACCTGCTTTCGGCGGGAGGCAGGCGCCCACGGCAAGGACACCGCCGGGATATTCAGGGTCCACCAGTTCGACAAGGTGGAGATGTTCTCCTTCTGCCGTCCGGAGCGGTCCTGGGACGAGCACGAGATGCTGCTGTCCCTCGAAGAGGAGATCGTCCGGCGCCTCGAGATCCCCTACCGAGTTGTGAACGTGGCGGCCGGGGACCTCGGCGCTTCGGCCGCCAAGAAGTACGACATCGAAGCCTGGATCCCGTCGCAGCAGCGTTACCGAGAGATCACCTCGTGTTCCAACACCACCGATTTTCAGAGCCGCCGGCTGCGGATACGGTTCCGGTCGGAGGGCGGCAACCGGTTGGTTCACACCCTCAACGGGACGGCGGCGGCGGTGGGCCGCCTGCTCATCGCCCTGTTGGAGAACCACCAGCAGGAAGACGGATCCTTCGCGGTGCCCGAGGCGCTGCGGCCCTATGTGGGGTTCGATCGGGTCGGATGAACCCCGACCCCGACCCGGGTGCTGTTTTCGCCAAGATCGCCCGCCGATACGACCGCCTCAACCGGGTGCTCTCGCTCGGAAGGGACCAGGAGTGGCGGCGGTCCGTCATGGTTCGGCTGCCCCCCGGCCGCCTGCTCGACCTCGGCTCGGGTACCGGCGCCGCCCGCCCCCTGTTCGGGGACCGCCCCGCGGTCGCCTTGGACCCGGTGTCCCAGATGCTGGCTCTCAACCCGATGACCGTGCGGGTGGCGGGGGTGGGCGAGGCCCTGCCGTTCTCCGGCCGAGCCTTCGACGCGGTCTTCTCGGCTTTCGTGTTCCGCAACCTCGATTCGGTGGGAGGCGCCCTGGCCGAGATCGCGCGGGTGTTGCGCCCCGGCGGGATGGCCGGCATCGTCGACCTGGCCCGCCCCCGACGGAAGGCGGCCGCGGCCCTCCACCGGCTCGGTTCGGCCGTGATCGTTCCGGCGGCCGGTTTCACCATCGGCGCGGCGGCCGAATACCGCTACCTGCACCGTTCCCTCGACAAGCTCCCGCCCCCCGAGCGGCTCTATGCGGATGCCGTCCTTCGGGAAACCGCCCTTCGGAGGTTGGATCTGTGGAGGATGGGGCCTCTCGGCTTCGTCTACGGGGTGATACTGATCAAGGAGGGGTAGTTCAGTTCCCGCCCGCCGGTCTATGAGAAAGGCGAGGGGGTAAGAGGGTGCGGGAATAGGCGGACCGCCACCGGCCCTGTTCGTAAACGCCGGTCAGGATCCAGTTCGGAACCCCTGGCTATGGCTGTGGGCTCAGCAACCGCCGCAAGCAGTGTATTCCCAGGTGAGCACCTATCCGCGCACCCTCTAAAGGTGGAGGTCGGCGGAGGGAGTGGGATTCGAACCCACGAGGCGCGGTAGGCGCCAACACGCTTTCCAGGCGTGCGCACTAGGCCAGACTATGCGATCCCTCCCTGGGGGGTGATTCTAGATGTGCTGAGCAATACACGGGACCGAGCCATCTTCGTTGTTCAGTGCTCTTCCTGGATGACCTGTATACTCCGGATTCGGCCGTGCTACGCGGGGCGCTAGGGGTGCCCTCTACCCGAAACCCTCTACATGCGGGGCGGAAGCCCGTCGAAGGGCGTCGGCATCTCGCCGGTATGCGGCCGGCACGCGGTATTGACGGCCGGGTCCTGCGCAGCGGAACCTTCGTGAACCGGGTCAGGTCCGGGAGGAAGCAGCCCTAAGCGATGCGTACCGGGTGCCGTAGGGGTGCCGGGCCCGAGCAGGCGGCCGGTTTGCGCCTCGGGATGTCCGTTCGACGGCGGGCCGCACGGCTTCTCTCGGCTCTTTCTCTGCGTCTGGCCGTATAGCCGACTCCTATAGTTGGCCCGTGTCCTGGATTCCCTGGATGGAGGCGGCCCTCGCCGAGGCCGCGCGTGCCCCCGACCACGGCGACGTGCCGGTGGGGGCGGTGCTGGTGGGCCCCGACGGCCGGCGGGCGGCGGCGGGGCGCAACCGCCGTGAGCAGAGGAACGACCCCACCGCCCACGCCGAGATGCTGGTTCTGTCGGAGGCCGCCCGCCGGATAGGGAACCGGCGGCTCGATGGCCATACCCTGGTGGTCACCTTGGAGCCGTGCGCCATGTGTGCGGGCGCCGCCGTCCTGGCGCGCCTGGAGCGGATCGTCTACGGGGCGGCGGACCTCAAGGGGGGCGCCGCTTGGAGCCTCTACAACATTCCCCAGGACCGCCGCCTCAACCACCGCATTGACTTGGTGGCCGGGGTGCTGGAAGCCGACTGCGCCGCCCTCCTGACCGGTTTCTTCGCGGAATCGAGGCGCCGCAAGGTACAATCCGATCCTTCGGGAGGGGTCGCATAGTCTGGCCTAGTGCGCGGCACTCGAAATGCCGTAGGGGCTCCGCCCCTCGTGGGTTCGAATCCCACCCCCTCCGCCTTCGGGGCCGGGGACGGTTCAGGCGCAGAGCGGATGCCCGGCGTTGGCCTCCCACTTGGCGTTGAAAGCCGCGTCCGCCTCGCCGTTCACGATGCGGTGGAGGGCTTGGCGCCACAGGCTCTCCCACTCCGCGTGGTCGGTGACGACCAGATCGGGGCGGGCCGAGCTCCGCGCCGCGAAGCCGGGGAAGACAGAGCGGCCGGTGGGTTGCCCGATCGGTTGGTAGCGCAGGTCGAAACTCCATCGGATGCCTTCGCTGCGGTTTTCCAGGGAACCGTGCTCGGTCATCTTGTGGAGCAGGACGGCGCTCCCCGCCTTCACCTCCAAAGGGATCACCCGGTCCAGGTCGATGATCGTCTCCGGGATGTAGATCTCGGCCGACGAAGCCATGCCGGGGCAGTGCCGGGTCACCCCTTTGCGATGGCTGCCCGGCGTCACGACGAGGCAGCCGTTTTGGACGAAGGCGTCCGTGACGGCCAGCCATACGGTCAGCATGTCGGTGTCGTCGGCCTCCCGGGTGGCTACAGCGGAGTCCTGGTGCCATCCCGTGGCGGCCACGTTCGAGTCGAGGATCGCGTCGGGCAGACAGTGGACAGGAGGCTTGATCCGGGTGTGCTGGATCGGATTCGAGTAGATCTCGGGGCCTATCACCGATTCGACGATGTCGAGCAGCCGGGGATGGGTCAGCAGGCGGAAAACCTCCGGTCCGGTGTTCAAAGTGTGGGACAGGCCGAGATCCTCGACCAACGGCAGGGAGATGTCGAGGTGTTGGTATAGAGCGTACATATCGTCGATCTGGCGCATGGCCTCCACGTAACGCTCCGAGAAGGCGCCGCCCCGCAGCGGCCGAATCCGGCCCCGGCGGACCAGGCCGTCGGCCGCCCGGTCCAGTATCTCCCGATACTCGGCTTCGATCCGGGCGAGGTCCTCTTCGCTCAGCACGTCCTCGACGATCAGGTACCCGTCCTCGTCGAAGCGGCGGAGCTGCTCGGCGGTGAGACCGGTCATCTGCCACCTCCTCCGTCCCGACTTTCTTCGTCCCGGCTTTCTTCGTCCCGGCCTTGCCCGGATTCTACCGGGTGGGGGCTTCGTTTCGGTGCGCGCCGCGGCCTGCGATAATCCCAGTCGGAGGGATGGCCGAGCGGTCGAAGGCGCTGGTCTTGAAAACCGGTGGGCCCGGCGACGGGTCTCGTGGGTTCGAATCCCACTCCCTCCGCGCTTTGGCTAGAGTGAGGGCCGACGGGAGAGGTGGCCGAGCGGTCGAAGGCGCTCGCCTGCTAAGCGAGTAGGGGGTTGAAAACCTCCTCGAGGGTTCAAATCCCTCCCTCTCCGCTCTCCACAGAGCTTGGGCACCCTGCATCGTGATCTCACGGTCCCCGATCATGACATGATCATGTGAGGCTGTCCGGCACATTCGACCGCATGGAACACCAGATTAGGGACCCTCTTCGGATGGGCGCCGCCGCCCGGTGTGCAACCCTGAGGCCGGGGACTGCGATCCGGGTTTCGGTTGCCGTCCGGGCTGGCTACCATTAGACGTGGTACCCTTTGGGGCCTGCGGTCGTAGCTCAAATGGACAGAGCGTCTGACTACGGATCAGAAGGTTGGGGGTTCGAGTCCTCCCGGCCGCGCCGGTCTGTATTGACGACCGTGCACCTATGCCATATACTTACCCCCGTGCACATGCACGTCTGTTTTCCTGTGCCCTGAACGGGTTGCCGGTGTGACCCCACCCCGGTGCCCTCTCCGGGCGTGGGGCTAGCACAAGTCCAGGAAAGATTCCGTCGGAACCCGTTACCCACCCGATGCGGTGGTTTCGCGGCGCGCCGACCCGAAGGAGAAGAATTGCCGACCATCCAACAGCTGGTCCGCCAAGGGCGCAAGCCCAAGGCGCGCAAGGAGAAAACACCCGGCCTCGCCGGGTCTCCCCAGCGCCGCGGCGTGTGCATCCGCGTGTACACCATCACCCCCAAGAAGCCCAACTCCGCCCTCCGCAAGGTATGCCGGGTCCGGCTCACCTCGGGGGTGGAGGTCACCGCCTACATACCGGGTGAAGGACACAACCTCCAGGAGCATTCCATCGTGTTGGTGCGCGGGGGGCGGGTGAAGGACCTGCCCGGTGTGCGCTACAAAGTCATCCGCGGCACCCTCGACGCCGCCGGGGTGGAGGGCCGCCGCCAGGCCCGCTCCCGCTACGGCGCCAAGAAGGGGCGCTGATGCGGAGAGCACCGGCCGAGAAGCGGCCCGTCGACCCCGATCCGGTGTTCCGCAACGTTCTGGTCGGCCAGGTCATCAACCAGGTCCTGCTCAAGGGCAAGAAGGAGAAGGCCCGCAAGATCGTCTACCGGGCGCTGGAGATCGTGGCCCGCCGGAGCGGCCAGGATTCGCTGACGATACTCAAGCGGGCGATCGACAACCTCCGGCCCCAGGTCGAGGTGCGGTCTCGCCGGGTGGGGGGATCCTCCTACCAGGTGCCGGTGGACGTGCGGCCTCGGCGGGCTTCCACGCTGGCCGTCAGGTGGTTGGTCGGGTATGCCCGGCGCCGCCGCGAGAAGACCATGCCCGAGCGGCTCGCCAACGAGATCATGGACGCCTCCAACAACACCGGGGCGGCCATCAAACGCAAGGAGGACCTGCACAAGATGGCGGAGTCCAACAAGGCCTTCGCCCATTACCGCTGGTAGATCATGAGCAACCCCACGGCATTGGTCCATCTACGTCAGTATCCGCTGAGCCGGACCCGGAACATCGGGATCATGGCCCACATCGACGCGGGCAAGACCACCTTGACCGAGCGGGTCCTCTACTACACCGGCCGCACCTACAAGCTGGGCGAGGTCCACGAGGGCGCCGCGGTCATGGACTGGATGGAGCAGGAGCAGGAACGCGGCATCACCATCACCTCCGCCGCCACCACCTGCGAGTGGCACGATCACTGGATCAACATCATCGACACGCCCGGCCATGTGGACTTCACCGTCGAGGTGGAGCGTTCCCTCCGAGTGCTCGACGGCGCGGTGGCCGTGTTCGACGCGGTGGCCGGAGTCGAACCCCAGACCGAGACCGTATGGCGGCAGGCCGACCGCTATGAGGTGCCCCGTATCTGCTTCATCAACAAGATGGACCGGGTGGGCGCCGATTTCTTCGCGGCGGTGGCCTCCATCGAGGAACGGCTGGGGGCGGCGCCTCTGGTGATGCAGCTTCCGATCGGGGAAGAGGCCGGCTTCCGGGGGGTGGTTGACCTGATCGAGATGAAGGCGCACACCTGGAATGGGGACGACGGACGCACCTGGAACACCGGCGCCATCCCTCCCAAGTACGCGATGATGGCGGAGGAATACCGGGGCAGGCTGCTCGAGCAGGTGGCGGAGATCGAGGAGAAGCTGCTCGTCAAGTACTTGGAGGACCTCGACATATCTCCCGGCGAGATAGTGAGCGCGGTCCGCACCGGAACCCTGCAGCACATGTTCACCCCGGTGTTCTGCGGCGCCGCCTTCAGGAACAAGGGCGTGCAGCTGCTCCTCGATGCGGTGGTGGACTATCTTCCCAGCCCGCTCGACCTCTCCTCCATACAAGGGTTCCTGCCGGGCGAAGAGCAGGCCGTCGTGGAGCGGCCACCGGACGACGAAGAGCCCTTTGCCGCCCTGGCCTTCAAGATCGTCAGCGATCCGCACGTGGGCAAGCTCACCTATTTCCGGGTCTACTCCGGTCACGCCCCCAAGGGCGGAAAGGTGTTGAACACCACCAAAGGCCGCAAGGAGCGCCTGGGCCGCCTGCTGCGCATGCACGCCAACCGCCGCGAAGACCGCCGGGATGTCTTCACCGGCGACATCGTGGCGGCGGTGGGCCTCAAGCACACCGCCACCGGAGACACGCTGAGCGACCTTCGCCATCCGGTGGTGCTGGAGGCCATGAGCTTCCCCGCCCCGGTGATCTCGGTCGCCATCGAGCCGAAGTCCAAAGTCGATCAGGACAAGCTGTCCGATTCACTGGGGCGGCTGACCGAAGAGGACCCCACATTCCTGGTCCGCACCGATCAGGAGACCGGCCAGACCATCATCTCCGGCATGGGCGAGCTCCACCTCGACATCCTGGTCGACCGGCTGGTCAGGGAGTTCGGGGTCAACGCCAACGTGGGCCGCCCCCAGGTGGCCTATCGCGAGACCATCGCGGGTCCGGTCCGAAGGGTCGAGTACCGCCACGTCAAGCAGACCGGCGGGCGGGGCCAGTACGCGGTGGTGGTGATCGACTTGGAGCCGACCGGCCCCGGCGGCGGTTACGAGTTCGTAGACGAGATCAAGGGAGGCGCGGTGCCCCGCGAGTTCATCCCGGCCGTGAACGCGGGAATCGGGGGAGGGCTCGACCAAGGCGTCCTGGCCGGATACCCGCTGGTGGATGTGCGGGCCCGGCTGGTGGACGGCCACTCACACGATGTGGACTCCTCCGAGATGGCCTTCCGGATCGCCGGTTCGATGGTGCTGCGCGAGGCCGCCCGCCGGGCGGGGGTCAAGCTGCTGGAACCGGTGATGGAAGTCGAGGTCGTCACGCCCGAGCAGTACACGGGCGAGGTGATCGGAGACCTGTCGTCGCGCCGGGGACAGATCGGCGAGCTGGGACAGCGGGGCAATCATCGGCTCATAACCGCCCGGGTGCCCCTCTCGGAGATGTTCGGATACGTGACCGATCTGCGGTCCGGCACCCAGGGCCGCGCCGTGTCCACCATGAAATTCCACTCGTACGACGAAGTACCGGAACAGGTTTCTCGCGGTATCGTAGCTGCGATACGCGGCGAGCTCATAGGAGGTTGAATCCTTATGGCTAAGGCAAAGTTCGAGCGGGTTAAGCCGCATGTGAATGTTGGGACTATGGGTCATATTGATCATGGTAAGACGACGTTGACGGCTGCGATTACTCGGGTGTTGTCTGAGCGGGTGCCTGGGCGTAATGTGTTTACGGTGTTTGATGATATTGATAAGGCTCCTGAGGAGCGTGAGCGTGGTATTACGATTTCGATTGCGCATGTGGAGTATGAGACTGATTTGCGTCATTATGCGCATGTGGATATGCCTGGTCATGCTGATTATATTAAGAATATGATTACGGGGGCGGCGCAGGTGGATGGGGCTGTGTTGGTGGTGTCGGCGGCGGATGGTCCGATGCCGCAGACGCGTGAGCATGTGTTGTTGGCGCGTCAGGTGGGGGTGCCGTGTGTGGTGGTGGCGTTGAATAAGGTGGATTTGGTGGATGATGAGGAGTTGTTGGAGTTGGTGGAGTTGGAGGTGCGGGAGTTGTTGGGGGATTATGGGTTTCCTGGGGATGATGTGCCGGTGGTGCGGGTGTCGGCGTTGCGGGCGTTGGAGGGTGATGTGGGGGCTGCTGGGGGGGTGTTGGAGTTGATGGGGGCGGTGGATTCGTATGTTCCGGTGCCGGAGCGTCCGGTGGATCGGCCGTTTTTGATGCCGATTGAGGATGTGTTTTCGATTACGGGTCGGGGGACGGTGGTTACGGGTCGGGTGGAGTCGGGTGTGGTTCGGGTGGGTGATCGGGTGGAGGTGGTTGGGTTGGGGGAGACTCGGGGGACGGTGGCGACGGGGGTGGAGATGTTTCGGAAGTTGTTGGATGAGGGGTTGGCTGGGGATAATGTGGGGGTGTTGTTGCGGGGTGTGGGTCGGGGGGAGGTCGAGCGGGGTCAGGTGTTGGCGGCGCCGGGGTCGATTGAGCCTCATACGGAGTTCGAGGCGCAGGTGTATGTGTTGACGAAGGAGGAGGGTGGTCGTCATAATCCGTTTTTTGGTGGGTATCAGCCGCAGTTTTATTTCCGGACGACGGATGTTACTGGTCGGGTGGGGTTGCCTGTGGGGGTGGAGATGGTGATGCCTGGGGATAATACGGTGATGTCGGTGGAGTTGGGTTCGGCTATTGCTATGGATGAGGGGTTGCGGTTTGCTATTCGTGAGGGTGGTCGGACTGTGGGTGCGGGCACCGTCACCAAAATAACCAAATGAGCGGCAGATGAAAGAACAAAAGATACGCATCAAATTGAAGGCCTACGACCACCACGTGGTGGACGAATCGGCGCGCAAGATCGCCGAGACGGTCATCCGCACCCAGGCGCGGGTAAGCGGCCCGGTTCCGCTCCCCACCAGGATCCAACGCTACTGCGTGATCCGTTCCCCCCATGTCTACAAAGACTCCCGGGAGCACTTCGAGATACGGACCCACAAGCGCCTCATAGACATCCTCGGACCTACCCACAACACCATCGAGTCGCTGATGCGGCTCGACCTGCCGGCGGGCGTCGAAGTGGAGATCGAGACATGAGCCTCCTGGGACAGAAGCTGGGCATGACCCGCATCTTCGACGATCAGGCCAGGGCCATCCCGGTGACGGTCATCGAAGCGGGCCCCTGCCGCGTGACCCTGATCCGGACCGAAGACGACGACGGCTACACCGCCGTGCAGCTCGCCTATGGCGAGATCCCGCCCCGCAAGGTGAACAAGCCGCAGGCCGGCCATTTCGCCAAGGCGGGGGTGGCGCCGGCCCGCCACCTGATCGAGTTCCGGGTCGACGACCCGGCCGCCTTCGAGGTCGGTCAGGAGCTGGCGGTCGGTGACCTCTTCGAACCCGGCATCCGGGCGGACGTGTCCGGCTTGTCCAAGGGGAAGGGTTTCCAGGGGGTCATGAAGCGCCACAACTTCCGGGGCAAGGAGGCCAGCCACGGCGCCCACAAGGTTCACCGTTCCCCCGGCGCCATCGGGGCCTGCGCCACCCCCGCCCGTGTTTTCAAGGGCACCAAGCTGCCCGGTCGGATGGGCGGCGAGCGCTCCACCGTTCTCAACCTGGCGGTGGTGGGGGTGGACACCGAACGCAACCTCTTGATATTGAAAGGCGCGGTGCCGGGGCCGAAGGGCGGCCTGGTGTTCGTGCGCCGGGCGGTAAAGAGCGGCCGTGGCTGATATGTCGGCTTCCCTGTACGCCTCGACCGGCGCCCTCGAAGGGGCGGTGGCGCTCGACCCCGCGGTGTTCGGCATCGAGCCGAACCGGGCCGTCATGCACCAGGTGGTGGTGGCGCATCTGGCCGCCCGGCGCGCCGGCAGCGCCCACACCAAGTCCCGGGCGGAGGTGCGGGGCGGCGGCCGCAAGCCATGGCGCCAGAAGGGCCTGGGGCGGGCCCGCCACGGCTCCATCCGTTCTCCTATCTGGGTCGGCGGCGGGGTGGCGCACGGTCCCAAGCCCCGCAGTTACGCCCAGCGCACCCCCAAGAAGATGAAGGCCTTGGCCCTGCACAGCGCCCTGTCGGCCCGGGCTTCCGAAGGGGCGGTGAAGGTGGTCGACGACTTCGACTGGGAAGCGCCCAAGACCAAGCGGGCCGACGGCCTGCTGGAAGAGATCGGCGCGGGCGGCAAGGCGCTGGTGGTGCTGGACCGCGACGAGGCGGCGGCCGCCCGCTCCTTCCGAAATCTGTCCAGGGTGGTGCTGGGCCGCGCCGGATATCTGAACACATACGACGTACTGTGGTCCGAAACCGTGGTCTTCTCCCGCCGGGCCTTGGAGCAGACCACCGGGGCGCCGGTCGAGACGGCCCCCTCCGCCGAGCCGGCCCGCCAGGGGGAGGATGATCACATGGGGGAGGAGCGATGAAAGACCCGCGAGACATCATCCTGTTGCCGGTGGTTTCGGAGAAGTCCTACGACCTCATCGAGAGGTCCAACACCTATACCTTCGTGGTCGACCGCCGAGCCCGCAAGGAAGAGATAAGGGACGCCGTCGAGCGTCTCTTCGACGTGCGGGTGCTGAAGGTCAACACCCTCAACCGCAAGGGCAAGCGCAAGCGAACGGGGTTGGTGGCAGGCCGCCGCTCCGATACGAAGCGGGCCATGGTGACCCTTTCGCAGGGTCAAACCGTAGAGATTTTTGGAGTTTGAAATGGCGGTGAAGAAGCGCAAGCCCACCTCGCCCGGCAGGAGGTTCCAGACCGTCTCGGACTTCGAGTCGATCACCAAGTCGAAGCCGGAGAAGTCTCTGCTGGCCAAGAAGAAACGTTCCTCGGGCCGCAACAACCACGGGCGGATCACCTCGCGCCACCGGGGGGGCGGACACAAGCGCCGCTACCGGATAGTGGATTTCCGCCGCAACAAGGACGGCGTGCCGGCCCGGGTGGCGGCGGTGGAGTACGACCCCAACCGCAATGCCCGGCTGGCCCTGCTCCACTACGTCGACGGCGAGAAGCGCTACATCCTGCATCCTGTGGGGGTTTCGGTCGGCGACCGGCTGGAGTCGGGGGCCAAGGCCGAGATACGCCCCGGCAACGCCCTGCCCCTCCGCAACATCCCGGCCGGAACCGTGGTGCACGCCATCGAGATGCGGCCCGGCGGCGGGGCGAAGATGGCGCGGGCGGCGGGCGCCGGGGTGCAGCTCATGTCCAAGGAGGGAAACCGGGCCCTCCTGCGGCTTCCTTCCGGGGAGGTCCGCTATGTCCCGCTCGACTGCCGCGCCACCATCGGGCAGGTGGGCAACCCCGAGGCGGAGCTCGTCAAGCTCGGCAAGGCGGGGCGCAACCGCTGGAAGGGCGTGCGCCCCCAAACCCGCGGGGTGGCCATGAACCCGGTGGACCATCCGCTCGGGGGCGGCGAGGGCCGCTCGTCGGGAGGGCGCCATCCGGTCTCCCCTTGGGGCAAGCCGGAAGGCAGCACCCGGAATCGCAACAAGGCCAGCAACCGCGATATCGTGCGGCGGCGCACCAAGAAGGGTCGGAGATAACCATGGGACGCAGCCTCAAGAAAGGCCCCTTCGTAGACGAGCACCTCATGAGGAAGGTGGAAGCCCAGAGCCGGGCCGGCGCCCGGAGGGTGATCCGCACGTGGAGCCGCCGCAGCACCATCGTTCCCGAGATGGTCGGCCAGGTGATCGCGGTCCACGACGGCCGCAAGCACGTGCCGGTCTACATCTCGGAGCAGATGGTGGGGCATAAGCTGGGGGAGTTCGCTCCCACCAGGACTTTCCGGGGCCATGCGGGGTCCAAGGAGAAAAGGGCTTCGCGTCGATGAGAGCCGTCGCCCGCGCCCGCCATATCCGGCAGTCGCCCTACAAGGTGAGGGTGGTGCTCGACTTGGTGCGCGGCATGTCGGCCTCCGAGGCGGAGACCGTCCTCCGGTACTCCAACCGGCGGGCGGCCGGTCCGATCCTGGCCTGCCTGCGCTCGGCGGTGGCGAACATGAACTCCAAGTTCGAGCTGGGCGAAGACCTCGACCACCTCGCCGGGGGGGTGACGGTGGTGGAGGCCTACGCCGACGAAGGAACGACCATAAAGCGGTTCCGGCCCCGCGCTCGGGGCAGAGCCACCCGGATACGCAAACGCACCTGCCACATAACGATCGTCGTTTCCGACGGCCGGGAGGAATGATGGGCCAGAAGACACACCCCTACGGGTTCCGGCTCGGGATCGTCACCGAATGGAAATCCCGCTGGTACTCGGAGAAGGACTACACGGCCCTCGCCAACGAGGACTACCGCATCCGCGACTACCTGCGCCGCGAGCTGAAGCGGGGCGCGGTGTCGCGGGTGGACATGGAGCGCACGAGGGACAGCCTCCAGGTGGATGTCCACACCGCCCGGCCCGGGGCGGTGATCGGGCGCAAGGGCGCCGAAGCCGAGCGCATCCGCAGCGGCATCGAAAACATGACCGGCCGCCGGGTCAAGCTCAACGTCATCGAGGTCAAGGATCCGGAGACCGACGCCCAGGTGCTGGCCCGAGGGGTGGCCGACCAGCTGGAAAACCGGGTGGCCTTCCGGCGGGCCATGAGGCGGACCGTACAGACCGCCCTCAAGGCAGGCGCCGAAGGGGTGCGGGTCGAGTGCTCGGGTCGCCTGGGCGGCGCCGACATGTGCCGGCGGGAGTGGTACCGCGAGGGCAGGGTGCCGCTCCATACCCTCCGCGCCGACATAGATTACGGCCAAGCCGCCGCCGCCACCTCGGTGGGGACGATCGGGGTGAAGGTATGGGTTTACAAAGGCGATGTGGTGGCCTCCCTCAAGACCACCCGCGAGAAGATCGCCGCCGAGGCCGCCCTGGCCACCGGCGGGCGCATGACCCCCGCCAAGAGCCGCGCCGAGCAGCGGGCCGGCGGGCGCCGCGCGCCCCGGGTCATCGAGGCCGGAGGAGGGAAGCGGATCATCGAGGCCGGGGGCGGCCGCAAGATCTCCGCCGCGGAGGCCAAGTCGGTCTACGACACCGCCCGCGCCGAAGCCGACTCGTCCAAACCCCCAAGCCCCGCCGGCGAGGAGAAATGATGTTGATGCCGAAGCGCACCAAGTACCGCAAGGTGCATCGGGGCCGCATGAGGGGCTATGCCAAGGGCGGCACGTCGGTTACCTTCGGCGACTACGGCATCCAGGCCCTCGAGCCGGGCCATATCACCGCCCGCCAGATCGAATCGGCCCGTATCGCCATCACCAGGACGGTGCGGAGGGGCGGCAAGGTGTGGATCAACATCTTCCCCGACAAGCCCATGACCGCCAAGCCCGCCGAGACGCGTATGGGTTCGGGCAAGGGCAACCCTGAATTCTGGGTGGCGGTGGTCAAGCCGGGCCGGGTGATGATGGAGCTGTCGGGGGTGACCGAGGACCTGGCCAGGGAGGCCATCCGCAAGGCGGGGCACAAGCTCCCGATCAAGACCAAATTCGTCACCAGGGAGATCTCATGAGGGCCTCGGAGATGCGCGACCTCACGCCCGCCGAGCTGGCCGAGCTGCTGGACGACACCAAGGAGGAGCTGTTCAATCTCCGATTTCAGCTGGCGGTGAGCCAATCCGAGGACACTGCCTCCTTGGGCACCCTGCGCCGCCGCATCGCCCGGATAAAGACCGTCATGCACGAGCAGGATCAGGAGGTGCGAAGTGGCTGAACGCTCCCGTCGCAAGAGCCGGGTAGGGGTGGTGGTCTCGGACGCCCGCCGCCGGACGGTGACGGTGCGGATCGAGCGCGCCTTCCGCCATCCGCGTTACGACAAGATCGTGCGCACCGCCCGCAAGGTGCACGTGCACGACGAGCGCGACGACGCCCGCATCGGTGACCGGGTGTTGATCATGGAGACCCGGCCGATCTCGAAGACCAAGCGGTGGCGGCTGGTCGAGGTGTTGGAGCGGGCGCGATGATCCAGCAGGAATCCCGCCTCAAGGTGGCGGACAACAGCGGCGCCCGCGTGGTGCTGTGCATCCGGGTGTTGGGCGGGTCGCGCCGCCGTTACGCCCGCATCGGGGACGTGATCGTGGCCACCGTCAAGCAGGCCAACCCGGGCGCGGCGGTCAAGAAGGGCGAGGTGGTCAAGGCAGTGGTGGTGCGGACCGCCAAGGAGCAGCGCCGCCGGGACGGCACCTACATCCGCTTCGACGACAATGCGTGCGTGATCATCAACGAGAACCGGTTGCCCCGCGGCACCCGCATCTTCGGCCCGGTGGCCCGTGAGCTGCGGGAGCGGCGCTTCATGCGCATCGTCTCCCTGGCGCCGGAGGTCATCTGATGGCCATCCGGGAGGGCGATAGGGTCATGATCATCTCCGGCAAGGACCGGGGGCGTGAATCCAGGGTGGCCCGGGTGCTCCCGCGCCAGAGCAAAGTGATCGTAGAGAACATCAACACCGCCAAGCGCCATCAGAAGGCCCGGGGCCGGACCCTCCAGGCGGGCATCATCGACAAGGACATGCCCGTCCACATCTCCAATGTCATGCTGATGTGCGGCGAGTGCGGGCCGGTGCGGGTGGGGGCCGCCTTCAACGAGGCGGGCCGCAAGTATCGGCGCTGCGCCAAGTGCGGGGGCGAGGTATGAATAGGGGCGGGGCATGAGCGGGGCCGAGAATTCGGAAGGAGCGGGCGTTCCCCGCCTCAAGCGGCAGTACCGCGACTCCGTTCACCGGCGCCTCTTGGAAGACCTCGACCTCGGCAACCCCATGCTGGCGCCCACCCTGGACAAGATCGTGGTGAACATGGGGGTGGGCGAAGCGGCGGGCGACGCCAAGCAGATCAGATCCGCCATCGAGGACCTGGCCACCATCACCGGCCAGAAGCCCCGCCTCAACCGGGCCCGGCGGTCGATCGCCGGTTTCAAGCTGCGGGCCGGCAACCCGGTGGGTTGCTCGGCGACCATGCGGGGCGACCGGGCCTGGGAGTTCCTGGACAGGTTGATTACCATATCCATTCCCCGCATACGGGACTTCCGAGGCCTCAGCCCGACGGCTTTCGACGGGCGCGGGAACTACAGCTTCGGGGTGAGCGAGCAGCTCATCTTCCCCGAGATCGATTACGACAAGGTAACGGCGGTGCGCGGTATGGACATCACCATCTGCACCACCTCCGCCGATGACGAAGGCGCCAAGGCCCTGCTGGAAGCGTTTGGTTTCCCGTTCCGGCAAATTGCGCCCCAGATCTGATGAGACCGACCGGATGAAGACCGACGAAGAAACGACTGGATGAAGATATGGCCAAGAAATCGATGATCGCCAAGAACAAGCGCCGGGGGGAGACGGTCGAGCGCTACCGCGAGCAGCGGGCCGAGCTGATCGCCGTCATCAAGGATCCCTCGACCACCCTGGAGGCCAAGCGGGAGGCCTATGCGGCCATCGCCAAGATGCCCCGCGACGCCAGTTCCACCCGTTACAGGAACCGGTGCGGGATCACCGGCCGCCCCAGGGGCTTCCTGCGCAAATTCGGCATGTCCCGCATCGCGGTGCGGGAGCTCTCCCACCGAGGGGAGTTGCCCGGCGTGATGAAAGCCTCCTGGTAGGCGGTGAAAAGACCATGATGACCGACCCGATCGCCGACATGCTGACCCGGATCCGCAACGCCAACATGGCCCTGCGGTCCACGGCCTCGATGCCTTCGTCGAAGCTCAAGGAGCAGATCGTCAAGCTCTTGGCGTCCGAAGGTTACGTCGAAGGATATGACGTAGCCCCGGCCGTCCGCGGAACCGAGCTGACCATCCGCCTGAAGTTCTCGGGCAAAGGCAACCGCGATCCGATCATCCATGGCCTGCGGCGGATATCCCGCCCGGGCCGCCGGATATACAAGGGCGCCGACGAGCTCCCCCGGTCGCAGGGAGGGCTGGGAACCGTGATCGTCTCCACATCCCAGGGGCTGTTGCCCGACCGAGAGGCGCGCCGGCGGCGGCTGGGCGGCGAGCTGATGTGCGAGGTCTGGTGAGCATGAGCCGCATAGGAAAGATCCCTATCCCCCTGCCGGACGGTGTGAAGGTGGCCGTATCCGGGGGAGACGTGACCGTGGACGGGCCAAAGGGAACGCTGCGCCGCACCTTCGGCGGCCGGGTGAAGGTCGAGGTGGTGGATAGGGAATGCGTGGTTACCCGGGTGAACGACGAGCGCCGCAGCCGCGCCTATCACGGGTTGGCCAGGGCCTTGGTGAACAACATGGTCATCGGGGTTGCCGAGGGTTACAGCAAGACCCTCAAGATCGTGGGGGTGGGGTACCGGGTCCTGCCCAGGGGCGGCGGGCTGGAGCTGCAGGTGGGGTTCAGCCACAGCGTCCCCGTCCCGGCGGTGGACGGGGTGGAGTTCGAGGTTCCTGACGCCTCCACCATCGTTGTCAAGGGCATCGACAAGGAGCTGGTAGGCCAGGTAGCAGCCGAGATCCGCCGGGTCCGCCCGCCCGAGCCGTACAAGGGCAAGGGCATCCGCTACGAGAACGAGCACGTCCGGCGCAAGAGCGGCAAGGCCGGGGTGGGGGCGGTGAGATGAGCGGCGGCGCCCGCGCCCGGGGACGGATCCGCCGCCACAGACGGATTCGGAAGAGGTTGAACGGAACCGCCGCCCGGCCTCGCTTGGCCGTGTTCCGCAGCAATCGTTACATATACGCCCAAGTCATAGACGACGCGGCCGGCCGCACCCTGGCCTCTGCCTCGTCGCAGGAGCGGGACCTCCGTTCCGGTACCCTGACCGCCGGCTCGGCGGCGGAGGTGGGCCGGCTCATCGCGGGCCGGGCGGCCGAGGCGGGGGTGACCGGGGTGGTTTTCGACCGCGGAGGCCATCCCTACCACGGGCGGGTCAAGGCTTTGGCAGAAGCAGCGAGGGAGGGCGGACTTGACTTCTAGGAGACGAGACGGCGGCGCGGACTCAGGGCCGCAATACGACGAGCGGGTGATCGAGATCAACCGTGTGGCGAAGGTCAGCAAGGGAGGCCGAAGGTTCTCCTTCACGGCCCTCGTGGCGCTCGGGGACGGCAAGGGCCGGGTGGGGATCGGTTACGGCAAGGCCAAGGAGGTGCCCACCGCCATCCAGAAGGCGCTCGAGTCGGCCCGCAAAACGATGTTCACGGTGCCGATGGCCGGCACGACCCTGATCCATCAGGTGATCGGCCGCCACGGTGCCTCGCGGGTGCTCCTGAAGCCCGCCTCCCCCGGGACCGGGGTGATCGCGGGCGGCGCCGTCCGCCAGATCCTCGAGGTGGCCGGGGTGCGCGACGCCCTGGCAAAGTCCCTGGGCGCGCCCACCCATCTCAACGTGGCCCGGGCGACGGTGAGCGGCCTCCAATCCCAGCGGCGCCCCGAGGAGGTGGCGCGGGCCAGAGGCAAGACGCCCGAGCAGATCACCCCCCCGGGGTTGCTGGCCGCCTACCGCTCCACCGAGATGACCAGGGGATAGGCGATGACGGGATCGAGGATACGGATCACCCTGCGCAAGAGCCTGATCGGCCAGAAGCCGAAGACCCGGGCCACGGTCCGCGGTCTGGGGTTGCGCAAGCTGCACGCCTCGGTGGAGCATTCCGACACCCCCGACATCCGGGGTATGGTCCATCGGGTTCGTCACCTGGTGGAGGTGGAGGAAGCATGACCGCCCCGTTGAAGCTCCATCATCTGCGGCCCGCCGAGGGTTCGAAGCGGAAAAAGGTCCGCGTCGGGCGCGGCGAGGCCGGACGGCGCGGAAAGACCGCCGGGCGCGGCACCAAGGGCCTGAAGGCCCGCCGCTCGGTCCGACCGGGCTTCGAGGGCGGCCAGACTCCCCTCCAGGCCCGCATCCCCAAACTGCGCGGGTTCAAACCTCACAACCGGGAGGAGTTCACGGTCGTGAACGTCGACAGCCTGGGGATATTCGACGAAGGTTCCGTCGTCTCGCTCGATGAACTCCGACAGAAGGGCCTGGTGCGCAAGCGCGGGAAGGTCAAGGTGCTGGGGCGGGGCGAGATCGACAAGGCCTTGATGGTCGAGGCCCACGCTTTCAGCCGCTCCGCCCGGGAGAAGATCGAGGCGGCGGGCGGATCGTGCCAAGCCGCCGGGTGAACGAGTGAGATGCTGAACGTATACCGCTACATGTTCAAGATCCCCGACCTGCGGGGCAAGATACTCTATACCCTGCTCATCTTCGCCATCTACCGGCTGGGGGCGGCGGTCCCGGTGCCGGGCATCGAGCTGGACAGGCTCGACGCCTTGGCGGGCCAGCAGCAGGGGGGCGCCTTCGGTCTGCTCAACCTGTTCTCGGGCAACGCTTTGGAGAACCTGTCGGTGTTCAGCCTGGGCATCCTTCCCTACATCACCGCCAGCATCATCATGCAGCTCCTGTCGGTGGTGATCCCGCGTCTCCAGAAGCTCCAAGACGAAGGGGAGTCCGGCCGGGCGGTCATCGTCAAATGGACCCGCATCGTTACGGTGGTGCTGGCCCTCCTCCAGTCCACCGGGATCACCTACCTGTTCAGCCGGGGCAGCAGCTTCACCGGCGGGGTGGTGCTGATCGAGGACTACACGCCCACCCGGGTGGTGTTGATGGTGGTGACCATGACCGCCGGGACGGCCTTCGTGATGTGGCTGGGCGAGCTGATCACCCAGCGCGGGGTGGGCAACGGAATGTCGTTGCTCATCTTCATCAGCATCGTCGCCGCCATGCCCAGCCAATTCACGCTGATATGGCAGTACACGGTGCCGGCCGGCCGGGCGGCCATCTTCGTTTTCATCATCCTGCTGTTCGTGGCCATGATCGTGGGGATCATCTACGTGGAGCAGGGCCAGCGGCGCATCCCCATCCAGTTCGCCAAGCGGATACGGGGTCGCCGGGTGATGGGCGGCCAGAGCACCTACATCCCGCTCAAGATCAACATGGCGGGGGTCATCCCGGTGATCTTCGCCACCTCGATCCTGTTCTTCCCGGTGTTGATCTCCACTTCCATTCCCAGCACCGAAGGGTTCTTCTCCACGGTGCGGGAGTTCATCAACGTGCACCTGGCCCCCTCCGGATATGCGAGCGGGGCCACCAGCTGGCTGTACATCGCCGTGTTGTTCTTCCTGATCGTGTTCTTCACCTACTTCTACACCGCCATCCAGTTCGACCCGGTGCGGCAGTCGGAGATGATCCAGCGCCAGGGCGGGTTCATCCCCGGCCAGCGGCCCGGCCAGCAGACAGCCCGCTACCTGGGGAGGATCCTCAACCGCATCACCCTCCCGGGCGCCATATTCCTGGGGATGATCTCGATCCTGCCCGCCATCGCCTCGGCCGTGTGGGCCATCCCGGTGGGGTTCTCCGGAGTGTCCATCCTCATCGTGGTGGGAGTGGCCCTGGAGACCATGAAGCAGATCGAGAGTCAGCTCACCATGCGCAACTACGAGGGCTTCCTGGTATGAAGCTCCTGTTCCTGGGGCCTCCGGGGGCGGGAAAAGGAACGCAGGCGCAGAAGGTGGCGGCCGCCAAGGGCCTGACCCACATCTCCACCGGGGACATGTTCCGCCGCCACATGGCGGAAGGAACCCCCTTGGGGAAGCGGGTGAAGCGGATCATCGCCCTAGGCGGCCTGGTTCCCGACTCCCTCACCGTCGAGATGCTCACCCCCCGGCTCGATGCGAACGGATACATCCTCGACGGCTTCCCGCGCACCCGCCCGCAGGCCTTGGCGCTGGACGAGGCCGTAGGCCCGGAAGCCTTGGACGCGGCGGTGGTGCTGGAGGCCTCCGAGGAGGTCCTGGTGGAACGGATGCTGGCCCGCGGCCGGGCCGACGACACCGAGGAAACGGTGAGGAACCGCCTGGTCACCTACGAGAAGGAGACCGCCCCGCTGATTGATTTCTACCAGGCCCGCGGCATCGTGGTGAGGGTGCCGGGCGAGGGCGAGATAGCAACCATCACCCGCCGCATCCTCGCCGCGCTGTGACCACCGCCGAGGCCCTGTGATCACGATCAAGAACGAGCGCGAGTTCCGGAAGATGGCGATGGCGGGGGCCTGTGTGGCGGCCGTCCACGAGGCGGTGGTGGAAGCTGCGGACGTGGGGGTGACCCTGCGGGAGCTGGACGAGATCGCGGCGGATGTCATACGGTCGAGGGGCTGCCGGCCTTCCTTCCTCGGATACCGGTCCTTCCCCGCCCACATCTGCGCCTCGCCCAACGAGGTGGTAGTCCATGGGATACCGGGCGGCTACCGGCTGGGCCGGGGCGACATCCTCTCCATCGACGCCGGGGCCGTCTACGAGGGCTACCACGGTGACGGCGCCCTGACCTTCGGCATCGGCGGCATCGACGAAGAGTCGGCCCGTTTGCTGGAGGTCACCCGCCGGGCTCTCTGGGCGGGCATCGACCAGGTGCAGGAGGGGGCGAGGGTGGGCGACATCGGCCATGCCGTGGAGCAGGCGGCCGCCCCTCACGGCTACGGCGTGGTGCGCGACTACGTGGGCCACGGCATCGGGCGGTCCATGCATGAGAGCCCGCAGGTCCCCAACTACGGGCCGCCGGGCAAGGGGCAGCGGCTCAAGAGAGGGATGGCGGTGTGCATCGAACCCATGTTCAACCTGGGAACCCACCGCACCGCCACCCTGGACGACGGCTGGACGGTGGTGACCGCCGACGGCCGGCGGTCGGCCCATTTCGAGCATACCGTGGCCCTGACGGGGGACGGCCCGGTGGTGATGACGGTGAGCGACTTGCTGTCTGCCCGCCCGGCGGGGTAATATGGTTTGTCTCACCGGCCCCCGTCGGTGATTTCGCGTGCCCGCAACTACGAGGTGCAGGGTGAAAGTACGATCTTCCACCAAAAAAATGTGCGACAACTGCCGCCTGATCCGCCGTCGCCGGCGGGTCTGGGTCGTGTGCACCAACCCCCGCCACCGCCAGCGGCAGGGCTGATACATGGCTCGCATCGCCGGCGTCGATCTTCCCCGAGAAAAGCGGGTCGAGATCGGGCTCACGTACATCTACGGCATAGGGATATCCACCTCCCGCAATTTGTGCGGCGAGACCCGGGTGAACCCCGACACCAGGGTGCGGGACCTCACCGACGACGAGGTGAGTCGGATCCGCTCCTACATACAGTCCAATCTTCGGGTGGAGGGCGACCTGCGCCGGGTGGTGGCGCAGAACATCAAGCGCAAGATGGAGATCGGCTGCTACCAGGGCCTGCGCCACCGCCGGGGGCTCCCGGTGCGGGGGCAGCGCACCCACACCAATGCCCGCACCCGCAAGGGCCGGCGCATGGCGGTTGCCGGTCAAAAGAAAATAAAGAAGTGAGGTAGCCGGTTGGCCAGACAGCAGAAGAAGCAACGCGTCCGCCGCCGTGAGCGGAAGAACATTCCTTTCGGCCAGGCGCACATCAAGGCGAGCTTCAACAACACCATCATCAACATCACCGACGTGAAGGGCAACACCATCGTCTGGACCTCCGGCGGATCGGTGGGGTTCAAAGGCTCCCGGAAGTCGACCCCCTACGCCGCCCAGGTGGCCGCCGAGGAGGCGTCCCGCCGGGCGGGTGAACACGGCATCCGCAAGCTCGAAGTCATCGTGAGCGGCAACGGGGCGGGGCGCGAGACGGCCGTCCGCACCCTTCAGAACATGGGCCTCGAGGTGGCCGGCATCAAAGACGTGACCCCCTTGGCCCACAACGGCTGCCGCCCCAAGAAACGCCGGAGGGGATGAAGGATGGCGCGTTATCTGGGTCCGCGCACGCGGAAGAGCCGGCGCTTGGGCCAGCTGCTCGACGACAACAAGTCGAAGTACTACGACCGCCGCCCCTACCCGCCGGGTGAGCATGGACGCCGCCGGTCCCGGCGGAGCAACGATACCGACTACCTGCATCAGCTTCGCGAGAAGCAGAAGATCCGCCAGATATACGGCGTGTTGGAGCGGCAGTTCCGCCGCTACTACGAGGAGGCGGCCCGACGCCGGGGCATCACCGGCGACAACCTGTTGCAGCTGCTCGAATGCCGCCTCGACAACGTCGTCTACCGGGCCGGACTGGCAAGGACCCGTCCGCAGGCTCGGCAGCTCGTCAACCACGGGCATTTTCGGGTCAACGGCCGCAAGGTGGACATTCCCTCCTATCGGGTTCGGGCCGGCGACGAGGTGGCTGTAAAGTCTAAGTCCAGGGATATAATCGTGATCCGGCATGCGGCCGATACGGCCGGTGACCGCCGGGTTCCCGAATGGTTGGACGTGGGTCTCGACGAGCGGCGGGTGAAGATACTCGACCTTCCGAGCCGCGTCCAGATCGATACGGCCGTGCGGGAACAGCTGGTGGTCGAACTCTATTCGAGATAGGGAGGACAGGGCTTTGCAAGCTTTGATCGTTCAACGTCCACAGATCGAGGCCGAACAGGTCGACGAGACTCGTTCCAGGTTCGTGATCGAACCGCTCGAGCCCGGTTTCGGCTATACGCTCGGCAATACCCTGCGGCGGACGCTGCTCTCCCGCATTCCGGGTCCGGCGGTTTCGTCCCTCAGTGTCGAGGGCATCCACCACGAGTTCACCATCATCCCCGGCGTGGAAGAGGATGTGGTGGACATCATCCTCAACATCAAGCGGCTGGTGGTGCGGATGGACGATACCGAGCCCAGGGTTCTCCATCTTTCGGCTTCCAAGCCCGGGCCCTTCACCGCCGACCAACTGGATGTGCCCAGCGGGGTGGAGATCGTCAACAAGGACCTCCTCATATGCACCCTGTCCGAAGGGGCCGACCTGCAGATGGAGCTCACCGTCGAGCAGGGGGTGGGTTACCGGAGCGCCGATGACAACAAGAAGAACTATCCGATCGGCACCATCCCGATCGACTCGATCTTCTCCCCGGTTCGCAAGGTGGCCTATCGGGTGGAGAACACCCAGGTGGGCCAGATGACCAACTTCGACCGCTTGGTGGTGGATGTTGAGACCGACGGCTCGATAGGGCCGAACGAGGCCATGTCCTCGGCGGGCAAGACACTCTGCGAGCTGCTGGGCTTGTTCGCCGAGATAGGCGAAGGCATAGGGTTGGAGCTGGGCGACGTGATCGTGGACGAAGGGGGGTCCCAGGATCTCGACCTGCCTATCGAGACGCTCGACCTCTCGGAGCGCCCCCGTAATTGTCTGCGGCGCGCCGAGATAAACACGGTCGGGGACCTGGTTCGCCGGACCAGCGAGGACCTGCTCGACATCACCAACTTCGGACAGAAGAGCCTCGAGGAGGTGATCGCCAAGCTGGACGAGCTGGGCCTCAGCATCGCATCTTCCCGGGACGGGGAAGACCGCTGATGCCCCGCCCCAGGAAAGGCAAGCGGCTGGGCGGCGACCCGGCTCATCAGAAGGCGATGCTGGCCAACCTGGCTCAGTCCCTGATCTGGGACGAGCGGATTACCACCACGGTCGCCAAGGCCAAGGTGCTGCGGCCCTACGTCGAGAAGATCATCACCAAGGCCCGCCGCGGCGATCTCCACTCCCGCCGTCTGGTGCTCCGCGACCTGACCGACCTCGAAGTGGTGACCAAACTATTCGACGAGGTGGCGCCCCGCTACAACCGCCGCCCGGGCGGTTACACCCGCATCGTCAAGTTGGGCCCCCGGCGCGGCGACAACGCCGAGATGGCCCAGATAGAGCTGGTCTGACCCGCTTGTCTGCCGGGGGGTCCTCCCGGCAGACTGGTCGATCCACTTCAGATCCTTCGACTCGGCGTGTATCTGTATATGCGCCGCCGAGGCCCGCCTCTTTCTCCGGTCGTACTCGACCCGCACGAAAGGCCGCGGGAGGTTGCGATCAGGTGTCTTGACCCACAGTCCGAAGATGGAACTATCGACTTTCAGGAACTCGTTCTGCGAATCGAGCATGAGCCTGAACCCGACCCGAAGAAACAGGGACGGGGTTTCATCAGACGCCCGCATCAGGGGCAACCCAGGTTTCTCTCGAGAGTCAACCCCCGTTGTTTCTATGGAGACTTTATCTTTACCCTTGCCGGTAACCCGGAGAGCATCACCGACACCCAGAACCCTTGCCATGAGGTTGTTGTTTAGATCTTCTGCAAACTCTCGAGCAAGGATCCAGAGCTTCGAATCGTTCATTCCTCTGTCAACATCGCCCCGTATACGATCCAGAGGTCCCGGAGCTGCGGGTCTTCAAGAGTGTCGTTTCTCCCTTCGGCGATGAACCGGTCACGTGTCATCCCCAAGTCCTCGAGCGAGGGATCGATCCGCTTCCACAGTTCCTCTTCCGTTAGGTTTATTACGACAACCATCCCGTTCCCCTTGTCGTCTTGGGAGAGCATATACACCGAAGCCAAATTCTTGCCATGACCAACGGACGCCCCATCGAAGCGACCTCAGGACGGATCATCCGCCGTCCGGGTGGTAACACCCATCGTCGAGTTGGGGCTCCCCTGCCCGGCGGCCGACGCCGAGCCGGCCTGCCCGGGGGCCGCTGGCGTCGCCCACGACGCTTTGGAAAGGCCTTGGTCGGGCCGAAACCGGGTTGGGTTCTCAAGGCGGCCTCGGTAGGACGGGATCGTAGGTAGCCGAGCCTTTCGAGAGTGCATCTGCGGTAGGCGCAAGGTTAGGTCGCTTCGACCGCCCCACCGTTGAACCAAGCCCCGTCCTTCCGGTGTTGCCCCCCGCCAGCCGCCGGTTTTCGCGTTCTCCCCGCCAAATCCCCGGCTTCGCCGGGCCCCACCCCGCCGCCGCCAATCCACCGTCTCAGGGGCGAGAGGGCGTGTTCCCTCTCCGTGCCCTATCCGTCTCGGCACAGCTAGTTTTGCTCGTCCCGGTGCGGGACTCGCTCATATGATCACCGCTGTCCGGACTGCGGAAGTGATGTTTGTATTGTTCTACAGTTATCATCATATCGAGTAGCTGCGACAAGTCAATACCCTTGTGCTGGTAGCCTCTGCCGAGTCTTCGGTGCGAGGTGCCGTGTTCGGTCAGATCTTCAGCGCAGGGCGGCTAGACAGGTCCTTCTACACGTCGTTGCGCCATGACAACTACGCCACCGGCAACGCGGTGGTGGTCATCGTCCTCGTCTCGGTGCTCCCCGTGCTGGCCGCCCCGTCGGTGGTCGCTGCGGCGTCGGCGGCGCTGTGGAGCATCGTGCGGGCGGGCTTGGCCGCCGGGGCGGTCTGGGCGGCGGGCGTCCACTTGTTCAAGCGCTACGGCAGTCTGGCCTCGGCCTTCCGGTTGGTCGGGTTCGCCCACGTCGCCTTCCTCCCGCTGATAGCGGCGGTCTGGGCGGACCTGTTGCGCATACCTCTGCTCGCCCTGTCGCTCCTATGGTTCTTCCTGGCCCTGCGGGTGGTGGCGGACGCCCTTTTCGATATGAGGCACCCCCGCAACAGCTTCCTCGCCGCCGCCGGCGTCCTCGGCTGGTACATAGGGACGATTCTGTTCCCGGCCGCCGTCTGAGTGGCCACCGGGTAGATCGATGCCCACCTACCGCCTCGACCTGTCCTACGACGGATCCGGGTTCCGCGGCTACGCTCGGCAACCGGACGTGCGCACCGTGCAGGGAGAGCTGGAAGCCGCCCTGGCCCGCATCCTCGAACCGGTCAGCACCGCGGTGGCGGGCCGCACCGACGCCGGGGTGCACGCCCGCCATCAGGTTGTTTCGTTTCACACCGAGACGCCGGTCGACTGCCGCCGACTGCCCTTCTCCCTGACGAGGCTGCTCGGCCCCGAAGTGGTCGTCTACCGCTGCCGGCGGGTCCCCGACGGGTTCTCGGCCCGGTTCGACGCCGCCCGACGCACCTACCGGTACCGGATACTCGACCGGCCCCACCCCGACCCTCTGCGCCGCTTCACCGTCTGGCACGTCGCGCACCCGCTGGACGCGGCCTCGATGAACGAAACGGCCGGATATTTCGTGGGGGAGCACGACTTCGCCTCATTCTGCCGCAAGGCCGAGGGCCGCTCGACGGTCCGCACCGTGACGTCGGCCGGTTGGCGGCGCCTGCCCGACGGACTGCTCTGCCTGGAGATCGAAGGATTGGCCTTCTGCCATCAGATGGTCAGGTCGATCGCCGCCTTCTCCGTCGAGGTGGGCAGGGGGCGGCTGGCGCCGGAGGAGGCCGTGAGGGTGCTCGAAGCCCGGGACCGGAACGCGGCCCGGGGCGCGGCGCCGCCCCACGGTTTGGTGTTGTGGCGGGTGGACTACGATGTGGCGTTCGGGAACGAGCACCGTTAGGATGGGATGGTGAACAGACTCAAGACCTATTCGCCGAAACCGGCCGAAGTCCAACGCCGTTGGTACGTGGTGGACGCCGCCGATGCGCCGTTGGGCCGCTTGGCCTCGCGCCTCGCCCCGATCCTCTCCGGCAAGGTCAAGCCGACCTACGCCCCCCACGTGGACGGGGGGGATTTCGTGGTGGTGGTGAACGCCGAGAAGGTGGCGGTCTCCTCCAACAAGAGCCGGGACAAGATCTACTACCGGCACTCCGGTTACCCGGGCGGCCTCAAGGAGGAATCCTTCGAGAGCCTGATCAGCCGCCGCCCGGAGGCGGTGATCGAGCGGGCCGTGCGGGGCATGCTGCCCAAGAACAGGCTGGGTCGGCGGATGATCCGCAAACTGAAGGTCTACCCGGGCTCCGAGCATCCGCACCAGGCCCAGAACCCCGAGGTGCTCGACCTGGGTCTCCGGAAGGTGGGTTCCTGATGAACAAGCCTTTGGTACAGGCCACGGGCCGCCGCAAGGAGTCGGTGGCGCAGGTTCGCTTCTACAACGGCAGCGGCGTGATGACCCTCAACGATCGGCCCTTGGAGAACTATTTCCCGACCTTGGCCCGGCGCATGCGGGTGCTCGAGCCCCTGCGGGTGGCCAACGTGGAAGGCCGCTACGACATAGTGGCCAGGTTGCACGGAGGCGGGACCAACGGCCAAGCCGACGCCCTGCGCCTGGGCATCGCCCGCGGACTGATCGAAATCGACCCCGATCTGCGCATGTCCCTGAAGAAGGCCGGGATGCTCACCAGGGATGCGCGGGTAGTGGAGCGCAAGAAGTACGGTCTCCGCAAAGCCAGACGGGCGCCCCAGTACACCAAGCGCTAGGTGTGATATTCGGGGAGGGCGCCGCAAGACGACGGCGGCCGTCGGTCGATGACTGAAATACCTGGGCGCCGAGGGGCAGGCCGACAGGGGCCGCAATCGGCGGAGCCAGACGTTCTTCCAGGGGCCCCGACTTCCGGGCCCGTCCGATCCCGCCGACTGTTCGGCACCGACGGCATCCGAGGGGTGGCCAATCTCGACCTCGGCGTGCCCTTGGCGTTCGATTTGGGCCGGGCGGCCGGCGAGCTGATCGGCGGAGGGGCGGTCCTGGTGGGGCGCGACACCCGCCGCTCCGGGGAGATGCTCGGCGCCGGGCTGCAGGCCGGCTTCCATTCGGTGGGGGTGAACACCATCGATGCGGGGGTCGTTCCGGTGGGCGGGGTGTCGGATCTGGTCTCCGATCTGGGCGCCCGCCTCGGGGTGATGGTGTCGGCCTCCCACAATCCCGCCCCCGACAACGGTTTCAAGTTCTTCGACGAGCGGGGCGGCAAGCTGGACGACGGCGCAGAGGGGGAGATCGAGAGCCGGCTGGAAAAGGGAGGGCCTTGGAAGGCGCCGACCGGGGCGGGCATCGGCCTCCGCCGTCCCTTCCCGGATGCGGTCGATCGTTATCTGGAAGGCATCCTCCGCCAGACCCCTGCGGGCGGGCTGGCAGACCTCCGGCTGGCCCTCGACTGCGCCAACGGGGCGGCTTCGGGCGCGGCTAGGCGCCTGTTCGAAGAACTCGGCGCCGACGTGGAGGAGTACTTCGGGGCGCCGGACGGCATGAACATCAACGACGGGTGCGGGGCCACCTGCCCGGAGAGCCTGGCCGCGGCGGCCGGAGGGCGGATCGGGCTGTGTTTCGACGGGGACGCCGATCGCCTGATCGTGGTGGACGAGGACGGTGCGGCCGCCAACGGCGACGTGATCCTGGCCGTCATCGCCCGTCACCTGCGACGCCTGGGGCGCCTCGACCGGGTGGTGGCCACCGTCATGTCCAACCTGGGGTTCCGCCGGGCCATGCGCCGGGAAGGCATCGAGCTGATCGAGACCCGGGTGGGCGACAGGTACGTGCTGGAGGCGATGTTGCGGCATGGGGCTTTCCTGGGCGGGGAGCAGTCCGGCCATGTGATCCAGCTAGATCGGGCCCGTACCGGGGACGGGCTGCGCACCGCCGTCCGGCTTCTGGAGGTGGCGGCGGCCGCCGGGCGCCCGATACGCGACCTGCGCAGGGAGGCTCTCGTCGAGTTCCCTCAGGTCTTGGAGAACGTGCCGGTCCGGTCCAAGGACCTGGACGGGGCGGCCCGGGTGTGGAAGGCGGTTCGGGCCGCCGAAGCGGAGCTGGGCGAAGACGGGCGGATCCTGGTTCGAGCTTCGGGCACCGAACCCGTGGTCAGGGTGATGGTCGAGGCCCCCACCATGGAGACGGCCCGTTCGACCGCCCTGGAGCTGTCAGAAGTCGTGGCAGGCGAGCTCGGCTGAAAAACCGAAGAGATTTCGAACAAGGGTCTTGAACTTGTCCCAAGAATGTTGTATAACAATATATACCGATATCACAAATATCACTTCTGCTCCGGAGGGCGGTGATCATTCCAGGTCGTGTTGAGCGCCGAGGGTTCCCAAGCCCCGCACGCCCAAGACGACCGTTCAAACGGAGTGGAGGAGGTGGGGGCCGGGCCCGAAGGGGGCGGAGGTGGGTCGTTTTTCGCGTTCTCGAGGTGCGAAGCCCGGTTTTACCGACCCCGATTGGCCAGGCGCTTTACGGCAACGACGAGACTGACCTGCAGGATGCCGAGCGAAGGCGGGTTCTGTGAGTAGGAGGGTGGGCAGGGGCCGCCTTCCTCGGAAACGGGTTGCCCCGAACCCTTGGGGCAGACAGCGCTTGACCGTCCGCACCGGCCTGCCGTGAGACGCTATATGCCGCCCTGTCCCTAGTAGTGTCTACCGTGGTTGTCGAACGAGTGGGTTGGAGGCGCACATGTGCGGGATCGTCGGCTATGTGGGTCCCCGGCCGGCGCAGGAAGTTCTGGTCCACGGGTTGCGCCGTCTGGAATACCGGGGTTACGACTCGGCCGGCCTCGCCGTGGCCCACAACGGGTCGGTGGCCATATCGAAGGCCGAAGGCAAGCTCGATCGGCTGCTGGCCCGCTTGGAGGAGGCGCCGCTTCCCGGCCGTGCAGGCATCGGGCACACCCGCTGGGCCACCCACGGGGCGCCTTCCGACCGCAACGCCCACCCTCACAGCGACAACACAGGCGATTTCGTGGTGGTGCACAACGGGATCGTGGAGAACTTCCGGGCCCTGCGGAGCGAGCTGGAGGGCGCCGGAGTCGGGTTCCGCTCCGAGACCGACACGGAGGTGCTTGCCCATCTGCTGGCCCTCGAGTACGAAGGAGACCTGAAGGAAGCCGTCCGCCGGGCGGTGCGCCGGGCCTCCGGGGCCTACGCCTTGGTGGCGATGACCTCCCGCGAACCGGGCCGGATCGTGGCGGCCCGGATGATCAGCCCTCTGGTGGTGGGACTCGGAGAGGGGGAGACCTTCCTGGCCTCCGACATGCCGGCGGTGCTGGACTACACCCGCGAGTTCCTGATCATCGAAGACGGTGAGATAGCCGAGGTGACCAGGGACGGCGCCCGGATCGAGACCCTCGAAGGCCGTCCCGTCGAGCGGCGCTCCTTTACCGCCGAATGGGACAACGAATCGGTTCAGAAAGCCGGTTTCGCCCACTTCATGCTCAAGGAGATACACGAACAGCCCGAGGTGATCGCCCGCACCCTCGGCGGCCGCATCCACGGCGGCAAGGCGCTGGCCGACCTGTCATGGGCGGAAGGCGATCCGGCGGACGTGCAGAAGATATGGATCACCGCCTGCGGCACCGCCTACCACGCCGGCCTGGTCGGGCGGACCATGTTCGAGCGGCTGGCCGCCGTGCCGACCGAGGTGGCATACGCCCACGAGCTGCGCTATTCGAATCCTCTCATCGGGGACCGCTCCCTGACGCTCGCCGTCAGCCAGTCCGGTGAAACCGCCGACACGCTGGCCGCCGCCAAGCTGGCCCGCCGGCGCGGTTCCCGCCTGCTGGCCCTCACCAACGTGGTGGGGTCCAGCCTGGCCCGGGAAGCGGACGAAGTCCTCTACACGTGGGCGGGGCCGGAGATATCCGTCGCCTCCACCAAGGCCTACCTGGCCATGCTGGTGGGGGAATGCCTGCTGGCCCTCCGGCTGGGGCGGTCGCGGGGCGTCACCGGCCCCGACCAGGAGCGGAAGCTGGTCGAAGAGCTGCACTCCCTCTCCGACAAGGCGGCCCGCGTCCTCGCTGATCAGGATCCCTTTCGCCTGCTGGCCGGAGAGCTGGCCGGAGCGTCCAGCGTCTACTACATAGGCCGGGGACTCGACTACGCGAGCGCTATGGAGGGCGCCCTCAAGCTCAAGGAGATCTCCTATATACATGCGGAGGCCATGCCCGCAGGGGAGCTGAAGCACGGCACGCTGGCGCTGGTCGACGAAGGCACCCCGGTGGTGGCGGTGGCCACCCAGCAGAACTTATACGGCAAGCTGCTGCTGAGCCTCCAGGAGGTGAAGGCCCGGGGCGCCATGGTCATAGCCGTGGCCTACGAGGGCGACGAAGAGATCGACCTGGTGGCGGACCGTGTCCTGCGGGTGCCCCGCACCGCCGATCTGCTGTCCCCGATCCTGGCCGCAGTTCCGCTCCAGCTGCTCGCCTACCACACCGCCCGCCTGCTGGGCCGCGACATCGACCAGCCGCGGAACCTGGCCAAGAGCGTCACCGTGGAGTAAGGGAGGGTCCGTGCGCATCGTCGGGCTGGGCGTCGACCTGACCGACATCTCCAGGGTCGAGCGGTTGTTGGCCCGCTACCCGCGCTTCGCCCGGCGTTGCTTCACCCCCGGCGAGCAGGAATACGCCGAGCGGTTCGCCTTCCCCGCCCGCCGCTATGCGGCCCGGTTCGCCGGCAAGGAGGCGGTGATGAAGTCGCTGGGCACCGGGTACCGGCAGCTGCGGTGGACCGACATCGAGATAACGGGGGGCGGCAAACCCGCCGTCGTGCTGACCGGGACCGCGGCCGCCCGGGCGGCCGTGCTGGGCGTCACCAGGATCGAGGCCGCCATCACCCACACGGATACGGAGGCCCTGGTGTTCGCGGTGGCCCTGGGGGAGAGCTGAACAGCGACGACCGTTGTCGGTCCGGCGCTCGCCGGCCAGGGGTTGTATCCCGCCGATCCGCCGGCGCCTAGGCGAACATCAGGGCGCTCTCGGCTAGGCGGCGGGCCAGCTCCGGGACGTCGGAGTCGGAGACGTTGGCGAAGGCCAGCCGCAGGTAGCGGTCCTGGCCGGGGCCGAACATGTCCCCCGACAGGGCCAACACGGCCTGCTCGTCGTACAGGCGCTGGGCCACCTCCCGGGCCGGCGCCCCCTCGAAAGGATGGCGCACGTAGACGAAGTGGCCGCCCGCCGAGGCCACTTCGTAGGGGCGCCCGCCCGCCGTCTTCGTGAACTCCCCGATCCGGCGGGACGCCGCCCGGCGGTTTTCCTCGACCCACCCTTCCAGGCGGCCCAGCCCGTAGAGGGCCGCCTCCTGGCCTAGGCGGTTGGGGCAGATGGTCAGGCAGTCTGCGACCTTCTCGGCTTCCGTGAGCAGGCCGGGGGAGGCGGCCAAGCCCCCCACCCGGTAGCCCGTTATGGCGTACACCTTGGAGAAACTGTCGATATGTATCAGGTGCCGGTCCCAGTCCGGGTCCCTGAACAGATGATGGGCGGGCTCCGCGGTGCTCCGGAAATGCCGGTAGGTCTCGTCCAGGATCAGGCAGATTCCTCTTTCTGCGGCCAGGTCGGCGAAGGCCGAGATGAGGGCGGGGGGGTACACCCGCCCGGTCGGGTTGTTGGGCGTCACCAGCACCACCGCCCTGGTTCGTTCCGTCAGCAGGGCGTCGGCGTCCGCCGGGGAGGGAAGCATGTCTCCGGAGCAGGGCAGGTATACCGCCTCGACGCCGTTGATGGCCAGCCACATGTCGTGGTTGAAGTAGTAGGGGATGGGCAGGATCACCTCGTCGCCCGGCTCGCACAACACCGAGACGGCCAGGCAGAAGGCCTGGTTGGCCCCGGCGGTGATCGCCGCCTGTTCCGGTCGCACCGGGGCCCGGTAGGCGAAGGTCAGCTCCCGGGCGAGCGCCTCGCGCAGCGGCGCCTCGCCCAGGACCGGCCCGTAGCGGGAGACCGCTCGATGGTCCAGCTCGGCCATCCGCCGCTGCAGCCCTGGCGCGGGCGGATAGCCGGGGGTGGCCTGGGCCACGTCCAAGAGGGGAAGGCCGGTGCCGGAAGGCTCGACGGCCGCCCGGGCGCGCGCCTCGGAGATAGGCGAGTGGGCCGCGGCGCGGACCAGGCGGCTGATAACCGGTTTCCGGGTCCGGGCATTGGACGGCGCGCCGGTCATGAGACCTCCGTCCCGAAGGTGACAGCCGTGGTCAAGTCCGGTTCTCCGCTTCCACGACCCTCCACGATAGTGTGCTTCCTCCCCTTTCTGCGTTGTCGGCAGTGTTCCTGCATGGTCCCCTCACCCCGGCTGTCCTCGTATCAGAACGTTGTATCATGCTGCTCAATATATATAAGGGGTGTGACAACTATGCGACGGCCGGGTGCATCCGAGCGTCGGGAAGCGGTGGGTTGCGGTCAGCCTGTCCTCAGGCCGGGGGCGGGCGGACGGGTCGGCGGGTCTTCGTGGCCTGACAGCTTGACGGGGTTGCCGGCCGTCTCGACGGTCGATCCGTCCGGCAGGCCGACCGACACGATCATGTTGCGGGCCCTCACCCCGGGGTCGCCGACCACCGCCGCGATGTCGTTGATGGGACCGCACGGCACCCCGGCCTTCTCCAGCCGCTCCAGCCAATCCGCCGCGGTGCGGCCGCTCAGCACCCCTTCGATCTCGGTCTTCAGCGCCGCGGCGTTCTCGGTGCGGCGTCGGTTGTCCGCAAACCTCGGGTCTTCGGGCAGATCATCCCTGTCCAGCGCCCGGCAGAGGGCGGCGAACAATGCATCGTTGCCGGCGGCGATCACCAAAGGCCCGTCGTCCGCCGCGAAGGCGTCGAACGGGGTGATCGAAGGGTGGCGGGCGCCGAGCGGCGCCGGGACCTCCCCGGTGGCCGCATAGCGGGCAATGGCGTTCTCCAGGATGGCCACCTGGCAGTCGAGCATGGCGATATCCACCATCTGGCCCGCTCCGGTCCGCGCCCGGTCGTGGAGGGCGGACAGGATGCCGACCGCGGCGAACAGCCCGGCGGTGATGTCGCCCACCGAGGTGCCCACCCTGGAGGGAGGGCCGCCCGGCCGTCCGGTCAGGCTCATCACCCCGCCCATCGCCTGGACGACCAGGTCGTAGGCGGGCCGCCCGGCATAAGGCCCGGTCTGCCCGAACCCGGAGACCGCCGCGTACACCAACCGGGGCCAGCGGGCATGCAGGGCGTCCCACCCGTATCCCATCCGGTCCATGACGCCGGGGCGGAAGTTCTCCACCAGCACGTCGGCCTCGTCGAGCATGGCTTCGAACTCTCTCCGGTGGTCGGGGTCGTCGAGACGGAGCGGCCTGGACTCCTTGCCCCGGTTCAGCGACTCGAAATACACGCTCCTCTCCCCCAGGAACGGTCCTACCTGCCGGGCGTCGTCTCCCCGGTCCGGGTGTTCCACCTTTACGACCCGCGCCCCGAGGTCGGCGAGCACCATGGTGGCGTAGGGGCCGGCCAGCAGCCGGGTGAGATCGATGATGGTGATGTCTGACAGGGGTCCCGCCACAGAGAGCACGGTAGCGGCTCCGGACCGGCGGTGAGAGTAGGCGCTCCGTTCCGGACTCCGGCAGGCCTTTCGGGGCAAGGCCGGTATGTGTTCAGAGCAGAGATGTATGAAACCCAAGGCCGAAAACCGTCCACAAAACCGGGGCAACTCCAAGGGTCTTGGTAGACGGTGCTATCGTCTCTCTTCATTAGGCGGAGTCGATTTGAGTATTTGCCAGAGCGGTGAGAGGAGTTCGATGGCTCTGGACAACAGATTTGGCGGTGACGGAAGCGTCAGAAGCAACGAGCGGCGGCGGGGTCGCCGGTCCGTTGCCTTGGTTGTTTTGGTTCTGGTGGGGTCGTTGCTGGCTGTCGGGGCGGCGCCGGCGGCGGCGGTTGACGGCGAGGCGGACAGCGCCGCGACCTATTCGGCGTGCCTGGGCTCGGCGTTGGAGTCGGCGGGGCTGGTCGACATCAGAAGGTCGTCCGCCGAGGACGCCATCAACTGTCTGGCCCACTACGGGATAACGAAGGGTCGGACCGCCACCACCTACGATCCGGGGGCCCCGGTGTTGCGCTGGCAGATGGCGCTGTTCCTCACCCGAGCGTCCGGCCCCGCCGGAATCGACCTGCCGGCGGCGTCGGATCAGGGGTTCGACGATATAGACAGGATTTTCGAAGAAGGCCGCAACGCCATCAACCAGATAGCCGAACTGAGGATCATGCCCGGATCGGGCCGTTCCTTCCGGCCTGACGAGGCGGTGACCAGGTCCCAGATGGCGTTGATGCTGGACGCTTTCCTGAGCGAGGCGCTACTGGGCATCGGCGCGCTCGGCAATATTTCCCGTCCCGATTACCCCGACGACGTGGACCCGGATGACGACGTGTTCGACGACATCGGCCGGGTGACCCACGGCGAGTATTCGGCCATCAGCCGGATGTACGAGACAGGGGTGACGCTGGGCACCTCCCGCAACAGGTTCTCTCCCGAAGGGTTGGTGACCCGCGCCCAGATGGCGGTGTTCATCACCCGGATGCTGGCCCATACGGTGGCCCGCCCCGCCGGGCTGACCCTCCAGGCCGAAAAGACGTCCGTACTCTTGGACGATTCGGTGGATCTGGTGGTGTCGGTGCGCAACCGGGATCACACCCCGTCCGTCAACGTCGTAGTGGATCTGTTCTCGGCGGCCAAGGCCGGGGACGCGTTCAACTCCAACGGGACCTGCGACGAGGACGAGGTGTTGCCCCCTGGCGGCGGGGCCGGGGGGACCAAGGAGTGTGAGATCGACCACGCCGACGAGGCGACCAACGCCGACGGCGACGTGGAGCTGACCGTCAACCTCACGGAGAGCACCACATTGTGGGCCTGGACCGGTGATATAGGGGACACCTACGACGACGACCGCGTGCAGGCGGCCACGTTGCGTATCACCGCCTCGAAGGGAGCGGCCTCGTTGCGGGTCTCCGACGACATGGCCGCCAACGCCAAGTACGCCAGGTTCGGCGACCGGGTCACGTTCACCCTGCAGCTGGTGGACGAGGACGGCGAGGCGGTGTCGGGCAAGGACCGGTCGGTGACGATCTCCGTGGAGGAGACGGTGACGCCGAGCGGGGGGTCCGCCGATTATTCGTCCGAGACCAGAACCTACAAGACGGACGCGGCGGGCCGGATCAGGTTGTCGTACCGCCTGACAGACCCGAGGTCGGGCAGCCGCAACACGGGCGACTCCGCCACGCTCGACCTGGATGTGAGCCCGCCCTCCGGCTTGGATCTGGAGGACAAGACCACCCTCGGGAATGCAGGGGCGGACGGCTCCGGCACCGCGAACGCCGCGGTGGTGTGGTCGGACGAGGCCGCGGAGCCCGCCACCCTGACGATCTCGCAGGCGGTTTCCTACCACGAGGCGTCGGATACGGGCCGGGGGGTTACCAACACGGTCACCGCCGCGCTGGTCGACCAGTACGGCGAACCCATATCCCGCAAGAGGTTGAGCTTCTTCTCCGATGACCAGGACGGCATCGGCGCGGCCACCGGCGGAGGCGCCCGGTTGACCCGCACCACCAACCGGTCGGGCAGGGCCACCCTTTCCTACAGCCGGGACTCCGGCGCCGACGGAATCGAGAACATCTGGGCCACATTCACCGACGCCGGCGACGCCGGCACCTCCGCCGACGACATCGACCTGCGCTCGACGCCCGAGCAGATGGCCCACTACTGGGCGACGGAGGCCTCCGGGCCGGTTTCGGGCCGGCTGCTGGAAAAGGACACGGTCAGGAACCGGCTGATCATCGGCGATGCGTCGGGCGGGGTCATTCTCGTCGGATACGACGGCAACGACCAACTGAACGGCCTGGACGGGCCGGTGAGGCTGGCCGACTTCGAGAAGGAGCTGGGTTACACCGGCAAGGAACCCACGCCCAATCCTGTGGTCACCCGCGTCCGGGTGGACACCTACGCTTCGTCGTCCAGGGGGATCAGCCGGATCACCCTGCTGGGCGGGTTGGTGGCCGACGACACCGCCTCGGCGAAGCCCACTCAGGTGTTGCTGACCGACGACCTGATGCCCGGGCAGACCCATCTGAATCTGGACCGGTCGAGGACGGTTACCTTCACCCTGCAGGCGTCGGACTCGGCCGGAAGGCCGGTGCGCGAGAGCGGCTGGCGGGTGACCGTCACCTCCACGGAAACTCCGGTGGGAGGCAGCGCCGGCTCGCCGCAGACCGACAGCTACACCACCGATCAGGAGGGCAGGGCTTCCTTCTCCTTCACCCAGGCCGGAACCGCCGCCACCGGCGAGACCGCCCGGGTGACGTTCACGACGAGCACCGCCGCCCGTTCGGGCAGGACCCTGCCGGTGGTGGCCGGAACCACCAACGCCCCCGACGCCGACCTCCAGTACGAGGTGAGCGGGCAGGACATAGCGTCGGCGGCCCGCGCCTTGGTGATCGCCAAGACGGCGGACTACACCGAGGCCTCCTCGTCGGGCGCGGGCGCCTCCAACACCGTCTCCGCCAGGATCGTCGACCAGTACGGTCAGACGGCCGCCGCCACCGACACCATTTCCTTCCTGTCCGACGATCCGAGCGGGATATGGGCGGACAGCAGCGGCGTTACCTCCGCGGAAAGCGGCGGCAAGAGGACTCTCACCGGCGCCGCCGCCTCGGACAACCAGGTGGCCGCCGTCGCAGGCGCGGCTTCCCTCACCTACCACCGAGATTCCGGCCAGAGCGTCATCGAGACCATCTGGGCCACCGGCGGGGGGTTCACCTCCAACCGCCTGTATCACTACTGGACGGAGGACATGGAAGCCGCCGACGCCCCGCTGTCCGGCCGGCTCCTGGCCCACGACGCGTCCGACAACCGGTTCGTGATCTCCGCCGCGGAGAAGGTGCTGCTGGCCTCCTACGACAGCAACGATTTCCTGACCGCCCTGGACGGGTCGGGATCGCTTTCCGACTTCGAAGACGGCCTGGACTCCGCCGCCCATGTACGGGTGGGGGTCTACCACGCCTCCTCATCCGGCGCAGGCCAGATCGCTCTCCGCTACGGATGGAGCAGCCTGGACCATCCGGGCGGGGCGGCGGCCGGCGCCGAAGCCCAGTTCGGGCAGGCCATCGCCGCCGACAACGGTGTGATAGTGGTCGGCGCCGGTTACGAGGCCTTCAACTGCGACCACGACGGCAACTCGGGCACCCCGATCCAAGAATGCCCCAAGGCGGGCCGGGTGTATGTATACGAAGGCATGGCCGATGCGAGCCCGGCGATCCTGACGGCCCCCGTCCCCAAGGAGAACGACTATTTCGGATACGACGTGGACATCGCGGGCGACACCATCGTGGTCGGGGCGCCCAGGGTCGACGAAATGGCCAGCGGAGCGACCGCCGCCGACAACGGGCGGGTGTTCATCTACACCAAGCCCTCCGGCGGTTGGGAAGGAACCGGCATCCAGCCCGCTGCCACCCTCACCAACTCCGGGCTGGGCACCGCCGGCACCCTGCAGGCCAGGGTGGCCGGCACCGATCATGCGGCCTGTTCCAGCAGCTCCGGCCGCAACCACATGTTCGGCTACGGGGTGGCGGTCTCCAAAGACGGTGACACGGTGGTGGTCACCTCTCGAGATCCCCGCGCCCCGGTGGCCTGCTCGACGCTGGATGAATCAGACGGCCTGGCCTACGTGTTCGAGAAGAACGACAACAGCACTGCCGGCTGGGACGACGACGACGGGGCGGGCCGGGCGGTGCTGTGGCCCAGCACCACCATCGCCGTCTCCGGCAGCACCATGCAGTTCGGCCGGGAGAGGGCGGTGTCGGTGTCCGACGACGGCGATGTGATCGCGGTGGGCGGCGCCGAGAGGAAGATCGGCAGCACCGCCGAGGCCGGATCTTCCTACATATATGTCAGGTCCGGGTCGGAATGGAACACCAGCGACACCGCGGTAACCTCACCGATCCAGGAAACGGCGGTGCTGGCCGCCCCCACCGCCTTGGCGCAGCAGCGGATGGGCGCGCACGTGGCCCTCTCCGGCGCCGGCGATGTGGTGGCCGCCGCCGGTAATTCCCACGAGGACGAAGGACGGAACGGTGAGATACATGTGTTCACCAAGCCCTCCGGCGGCTGGGCGGACAGCAATGCCCCGGATGTTCTGAAGGCCGGACGGGGGCGGGCTCAGGATCTGTTCGGCCGGTTCGTGACGATGACCGGCGACGGTTCGGCCGTGGCCGCCGGGCGCCTCCACCGGCAGGAGGGCGACTTCCGGGGTTCGGTGGTGCTGTTCAATAGGCCCTCCGGCGGCTGGGCGGACGACAGCTCCGTGGATGAAGAGTTCCTTGGGGTGAAGGCCGCCGGGCGCCTCGGCTGGCATACCGTCTTCGACAGGACCACCGGCGCCCTCTACTCCGCCCACCGCGAGGAGACGGCCACCGACAAGCAGCTGTCGACCGTCTACCTAATCCGAAGATAGAGAAACCGGGTACAGGGATCTTCCACCCAACCCGCCGCGCCTTCGGGAGAGGGCCGGTCCCTCGGCGCCGGTAGGCACGAAACCATAGGGGTCCCCTTCCTGCCAATTATTGCGAGGCTTTGCGAAAACGCGGGGAAGGTGGGTGGGTAATTCAACGGTCATCAACCCGTCTAATGGCAATCATCAGTATTCTCCAGGGTGGATCATTGGAGGAACACATCACCGCCTCGGCGGGGGTTATAGGAGGCGCAAAGCAAGGGGGGGCTGCGGTCACCTCGGCAGTAGGTCGTCGTCCTCCAATTCCCAGTAGAACACCTCGCCGGCATCGAGCTGGCATTGGATACGGTCGTCCTTGCGGGTTCCGACCACCACGGCATGGGCGGCCAGTCCGGTCAGCCCGGTCAGGAGCCGCGCCCCGTCGATGGCCCGGACCGTATCCCGCTCGTCGACGGTGTAAGACACCTCCCCGGCGATGTAACAGGGACTGCCTTTCTGGTCGACGGCTTCAATTGTTAGGTCAAGCCGCCGAAGACGGTACAGGCGGCGGGCGTCGATGCCGGAGGTGTCCTGCCGACTGCTGATCATTTCCAGTATTTCCTCGTCGGTCAGGGTTCTCTTCCATGCCAACCCCAATTCGTAGGTGAGAACCTGTGCCAACCGACGGGCCCTCCTTTCGAACAGCTCGCCTTTGATGAAACTCGTATCAGCGGATTGGCGGTCAAGCCGACGGTAGACGTTTGTGAAGTAGTGGCTGTCCCCCTGTAGGAGCTGTTCGTGGTTTTCTAGGAGCTGTTCGATGTTTGTTGGGCGTTGTTCGTGGTTTTCTAGGAGTCGTTCGATGTTTGTTGGGCGTTGTTCGTGGTTTTCTAGGAGTCGTTCGATGTTTGTTGGGCGTTGTTCGTGGTTTTCTAGGAGTCGTTCGACAGCCTCCAGGCGACGGTTGGTAGATTCCACGTGTCGTCGGGGCATTTCCAGAACATCGCTGGTCAACAAACGGGCGCGCATCGCCTCCAACCACTCGGGATGCGTGTCCAGTACACGCATGAGGTCGCTGATCGTGTCGATGGTCGCCATGTCGGCTTCCCCTGATCGTCGGGTCGGCTGCTTCGAAAACCCCAGATAATTGCCGAATCCCATATTAGGCCGGGCCGCGAAGCAGGCAAAGCGCAGAGGTTCGAAGGGCCTTCCGCCCCCTGTCCCTGAGCGGGGGTTCGCCGGCCCTACGGACACGATGCGGTCTTCTGCCGTATAAACCTCGGTCGCGGTGCTATTATCCACAGGCGGGAAGGGAGGCCTCAGATGGATGCGATTACCGTGATGCGGCGGGAGTCCATGGAACAGATGCGCCCCCGGCCCTTGTCGGGTGCGGTCGTTGCGCTGTTGCTGGCGGCTTCGCTGTTGGCGGCGGGGGTGTCTCCGGCCTCGGCCGCCGTGGACGAGCCCGATCATCTGCCCGACTTCTCGGCCTGTCTGGGCCCCGCCCTCGAGTCGGCCGGCTTCGGCGACACCGCCGGCCTCGGCGCCGAGCAGGCCATCGACTGCCTGACCCACTACCGGATAACCCAGGGCAAGTCCCGCTTCGTCTTTGCCCCCAATGATTTGGTGACCCGCCAGCAGATGGCGCTGTTCCTGTCGCGGGCGGCCCGGCCCGCCGGGGTCCGACTGCCGGACGCCGAAGACCAGGGGTTCAAGGACATCGTGGACCTGCCCGAAGAGGTACAGGACGCCATCAACCGCATGGTGGAGCTGAAGATCATGAGCGGCGCCTCGACGGAGAGGTTCGATCCCGGGGGGCGGATCCCCCGCAGGGACATGGCGCTGTTCTTGGCCGGGTTCCTGGAACAGGCCGATCTCGGGGAAGGTGGAACCGACATCACCAAAGTCACCTCGGACGACAGCCTGTTCGAGGACCTGTCCGGCCTTCCCCGCACGGTGGAGACCGCCGTCTACCGGCTGTATGAGCTGGGGGTTACCAAAGGCACCTCCGATACGGCCTTCTCCCCTGATGCTCCGGTGACCAGGGGGCAGATGGCCTCCTTCATAACCAGGGCTTTGTCCCACACCAACGCCCGCCCTTCGGGGGTTACGGTCCAAGCGGTGGACACCAAGGTGGTGGAAGGCGAGCAGATAGACGTTCTGATCTCGTTGCGGGACCGCTTCCACAGGCCGATCGCGGACGCGTACGTAGACCTCTTCGGGGTCGATCTGGACGCCGAGAACCCCTTCGACCGCGACGGCACCTGCTCGTCCTCGATCCAGAACCTGGGCGGGCTGTTGGGGGGCCTGGCCTGCGTGATCGACCATGCGGACCTCACGACCGACGGGTTCGGCAACGCCGTCGACGCCGTCCGGATCGACGACAGCCTCACGCTGTGGGCTTGGACCGGCGCCATCGACGAAGAGTACGACGAGGACAAGGCGGAGGCGCGTACGTTCGTGGTGCGCACCTCCAAACCCCCCGTGGACCTGGAAATAACCGACGACATGAAGGAAGGCGCTTCGCTGCTCGCTTTCGACGACCGGATCACCTTCACGCTGCAAGTGGTGGACCGCGACGGCGACCCTGTGCCGGTGCGCAGAACCCTCCGAGTCGCCAGCACCATCGAAGCCAACGGGGTGGTGAAGGATTCCGAGTCGAGGAACTACAGCACCGACTCGTCGGGTTCGCTGACCTTCAGGTTCCAGGAGAGGGATCCCGACAAGAGCAAGAACGACGACGTGGTGACCCTCGACCTGGACGTGTCGGTGTCCGACTTGGTGGTGCGGGACAGGACCACCCTGGGCGCGTCGGACGGCGGCGGTGACGTCCGGGTGACGTGGTCCCAAGAAAGCGCGGTCCCCACCATGCTGCGGATCGTCCAGAAGCCTGTGTTCCATGTGGCCTCCGACGAGGGCCGGGGCGCTGTGAACTCGGTCCAGGCGGTGCTCACCGACCAGTACGGCGATCCGGTGCGCGGTCAGAGGATACTGTTCTCTTCGCAGGACGATCTGGGCGTCGGGGAGGACCGGTACCGCCGCCATACCAGCTCCCGGGGGATAGCCACCGCCCGGTATCAGCGCGACTCCGAGTATTCCGGCGTGGAAGAGATCGGCGCCGAGGTGGTCGGCACGAACATCGAGGCGGACCCTGTCCCCCACTATTGGGTCAACGGCTATCGGACCGGCCCCCGCCGAGGCCTCTACATCCTGGAATTGGACACGGATCTCAACCAGTTCGTCACCGCCGACCTCTATGCCTACGCCTATGACCTGAACGACCAGTTCAACATCTACGGCGTACGCGTCACTCTCCAGGAATTCGAGGCCGCCATAGAGGAGAGAGGGCTTACGACCCTGGACGTGGATGTTCGTTCCCGGGATACGTCCGCCGTCAACAGGTTCGACCTCAGGGCTTGAGACGATGGAGGCATCGAGACGGCGGCTCGGGCCGATGAAGTTGGTTGGGGCCTCGGCCGTTCGGGCGCGGCCGGTGCGGGCCGGGCGGGTCATGCTGGCCGCGGCGCTGTTGGCGGTCGGCGCGGTAGGGCCGTTCGGACCGGGGGCGGGCCCGGCCATGGCGGTGGACGGCGAGCCTGACAACACCGCCCGCTATTCGGCATGTGTGGGGGCGGCGGCGACTACCCCGGCGGGCTTTGTGGACACCGCTGACATCTTTGCCGAGGACGCCATCAACTGCCTGGCCTACTATAAAATAACCAAGGGGACCTCGTCGGGCGCCTTCTCGCCCGGCAACTCGGTTAGCCGTTGGCAGATGGCGTTGTTCCTGGTGCGGGCGGCGGAGGCGGCCGGGTTGGCGCTGCCGGAAGCCCGGGACCAGGGATTCGAGGATATCGGGACTCTGGGACCGTCCACCCGGGAAGCCGTCAACCGGCTGGCCCAGCTGGGGATCACCAGGGGCACCGGGGAGGGCCGGTTCTCGCCCTACGGGCCGGTTTCCCGCCAGCAGATGGCCTTGTTCCTGTATCGGTTCCTGGGGGAGATCCCGATCGGAGAGGGCGGGGTCGAGGTAAGCGAGGTGGCGCCGGACGACACGGTGTTCGAAGATATAAGCCCGCTGTCCGGGGCCGTCGAGCAGGCGATCATGGTCCTCTATGAGATGGGGGTCACCTCCGGCACCTCGGAGGGCCGGTTCTCGCCTAACGAGCGGGTGAGCCGGAGTCAGATGGCGTTGTTCATCGCCCGGGCGCTGAACCACAGCAACGCCCGGCCGGCGGGGGTAACCATCCAGGTGGACAGGTCGGGCCGGTCGTCCGTGCCCGCCGGGGACACCATCAACCTGCATTTCTCGGTCAGGGACCAGGACCGCAGGTCGGTGGCGGCGGTCCCCTTGGATATCTTTTCGATCTCCCTCAGGAGATGGGATGTGGCCTTCGACGCCAGGGGGAACTGCACCAGGGAGGTGAGCGCAGTGCCCACCGGGCAGATTTGCCAGATCGACCGGCTGGATAGGCGCACCGACGACTTGGGCAACGTGTTTGTTGCCGTAGAGCTCTCCGAGAGCACCGTCTTCTGGGCTTGGACCGGCGCCCACAACGATATCTACCGGGACGGGGTGACCGAGGCCGGCCAGCTCGAAATAGCCGTCTCCCGGCCTTCGGCTTCGCTGGTGGTCGAGGACGACATGCGCAGGGGGGCCAGCCGGCTGCGGCTGGGGGATTCGGTGACCTTCACCATGCAGCTGGTGGACGATACCGGCAGTCCGGTGACGGAAGGCGGGGTGGGGGTGCGGGTCTCCAGCAGGATCGACGTGGGGGGTGTTACGGGCCGGACGGAGATAAAGACCTACCCCACCGACCGCTTCGGCCGGGTGAGCCTCACCTTCCGCCAACAGGATCCGGATACCTCTTCGCAGTCGGGGGATGACTGGGCGGCGTTGGTCATGGAGGTGTCGGCGCCGGGGCGGGAGGTGGTGGACCGGACGGTGTCCAGGGTGCTGACCGGGGAGAATGCTCTTCTCCGCTGGGTGGAGGAGGAAGCCCGGCCCTCGGAGCTGAAGTTGAGCCAGGGGCGGGCCTATCACCTGGTGTCGGCGGCCGGGCCGGGGGTGGCCCACCTGGTGACGGCAGTCCTGACGGATCAGTACGGGGACCCGGTGGAGGGCGTCAGGCTGGAGTTCACGTCCGATGACAGCCGGGGAGTGGGTTCGGTGGCCAAGAGCAGGGTCACCGACTCGCAGGGGGCGGCTCTTTTGAGGTATCTGCGGGATGGGACCACCCCGGGGTCGGAAACCATAACCGTCCAGGTGCCGGACTCCAGGGTGCGGGCCGAGCGGATACGGCACCATTGGGCGGTGCCGCACAACGAGTCCGGATCCTTGGGGGCCGAGCTTCTGGCCAGTGACGTGAACGACGATTTGATAGTGCTGAATCCGGGGTTCCCCGCGTTGGTCCGCTATGACTCGAACGACGTGTTCACGGTGGACGGCAGGGATCGTACCCTGGCCGAGTTCGAGGCGGCCCTGCGGTCGGGCAACTACACCCGGGTGTCGTTCCACAGCTACAGCGCCGACCGGTCGGTCCGCAACAGCTTCGAGCTGTCCAACGTGAGAATCTACGACAACGCCTAGCTGGTTTGTGACAACCGGGGACGTTGCCCCCTGGTGGGAATACCTGATGGTCGGGTGTGGTGCATGTCAAAGGGGGCCGAGCACTCCTGACGACCAGAAGGAAAGTTACGTATCTATCACATATAGGCTTTGACAGGAGGCGCTCGGCGGTAAGATAGCCCTTATGTTACATATATTGCGTATGCGGGCTCTCGGATGAATGCGGAACAGATCGGAGCGGAAATCCGGCGGCGGAGGCGGATGTTGCGGCTGACACAGGAGGATACGGCGGAGTTGGCCGGGGTGAGCAGGCGGTTGGTATGGAGCGTGGAGCGGGGGACGGCTTCGGTCACGCTCCGCAACCTGCAGGCGATCTGCGAGACGGTCGGCTTGGAACCGGCGGTCCGTCCGCGTTATCCGGGGGCGGGCAAATGATCGACCCGGCAGAAATAGCTTCGGTAGATGCGGCCGATGTCTATCAGGGCGGCATCCTGGCCGGACGGCTGCGGCGGCGGCCTGATCATGTCGAGTTCGACTACGACCCTTCCTACAGGCGGGGCGGCTATCGGGGGGTGGCTTCTACCTTGCCGGTCCGCGACGAGCCGTATATCACGGCGGGCGGGTCGGTGCCGGCCTTCTTCGCCGGGCTCCTGCCGGAGGGAGTGCGGCTGCAGGCGGTTGTCAGGGCGGTCAAGACTTCCCTCGACGACGAGCTGTCTTTGTTGCTGGCTGTTGGCGGGGATACGGTGGGCAACGTCACGGTGGTTCCGGTCGGGGAGCGGCCCCGCGATCCGGGGGAAGGGTCGGGGGTGTCTGATCCAGGCGGGGTGTCGTTCCGAGAGCTGTTCGCCCGCTCGGTGGCGGTTTCCGACCCGCAGCTGGATACGGCTCTCCCCGGTGTGCAGGACAAGCTGTCAGATGGGTTGATTTCCTTTCCGGCGGAGATCGGGGGCGGGCCGGCCATCCTGAAACTGACCCCGCCGCTCTATCCGCGGCTCGTGGAGAACGAGGCTTTTTTTCTGGGGATGGCCGAAGGGTGCGGTTTCCGGGTGCCTCCGCACAAGGTCGTCGAGGACCGAGACGGGGTTTCCGGGCTGTTGGTGGAGCGGTTCGACCGGGTGCGGGAAGGGGAGCGGGTGGTGCGCCTCGCCCAAGAGGACGTGTGCCAGCTGGCCGGACGATGGCCCGCCGACAAGTACCGCCTGTCGTTGCGGCAGGCCGCGGGGGCGGTGACGGCGGTGGCGTCGGCCCCGAAACCGGCGGCGCTGGAGCTGGTTCGGCTGGCCGCCTTTTCGTATCTGATCGCCAACGGGGACATGCACGCCAAGAACATCAGCGTCCGTTGGCTGCCTGCTCAGCAGATGGTGGAGCCGACCCCGGTGTACGACCTGATCAGCACGAGCCCCTATATCCCGAACGATCTGCAGGCCTTACACGTGGACGGCCGCCGCAACCGCATCAGGGGATCCGACTGGATACGCTTCGCCGAATCCCTCGGCCTGCCGCCCCGCTTGGCGGCCCGCAAGATCGCCGCGCTGTGCGACAAGGCCGCCGTCTGGATCGAGCGAACCTCCGATATCGGCTTCGACCCGCCCGTCACCGACCGCCTGCGTGCGACCATGGAGGACCGTTTGGAGGAGCTCCGCCGCTGACTGCGGTCGGGGATGCCGGGTAAGGGATTCCGGCGGGGATTTTCGCGGGTTGCGGTTCGCTCTGTCTGTCCGAGGTTTCGAAACCGTGGCCCCCGCCGCATACGTTGTCAGAAGATAGATCGATGCTGTTCGCTATCTTGGAGTGGAGCTGTGTTCGACCTCCGAGCAAGGCGGAGAGGAGGGGCGTTCTGCGGAGCGGCTTTGCGCGGGATGGAGAACCCGGTGCTGTGAGGTTCGTTCTCGGGAAGGAGACGGAGCGAATGAACGACGACCGCCGACTGCGAACCGCTGTGATGAAGGGGCGCAGGGCAGGAACTCGAAGCGATGGCGCCGAGGTATGCGGGGCGGCCTTGTGTCGGGCCTTGTCGGGAAGCCGGACGGGTGCTCGGTGAAACCGGTGCTTACCCCCGAGCAGTCACGCCGCCAGGATGCTCTGGCCGAGGACGACGAGCTGACGTTGCTGGACCGGGCCGGGATGGCGGTTGCGCTGGAGGCTGTGCGGTTGGGTGCGGCGGGCTACGGGCGGCGGGCGGCGGTGCTGGCGGGTCCGGGCAACAACGGCGGGGACGGTTATGTAGCGGCCGGATATCTGGCCGGGCGGGGGACGATGGTGGATGTGTATCCCTTGGTTGAGCCGAAGACCGGGCCGGCGCGATGGGCCAGGAGGAGGGCGGCGCTGGCCGGTGTTGCCATACGGTCCTGGGCGGATGTGAGGGGGGTTGCCGGCGAAGACGAGGCGGGGAGGCCGGGGGGCGGTTACAACCTGGTCATCGACGCCCTGTTCGGGGGCGGGTTCCGGGCCGGGGGGAGGATGCCCGACCTTTCGGTGTGGGAGCGGGCCGTCGAGGCGGGCAGGTCGGGAACGGCAGGGGCGTCGGTCGAGGTGCTGGCGGTGGATGTGCCTTCCGGTTTGGACGCCGCCACCGGGATGGCCGCCGAGGGGGTCTTGAGAGCCGACGCCGCCGTGACCTTCGGCGGCTACCGGGTCGGGCATCTGATCGGGGAGGGCCCCGACCTGTGCGGGGAGGTGACGGTGGCCGACATAGGCCTGCCCGAGGTGGCGCCGGAACTGCGGCTGTGCGAGGAAGGCGACGCCCCCCTTCCTGTGCGGCGGCGGACCGCCCACAAGTGGTCGGCGGGATCCGTGCTGGTGGTGGGAGGGTCGGCCGGGATCGACGGGGCGGTGACCCTGGCCGGGCGGGCCGCCCTGCGGGCCGGGGCCGGGGCGGTGATGATCGCCTGCCCGTCCTCGGTGGAGGCGAGGGTCTCGGCCGCGGAGGTGATGACCAGGGCTGTAGGGGAGGTCGGCGGCGCCGGGTCGTTCGAGCCTGCGGACGCCGCCGAGGTGTTGGAGCTGGCCGACCGCTTCGACGTGATGGTGCTGGGGATGGGGATGGGGTCCGGGCCCGGCGTCCACGGTTTCGTGAAGGAAGTGCTGGCGGGTCGGCAAGGGCCGTTGCTGGTGGACGCCGACGGGTTGAACGCCCTGTCCGGCCGCCCGGCGGACCTGGCGGGGAAAGGCAGCGAGATCGTCATAACTCCCCACGCACGGGAGTTCGTTCGCTTGGCGGGCCGACCCGCTACATATCAGGAGGCCGACCGCCTGGCCCGCGGCTTGGGGGTGACCGTGCTGCTGAAAGGCGACCCCACCTTCGTGATGGGGCCGCCCCCGCAGCGGTGGGCGGTTACCACGGGCGGCCCGGAGCTGGCCACCATCGGCACCGGTGACGTGCTGGCGGGGATGATAGGCGCCTTCTGGGCGGCGGGCCTGGACGGTCCTACCGCCGCCCGCTCGGCCGCCTACTGGCACGGCCGGGCGGCGGCCGATCTGCAGCGCTCCCGCACCGTGACCGCCGCCCGGCTGGTGCGCCGCATAGGAGTCTTCGCCGACCGACGCGCCGGCCGGGGGCAAGGCCCGTAAGCCAAGCCTTTACGAATAGTCGATCCGGGCCGGTGGACCAGCCTGTTCTGGTAAGAGAACTATTTCGCAATCGGGCCGCCGAGACGACCAGATGTACCGGCCCAGAATCGTTTTTCGCGTTCTCCGCCCGAAACTTGCCGGCTTCGCCGGGCCCTGCCCCCGCCGCCACCGATCCACCGTCTTCGGGCCGCGGGGGGCGTGCTCGCCCGGCCCCGTGCCCGATCCGTCTCAGCACAGCAAGTTCAACCGTCCTGCCCATTCCGGACCGCCGCCGTAACCTGTCCGAAGCGACGGCGTCTCTGTGGATGGGACGACTTCTATGACCGCAGCTTCCGGACCGCTGCGGGGTCTGTTATCCAACACTATACAGCATTGATGTGACAACAACAATACCCTTGTTCCGGTTTACGCCCATTTTCTTGGCAGGAGTAGAGGGTTCGACGGCTTGGCAGCCTGTTCCGGAAGCCGCCTTCCTGAGCCCGGGCCGCCAGCTTCCCAGTGCCGGGGGTTAGGATTCCGGGCGGCGGCGGGTGGGCGCTGATGTCCGAACAGGAGGTACCAGAGGTGGAGGGTCGGAACGGAGGCAGGGCCAAGTACGGGCTCACCCTGTCGAACCGCAGCGTGTTGCTGGGGATGTCCACGGTGGAGGAGATGCTGGCCTTGGCCGCCGAAGCCGACGCCGCCGAGGTGTGGGACTCGGTCTGGTTGGGCGACTCGATCTTCGCCAAACCGAGGCTGGACGCGTTCGTGGCCCTCGGTGCGCTGGCGGCCCTCACCGAACGGGTCCGGCTGGGAGTGGGATGTATGGCCAGCACTCCGCTGCGGGACGCGTTGCTGATGGCCTACCAGTGGCTCAGCTTCGATCATCTCTCCGGGGGCCGGTCGATATTCGCGGCCTGCCAGGGGCAGCGGGGAGCGGGGGGAGGGCGGTTCGAAGAGGAATTCGCCGCCTTCGGGATCGACCCCTCCACGAGGAGCCGGCGGATGGAGGAGGCTATCGAGGTGCTGCGCCTGGTGTCCACCACCGAGAACGCCTCCTACGAAGGCACCTACAACCGCTTCGAAGGGGTGACCGTGCTGCCCCGTCCTGTGCAGCAGCCCCTGCCGATCTGGGTGACCGCCAACCCCAACCCCGCCTTCCCGAAGCTGGCGGAGCGGGCGCTGCGGCGGGTAGCCCGGCTGGGCGACGGTTGGATGACCACAGCCAACACGCCGGACAGCTTCGCGGCTAACCTGGCGGACATCCGCCGCTACGCCGCCGAGGAAGGCCGCCCAATCGGGGCTGGATTCGAGGCCTGCTTGTACTACAACATATACGTCACCGACGACCGCGCCCGGGGCATGGAAGAAGTCGCCTCCTACCTGGCCGAATACTACGGGGTGGAATACGACCGGGGGTTCCTGGATCGGTGGGCGGCGGTCGGGGATCCCGAGCGGTGCGCCGCCCGGATCCGCCGCTTCGTAGAGGCGGGGGCCACCACCATCACCCTGCGGCTGGCCGGCCGCGACGAGGCGGCGCAGTTCCGAAGGGTGACCGAAGAGGTGCTGCCTGCGCTGGCGGGCGGCCGGTAAGGACCAGAGGAGCGCTCCCGTATTACAGCAACGGCGGGCGGCGGGCGTACCGTCACCGCCGGGCAAGCGGAGTGGAGGAGGCGGGAATGATCGTACGTTTCGACCATGCGGTGGTCGCCATGACCGATCTGGAGGCGGGGATGTCGGCCTTCCGCAGGCTCGGTTTCGAGGTGGAAGCAGGCGGGCGCCACCCTTCGCTCGGCACCCGCAACGCCATCGTCCGCTTCGGCCTCGACTACCTGGAGCTGCTGGCCGTGGAAGACCCGGATCGGGCGCGGGCCGCCGGACGGTTCGGGGCCGACCTGGTGGACTTCCTGGCAGGCCGGGGGGCGGGCCTGGCGGGTTACGTGCTGGCCGGATCCGGTCTGGATCGGGAAGCGGCCCGGTTCAGGGCGCTGGGCATCGAGACCGCCGACCCCTTCTACATGAACAGGATGCGGCCGGACGGAGGGCTGGTGGAGTGGCGGCTGGTAGTGCCGGGCGGCTCCCCGTGGCGCAAGCCGTGGCCTTATCTGATCGACTGGATCACCGGGGAGGAGGAGCTGACGGCGGGCGGCGGCGGCGGCGGACACCCTTCCTGGCGCCATCAAAATCGGGTGGGGGGAGTGGCCGGGATCAGCCTGCGGGTGGACGATGTGGAGGCGGCGGTGCGCATCTGCGAGCAGGGGTTGGGGCTGGCGGATGGATGCTGGATCATGGAAGGCCTTCACTGGTGCTGCCGCCTCGGGCGCTTTGTCTTGGATATCTACGCACCCGCCCCCGAACCGGATCACCCCGCCGCCTCCAGACCGGATCGATGGCTGCCGGGTCCCGACCGGCTGGTCCTGTCTTCGGCGGATCTAGCGGCAACCTCCTCCGTGCTGCGCCGCAACGGGGTCCGGTTAGTCAGGGAAGTGAGTGGGGTCATAGATATCCACCCCCAGGAGGCGATGGGCGCACCGATCCGGATCGTCTCCGGCTGAGCACCCCCTGCGGATTTCCCTCCAAGCAGAAACCGAGGATGGAGAACAAGGGTATTGAAATTGTCATAGGTAGGGTGTATAGTGTTGGATAACAGATATTCCAGTGGCTCCGCGGATCACTGGGGTCATAGAAGACCACTCCCCGGCCCAGAGGCGCCGACCCTTCGGTCATCTTCCCGGGCGGGCCTCCAAGGGGCGGGGGCGGTCGGACTAGCTGTGCTGAGACGGATCGGGCACAAGCCGGGCGGACACGCCCCCGGCGGCCCGAAGACGGTGGATCGGTGGCGGCGGGGGCAGGGCCCGGCGAAGCCGGAGGTTTTGGGCGGAGAACGCGAAAAACGGGTCCTGACTGTCTGTCCCTGAGCCGTGAATGGTTACTCCGTCCATTTCCCCGGGTCCTCGGATGTCCGGGGGCGGAAAGAACGTCGAACAGGGCAGGGACAGGCGGGTTGGGCGGATTCGGTCCGGCAGGGCGAGGCAGGGTCGTTCGACGGCGTAGGAGATAGAAAGCCCGGCAGGACTCGGCGCGACGGAGGGGAGAGCAAGGGCGGGCCGCCCTCCCGTCGGAGAGGTTCTCTGGGGGCCGCCGCATCAAACCCGCCTGCGGACTCGGCCCGGGATCCGGTGAAGGCCCGCCGACCTCCTACCCTACGGCCCGGCCTCCCTTATAAACGGCGGTGATCCGCCGGGTGTTGCCGATGTCCGCCAGCGGGTCGCCGTCGAGCACCACCAAATCGGCCAGCTTGCGCTTTTCTACCGTGCCCAGATCCTCCTGCCGACCCAGCAGCTCGGCCGCCCGGCCGGTGGCGGCGACGATGGCTTCCATAGGGGTGAAACCGCAGCCTTCCACGAGCAGGCGCAGCTCCTCATGCATGCTGTGTCCCGGCACCACGAACGGGTTGGTGAGGTCGGTGCCCGCCGTTACCTTGACGCCGCCCTGCTGGGCTCGCCCGATGAAGGCCATCTGGTTGCGGAGCTCCACCGGCGCCTGCTCCCAGTCGGTCTCGCTGTAGTCGAACGGGTAGGCGTACTGGCGCCACTGGTCTGTCACCGCCTCCGGCATCTCGTCCAGGCCCTCGGGGCAGGATCCCGCCGGGGTGTTGCCGGCCAGGATGCTCTGGGAGAGGGTCAGCGTGGGGGTGATGAAGGTGCCCCGCTCGGCCATCAGGGCGATGAGCCGGTCGGCCAGATCAGATTCCGGGTCGATGAAGCGCCATGCCTGGAAACCGACCAGCGGGTCCAATATGCGGCCCGGCAGCGCATCCAACTCGCTCCGTAGGTCCTCCGGCACCAGCTCCCTGCCCACCCGGACGTGCTCGAGGGCGTCCACTCCGACCTTGACCGCCTCCTCGACCGTCACCGCGTGACCGACGTGGGCCGCCACCCGCACTCCCCGCCGATGGGCTTCGGAGACCACCGCCCGCAGCACGGGGAGCCGCGCCCACACATATACCTTGAGGAAGTCCATTCCGGCCTCCACCAGCCGGGCCGCCTCCCTCCGAGCCGAGGCCTCGTCGTCGATGATCGCCAGCCACCGCCACGGCGCCGGGGGGTCGGCCGGCCCGTCCAGGATTGTTCCGGCCCCGAAGAAGCGCGGCCAGTCGGCCCGGCCTTTCTTGAAGGTGCGGAACACCTGGTCGGGGTCGAAGTTGCCGGTGTCCCGGACGGTGGTCACCCCGCGGTGAAGCAGGGTGGTCATGAACTGGTCGGCCAAGGCTCCGGGGTCGTCCACTTGGAGGAAGGAGTTGTCGGCCAGCACCCCGACATGGACGTGGCAGTCCACCAGGCCGGGAATCACGGTGGCGCCGCCGGTATCCACCACCTCGGCGCCGGCGGGCAGTTCCATGTCCCCCCTGCGGAACACCGCATCGATCCGTTCCCCGTCGATCAGCACCACCGCATCGTCAATCGGATCGCGCCCCGTACCGTCGATGACCCTCGCCCCGACCAGTGCTTTGACCGTCATAGCCCAGTTCCTCCTCGTCTCGGTGCCTCAGAATCTAATCGCCCGGCGCATGTGAAGGGGAGGCCGTCGCGGGAAGAACGACAGATCTGTCCCCGACGGAGGTGTCTTCTTGCGTGACGTCAGCTGGTAGGCGGAGTAGCCCCCAGCCGTCGACCAGTCGGCGATTCGTGTTGGGTGTCCGTCCCGTAGCGACAGCCTCTTCCCACCCGGAACAACCGATTGGTGTCTACAATCTGGTTTACCTGTCGGCAACAGAAAGGAACCGGTGTGGTGGGCGGCGACCTACCTTTCGCTGTTCCGGAGTCCCGTAAAGATGACGAGACCATCTATGACCGCATTCTCCGCCTCTGCAGGATCAGGGAGGATGCAGCGAGGCGTGTTGCCCGTCGCTACGCAGATATCAAGCCCATCAATAAGGGAAAATGGCGCGTAGGGGACAAGAGAGACTTAAAGACAAGGCGCCCTCGAGTTCTGTGATATGTCATCTCCTGAGATTTCTCTGTCTGACACTCCTACACAAAGCGCCTTCTTCCACGCACTGCAAGCATCTCGATATGAACGCCAAAAGAAAATTCGCAATTATGAGGAGAGTACTGGTAGACCGCTTGTCATATTTTGGGAACCTATTACTGCTGGGGCTATTACGCCCTTTCCTGATGCTGTCAACGACGTACACCAGGACAGTCCACTTGATGTTATGTTGACATCCTATGGGGGCGACGGCAAGGCCGTCCTAAGGATGGCTACTATGTGCCATGCTGAGAGGGAGGGTTTCAGGGTGATAGTACCAGATACGGCTGCGTCGGCTGTCCAGGTATCTTGGTATAAAGATTGCCACCGGTTCCAATTATCTATGTTTCGTAAAACGTGATTGAGAGGACGGAGATCGTATGCTGGATTGGTTGCTGACCGGCGGAACCGTGGTCGACGGGACCGGGTGCCCCGGGTTTCGGGCCGATGTGGGCTTGGCGGGGGGCCGGATCGTCGAGGTCGGGCAGCTCGAAGGCCGGCGGGCCCGCCGGACGGTCGACGCGGACGGCTCGGTGGTATGCCCCGGATTCATCGATGTCCACGCCCATTCCGAGTTCTCCCTGCTGAGGGGGGATGGCCTCGAAGCCCGCCTCCGGCAGGGGATCACCACCGACCTGCTGGCCCCGGACGGCTTCGCCTACACGCCGCTCTCCCCGCCCCGTCTGGCCGAGATGAAGGCATACCTCGAGGTGTTCAACGGAGCGGCCGACCCGGATTGGGAATGGTCCGATACCGCCGAGTACCTGGCGTTGTTCGACGGGCGGGTCGGTATAAACGTAGTGCCGCAGGTGGGTTTCAACGCGGTGCGGGCGGAGGCGGTGGGGTGGGATCCCCGCCCGGCGTCTCCCTACGAGATAGAGCACATGCAGGAGCTCACCCGCCAGGTGATGGAGGAGGGGGCGACCGGCATTCAGACGGGCCTCGACTATTTCCCTTCCGGGCACGCCGCCGCGGAGGAGCTGATCGCCGTGGCGAAGGCGGCGGCCGAGTACGGCGGGGTGTATTCGTCGCATGTCCGGGGGATCCGGGGCGATGTCGAGGGCGGGGTGGAGGAGGCCCTCCGAGTGGGCCGGGAGGCGGGCGCGGCCGTGCACATCTCGCACCTGTTCGGGTCGGAGCGGCTGTACGGGAGGCTGTCCGACGCCCTTGACGAGGGGATGGACGTCACCTTCGACGCCTACCCGTACATGGCCGCCAGCAGCCATCTGGCGTTCTGCCTCCCCCAGTGGGTCGATCAGGGTCCGCCCGAGCGCATGTTCGAGTTGCTGCGGGACGGCTCGGTACGGTCGCGGCTGGCCCCCGATATAGAAGCCTTCTTCGGCGATTACATCGCCCGCCCGGAGGACGCTTTCTTCTCTGCGCTGCCGCCCGGCCCCTACCGATGGCTGGAAGGGCGGCCGCTGACCGATGCCGTCGGGCCGGCGGGGGGCACTCTTGCCGAGGCGGTCTGCACCTTGCTGGCCGAGTGCCGACTCAGGGTGTTGATGGTGTATCGATGGGACGACGAAGCCAAGCTCCGGCGCGCCACGACCCATCCGCTGGGAATGGTGGGCTCCGACGGCCTGTTCAGGGGAAGCCGTCCCCACCCCAGGGGCTTCGGCGCCCATGCCCGTGTGCTGGCGTATCTGGTGCGGGAGAAGGGGTGGCTGGAGCTGCCCGACGCCATCAGGCGTATGACCTCTATGCCGGCCGGCCGGTACGGGCTGACCGACCGGGGAGTGGTGCGGCCGGGGATGGCGGCCGATCTGGCGGTGTTCGACCCGGCCCGCATAGAGGATCGAGCCACCTTCGAGAACGGCCGGGCGACGGCGGCGGGGATGGACTACGTGTTCGTGAACGGGCAGGCCGCCATCGAGGCGGGCCGGATGGGTGCGACCGCCGCCGGCCGGGTGCTGCGCCGCGGCGGTGCTCCGGCCTGAACCTCTACCTGAGCTCGAAATCGGGAACCCGGGGATATCGTTGCGTAACCTGGTGGAATACGCATTGGAGAGCGGGGTCGAGGTCATGAGCTACACGGATTACTACCGGCAGGCGGAAGCCGCCCGGCTAGGAGTCGGCCCATGACGATGTTGATGGAAGGCATCGTCACGCCGGTGATCACACCGTTCCGGGAGGACGGAGGCATCGACAGGCCGGGCTTCGGCCGGATGCTGGAGCACCTGATCAGCCAGGGGGTCCACAGCGTGGTGGTCGGAGGCAGCACCGGCGAGTTCTACGCCCAGACCATCGAAGAGCGGGTGGAGATGATGGAGATGGCGGTCGATGTGGTGAGGCGGCGGATTCCGGTGATGGCGGGGGTGTCTGCCAGCCGCACCGAGGACGCGGTTCTGCTGGCCGAAGCGGCCCGCGACCGGGGTATCGAAGGCCTCCTGGTCGGATCCCCGCCCTATGCGTCGCCCACGCAGAAGGAGAACGCCCTGCACGCCCTGCGTATCGACCGGGCCGCCGGTCTGCCGATAATGCTCTACAACTATCCTCACCGGACCGGGGCCGACATGGGGCCCGAATTCCTGAGCCGGGTGAGCCGCTCGCCCCGCTTCCAGGCCATAAAGGAGAGCTCGGGCGACATAGACCGGCTCCACCTGCTGGCCCGTGACTATCCGCACATCACGCTGGCTTGCGGTGCCGACGACCAGGCTCTGGAGTTCTTCGTATGGGGGGCGCGGGCCTGGGTGTGCGCGGCCTCCAACTTCCTGGCGGCGGAGCACATCGCTCTCTACGAGGCGTGCGTCCTCAAAGGCGACTTCGAGATGGGCCGGCGTATCATGAAGGCGATGCTCCCGCTGATGACCACCCTCGAGAGAGGCGGCAAGTTCGTGCACGGGGTCAAGTTCGGGGCGCGGCTGGCGGGGTTGCCCGCCGGGGCTACCCGCCGGCCTCTGCGCTCCCTCACCAAGGAGGAGAAGCGGGAGCTGGAGCAGGTGATCCGCACGCTCAAGACCGCGGTCCGCCAGGCCGTCGAAGGCGAAGGCACTTCCCATGGTTGACCTGCTCACCAGGGACGAATACGCCGCCCTGGCCTCGGCGGCGGCGTAGCCCTCCAACGCTTTCATCGACGGCAAGTTCCGGCCTGCTATCTCCAGGCAGACAATGCTGACGGTCAACCCGGTCAATGGGGAACCCCTGACGGAGATAGCCGCCTGCCGGGGAGAGGATCCCATGAGCAATACACCGAGCTGAAGACCATTTGGATAGACCTGAGCGATCAGGCCCTGGAAGAGTCGATCGACTAGGCTAGAGAGACCCGCCCTCGGTGCTGAGATATTTCAGGTAAGGGGAAGGTTCAGTATTGCGAGGCCCGTACTGCGTGTTCCGTTGTCTCGCTCGGGTCAACAACAGGACGCGCGACGCCCGGGTGACCGCCACGTAGAAGATGTTCAATTCGGATTTTTTGTCCTCCTTTGATGTTGCCCGAAAGTCGGGGAACTGCCCGTCATTCATTCCGATGACGGCGACGGCCTTGAACTCCCGACCCTGCGCCTTGTGTACCGTGAGTAACCGGACACCCGGCCCCAAGTCGCGGCCGCGCAGAGACCGGTCCATGTGGAGGGAAAACTGGGCCCATGACTGGTCTGCCGCCCGCGTTGAATTGGCGAACTCTTGCCAGGTGTCTGATATGAATTCCTGGTCGTCGTGCCACCCGGTAAGCAATGGATCCGGCGTACCGTTTTCCGGCAGATTGCAACCCTTCAGTGCTGATACGAAGTCCATAGGTGTCTCAGCGTCTAGCAATGGTATGAGGACACCAAGGTTGCTGTCGTCAAGGAGATGAGTACGGAGAGTGGCGGTAACCTTCTCGTCCTTATCCGCATTGAAGTCGGGGATGTTTAGTTCACGGCAAAGACCCCATCCCGCAGTCATCTTATGTTGTGTGCTGTGCCTTCTCATAAGCAGTATCGAAATCCGGCCTAGGGATGTTGCCATGAAGTCTTTGTTGCTATATGCTAGTGCTGTTTCATGACCTCTCTCGTTCAAGAATGAATTAGCAAAGCGCAGCGCCGATGAACTACGAGCCAGCACAGCTATATCCTCGGGAGTTAAATAACAATGTTCATCCTTCCCCAGTGCCTCTTGGGGCAGTCCTTCCTGTAGAAGTCTGTCCACCCAATCGGCGATGTAAGTACCTTCGGCCTTTTCGTCCGGGTACTCCCGCATCTCTATGCGTCCAGGTGCCGGGTATGTAAGTTTCTCATCGTTTGCGAAGCTCTGGTTCTCTAGTTTCCTTGCAACATTTCGTGCCAGGGTTGCTAGGTTCTCCGCAGATCTGAAGTTTTTGTTTAGGGCGAACTCTTTGGCATCGTATTCCTTGGCGAATCGGTCCATCAGTGTGTTATCGGCGCCAGCGAACTGGATGATGGACTGTTTGGGATCGCCCAGCAGCATGATCGGAATACGCGGGCCGACAACATCGACAGGCGACCCGGCTAGAGCCGTTATCAACTGGTATTGTTGTTCCGTGAGATTCTGTGCTTCGTCGACGATGATCAAACCATAGACGCGCGCGTACAGACGGGCGAACGCTGGTATCAGGAGCAGTTCATATGCTTTGGTCAGCATCTCGCTAAAGTCCACAGCACCCGCATTGCTCAGGGCTCGCCGCCACAGCTCGAGGTGTGGGTGGTCCCTCATTTTTGCCCGGGCCCAGTCCAGTTTCGACAGGAGCTTCTCGTCAGGATACGAGTTGGTATCGTTGAACCGTTGGAATAGCTCGACGCGGTCTTCATTGTTGGAGAGCACTTGAAAGTCTACGGGCAGTCCTACATGGGTTCCATGATAGAGAAGCATGTTGTGGACAAAGCCGTGGATCGTCTGTGCTGTTATCCTTGATGGCAGATCACCAATTCTAGCTTTCAAACGCCGCTTGAGTTCGTCGGCAGCTCGGGTCGTATAGGTGATCGCCATCACATGAGCGTATCCGTTGTCGGCTTGATCAAGAAAGCTTTCAATCCGCCGTGCCAGTATCTCGGTCTTGCCAGTTCCCGCGGCGGCTTTGACGAGCACCGCAGGTACCTTACTTTCCACGATTTTCTGTTGCTCTGTGGTTAGCGAATATTCGCGAGAGCCTCTGATAGTAACCACTGTCAATTGTCCTCTCTTTTACCACTAAGATTGCGGCGCAACCACTCAATCAACTCTCTCAGAGATTTTGGCCACTGCGGTCTGTGGTCTGTGTATGGATAGGCCTTCACGAACGCCTCCGCAATGGCAACCCCCATACTTCCCTTGTTACTTTTCATAGATTTAAAAGCAATATCTTTGGTGTCGAAAGGTAGATTGTTGGTTTGGCATGCCCGTTGACATAATTCTAGGTCAAAGTCGATCATCATCTGCTCTATTGCTAAGCTGACACCATCGTTTCCGTTATTCTGATCACCTTGTATCCATATGACCTGGTTACAGTCTAACTTATTGTTTTGTAGGAGTCGGTTCACATGCTTACGTCCTGCTGAGTCGTTGTCAGCCAGTACTAGGAGAGGGACTTCAACGTGTCGAGAGAATTTTATCACCGCCTCAACAAGATTGGGGTTCATTCCAGTGGAATCTACGACTGATATACCGTGTGCCATATGGCCCAAGGCGTCGCGTAGTACGGGCGGCAGAAAGGCCCTTTCGGTAGCACCATCGCCGATCACGATGGCCCTTGCGAACAACAGATCTCCGAACGGCCGCTCCACCATCCTTTTCAGCTTTTCCATCTCCGGTACATGGAACTGTCGCCTCTTGGTACGAGGAGTATCGGGATATTCCTCCTCGGCAGGACCGAAATCGATGACAAAGTGATCTCCATTCGATGATTTCCGCACCAGCCGCAGGGCTTCTGGGTCAACGACTGTAGCTAGTTGCGGTGAGTGGGTGGCGGCTACGACCTGGCGGTACTGGTTCTCCAACAAGTTTGGCAACTCGAAGATGGCGTGGGGGTGAAGATGGGACTCGGGTTCCTCGATCAGGGTCACCATGTGTGGACGTAAGCTGGTGCCGTCGCTTCCTAGACGTATACGATAGAACAGATCCTGTACCTGCAGAGAGGCAAGGCTGCGCGCCCCTGATCCCTGCAGTCTTGCTGCCAGTTGTCCCTGGCCTGTATCGAAGCTCACACCTACCGTTCGGGCAAGTTCTTCGAGAGTGCCCGGCACTGCGTCGATTCTTGTATTCCCCATAGCATCCATATATCTTTTTAATGATTTGAGGGTTTTATGGAACTCCTGAAGAGTGCGACTTTGGTTGACGATTTCATCACCTAACTTGGCAAGCTGATCTTCCAGCTCTTCCCGCTCTTGTTCTGGTACGTTCAAATCGTTCAGGATACGGCGCAACACGCTGCCAGGACGCCGGAGTTCTGTGTCCAAGTCGCGTTGTGCGTCCACCAGCTCCGCGGCAAAGAGGTTTCGCTGTTCTGTGGTCAAGGTGGTGGTTACTAGTGGATTCCATTCTCCGTTCGCATAAGTCATTACAAGTGATCGGCTGCGGGCCCCGGTACCCTCGCTGATCGATGAGATAGTTGTTCGCCACGCGAACCGCTGGCGCTCTGGCTCGGTGGAGATATGAGGGATCCGTACACCTATCCGTTGTTCTACCGACTTTTCGAAGGTCTCCTCACCGGAGTCTTTTGTCTCTGAGGCGAGCGGGGTGGAATCACTAGGAGGCGTTGCCGCCCGGGGAGCGATCACCACATCGATCTCGGCGTTGCCTTTCGATCCTACGGTTAGGTCATCACGTTTGGCCTGCTTACCCCCTACGGCCACATGCAGGGCGCGCAGGATACGTGACTTGCCAGCGTTGTTGCGCCCTACGAGCAGGGTGAGGCCCGGTTGCAGGCGCAGGTCGAGTTTCCGAATCCCCCTGAAGTTACGGATCGTCAGATGCTCGACGAATATGGCGGCCTTCTCGTGATGCTCGGTATGCTCTGTCTCGACCATTCCCTGAGCCTACCGGGTTTGTGTTACAACCTCGAACACCAAAGCCCGCGCCGGAGCGAGTAGTTCGGCGAGACGGAGTTCAGAAGATCGTCGTTGCGGTGTCGACGATGTTGTAGTCGTCGTCGGTTACGAGCAGCACCCGCCACTTGTCGAGGGTGGTGCAGGGGTGCGATATCCCCACACGGGTGAGGGTGCCTACGGGGAGGGCCGCCGCGTCCGGCGGGTGGACGAAGGCATGCTGGTCGTTCAGGGCGTAGATGGGGAGGGGGTTGCCGCCGGGGGGGAGGGGGGCGATGACCGAGGGGGAACCTTTGTCCATGCCCACGTCCCGCCGCCCTACGTTGAGCAGGGCGAGGTTCGGCTGGGGCCTGGATATGACGGTGGCGCCGACCTCTAGCGCCCCTTGAAATGGGGTGTAGGCCCAACCGGGCCGGGTGCTGGGTCCGGCTTCGGCGTAGTGGCCGTGGTCGTGGACCAGGTAGCAGCCGGACCGGAGTACCAGCCGGTAGTCCTCGATGGCGGCGAGGGCCGGTCGTATGTATCCGAGGAGCACGTCGAAGAGCTCCGACCCTCCGATGGTCAGCACCGGCGGCCCGTCGATGTTGAAGACCCCCATGCGGTGGAAGTCGCCGAAGACATCGGCGACCGACTCGAGGTAGGAATCGAGCGCGGCCATGGTTTCGGGAGACCGGTCCTCGCCGACCGGGCCTTCGTACGCGCCGATACCGGCGATCACTCCGGCCCCGGATATTTGGATCTCCCGTGCCACCGCCTCGGCTTCCGCCTTGCTCCGGCATCCCGTCCGCCCGTTCGCCACCCCGACGTCGATCAGGAACCGGAGACCGGCCGGTTCGATCCCGGTGCGGTCCATGGCCGCCCGGTAGGCCTGCACCCCCGCCGTCGAATCGACGAAGCAGTACAGCTCGACCTGGGGTTGGTCTGCCAGCCTGACCAGGCGTTCCATGGAGGCGGCGTCGGCGGCTTCGTTGGCGAGGAGGATGCGGCGCACTCCGAACCGGTAGGCGGTGACCGCTTGATGCGGCACGGCCACAGTGAGGGCCCAGGTACCGGTCTCGAACTGGAGTTTCCATAGAGCCGGCGCCATCGTCGTCTTGCCGTGGGGTGCGAGCAGTACATCGTTGTCGGCGCAGTACCGCCCCATCACTTCGGCGTTGTGACGGAGGGCCTTCTGCCGGAGGATCGCGAAGGGGGTCGGCAGATCTCGGAGGGCGTTCAGGCCGGCCGCACCTATCCGGGCCGGGGTCCAGGGTTCATCCTCTAGTTGAGGTGGAATCCCCTTGGCGCCCGGAGGAAGCGGGGTACGGTCGAGGGAGCGGAGCGTCGATTCCATCACCTCGCAGTCGATGCCCGGCGAGTGTTCTGCCATCCGTGATCCTCCCGTGCGGCCAAACCGACTCTCGTGCTGCGGTCATGCTACATCGCTGGCTATCCGGGAGTCCGATGGGAGTATTCCTGGCCTCGGCGGCGGATATAGGGGTTTGCCAGGTATCCAACAGTCTGGTCACCGCGCACTGCGAGATACCGCGTGAATACGCGGAGCTGCTCGAACCGAGGCTGGGCCTATCCTGACCCGGGGCCGGCTTGGAGAAGAGCCCTTCCCCTTCGAATATCAAGGGACGCAATACTATTACAGAGAAGTCCGACGTTCCCGGACGGGCATCGAGGTGTGGACGGCCAAAATAGGCATGTAATTTCCCCGTGCCTTCCCGCCGCTTTCCCGAGGGGGTCCTTCACCCCGTATGTCGGCCAAGGCTCAGCCGTCTAGGTCTCCGTTGGCGGAGAGGGCGGCCAGGCCGGCGTTGACCACCTGGTCCGCCTGCAGGCCGAACTTGTCGTACAGCTCGGGGATGGTTCCCGACTCCCCGAAGTCGTCCACTCCGAGCGGGACCACCCGCTGCCCGTAGACGGATCCCAGCCAGGCCATCGTGTGCGAGGCGGCGTCGTGCACGGTGACGATCGGGGCCCGCCGCAGCTCCGGCGGGATGAGGGCGGCCAGGTGATGATCGTCCTGCGGCCTGACCAGCCGGGACTGTGAATCCCGCAGTGAGCGTATCCAGCCCCGGTAGAGCCGGTGGAGGCTGGTGATCGAGATCACCGCCGCGCCGACTCCTTCATCTTCCAGCTCGGCGGCCGCCGCCAGCATTTCCGGTATGACCGGGCCGCTCCCGGCGAGGATGACCGGAACCAGGGCCGGATCGGATGGTTCACGCAACCGGTAACCGCCCGCCAGGACAGCGGCGCGTAGGGCGTCTTCTCCCGTCGACTCGAGGGCTTCGTAGAAGGGTTTCTGGTCGATGGGCCGGGTGCTGAGGCGCAGATAGGAGGAGGCGCCCTCCGGATCGGCCAACCGGTGGAGGGAGTGGATCAGCAGCCACTCCAGCGCCTGAGCGTAGGCCGGCTCCACGAACTCGACCTCGGGCAGCTCCATTCCCACCGAAGGGGTGATAGTCGATTGGTGGGCGCCGCCCTCAGGGGCCAGGGTGATGCCGGACGGGGTGCCGACCACGATGAAGCGCCCCCCGCCGTATACGCCGTAGATGAAGGCGTCCAAGCCCCGGAGGACGAAGGGGTCGTAGACGGTGCCGATCGGCAGCAGCATCTCGCCGTGATGCTCGTGCGAGAGGCCCAGCTGGCCCAGCAACATGAACAGGTTCATCTCGGAGATGCCGAGCTCGATGTGGCGGCCGTCCGGGCCGGGTTTCCAGCGCAGCAGCGCCTCGGCGGCGGAATAGTCGGGCCGGCGGTCGGGCGAGAACACCCCTGTTCTGTTGATCCAGCCTCCCAGGTTGGTCGAGATCGCCACGTCCGGTGATGCGGTCACCAACCGCTCGGCCACACCGTCGATATCGGAAAGGCGCACCAGCACCCGCCCGAAGGCGTCCTGGGTGGAGAGAGGCCTGGCCGCGGCGGCCTTGCGGGGAAAGGTTCCCACCGCGGGGGGGAGGGGCAGGACGGGCTTGGGCGGCGGCGGCAGGTTGTTGATCTCGCCTCCCACCCCGGCGCACAGGCGCCCGGCGGGGCTGTCGGGGTCGAAGCGGTCCCATTCGGTTTCCGGGGTCAACCCGGTGCGGGTTCGCAGGTCGTCTATCTGGGCCGGGGTGAGGAGAGCCGCGTGGTTGAGCGGATCACCCGCGAAGGGCAGGCCGTAGCCCTTGACCGTAAAGGCGAACACAACGCTCGGGCGGTCGCGCTCCGCATCGCAGGAACGGAAACATTCGATCAGCTCGGCCAAGTCGTGTCCGGCCAGGTCGTGGACCACCGAAGGCAGCTCCTCGTCGCTCACCCCGGAGACGGCTTCGGCCACGCCTAGGGCGGCGCCCGACAGGAACCGGTCCCTCAGATCGGAACCGCGCAGGCGGAACAGGCTCTGGTAGTGCTCGTTGGACATGCCGTCGATGTGTTCCTTCAACACGGCCCCGCCCGGGCGGGCGAAGAGATGCTGGAGCCGCCGCCCGTACTTGGCCTGGGCCACATGCCATCCGGCCGCCGCGAAGGCGTTGGCCATCCGCCCCACGGCGATGTCCGGCACCACTCGGTCGAGGCTCTGGCGGTTGGCGTCCACCACCAGCATCACGTTGCCCAAACCGGCCAGGGCGGGCTCGGCGATGGCTTCCCAGACGTTGCCCTCGTCCAGCTCGGCGTCGCCCAGCAGCGCTATGAAACGGGCCGGTTCCAGCGGGCCGAATTTGGTTTCCACGTACCGCCGGGCGGCCGCCGAGAACAAGGGCGCCACCGCTCCCAAACCTACGGATCCGGTGGAGAAGTCGGCCACGTCGGGGTCCTTCGTTCGGGACGGGTAGGCCTGCAGCCCGCCGAGCCGCCTCAGCCCGGTCAGGTAGGAACGGCTCAGCTCCCCGGTCAGGTACTTGATGGCGTGATAGACAGGGGAGGCGTGGGGTTTGACCGCCACCTTGTCGTTGCCGCCTATGTGCCCGAACCACAAAGCCGTCATGACCGAGACCAGGGATGCCGAAGACGCCTGGTGGCCGCCCACCTTGATCTCTGTGCTGCGGTCCCGGTTGGCGTGGTCGACCATGCGCACGGCCAGCCACAGCACCCGCCGCTCTATCTCTTCGAGAGTTGCCTCGTCGGTCATGCGCTCGACAGTGGTTCGGAACTGCGGGGATCCGAATATCTGACGTGCATCCTACGGATGCCCCGCATCGAGATGATCGCCCGCCTTCCTTCGGAAAGAAGATCGCGGTCGAATCCTACCGGATCCATATATCCCCAAATCCGGATCCATATTCACAGCTTACGATCAGAGCCCGCGGCGGAGGGCGGCGGGTTCGGGAAGTGAGAGATCCCGCAACACGGAGAGGATGCCGTCCCGGGTGGCCTCCGGGAGCCGGATGGGTTCGTTGCGGTTGGCGGTGCGGGCGGCGGCCTCGATCTCTCCCGGATACTTGACGGGCCGGGCGGGGTCCCGCAGCCGGGTGTCCTTGATGTGGTCGGTCATCCGGGCGGCGCGCCCCGTCAGCTCGTCGATGGGTGCGAACCGTCCGGGATCGAGAACGATGAAGACCGAGTCGTTGCTGAAGGAATCGGCCGGGTCTCCCGGCACGCCGCCGCCCGACAGGATGCCGCCGAACAGCTCCACCATGAAGGCCAAGGCGTATCCCTTGTGCCCTTCGGTATGGCCCATCGGCAGCAGGGCGCCGCCGTCGTAGAGGTCGCGGGGGTCGGTGGTGGGGTTGCCGTTGCGATCGATGAGCCATCCGTCCGGGGTTTCCCGGCCTTGGGCCCGATGCATGCGGACCTTGCCTTCCGCCGCCGCCGAGGTGGCCATGTCCACGACATACGGGCCTTCGAGTTCGGACGGGAAGGCCAAGGCGATCGGATTGGAGCTGAGCTTGCGGTCGAGGCCGCCGAACGGGGCCTGGTTGATGCCGCGTCCGCCGCCGCAGGTGAAGATTACGGCCGCCATCCCGGCCTCCGCCGCCATCTCCGCATAACGGCCCAGGCGGCCGATGTGGCAGACCCGGCGGATGGTCACGGCGCTGACCCCGGCTTCCCGGGCTTTGCGGACAGCTACATCCACGGCGAATTCGGCCGCTGCCTGGCCGAACGCCCAGCCGCCGTCGATCCGGGCGGTGGAAGTCGATTCGTCCGTGATGCGGGGCCGGGCGTCGGGTATCAGACTGCCCCGGTCGATGGCGTCGACGTACTCCCGCAGCCTCATCACGCCATGGGAATGATGGCCTATAACGTCGTTGTCGACCAGATGACGGGCCACCAGCCGGGTGGTCTTCTCCGGCGCCCCCGCGGCCTCGAGAGCGGTGATGATGACCCTTTCCAGGTCGCCGCCGAGGATCTCCCACACCCTTCGCCGTCCTTCCTGATAAGGAATATCAGACTGTACACTGGCAACGCCCGCCGGACAGAGATACGGAAGCAACGGGCCGCCAGGAAGCAACGGGATGTCAGAAGAAGCGCCGATAACCCCATCGACCCTCGCCCGCCTCGGGCAGTTCGACACCCCGACCATATGCAACGTGATCGAGCTGTTCGAAGTGCGGCCTCGCGATCGGGGCTACATGGATCACCGGATTCGCTGCGCTTTCCCGGATATGGCCCCGATGGTGGGCCTGGCCGCCACCGCCGCCTTCCGTTCGGCGGGGTTGCCGTCCGGGAAGGACGTATACGGTTCGCTGGAGGACCAGATCGAGGTTTTCGAGGAGCTGGACGGCCCGCCGGTGGTGGTCTATCAGGACCTGGACGACCCGCCCGCCGCGGCGGTGTTCGGTGAGGTCATGTGCACCACTTATAGGGCCTTCGGAGCGGTCGGGTTGGTGACGAACGGGGCGGGCCGTGACCTGGATCAGGTGCGCGCCGTCGACTTCCCGGTCTTCACCGGATCCACGATCAGCGCCCACGGCTATTGCCGCACCCTCCATGTCGGGCTGCAGGTGCGGGTGGGCGGACTGGTGGTGGACCAGGGCGACCTGCTCCACGGCGACCGAAACGGGGTGACCAGCATCCCCCGATCCATCGCCTCAGAAGCGGCGGAGGCGGCCGGGGAGTTCACAGCCGCCGAAGCCATCGTGCTGGATTATCTGAACGGCCCCGGCGCCAAAACCCGGAAAGGGTTCTCCGAGGCGGCCGCCGAGTCCGACGCGGCCGTCGCCCGGCTGCGTGCAGATTTGGGCGCAAGGCGGTCCGGGTCCCCGAAGAGGGAGCGGTAGGATGCCGGAGGGCCATGTCGGCCGTATCCGACGCATCGGGGTGTTGCTGGTTTTGCCGGCGCTGGCCGCCTTGGCCGCGGTGTCGTGTTCGTCGGAAAGCTCCGATCCCACCTTCGGCACGATTCCTGCGGAGACCACCACCACCATCACCGCCCTGCCGCCGCCCGAATCCACCACGACCACCCAGGCGCCGCCGGAGGAGTCCGCCCCCGAACCCGAGGTTGTCACGACCGCGCCCGAAGAGCCCGCCGAACCGGAGTTCCACGAGCCCGCCGATCCCCTGCCCGCCGACCCGGAGCTGCGTGTAGGCGTCCTCGACAACGGCCTCACCTACTACCTGCGGTACAACGACCGGCCGGGCGGGAGCCTCAGCATACGGCTCGTCGTAAAGGCCGGGTCGATCAACGAACCCGCACCGGGTCTGGGCACCGCCCATTTCCTGGAGCACATGCTGTTCCGGGGCACCTCCTCCTACACCGGCAACTCCCTGGAGCTGATCCTGCGCGACCTCGGCGTGGAGCTCGGCCCCGATCTGAACGCATACGCAGGCTACGAGGAGACCGTCTACGACCTCACCCTGGCGCCCGACGCGCCCGCCAACGTAACCATCGCCTTCCACGCCCTGTCGCAGATGGCCCACGCAGCCACCCTAGATCCCGGCCTGGTCGAGACGGAGCGCGGCGTGGTGCTCGACGAGATGCGGTCCGCCCGTGAGACCAGTTACGGCTACGTTTCCTCCCAATTCGACCGTATATATACGCAGGGGACGCCCTTCGAGGGCCGCGATCCGCTTGGCGGCGAAGACTCCATCGAGTCGATGACGGCCGACGATCTGCGGTCTTACTACGAGACTTGGTACGTTCCCTCGAACATGGCGGTGGTGGCGGTGGGAGATTGGCCGGTAGATGATCTGGAAGCCCTGGTAACGGAGCACTTCGGGTCACTCCCGGCCGGCGGCGCCCCGCCTCTGGAGGTACCCGAGACCGCGCCCGACCCCCGACCGTCCTATTACACGGTCGTGGACGAAGGCCAGGGCTTCTCCTACATCTCGCTCGACATTCCAATACCGCTCGTAGACGCCGGAACCTACGGGGGGGAAAGACAGCTGGTCATGGAGGACCTCATACAGAAGATGATTCGCAACCGCTTGGACGAGGCCTACTACCGGGGCGACCTCTACCAGGTGGACCGACCCGACTTCCATAGCTTCACCCACAACCGGTCGCTGCGCTATTACGGGACCAACTGGCAGGGCGAGAACCTAGACACGGCCTCGGCCGATTATTGGTCGGTTTTGCTGACGGCGCAGGAACACGGTTTCACCGATGCAGACCTCGAACACGCCGTAGAGCAGCTCTTTGCTGATCTGGAGTACCAGCTCGAGCGCTCCTCAACTGCCAACGACCAACAGTTCGCGCAGCGCTACACCTCCCATTTTCTGTACGGGGCCGACGTCGGCACCGCCGTGGACCGTTTCGAGCGGATAACGGCCCTGCTCGACGAGCTGACCCCCGAGGATCTGACCGATCATTATCGATGGCTTATGGAGCGGGCCGGGCCGATAGTGATCGCGGTCGGACCCGACGCCGACAGCATTCCTACCGAGGCCGAGTTGGAAGCGGCCATTTCGGCCGCCTCCCCCCGCAGCGAGCCTCCGAGGATCGCCCCCGACATCGAAGAGCTGATGGTGGCGCCCAGCCCCGCCGAACCGACAGCCGTCAGGTATCTGCCCGTTCTGGACGGGGTCGAATGGGAATTCGCGAACGGCGCCCGGGTGATGTTCGTGTACTCCGATATCGACGTGGGGACCGTCGATCTCCAGACTCTCTCGCTGGGCGGCTGGTCCCTGCTCGAACCCGGCGCCCGAGCCTTGTCGCCCAGGGCGGTGGGCGCGGTGACGGGCAGCGGGTTGGGCGACTTGACCAAGCCGCAGCTCAACCGTTTCCTCGATGAGAGAAACGCCGCCGTCGATGCCTTCATAGGTGAGACCGTGGAAGGGTTCAGCGGGCGGGCCTCATCCGATGACGCTCATATCCTCTTCCAGCTGCTGCACCTGTTGGTGACCGCTCCGCGAGTGGACGAGGTGTCCTTCCGTCAGGCGCTCAACGAAGCCGAGATACGCACCTCGCTGGCCGAGGTCAACCCCGGTTGGCAGGCCTGGACGGCATACAACGAGGCCCGCTACGAAGCGGAATGGCACCGTCCGGCGGCGACGCGGGAGCAGCTCGAATCGCTCACCGCCGATTATTTGCTGGACATCTACCGGGGGCGGCTGGGGGACGTGGACAACATGGTCGTGGCGGTGGTGGGGGACATCGACCTAGCCGAAGTCGAGCTCTGGGCCCGCCATTACATAGGCACCCTCCCGGCGGGCGAGGCCGAAACCTATATCGACCGACGGCCTGCCAAACCCGGCGGCGTGGTGCGGCGCGAGGTGGCGGTCGGGGAGGACGAGAGCGCCGTCTTGGATCTCTACCACGAGGCCGAGCGCCCGGTGACGACCTCCGAGGTGGTTGCGGCGGCCGTACTGGAGAGGGTGTTGGACAGCCGCCTCTTCCAGCGTATACGCGAGGAATTGGGCGCCTCCTACAACACCCCCGTATCTGTGGGTGCCCTGCGGACTCCCCGACCGGTGATCTTGTCCGAGATCACGGTTACCTCCGACCCCGACCGCCTCGAAGAGATCCACGCCGAGGTACTGTCGATCCTCGCCGATGTCGCAGCCGAGGGTCTTTCCACCGGGGAGCTCCAACAGGCCAAAGCAGTGTTGGAGAGAGACTACGGCTTCTTCTCCAACGCCGACCTGCTGGCGGTGCTGGTAAGCCGCCTCTATCTAGACGACGACGATCTGCCCACGTCCGACCGCCTGCTTGCGGAACTCAGGGAGATCGATGCCGCCGCCGTCCAAGAGCTGGCCGCCGATCTCTACGGCCAAGGAGACCGCATCGAGATAATCAGAGCCCCGGAGACCCCCGCCTGATCCCTGTTCGTGCGGACTTGTCGAGCATGTGTACGCCAAACCTGACGCCTACGGGGCCGAGGACTGCACCGGCGGACGCGCGGCCTGCGGAGCCGTCGAGCGGCGGTAGAGGCCCCTTCGCAGATTGCGCTCGCGCGGTTGTTGGGTATATACTCATCATTGACCGTCTGAGTATTGCTCCGTCGGCGAGTCCTACGGTCACCGTATATCGGTGGCCGTAGTTGTTTCAAGGGATCGACAACCTGAGGTCTACCCTCCAAAAGCAACTAACCAGGAAGGAAAATGGCCGATAACTTACAAACGCTGTTTATAATCTGGTTAGCCATTTTACCAGGTACTATGTTTAGTTGGTCCTTTGAACTATTAGCCGAGAGATGGACTACAGGCATCAAGAATAATCTCTTACGTTTTGCACGCTTTGCGACTTTATTTCATATCCTTGTTCTTCCTTTGACTTATCACTTGTGGTCCTCATACTGGGATCAGATAATTAAAGGCGAGTATGTTAATTTATTGGTTTGGCCAGGCGTAGCAATATATGTGATAGTACCGCTGTCTGCCGGTTTATTTGCAGGATGGGCTACTCGCAAATCAGAATATAAGTGGTATAGGTGGGTTAGGTTTTTAGCAGGTGGATATCCTGCTCCTCGCGCTTGGGACCGCTTGTTTGGCCGTAAAGGATTATCGGGTTGGGTTTATTTGCAAACAAAATCTGGTGAATCAAAAATGGGATTTTATGGGCAAGGCTCTTATGTGGCAGGCTACCCTGCATCACAAGACATATATTTAGCTCATGTTGTTACAGTGGATGATGCTGGTAAACTACAACCAGATGAGCTGGATAAATCTCGCGGTTTGCTTATCCGTTGGGATGAGGTAGAATATATGGAGTTCCAGCCTAGTGAAAGGAGTAGAGACTATGGGTAAAAAGGCAAAGCGACACTCATCTAGAAAGCCCAGCCAAGGCTACATGGGTGCTGATGTTCTGCCCAGCGAGGTTGAGCCGCCTCCGGCAGATTGGTTAGCCAAGATCAAGCCTCAGCCGAGTGTCAGCAGCCCCAGCAAGGGAAAGTCATCCTCTGCTACCGACCCTCAAAAGAAGTAAGGGATCGCCCTAGAAGCAGTCATTACCCCACCGTTGAACGCAGGACGTCGGCCCAAGCCGTTCTGAGGGCAGGCTGGGAGGCAGACCGGTTGATTTCGTCCCCGATCTCTTTGAGCAGCACCGGGCGTATACCTTCGCCTGACAATGCCGCCAACACTCTCAGGATATCTAGCAAAGGTAGCTGGTAGAGGTTGAGGCCCTTGGCCCATTCCTCGAAAAATCTGTCTTCCACCACCGCTCTATCCTTAGAGGATATATCAGGAGAGATAAACAATATATCGGCCAACTTTTGCCTGCGTGCTTTCTGGATCGTAGCATTCACATCTACCAGTGTAAGTTCCAGGTCTTTTACCTCAATAGCCAGTATGAGAACCTTCGCATCCTTCGTCAACAGATAACAAAGGATATCTCCTGGAGATCCCTTAGGATCATCAGGTTCATTGATACCCTGTCTTGTCACCTCATCGAAAAGGCCGAATTGGTTGCCTAGAATCCGTAATAATGCAGAGGCAACAATCAGCGGACGCTCTCCTCCACTCTTGGCATCTAGAAACCGCTCTACAGCAGAGATCAACTGTGAGTAGCTAACCCGAACCGGAATAGCATATTCGATGTCGAGCTCAAGATACCGTCGGGCAATACTAGCTAGACATCTCCGCAAGGTCTGCTCGGTAAAAGCCGGATCGTCACGGTCCTGCACCTCTCGTAGAACACGCTCTACCCTGTCCCACTCGTCTCGCGCCTTCAACGGTGTAGACCATTCATCGATCCGCCGCCTACGCAAAGGCTTACTCACATACGGATCGGTGCTGGTTCCCAACACATTGTCGGTACGTTGAACCCAAGGAACCACTACACGGGCGCAGAAACTCCGAGGATCCCACCGCCCTTCCTCGGCAGCCCTCTCCCTAGCACCCCTCTGCAGACACAACGCATCACGGCTTCCATCCGCGAATTTACCCAACAACTGTGTAATCAGAACATATCTGATAGAGACATAGCTAGAATTCTGAATGATATCTATCTCAGGGTCAGACTCCAAATTGGATTCTGCCACGATAGCTCGCCACGATTTGTCCAGCCAACTGGCTGCCTCCGTATTGTCCATTACCTTCATCGCAAAACACTCTGGCAGACTACTCAGAATACGATGACCGGTTCAGAGAAGAACGCCGCCGTCGTCGTAGTTGACCCACAGTGACTCTTGTCTCGGTTGCCTAACCGAATGACAGGTCTTGGGGTCTGCATCCACTCGACGCCATGATCCAAACAGATCATCGTACAAAGCAGTGCGATAACCGGACACCGCCGCCCTGCCTTCTATCTCCAACAACAACCCGGCAAGCTCCCGATGATCATCATCGCTCATCTCCACCCCATAAGCCTTGGAATCACCGCGGGCATCATGCACATAGGGCGGATCTATATAAAAAAGGGTATCGGCCGAATCATAACGCTGTATGATCTCCAAGGCGGGGGCGTTCTCGATCTGGATTCGCTGCAAACGCTGAACGATCTCCGACAAACCCTCCACCGAACCCAACCACCGCGACACGGCGCCGGCCATCCCGGCCCGAGAAGTCAGCAGACAATGCGCCCACCTGCCTTCGGAAGAAGTCTGCGCCAACCCCGTCCGGGTCTGGCGCGCCCGCACGAAAAACCGCCTCGCCCGCTCCAACGGATCGGCGGAGAGCTCCAAAGCCCTCACCAGCTCCTCTCGTGAAAAAGGCGTCAAGGCTATGGCCTTGATCAGCTGATCGCTGGTATCCGGATCCCGTAAAACCCTGAAAAAGTTCACTACCTCTGAGTCGATGTCGTTGTACGTCTCGACCGGCGCAGGACGGCGGTTGATGATCACCGCCGCCGACCCGCCGAACACATCACAGAAATGGCGGTCGTCCTCCGGCAGGTTCGGAAGGATGAAATTGAGATGGCTGAACTTGCCCCCGTACCAGCCGAAGGCGATCATGCGCTTTCGCCGCCGCGCGGCATTGCCCACTATCCGACGGGTGACAGTCACCATTTTCCTCCTTTCGACATCACCATACCCAACGGGTGAGACAGAACCTGGGAAAGGCGCCGAGCAAGACGCCGGCGGCCCGTCGACCGGTGACCATAACCCCTGGTCAGCGGGCGTCGGACGTGCAGAGACAGCACGGCGTCCTGCTCGACGGTCGAGGCCGGATGTACCTCGGTTTCGATGATGAGCGGCTGCCCGCCCGATGCACGATCAGGATGTCGGGGCGGAATCCAGGCTTCCCGCGCACCGTCCCGGTCTGTTCGGCGCTCGCCGTCAATGCGGCTCGTGTGATGAACGGCCCGGTTGGACGGCGTGTTTCCAGATGTATACGGGTGGGGTGATTAGCCTGATAGGGGGATCGGAGAGTGGGAGGTTGGCGCTGGACTTCGATCGTCTCAGGTTTCGGGTGCCGCTCTATGCGGTGACTGAAGCGGCCCGTATCGTGGATGTACCGGTACAGACCCTGTCTCGCTGGACCAAGGGGTCGGCCGCTGTGACCTATATGCCGCCGTCGGGACGCGGCCGGCCGTCGATTCCGTTCGTGGGCCTCGCCGAGGCGTTGGTGCTCGCGGCGATGCGCCGCAGCGGGGTGCCCATGCAGAGGATCAGGCCGGCGCTGCAGGCTCTGAAGGACGAGATCGGGTTGGACTATGCGTTGGCGTCGAAGAGGTTGTACACCGACGGCGCCGAGCTTTTTTTCGATTACGCAGAGGCGCATCTCGGCGGGGGGTTGCCCTCCCGTCTGGCGGCGGTTCGTAGCGGACAGCACGTCTTCGGCGAGGTCGTTCTGGATTACCTGGAGCGAATCGTCTACGGCGAGGATGGTTACCCCACGCTGATCCGGGTACCCGCCTACCGGCATGCCGAAGTGGTCGTGGACCCCGCTATGTCATTCGGATCTCCGATCTTCCGGGCCGGAGGGGCGCGGGTGTCCGACGTGCTGGAGCGGTTCTGGGCGGGTGAGTCCCTCGCCGACGTTTCAGATGAGTTCGGGGTGCCCGGCGACCAGCTGGAGGATGTGGTGCGTGTCGCATCCAGACGGGCTGCCTGACCTATTCATAGATCGCAGTGGTTCTAGGAATGGATGCGGCTTGTCGGCGAACAGGGTTGGGCTGACCGGAGAACGACCGGGGTCAGGGGCGGACCAGGTAGAAGTCTATAACCAAGTCGGGGCCTTCGTTGCGGCCTAGGCCGACGGCGATCTCGCGGTTCAGCCAGGCGAACTTCTCGCTTGCGGTCTCGAAGGTGATCAGCTCGCGGGGCTCGGCGCTGTTCTCCCCGGTACTGATGGATACCCCCGTGCCCCGGTAGGCGATCATGTCCTCCCCCGAGCCCATGGTGGCCCGCAGGTCGAGGTTCAGGTTGCCGTCAGAACGGATGGTCACGTAGTCCACCCCTTCCACCGGTATCTCGCCCTCCCAATGGGGGCCGGAAGCGGCGCCTTGAAAATACGCATCGGCGCGCAATCCGGACGGTACAGCCCCGATGATCTTCATCTCGAAGGTGAGCTCCATATGGCAGAAGTGTTCGAGGCCGGGCATGATGCTCCCTTCGTCGGCTGCGGCGGTTGGCTTGGCGCCAGTCTATGGATTCGCCGAACCTAACGGGCAGGCCGGCCGAAAGGAAGGCATCCGGGAGGGTATTCAGCCGGCCAGGATGCGCTTGGGGGTCTCTACCATGATCTGTTGCCACTGGTCCTCCGTCAGGCCGATCTCACGCTCCAGCATCTCCTGCCCTTCTACCAGGAGCCAGGCGTAGCCGAAGCCTCCGTAGACGGTCAGATCGTCGGCGTAGCAGACATCGTGCGACAGGACGATCTTCTCCAAGTGGCCGTCGTCTATCAGCTTGCGGATGTTGCGCAGGATCCGGTTGCGGTGGAACTCGCTCATCTCCGGCAGGCTGCCCATCCGGTCGAAGGAGACATGGGCGCCTCGGCGGGCGATCCGGGCGTGGTACTCCGGGTAGGGCTGACCGCCGGAGTGGGCCACCACCACCCGCCGCAGGTCTACGCCTTCCTGCTCGAGGATATCGAGCTGCTCCAAGCCGCCGATGCCCCTGGTGGTGTGGGTGGTCAGCCCTACACGGGTCTCTATCTGGGCGCGGGCGGCGGCCCGCAGCACCCGTTCCTCGATGGCCGACAGACGGTTGTATTGGGCGCCGATCTCCCCGATGATCCCGGCCCGCACATCGGTGCCCTCGACCCCCTCCCGGACCTCTCGGATCATCTCCTCGGCGATCTCGTCGGTGGTCATCTTCCAGAGCCGGGGCTGGTAGTAGTTCTCGTGATACCAGCCGGCGCCCAGGATGATGTTCAGCCCGCTCCGCTCCGCCGCCCGCCGCACCGCCGACGGATGGGGAAGGCGGCTCAGGTCTTGGTCGAACAGGAGCGGATTGTCGTACTCCCGGAGGCCCTTGGAGGTGAGGTCGACCAGGGTGACGCCCCCCGCCTTCCGCAGCAGATCCAGCTCGAGGTCGGCCAGCTCGGGGTCGTTCAGGATGTTGGTGAAGACCCAGGCGTCCCGCATCAGGTCGAGGAATATGTGTTCGTGCATGAGGGTGAGGCCCAAGTCGTCCACATCCACCGGGCCGGTCACGGTCATCACTCGATTGGTCATTCCGCCTCCTTCGACTATCCAAGTATCAAGTATGACGTGCGCCTATGACGTGCGCCGAGGTTGCCGCTGTTCGCCGCTATTCGCGGTCTGCCGGGTAGATGTCTGCTTTCAGGGCGTCGACGAGGGCGGGGTCGGCGGAGCGGATAGTCCGGGACAGCATCCAGGGGCCGTTGACCGCCGCCACCCCGCCGTCGATGGGGATCACCGCCCCGGTAACGAACCGGGAACGCGGCGAGCACAGCCAGGCCACCATCTCGGCTACCTCCTCGGGGACGCCGACCCGCCGGCCGGGCAGCACGGTGTCGTAGAAGCTCAGGTCGGCATCGCCCAGCATCGGGGTGTCGATGGCGCCGGGGGCGATCACGTTCACGGTTATCTCGCGAGGGGCGAGCTCGCCGGATATGGCCCGGGCCATCCCTTCGAGGGCGGCCTTGCTGCCCGTGTAGGGGATGTCATGGGGCTGGCCGCGGGCCGCGGCGATCGACGACCACATAACGATGCGGCCGCCTCGGCCAGCCTCGGTCATGTGGCGGGCGGCGTTCTTGACGCAGTAGAGCGTTCCGAAGGTGTTGATACGGAAGATGCGCTCCAGATCGCGGTAGTCGAGGTCGAGGATGCTGTTCCATCCGGCCCATACGGCGGCCGCGGCGGCCAGGATGTAGGCCGGCCCCAGGGACCGGCGTATCTCGTCGAAGGCCTCCTCCACCGCTGCGGGGTCGGAGGTGTCCACCGTCAGGGTCATGATGCCGTTCCCCAGGGAGGCCAGACCCTCCGCGTCGAGGTCCAGGGCGGCCACCGAAGCGCCCGCCCGGTGCAGCCTCAGGGCGGCGGCTTTGCCCTGTCCGGAAGCGGCGCCGGTCACCACCGCCACCCGCCCGGTGAGATCCAGTAGGTCCGTGTCGGACGGGTTCATCCTGTGCTCTGTGCTCCTGCTCGGTACGGGTAGAAGAGTACTGCAGGGGATTGCCCGGCGAGGTTCCATCGAAAGAGAGGTTCCATTGAAAGAACAGGGAGCAAGGGGTATCGTCATCGGGAGGATCGGTCGCCTGCCTGCGATCGCCGTCTGACGTGGAGGTCACAAATGGAGATCGTCGGCTATTCCGACAAGTGGGGCGCCCAGCCGGGGGAGACCATCCGCTTCATGGTGAGCTGCCGGAAGCCCGGCTATAGCGCCCAGCTGGTGCGCGTCATCAACGGCGACGACCACCCCAGGGGCCCCGGAACCAAGATGGAGATGGTCGAATCCCCGGCCAACGGCGAATACCCGGGCCGGGTGCAGGAACTGACACCCGGTTCGTATGCGGCGGCGCCCGACCATCCCCGTCTGGCGGTGGGGAGCTTCACCATCCAGGCCTGGATATACCCCACCACCCCCGACCAGGGCCTCCAAGGCGTGGTCACCAAATGGGACGAGGACGAAGGTGCCGGCTACGGGCTCTTCATAGACGAAGAGGGCGCCCTCTCCGTGCGGGTCGGCCACGGCGGCGGCAAAGGGGTCGAGGCGCTCGGCAGCGGCGTGCCCCTCCAGGCCGCCAAGTGGTACTTCGCCGCCGGGGTGTATGACGCCGAGGAAGGCTCGTTGCGCCTCTACCAGCGCCCGCTCGACCGGTGGCCGCTCATGGACACGGCGGCGGAAACCTCCGGCCCGGCAACGCCCGGCGGCCCTGCCGAGAACGGCGCCGACCTGGTGATAGCCGGCTACAGGCGGGGCGGGAAGCCGGCCGGGCTCTACAATGGGAAGATCGACAACCCGGTGATCCTGGGGCGGGCGGCCGGCGCCGAGGAAATCGCCCGCTGGCGGGAGAACGGCGCCCGGGTATCCGGTGATCCCGACTTGGCGGCGGCCTGGGACTTCGGACGGGACTTCGCCGCAACCGCCGTCACGGACACCTCCCCCAACGGCCTCCACGGAAAAGTCGTCAACATGCCCACCCGCGCTGTAACCGGCCACAACTGGACCGGCCGAGCGGTGGATTTCAAGCATGCTCCCGAGCAGTACGCCGCCATCCGCTTCAACAACGACGACCTGGAGGACGCCGGCTGGGAGGTGGATTTCGAGTACACCATCCCCGAAGACCTGAAGAGCGCCGTGTACGCCTTCCGCGTCTCCACCGAGGACGCCGAGGACTACCTCCCGTTCGCGGTGCGCCCCAAGACCGGGGCCCCCACCGCCCGGATCGCCTTCCTGCTCAGCACCTACACCTATATGGCCTACGCCAACGAGCACCTGGCCAACAACCCGGTCCTGGTCGAATACATGGAGGGGAAGGGGAGGAAGATCGACTTCCCCCTTCTCCCCGCCGAGCACTACATGGTCGACAACAAGTTGGGGGGGTTGTACGACCTCCACACCGACGGGAGCGGCATCTGCTACTCATCGATCCTCAAGCCGGTCCTCAATTTCCGCCCCAACAACAAGCAGCGGACGCTGGGGGCGGGTCTGGGGGCGCCGGCCCTGCTGTCGGCCGACCTCCACGAGATCGACTGGATGGAGAGCCGCGGATTCGAGCACGACGTGATCACCGACGAGGACGTGCATTTCGACGGGGCCGACCTGCTCTCCGGATACAAGGTGGTGGTAACCAGCACCCACCCCGAATACTGGACCGAGGACATGCTGGCGGCGCTGGAGGTCTACCTGAACGGCGGGGGCCGTTTCATGTACCTGGGGGGCAACGGCCTCTACTGGGTCACCTCGGTGGACCCGGAGCGGCCCCACGTGATCGAAGTGCGGCGCTGGAACGGCACCGGCTCGTGGAGGACGGAGCACGAAGAGTCCCACCACAGCACCACGGGAGAGCCGGGAGGTCTGTGGCGGTTCCGCAACCGGGCGCCGCAGAAGCTGGTGGGGGTCGGCATGACCGCCCAGGGGGGCAACGGGGTCAACGCCGCCTATCACCGGCTTCCGGACAGCTTCGACCCCAGGGCCGCCTTCGTCTTCGAGGGGATAGGAGACGACGAGGCGATCGGCGACTTCGACACCTTGAACCTGGGGTGGGGAGTGGCCGGTTACGAAGTGGACCGCCTGGATCACGACCTGGGAACGCCCGCCCACGCCCTATTGCTGGCTTCGGCCACCGAGTTCGACGACACTTTCCACCACGTGGTGGAGGAGGTGATGCACATGAACTCAGAGCAGACCGGCACCACCAACGATCTGGTGCGGGCGGACATGGTGCTCTTCGAATATCCGAACGGAGGGGCGGTGTTCTCCACCGGGTCCATAGCCTGGAGCGCCGGGCTCTCCCACAACGGTTACGACAACAACGTCTCGAGGATCACCGGCAACGTCCTGCGCAAGTTCGCCTCCGACGACCCCTTGCCCTGACCGGTTAGCCGAGGAGGGCCGGTTTCAGGTCTGTATCTGCGACATCAGAATACCGACGTCCGTAGTCATGCCGGGAGGCCGCCGGCGCTAAGCCGACCGTCGATGAAAACACATCGATGTCATTTTCCCGCGCCGTGGGTTGTCTGTTCTTTCCGGCGCTCACATGATCCTGTTTCCGGCGGTGATGGAGCTGTTGCGCCGTAGGGGGATCGGCTGGGTGGAGTCCAACGTCGGGGTCCGTTTGTGATTTTGACATATATCGGTGGTGGAAGCCTCAAACGTTTGTTATTATCAGTCGGCTTCTGCACCTCCGGTGCACCCGGGGGGGTTGGATTGGAGGAGGGTCGATGATGGGGCGGTCTATGTCGAGGCGTTGGTTGGGGTGGGGGTTGTTGGTTGGTTTGGTGGTGGGGGTGTTGCCGGTTGCGCCCGTTGGGGTGGTGGGGCAGTCTGCGTCGATTACTTTGAGTTTCGATGATGGGGGGAGTCCTGCGTCGGCCGTTACAGGGGTGTCTGAAGAGGGCGGGGCGCAGACGGTGCGGGTGGTGGCGACGGCTTCGGCGGCGGTTACGGGGTCGGCGGTGTCGGTTTCGGTGACGGTTGGGGCTGCGGGGAGTACGGCTGCGTCGGGTGCGGGGAATGATTACACGGCTTCGGCGTCGTCGACGACGATATCGATCGGGGTGGGAGACACGATAGGGTATTCGCCGGCTTTGACGGTGACTGCGTTGTCCGACACGCGTGTGGAGGGCGACGAGACGATCGTTTTTTCTGCTACTGCTACGGGTGCTACGAGTTACACGATTGCTGATGCTAATTTGCCGGTTACCGATGACGACGATGACAGCGTTACGTTGTCGTTGGACAAGTCGGCGGTGCTGGAATATGACGGTGCGCAGACGGTGACGGTGACGGCGGCGTTTACGGGGGCGTCGGCGTCGGATCTGGCGGCGGGAACGGATGTGGTGGTGTCGGCGGCGGGGGGTTCGGGAGGGGACGGGGCGACTTTGGGTACGTGGTCGACGTTGTCGCAGACGGGTGATTTTTCGACTGATCAGACGGGTAATGAGTTCACGGTAACTATCGGGGCGGGGGATGTGAGCGGTTCGGGGTCGTTCGATTTGCGGGCTCATGTGGATGCTGACGCCGAGGCCGGGGGGGAGAAGGTGGAGCTTTCGGGAACATCGGCGGGGGTGTCGGTGACCGGAGCGGAGATGTCTATTCATGATGCGGTGGTGTCGCTCGGTTTCACCGACGATGCCGACCCGCCTGTTGTGTTGACCGGGCTGGGCGAGGACGATGGAACACAGGAAGTGCGGGTGACGGCTGCGGTTCCGGCGCCCGCGCCCGCCGATATCGAGGTGACGGTCACTATCGCCGATACCGGTACCACTGCTACCGCCGGGGCGGGAGGGGATTACACCACCACCGCCGCCGCTGCGAGCGTTACGATCAGTTCCGGGGAGACCGGCGGGTCTTCGGGCGTTCTGTCGTTCACTCCTCTGTCGGATCGGGTTACCGAAGACCACGAGATCATCCGTTTCACCGGTTCGGCCACGGGGTACACCGTGAACCAGGCCGACCTGCAGATTACCGACGCCGACCGTACCATTGTCGTTACCTTGGACTCTCCCATAACTATTTATGAAGGTACGGATTCAGTGGGGAATACCGATCAATGTCGGTATTGTAATGTTGGCCCTTTGCCACAGTTTACAGTTAGTTTTGAAGGGGTTACTTCATCCACATACAGTAGTAATCTGCAGATGCGAATAGATGCCTTCAGTGAGACTGCTGAAGTAGCTTATGGGGAAGATAGAGGCTCACACAACGATGTTTATACTGAATTGAAAGAGTGGTGGGCTTCTCCCAAATATGTGTCCATTACTAGCGGGACATTATACGGGACCGGCGGTTTTGACTCGGGGCAGAACCTTAGCTCCTGGGTTGACGATATCGCGGAGCCGGACGAGACCTTCAGGATAGGTGTGAGACCGGTGGAAGGGTTTACGGTTGTCAATGCGCAGGCTTTGATTATCGATGATGATGTGCAGATCAGTTACGGTGGTGATGATGTTACGGTGGCGGAGGGTTCGTCCGGGACTGATGTGTCGACTGAGGCCGGGATGCACGCTCGTGGTTTATTTGGTGAACCTCGTTCTTTGTTGACTTCTGATACGACGGTAGACTTTTCGGTGGTGGAGGAGACGGATCCGGGGATAGGGTTTTTGAGCGCCGATGAGTTTTCGTACACGTCGTTGCATTCGTTGACTATCGACGCGGGTGATGCTGCAGTCGATGGTGGTTCTTCGGTGATTTTGAGGGGGTTGGCTGTTGTCGATGACAGTGTGGTGGAGGGGCCGGAGCGGTTGCGGATCGTGGGTAGGCCGTCTCTTGCTGCGGGTGCTGCCCAGGTGGTTACGTTTGAGGAGCGGGAGAGGCTGGTGACGGTGTCTGATGATGATGCTGATATCAGTTTGTCGGTGTCGCCGGGGGTAGTGGCGGAGAGCGGGGATGCGCAGTCGGTGACGGTGGTGGCCGAGTTCGCGGGCAGCACGTCGGTTTTGACGTCGCCCACGGATGTTGTGGTGCAGGTGGCGGGTGGGACGGCTACGGCGACAACTGATTTTACTACTTCGGGTTTGGATTCCAATGGGCGGTTGACGGTCAGGATCCCGGCGGGTCGGACCAGCGGCAGCAAGACTTTTCAGTTGACGGCTGTGGATGACGGCGCGGTCGAGGCCGGCGGGGAGACGGTGACGTTGTCGGCGTACGGGACGGTGAATGTGGGCGGCGCGGCGGTGACTGTTACGGATACTTCGTTGAGGATCATGGATCCGGGTTCGGAGATTACGCTTTCTTTGACCGACACCCAGTCTCCTCCGGTGGCTCTTGCGGCGCTGGGTGAGGACGGGGGGGCGCAGACGGTGCGGGTTACGGCTGCGGTGGGTACGGCGCCGAGCGGTAGTAACTTGGATGTGTCGGTGTCGGTGGGCGCGTTGGGCAGCACCGCTGACGCGTCGGATGATTACACCGCTTCGGCCTCGGCGATTACTGTTACGATCCCTGATGGTTCTACCAGCGGAACCGCCGACATTACGATCACGCCTGTCGGGGATACGGTTACCGAGGATCATGAGACGATCCGTTTCACGGGAACATCTGCGGGGTATGCGGTAAGGCCGACCAGTTTGGTGATTACTGATGCCGACCGGACGGTTACGGTGACTTTGAATGATCCGGTGTATGAGGAAGGAACAGCACAGGCCGGGGTTTCCAGGATCGCGACGGCCAGGTTCAGCGGTGAAACTTCTACTTACAGCAGCAATCTGAGGATGCGGTTGACAACAGAGGACGGCACCGCCGCGATGGGGGCCGGCCCTGCGGATGGTTTTCACAGTCTCGATGATAGTACGTTGTCTAATAGACGGTTTATCAATATCGGTGCGGGTGCTGTTTCAGGAAATGTCGGTTTCGGTGTCAATATCAGGTCGGACACAGCAGCGGAGCCGCCCAAGGTGTTTTACGTGACGCTGGAAAGCGCAACGACGGACGGCGAAGCGGTGGATGGGTTTACGGTGGTTCGGGCCGAGGCGACGATCGTGGACAGGGTGGATACTGCGGTGGTGTTGACCTCTTCCGGGACGGTTTCCGAGGGCGGGGACGGTTCGGGTCTGTCGGTTACGGCTTCGTTTCCGACCGGGGTAACCACCAACAGTTTGAGTTCGGATACGGTAGTTACGTTGGGGTCACCATCAGCGGGGACTGCGGGAGCGGACGATTTTTCGTATACGCCGCCGAATCCTGCTTTGTCGGTGACGATTCCGAGCACGGGGGTTGCCAGCCCGGGTGCTGGGGCGGTGTCGCTGCCGGGCCTGTCGATCACCGATGACACGGTGGTGGAGGGGCCGGAAACGCTGCATCTGGCGGGGAGTTATGTGCTGGGAGGCGAGACCCGGGAAACCACTGCGGCCGAGGTAACGGTTACCGATGACGACTCAGGGATTGTGTTGTCGGTATCGCCGGGGACGGTGGTGGAGGGCGCCACGGGGGAGGTGAGGGTAACCGCCCGGTTCAAGGGTTCATCCACGATCTTGACGTCGGACACGACGGTGACGGTGCAGATCGCGTCGGGTGACGGAACCGGCGGCGCCACCCTGGGCGGGTCGGGTGATTTCACTACCGACGCCACGGGTGATCAGGTGACGGTTGTGATCCCGGCGGGGGCGTTGAGCGGGAGCGCCACGTTCAATCTGACCGCGGCTACCGACAGCAACACGGAGGGGGTGGAGACGGGTAAGTTGACCGGGTCGGCATCGATCGGCGGGCAGACGTTGGTGGTGGACCCGGCGGCGGTCAACATCGCCGACCCCAACCGGGGAATCACCCTGGCGGTGGACGACGCGGATACCGCAACGTCGGGTGTTCAATCCTCGGTGGGGGAAGCAGCCGGGACGGTTACGGTGCAGATTTCGGCCTCTTTGCCGTCGGGTGTTACCGCACCTTCGGGCGGGGTAGTGGTGGGAGTGAACGCGGTGGGCGGCACCGCGGTGCTGGACGCGGACGGCGCCGGCTGGGGGGTGGGGGAAGACTTTCAGGTTTCCTACCCAACAAGCCAAACCCCGGCGCCCCCGACCGATCATGGTTTGGCTGTTCACATCGCCGCCGGTGCTTCATCGGGGACGGCAACGTTCACGGTGGTGTTGAACGACGACGACGTCGCGGAGGGGAGCACAGCGGAGACAGTAGTGATAGAAGGCGGCGACGTTACCATCAACTCTGTTGTCTATGAGGTGGTGTCGGCCGGTTTTGGAATCACCGACAACGACACCGCACCGACCACTATCGGGTTGACTCTACAGTCCGACGAGGGCCAGGACCTGGAAGGGGTAGGAGAAGGCGACGGAACCGTGCGGGTGCGGGTGCGGGCCGCCTTGGCGGGGGGCAAGACGCTGCCCCGGTCGGTGACGGTGCCGCTCGCGGTGGGCGGAGCGTCGGGAGACACCGCAGCGTCGGGAACCGATTACGAGCCGGTGTCGCCGTCGGTGACTATCGGGGCGTACAGCACGGCCGGGACCGCCGAGTTCGACCTCGATATCATCGACGACGAGGCGGTGGAAGGGTCCGAAAACACATCGGTGCACGCCGGCGCCCTGGGGGCGGGCCTCACCGGTCTGGGTTTCACGACCGTGAACTCCGACGATCTGACCATCACCGACAACGACATCATCTTGTCCCTGGTGGACGCCTCCGATGACCCTTTGACCACAGCCCGGGAGGGAACCCACCCGCAGGTACGGGTACGGGTTTCGTATCCCGGGACGGCTACCTCCACCACCCCCCGGGTGGTGCGGGTCACCGTCTCGGACGGCACCGCCACCGCCGGAGACGACTACGCCATTCTGGCAACACCCGTCTATGACATTTTCCTGCCGAGCGTCCAGAACAACGCCGGCGATGTGTTCGGTCTGAACTTGGCCGGTTCATACGACGACAACATCGCCGAGGGGGACGAGACGCTGCGGGTAACCGGCACCGCGGCCGGGTTCGACATCGCACCCGTTACCTTCACCATTCAGGACAACGACAACCGACCGACCCGGATACGGCTGTCGTTGAATCAGTCGTCGGTGTCCGAAAACGCAGGCACCGTCACCAGGACGGTTACCGCCCGTCTGTCGGGTTCCAAGGTACTGACCGAGGCCGTGACCGTCAACGTAACGGTAGGAGGCGGCGCCGCGTCGGGGAACGGCTACACCAATCTGAGCCCGGCCACTCTCCGGATCACCATCCCCGCCGGCAGCCTGTCAGGGACGAGAACCTTCACCATCAGAGCCGTCAACGACACCACCCCCGGCAACAGCAAAACGGTTTCCGTTACCGGCGCCGCCTCCGGGTTCACCGTCTCTGCGACCGCCTTGACGATCACCGACGACGGCGACACCGGCGGTGGAGGAGGTGGAGGGGGCGGAGGCGGTGGAGGCGGTGGAGGAGGTGGAGGCGGCGGTGCTCCGCCCCCGGTCCAACCCCCCGCCCCTCCCGCGCCGGTATGCCAGGGCCGGTTCTGCGACGACGACGGCAACAGCCACCAGGCCAACATCGAACGCATCGCCGGATGGCGGATCACCCTCGGCTGCGACGCCCAAGACCCCACCAAATACTGCCCCGGGGATCGGGTCACCAGAAGACAGATGTCCGCTTTCCTGTACCGGGCCGTCTCCCTACGCTGGACGATTCAAGCCCCCCAAGGGATAGAGCTCACCGATGTAGCCGCCGACGAATGGTTCCGCGCCTTCGCCCAGTGGGTGGTCTCGGTCGGAGCGTTCACCGCGCCCGACGGGATGTTCAACCCCGGCGGGGTGGTCACCCGAGCCGACATGGCAACGATGATGATCGCCGCTTTCCCCCACCTCACATCGGTGGAAACCCCCGCAGGCCTCTTCAACGACACCGAAGGCCTCGACCCCGCCGTCATAGCAGCCATAGAAGGAATGTACGCGGCGGGAGTAACCAAAGGATGCTCCACCACCCCCCTCGACTACTGCCCCACCCAACCCGTAACCCGAGCACAGATGGCCTCGTTCTTCGTCAGAGCCATCGACCTCGCCCCCGCCACCACCCCAACCAGCACATAACCTATCCACCCCCCAACCCGGCCCGGCACCCCACCAATCCAGGGCGCCGGGCTCTCCCACAACGGTTACGACAACAACGTCTCGAGGATCACCGGCAACGTCCTGCGCAAGTTCGCCTCCGACGACCCCTTGCCCTATGGCCGGGTGTAGTTTCGTTTGTCCTGCATCAGCCTGTAGTCAGCGGCGTTGAGCCGGCGGCGCCATATCCGACGAACAACGCGGTCGGCCATCGACCTTTTCCTGCCTCTATGACTTAAGGGGGAAGATCGCCAAAAAAGTTTTGGATTGGCGCCGGAAGGGTATTGGCGTTGTCTCATTACTGTTGTATAGTGTTGTACGAGCAGATATCGCAGTGAATCCGGATACTGCGATCAGAGAGGAATCGAACCGCCCAGGCCGACCGCCTCCCGCAGGCAGGCAGGCGACCGAAGGGCGGAGCGGTACGAAGTAGCTGTGGCTGAAAACGCATCGGGCACGGGCGGTGGTAACACGCCCCCCGCAGCCCGAAGACGGTGGTTTGGTGGCGGCGGGGGCAGGGCCCGGCGAAGCCGGGTTTTTCGGCGGGAGAACGCGAAAAACCTCGGCTTAGCGGATAGGCGGACCGCGGCCGTTTCTGTTCGTAGACGCCGGTCAGGATCCAGTTCGGAACCCCTGGCTATGGCTGTGGGCTCATCAACCGCCGCAAGCAGTGTTTTCCCAGGTGAGCACCTATCCGCGCGCCCTCTTAGGGGGCCTTGCCATATAGATAAATCCCCGCCAGTGCGAGTCGGAGACTCGGACGGCGGGGAACATTCGACACCATTATAGGCGGGTCGAGGACGGACGGGCAAGCGACGCATGACCCATCCACCCCCCAACCGGGCCCCCTCGAAACATAGATAATCCCCGCCAGTACAAGCCCGAAGACCTGCACGGCGGGGAACATTCGACACCCCGGTGTAGTCTCCTGACCCATGACCGCCTGGCTCGAGGAAAGACCCGCCCCGGCGCGAACCCGGCCCAACGTCCGCATACCGATGCGGGACGGGGTGGAGCTGTCCTGCGACCTGTTCCTGCCCGAGACGGACGACCCGGCCCCCGTCATCATCAAGTACTACCCGTACCGCAAGGACGACATGCTCCGGGCGCTCACCGTTCCCCGCGCCGACTACTTCGCCGCCCACGGATATATCACCGCCCTGCTCGACGTGCGCGGGACGGGCGCTTCGGGAGGGGTGTGCGACCGGATGCTGCGCCTCCAGGAATGGGAGGACGGCTACGACGCGGTGGAGTGGCTGGCCACCCAGCCGTGGTGCGACGGGTCGGTGGCGATGACAGGGGTGTCCTACGGCGGCTACTCGGCCCTCCTCACCGCCGCCCAAGCCCCCCCGCACCTGAAGGCCATCGCACCGATCTATGCGGGGTGGGACCTCTACGAGAACAGCCACCCCGGAGGGATGTGGCAGACTTCCATCTGGTCGGGGGCCTACAACGCCATGATGACCGCGCTGGCCGGAGCGCCCCCGGCCGCCGACCCGGAGGGCGCCTGGCTGGAGATATGGGAGGAGCATCTGGCCGGCAACCGGCCCTGGTTGAACACCTGGATGAGCAACCCGGTGGACGGCCCGGTATGGCATGAGGGATCGGTCCGGTACGGACTCGGGAACATCCGGTGCGCCGCCTTCATCATCGGCGGTTGGCACGACATCTTCGTGTCGGACCCCTTCCACATCTACCGGGGGCTGGCGCCCGGCGTCCCCAAGAAGCTGATGATGGGCCCCTATTTGCACATCGCCCCCAACATAGGTTCTCCGGGGCCGCGGGTGGACCACCTCCACGAGATCGTCCGGTGGTTCGACCTTCACCTGAAGGGGGAGGACACCGGCATCGCCGACGAACCTCCCATCGCCGTGTGGGTGCGGGGTTACGACGAACCCGCCGCCAGGAGGGAGACCGCCGCCGGTTGCTGGCGCAGCGAGGGCGAGTGGCCCTTGGCCAGGGCCGAGGCCGAGACATTCTATCTCCGGTCGGACGGGCGGCTCTCGGAGGATGCGCCCGGGGCCGAGACCGGGGCCGAGACCGGGGCGGGCGGCGGCGGGAGCGTCTCCTACGACTACGACCCGGCGGTGGGTTTCTCGACGATGGGGCTGATCACCGGATTCGGCCAGGACACCGGGCTGCCCCTCGATCAGCGCCGGGAGGCGGCCGCCTCGCTCGTGTTCATGGGGCCTCCCCTCGAGGCCGACCTCGAGGCGACCGGCTTCCCCCAAGCGTCCCTGTTCGTCTCCTCGACCGCCGAAGTGACCGCCTTCTCGGTCAAGCTGGTGGATGTCCATCCGGACGGCCCCTGGGCGCTCGTGTCCAGGGTCATCCGGAACGCCTCCCAGCGAAACTCCCGCACCGAGCCCGAACCCCTCGAACCGGGGCGGGTGTACGAGCTGAACATCGAGATGGAACCCGCCTCCTACGTGTTCGGGGCCGGTCACCGGATCGGGGTGCTGGTCTCGAGCTCCGATTTCCCCCTGGTGTGGCCGCTGCCGGAACAGGCCGTCAACACCCTTCACATGGACGCCGATCACCCTTCGCGGATCACCCTCCCGGTGGTGGGGCGGTCCGACTCCGGCCTCCCAGCCCCCGACTACCGGCCCGCCCATCCACTGCCCGAGCCGTTGGGCGCCGCCGAACCCCTCCGTTGGGAGATGGTGGAGGACCTGTCCGGCGCCAAGGTAGGCGCGGTTATCTCCCTGGGCGGCGGCGCCGTCCACGACAACGGTTCCCGGGTCTACACGCACGTCGAGTTCCGGGCGTCCGCCGACCGGACGGACCCGGCCCGCTCCAGCGTCGAATCGGACTATCGCTTCGAGGTGGACCACGGCGCCTCCGCCACCGAGGTCAAGACGACCAGCCGCGTGTCCGGCGGCCGCGACGACTTCCATGGGGTCACCGCGGTGGAGGTGCGCACCGACGGGATGCTCCGCTTCTCTCGGACCTGGTACTGCTCGACGCCGCGGGGGTTCCTCTGAGCTCGGACGCCTCCTACCGCTTGGCCATCGGGCAGGACCGCGCCCACGTCATCCACCCCTTCAGCCAACTGGCCGCCACCGAGGTCACCCCGGACGACATGTACGTGGGCGGCGACGGGTGCTATCTGGAGGACGCCCGCGGCAACCGCCTGTTCGACGCCAACGCCGGCCTGTGGTGCGTCAACGTCGGCTACGGGCGGGAGGAGATGGTGGAGGCCATCCGGGAACAGGCCGGACGGATGAGCTACGGGCAGATCTTCGCCCGCAACGCCAACCTGCCCTCCGCCGAGCTGGCCGCCAAGCTCACGGAGCTGGCCCCCGACGGCTTCAACCGGGTCTTCTTCAGCACCGGCGGGTCGATCGCCAACGAGACGGCGGTGCGCACCGTCCACCACTACTTCCGGCTGCAGGGGCGGGACAGCAAGCGCTTCGTGATCAGCGTCGACAACTCCTATCACGGCTCTACCTATCTGGCGGCCTCGCTGACCTTCTCCGGCGGCAACTACCACGACCTGTTCCATGTGGTGGACGTGGTCCATCGGGCCGCCTCGCCCTACCCCTACCGCGCCCCCGAGGGCCTCGAAGGCGGCCATTTCGTCGACTACCTGGGGGACGAAATGGAGCGGCTCATCACCCGGCTGGGCGCCGACAACATCGCCTGCTTCATCCTCGAACCGATCCTGGGGGCGGGCGGGGTGATCGTGCCTCCTGAGGGTTACCACGCCCGGATGGTGGAGATATGCCGGGCCAACGACATCTTCGTGATCGCCGACGAGGTGGTGACCGGGTTCGGACGGTTGGGCCATTTCATGGCGGCCGAGCCGGTGTTCGGGATGGAAGCCGACGTGATCACCCTGGGCAAGGGGATCAGCTCGGGGTACCAGCCGCTGGCGGCCGCTCTGGTGTCCGACCGGATCTACGAGGTGATCAGCAGCTCCGCCGACCCCTCCGCCGTATACGCCCACGGGTTCACTCATTCGGGGCATCCGGTGTGCTGCGCGGCCGGGCTGATGAACATCGAGATCATGGAGCGGGAGGACATCTGCGGGCGCGTGGACCGGGTGGGGGCCGGGTTCCAGGACCGGCTGCGCGATCTCGGCGGGTCGCCTCTGGTGGGAGAGGTGCGGGGGATGGGCTTCATGGCCGCGGTCGAGCTGGTGGCGGACAAGAACACCCGGGAGACCTTCCCGCCCGAGACCGGAGCGGCGGGCCGGGTGGAGGCCCACTGCCGCAGCCGGGGCCTGATCGTGCGCCCCCTCCGCCGGCATGTGATCCTGTCGCCGCCGCTGGTCATGACCGCCGAGGAGGGCGTTTGGGTGGTAGAGGTAATCCAACAGAGCCTGGAGCGGGTGGAGTCCGAGCTGCGCGCCGAGGGCCTGTTGGCATGAGGCCGGCCCATCGGGGCCGCACACTAGGCCGCAGCACCAGGCCGCACATCGGGCCGCCGCGCCGGGACGTATACGTGACGTCTTCGTTCCGTTGCTCGGCCGGGTCCGGGCGGCGGCGGCGGGCGGCGGTGCTGGCCGCGGCGGCGGCGATGCTCTTCCTCCCGGCGGCCGCCCCGGCGCAGTCCGATGATCCCGAGCCGCCCGCCGGGCCCGCCAACGTGCGGGCAGTGGACGCGGGGGAGGAGTCGGTGACGGTGGTCTGGGATGCGCCCGAGCCAGAGGAGGGCCGCCCGCCTCCGACGGGATACCGGGTGCTCTACCGCCGGGCGGCTGTCGAACCCGGGTCCGAGCCGGCGGTGGGCGGCTCTTACTATTACCTGGTCGGAGGGGACCTCGGCGGGGGCGCCCGCGAAGGTACGGTCTCGGGTCTCGACAACGGCGTCTGGTACGAGGTAACGGTGATGACGCTGGACGGCGGCTGGTCCGAAGACGTCGTGCTGGCCCGCCCCGGCGCCGGTCTGGGCGGCGCCCGTCCGCCGGACCCACCGAGCGAGCTGCGCACTGTGGGAGAGGGCCTCGGCTCGGTGACGGTGGCCTGGGCGCCGCCGGCCGACCGCGGCGGGGCGCCGGTCGAGGGTTACGAAGTCTGGTATCGGACGGCCGGTTCGGATGCGGCCGGTTCGGTTGCGGCCGGTTCGTGGACGAGGTCGGGCGGGGCGCTGCCCGCCGACGCCGGAAGCCACACCATCACGGGGCTGGAGAACTACAGGCTGTACCGAGTGATCGCGGCGGCGGTGAACCGGGAAGGCCGGGGGCTGTTCGCTTCGGAGCTGTCTACGGCCAACCGGGAAGATTTCGACCCGCTCGGCCTCATCGCCGGCCATCGGTACGCCCGGGCCGATTCGCTCGGGACCGATACCTGGGAGGTCTGGGTGTGCGACGCGGCGGACGGCGGCGAGATCATCGATCCCAAGAACACGGCAGCCCTGCTCAACGAGCAGGTCACACCGTATTTCTCATGGCTGTCGGAGGGCAGATACCGGCCGGAGTTCGTAGAGGGCGGGGCGGTCCGGGCCGACGCCGGGGTTTCGTCGGACGGTGCGGACGGGTACGGGTGCGAGGACAAGGTCGCCGAGGCCTCAGAGGGCGGGGCGGACGGGGCTCTGATCGTCCTCGACAAGAACACGAAGTGGAGTTCCGGTTCTCAAGGAAGGTACGCGAGCGCCCACGAGGACGGGCTCTGGCAGATCGACGCCCAGCCCTTCCCGGAGAACCGGCGGTTCCTGTGGCTGAGGGCCGGCGCGGTGCTGCCGATATCGGCCTATTGCGATCGTTGCCTCCATCCGGATCATGTGGGTCTCGACACCGCGGCCCACGAGATAGGCCACGCCCTGGGGTGGCCGCACTCGTTCGGTCTGGGGGCCGACGATTCCGGCGCATCCGACGAGGACGAGTACAACAACCCCATGGACATGGTCAGCGGCGGCCCCGACGATCCCGGCCTGGGGATGAACGGGCTCGTGGTGGGCACTATCGCGGTGAACAGGTATGCGGCGGGTTGGATCGATCCGGACGACGCGGCGGTCCACGGCGATCGGTCCGCCGGTTACCTGCTGGGCCCGGTGGGCGGGGAGGGCCTCCAGATGCTCGCACTCCCGGCGGGCGGGCCGGGCCGCTTCGTCTCGCTGGGCGCCCGCGTCGCCAAGGGCTACGACGCCGGCCTCCCCGCCGAAGGCGTCGAGGTCTACCTGATCGACCAGCGGGCCTCCGCCTGCGATGCGGCCGCCGCGCCCCAGGAACAGGACCGGTTCCCGTGCACCTCGGCAAACCGGCGCACCCGCCAGGTCCCCCCGCCCGGATTGGAGGACGACCGCCCGGTCGAGGAGCTGACGGACCACGTGTACGGGCCGGGCGAGGAGCTGACGGTCGAGGGGTTCCGGGTGGAGGTGACCGAGCGGGTCGGCGACAGCTTCAGGGTGTGGGTTGCCAACCCCTACGAGGGAACCTTCGCCGACGACGACGGCAGCGCGCATGAGGCGAGCATCGAGAGGCTGGTCGAGCTGGGGGTTACGGGAGGCTGCGACCCGGCGCGGAAGCGGTACTGCCCGGACCGGCCGGTGACGCGGGCCCAGATGGCCAAGTTCCTCGTGCTCGCGACGGGCGAAACGGTCGGGGACGGGGAAGGGGGCGCCGGCCGGCCGCCGTTTCCCGACGTGGCCGCCGACGCGTGGTACCGGCCCTACGTGGAGAAGCTGGCGGAGCTGGGGATCACCGGCGGCTTCGACGACGGGACCTTCCGGCCCGACGAGGCGGTGACGCGGGCCCAGATGGCGGTGTTCCTCACCAGGGCTTTCGACGGCATCGCCGCGGTGCCGGCGCCGGCCGGGGTGTTCGCCGACGCGCCGCCCGAGGCGTCCTACTCCGCCGCGGTGGAGGGTGTGCTCGCCGCCGGGGTCACCCGGGGCTGCTCGAAGGGGCCGGGCCGCAACTACTGCCCCGACGCCCCGGTGCTCCGCGGCCAGATCGCTTCTTTCCTAGTCCGCGCCCTGGACGTCTAGATGGGTGGTTCCAAGGGATAGGGCTATGTTTCCGTGCGAAACCGGCCTCGCCTGCCGGAGGCGGGCTTCGAAGACCGGCCCGCCCGCGTCGGCTTGCCCCCATCCGGAACGTCGGGGGTCGAGGCGGCGTCGGCGGCGAGAGGCCTGCAGGACCGAGTTGGATATTCGGGGCAGCTTGTTCCAGAAGGGGGTTGATCATGTCACAGATATGCTATATAGTGTTGGATACCAAAACATAAACATCGCTGCCGAGTTCTAGAGAGGGCGGTGATCATATCGGGATCCCGCCCGGCCCCCCAGGCCGGGACCCGGCCCACGCGCCGGTACCAAGATAACGATCTGAGCGGTGGAGGTGGGGGCTGGGCCCGGAGGGCGGCGGCGCGTGGTTGCGATTTTCGCGTTCTAGCTGTGATATTGCCGAGGATCCACCGGACCCTTCCCTACTGCTCCGATTCGGGCCTCCAATCAGCCCCGCCGGGATAGCCGGAGGCCTGCAACCGCTCCCAAAAGCACCGGAGGCGCCAACCCTCCGATGACCGGGACTCCGCTATAGTGGGAAGTACCCCAAGAAAGAGGTTCGGGCGTGAACGCCACCCTCGAACGCATAACCGCCGAACGCCGCGCCACCCTCGAACGCATAACCGCCGAGCGCCGCGCCGCCCTCGAACGCCAAAACGCCGACTTCCACGCCGCCCTCGAACGCCAAAACGCCGACTTCCACGCCGCCCTCGAACGCCACGCCGCCGAGATCCACGCCGCCCTCGAACGCCACGCCGCCACCATCGAGCGATGCATCTCCACCGCCACCTACCGGCTGCTCGGCGCGATACTGGCGGGGCATGCCGCCACCATCAGCGTGTTGGCGATCCTGATCAACAACAACCTCTAACTGCTCTAAAAGCAGCGGGGGCACTCGCCCTCCGATGACCAGGACTCCGCTATAGTGGGAAGTACCCCTAGAAAGGAGGTTGGACGTGACGGCGGTAACAGAAGCGCTGGTGGATGCCAAGGACGACACTACGAAAGCCGAACTCCGGGGAGAGATCACCCAGGCGGTCTCCGACATACTGATTGCTCTCGAACGCCAATCCGCCGAGCACGCCGCCACCCTTGAACGCCACGCCGCCGAGCACAACGCCGCCCGCGAACGCCAAACCGCCGACTTCCGCGTCGCCCTCGAACGCCAAGCCACCGAATCCGAACGCCAAGCCACCGAATTCGAGCGGCGCCTTTCCGCCGCCACCTACTGGCTGTTCGGCGCGATAGTGGCGGGGCATGTCGCCACCGTCGGCGTGGTGGCGATCCTGATCAACAACAACCTCTAGGTGTGATATTCGGGGAGGTTGTCCTTGTTCCTTGTTCCTCGGCAAGATGACCGGCGGCGTACGCAACCTTGAGATCTGAGATAGCCGGAGCGGTTGGGTCGTCTGCGCCGAGGCAGGGTTCATCTGTCGGAGTCCAGGGCGGTAAGGGGTTGTCCGCGACGGCGCGTGTGATAGACGTCCTCGCAGTTCGTGTGTTCCGGTCATAGCGGTGGGTCGGCGGCGACGAGAGGCCTGCAGGACCGAGTTGGATATTCGGGGTAGCTTGTTCCAGAAGGGGGTTGATCATGTCACAGATATGCTATATAGTGTTGGATACCAAAACATAAACATCGCTGCCGAGTTCTAGAGAGGGCGGTGATCATATCGGGATTCTCGCCCGGCGCCCCTAGGCCGGGAGCCCGGCCCACGCGCCGGTACCGAGGTAACGATCTGAGCGGTGGAGGTGGGGGCTGGGCCCAGAGGGCGGCGGCGCATGGCGGCGGTTTTCGCGTTCTAGCTGGGTCGCTTCGGTTGTCGGGGTGGGTGTTTGGTGGGGGCTGACGGTGGTCTGGTCTTGTGTTTGCTTGCTTGCGCTTGGTCGTGGGAGGCTTGGCGGCGCATCCAGAAGTCTGCGTCGGACCATCCGGCTTTCTCTAAGCGGATCGCTATTTCTGGGGAGATGCTGGAGCGCCCGTCGATTATCCGGGATAGGGTGCGGCGGGTTACGCCGAGGAGGTGGGCGGCCTCGGTTACGGTCAGCTCGTCTCCTAGGCATCCTTCCTTGATGCTGAGACCTGGGTGGGTGGGGTAGTCGATGGACATATAGGTAGATGCTACATTTTCTGGGGTTCCTATGCTGGGATTAGGAGTAGGAGGACAACCTATGTACGGAGCGGTCATTGGGGACATTGTTGGGTCTCGATTCGAGGGGAGGGGGAAGGACTGCAAGAGCAAGGACTTCGAGTTCTGGCATGACTGGTGCCGGTTCACCGATGATACGGTTTGTACGGTTGCTATGGCGGACATTCTGATGAACGGACGGGATCCGGCAACCACTTTGCAGGCGTGGTGCCGTGAGTATCACGGGAGGGGTTACGGACGCTGGTTCAGGTGGTGGAGGGATTCCGATCACCCTGAGCCCTACTGTAGTTACGGCAATGGCGCCGGGATGCGGGTGTCGCCCGCCGCATATCTGAACCGGGGGGATCTGGACGCGGCGCTGGCTGCAACAGAGCGCATCACCGAGATCACCCACAACCATCCGGAAGGCATCAAGGGTGCTCTGGCGGTTGCTCATTCCGTCTGGCTGGCTCTGAACGGGCGCCCCGCCGAGGCCATCCGTGACGTCATCGCCGAGGAGTACGGCTACGACATGGATAGATCTGTGGACGAGATACGGCCGGATTACAAATTCGACGTGTCATGCCAGGGCTCGGTGCCCGAATCCATCATCTGCGCGTTGGAGTCCGACAGCTTCGAGGACGGGGTGCGCAACGCCATATCCATCGGAGGCGACTCCGACACGATCGGGGCCATGGCCGGGGGCATCGCCGAAGCCCTGCACGGCATCGAGGATCACTTCATCCGGACCGCCCGCTCCCGCTACCTGGATACGAAGCTGGCCGCCGTGCTGGACGCCATGTACTCCCGATAGGTCTGCGGCAGCCGAACAGCCCGCATCGCCCCCGACCCGGCGCTGACGACCGCTACACCAGCCGAAGCTGTTGCTGCTGGCTATAATCCCAGGTTGGAGAGGCACTTTGAAATATTTCCACTCCCAACTGCGGGGGGGGGGGTAGATTGGGGGAATAGGCTATAGTGTGCGGTGGTCGAACGCCCCGCGGCAATCCAAGGGAGTGGAACCGGTCCCCAAATGATGATCAGCCGGAAACCCGGATATCGATTTCTGTTGCTCTTGGTCGCGTTCGGCCTGGTGGGTTCGCTGTTCCCCAACTTGCCCTACCAGGCGGCGCAGGCCCAGTCCACCGGGAGTATTACGCTCCGGTTTGCGGACAGCGCTCATGATTCCTCCCTGCAGGAGCCTTCGAGCGGCAGCACCGGGTTCAGCGTAGATGTGGAAGCCGAACTGTCGGCAAACCTCCCCGCGGGTACCATACAGCTCGCGGTAACCGATGGCGGCGGCGACCTCTCCTCCCTGCCCGCGGCGCAGGCTTCCTCCAATGACTACTCATCCGTCTCCAATACCATTACCGTTGATGGAACCGAGGACGCCGGCACCAAGAAGAGCGCAGCCGTTACCATAAACGTCCTTGCCGACGCGGTGGTGGAGGGCCCGGAGGTGCTCCGCATCACGGGCTCCCTCTCGTCGGACACCTCGCTACAGATAACCCCGCTGCTGGTCACCATCGTGGACGGCGACAACTCCGCCGCGCTCAGCGTTTCGCCGGACGAGGTGGATGAGAACGGCGATTCGGAGACGATCACGGTCACCGCCGCCCTCGATCATTCCTCGCCGAACGCAACTACCGTGAACCTGGCGGTGGAGGCGGGGGCGGGCACTACGGAGGGAACCCACTTCGACACGGTGGACGACTCGGCCTTGAGCATCAGCATCCCCGCCGGTCGGACCTCAGGCTCCACCACATTCGACCTGGCGCCGAAGGACGACTTCATCAATCAGACCGCCGACCGCTCGGTCCAGGTGACCGGTTCCTCCTCCGGGCTGGGCAACGGTTCCGTTACCGAGGCGTCGATCGACATTGCCGACGACGAGGACGAGGTATTCGCCCCCGGCTCCATCAGCCTGAGCCTGGACCCGACCGAGGTGGACGAGGACACAGGGACCGCCTCGATCGAGGTGACCGCAGCCTTCCCGGAGGGGAAGCGCCGGACCGAGGACACCTGGGTGACCGTCACGGCGGGGGCGGACGACGATACGGCAACGGCGGGGACCGACTACACCCGCCCGGCTTCTCTCACCTTCACCATCCCCGCCTATCACTATGAAGGCACCGCAACCCTGAGCATCCCCATCACCGACAACACGGCTGCCAGCCCCGATAAGACCCTGACCATAAGCGGGGGCAACTCCGATCCCGGCTTGGCGGTCGCCTCCGCCTCCTTGACCATCCTCGAAGACGACGCCGCCATCCAGCTGGCCTTGGACAAGACGGAGATAGCCGAGGGGGGCGGGGCCCAGACCGTAACCGTTACCGCTTCCCTGCCGGAGGGTTTTACATCGAGCGAGGCCACCGAGGTCACCGTCAACGTGGAGGGGGACGCCGGTGATTTCACGGCGGTGCCCGAGTTCACCGTCACCATCCCGGCCGACGCCCGGTCGGGGAGCGGCACGTTCACCTTCACCCCCACCGACAACACCGCCCCGGAGGGCCACCAGCGGGTGAGCGTGCGGGCAGAATCGGACCGGTTCGATGTTTATCCGGTTTACCTGGCCATCACCGACGACGACAATTGGATCACGCTCTCCGCCGATCCGGACTCGGCTGACGAGGGTTCATCGGAAACCATCGAGGTAACCGCCTCCCTGCCCACCGGCGCCGACGCCCCCGACCGGGATCTGAAGGTGCGGGCGGGGGTTCTGTCGGGGTCGTCGACGGCGACGGCGGGGGCGGACGAATCCACGGCGGGGGCCGACTACGAGACCATCCCGGATTTCGATATAGAGATCGAGGCGGGTTCCCGCAGCGGTTCGGCCGACATCACCCTGAACGCGTTTGCGGACACCGCGGCGGAGGCGGGGGAGACCGTTACCTTGGGGGTGTTGTCGGTTTCGCAGCGGGACCCGGACGTGCCGGACCCCGAAACCCCGGGCGATACCATCGAAGCGGACACCTTCTCCGCGGTGTCCGTATATCGTTCCGCCTCCATAGCCCTGTCCATCGCCGACCCCACCGCCGACCCCACCCCGACCGTTTTGCCCAAAGCGTTGACCTTGGCGGTTACCCCCTCCCGGGCGGCGGAGGATGCGTCCACCGCGATGACGGCGTCGGTGTCGCTGGCGGCGGGGGAGGATCCGATCACCGAGGACGTTGCGGTGTCGGTGTCTTTGTCGGCGGATGGGACCGCCGCCGGGGGTACGGCCGAGTCGGCTGATTTCACCGCCGTCTCCACCACGGTCACCATCACGGCCAGCGAGCAGGCCCCCTTCACTTCGTCCTCCAACCCGGTGACCAAGGAGTTCACCCTGGTTACGGCCTCCGACGACGACACGGATGACGAGACGATAAAGGTTTCCGGTTCGGCCGCCGGGTTCACCATCGCCTCCTCTTTTATCGCCATCGCCGACGATGACACCGCACCCGACCCGGTCGCTCCGGCTATCAACCTGCGGTCGGATGTGCTGCGGGTGGAGGAGGACAGCGGCGCCACCACGGTGACGGTCACCGCCGAATATGCCGACCAGGCGGCCCGCACCAACCCGACGGTGGTGGAGGTGGAGCTGGCCGACTTCGCCCAGTACGCCACCGCCCCCGATGATTTCGCGGCGGTCGCCAAGTTCAACATCACCATTCCGGCAGGCGAGACCAAGGCGACCGGTTCCTTCGACCTGACAGTGGTCGATGACACTGTGGTGGAGGGTGATGAAACGGTGCGGATCATCGGGCGGGAGATCGCCCCGCCTCCGGGTCCGGCGGTTGGTGCTATCCCGCCGGGAACGAATACCGGTCTGGTGGGCTTTGCGGTCAGCGCGGCCGATGTCATCATCACCGACAACGACGATGTGTTGTTCTTCAGCCTGGACACGGTTGCTCTAGCCGAGGGCACCGCTGAAGCTCGGTTGAGTTACGAGGTGGGTTTGGCGGCGGGGGTAACCCCGCTCACCAGCAAAACCACCATTACCTTGAGCGTGGAGGGCGGAACGGCCACCTGGGGCCAGACGGCGGCGGCGGGGAGCGACTTCGTGCTGGCAAGGGCGGCGAGGGAGATCGAGCTGGAGATCGAGTCGCCCACAGATGCCCGCACCGTCTCCGGTGTTATCGAGATGCTCGTAATCGATGACGACTTGGCGGAGGGGGACGAGACCTTCTCGGTGTCGGCGTCCGCTCCGGGGATGACGGGTTCGTCCCACACGGTCACCATCGAGGATGATGACAACCGGGTCACTTTGTCGGTCAGCCCGCATCGGGTCAGCGAGGACAGCGGTTCGGGGGGTTCTTCCCGGACTACCACGGTGACGGTCACCGCTGTGATTCCGAGCGATTCGACCCGCACGACCGCGCGGGTGATCCCGCTGTCGGTGGCGGCGGACACGGCCGGGAGCGGCGATTTTTCGGCTGCTCCGAGCAGCTTCACCATTACTGTTCCGGCGGGGTCCAATGAAGCCTCGGCTTCTTTCGAGTTGACCGTGGTCGATGATGCGGCGGCGGAGGGCGCAGAGAGGTTGATCATCGAGGCGGGGGCTGCGTTCGAGGTCGAATCACCGATTTACACCGGATTCGGGATCCTTTCCACCTGGGCGGCGGGTTATCCGACGGTGACGATCGTGGATGACGACGCGGAGGATATCTTGCTGTCGGTGAGTCGTTCGTCGGCGGCGGAGGACGGCGGTCCGGCGCCGGTGCGGGTTACGGCTACTTTGCGGGAGGGCGTGAGTCGGCTGCGGTCGGCTGCGGTGGTTACCTTGTCTACGGCGGGGGGATCGGCGGCGGCCGGGGTGGATTATTCGTTGGTCGACGGTGAGGGCGGGGCGGGGCCGTTCCAGGTCGTCATTCCGGCGGGCCGGCGGAGCGCCGGTTTGGATCTGGTGTTGTCTCCGATAGATGATCGGAGTCGGGAGGGTTCGGAGTCGGTGGTGTTTTCGGGGTCGGCTCCTACCTTCAATGTGGTGCCGGCGTCGTTTGTTCTGTATGACGATGACACGGCTGTCAGTTTGTCGGTTTCTCCGGGGGTGGTGGAGGAGGGTTCCGGTTCGAGTGTGGTTACGGTTACCGCGGCTTTGCCGTCGGGGGAGGCCGCTCCTGCCGGGGGACCCATCACGGTGGTGTTGACGGCGGCGGGGGGTTCGGGGGAAGGCCAGGCGGAGGAGGGGTCGGATGAGGATTTCACCACGGTTGTCCCTGATCCGTTTGCGGTAACCATTGCGGCGGGGGCGCGCGCCGGATCGGTTGATTTCACGCTGGCGGTGGTCGATGATTCGGATGCGGAGGGCGCCGAGGTGATCACCGTGGCCGGGACGGCATCCGGTCGGGTGGTGGTTCCGACCGCAGTGACGATTGCGGGCAGCGACGCGGCGGGTTCTTCTTTGGGGACCGGCGGGTGTTCGGACGGCACCTGGGCGGCTGCCTCGGATTCGACGTTGAGCGATGACTGCGAGGCGCTGGTAGCTGTCGCCAATCATTGGTTGGGCAACCCGGACAACTCCGGTCTGCTCAGTGACCACGAGCTGCGGTCGTGGGGGAGCGGTTTGGTGGGGACTTGGCCGGGGGTGACGGTCAGCGGGGGGCGGGTTACCGGGCTGGACCTGTCCGATGGGAGTTTGGCGGGGACCCTTCCGGGTGATCTGACTTCTTTGACTGCGTTGACGAGTTTGGATTTGGGCGGCAACCGGTTGACGGGTGTTATTCCGTCTGGGTTGGTTTCGCTTTCTGCGTTGACGAGTTTGGATTTGGGCGGTAACCGGTTGTCGGGTTCGATTCTGTCTTTGACGGGGTTGAGAGCCCTGACGAGTTTGGATGTGAGTGATAACCGGTTGTCGGGTGTTATTCCGTCTGGGTTGGTTTCGCTTTCTGCTCTGACGAGTTTGGATTTGGGCGGTAACCGGTTGACGGGTCCCATTCCGTCTGGGTTGGGTTTGCTGGCTGCTCTGACGAGTTTGGATGTGAGTGATAATCGGTTGTTGGGTTCTATTCCGTCTGGGTTGGATTCGCTTTCTGCTCTGACGAGTTTGGATTTGAGCGGTAACCGGTTGACCCGTTCGATTCCGTCCGGGTTGGGTTTGCTGGCGGCGTTGACGAGTTTGGATGTGAGTGATAATCAGTTGACGGGTTTTATTCCGTCTAGGTTGGGTTCGCTGACGGCGTTGACCGAATTCGGGTTCTGCGGCAACGGCTTTACCGGCGCCCTGCCCGCCGGTCTGGCCTCCGGGGTCACCCTGCCCGGTTATGACGCGACAACGGGGGTGGAGGGCTGCCGCCGGGGGATTGCGCTGCGGGTGAGCCCGGTCGGGGTACCCGAAGGAGGGACCACCGCGGTCACCGTCACCGCCGAGCTGGTCGGTTACGGAGGGGTGGGGCAGCCTGCGTTGCCGGGCGCCGACACCACGGTTGCCGTGTCGGTGGGGGCGGGGACGGCGACGGAGGGGGTCGACTTCACGGCGGTGGGGGACTTCACGGTGGTCATCGGGGCGGGCCGCCGCTCGGGTTCGACCGCGGTGAACGTTACCGCGGCGGATGACGCCGGGTTCGAGGGGCCGGAGACGTTGGTCGTGTCCGGTGCTGCCGTCGGGGAGCTGGTGTTCGGGTCCGAGGCGGCCATCCTGGATGGGGACAGCAGGGTCGTTCTCACCCTTTCCCCGACCAGTGCGAAAGAGGGAATGTCAACGGAGATCGAGGTCACCGCCGCCCTGACCGGTTTCGGAGCGGGCTTGAACCAGCCTGCTTTGCCCGCCGCCGGGGTGGTAGTGCCGATTTCGGTGGCGTCCGGCACCGCCGGGGCGGTGAGCGACTTCACCGCCGTCCCCGATTTCACGATCACCATTCCGGCCGGCGCCTCCAGCCACACCGGAACCTTCCAGATGGCCGCGGCCGCCGACGGGGTGGACGATCCGGGTGAGACGGTGCGGGTTCTCAGCCCGTCCGGCACAGCCTCCGCCCCCGCCGGGCCGTTGGCGGTGGTCCCGGCGGTGTTGACCATCACCGACGACGACAGCATCATGGTCATCGAGCTGAGCGTCGACCAGACCGTGGTGGCGGAGGGGGGCAGTGACCAGACGGTTACGGTTACGGCTTCGTTCCTGGCCGGTCAGACGACCTTCGCCGGCACCGTTGTCCAGTTGAATCTGGTGGACGGCACCGCCAGCTCCGCCGACAACGACTACACCGCCTTGGCCACTGTCAATTTGCTCATACCGAACGGTCAGTCGTCGGGTACCGCGGACGTGACGATCGCTATTCCCCAGGACACGAACGTCGAGGAAGACAAGACGGTCATCCTACGGGCGGTTCGCCCCTCGTCCGCGTTCACTGTGACGCCTAGCGAGTTCACCATCACCATCACCGACGACGACAGCGGCATCGCCGACTTGAACGCGGCCCTCTGCGCGGACGGGACCTATGTGGAGGACACGACCAACACCGGTTTGATCGCCGACTGCCAGGCGTTGGTGGCCGTCCGCAATCACTTCACCGGCAACTCGGCCAATCAGGGTTTGCCGGCGGACGATTCGGCTACCAATGGTGTGGATGAGACCCATGTGCTGCGGACTTGGGGCGTGAGGAGGCTGGACACTGGGCGGCAGAACTTAGTCTTCTCAGGCCAGCAGGCCCGGAGCGTGTTCGAGACCCGGGATGTCAGGAGCTGGCCGGGGGTGACGGTGGAGGAGGTGGGGGGCGTGTTGCGGGTGGTGGGCTTGAACCTGCACAACCAGGGCCTGGAGGGGTTGGTTCCGCCGCAGTCGCTCACCTATAACCGTAATTATGTATTTCCGAATTTTATCTATACATATGCAATAGCCGATGCTCATCCGATTCCTCCCAGCGCCGAGGCGGCGCCGAACGAGATTGCGGGCTCCGTCCCCGCTCAGATCGGTGATTTGTCGGAGCTGCGCAGTTTGGATTTGGGGGGCAACCGGTTGACCGGGGCCGTTCCGGCCGGGGTGTTGTCGTCCGGTTTGACCCATTTGGACCTGTCGGGCAATGACCTGTCGCTGGGGGCTCTGGATGTGACTTCCTGGACGGGTTTGACGGAGCTGCGGGTGGGAGGCAGCTCGCTGTCCGCTTGGCCCACCGGCATCGCCGCCGGCATCGAGGTGTTGGACGTGAGCGGCGCCGGCTTGTCGGGTTCTTTGCCGGCATTGTCAGGTATGTCGGAGCTGGTTCATTTGGATCTGTCCGGTAACGGGTTCTCCGGCGGCATTCCGGCCGGGTGGGGCGGTTTGTTGGGGTTGTCTCATTTGGATTTGGGGGGCAACCGGCTTACGGGGGGGATCCCAACGGCGTTCCGTCCGCGTACCGACCCGACGGACAGTGATGTGCGGCTGGGTTTGTGGGATCTGTCTTATCTGGATTTGAGAAACAATCTTTTGTCGGGGCCGATCAACGACGGGTTGGACTGGCGGGAAATGGTTCATCTGGATCTGTCCGGTAACGGGTTCTCGGGTGCGGCGCCTACCTGGTTGTCGGATTCGGCTTTGTTGGAATATGTGGACTTGAGCCGCAATGATTTCTCGGGAGGGCTACCTAGTTGGAGGAGGCCGCTGACGTCGCTTACCCATTTGGACTTGAGCGGCAATCGGCTGTCGGGAGTGATTCCGTCCTCGTGGGCGTCGTTGTCCGGCCTGGAAGAGCTGCGGTTGTCCGGCAACCGGCTGTCGGGTACGTTCCCGGCCTGGGTGTCCCGGTTGTCTGATCTGCAGCATCTGCACTTGGCCGACAACCGGCTCACCGGTTCGATTCCCGCCGCCTGGACCGGGTCGGGGTTGATCCATCTGGACTTGTCCGGCAACCGGCTGCGAGGCCCCATCCCGGCTGCTTTTGCCGACTTCATCGATATGACCCGGCTCGACTTGTCCGGCAACCGGCTCACCGGAACCATCCCCGCCGGTCTGGGGGATTTGACCAGTCTGCGGAGATTGGATTTGTCCGGCAACCTGCTGACAGGTCCCATCCCGACCGCCCTGGGGGATCTCACCGAGCTGCGGATGCTCGACTTGGGCGGGAACCGGCTGACCGGTTCCATCCCCGGCGAGCTGGGTGATCTGACCAAGTTGAAGAGGCTGGCGGTGGGTGACAACCGGTTGACCGGGGCTCTTGACGCCGCCCTCATAGGGTTGACCGAGATTACCCATTTCGATGTGGGCGGCAACCCGAACCTGTATCCGGATACCCACTCGAACGGCGCCTCCACTTTGGGGATAAGTACAGGCTGGCCGTCCCAGTGGAACAAGGTGACTTATCTGGACATGTCCGATGTGGGAATGTCCGCCGCTTTTCCCACCGGTTTGGAGGCGATGGCCGGGCTCACCCACTTGGACTTGTCCGGCAACCGGATCACCGGTTCCCTTCCCGCCGCCCTGGGAGGCAGCAGGAAGCTGGAGGTTCTCCTGGTTTCGGGCAACCGGCTCACCGGTTCCGTTCCGGCTGCGTGGGGCAATTTGGCGGCGTCGGGGGGCGGTTCGTTGTCCCGGTTCGGGTTCTGCGGCAACGGGATCACCGGGCCCCTGCCCGCCCTGCTTCGTTCCGGGGTGGAGCTGGTCGGATTCCCCTCCGGGTCGGCCGCGGCTTATCAGGAAGTGGCAGCGTGCGCCCGGGGGGTGACGTTGAGCTCCTCCCCGAAGTTGGCGGCGGAGGACGCCGGGGCCACCGAGGTGACCATCACCGCCACCCGGCCCGCATACGGCGGTTTGGGCAGGAACCTGTCGGGGGAGGAGACCGAGGTGTTCTTCACCCTGGTGGGCGGAACCGCCGCTTTGGGCGCCACCGGAGATTTCACCTTCCAGGATCCGAACGGCCAGGCTTTCCAGGCGCCGCCGCCCAGCGGGCGGGTGCGTTTGACCACCGGGGCGGCCACTCCGTTGGAGGAGATATCAGATCCCACTGTGACGGTTACTGCTTCCTTCGCCCCGGGGGTGACCAGCACCCGGCCGACGCGGGTGAGTCTGCGGGTGGGAGCGGCCGGGGATACGGCGCAGATCGGTTCTTTGGCCTCCGGCGGGGATTATGAGGTGGTGGGCGGGAGGACCCAGGAGCTGGTGATCCCGGCCGGGGACAACAGCGCCTCGGTCGACCTGGAGATGGTGATCTTCGAGGATCGAGAATACGAAGGGGTGGAGACATTCACTGTTTCCGGGACGACCCGTGACTGCAGCGTCGGCCTGGGCCGGGGGGACTGTTCGGTGGGGTCCACGCAGGCGGCTATAACCGACAAGGACAACCCGACCGTGCTGTCGGTGACGATTCCGGCCGGGAAGCGGAGCGCCTCGACGGTGGTGACCCTGACCCCGGTCGATGACTCGAATGCGGAGGCCGGGGTGGAGACCTTGTCTGTGGTCGGCTCGGCCGTCGGGGTGGCGGTGATCGGGGCGGAGATAGGGATAGTGGACGACGACGGCGGCGCCCCCTCTGAGGTGGAATGGACCCTGAACCCGACTACCGCGGAGGAGAGCGCCGGAGATATCGGGGTGGAGGTAGCCGCTTCCTTGGCCGACGGCGGGGTGCTGAGCCGGGACACGGTGGTTTCTTTCACGGTGGGCAACGCCGATGATCCGGATACCCCGGCGGTGGAGCGGGACTCGGCCGTGTCCGGGACGGACTATGAGGTGGTGGCCGACTTCACGCTCACCATCCCGGCCGGCAGCAACGAGGGGTCGGCGGCGTTTGTTCTGGCCGGTACGGATGACCAGCTGGACGAACCGGATGAGACCCTGACCGTGGCCGCTTCCGCAACGGCCCCGTTGACGGTGGACGCCGCCCGCCGCACCCTTACCCTCACCGACGCCGACGACTCCCCCCAGCGGCTGGTGTTGACCGCCGACGCCGACCCGGCCACCTCCGGGGCGCAGACCAGCCTGGCGGAGGACGCCGGAGCCCGGGTGGTGACCGTCACGGCGGCTTTCCCGGAGGGGGCGTCTGCGGTCACCACCCGGACGGTGGTGGATGTGGCCATAGGGGGCCAAGCCGTCCTGCTCAGCACCGCCGTTCGGGGGCAGGACTATACGTCCGCCGAGTCGGTGCGCATCGTGATCCCGCCCGGCGGCCGGAGCGGTTCCGCTTCCTTCGGTCTGGAGGTGGTGGACGATCTGGTGACCGGGGAGCCCGACGAGACCATCAGCCTGGTGGGAACCATCTCCACCGGGGCTGTCGTTCCGGTGGACAACGCTTCCCTCACCATCACCGACAACGACTCCGGGATCGAGCTCAGCATCTCTCCCGATGAGGCGGCGGAGACCGCCGGGCTGGTGAGCACCACGGTCACCGCGGCCTTCGAAGCCGGGGTAACCCCGCCCGACTCGCCCACCACGGTTACGGTTACGGTGGGAGGCGCCGAGGATTCCGCCGCCCGCAACCCGGCCGATGACCCGACCACCACCGGAGTGGATGAATCAGAGGCCGGGGACTACACCGCCCCCCAAACCCTGGTCATCACCATCCCGGCCAACACCCGCACCGCCGACGGCGCCCTGGCCATAACCGTGCGGGACGACCGGATATCCGAGGCCGCCGAAACCGTGGCCCTCACCGGGTCGGCAGCCGGGTACGTGGTCAAACCGGCCGCCTTCACCATCCTGGCCAGCGACCCCGTCTCCACCGTCGTCGATCTGTCCCTGTCCCCGGCCACCGCCGTCGAACCCGCCTCCGGGTCCCGGACGTTCACCGCCGCCCTGCAGGCCGCCTTCCCGGTAGGCACCGCCGCCCGCACCCAGGACACAGTGATCAACATATCAGTAGGAGCAGCGGCCGGGGATACGGCCGCCTCCCGGGTCGACTTCCTGCCCCGGGACAACCTGACCCTGACCATCCCCGCCGGTTCGACCAGCGTCTCCGTTCCGTTCAGCTTGGTCATACTCGGTGACGGGGCCGGCGAGAGCCCGGAGACCCTGACCGTTTCCGGCCGGGCAACCGGGCTGGTTGTCAACCCGACCCGGCTCACCATCACCGACCCGGCGGCGGCGCCCTCCGACCCGACGTCGGCGGTGCTGCGGGTGAGCCCGGCGGTGGTTACCGAAGGCGCGGCCGATGCCGTTACTTCTATCACCGTCACCGCTTCCCTGCCCACCGGGATGACCGCCCCGGTCGGGGGGAATACGGTCACGGTCACGGTGGCGGGCGGAACCGCCGAGCTGGGGGCGTCCAAAGACTTCACCGCCGCCGCCCCGGCTGATATTTCCATCGCCGAAGGCGACTCCTCCGGGACCACCACCTTCGACCTGACCGTGAAGCCCGACGCCATCGCCGAAGGAGACGAGACCATCACCGTCTCCGGCGTCCTGTCCGGCTCTACGACTCCGGTCATTCCCGCCGTGATCACCATCGCCGGCAACGACTCCGGGACTGCGGCCCTGGATCCGGCCGGCTGTTCGGACGGTACGTGGGTGACGAGTCCGTCCACCAATGCGGTCCGGGTGGCAAGCTGCGAGACGTTGGTCGCAATCAGGAACCATTGGCTGGGCAACCCGGACAACGCCGGTCTGCCGAGCGGCCACGAGCTGCGGTCGTGGGGTACCGGGCTGATCGGCACCTGGCCGGGGGTGACCTTGTTGGGGAGCGGGGAAGTGTCGAGGCTAGATCTTTCCGACGGGGGAGTGAACGGGACCATCCCCGCCGCCCTCGGTGATTTGGGGGCCGATCTGACCAACCTGGATTTGAGTGGGAACAACCTGGCGGGGGTGCTTCCGTTCTCGGTGCTGGACAACTTCACGGGATTGTATGTTCTGCGCTTGAGCGGCAACCGGTTGACGGAAGTGGGGGATATGACCTCTTTGGACTCTTTGTCTGATTTGGATCTGAGCGGCAACCGGTTGACGAGTTTCCCGGAGGGATTGGATTGGCTCGCCACTCTGACCAGCCTGGACTTGAGCGACAACCAGATACGGGGGGCGTTGCCGGCTGTTTTGGGTTATTTGGACGCTTTGGTCAGCCTGGACTTGAGCGGGAACCAGTTTACCGGAGGGATACCGGCGGACTGGAGTCCCGACGAGGACAACTTTACGGGTCTGCTGTCGTTGGAGAACCTGGACCTGAGCGGCAACCGGCTGTCGAGTCTGCCGACCTGGCTGGGTGACTTCGGCGCCCTCCTCAAGAGCCTGGACCTGAGCGACAACCGGTTGACCGGTTCTATTCCGGCTTGGAGCGCCTTGACCGGTTTGACGAGTGTGGATTTGAGCGGGAATGGTTTGTCGGGTTCTATTCCGGCTTGGAGCGCTCTGACCGGTTTGACGAGTGTGGATTTGAGCGGGAATGGTTTGTCGGGTTCTATTCCGGCTTGGAGCGCTCTGACCGGTTTGACGAGTGTGGATTTGAGCGGCAACCGGTTGTCGGGGTCTATTCCGGCTTGGAGCGCTTTGACTTCTTTGACCAGTGTGGATTTGAGCGGGAATGGTTTGTCGGGTTCTATTCCGGCTTGGAGCGCTCTGACCGGTTTGACGAGTGTGGATTTGAGCGGTAACAGCCTGACGGGGTCTATAACCTCCGGGGTCGATGCCCTCACCTCCCTGACCTTCCTGAGTTTGGCCGACAACCAGCTGTCGGGGGTGATCCCGTCCGGGTTGGGTTCTTTGTCCGGCCTGGAGCGGCTGGATCTGGGTAACAACCTGTTGACCGGTTTCATCCCCTCCACGATGGGGAACCTTTCCGGCCTGGAGCGGCTGGATCTGGGTAACAACCTGTTGACCGGTTTCATCCCCTCCACGATGGGAAGGCTCACCGGCCTGGAGCGGCTGCATCTGGACGACAACCGTTTGACCGGCGTCATACCGGATTCAATCGGCGGTCTGGCCTACTCGCCGTTTGGTTCGGGCGGGTCCCTGCGGAGGTTCAGCTTCTGCGGCAACGACCTCACCGGGAGTCTGCCCAGCGGCCTGCGGAGCCGGTGGATAGTCCTGGAGGACTCGCCGACCGACGCCGGATTTGCGCACGGGCCGTTCGCTTCCCGCCTGCGGCCGGTTTCGGACTGCCGCCGGGCGGTGGAGCTGAGCGTCGACACCCAGACCCACACGGAGGGCGCCTCGGCCTCCGCTGTTTCCGTTACCGCCTCCCTGGTGGGTTTCGGAGGTGCGGGCCAGCCGCCCCTGCCCTCCTCCGACACGGTGGTGGCCGTATCGGTGGTCGATGGGACCGCCGAAGCCGTCCAGGGAGGCGCCGGTGATTACACGGCGGTTACCCCGTTCGAGATCACCATCCCCGCCGGGCAGGTCTCCGCCGTCGGAACCTTCACCCTCACGCTCTTCAACGACTCGTTTCCCGAGCCGGAGGAGACCATATCGATCGTCGGCCGCAACGGCGAGGCGGCGGTGGCCGGAACCTCGCTCATCATCACCGACGACGATGCGACCGCTCCGGCCAACATCGACCTGGCTGTCAGCCCGGCTACGGTGCCGGAGGGTTCCACCACCACCATTACCGTCACCGCCTCCTTCCGGGCCAACCGCGCCACCCGCAGCTCGGCTACCACCGTCGCTTTGGACCTGACCAGCGCCGCCACCCCCGCACAGCCCGGAAGGGAATACACCCTCGTGACCGGCCAGACGGTGACCATCCCCGCCGGTGAGCGCACCGGCAGCGCCTCATTCGACCTGACCACTTTGGAGGACGCGGCCGTAGCCCCGGACAAGCACTTCACCATCACCGGAACTCTGGCCTCGTTCACGATCGGCTCGGCCGAGGTCACTATCGCCAACAACGACGCCCACGCCGCGTTGGACCCGGCTATCTGCGACACCACCACCGTGGTCCCGGCGGGCAACCCCGACTTGACCAAGCAATGCAAGGTTTTGGTGGGGATCCGTAATCACTGGACCGGCAACCCGGCCAACGGCCGCCTCCCCACCGGACACCCGCTGCGCAACTGGAACGGGTCCACCTCCATCGATAGTTGGCCGGGGGTTACCGTAGCCACTCCGGACGGCGCCAAACGGGTTACCGGCCTGGACCTGTCCGCCGCCGATCAGGAAAACAGCATCGCCGGGACCGTCCCCGCTCTGAACCAGCTGCCCTCCCTGAGCGTCCTGGATCTATCCGATAACCGGTTGACCGGTAATATCCCCACCGTCCTGCCGGGCGCGCTGACCTCCCTGGATCTGTCCGGCAACCAGCTGACCGGTAATATCCCCACCGCCCTGCCGAGCGGGTTGACTGCCCTGGATCTGTCAGGCAACCAGCTGACCGGCGGCATCCCCGCCGTTTTGGGCAGCCGCACCGGGTTGACCTCCCTGGACTTGTCGACCAATGAACTGACCGGGACCATCCCGGCCGCCCTGGGGCGCCTGACCGCGCTCACCTCCCTGAATATCTCCGAGAACCAGCTGTCCGGGACCATCCCGTCTGCCTTGGGGGGCCTGACCTCGCTCACCGCCTTCAGTTTCTGCAACAACGGCCTGACCGGCCCGCTGCCGACCGCCTTACGCAGCGGGGTGACCTTGGACGTTGCCCAGACCGCCTACGAAGGGGTGGAGGACTGCGCCAGCACGGTAACCCTCAGCGTTGACCCCGCCACCCTGTCCGAGGGCAGCACCAGTTCGGTGACACTGACCGCCTCCCTCCCGTCCGGGCGAGAGGCCCCCTCCGGCGGTTTGAGGCTGGAGGTGACCACCGCCGGAGGCACCGCGACGGCGGGCGCCGATTTCGCTCCCGTCCATCAGGTGATAACCATTCCCGCGGGAGAGGAAAGCGCCGCCGCCCAGCTGAGCTTGACGGCGCCGGAAGACGCGGCAAGAGAGGGCGCCGAGACGTTTTCCATCACCGGGGTTGCTCCCGGCGCCGGCTACTACGTCAGCCCGGCCGTGGTGACCATTCCCGCCAACGACCCGACCGCGGCCTCGGGCGTGGTTTGGTCGGTGAACCCCGACCGGTTTCAGGAGAGGGACACCACTACCGTTTACAACGCGACTATGACTATCTCTGTTCCTGATGGCCAGTCGGCGTCGGGAAGTAATCATCTTTTGTACCCGTGGCTCACGTTGCCCGGATCGTCTGCTATAGGGGCTTACTTTGGGTTCAACCCTGCTGATTACGGGGTACTTGGAATAAGTAGGAATACGGCAATTGTTCTGCCAGCCGGCCAGCACAGCGTAACCAGGAACATCCAGGTACGGGTTTTAGCCGACAATTTTGCGGAGGGTGATGAGACCTTCGCTTTCTTTCCCAATTGTCCTCGAACGCCATGCGCTAGGCCCCCGGGTCCTACTGTTACCATCACCGACGCGGACTTGGTGGCTGACCTGACGGTGGACACCGACGGCGGAACCGCCGGCACCCAGACCACCGTTGCCGAGGGTGTTACCAGCCGCACGGTGACCGTCACCGCCACCCTGCCCTCCGGTGTCACCGCCCAGCGCACCCTGTCTCTGCCGCTCACCGTGGCGCCCGGCACCGCCCAGGCGGCCGATTTCACCGCCGCCTCCCTGGGAACGATCACCATCGCCTCCGGGGCCTCTTCCGGCACCGCCACGTTCGATCTGACGGTCAACAGCGACAGCGACCAGCTGGAGCGGGAGGAGACGATAGTGGTGTCGAGTTCCGCGGACGGGTTCACCATCGACCCCGCCGTCATCACCATCCCCGTCCACGACCGGATACTCACTGTCGATGTGAACCCCATCAGCATCAACGAGGAACAAAACAACCCCCAAGTGAGCGTGGGTCCCGTCCGCACCGAAAATGGATATGCGGTGCCCACTGCGATCAATAACATTTATGCGAGAGTCGGGAGCCGCGATGTTCAATTCAACATCGTTGCAAGAGACAGCAGCGGTGGAATCCCGGTTGCGGTCTCTGTCGGCCAGAATTACAGCGACCAGGTGGTGAACACCAACCCCCGTACCATCAGCATCACCGTCAGATCCATAAACGCTCCTACTTATGCGTTCAGGCATCGGGTTGTGACGATCGTGGATGACGAGTGGGGCCGCCGCCCCGCCGGGATCGATCTGGCGGTGGACAAGCCGGCGGTGAGCGAGGCCGACGGGGTGGTCGAGGTCACCGTTACCGCTTCCTTCACCCGGGAGGGCGGCAACCCGGCCGGTTTGGATGTGGCAACCGCGGTCCCGTTGGAGATACGGCCAGTCACCGCCTCCGCCGGGGTGGACTACAGGTTGGTGGACGCCTCCGGCGATCCGATCTCGGCCGCGCCCACCATCAGCATCCCGTCCGGACAGACCTCCGCCACGGCTTCCTTCCGGTTGGAGGTCATCGGCGACGCGGTGCAGGAAGGGGATGAAAGCCTGTGGGTTGCCGCCGTCAGCACTCCCTCCCCCAACGGGTTCGTGTTCGAGGACGGCGTCGATCCGGCGGAGATAACCATCGCCGACCGCCACCCGATCATCCTCACTTTCTCCCCGGCTGCTGTGAGCGAGGGGGGTGGGGGCCGGAACTTCACCGATATCTTGGTAACCGCCTCCCTGCCGCAGGGGTCCTCGGCGCCTACCCGGGACCTGGTGATACGGAATGTGCGGTTCGTGGACGGCACCGCCGACAGCGGTGATTACACCGCGTCCCCGACCCTTACTTTGACTATCCCGGCCGGTTGGTTCGACTCGGTTGGACGGCAGATACGGGTAGAGGTGCTCGACGACATCTTGGCCGAGGGTTCGGAGACCATCCGGCTGGTCGGCGACCCGCCCTACGGTTACAGCTTGGTCGATGGGGTTCTGACCATAACCGACGATGAGGGCGCCGCCCCTACCGGCGTTCAGCTGGAGCTCGCACCTGCGTCGGTTTCGGAGAGGTCAGCGCCGCAGCAGGTGGGGGTTACCGCCCGTCTGGGGACCTGGATTGCGGCCCCTGTTACTCATACTTACACCGATAGCAATGGAGTGGAGCAGACTATTCCCTGTCCGCTCGACGAGTTCGGTGTGGGCCGTTGTTCGTACAGTCTCTCAGGGGGCGACCAAGAGGTGGTCAACTTGCCGACGTTTGTTCCCTCTACGGTTGCCCTCCCCACCGATACCACGGTGCGGGTGTCGTTGGAGGCGGCCGCGGGTCGGGCCGGGTTGGTTCCGGCCGTGCCCGGCGCGGACTTCGTTCCACCGGCGCCGTTTACGGTCACCATTCCGGCCGGCCAGATCCATGCGAGTGCCTCGTTCTCGTTGGATGTCGTAGCCGATGGTTTGGTGGAACCGATCGAGACCTTCCGGGTGGATGGGACGGTGAACGGCCTGACCCTGTATGACCGGCCGGTGCAGATCCTTGCCAGCGGGAGCCGGGCAGGGATTGCTTTGTCCGCCAGTCCTGGGTCGGTGGCGGAAACGGACGGCACGGTGAAGGTGACAGTCACCGCCGACTTGTCCTCGGTTCAGCCCGTCAATGCCGACACCCGTATCACCGTTTCGGTGGGCGGCGGGTCGGGGGATACCACCACTGAGGGGACCGACTACGGGACGGTGCCCGACTTCACAATTGTCATCCCGGCGGGCCGCTCTTCCGGTTCGGCTGCTTTCAGCCTGTCGCTGCGCGACGACCTGGTAGCCGAGGGGTCGGAGACGCTGGTCATCTCCGGTTCGGATCCGATGCAGTGGACATCCGCCGGCTACGTCCCGTTGGTCCTCCCGTGGTCCATCACCGCCGGGCAGGTGGAGATCACCGACGACGACGGCGATGCCGTTTTGGAGATGACGTTGGATACGGCGGCGGTCGAGGAAAGCTCGGGGACCACCGAGGTGGGGGTTACCGTTGGTTTTGCCGGGGGCAAGGCTCGGACCGAGGATACCCGGGTGACGGTCAGTGTTACGGGGGCTGCGGACGGCGGCGAGGAGGGGAAGGCGTCGGCGGGGGCGGATTACACCGCGGTGGCCGATTTTGTGGTTGTCATCCCGGCCGGTCAGAACCGCGCCGAGGGCAAGTTCGATTTTGCGGTGGTCGGTGATCGGTTGGTGGAGGGGGCGGAGCGGGTGACGGTGGCGGCTGTGGCCGGACAGCATGTCCTCTACCGGGAGCTGACCATTACCGACGATGACCGGGCGCCTACTGATTTGGTTCTGACGTTGATCCCGGCCCTGTTGACCGTGGAGCCCGCCACCCTGCCGATACCGGAAGGTTCTGCGGGCCGCACCTATTTCGTTACGGTTGATTCGCCGCCGGATCAGGGGCTGGTCGACCCTGATGATCCTCCCACGGTCACGTTGTCGATGGGGGGCGGCACCGCCTCCGCCAACGACTTCACGGTGTCGTATTTGCCCCCAGGAGGGAAGCCTCCGGTGCTGGCGACCATCACCGCGGCAGCCGACAACCGGGTGGAGGGGGTGGAGTCGCTGGTGGTGTCCGGGACATCCTCGGGGGGCGAGAATGTGATACCTGCGGTGTTGACCCTGAAGGACCCGGACGGAGCGGCGGCGCCGGATGGGATCGACCTGACCTTCGGTCGGAGTGAGGTGGGGGAGGGGGATGGGACGGTGCGGGTCGCGGTGAGGGCCCAGCTGTATTGCCGGCAGGCCGGGACCTGCCCGGTTCTGACCGAGGACCGGACGGTGGAGCTGGAGCTGTCGGAGACGTTGAGCGTGGCCGAGCTGGACGATGATTTCACCTTGGGGAGCGCGTCGATAACCATCCCGGCCGGGTCCATGGTCGGCGCCGGCGAGCTGGAGCTGCGGGTGGTAGATGATCGGTTGGTGGAGGGGAACGAGTCGGTGACGGTGGGGGGCGCCGCCGTCGGGTATCAGGTGGATCCGGCCACTTTGTTGATCGTCGATGATGAGGAGGCGGCCGGGGAGCTGGATCTGCGGTTCAGCCGGGGGGTGGTGGATGAGTCGGCGGGTACGGTTCCGTTGGTGTTGACCGCCGGGTGGCCTGCCCGGCTCAGTGTGTTGACCGACACCGAGGTGACGGTGTTCCTGGGCGGCGGTTCGGCCGCGGAGGGGGTGGACTACGAGCTGTTGGAGCGGTCGCAGTTCACTTTGACCATTCCGGCGGGTCGTTCCAGCGCGTCGATCGAGGTGGGCGAGCTGTCCCTGGTGGACGATGGAGTGGCGGAGGATACGGAGACGTTCGAGGCTTTCGGGTTGGCCCAGCAGGAGAACGCTGAAGTTCCGCAGCGGTACAAGGTCAACTCGGCGGTGCTGCGCGTCACCGACGACGATCCGGTGTCGGTGAAGTTGACGGTGGACACCCCCCAGGTTCGGGAGGCGCCGGAGCGTTCGGTGACGACGGAGTTTGCGCTGACGCCGGCGGAGGTTGCGGTGACGGTTACCGCTGCTTTGACCGGCAGGGCGGACGGCGACACGGTGGTGCGGGATCGGGAGACGGTGGTGCGGGTGTCGGTGGGGGCCGAGGGCGACGGGGCCGTGCCGGGGGAGGATTACTCGGTTGCCGGGTTGGACGCAGAGGGTTACCTGACCATTCGCATCCCGGCGGGGGAGGTCAGCGCCGACGGTTCCTTCCGACTGCGGGTGGTGGATGACGACGTGGCGGGTGAGACCGAATACACCGCCACCCCCCGACCGGGCCGTTCGGCGCGGATCGACGTTTCCCGCACCGAGTGGCTGTCCATCGTTGGTTCGGTTGCCCGGTCGGGCGAATCAGATCTGGAAGTGGCGGACACCAGGGTGGAGATTTGGGATCTGACCGACCAGATGCCCACCGTCTTGGACTTCACCCTGTCCCCGGTGAAAGTGGTGGAGGGCGACGCGGACCATACGGTGCGGATAACGGCTACCGCCCACTTGGGGACTGTGGAGCAGGGCAAGATCGTCTTGTCCTCGGATCTGGTTGTTCCGTTGGTGTTGTCGGGGGAGACCGACAGCGACGGGAACGCGCTGCTGGGGTGGGCGCAGGCCGGGGTGGATTACGGGACGCCCACCCAGGTGACTCCGGCGCCGGTTCTGGGCCAGGCGGCGGGTGTGATGATGGTGACCATTCCGGCCGGGCAGCTGAGCGGCGCGGTGACGTTCGACCTGCCGATCATGGGGGACAACATCACCGAATCCGCCGTGGTGCTGGGGGAGTCGGGGAGTGAGTGGGTGCGGGTGGGAACCACCTTGGAGGGTTGGACGGCGGATCCGGTGATCCTGGAGATCACCGACGACGACCCGGCCCCCGCGCTGCGGCTGCAGCTGGACAAGGAGAGCGTGGCCGAGGGCGCCGGGGAGCAGACTGTGAACGTGACCGCCCGACTGGTGGATGCCGACGGCGCCCCCGGGGTTTTCCCGGCTGATGTCCCGTTCGAGCTGCGCTTGATTGGTGATGCCAGCGACGTGGAGGAGGCGCGGTTCGCCGCCGACGGCGTAGCCAGCAGCCTTTACGACTACGAGGTGTTGCCGCCGCCGCCGTTGCAGCCGGGCGCGGCCCCGGTGAGGACCCCCGGGGATTGGATCAATATCTTTACTTTCGGGAGAATCCCTGCTCTAACCGAGGGGTCGCTAGTGGAAGTGGGCTTTAACGTCGATCGTATTGGCGCTCTCTACACCTCCGATGTTCCGGTCGTTTTGTCGGTGGGGGCGGCGGGGGATACGGCCTCGGGTTCGGATGTCGAGTTGGTGTCGGCCCGAACGGGATTACATCATTCCGGCACCAGCCTGCCGGTATCCGACGGCCGGGTTGCCGTTACCATACGGAGACAAGGGAGCGGAGCCCCATTGCGGATGACGCTGCGGGTGGTGGACGACGCCGAATGGGAGGGGGCGGAGACCTTTACCATTTCCGGCACCACCAGCAACTGCCCTCAGTCCGGTTCGTGTTCGGTGGGTTCGGTGCAGTTTACGATTCCGGGCAGTGACGCCCCGTCCCCGCCGCCGGCGCTGCCGGATGAAACCCCGGTGAATACCGACGGAGAGTGGGTAGATATCGAGGTCGTCGGGAGTGTTCTGGCCGAGGGTTCGTTCGCCGGGAGCTCTGTTCTGGCCGAGGGGTCGGTGGTGGATGTGGACTTGTCCATCAGCCGTCGCTCAACTTTCCACACCGACACTACGGTCAAGGTGACGGTGGGCGCAGAGGGGGATTCGGCTACGAATAGGGATTATAGGATTGTTTCGGCCCGTCAAGGTGAAACCAACCGGCCGATATTCAACAGAGGATTTAGCGTCGACATCACTGATATAGAAGTCCGGGCTACCCTGCGGCTGCGGGTGGTGGACGACGCCGAACACGAGGGGGCGGAGGTGTTTACCCTTGTCGGCTCCACCGACGACTGTCCTCAGTTAGGCGCATCATGTACGGTGGGTTCGGTGCAGCTGGCGATTCCGGGCAGTGACACCCCGCCGTCGTTGCTGAATCGTAGGTCGGTTGTCATTCCGGCCGGGGAGAGCAGCGTAACCACCTCCTTCAACTCCTTTGAGCTGGAGGTGTTGGATGACAACCTGGATGAGGGGGAGGGTGAGGACATCGTGGTGGAGGCGGCGGGTCTGCCGCCTGTCCTGGGTAAGTCCGGTTCGCCTTCTGCCCGGCTGCGGATCGTCGATGATGATGTCGCCTCGAATGTGATCGCTTTGGAGGTGACTCCGTCCGGCGCCGGGTCGGGGTCGGGTTGGGTGAGCGAGGGTGCGGGCTCGGATTTGGCTTTGCTGGTGGCTCTGGCCTTCCCGGAGGGCGCTGCTGCTCGGTTGACCGATACGGTGGTGACCCTGTCGGCGGAGGACGGATCGGCCGAGTCGGAGACGCCCGGACCGGACGACCCCGACGACCCCTCGGATTACAGCCTGGTGTTCAAGGACACCGACGGGAGCGGGCCGCTGGGGGTGGGGGAGGCGGTCATCTCGGCCGGGGACACCGGGTCGGCCATCTGGCTGCGCAGTCCATCGAAACTGGACTTCGATGTGTTCGATGATTCGGCGGTGGAGGGGGACGAGACCTTTGTCATCCGGGGGACGGCGGCCGGGTTCGAGGTTGGTTCGGATACGGTGACGATCAGGGATTCGGAGCCCAGCGCCATTGTTTTGACCTTTACCAGCGGCGGTGGGAGGAGAGAGCTCGAGCTGGACGAGGATGTGAATGCTCAGCTGGCCGACCTGCTGGACGACGATGGGAACCCCGGGGTGGCGGGGCCGTTGGCCGTGGAGGTGCGGGCGGCCTTCCCGTCCTCGGTGGACGACGATGACCTGCCGGTCACCGACACCGTCATCACCCTGAGCGGCGCAGAAGGGAAGCTGCGGGAGTGGGACGGGGAGGTGTCCCGGGCGGCTTCTTCGAGTGATTACGCGGTGCAGAGCGTGGTGCTGAATACCAGGAACGACCCGTTGACCCTGACCATTCCGGGCGGCGCCCGCAGCGCGGTGGGGACGGTGCGGGTGTCGTTGGCGGATGATAAGGCGGTGGAGACCACGGAGAACCTGCAGATCGTGGGTTCCACCTCTGACTACTCCGTTACCCCGGCGGTCATCCACATTGCCGACAACGATTCTGCGCTGCCCGCTTATGATCTGTCGGTTTCCCCGCCGTTCGTGGCGGAGGGGGCGGCCGCTCCGGAGGCGGTGACAGTTACCGCCCGCACCAAGGGTGATGCCCGGATAGGGGTGGACACGGTTATCCAGCTGGCTTTGAGCGGCACCGAGCCGGGGGGGCCGGATTATCTGCCGGTGGCGGAGGAGGATCTGCGGCTGGTGGTCCCGGCGGATGCGGCGAGCGGTTCGGTTACCTTCGATTTGACGATGGTGGACGACCAGGTGGCGGAGGGGGTGGCCCGGGTGGGTGGACAGGCTGTCTACGACGCGGTGCAGGTGTCGGGGACGGCGGTCTCGCCGGTGGGCGGGGAGGCCCTGGTCGTCAACGCGGTGGGGCAGCAGTCGCGGGTGGTGATCCTGGACAACGATGTGGTCCAGCGCACTATCCGTTTGAGTGTGGTTTCCCCGGCGGAGGCGCTGCGGGAAGGCAGCGACGACAATCGGGTCGAGGTGCGGGCGGCGTTCGTGTCGGCTGATGGACCGGTCCGGCCGGTGGATACCAGGGTGCGGGTGCAGGTGGGGGACGGGGACAGTGAGGGGACTACCGAGGCCCGGGCGGCGGATGATTATGAGTTTGTGGATTATGTGGTGGTTGTCATTCCGGCCGGGGAGCAGGCCGGGGAGGCATCGTTCGATCTGACGTTGTTGGATGACCGGGTGAGCGAGCCGGACGAGCAGATCACCTTGTTGGGGAAGGTGGTCGGTCCGTACGATCTGCCTTATCCGGACTACCCGGATAGGAAGTTCTGGGTGGTCCCCGCCGCGTTGACCATCACCGACAACGACATTGCCCCCGCGTTTGCGACTCTGCAGGTGGCGCCCACTCCCTCCGACGAGGCAGTCGGGGGGGCCGCGGCCTGGACGGGGATGGTGCGGGAAGGCGATGAGGTGACTGATTTCACGGTGACCGCCTCCTTCGGGCCGGGGGCAGTCCGCTCCGTGGACACCGTCCTCACCCTCCGCTTGGGCGGACGGGGTCCCAGTGGTGGAATCCCCATCGTCCACGACGGGAGGTCCATCCTCGGGCCGGACGGCCAGCCGCTTACTACCCCCCGTATCCCCGGCGACACCGCCCTTATAGGCACCGACTTCAATATCCTGAGAGCTGGTGAGACGACTCCGGTCCCCAACGACTTTACGTTGCCGTTGACCATCCCCGCCGGGCGGACCACCGGTTCTGCCACCTTCCGGCTGCGGGTCGAAGACGACACCATCGCCAACGAAGATCCCGAAACCCTGACCGTCTACTCCGCCGCCCCCGCCCCCGCGGCGGGCAACCCCGAGTTCAACATAATGCCCGCATCCATCACCATCATCGACAACGACCAGGTATCGGAGATCGACCTCACGCTGCTCGACGCCGAAGATGGTGATGACCTGTCGGTATTGGCCGAATCCGCCGGCTGGGTAAATGTCTACATCAAAGCTTCCTACCCCGGAACCGCCGTCCTGGCCGCCGACACGGTCGTCGGTGTCACTGTTGAAGATGGAACCGCCGACGGTAAAGGCGTGGACTACTGGGACCGAACCTACGGGGACCCAAACAGCAACACCGAGGAAACCCCGCTGCCTCTCACCATCCCGGCCGGGCAAAACAGCGTCACCCTCCCCGCGCTTCTGCAAGTGGAGATCATTGACGACCGCGACTTGGAAGACGATGAAACCATCAACGTCACCGGGGTGGTGACGGGGGTTCAGTCCACCGAGTTCACGGTCAACCCGGACCAGCTGACCATCGAGGACAATGATCTCCCGGTCGCCTTGAATGTGGACACCGACCCCGGCACCTCCGGCCTCCAAACCGTCCTGGCGGAGGCCGGCGATATCATTGAGGTGACAGTAACCGCCGCCATGCCCGCCGATCTTCCGATTCAGCCCGGCGGGGGGACCATCACCTTGTCGCTCAAGGAGACCAGCGACTCCAACAAAGCCGACCAGGGGGGCGATCCCGGTGATGACTTCCAGCTGGTGGACGCCTCCGGAGACGAGTTGACGAGCGTGGACGTCACGTTGCCCGACGGGTCGCGCACCTCCGCTCCGGTCACCCTGCGTATCAAAGTGGCCGACGACCGGACGGTGGAACCCGATGAAACCCTGGCCGTGTCCGGGACCTCCATGGAGTTCTCCAATGTGGTGGACACCAAGGTCACCATCGTGGACGACGACGTGGACCTGTCTGTGGACGACGGCTCGGTCGATGAGGGGGACACCGATACCGTTATCGTCACCGCCGCTGTCGGGGAGGCGGCGCCCGCGGGCGGGCACACCGTGGCTCTGTCGGTGTCGGACGCCGGGGATTACACGGCCGAGGCCGCGGACTATTCCTCCACTCCCGCCTCGACGCCCTTCCAGGTGACGATCCCCGCCGGGTCGAAGACCGCAACCGCCGCCTTCGACCTGACGGCCGTTGCCGACGACCGGGCCGAGGACGCCGAAACGGTGGGGGTGACCGGGGTTTTGAGCGGGTTCCAGGTGGACCCGGCGGTGGTTTCCATCGAGGACCAGGACCGGGGGATCACCCTTACCTTCATAGATTCCTCTGACAACGCCGTGGCTTCCATCGGCGAGGACGACGGGGCCACCGCCCTGCGGGTCAAAGCTACGCTGGACGCCGACGCCACCGACCTGGCCGAGGACGTGACGGTGACGGTGACGGTCGGGGACACCGGAGGGACCGCCGACTTAGGAGCGACCCAGGACTACACCCGCTCCTCGTCTTCAGTCACGGTGACTATCCAGGCGGGGCAGCGCAGCGCCGACTCCGGCACCGTTACCATCACCCCCAACAGCGACAACAGGGCGGAAGACAACGAAACCATCCGCTTCACCGGGAGCGCCGCCGGGTTCACGGTGGCCGACACCGACCTGCCCATCATCGATCCCGACTCCAAGGTGCTGCTGGTACTGAGCGACACCGCGGTGGATGAGGACGACAATCCGTCCCTTACCATCACCGCCAAGTTCGACGCGTCGGTTACCTCCTCCTCCGTCAATTCGGCCATCGCGGTGGCAGTCACGGTGACCCCCGCTGCCGCCAACGGGGCCGACGCCGACGACTATTCCTACACCCCCACCACGGTGACCATCCCGGTCGGAGGCTTCACCAGCGGGCCCCAGACACTGTCCCTGACCATCAACGACGACGATCAGGTGGAGGATGGAACCGGTTCCAAGAACGAGGAAGGGCTGGTCATCGACGGCAATCCCCCCGCCGGGTCCCCGGACATCGACCCGGTTACCCTGCTCATCGCCGACGACGACCACCAGCTCGCCTGGACTCTTACCCAATCCGGGTCGGCCTACACCGGAGGAACCGAGGGCGACAGCCTGAATACCGTGTCGGCCCAGGCCAATTTCGCCGCTACCTCCTCGGAGCTGACCGCGCCGCTCACCGTTACTCTGGATGCCGCAACCAGCGGGGACGCCACCGCCGAGGCCGGGGATTTGACCTCGCCCGGGACTCCCCTCACCGTAACCATCCCCGCCGGGGCGGTGTCCAGCAACACCGCGGCTCTGACCGGCTACGGGTTCACCCAGGACACCGTTGCTGAGCTGCCGGAGACGGTGCTGGCGGGCGGGACGGCCGGCGACTATACGGTGGATGACACCACCCTGACCATCACCGACGACGATTCGGTGATCAGCTTGTCGTTGGGTTCCACGGTTGCCGAGGAAGCGGACGGCAACGCCGGCGACGCCATGATCACCGCCGCTTTCGCCTCCACCGCCGTCACCTCGGAGATCACCGAGGCCGCCGTCGTTACCTTGGGGTTCGCCGCTGCTTCCGGCACCGAGACGGCCGATTTCACCGCTCCGGGTACGGCGATCACGGTGAGCATTCCGGCGGGGGGCACTGATAGTTCGGCGGTGGCTTTGACCGATCTGGGTATCACCGATGACGCGATCGCGGAGGACGCGGAGGTGATTACGGTGAGCGGCACCACCACCCTCGGGCTGGCTGTTAACGACGCCGCCCTGTCCATCGCTGCCAACGATCGGGATGTCACTCTGGTGGCTGATACGGACAGTGCTTCGGGGGATCAGAAGGGTTTGGCCGAGGGCGAGACGGTTGCGGTGAAGGTCAAGGCCGAGTTCACTTCGGCTACTTCCAATGATCTGGCGGCGGATTTGTCGGTGAGCGTTACCGCCTCGGAGGCTTCGCCGGTGTCGGCTTCGGGCGGGGGGACCGATTTCACTGCTCCGTCTGCGCCGGTGACGGTGACTATCCCCACCGGTTCCACTTCTATCGAGGGTTCGTTGACGGATCTGACCGGGCTGTTGGTTACCGATGACAGCCGGGTGGAGCTGGCGGAGACATTCCTTATCAGCGGGTCGGTCACCGGGGCGACGGTTACGCCCGATACTTTGACCATTGCGGCCAGCGACACCGGCATCACCCTGTCGGCCTCGCCGGGGACGGTGGTGGAGCAGGCGGCTGCCCACGAGGTTACGGTTACGGCCGCCTTTACGGATGCCACCGCTTCCGATCTGGGTTCGGCTACTGCGGTGGCGGTAACGGTGGCGGGCGGCACCGCTACTTTGGGATCGGGATCGAGTGATGATTTCACCGTTTCCGGGACCGGGGTCACCAACAATGCGTTTACGATCTCCATCCCGGACGGGTCGGTCAGCAACACCGGAACCTTCGACCTCACCGCCCCCATCGACGCCGTGGTGGAGGTGCCGCCGGAGACGGTTACGGTGTCCGGTTCGGCCACGGTGGCCGGGGCGTCGGTGACCGCGGTCAGTGCTTCGGTCAGGATCGCTGACCGGGGGGTGGCGTTGTCGTTCGAGGACAGCGGCGGGGACGAGCTGACCAGCTTGGGCGAGGGTTCGGGGTCCACGCAGGTGACGGTGAAAGCCGTTCTGCCCCCGGGGATTACCGCTCCCGCCGGAGGTGTGTTGGTGGGGGTGAACGTGGTGGGCGGCAGCGCCGATTTGGATTCGGATGGGGCTCCGTTCGCGGCGGGGGAGGATTTCCGGGTTACCGGTTTGTCCCTGCCGTCCGGCACCCCGGCCACGTATTCGATGGGTATTTCGATCCCCGAAGGGGCGTCGGAGGGGACGGCCACCTTCACGTTGGTGGTGAACAACGATGCGGTGGTGGAGGGCCCCACGGCGGAGACCCTTCAGGCGGAGGGCTCTCCTGTGACCATCAGCGGCACCGAGTACTTGACGACCGAGGCTTCCCTGGATATCGACGATGACGATTTGGGTATCACTTTGACGCTCAGCGGGTCGTCGGTGGCCGAGGGTGCGGGCAATGCGGGGGGCGTGACCGTTACGCCTTCGTTTACGGGGGCGTCCGATTCGACGTTGACGTCGGCTACGGAGGTGGAGCTGTCGTTCACCGCCGGCGCCGGCGGCGAGGCGGCCGATTTCACCGCTCCGGGTACGGCGATAACGGTGAGCATTCCGGCGGGGGCTACTTCTGGTTCGGCGGTGGCTTTGACCGGTTTGGGTATCACCGATGACGCTATCGCGGAGGATGCGGAGGCGATTACGGTGGGCGGGACCGTGACCGGGTTCACGGTGGACGCTGTTGCTCTGTCGATCGCGGCCAGCGACCGGGATGTCACTTTGGTGGCTGATACGGACAGCGGGGCTTCGGGGGATCAGAAGGGTTTGGCCGAGGGGTCGGCGGTTGCGGTGCGGGTGAAGGCCGAGTTCACTTCGGCTACTTCCAATGATCTGGCGGCGGCGTTGTCGGTGAGCGTTACTGCTTCGGAGGCTTCGACGGTGTCGGCTTCGGGCGGGGGGACCGATTTCACTGCTCCGTCTGCGCCGGTGACGGTGACCATTCCTACCGGTTCCACTTCCACCAGCGGTTCTTATGTTTCTTTGGCCGGGTTGTTGGTTACCGATGACAGCCGGGTGGAGGCGGCGGAGACGTTCGAGGTCACCGGGACGGCCGCCGCCGGGGTGACGGTCACCGCCGATACCTTGACCATCGCGGCCAGCGACACCGGCATCACCTTGTCGGCCTCGCCGGGGACGGTGGTGGAGCAGGCGACTGCCCATAGGGTTACGGTTACGGCCGCCTTTACCGGCGCTTCCGCCTCCGATCTGGGTGCGGCTACTGATGTGACCGTAACGGTGGCGGGCGGCACCGCTACTTTGGGATCGGGATCGGGTGATGATTTCACGGTTTCCGGGGCCGGGGTCAGCAGCAATTCGTTCACGGTCACCATCCCGGCCGGGTCGGTCAGCAGCACCGGAGGTTTCGACCTGACCGCCGCCGATGACACTGCGGTGGAGGTGCCGCCGGAGACGGTTACGGTGTCCGGTTCGGCCACGGTGGCCGGGGGGTCGGTGACCGCGGACGGTGCTTCTATCAGGATCGCTGACGAGGGGGTTGCGTTGTCGTTGGAGGACAGCGGCGGCGGCGCGTTGACCAGCTTGGGTGAGGGTTCGGGGTCCACGCAGGTGACGGTGAAAGCCGTTCTGCCTTCAGGGTTCACCGCTCCCTCCGGAGGTGCGGTGGTGGGGGTGAACGTGGTGGGCGGCACCGCTGTTTTGGATTCGGATGGGGCTCCGTTCGGGGCGGGAGAGGATTTCCGGGTTACCGGTTTGTCCCAGCCGACCGGCACCCCGGCCGGGTATTCGCTGGGGATTCCTGTCGCTGCCGGGGCTACGGAGGGGACGGCCACCTTCACGTTGGTGGTGAACAACGATGCGGTGGTGGAGGGTCCCGCGGCGGAGACCGTTCAGGTGCTGGGCTCCGATGTGACCGTCAGCGGCGGGGGCACGCTGCCGACGACTGAGGCTTCCCTGGATATAGACGATGACGATTTGGGCATCACTTTGACGCTGAGCGAGTCGTCGGTGGCCGAGGGTGCGGCGGGCAATGCGGGGGGCGTGACCGTTACGCCTTCGTTTACAGGGGCGTCCGGTTCGGCGTTGACGTCGGCTACGGAGGTGGAGCTGTCCTTCACCGCTGCTTCCGGTACCGAGGCGGCCGATTTCACCGCTCCGGGTACGGCGATAACGGTGAGCATTCCGGCGGGGGCTACTTCTGGTTCGGCGGTGGCTTTGACCGGTTTGGGTATCACCGATGACGCTATCGCGGAGGATGCGGAGGCGATTACGGTGGGCGGGACCGTGACCGGGTTCACGGTGGGCGCAGTTGCTCTGTCGATCGCGGCCAGCGACCAGGATGTCACTTTGGTGGCTGACACGGACAGCGGGGCTTCGGGGGATCAGAAGGGTTTGGCCGAGGGCGATACGGTTGCGGTGCGGGTGAAGGCCGAGTTCACTTCGGCTACTTCCAATGATCTGGCGGCGGCGTTGTCGGTGGACGTTACCGCTTCCGAGGCTTCGACGGTGTCGGCTGTGGGCGGGGGGACCGATTTCACCGCTCCGTCTGCGCCGGTGGCGGTGAGCATCCCGACCGGCTCCACTTCCACCAGCAGCTCGTATACGGATCTGGCGGGGCTGTTGGTTACCGATGACAGCCGGGTGGAGGCGGCGGAGACGTTCGAGGTCACCGGGACGGCCGCCGGGGTGACGGTTACGCCCGATACTTTGACCATTGCGGCCAGCGACACCCACATGAAGCTGTCGGCCTCGCCGTCGCAGGTACCGGAGCAGACCGATGCCCATACGATTACGGTCGAGGCCGTGTTCGACAGCGCCTCCGCTTCCGATCTGGGTGCGGCTACTGATGTGACCGTAACGGTGGCGGGCGGCACCGCCATTTTGGGACCGGCGCCCACTGGTGACTTCACCGTTTCCAGCAGTTCGTTCACGATCACCATCCCGGACGGGTCGGTCCGCAGCACCGCAACCTTCGACCTCACCGCCATCGATGACCTCGTGCTGGAGCCGGCGGCGACGCCGGAGACGGTCACGGTGTCCGGTTCGGCCACGGTGGCGGGGGCGGCGGCGACCGTCGAACCCGCCCAGATAGTCATAGTCGACCCCGGCGGCGGCATCGTTTTCACCCCGGTGCCCGAAGTGAGCGTGGACAACGAGAGTGTGGCGGAGAATGCGGGCACGGTGACGGTCACCGTCCGGTTGACCGGAGAGTCGAACATCGGATTCACCGTCTCGGCCTCCACCGTCAACGGTTCTGCTCTAGCGGGTTCCGACTACCAGGCCGTCGTCGACCGGGAATTGAACTTCGCCGGTACCGACGGCGAAACCCAGACTTTCCCCGTGACCCTCATCGACGACAATGCCGTCGAGGAGACAGAGTCCTTCTCCATCCAGCTGAGCGTTCCGTCTGATTCCGGGGTGGACGTGGCCGGAACCGGAACCATCACCATCACCAACGAAGACGAGCCTCCTCCTCCCCCGCCCCCGCCCAGCGGAGGCGGCGGTGGTGGTGGTGGCGGCGGCGCCGGTCCGTCCGGACCCGACCCGTCGCCTCTCCCGCCTCTTCCGCCGGGGGAGACGTGGACGGGTACTTTCCGGGACGATGAAGGAAGCGCTCACGAGTCGAACATCGAGCGGATCGCCCGGGAGGGGATCACCCGCGGTTGCGATGATCAGAACAATTTCTGCCCGGGGGATTCTATTACCCGTAGTCAGATGGCGGCTTTCTTGTATCGGGCGGTGATCGAACGGTACGGTTCCCCGGCGCCGGCGCCGTCCGGGGTCGAGCTGAGTGATGTTCCGGCGGAGGCCGGGTACGCTCAGGCGGCGGACTGGGTGGTGTCCATCGGAGCTTTTGACGCTCCTGAGGGTGTGTTCAACCCGGACGGGTTGGTGACCAGGGCTGATATGGCGGTGATGATGGTGGCTGCCTTCGACCAGCTGAGCGCGGTGGCCGAAGCGGAAGGGCTGTTCACCGATGTGTCGGGCCGGCCGGATGCCGTGGTGCGGGCTGTCGAGGGTCTCTACCAGGCGCGTATCACCTTGGGCTGCGGGGAAGACCCGTTGCGTTACTGCCCCGACGAGCCGGTAACCCGGGCTCAGATGGCCTCCTTCTTCTCCCGCGCCTTGGACTCCGCCCCGCCGCCTCCTCCGGAGGAGACGTGGACGGGTACTTTCCGGGACGATGATGAGAGCGTTCACCAGCTGGACATCGAGCGGATCGCTCGGGAGGGGATCACCCGCGGTTGTGATGATGAGAACAATTTCTGCCCGGGGCGTTCTGTCAGCCGTAGTCAGATGGCGGCTTTCTTGTATCGGGCGGTGGTGGAACGGTCCGCTTCTCCGGCGCCGGCGCCGTCCGGGGTCGAGCTGAGTGATGTTCCGGCGGAGGCCGGGTGGGCTCTGGCTGCGGACTGGGTGGTGTCCATAGGGGCCTTCGCCGCTCCTGAGGGTGTATTCGACCCGGACGGGTTGGTGACCAGGGCTGATATGGCAGTGATGATGGTGGCTGCCTTCTCCCGCCTGAACGCGGTGGACGAATCGAAGGGCCTGTTCGCCGATATGTCCGGCCTGCCGGATGACGTGGTGCGGGCTGTAGAGGGCCTGTACCAGGCGCGTATAACCTTGGGCTGCGGCTTCGACCCGTTGAGTTACTGCCCCGACGACCCGGTAACCCGTGCCCAGATGGCCTCCTTCCTCTCCCGCGCCTTGGACGTCCGGTCCTGACAACCCCACGATTCCGGGGCCGCAACCGAGGGGGTGCTTCCTGATCCGGGCGGGGTACGAGGTACTGGGTACGAGGTACGCCCAATCGACCCACGAGCTCAGCCAGCGCTAACCGTCCGTGTCAAAGAGGAGAATCTTTGATGGGTTTTCCGGATCAGGAATAGTATCTCGTCTGTTTAAACCCTTTTGCCTAAGAGTTAGTCGTCAACGTTCCCCATGTATGTATGTGTCTTTGTCCGAATCCCGGTAAGTAGCAGATAGTCGTTTATACGTGCCGTGTGCATCACGTGGTAGAGGAGTCCTAAGCTAAGCTTGGGGGCGGGTCTCTTTAAGGCTGGTGCAAGTCATATATATGCGGGACGAATTGTTAAATGATAATCCGTGTTATAATTAGCATGTAGGAAGAAAAGATAGAAGCAATAAGAAAGGAAAAGTATCTCATGCGGCTATTATGCTTTATTCGGAAACGCAAGACCGAGACGAAAGAGGAAAAGGCGACAGGGTTCCTTATCTGAGGGAACAGAAGGCTGGGAGTGTTTGTCCTCATAGTGATCGCCTTGGCTGGTAGTGGGTCGGACGGGTCGCTTTCTGGTGGAGTTGGGCCAAGTCCGGTGAGGCCAAGTCCGGTGATATGGTGTACGGGTGATGGTGTGTCTGCCTCTTGTTGTCTAGTTCTGGTTTAGTTTACTGCTGTCATCTGGATCGTCTCCTGGGCTGTTTCTTTGGGTAGCGGGGCGGGTGGGTCTGGGTCGATGATGCGTATGTGGGCTTGGTTGAGGCTGTGAGCGCTCATGTATTGGCGGGTGACGGCCCATTCTGAACCCGGGGCGGTTCAATTAATTGTTTGAGCGGTCAGAGGGGCACCTCCCGACCTTTCCACCCCCAACCCCCCACCGGTGGATCCAGGCAAAAGGTCCCGGGTCGGATGCGGCCGACCGGTATCCTTCGAGGATGACGGTTCAGACGGTTCTGGGTCCGGTGCCGACGGATCGGCTCGGGACGACACTGATGCACGAGCATGTCCTGGTGGATCTGACCTGTTATTGGAGCGAACCGGAAGACCCCGCCGACCGTGAGCTGGCCAGGGTGCGGGTAGCCGACGAAAGCCGCTACACGATTCTCGGCACTCCCGTGGGCCGCACCACGATGATGATCTTGGACAACCTGGTGCTCGACGACGTGAGGATGGCCGCCGCCGAGCTCGGGCACTTCCGCAACGCCGGCGGGGGCGCCATCGTCGATCTCACCCTGGACGGGATCGGTACGGGTCCGGAGCGCCGCCGCGACATCCTGGGGGTGGCGGAAGTTTCGGCCCTGTCCGGCGTCCACATAGTGGCCGGAACCGGTTACTACGTTCATCTTTCCCACCCAGAACACGTAGCCGCCTCGAACCCTGAAACGCTGGCCGAAGAGATGATCGCCGATCTCGAGGAGGGCATCGCCGGCACCGAGATCAGGGCAGGGATCATCGGCGAGATCGGACTGTCGGCGGCGCCGCACCCCGACGAGCTGAAAGTGCTGGCGGCGGCCGCCCTGGCGTCGCTGGAGACCGGGGTCGCGATCAGCCTTCACATAGAGCCGGGCTCGCCCACCGGCCACCGGTCCGCCGAATGGCTGCTGGAGCAGTCCGTTCCGGCTTCGCGGATCGTGGTGGGCCATGTGGATGGGTTCATCGACGCCGGCTATCTGGCCGCCCTGTTGGGGTTGGGCGTCACCATCGAGTTCGAAGGATTTCACCTGGACGGATGGTGGGCGGAGCGGTTCTGGTTCACCGGCGCCACCGACGCCCAACGGGTCGAGGCGCTGTCCCGTCTGGTGGAGGAAGGTTTCGCCCCCCAGATCGTCCTCGCCCAAGACCTGTGCACCAAGCAGATGTATAGGCGCTACGGCGGGGTGGGCTACGACTTCGTCCCCGCCGGGGTGGTTCCCCGCCTCGAGGACGCCGGGGTTCCCGCCGCGGCGATAGAAACCATGCTGGTAGACAACCCCGCCCGGCTTTTGACCCGCCTTCCGAGGACCGGGTAGGCGCCTCGATCTCGTCGGAGATCTCACCGCTTTGGACAATTTCTCGATTCTCAGGACGCGCCGGGTTTCCTGGGTGTAAGTTTTACCTAAGTTCCCAAAGGCGCGGAGATGACCGCGTGAATAGGATGGAGACTATGGCGGACCAGAATCGAAGAAGGCAACGAACCGGGGGACGAATATCTGGGCCGCTTTCCGCTTTGGCCCTGTTGCTGGCGCTTGCGCTCGCAGCGGCGGCCTGCGGCGGGGGCGAGGCGGATGAAGAGACGACTACCACGGCTGCTCCCGCCACAACGGCGGCAGCAGCGGCGGCGGAGGCAGCCGAACCGGCGGCCGAAGCCGAACCGACGGCTGCCACCGAGGCGCCCGCCCCCGAGATGGGCACGGTGACCATCGCGGTGCCGACCGACATCGCCACCTTCGACCCCAACGGTGTAACGGGGGTGCGCGACCTCGACATGTACATCAACCTCTATGCGGGGTTGACCCGTCATGCCGTGATACCTTCGCCCATGGCCCCGGGCCACTACGAGTGGAGCAGGGTCGAGGTCGAGCCGAACCTGGCCGAGTCGATAGACATCTCGGAGGACGGGACGGTCTACACCTTCAAGATCAGGGAGGGTCTCAGTTTCCCCAGCGGGAATCCTTTGAGCGCCAAAGACTTCCATTACTCATGGGAGCGGGGCTTGGCCCACCCCGGCAGCATCACCGACTTCGAGCTCGGCGTGGCCGAGATATCCGACATGGCACAGGTGCAGCTCCTCGACGACTACACGCTGCAGGTAACCCTGCCGAGGCCGAACCCCCGGATATTGCGGGTGTTCTCGCTGTCGGTCATGTCGGCCGTCGACTCGGCGCTGCTCGAGTCGCAGGCGACCGAAGAGGATCCTTGGGCCGACGAGTACGCCCGGAGCAATCCGGCCGGGTACGGCCCTTACGTCTTGGTCGAACGCGATGTCGGCACGAGGATGGTGTTCGAGCCCAACCCCGGATGGTGGGATCCGAGTTCCGCCGGGCGGTCCCGGATCATCTACCAGGTGGTGCCGGAGGAGGCGCAGCGATTGTTGCTGGTGCAGCAGGGTGCTATCGACCTCGCTTATGCGATGTCGGCCCGCACCGCCCAGAGAGCCGGGGACGACGTCCAGGTGTTGGACTTCCCGACCTTCGCCCAGAGGTATCTGGGCCTCAACCAGACCAAGGAGCCCTACAACGACCTCAGGGTCCGGCAGGCCTTGGCCTGGGCGATCGACTACGACCGGATCATCGCCGAGGTCTATTTCGGCAGCTCCCAGCGCCTGCTGGGGCCGTTCCCGACCGGGCACGAGGGTTGGGTGGATTCCTGGCCTTACAGCCAGGACATCGAGAAGGCCAAGGAGCTGCTGGCCGAAGCCGGATACCCCGACGGGTTCGAAGCGGAGATGCTGGTCTACGGCGACCTCCCCGAGATCGAGGCGTCCACGGTTCTGATCCAGAGCGATCTGGCCCAGGCCGGGATAGACCTCGGGGTCCGCACCGTTACCGGAGCGGAGTTCTTCGGGTTGATCAGCCCCGGGCAGGAGGACTTCGACATGGCGATCGTCCCGTGCACCCCCTGGTTGCCCGAGGTGTGGTACACGTCCAACCTGTTGCTCCATTCGGGGACGACCTGTTCGATCACGTACAACAACCCCGCGGTGGACCAGCTGGTCGAGGATATGAAGGTGGCGGCCACCACCGAGGATGCCATCGTCCCGGCGCAGGAGGCGCAGGCCTTGTGGGAGCAGGACATCGGGTTCATCCCGATCGCGCAGCCCAACCAGATCCAGATACTCAGCTCGGATCTCAAGGGTTTCCTTCTCACCAACGAGGACGAGTCGGTCTACTTCGCCTTTCTCGAGAAGTAGCGCGTAGGCGCCCGAGAGCGGGTCGGGTCCGGGGCTTCGACGTCCGGACCCGGCCCCTCCCACCCGTTGCCTTGTAGAAGATGAGGAACCTGGCCTTTTTCGTGGGGAAACGGCTGCTGATAGTCGTCCCCATGCTGTTCCTCGTCAGCGTCTTCACCTTCATCGTCCTCCGGGCCATGCCGGGCAGCGCAGTGGATCTGATCGCCGGGCCTTTCCGAACCCCGGAGCGGGTGGAGCTCATCACCCGCCAGCTGGGGTTGGACAAGCCGCTGGTCCAGCAGTACGTGATCTGGATCGGGGACGTGCTGAGGGGCGACCTCGGGGTGGCCTGGCACACCGGACAGCCGGTGACCACCGACCTGGCTTCCCGTGTTCCGGCCTCGGTGGAGCTGGCCGGGCTGGCGCTGCTCATTGCGGTGCCTCTAGGAATCGCTACCGGGGTGATCGCGGCCCGCTACCGGGACCGTTTCGCCGACTTCGGGCTGCGGTTGGTCTCTTTGGGCGCCATCGCCACGCCCGAGTTCCTGTTCGGGATATTCGCGATATGGATGTTCTTCTTCGTGCTGAACTGGGCGCCCCCGCCTTTGGGAAGGATCGAGTTCGGGATAACCCCTCCCGACGGCGTAACCGGGCTGTATATCGTCGACAGCATCCTGGCCGGCAACACCGAAGCCTTGGTCTCATCGCTTCGTATGATCGCATTGCCGGCCATAAGTCTGGGAATCATCCTCGCCGGCGGATTCCAGCGGTTTACCAGGGCGACCATGATCGAATCCCTCAGCACCGATGCGGTGCTCGCGGCCCGGGGCCACGGGTTGCCCAACCGGCTGATCTTCTACAAATACGCACTGAAGCACGCTCTGCTGGTGGTGGTTCCGGTGTTCGGCATCGTTGTGGCTTTCGCCATCGGCGGGCTGGTGGCCACCGAAGTCATATTCTCATGGCCGGGAGTGGGCCGGTACGCCATCGAATCGGCCCGCAAAGCCGACCTGAACGCCGTCCAGGGCTTCGTGCTCTTCTCCGTGGTGCTCTACGCGGCCCTCAACCTCTTCGTGGATATCGTGCAGGCGGTCATCGATCCGAGGATCGAGTACCGATGACGATGGTCAGCCCGTCGGCGCGGGAAAAGACCGGTCTGGCCGTCCGGTTGAGGCGGCTCAATCGCTACCCGTCTTTGGTGGTGGGCCTGATCCTGTTCTCCCCGATCCTGTTGGGGTCGATCATCGTGCCTTTCTTGAGCCCCCACGGCCCGACCGAGACGGTGGCGGGCCGCCAGCTGCTGCCGCCCAACTCCGAACACCTCTTCGGCACCGACCTCTACGGCATGGACATAATGACCCGCATCTTCGCGGCCGGCCGTTACGACCTGTTCGTGGCGATGGCGGCGGCGGCGGTCGGGATGACCATCGGGGTGATCATCGGGGGTTTCTCGGGCTATATAGGAGGACGCACCGACGAGCTGGTGAGCCGGGTGATCGAAGCCCTCCAAGCCTTCCCCGCCTTCATCATCGCCTTGGCCGTGGTGTCGGTGCTGGGCCATTCCGTGGTCGTACTCACCGGGGTCATCTCGCTCGTCCAGCTCACCTACTACGTGCGGACCATGCGGGCGCAGGCTTTCTCGCTCCGGGAGCGGGCTTACGTGGAGAGTGCCCGCGCCATAGGGCTGCGCACTCCCGCCATCGTGTTCCGCCATATCATCCCCAACGGGGTGCGCCCCCTGATCATCCAGCTGATGATCAACGTGGGGGGCGCCATCCTGCTCATCTCGCTGCTCGGTTTCCTGGGTCTGGGCGCCCAGGTGCCCACCCCCGAATGGGGTTCGATGATCTCTATCGGCCTCGAGTCGGCCGTCACCGGCGAGTGGTGGGTGTGGCTCTTTCCCGGTTCGGCGATCATCATCACGGTGATCTCGCTCAACCTGATCGGCGACGGTCTGCGGGACATGCTGGACCCGCGCCAAGGGGGATAGGCGGACATGGCCCTTCTTTCCATACGCGATCTCGACATAGAGCTCCGGCATCAGGAGCGCTTCGGTTATGCGGTGCGGGGCCTCGACCTCGATATCGAAGCCGGTGAGATCGTGGGGTTGGTGGGCGAGTCCGGATCGGGAAAGAGCCTGACCGCCCGGGCGGTTATGGGGTTGCTCCCCTCCGCCGCTTCGGCCGGCAGGGGGCAGATACTCTTCGACGGAATGGACCTGCTGACTTTTACCGAGGAGGAGATGGAAAAGGTGCGCGGCCGCCGGATCGGCATCATGTTCCAGAACCCGCGGGAAAGCCTCAACCCGGTGTTCACGGTGGGCAACCAGCTCCGCACCGTTTACCGGAAGGTCAGGGGTCACGGCAAGCGCCGGGCTCGGGAAGAGGCGCGCCTCATGCTGCGATCCTTGGGTTTGCGCGATATAGACCGAGTGCTGGCCAGCTACCCCCACCAGCTGAGCGGCGGGATGGCCCAGCGGGCCTTGCTGGCTCTGACTTTGGCCTGCGACCCGGAGCTGCTCATCGCCGACGAGCCCGCCACCGGCCTCGACGCAGCCACCCAGACCCGATTGTTCGTCGAGATCGGCCGGGTCATAAAAGAGACCGGCAAGACGGCGATGATCATCACCCACGACATCAGCCTGGTGAGCGGGGTGTGCGATTCGGTGGCGGTCATGTACAGCGGGCAGGTGGTGGAGCGGGGAGGGGTTGCCGAGGTGGGCCGCCAGCCTCTCCATCCCTATTCGACCGGGTTGCTGAAAGCGGCCGATTTCGCGGATGAAGGCGGGCGGGCCAGCTATATCCCCGGCTCTCCTCCGGATCCGTTCACGCCTACCGGGGGATGTCCGTTCCATCCCCGTTGCCCGAAGGTATTCGAGCCGTGCGCCGACCTTGCGCCCCTCGCCGTTTCGACCGGCGGCCGGCTGGTGAGGTGCCATCTGTATGAGTGATCATGAGTGATCTCCTCGAAGTCCAAGGCCTGACCAAGATATTCGCCGGGGCGGGCACCTTCTGGTCCCGGAGGGCCCCCACCTACGCGGTCGAGGACGTGTCGGTCCGTTTGGGCAAAGGGGAGACCCTGGCCGTAGTGGGCGAATCAGGGAGCGGAAAGACCACGCTCGGCCGCTGCGTCCTCCGCCTCATCGAACCCACCGAGGGGAAGGTCATCTTCGAAGGCACCGACATTCTGCCGTTGCGGGGCGGCGAGCTGAAGGGTTTCCGGCGCAAGGCCCAGATGGTTTTCCAGGACCCGCAGGGATCGCTCGATCCTCGGATGCGGGCGGCTTCGATCGTGGCCCAGCCGATCAAACACCACGAAGGCCTCACCGGTTCCGAGCTGGAGGGGCGGGTGCTGGAGGCGCTGCGGGCGGTGGGATTGGGAGCGTCCGATCTGCCCAAGTATCCCCACGAGATGAGCGGCGGCCAGCAACAGCGGGTGGCCATAGCCAGGGCGATCGCCATCCGGCCCGACCTGCTGGTGCTCGACGAGCCGACTTCGGCGCTGGACGCTTCCATCCAGGGCCAGATAATCGCCCTGCTGGCCGAGCTGCGGGACGTGTACGAGATGAGCTACCTGTTCATATCCCATGACCTGCGGCTGGTGCGGGCCCACTCCGACCGGACCGCCGTCATGTACAAGGGGAGGCTGGTCGAGCTGGGCGCCACCGAGGATGTTTTTCGCAATTCCCGCCATCCTTACATGCGCCTGCTCGAAGAGCTGATACCCACCGTGCCGGCCAATCCGCTCGCCCCGGCCGCCGCCGCTTTCCTCATGGACGACGACTCGGACCGACCCGAGGCGGGCTGCGTGTTCAGGAACCGCTGCCCGGCCGCGGCGGCCGGATGCGAATCTCACCAATATCTGATCCCGGAGGGCGGCGGTCACCGGGCGGCCTGCCGACGGCACACCGAGGAAGGGTTCGACCGCGAATGGGAACATCTCCTCGAAGACACCCTGCGAGGCCGCTGACCGACACCCTGCCGGTGTCTTTCGGTCGGGGCTGCCGGCGGGTCAGCCGCTTAAACCTGAATCCACCGATTCGTTTGGTGGTGGGGTGGTTTGGGGTGGTGGCCTAGTGGTGGTTTTAGTGGTTGGTGGAGCCGGGGTGGTGGATGCTGGATGGCGAGGGGTGGTTTGGGCGTGTGGGGTTCAGGCGGGGGGGTACCGCGTGTCGAAGGGGGGGTCAGCTGAGCTGGGGTAGGCGGCGGAGGTTCCGTAGGGTGGTTTGGTATTGGGTGGCCCAGGGCCATCGGGCGGGCAGGCGGAGAATGTTGCGGCCGCTGTGGTTGATCCACCGGTAGAGGTTGTGGGCGAGCACCGCGCAGGCCAGCCAGGCGGCGTTGGCGAAGAAGTCCCTGATGGGAGATGAGCGAGGCCGGAGGCTTCTTTGAGGTCGCGGATGGCGAGCTCTACTTTGGCGTGGCGGCGGTGGTAGAGGTCAGCTTCGGCAGGGGGTTGTGCGGTGTTGGTGGCGAAGGGGTGGAATCGCCAATTGGGCCATAGCTCGGCTTGGCTACTAATCAGTCGGGTTCTGCGTACGACTATGCGTATCCGAGGGTTGCCGTGGCGGGCGGATGAGGTGATGGCCGTCTCGACTACCTGGGCTTCTCCGCCTTCGGGATAATCAATAGAGGTACAGTCCGAGACTCCGGGATCGCTTCGACAGCAGCCCGGACATGGGAGCGGAGCGGAACGGTTATCGACCAGCCGGCCCCCAGACGGTCCAACGCCTCGATCAAACCGTAGGACCAGAACCCGCATCGGCCCGCACCACAACAGAACCACAGGCCCCGGCCTGGCGGGCCCGGCGAACGGCCTCAGCAACGAAATGGGTGTTCCCCCGCCGTGAAGCCCCCGCGCAGGCGGGCTCCTAGGACCTCGCCAGACTACGGCTATCATCCCAGGTCAGAAAGGCACTTCCTAACATTTCCACCCCCAACCGCCACCACACCGGTGGATTCAGGCTAAAGTAGCTACTAGATACCTGCTTGGCCAGAAATGGCAATATGGAAAGGATACCAAATTCTGATATGCTATCTTGACGAATCAGGAAACACCGGCCGTCGGCTTGATGATCCTGACCAGCCTTTTCATCTGATCGCTGCAGTAATGGTAAGAGAAGATCGAATACGGGAGATGAACTCACGACTCAATGAACTCGCTTCCCAAGCACCAACGACTAACCCCTTGACAGAGTACCGCGGTAGCGACCTTTTTGGTGGTCGGGGCGAATGGAAGAATGTATGTCCTCGCCAACGAATTGATGAGTACTCTAAAGCCTTATCTGTTTTAAGCCAAGTAGAGGCGGGCGTTGCTTACGCGTCAATCTACAAAGAAGCATTGGCTCACAGGAACTATAGCGATCCAAATCCTCATCTATTTGCACTTCAGTTTCTTATCGAAAAGTTAGAAAAATGGATCACACAGCCTAATGTCCAAGAGGATAGTCTAAGCAGGCGAATTCTTCTCGTGGCGGATGAGAATCATGAACAGGAGCAGTATTCCATTGATCTGATGAATGAGATGCTGGAACTGGGTGGACCTATAGGAACTACATACGGGATCAACATCACCCTTGATCACTTTGTTGATAGGATATACTTTGACAAGTCGGAACGAAACAGGGGCATTCAACTGGCTGATCTGGTTGCATACATTATTAATCGCAACCAAATAATTCAAAGGAACCTTAGTAATAATAAATGGGACACCGTTGTGAAACAGTTAATGCACAACTATGTGGCTAGTCAACTAAAAACCTGGAGGCAACCTTGGCCTCTAAGGTAATCCTTATAGAAGTCGGGGCCCGCCAAAGCGAGCCCCGACCGGGCTAGACCGATGCACCTCGGTGACCCAAAGCGACTCACAGCCCAGGTAATAAATTATATCACGTTGCCCTAGTTTGTCAAAGTCGTGCAGGAAACGCCCCTCCAGACGGCGCACCTCCACCTTCCCCGATCGGAGCCAGCCGACCAGCCGCCGGGCGTTCTCGTCCGCTTCCGCCGAGAACCCGATCAGGTCCCGGTCGGCGGTGAGATCGCGCTCGTGGTTTTCCATCGCCCGGCGCATACGTTCCCGGGCCGCCCGCTCCGGAACGACCGACTCCGAACCCAGCGCACGCCGGCGTTTCTCGGGCGGGGCAGGCGCCGCACCCAGCAGGATCCGGGCGCCGGTGACATGATCGAGCGAGTCGGCCAGCAGCGAATAGCCGCCCACGTTGAAGTAGGCGGTGGCGATGTCGAGACGGGCGCCCCCGACGAAATCGGCGGCCGCATGGGCGATGAACCCGTTGAGCGAGTCGGCCACCGTCCGCCCGCCCCGGTTGACAGCCAGCTCTGGCTTCGGCTCGACGGCCTGGTTTGGAGGCGGTTCACCCATCCGACCGCATCTCTCTCAGCTGGTTGCGGAGCTCCGCCAGAGTACGCCCCTCGGGATCCTTCCATGCCTTCCATCCATTACAGGTCGACCAGCCGGTCACGTGTCTACAGGCTCCGGAAGGCGCACTGAAAGACTGCCCGGCCACTTCGATCTGTCCATCCGCGGCGACCGCGGCGTAATGCTCTCTGTCGTTATAGGTCAAGATGAGAACCGTTCCGACATCCAAAAGGCCGGCCGCTATCAGGTCGGGGACCTTGTAGTGATGTCTTTCGGGCTTCTTCCGGTGCCCGGGTTCTTTCTCCGGTGGCGGGTCATCGGAGGGAATCACCGGGGAGTCGTCCGGCTGGTCGAGGTAGGAAGACAGCCAGTCGACCAGGCGGCCCACACCCCCTGTAGACAGTCTGACTTCTACTTCGCCTACGGCCAACGCGATGCCATCGGATCGCCGCTCCAGCATGATGGTCTCCCCCTCGATGCACCCGATTTGTCCTTGGTTTTCGGTCATGGGACCCTCCTGAGTCCGTACAGCGGCAAACCTGTTCGATCTGTCCAGTATCTTCTCCAGCGTTCCGTGGTCCGTGAGGGCGTCCGCCGAGAACAGCAGGTCCAGGTAACCGGCCTGTTCAGGGGACAGCAAGGCCAGGTTCAATTCTACGAAGGCCTTGCCCCGTTGCTCGCGATCCATACCGACGCCGCTCCGTGCAGCGCAGAGGCGGATTTCCGAAGTGCGGGTGAGGATCGCCCAATCGACCTCTTGCGCGTCGGCGACCGTCAAGGCAAATGACGCCGGGGTTGCGCCTCCGAACCGCACGGCCGGAGCGTCGAACAGCTCGTCCTCGTTGCAGAACACGGCCACAGCCCGTCTACGGCCTTCGATGGTGAGCATCCTGGTGTTGGCGCCCAGGTCTTCTATGCAGTACCCCAACCGCTCGAAGAGTGTGCGATCCCTCGTCATCAGCAATGGCGCGGCCCGCCCGACCGCCGCCGGCCACTCGGTCATCTTGGGAACTTCATCTGTGAGGATTCCGGCGGCCATCAGCCCGATGTGGCGGAGTCCAGGTACCGAGGTTCCCAGTTCGGGGAGGGCCGTTTGCAGGAATCGGGTGGCCGCATGATGGCTGGGCTGATCCAACGCCGCCCTGACCAACCGTTCGACCCGTGATACTTCGATGGCGTGGTACGCGGGCTGAGGGTCGGTCGGTCCGCACAGAGACACCCGCACTCCATCAAGGGTGGAAAAGAAAACCGCCAACAGCACCGGAGAGACCCGCCCCGCCCGGCGCGCTGACCATGACCGGCGCATATCGGCATCGGACGGCCGGCCGTCGGCCTCGGCCAGGACCACCTCCAAGCCGTTCGGGGCATCCTGGGTAAACATCTGGGCAGGCCTCAGTGAATGGGCAAAATCCTTCGGCGGGTACCAAATACCGGGGTCCCGCTCGCTCAGAAAGCCCGCAGTTCCGCCCATCCTTCAAGCTGTCCTTTCCATCAGCCTAGTTTACCGGACACTATACGAGGAGGTATAACACACAAAGTTCAGACAGCTGGCTCACCAGCCGGATCGCTCACAATGATCGAACCATTCACAGAAATGGCGATGATAACTTTTAAGAGTGCTGTCTGAATACGATTTATAGCTCAGAAAATTCTCAATAGCCCTTTCGTTGCGATATCCTGGGTTTAGTCCGTTACGAAGCGCATAGCTCACCCATCTCTTAATTATACTAATTTTTTCTAGCTTATACTTCTCCTTATATTGAGGATAACCATCTAGATAATGTTTTGCTCGCTGTTTCCAAGATAGTTTTTCTATCTCTGAAGTGCCTCCAATACGTATTCGGTTTTCGATCATTCAGTTCTCCCAAAGTGTTCGAGCACCGCCGCGTGGTGCTCAGAGTAGTCGGTCCTTTCGTGGAATGTTTCGTATATGACAGCCAAGTCGTCCTCGTCGAGGTCGTAGAGATGAGCCACACAGGCGTCCAGCTCGCAGATGAGATCCTGCTTGGTGTCCTCATCGGTAACCGAACCGACCGGTACTCCCACCGCTTCCGCCCACTCAGTGAATCGGTCGTCCACCGGCTGTCGAACTACGGGCAACTACGCCCCCAACACCGACCGCCGCCCCCAACACCGGCTAGCCATCACCCTGATCATCACCATCAAACTCATCAACTGGCGAAACCGCTGGAGCCCTACCAACTAACACCTATCCGCTCACGCTCTTAGCGTAAGGCGGCTCAGTTCTTGAAAGGCCGCCGCCAGCGAATGGTCCAGCCAATCGTTCAGTTCGCCGGCCCGATCCTCTACCTCCTCGTCGTGGGAGAAAGTGAAGGCGTCCCAGGAAGTATCCACGTCGGTCGTCTCGGGAGGCCCGTCCTCTTGCGTGAGATGTCGGATTACCCCGCAGGTGGTTACGGCCATGACACCGGTGCGGGGGCTTCCCACATGATGGATGGAGGCAACGAACCGCAATTGAAGTCCGTTGATAGTCAAACTCAAGGCTGTCCACCAGGTGTCGGAGGAAAGGTCGGCGTAGTGCTCGGCTTTCTTGGCCGACCGGATGATCTGACGGCGCCACCACTTGGCCCGTTCGTGATCGGGGTCGATCTGATCGGTCCATTGCTGGACCGTTCGGCCTTGTTCGGCATAAACACTCTTCAGGTCGGTGCCGACATTTTGGAACCAGTCGCCGATTTGTCCGTGGATCTGCCGGGCCCGTATATGGACGGCGCGTTCTCTCTGCTCTGTTCTTTCCTGGTCCTGGAACCTCAGCTTTCGCGCGTGGTATCGGGCGACTTCCCGGGCGGTCTGGGGCAGGGGGCCGGGGACCGGAACTTCCAGCTCACGGCGTATAGACCGCATGGCCAATTTGACGAAGAGCCGGCCTAGGGGGGTCAAATCGCCGCCGTTGGCTTGGTTCAAGGCCTGCAAGTACCGATCTCGGCTATCCCGGTCTACCACCAGCGGCGGATATTTCGCCCTTCCGAACGAGAGGAGGGTCAGAGCCCTGGCCACCCTCCCGTTGCCGTCCTGGAAGGGATGGATCTGCACGAACCGGTGGTGCAGCCATGCGGCGGAGATCACCGGATGGACATCACTCATCCGGTTGTACCAATCCACCAAGCGTTCTATCTCCCCGTCCACCTGCTCGGGCGGGGCGAATTCCAAGAGAGACCCGTCGGATAGTTTCACGTTGTTGGGGAGGGTCTTGAAGCTGCCGTGGTTCAGTTTTGCCCTGATGGGCCGCCTCAAGGAATCGGTGGCTTCGTAGTAGGGCTGGGCCCGGGCGATCAGGGCGTGGATCTCCTTTATGAAGGAGGTGGTCAAGGGAAACCCTTCCCGCACGTATTCGGTGACCATCTCCAGCCCTTCCATCTGGGCTTCGAGCATGGGCAGGACTCCCGGAGACAGCTCCCCGCCCGCTCGGGCGACGGCTTCCCTGGTCAGCCCTTCGGCCACCAGCATTTCGGTAACCCCCGGGTCGATGTCGTATAGGTGCTCGATGATGCCGGTTTCTATGGCGTGCTTGCGAAGGGTGCGGCGGCGGAGGGTATGGCGGTCGGCCTCGTCCAGGGAGGCGGCGAACTCCTTCCACGACCGGTGCAGGGCATCGACAGCGGCCAAATCGCCTCTGAGCCTTTCCGCCGTTGCCGGGTCGGGCGGCTCGATGGGGCGCCATGTCGTGCAGGTGGTCATTGTTTGTCCTTGGGCGGGTGGGTCCAGGTGTTGCCGGGCACTGCGGTGTGGTAGGCGGCGCGGTGAGTTCAGGATAGGCGGCAACCGTCAGGTAGTTGGGACAGTCCAGCCGAACTCTCGGACGTAGCCTCCCGTACCCGCTTCCATGCCGGGGTCGTTTAGGCGGCCTGCCTCTTCGAGGGCGATCCGGATGGGCGACGGGGTGCCCAGCCGGGTGCTGCCGGCCTCGACCATGGCGGCGGCATCGGCCAGGGTGAGGATGTCAGGCGAGGCGGCCTTGACCTGTACATGGCCGGGCAGGGCGGCCCGCATCGCCCGCACCTGCTCCACCGTGCCGCCCCCATATACCGACAGGCCGGTGGATGTCTTGGCGAAGTCGGCGCCCGATTCGACCACCACCCGGCAGGCGGCGGCCAGCTTCCCGCTGTGCCTTTCCATCTCCGGGGATTCGATGATCGCCTTGGTGATCACCGCCGGGTTCTCGGATTTGGCCGCCTCGACCACCGCCGCCGCGTCCCGGATGGCGGCGTCGAGGTCGCCGTAGAGGATGGCCGACCAAGCGGCCAGGAAGTCGATCTCGACCGCCCCGGCGGCAACGCAGTCCTTGGTGCTCGCAACCTTGGCGGCGGTTCCTTCGAGACCGATCGGCATGCTGACGATGCCGGAGGTCGCCACCCGATCGCCCATCCGTTTGGCCACCCGCTTCACCCACCACGGGTAGACGCAGAAGGCGGCCAAGCCGACTTCCAGGCACTCGTCGGCCATTCGGTCCAGGGTGTCGGGCCCGGCGCGCGGGTCGATGCACACCTGGTCCAGCATGTCGGTGATGCGCATCGCCGCGTCCTTCTCTTCGACAGGAGGTCATATCAACATAGCCGACCAGCCCCGGGCCGCGGCGCCTGATCCTTCCTGTAGCCGCCTTGGTTTGGTTATAGGCTTGGGACCATGGCGCGGGTGATGACGGTGCGGGGTCCGGTCGAGGAGGGGCAGCTCGGGGTGACGTTGCCTCATGAGCATGTGTTGATCTCGATGGCTTATGCTTTCCCGCCTGCCGGCCACGATGCCGCCGGACCGATCACGATGGATCAGCTCGGGGTGCTCCGCAACGACTTGATGCGCAACGTGAACGTCATCACTCTCGACGGGTCCTCTGATCCGGAAGGGGAGCTGGCCAAGGCCAGAGATGCCGGGGTGCAGACCGTTGTCGACCTGACTCCCCCGGAGCTGAGGCGCGACCCGGCTGGTTTGGCTCGCATCTCTGAGCGGACCGGGGTCAACATCATCTGCGGCACCGGTCACTACCTGCGCTTGCAGCAGCCGCCCGAGACCCGCCGGTTCATAGACGAGTCGCCGCCGGAGGCTATCGCCGAGCCGATGATCCGGGACCTGACGGAGGGGATCGGCGAGACCGGGGTCAGGGCGGGTGTGATCGGGGAGATCGGTCTTTTCTCGCCCGTCCACCCCGGTGAGCTCAAGACCCTGGAAGCGGCGGTGCTGGCGCATCGGGAGACCGGGGCGCCGCTGTTCGTGCATCTGATGGAGGTGTCGATCGCCGAGCATGCCTTGGGGGTGCTCGACCGCACAGAGCCGATCTGGGATCGGGTGGTGTTCTGCCATATGGACTTCGACATTCGGGATCTGGACTGGCACCGCCGGGTTTTGCGGCGCGGCGTCAACGTCGAGTTCGACTTTTTCGGGTCTACATGGTGGCCGCACGATTGGTATCTCCATTTCCCGACCGATCCGCAGCGGCTGACGGCGCTCAGCAGGCTGGCAGACGAGGGTTACGCCGGACAGCTGTTGGTGAGCCATGACGTGTGTTCCCGCGTCCAGCTGACCGCCTACGGGGGGTTCGGCTACGGGTATCTGCGTTCGGTGGTTCCGGGGATGATCGACGCTTTGGGTCTCGATCCTGCGCTGCTCGACATGTTCATGGTCGACAACACCCGGCGGATACTCGCCTCTTGATCCTGGGTGTTCCCGTTCCCCATCGGATCAGGAAGCCCTACCCGAATCCCCGCTCGGCCGAGACCTCTGCGACGGCTTCGGCCAGTCCGTCCACCATGTGATCGATCTCGGAGGGGGTGATGACGAACGGAGGGGATATCTGCAGGACGCCGTAGGCGCCCCGCAGGCCGATGGTGATGATTCCCTTGTCCCAGGCGGAGCGGACGACGGCGTCGAGCAGGCCGGGATCCTCCTGCAGGGCTTCTTCGGAGAGCACCGCCGCTGCCAGCAGCCCGGCGGCCCGGGTGGCATCGACCACCGGAAGGTTTGCGAGGCCGGCCACGACGGCGGCCAGGATAGGTTCGAGCTCGGCGGCCCGCGCCGTCAAGCCCTCGCGTTCGAGGATGTCGAGGTTGGCCAGGGCGGCCGCGCAGGACGCCGCGTGGCCCGAGTAGGTGTACCCGTGGCGGAACATGGCTTTCCCGGCCCAGAACGGCTCGCGGATCCGGGGCGCGATCAGCACTCCGCCGAGGGGGGCGTAACCGGAGGTAACCCCCTTCGCGAACGCGATCAGATCCGGGGTGAAACCGTAGCGCTGGGCGCCGAAGTCCCGGCCCGTCCGTCCGAATCCGGTTATCACCTCATCGGCCACCAGCAACACGTCGTGGGCGCGGCACAGCCGCTCGATCTCCGGCCAGTAGCCCTCGACCGGTGGAACGACTCCGCCCGACCCGATCACCGGCTCGCCGACGAAGGCGGCGATATGCGAGGCTTCCCGCTCGAACAGGTCGGCCACCGCCCCGGTGTCATGGGTCGGGACGTGGACCACATGGGGAACCAACGGCCCGCCGTACCCTTCGCTGTTGGAAGCAAGGCCCCCCAGCTCGGTGCCCCAAGCGTTCATTCCGTGATAGCTCAGCTCGCGGGTCACGATGATCCGTTTCTCGGGCCGGTCCACCGCGTTCCAGTAGCGCCGGATCAGCTTGGCGGCGGTCTCGATGGCGTCGCTGCCCCCGGTGGTCAGGAACACCACCGCGTCCTCGATGGGCGACATTTCGGCCAGCCGTTCGGCCAGCTCGAGGGTGGGCGGGGTGGCCGTGAACCCGAACGTGGAATAGGCGGCCAGATCGGCCATCTGACCGGCCACCGCCGCCGCGATCTCCGCCCGCCCATGCCCGACGTTGCAATACCAGAGAGCGGCGGTGGCGTCGAGATACCGGCGGCCGGTCGTGTCGTAGATCCACACCCCCTCGCCCCGGTTCACCACGATCTCGTTGCCCGGCACCAGGCTCATATCGGCGTATCCGTGCCAGAACCTGGTCATTTCACCTCCATCGTGAGGAGCCGTCTGGCATTCCCGGCCAGGATCTTGTCGAGATCGGCCTCGGAGACGCCGGCCTCGCGCATCCCCGGCGCCGCCGTGTCGAGGATATACCCGAAGCCGCGCCCTCCGTAGGCGCGCAGCTGGAACTTCATACAGATGTCCGTAGAAACGAGCACCTGACCCGCCCACCCTCGCTCGACCAGGCTCGCCGCCCCGGCGATGCGTTCCCGGTCGGACGGAAAGCTCCACCCGCCGTAGGCCCGGGTGGTCATCTCGAGACCGAAACAGTCGATCTCGAGGGTTACCCCGCGGCTCAGCATGGCTTCCTGGTATTCGGGATCCCGGATGCTGAGATCCTGATGGCTGAGGATCACCCGGCTCAGGTCGGCGCCGGCGTCGGCCAGGAGGTCGGCCGCCCGGCGGCAGAGTTCCTCCCGGCCCGGCCCGAACGGGACGTGGACGTTCATCGCCGCCCCGGTGGTCCGCTGGGCCAGGGCGGCGCCGCGCAGGGATTTCTCCTCGGCGGGAGTTCCGTTCTGGAAGCCGATCTCGCCGATGATCCCCGCCCGGACGCCGTTCGCCTCGTTTGCCTCTGCGCTGAAGCCTTCGGTGATATGGGCGGCGATCTCGGCGGCGATGTCTTCCTCGGAGCGGTCCTCCATGCCGGGCGGATGGCCTTCCTCGATGTAGTAACCGGCCCCGAGCACCACGTTGACTCCGCTCCGGCGGGCTATCTCCGCCGCCGTCTCGGGCCGGGGACCGAGGCCCTGGGTGGTCAGGTCCACCAGGGTGCGCCCGCCGGCCTCGGTGAACGGGAGGAGCTCCGCCGTCATGAGCGCTGGGTCGTCGAGCCGCAGGTTGTCCCGGTTGGTGTTGCAGTTGGCGAGGATCCTTCGGCGATGCTCGACAGTGAAGGGCTGCTCCGCCCACGCCTCCGCCTCGGGGTTGGCGGGCGGCTCGAGGTAGAGGGTGAGGTCGGCGATGAGGTGCTCGTGGGGGAGGGTGATTCCGGCCTCTTCGGGTGCGATCGGTCCGAGCACCGTCTGGATGGCCGTCCTCGCCGCCGCCGGTGTCTGTTTGGTCATGCTGCGGTTTGGATACGTATCGGGAGGCGCCAGAAGCCGTGCAGCTCGCCTCTGGGCAACATCATGGGTCGGGCTTCGCCGGAAGTATCGACTTCCCAGTGGGGGAGGGCGGCCAGGGCCTCCTCCACCGCCACCCGTATCTCGAGCCGGGCGAGGGCGGCGCCGAGGCACAGATGCCGGCCGGTTCCGAAGGCCAGATGCCGGGTCTTGCGCCCGAGCCGGAAACGCAGCGGGTCGGGGTAGACGGCGGCGTCGACGTTGGCCCCGCCGTAGCACATGGCCACCGACGAGCCCTTCGGGATGGGGCAGCCCCCCACTTCTACGTCGGCGGTGGTATGGCGGCCGAGCAGGGTGACCGGCGCCCGGATCCGGAGCAGCTCTTCGACGGCTGCTTCCATGTCCACCGACGGGTCGCGGAGCAGGGTCTGGTCATCGGGATGCATACCGAGGTGGTGCATGCTGTTGGCGATTCCGTTCACGGTCGTCTCCACCCCGGCCAGGTAGGCGAGCGATCCGAAACCCAGGATCTCTTCGTCGTCGAGCCTTCGTCCGTCTATCCGACTGGCGGCCAGGAAGGAGAAGTAGCTGTCGGCCCCGCCCCGGTCGCCGGTCATCCGGTCGTGCACGTATTCGATCAGGCCGTACCGGGATTGCTCGGCCACATGGCGGTGGGCGGCTCGGCCGATGAAAGTGCCTTCGGCGTATTCCATGAAGCGCTTTGCATCCCTCACCGGCACCGCCAGGAAGCGCGCCAGGGCCGACAAGATGTAGGGGAGGGCGAAGTCTTGGACGGCGTCGCCCCCTCCCGCGTCGGCCAGTTTTGCCAGCAGGCGGCGGGCGTCCTCCCGCAGCGCCGGTTCGAGCGGGGCTACATGGCCGCGTCCGAACCAGGGGGCCACCAAGGAGCGGTATTTGGTGTGCCGGGGCGGGTCGCTGCCCACCGGAAGCTCCACTATGGCCGCCTCCGGAGGCCACTGGGCATGGATGGAGGAGGCTTCGAGGCCCGCCGACGAGAAGTTCTGCCAGTCCAGGAGGGCGGCGCGGATGTCCCCGTAGCGGGTGAGAAGCCAGTAGCCGCCCTTGGCGTTGGTGTGGAGAACCGGCTGCTCGGCGTGGATGCGGGTAAAGGCCCGATGGGGGTCCAGATAGAAGGAAGGATGATCGTGGTCGAGGTTGGCCAGATCCATTCCACAGCATACCGGCCCGCCTCTCCGGCCGGGGGGGTCGGCTTCTATCTCGAATCGGTCATCCCCGTGCGGAGGGCGGCGGCGTCTGGGGCGGCGCGGCGCCCGGTGCGTGCTGTACGGTTCGGGCAGTCGGGTTTGCTCCCCCGCAGGCAGGCCGAGGCCGCCGGGTCGAATATGGAGGTGTGGATGACCGTTGAGCGGTTCGATCTGTCGGGGCGCCGGGTTGTGGTTACCGGCGGGGCGCGGGGGCTGGGGCTCGGTATGGGCATCGGCATGGCCCAGGCCGGCGCCGAGGTGTGGGCTTTGGACATCCTGGAGGACCGTTTCGAGGCGGCGCGGGAGGAAGCCGCAGAGGCGGGCGCCGCGGTCGAGTTCTTCGGCTGCGATGTAACCGACCCCGGTCAGGTGTCCGAGGCGGCGGCCCGGTGCGAAGACGGCGCCCCGCTGGTGCTGCTCAACAACGCCGGGATCGGGGAGCGCAATCCGATGGAGCGCCTGTACTACGAGGAGTGGTCGAAGGTGCTGGATGTCAACCTGCATGGCATGTTCCTCTGCGCCCGGGCGTTCGGGGCGGTCATGGTGCGCCAAGGGAAGGGGTCGATCATCAACGTCGCCTCTGTCTACGGTTTCCTCGGCCCCGACTCCCGTCTCTACACATTCAACGAGGGCGGGCCGTCCTCTCCTGCATATTGCGCCAGCAAGGGCGGGGTGTTGGCCCTCACCCGTTCGCTGGCGGCAGGCTGGGCGCGGCAGGGGGTCCGGGTCAACTCCATCTCTCCCGGGATGTTCGTTACCGATCAGACCGCCGATATCATCGACGAGGCGGGCCGGGCCGCCATAATCGGCCGAACCCCGATGGCCCGCTTCGGCCGCCCCGACGACCTGGCAGGGGCCGCCATCTTCTTGGCCTCGGACGCCTCATCGTTCATAACCGGCCACAACCTGGTGATAGACGGCGGCTGGTCCATATGGTGACTGGCGGGGCGGTTTCCGATGGCGTGTGCCATGATTCCATACAACGCCGCGGCGGGCGTCTATGACTTTGGGTGAAGGAGGCGGCATGAACGAGACGACGGAGACCACCGAGCGCACTGCTTTTTTCAACGGCCATTTCATCCCGGAGTCGGAGCTGCGGTTGGCGCCCTTCGACGTGGGGGTGCGGATCGGGGAGTTCGTGTTCGAGACGGTCCGCACCTACGGGCACCGGCCCCACCGCCTCCGGGATCACATGGTGCGCCTGTACGCCTCGATGAAGGCCCTCGACATCGACTGCGGAATGTCGATCGAGGAGATGGAGGAGGCGACCCTCGAGCTGATCGAGCGCAATCGGGCCGCCATCGAGCCTTACGACGACCTGATGTGGAACAACGACGCATCCCGGGGCATCGCCAAGCCTTTCGATCCGGGTCCGTACGATTCGTATGAGCGGACGGTGTTCATCGTCTTCATTCCGCTGGGGGCTTCGCTGGTGGACGCGCTCGACGGGTTGGAGAACGGCATCCCGGTGGTGATACCTCCTACCAGGAACATTCCTGCCCGTTATCTGGATCCGAAGATGAAGAACCGCAACCGGATCCATTACGGGAAGGGGATGAGGGAGGCCAAGCGGGTGGATCCCAGGGCGGAGGCGGTGTTCTTGGACGACGACGGTTACCTGACGGAAGGGGGAGGGGCCAATTTCTTGATCGTCAAGGACGGGGCTGTGATCTCGCCGCAGGGCCGGAACATCTTGCGGGGGGTTACCAGGGAGGACGTGAGGGATCTGGCCCCCGGGTTGGGCTTGGAGTTCGTGGAGGCCGACATCGAGCCTTATGACGCCATGACCGCCGACGAGGCCTTTTTGGCTTCTACTCCCTTTTTCGTGATGCCGGTGACCAGCATCGACGGACGCCCCATCGGAGACGGCAGACCGGGGCCGGTGGTGGATAGCCTGATCGACGCCTTCGCCCAGCAGGTGGGGGTGCACCCGGTGGAGCAGGCCCGCAAGATCACCCAACGCTATCTGGACGACCGACCCAAGGGATCCCGCCCCTACTGACGGTCTATTTGGTGGCTGGTGAGGGATCTGCGACGGAAGGATCAGGCGGCGGAGGTTAAGCTGGCCGAGGCCCTTGTTGACGAGCTGGCCGAAGACACAGCGGCCGAGGCGGAATATGGTTGGGATGCTCCCATATATGGAGGATTTGAAACGGCATCAATTGGTACAACGACTTACAGATTGGGTGTTTGGGGAGAGGACGACGGGTAAGAGTCCCTGGTGATGTAAAGGGGGAGAAGAGAGTGGTCGGTCCCGCCGAAGGGCAGGTCGGCGGAACAGAAAGGATCATGATTATGATTCGGAGAGTATTGGTTGCGGCTGTTTTGGCCGTTGCGGTCGGGGGTGCCTGTGGGGGTGTGGAGACCTCTACTACGGCTTATCGGCCGGACGACCCAGAGCCGACGACGGTTCGGGAGACGGTGGAGACGGCCCCGGCCGAAAGGACGACCACTACGGCAGCTCCGCCGATTATTGGTGCGCCGGACCCCGACCGGTTCGAAGGGATGCGTTGTGGGAAGTGGCTTGACCAGGGGTTCTCGGTGGATGAGTTGCGGCAGATGGTGATTGACGCCGGTCCGGATTTCAGGTGGGGGTTCCGGGATATGGAGTTCGGTGGGGTTGACGGCGCACCCTGTGAAGATGAGTTGGGCACGGCGTATCTGCCGACCATGACCACGACGACGGAGGCGATTGCCACGACGACGGAGGCGATTGCCACGACGACGGAGGCGACTACGACAACCACGAGGGCGCCGACTACGACAACCACGAGGGCGCCGACTACGACAACCACGGTTCCATCGTGGCTCCTGGGAGTGCTGGATGCGGGAGCATATGCAGTGGGTGTGGATATTGAGCCGGGAGTTTACCGATTCCTGATAGAACAGAGTTGCTATTGGGAGCGAGTATCTGGGTTCTCCGGAGAATTCGACGATATCATCGCCAATGATAATTCTGCTGGATACTTCATCGTGGAGATCAAATCTTCGGATGCGGGGTTCGGGATCGACTGCAGTCCTTTGGTAGTAGAGAGCCTTGAATCGATACTCGGCGAAAGGCTGACACCGGAATCGTCTGAAATTTGGATGGGGGTATATGAGGTGGGAGTCGATATCGAACCGGGCACTTATAGGCTGAGTGCGGATAGTTCCTGCTATTGGGAGCGAGTGTCTGGGTTCTCCGGAGAATTCGGCGATATCATCGCCAATGATAATTTCTCCGGGAAATCCATTGTGGAGATCAAATCTTCGGATGCGGGGTTCGGGATCGACTGCACTGTTTCTGTCGGATGAGCCGAAATCGCCCCAAAGGGGCGGTCAGTCGCTGAGGCGATTGCGAAGGTGATGGCGGCGCGGTTGCGCCTTCTCTACCAGCTGTCGAAGGCGTCTACCGGCCAGATGTCCACCAGCTCGTCCCCGCTCACCACGTGGAAATACCGGTAGAGGATCATGGTCTGGAAGCAGTGGGGGGGCTGTATCTCCACCGCGTCTCCGATCTGGAGCCGGTCGCCCGGGTCGGCGAAGGTGATCTTGCCCATGTCGTCCCCGGCGATCGAGTAGACCGCCCCGGGCGGCGCGCCCCGCAGGATCACCGGATGGTCGATCCCGAACACGTTGTCCACTTCCTTGAGCCCGCCGTCGGTTATGACGAAGCCCGGCTGGGCGTTGCTGATGACGGTGGTGCGCACGAACAGGGCGGGTTCGAAGGGCCGGGGCTCGCCGCGCCGCTGTTCCACGCCGTCGTAGTGGCCGTCCATGAACAGGTAGGTGCCGGCCTGGATCTCGGTCAAGACCCCCAGCTCGTGGTCGATGTCGTGGCTGCCGGTCCCCCCGCCGGAGACGATCTCCGGTTCGAGGCCCTCCGCCCGCAGCCGTTCCACCACCCGGACCACCGGTTCCAGCACCTCCAGCCCCCGCAGGCGGCGGGCCTCGAAGCCGGTGATGTTCATATGGTGGCCCGTGTATCCCTGGACCCCGGCGTATTCGAGGCCTTCGGTGTCCGCGATCAGGCGGGCCAGGGCGACCGCTTCGTCATCGTCGGCGATGCCGGTGCGGTGGCTGCCGGTCTCCAGATCGACCAGCACCTTCATCGGGCGCCCCGACCGGCGGGCGGCCTCGCCCAGCTGGACGACGTTGGCGGCGTGGTCGGCGCAGATGACGAAGCCGTCGGCCCGGGCGTTCAGCTCGGCCAGCCGATCCAGCTTGGGGGCGGTTACAACCGAGGTGAACAGCATCACGTCGCTGAACCCGGCGTCGACCATCACCTCCGCCTCGGCCAGGGTGGCGCAGCAGGGCCCGCGTCCGCCCGCCTCCACTTGGCGGCGGGTGATCTCGATCGACTTGTGGATCTTGGCCACCGGACGCACCTCGTAGCCGTGGGCGGCGGCGTGCTCGGCCAGGGAGGCGATGTTGGCGTCCATGACATCGAGGTCCACCACCAGCGACGGGGTTCCCAGCTCATGGCGGGAACCAGGCCGGCCGATCATTTCTTCGTTAGGCCCCCGGTCCCCCATCGTCATCTCGCCTCCTTCGTTGCTGGTCGGTCGATCATGTCGAGTATATGGAAGGCGTGCTCATGGTGTGCTTAAGGGGGAAGATCGCCAAAAAAGTTTTGGATTGGCGCCGGAAGGGTATTGGCGTTGTCTCATTACTGTTGTATAGTGTTGTACGAGCAGATATCGCAGTGAATCCGGATACTGCGATCAGAAAGGAATCGAACCGCCCAGGCCGACCGCCTCCCGCAGGCAGGCAACGGACCGAAGGGCGGAGCGGTACGAAGTAGCTGTGGCTGAAAACGCATCGGGCACGGGCGGTGTGAACATGCCCCCCGCAGCCCGAAGACGGTTGGTGGTGGCGGCGGGGGCAGGGCCCGGCGAAGCCGGGTTTTTCGGCGGGAGAACGCGAAAAACCTCGGCTCAGCGGATAGGCGGACCGCGGCCGTTCCTGTTCGTAACGCCGGTCGGGATCCAGTTCGGAACCTCTGGCTACGGCTGTGGGATCATCAACCGCCGCAAGCAGTGTTTTCCCAGGTGAGCACCTATCCGCGCACCCTCTTATGCTGAGAAGATATCGTCGAGCGCATCGTCATGCCGGGTTGCCGTCGTGGAATGCCCCGACCGATAGGCGCCGACCGGCCTCCGAGACCTCCGAAGCCGCTGTGACAGGACGTCTCGGGCGAACAAGTCTTCCAACGCTCGGCGCACGAGAGACGACCTTGAAACATTGCGGGCCGCAGCGAGGATGCGCAGCTGCTCCGCCTGTTCAGCGGTGATGTAAATCCGGGTCCTAATCACTCGCACCATCGTACTGTCGGCCATCATTCCTGTCCGCTCTCACCGCGGACCATGAACGATCAGGGGTAGGATTCCCGGCAGTGCTTTCCGATGCCCTCCTCCACCTATACCGGCTGATGATGCGCATCCGCGTGTTCGAGGAGAAGGTCCAGGAGCTCCACAAGCTCGGACGGTTGCCCGGCTTCGTACATGTATATCTGGGCGAGGAGGCGGTGGCGGTGGGGGCCTGCAGCGTGCTCCGCCGAACCGATCACATCACCAGCACCCACCGCGGGCACGGCCACTGCATCGCCAAAGGCGCCGATGTCGCCCCGATGATGGCCGAGCTCTTCGGCAAGGCGGACGGGTACTGCAAGGGCAAGGGCGGTTCGATGCACATCATCGATACCAGTCTGGGCATCCTGGGGGCCAACGGCATCGTGGGCGGCGGCATCCCGATGGCCGCCGGGGCGGGGCTGGCCGACACCGTGCTGGGCCGGGACGGGGTTACCGTCTGCTTCTTCGGCGACGGCGCCGCCAATCAGGGGGTGCTGCTCGAGGCGCTGAACCTGTCGGCGATCTGGAAACTTCCGGTTGTCTACCTCTGCGAGTCGAACCACTACATGGAGTTCACCCCCACCGCCGACCTCACCGCCGGGAGGATCTACCGGCGGGCCGAACCCTTCGGGATTCCAGGCGTGGAGGTGGACGGCAACGACGTCCTGGAGGTCCGGCGGGCGGCCGCGGAGGCGGTGGACCGGGCTAGGCGGGGGGAGGGCCCCACCCTCATTGAGGCGGTCACCTACCGTTTCGCAGGCCACAGTGAAGGGGAGGAGGCCTTCGTGTCGGCCTACCGCACCGAGGAGGAGGTGGAGAGCTGGAAGGCCCGCGACCCGGTTACCTGCTTCCGGGAGAGGCTCCTGGCCGAGCTCCCGGACAGGGCTTCGGAGCTCGACGACATCGACGACGCCGAGCAGGCATCGGTGGAGGCGGCGGTCCGATTCGCCGAGGCCGCCCCGTTTCCCCCGCCCGGCCAGGCGCTGGAGCATGTGTTCGCCGAGGCGGGGGCTTGAAAATGGCCAACGTCTACTTCATGCAGGCCATGCACCAGGCGCTGGCGGCTGCGATGGAGGAAGACGAGACGGTGGTCGTGCTGGGCGAGGACGTGGACCGGGGGGTCTTCGGAGTCACGCGGGGCCTGATCGACCGCTTCGGACCCAACCGCATCCGCAAGACGCCCATATCCGAAGCCACGTTTGTGGGCGGTGCGGTGGGGGCGGCGGCGGCCGGTCTGCGTCCCTTCGCCCATGTGATGTTCTCCAGTTTCTTCTATGTCGCCATGGACCAGATCGCCAACCAGGCGGCCCGCTTGCGCTACATGTCCGGCGGCCAGGTGGAGCTTCCTATCGTCTACTTCGCCGGGACCGGGCCGTCCGGCTCGGCGGCCGCCCAGCACTCGGAGAACCCTCATTCGATCCTCATGCACACGGCGGGCCTCAAGGTGGTGATGCCCAGCACGCCCTACGACGCCAAAGGCCTGATGACGGCGGCCATCCGGGACCCCAATCCGGTCATCTACCTGGCCGACCTGCGGCTTTCCCGCCTTCGGGCGGCGGTGCCCGCCGAGCCGTACGAGATACCGCTCGGGTCGGCGGACATCAAACGGGTGGGCGAGGACGTGACGGTGGTGGCGTTGGCTTCGCTGGTGCCGCCGGTTCTCGAGGCGGCCGCCGAGCTGGAGGAAGAGGGCGTATCGGTGGAGGTGATCGATCCCCGCAGCCTGGTTCCCTTCGATTGGGAGATGGTGGCCGCCTCGGTGCGCAGGACCGGAAGGTTGGTGGTGGCCGACCCGGCCCGCCGGCTGTGCGGCGCCGCCGGAGAGATCATCGCCGGGGTTTCCGAGCGGGTCTGGGATTCGTTGCTGGCCCGCCCCCGGCGGCTCACCTGGCCCGACGTACCGGTTCCTTTCAGCCCGCCCTTGGAGAAGGAGCTGGATGTCGGGGCCGAGGATGTGAAGCAGGCCGTCCGGGATGTCCTGGACGAGTCGAGCCGCCGTATCCCGGCGGCGAGGGGCGCGGCGAGGGGGTCGGCCTGATGGAAGAAGGGGGTTCGATGTGCGGGTGATCCTTCCCAAATGGGGGGTTTCGATGCAGGATGCGGTGCTGGTCTGCTGGCTCAAGGAGGTCGGCGCACAGGTCGTCGAGGGTGAGCCGCTGGCCCGGTTCGAGACCGACAAGGTGGAGGTCGAGCTGGAGGCGCCGGCCTCGGGCGTCCTGACCAGGGTGTTTGTCTCCGAGGACGACACAGCCGAGGTGGGGGCTGTGGTAGCCGAGATTCGGTAACCGGCGCCGATGGCGGCCGAGCACTCCGGCGGAGATCTAGTAGTAGAGCTCCTGGCCGACAAGAAGATCGACCACCTGTTCTCGGTTTCGGGCGGGCCTCTCAACCCGATCTACCGCGGAACCCTGCGGGCGCCTGTCCGTATCGTCCACACCCGCCACGAAGCGGCGGCGGCTTTCATGGCCGAAGGCACCGCCCGGGTTACCAGACGTCCCGGGGCCTGCGCCGTGACCCTGGGTCCGGGTGTTACCAACACCGTCACCCCGGCTTTGACGGCGTTCCGGGCGGGGGTGCCGTTCCTGATCCTCGGCGGGCAGGCGCCGGTGGGGGTGCTCGACAAGGAAGCGGTCATGTCCTTCGATCCCCTGCCGGTGATGAGGCCGGTTACCAAATATGCGGCCCGGGTCGTGGATCCGGGGAGGATCGAGGAATACTTCGAGGCGGCCTGGCGGGCCATGACCTCCGGGCGCCCCGGTCCGGCTTTCCTGGAGATCCCGGTGGACGTGCTGGGCGCCTCGGCCCCGCCGCCCCCGCCGCGGCGGTCCGGGGCGGCGCATCGGGGTCCGGGGTTGGCGGCCGAGCAGGCGGAGGAGCTGCGGCGGCTGGTCTCATCGGCCCGCCGTCCTTTGTTGATCGCCGGGGACGATGTTCTGTGGTCGGAGGCCGACCGGGCGCTGGCGGAGGCCGTCGACCGCCTGCAGATACCGTTCGTGACCCTCCGGCTGGGCCGGGGGCTGGTCGACGAGCGGCATCCGTGCTGTGCCGGGGTGGGGTACCTGGGTTCCAACCCGCCGCTGCGCCAGAGGATGGCAGAAGCCGACTTGGTGCTGGTGGTGGGGCACGAGCTGGAGGCCGACCTGGGATACGGGCGGCTCATCTCCGACCGGGCGGCGGTGATCCAGTCCCATCCGGATCCGGGGGTGGTGGGCAAGTTCCGGGCACCCGACCTGGGCATGGCGGCCCGTTCGGATCAGGTATTGGAGGCCTTGGCGGGGGCCTGCCCCGAAGGGTTCGACCGGAGCTGGTGCGATGAGGCCGCCCGGGCCTGGCGCGCCTGGAGGGGCGAAGCCGCCTCCGGCGGGCAGACGGAAGGGGAGGGTATCCATCCCGGCAGGCTGGCCGCCCTGCTGGAGGAGGCGATGCCGGCCGGCGCCGTATTCGTGACTTCGCACGGAAACATCGACTTCTGGGCCGACCCGATACTGCGGATCACCCCTCCGGGCCGTTACCTGCGGGCGGGCCAATCGGGGGCGCTGGGGGCCGAGATACCCTTCGGGGTGGCGGCCAAGCTGGCCCGCCCGGAAAACCAGGTGGCGGTGATCGTCGGCGACGGGGGCTTCGCCTTCCACGGCTTCGAGCTGGAAACCGCGCTGCGGTACGGGGCGCCGATCGTGGTGGTGGTGTTCGACGACGAGAAGTGGGGGGCCATCGCCCTTCCGCAGCGCCGCGCCTACGGCGCGGAGATCGAGCTCGACCTGCCCCGCCGGGCGTGGTGGCGGGCGGCCAAGGCGATGGGCGGCTACGGGGAATATGTGGACGACGAGGCCGGCCTGCAGGATGCCCTGACCAGGGCGGCGGCGTCGGGCCTCCCGGCGGTCGTCCAGGCGGCGGTCGCCTGCGTAGAGTCACCGTATGTGTCCTACAACTCCTGACCACTCGGGGCTGCCTCTTCCATATGAATGGTGGCATGAAGCCGTCATCTATCAGATCTACCCCCGCAGCTTCATGGATTCGAACGGGGACGGGATCGGTGACCTGGCCGGCATAACGTCGAAGCTCGACTACCTGGCCGGCGTCCTCGGCGTGGACGCCCTATGGATCTCCCCCTTCTACACCTCGCCCATGGCCGACTTCGGTTACGACGTGGCCGACTATGTAGACGTGGACCCCATCTTCGGCGCCCTCGCCGACTTCTCCGTCCTGGTCGAAAGGGCCCACGGGCTGGGTCTGAAGGTGGTCATCGACTGGGTGCCCAACCACTCGTCGTCGAAGCATGCCTGGTTCGTGGAGTCCCGCTCCTCCCGCCGCAACCCCCGGCGCGACTGGTACGTGTGGAAGGATCCGGCGCCCGGCGGCGGCGAGCCCAACAACTGGGTGTCGGTGTTCGGCGGCCCGGCATGGACCTACGACGACCGCACCGGTCAGTACTACCTGCATAGTTTCCTGGCCGAGCAGCCCGACTTGAACTGGCGGAACCCCGCCGTGAAGGAGGCCATGCTCGGCACCCTCCGGTTCTGGCTGGAACTGGGAGTCGACGGATTCCGGTTGGACGCCTGCCACTTCGCGATGAAGGATCCCGATTACCGATCCAACCCGGTGTTGGAGCATCCCGAGCCCGGTTACAAGGATATGGGCGACTACGACCGGTTCGTGCATCTCCACGACCGGGGCCATCCGGACATCCATATGCTGTTCCGGGAGGTGCGGGCGGTGCTCGACGAGTACTCGGCGGAGCGGTCGAGGTTCTCGGTGGGGGAGATCCACCTGGAGGGCGAGGAGTGGGCGGCCTACTACGGCGACAACGACGAGCTCCACATGCCCTACTTCTTCGGGATGCTGCACGGGGACTGGACCGCCGCCTGGGCGCGCCGGACTGTCGGGTCTCTCGAAGCGGTCCTCCCGCCGGGCGCCTGGCCCAACTACGTGCTGGGCAACCACGACGAGGTGCGTATCGCTACCCGCTACGGTGACCGGCGGGCCCGCATGGCCACCCTGATGCTGCTCACCCTGCGGGGAACCCCCACCCTGTACTACGGCGACGAGCTGGGCATGGTCCAGGCCGACATCCCGCCGGAGGAGCAGCAGGACCCCTGGGGCCGCCGTCAACCGGGGTTGGGCCGGGACGGCTGCCGCACCCCCTTGCAGTGGACGGCCGATCCGTACGGCGGTTTCAGCACCGTCCGGCCGTGGTTGGCGACCGTGGATCCCGACGCCGACCGGAACGTGGAGGCGCAGCTGGCCGACCCCGATTCCATGCTCCACCTCACCCGCCGGCTGCTCGAGGTGCGGAAGGGTTCGGAAGCGCTTCGGATCGGTGACTACCAGGCCTTGGAAGGCCTGCCGGAGACGGTGTTCGCCTACCGCCGCCGCGCCGCCGACGGGGAGACCGTCTGCGTGTACCTGAACTTCGGCGGCGAACCGGTGCGTGTTCCGGCCGCCGGGGAGGTGCTGGCCGCCACCCGCCGGGATATGGCCGGGCCGGTGGGCGGCTTTCTACTCCTGGACGGCCTGGACGGGGCGGTGCTGCGTCCGTGAACGGGCGGTTTCCCGACGGGTTCCTATGGGGGGCGGCCACCTCCTCCTACCAGATCGAGGGGGCGGCGGCGGAGGATGGGCGGTCGGAGAGCGTCTGGGACCGGTTCTGCCGGATCCCCGGGAAGGTGCTGAACGGCGACACCGGCGATACGGCGTGCGACCACTACCGGCGCTGGGAGGAAGACATCAGGCTCATGGAGGAGCTGGGGTTATCGGCCTATCGGTTCTCGGTGGCCTGGCCCAGGGTCCTGCCGGAGGGGGGCGGCCCCGTCAACCAGGCCGGCCTGGACTTCTACGACCGGCTGGTGGACGGACTGCTGGAGGCCGGGATCGAGCCCTTCGTCACCCTGTACCACTGGGATCACCCCCTATGGATCGAAGAAGCAGGCGGATGGAGGGTTCGTGAGACCGCCTACGCCTTTGCGGAATACGCGTCTGCGGTGGAGGCCCGGCTCGGGGATCGGGTCAGGCACTGGATGACCCTCAACGAGCCCTGGGTGACGGCACACCTGGGTCATCGGACCGGGCAGCACGCCCCCGGCCTGGTCGACTCGGGCGCCGAGCTGGACGCAGCCCATCACCTCCTGCTGGGGCATGGCCTGGCTTCCATGGCCCTCCGGGCCGGACGCCCGGGCCGCGAAGTGGGGATCGCCCTCAACCTGGAGCCGCGGCGGCCGCGGTCCGGCCACCCGCGAGACGTTGCGGCGGCCGCCCTCGAGGAGGGCCTGATGAACGGCTGGTTCCTCGATCCCCTCTTCGGCCGCGGGTATCCGGACGACCTCCTGGCCCGGACCGGTTGGCCGGCTTCGGTGGTCGAGGACGGCGACCTGGCCGCCATCGCCCAACCTCTGGACGCGGTCGGCCTCAATTACTACCGCACCGAAGTCGTGGGGGATCCGGGGCTGCGGGACGAAGACCGGCCGCCGCCCCTGCAGAACGATCCGGCCGAGGTGACCGAGATGGGCTGGCCGGTCACCCCCTCCGGCCTCGGCGAGATGCTCCGACTCCTCCGCGGGACGGGGGTGGAGGCGGTCTACATCACCGAGAACGGCGCCGCCTGCCCGGATACCGCCTGGAAGGACGGGGCCGTCGATGACGAGGATCGCTGCTCTTACCTGGAGCGCCACATCATCGAGGCCGGTAAGGCGATCGGCGAAGGGGTCCCCCTCCGGGGTTATTTCGTCTGGACGCTGCTCGACAACTTCGAGTGGAGCTTCGGATACGCGCGCCGCTTCGGCCTCGTCCATGTCGACCGCACCACCCAACGCCGCACCCCCAAAGCCTCGGCCTACTGGTACCGGGATGTGATCGCCCGGAACGGTCCGTGACGCGGGCGCCCCGGCCCGACGGCAGGACAGGGGCGCCCGCTCCGCCGCCGGGTTCGTAGACTCCACGGGCCGGGCGAGGGAGGTGCGAAGGTGATCGGGGTGCTTGCCGGGTCCGCGTCGGGGCCGGGCGCCGCCGGGCGGGGAGGCTGATCGTGCCGATACGATACGGCGTCGTCGGCACCGGCATGATGGGCATCGAGCACATCGGGAACATCCGGGCGCTGGACGGCGCGGCGGTGACGGCGGTGGCCGACCCGTATGGACCGTCGCGGCAGGCGGCCCGGGAGGCTTTGCGCGGCCAGGAGATCGCGGTCTTCGACACCCACCGCGGCCTCATCGATTCCGGGCTCTGCGATGCGGTGGTGGTGGCGGCGCCCAACATGACCCATATCGAGCTGCTGCGGGACCTCATGGACACCGAACTGCACCTACTGGTCGAGAAGCCGCTGTGCACCAGGGTCGAGGACTGCCGATGGGTGGTCGAAGCCCAGAGGGAAAGGAAGGCCGTCCTGTGGGTGGGCATGGAGTACCGCTACATGCCGGCCATCGCCCGGCTGATCGCCGAGGTCCGGCGGGGCGCGGTGGGCGACCTCAGGATGCTGGCGATCCGCGAGCACCGGTTTCCCTTCCTGGAGAAGGTGAAGCACTGGAACCGCTTCAACGCCAACTCCGGCGGCACCCTGGTGGAGAAGTGCTGCCATCACTTCGATCTGATGAACCTCATCATCGGCGCCTCCCCGATCCGGATCTACGCCTCCGGCAGCCAGGCGGTCAACCACCTCGACGAGCGCTACGGGGGGCGGCGGCCCGACATCCTCGACAACGCCTACGTCATCGTGGACTACGAGGGCGGGCGGCGGGCGATGCTCGACCTGTGCATGTTCGCCGAAGCGGGCCAGAACCAGGAGGAGATCGCGGCCGTGGGGGACCGCGGCAAGGTGGAGGCGCGCCTTCCCTCCGGCGTGGTCGTCACCGGCGTGAGAGGGGGGGCCTGGTTCTCACCCGAGATCGAGAAGGTCACCGATGACCGGATCGCCTACACCGGGTCGCATCACGGCGCCTCCTACCTCGAACACCTGGACTTCCTGGCCGCGATACGCAACCGGACCCCGGCCCTGGTAACCGCCGATGACGGCCTGTTGGCCGTGGCTATGGGGGTGGCCGCCCAGCGCTCCATAGCGGAGGGGCGCCCTATCGAATTGGCCGGCGCCGCCCTGGGCCGGCCGCCGCTGCTGTCCGCCCGCTCAGCCCTTCACCGAGCCGGCCAGGATGCCGGTGACGAAGAACCGCTGGAGGGCGAAGAACACGATGATCGGCAGCAGGGTCGAGAGGAAGGCCCCCGCCGTCAGTAGGTGCTCCGCCTGGCCGAACTCGCCGGCGAGCGCGGCTATCCGGGCGGTGGCCGGGAAGTTGTGCCCGGCCCCTCCCAGCATGGTGACGGCGATCAGGTAGTCGTTGTAGGTCCAGAGGAACTGGAAGATGGCGAAGGCCGCCAGCACCGGCACCGACAGCGGGACGACCAGCCGCCAGAAGATCTTGAAATGGTCGGCGCCGTCGATGAAGGCCGATTCGAAGATGTCCTTGGGCAGCCCGCTGATGTAGTTGTGGAGCAGGAATATGGCGAAGGGCAGCGCGAAGCCGGTGTGGGTGAGCCAGACCGATATGGCACGGCCGGTCAGATCGAGGTCCGGGAACAGGGTCAGGGTCTTCTCGATGAAGGGCAGGGTGAGATGCCCGCCGCCGCTGTAGAGCTGGAGCAGCGGGATCAGAGACATCTGGGCGGGGATGGCGAGCAGGGAGACGGTGGCGATGAACAACCACTCCCGGCCCTTGAAGTCGATCCAGGCGAAGGCGTAGGCGGCGAAGGCGGCGAAGGCGATCGGGATCACGGTGGCGGGGAGGGCTATCGCCAGCGAGTTGAGGAGCGCCCGCCACAATCCCCCCTGGGCGCCGGCGGTGAGGATGTCCGTGTAGTTGGCGAGGGTCAGGTTCTCGGCGTAGTTCTCGAACGGGGAGTGCCACCAGCCGCTGCTCCGCTGGGCGTCCCTGGTGCGGAAGGAGTTGACGAGCAGGCCGAGGGTGGGGATGGTCCAGAGCACCACCAGCAGCCACAGCGCCCAGGTGGGGATGGACCGGAGGAAGGCGTAGGTGCGCTTCCCGATTCCGGGGCCGCCCGCGCCGCTCACCAGCGCCATCAGGCGGCCGCCTTCTGCATACGCCGGATGTTGAGGTACAGGATCGGCAGCACCGCGGCGAAGAGGACCACCGCCAACGCCGAACCGAGCCCGAAGTTCAGCTCGGTGAAGGCCCGCTGCCACATCTCGTTGGCGATGACCTGGGTGTCGAAGTTGCCGTTGGTCATGACCTTCACGATGTCGAACACCTTCATGACCAGCACGATCAGCGTGGTCACGACCACCCCGATGGTCGGGGCTATCTGGGGAATCACGACCCGCCAGAAGGTCTGCGATTCGGAGGCGCCGTCCACCTCGGCCGCCTCCAGCAGGTCGGCGGGCACCGCCTTGATGGCCGCCGAGAAGATGACCATGGTGAAGCCGGTCTGGATCCAGATCAGGACCAGCATCAGCCAGACGTTGTTGAACGGGGACCTCTGGACGAACTGGATGGTGGACGCCACCACGTCACCGTTGTCCCGCACCTCGAACCCGCCGATCCCGCGCCAGAGCGCGAAGGCGAACCAGATCAGCGGCAGCGCGCAGACGGCCGCCCCCACCCCGACGGTCCGCTCGTCCGCCCGCCAGGCCCGGACCGCCAGCCTCACCAGCAGGGCCGCCGCCGCCAGGATCACGATGACCGTCAGGAAGAATCCGGGGCCGCGCGACAGGCTCAGGTTGCCGATACCCACCCACAACGTGTTGAGCACCCCGGTCTGGGGCTTCGAGACGTCGCGGGCCAGGTACATGAAACGCCAGATCACGCCGGCGCCCACGAAGGAGATGGCCATCGGCATGAAGATCAGGGACTTGGCGAGCGACTCCCACTTGGCCCGGTCCGCCAGCACCGCGATCGCCAGTCCGGCCGCGGTGGCGATGATCGTGACGGTGAACACCCACCAGAGGTTGTTGAACACGGTGCCGCGCAGGGCGGCGAAGGCGGCGGTGGCCACCAGGAACACCCCGAGGCCGGCGGCCCCGGCGGTGCCGGGCGAGAGGCTCATCAGGTATCCGCTGCGGCGGCCCGCCAAGACGGCGGCGAGCAGGCCGATGAGAACCAGCGCGGCCCCGGCTATGAACAGCCGGCTCGTGAATATCCCCGGCCAGCCCGCCGCGTCGAAGATGTTGGAGCTCGTGAAGATGTCGCGGTAGTTGATCCCTCCCACGAACTCCCGTCCGTGCGTGTCGTGGAAGGACAGGAACAAGGTGCGCAGGGTGGGGACGATCAGGGTGGCGGCTATGAAGCCCAGGGCGGGGAGCAGGAAGATGTAGGCGCGGGAGGCGACTTCGATGCGTCCTCGATGCTGCGCGTCGGGGATGGGCTTGAGGCCCAGCACGGCGCCGAACCCGGCCCCTGTCACTATGGCCGCCGCCAGGGCTTCCGCCTTGGTGCCGGTGCCGAGGGTCGGGAGACACCACGCGCCGATGAAGAATCCGACCGAGGCCCAGAGTATCACCGGGCGCACCAGGGCGGTTCGCCGCCGCCTGACCAGCCGCGACAAGAGTCCGAGGGCGGCGCCGGCCAGGGTCAGGCCGATCAGGACCCCGTAGTCGAGGTTGGGCAGCACCGGCCACAGCTCGAGCGGACCTTCTTCCCTCTCGAATATCAGGATCACCCTTCGCATCCCGGAGGCGGCCAGCGCCCCCAACGCGGCGCCCGCGCCTGTCCCGATGGCGAGGCGCGCCCGCTTCCCGTCCACGGTTCCCAGGAGATACCCGGCCGCCGCTCCGATCAGGGTGGCCGCCGCGGTGCGAAGAACCGGATCGTCGATGGCCCGGTTGCCCCACAGCATGGCGTACACCAGGAAGGCGCCCCCGCCTCCCATCAGGGTGGTGAACACCGACCACCTGTCGGGGGTCAGGTCGAAGAGCTTGTTGGCGGCGATGAAGATCAGCGCGCTCGCCGCGATCGACACCACCACCCCGCGGGCGGTGGTCTCCAGCTTCTCGACCGCGATCACGCCCCATAGCGAGGCGGCGCCCAGGACGACCCCGCTCAGCGCCGCAACGGCCCGGCGGGTGACCGACCTTCTCCCGCCGCGGTAGATCAAGAAGGCGGCGCCGGCGCCGATGCCCGCCGCCGTCAGCAGGTTGATCACCGTGTTGAGAATTCCTACCACTGGCGAACCTTCACCCGGTCTGTCGTTCCTCGGCCTGTCGTTCCTTGCTTGCCGCCGCAACCGACCAAGGGCGCCTCGCAGTCGAGGCGCCCCCGGCCGGCCTGCCCATCATCTCTATCGAACTACCCGGCTCATGGCCAAGAGTCTTCGATGGCCTGGGTCGCCTCCTCCACGGTCTTGTCGCCGTTCACCGCGCTGGTCGCCTCGGTCCAGAACGACCCGGCGCCGACCGCGGCCGGCATCAGGTCGGACCCGTCGAAACGGACCACCTCGGCGGTGAACAGGATGTCCAGGAAGGACTGCTCCAAGGGCTGGTACAGATCCAGGTCGGCGTTCGTGTTGGGCGACAGGAAGCCGCTCAGCACCGCTCCGCCGCCCTGGGCCAGGTTCTGGAACCGCTGCCGGTTGTCGGCGTACTCGGGGGTGGCGTAGTACTCCATGACGGCCCACACCTCGGGAGCGTCGCGGAAGGCGGACACCAAGGTCCCGGCGCCGAGCACCGGGCGGTCACCCTCGACCGACGGGAAGTAGAACACGTCCACCCCGTCGGGTCCGAAGGAGGTGTCCTCCGGGAAGAACGCCGAGAAGAACGAGGCCTGGCGGTGCATCATGCAGTCGCCCTCGACCAGCGGACGACCGTTGTCTCCGAAGAAGGTCGAGGAGATCGTTCCACCCTCCGCGTAGACGGCGCCCGGGGTGTTCCACAGGGCGAGTATCTCGTTCCAGATACCGTTCATCTCGGGGGTGTTGAACGGGATCGAGTGGTCCACCCACTGGTCGTAGAAGTCCGCCCCCTGGTAACGGAGGGTCAGGTCCTCGACCCAGTCGGTGAACGCCCATCCGGTGGCGCCGCCCGACTCGATGCCGATGCACCAGGGTGTGTTCCCGTCATCGATCATCTGCTGGGACAGGGACTTCAGATCGGCCCAGGTGGTCGGCACCGCATATCCATTGGCCGTGAAGTCGGCCGGGCGGTACCACACCAGCGACTTCAGGTCGGCCTTGGTCGGGATGGCGTACTGGACGCCGTCGACATTGCCGAACGCATTCCAAGCGGCGCCGATGTTGTCGTCCATGGTTTCCTGGACATCGGACGGGATCGGCAGCAGCCACCCTTCACGGGCGAAGTCGGCGATCTTGCCCGGCTGCGGGAACACCGCGATGTCGGGCGGGTTGCCTCCGGCGGCCTGGGCGTTGATCAGGTCCGAGAAGCTTCTCTCCCCGGTGTAGACGATGGTCATGTCGTTCTGGGCTGCGAAGATGTCGAGCGCCGCCTGGTGGGCGCCGGCCTCGGTGTCGGAACTCTCCGGCCCGAACACCGTTACTGTCTTCCCTGCCAGCGGGTTCTCCTTCTCGACCTCGACCTCGACCGTTTCGGTCACTGTTTCGGTCACCGTTTCCGTGATGATCGAGGTTTCCGTCACGGTCACGACAGAGGTCACGACCACGGTTTGGGGGGTGACCGTTGTTTCTTCGCCGCCGCAGGCGCTCGCCATCAACGCCAACGCCGCAAAGAGCGTACAGATACGGATTGGTTTTCTTGCCATGTTGTTCTCCTCTTCGTCTGCCTGCCGGGGGGCGGGCCGGTGGCCGCCCTGCCTCGCCTTTCCTCGCATGTCGTCTATGACCTCCGCTTCGGGCGGCGCCTCTCGGGCTGTCGCGTCCGCAGTTGCCGGTCGCACGATGGATGAGGCCGGTTGTAGAACTTTGCTCAAGGCTAGCCGTCCCTGGGCGGCCTCGGGGCTAAAAATTCAAGTTGAGCAACCGCGGTCCGATCTGTGTTTCACCTCGATCCCGTCTCCGGGGGGTGTTGTCGGCGTTCTCGGCGGTTGTCTGGGCGGCGGGGGCTTGCGTCGGGTTCCCCTATGTGTCATAACAGGTACTGATCGCCTAGCCAGGGGTGGTATTCGGGGAGGTCGTCCCTGTTTTGGGGAGGGGGTGGTGTGTTCCCGCCGCCCGGCCGGGGGTTGTCTTCTCGGTGGTTGTCTTCTCGGGGGGTGTTGTCGGGAATCTGGTACATGAGGTCGATGGCGGAGGTCAGGTAGGTGCGGGCCTTGTCGGTGAGTCGTCTCCAGCCGTATGTGTTGAGAACGTATCGCATCAGGCTCTCGTGGGTGGCGTTGGGGTGCCGGTCCATCCGCTGCTTCATCAGATGGGCGATCTCGTTGAGGGGCGCCTCGTAGAGGCCGCGGTTCCCTATCCGGCGGACCACGACGGCGGGGTCGCCGCGCCTGCGGACCACCCGTTGGATGCTGTCCTCCGTGGGGTTGTCGAGATCGTCGATCTGGATCTCGTCTTGCTCCAGCAGACGGTTGACGGCCATGTCGAGACCTTCCTGTACGAGCTTGGTTACCCGGGTGGACCCGGCGCCCCGCACGTACAGTTTGTAGGCGCGGGCGGTGGTGAGGGGGCCTTCGACTTCGATGATGCTCCGCAGGCCGGGGACCGTCCCGAACGGGTGGGTGTCGCTCGGATGCGGAAGCCCGCTCTCCGCCCATTCTGCATACGGCTGCAGCGGCGGGGGCTCCGGCCTCGCTCCCGGGGGGCTGCGCCGTCCGAAATCGGATGCCTTCTCGGGGAGCGGGACCGGACTGTGGGGCGCCTCGCCGCGCAGGACGCGCGCCACGTCGCGGGCCACTGTCTCCTGGGTGCGGGCCTGCGCCTCGATGGTCCATCCTGCGATGTGCGGAGTGAGGATCACCTGGTCGAGGCCGATGAGCGGGCTGTCGGAGGGAAGGGGTTCGTCTTCGAAGACGTCGAGCCCGGCCCCGGCGATCATGCCTTCCCGCAGGGCCGCCGCCAGAGCCTCCTCGTCGATGATCGGCCCCCTGGCGGTGTTTATCAGGTAAGCCCCGGTGCGCATGGTTCGGAGCTCGGCGGCGCCTATGAGATGCCGGGTCTCGTCGGTGAGGGGGGCGTGGATGGAGATGAAATCGCTGTCGGCCAGCAGACCGGCCAGGTCCTTGGGGATCACCCCGGCCTGCTCGATCTCCTGCGGCGACAGGTACGGGTCGTGGGCATGGACCGACATTCCGAAGGCGAAGGCGCGGAGGGCTACGGCGCGTCCGGCGGCGCCGAAACCGATTATACCGAGGTTTTTGCCGCTCAGCTCGCGGCCCATGAAGCGCCTAGGGGAGGTCTGGCCCTCCGTCAGCACGGAGGTGTGGGCGTCGATGACGTTGCGGGCGAGGCACAGGATCAGGGTCATGGCGTGGTCGGCCACCGCCGCGGCCTGGGCGCGGGCGGCGTTGACCACCGTGATGCCGCACTCTGCGGCGGCGCTCAGATCGACCTGGTCCATGCCTATCCCGATCCGGCCGATGACCTTGAGGCCGTGGCATCCTTTCAGGACGGTCCCGGAGAGCAGGAGGGGCGACATCTGGTACAGCAGGGCGTCGGCGCCCCGGATCGCCTCGGCCAGGTCCTCCTGCCGGTCGACCGGGGCCACCCTCACCTGCCCAGCGCCTTCCAGCTCCCGGCGGGATGCCTCGGTCAGATCAACTTGGTCGAGAAACACGATTTCAGACGCCATACCGGCGCCAGTGTACCGGCGGGCGGAATGACCATTGCCCATGCTCAGGTAGGAGGGGTAGGATTGGGGTTGAGGAGGGCATCCTTCGAGGAGGGTGCTGAGTAATGACGATTGTTCTTGGTTACGTCGTTTCGCCGACCTAGGCATTCCGTCATCGACCGGCAGGCCGCCGGTGATTACACAGCGACCTCCCCATATCTTGTTGAGTGAATCGGGAGTGGTCGATGGTACGGGTTAGAAGGCGGGGGTGGCTGGTTGCGCTGGGTTTGGTGTGCTCGTTGTCGGCGGTCGGGGCGGCGCCGGCCGGGGGGGCGGACAGGGAACCGGGGTGGTTGCCCGTATATTCGGCGTGCGTCGGCCCGGCGATCGAGTCGGCGGGTTTTAGGGATATACGGAGGTCGTTCGCCGAGGACGCGGTGAACTGTCTGTTCCATTACGGGATCACGAAGGGCCGGACGGCTACGGCTTATGACCCGGATTCTTCGGTACGGCGCTGGGAGATGGCCGTGTTCCTGACCCGGGCGGCCGGCCCGGCGGGGATCGTGCTGCCGCGGAGGGCGGATGCGAGTTTCGATGATATCGGCGGCCTGTTCGAGGAGGCGCAGGACGCCATCCGACAGATGGTGGAGCTGAGGGTGATGTTCGGCTCCGGCGGCGGGTTGTTCGAGCCCGATAGGCCGGTGTCACGGGCGGAGATGGCGCTGATCTTGGAAGGGTTCCTGGAGGAATCGCAGGTGGGACCCGGCGGCGTCGATGTTTCCGATGTGTATTTGGACGACGATGACGACCAGGTGTTTACGGATTTGGATGGGGTGAGGCGGGACGTATATAGGGCCATCTACCGCATGTTCGAGATGGGGGTGACCAAGGGGAGGTCGGATAGCCGATTTTCCCCGGAGGGCATGGTGACCAGAGCGGAGATGGCGGCGTTCATCACCCGGGCGCTGGCGCATACGGCGGCCCGCCCGGCGGGGGTGACCATCCAGGCCGCCAAAGCGTCGGTTGTCGCGGGCGGTTCGGTGAAGCTGTCGGTGTCGGTGCGCGACCGGGAGCACCTTCCGGTGCCGAGAGCGCCGGTGGATGTTTTCTCCGCCCGGACGGCGAGGTCTGCGTTCCGCTCCGGCGGGGCCTGCGCGAGGGACGTGGTGGAGCAGGTAAACGGAGGATCCGAGGTTTGCGTGATCGACCGCAACGACGTGACGACCGATTCGTCCGGCGATGTGCAGATAACCTATTCCCCCGAGGAGAGCAGGACGATATGGGCCTGGTCAGGCGACATAGGCGACGAATACGACGCCGACGACGGATCGGCCGGATTCGTGCGGGCCGCCGTCTCGAGAGAGGCGGCGAGGTTGCGGGTGACCGATGACATGGCCTCCGGCGCCAGGTTTGCACGGTTCGGCGACCGGGTCACCTTCACTTTGCAGCTGGTGGACACGCGCGGGGAGCCGGCGGCGGAGGAGGACGTACAGGTGACGATCTCCACCGTGGATACGGTCCTGCCGAGCCCCGCGTCTTCTAGAGATCTCACCAATTACGAGGTGAAGTCGTACGAGACGGACGCGGCGGGGCGGATAGTGCTGTCGTTCCGGCATACGGACCCGAACCCCGGCAGCGACAACTGGGGAGACACCGCCGAGGTGATATTGAGGGTTACGTCGCTACCGTCCGGGGTGGATCTGGAGGACATGACCACCTTGGGGCAGGTGGGTGTTTCCGAATCCCACACCGAGCCGGCGGTCGTGTGGCGGGACACCGGCGGCGGTGCGCCTTCGACATTGAAGCTGTTCCAGGCGGTTTCATACCATGAAGCAACGGACAGCGGTCAAGGCGCGGTGAACAGGATCACCGCCGTCCTCACCGATCAGTACGGCAACCCGATACGCAGCACGAAGATATCGTTTACTTCCGACGACCAGGACGGGATCGGCGCCGATGACGAAGGCGACGCCCGGTTGACGCGCACCACCAACCGCCGCGGGGAGGCTCACCTGGTCTACGCCCGCGACTCGGGGGACAGCGGCGTCGAAACCATTACGGCGACCGGAGGCGGGAAGACCGCGGAAGAGTTGGTCCACTATTGGGTGGAGGCGCCCGGCGACGGCGACATACCGGTTACCGGACAGTTGCTGCACAAGGACATCATCAACAACCGGTTGGTGATCGAAGGGGCGGATGACTCGGCGGATGCGGATGATTCAGTGGATAAGGTGCTGCTGATCGCCTATGACGGCAACGACCACCTGACCGGTCTGGACGGGCCGGTCACGATAATCGGCTTCGAGAAAGACCTGGCCAATACAGGAAAGGAAAACCCGCCCAGGACTCCGGTGGTCGGCGTGCGGGTCGATTTCTACACCGGCGCCACCGGCGGCATCAGCCGGATCGCCCTGCTCGAAGATTTACCGTCGGACGACTCTTGAGGGACCCGCCCCCTGAGGCGTAGGGTCGCGGTAATGTTCACCAAGCTCACCATCCGCAACTTCAAGAGGCTGGCCGAGGTAGAGATCGAGCTCGGCAACCCGGTGGTGTTGGTCGGCCCTAACGACTCCGGTAAGACATCTGCTTTGCAGGCTCTCACCCTCTGGGACCTGGGGCTGCGGCGCTGGACGGAGAAGCGGGGGGACCAGGCGCCTCTGCATCGCCCCGGGGTGGTGATCAACAGGAGGGATCTGGCCGGTGTGCCCGGCCTTTCGGCACGCCAGATGTGGAGGGGCCTCCAGGTTCGCAAGACCTATCGCGATGAAGCCGGGCAACGCACCGAGAACATCCGCATAGACGTGATCGTGGAGGGGGTGACCGGACACGAGTCTTGGAGGTGCGGGCTGGAATTCGACTATATCAACGAGGAGAGCTTCTACTGCCGTCCGCTGCGGATGGATCCCGATGGAAAAGAGCGCATGCCGGTGCTTCCGCAGGAGCTTCGCCCCCGAATAGTGCTGACCGGCCCCGTATCCGGTCTGGCCGCCAACGAGACGAGGATCGAACCCGGCGCCGTGAACGTTCGGCTGGGGGAGGGCCGCGCATCCGAGGTGCTGCGCAACCTCTGTTTGCGCGCGGCCGAGAGGCCGGACGGAGAAGGCCGCTGGGATACGCTGTCGAGCCAGCTGGCGGATCTCTTCGGCGCGAAGCCGGACCGCCCCAGACGGATCCCCGAGCGAGGCGAGATCGAGCTCACCTATGTCGATCGAGAAGGTTCCCGCCTGGATATCACGGCGGCCGGTCGAGGTATGCAGCAGACGCTGCTGTTGCTGGCTTTCATCCACCTCCACCCCGGCGGCGTACTGCTGCTCGACGAACCGGAGGCCCACCTCGAGATTCTGCGGCAACGCCAGACTTACGATCTGTTGAGCCGGGCGGCCGCCGCCGACGGAACCCAGGTGATCATCGCTTCCCACTCCGAAGTGATCCTCAGGGAGGCTGCCGGGCGGGGTTCGGTGGTGGCCTTCGTGGGGTCTCCCCATCGGATAGACCGCACGTCAGAGGTGTTGAAGGCCCTTCGGTACATCGGTTTCGAGGACTACTACCAGGCCGCACTGACCGGATTCGTCCTGTACCTGGAGGGTGCTGCGGAACTGGCTTTGTTGAGGTCCTTCGCAGAGGTGCTCGGCCACGGTGCGGGTGAGGTGTTGGAGCGCCCGTTCGTCAAATATGTGGGCGGCAGGCCCGGTGAGGCCCGCCGGCATTTCGACGGCTTGAGGGAGGCTGATCCCGGCCTGGTCGGCTACGCGCTGTTCGGCCGTCTCGAAACCGAGCCGGAACCCGGCGGGGCCTTGGTCGAGCACATGTGGCCGCGCCGCCGACTCGAGAACTACCTGCTTCCCACCAAGACGCTGCGTGAGTACGCCCGGCAGGAGGGGAGGAAGGCGGCGGCCGGCCCGTTGTTCGAGCAGCCGGAGGCGGACCGTTGGCTTGCGGCCATGGACAAGACCATCGAAGATCACACGCCGCGAGCAGCCCGGCGCGACCTGGAACACCCCTATTGGTTGGATACCAACATCAGCGACCGGCTGCTCCGCCCGGTCTTAGGCGCCTTCTTCGACGAAGTGGGGTTGCCCCTGCTGATGCGGAAGGCGGACTACCACCTGCTGGTCCGTTTCCTGGAACCCTCGGACGTCCACGAGGACGTCGTCTTGGTGCTCGACTCCATCCTTGCTCATGCGGCCCGGGCCCGGCCGCCGGAATAACGGCCTGCGGCCAGGAGCGACGCCGCCGCGGGCCTGGATGCTCCCGCATCATGGGTCCCGGAGGTTGTCGGGCAGGAGGTAGTGGAAACCGCGCCCCCGTCCGCTCGGCGAGCTGGGTTCCATGTGCCCGGCTTCGGCCAAGGCCTTGAGGTGGGCGATGGCGGTGGCATGGGAGAAGCCCGTTATCTCACAGTATTCCGTCGAGGAGATCCTGCCGCGTTCCCGCAGCCAGGCCAAGGCATGGATGGACGATTCGCGGGACGGCCTGATCCGGAGGGCTTCGCGAGCGGCCTGGCTCAGCACCCATGCGGGCGGGGCGCCGTCCGGCGTGGTCATGGGAGTCAGCAGACCATGAACCCCGCCCAGTTTGTATTCGGCGAGGCGGCGGAGGGCCGTTTCAGCGTCCTCTGGGCTTCGTTGCAGGAGAGGGGCGCACGAGTCTGCGGTCAGAAAAGGCGTATCAGGGTTGGAGGCGCGCCATACGACGAGGGCGGCGTCGACGTCGTTGAAGGCCCCTCGCGGCCGCAGATCGAGAAAGAAGTGGTATCGGTCCTCGTCGGGCCGCCGCCCGGAGAGGATGACCCGAACGGACGGATCATCGGTGACCTCGATGAGGGGAGGTGTGCTCCCTATCCTGATCAGGTCGGCGAACATCATGTCCACCCCCACCCCTTGCTGCTCGACCAGACCCAGTTGGCGAACGGCGTTCATGAGGGTGCGATACCTGGGAACGGAGGGATGGGTGATGATGTTGTCGGTCGTGATGCCCCGCATGAGGCCGCCGGGGGACGTGACACGGAGCTCATAGCCGATGTGCTCCACGACGGTCGGCGCCGGGTCGGTCCACTCACGGTGGCAAACCCCGTTGAGGATGGCTTCACGCAACGACCGTTGCGGGATGGCGTGCACACGCCGCACCTCGAAGCCGTTGGTTATCTCTGTTAAGGGATTGTTGCGAAGGGCCGTCGCATCGACGAGGACGATCTCTTCTAGCAGGGAGAGGCCGGACTCGTATATACGGACGCTCGACGGGCCGCCGGGCACCTCACGATAGGTGTAGTCGAGGGAGGGCCCGCTGTCGGCGGAGAGCAAAATCCGGCCTGCTTCGTTGAGGTATTCGGTGTCCTCGAAGACAAGCCCGAGGCGCAGGATCAAGTCCCTCAGGGGGAGGGCGGCCTTGCCGGGGTCGATCGGGGTGAGCCGACCCCTGAGGGCCGTCTCGGTTCCCGGGGAGATAGCGCCGACGGTCGCCGTCGAGCGTTGATAGGAGGGATCGGCTGCCATTCCGGCGAATATCCCTTGGAGGAGCTCCGTGCTCGTGACCTCCACACAGTTTTTTCCTTGCCGGCGCCGATATTTGCCGTGGAAGGGCACCGGTTCCACGGCTTGGGGGACGGAGATGACCAGCAACCGTTTGCCTCTGACCTCGGCGACGCGAATGTTGACCGTGAGCCGCCGGTCGGTCAGCTGGTAGATGCGGGTCCGCAGCCAGTCGGTGTCGGTGTCGGCGCCGATGATCGCGCCGGTTCGTCCGTCGACTCCCACGATCAGAACACCGCCGCCTTCGGTGTTGGCCATGCAGGCCGCCGCCTCGGCGAGTGGGCGGGCGACGCGGTTGTTCTGGGGTGAACCGGGAAGGACTACGCCGTTCGAGCGCCGTCCGGCCTCCTCCTTGAGGTCGACGGAAGCCGACTCGAGCAGCTCCGGGTCGTAATCTCCGGCAGCCAAGGCGGTGATCACGCGCCTTGCTTCGGCATCAGGAGAGGGCGGGTCGAAAAACTTGAAGGGGGGTGCCTCCATGAGAGAAACTTTAGTTTTCCTGTTCGTAAAAGTAAAGTTGTGGGGTGTGGGGGGGTTTTGCTTTAGTTTTCTTCTTCGTAAAAGTAAAGTTGTGGGGTGTGGGGGGGTTTTGCTTTAGTTTTCTTCTTCGTAAAAGTAAAGTTGTGGGGTGTGGGGGGGTTTTGCTTTAGTTTTCTTCTTCGTAAAAGTAAAGTTGTGGGGTGTGGGGGGGTTTTGCTTTAGTTTTCCGCCCGCTGCCCCTCCGGGGGCCGCGGTACCGGCGGCTGATGGTCTGAAGGCCGCGTGCCTCCGGTGGAGGGGCAGCCTAGTCGTCGGTGCGGATCATCGCCGCCGGAGCAGTCGGCGGGGCTCAGCTGCGGCGCCACCGGCCGGTGCGGTACTCCTCGACCCATTGCCGGGAGCTGCGCCACTGCCCGTCGGGGCCCCGGGTCGCCTTCAGGCGGCCGCGGGCGGCGGCGGCCCGCAGGGCGGGGATCTTCAGGTCCGGGGAGGCGAGGGCGGAGAGCGGGACCATCCGGGCCGGGCCCGCTACGGCCGGGATCACGTAGCGGTGCAGGTTGTCCAGTACCGCTCGGGCCAGCAGATCGCCCAGCATGCCCGGGTCGCCGGCGTCGGCCCGCCGGAGCGCCCGCAGGTACCGGTCCCGGTCCCGCTTGTAGATGACGGCGGGCGGGTAGCCGAGCCGGACGAGAATCAGGTTGAGCACCAGCCGTCCGGCCCGCCCGTTGCCATCGATGAAGGGGTGTATCTGCTCGAAGCGGCAATGCAGGGCGGCCAGCTGTTCGAGGAAGTTCGGGCTGTCCGGGTCGAGCGAGTCGGCGTCGGTCACCCAAGCCGCCGTCTCCGCAGGGATGAGCGGCCAGGTGACGGGGGTCATCCCGCCCTGGAATGGTCGTATCTCGTGCTCGCGGAAGGCGCCCGGCGCCTCGCGTTCCGCAGCGAACGGGTGGGGCGCCGCCTCCCACACCGGCCTCATCGCCTTGTGGTGGACCATGCGCACGTCGGCCAGGGTCAGGAGGCGGTCGGCGTTCGACCATTCCGAAGGGCCGGCCGATTGTTCGTACACCCAGCGCGCCGCATCGGCGTACCCCTTGACCTCCAGGTATTCGCGCAGCTCCCGGTTGCCCACCGCCAGACCCCTTTCGAGCAGCTGCTCCACCTCCTGCAGTACCAGGGTGTTGCCCTCGATGGCCGTGGAGTGGTGGGCCTCCTGGATACAGATGTCGTTCCAGATGTCGGCCGCCTCCTCCGGGCTGGGGAGGCCGCCCAAGTGGTCCTGGAGCTCCCTGATCTGGACGGCGAGCCTCTGGTAGACCTCGCGGTAGGCGGGGCGTCCTGTTCTCGGTGAAGGGTCTATTTGTTCGTTCATAGTCAAAATTATGGTATCACTAATTTTGATGAAGCCTCTACTTTGCCAGAGGGTCTGTGTGAACCGTCTGGAGTGGCGGAGTCGTCTGTGCCGCCTCGACCGCCCCCCGTCCAAGCCGGAGTTGCGTCTAAGAGAGGATTGAAATTGTTGAGGCCAGGCCGATTTTAAAGAACAAAACAACAGCTACAACGATGTAATTCGGTCGGAACGGCTCAGTGCGGCGGAATATCCATCGATAATGACGATAGAGTTTTGGGGGCATGGGCGGATACGACACGATCGTGGTGGGGGCCGGATCGGCGGGCGCCGTGGTAGCGGCCCGGCTGAGCGAGGACCCGGCCCGCCGGGTTCTGCTTCTAGAAGCGGGGCTCGACTATCGCTCCGCCGACACGCCTTGGCATATCCGCAGCCCCAACCCCTCTCGGATCATCTCCGACCCGGACTATCACTGGCCCGGCTTGCTGGTCCGGCGGACCCAGGTGCAGGAACCGTCCCTCTACTGGAGGGGCCGGGGGGTGGGGGGCAGCTCCGCCATCAACGGCCAGATAGCCATCCAGGCCATGCCGGAGGACTACGACCGCTGGGTGGCGCCGGGATGGTCGAGCGCCGACATCTGGCCCGCCGTCCTCCGCATGGAGACCGACCTCGACTTCGGGGAAGCCCCTTATCACGGGGACTCCGGCCCCATCCCGGTGCACCGAACACCCCAGGAGGAATGGGGGGCGGTCGACTCGGCGCTTCGGGACGCGGCCTTGGCGGCGGGCCACCCCTGGCACGACGACCACAACGCTCCGGGGTCCACCGGCGTGTCGCCCTACGCCGTCAACAGCCGGGGCGGCCGCCGGGTAACCACCAACGACGCCTATATCGAGCCGGCCCGCCGCCGCCCCAACCTCACCGTTCGCGGAGGGGCCAGGGTGGACCGGGTGCTGCTGTCCGGCGGCCGGGCCGCAGGAGTATCGGTCCGGTTGGACGGGGAGGCCAGAGATATCGGGGGAGGGGAGGTGATCCTGTGCGCGGGGGCAATCCACAGCCCCGCCATCCTGCAGCGCTCGGGCGTCGGCCCCGCCGAGCTGCTGTCGCCCCTCGGCATCGAGGTGGCGGCCGACCTGCCGGCGGGCCGGGGGCTGCAGGAGCACCCGGCCGTCTGGTTGATGCTCGGCCTGCGGGAACACGCCAGGGCCCGGTCGCCCGACGACCGCCACACCAACTGCTGCGTCCGGTACGGCTCGGGGGCGGCGGGGGATGTGCCCAACGACATGCTGCTCCTTTCCATGAACCTGAGCGGTTACGGCGGCGAGGGCTTCGAGACCGGACTGCTGGAGATGTGCGTGTTCGAGAGCGCATCCCGGGGCGAGGTCGCCATCACCGGCCCCGATCCGGACGCCCAACCCCGGGTGGACTTCCGGATGCTGTCCCATCCTGATGACCTGGCGCGCCTGCGGGCCGGGGCGAGGCGTCTGATGGAGCTGGCCGGGTCCGGTCCGATCCGGGGGATCGCCTCGGCGGTATGGCTCGGCCCCGAGCGGCTCGACGTCGATCCGGGGATCGAGGACGCCGACCTCGACGACTGGCTGATGCGCTCGTGCCTCGACGCTCAGCACGCCTCCGGCAGCTGCCGGATGGGGCCTGCCGATCAGGCGGAGACAGTGGTGGATCCGCAGTGCCGGGTTCTGGGGATCGAGGGGCTGCGGGTGGTGGACGCCTCCATCATGTCGCAGGCGCCGAGGGCCAACACCCATCTTCCCACCGTTGCGCTGGCCGAGCACGCCGCGGCCCTGATCGAAGGCGGCCGCGGGCCGTCATAAAGCGGACAGCTCCTTGAACCCTTGGGCCGCCGTCGAGGTGTAGACTTGCCGACCATGGTCCGCAGCATCGTGTATATATACGGTATGAATCCGGTTGCCCCATGAAGTACGTCGCCCCATGAAGTACATCGCCCCCGCCTCCGTTGAAGAAGCCGTCTCCATCCTGGCCGGCGGCGCGGCGCAGGCCTACGCGGGCGCCACGGACTTCCTCCCGCAGCTGCAGATGGGCCGTCCCAAGCCGGAACAGGCGGTCGATCTCAAGCGGATAGATCGGCTCGTCGACCTGCGCCTGGAAGGGGATACCTGGGTGATCGGGGCGGCCGTCCCGGCGGTGCGCCTCACCGAAGAAGAACAGCTGGCCGCCGAGCTTCCCGGGTTGGTGGAGTCCGCCGCCCTGATCGGGTCGGACCAGATCCAGAGCCGGGCCAGCCTGGGGGGAAACCTGTGCAACGCCTCCCCTGCGGCCGACAGCGTTCCGGCCATGGTGGTCGACGAAGGCCGGGCGGTGATCGCCGGCCCCGGCGGGATGAGGACCGTTCCGGTGGCTTCGGTGGTCACCGGACCGGGACAGACCTCCCTGGCCGAAGGGGAGTTCGTGGTCGAGTTCGAGTTCGACCGTCCGCCCGCCCGGACCTCCGACGCATACCTGAGGTTCATACCCCGGACCGAGATGGACATCGCCGTAGTAGGGGCGGGGGTGCGCCTGTCGCTGGACGACTCCGGGCGGTGCACCGCCGCCGCCGTGGCCCTCGGGGCGGTGGCGCCCACCGTGGTCAGGGTCCCGGACGCAGAAGAAGCCCTGGCGGGGCGGGCGCTCACCGAGGAAGTGCTGGCAAAGGCGGCGGCGGCGTCCGAGGCCGCCTGCAACCCCATCGACGACAAGCGGGGCACCAAGGAATACCGCCGCCGGGTGGCCGGAGTGCTCACCGTGAGGGCCCTGAAGCTGGCCGCCGCCCGGGCCGCAGATAGATAGGCCCCGCAATGAACACCCGGACACCACGAGGAAACCCGCATGAGTAGCACCCACGTAACCTGCACCATCAACGGCGATCAGGTCGAGTTCCTATGCCGGGGCGATCAGACCCTGCTCGACGCCCTCCGAGACACGGCGGGGTTGATCGGGGTCAAGGAGGGCTGCGCCACCGGTGACTGCGGCGCCTGTTCGGTAATCCTCGACGGGCGGCTCACCTGTTCGTGCCTGGTGCTGGCGCCCGAGGCGGAAGGGGCCGCCATCCTCACCGTCGAGGGCATGGGCGGTCCCGACGGACTCCATCCCCTTCAGGAAGCCTTCCTGGAGGGAGCGGCCCTGCAGTGCGGGATTTGCACCCCCGGTTTTCTGGTGGCGGGGAAGGCTCTGCTGGACCGCAACCCCGATCCCACCGAGGAGCAGGTGCGCTACGCCGTTGCCGGGAACCTGTGCCGCTGCACCGGTTACGACAAGATCGTGCGGTCGATCCTGGCGGCCGCCGCGGACATGAAGGAAGCTTCCGAGGCAAAGGAGACGGTGTGACTACCACTGCCGGCGCTAAGATCACAGTTGACCCCGACCCTGGCTACAAGTGGGTTGGTACACGCCCGGTCCGCCACGACGGCCTAGACAAGGTGACGGGCCGGGCCCGCTTCGGGGCCGACCTTTCCCTGCCGGGGATGCTCATCGGGGCAGTGCTCCGCTCGCCCCACGCCCACGCCCGCATCCGGTCGATCGACACCTCCGCCGCCGAGGCGATGGAAGAGGTGAAGGCGGTCGTTACCGGGGCCGACTTCCCGATGCTGGAATCGGAGGAGGGCGCGGGCGGGGAGGAGGCGGTCGACTTCCGCGACCTGTGCCGCAACGTCATGGCCCGCGACAAGGTGCTGTACGAGGGTCACGCCCTGGCGGCGGTGGCCGCCGTCACGCGCCGGGCGGCCCTGGCGGCCCTGGAGGCCATCGAGGTCGACTACGAGGTGCTGCCCCATGTGGTGGACGTGGAGGAGGCCATGGCGCCCGACGCGCCGGTGCTCCACGAGGACATGTTCACCGCCGGGGTGGATCCGGCGCCGGAGGCGCCCTCCAACATAGCCTCCCGCTGCGTGTACGAGCGGGGTGATGTCGAGAAGGGCTTCGCCGAGGCCGATGTGGTGGTGGAGCGGGAGTTCACCACCCGGCCGGTCCATCAGGGTTATATCGAGCCCCATGCGGTGGTGGCCGACACCGGAGAGGACGGGCGTTCGGTGATCTGGTGCTCCTCCCAGGGGCATTTCATGGTGCGCACCTTCACGGCCAAGCTGCTCGGGTGGTCGCCGTCGCAGATAAAGGTGATCCCGGCCGAGATCGGCGGCGGGTTCGGAGGAAAGACCACCGTGTACGTCGAGCCGGTGGCGGCGCTGCTGTCGAGGAAGGCCGGACGCCCGGTCAAGATCGTCATGACCCGCGGCGAGGTGTTCAAGGGAACCGGACCCACCTCGGGTTCCAAGATGAGGGTCAAGCTGGGCGCCCGCCGGGACGGCAAGCTGGTGGCCGCCGAGGCTTGGCTGGCCTACCAGGCCGGCGCCTTCAAGGGATCTCCGGTGCAGATGGGCGTCATGTGCATGTTCGCTCCCTACGACATCCCCAATTTCTTCCTGGAGGGTTTCGATGTGGTCAACAACATGCCGAAGACGGCCGCCTACCGGGCGCCGGGCGCGCCCATAGGGGCTTTCGCCTCGGAGACCGTCCTCGACGAGATCGCCGAGGAGCTGGGGATCGATCCCCTGGAGATCCGGCTCATCAATGCGGTGGAGGAGGGCATGACGGCGGTCTACGGCCCGCGCTACCGCCGGATCGGATTTCGCGAGACCGTCGAGGCGCTGCAGGGCACCCCCCACTACTCGGCGCCGCTCGGCTCCAATCAGGGACGGGGGGTGGCCAGCGGGTTCTGGTTCAACTTCGGCTCGAACTCGAGCGCCACCGTGCACATAAACGAGGACGGAGGCGCCTCGGTGATGACCGGAAGCCCGGACATCGGAGGCAGCCGGGCGTCCATGGCGCTGATGGCGGCCGAGGAGCTGGGCATCGACGTCTACCGGATCACCCCGATAGTGGCCGACACCGAGTCGGTGGGGTTCACCGACATGACCGGGGGCAGCCGGGTTACCCACGCCACCGGGATGGCTGTGATCGAGGCCTGCCGCAAGGTGGTCGCCGACCTCAGGGCGCGGGCGGCCATGATGTGGGACGTGGATCTGGACCAGGTGGAGTGGGTGGACGGACGGGCCCAGCACGTCGACGGCGACCGAGCCCCGCTCACCACCGAGGAGCTGTCCTCCGCTTCTGCCAAGACGGGCGGTCCTATCACCGCCTCCGCCTCGCTCAACGCCCGGGGCGCCGGGGCGGCTTTCTCCACCCAGATGTGCGACGTGGAGGTGGATCCCCAGACCGGGGCGGTGACCATCCTTCGCTACACCACCGCCCAGGATGCGGGCCGGGCCATCCATCCGAGCTACGTAGAGGGGCAGATGCAGGGCGGGGTGGTACAGGGAATCGGCTGGGGCCTCAACGAAGAATACATCTTCGACCCTGACGGGGTGATGGAGAATCCGGGGTTCCTCGACTACCGGATGCCGGTGGCTTCCGACCTGCCGATGATCGACACGGTGATAGTGGAGGTTCCCAATCCGGGGCACCCCTACGGTGTGCGGGGGGTGGGCGAGGTGGGCATAGTGCCGCCCATGGCGGCCATCGCCAACGCCGTCTACGACGCCACCGGTTGCCGGCTGGGCGAGCTGCCGATGTCGCCTCCCAAGGTGCTGGCGGCGATCGAAGCCAACGGAGACTGATGGCCAGGGTCTTCTTCGGCTCGGCCCTGCGCCGGGTCACCGGGGGGGTGGAGGAGGTCGAGGTCGAGGCGGCCACGGTCCGTTCGTTGATCGCCGAGATGGATCGGCGTTTCCCGGGTTTGGGAGAGCGGTTGGCTTCCGGCGGCGTGGCGGTGGCGATAGACGGGGAGATCATGACCGACGCCCTCTACGAGCCGGTGCCTGCGGACGCCGAGGTTCATTTCCTGCCCGCCATGGGAGGCGGCTGAACCCGGTGGCCGGGGGCGAGAGGGTGTCCGGCGGGGTGCTGCCGTCCGCGTCGTTTGCGTCGCCTGTCCTCCCCGCCCCCGGCAGGCGGTCCCGTTGTCGTACAGAACATATAACCCCATCTCTTGGAACTACCCCGCCTAGCCTGGGATTCCGATAACCGGTTTGGTGTCGGCGCGGGGCGGGTGGAGGAGGCTTCGATGTCCGATAAGGAAGGGATCCTGGCGGATCCGATCAGCAGACGGCAGTTCATGGCGTATACGGGGAAGGCCGGGATGGCGGCCATGCTGGCCACCCCCATAGTCACCGCGGCGTGTGGAGGTGAGACCGCTTCGGGTGTGCTGCGGTTCGGTCATCTGAACATCTTCGACACCCCCAACCCGGTTATGACGGGCTGGGAAGCTACAACGATCTCGGCCCCCGATATGCATTGGTTGGTGTACGACCGGCTGATGGAGTTCGACGCCGACATGTCGCCGGTTCTGTCCCTGGCCACCGACCGGGTTCTGTCCAACGGGGGGACCACTGTTACCTACACCCTTCGTGAGGGTGTCGAGTTCCATGACGGCGAGGCCCTCACCTCGGCGGATGTCAAGGTGTCCTTCGAGCTGTACCGGAATACCGGCAAGGGCCTGTTCGGGGGGTTCTTCGAGCCGCTCGAGACGGTCGAGGCGCCGGATGACGTGACGGTGGTGCTCCACTTTTCGGGTCCTCCCGCCCTCGACCCGAGCGTGTGGGCGCCGATCCTGCCCCGCCGCATCTGGGGAGACATGACCCCGGAGGAGCTCTATCGGTTCGGCAACGACGAGATGATCGGGTCGGGTCCCTTCAAGCTCAACAACTACGCCCCTTCCGAGCGGTTGGAGCTGGACCGCAACAGCGATTGGTGGGGTTGGGCCTCCAACGGCGGCCCCAAGCAGGGCGCCCTAGCGTCGATCGTCAAGATGCAGCTGGCCAACGAGGAGGCGGTGGCCAACTCGCTGCGCAACAACGAGATCGACGTGACCGGCGAGCTGACGGCGGATATCTGGGACGGCCTCGCGGGTGAGCCCGGCATCGAGGCGGTCGAATACCCGGGTCTACTGCTCGACCATTTCGGGATCAACGTCTACGAGGATCCGAACAACCCGGGCCAGCCCCATCCGGACTCGGGCGGCAACCCTCTGCTGCTGGACCAGCGGATCCGGGAGGCCATGTCGTGGGCCATCGACCGGCAGCGGCTGGTGGATATCGTCCTCGGAGGAAGGGGCCAGAAGGGAACCGTGGTGCTGCCGCCCGGTATGGGCGCCTCCTTCCTGGAGATACCGGAAACCCGACAGGCCAACGGCAACCCCGACCGGGCCCGCCAGATCCTGGACGAGGCCGGCTACATCGATCGGGACGGCGACGGCATCCGTGAGGCGCCGGACGGTCAGAAGCTCAGCTTCCAGCTGTTCGCATCTTCGGTGATCGACCGGCTGCCCCGATACGCGGAGCTAATCAAGCCGATGCTCGAGGACGTCGGCATGGAGATACAGGGTGTGTTCGCCGAGGACGACCCGACGTTGATCCAGCGGGTGTTCGTAGACGCTGACTGGGACATGTACACCTGGTTGTGGAATACGCCGCCGGACCCGACCTTCATGCTGTCGATCCAGTCCTGCGACCAGTTCGGGAGCCTCTCCGACACCTACTATTGCGACGCCGAATACGAGGCATTGTTCAAGGCTCAGCAGGTGCAAGGGGACCCGGCGGAACGCGAGAGGATGGTTCACCAAGCCCAGCAGATATTCTACGACGCCTTTGCCTACTGCGTGATGGCCTATCCCAGTAGGTTGCAGGCCTATCGGACCGACAACCTCACGGGTTGGATCTTCATCAACAACGGTGTCACGGTCAACTGGTCAACGGAGCAGTACCTGGTCCTCGGCGAGGCTTGATCGGGCGGCCGGTCATCGTTTCGGCCGCCGGGCAGGCCGCCGCCCGGTGTGATAGCCTGAGATTCGAGAGCTCGGTCCGGTATCGGCGCGGCCGGGTGGAGGAGGCTTCGATGTCCGGCAAGGAAGGGATCCTGGCGGATCCGATCAGCAGACGGCAGTTCATGGCGTATACGGGGAAGGCCGGGATGGCGGCCATGCTGGCCACCCCCATAGTCACCGCGGCGTGTGGAGGTGAGACCGCTTCGGGTGTGCTGCGGTTCGGTCATCTCAACATCTTCGACACCCCCAACCCGGTGGTAACGGTCTCCTCCCCCGATATGCACTGGTTGGTGTACGACCGGCTCATGGAGTTCGACGCCAACATGTCGCCGGCTCTGTCCCTGGCCACCAACCGGGTTCTGTCCAACGGGGGCAGAACCGTTACCTACACGATTCGCGAGGGTGTCGAGTTCCATGACGGCGAGGCCCTCACCTCGGCCGATGTCAAGTTCTCCTTCGAGCTGTACCGGGATACCAAGAAGGGCCTGTTCGGGGGGTTCTTCGAGCCGCTCGAGACGGTCGAGGCGCCGGACGACGCGACGGTGGTGCTCCACTTCTCGGGTCCTCCCGCCCTCGACCCGAGCGTTGGGGCGCCGATCCTGCCCCGCCATATCTGGCAGGATATGAGCTCGGAGGAGATCGACCAGTTCGGCAACGACGAGATGATCGGGTCCGGCCCTTTCAAGCTCAACAACTACGCCCCCTCCGAGCGGTTGGAGCTGGACCGCAACAGCGATTGGTGGGGCTGGTCCTCCAACGACGGCCCCAAGCAGGGCACCATCGAGGCCCTCATCAAGGTGCAGCTGGCCAACGAGGAGACCGTTGCCAACTCGCTGCGCAACAACGAGATCGACGTGACCGGCGAGCTGGCGTCGGATATCTGGGACGGTCTCGTGGGCGAGTCCGACATCGAGGCGGTCGAATACCCGGGCTTCCTGCTCGACCATTTCGGGATCAACGTCTACGAGGATCCGAACAACCCGGGCCAGCCCCATCCGGACTCGGGCGGCAACCCTCTGCTGCTGGACCAGCGGATCCGGGAGGCCATGTCGTGGGCCATCGACCGGCAGCGGCTGGTGGATATCGTCCTCGGAGGAAGGGGCCAGAAGGGAACCGTGGTGCTGCCGCCCGGTATGGGCGCCTCCTTCCTGGAGATACCGGAAGCCCAGCAGGCCAACGGCAACCCGGACCGGGCCCGCCAGATCCTGGACGAAGCCGGCTACGCGGTCGGGGATGACGGCATCCGGGTGAGTCCGGACGGCCAAAGGCTCAGCTTCCGGCTGTTCGCATCTTCGGTGATCGACCGGCTGCCCCAGTACGCGGAGCTCATCAAGCCGATGCTGGAGGACATAGGCATGGAGATACAGGGTGTGTTCGCCGAGGACGACCCGACGCTGATCCAGCGGGTGTTCGTAGACGCCGATTGGGACATGTACACATGGGTGTGGCAGACCCCGCCGGACCCGACTTTCATGCTGTCGGTGCAGTCCTGCGACCAGTTCGGGAACCTCTCCGACACCTACTATTGCGACGCCGAATACGAGGATCTGTTCAAGGCTCAGCAGGTGCAAGGGGACCCGGCGGAACGCGAGAGGATGGTTCACCAAGCCCAGCAGATATTCTACGACGCCTTCGCCTACTGCGTGATGGCCTATCCCAACCGTTTGCAGGCCCATCGGACCGACAACCTCACGGGTTGGATATTCATCAACAACGGTGTCACGGTCAACTGGTCGACAGAGCAGTACCTGGTCCTCAGCGAGGCTTGATCGGGCGGCGGGAGATAGCACCCGTTAGGGAAGGCGGCCCGGATAGTCGGGCGCGGATATGACGGCGCCGGCTGAGCAAGCGCCGCCGGGATCCGCCCCCGGGGACGCAGCCCGAGCGCCCGGCGGGAGGCGGCGGTGGCGGTGGCTGCGGAGCTACCCGGCCCGTCGCGTCGCGCAGGCGGTCATCACCCTGTACGTGGTGGCCACCTTCAACTTCTGGCTGTTCCGGCTCCTGCCGGGGGATCCGGCCCGGATGATCGCCCGTGAGAGCCGGTTGAGCCCCGAGGCCTACGAGCAGCTGCGGGAGTCGTTCGGCCTCAACGAACCCGCCTGGGAGCAGTATCTGATCTACCTGACCAAGATCTACCGGTTCGACACGGGCATCTCCTTCAAGGCCCGCCTGCCGGTGATAGACCTGCTGCGGCCTGCCCTGTACAACACCCTGATCCTGACCGGGTCCGCCCTGGTATTGATCTTCGTGTTCGGGTTGGCCTTCGGCATCGCGGCCGGCTGGCGGCGGGGCACCCGCACCGACACCACCCTCACGCTGACCGCCCTCACGCTGTGGAGCCTGCCGACCTTCTGGGTCGGCCTGATGCTGGTGCTCTTGTTCAGCATCACGCTCGGATGGCTGCCCGTGGCGGGGATACGGGCGGTGGCGGCCATATACCGGACCCCGTTCGCGGAGGCGCAGGACGTGATACAGCATCTGATCCTTCCCGCCGCCACCATCGCCATCGTGAGCGTGGGGTCGATCGCCCTCATCATGCGGAACTCGCTGGCCGAGGTGGCCGACGAGGACTACATGCTGGCGGCGCGGGCCAGAGGGCTGCGGCCCCGCACCATCCTGTGGCGCTACGGGGTGCGGAACGCCTTCCTGCCCACCTTCACGCTGATGGCCCTCACCCTGGGTCTGCTGATGGCGGGGACCATCCAGACCGAGGTGGTGTTCTCCTGGCCCGGCCTCGGGTTGCTCATGTACGATGCGGTCCAGACCAGGGATCTGCCGGTCCTGGAGGCGTCCTTCTTCGTCATCGCGGCGATCGTCGTGCTGGCCACCCTGCTCGCCGACCTGTTCTATTCCCGCCTCGACCCTCGGATCAGATCGTCATGAGCGGTGTGAGCCTTCCCGACCCCGCCCCGCCCGCCGGGCAGGCGGCGGATCGGCCGGGCCGCGAGGAGAGCGGGGTCATGCTGAAGCTGTGGAGGAACGGCAAGGGCCGGATCGGCCTGGTACTGCTGGCCTTCTTCCTGGTGTACGGGGCGGCGGGGTTCTTCGCCTACGAGAACCCGCCGCCTGCCGGCTTCACCGTGGAGGACCGCTTCCGTTCGCCCTCGGTGGACGAGTTACTGGGGACAGACAACCTGGGCCGCTCCGTATGGCAGCAGCTGGCGGTGGGGGCGGGGATATCCCTGGCGGTGGGGTTGGCGGCCACCGCCATCGCGGTGTTGATCGGCAGCGCCGCGGGGATAACCAGCGGGTACATAGGAGGCCGCTTCGACCAGCTCGCCATGGGGGTGACCGACATGTTCATCACCATCCCCGCCCTGCCCCTCATCATCGTCCTGGCCGCGGTGCTGTCGCGGGGCCTCCCGACCATCATCGTGGTGATCGGGGTGACCAGCTGGGCGGTGCCGGCCCGCCTCATCCGGGCCGAGGTGCTCAGTCAGCGGGAACGCACCTTCATCCTGCGCGCCAAGGCGATCGGGATGCGGCCCCTCCACATCATGTGGAGCCATGTGCTGCCCAACGTGGCCGGGATCGTGCTCGCCAACGCCATACTGCTGACCGCCGCCGCCGTCCTCACCGAAGCGGTGCTGGCCTTCCTCGGCTTGGGCGACCCGTCCCTGATCTCGTGGGGAAAGATGCTCCAGAACGCCTTCAGCTCGGGCGCCACCTCCCTGGGTTACTGGTGGGTGCTGATCCCTCCCGGCCTCATGATCACCCTGCTGGTGCTGGCCTTCACGCTGGTCGGGAACGCCTTGACCGATGTGATCGACCCGCGCCGCCGGGCCGAGTAGACGGCCATGGCCCTCCTGAGCATCAGCAGCCTCACCGTCGAATATCAGAGGGCGGGGCGCACCATCCGGGCGGTCGACGACGTGAGCTTCGAGATCGAGACCGGCACGGTGGTGGGCCTGGTCGGCGAGAGCGGTTCGGGCAAGTCCACCCTGGCGCTCAGCCTGATGGGGTTGCTGCCCCGCAACGGGGCGGTGACCGGGGGTTCGATCCTCTTCGACGGGGCCGAGATGACCGGCCTGGACGAGCCCGAATGGCGCACGGTGCGGGGGCGCCGGATGGGCATGGTCTTCCAGGGCGCCATGAACTCCATGAACCCGGTGCGCCGGGTGATCGACCAGGTGGCGGAGCCGATCCTCACCCACGAGACGGACATGACCAAGGCGGACGCCGCCGACCGGGCCGGCGAGCTGCTCTCCCTGGTGGGCATACCCGCCGACCGTCATCCGGCCTACCCCTACGAGTACTCGGGAGGGATGCGCCAGCGGGCCGGAATAGCCATGGCCCTCAGCGGACGCCCGGCGGTGCTGATCGCCGACGAGCCGGTCACCGCCCTCGACGTGATCGTCCAGGCCAGGATCCTTCAGCTGCTCGAGGATCTCCAGGAGGCCCTCGACCTCACGATCCTGTTCATCACCCATGATCTGGGGGTGGTGGCCCGGCTGTGCGACCGAGTGGTGGTGCTGTACGCGGCAAGGTCGGTGGAGGAGGGGACCGTGGAGGATATCTATGACCGTCCGAAACACCCCTACACCCGGGCCCTGCTCGAGTCGGTGCCCAATTTCTCTAGGGGCCGCGGCAAATCGCACGGCATACCGGGGGCGCCGCCGTCGCTGATGGACCCGCCTGCGGGTTGCCGGTTTCATCCCCGGTGTCCGCGGGCCATGGACATCTGTACGTCCGTGTCCCCGGCGCGGTCCCGTTTTACCGCCACCCAGACTGCAGCCTGCCATCTGTATGAGGAGGAGGCTGGCGGTGATGGCTGAGCGGGGAGGGGGGCCCGCCGCTCCCTTCGTGGCGGTGCGGGGCCTCAATGTGCATTTCAGGCGCTCTCGGAAGGCCGGGGAGTCGGTCAGGGCGGTCGACGGGGTGGATCTCGACATCTTCACCGGGGAGACCTTGTGCCTGGTGGGCGAGTCCGGATCGGGAAAGACCACCCTGGTGAGGGCGATCGGGCACCTGGCGCCCATCACTTCGGGGTCGGTCCGGTTGGGCGACGTGGACGCGGCGCAGCTGCCCAGGAAGGAGCTGCGTTCGATGCGCCGCCGCGTGCAGTACGTCTTCCAGGATCCTTTCGAGTCGTTCGACCGCCGCCAGTCGATCTTCTCGATAGTGTCCCAACCGCTGCGGGTCCACAAGCTGGCTTCCTCCCGCGCCGAGCTCGAGTCCAAGGTGTACGAGGCGTTGGAGGAATGCGGCCTGGATCCCCCCGGCGAGTTCGCCAAGCTCTACCCGCACCAGCTTTCGGGAGGCCAGCGGCAGCGGGTCTCCATCGCCGCCGCGGTCGTGCTGCGGCCCGAGCTGTTGATCGCCGACGAGCCGGTCTCGATGCTCGATGTGTCGGTGCGGTCCGACATCCTCTCCCTGTTCGTGAGGCTCAAGGAGAGCCACCGCATGACGCTGCTGTTCGTTACCCACGACCTGTCGGTGGCGTGGGAGATAGCCGACCGCATTGCGGTCATGTACCTGGGCAAGGTGGTGGAGGAAGGCACCGCCGACCAGGTGATAGGGCGGCCCGCCAACCCCTACACCCATGCCCTGGTCACCGCCATTCCGGTGCCGGACCCTCACGCCGCCGCGCCGCCGCCGGGGGTGAAAGGCGACATCGGAGACATCGTCGGCATCCCGGCCGGGTGTCGTTTCCACCCCCGCTGCCCCTATGCGCTGGACCGTTGTTCCCAGACGGCGCCGCCGCTCGCCGAGGTGGGCGAAGGGCATCGGAGCGCCTGCATCCGCAACGAGGAGCTGGAGCTGGCGCCGCCCCACCGCCTGGTTGCGGGCACGGCGGGCTGAGCGGGTCACGTTGGTCCGCGACGCTGTAGTCATCGGCGCCGGTCTGCCCGGCCTGCTGGCCGCTTGGCGGTTGGCCCAAGGCGGGCAGGACGTGGTGGTGTTGGAGCGGCGGACGGTGGCGTCCGAGTCCAGCGCGCTGGCGGCCGGCCACGTTCCCCAGGAATCGACCTCCCCGCACAACCTGGCTGTCCTCCGCCGGACCCGGGCCATAGTCGACGAGCTGGACCGGGCCACCGGCGGGGTGGTCCGGTTCCGCGAGGTGGGGGGCCTCCAGCTGGCCGTCGGTTCGGAGGGCGCCGAGGCGCTGGCGGCCCGGGCTGCGCAGGCGGCCGGGCCGGGGGCGGCGGGGGAGTTCCTGACGCCGGACGATGTGGCCCTCCGCTGGCCGGATCTGTTCTGCGGTGACCTGGCGGGCGGGTACTACACCGCCGGGGACGGGTTCGTACGCTCCCTGAACCTGGCGGCGGTCCTGGGGGCCGTGGCCCGCCAAGCCGGGGCCGAGATCTGGGAGGGGTGCCCGGCGGAGCGGATCAGGATCGCCGGCAGCGGCCGGGCGGCCGGTGTGGAGATAGGGGACGGGTCGGTCGCGGCCCGCCGGGTGCTGGTGGCGGCCGGCGCCTGGTCCGCGCCCTTGCTGGCCCGGAGCGGCATTGCGCTGCCCACCAAGAGCTTCATCCTGCAGGCGGTGATCCTGGTGGGAAACCGCGGGCGGCTGCCGTTCATGTCGGAGCTGGAGGCCGGGCACTACGTGATGCCGCGGGCCCCGGGGGCGCTGCTGCTGGGCCTGCCGCCCACCGACATAGATGTGGACGTGGAGGGGTTCTCCCGAAATCCCGACCCCGAAGCCGTGGACAGATGGCTACGGCTGCTCCGGCGGCGGGCGCCGATCCTGGAGAACGCCGCGGTGGCCGGCGGTTGGGCGGGGGCGCTGACCGCCACGCCGGACGCCTGGCCGCTGGTGGGCCGCTTCGGACCGGAAGGCCTGTATGTGGCGACCGGCTTCGGAGGCGGCGGAGTCCAGCGGGTTGCGGCCGCCGAAGCGGTGGCCCAGCTCATGATGGACGAACAACCCTTCTACGACATCGGCGCCCAAGAGGCCTCCCGCTTCGACGGCTACGGCGGAGAACCCTTCGAGTTCCGCGAAGGCCCCTTCTACTACGGCGAGGCCCCCGGCGCCCAGCTCTGGTGACGGCGCAGGGGAAGCAGGGCGTGATCCTCGGCCGCCTCACCGAGGCTGTGGACGACATCCGGCTATACCCACCCGGTATCCATGTTCTCCTCTGATCGAGAACGGCGCCTTTGGCTTTCGGCGCTGGCCGTCGTGGTGGGTATCTACTCGACCCTCGGCTTGGCGCGGACGCTGGCCGAGGAGCTGCGCGACCGCGAGTTGCTCGACACCGCCTTCGTCATCGGTGTGCTCCTGCTCGGGGTGACCGTCGTAACACTGGGGCTGAAGATGCGGCCGGGCGGCGCCGAGATAGGCGTCGCGCTGGGCGTGGCGGCCGTCTACCTCATGGTGTTCGCCCGGATGGCGATACCCGAGGAGCGCACCCATCTCATCGAATACAGCCTGGTGGCCGTCCTCGTCTATGAAGCACTCACGGAGCGGGCCGGCCAGGGCCACCATGTTCCCGTTGCCCCCCTGCTCGCCATCCTGGCGGCCTCGCTGCTCGGAGTGCTCGACGAAGGCATCCAGGCGGTCTTGCCCAGCCGAGTGTTCGACCCCATCGATATCCTGTTCAATGTTCTGGCAGGTGTGATGGGGGTCGCCGCGAGCGGGGCGCTGGGCTGGGCGCGGCGGCGAAGATCTTCCTCGTAAGTCCGTAAGCCCGCAACGCCCGCAACCCTCGAATCGCATCCGGAGGGGGGTGCCGTACGGGTAACCTCCGGCCCGGGCCGTGAGTGTCAGGAGGTCGGTTTGGGTTCGGATGTGAAAGCGGTTGCGCAGCGGGTGGTGGAGCAGGCTCGGGACGACCTGATCGGGTTGAGCCATGCCGTCCACGGTTATGCGGAGACCGCCTTCGAGGAGGTGCGTTCGGCGGGTTGCACGGCCGATGTGTTGGAGCAGGCCGGCTTCGAGGTGGAGCTCGGCTACGGGGGGCTGCCGACCGCCTTCCGGGCCGCGGCCGGGAGTGGACCCCTTCGGGTGGTGATCTGCGCCGAGTACGACGCCCTCCCCGGGATCGGCCACGCCTGCGGCCACAACGTGATCGCTGCGGCGGCGGTGGGGGCCGGGTTGGGGCTGGCGGCGGTGGCCGACGACATCGGTCTGGAGGTGGCGGTGCTGGGCACCCCGGCGGAGGAGGCGGGCGGCGGCAAGGTGCTGCTGCTGGAGGCCGGCGCCTTCGACGCGGCGCATCTGGCCATGATGGTCCACCCCGCCCCCTTCGACGTGGTGGCGCCTCCGGTTCTGGCCATCGAGTGGCTGGAGGTTTCCTATCAGGGCAGGGAGGCCCACGCCTCCGCCTTTCCGGAGCAGGGGATCAACGCCGCCGACGCCCTGGTGGTGGCGCAGGTGGCCGTCGGGCTGCTCCGCCAGCACCTGCCCGCTTCGGATCGGGTACACGGATATGTGACCAGGGCCGGTACGGCGGCCAACATCATCCCGGCTCTGGGCGAGGCCTCCTACATGATCCGCACTCCCCTCATCGACCGGCTGGCGCCGCTGCGCGAACGGGTGGCGGCCTGCTTCGAGGCGGGCGCCCTGGCGACGGGCGCGGAGCTGTCCCTCACCTCCCCGTATCCTCCCTACAGCCAGCTGGAGCACCACGCGGAGCTGGGCGGGATCTACCGCCGCAACGCCGAACGGCTCGGGCGGACCTTCCACGACGGGCCGGTTCCCCCCGTATCGACCGACATGGGGAACGTCTCCCTGCGCCTGCCGACCATCCACCCGTTCATCGGCATCGATTCGCTGCCCGCCGTCAACCATCAGCCGGGGTTCGCCGCCGCGGCCGCCCGCCCGGTTGCCGACCAGGCGGTGATATCCGGTGCGGTGGCCATGGCTTGGACGGCCATCGACGCCGCCGCCGACCCCGAGCTGTCCGAGTCGCTGAGGACCGAGGCCGCCGAGAGGTCCGCCTGATCGTGGACGGACGGGCCTCGGCCGTCTTCTACCGGAGCCCCGACGACGAGTACCCGCTGTTCGTGCGGGCGCAGGGCTGCCGGCTCTGGGACGAGGCCGGCTGTGAGCTGGTAGACCTCACCAGCGGCGTTTCGGGGGCGGCGATCATAGGGCAGGGCCGCCCGGACATCGCCCAAGCCATGGCGGAGCAGGTGCGGCGCCTCTCCTACATGCATACCGCGGCGGGCACCACCCTTCCCCAGGAACGGCTGGCCCGCCGGCTGGCCGATCTGGCGCCGGAAGGGGTGGACCGGGTCATGTTCAGCTCGGGCGGAAGCGAGGCCAACGAGATCGCCCTCCGCATCGCCCGCCAGTACCACCTGGCCCGGGGCGAGCCCGAACGGTGGAAGGTGGTCAGCCTCGCCCCCGGCTACCACGGCGCCACCGCCGGAGCGCTGTCGATGACCGGGCGGTGGGATATCAACCGGAGCTACGAGCCGTACCTGTTCCGGGGGGTCAGGAAAGTAACCGCCCCCATCACCTATCGGGGCCCCTACCGGGGGCTGGCCGAGGAAGAGGCCGCCCAGCGGGCCGCCGAAGCGCTGGACGCCGCCATAGAGGGCGAAGGCCCCCACACGGTTTCGGTTTTCATCGCCGAGCCGATCGCCCTCTCCACCGGGATGGCGGTCCCGCCCGACGGCTACTGGCGCCTGGTGCGGGAGGTCTGCGACCGGCACGGGGTCCTGTTCGTGTGCGACGAGGTGATCACCGGCATGTGGCGCACCGGACGGTTCCTGGCGCTCGACCATGCTGATGTGACGGCCGACATCACCACCCTGGCCAAGGGCCTGGGAGGCGGCTACGCCCCGCTGGGCGCCGTCCTGATCCGGGGGTCTGTGGCCGACGCGATCCGGGCGGAGAGCCGCCGCATGGCCGAGGTGCACACCTACAGCGGGAGCGCCCAGTCGTGCGCGGTGGGCCTGGCGGTGCTGGACGCCATCGAGGCCGAAGGCCTGGCCGGGCAGTCGGAGAAGAAGGGGGCGCTGCTGGCCGACCTGCTTGCGGAGCGGATCGCCGGCCTGCCCTGGGTGGGCGAGGTGCGGGGCCGTGGTCTGTGCCAGGGTTTCGAGCTGGCGGCGGACCGGGCCGCCCGCACTTCGTTCCCGCCTTCCTCCGAGGTGGCCCGATCCCTTACGGACGCCATGCGGCAACGGGGGTTCCTGTCCCGCACGATGCATCACGGGAGCGCCCTAGTGGGCGATGCGGCCACCCTCACCCCCGCCCTGACCATCGAGACCGACGATCTGGACGAGGGAGTGGCCGCCATGCGCGCCTCGATACTCGATCTCGGCCCCGTATGGGAGGCGCAGTCGGAACGCTGAGGCCCGGCACGGCTGCACCGCGTGACCGGCGGCCCTGCCCACCCCAACCGAAATTTCATGGACAATCAGGGTCATAAGGGTATTGGTTCTGTCGTCTATATGCTGTATAGTGTTGTATACCGAACCACAAATATCGCCGCCGAGTTCTAGAGAGGGCAGTGATCATATCGGGATTTCACCCGGCTCACCTCTCGGGCCGGGGCCAGGCCCACACGCCGGGCAAGAGATCTGATACCAGGTGGTGGCGGTGGGGGCTGGGCCCGGAGGGGGCGGCATGTTGCGGCGGTTTTCGCGTTCTCGGTGTTCTAGGGGTTATCCGGAGGTGGTGGTGGGGGGTGTTGCTGGGTCGCGGGGGGTGGTATCCGGGGGTGGGGGTGGTATCGGTTTTGCGGGTGGGTTTCCCCAGAACCTCACCTGTCCGCTCGAATCGGCGGCGTCAAGGGCGTTCAACGCATAGCGAGGGCCGGATGGTTCAACGCGGACGGTCGTCGTCTTCGTCCCGCCGCCGTCTCCGTCTGGTTCGGCCGGGCGACCGGTAGTAAGGCCGGTCGAAGGTGGGTGACTCTCCGGCCCTCCACAGTTTGGCGGGGCGTCCGCCCTGCTCGCCGGAGGGGGTGCGGCTTTCGGTCGGGGTGAGGGAACCCTTGCGGCGCACCATGTCGCGGTAGAAGTTGCCCGCATCGAGCCTGGTGCCCCAAACCGCCTCGTATATCTCCTGCAGCTCGCGGATGGTGAACTCGGGCGGGCAGAAACCCTGGGCGATGGTGGTGGTCTCCAGGCGGGCTCGGAGCGTGTCAACGGCGTCGTCCACGATCCGACGATGATCGAAGGCCAGGGACAACCGCCCGCTCTGGATCTCGGCCAGCGGCACCATCTCGGCATATGCGGCGTCGCCTCCGGCGCGGATTTTCGACTTCCACTGCTGGGCCGTCGACTCCATCTCGGCAGGAGAGGGAGCACGCGCCGCGGCGGCAGGAGCCTCTCTGCTGAAGAAAAGCAGTTTGGCCTCCGGCCTCGCCGCGGCGGCAGGTGTGGAGGGCGCCTTCCGCAGCCGGGGGGCGATGGCCCAGTAAGCCACCGTCACCACCCGCATCCTGGGGTCGCGGTAGGGCTCTCCATAGGCGCCGAGCTGCTCCATGTAGCCTTGGTCGGGGCGGATGCCGGTCTCCTCCAGCAGCTCCCGGCCCGCCGCCTCGTCGAGGTTCTCGTGCGGGAGCACGAACCCGCCGGGCAGGGCCCAGCCTCCCTCGAACGGACCCTCCCCCCGCTGGATCAGCAGCACCCGGAGGTCACCGTCCACCACGGTCATCAGCACGATGTCGACGGTTACCGCGAACGGGGGGTACTTCCCGGGGTTGTAGCCGTCCTGTCGATCGGGCATAGACACATGTTAGGCGACTTTTACCCAGTTTGACTATTACCCCGCCGAGTGTGTTATAATTATTTTGACAAAAACCGGTGGGCGGCCTGGAAACAACTTCGGTCACCCTTTGTGGGAAAGGAAACCCCATGACAGCAGCAAGAGATATCGCGAGGAGATTCGGCGCTGAAGCAGCGAAGGCGACGGCGTATCTGATCGGGTCGCCGGCCTGCGGCGATCCGGCGGTGAAGCCCGCCGATCGGGAGCGGGCCCGCGGGGCGCTGATCGGCGCCGCGGTCGGCGAAGCCCTAGGGCTGCAGGTGTCAGGGATGCGCCGCAAGGAGATCGAACGGCGGTTCGGACGGATCACCGGTTACATCGACCATCCCCAAGCGGGCGGCCACAGCTTGCTCACCCTGATCACCGCCGACAGCGTGTTGGCCGATCCGGTCGAGCACCCGGATCGCTTCGCCAGACGGCTGGCAGGCAGCCGCTTCCGCTTTCCGGGCGGAGCAATCCATAGAGCGCGACGCGCCCTGCATGGAGGCCGCCCGTGGTGGTCCGCCGCCGGCAAGTCGGCCGGTTCGGCGGCCGCGGCCCGGTGTGCGGCGTTCGGTTTGCGCTGGGCGGGCGACCCTTCCCGGGCGGCCTACGAGGCAGCGCTCTCCGCCCTGGTTACTCACAGGCATCCGGCGGCGGTGTCGGCGGCGGCCGCGACGGCTGCAGGTGTGGCGCTGGCAGCCGCGGGGAACGGCCCGCTCGACGACGGCTGGCTGGAACAGGTGGCCGACATCAGCGCGGGATTTACCCAGTGGGAGGTGCAGGGTGTGGTGCTGAGCCGACGACTCGAGGAGCTGTCGGCCGGAGGCGGCATCGAGATGTTCGAGGACGCCGGGGCGCTTGCCGCCGAGGCCGTACCCGCCGCGATCTGGCATGCGGTCGACGCCGGAACCCCCGAAGAAGCGGTGCTGGGAGCGGTGAACGCAGGGGGCGAAACAGCCACCATCGCGGCCATCACCGGCGTCTTGGTCGGCGCCCGGTACGGTGAGAAGGCCTGGCCCGCCGACCTCACCCGGATCGGCGCATGCCTAGACGCGGTTGGCGCGGCTGACCGGCTCAGCCGCCCGGTTGCCAAGCCGGTCGACCGCACCCCGGCCAAGGTCGGCGCCGGTGACGAGGGCGGCGAGAAGGACGGTTCGGCTCCGGTGCACGTGTCGTTCCTGATCGACCGGTCAGGCTCGATGAGGGGTATGGAGCTGGATGTGGTGGGCGGTTTCAACGCGTTCATCGCCGACCAGCGCAGCCAGCCCGGAGACTGCCGGCTGACCCTGGTGCAGTTCGACAGCGGGGATCCCTTCGAGGTGATCCACGAAGCCAAGCCTTTGGCCGAGGTGGGTGATATGATCCTGGACCAGTACCGGCCTCGGGGTAGTACACCGTTGCTCGATGCGCTGGGAGATCTGATCGAATCGGCCGATCGAAGGCTGGCGAGGTTGGGCGGTTCTGCAGAGTCCCCCGCCGAGGATCAGATAGTGGTCGTGTTCACCGACGGGCGCGAGAACGCCAGCCGCCGCTGGTCCCGAGCCCGCCTCCACGCCGCCGTCGAGGAACGCAAGCAGGCAGGCTGGTCGTTTGTGTTCATGGGCGCCAACCAGGACAGCTACCTCGAAGCGGGGCGGCTGGGCTTCGAGGCGGGCAACATCCAGAACTACGCGCCCGACTCCATGGGCACCCAGACGGCCTACCGATCGGTCTCCCGATCCGTGGCCGCCTACAGAATGTCCTCGCCGGAATATAGGCGCACCAGCAGCAGGGACTTCTACCGGGGCACCAAGGAGGCCGAGGAAGACATGCGCAGGCGCGAGGCGGAGCGAGGCCGGCGGCGCCGCCGCCGCTCGTAGGAGGTACGCAGGGGCGGCCCGGGTTCTCCTCCCACCCGGGCCGTTCCACCCAACATATCGGAGGGGGGCAGGGGACGGGGTAGCCTCCCACCCGGAGGGAGGGCGAATGGCGCAGAAGACCCTTGTGCCGGTGAACGGCGAGGTCGTTCGTTGGGCGGTCGAGGAGAGCGGCCTTACTATGGATGAGGTCGCCTCTCGGTCGATGGTGGACGCCGCCGTGTTGGCGGGGTGGGTAGAAGGGGACGGGAAACCATCCCGGGGAGAGTTCACCAGGCTGGTCGAGGTGTTGAAGCGGCCGAGCGCCCTGTTCTTCGCCGGCAGGGTTCCGGAACCATCGCCCTTGCCCGCGATGCGCAGCAGCCCCGGCCAGCAGGTTCGCGCCCTCTCGGAGCAGGAGCGTCTTTGGATAAGGCGCTCTCTCCGACTGCAGAAGCTGGTGTCGTTCCTGTGCGATCGCTGGGGGCGGCAGGTTGACCTTCCCCGTTTTGGTCTGGATGACCCGGCGGAGGGGGCGGGGGGGCGGCTGCGCAAATGGCTGGGAGTGAGCACCGACATCCGAGGCCTCGAGGGCGCCGCGAGCTGGTGGCGGATGTGGCGGGAGCAACTCGAACGGCGGGGGATGCTCGTGTTCGCTCTCCAGCTGGGCGGGGACGGCATCAGGGGTTTCTCGGTCTGGGACGAGTTCGCCCCGGTCATTTCCGTCAACACGGCCTACAACCCGGCGGCCCGCATCTTCACGGCTTTCCATGAGATCGGTCATCTCACGTTGCGGAGCGGGGCGGCGTGCGCCGATCTGCGCTTCGCCGGTACCGGGCGGCTGGGCGGGGTCGACGAGGAGCGATGGTGCGAGGAGGCTGCCGCGGCGGCGCTGTTGCCGCGGCAGGCGGTATTGGAGTTCGTGAAGGCTGCCGGTGTGGATATGGAAGGGTTCGAGTTGCCGAGGAAGGCGGCGGACAGGTTCGGGGTGAGCATCCGGGCGGCCGCCATCCGGCTGGAGCGGCTAGGCGCAGCCTCTGGATCGATATATGCCCTGGTAAACGAGAAAGCGCCCCTTTGGGACCGCGAAAATTGGGACCGCGAAAATTGGGACCGCGAAAAGGGCTTCGGCAGGGGTAAATCTCGGCGGAGCGTCCGCATCCGTCTCGACGAATACGGCGCCGCGGCAACCGAAAAGCTGATATATGGCTCCGAGCAGGGCTTGCTCAACCTGCGTGACCTCAGCGACTATCTGCGGCTCGACAGAACCGAGGTCGATGAGATCGCCCGGCTGGTCGATACGGACGGCTAGAACGGAGTTCGTGGAGGAGACAGGACTCAATACGTTTTGAAATCCTGGATGTTTATGCTGGCGGGGATGAGATCGGATGCGGCCACGGTAGAGGAGTATCTGGAGAGACTTCCCGAGGATCGGCGGGAGGCCGTCTCAATGGTGCGCTCCGCCATCCTCGAGCGGCTTCCCGAAGGATACGCCGAGGAGATGCGCTGGGGGATGATCTCCTACGAGGTCCCCCTCGCCGTCCAGCCCAACACTTACAACGGCAAGCCCCTCATGTACGCCGCCCTCGCTTCCCAGAAACGGCACATGGCCGTCTACCTGTCCGGCGTGTACGCCGACCCCGACGCCCGCCAAGACTTCGAGGAGGCGTACCACGCCACCGGCAAGCGTATGGACATGGGCAAGAGCTGCGTGCGCTTCCGCCGCCTCGACGACCTGCCGCTGGACGTGATCGGGGACGCCATCGCCCGCTACTCGATGGCGGCTTTCGTAGACCTCTACCACCGGGGCCGGCGCCGCTGACCCACGAACCCCCGGCGCCGCCGAGCGTCTTGGCGGGCGGCCCGGTGCGGATAGGACCCGGTCGGTGAGTTCCTCCGGACGGCGTTTCGATTGGACGGCGTTTCGATAGTTCGCCGGACCGTTATCCTGGGCCGAGCTCGACAGAGAGAATCGATTCGGGAGATCGGGAGGACCGTCCATGCCGCGAAAACTCTTCACCCGCCCTTGGCAAGCCCCCATTGCCGCCGTCTTGGCCATCGCGGCGGTCATCGCCATCGCCTTGATAACTACGTTGCCCACCCGAAGCGGGGATCCGGCCCCGGGCCGAGACGATTCGGCGCCGGGCCGGGACGAGCCGGCCGCCTACACGAAATGGTACGTGCAGCAGGCCATAGACCGCTATGAGCGGGAGGGCCGCCAGGCCGCCCTCGACTACTACAACGCGGGCGGCGGCGTGGACGGCGCCTGGTACATCTTCATCCTCGACGCCCAGACCGAGCGGTACGCAGCGCACGCCACCATTCCGAATGGGGTGGGAGACGACGCCAACCTCGACGTGGATGTGACCGGGCACCCATACGGCGCCGCCATTCTGGAGGCGACAGAGGACGGCATCTGGGTCGATTACGTCTTCATGGACCTTTCCATCAACGAGGGTAGGAGGAAGCACGCCTGGGTGGTCCGCCGCGACGATCTCATCTTCGGCGCCGGCTGGTACGAGTCGACCTACTTCGCGGCGCCCCCCACCAAGGACGAGCCGGGGGCGTACACCAAGCGGCTGGTGCAGGAGGCCGCATGGCGCTACGAGATAGACAGGCAGCAGGCCATCGACTACTACAACACCCCGGAGAGTGTGGACGGGGAGTGGTACGTCTTCATCCTCGACGAGGCCGGCGAGCTTCTCGCCCATGCCGACCCCGGGCTTCTGGGAGAGTCCTTGACGGGTCCGCTCGGCACCGACGTGACCGGCTACGACTTCGGGTCCGTGATGATGGAGGCCCCCGAGTCGGGTGTCTGGGTGGACTACGTGTTCGTGAACCCGGCAACCGGTGAGCAGGGCGTCAAGCATTCCTGGGTGATCGAATACAAAGGACACATCTTCGGTTCGGGTTGGTACGAGTCGCCGCCTGCGGAGGAGGCGCCCACCCCGGAGGAGCCGGGGGCGTATACCAAGTGGTACGTGCAGCAGGCATTGGACCGCTATGAGCGGGAGGGGCGCCAAGCCGCCCTCGACTACTACAACGCGGGAGGCGACGCGGACGGCCCGTGGTACATCTTCGTCGCCGATGTCGAGTCGGGCGCCCTCGTTGCCCATTCGGCATTTCCGAGTCGGGTAGGCAAGGACACCGGCTCCTTGTCGGACGTGACCGGTTATCCCTACGGGAAGGAGATATTGTCGGCCACCGAGGAAGGCGGGTGGATCGAATACGTCTTCCTGGATCCTGTCACCAACCGAGGCAAGAAGAAGCACAGCTGGGTGGCCAGGCGCGACGATCTCGTCTTCGGCGCCGGCTGGTACGAGTCGTCCTATGAGCAGGAACCCGCCACCAAGGCCGAGCCGGGGGCTTATACGAAGCAGCTCGTGGAGAAGGCCCTGTGGCGTTATGTAGGTGAGGGGCGCCAGGCCGTGATCGACTACTACAACACTCCCGAGAGCGTGGACGGGGAGTGGTACGTCTTCATCTTCGACGAGGCCGGCGAGCTTCTCGCCCATGCCGACCCCGGGCTTCTGGGAGAGTCCTTGACGGGTCCGCTCGGCACCGACGTGACCGGCTACGACTTCGGGTCCGTGATGATGGAGGCCCCCGAGTCGGGTGTCTGGGTGGATTACATGTTCGAGAATCCGGCCACCGGTGAGCAGGGCGTCAAGCATTCCTGGGTCATAGAACACGAGGGGCTGTTCTTCGGCTCCGGTTGGTACGAGGAAGGCTGAACCGGCCGCAGGAACGCCGCGCACCTGCGTTCGGTAAGGTTACGTCCATGAGTGAATTCGAACAGGATCATTACTACGAGGAGGGTTCCGACGCAGGCGGCATCCCTCCCGGGCAGATAGAGGAGTTCCTGGCCGGCCCGGAAAGCACCTGGCTCCTGAAGTTGGCTTTCGTCAAGCCCGACGGGTGGCCGATGGTGGTGCCGCTGTGGTACCGGTGGGACGGGGAAGCCTTCTATGTGGTGGGCCGCAAACGCTCGGAATGGGTGCATGACCTGGCGGCCAACCCGCGGTGCGCCGTCTGCATCGAAGAGACGGCCCACCCCCGCATCCGCAAGGTGCTGGCGCAATGCACCGCCGAAGTCGTGGAAGGGCCCGCCAAGGGTGAAGGATCGCTCTGGGTGCCGATCGCCGAAGAGATGGCCGCCCGTTACACCGGCCCCACCGGACCCGAACAGCTGAAGGCCTCCTGGGGTTGGGAGCGCTACCTGGTGCGGCTGGCGCCTCGCGGCAGGTTGATCACCTGGCAGGGGGCGGACTGGGCCTTGCGTTATTTCGATCCCGGACAGCGGCCCGATCTGGAGGCAAAGGCCAGCCGCCGGTGAGAAACCCCTCCGCGGAGAAGCGAATATGACCGCCGCTATCCCCCCCTCCGAGCTGGTCGCCCGCTACCGGCGGCTGTACCTGTCGGCGGTGTGCGACACCCTGTATTCGCTGGGCCTGCCCGAGCAGGTGCTCCCCTCCTACCTGCGCCCGCTTTTTCCCGAACAGCGAATGGCGGGGCTGGCCTTCACACTGCGGGGGGAGCCCATCGACCCGCCCATCGCCTGGGAACCGGGGATCGAGCGCATCGCCTCCTACCTGGAGATGTTCGAGAAGATACATGCGGACAGCATCCTGGTGTCGGTCAACCCGGACAGCCATGTGGGGCACTTCGGGGAGCTGACCGGCAACTCGGCCCAGCACCGCGGGTGCGCGGGGGTGGTGTTGGACGGCAACCTGCGGGACATCGAGGGTCTGCGGGCCATCGGCCTGCAGGTCTTCTACCGGGACCTCTCGCCGCTGAACGCCATCGGCCGCTGGGAGATGACCGGCCTGCAGGTGCCGGTGACCGTCGGCGGCATCACCATCCATCCCGGCGACCTGATAATGGGCGAGTTCGACGGGGTGCTGGTGGTGCCGGCCCGCCAAGCCGAACAGGTGCTGCTCCGGGCCGAAGAGATCGTAGAAGCGGAGGGCCGGGTGCGGGTGGACATGCGGGCCGGAATGACGCCGATGGAGGGCCTGGCCAAGCACGGGCATATCTGATCCCCGATCAGAACCGAGCATCCCGAACCCAAGAATCCGGGCCGGAAAGGCCGCCCGCCGGTTCAACCAACCCCACCCCATTCCTATGGCCGGTCGAAGTCGAGTCGGTGATGACCGGCCGTTCCGCCTGCGAGACCCGATTTCCTGCCCGTTCCCCGGCGCCTGCTGCTACTGTCCGGATAGCGACTCGAAGGGCGGCGCCGGTCGTTCCTCCGAATCGGAGTGGATCGCTGGAGGTGTGAGCATGGGCAGGAAGCAGTGGCATCGGTCGAGGAGACTGGCGGCCGTCTCGGTTCTCGTGCTGTTCGCCTCGGCCTGCGGAGGCGGCGATTCTGAAACCCCGGAGACCACCCCGCCTGCTGCGGCGGCTACTGAAGCAACCGCCCCGGCCACCACCGAAGCCGGGGATGTGTCTGGGGGTGGGGGTGTGAAGTTGGGTTATATTTCGGGTGGTGATGCTGATCCGTTTGTGTTCATTGTTACGGAGAGTATTAGGGAGGCGGCGGTTGTTGCTGGGGTGGAGTTGTTTGAGTGTGATGCGAATTTCTCGACGGATACGGCGATTCAGTGTGCGCGGACGTTGGATGCTCAGGGTTTGGACGCGGTTATCAATTGGCAGTTTTTCCCGGATGCGGCGGAGGCGGTGTGTGAGGCGTATGGTGATTTGCCTACGGTGACGATGGATGTGCCGCAGGGTCCGTGTGAGCGGGTGTTCGTGGGGTCGAATGGTCATGCGGCGGGGTTGGTGGCGGGGGCTGGGTTGGGGGATTTCGTGGAGGGGGAGTTTGGGTGTGAGTTCGATTTGTATGTGTCGATCGAGAATTTGAGTTCGCCTGATATCAATGCGCAGCGGGCGGGGGGTTCGCGTGAGGGGTTCGAGGGTGTTTGTGGGGCGGTTCCTGATGGGAAGTTTCGGGTGGTGGACAAGCGTCAGGGTGGTTCGGATGCTTTGGAGAATGTGAGGCGTCAGTTCACGGATATTTTGACGACGGCGCCGGATGCGTCGGTGGTTTTGGTGATGTCGAGTTTTGGTGATCCTGATGCGGCGGCGGCTTTCGCGGCGGCTGAGACTCAGGGTCGGGGTGGGGATGTGTTCATTGTGGCTCATGGGGCGGATGCTTCGGCGTGGTCGGATATTTTGAACAATCCTCAGTGGATTGGTGATGTGGCTTATTTCCCTGATCGGTATGGGAGTTTGGCGGTTCCGGCGGCTGTTGCGTTGGCGAGGGGTGAGAGCCCGGATCGGGAGATCTTCATCGATCACAGGTTCCTCGACGCCGGCAACCTCACCGACCACTACCCAGAAGCAGTCGGCATGGCCGAGGCCGGGGATGTGTCTGGGGGTGGGGGTGTGAAGTTGGGTTATATTTCGGGTGGTGATGCTGATCCGTTTGTGTTCATTGTTACGGAGAGTATTAGGGAGGCGGCGGTTGTTGCTGGGGTGGAGTTGTTTGAGTGTGATGCGAATTTCTCGACGGATACGGCGATTCAGTGTGCGCGGACGTTGGATGCTCAGGGTTTGGACGCGGTTATCAATTGGCAGTTTTTCCCGGATGCGGCGGAGGCGGTGTGTGAGGCGTATGGTGATTTGCCTACGGTGACGATGGATGTGCCGCAGGGTCCGTGTGAGCGGGTGTTCGTGGGGTCGAATGGTCATGCGGCGGGGTTGGTGGCGGGGGCTGGGTTGGGGGATTTCGTGGAGGGGGAGTTTGGGTGTGAGTTCGATTTGTATGTGTCGATCGAGAATTTGAGTTCGCCTGATATCAATGCGCAGCGGGCGGGGGGTTCGCGTGAGGGGTTCGAGGGTGTTTGTGGGGCGGTTCCTGATGGGAAGTTTCGGGTGGTGGACAAGCGTCAGGGTGGTTCGGATGCTTTGGAGAATGTGAGGCGTCAGTTCACGGATATTTTGACGACGGCGCCGGATGCGTCGGTGGTTTTGGTGATGTCGAGTTTTGGTGATCCTGATGCGGCGGCGGCTTTCGCGGCGGCTGAGACTCAGGGTCGGGGTGGGGATGTGTTCATTGTGGCTCATGGGGCGGATGCTTCGGCGTGGTCGGATATTTTGAACAATCCTCAGTGGATTGGTGATGTGGCTTATTTCCCTGATCGGTATGGGAGTTTGGCGGTTCCGGCGGCTGTTGCGTTGGCGAGGGGTGAGAGCCCGGATCGGGAGATCTTCATCGATCACAGGTTCCTCGACGCCGGCAACCTCACCGACCACTACCCAGAAGCAGGCGGCTGAGAACGGAGCGCCGTAGAGAAGTGAGCACCGAGGACGGGGGTTCGGGCCGGGACGTTAGGGGCGGCGGACGCCTCGGCGCCCTGTACGAGGCTGTGATTTCGAAGTTGGGATCGCGGCGGGTGCGCTTCACCGCCATGCAGGCCCGGGTCGGCGTCCTAGTGTTGCTGGCCGCTTTCTTCACCTTCCGGTCCGAGTACTTCTTCACCTCCACCAACCTGGTGAATGTCCTGGTCAACGGGGCTGTGATCGGAATCATCGGCAGCGCCATGACCTTGCTCTTGGTGGCCCGGCAGGTGGATGTATCCGTCGGGTCGGCGATCGGGTTCGCGGGCGCGGTGTTCGCGGTGGTAGCACGGGATTACGGTCTGTTCTGGGGGGTGGTCGGTGCGGTGGCGGCGGCCATGGCGATCGCCGCCATCAACGCGGTGGCCATCCTCAGGTTCCGGGTGAACTCGATCCTCACCACGCTCGCCACGCTGGTGGCCTTCCGGGGCGCCTCCAAGCTCGTCATGGACGGACGCGCCGTTCGCGTCGAGGGGTTCAGGTTCCTGGGAAGGACCCGCTTCGAAGTGCTCGGGGTCGAGATACCGGTGGCGGTGCTGGTGCTGCTGCTGGTGGTGGCCTTCTTCTACATCCTGATGCGCCTGACCAAGTACGGACAGCACATGTATGCGATCGGCGCCAACCCGCAGGCGGCCCGGCTGGCGGGCATTCCACTCGAGAGGCAGGTCGGCATCGCCTTCGTCCTGACCGGGATCACGGTGGCCGTCGCCGCGCTGATCGTCGTGTCCCAGGTGGGGGCGGTGTCGCCCACCACCGGGGAGCGGATGGAGTTCCTGGCCCTCACGGGTGTGATCGTCGGAGGGGCCAGCCTGTACGGGGGCCGTGGTTCGGTCATCGGCACCCTGGTGGCGATCCTCATCCTGGCGGTGCTGGACAACGGGCTGGTCCTGCTCCAGGTCCAATCCTTCTGGCAGGAGGTCATGCGGGGTGTGCTGTTGCTCGGAGCGGTGGTGTTCGATCAGCTGGGACGCCGGGAGTCCGAGGTACGGATGGAGGTGTGACCGCCATGACCCGACCTGTCCGCGCGGGCGCGCCCCTCCTGGAAATACGGGGTCTGTCCAAGCACTACGGGACCATCCGCGCCCTCGACGATGTGAGCTTCCACCTGGGCCGGGACGAAGTAGTCGGGCTGCTGGGAGACAACGGCGCCGGTAAGTCCACCTTGGTCAAGTGCCTGGCGGGGGCGGTCATCCCTACCGCCGGGGAGGTCTACCTGCATGGGGAGCAAAAGGTCTTCTCCACTCCGGCCGAGGCGCGCCGCGAGGGCATCGAGACGGTGTACCAGCAGCTCGCCCTCGTGGATATTTTCGATATCGCCGCCAACTTCTACCTGGGCCGTGAAATGACCCGGACCGGATGGCGCGGCAGGTTCGGGATGCTCGACCGCCGATCCATGAAGAAACGGGCCCGGGCCGCCGTCGAGCTCCTCCCGGCCCGATTCCCGAACCTCGATGCGCTCATAGAGACCATGTCGGGCGGGCAGCGGCAGGTGGTGGCCATCTCACGGGCGGGTTTCTGGGGAGGGCGGCTCCTCTTGCTGGACGAACCGACCGCCGCCCTCGGGGTGAAGGAAGCCGCCGCGGTGCTCGAGATGATCGGCGCCATGGTCTCGGCGGCGGAAACGGATATGGCGATGATCGTCATCTCCCACAACATGGATCATGTCTGGTCGATATGCACCAGGCTGCTGATACTCAGGCAGGGCCGTCTAGTGGCCGACCTCCTCAAGTCCGAGACCTCCCGGCAGGAGGTGGTCGCCCACATAACCGGCGCGTTCGACTGAGGCCGCGGGGGGTGCCGTCATCGTCTGGCAGGTAGGCGCCGGCCTCGAAGGCAGGGGGGTGGTCGTCACCGGCGCCGCCCGGGGGATCGGCAGGGCCGCCGCCCGAGCGTTCGCGACAGTGGGGGCGAGGGTGTTCGCGGTCGACCGCGACGGGGATGGCGTCGAGAGGACCGCGGCGGGTTTGGCGCACCCGGCCCGTCACCGGGCGAGGTGTTACGACCTGCGGGACATCGACGGGCTGGGCGCTCTGATAGGAGAGGCCCGAGAGTCTCTGGGCGGCCTCTGGGCGCTGGCCCATGTGGCGGGGGTTCTGAGGCGTCAGCCGATGGACGAGATCCGGGAGGAGGACTGGGACCTCCACCTGGACGTGGATCTCAAAGCCGGTTTCTTCCTGTGCCGGGCGTTCGGTCAGGCCTTGGTAGCTCAGGGCGGGGGCGGCAGGATCATCAACTTCTCATCACCCGGTTTCATCAAGGGGACCAGGAAGGGCGCCCACGCCTACGTGGCGGCCAAAGGCGGGGTGGTGTCGATGAGCCGCGACTTCGCCCGGTGGTACGGCCCCCACGGGATAACCGTGAACACGGTGGTTCCGGGCCCCATCGACACGGCGATGCAACACACCGACAACACCGAGGAGGTGGTGGCGGCCGGCGTGGCGGACTGCCCGCTGGGACGTCTGGGCCAACCGGAGGAAGTCGCCTCGGTGGTGGTGTTCCTCGCCTCCGATCATGCCAGCTACATCAGCGGCGCCGCCGTCAGCGTCACCGGCGGCGCCCTCATGTACTGAGTGTGTTACACTGAGACAACAGAGGGAAAACTAAGAACGGAGTATCCACCGCCATGTTCTACGGTAGGAATGGCTTGCCATCCACGCGGTTCGCGTTCTGGAGCGGGGCGGCGCAGATCTTTGACCTGTTCGGTCTGCTCGACGAGACCGACCTCCCCCTCGACGACGCTGCCGCCCGGAAAGCAGATCGGGAAGCGTTGGAAAACGACTGGAGAATGGTCCTCGGTGATCTGTCGAGAGCATGGGAAATTACAGAACCGGAGTTGCGATCAGAGCGTGAACAACTCGTCTGATTCACCGTCGCCGGAACAGGCCGATTCTCCTGCCCCCACAGACTTTATTGTCCCCGATTCGGTTGAGGATACTGAGGAACAGGGGACAACTGCCATTGCCGAATTTTCTGCGAGTTGGAGCTGGAATGCTCCCCTGCCACCCCCGGGTGTATTGCGCGAATATGAATCACTCCTACCCGGTGCCACAAAAAGACTGTTCGATCGTTATGAGGAGCAGGTAGATCACAGAATGCAGGTAGAACGGGAAATGATGCCGACTATCCGCAAAGCGCGCTTGCGTGGCCAATGGATGGCATACACGCTTGCTCTCGCCGCTATGGCGTTGTCGGGGGTCTTGGCCGTATTGGACAATGGTGTTGTTGCGATCCTGGTAGCCGGCCTGGTGATCATATCAATTGCCAGCTTGGCGGGAGTTTTCATCACGGGGCGCTGGCGGCGTCAGGGCAGAGCAGGAGCAACCGACGAGCGCAACCTCTCCGACCCCACCACCTGAGGTCTTAAGAGGGTGCGGGGATAGGCGGACCGCGACCGACCCTGTTCGTAAACGCCGGTCAGGATCCAGTTCGGAACCCCTGGCTATGGCTGTAGGCTCATCAACCGCCGCAAGCAGTGTATTCCCAGGTGAACACCTATCCGCGCACCCTCTAAGCGAGCTGTACCACCAGGATCGGACTGTCCGCAGTCGTCAGTCGGTCCGAGACCGCGCCGGCCGTGTCCTGCCAGGAGGCGCCCGCCGCCGGGTCGATCAGCCTGACCGGTGCATCGGGCCCCGCCCGGCGCCGGATGGCCTCGCCCGCCTGCTCCGCCTCCCGCCGCGGCACCAGCCAGAGCTCCCTCCGCCGCCCGGTGACGATCCGCACGCCGGTGTCCCGGCACGGATCGACCGGCGAGTAATCGCCCGGCCGGCCGTCCGCTCCGAACAGCACCGTATTCAGCACCCTCGCCGCATGGAAGGCGCGGCGGGGGTTCGACAGCCGGTCGAGAAGCCCGTGTACGACCGTCGTCACCCGGTCCAGATCCTGCAGCGGGTCGAGGTACACCCGGCATCCGGGAGTAACGGCCGAGGCGAACAGGGCTTCGGCCACCGACACGACATTGGCCTCATCGTCGGCGGTCAGGGGGACGAGGAAGTCCAAGCCCTCGACCGAGCGGAGTTCCGGGTCGAAGGCTCGTATCCCGTCCCATACGGACTCCGACCCGTCGAGGGCGCAGACCGCCCGGACGGGGCGCAGGGAACGGGCGCCTAGGGCCTGATCGAGGGCGGCCAGCTCACCGGGCCGGTAACCGGTCCGGCTGCGGAGGTGGACCTTGCCGGTGTCCTCCATCACGAGGGGCGCCAAGGCGACGGCGGCCCCCGCATCCTGCAGCTCTGCCAAGGCCGCCAGGTCCTCTTCGTCGGGCGCGACGCGGCCGGTCAGCTGGATCTCCAGGCAGTCGGCCTCGGGAGCCTTGCGGGCCGCCGCCGATATGTCCCGGGCCCTCGGGCATATGACGGCGGCGGTCAGCTCCACCGATTCTTCCCGCAGGACGGCGAGCCGCTTCCGCTGGAGGGTCAGGTCGAGGTCGTGGATCGGGAACCTCACATACCGGATCCCGGCTTCTACGCACGCCAGCAGCGGGTGGTCGTCCCGGATCCGGTGCCGGACGTGGTTCGGGTAGGAGATCGCCCCGTCGCTCTGATTGGCGAGGGGAAGCCGCAGGTAGGCGCCGACCGGTGAGTGCGGCAGGTCGGGGGAGGCGCCGGTCAGTATCCGGGCGCCGGCCTGATGGTTGGAGGGGGTTTCCCCGCCGGTGCGGATCAGATGAACGGATGCGCCCCGGTCTTTCACCCTCACCAGATAGAAACCCAACTTGGCCGTGTCGATCCAGCCCCGGTCGGGCGGGCAGACGCTGAAAGCCTCGTAGAAGCCGGGCCGGGTAGTGGTGGTGGACGGCAAGGTGTAGAGCCGGACGGCCCCGGCCCGGTTGAACACCTGGAAGTGGGTGTGCCCGCTGAAAAAAGCCTCCACCCCGTAACGCCGCAGGAGATCCAGCAGCCAGCCGCGGTCCGGCTCATCGAGCACGTCGTAGCTGCCGAGGCCGGGTTCGTCCTCGTCCACCAGGAAGAGCGGCAGGTGCATGAACACGAAGATCCGATGGGACGCATGGGAGGCCAGGTCCTCCTCCGCCCATTCGCGCTGTTCGATCGCCTCGGGGAGGGTCGTGTTCATTATCTGGGAGTTCAATACGACGAAGTGGCAGTTCCCTTCGGTGCGGCTGTAGAAGGACTTGCCGAAGTCTTCGTCCCACCGTTTCAGGAAACCGGGCTCCACCCATCCGGCGGGTACGGTGGGGTCCGGTTTGTCCCCGATATCCATGTTCCCGGCGGCGAAGTCGACGGACATGCCCGCTTTCTCGAACTGGGCGACGGCGGCCCGCCGGCCGGTGTCGAAGCGCTCGGAACCGGGATATTCCTGGGCCAGGTCGCCGACATGGAAGACAAGCCCGGCGCCGAGAGCTCCGGCGAGGGCCAGCGCCCAGTCCCCGCGGGCCGCCCAGTCCTGCACTATCTCCGGGGTCACCGAATCCCCCTTGGTCGCATACATGCCGGGATCGACCAGGTGATGGGTGTCGGCCAGCACCACGAACTCACTCGATGCTTCGGGGAGATAGGAGCGGTCGAAGCCGGGCATGTTCTGCCTCCTCGGTAGTACGCTCAGCCTTCGGGCGCTGTCAACTCTACCGAGCACGATGGAGGGCGGCGGCGCTGGAGTCAACCGGGGGCCTCGGGCGGCCGACCCACTGGGAGGTAACGGCGATGAGCTTCATTTCTATCGACCACATAGGAGTTTCGGTTACGGATCTCGAGGTGTCCGTCCCTTGGTGGACCCATTTTCTCGAGAAGGCGCCGTTCCTCCAGGGCACCTGGATAGCGGCCGAGGTCGAGGACTACGTGGGCAGGATCGTGGGATACCCGAACTGTGACATGTCGGGCGCCTTCTGGGCTCTGCCCGGCGGCCCGGTGCTCGAGATGCTGCAATACCACAACCCGCCTCCCGGCCGGGTGGACATGGCGACCTACAACGCCGGCAACACCCATCTGTGCCTGGAGACCGAGGACATCTACCGGGACTACGAGCGGATGCGGGGCCGCGCCGTGTTCGTCTCGCCGGAGCCCGTCCGGTGCGCGTGGGGCAGGTACGAAGGCGCCCTCACCTGCTACCTGCGCGATCCGGACGGCATTTCGATCGAGCTGATCCAGTTCGCGGAAGGGGGCAGGCCGTTCCAGGTGGAGAGCCCCTATTCCAACCCCTACGGATAGCCGTATGGGATCCGGCGGACGGGTGCGGGTCGGCGTCATCGGGGCGGGGTCGTGGGCGGTCGCCAACCACATCCCGATCCTGGCGGCTCGGAACGATGTGGAGCTGGTGAGCGCGATCCGCACCAACCGAGAGGCGCTGGCGTTACTCCAGGAGCGGTTCGGCTTTTCCCATGTGAGCGGCGACTACCGGGAAGCTCTCGAGCTCGACCTCGACGCCGTGGTGGTGGCCAGCCCGGCGGGGTTCCACTACGAGCACGTGAAGGCGGCGCTCGAGGCGGGTTGCCACGTTCTCTGCGAGAAGCCCTTCACCACGGACCCCGGCCACGCCTGGCATCTCCACCGCTTGGCCGCCGAGCGCGGCCGGCACCTGATCTTGGCCTTGGGCTGGAACTATCGCCCTACCGCGATAGAAGCCAAGAAGCTGATCGAGGACTACGGCGTCGGCGAGATACAGCATGTTCTGGTCGCCATGGCTTCGGGCCTGCGAGGGCTCCTCCACGGCACGGCGGTGTATCGGGGCCAGGATGACTTCTTCCGGCCCGCGGCCGAGACCTGGATCGAACCGCGGTTGTCGGGGGGAGGCTACGCTCCGGCGGCTCTCAGCCACGCTCTCGGGCTGGCGCTGTGGCTCACGGAACTACGCGCCTCGCAGGTGTTCGCCTTCATGAACAACGAGCAGGCGGGGGTCGATCTCCACGACGCCATCAGCGTGCGCTTCCGCTCGGGAGCGACCGGCTCTGTCTCGGGAGCGTCCGCCCCGCCCGGAGGCAACGCGGCCCGGCAGGAGGACGCCCCATGGCCCCGGCACCAGCTCCAGGTGCGCATCTACGGCGCGGAGGGGTACCTGGTGGCCGACCTGGAGCGAGATTTTCTCTGGCTATTTCGCGAGGACGGGGTGGACATCGAGGCGGAGCTGCCTTCCCGCGCCGGTCTCTACGGATGTGAGGATCCCCCCAACGTCCTGATCGACCTAGCCCGAGGCCTCAACGCGGAGAACCGTTCGCCCGGAGAGGTCGGGGCCAGGACCGTGGAGATACTCAGCGCGGCGTATGACAGCGCCCGGCGGGGGGCCGCAGTAGGGATACGACCATGAGGGACATACGACCATGAAAGCCGTAGGGCGGGATTCGAAGGTCAGGATCGCCTTCTTCGGCGTGGGCCGGGTGGGTACGGCCGCCCTCGAGCTGAGCCGCAGCCGCCCCTGGATCGAGGTGGCCGGGGCGGTCCGCCGTCCGAGGACCGGCGTCGGAGCGGGCCTTCCCCTTCCGGCCGCCTGGGAAGGGGTGCGGCTCTGGGAGCGCCCGGACGCGATGCTGGAGCGGGGCCGCCCGGAGGTGGCGCTCATCGCCACCCGATCGCCCCTGGAAGAGGTACTCCCCGATGTCGAGATGTGCGTCCGAAGGGGTGTCCACGTCATCTCGACCAGCGAGGAGCTCGCCTGGGCCGAAGTGGAAAAGCCGGAGGCCGCCGCCATGTTGGAACATGCCGCGAAGGAAGCAGGGGTGGTGGTCTCCGCGGTAGGGATCAACCCCGGACTCGTGTTCGACGCCCTGCCGCTCGTGCTGGCCGGAGCGGCCTGGGATGTGGAGAGGATCGTCGCCCGGCGCACCCTCGACGCCTCCGTGTTCGGGCGGGGCGTCCACCGCTCGCTGGGCATCGGTTATACGGAAGCCGGGTTCCGCCGCGCCGTCGAGGAACGCCGGGTTCGCGGGCATATCGGTTTTGCCGAGAGCGCCCGGGCGGTCGCGCATGCCATGGGTCTCGAGATCGAACAGTACGACGAGCAGATCGAACCGGTCCTGGCCGAGCAGGAACACGAGCTGGCCGACTACACGATCCGTCCTCCGGAGACCGCCGGCGCGACCCAGCTCGTTACCGCCTCGGCGGGGGGCCGGGATTGGCTCAGGTTCGAGCTCTCGCTGCATGTCGATCCCGGAGCGGTCGGCTGGGAAACCCTGGACCGCATCCGCATCTCGGGCCGGAACGAGATCGACCTGGTGATCCGGCCGGGGTTGTCGGCGGTGCTGACCACCGGAGCGCTGCTGGTGAACACCATTCCGGCCGTGCTGGCGGCCCCGCCGGGCTACTACCGGGCGGCGAGCCTGCTGCCCACCCCTCCCTGGCTGGCCGCCCGCCCTCCGCCGGCCGCCCCGTTTGGATAAACCGCCGCCGAACTTTGTATAGTGGCGGTTGCACGACCCCACGGAGATTTCCATGCCCAGGATGCGGATGAACCAGGCCATCGCCGCCGCCTTGGCGGACGAGATGCACGGCGATCCCGATGTGATCATGTTCGGCGAGGACATCGCTGCGGCCGAAGGCCCCTTCAAGACCTCGGCCGGACTGCTGAAGTCGTTCGGGCCTCTGCGGGTGCGGGACACCCCTATATCGGAGATGGGTTTCCTCGGGGCCGCGGTCGGGGCGGCCGCCACCGGACTCCGCCCGGTTATCGAGATCATGTTCATCGAGTTCATCGGGGTGGCCCTCGACCAGCTGGTGACAGAGGCGGCCAAGTTCCATTACCTGTCCCGAGGGACCATCACCGTACCGCTCACTGTCCGGGGCTCGGTCGGCGCCGGCCTCGGTTTCGGGTGCCAGCACTCCCAGACCTTGGAGACCTGGATGTACGGCAACCCCGGTTTGAAGCTGGCGGTTGCTTCGGGGCCTGCCAGCGCCTACGGGCTGTTGCGGTCCGCCATCCGCGACAACAACCCGGTGGTCATGCTGGAACCCCGCGTCCTCTACGCACGGCGCGCCCAGATGGAAACCGGCGAGGACGCCGTCATCCCCCTGGGAAAGGCCGCGGTGGCGCGGGAAGGCGCCGACGTCACCCTCGTAGCCCTCGGCGCCATGGTTCCGAACGCTCTGGCGGCGGCCGAAGGAGCGCCGTGGTCGGCCGAGGTCATCGATCTGCAGACGCTGGTTCCTTACGACAAGGAGGCCCTGCTGGAATCGGTCGCCAAGACCAAGCGGCTGGTGACCGTCGAGGAGAATCCCCTGACCGGGGGTTGGGGAAGCGAGATCACCTCCTTCGTGGCCGGGGAGATGTTCGGGGAGCTGGAGGCGCCGCCCATCCGTGTGACCTGCCCCGATATCCACGTTCCGTTCGGCAAGGAGCTGGAGCAGCGGTACCTTCCCAACCCCGGCTACATAGCTGAACAGGTGGGGGCGTTGCTGGAGACCGGGCGGCGGCCTCCGCACTGGTGGGAGGCATACAGATGACCTTTTTGGAACACCGCCGCAAGCTGCAAACCAGCCGTCCGGCCCGCTACGAGGCCATGTGCGAGATACGCGCTTTCGAGGACCGGGCCCAGGCTCTGTTCTTCGAGGGTCTTGTGCACGGGACCACCCACACCTCCCAGGGTCAGGAGGCGGTGTCTGTAGGGATGGCCGTCGCGGCCCGGCCCACCGACTGGGTGACCTGCACCTACCGGGGGCACGGCCACGCCTTGGCGCTCGGGATGGATCCTTCGGTGGTCATGGGAGAGATCATGGGCAAGAGGATCGGCTCGGTCGGGGGGGTGGGCGGCTCCATGCACCTGTGCGAGGTGTCCGTAGGTCTGCTGCCTACCTTCGCCATCGTCGGGGCCGGTATACCTGTGGCGGCCGGCGCGGCCCTCACCAGCCAGGTGAGGGGAACCGACGATGCGGCGATCGCCCTCTTCGGGGACGGGGCCGCCAACATCGGCGCCTTCCACGAGGGGCTGAACCTGGCGGCGATATGGAAGCTTCCCGTGGTGTTCATATGCGAGAACAACCATTACGGCGAGTACAGCCGGATCGACCTCACCACCCCCGTCGAGGACATCGCGGTTCGGGCCGTTTCCTATGACATGCCCGGTCATGTCGTGGACGGACAGGATGTGGACGCAGTGTCCGAGGCGGTGGGGGCGGCTCTGGCGAGGGCCAGGGCCGGAGAGGGGCCCACCCTGCTCGAGATGAAGACCTACCGCTACGCAGGCCATTCGCGGGCCGACCCGGGGGCCTACCGGCCGGAGGGGGAGCTGGAGCGATGGAAGGAGCGGGACCCGATCGCGATCTACCGCACCCGTCTGATAGAGGAGGGGGAGCTGACCCCCGAAGAGGCCGGCGATATAGAAGACCGGGCGGCCCGCCGCATCGTCGAGGCGGAGGAGACGGCGGCGGGCAGTGAGGACGCGACGGTGGCCGATATGTTCCGGTACATCTACGCGCCCTGAATCCACGCGCCTGAATCAGTCGAGAAGGAGATCGAGATCCGTACCACCGTAAAGATGCCGAAACTGGGAGAGACCGTCGACGAGGTCGTGGTGATCGAATGGACCGTCTCGGTCGGCGACGCCGTGTCCCAAGGCGACACCCTGATGAGAGTCGAGACCGACAAGGTAGAAGCCGACCTTCCCTCCCCGGTCGGTGGAACCGTGGTCGAGCTGCTGGTGGCGCCCGACGACGACGTCTTGGTCGGCGCTCCTGTCTGCCGTATCGAGACCGCCTGAACCCGGCCCGCGCCCGCGAGTGCGGGCCCGGCAATCTTTCTGATCCGGTATCCGTCTCGCTGTGACGATCGGAGCGTTGTCCCTGGCGGGATGGCCCCGTTCCATTGCCCCAAGACCGGTAGATGTCGTACCGGTGGTGTATCTTGACGGCAGACGATGAAGGGGGGACGAATGGGAGGGGACGTCTGATGGCGGATGCAGCTACGCCCGGCCCGCCGCCGGGTCTGCAGGCGCCGGGGGCCGGACGACTCATCCCCTTGTTCGATGAGGGGTGGGGGAGGGGGCAACCGAGAGAGGACGCCGGGCCGAGCCTCGGGCCTGCGCCTGTCATGGCGTGTGAGGACAATCTGGTTTTCATGCGGGGCCTGCCCGATGGGGGGATGAAGCTGGTGGTTACTTCGCCGCCGTACAACCTGGGCAAGGAGTACGAGTCCAAGGCGCCGTTGGATTCCTACCTGGAGGCGCAGGAGGCGGTGATCGGGGAATGCGTGCGGTTGCTTCATCCGCAGGGTTCGATCTGCTGGCAGGTGGGTAACTATGTTCAGGACGGGGAGATCGTTCCCCTGGACACCGTCCTCTACCCCGTTTTTCGCAGCTTGGGTTTGAAGCTCCGCAACCGCATCGTCTGGCATTTCGGGCACGGCCTGCATTGTTCCAAGCGGCTTTCGGGACGGTACGAGACCATCAGCTGGTGGACCAAGGGCGACGACTATACGTGGCATCTGGACCCGATCCGCGTTCCTTCCAAATATCCGGGAAAGCGCCATTTCAAGGGCCCGAACGTCGGCAAGCTGTCGGGGAATCCCAAGGGCAAGAATCCCAGCGATGTGTGGATGTTTCCCAATGTGAAGAGCAACCATCCGGAGAAAACGGTTCATCCCTGCCAGTTTCCGGTCGAGCTGGTGGAGCGGTTGGTGCTGTCGATGACCGATGAAGGGGATGCGGTGTTCGACCCCTACATGGGGGTGGGATCGTCGGTCATAGCGGCGCTGAAGCACGGCAGGACGGCCTATGGGTGCGATGTTGTCCCCGAGTACGTGGAGATCGCCCGGGATCGGGTGCGCCGACTCTATGACGGCACCTTGAAGCTCCGTCCTATGGGCAAACCCATCTACGACCCCGCCCTTCCCAACGGCGGCCATCGATGCGGATAGCCGCCCGCTGTTCCCATCTCTACGGCGAGTTTCAGCGGCATCGCCTCCTGAGAACGTCTAGAGGCGGGGAGTCGAGCCTCGCAACACCAGGGAGGTAGGCAGGACGACCCGGCGGGGCGGGCAGGCCGGGTCTTCGATCCGCTCCAAGGCCAACCGGGCCGCCACCTCGCCGATCCGGGCCACGTCGCGGTCGATCACCGTGATGGGGGGCTCGTGCAGCTCGGACAGCGGCACGTCGTCGCATGACACCAGGGCGATGTCCTTGCCCGCCCCGAGGCCGAGGCGCCGGAGGCTGCGCAGTACGCCGGTCAGCAGCTGGTTGCCTCCGGCGATGAGGGCGGTGGGCGGCGAGGGGGAACGGAGCATCTCGGCCGTCAGCTTCTCGCCTATTTCGGGCGCGAACCCGGCCGGCCGGATCAGCTCTTCGGGAACGGCCAGGCCGTGTTCCGCATACGCCCGGCGGAAGGCCTCCACCCGCCGCACCGAGGGATGCACCTGCAGCGGTCCGGTCAGCAGGGCGATGCGTCGATGCCCCAGAGCCAGGAGATGGCGGGCGGCCTGGTTCATCCCGCCGTCGTGATCCGTCTCCACGATGGATGCGTTGCTCAGCCCTTCGACCTTCCGATCCAGCAGCACGACCGGGCCTTCGAAGCGGCCCAGCTCCCTGATGACGCGGTCTTTGGTCTCGTCGGCCAGGGAAACCACCAGAGCATCGACCCGCCGGCGGCGCAGCACTCCGGCCATCTCCGCATCACGGGCGGCCTCGCCGTCCGAGGTGGTTACCACCGCTGCGTAGCTGCGCCGGTTCAGTTCCCGCTGGGCGGCGGTGACGATCGAAGCGAACAACGGATTGTGCAGGTCCGAGACGATGAACCCGACCGTCCGGCTGTTCCCTCTCCGCAGGCCGGCCGCCAGCAGGTTGGGCTCGTAGCCCAGCTCTTCGATAGCCGCCAGCACCCGCTTCCGCATACGCTCGCTCACGTCGGGGTGGTCGTTCAGCACCCGGGACACCGAGGAGAGCGCCACCCCGGCGCGCCGGGCAACCTCCCGGATAGTGGGCCGTGGTTCGGTCGGGTTCAAGGTTCCCCGCAGGTATATATGGGTACTCGAGCAGGATACCCGCCCACACAGGCCCGAGTGAATCCCGCGGAACAGGAGACGGTGCCTGCGGAGGGGCAATTCCCCAGGTCAACGGACGGAACACCCGACGCATTTCGACAGAAGACACGGGGGAATCGGGGACAGCGCCGGCGACCCCGTCCCCGGACACGAAGAAGCCGGGCTATCATCGCCGCCAGAGAATGTTGTTTCCCGGATCGCCCGCGCCGGAGTTCGTACTGCCGGATCACCGCAACAACCCGGTCCGTCTTTCGGAGTGGCGGGGCCTGTGGGTGGTGCTGTGGTGGTACACCAAGGCCGCCACCGAGGGCTGAACGCTCGAAGGCCGGGGGTTCCGTGCCCGAACCCCAGATTTCCAGAGACAAGGGGTAGGCCTCCTCGGCATCTCGTGCGACACCCCGGAGGACAACCGGGCCTGGCACGAGGCCATGGGGTTCGATTTCCGCCTGCTGTCGGACACCGATCGAAAGGCGGCGGCGGCCTACGGAGTCGAACGGCCCGATTCGTTAGGCGGCGGAACCAGGCGGGCCACCTTCGTAATCGACCCAGTGGGGATGGTCCGGCTCGTATACGTGGTGGACGGCTGTCAGATCCCCCTCCATGCCGAGCGGGTGTTGCAGGACATCCAGCTCGCCAGGGGAAACGAAGCCACTCCGTTGGCATAAGGCGCGTCAGGAATGGTCAAAGTCATCTATCTCACAGAGGAGCAGCTATGGGAGAGGATCGATCCCTGGCTCGAGGAGGAAGGGATGACGCGCGAGGCTTTCATCGATGAGGGGAAGGCGGACACGCTGGAAGATCCCGGCTTGCGGGACCTCTGGATAGTTTATGGGGCGTTGTTGACCGAAGAATGAAGGGTTCCGGGTTGCCGTTGGCCGTCTCCCGCCACCCTCCTACAGGTCCACCAGGAACTCGACTCGGCGGCTTTCCAGCAGCGGGCGGATCCGGTCGCGCGCCACCTCTGCGTAATGGGCGGATGCGACATGAGCATCGACGGCATCCCGGTCCTTGTACCGCTCCACGAGAATGAATCGGCGAGGCTCTTCCGTCCCCCGATAAACGGCGAACGCGGTGCAGCCGGGTTCGGCCAGCGCCAAAGGTACGTATTCGCGCAGCGCCTCCGCTACCTCGTCTTCGTTGCCCGGCGCCGCTACGAAGGTTGCCAGTATGGTGATCATCTTCTTCCTCTCCCCGGGCTTCCGGGCGAATGTGAAATCGGCAACAGCCTAACGGCAACCCCTTCATCCCTCGTAAGCAACCCTCCTGCCTCGGCCGGCATAAGCAGGGCGCGGATCGGTTGGCGGCGGGGCGGTTTATCCTGTCGGGCGGGACATGGTCGGGTCGCGGCACTGATTCCTGCCGGTTGGAAGGAGCTCCTACATGATGCGGAACACCCCCGGAATGGCCGTCGAATTCGCAGTTCGGGACTTGGGCCTGGCGGCGCAGGGCCGGCGGGAGATCGAGCTGGCTGAGCACGAGATGCCCGGCCTCATGGCCCTGCGGGAGAGATACGCCCCTTCTCGGCCCTTGGCGGGCGCCCGCATCTCCGGATCGCTGCACATGACCGTCCAGACCGCGGTCCTCATCGAGACGCTCACCGCGCTGGGGGCCGAGGTGCGCTGGGCTTCCTGCAACATCTTCTCCACCCAGGACCACGCCGCCGCCGCGGTGGCGGTGGGCCGCCCCGAAACCGGGGGAACCCCGGACGATCCCCGCGGGGTGCCGGTCTTCGCCTGGAAGGACGAGACCCTGGAGGAATACTGGTGGTGCACCGACCGGATGCTCGAATGGAAGGGGTTCGACGGCCCCACCCTGATAGTGGACGACGGCGGGGACGCCACCCTGCTGGTCCACAAGGGTGCGGAATACGGGCGTCTGGGGGCGGTGCCTTCCCACGACCCCGACAGCGAGCCGGAGGAGTGGGGGGTGATCCTCGAGCAGCTGCGCGCCCGGCTGACCGCCGACCAGGAGTACTACATACGCATGTCGGAATCCATCCGGGGGGTGAGCGAGGAGACCACCACCGGCGTCCACCGCCTGTACGAGATGCAGGAGATGGAGCAGCTGCTGTTCCCGGCCATGAACGTCAACGACTCGGTGACCAAATCCAAGTTCGACAACGTGTACGGGTGCCGCCACAGTCTGGTGGACGGCCTCAACCGGGCCACCGACGTGATGCTGGGCGGCAAGACGGCGCTGGTGGCCGGTTACGGTGAGGTGGGCAAGGGGTGCGCCCAGGCCCTGCGCGGCCAGGGGTGCCGGGTGATCGTGGCCGAGGTGGACCCGATCTGCGCCCTCCAGGCCGCCATGGACGGTTACGAGGTCAACACCGTGGACAACATGGCCGAGACCGCCGACATCTTCATCACCGCCACCGGCAACCGCGACGTGATAACCGTAGAGCACATGTCGCGGATGAAGGACAAGGCCATAGTGGGCAACATCGGCCACTTCGACCACGAGATCGACATGGCCGGGCTGAAGGCGGCGGACGGGGTGGAACGCCGAGAGATCAAGCCCCAGTACCACGAGTACGTGTTCCCCGACGGGCGCGGGGTGTTGGTCCTGGCCGAGGGGCGGCTGCTCAATCTGGGGTGCGCCACCGGCCATCCGAGCTTCGTGATGTCCACCTCCTTCACCAACCAGGTCCTGGCGCAGCTGGAACTTCACCAGAACGACTACGAGACCGAGGTGATGCGCCTGCCCAAGCACCTGGACGAAGAGGTGGCCCGGCTGCATCTGGACCATCTGGGCGTGGAGCTGACCGAGATGACCAAGGAACAGGCCGACTACATCGGCGTGCACCCCGAAGGGCCCTACAAGCGGGACGACTACAAGTACTGACCCCGCGCGGCCCGCGGCCCGGCGGCGGCCCAGCCCGGCGCGCCCCCAAGGGTGGCGGGTGTTGTATAATCATGCAACTATGTGCATAACTGTGCACCATGGATAGGACCGCAACCCGCCGGAGGGCCGTGAAAGCCATCCTCGCCGAGCAGATCGTCACCAGCCAGTCCGCCCTGACCGGGCTGCTGGCCGAGCGTGGTTTTTCGGTCACCCAGGCCACGGTCTCCAGGGACCTGCGGGCGGTGGGCGCCGTAAAGGCGAGGGCCGGGGACGGAGTGTTGAGGTATGTGAGGGAACCGGCCTCCCCGCTCGACGCCAGGGCGGCTCTGGCCGCGGTACTGTCCACCTACGCGGAGTCGGTCCGGTGGAGCGGCAACCTGGTGGTCGTCAAGACCCCTCCGGGGGCCGCCCATGTGGCGGCGGCCGCCGTCGACGGCGCCGAGCTCGAAGGGGTGCTGGGTACGGTGGCCGGGGACGACACGATGCTGATCGTCGCTGACGAGGAAACGGGCGGCCGGGCGGTTGCCGAGCTGATCGAACAGATAGGAGTGAGCGGATGAGCCGAGTGGTGCTGGCGTACTCGGGAGGACTCGACACCTCGGTGATCCTCAAGTGGCTGATCGAGGAGCGGGGTTACGAGGTGGTCTGCTACACGGCCGACGTAGGCCAGGGCGAGGAGGTCGACGAAGCGGTGGCCAAGGCCTACGACACCGGGGCCGTCGAGGCGGTCGCCGAGGACCTGCGCGAAGAGTTCGTCGAGGACTACGTGTGGCCGGCCATCCGGGCCAACGCCGTCTACGAGAACTACTACCTGCTCGGCACCTCGCTGGCCCGGCCGGTGATCGCCAAGGGCCTGGTCCGGGCGGCCGAGGCCTTCGGCGCGGATGCCATCTCCCACGGCGCCACCGGCAAGGGCAACGATCAGGTTCGCTTCGAGCTGTCCGCCTACGCCCTGAAGCCGGACATCGAGGTGGTGGCCCCCTGGCGGGAATGGACCATGCGGGGCCGGGCCGACCTAGTGGCCTACGCCGACAAGCACGGCATCCCGGTGCCGGTGACGGCCGAGAAGCCCTACTCCACCGACGCCAACCTCCTCCACATCTCTTACGAGGGGGGAGTCCTCGAGGACCCCTGGACCGCGCCGCCGGGGGGCATCTTCCACATGACCGTCGACCCGGAGGACGCCCCGGACGAGGCTCAGGAGGTCACCATCGCCTTCGAGAGGGGATCCCCGGCGGCGGTCGACGGGGTTGCGATGACCCCGGCCGATCTGCTGGCCTGCTGCAACCGGATCGCCGGCGCCCACGGAGTGGGCCGGGTGGACATGGTGGAGAACCGCTACGTGGGAATGAAGAACCGGGGGGTGTACGAGACGCCGGGAGGCACCCTGCTGCACCACGCCCACCGGGCGGTGGAGTCCCTCACCCTCGACCGCGAGGCGGCCCACCTGCGGGATCAGCTGATGCCCCGCTACGCCGAGATGGTCTACAACGGGTTCTGGTTCTCGCCCGAGCGGGAGGCGCTGCAGAACTTCATGGACGACATACAGAAAGACGTCACGGGGGAGGCCCGGATGCGGCTCTACAAGGGCAGCGCCATGGTGGTGGGCCGGCGGTCCCGCACCCACAGCCTGTACGACCAGGATACGGTGACCTTCGAGGCGGGCGGCGCCTACGACCAGGCCGACGCCACCGGATTCATCCGGCTCAACTCCCTCAGGCTCCGCATGCGCGCCAACCGGGGTTCGGAAGGACCGGACCGATCCGAGGGCGCCGGATGACCGTAGGGGCGGCTCGGCGGCAGATCGGGGCGGCGCCATGACCAAGATGTGGGGGGGCCGGTTCTCGGAGGGCCCCGACGAGGTGCTGTGGCGCTTCACCGTGGACCACAGCGACCGCCGGCTGCTGGCTGAGGACATCGCCGGATCGCTGGCCCATGTCGCCATGCTGGGCGGGGCCGGCCTGCTGGACCCCGGCGAGGCGGCGGCCCTCACCGGGGGGCTGGAGGCGATCTCCGAAGAAGCCGCGCAGGGGGTTTTCGTGTTCTTCGAGGAGGACGAGGATGTCCATTCGGCGGTGGAGAGGCGGCTCGGCGAGCTGGTCGGAGAGGCGGCGGGCAAGCTCCACACGGGGCGTTCCCGCAACGACCAGGCGGCGCTCGACCTGCGCCTGCACCTGCTGCGGACGGCGGAGGAGCGGACGGCCGGGCTGGCGGAGTTCGCCCTGGCGATGGTGGGCGCGGCCGAGAAGGCCGGCCGTACGGTGGTTCCCGGATACACCCACCTGCAGCAGGCCCAGGCGGTTCCGTTCGCCCATCACCTGCTGGCCTATGCGGTCATGGCCTGGCGGGACATCCAGAGGTTCCGGGGCGTTAGGGAGCGCCTGGCGGTCTCCCCGTTGGGGGCGGGCGCCTTGGGCGGCAGCAGCCTGCCTATAGATCCGGACCGCTCGGCGGAGCTGCTGGAACTGGATGGCCGGTTCGTCAACTCCATGGACGCGGTGGCCGCCCGGGACCACGTTGCCGAGTACGCCTTCGCCTGCACCCAGGCCATGGTTCACCTGTCGCGTCTGGCCGAGGAATGCGTGCTGTGGGCGACCGCCGAGTTCGGCTGGGCGACGTTCAGCGACGCCCTCACCACCGGGTCGTCTGCCATGCCCCACAAGAAGAATCCCGACATAGCCGAGCTGACCCGCGGCCGGGCGGCCATGGCCATAGGCAGCCTGACCGGGCTGATGTCCCTGCAGAAGGGGTTGCCGATGACCTACAACCGGGACCTCCAGGAGGACAAGGCCGCGGTGTTCGCCCTCGACGACGCGCTGGCCGGGTCGCTGGAAGCCATGACCGCCCTGATAGGGAGCGCCGACTTCCACCCGCCTCCGCCCGATCCGTCGGTGACCGCCTTGGACCTGGCCGAAGCTCTCGTGGAGCGGGGCGTTCCTTTCCGGGCCGCCCACCATGCGGTGGGGAGGCTGCTGTCGGCCCTGGCCGCGGAGGGGCGGACGCTGGCCGAGGCCGCTCCGGCCGACCTGGAGGAGGTCGATCCCCGGTTCCGGCCCGAGGACCCGGCCCTTACCGATCCGGTCGAATCGGTCCGCCGCCGCCGTTCCAAGGGCGGCGCCAACTTCACCTCGGTGGAGGAACAGATCGAGTACCTGCGAGAGCTGCTCGCCGCACCGTAGATCCAAGCCGCGGAGAAGGATCATGACGTCAACTCGGATGAGAGGAATCGGGTACGTAATATATCGCGAGCTGGCGGAGCCTGTTTTGATACTGGCGGCCGTGGCAGATGTTCTGGCCTTCCTGAATCGATGGGAGGCGGCCGGGTACATTACCTGGGCGGTCTTCGTATTTGATTTAGGGGTGCGGTTGATTCTGACCGAAGATCATCCGATCAGGTATCTGAGGAAGAATTGGTTTGATCTGATTATAGCTTCTGTCCCTCCCATCGGACAGGTCGGTGGGTTGAGGGGATTGAGACTTCTTCGGATGTTGCTCTTGTTGCGGATGGGGATGAATTTTGTCCGGGTGATGGTTTCCCTGAAAGGATTCCTTAAGAGGAAGAGTATACGGACTGCTTCGCTGGTCACGACGATGGGGTTGGTGATCGCGACCTCGGTAGTGCAGAGGTTGGAGGAATGGGAGTTCGGAGAGGCTCTCTGGTGGGCGGTCGTGACTATGACTACAGTCGGTTACGGAGATTATGTCCCGAAGACGCCAGGGGGAAGAGGGTTGGCCGTACTCTTGATGCTGGTAGGGATTGGTGTTTTTGGGGTGGTGACCGCCAACATAGCGGCTTTATTTGTCGAAGGAGAGAGGGATAGTTAGATGCTTGCCGCCCAGTACCCGCCGAATAATTCAGCTGCCGTTGCCGCGACCGAGGTCGGGATCTACCTCGAAGGCATCACCAAGCGCTTCGGCGAGGTGGTGGCGGTCGACGACGTCGACGTCGTCATCCGGGAGGGGGAGTTCTTCTCGCTGCTGGGGCCGAGCGGGTGCGGCAAGACCACCAGCCTGCGGATGATCGCCGGTTTCGAGAGATACCCGACACCGGGCGGGTGCTGCTCCGGGACGAGGACGTGCCGGGGCTGGGCCGGCTGGTCAGCCAGCGCATGTCCCACGAGGAGGAGTCCGCCTTCCGGACCGGAGATCGGGTGGCGGCCTCCTGGGAACCCGCCCACACCCTCGTCCTCGACGCAGACCCCGCCCCCCTATGATGGCCGCCGGCGCATCGAGCAGGTCGCTGACGCAGCAGTGAGTCGAGCAGTGGATTCAGGATTAGAATAGTAATCCATGTTCAAGAGCCGTTACCACATGATCATATATTTGATGCCTTTATTCCTGGTGTTCTACATAGCTATGACGCCGCTCAATCCATTCATCGATAAAAATCAGGAGATACATCCTTTCTATTCTTGGGCGCTGTTCGCCGAACCGCGAAGCTGGCACGTGACGGAAAATGCTCTAGTTGTCTACTCCATAGACGGAGTTCCTCCGGAGGCCGGCGCTCAATACCTCATCCCCAACACTGATATCAGAGATTTGAAGGCTCTGGGTACGGTAGTCAGGGCCTGCGTAAGGAATCCAGACTGCGACAGTGTAGTAGAAGAGATACTCAATCCGATTGTGAAGCGATTGGTCGGGGGAGATAACGCCGAATTCATAATCGTCAAAGCTGGCATCGACCTACGTGATGTGCAGAAGAATATCAGGGAGCTAGCTGACGGCACAGCTATGATATTCGAGTTCTATCAACCTAATAAGGTCATCGGCTGTTGGAGCACGAGCGAAGGCCGTGTCTCCCTAATCGACTTGTGCGAGTGAGCCGTCCTATGTACGCGTATCGATTGGTGAAGCTGGCACGCAAATCACTGCTGTCGTTTGACCACGGTGATCGCCGTACTCCGTCAGATTTTTCACGTGCGGCGGACGGATTCATCTGGCTCACGCGGTTCTACTATCTATTCGTAGTTTACTCGATAGCACTGAGCGGCAGCAGCGCACTGCAATTCCAAAATGCTTCCAGAGGCCCGCCAACCCATCCTCAGTGGCCGATTACCCTGTTGTCAGAACTGACCGGTACAGGATGGCTTGCCCATGTAACGACTATATCTATAGTAAGCGTTGCCGTCGCAGCTCTGGCTATGGTCTTTCCAAGAGTGTTGATCTGGCGTCTAGGTGTATTCTTGTACCTCTTCCTGTTCGTTACCTTGCAGAATTCTTATGGTTCTCTGGGACACGGCAACCATGTTATCCTGTATGTGAGCTTCGCATTGTTGTTCTTACCTCCAATAGATAAGACCGAAAGAAGATCGGGGAGAATGCCGCGCAAGAACGTGATGGCATGTATAGCAGTACTCTGGTTCACACAAAGTCTCATACTGATCACTTACACACTGTCTGGCTTCTGGAAGATTTGGCGCAGTAATTTAGATATACTCACATCAGACGGCATGGTCAGGACCTTACTGGATCGCGCCACAGAAGACACGGTCAACATACCCCCGTTGTTGCCCTTTTTTGCTCAGCAAGAATACTTAGCGCAGTTCATGCTCATCGTTACCGTTTACGTACAGTTCTTTGCCCTCCTCGCTGTATTCAGGCCGCATCTGCATCGACCCTTCGGGATTGCGCTGATCTTCTTCCATCTCGGGTCCGGCTGGCTGATGAACATCTCCTTTTCTCGCAATGTTCTAATGGTAGGACTGTTCATAGCGCTTTCCCCGATGGCGCCGGTGCGTTTTTCCCTGTCGGGCCTGGTGCAGTCCCTGCCGCTGATCGGAATCCCGTTCCGCGCCCGGGCCCGCCGTCGGCCGCATGCGTGATGAGCAGGGTCGGCAACGTAGAGTCGGCTGTCGGCGCGGCCTCCTATAATGGACACCAGCACGGACGAGGGTGCGCCTATGGTTGCAAGCACACCAATGGTTTTGAAAATGATCGACTGGCGGGGATGCCCGGTCGTCGAATACGCACCGGACAGGGTTTCGGGCCGGCCATCGTTTCTCGACATGCGGATGCCGGTGGATATCCTGGCCGACTGGACAGCAAGCGGTCACGATGTAGATGAGTTCGAGGAAAGCTACCAGGTCGGCAAACACAATATCAGAGTCGCTCTCCAATACTTACAGAACGATCCTCCGGTACATGTAGTCGACTTGACCGAGTGCTCAGTAGCGGAACCAGGACGGGACGGCCGGCCGGTATTCAAAGGAACCGAGTTTCCTATTGAGATACTGTTTGATCATATGAAGGGCGGGATCACCCCCCAAGACTTCTGTAGGAGTCACGGGTTGGACTATGAGCAGGTAAAGGCTGTTCTGGCAAATGGCGGCGCGACCTCCCACCACTGAAAGCGCAGAAAACCATCTTCAACTTCGAGGCCACCTACAACCCGTTCGAGCGCCGATTCGCAGAGTTCCTGGACCGCGCCGATGATGTCCTGCGCTTCGCGGCCTTGGGCACGACCGAGCCGGGCAGCTCAGGATCGTCGTTCCGCGTCGACTACCTGAAGCCGAGCGGCGCCATCGACTCCTACTACCCGGATTGGGTGGCGGTCCAGGAAACCGAAGAGGGAGAGGTGAACTGGATCATCGAGACGAAGGGGCGCGTCTGGGAGGGTATCGAACAAAAGGACACCGCTATGTGGAGCTGGTGCCGAAGGGCGAGCACGGCAACAGGTGACCCATGGCGGTACATACGTGTCGATCAGGACGACTTCGATCCCGAAGCGGCGACCCTCCGGGAGATGGTCGTGCAACAGGTCGGCAATGCGATGTTCACAGAGCGTGACCAGCGAGAAACAACGATGTCCCGTCTGGAGATACGCCGGGCGCGCGACGAAGGCCGAGCCCGTGGGCCGTGTGACTGTGGTCAGGGCAGCCGCTCGCCGCCTACGCAACCCGGGTAGGTGTGGCCGCGGGCGGGGATGAAGTTGTCGGGAAAGAACTTGCTCACCTGGTCGGTGTAGGTGCAGCGGCCGCTGAAGTAGACCGCCACATGGCCGCGGCGGGGCTGGTCGGACACGTTCGGCCCGCTGAAATGGATGATCTCCCCGTGGTGGATGCAGGCGTCCCCCGCCTTCAGCTCCACCGGCACCGCATCGAGCTTGTCCGGCGTCAGGCCCTCCACCGCCCCCCCGAACAGGGCGTCCTTGGAGAAGTCCCGCTCGTGTTCCAGCACCGACCGGTGGCTGCCGGGAACGAAGTTGGTGCATCCCCGCTCGATGGTCGAATCGTCCAGAGCCAGCCATACCGACAGCTTGCCCTTGCCTGACCAGTACGGCTCCCAGTAGGCGTTGTCCTGATGGGGCGGGGCCGGGCTGCCCCCGGGCGGCTTCAGGAAGGTCTGGTCGGTGTAGAACACGATGTCCGGCCCCAGCAGGTCCTCCACCACATCGAGCGTCTTGGAGCGCAGGGTGTACACCTCCCGCAGCTCCGGGCTGGCGTGGGCGGCGTGGATCAACGCCCGGAAGGTACGGGAGGCGGGCAGGTCGGTGCGGTCCGCCAAGGCCGGATCGACGTCTATATGCACCGCAGGGTCGGGCGGATACTGCTCAGCCAGCCCGGAGATGATGGACTGGACGGCGGCCAGCTCCCCGGCGTCCACGAAATCGCGCACCACCAAGAACCCGTCCCGTTCCCAGGCGCCGATCTGTTCGGGGGTGAGCGCTTTCATCGGCCGCCTCTCTCTACTCGTCTGTTAGGGCAGTCTATCGGGGGGGGAACCCCGAACATCTTCCCGCTCCACCGCTCGGGATACCCAGGCGCCGCCGTTGTCCGGGCGCCGAGATCCTCCTGCACCGCCCGGCAACCAGGCTGTGGAAGGGTCCTCCGCTCCCGGATAGACCCGCCCTGGTTCAGCCGTTCTGGACAACCCCCTACATACACAAGCTGACCGAGATCGCGCCGCCGACCGAGACCGAGATCGCGAAAATCGCCGCCCCCCGCCGCTCCCCTCCTGGGCCCATCCCCCACCGCCACCACGCAGTATCGGACCTCGTCGCCGGCGCGTTAGCTTGGCCTTGGCCAAGGGGGTGAGCCGAGCGGGATCTCGATATGATCACTGCCCTCTCTAGAACTCGGCGGCGATGTTTGTGTTTTGGTATACAACACTATACATCATAACTAGGACAGATTCAATACCCTTCTCTGGAGAAAACAACCTCCCGGCGTACTCCCCCGAATCCGGAGGGCGAGAGGGGTAGGATTCGGCCCGGCCCCTGGGGGCGCACATTTTCCCGCCGCGGACTGCCGGAACCGGGCTGCATCCGGGGTTCGGGCGGGTTTTCACAGCCAGAGACGGGAGCGCATATGAGCATCGCAGGACGAACCGCGGTGATTACCGGCGCCGCCTCCGGGCAGGGGAGGGCAACCGCCCGCCTGTTGGCGGAGAAGGGGGCGCGGGTGGCGGCCCTGGACATCGACGAGGCGGGGGCGGCTTCCCTGGCCGAGGAGATCGAGCAGGCCGGCGGGCGGGCGCTGGCGCTGCCGGTGGATGTGTCCGACCCGGGCGCGGTGACCGCCGCCTTCGCGGAGTCCGCCGACCGTCTGGGCCCCGCCTACATCCTGGCCGCGGCGGCCGCGGTCTTCCCCGAACCCTGCTATTCGTTTCTGCGCCCCCTGGAAGACACCGCCCGTGTTCTGGCCGTCAACCTGCTGGGGGCGGTTCATTGCGCGGACGAGGCGGCCCGCCAGATGGTGGATGCCGGGCAGGGCGGACGGATGGTCCTGTGGTCCTCGATCGGGGCGGGATCGGTGATCGACGGGCACGCCGCCTACTGCGCCGGTAAAGCCGGGATAGAAGGGCTGACCAGGGCGCTGGCCGCCGAGCTGGGCCGTTACGGCATCACGGTCAATGCCGTCGCCCCCGGCGCCATCGACACCCCCATGATCACCCCGCCGGGACCCGACTACTACCAGCGCGTGCCGGCGGGCCGCATCGGGCAGCCGGAGGAAGCGGCCCGGCTGGTCGGCTTCCTATGCACGGAGGCGACCGAGTTCTTGACCGGGGCGGTGCTGGCCCTCGACGGGGGATTGAGCGGGGTCAACGCCGCCATCCTCCCCAGCCCTCCCGACCTGTAGGTCCGCCGCTCCGGACGGGGGGGCGGTTCCCAGCCTTCCGCCGGGCCTGCGCCGTTTCCATTCCCTCACCTCGGCCGTTGGATGATCCGGGTCAACGGAGGGCGTTCTGCAGGGCGCCGCCCGCCGGCCCTTCGCCTGAATAGGTGATGGTCAGCTGGTCGATGGCCCTGGTCATGCACACGTAGAGCAGGTGCCCGAGGGCGGCGGGGTCGTCCTGTTCCTCCGGCATTCGGATGTGGTTGATCCCGCCGATGAACACCCGGCTGAACTCGAGGCCTTTGAGCCCCCACAGGTTCGAGATTATCACCTTGCCGCGCGCTGATATCACCTGGTCACGCGCCTCGGCCGTGGCTTGGGCGAAGTGATGGGGGACCCCGGCCCGCCGGAAGGAGTAGCAGAGCTCCCCGATCCGCTGCTTCGACAGGCCGAACATCACCAGGATGCTGCCGGGTTCCACGTCCGCGTCGAGCAGCTTCTTCGCTTCGGCGGCGATGGTTCGGGCTTCTGCATCCGGATCCGCGCAGGCGAGCACCTTCGGCGCCGGGCCTTCCCGGGCGGCCTCGGGGACGACCGCGTCGGGCCTGCGGGGGGAAAGCTCCGACAGGAACCCCCAGGCCAGCTCCAGGGTCTGGCGGGTGTTCCGGTAGTTGAGCCTGAAGATCGTGGTGCGGCCCCGGGCGGTCATCCCGGGCGGATTCCAGTTCATCTCGCGCCGGCGGCTGACGAAGATGTCCTGATCGGGGTCCATGGCCATCACGAAGTTGCCGTCGTTCCGGGGTTCCGACATGAGCCGTCCTGATATGCGCCCTCCTGGCAGCGGCTTTCCCGGCGCCGGCCGTCCTGACATCGATCTCCGCCGTTTCTGTTTCAGCATCTCCCAGGCCAGGTCCATGCCCGTGGGGCCGAGATCCTGAGCCTCATCCACCAGTACGGCGTCGAACCGGGCGCCGTCGTGGAGCTTTTTGGCTGCCCGGACGGCGGATCGACGCCGTATTTCGAACCTGTCGCTCCCCTTGGCCTTCCTTGCCCCCGGGTCGGCGAGCTGATAGGCGAGGCCGTCCAGAGTCTGCACCTCCACCTGCCCGTTATCGCCGATCTGGCGCTTCAATTCAAGCGAAAGAACCCGGTTGTAACAGAGCAGCAGGATGCGCCACTGCGGGAAGAGACGGGCCAGATGCCGGGCCCTATGCACCAGCACCAGGGTCTTGCCGCTTCCCGCCACCCCGCGGATCACCCGGTAACCCCACCCCATATGCTCGGCGGCTCTTTCCTGTCGGCGGTCCAGCGCCCGAAGCGTCTCTTCGGGGGACAGCTCGGGAGGACGGAAGGCCAGCCGGCCCTGCTCTCCGGGGTCGTCTATGAGGATCGTCGGGTTCACCACCACGCGGGCCGTCCGCACTTCTGCCTCGTCCAGGGGGGCGGCCCGACCCCCCAGCACCCGTCCGAAGGCGGCCCGCAAATGCCGGCCGGAACGGAAGTCTTCATAGGTCAGGATCGGGCCGGCCGCAGCCCATCCCTGTTGCTCGGCCTCGGCCGCATCGAGTTCGGGCAGGGCCGCCGCCCAGGCCACGGGCAGACCGTCCAGGCGCCGGCCTCGGGCGCGGTCCTGAAGCTCGGACACCCGCCGACGCACCGCTTCCGGCTGCGCTTCCCGCCTGCCTTCGCTTTTCCGGGGGGCGTCCAGCAGCAGGATGCCGCAGGCCGGATCCAGCACCAGCAGATAGCGATCCTCCCTGCTGTCTCCTTCGGCGTTTTTCAGCCAGACGGTCACCTCGTCGGGCAGCAGATCCCGCAACTGCCCCCCGAGCAGGTTCAGGGGGTTGGGGATGTCGTTGCGGGTGGGGATGTTCTCCGGCAGGAGGTAGGCCATTCACGTCATTCTAGAAAGCTCGGCCCGCCCCCTCGGGGTCTCGGCCAGCCTCGAATAGACCCTTCCCTCGTACCGCCTCTCCTCGCGGGATATCAACCCCTCTTCGACCAGGTCTTCGATGAGCTCTTTCAGACCGGCCTTCCCCAATAGGGAAAGCAGCCCGAAACAGGGATGGGATCTCTCCTTGGCGTGCAGCGGATGCGGGCCGCCGGCCTCGCCGACCAGCGTGCGGATGAAGTTGCTCTCCGAGATTTCCCTGTAGGCGGTGTCGGCGGCCAGCCTCAGGACGATCTGGCGCACCGGAATGGCCTCCACCATCAGGTCGCGGGTGATCACGCTCTCCTTCCAGGGCCTCGGCAGTTCCAGGCACCGGTCGCACCCATGGCAACGGTCGGGAAGGTCCGAAACACCGAGGTATTCGAGCATCGCCTTGCGGCGGCATCTGCTCCGATCCCGGGCAAATTCTACGGCCTGTTCCGAGCGTTCCCGGGCGGCCGCCTGCTGTTCTTCGGCGGCGGCTTCGATCCGGGCCCAGTCCGGTTCCGCATAGGGTGCCCGATCGAGGGTCAGGGCGTACTCGAAGGCTACGAAACCCAGGATGCCGCGGCGGTTCAGATCCAGCAGGTCGGCGCCCACCTCGTGCTCTGCGCGCCCCAGCCGCCCCGCCCAGACGGCGGCGTGATAGAGGTCATCCCCCGATATATCGGACAGGTCCACCAGCGCCGCGGCCCGTTCCGCCAGGGCCGGGTCTTCGGCGGCGAGATCTTCGATCCTCGCCCGCGTGTCTTCCATGATCGAGACCCTGCCCCTCCAGACCACGTCCTCGCGCCGCTCGACCGCTCCGCTCTGCGCCAGATAATGCACCGCCAGCGCCGTTTTCTCCCTTCCCGAATCGGCCCCGTCTTCGGAGTCGGACTCGGGCGGCAGGTAGTTGGTTCCGGTCCGCAGCCTCCTCCATACGGCCTCCACCTCCGTCAGGTCGGGCGCCGAGTTCTCGATGAAGTACTCGTGGATGCGGCAGTCGCGGGGGGTCGTCAGCAGCACCGCTGCACCGGTCTCCGGACCCTTCCCGTCCGCCGCCCCTCTCGCCGCCCGCCCGGTCTCCTGCACGTATTCCTCTATCGAGGCGGGCATCTCGAGGTGGAGGATCAGGGCGATGTCGGGCTTGTCGATCCCCATGCCGAAGGCCTTGGTGGCCACCACCACGTCGATCTCGCCGTGGCGGAAGGCGTCCTCCACGTGCAGCCGTTCCTCGTCGGGCATGGCGCCGTGGTACGGGCGGACGGTGTGCCCGGCGGTGCGGATCAGCCCGGCCAGGCGGACCGTGTCGGCGCGCTTGGGGACGTACACGATGGAGCTCAGGTTGCGGAAGGACTCGAGAACTCGGACGACCCGGACCTGGCGGTCCTCGAAGTTGCGGCAGCGTTCGACGTAGTAGCGGATCTCGGGCCGGTCGGGCGTCATGGCGATGGCCTGCCCGCCGATGTCCAGGTGCAGCAGCTCCTCGATCTCGCCCCGCACCTTGGGCGCGGCGGTGGCGGTCACGGCCAGTACCGGCAGGCGGCGGTCCCGGCCCGCCGCCCGCAGCAGGGCCTCGGGGATCGCCGAATACTCCGGCCGGAAGGAGTGCCCCCACTGCGAGATGCAGTGCGCCTCGTCCACGGCGATCCGCCCGATCTCGACGCCGGCCAGCATCCGGACGAACGCCGGATTCCACAGCCGTTCGGGGCTCAGGTAGAGCAGCTTGTAGCGGCCCTCCCGGGCGCCTTTGAGTATCTCGTGCTGCTCTCCCTGCGGTATGCCGCTGTGGACGGCGGCCACCGACCTGACCCCCCGCGCCCGCAGGCCCTCCACCTGGTCGTTCATGAGGGCTTTGAGGGGCGAGATCACCAGGGTCACGCCCGGGCAGAGCAGCGCCGGCAGCTGGAAGGTGAGGGATTTGCCTGACCCGGTGGGCAGCACCGCCAGCACGTCCCGGCCGCTCACGAACCGGACCATCGTTTCCAGCTGGCCGGGGCGCCACTCGGCGAAGCCGAGCTCCTCCCGGCACTTCTCCAGGACCTCCTCGATCCGCCCCGGGTCGGCCGGGTCCTCCCCGTCCAGATGCAGGCCTTCCGTGTCGAGGAACCGCGACCATCGATCGGCGGCGGGAATGGCGGCTATCCGTTCCCGGAGGTGTTCGTCGAGGTCGATCCCCAGGTGGCCGGCGATCCGCGTGTAGGCCTCCTCGGAGGTGTCGGCCTCCGCGAAGGAGGGCGGCCCGGTGAGGCTGCGCCGCATCCGGTCCCGGTACGGCACGGGCCGCCGCAGGCGGTTGTCCAGCACCGCCGTGACGCCTACGTCCCGGTTGGTTCTGATCAGCCGGCCCACGCCCTGGGCGAAGCGAAGGACGGCCCGGGGGATCAGATACCCGGCGAAGGGGTCCTTCCCCCGCAGCTCCAGCGCACCCATGCGCGTGCTCACCACCGGATCGGCGGGCGAATCGAAGGGGATCTTCTCGATCACCAGCAGGCTCAGGGCCTCGCCCGGTATGTCGATCCCTTCCCAGAACGAGCGGAGGGCCAGCAGGCTGGAAGAGGGTTCCGCCCTCATCCGCTCCACTAGGGCGGGCGAGGACTCGTCTCCCTGGGCGAGCAGGTCCAGACCCAGGTCCTCCATGTAGGGGCGGGCATGGTCGCGCACCTTCTCCAGGCGGGCCCGGGCGGTCATCAGGGCCATTCCCCGGCCCCGGGTCAGCACGAACAGCCGCGGTATCTCGGATGCTTCGGCGTTGGTGAAGTCGTCCATCAGGCCGCCGCGGGGCGCCGGCAGGTAGTCGGTGAGGAGCACCAGATGGTTGCGGGTGAGGCGGTCGAAGGGCGTCGGCAGCTTCTTCGTGACGGCGCCGCCCAGGCCGAGGGCGCCTATCAGGAAGCTGAAATCGTTCCCCACGCTGAGGGTGGCCGAGGTGAGCAAGGCCGCCTCCTGGTCTTCCCAGAGCTCGCCGAGCCGGGGCGCCACCGAGACCGGCGCCCGGCGCAGCTTCCAGGACCAGGCGTTTTCCCTGAGCCTGAGGTCGGCGATGTTGATCCAGATTTCCTGGTCCTCGGCCCAGACCACCTTGTCGATCAGATCGGCCGCTTCCCGGGCCTCCCGCCCCAGCCGCCCGACCTCGTACTCCAGCCTTCGGCGCCGGTAGCGGCCCCGCAGCCCGGCCGGTACGGAGATGCGGTTGAAGGCGGCGGCCATCCCCGCCAGCTCGGTCTCGAGGTCCTTGGCCCGCCGGGCCACCTCCCGGTAGGCGGGCCGGCCGGTGTCGACGCCCCGCCGGAGGTGATGGGAAACCCCGTACTTCTCGATGTCGGCCTGCTGCGCCCCGGTGCGGTCCCGCACGTACTCCACCAGCGCGCCGCCGAAGGCGCCGAGGCGTTCCCTGATCCTCCGGGCGGAGGCCTGCAGGTCGTCGAGGGCCGCCCGGAGCTCCGCCCCGGCGGTTTGGCCGAGAGCCTGCCAGGCGACGGCCCTGCTCAGCCGCCGGACGGTTCCCTGCCCGGAGGAAGGGCTGACGGCGTCGCACAGATCCTCGAGCCGGCGGCTGCCGACCTCCTGCGACAGGGCGCCGGTGGCGGCGTCTTCCAGCTGGTGGGCCTCGTCCACGATCACATGCCGGGCGGCGCCCCGCCATTCGTCCGTGGAGATCAGCAGGGCGTGGTTGAAGACCGCCACGTGGGCGTTCCGCACTCTTTCCCTCGCCCGGCGGTAGAACTCGCGCTCCTCCAGAGGGGTGTAGGCCTGCCGGGTCATGTGTTCGACCCGGAGCTTCCATCTCAGGTGGGAGAACTGGCGGATTCCGTTCGGGCGGCGCCGGATGGCCGCCGCGCGAAGATCCTCCCAGTCCCCGGTGGGGGTCTCCGCCGCCCAGCCGCATATGACGGCCAGCGCCAGGGCGGTGTCGTGATCGGGCGGGTCCTCGTCGAGCTCCGCTTCCAGCGCTTCCAGGCTGAGGTAGTTGTTCCGCCCCTTCAGAAGGGCCGCATCGAAGGGGTCCAGCTCTTCCTCCAATTCCTCCAGGGTGGAGAGGATCTGGTTCTGGAGGACGCGGCTGTTGGTCGATATCACCACGGTCCGGCCCGAGGAGCGGGCGTATTCGATGGCCGGCACCAGGTAGGCCAGGGTCTTGCCGGTGCCGGTGGGGGCCTCGATGAGGTACCTGCCGCCCCTGGACAGCCCCTCGGCGGCGGCTCGGGCCATATCCGCCTGCTGCGGCCTCGGCTCCCGGCCCTCCATCAACGCCCCGCCCGCCCGGAAGGCCGCCTCGAGGGCCGACACGTCGAACTGCCCGGTGGGCTGGCCCCGTGGCGCCACCGTCGTCAGGGGCACCGCCTCGGCCAGATCGGGCCGTTCGGAGGGCGCCTCGAAGAAACCGGCCCACGGATGGGCGCCCCGGGCCAGTATCCACCGCTGGAGGAGGCGGGCCGGTTCGTCCGCTTCCATGCGTTCCAGCATGGCCAGCAATACCCGGTGGGTGAGCCGGGCGTCCCCCAAGGCCCGGTGGAGGGCGGTGTACTCCGAGCCGAGCCGGTCGGCCAGCATATCCAGGCGCCGTCCGGGCGGCGGGCGCCGTCCGAGCGAATCCCGGATCATCCCCTCACCGGCCCGGGGAAAGACCGCATGGGCCAGCTCCAGGGTGTCGAGGCGGGTTCCGGGGAGCGGATCCAGCCCCGCCGCCCGGCAGGCCTCGTCCAGCTTGGGAAAGTCGAAGCCGAACCCGTTGTGCGCCGCCAGCGGCCGCCCGCCGGCGAAGTCTCGAAAACGGGTCAGGACCTCGGCGGGAGGGGGAGAGGCCGCCAGGTCGGCGTCCGAGAGGCCGGTGAGGAGGGTGGTCCCCTCCGCCAGGCCGTGTACGGGCCGCACCAGGCTCTCGAACTCGTCCAGAACCCGGCCGCCGGAGCAGAGCACCGCGCCGATCTCGATGATGCCCCCCTTTATCCCGTCGGTCTCCAGGTCGAAGACGACGAACTGGTCCACCGGTCCGGTGTCCGGCCGTTCGGGCGCCGTTCCGGGCAGGGCCGCTCCGGGCGGGGCGGTCACGGGTGGATCACGCCGGCCGCCGGGCCGTATGCCGGGGCGCAGGCGGCGGCCGGTCTCCGATGAACTCGGTGCGGCTCATCTCGGCTTGTGGTAGGCGGGGGGTTGGGGCACAATCTTTTGCAAGTCAACCATGATCGTGAAAGGTGTGGCAATGGAGTCGGACGGACTTCCGGTAGTGGTGATCGCCGAGGCGCTGGCGGCGGGTTGCGCCGAGTACCTGCGGGAGACCTGTGAGGTGGTGGAAGCGGCCGGCCTGTCCAGGGCCGAGCTGCTGGAGATCCTGCCGGAGGCCGAGGGGCTGATCGTCCGCAGCGGCACCCGGGTGGATATGGAACTGCTGGAGGCCGCCCCCCGCCTGCGGGTGGTGGGCCGGGCCGGGGTGGGGGTGGACAACATCGACCTCGAGGCCGCCGCCCGGCTGGGGGTGCTGGCGGCCAACACCCCCTTCGCCAACAGCGTCTCGGCGGCGGAGCACGCCTTCGCGCTGATGCTTTCCCAGGCCCGCAACATCCCGGCGGCCGACGCCTCTATGCGGTCCGGAGCCTGGAACCGGGCCGCCTTCAAGGGCGTGGAGCTCCATGGCAAGACCCTGGGCCTGGTAGGGCTGGGGAGGATCGGCGCCCTGGTGGCGGCGCGGGCCTCGGCCTTCGACATGCGGGTGCTGGCCTACGACCCCTACATCACCGCCGAGCAGGCCCGGAACGCGGGGGCCGAGCTGTCGGCCCTGGACGATCTGCTGGCGCGTTCGGATTTCATCTCCCTCCATCTGCCCAGGACCCCGGAAACGGAGAACCTGCTGGACGGCGAGGCCTTCGCCAAGGCCAAACCGGGGGTGCGGATCGTCAACGCCTCCCGAGGGGGGATAATCGACGAAGCCGCCCTCGCCGAAGCGGTCCGGTCCGGGCAGGTAGCCGGCGCCGCCCTGGACGTCTACGCCGAGGAGCCCCTGTCGGGCGGCCCCCTGGTGGAGCTGCCGCAGGTGGTGCTCACCCCCCACCTGGGCGCCTCGACCGTCGAAGCCCAGGACAAGGCGGCGCTGCAAGTGGCCGAGGCGGTGGCGGCCGGCCTCTTCGGACGCCCGGTCCCGACCGCCCTGAACAACCCCGATCCCCGCCGAACCCCCTCCGGCCGCTGAGTTCCTTCCCGGTCCGGGGCGCTGAACCGAATCCTTCCGGTCGGCGGACACCAGTCCCGGATCGCGAAAAAAATCCCCCAGTGCGCGCCGCAAGGGTATTGGCCGTGTCGCAGTCCTGTGATATAGATATAGGTACAGACATCGCAGCCGTCCGGATGCTGCGATCGCAGAGGCCGCCCCGCCCCGGGACGCCGACTCCGGCAGGGGAAAGGACGACCCCAAGGGCAGGGGCGGCCGACCTAGCTGTGCCGAGACACAACGGGCAGGCCCGGGCGAACGCGCCCCCGGCAGCCCGAAAGACGGTGGATGGTGGCGGCGGGGGCGTGTTCCTGTCGGTTTGTCAAACGGGTTCGGGGGCTGGTTCGGGTGGGTTGTAGAGGGTTTGGTTTTTGAGTACGGCGAGTATGAGGTCGCATCGGCGGCGGGCGACGTGGGTGACGGCGGTGGCGTGGCGTTTGCCTTCGGTTCGTTTGCGTTGGTAGTAGGCCCGGGCGGCTGGGTCGTGTTGGGAGGCTGAGAACGCGGTCCAGTACATGGCGTTTTTGAGTCGGTGGTTCCCTCCGGGGTTGCGTCTGGTGGTGTTTTGGGTTCGGCCGGATCGGCGGATGGTCGGGGCTAGGCCGGCGTAGGACGCTAGGCGGGATCCGTTGGCGAACCGGTGTGGGTCACCGATCTCGGTCAGGATACGGGCGCCGGTCCGGACGCCGATCCCTGGGACCGATATCAATATCTCGGCTAAAGGGTGAGCGGTGAAGGCCTCCTCGATAGCCGCGGACAGGCGGGCGCGTTTGGTGTATATCCCCTCCAGGGTGCTGGCCAGGTCGGTGATGACCTCCCCCCAGGTGGCTTCGCCCGCCAGGGTGAGGGTCTGAGCTCCGAGCGCCGCCCAGATCCGGTCTGTCAGCTCAACCGCCTTGTGCGGCTTGTTGGAATAATACTTTTTCAACAAGTTTCTTATCCGTGTCTTACCCGCTGCTCGCAGATCTGTGGGCACAGGCCAGCGCACCAGCAGCTCACGGACGCCCCTCTGGACTAGTTTGGAACCCAGAACACGCTCCAGACCAGGGGAAACAGACACCATCGCGTCCCGAAGACGGTTGATCGTCCGAGTCGAGTCGGCTGCCAGGTCCTCATCGCGGCCCGACAGGACCCGCATCCGGATCAACACTTCGTCGGTTACCTCGACCCATACCAGACGATCGGCGTTGCGGCGGGCGAAGTCCGCCAGCACCCACGCGTCCAGGGGGTCGGTCTTGGCCGAACCCGCGTACAGTTCCGCCGCTCGGCGCATCTGGAGACCGCTCACATACGCCACGGGTATCCGCCGGCGGGCAGCCGCTGCCAGCAGCAGATGAGCACCCGAGCTGGTGGTGTCGACCACCAGCACCACCCGCCCCGACACCTCGGCCTGGTCGATCATTCCTTCCAGGTCTGCCTCGTTGTTGCCCACCGCCCGGGCGAACAGCTCGGCTCCTCCAGCGCCTATCGCTTGGCAGAAATGTTCTTCTTTGGCGATGTCCACACCCACGAACACCCCGATCCCTGTGGGATCCATCATTGTCTCCTTCCAACGAAATCAGCTTTTCCACAGGTCACCCGCCCACGGGCGCAGCTGCCGTCAACCACCTTACAAAGCCCCAGAACCTGGGAGCATGTTCCTGTTAGAGGTCAACCACACCCAACACGGCGGGCGGCACCACGCCCCAAGTCATCTATCTGACAGGGCCCGACAGCCCTACCCGCCGTGACGGGCAACCATCCCCGAATCATCCCACGGGGACATGCCAGAACACGGTAAGGGGAGCATGTTCCTGTTAGAGGTCAACCACACCCAACACGGCGGGCGGCACCACGCCCCAAGTCATCTATCTGACAGGGCCCGACAGCCCTACCCGCCGTGACGGGCAACCATCCCCGAATCATCCCACGGGGACATGCCAGAACACGGTAAGAGGGCCCGGCGAAGCCGGCGGTTTGGGGCCGAGAACGCGAAAAACGCGTAGCCTCCGGTTTTGCATGATTATGCAGAAAGCTGTATTATAATTCACATCATGGGCGTGAGAACCGCAATATTGGGGGCCTCCGGGTATGCCGGAGGTGAGATGATTCGCCTCGTCGACGGCCATCCGTCGTTGGAGGCGGTCTATCTGGGCGCGCACACCCAGGCGGGCATGGCCCTCGGCGAGGTCCACCCTCAGCTGCCCGGTCCGGACCGGGTGCTCGAAGCCATCGACCTCGACCGGCTCCCCGAGGTGGAGGCGGCTTTCCTGGCCTTGCCCCACGGCAGGTCGTGGGAGGCGGGCCTTCGCCTCGCCCGGGCCGGTGTGTCCGTGTTCGACCTGGGCAGCGACTTCCGCATGGACACCCCCGAACGTTATGAATATGCATACGGCGGGCCTCATCCGATGCCGGACGAGCTCGGCGCCTGGGTGTACGGGCTGCCGGAGCTGTTCGGCGCCTCCCTCCCCGGGGCGGACAAGGTGGCGGTGCCGGGGTGCTACCCCACCTCGGCCCTGCTCGGCCTGGCGCCGCTGCTGTCCGCCGGGGTGATCGAAGGCCCCATCGTGGTCGATTCCATGTCGGGCGCCACCGGGGCGGGGCGCGGGCTGCGGTCCGACCTCACCTTCGGGGCCGTCGACGAGAGCGTCCGGGCCTACGGCGTGGCCTCCCACCGCCACCGCCCCGAGATCGAGATGGGGCTCGAAGCCGCGTCGGGCAGGGCGGTCCCCGTGCAGTTCACCCCCCACCTGATACCCATGCAGAGCGGCCTGCTCTCCACCTGCTCGGCCAACCTCACGAAGCCGGGCGCGGTGGACGAAGTCCTGCGGGGCGCATACGCCTCCTCGACCTTCGTGGATGTCATCGACCGGCCTCCCAATACCCGCTGGGTGGTGGGGTCCAACCGCGCCCTCGTATACGCCGCCGAAGACCGGCGCGTCGAGCGGGCCATCGTCGCGGTCGCCATCGACAACCTCGGGAAGGGCGCCGCCGGCCAAGCCGTCCAGTGCGCCAACCTGGCCTTGGGGTTCCCCGAGACGGCCGGCCTCAGCGCCGCCGGGTGGCTGCCGTGAGCGTGGTGGCCGCCCGGGGCTTCAAAGCCGCGGGGCGTCATTGCGGTGTGAAAGCGGACGGAGCGCCCGACCTGGCGGTGATCGCCGCCGAGCAGCCCGCTTCCGCAGCGGCGGTGTTCACCACTTCCACCACCGCGGCGCCGGTCATCGAGATGGGCAGGGAGGCTTTGGCCGACGGACGGCTCCGGGCGGTGGTGGCGGTGTCGGGATGCGCCAACGCCGGGGTGGGGGCGTACGGCCGGGAGGCGGCCGGCCGGGTGGTCGAACGGGCCGCCGAGCTGCTGGGAACAGGCGCCGGCGAGGTGCTGCTCTCGACCACCGGACCGATCGGGGTGGTGCTGCCGGCCGCTCCGGTCTGCGACGGGCTGGCCCGGGTCGTCCCCGCCCTCGGGAACAGCGCCGAGGACGGCAGGGCGGCCGCCGAGGGCATCCTCACCACCGACACGGTGACCAAAGAGGCGGCGGAGGAGGCGGACGGCTGGGTCATCGGCGGAATGGCAAAGGGCTCCGGCATGATCCGCCCGGACATGGCCACCATGCTGGCCTACCTGACCACCGACGCCCTCGTCGAACCGGAGGTGCTCCGAGCCGCCCTCCGGGAGGCGGTCGACGACAGCTTCAACAGCCTGAACATCGACGGCTGCCAGTCGACCAACGACACCGCGGCGGTGCTGGCCTCGGGCGCTTCGGGGGTCGAGCCCGACCCGGAGGCCTTCACCCTCCGCCTTACCCGGGTCTGCCGGGATCTGGCCCGGCAGATGGCGGAGGACGCCGAGCGGGCAACGCGGGTGGTCACCCTCCGCATAAGGGGGGCGTCCGACGACAACGACGCCCGCCGCATAGGAAAAGCCGTCGCCGATTCGGCCCGGGTCCGCGCCTCCTTCTACAAGGGGGATCCCAACTGGGGGCGTCTGCTGGCGGCCGCCGGGGCCGGCGGCTGCGGGGTCCTGCCGGAGCACGTGACCATACGCTACGAGAACACGGTTGTGGCCTGGTACGGGATGCCGATGGCCCACGACCCCGAAGCCCTCAGGAAACGCCTGTCCGGCGACTTCGCCATAGACATGCAGGTGGGGCTCGGCGCCGGAAAGGCGGCCATCCTGACCAACGACCTCACCCCCGGTTACGTTACCTACGACGGAGGCAGGGTCTGATGGTTACCGGCCACACCGCCCCGACGCCGATGCGGTCCCGCATCGCCTACACCATGACCAAGGCGAAGGTGCTCACCGAGGCCATGCCCTACATACGGGAGTTCGGCGGGGCCACCGTGGTGGTCAAGTACGGGGGCTCGGCGATGGTGGACGAGGGGCTGCAGGCCGGTTTCGCCGGAGACATCGCCCTGCTGCAGCTGGTCGGGGTCCGGCCCGTGGTGGTGCACGGCGGCGGGCCGCAGATCACCAGGGCGATGGCCCGGGCCGGGGTGGAGCCCAGATGGGTGGACGGTCTGCGGGTGACCGACGCCGACGCCCTCCGGGTGGTCCAGGCCACCCTGGCGGGGGAGATAAACCCCGACATCGTGCGGCTCCTGTCCGACCACGGCGCCAAGGCCGTGGGCTTCACCGGGCTCGACGGGGGCCTGTTCACCTCCCGGCTGCGGAGCCCCGACCTGGGTTTCGTGGGGGACATAACCCGCGTGGACCCGGATCTGATCGAAGGGGTGCTCGACCGGGGCATGGTCCCGGTGGTGGCCCCCCTGTCCAGGGGCGAGGAGGGCGCCGTCCACAACATCAACGCCGACACCGCGGCCGGCGCGCTGGCCCGGGCGCTGGGAGCCCGCAAGCTCATCTATCTCACCGATGTGGAAGGCCTGTACCGGGACCTGGACGACGAGAACAGCCTGATCGAGCGCATGTCGCTGGGAGAGCTGCACGAGATGCTGGACGCCGGCGGCCTCTCGGACGGTATGCTTCCCAAGCTCCGGTCCTGCGTAGAGGCGCTGGAGAACGGCGTGCCCCAGGCCCACATCCTCGACGGACGGATACAGCATGCGGTGTTGCTGGAGGTCTTCACGCCCGAAGGAATAGGAACCATGATCACACCCGGAGGCGCACCATGACCAGCCACCCGACCATCCCCGAACGGGAAGCGGCCGCCGTCCTCCAGACCTACGGGCGGGCGCCGGTCACCTTCGTAAGGGGCGACGGCTGCCGGCTCTACGACGAGGACGGGAACGACTACCTGGACTGCCTGGCCGGGATCGCCGTGGTGGCGGTCGGCCATGCCAACGCCGCGGTGGCCGCCGCGGCGGCCCGCCAGATGACCAGGCTGGTGCATGTGTCGAACCTCTACTACACGGCGCCCCAGGTGGAGCTGGCCGAGCGGCTCACCGCCCTCTCCGGCTTGGACAAGGTCTTCTTCGCCAACGACGGCGCCACCGCCAACGAGGCGGCCATCAAGCTGGCCCGCCGGTGGGGCCAGAAACGGCGCGGCCCGGACTGCTACCGGGTGGTGTCGTTGCTCGACTCCTTCCACGGGCGCACCCTGGCCGCCTTGGCCGCCACCGGCCAGCCCCACAAGCAGGAGACCTTCGCCCCCCTCCCGCCCGGTTTCATACAGATTCCGCCCGGCGACATCGACGCCGCGGCAGAGGTGATGGGGCCGGAGACCGCGGCGGTGATGGTCGAGACCACCCAGGGGGAAGGAGGGGTGGTGCCCCTGGATGCGGACTACCTTCAGGCGCTCCGCTCCCTGTGCGACAGCCGCGACGTCCTGCTGATCTTCGACGACGTCCAGGCGGGCCTCGGACGCACCGGGTCGTGGTTCTCCTGGCAGCAGCTCGGGGTCGAGCCGGACATCGCCACCCTCGCCAAGGCGCTGGCCAACGGGCTGCCGATAGGCGCCTGCCTGTCCAAGGATCGGGCGGCGGCCTTCGACTACGGCGACCACGCCACCACCTTCGGCGGCGGCCCGGTGATCACATCGGCGGCCCTGGCGGTCCTCGACGAGATCGAGCAGCGCGGCCTGCTTTCCAACAGCCGGGAGAGGGGTGCGCAGTTCGTGTCACGCCTCGAGGCGGTGGAGGGGGTGGTCGGGGTGAGAGGCCGCGGGCTGCTGATCGGAGCGGTGCTGGAATCGGACCGGGCCGCCGAAGTAACGGAGAGAGCCAGGGGCAACGGGCTGCTGGTCAACAACGTCACCCCGAATACGGTGCGCTTCGCCCCGCCCTTGATCATCACCGCCGACGAGGTGGACGAGGCGGTGTCCAAGTTCGAGGCCTCCCTCGGGTAGGCCCACCCGGGTAAGGCCGCCTCCGGGCAATCTACAAAGTCTATAAGAATCTAAAGAATCTACAGCAATCTACAAAGTCTACAGCAATCTACGTGGACGAGGCGGTGGCGGTGTCCAAGTTCGAGGCTTCCCTCGGGTAGGCGCCCATCGGCAAGGCGACCTCCGGACATATCTATAAAGTCTATAGCAATCTAAAAAATCTAAAGGACCTCCCTCGATATCCCTCGATTGCCCGTATACTCGCGCGGATGGCGGCCCGCAACCCCTTCACCCCGACTTTCGGCGCCTCGCCCTTGGTGGTCGGCGGCCGCGACCTGCTCGTAGGAGCTGACACGAGCGGCATCGCGACGGGGGTCAGGAACCTGACGCCCCGATTGACCGAATCCCCCGAGGACGCTGCGGACGGGTTCGCACGGCGGGCCTTTCGGGAGGGGGAAGCCCGGATTGCCTACGCGCAGGCCCCCTCGCCGCTCGGCGTCCTGACCGTCCTGGTGACCCACCGGGGGCTCCTGTCATTGGCCTTCGAGACCGACGACCCGGACGAGCCGCTGCGGGCGGCGGCGGCCAAGGTTTCCCCCGACATAGTCCATCTGCCGTCGGCCGTCCGGGAGGTGCGGTCCTGGCTGGACGGCTATTTCCGCGGGCATCCGGCGCCCGAGCTCCGCTTGGACCGTTCCTTGATGACCCCCTTCCAGGAGCGGGTGCTGGACGCCGCCGCCGCCATCCCGATGGGCCAGGTCCGAACCTACGGGGAGACGGCGGCCATGGCCGGGAACCCCAAGGCGGCCCGGGCGGTGGGCCGGGCGCTGGGCGCCAACCCGATCCCCATCGTCCTTCCCTGCCACCGGGTGGTGGCCGCCGACGGGCGGTTGCACGGCTACGCCGGAGGCCTGGACCGCAAGCGTTTCCTCCTCGACCACGAGCGGGCTGCAGCGGGCCGGCTGTAGGTCCGCGCCCTTACGCCCCCCCGGGTCGGGGCGGTCCGGCTCTCGCGGCGGTGCTTCTCCAAGGCCGGCGGGTACGCTTTCGGCATGCGGCCTACCGTCATCCTGAAGGCGGCGCTCACCCTCGACGGCCAGTTGGCCGCCGCCGACGGAACCTCCCAATGGATCAGCTCGCCCGAGGCGCGCCGGGACGCCCACCGGCTGCGGGGTTCGGTGGATGCGGTGATGGTGGGGGCGGGCACCGTGCGGGCCGACGACCCCCGGCTGACGGTCCGGCTCGGCCAGCACGAGACGCCGGCCCCCGGACAGCCGAGGCCGGTGATAGTGGCCGGACGGAGGGCGCTGCCGCCGCAGGCCCGGCTGTTGGGGCGCGGCCCGATCATCCTGGCGCCCGGGCCCCTCGAAGCATCGGGGCGGGTGATCGAGGCGTCCGTGATCGAGGCGCCCGGCCCCAGGGGAGAGGCGGTGGACCTGGAGGCCGGACTGATCCGGCTGCCCGCTCTCGGGGTGGAGAGCCTCCTGCTCGAGGGAGGCGCCCGCCTGTTCCGCTCCTTCCTCGACGCCGGGCTGGCCGACCGGGGCGTCCTCTACTACGGCCCGCTGCTGGCCGGAGGAACGGGCCGCCCGCTGTTCCGCGGAACCTGGACCACGCTCGAGGACGCCCATCCGGTGCGGGTCACCTCGGTGCGGCGCCTAGGCGCGTCCATCAGGGTGGACATCGACTTACATCCTTGACTCCCCGGCACCTCACAACCCCCCGCCACCCCCGTTTTGGTAATCTACGACGACTATCGCCCCGAGAGACTATGATAAAGAATTACCGACCTCGACGGGGCATGAGCAGGAGCAGAAGATGGATGGCAGGAGATTCATCCGAACAATCCGTTTGCAGAACCTCCTTTCCTACGGTCCTCTTACCCCAAGATTCGAACTTCAGCCCCTCAATGTCCTGATCGGCCCGAATGCTTCAGGGAAATCAAATCTCATCGAGGCATTGTCCCTTCTTACGGCTGCGCCGCGAGACCTTCTTGATCCCATTCGATTAGGTGGAGGTTCACGAGAATGGATTTGGAAAGGACATGAAGCCTTTAACATAGCTACCATAGAAGTTACAACCGAAAACTCACAACCTGGGAGAATACCTCTCAGATACCGGCTGTCCTTTCGGGAATCTGGACAAAGGTTTGAACTCGTGGACGAAGCGGTTGAGGAAGAAAAACCCCAACCAGGATATCTTGAACCCTACATGTATTATAGCTTTCAGAACGGCAATCCTGTACTCAATGTCCAAGAAAAAGAGGAGACCGAAAAGGACAATCTATCTCAACAAAGAGTGTACAAACGATATTTGCAAAGAGAAGAGGTGAGCCTTGAAAAATCAATTCTATCACAGCGTCGTGATCCAGATACTTATCCGGAGCTGACTTACCTGGGAGATAGATTCAAAAATATTAGATTTTATCGCGAGTGGGACGTATCCAATACTGGATCGATCAGATCTCCTCAGGCAACAGACCAGATACAGGATTTCTTATTGGAGGATGCTTCAAATTTTGGTCTAGTGTTGAATAATCTGTTTACCCGTCCACCTATCAAGAAAAAAATAATGGAACACATAAAGTCCTTCTATCCGTTGGTTGATGATATAGTCCCTCACCTGAGAGACGGTACCGTACAAATTCAATTTCATGAAAAAGGGTTGGATTTTCCTATACCATCTAGTAGGCTTTCTGATGGTACTCTGCGGTATCTCTGTTTGTTGACTGTTCTTTGTAACCCTGATCCTCCTCCAGTTATCTGTATAGAGGAACCAGAAACAGGTTTACACCCCGATATCATTCCGGGATTGGGTGAGCTACTTATAGAAGCATCAAAAAATAGTCAAATAATTGTGACTACTCATTCAGAGATATTGGTTGATGCCCTTACAGAAGCGCCAGAATCAATTGTAATATGTGAGAAGCCAAAAATGGTTACAAGCTTGTATAGGCTGAATAAAAGGCAACTAAAACCATGGCTGGAGAAATACCGCCTTGGAGATCTCTGGACTAGCGGTGAGCTCGGAGGAAACCGCTGGTGAGCGTTAAGATATATGTTGAAGGTGGCGGTAAAGGGAAGCCCAGAACGGATTGCCGCAAAGGCTTTCAGGCGTTCATAGAAAGGGCGGGGTTTTCAGGAAGGATGCCGAAAATAATTGCCTGTGGTAGCCGTAAGGAAGCTTATGACAAATTCGAGACTTCTCATGGAAAGAAGGAAGTAGCTCTGCTACTTGTGGATTCTGAAGAGGAGGTCCTTGAACATAATAGACCTTGGCAACATCTAAAGGGCAGGGATGGATGGGAAAGACCCGAGGATGCCTCTGATGAGCAGTGTCATATGATGGTCCAGATAATGGAGTCCTGGTTTCTGGCCGACAAAAAAGGGCTAGCTGACTATTATGGTCAAGGGTATCGAGAAAAGGTGATACCTCAAAATCAGGATGTTGAACGAATACCTAAAAAGGATATAATAAACAAGCTTGAACAGGCAACTAAAGATACCAGTAAAGGCCGATATAATAAGGGTTCACATAGCTTTAAACTGCTATCGAAGATAGATCCAAATAAGGTCCGAAAAGCTTCCTTCTACGCCAATCGATTTATTGAACAGCTAGATCACCTTTTGCCGTAGAGCCAGCGGCTGTCGATGCGGTGCTCGGGCCATATGTGGATCGGCGTTGCCGTTCCCAGAGCGCCGAGGGCGGAGGCGGTCCGCCTCGCCGACGCCGCCATCTCATCGGTGTCGTATCCGTCCGCGGGGTCGATAACAACGACGATCCGGAAGGTCGCCAGATCCACCCGGGTGGGGGTGTGCGAGACCGCGCTCACGCGCCATCTGCCGGAGGTGCGGTCCTCGGTGACGGTGAGGTGCAGGATCACCCCGTCCTGGATGCCCGGCGGACACCCTGGGCACCTGCGGTTGGACTGGTTGGACAGGAAGTTGCCCAGCCCGTACACGAGGTATTCACCGTCGATCTCCACCACGGGCTGCACCACATGGGCGTGATGGCCGGGGATGAGGTCGATGTCGGGGGAGGACAGGAGCCGGGCACCGAGGCCGGTCTGGTAGCGGGTGGGGAGCCGCCTGTATTCGGCGCCCCAGTGCAGCGACAGGATGACGAATCCCGCCCCCGCGGTCCTGGCCCGGCGGGCTTCGCCGAGGATCGCCGCCTCGTCGACGAGGTTGGCGAGGTAGGACCGCTCGGCGGGCAGGGGCCCCGTGTTCAAGCCGTACGTATAGGACAGGTGGGCCACCCAGGCGCCTTTCACCTCCAGTAGGTTGATCCGCTTCTGCTCGGGAGGGGAGCGGGCCATTCCCGAGTGGGCCACCCAGGCGCGGTCGAGCGCCTCGATCGTGCCCGCCACCCCATCGGCGCCCCAGTCGGCGGAGTGGTTGGAGGCCAGCGAGCAGGTGTCGTAGCCCGCCTCGCGGATCGCCTCGGCCAGCTGGTTGGGAACCAGGAAGCGCGGGTAGCCGGAGAGCCCGGTGTTGTCGGGCGACATCGGCGATTCCACATGGCATACGGCCAGGTCGGCGGAGCGCAGGCGGGGGGCGACCATCGAGAACATCGGGGTGAAGTTCCAGCCGTCCGCGGTGCGGGCCCGGTCGGCGACCGGTCCGTGGATGAGCAGGTCGCCGGTGGCGGCGATGGTGAAGGAGCGGGGTTCCTTCTCGACGGGCGGGGTGGATGAAGCGGCGGTGTCCGACCGGGCGGCGGCGGTGGCCGCCGGAAGGGTGGTCGTTGGCGGGGTGGTGGTCGTGGGCGCAACGGTTGTGGGCGGGGTGGTGGCCGCCGGCGCAGAGGTTGTCGGTGGGATGGTGGCGGCCGCCGGAAGGGTGGTGGTCGTGGGTGCAACGGTTGTCGGTGGGGTGGTGGTCGTCGTCGGGAGGGCGGCGGCCGCCGGCAAAACGGTTGCGGACGGCGCCGTTGTGGGAGCAGAAGCGGGGGCGTCGTCAGGTGTAGGGCTGCCGTTCGGTTCCTGGCGGCAGGCGCCCAGGGCGATCGACGCCGCCAGGCCCGCGCCGGCCAGGAGCAACAGGCCTCCTTTGGACAGGCGGGAAGGCATCACCGGTTGAAACCGGGAGAGCGCCGGGCGATACACCGGCGGTCCGCATCGATCTTCATCGTTCAAGTATCCCTCCCGGCTGTGACATTTCGAGGAGGCCCGAGGCCGCAGACCGGAGGAGGTCCCTATTCGAGGGTCATCGATCCGAGGATCCCGGCGCGATGACACCCCGGCGGAAGGTCCGGGGTGTCATCGTTCCTGGTGAGGAAGTTTTGTAAGGGGATCTCATTCTACATGCGTCACGGGAGCTGCAGCAACCAACCGATGTGGATCAGGTCGGGGTTGGTCAGCGACCGCCCGTCGGCCTGCATAACGCCCTTGTTGAGGTCGTATATCTCCGGCCAGCGGTTCTCGTCTCCCAGATGGGTCATGGCGATCGTCCGCAGGTAGTCGCCCGCTTCCACCCGCACCTGCCGGGCGGCCGAACCCTCGTCATCCCCGTCGTCATCCTCTTCGGCGGGTTCCAGAGCGACGATGCGGCCCCCGCCGCCGGACGGGTAGTCCGCCGCGGTGATCGTCCCGCCCAGATTCGTGGAGATGTAGTCGGCCAAGGCCTGCTGGTAGGTGACGCCCAGCTTGGTGAAGGCGACATCCGTCAAGGGGTAGCAGTCCCCGCCGCCGGCCAGGAAGTCGATGGTGGCCAGCACCACCGGGTCTCCCGGCACCACGGCGCCGTCCCTGACGATGACCGTACCGTCGGAGAGAACCACCTCCCTCACCCGCTCTCCGGGGTTTCCGACCAGGGAACAGTCGCCGTCACGGGCGATCTCCCGGGCCGGGGCGGAGGGATCGTAGGTGAGGGTGAACCCCGAGACCTGGGCGAACTGGCCTGCGGCGCCGGGTATCCGGTCCACGGCCTGCTCGAGCAGGATATGGAAGGTCTCACGGGAAACCTCGCCCACCACCGCGAAGTTGCGGAACGGGGCGATGTCCCAGGTGGTCCCTAAGGTGATGTCCCCGGCGGGTATCACCGAGTCGTTGCGGATGCCCCCTCCGTTCTGGACCGCCGCGTCCGGCGCCGGGCTGCCGAAATCATCGGCCAGGCCGGCGGCCGCGGCGCGCAGGGCGTCGGCCATCAGGTTGCCCTCGTTGGTCGCCGCCGTGCGGATCATGGACCTGCGTCCGTCCAGTTCCACCTCGCTGGTTCCGATCACTTGGGCGTCGATGCCTGCCACCGCCGCCGCCAGGGGTTCGATCACCTCTGCCTGGACCACAGGATCGGGCGCCACGTCGAAGCCCACCCCGATGGAGCGGCCCTGGGCGGCCGTGACCTTCCCGGCGTCGTCGAAGGTGACGTTCAGCTCCCCGATGCAGCGGTACCCGCCCGGAGCGGTGACCACCGGCACCATGGTTCCGTCGGAGTCGGCCACCCAGTTGGGATAGGGCGACGCCGGTTCCTCGTCCGGCATGCAGGTGTCCCCCTCGTTGCGGAGCAGGTCGTCCCCTCCTCCGGCGATCACCACGTCCACGTCGGAGAGCATCGCCACCAGCTCGATCTCTTCGGCCACGTCCTGGAGGTGGCTCACCAGGATGATCTTGTTCACGCCTTGGGCGCCCAGGCTCTCCGCCTCCCCGGACACCGCGGTGAGCACGTCGGAGACCACCGCGTTCCGGGGGCTGGAGATGTTGGGCAGCATGGGCGTGACCGCTCCGATCACCCCGATCCGCTCCCCGCCCTTCTCGATCACGGCGCTGCCGGATATCAGGCCGCTGTCGACCAGCGCCTGCAGGGACGGCTCCCCCGAGAAGTCCATGTTGGCGGAGAGGAAGGGGATGGCCGGCGAGAACCCCGTGATGAACCGGGCGGTGAACTCGGGTCCGAGATCGAAGTCGTGGTTCCCCAGGGCCATGGCGTCGTAGACCCCGCTCAGAGCGATGGAGTCGTAGAGCGGCCCTTCCCGGCTCATGGACACGCCCAGCTCCTGGGAGGCCAGGAAGTTGTCCCCCGAAGTGAGGGTTATCACCCCGTCGCCGGATGCTTCGGCCTGGAGCTGCTTGATCAGGGCTACGAAGCGGGCCACCCCCGGATCGGAACCCTCTTCGGGCAGTAGCTTCGACTCGCCGTCGTTGTTGTGCAGGATCGTCAGGGTGAACCCTCCGGCCTCCTCGGCGTCCTGGGCGTTCCCTGCGGAGGCGGCCGCCCCCAGCATCCCGGCCGTCAGCGCCAGGACGGCGAGTACCGCGAACGGTCTCCTAGGTCGAATATCAGTCATGCGCACTCCTTCTACTTCAGTGTCTTCGAGCCAATGATTTCGTACAGCCCCTACAGCCGAGGCGGAGTCTATAGACGCCTGACGTCGGGCGCGCCGCGAACCTCCCCCGAAGCCCTGTCTCCCTGTCGGCGCCGGTGCGGCAGGAGGCGTCGTTCGGCGCCGGTAGGATGACGACTGCGATGACGAGGCAGACCAAGAAGACCGAGACGGGCGCAGGCGCAAGGATGTTGAGGTGTTGACACCGAGCGGCAGGGGCCGGGCGGCGCGGCGTGCGCAGCGCGGGCTGGCGGCCGCGGGCGGCGAGATCCGGACCGAGGTGCTGCGGCATCTCGAGCGGCTCCTGCGCGAGCGGGAGGCCGGCCTGATCGCCGCCAACCGGCTCGATTTGGAGGCCCCGGGCGCCGGGGAGCTTCCGGGGTCCATCATCGAGCGGTTGGCGCTTTCGCCCGCCAAGCTGGAAACCCTGCGGGAAGGGGTCCGGGTGCTGATCGGCCACTCCGACCAGGTGGGGAGGCCGCTGCTCAGGCGGGAGCTGGACGAGGGGCTGGTCCTGGAGCAGGTGCGGGCGCCGATCGGTGTCCTCCTGATCGTCTTCGAGAGCCGCCCGGACGCGGTTGTCCAGATCGGCTCGCTGGCCCTGCGCACCGGCAACGCCGTTCTCATGAAGGGGGGTTCCGAAGCCCGTCATTCCAACCGGGCCCTCACCGACTTGCTGCGGGAGGCGGTGGTCGAGGCGGGGGCCGACCCCGACGCCGTGCAGAACATCGAAGGCCGCGAGGCCGTGGCCGACCTGCTCGAGCTGGACGAATACATCGACCTCGTGATTCCCCGCGGTTCCAACGAGCTGGTCCGCTCCATCAAGTCCGCGTCGAGGATTCCCGTGCTGGGGCATGCCGACGGGGTGTGCCACGTGTTCATAGACGCCGCCGCCGACGCCGGCATGGCGGTGCGGGTGGCCGTGGACGCCAAGACCGACTACGCCGCGGTATGCAACGCGGCCGAGACCCTGCTGATCCACCGCGCCTTTCCGGGGGGCGCCGCGGTGGTGCAGGCGCTCCTGGACGCCGGGGTGGAGGTTCGCGGCGACGAGGCGGTGCAGGCCATGGCGCCGGGGGTGTCCGCCGCCCGGGAGTCCGACTTCGGGCAGGAGTTCGGCGATCTCACCATCGCCGCCCGGGAGGTGGACGGGCTGGAGGAGGCCATCGAACACATCCACGCCTACGGTTCGGCCCACACCGACACGATCGTCACCGAAGACGCCGAGGCCGCCCGGCGGTTCCTCGATACGGTGGACGCCTCCTCGGTGTTCTGGAACGCCAGCACCCGGTTCGCCGACGGATACCGCTACGGGTTGGGGGCCGAGGTGGGGATCGCCACCGGACGGGTCCACGCCCGGGGCCCCATGGGGGCGGACGGCCTGTTCACCACCAAGTGGTTGCTCAGCGGGAAGGGCCATGCGGCGGGGGACTACGGGCCGGGCAAGAGGTCGTACACCCATCGGGACCTGCCCATCGCCTGACCTCCATACCGGGGGGCTGCCTTCGGCGGCCTGGGGCGGCGGCCCGGGCTCAGGTCGTCAGCTTGGAATCGATCAGCTTGGAATCAACAGGAGCACCGTCTCGGCCACGCAGGCGGGTTTGTCACTTCCTTCCAGCTCGACCGTGACCTTCTGCTCCACCCTGATCCCGCGGGTGGTCTCGCTCACACCGGTCAGCCGCGCCGACGCCCGCACCCTCGACCCGGCCGGGACCGGAGTGATGAACCGCACCCGGTCGAGGCCGTAGTTGATAGCGGTTACCCCGGCGGGCAGTTCCAGATGGGGGCCGATGCCGGTGATCAGCGACAGGGTCAGGAATCCGTGGGCGATGGTTGCGCCGAAGGGCCCCCGGGCGGAGCGGTCGGCGTCCACGTGTATCCAGTTGCGGTCGACGGTCACCTCGGCGAACCGGTCGATGTCCGCCTGGGTGACGGTGTGCCAGCCGCCCGCCCCGACCGCCTCGCCGATGCGTCCTGCCAAGTCCTCGGCCAAGCCCATGCTTCCTCCCTTCGCAGAGAAGCAACCCCGTAAGGAGCCGCCTCGTCAGGCAATGCTACCGGATCGGGCGGGGAGAATCCCCCTCGCGAAAAAAATCAGAGGGGATGCGCAACAAGGGTCTTGGTTCTGTCATAGCCATGTGATATACATTGTGGAGATGGATATCGCAGGTGTCCCGGGCATCTGCGATCATATAGGCAGCGTCCAGCCCCTCGGTCCGCCGGACCCTTTTAGGGTCGATGGCTTACTGAGGCGGGCGTTGAAACTAGCCGTGCTGAACGCAGATGGTGCGGTCGGGTGGAACACGCCCGCCGCGGCACGAAGACGGTGGATCGGTGGCGGCGGGGGAGGGGCCCGGCGAAGCCGGGGAGTTTCGCGGTTAGAACGCGAAAAACGGCGGGCAGCAGGGGCGTCGGGTGGATGGCGGTTTGGTGGTTTCGGCCGGTGGGGGTTGTATCTGGCATAGCCGTCGGGTTCAGCGGGGGGCATGGGGCGATGGCGGGCGATTCTGGCGGGGTGGTTTTTGCTGGCGTTGTCGTCGGGTTCGTTGGTGAGGATGGGGTGATGGGGGCGGGTGGTTTGGTGGCGGCTGCAGACGGCATAGCCGTCGGGTTCTCTGGTGAGCATTTCGCAGAGAAGCAACCTCGTCTGGGGCAACGCTACCGGATCGGGCGGGGATGATTTCTCCTCGCGAAAAAAATCGGGCGGGATGCTCGACAAGGGTCTTGGTGTTGTCATAGCCTTGTGGTATATATTATGGGAGATGGATATCGCAGGTGTCCGGGCATCTGTGATCATAGGCAGCGTTCTGTCCCGGCGGGCCGCCGGACCCTTCAGGGGCCGACGGCTTACTGAGGCGGGCGCTGAAACTAGCCGGGCGGCTGAACTTCGGCGGCGGGCGGTGCGGACGCGCCGTCCACAGCGGGAATCTTCTTTGGCGGTGGTGGCGGGGGAGGGTCCCGGCGAAGCCGGGGTTTTCGCGGGCAGAACGCGAAAAACGGCGGGTAGCGGGGGTATGGGGACGGCGGGTAGCGGGGGTATGGGGACGGCGGGTAGCGGGGGTATGGGGACGGTGGGTAGCGGGGGCATGGGACATGGGACATCGGGTGGATGGCGGTTTGGCGGTTTCGGCCGGTGGGGGTTGTATCTGGTATAGCCGTCGGGTTCAGCGGGGGGCATGGGGTGATGGCGGGCGATTCTGGCGGGTGGTTCCGGTGATTGCTAGACATATCGTCAGTCGAACGGAGGGGTTTCGGTTTTGGATTTCCCTGGCGGGGCGGCGTCTTTGGTTTTTCTTAGGTTTTTGGGTTGTTTAGGGCTAGGCGGATTCTTCTGAAGCCTCGGCCTTTGGATTGTACTTTGGTTATCTTTACTTGGCCTACTTCGGCGGTTGACTTTACGTGGGTGCCGCCGTCTGCTTGGCGGTCTAGGCCTACTAGGTCTATTACTCGGATCTTTTGGATGGACTTTGGGATCAGGTTTACTTTGGTGCGGATCAGGCTTGGGTCGGCGTCGGCTTCTTTGCGGGGGAGGAACGAGACCTCTATGGGGTGGTGGCGGGCTATGGCGGCGTTCAATGCTTCCTCTAGTGGGCCTCGTTTGTCGGGGTCCCAGTTGGGTAGCTCGAAGTCCAGGCGGCCGCGGCCTGGTTCCATGTTGCCGCCGGTTACGGGGCTGCGGAACCAATCCCAGACTACCCCGCAGAGAGCATGCAGCGAGGTGTGGGTGCGCATCAGCAGGTAGCGCCGCTCCCAGTCGATCCGGCCTTCGACCTGGGTTCCTACACCGGGTACGCCCTCGTCTAGCCAGTGCCATACTCCGTCTGCGTCCTGGGTTACCTTCACCACCTCCAAGCGGTCGTCCCCCACCCAGAGAGCTCCTTGGTCGATCGGTTGGCCGCCGCCTCCCGGATAGAAAACCGTCCGGTCTAGCAGCACCCGTCGGTCGTCGCGGTCGGCGGCCACCACCTCGGCGGACATCTCTGCGGCGTAGGAGTCGGTGGAGTAGATGCGTTCGGTCATCCTCGACCTGCCTTTCCTGTTTCGCGGGATACGGTAGCGGTAGGGGGTGCGGCGCCTTCCAGGTCCGCCCTGTAGAAACGGGTGGTCGGGTAGGCCAGATCGATGTTCGGCGCCGCTTCGATCCTCCTGAGCAGATCCTGCCAGATCTTGGAATTGGCGTCGCGGCGGCTCCGCGCCGGCACCAGCAGGCGGCCGGTCACCTGGATCCCGAAGTCGATGGCTTTCACATACACGGTGGGCGTCAGATACCGGTAGTGGATGAAGTACTGGCTCGCCGCCTTCTCCAGGTAGGCCGCCGCCCCTGATTCCACGGGATCGGCGGCATGAAGTTCGATCACCCCCTGCACCATCTCCACGGCGCTCTCCCAGTCGCTCTCGAAGGTGACCGTTACCGGGACCTCGTGCCAGATGAAGGGAAACCCCTCCGTGTAGTTGGCCATCGGCTCGGAGAACAGCAGGCCGTTGGGCACATGGAGCATGCGTCCGGTCGACTGGTCGGCGTCGATCCAGTTGCCGATCTCCAAGAGGCTGAACCGGAACATCCGGATGTCGATCACGTCTCCCGAATGGGGGCCGATCTCGATCCGGTCGCCTGCCTTGAAGGGCCGCCGGGTCATGATCAACACCCACCCGGCCACGTTCTTCAGCACATCCGTGAGGGCGATGGCGACGCCCGCCGACAGGATCCCGATGAAGGAACCGGCGTTGGTCAGCTGATGCGTCCAGACCCACCCCAAGGCGAGCAGAAACACGGCCACCGAGATGTAGAGGGATACCCTCCGAGCCCGGAATATCCCGCCCGAGTCCTGCAGACGCACCATCACGGTGCGCATCACCATGTACCGCAGCGTGAAGATGCTGACGAAGATCAGCAGGCTCAGGCCGAGGTCGGCGGCGTTGTCGGTTAGGAAATCACCCATTTGTCATTCAGGCTAACCGGATGCGGGAAGAACAACCGGTATGCCGGAGGGCAGCCGGTCGCCGGTATGAGACGGCGGGGATCAGCCCGCTTCGCGGAACTCCTTGAGCAGCTGCCTCCGCAGCCTGCGGCGGTCGCCCTTGGTGGTGCCCCCCCAGACACCCTCGACCTGGTTGGTCTCGAGCGCGAACGACAGGCAGTGCCGGGCGACCGGGCAGGAAGCGCAGACCGCCTTGGCCCGCTCGGTCCCGATGACGTCCCCGTCGTCCGGGAAGAACAGGTTGGGGTCGGTGTCTCCGCAGGCCGCCCGGTCGCGCCACGACAGGGCGCCGTAGACGGCCGGCTGAGCGGCGGACGGATAGATCAGGAGCGGTGCTTCGTTCATATCTGTTACAACCCCCACTAGGTCGGCGATATTCCCGATAAGATATTACCACAGTCAAAGTTTTTCTGACGACCTCGCCGCAGACTTGTTCCCGCCGGACGCACCCTGAGGCGGCGGCGCACCCGGATCGTCGACCGGCGCTCACGCCCGTTGCGCCGGCGGCCGCGCTGCCGGCGCCCGCGGCAAGCTCACCCGAACGGATCGAACGAATCGGTTTTCGGGTTCCGCGACTGCGCCGAGCACCGGACACGAGCCCTCCTCTACGCCGGAAAACCCCTGCTCAGAGGGGTATTCCTGTGAACTCCCGCACTGATTGACATTTTGTAAAGAAGCACGGTACAATCACCCTGTTGGGGTACTTCGCGAAAGCGGGTATTTTGGCGGGGTACTCAAGGAACGGTAATGGAGGAAGAAGGCGCGTGGACGGGTATGTGCACGGTGTTCCGGTAGCGGCTGGGGGGGGGGGTTGCAGTTTTGCCGGTTAGACGGACCGGAGCGTTAGGGGCGGCGCTCTCGTCTCTGTGGTGCCGATGTCGGAAGTTGTGTTGTCGCGGATCGGTTAGTCGCCGAACGGATGCGGCTAGGTCGTCACATACCAGTGATTGCCTAGTCGCTTTTTCTGGGGTTGGGGCCGAGTGATGAGCGGGTTCGGCCGTCGTATGCGGTTCTTGGCCGGGACGGCGGGGGTTACCGCTTTTCTGATGGTCGCTGCCGTGGGGGCGCAGTCCGAGGTCCTGATCACCGTCCCCTCTTCGTCGTCTTCTGCCACTTCTGCTCCGGCCTCGCCCGAGTCGACATCTACGACCAGCGCTGCGACGACTACCACCACTCTCGCCGATCCTCCTGCGACGACTACCACCACCGTCCCCGCTTCTCCTACGACCACCTCCACCACTCTCGCCGCTTCTCCTACGACCACCTCTACCACTCTCGCCGCTTCTCCTGCGACGACTACCACCACCGTCCCCGCTTCTCCTACGACCACCTCTACCACTCTCGCCGCTTCTCCTACGACGACCTCTACCACCGTCCCCGTTCCTCCTACGACGACCTCTACCACCGTCCCCGTTCCTCCTACGACGACCTCCACCACCGTCCCCGCGAACGAAGGAACCGTCCCTGAGGGCGAGAACCGGCCGCCGGTCGGCGATGAGGGTGATGGTGATGAGGGTGATGGTGATGAGCAGGGTGATGATGGGCAGGGCGATGGCGACGGTGGTGAGGGTGATGGCGGTGGGCAGGGCGATGATGGGCAGGGTGATGGTGATGAGGGTGAGGGCGATGAGGGTGAGGGCGGTGAGCAGGGCGATGATGGGCAGGGTGAGGGTGATGATGAGGGTGACGGTTCAGGGGGCGGTGACGGCGACGAAGGTGTAGGAGACGAGGAAGGCGACGAGGAAACCGAGGACGAGGAAGAGACCGGCCCGATTTCCATCGCTTTGAGTGTGGACACCGACTCCGAGGCCGAGGGCGCCCAGACCGAGGTCTCCGAAGGCCGGGCGGCGGGGGTGGTCGTGACCGCCGCTTTCCCGGACGGGTCGCAGGCTCTGGAGACGGATACGGAGGTCACGGTGTCGGTCGTCGGCCAAGGGGGAATCGGGCAGGCCGGGGCGGAGGACTTCAACCCCGTTGATGACTTTGCGGTGACCATCCCCGCCGGTCAGACCAGCGGGCAGGCCGAGTTCACTCTGGAGGCCATCGACGACCAGGTGTCCGAAGGCGGCGAGACGGTGGACATTTCCGGGACCACCGCCGCATCCGGCATCGGGGACATCACCGGCGCCGAGATAACCATCACCGACAACGAACCGACCATAGAAGAGCCGACCGTGACCGCGCCGCCCGAGCCGCCCGGCGACCGGATCGTCTCCGGCCAACAGGAAGCCTCCGTCACCGTAAACCTGAGCGTGGATTCCCAGACCGACTCGGGCGAGCAGAGTCACGTGGACGAGGGCGACACCAGGACGGTCACCGTAAAAGCGGCGCTGCCGGACGGGGAGGCGGCGTTGAGCACCGCGGCTGTGTTCACGGTCACCATCGCGGCCGACACGGCCGAGAGCACCGATTTCACGGCCCCCGCTTCGGTGGATGTGACCATCGCCTCAGGCCAGACCAGCGGTACGGCCACCTTCAGCTTCACGGCCGCCTCCGACACGATACTGGAGGGGCCGGAGACGGTGTCCCTGTCCTCCACCTTGGCCGGTTACACGGTCAACCCGGCCTCCCTCACCATCGCGGACGAGGACGCCGGGTTCACGCTGGCGGCGAGCGTGTCTTCGGTGAACGAGGACGCGGGCGCCACAACCGTCGACCTGACCGTGTCGTTCCCCAACGCCGCCACCTCGGAGCTGGCGGCGGAGACCCAGGTGTCGGTAACCGTGACCGGGGTCGGGGCGACCGCCGGAACCGACTTCGAGAACATCGCCGATTTCACGGTGCCGGTGGCGGCGGCGGCGGTCAGCGGGTCCAAGTCGATAACCCTTACCCCCACCGACGACGTCCTCGTTGAAACCTCCACCGAACAGGTCGAGTTCACCGGGTCGCTGTTCGGACGCACCGCTTCTGCGGCGGTGACCATCACCGACGACGACGCCGCCCCCACCGTCATCGACCTGTCCGTTGACACCAGCTCCGACTCCGGACAGCAGACCACCATCGCCGAGGACGCAGGCGCCACCGCCGTGACCGTGACCGCCGAGTTCGCCTCCGGGACCGCGGTGGAGTCCGCCACCGCCGTGAACCTGCAGCTGTCAGGGGCGGCGACCTCCAACTTCTCTTTGACCATCCCACAGGGCCAGGTGCGGGGAACCGCCACCGTCACCGTCACCCCCGACAACAACGCCGTAGCGGGCGAAGCGCCCAAGACCGTCACGGTGTCCCTCCGGGGGACCTCCACCTACACGGTCAACTCGGCGGAGTTCACCATCGAAGACGACGAAGAGGCGATAATCAACCTGCGTCCGATCAGGTGTATTACTCACGCCAACGGCAATGACGACATCTATGAGGGTGAGGGCTTTGGCTCCGTCTGCTTCGGCATACTCGGGTCCTTGCCGTATGGCACCCGCACCGCCGGGCCGGTAACGGTCAGCAACCTGACTATCAGGGGGACCGCCGCTTCGGGAACCGATTACAACTGGGCGTTCGTTGAGCAATCGACAGGACCCCGGAATCAGATAACATTCCAGAGATTGGCCGAAACCCAACATATGACGGCCTTAGTCAGCATCGCGGCGCTCGATGATACGGCGGTCAACGAAGGGGTCGAGACGATCGTTATCGAAGGGCAGGCCGACGCCGGGTTCAAGGTGCGCCCCGTCGCGATCCGGCTCCACGACCACGACTATTCGGCCAACCGCATCAACCTGATGGTGGACGCGGCGCACCCCCTCGTCGGCGTCCAGCCCAGCGTTGCGGAAGGGGCCGCCAACCAGACGGTGACGGTAACCGCCGCCTATGCGGAGAGGGCGTCCAAATCGTCAGCCACCACAGTTACCGTGTCGGTGGCGGCGTCCGCCGGCGCCTACGGGGCGGAAGCCAACGATTTCACCGCGGTCAACGACTTCACCGTGACCATCCCCGCCAACGCCGCCAGCGGGTCCGCCACCTTCAGCCTGACCACCGCCTCCGACGATCTGGTGGAAGGGCCCGAGGATATAGCTGTTACCGGCACGGCGGCCGGGCACACCGTCAACGGGGCGTTTGTGATCATCGACGACGACGCAGACACCGTCCCCACCGTAAACCTGAGCGTGGATACGCAGACCGACACCGGGGAGCAGAACTACGTGGTGGAGGGCAACACCCGGACGGTGGCGGTCAAAGCCTCCGTTCCCAACGGGGCGGCCGCCTTGACATCGTCGACTACCTTCACGGTTTCCCTCGCGGCCGACACCGCCGAAGCCGGCGATTTCACCGCTCCGGCCACGGTGGACGTGACCATCCCGGCCAACTCGCGGAGCGGTACGGCCACCATCAGTTTCGCCGCCGCCTCCGACACGGCGCTGGAAGGGCTGGAGACGGTGTCCCTGACCTCTTCGCTGAGCGGATACGTCGTCAACCCGGCCTCGATCACCATCCGGGACCAGGATTCGCAGTTCCAGTTGAGGATCGACAAGACTTCGGTGGACGAGAACGCCGGCCCGACCTCCATCACCCTCACCGTTCGATTCCCCCACGCCGCCACCTCCGAGCTGACCTCGGAAACCGGGGTGGCCGTCGCCGTAACCGGGGTCGGGGCTACGGCGGGAACCGACTTCGCGAACATCACTGACTTCACGGTGCCGGTGGCGGCCGGGGCCACACAGGGTTCCAAGACGGTCACCCTCACCCCCACCGACGACTCCATACACGAGGTGTCCGCCGAACAGGTCCAGTTCATGGCTTCGGTGTTCGGGCAGGCGGTCAGCACCCGGGTCACCATCACCGACAACGACCCCGCCCCCACCACCATCGACCTGAAAGTGGACACCAGCTCCGACCCCGGGCAGCAGACCTCCATCGCCGAGGACGCAGGCACCACCACCGTGACCGTGACCGCCGAGTTCGCCTCCGGGGCGGTGGACTCCGACACCACCCTCCGTCTGTGGGTGGTAGGGGTTACAGCCACTACCCCAATCGGATTCAACCCGGGGGACCTCAGTTTCTCCGGTGGGCCGTATGTGACTGTGACCATCCCTAAAAACCAGGTGCGGGGTTCGGGCACTATCGGTGTCATCCCCTTCAACGACCCTTTTATCGAAGGGCCGGAGACCGCAAAGGTACGACTGCGATTCGGGGAAACCTCCCCCTATACGATCAACGAGGGGCTGTTCACGATCGAGGACGACGACCCGGCGATCGTCAACCTGGCGGCCCGGGCCGTCAAATGCCAACCAACCGACTCCCAACCCGCCTCGGACCACATCAGTGAGGGGGATGGGAAGGTTTGCTTCGAGGTGTCCGGCACCCTCCCCGCCGGGAAGCACCCGACCGGCAATGTAACGGTGCGGGATTTCACCTTCACCGGCGGCACCGCCACTTCCGGGACCGATTTCACCACCGCTTTCGTCTCCGGCAGGGATCAGCTAACCATCCACACAGGCAACCCCAGACGGGTCACCCCCGCCCGGGTCGACATCACGGCGGTGGACGACAGCTCGATGGACGAGGGGGTCGAGACGATAGTGATCGAGGGGCGGGGGGCCGACGGTTACACGGTTCGTTCCGTCGCCGTCCTGCTCGCCGACAACGACCTGTCTCCCAACCGCATCGACCTCAAGGTGGACACCAACAGCGTGCTGGCCGGGTACCAGCCCAGCATCGGGGAGGGGGTGGACGACCAGACGGTTACGGTTACAGCCTCCTATGCGGACAACGTTTCCCGTACTTCGAGCACCGCTATAACCGTTTCGGTGGCCGGCGCCGGGGGAACCCGCGGCGCCGAAGCCAACGATTTCACCGCGGTGTCCGACTTCACCGTGACCATCCCCGCCAACGCCGCCAGCGGTTCTGCCACCTTCAGCCTGACCACCGCCGACGACGAGCGGGTGGAGGGCGCCGAGGATCTGGCCGTTTCCGGAACTGCCTCCGGTTTTACCGTCAACGGGGCGATGGTGACCATCGACGACGATGACGCCCCTCCCGCCATAGTCTTGAGCGTGGATGCGGACGACGCCGCCAGCGGGGTGCAGTCGAGCGTGGGGGAGGCCTCGGCCGCCAAGACGGCCCGGGTGACGGCTTCGGTGCCGGGCGGCACGACCTTCGAATCGGCGGTGGCGGTCACGGTGTCGGTGGACGGCGCCGGCGGTACGGGGGAGGCGGAGGCGGCCGACTTCGCGGCGGTGGCCGATTTCACGGTCACGATTCCGGCCGGGCAGAGCAGCGGTTCGGCCACTTTCAGTCTGGATCCGACCGAGGACGTATCCGTGGAAGGGGCGGAGGACATCACCGTTTCCGGTACCTCCGCTGCGGTCGGGGTGAGGGTGATCAGCACCTCGATAGAGATCACCGACAACGACGACCCGCCGGCCGCGGCGCTGAGCGTGGATCTGGACAGCGGTACGCCGGGGGATCAGGACACGATCGGGGAGGGGGACGCGGCGGTCACGGCCACGGTCACGGCCGCGCTGCCGGCCGGTTCCAAGACCTTCGAGTCGGACGTCACCATTTCGGTGACGGTGTCGGGCGAGGGAACGACGGGCAAGGCCGAATCGTCCGATTTCTCCACCGACAAGACCAACAACACCTTCGACATGACCATCCCGGCCGGCGGACGGTCGTCGTCGGAGACCTTCACCCTGACCATCACCGATGACGAGGTGCTCGACATAACCCCGGAAACCATCACCCTGTCCGGCGCCGCCGACTTCTCCGGCATGACGGTTACCGCCGACTCCATCACCATCGACTCCGACAACGACACCGGCCATCCCACGATCGCCCTGAGCGTGGATACGGACAACGCCGCCGCAGGGGTGCAGTCCAGCGTGAACGAGGGCGCGGTCAAGACGGTGAAGGTTACGGCCGCCTTCCCGGCCGGCGCCAAGACACTGGAGACCGCCACCGTGGTGTCGGTGCTGGTCAGCACGGCAGGCACTGTGGAGGCGAACGACTTCTCCACCGACAAGACCAACGACACGTTCGATATAACCATTCCCGCGGGCGCCCGCTCCGGGTCGGCCACCTTCACCTTGACCACGGTAGACGACAACTTGGTCGGCGAAGGCATCGAGACGGTGATCTTGTCCGGAACCACCACCGCCCCCGGTTTCACCACTCCCGCCTCGGCCTCGTTCACCATCCCCGACGCCGACGACAATACCTTGGTCGTTATATCTCAGGATGTAGAGCCTTCCTCCACCGAGACCTTTGAAGACGAAGTGAGGGAAGGAGGCGGCCCCTATGAGGGGGTGCGGGTGAGGCTCGCTATCCCATATACTGGGCTACAGAAGGTGTTCGAGTCGGAGGCCACCTTTACGGTGCAGGTCACCGACGCCGGGCTGGCCACGGCGGAGGCCGATGACTTCTCCACCGACAAGACCGACAATTCCTTTGATATAACCTTTCCTGCGGGCAGCTATCGCGCAGAGGGAACCTTCAAGTTGACGATCACCGATGACGCCCTGTACGAGAGGGACGAGGAGATCAGGTTGACGGGAACAACCGATACCCCTGGCGTCAGGGTATTTAGGTCAGAGATCACTATCATCGACAACGAGGCCCGGCCTGCCATCAGCATGACTATCGACACCGACCTCGAAGTTTTCGGCGACCAGGACTACATACCCGAGGGGATAACCAGCCGGAAGGTGAAGGTAACCGCCTCGGTGGCGGAGGGTTCGGCGGAGAGAGAATCCGATACGGTGGTCACCGTGTCGCACGTCCCTGTAACCGCTGCTTCACCGGCGGACTACAGTTTCACCCATTGGGGAGATATACCATACGGGGGGAATCGGACCAATATAACTATTCCCGCCGGGGCGGACCAGGCTTCGAAGTATTTCAAGGTGTCCACGGTTGACGACAACACCTCGGGGGAAGGGGCCGAGACCTTCCAGATTGCCGGGTTTTCGCCCTGGTACGTAGACAACGGGGTGGGCGCGATCACCCCCGCCGTGGTCACCATCGACGACAGCGACAATCCCTCCACCATCTATCTGCGGGTGGATACGAGCTCCACCCAGCCCGGGGTCCAGAAAGCGGTGTCGGAGCCATCGCAAACTAGGGTGCTTGTGACCACCTCCCTTCCCAACGGCGCCCCGGGCCTGTCGGCGAACCAGACGGTTACGGTTTCAGTGGTCGGAGGCGGCGGATCGGGGCAGGCGGAGGCCTCCGATTTCTCTGCCGTCTCGTCGTTCGATATGACCATCGCCAGAGGCGATGACATGGTGTCCAGGAACTTCACCCTGTTCGTCACAGACGACACCGTGGTGGATGTGCTGCCGGAGGTGCTGACCGTGTCCGGTAGTTCGTCCGGATACACGGTGCGCAACGACTTCATCGTCATAGAAGAGGACAACGACACCACCACCGTCAACCTGAGCGTGGACACGGACAGCACCACCCCCTCCAACCAGAACACCGCGGCCGAGGGTACTGACGCCACGGTGACGGTTTCTGCCGCCCTCACCGGCACGGCGGCGCTGGAGGAGGATCTGGAGCTGACGGTGTCGGTGGCGGGGGCCGGGGGAAGCGGGCAGGCGGGGCCGGACGATTTCGACGCGGTGACCGACTTCACGCTTACCGTCTCCAAAACCTCCCGCACCGGGTCGGCCACTTTCGACCTGAGCGGCACCGATGACAATGTGGCCGACGAAGGCACGGAGAAGATCTCCGTCACCGGTGCTACCTCCTATGCAGGCGTGACCGTCAACGGCGCCGAGATTTCCATCACCGACGGGGACCAAGCCCCCACGGTCATCGTTCTGAGCGTGGACGCCGATGACGCAGCCACGGGAGATCAGTCGTCGGTGACCGAGGGGGCGGCGGCCTCCACCGCCCGCGTGACCGCCTCGTTCCCGAACGGTTCGGCGGTGCTGCCCACCAAGACCACGGTGCGGGTGTCGGTGGCGGGGGAGGGTGGGACCGGACAGGCGGAGACGGCCGACTTCACGGCGGTCAACAGCTTCGATGTGGAGATCCCGGCCGGGCAGTCCAGCGGTTCGGCCACCTTCGGCTTGGCCACCGCCGAGGACGATTATGCGGAGGGGGCGGAGACGATCACGGTGTCGGGGGTTGCCTCCGGCTATACGGTCAACAGCGGGTCGGTGACCATCGACGACAATGACGCCGCTCCCACCGGGTTCACGTTGAGCGTGGACGCCGATACTTCGGCCACCGGCGCGCAGACCAGTTTGGGGGAAGCCTCGGCGGCCAAGACGGCGCAGGTGACGGCGTCCCTGCCGGATGATTCCAAGACCTTCGAGTCGGCCACTGTGATCACGGTGTCGGTGTCGGGGGACGGCGGGACCGGACAGGCGGAGGCGGCCGACTTCACGGCGGTGTCCGATCTAACGATCACCATTCCGGCCGGGCAGAGCAGCGGATCGGCCACTTTCACTTTGGATCCGATCGAGGACGACTACGCGGAGGGGGATGAGGACATCACCGTGTCGGGAACGGCCGACCGCACCGGGATAACCATCACCGGCGCCACCGTGGAGATAACCGACAACGACACCGCTCCCACCACGGTGGCTTTGAGCGTGGATCTGGACAGCGACACCACGGGGGATCAGGACACGATCGGGGAGGGGGACGCGGCGGCCGCGGTCACGGTCACCGCCGACCTGCCGGCCGATTCCAAGACCTTCGAGTCGGCCACCGCGATTACGGTGACGGTGTCCGGGGAGGGGACCGCCGGCAAGGCCGAATCCTCCGATTTCTCCACCGACAAGACCAACGACTCCTTTACGGTGTCCCTCGCGGCCGGCGCAACAACCGGGTCGGCGACTTTCACCCTCACCATTGCCGACGACAACGTGGTGGATTTGGTCTCGGAGACCATCACCGTGTCCGGAACCACCGACCGCTCCGGCCTCGCGGTTACCGGCGACACCATCACCATCGACTCCGACAACGACACCGGCCCCACCACCATCAGTCTGGGGGTGGACACTTCCACCGACACGGGAATACAGACGGCGGTAACCGAGGCGGCGGACGCCCACCCGATAACGGTTACAGCCGCCTACCCCGACGGATCCAATGTGTACGAGAAGGTCATCGCCGTCACCCTGTCGGCCACCGGGGTCACTGCCTCGGCCGGTGATTTCACCTTTGCCGCCACCAGCCTCGCCAACCCCTCTTTGATTTTGAACATCCCCTCCAGCCAGGCCTCCGTCTCCGACTCCTCCGGGTTCCTGCTGACCGCGGTCGATGACAATACGGTGGAGCCGGCGGAAACCCTCACCATCGGCGGAACCGCAACCGGGTTCACCGTCAGCGGGGTTACGGCAACCATCGACGACAACGACCCCGCCCCCACCACCATCGACCTGAGCGTGGACACCGATTCGGGAACCGTCGGGGATCAGACCAATGTCATGGAAGGGGGTTCGGCGACGACGGTGACGGTCAAGGCAACGTTGGCCGGGTCCTCGGTATTGACCTCGGATACGGTGGTGACCGTGTCGGTTGCCGGGGAGGGCACGACCGGCAAAGCGGAGGCGGCCGATTTCACCGCGGTCACCTCCTTCGACGTGACCATCTCGGCCGGCCAGTCGAGCGGCGCCGGGACTTTCACCCTGACTTTGACCGATGACGACCTCGCCGAGGGCAACGAGAGCCTGACCGTGTCCGGGGTCACCACCGCGTCCGGTTTCAGCACGGTCAACAGCGCCTCGGTGAATATCGTCGACAACGACGTTACCCCCACCACCATCACCCTGACCATCAACCCGACCAGCGTGAGCGAGGGCGGCGGGGCGACGACGGTGGACGTTACGGCCGCCTTCCCGGCCGGTTCGCCCACTTTCGAGACCGCCACCTCGGTGTCGGTGTCGGTGTCGGGCGGCACCGCAACATCCGGAACCGACTATGCGGCGGTGACCTCCTTCACGGTTTCCATCGCGGCCGGGGAGACCAGCGGTATGGGGACCTTCACGTTCACGCCCACGGAAGACACGGTGGCGGGGGAGGGGAACGAGACGATCAACGTGTCCGGGACGGCGGCCGGGTTCACCTTCACCAACGCCGTCCTGTCCATCGCCGACAACGATGTCAAACCATCCAGCATCGTTCTCACGGTGGATGCCGACGGCGATACCACCGGCGACCAGACCAGCGTGACCGAGGCCAGCGGTTCCACCACCGTGTCGGTCAAAGTCGCTTTCCCGGCCAATTCCCCCAGCCTGGCCTCCGCCACCGACGTTACGGTGAAGTTGGTAGGCGAGCCGGCTCGATCGGGGGAGGCGGATGAAACCACTTTGGTCTTAGGGCAGGCCAAGGGCAAGGTGATGCACACCACCGGATTCGACTACTCCACCAACAAGACCAACGATACTTTCACGATCACCATCCCCGCCGGGCAGACCAGCCAGACCGGTGATTTCACCCTGACCGTGGTCGACGACACCCAAAGCGAAGGACCGGAGACCTTCAAGGTTGCCGGAACCTCCACCGGGTTCACCTTCAACGCCGCCCCCGAGATGACCATCACCGACAACGAGACTACCGATATCAGTTTGTTCTTCAGCGACGGCGACGGCAACCGCAGACCCGCCGACAGTCCATTCGACGACGCCGAACATCTGAAAGAAGGCGTTCATGAAGACACCACTCTTCCCCTCTGGGGAGGGGTCGCCCCGCCCACGCTTCCTTTCAACATATACCTGACCCTGGGCACTGCGGTCGGGCAGCAGTATCTCGACATAACGATAAGAACATCGGGGACGGCGGTCGAGGGTATATTGACCGACACTTCCCGCGACTACGACTTGCAATGGAGGCACGGTCCATCAACGGTTTTCAGTCGGGAGGCCTTACCCAACAACGTATTTCGGATCGGGAGGGGGCATACGCGTTATAACGAGGGGGGGGAAGAGCTGTCGCCGACCCAGAGCATCTTCGTCTATGACGACAACATCGCCGAAGGCGACGAGACCATCACCTTCACGGGCCACAGCATCCAAGGGGTCAGCAACTCTATATCCGTTACCCTGAAGGACAACGACATCGCCCCCACCGTCATCAACCTGGCGGTGGACACGGACACTTCCACCACCGCCACCAGCGAAACCAAGCTCATGGAAGGGGATTCCTCCACCACCGTCAAGATCACCGCCTCCTTCCCGGTCGGCTCGGCGGTGCTGCCCACCCCCACCGCGGTGGCGGTGTCGTTGATGGACAACACCGCCACCTCCCGCGATCATCTGGCGGTCCCCTCCTTCAACGTGATCATCCCCGCCCTGGCCACCTCGGGTTCGACCGAGTTCACCCTCACCCTGGTGGACGATGACATCGTGGAAGATCCCGAAATTCTGGACGTGGGCGGGACGCTGGCCGGATTCACGGTCAACCCGGCCATGATCACCATCGCCGACAACGAAACCATCTCCCTCAGCTTGGACACCGACGGGGCAACGACCGGGGCGCAGACCTCGGTGGACGAGGGGGTGACCGACCAGACGGTGACCGTTACCGCCTCCTTCGACGCCGCCTCGTCGGTCCTGACCGGCGCCACGGTGGTAACGGTGTCGGCGGCGGACGGGAGCACCAACCCGGCTTCCGCCCCGGACGACTACACCGCGGTGTCCGATTTCACCATCACCATCCCCGCCGGGGACATTTCGGCCTCGGCGACGTTCGACCTGACCACCGCGGCCGACAACATAGCCCTGGAAGGATCGGAGACTTTGAGCGTGTCCGGGACCGCCACCGGGTACACCGTCACCAACACGACGATGTCCATCACCGACGGGACGACCGTTCCCTCCCTGGCGTTCACCGTGGACGCCGACACCTCCACCCCCGGGGTGCAGACCAGCGTCGGCGAAGGGGTGTCGGGCCGGTCGGTGGAGGTGACCGCTTCGCTGTCAGGTTCCAACGTCTTGGCTCGCGATCTGACGATACCGGTCACGGTCGGGAGGGGTACCGCCGAAACCACCGACTACTCGGTCACCGGCGGCTCTTTCAACCTCACCATCTCCGCCGGTCAGTCCACATCCAACACCGAGACCTTCACTCTGAACACGGTGGATGACAGCGTGACGGGTGAGACGGATGCGTTGTCGGTGGGCGGAACGGCCACTCTGGCGGGGGTGACCTTCAGCGGCTCGACGCCGCTCACGATCAACGATGACGACGCGGCGACGGTCGGTCTGTCGGTGGACACCGACAGCGGCGAGACGGGGGATCAGACCTCGCTCGAGGAGGGGGTGTCGGGCCGGTCGGTGTCGGTTACGGCCACGGTGTCGGGTTCGTTGACCGTCGAGGCCGCCACCACGGTGGCCGTCACGGTGGGGGCGGGCACTGCGGAGTCGTCGGATTATTCGATCCCGTCCGGTCAGGAGTCGTTCGATGTGGTGATCGCGGCGGGTACGGGGTCGGATTCGGAGACGTTCGCTCTGACCACCAAGACCGATACGGTGGTGGGCGAGGCCGATGTGTTGGCGGTCAGCGGTGCAACCGCCGGGTTCACGGTCAACGGGGCGTCGTTGACGATCACCGAAACCGGGACCATCGGTTTGTCGGTGGACGCCGACGGCGGAACCTCGGGGGATCAGACTTCGTTGGCGGAGGGGATATCGGGCCGGACGGTGACGGTTACGGCGACGGTGGCCGGGGGCGGGACGGTGGAGGCGGAGACGACGGTGGCCGTTACGGTGGGGGCGGGTACGGCGGAGGCTACGGATTACTCCATTCCGTCCGGTGAGGACACCTTCGATGTGACGATTGCGGCGGGGGCTTCGTCGGGGTCGGCGACGTTCACGTTGAATACGGATGATGACAGTGTGGTGGCCGAGACGGATGTTCTGGCGATCACGGGCACCACCACGGCGGCGGGGATCACGGTCAGCTCGGCCTCGCTGACCATCGATGACTCCGACACCGGGACGGTCACCTTGTCGGTGGACGCCGACAGTGGTACGCCGGGGGATCAGACCTCGATCGATGAGGGGGTGTCGGGCCGGTCGGTGACGGTGAAGGCGAAGGTGGGGGGTTCGTTGACGGTGGAGGCCGAGACCACGGTGGCGGTTACGGTGGGGGCGGGTACGGCGGAGGGGTCGGATTATTCGATTCCGTCCGGTCAGGACACCTTCGGTGTGGTGATCTCGGCGGGCGGGTCGTCGGGGTCGAATACGTTCGCTCTGACCACCAACACGGACAGCGTGGCAGGCGAGTCGGATGTGTTGTCCATCACGGGTTCCACCACGGCGGCGGGGCTCACGGTCAGCTCGGCGTCGCTTCAGATCGGCGAAACCGTGACCATCGATTTGTCGGTGGATACCGACGGCAACACGCCGGGCTCTCAGACTTCGTTGGCGGAGGGGGTGTCGGGCCGGACGGTGACGGTTACGGCGGCGGTGGCCGGGGGCGGCACGATGGAGGCGGAGACGTCGGTGTCGGTGTCGGTGGGGGCGGGTACGGCGGAGGGGTCGGATTATTCGATTCCGTCCGGCCAGGAGTCCTTCATGGTGACGATCTCGGCGGGGGCGTCGTCGGGGTCGGCAACCTTCTCTTTGACCACCGAGACCGACAGTGTGATATCCGAGGTGGATGCTCTGGCGGTCAGCGGTACAGCCGCCGGGTTTACGGTCAGCGGGGCGTCGTTGGCGATCACCGGCACCGGGACCATCGGTTTGTCGGTGGACGCGGACGGCGGAACCTCGGGGGATCAGACTTCGTTGGGTGAGGGGGTGTCGGGCCGTACGGTGACGGTTACGGCGGCCGCGGCGACGGGTGTGACGGTGGAGGCCGAGACCACGGTGGCGGTTACGGTGGGGGCGGGCACCGCGGAGGGGTCGGATTATTCGATTCCGTCCGGTCAGGACACCTTCGATGTGGTGATCGCGGCGGGCGGATCGTCGGGGTCGAATACGTTCACTCTGAATACGAGGGATGACACCGTGGTGGCCGAGACGGATGTGTTGTCGGTTACCGGCACCACCACGGCGGCGGGGGTCACGGTCAGCTCGGCGTCGTTGACCATCGATGACTCCGACACCGGGACTGTCGGTTTGTCGGTGTCTCCGACTTCGTTGGCGGAGGGGCTGTCGAACCAGACGGTGACGGTGAAGGCGACGTTGGCGGGGTTGACGGTGGAGGCGGAGACGACGGTGGCGGTGTCGGTGGGGGCGGGTACGGCGGAGGGGTCGGATTATTCGATTCCGTCCGGTCAGGAGACCTTCGATGTGGTGATTGCGGCGGGTGGGTCGTCGGGGTCGAATACGTTCACGCTGACCGCCAACTCTGACAGCGTGATATCCGAGGTCGATGCCCTGGCCGTCAGCGGTTCGGTTGCGGGGTTCACGGTCAACCCGGCGTCGTTGACGATCACCGAAACCGGAACCATCGGTTTGTCGGTGGACGCTTCCAGTGATTCCGGGGTTCAGACTTCGTTGGGTGAGGGTGTGTCGGCCCGGACGGTGACGGTTACCGCGTCCGTGGCCGGCGGGGGGACGGCGGAGACGGAGACGACCGTGGCCGTTACGGTGGGTGCGGGCACGGCGGAGGCCGGTGATTATTCGATTCCGTCCGGTGAGGACACCTTCGATGTGACGATCGCGGCGGGGGCGTCGTCGGGTTCGGCAACGTTCACGCTGAACACGGTGGATGACGATGTGGTGAACGAGGCGGACGCTCTGGAGATCACGGGTACCACTACTACGACGGGGATCACGGTCAACAAGACGTCGTTGACGATCTCCGATGACGACACGGCGGTGATCGATTTGTCGGTGTCTCCGGCTTCGTTGGATGAGGGTGTGTCGGGCCGGTCGGTGTCGGTTACGGCGACGGTGGCGGGTTCGTTGAAGGTGGAGGACGCCATCACGGTGGCCGTTACGGTGGGGGCGGGTACGGCGGAGGCTTCGGACTATTCGATTCCGTCCGGTCAGGAGTCCTTCGATGTGACGATTGCGGCGAGTACGGGCTCCAAGTCGGGTTCGTTCACTTTGTCTACGGTGGATGACAGTGTGGCGGGTGAGTCGGATGTGTTGGCGATCGGCGGTGTGTCGGGTTCGTTGACGGTGAACGGGGCGTCGTTGACGATTACCGATGGGGACAGCGCTCCGGCGATCGGTTTGTCGGTGTCTCCGGCTTCGTTGGGTGAGGGGGTGGCGAATCGGTCGGTGTCGGTTACTGCGACGTTGGCGGGTTCGACGACTATGGAGACCGATACCACGGTGGCCGTTACGGTGGGTGCGGGTACGGCGGAGGCTTCGGACTACTCGATCCCGGCCGGTCAGGAGACCTTCGATGTGACGATCTCGGCTGGGTCGCCGTCGGGGTCGAACACGTTCACGCTCACCACCAAATCGGACAGCGTGATATCCGAGGTCGATGCTCTGGCCATCAGCGGTTCGGTTTCTGGGTTCACGGTGAACGGGGCGTCGTTGGCGATCGCCGACACCGGGACCATCGGTTTGTCGGTGGACGCTGACGGCGGCACGAGCGGCGCTCAGACTTCGGTTGGTGAGGATGTGTCTGGCCGTACCGTGACCGTAACGGCCGCGGTGTCCGGCGGGGGGACGGTAGAGGCGGAGACGTCGGTGTCGGTGTCGGTGGGGGCGGGTACGGCGGAGGCTTCGGACTACTCGATCACGGCCGGTGAGGAAACGTTCAATGTGGTGATCGCGGCGGGTACGGGTTCCAAATCGGGGACGTTCACGCTGAATACGGTGGATGACGATGTGGTGGGCGAGGCGGACGCTCTGACGATCACGGGTTCCACTACTACGGCGGGGGTGTCGGTCGGCTCGGCGTCTCTGACGATCTCCGATGACGACGCGGCGGTGATCGATCTGTCGGTGGACGCCGACAGCGGCGAGACGGGGGATCAGACCTCGATCGAGGAGGGGGTGTCGGGCCGGTCGGTGACGGTGAAGGCGACGGTGGCGGGTTCGTTGACGGTGGAGGCGGCCACCACGGTGTCGGTGTCGGTGGGGGCGGGTACGGCGGAGTCGGGGGATTATTCGATTCCGTCGGGCCAGGAGGCCTTTACGGTGGAGATCGCGGCGGGCACGGGCGTCAAGTCGGGGACGTTCGCTTTGACCACCAACTCGGACAGCCAGGCGGGTGAGGCGGATGCCCTGTCCATCACGGGTACGGCTTCGGGGTTCACGGTCAACGGGGCGTCGCTTCAGATCGGTGAAACCGTAAATATCGGTTTGTCGGTGGACGCCGACAGCGGCACGGTCGGGGATCAGGCTTCGCTGGGTGAGGGTGTGTCGAACCGGACGGTGACGGTGACGGCGGCCACGGCCGGGGGCGTGGCGATGGAGACGGAGACGACGGTGAGCGTCACGGTGGGGGCGGGTACGGCGGAGTCGGGGGATTACTCGATCCCGGACGGTGAGGAGACCTTCGATGTGACGATCGCGGCGGGGGCGTCGTCGGGGTCGGGTACGTTCACGCTGACCACCAACTCTGACAGTGTGATTTCCGAGGTCGACGCCTTGGCGGTTTCAGGTTCGGCGGCGGGGTTCACGGTAGGCGGGGCGTCGTTGACGATCACCGATACCGGGACTATCGGTTTGTCGGTGTCTCCGACTTCGTTGGGTGAGGGTGTGGCGAATCGGTCGGTGTCGGTGACGGCGGCGGTGTCGGGCGGGGGGACGGTGGAGGCGGAAACCACGGTGTCGGTCAGTGTGGGTGCGGGCACTGCGGAGGCTTCGGATTATTCGATTCCGTCCGGCCAGGAGTCGTTCAATGTGGTTATCGCGGCGGGTACGGGCTCCAAATCGGGGACGTTCACTTTGAACACGGTGGATGACAGCGTGGCGGGCGAGGCGGACGCGTTGGAGATCACGGGTTCCACTACTACGGCGGGGGTGTCGGTGACCAAGACGTCGTTGACGATCACCGATGGGGACAGCGCTCCGGCGATCGGCTTGTCGGTGTCTCCGACTTCGTTGGGTGAGGGTGTGTCGAATCGGTCGGTGTCGGTGACGGCGACGTTGGCGGGTTCGACGACTATGGAGACCGATACCACGGTGGCCGTTACGGTGGGTGCGGGTACGGCGGAGTCGGGGGATTATTCGATTCCGTCGGGCCAGGAGTCGTTCGATGTGACGATCGCGGCGGGTGATAGGTCGTCGTCGGGGTCGGACACCTTCACGCTGACCACCAATTCTGACAGCGTGATATCCGAGGTCGATGCTCTGGCCGTCAGTGGTACAGCCACCGGGTTCACGGTCAACCCGGCGTCGTTGGCGATCACCGATTCGGGGACCATCGGTTTGTCGGTGGACGCTTCCAGTGCTTCCGGCGTCCAGACCACGATCGGTGAGGGTGTGTCGAACCGGTCGGTGACGGTGACGGCGACGGTGGCCGGCGGGGGCACTGCGGAGACGGAGACCACGGTGGCCGTCACGGTGGGTGCGGGCACGGCGGAGTCGTCGGATTATTCGATCACAGCCGGTGAGGAAACGTTCGATGTGACGATTGCGGCGGGGGCTTCGTCGGGGTCGGCGACGTTCACTCTGAACACGGCGGATGACAGTGTGGTGAACGAGGCGGACGCGTTGGAGATCACCGGTGTGTCGGGTTCGTTGACGGTGAACAAGACGTCGTTGACGATCTCCGATGACGACACGGCGGTGATCGATCTGTCGGTGTCTCCGACTTCGGTTGATGAGGGCGAGGCGAACCGGGCGGTGTCGGTTACGGCGACGTTGGCGGGTTCGTTGACGGTGGAGGACTCCATCACGGTGGCCGTTACGGTGGGTGCGGGCACTGCGGAGGCTTCGGATTATTCGATTCCGTCCGGTCAGGATTCGTTCGATGTGACGATTGCGGCGAGTGCTGGGTCGGGTTCGTTCACTTTGTCTACGGTGGATGACAGTGTGGCGGGTGAGTCGGATGTGTTGGCGATCAGCGGTGTGTCGGGTTCGTTGACGGTGAACGGGGCGTCGTTGACGATTAACGATGGGGACAGCGCTCCGGCGATCGGTTTGTCGGTGTCTCCGGCTTCGTTGGGTGAGGGTGTGTCGAATCGGTCGGTGACGGTTACTGCGACGTTGGCGGGTTCGACGACTATGGAGACCGATACCACGGTGGCGGTGTCGGTGGGTGCGGGTACGGCGGAGGCTTCGGACTACTCGATCACGGCCGGTGAGGAGACCTTCGATGTGACGATCGCGGCTGGGTCGTCGTCGGGGTCGGACACGTTCACGCTCACCACCAAGTCTGACAGCGTGATATCCGAGGTCGATGCTCTGGCCATCAGCGGTTCGGTTTCGGGGTTCACGGTGAACGGGGCGTCGTTGGCGATCATCGACACCGGAACGGTCGGTTTGTCGGTGGACGCGGACAGTGCTTCCGGCGTCCAGACCACGATCGGTGAGGGTGTGTCGGGTCGGTCGGTGACGGTGACGGCGACGGTGGCCGGCGGGGGCACTGCGGAGACGGAGACGACCGTGGCCGTCACGGTGGGGGCGGGTACGGCGGAGGCCGATGATTATTCGATCACAGCCGGTGAGGAAACCTTTGATGTGGTTATCGCGGCGGGGTCGTCGTCGGGTTCGAACACGTTCACGTTGTCTACGGAGGATGACGATGTGGTGAACGAGTCGGATGTGTTGGCGATCGGCGGTGTGTCGGGTTCGTTGACGGTGAACGGGGCGTCGTTGACGATCTCCGATGACGACGCGGCGGTGATCGATCTGTCGGTGGACGCCGACAGCGGAACGCCGGGTGATCAGACTTCGATCGGTGAGGGTGTGTTGGGCCGGTCGGTGGGGGTTACGGCGACGGTGTCGGGTTCGTTGACGGTGGAGGCGGCCACCACGGTGTCGGTGTCGGTGGGAGCGGGTACGGCAGAGGCCGACGATTACTCGATTCCGGCAGGCGACGAGTCGTTCGATGTGACGATCGCGGCGGGCACGGGCGGCAAGTCGGGAACGTTCTCTTTGACCACCAACGTAGACAGCCTGGCGGGTGAGGCGGATGCCTTGTCCATCACGGGTACGGCTTCGGGGTTCACGGTCAACGGGGCGTCGCTTCAGATCGGTGAAACCGTAAACATCGCTTTGTCGGTGGACACCGACAGCGGCACGGTCGGGGATCAGGCTTCGCTGGGTGAGGGTGTGTCGAACCGGACGGTGACGGTGACGGCGACGGTGGCCGGCGGCGCTGCCGAGGCGGAGATCACGGTGAGCGTTACGGTGGGGGCGGGTACGGCGGAGTCGGGGGATTATTCGATTCCGTCCGGCCAGGAGACCTTCGATGTGACGATCGCGGCGGGGGCGTCGTCGGGGTCGGGTACGTTCACGCTGACCACCAACTCTGACACTGTGATATCAGAGGTCGACGCTCTGACGGTCAGCGGCACTGCCTCAGGGTTCACGGTCGGCGGGGCGTCGCTGACGATCACCGGCACCGGCACCATCGGTTTGTCGGTGTCTCCGACTTCGTTGGGTGAGGGTGTGTCGGACCAGTCGGTGTCGGTGACGGCGGCGGCGGCCGGCGGGGGGACGGTAGAGACGGAGACGACGGTGAGCGTCACGGTGGGGGCGGGTACGGCGGAGTCAGGTGATTATTCGATTCCGTCGGGCCAGGAGTCGTTCGATGTGACGATCGCGGCGGGTACGGGCTCCAAAGCTGGGACGTTCTCGTTGACTACCAATTCTGACAGTGTGGCGGGCGAGTCGGATGTGTTGGCGATCAGTGGTGTGTCGGGTTCGTTGACGGTGAACGGGGCTTCGTTGACGATTACCGATGGGGACAGCGCTCCGGCGATCGGTTTGTCGGTGTCTCCGACTTCGGTTGATGAGGGGGAGGCGAACCGGTCGGTGACGGTTACTGCGACGTTGGCGGGCTCGACGACTATGGAGACCGATACCACGGTGGCCGTTACGGTGGGGGCGGGCACCGCAGAGTCAGGCGATTATTCGATTCCGTCCAGCCAGGAGACCTTCGATGTGGTGATTTCGGCTGGGTCGTCGTCGGGGTCGAACACGTTCACGCTGACTACCAATACCGACAGTGTGATTTCCGAGGTCGATGCTCTGGCCATCAGTGGTACAGCCACCGGGTTCACGGTGAACGGGGCTTCGTTGACGATCGCCGACACCGGAACCATCGGTTTGTCGGTGGATGCGGACAGTGCTTCCGGCACCCAGACCACGATCGGTGAGGATGTGTCGAACCGGACGGTGACGGTGACGGCGACAGTGGCCGGCGGGGGCACGGCAGAGACGGAGACGACGGTGAGGGTGTCAGTGGGGGCGGGCACGGCGGAGTCGGAGGATTATTCGATTCCGTCCGGTCAGGAGACCTTCGATGTGACGATTGCGGCGGGGGCTTCGTCGGGGTCAGGCACGTTCACTCTGAACACGTTGGATGACAGTGTGGTGAACGAGGCGGATGTGTTGGCGATCAGCGGTGTGTCGGGTTCGTTGACGGTGAACGGGGCGTCGTTGACGATCTCCGATGACGACGCGGCGGTGATCGGTTTGTCGGTGGATGCCGACAGTGCTTCCGGGGTTCAGACTTCGTTGGGTGAGGGTGTGTCGGGTCGGTCGGTGTCGGTGACGGCCACGGTGGCGGGTTCGTTGATGGTGGAGAACGCCGTCACGGTGGCCGTCACGGTGGGGGCGGGCACGGCGGAGACGGGGGATTATTCGATTCCGTCCGGTCAGGAGACCTTTGATGTGACGATTGCGGCGGGTACGGATTCCAAGTCGGGGACGTTCACTCTGAATACGGTGGACGACACCGTGGTTGCCGAGGTGGACGCCTTGGCGGTCAGTGGTACAGCTACCGGGTTCACGGTCAACGGGGCGTCGTTGACGATCTCCGATGACGACGCGGCGGTGATCGGTTTGTCGGTGTCTCCGACTTCGTTGGGTGAGGATGTGTCGGGTCGGTCGGTGTCGGTGACGGCGACGGTGGCGGGTTCGTTGACGGTAGAGGCCGACACCACGGTGGCCGTCACGGTGGGGGCGGGCACGGCGGAGACGGGGGATTATTCGATTCCGTCCGGTCAGGAGACCTTCGATGTGACGATCGCGGCGGGTGATGGGTCGTCGTCGGGGTCGGACACGTTCACGCTCACCACCAACTCGGACAGCGTGATATCCGAGGTCGATGCTCTGGCCATCAGCGGTTCGGTTGCGGGGTTCACGGTGAACGGGGCGTCGTTGACGATCGCCGACACCGGAACTATCGGTTTGTCGGTGGACGCGGACAGTGCTTCCGGTGCCCAGACCTCGATCGGTGAGGGTGTGTCGAACCGGACGGTGACGGTAACCGCGGCGGTGGCCGGCGGGGGCACGGCAGAGACGGAGACCACGGTGTCGGTGTCGGTGGGGGCGGGCACGGCGGAGGCTGAGGATTATTCGATTCCGTCCGGCCAGGAATCCTTCGATGTGACGATCGCGGCTGGGGCGTCGTCGGGGTCGGCGACGTTCACGTTGAATACGCAGGATGACGATGTGGTGAACGAGGCGGACGCCTTGGAGATCACGGGTACCACTACTACGACGGGGGTGTCGGTCGGCTCTGCGACTCTTACGATCTCCGATGACGACACGGCGGTGATCGATTTGTCGGTAGACGCCGACAGCGGAACGCCAGGTCCTCAGACTTCAATCGGTGAGGGTGTGTTGGGCCGGTCGGTGGAGGTGACGGCGACGGTGGCGGATTCGTTGACGGTCGAGGCCGCCATCACGGTGGCCGTCACGGTGGAGGCGGGCACGGCAGAGGCCGACGACTACTCGATTCAGCCAGGTCAGGATTCGTTCGATCTGGCGATCGCGGCGGGTACCAACAGCAAGTCGGGTTCGTTCACTTTGTCTACGGTGGATGACAGTGTGGCGGGTGAGTCGGATGTGTTGGCGATCGGCGGTGTGTCGGGTTCGTTGACGGTGAACGGGGCCTCGTTGACCATCGATGACGAGGATACGGCGGACACGGTTGATTTGAGTGTGGACAAGGGCAGCGTGGTGGAGGGTCGGAGCGAGACGGTTACGGTTACGGCCACGCTGGGGGGTCCGCTGGTGCTGGAGAGCACGGCGTTGTCGGTGCCGGTGGTGATCCAGGACGGTTCCACGGACGGGTCTGCGGATTATTCGGCGACGCCTTCGAGTTTCAACGTGGCGATAGCCGCCGGTCAGGAAAGCGGTACGAGTTCGTTCACGCTGGTTGCGGAGTCCGACAGCGTGAACGGTGAGAACGAGGCGGTCGTGGTGGCCGGCGGGGTGTTGGCGGGTTATACGATCAATTCGGCGGCGGTGTCGATCACGGATACGTCGACAAATACTGTGTCGCGGGGGTCGCCGGTTACGGTCGATTTGGTCGTGGATGCGGATCCTGCGGCGGGCCGGCAGACCTCGCTGGCCGAGGGTATAACAAACCGGGAAGTGACGGTTACCGCGGCGGTCAACGGCGGCGGCACCCTCGATGCGGATACGGTTATTGCGGTGTCCGTTGGGGCGGGTACGGCGGAGGCGTCCGATTATTCGATCCCGGCCGGTGAGGAGACCTTCGATGTAACGATCGCGGCGGGTTCGTCCAGCGGTTCGGGGACGTTCACGATCACTACCTACACCGACAGTGTGACGGCGGAGGTGGACGCGCTGTCCATCACGGGTACTACCACCGCATCCGGTTTCACGATCAATTCGGCTTCTTTGACGATCGACGATTCGGGGACGGTGGATCTGTCGGTGGACGCGGACGGCAGCAAGCCCGGGGATCAGACTTCGGTCGATGAGGGAGTGACGAACCGGTCGGTGACGGTTACCGCGACGGTGACCGGCGGGGACACGGTGGAGGCGAACACGACGATTACGGTGTCGGTGGGCGCGGGGACGGCGGAGTCCGAGGATTATTCCATTCCTTCGGGTCAGGAGTCGTTCGATGTGACGATCGCGGCGGGCGGGACGTCGGGGTCGGGTACTTTCCCGCTGTCCACGACGGACGACAAGGTGTTGGCCGAGACGGATGCTTTGTCGATCAGCGGTTCGAGTTCCTTGTCGGGGCTCACGATCGGCTCGGTGTCGCTGGGGATCGACGATTCGGACAAGACGATCGGTCTGTCGGTGGACAGCGGCGAGACGGGGGATCAGACTTCGATCGGGGAGGGGGTGTCGAACCGGTCGGTGACGGTTACCGCCTCCGTACCCGGCGGGGGGACGGCGGAAGCGGAGACCACGGTGAGCGTCACGGTGGGGGCGGGTACGGCGGAGTCGTCCGATTATTCGATCCCGGCCGGTGAGGAGTCGTTCGATGTGACGATCGCGGCGGGCGCGCCCAGTGGTTCGGCCACCTTCACTTTGACCACCAACACGGACACCGTGATATCCGAGGTCGATGCTCTGTCGATCACGGGTGCGGTAGCGGGATTCACGGTCAACGGGGCGTCGCTGACGATCAGCGATTCGGGGACGGTAGATCTGTCGGTGGACGCCGACAGTGCTTCCGGCGTCCAGACCACGATCGGGGAGGGTGTGTCGAACCGGTCGGTGACGGTTACGGCGACGGTGGCCGGCGGGGGGACGGCGGAGACGGAGACGACGGTTACGGTGTCGGTGGGGCGGGGTACCGCAGAAGCGTCCGATTACTCGATCCCGGTGGGCGAGGAGTCCTTCGATCTGGTGATAGCGGCAGGCGGATCGACGAAGGCCGGGACGTTCACTCTGAATACGCTCGACGACGACGTGGTGGCGGAGACGGACGCCCTGTCGATCAGCGGTACTACCACGGCGGCGGGGATCACGGTCGGGCAGGCCTCGCTGACGTTGAGCGACTCAGATGCCGCGACCATCGACCTGTCGGTGGATGTAGACAGCGGCGCCCCGGGTGATCAGGACAGGATGGCCGAGGGTATATCGAACCGGACGGTGACGGTCACCGCAACCGTGGCCGGGTCCTTGACCGTGGAGGCGGGCACCACGGTGTCGGTGTCGGTGGGGGCGGGCACGGCGGAGGCGGATGATTATTCGATCCCGGCGGGTGAGGAAACGTTTGATCTGGTGATCGCGGCGGGCACGGGGTCGAAGTCGGGGACGTTCACGTTGACCACCAACACCGACAGTGTGATATCGGAGAACGACGCCCTGAACATCAGCGGTACGGCTTCGGGTTTCACAGTCAATGGGAAGTCGTTGACCATCGTCGATTCGAACACGGTCGACCTGTCGGTGGACGCCGACAGCACCACGGACGGGGCGCAGGACTCGATAGGCGAGGGGATATCGGGCCGGACGGTGACGGTTACCGCGGCAGTGCCCGGCGGGGGGACGGTGGAGTCGGAGACGACGGTGTCGGTGTCGGTGGGGGCGGGTACGGCGGAGGCGTCGGATTATTCGATCCCGGCCGGTGATGAGACGTTCGATGTGGTCATCGCGGCGGGGGAGTCGTCGGGGACGGGGACGTTCGAGTTGACCACCAACACGGACAGCGTGGTGGCCGAGACGGACGTGTTGTCGATCACGGGTAATGCTATGGGGTTCGATGTCACCGAGGCGTCATTGATGATCACGGATTCGGGGACGGTGGATCTGTCGGTGGACGCCGACGGCGGAACCTCGGGGGATCAGACCTCGATCGGAGAGGGGATATCGGGCCGGACGGTAACGGTGAAGGCAACGGTGCCCGGCCCCGCGACGGTGGAGGCGGACACGACCATATCGGTCAGCGTGGGGGCGGATACGGCGGAGTCGTCCGATTATTCGATCCCGGACGGTGAGGAAACGTTCGATGTGGTCATCGCGGCAGGGGAGTCGTCGTCGGAGTCGGGGACGTTCACTCTGAATACGCTCAACGACGACGTGGTGGCGGAGACGGACGCCCTGTCGATCAGCGGTACCACCACCGCGCCGGGGTTGACGATCAACTCGGCCTCGCTCACGATCGACGACTCCGATACGGCGGCTATCGACCTATCGGCGGACGCCGACAGCACCACGGCCGAGGTGGAGACCTCGATCGACGAGGGGGAGACCAACCAGACGGTTAAGGTCACCGCGACCGTGGCCGGGTCCTTGACCGTGGAGGCGGAGACGACGGTGGCGGTGTCGGTGGGGGCGGGTACGGCGGAGGTGGGGGATTATTCGATCCCGTCGGGCCAGGAGACCTTCGATGTGGTGATCGCGGCGGGTACGAGGTCGAAGTCGGGTACGTTCCCGATCACCACCATCACCGACACGGTGGTGGCTGAGGCGGACGCGTTGGAGATCACAGGTACAGCCACCGGGTTCACGGTCAACGAGGCGTCATTGACGATCACCGACACCGGAACGATCACGCTGTCGGTAGACGCCGACAGCACCACGGCCGAGGTGGAGAACACGATCGGCGAGGGGGAGAACAACACAGTGAGGGTTACGGCCTCGGTATCCGGCGGTGGGACGGTGGAGTCGGACACGACCATATCGGTCAGTGTGGGTGCGGGTTCGGCGGAGTCGTCGGATTATTCGATCCCGGCCGGTGATGAGTCGTTCGATGTGACGATCGCGGCGGATGCGGGGTCGAAGTCGGGTACGTTCACTTTGAACACGGTGGATGACACCGTGGCGGGCGAGACGGATGTGTTGTCGATCAGCGGTACCACCACCGCGGATGGACTCACTGTCAGCCCAGCATCGCTCGAGATCACCGATTCCGACTCCACCATCGATCTGTCGGTTGATGCCGACAGCAGCACGGACGAGGATCAGACCTCGCTCGGCGAAGGGGTGTCGGGACGGACGGTGACGGTTACGGCGAAGGTGTCCGGGGGTGGAACGGTGGAGTCGAATACGACGGTTCGGGTGTCGGTGGGTGCGGGTACGGCGGAGGGGTCGGATTATTCGATTCCGTCGGGCCAGGAGACTTTCGATGTGGTGATCGCAGCGGGTGATGGGTCGAATTCGGCGACCTTCACACTGACGACCTATACCGACAATATGGTGGCCGAGGCGGACGCGTTGCAGATCACGGGTACGGCCACCGGGTTCACGGTCAACGAGGCTTCGTTGACCATCATCGGCGGTGGAACCATCGACCTGTCCGTGGACGCCGACAGCGGAACGTCGGGGGATCAGACCTCGATCGATGAGGGGGTGTCGAACCGGACGGTGACGGTTACCGCGACGGCGCCGATGGGCGGTGTCGTCGAGGCGGAAACGTCGGTGTCGGTGTCGGTGGGTGCGGGTACGGCGCAGGCCGAGGATTATTCGATTCCGGTCGGTGGTGAGACGTTCGATGTGGTGATCGCGGAGGGTGGATCGTCGGGGTCGGGGACGTTCATGCTGTCCACGACGGACGACAACGTTGCAGATGAGACGGAAGCGTTGCAGATCACGGGTTCGATCACGGCGGCGGCGGAGGTCACGGTGAATCCCACATCGTTGACGATCACCGACGGGGACGCGCGCCCCACGAAGATCAACCTGAGCTCGGACGATTCCGAGGTCTCCGAAGGGACGATCGAAACGATCACGATCACGGCCGCCTTCCCCGATAACAAGGTGCTGACGGAACCGGTGACGGTATTGGTTGAGGTCACCGCCGAAGGGTCCACCCAGGCCACCGACTACACGGCCAACCCGACCAATTTCACCATCGTCATCCCGGCGGGCGAGAACTCCAAGCAGGAGTCGTTCACTCTGACCGCCAAGGACGACGACATCGCCGGGGAGAACGACAAGGTCAAGGTAACCGGAACCGCCGCCGAGTTCACTTTCAACGACCCGTTGCTGGTCAACATCAAAGACACCGACCCCGACCCGAACGCAATTCTGCTGAGCGCGGACCGCAGCTCCGTGAACGAGGGGGACAGCGCCCAGACGGTTACCGTTACCGCCTCCTTCGGCAACGGTCCCAAGTGGGCGGCCAACACGATGGTGCAGATACAGGTGGCCGACGGCACCGCCATGTCGAGCGATTATCAGGTGGACAAGTCGACCTTCACGGTGACCATCAACAAGGAGAGCCAGCAAGCCGCCGGGACCTTCAAGTTGACAGCCAGCCAGGACTCGGAGACCGAGCGCGACGAGTCGATCCGCATCGCCGGCACCGACGTGGGCGGCAAGTTCGAAGTTCGCGACGCCAGCGTGACGATCAAAGACGTCACCACGCAAGAGCCTCCTCCGCCGCCTACGGAAGATCCGCCGTCGCCGCCTGATCCTCCTGATCCTCCGTCTCCGCCTGATCCTCCTGGTCCTCCGCCTCCGCCTGAGCCGCCTGGGCCTCCGCCTCCTGAAGATCCCAAAAAGCCACAGGAGGAAGCATCTACGGATGCGAGCCTGCGGAGTCTGGCGATCGCCCCTGGCGTGTTGAGCCCGGTCTTCGCGTCGGACACGCTTTCCTACGCGACCACGGTCTCCAACAGGGTCTGGACGGTGCAGGTGAGGGCGGTGCCCAACCATCCGAAGGCGACGGTCAGGATCGGCGGGAAGATCGCGACGGGCAGCCACAACGTCTCGGTCGGGACCGGCGAGGCGACCATATCGTTGCTGGTCACCGCCGAGGACAAGATAACCACCCGCACCTATCAGGTAGCCGTGGGCAGGGGTACCGGGCCCGGGTTCGCCGACGACCTGCCTGCGATGACGGCTTGCGTGGGTCAGGCTTTGAGGCGGTACGGCTTCCAGGACGTGGCAGGCTGGTTCTCCGAGCAGGACATCAACTGCATCGGGTATTACGGCATCACCCTGGGGCGGACCCCCACCAGATACGCCCCCGAAGAGATCGTCCCCCGCTGGCAGATGGCCCTGTTCCTGTACCGGGCGGCGATTCCGGCGGGTATCACCCTGCCCGCCCCCCAGGATCAGGGATTCGTAGACATAGCCAACCGGTCGGAGCGGGACCGCGAAGCGATGAACATGGTGGCGCAGCTGGGAATCATGCCGGGCCGGGGCGACAAGTTCGATCCGCACGGCGAGATCTCGCGGGCCGACATGGCCCTCATGCTCGACGCTTTCCTGGGGCTGGTGACGGTAGGCGAGGGAGGCGTCGCCAGGGACAGCGTGGAACCCGACCCGACCCTGTTCGAAGATGTCGGCGACCTCTCGGAGCGGGAGCAGCTGGCGATAAGGCGGATATTCGAGATGGGCGTAACCAGGGGTTCCTCAGCGGTTGCTTTCAAACCGGCGGCCAAGGTCACCCGGGCCCAGATGGCCCAGTTCATAGCCCGCATGCTCTCCCACACCATCGCCCGCCCCATCGGGGTGAGCATCCAGGCCGACCCCTCCTCCCTCCAAGGCGGCCAAGTAGACGTGGTCGTATCGGTGCGGGCCGAAGGCTTCGCCCCAGTGAGGTCCGCCCGTGTAGACCTGTTCACCGCCGCCGACCAAGACGCCGCCTTCGCCGACGACGGAACCTGCGCCTCAGGCCGGGTCAGCAAGACAGGCCCCGGCACCCAAGCCTGCATGATCGACAGCAGCGATCCCGTAACCGACACAAACGGCGACCTAAGATCATCCACCGCCTACAGGCGAGGAACCACAGTCTGGGCCTGGCAGGACGCCCTAAACACCACCCTGGACGACACCACCATAAGAGCCAAGCTAACCCTGTAACAGCACGTCCCCCAACCCTTCCCAACCCACCCGAGCAACCCCAACCTGCACCGAACCCGGTACAGTTCACCACGCCCCCGTTACACCACGACCCTGGACTCAACCGATCCCCATCTCGGTCTAGGCGAGAGAGTCAGTTGTGTTTCCCGCCCGCCCCATGGTTGTGTTTCCCGCTCGCTCCTTGTTATCCCGCTCGCCCCTCGGTTGTGTTTCCCGCTCACCCTCGTTATCCCGACTGCCCCATGGTTGTATATCCCGACCCCCGCCAGCCGCCGCTATCCCGCCGTTTTTCGCGACTTTTCGGGCGCGTTTCGGGCTTCGCCCAGGGCCCGCCCCCGCCTCCACCACCAAGGTCTCAGGGCGGGGCGGGCGCGGCGGCCTGTCCCGGTTCCCGGTCTGGGTTTTCGGTTTTGGCTTGTTGCTCGCCCGGCCCCGGTTCCCCCGGCGGGGTTGCGGGCCGGACTCGCTGTTCGATCACCGCGTTCCGCGGACTTTGCGGTGATGTTTGTTGTCTGTGTCTGTAACCGTATCGAGGGGCTGTGACATGTCGGCTTGCGCTCCCTTGTTGTACGGCTTCCCGGCCGGTTGTTTACGGCGGCCTGCTCGCCGGGCGGCCGGTCAGGGCGGGTGCGGGCGGTCCGTCTCCGGGCCGGGTGGTCCATCCGCCTGGGGTATTGACGAGTCGAAGGCCGTGGTTCTGGAGGCGGCGGTGGTCCGGTCCGCAGACCGAGGCGAGGTTGTCGATGTCGGTGCGCCCGCCGCGGCCCCAGTCCCGGATGTGGTGGAGCTGGGTCAGGTGGGTGGGGGCGTCGCACAAGACGCATCCCCGGTCGCGGACGGCGGCGGCGAGGCGCTGGGATGCGGCGGCGAGGCGCCGGCTTCGGCCCAGCCACAGCGGGTTGCCTTTCCGGTCGAACAGGGCGCCGCTGATCTCGGTGTCGGGGGAGAGCTGTTCGAGAACCGACGGGGGCACGGGTCCGGTGTCGACGATTTCACAGGCGCCGTCGGGGTCGGTTCCGTCGATGAGGCCGACTTCGGCGGTGATGATCAGCTTGGTGGACGGTTTGCCGGCCATGCCGGGTTTGGGGTGGAGTGCGCCGGCGTCACGGCCGGTCATCAGCTCGAACAGGGCGTCGGCGCGGCGCTGGTCGTTGTTGCGAACCTCGTCGGGCGGGACGCCCCGTCCCGAGTCGGCGCGGCGCAGAGCGTCGTTGTGAAGATCGAGCGCTTGGCGGATCTGCCCGAACCGTATCGGGTCGAGTTCGGCGTGGAGGACGCCCATCTGTTTGCGCCGGCTCCAGAAGGCGAACGCTCTACGGCGGGAACGCTGCGTCTCCAGCAGCTTCTCGCCCCGGTCGGCGGCGCGCCGGTCGGCCCACATCCGGGCCTGGCGGCTGAACCGGTCGGGCGGCGTCCGGGCCGCACGGTCCAGCAGATCCCGGTCCTGATCGACCTCCCGGGCGCCGCATTCCCGGGCGGTGCGGGCCAAGGTGTTGAGATGCGCCAGGGTGATGCTCCCGTCGGCGAGCCGGGCCCGGGTGTTGGGCATCTCCTCCAACGCCTCGGACAGCCTGGTCATCCGGTCGGCCTGGTAGCCGGTCATACCCAGCCGGTCGCGCAGCACCCCGGCCGCGCCCGCCCGACCCCGCAGCCGGGTCAGCCGCCCCGTCAAGGAACACTCGAACACCGCAATCCCGGCCTTGACCCGCCTCACCGCCACCGCCAGCTCTTCCAACTCCTCCACGGACAGGTCCTCACCCACCCCCGCGGTGTTGAGGGAGGCCACCGCGGCTTCGGCGCGCCGGCAGGCCTCCCGCAGCGCCCCGATCGGGCTAGAGTCATATTTCCGTTGCTCCATGATAGTTAGTATATAGGAAAGGTGCGACATAGGCCAAGAGGGTCGTACCGCCCCGGCGAGATTTTTTTCCCACTCTGTCGGCCGGCCCGGCGGTCGGTGACTGCGAGGCCGATCACCGCATCGCCCGCTTGGACGGACGAGGCGCTGCTGTCTCAACCAGGGCGGGATGTCCGGCCTGGGTGGACCTCAGATCAATCCCAGGTCAGGGGGTGCTTCTCCACTTGGTCCACCCTTCGGCCTGCCCTTCCCGCAGGTGGATTTGATTTGGAATCCCGGGGGGGGGGGTAGTATTTGGAGCCATGTTCGACAAGTCGCGGGGAGCCATGTTCAAGAAGTCGTGGATTTTCAGGGTCAAGGTGGTTTTGCTGGTTGGCGGTTTGGGCCTCGCTCTGGGCGCGCCTGTTGCGGCTCAGACCGACCCCGGGATCACCCCCCTCGATCCGGCTTCCTGTTCGGACGGGACCTACGTGGCCGATCCCGCCGCCAACACCGGCCTAGTCTCTGACTGCCAAACCCTGGTAGCTATACGAAACCACTGGACGAACGACGCCCTCAATGCAGGCTTGCGCTCCAACCATCCACTACGCACCTGGAGTGGGGACATCACCACTTGGGACGGTATCACGGTCGGCTCCACTCCCAAACGGGTGACCCATGTTGATATTTCCGATAGTGATCTCAAGGGCTCTATTCCTGCCGAGTTGGGTGATTTGACCAACCTCAATGAGTTGCTTCTTGACGATAATGGCCTTACGGGTTCTATTCCTGCTGATCTGGGTGATTTGACCAACCTCGGGAGGTTGGATCTCGCCAGGAATAGTCTCACGGGTTCGATTCCTGCCGAGTTGGGTGATTTGACCAACCTCTGGGGTTTGTATCTTTCCAATAATAGTCTTACGGGTTCTATTCCTGCTGATCTGGGTGATTTGACCAGCCTCGTGGATTTGAATCTCAAGTATAATAGTCTTACGGGTTCTATTCCTGCCGAGTTGGGTGATTTGACCAACCTCCGGGATTTGAACCTTTCCAGTAATGGTCTTACGGGTTCTATTCCTGCTGATCTGGGTGATTTGACCAGCCTCCGGGATTTGGGCCTTTCCAGTAATGGTCTTACGGGTTCGATTCCTGCTGAGTTGGGTAAGACTGATCTCCGGTACTTGTCTCTTTTCAATAATGGTCTTACGGGTTCTATCCCCGCCGAGTTGGGTGATTTGACCAACCTCACACATTTGGGTCTCGATGGTAATGGCCTTACGAGTTCTATCCCCGCCGAGCTAGGTAAGCTGACCAAACTCAAGTATTTGGGTCTCGATGGTAATGGTCTTACGGGTTCTATCCCCGCTGATCTGGGCAACCTGACCAGACTCTTGAAGTTGAATCTCAATGATAATGGTCTTATGGGGTCTATCCCTACCGAGTTGGGCAACCTGACCAACCTCAGGGAGTTGAATCTCAAGGGTAATGGTCTTACGGGGTCTATCCCTGCCGAGTTGGGCAACCTGACCGACCTCACACGTTTACGTCTTGATGATAATGATCTTACGGGTTCGATTCCTGCCGAGTTGGGCAACCTGACCGACCTTGAGTGGTTGGTCCTCGACGGTAATGGTCTTACGGGTTCTATTCCCGCTGAGTTGGGTGGTTTGACCAACCTCAAGCGGTTGTTCCTCGATGGTAATGGTCTTACGGGTTCTATTCCTGTTGAGTTAGGTAGGCTGGCCCCGCCGCCTCAAGGGAAAGGCAAGTTGGACTGGTTCTATTTCTGTGAGAACTATCTCTCCGGAGCTTTGCCCGTCCAGCTCCGCTCGTTGTCTCAGTTGGACACCCGTCTGGAAGTCGCCGACCACGGCCGGATCGAAGCGTGCAGCCGCCCGTCGTTTATCGATTTGAGTGTGTCCCCGGATGTTGTGGCCGAAGGGGACCCGGTAAGGGCGGTGACGGTTACCGCCGCGTTCCGGGGCGGTTCGGGGACATCGGCGGAGGACGTGACGGTGACAGTGTCGGTGGCGGGTGTTGCCGCGGGTGTCACCGCAGTGGTGGAGGATTTCACCGAGGTGGCCGATTTCGATGTGACGATCACGGCGGGGCAATCGAGCGGTACGGATACCTTCGACTTGGCGGTGGTCGATGACAGCTTCGCGGAGGGTTCCGAGACGGTAAGGGTCTCCGGCGCGGCTGAAGGGTTTATCGTTTCTCCCGCTGAGTTGACGATCACCGACAACGACCGCACACCGTCGGATCCTCCGCCGCCTGTTGTTCCGCCGCCGTCTGCTTCTCCGCCGCCGTCCGGTGATCCTTCTCCGCCGGCTGCCTCTCCCGCGGCTGCTTCTCCGCCGCCGCCCGCTGATCCTTCTCCGCCGCCTGTTGTTCCTCCGCCCGCTGATCCTGCTTCTCCGCCGGCTGCTCCCCCTCTGTCCGCTGCTCCGGAGTGTCAGGGCAGGTTCTGCGACGAGGACGGCAGCGTTCATCAGCCGAACATCGAGAGGATCGCCGAATGGGGTGTCACCGTCGGTTGCGAAGCCCGCCGGTTCTGTCCCGAGGATCAGATCGCGAGACGGCAGATGGCCGCGTTCCTGTACCGGGCGATCACCCACCGGCAGGGCGGTTCCGTTCCTGCTGCTCCGACCGATCCGGCGCCCCTGACCGATGTCCCGACAGGGGCCTGGTACGAAGCCTACGCCCGGTGGGCGGCGTCCAACCGGATCATGCCGCCGGTGGACGGCGTGTTCAACCCCGACGGAGTGGTAACCCGCGCCGATATGGCCCGGATGCTGGTAGCGGCTTTCCCGAACCTGGCGGCGGGCGAACAGCCGACGGGTTTGTTCTCCGACGTTGCCGGCTTGGAAGAATCCACCGCCAGAGCAATAGAAGGCCTCCACCGGGCGGGCGTGACCCTGGGCTGCGACACCGCCCCCCTCCGGTACTGCCCCGACCAGCCGGTAACCAGAGCACAGATGGCTTCCTTATTCGTCCGAGCGCTCAACACCATCACAACCCCCTGAGCAGCCCATCTCCGGCAGGCGACGCCGTGGATTAGAGGTCGTGTATAGGGCTGTCGCTCAAGTGCTCAAGTCCGGTGATGCGGTGGTACGGGTGACGGTGCGTCTGCCTCTTGTTGCCTGATTCTGGTTTTGGTTTCCCGCTCCCCGGCCAGGAACCCACCCTCGATCCGCCCCGCCGTTCTTCGCGACCACCATCTCGGTGAGAGGCCGGTTGTGAACCCTGACCGCCCCATGGTTGTATATCCCGCCCGCCCCGCCAGCCGCCGCTACCCGCCGTTTTTCGCGACTTTTCGGGCGCGTTTCGGGCTTCGCCCAGGGCCCGCCCCCGCCTCCACCACCAAGGTCTCAGGGCGGGGCGGGCGCGGCGGCCTGTCCCGGTTCCCGGTCTGGGTTTTCGGTTTTGGCTTGTTGCTCGCCCGTCCCCGGTTCCCCCGGCGGGGTTGCGGGCCGGACTCGCTGTTCGATCACCGCGTTCCGCGGACTTTGCGGTGATGTTTGTTGTCTGTGTCTGTAACCGTATCGAGGGGCTGTGACATGTCGGCTTGCGCTCCCTTGTTGTACGGCTTCCCCTGTCGAGTGCTCTATGATAGTTAGTATATAGGAAGGGTGTGTCATAGGTCAAGGGGGTCGTACCGCCCCGGCGAGATTTTTTTCCCACTCCTCCCGGCCCGAAAATCTTGGAAGGTAGAGGGGGCCGTCCTCGAAGGACGCCGCAGACAGGATCGGTTCTTGAAATGTCATACCCGGCCTTTATATTGAATGTGGCTTGGCGGCGAAGGGAAGGAGGCCATGAGCAACGGGTCGAGGATCGAGTGGACCGACGCTACGTGGAATCCCACCACGGGCTGTGATCGGGTCTCGGCCGGGTGCGACAACTGTTACGCGCTCACGCTCGCCAAGCGCCTCAAGGCGATGGGGCTGGCCAAGTACCAGAACGACGGGGATCCCAGGACCAGCGGACCGGGCTTCGCTCTGACCCTGCACGAGGAGACGTTGGCCGCGCCCTACGGTTGGAGGTCGCGGCGGCTCGTGTTCGTGGACTCGATGAGCGATCTGTTCCATCCGGGGGTGCCGTTGGACTTCATCCGGCGTGTCTTCGATGTCATGGCCGATACGCCCCGGCATACCTACCAGATACTCACCAAGCGCTCCAAGCGGCTCGCCTCGCTTGCGCCCTGCCTGGACTGGCCTCCCAACGTCTGGATGGGCGTGAGCGTAGAGAACGACCGCTACACCTTCAGGGTGGATCACCTGCGCGAGGTCAAAGCGGCGGTGCGGTTCGTCAGCGCCGAACCCCTGCTCGGTCCGCTTCCGAGCTTGGACCTCTCGTCGATCCAATGGCTGATCGCAGGCGGTGAGAGCGGCCACAACGCCAGACCGATGAACGAAGCCTGGGTCCGCGGCCTCCGGGACCGATGCCGGGCGGAGGGCGTGGCCTTCTTCTTCAAGCAGTGGGGCGGCCGCACCCCCAAAGCTGGCGGAAGAGAACTCGACGGCGCCTTCCACGACGAGATGCCGGCACTCAGGGAGGGGGTTTAGAGATAGTTATGCCGGGTCGTGCTTGGGGTTACTGGACAAGAGGAAAACTGGATATCCTGCAGCGTTACCTAGACGCGTTTACAACTGCGACTAAGAACAAGGCATTCGAGAGGATATATATTGATGCTTTTGCAGGTGAGCCAGAGAATATAGATAGACTGACAGGCGAGTCACTAAAGGGATCAGCGGCTATCGCTCTGTCAATTGATGATCCCCCCTTTACTCGGCTCAGATTCTTTGAAAAAGAGGACAAAGCTCCAAGACTTAAGAAGGCCCTTCTAGCAAAGTATCCTGGTAGAGATTTGAAGGTAATCGGTGGGGACTGTAATGAACGAATTCCGTCGGAGCTAAATATATTAAGGGAGTGGAACCGGGCTCCGACCTTTGCCTTTGTTGATCCCAGCGGTATGCAAGCAGAATGGCGGACTCTTAAGGCTTTAGCACAGTTTAAAAAGGGACGAAAATGGAAGGCCGAATTATTCTTATTATTTGCTGCACCGATGTTTATCAGAACGTTACCAGTTGATGATGGTTCAAGAGTTAGCGATGTTAATGCTATAAAGATCGATCGAATGTACGGTACGGAAGACTGGCTTTGTATCTATCATGCGCGCCTCAGAAAAGAGATTAGTCCGTCTCAAGCGCGAGATGAATATCTAAACCTAATGCGATGGAGACTTGAGAAGAACCTCGGATATCGATGGACACACTCTATTGAAGTCTTAAATGAACCAGGCTCCATAATATATTACATGATCTTCGCCACCGATCACGAGGCCGGCAACCGCATTATGAGAGATATTTATGCTAAAGCCGCTAGGGAGTTCCCGAAGATGAGAGCAGAGGCGCGAAGACTACGCAGGCAGATAGAATACGAAAGCAGAGGGCAGAATCCTCTCCTTGATCTGGATGATGAAGAACTATATGCCCCGGTACGGTCTGATGAATATTTCTATGAACACGAGCCACCATCTCGTCCTAGTTTATGTGAGAGAGAGTCTACCGATATCACCGAACTACAACCCGGATCACAGCTGGCTATGCCTCTTTAAATGACTGAAGGGGAGGGGTCTTGTTATCCTTCTCCGGCCAGGCTTCGGACGGCAGGTTACACACGTTATTGTTACCGTGCGGGGCAGGGGCCCACACCGGCAAGCCGGGGGGGGGGGCTTGATGACTTCCCGGGGGATCCCAGCAACGACTCGAACCCCTCCACCCAAATCGCCCCGTTCCCTCCAAACCCGAAGAGATCAGCCATCCAACTCCGGGCCGCCGTCGTTGCCCTCACCTCCGGCCTGCTGCGGCTATACGCTGGCGGCCCCTGCCCCCCTCTGCCGCGACCGCATCCCCGGACGACAAAAATCTGCCCTCCTCCGGACGGTGCGGAGATCGAGCGGCTATATTCACAAGGTCGCAAGCATTGTCATGCAGCCGCCTCGGGCATTCGGGGAGGCGGGAGAGGAGGACATGATGGCGGCGCATCCGGTTCGTATCCGCACACTCGTAGGGTTGTTGCTCGTTTTTGCCTTGGTCGCCGCGGCGTGCGGCGGGGGAGGGGACGACACGTCGGAGGCGGATGACGCATCCCGCCTCGCGGCGGAAGCAGCAGCGGCGGAAGCGGCAACGGCGCGGCAAGAAGCGTCGGCGGCGCAAGAAGAAGCCGCCGAAGCCGCGGCGGCGTTGGCCCAGGCCCAGGCCGATATGGAAGCGGCCCAGGCAGCGGCCGAAGCAGCCATGGAAGGCGACGAAGCGGCTCAGGCGGAAGCCGACGCGGCCGCGGCGGCGCTGGCTCAGGCGCAGGCTGATCTGGAAGCGGCCGAAGAGGCCCAGGCAGCGGCCGAGCAGGCCGCCGAGGAAGCCCGTGAGGCCGCCGCGCAGGCAGCCGCCACCACGACCACCACCCAGCCGGACGCCATGGCCATGATGCTCGACGAAGTGGTCGTGAGCACCCCCAGCCTCGTGGCCCAGGCCGACTATGCCCGGGCCCCGTACGTGGCCCCGGCCCACATGGCCGGTCTGCTGGCGTTCGGCGGCTACATGTACAGGTATCTGGGAGACGGCACCTACGTACCGGACCTCGCCGAGGATTTCCCGACCTATTCCGACGACGGGCTGACGATGACCATCAGGCTGAAGCCGGACCTCGTCTACTCCGACGGCACTCCCGTAGTCGCCCAGGACGCCGTGGTGACGCTCGAACGGGCCAAGGCGGAGGGACCCTTCGGCGGGCAGCTGGTGGCGTTGGAATCCGCCGAGGCCCCCGACGACCGGACCATCGTCTACAACCTTGCCCAGCCGTTCAACTGCTTCTCCCAGAAGGTCGTCTGCAGCGAGGTGCTGCCCCTGCACCCGCACGAGCAGGTGCTGGCCGACCCCGTCGAGTACTTCGAGAAGCCGGTGAGCGCCAGCCAGTACATGGTCACCGAGTGGTTCCCGGGATCCCCGACCATGACCCTCGAGGCCAACCCGAACTACCACGCCGGCCCGCCGGCCATCCGGAAACTGGTGCTGTCGTCGGCGACGGACCCGATCTCCCGGCTCCTTCAGGTGAGCACCGGAGCGGCCCAGGTCGGTTTCGACATCCCGGTGGCGGTCCGGGCCGACCTGCCCGACGATGTGAACCAGATCATCCATCCGATCGGCGGCGTCTTCTGGATAGCCATCCGCAGCGACTCGCCCGGCGCGCTGGCCGACGTGCGGGTCCGCAAGGCGCTGTGCCATGCGATCGACCGCAATGAGATCAGCGAGCGGGCCTTCCTGGGCACGGCGGAGCCGGTGGGGGGCGTGCTGTCCCGTTCCAGGACCGAGTGGGAGTACGAGGATGTGATACCCCTGGAGCGGAATCTGGACGAGGCCCGCCGGCTGCTGGCCGAAGCGGGCTACCCGGACGGGTTCTCCGTACCGCTCCAGACCTGGGGCGCCCGGCCCGGCTGGACGGACGCGGCGACCATCGTGGCCGAGCAGTGGACCGACATCGGCGTGACCGCCGAGGTCCAGCCCGTGGAGGACGCGGTGGCGATCCAGTCCCTCATCAACCGGGACTACGACGTGCAGTGGGTGGGCGGCGGAGGCGACAACCTCACCATCCTCACCACCATCTACTACCCGGACAACTTCTGGTCGAACTCGGTGGCCTTCGGCGATCCGGACGTGACCCGGATGATCGAGGAGCTGGGGGTGGCCATGTCGACCGGCGACGCGGCGGAGTCCCAGCGTCTGCAGACCGATATCCAGCGGGCGGCCTGGGAGGCCGGGGCGAACTACTGCCCGGTCGGCGAGCGGGCCGTCCTGGTCGGCAGCCGCCTTCCATTGGACACCCTGCAGGTCATACCGGCTTCCCAGAACCTCTGGATCGTCACGGCGAGCTGATCGGACAACCCCGGACCCGGACCCGGCGGCGGCCCCGGAGCGGTGTCGGCATCGACGCCTTCCTGGGCCGCCCCCGACACGGGGGGCCGGACACCGCCCGCCGCCCGCCGCCCGTCCGAATCCATCCCTGAGATCACTGAGAAAGACCGGTCGAGAGGCTCATGACGACTGAGACGGTGAACGCCCCGGCGGAGGAGCTGGAGCAGAGGAAAGAGCGGGTAGCCGCCGCCGTGGCCAGACGCCTGCTCAGGGCGGTCCTGGTGGCGTGGGGCGTGTCGCTCGTGGCCTTCGCCCTGGTCCGCATAGTCCCGGGGGACCCCGTGGCGGTGCTGCTGGGCGACCTGGCCAGCGAGGAAAGGATACAGCGGCTCCGGGAGGAGCTCCACCTGACCGGTTCGTTCGTCAACCAGTACCTCGGGTACATGAGCGACCTGCTGAAGCTCGATTTCGGCCGTTCGATCATGACCACGAGGCCGGTGCTGACCGGGATCGGCGACACGCTTCCGGTCACCCTGTGGCTCACCGGGTTCGGCATGCTGGTGGCCGTTATCATCGCCCTCCCGCTGGGTGTCGTAGGGGGCCTGACCCGCTCCAATCTGTACCGGCTGAGCTTCAACCTGCTGTCGTCGGCCCTGATCGCCACCCCGGTCTTCGTCTCGGGGGTGCTGCTGCTCCTGCCGTTCGCGGTCTGGCTGCGCTGGGTGCCGGTGGCGGGGTACGAGTACGCCTTCCCGCAGAACATCAAGTACCTGATCCTGCCCGCCGTCGTCACGGGCATCCCGATCGGGATGATCTTCGGGAGGGTCCTCCAGGAGTCGATCAGGGAGACCTACACCGAGGAGTTCGTGGAGACGGGCCTGGTGTGGGGGATCGACAAGACCGCCTTCATGTGGAGGTATCTGGTGCGCCCTTCCATAGCGCCCGTCATTGGGCTGATGGGATACATCGTGGGCGCCTACCTGGCGGCGGCCGTCATCGTGGAGACGGTGTTCGTGCTGCCGGGGATCGGCACCTACCTGGTGAGGGGCGTCCTGGCCCGCGACTATCCGGTCGTTCAGGGCACCCTGTTCATCTTCGGGTTCATAGTGGTGGCCGTCCACTTCCTCGCCGACACCCTGGCGGCGGTGATCGACCCCCGGGCGCGGGTGATGTCGTGACCGCGGCGCGGCGGATGGGGGCCCGGTGGCGGGCGCTGCCCTTCGGCCTGCGTTTCGGCGCCGGGCTGGTCGCCGCCATCGTCCTCCTTTCGATCGTCATACCGATGTTGAGCCCGCACGATCCGCTGCGGGGCGGCCCGGACACCAACGTCCCGCCCTCCGCCGAATACTGGTTCGGCACCGACCACCTGGGGCGGGACGTGTTCGTGCGGACCTGGACCGCCGCCCGCATAGACATCGCCCTCGCCGCAGTGGCCGTGGCGGTCCCCCTGCTCGTAGGCACCGCGGTCGGCTCGATCATCGGGGTGACCAGAAGCCGGATCGTCCAGTACGTCGGCGACCTGGCCATCGAGGTGATCAACGCCTTCCCCACCCTCATCATCGTCATAGCGCTGGTGGCCGCTTTCGGCAGGGGGATGAGGGGGATTCTCCTGGGGTTGTTCCTGACCGCCTGGGCCCGCTACGCCAAGGTCGCCCGCGGGCGGGCCCTGGCCATCCGGGAGATGGACTACCTGGAGGCCGGCCGCTGCCTCGGCTACGGGCGGTTCCGGATACTGGGCTTCCACGTGACCCCGAACGTGATGCCGATAACCATCGCCTACGCGGTGAGCGACTTTGTGGTGGTGTTCCTGGCCATCGCCGGGCTCTCGTTCCTGGGCGCCGGGGTCCAACCGCCCACCCCGGAGTGGGGCAGCATGCTGAACGACAGCCGGCTGTTCATCATCAATGCATGGTGGCCGGCCCTGTTCCCGGGGGTGCTCCTGTCGGTGACCGCCCTGGGGGTGGCGCTCATCGCGGCGGGGATCGGCCAGCGCACCTCCAAGACCCTGGTGGCGTGAAGGTGAAGGTGTCCGTCTCGGCCCGCACCCTTCCTGCGGCGGAGGCCTGAGCGGCGTGCTGGCGGTCGAGGATCTGTCCATCGGGCTGACTGTCCACAAAGAGGGCATCCCCGTGGTCGACACGGTGACCCTCGGCGTGGAGATGGGCGAGGCGGTCGGCTTGGTGGGGGAGTCCGGGTCCGGCAAGTCGATGCTGTGCCGGGCCCTGGTCGGCACACTGCACCGGCACAGCGCCGCGGTGACCGGAGGTTCGATCCGGTTCGAAGGGGAGGAGCTGGTCGGAGCGCCCGAATCCGTGTGGCGCCGGGTGCGGGGGCGGAAGATCGCCTACGTCCCCCAGAGCTCGCTGGCGGGCCTCAACCCGGTGCTGACCGTGGGCAAGCAGCTGACCGGGTTGATCCGGTCGGCCAAGTCCGAGATCGCCAAGTCCGAGATCACCGGCGGAGGCTCGGCCCGATCGAGAGCCCGGGATCTGTTGGAGATGGTCGAGATCCCCCGGGTGGATTCGGTCATGAACGAGCGGCCCCATCAGCTGTCGGGCGGCATGCGCCAGAGGGTGGTCATAGCCGGGGCGCTCGCCCGCTCTCCGTCTCTGCTCATCGCCGACGAGCCCACCACCGCCCTGGATGTGCGGGTCCAGGCGAGGATCCTGGACCTGCTGCGCAGGCTGCGGGACCAGCTCGGCATGTCCCTGTTGCTGGTCTCCCACGATCTGGCGGTGGTGCAGGAAGTGTGCGACTCGATCGTGGTGCTGTACGCCGGCGCCGTCATGGAGGCCGGATCGCAGGAGGCCATACGGCGCCGATCCCGCCATCCCTATACGGCGGGGCTGGTGGCCGCGGCCAGCATGGACATCGCCGGCGGGTTCGAACCGATACCGGGGGAGGCGCCCAGCGTGGGGGCCTGGCCGACCGGGTGCCGTTTCTGGCCGCGGTGCAGCCTCACCCTGCGGGTCGGCGAGGGGGATGTGCACGGCCGGTGCTCCACGGGATCCCAACCCCTGCCGGTCGAGGTGGAGGGCCGGCTCACGGCCTGCACCTTTGCCTCGGCCATGTCCGAGGGCGGAGGGAACCGTTCCGGGGAAGCCGGAGCGCCCGGATGAGCACCCCGAACGGCGGCCTCGTCGGCAGCGGCCTCATCGTTGTTTTCGGTCGCGGGGGGTCCGCCTTCCGGGCGGTCGATCAAGTGGACATCCGGGTCGAGCGGGGGGAGGTGGTGGGTCTGGTGGGGGAGAGCGGGAGCGGCAAGACCACGGTCGGGAAGGTGCTGGCGGTCCTCCATCGCCCCACCTCCGGGGAGGTCCGGTACGACGGCCGGCCCCTGGTGACCTCCGTGAGGGGTCTTCCGAGGGAGGTGCGCTCGCGGATACAGATGATATTCCAGGATCCGTACTCCAGCCTCAACCCCAGACAGCGGGCGGTCCAGGCGGTGGCCGAGGTCTTCAGGGTCTGGCATTCCCGTTCGAGGCAGGAGGCCCGTTCGGCGGCTCTGGACATGCTGGCCGAGGTCGGTATAACCCAGGAGCAGGCCTTTCTCCGCCCGCGCAGCCTGTCCGGCGGCCAGCGGCAGAGGGTCAGCGTCGCCAGGGCCTTGGCGGTGGAACCGCACATCTTGATCGCCGACGAGCCGACCTCCTCGATCGACCAGTCCGCCCAAGCCCAGATGCTGGCCCTGCTTACCCGGATCAGGGAGGAGAGGGGTTTGGGGATACTGTTCATCACCCACGACCTGCGGCTGGTGCGCGACTTCGCCGACCGGATGTACGTGATGCGCAACGGCGCGGTGGTCGAGGCCGGGGCCACCGGGAAGGTCTTCCGCAATCCCTCCCATCAGTACACGAGGGATCTGATAGAGGCCATTCCGGGCGGGTCCGCCCCGGCTTCCGATGGGAACGCCCGTAGAGGCTCGTAAACGGCGCCCCTCTTCCCGCCGTTACATGCCCATGTTGCCGCCGTCCACCACCAGCACGGTTCCGGTCACGTAGGCGGCGGCGGGGGAGGCCAGGTATACGGCGGCGCCTTGGATGTCTTCGGGGAGGCCGGGCCGCCCCAGGGGGATCCTGGACAGGTGGTGGTCCCAGGCCACGGGGTGGGTCGATTCGACCGCCGGGCGGGTGCGCATGAATCCCGGAGCGATGGCGTTCACCCGTATCCCGTGCTCGGCCCACTCGACGGCCAGGGCGCGGGTGAACATGATCAGAGCCGCCTTGGCCGAGTGGTAGGCGATGTCCCGGTCGGGGTGGAGCGCCTTGAGGCCGGCGATGCTGGCCGTGTTGATGATGCATCCCCGGCCTTGGGAGGACATGGGGCGGAAGGCGGCCCGGGAGAAAGCGAAAGGAGCGAAGACGTCTACCTCGTAGGTCAGGCGGAACCGTTCCATCGGGACCTCCTCTGCGGGGCCCAGCCGGCCCACCCCGGCGTTGTTGACGAGGATGTCCAGCCCGCCCCAGGCATCTATCACCGTTCCCACCGACTCCTCGGCGGCGCCCCGGTCGGTAACGTCGGTCCCCAAGGAGAGGGCCGAGCCCCCCGACGCTTCGATCCGGGCGGCGGCGTCGGCCGCCGCGGCCGGGTTCTTGTCGAGGATCGCCACCCGGGCCCCGTGCTCGGCGAACGCCCGGGCCATGGCCAGACCGAGGCCGCCGCCCGCCCCGGTGATCAGGGCCCGCTCACCCGACAGATCGAAACGGTCCGAGGTCATCGCACCTCTATATGCCAGAAGGCCCCGCAGGATAGTCGAGAGAGGGGTATAGTCTCCATCTCTATCCACAACTCGGCGCCCCGGATATCTGCCTATTGGAAGGAGTACTTGTATGAGTGGACTAGCTCGCATGCCGCGACGACCTAAGGCACCTCTTCTGGATGGGATGGCGAGGCTTGTAGATTTGGGAACCAAGCTGAATAGGCGCAGGCGTTTTGATTCGAGTACGGAGGCAGATAGGCACGCGCTCCAAAGAGACTGGGAAAAAATTATAAACGACGAGTATATAATCAGCCTAGATGCTGCTATTGCTACGGGTAAGTTTGTTCAAGAGATGGAAAACCTTATCAATAATGACAAACAAAAAGGGAATAAGCAGCCATGACCGATAGAGAGCATAATCAGAGTTGCGAAAGCGGATAAAGAGGCTAGGGTGATGAGCACATGACTTCAGTTATACGTCAAAGCGAGCGCAGCCGGCCCCATGAGGCAGACGACATCTACGAGGGCATCGAGGAACTCGAACAGCTAGCCGGCCGCTTTGCTGATGGGGAGTTCGACGATTTACGGGCCGAGAGGATGGATGCTCTGCTGGCCAACATGCCCGATGGATACCGATTTGACGATGACGGCAGACTGATAAACCCCGCCGCCGGATGAGGGCCCTTCGGGGGCGGCGGCCGGGCGGGGCGGGTTTTTGCGCCGCGCTCCTCGTCTGCACCCTCCTGGCGGCTTGTACGGAGCCCTCTCGGCCAAGCCCCGCATCAACAATGACCGCTCCGGCAACCGTCGCCGTCCCGGTAACCGCCGCCGCTCCGACCACGGTCCCCGTCCGGCCCGCCGACACCGCGGCTTCGGTCCTGTCCGGGCGGCCGGTGATCTCGATACTGCGCGCCCTTCCCCACGACCCGGAGGCCTTCACCCAGGGCTTGGCGCTCCACGACGGGCTGTTCTACGAGAGCACCGGCCTCTACGGTGAATCCACGGTGCGGATCATCGCGCCGGACACCGGGGAGGTCCTCTCCTCCCGGGCCTTGGAGGACGGTTACTTCGGGGAAGGCCTGGAAGTGGTGGGGAACCGCGTCGTCCAGCTGACCTGGCGGGAGGGAACCGCCTTCGTGTGGGACGCCGAGACGCTGGCCCCGCTCGGCCGCTACACCTACGAGGGGGAAGGCTGGGGGCTGTGCGCCTTCGAAGACCGGTTCGTGATGAGCGACGGCTCGTCGAGCCTGACCGTCCGGGACCTGGAGACCTTCGAGGTCATAGGCGGGGAGATACCGGTGCGTCTGGCGGACGGTGAGCCGGTGGAGAGGCTCAACGAGCTCGAGTGCGTAGGCGGTCTGGTCTACGCCAACGTCTGGCTGACGGAGGAGATATTGGCGATCGACGCCGTTTCGGGCCTGGTGGAGGCGGTCGTAGATGCCTCCGCCCTCCTCGACGAGCTGCCCCCGGGCGTTCTGGCGGACGACCCCGGCAACGTCCTGAACGGGATCGCCTACGACCCGGACCGCGGGGTCTTCTACCTGGCCGGCAAGCGCTGGCCCAACATCTTCGAGGTGAGGATCGAGGCCCGTCCGTGATCCCCGGCCTCGATCCTTCATGTGCTTTCAGCGTTCCGAGGGAGGAGGCGGCGCCCGCCGGAGGGAACGGCCGCCCCGCACTTTGGTGTATCGGCCTCAGACGAACCTATACTTGCGGCGCACCGACCGCCGTGCGCGCCGGGCGGTGATCACAACGAACCGATCCTGCACCCGCAGAGGGGTGCCTTCCCGGGCCGAGTCCCGGCCGGGATGTCCGAAGGAGGTGATGCGCATCCATGCGCACCTATGAGCTCATGACCATTCACCGGCCCGAGCTGGCCGAAGCCGAGGCGCGGCGGGAATCGAAGGTGCTGGAGAGGTTCCTGACCGAGGAGGGGGCTTCGGTCTCCGACATCGATTTCTGGGGCAAGCGCCGCCTCGCCTACGAGATCGACAAGGCCGTCGAGGGCTACTACACGGTGCTCACCTTCGAGGGGGAGTCCAACCACGTCGACCGTCTGAACAGGGCTTTGAGCCTCTCGGATTCGGTATTGCGGCACAAGATCATCCGGCCGGACATCCGCCCCGCCCGGCGCGGAAACCGTCCGGAGTAGGTCCCCCGTCCCGAATCTGTCACACCCCCGTCGTACGGTGTGACCGAGCAATCGATCCGAACGACAGATTGGAAGGACAATGCCGGACAACACAGTGACAGTGGTAGGGAATCTGGTGGAGGACCCGGAGCTGCGGTTCACCCCCTCCGGGGTGGCCATGGCCAAGCTGCGGTTGGCGGTCAACCGCCGGTGGTTCGACCGGAACATCAACGATTTTCAGGAAGAGGTCAGTTTCTTCACCGCCACCTGTTGGCGGGACATGGCCGAGAACGTGTCGGAGTCGCTGCGGAAGGGGACTCGGGTACTGGTCAACGGACGGCTGCAGCAACGCTCGTGGGAGACCGAGCAGGGCGAGCGCCGCTCCGTGGTGGAGATAACCATCGACGAGATCGGGCCGAGCCTGCGCTGGGCCACCGCCTCGGTGACCCGGTCCGAATCCCGCGGCGGCGGCGGCAGCTGGGGCGGCGGCGGCCGGGGGAGCGGCGGCGGCCGGCAGTCTTCACGTCCGGCGGGTCCGGTGGCCCGCGAGAAAGTCGGGCCCGACGAGGCCCCCTTCTGAGGAGGAAGCGAGCATCATGGCAAGAAGAACCCCTACCCGGCGGCGGCGGCGTTCCCGCGGGCCCAAGACGATCCGCAAGCGGGCCTGCCCGGGCTGCCGCCAGATGAAGTGTGACAACACCCGGGTTCCCTACGTCGACTACAAGGACGTGGCCACCTTGCGGCGGTTCGTCTCGGACCGCGGGAAGATACGCTCACGCCGGGTGACCGGGGCTTGCGCCCAGTATCAGCGCCGGGTGGCCTCCGCCGTCAAGAACGCCCGCGAGATGGCGCTCCTCCCATACACGGGGAGCCAGCGATGAGGCTGGTGCTCAACACCGACGTCGACACCCTCGGCGCCAAGGGCGACGTGGTGGAGGTGTCGGACGGGTACGGGCGCAACTTCTTGTTGCCCAAGGGGCTGGCCGCCAAGGCCACCACCGGGATGATCCGCCAGATACAGGAAGCCCGGAGGGCGGTCGAGGCCGCCCGCCGCCGGGAACTCGAAGCCGCCGAGAACCTGCGGCTGCAGCTCGCCGACACCCGGATCGTCATCGCCGCCCGGACCGGTGACGAGGGCAGGCTGTTCGGCTCGATCGGGGTGTCCGAGGTCATCGATGCGGTGCGCAGCCTGTCCCAGGTCACCCTGGATCGGAAGATGGTGACCCTGCCGGAGCCGATAAAGACGATAGGGTTCCACGAGGTGAATATCACCCTCGATCCGGAGGTGATCTTCCCCTTGGTGCTGGATGTGATACCCGCCTAGACCGGCCGGGCCGGGGTTGCCCGAAAAAGTCGAGAACGCGAAAAGTTGGGGCCGCTCCAAAGGTCTTCGGGGCTGCCGGGCCGCGTAGGCTGAGTCCGGTACGGCATCGGGGTGGAACCCGCCGCGCCGGACGCTTTCCCCGCTTCACTTCCCCCGCTTCCCTTGGTGGGTTGCCCGCGCCCGGCTCGAGCCGGTGGGGTGCTTCCCCTCTCAAGCGGGGTTCTGCCTGCCCTGCCGGGGGCGGGAAGGCGCCGGGAGACGGGCGGCACCCCCGGGTGGACAAAAGATGTCACACCCGAACGGTATGAATGTGTGAAGAAGAAACGGAAAGACACAGGAGCCGCGATGAACGATCAGAGCCCGGTTGCGGGGATCTCGGTATGAGGGGTTCGCGATGACCTTGACAGACTGGCCGTCCGCTCCTCCGCCCGCCGCGAGGGCGCAGAGGGTTCCGCCTCATTCCGTGGAGGCGGAGGAGTCGATACTGGGCGCGGTGCTGCGCTCCAGGTCGGCCGCCGACGAGGTGTTCGACCAGCTGGTGGCCGAGGACTTCTACGTTCCCGCCCACCGCACGATCTACGAGGCGATGCGCCGCCTGTACGACGATAACCAGCCGATCGACACCGTAACCGTGGTCGACCGGCTGCATCGGAGCGGCGAGCTGGACCGGGCCGGCGGGGGGAGTTTCGTGGTGGGGTTCTGGGATGCGGTGCCCTCCGCCGCCAACGTGGGCTACTACATCGAGGTCGTGGAGGGCCACGCCCTGCGCCGGGGGATGCTGGAGGCCAGCACCCGCATCACCGAGCTGGCCATGGATCTGGACATGGACATAGACGACTTGTTGGACATGGCCGAGCAGCGGATGCTGAGAGTGGCGGAAAGCCGGGCGGGCGACGGCTTCGAGATATTGGGAAGCCTGCTGTCGAAGGTGCTGGAGCGGCTGGAGCAGGTGGAGGCGCAAGGCCTGGAAGTCGCCGGCCTCACCACCGGGCTTACCGACCTCGACCGCAAGTTGGGGGGTCTGCGCCCCTCGACCCTGACGGTGGTGGCGGGCCGTCCGGGGATGGGCAAGAGCGCCCTGGCCATGAACATCGCCGGCCATGTGGCCGTCAAATACGGTACGGTGGCCTTCTTCAGCATGGAGATGTCCCCGATGGAGATCGCCTACCGCTGGTTGGGGTCCGAAGCGAGGGTCGACTCTATGCGGCTGCAATCCGGAGGAGGGGGCGGGATACCGGACCGGATGTGGACGACGTTGATCAATACCTCCTCGGCCCTCTACGAGGTGCCGCTGTATGCGGACGAGGGGTCGCGCACGGTCACCGAGATACGCGCCAAATGCCGGCGTCTGAAACGCAAGGCCGGGTTGGAGATGGTGGTAGTGGACTACCTGCAGCTGATGCACGCCCGCAACCGCGAGAACCGCCAGCAGGAAATCGCCGACATCAGCCTCAACCTCAAGACCCTGGCCCGGGAGCTGGACGTGCCGGTGATCGCCGTTTCCCAGCTGAACCGGGCATTGGAGACCCGCAGCGACAAACGGCCCCAGCTCGGCGACCTCAGGGAGTCGGGCGCTATCGAACAGGACGCCGACGTGGTGCTGATGATCTACCGAGACGAGTACTACAACCCCAACACCACGGAGAAGGGTATGGCCGACATCATCATCGCCAAACAGCGGGCCGGCCCCACCGGAGTGGTCAAGACCACCTTCGCCGACCGCTTCACCCGGTTCGACAACCTGCCCCACGGATACACGAGCTCGACAGGGCCGTAGCAGCAGAGCCTCCGAGGGCGCGGGCCGCGGCGGTGTTCACGGGTCAGCGGTTCGGTGTTCAAAGGCCCCTTTCGCCTCTTCCGAACGAAACGAGGACGTTGCGGTTCTGCTGAAGGGGAGGGTCTCAGGCGTGTATCGCGATGCGGTCGCCGTCCTCCAAAGGGAAGGCGCGCCCCACCCGCCGGTCGGGCCGGCCCGGCCGCATCAGCCGGGCGAACTTGAGATCCCTGGCGAAGTCCTTGTGGATCAGAGCGGCCACGTCTTGCACCGTCTGGCCGCGCCGTATGGTGTAGGGGCGGTCGTCCCGCTTCTTCGCCGCCGTCTCCGTGTATACCCGCACCACCCCGAGGGCGTCGAACAACCAGGCTCCTAGGTGGTCGATCTCCTCCTCCGCCGCCGACGCCCGCAGGACCGGCAGATCCAGTTCGACCAGCTCCAGCAGGACGTCGGCTTCCTCCTCGGCCGAATCCAGCAGCTCCGCTTGGGCGGCCACCAGCGCGGACGGGAGCCGCTTGGTGAACAGGTCCTCCGGTTCCGGAGGCGGCGCTGCGCCCCTCGGCCATTCCCCGGTCAGGTGGACCTTCCGCCCGGCGAGCAGCAGCACCAGCTCCTCCACCGCCGCCGCACACCCCGGCAGTGACAGATCGACCACCAGCAGGGCCCCGTCGGCCGGCTGGAGGGCGTTGGCGATCCAGGGCAATGGATGCCGTTCGGCTATCGGGGGCAGGTCGATCAGCTGGATGCCTACGTCCTCCACGGGGATCATCCCCGGCCGAGGGTGTTGGGTGGTGAACGGATAAGGGCCGGTGGCCGCCCCCGACCCGGTCAGTGCGTGGTGGAGGGTGGACTTGCCGCTGTTGGGAGGCCCCAGGAGGGCGATCTGGCCGGCGCCTTCGGGTCGGATGGTGTAGACCGGGCCGCCGCGCGCTCCTCCCTTCCTGGGCCCCGACAGCTCCACGGTCAGCTCTTTGATCTTGGTCTTGATGTCCGCCTGCAGGTGCTCGGTGCCCTTGTGCTTGGGGATGGTGCGCAGCATCTCGCGCAGGGCCACCAGCCGTTCCCGAGGTTCCCGGGCGGTTTTGTATCCGGCCTCTGCCTTCTTGTATTCGGGGGATACGTTGGTCGGCATGTCAGCCCCTATGATGCCTGACGGCGGGCGGTTCGGCACACTCGGACACTCGGTATGTTCATCTTGCCCGAATCCGAGGGCCGGCGGCCGGGTGTGCAGCTAGGGCGATGCTCGGGAAAAACGCCCCGCATCGTATGCTCAAGGACATGTTCGAGGAATTGTCCGAGGGCGTCTTCCGGCGCCGGTTCCCCTTTCTCCGGTCGAACATCGGGGTGGTGATCGGCGAAGATGGGGTGCTGCTCATCGACTCGCGAGAGAGCCGTGAAGCCGCCGAGGAGCTGGCCGGTGAGCTCCGCACCCTCACCCCCAAGCCGGTGCGGTGGGTCGTCAACACCCACTGGCATTGGGACCACGTCTTCGGCAACGCCGCCTTCCCGGACGCCGTCGTCTGGGGTCACCGAACCTGTCGGCGGATGTTGCTGGATCACCCCGTCCAGCACCGAGAAGACGCCCGCAAATGGATGCCCGAAGACCGCTGGGGCGAGATCGACCGGGTGGAGATAGTCCCGCCCGCCCGGACCTTCGAAGCCCTCGCCGCCGTCGATGTAGGCGGCCGGCAGGTGGAAGCCGCCTACCACGGGCGGGGGCACACCGACGGCGACATCCTGATCCACTGCGGCGAGGTCACCTTCATGGGAGACCTAGTGGAGGAGGGAGAGCCGCCGAAGATGGGGGACAGCTATCCCTTCGACTGGCCGGCCACCCTGACCGTTGCCCTCCCCACCCTTAGGCCGACGGTGGTCCCCGGCCACGGCGGGCTTCTCACCCCCGCCGCCGTAGAAGAGTCGCAGAACCTGATGGAACAGGTAGCCGAGTGGCTGCGTGAGGTGCTCCACGAGGGGCGCCCGGCCGCCGAAGCAGTCAGAGCGGGCCCCCTGCCCGAGGCCGAATTACGCAAAGCCCTGGCCAGAGCAACGGCCTGAACCGCCCCCCGCCCGGTTGCGGAGATTTTCGACCGCGCTGGCCGCCGGCCGGGATCGAAGCTTCCGGTGTCGGCCCGGCTGCGCCGGGTGGTTCTTTCGGCTATATGTCAGGGGTCAGGCACCTCGACACAGTGTTGGCTTCCGAGTTGATACGCTCCAAGTGCTTGGCAAGGTGCGTTCCTGGCGGTTCCCCGTCCTCTGTCGAGGCATCTCACGAACAAAGGTCCGTCTTTGAATTACCGTCTGGTTGTGGCCTGCCTAGGGTGGCCCGGCGATTTGACGGTCCCCTTGACCTGTATCCAACTGAGAGGTATGCAATCGTGTCCACATCGAGGGTCAGCCGTTTCCGAGTCGTCAGTTGATGCTTTGGCCGCTGAGGGTATCTTTGAGGGAACCGAATGTGGGTCGTTGTCAACGGCGTTAGATCCAACGCGGTGACCTGGCCTGGGGGCTGAGGGCTGAATCCGGGGCTAAAGTTGATGCTAGCGAGTTTTTGGAGTTGCTGTATGGCTGGTTTTTGGAGTTGCTATATGGTTGACAGGTCCCGGCTCGGTCGGGGATGGCTTGCTGGTCGCGGCGGCTTTGTGTGGGTGGCTGCGGTTCTGGCGGCGGGGTCCGTTGTGCTCAGCCCCGCCGCTGGCACGTCTGAGGGGTTTACTGATACAGGCGGGGCGGGAGTGCATAAAGCGGCCATCGACGCGCTCGCAGCTCAGGGGATCTTGTCGGGAACACAATGCGCTCCGGAAGCCTTTTGTCCCGGCGATCCGATCGAACGGTGGGTGATGGCGGTTTGGCTGGTGCGGGTGATCGACGGTGTGGAACCCCCCGCAGTACAGTCCACGCGATTCGTCGATGTGGCCGCCGCCGGTGAGTGGTGGTTGCCTTATGTGGAACGCCTCGCCGAGTTAGGTGTCACCAGGGGCTGTTCGCACGAACGTTACTGTCCCGAGGAGTCTGTTACCCGGGCGCAGATGGCGTCGTTCCTGGGGCGCGCCTTCGGGTTGGCCAGCGGGCCTCCATCGGTGTTCGTCGATGTCCGTGACAACACGCATAGCGGCAATATCAGCGCGCTGGCCGCATCGGGTATTACCGTAGGATGCGATCTCAGCCCGGCGTATTGTCCGGGTGATGCCACCACCAGGGCGCAGATGGCGAGTTTCGTTGCCCGCGCTTTGGGTCTCGTGGCCAAGCCGTCACCACCCGCGTATATCTTGTCGGTGAGGATCGGCTCTTCCGCGCCGGAGCAGGTGACCGGTCCGTTCGAGGTGGAGATCACCTTCAGCGAGGAGGTGACGGGCTTCGCGGCGGATGACGTCCGTGTTGTCAACGGCAGCGTAGATCTGCTCAGGGGTTCGGGTTCTACCTATAGGGCTGTGATCGTGCCAGCCGATGAAGGCACAGTGATGGTGCGGGTGCGCCAGGACGCGGCCCGCAGTGATGAGGGCCCGGGCAGCCTCGTATCGGCGCCGCTGGCTAGGACCATGGTCTCGGACGCTCGTGTACCCGTCCCGGGGTTCGACACTTGGGATCGCTCCTCGGTTCACTTCGCCTACCTGAACGAATTCAACAGCGTAAGACCCGACCCTGGTTATACCGGCGACCCCGACGGTTGCTCTGCGGGAACCACCAGCCAAGCCTTTCGAGACAGCGTGGTGCAACGGGTGAACTGGTATCGCCGAATTGCCGGGGTGGAAGCCAATACCACAGAACGGACCGAGTATTCAGCAGCCGCGCAACAAGCAGCAAAGATGATGGCGGCACAAGGTGACTTATCACACCATCCAGGAGAAGACTGGGCCTGCTACACCCCCTTGGGCGCAGAAGCCGCCGCTAAAAGCAACCTCGGTTTAGGTTCTTCAGGAAGAGAGGCCATCACACAATATATGGAGGACAGCGGCACCAACAACGCTAAAGTTGGGCATCGACGCTGGATACTCTCCCCCTTCCTCCGAGAGATAGGCACCGGCGACGACAACTCCCACGGGAATACCGCGAATGCTCTGTATGTCTTCCAGGACTCATATGACGACCGGTCCGCGGTCCGTGAGAGGCGCGGGTTCGTTTCATGGCCGCCCGCCGGCTACATACCTACCCCAATCGTGTGGCCACGCTGGTCGTTCTCGCTAACCGATGCCGACTTCTCCAGCGCGGAGGTGGCTGTCTCCGACGATTCCGGACCCCTCCAAGTAGAAATAACAGCCCGCGAGAGTCACCTATATAGCTACCCTGTCAGTGCAATCGTGTGGACTGTCCACCACAACCAGCCCTCCGCCCTGGAAACAGTAGGCGATCCCTGCTACAGGATCACAATCAGCGGCGTGGCCGTCGCAGGCGTGGCGCAACCACCCTACGAATACGCAACCTGCCTGCTCCCTCCTATCACAGCCACCGGCTAGGTGTTCTTAGTCGATGGTACGGTTCCGTAGAATACTGGCCGCTGGATGCGTTGCCGTCACGGTGTTGGCTTTGCCGAACACCATCTCCGCCTCAGATCAGACCAAGAGCATCTACCAGGATGTAACCGAGGGGACACATCCCCGTAATAGTAATCGCCTAACTACCAGGGCGGCTACGGAAGAGTATTTGACCCCGGATGATCCCCTGGAGGCGCTGCGGCGTTGGGTGCGCTAGGCGGGGCGTGATCAGTGCCTGCGGGGGTGGGTTGACCACTGGACAGCGTGATCGGCTGAATGCGTTGGAGCGTGAGAACCCCTGTGTTACGCCGGGATAATTGTTGATATTCGACACCTTCTTCGACAACGCCCTCGCCGAGTCGGACCTTCGGCTTCTACAAAACCGAACTCATCCACCACTGGGGGCCCATGGCGCAACCGAGACCAGATCGAGTACGCCACCCTGGAATGGGTCGACTGGTTCAACCACCGCTGCATCCTCGAACCCATCAGGAACATCCCCCTATAAAACCCAAAGCCGAGAACCGTCTACAAACTCGGAGCAACTCCAGGTTGCTATCAAGGCCGCCTTCGGGGATAGAGCAATCGCAGGAGGGGAAGCACCGATTTCTTGGGATGGTCACACCGCGCCGGGATGGCCGCCGTCTACGGGGATTTGGGCGGCGGTGGTGGCGGAGAAGGTGTCAGAGCACAGTTCGACCACTGCTCCGGCCACCATGTCCGAGGTGACTTCCTTGCCCAGCAGGTTGCGGGTCTTGTAGGCGTCCACGGTCATTCCGTATTCGGCGGCCCGGGCGGCCAGCAGCTCCTCTGTCCAGAGGCCGGTGTCGAACACCGCATCTGGGTGGACGATGTTGACCCGGATGCCGTCGGTGGCCCACTCCAAGGCGGCCACCCGGGCCAGCTGGGTGAGGGCGGCCTTGGAAGCCGAATAGGCGGCGGCGCCCTTGCCGGGGGCGGGCGCGTTTCTAGAGCCGATCACCACTACCCGGCCCCCCACCGGCGAACGCATCAGCAGTGGATGGACCCCGGCCAACAAGGCGGCCGCCGCGTCCAGGTTCACTTCCATCACCCGCCGCCACTGCTCCATATCGAGGCCGCCGATCGGCGCCGAATCGCCGAACACACCCGCCGCCGCCACCGCGATGTCCACCCCGCCGAACCGTTCCACCACCCGGTTCAGGGCCTCGTCCTGGGCTAGGTGGTCGGTGACGTCCACTGCCGCCCCCAGCCAGGACGGCCCCGCGAACGCCTGCTCGACCGACGGGTCCAGGTCGAAACCGGCCACCGCACACCCCCGTTCCAGCAGCTCGGCCGCACACGCCCGGCCGATGCCGGAAGCGGCCCCGGTCACCACCGCAACCGTTCCCGCCAGCCGGGGCGGATTGCCCGCCCTCCGCAACTTGGCCTGCTCCAGATCCCAGTACTCCACCTCGAACAAATCACCGGGCGGCAGCGCCCGATACCCCCCCAGATGATCCTCCGCCCGTTCGAGAACCGGGATCGTGTGGTGATAGATATCGGCCGCTGCGGCTGCTGCCTGAGCGGTCTCGCCTGCGGTAAGCATCCCCATCTCCGGGTCCAGCACCACCCTGGGGGCGGGGTCCAGCATGACCGGCTCGGTGCGGGCCCTGCCCCGCCACTCCGCGAAATATTCCCGGTAGCTGTCCGCATACCCTTCCACATCCCGCCCCACCATCGGCAGCGGCTTGGTCCTGATCACGTGGTCGGGGGTGAGAGGGCCCCGCCGGGCCAGATGCTCCAGATCGGGTCGGGCCGCGAACCGGGAGACCTCCCCGCCGGTATGGCGCCTCACCACCATCGCCCGGCCTGCGGCCTGCGAGATCCGCCTCCGCACATCGGCCAGAACGGTCCGGTCCACCTTCGGCAGAGGAGGGCCGCCCCCGGACGACATAGGCGCCTCCTCCGCCAGCCACCTTTCGGCCCGCGTGATCAGCTCGATATGGCGGCGGTAGGCGGTGCGGGTGTCGGGTCCGAAAGTGAACAGGCCGTGGTTCATGAGCACCATCCCGGCGGCGTCCGGGGAGGCCTGCGGCCACATCTCCGCCACCGCCTTGGCCAGGTCGAACCCCGGCATCACATAGGGGACGATCACCACCCCCGCCCCCAGCGCCTCCCTCACCAGCCGTTCCCCGTCCGGGGTGTTGGTAAGGGTGACGATGTGGTCCGCATGGCTGTGCTGGACCGCCGGATGGGGCAGCAGGGCGTGCAGCAGCGCCTCCACCGACGGCATCGGGGCTCCGGGGTCCAGGCGGGCCGCCCCCAGCTCCCTCATCATCTCCACATCCGACAGCGAATCCAGGGCCAGCAGCTCCCGCAGCCTTTCCAGCGGCAGCGGCGCGAACCCCTCCGCTTCTATGGAGGCCAGATCCCATCCGGACCCTTTCACGTACAGAGCCTCGATCCGCCGGCCGGTGATGTCGATGAAATCCGTTTTGACCGAGGTGTTGCCGCCGCCGTGGAGCACCAGTCCGGGGTCAGCCCCCAGCAGCCGCGACCCGTACACGCATTCCCCCAGCCGCCCCTCGAACCCGGACGCCTCCTCATCCCGCCACCGGTCTTCCACCACCGCCGTCTCCTCGCCCGCCCCCTCAGTAGGGGGTGTCGCCGCCGTCCACGCTGATCGACTGCCCGCGGATGATCTTGGCGTCGTCCGAGAGCAGGAACGCAACCACCCGCCCCACTTCCAGCGGAGTCACCTTGCGGCGCAGCTGGGCGGGCCCCATCCCGGCCAGCAGCTCCTCGGCGGGGACCCCCACCCGGGGGGACAGCCACTCCGCCACCCCCGCCAGCATGGAGGTGTCCACCCCGCCCGGGCACACCGCATTCACGTTGATATCGTCCGCGGCCCACTCCATCGCCAGGGATCTGGTCATCCCGATCACCGCCGACTTGGACGCGTTGTAGGAAGCCATGTTCGGGTACCCGGCCTTGCCGCAGTTGGAAGAAACATTGACGACGGCCCCGCCGCCCGCCTGCTTCAGATGACGGCCCACCGCCCGGGCCGCCAGGAACGAACCGGTCACGTTGATGTCGAAGGTGCGGTTCCAGTCCTCGGCGGAGGCGTCCCACGCTTCGTCCAGGAACACCGCCCCGGCCGCGTTCACCGCTCCGTCCAGCCGCCCGAAACGGGCCAGGGTGTCCGCAACCGCCCGCTCCACCCCGGCGGCGTCGGTGACATCGCACCCCAACCCCAGCACCGACTCTCCGGACGGGTCGAGCCGCCGGGCTGCAGCCTCCGCATCCGCCGGATCCAGATCCACCGCCGCCGCCCGGCCGCCCTCGTCGAGGACGGCCCGAATCACGCCGGCGCCGATGCCGCCCGCCCCGCCGGTGACCAGATAGACGCGTTCGGCCAACTTCATCGCTGTTACCAGGTCGGCCTGACCGACACCCCGCCGTCCACCACCAGCTCCGCTCCGGTGATCCAACGGGCCAGGTCAGAGCAGAGAAAAACGCAGGCGTCCCCTACATCCTCCGGGCTGCCCATCCTCCCCAGGGGGCAGGCCCGCCCCCAGCGGGACACCCCGTCCGGCCAGTCGTCCTCCAGACCGGGGCGGTGGATGAGGCCGGGAGAGACGGTGTTCACCCTGATCCCGTCCGGCCCGTAGGCGAGGGCGGCCGAGCGGGCGTGCATTATCAGCCCTGCTTTGGACACCCCGTAATGGCCGTGCATCACCGGGGCGTGATGCCCTTCGATAGAAGCGATGTGGACGATCGACCCGCCGTTGCCCGCCGCCTTCATGGCCGCCGCGCAGGCCTGGGTGAGGCGGTGCACCGCGGTCAGGTTGGTGTCGATCATCTCGGACCATTCGCGGTCGGTGAGCTCGGCGAAGTGCTTGATCGGTTGGAGGGCGGCGTTGTTGACCAGCCCGTCGAGCCGTCCGAAGGCGTCCAGGGCGGCGGACGCAACCCGGGCCGGTGCGTCCGGGTCGGTCAGATCGGCGGTTACGCGGACGACCCGCCCGTCCTCCGGCAGCCTGTCCAGGGAAGAGGAGCGGGTGTGGGCCGCCACCGAAGCGCCGGCGGCCAGCATCCGGGAAGCGATCCCGTGTCCGATGCCGCCCCCCGCTCCGGTCACCGCCACCGCCCGGCCCGCCAGATCGAGCATCTCCGCCGGGGCGGGGGCTGCAGCCATCTTCACTCCTCTCTCACCAGGGCGGCGATATCGGCGGCCGCCGCCGGGTAGCGGCCCGCCAGGTCCGACAACACTCCCGGCTCGAAGCCGTCCTCATGGTAGGGCGGGGCCATGGTGGCGCCCACCAGCGACCATTCGCCTGCGGTGGCGGCCCCCATCCACACCCCGGCCGGGACCGCCGCCATCGGCCGCTGCCCCGCCGCCAGGTCGCCGCCCAACACCGGGCGGGTCACCGACCCGTCGGGGAACAGCAGGAGCATTTCCACCGCCGCCCCCGCATAGTGGTGCCACAGCTCGGGCCCGTCCAGGCGATGCATGGCCGAGAAATCCTCCGGACGCAGCAGGAAATAGATGGCCGAGCCGTGGCCGTCCCGCCAGGTCTGCGCCCACATCCCCCCTTCGACGGGCAGCGGTTCCAGCCCCAGCAGATCGATCACCTGGTCGGCGGTCATCCGCTCCGGCCTCGGGTGATATACCGTTCCATCGGTTTCCATCGGGGCTCCGATCTTCGGTAGGGGTCGGAGAATCATAACGGCCCGCCCGGACGCGCTCGCGGCGGGATGGAATCGGGGCGGCCGGGATGGAGCGGCGCCGGTCGGGGGTGGGCGGGGCGCCGGTTGCGGGGTGCGAAATACCATTGCCGCACCCGAAGGACGGCCCGCCCGCATCTCTGTGTGTCCCACCGGGGTTGTATGCTGTTCCTTCACCCCGCGGGCGGGGCTTCCGACCGAGGAACAGACATGTCGTCACGACCGATAATCCCGGTTCATGAGGTTGCGCGGCGCCTGCCCCCCGCCCCAGCGCCCCGGCTATGAACGACCGGGTTTGAATGGACGGGTGGAGATGACCGTATCCGGACGGCCGGCGGCGGAGCTGCTGGGCGGGCGGTCCCTGGACTGGATCGACGGCGCGGTGGTGATGGTCGACCAGACTCTGCTCCCCGACCGCTACCGCCTGCTGCGGATCGACGGCGTGCCGGAGATGGTGGCGGCCATCCGGCGGCTTTCGGTGCGGGGGGCGCCCGCCATAGGAGTGGCCGGGGCCTTCGGGGTGGCTCTGGCGGTTCGGGAGCACGGTGCGGACGGGCTGGAGCTGGCGGAGGCGGTGGAGTCGCTGCGGGCGGCCCGCCCCACCGCGGTCAACCTGGCCCGGATGGTGGACCGGGCGGCGGCCAGGGCCGGGGAAGGCTTCGATGCGGTGCTGGCCGAGGCCATGGCCGTCCGGGGCGAGGAGGTGGCCGCTTCGGTCTCGATGGGGGAATACGGGGCGGATCTGGTGGTGGAGCTGGTGGAACGGCCGCAGGTGCGGGCCATGACCATCTGCAACACCGGCGGGCTGGCAACGGTGGAGCGGGGCACGGCCCTGGCGGTCATCCAGAGCGTATTCGAACGGGGTCTGCTGGCGGAGGCGCTGGCTCTGGAAACCCGGCCGCTGCTGCAGGGCGCCCGCCTGACCACCTGGGAGCTGGCCCGTATGGGGGCGCCCCACCGCCTGCTGGTGGATTCGGCCGGGCCTTTCACCCTGGCCCGCGGCCAGGCGGATGTGGTGCTGACGGGGGCGGACCGGATCGTCGCCAACGGCGACACCGCCAACAAGATCGGCACTTTTTCGCTGGCCTTGGGGGCGCGATATGCGGGGGTGCCGTTCGTGGTGGTGGCCCCCGAATCGACCATCGACATGGACACCGCGGCGGGCGCCGATATTCCCATCGAGGACCGGGGCGCGGCGGAGATAGGCTCGGTGCGGGGGGTGCCCACCGCCCCCGAAAACACCGCCGCCGCCAATCCGGCCTTCGATGTAACCCCCGCCGAGCTGATCACCGCCATCGTCACCGACCGCCGGATCATCCGCCTGGACCGGGGAGAAACCCTCCCGGACACCCCCCTCGGCCCGCTCCGCACGCCCTCCTGACCCGCCGGGGCCGCCGCAGGCGGGTGCGAAAACCGTCCTCGGTTTTGACCAACCGCGGGGGTCGGGGGTGGTAGATTGGAGGATGCGGCCGGAGGCGGGTCCCGGAGGTTCCCGGCGGTCCGGCAGATGACGAGGAGGCAAGCTGATGAAAAGGTTCTGGAAGATAGGCGCCGCGGTGCTGGCGATGGCCATGATCGCCTCGGCCTGCGCGGACGGCGAGGAAGACGAGGGCATCGACCTGATCTACGTGACCCCCGGCCCGATCGGGATCAACCCGTTCCTGGCGCTGGGCGAGGTCGGCACCGAGCGGGCGGCCGAGCGGTTGGGCGGCACCTCGAAGACCTTCGAGTCCAACCTCGACACTGCCTCGCAGCGCTCCAACATCGAGGCCGCCATCGATGAAGCCCCGGACGTAATCGTGCTCACCACCTTCACCCTGCTGGAGATGGCAGACGAATTCTCCAAGGCCAATCCGGATCAGAAGTTCATCCTGATCGACGCCTGCCCGGACGATCCGGCCCCCAACCTGCACTGCGGCGTGTTCCGAGAGCATGAGGGCGCCTATCTGCTGGGCATCATGGCGGGCCGCCTCTCCGAGACCGGGCAGATCGGCTCGGTGGTGGCGCTCGACATCCCCTTCTTCAAGCGCTGGTGGCAGAGCTTCGAGCTGGGCGCCGCATCGGTCAATGCGTCGGTGGAGAACTCGGTGGTGTTCATAGGCGGCGAGAACGCCTTCGCCGACCCGGCCCGCGCCAAGGAGCTGGCGCTGTCGCTGTCCGCTCAAGGCCCGGACCACATCTTCGCGGTGGGCGCCGGTTCCAACGGCGGGGTGTTCGAGGCCGCCGGCGAGGCCGATTTCCTGGCCTACGGGGTGGACATCAACGAATGCCCCACGGCCCCGGGCCGCGTCGTGGACAACAACCTGAAACTGGTGGACGCCCTGGTCGACCAGCTGGTGGAGAAGGTGATCAACGGCGAAGCCGGGCCGGTGGAGTCGTTCGGCTTGGCGGAGGGCGGCACCGGGGTGATGGCGCTCCACCCGGACCTGGCCTCCAGCGAGTGCGTGATCGCCGACCACCCGGACATCATCGCCGAAGTGGAAGCCGCCGCCGAGGGCATCATCGACGGTTCCATAGTGGTGCCGGATCCCCTGTTCGGATAGGTTTGCCGGGGCCGCCCGGTAGGCGAAACAGACGAGGGCCGCCGTGGCCGCCCCCGCTCTGGAGCTGCGCGGCATAACCAAGCGGTTCCCCGGCGTGGTCGCCAACGATGCGGTGGACCTGACCGTTCGAGCCGGCGACATCCATGCGGTGGTGGGTGAGAACGGGGCGGGCAAGACCACCCTCATGTCCATCCTGTACGGGCTGTTCCCGCCCGACGAGGGAGAGATCCTGGTCGGGGGGGAGCGGGTCCGCTTCGGCTCGGCCCTGGACGCCATACGGGCCGGCATGGGGATGGTGCATCAGGCCTTCCGGCTGTTTCCGACCCTGAGCGTGGCCGACAACGTGGTGTACCGGGCGGAACCCACCCGGGGGGTGCTGATGGACCGGGCGGCCGCCCTCCGGTCGGTGGCCGAGCTGGCCGAGAGATACGAGCTGGCGGTGGACCCGGAGGCGCTGGTGGAAACGCAGCCGGTGGGGGTGCTGCAAAGGGTGGAGATCCTGAAAGCCCTGTACCGGGACGCCCGGATTCTGATCCTGGACGAACCGACCGCGGTGCTCACCCCCCAGGAGCGGGACCGCCTGTTCACGGTGATACGGCGGCTGCGTGATTCGGGGCGCACCATCCTGTTCATCACCCACAAGTTGGGGGAGGTGATGGCGGTGTCGGACAGGGTGACGGTGCTGCGCAACGGGCGCTCGGTGGCCGGCCTGGTGACCGCCGAAACCTCCCCGGAGGAGATCACCCGGCACATGACCGGCCGTTCCGTGGACTTGAACCGCCGGGCGGCCCCCCATCGACCGGGCGATCCGGTGCTGGCAGTCGCCGGGCTGGAGGTGACCGGCGAGCACGGCCGGACGGCGGTGGACGACGCCGCCTTCACGGTGCGCTCGGGGGAGATCCTGGGGGTGGCGGGGGTGGCGGGCAACGGCCAGACCGAGCTGATCGAAGCGATCGCCGGACTGCGGGAGGCGGCGGCCGGATCGGTGACCCTGGGCGGCGCCGACATAACCCGGGCCGAGGTGGCGGACCGCCGCCGGGCGGGGCTGGCCTTCGTGCCCGAGGACCGCCACCGGGTAGGCACCAGCCACCTGGCTTCGGTGTCGGACAACCTGCTGCTGGGCCACCACCGCCACCCGGACCGGCAGCGGCGGGGGTGGTTCAAACTGCGGAACGTGCGGGCCCACGCCCGGCGGCTGATCGAGACCTTCGGCATCAAGGCGGGGGCGCTGAACAACCCGGTGTCCACCCTGTCCGGCGGAAACCTGCAGAAGGTGGTGGTGGCCCGGGAAATGTCGCACGAGGCCCCGCTGCTGATCGCCGAGCAGCCCACCCGGGGCTTGGACATCGCCGCCATCGAGTACATCCACGGGCGGCTGGTGTCGTTCCGCGACGAGGGCGGCGCCGTGCTGCTGGTCTCGGCGGAGCTGTCCGAGATACTGGCCCTCAGCACCCGCATCCTGGTCATGTTCGAAGGCCGGATCGCGGCCGAGCTCGACCCCGCCGCCGTCACCGAACCGGACATCGGCCTCTACATGACCGGCGCCTACCTGGAGAGAGAAAAGGGCGGGGCGCCCGGCGGCAGGAAGGGGGGGCAGGATGGATAGGACGGATAGGTTGGATAGGTTGGCGCAGGGCGTGCGGCAGATATGGGCCAACCCGGCGGTGTTCCCGTTCGTGTTCGCGTTTTCGGTGGGGCTGGCGGTGGTGCTGCTGACCGGCGGCAACCCGTTCTTCGCCTACCAGGAGATGTTCGTGGGGGCGGTGACCGGCTCCGGGCTGCGCAACACCCTCGACCAGGCGGTTCCGATCATCGGCATGGCCCTGGCGGTGTCGGCGGCGTTCCGGGCGGGGGTGATCAACCTGGGCGGGGAGGGCCAGATGGTCCTGGGGGGGCTGGCCGGGGCCTTGGTGGCGATCTACATGCCGGGGCCGGGGGCGCTGGTGGTTCCGTTGGCGATGGCGGCGGGGATGGTGACCGGAATGCTGTGGGCGATGCTGCCCGCCTTGGGCCAGACCCGGCTGCGGCTGCCGATCCTGATCACCAGCCTGCTGCTCAACTACGTGGCCCGGTCCATCACCGGCTACCTGGTGCGGTTCCCGTTCCTGGACGATTCGGTCACCTTGACCTCCACCGAGAAGATCCCGGAGGCGGCCCGCATTCCCAAGATGCCGCTGTTCGGCGGGGTGAGCCTGTCGCTGGTGCTGGTGCTGCTGCTGGGCGGACTGGCCTGGCTGGTGTACAAGCGGACGGTGGTCGGATACGAAACGCAGATGGCGGGGTTGAACGGGTCCTTCGCCCGCTACGGGGGCATCGGGGTGGAGCGCCAGACGGTGGGGGTGATGGCGGTGGCCGGAGCGGTGGGCGGCCTGATCGGAACCCATTTGATCATCGGAAGCGCCTACCGGTTCATCGACGGGGAGCTCGTGGTGAGCGGCCTGGCCTGGACGGGGCTGCTGGTGTCGCTGCTGGCCGCCAACCGGCCGGGTTTCATCCTGGCGGCCGGCCTGCTGTTCGCCGGGCTGCAGATCGGGGGGCAGTCCATGCAGCGCAACGCGGGCGTTTCCTGGCGGCTGGCGCAGGTGCTCCAGGCGGTGGTGATCGTGGCGGTGGCCAGCCGTCTGGCGCTGGGGCGGCGGCGGCGGAAGGGCAGGCGGAGCGCGGAGGCCGAGATCGAACCGGCGCATGTAGGGGAGGTGTGATGTTCGACCAACTGTTCGACGGGGCTCTGGTCGACTCGGTCATGCGGGCCATGATTCCGATCCTGCTGGCCGCCCTGGGCGGGATGATCTGCGACAGGGCGGGGGTGTTCCAGATCTCGTTGGAGGGGATGATGCTGGCCGGGGCGTTCGCGGCGGTGGCCGGTTCCTACCTGGCGGCGGCCAGCGGGCTGGGGGTGCTGTTCGCGGTCGTCGCGGGGGCGGCGGTGTCGCTGGTGCTGGCTTTCGGGGCGGTGAGCCGCAAGGGCGACCCGATCGTGCTGGGGATCGCCGTCAACCTGCTGATGCTGGGGATGACCGGGTTTCTGCTGCCTCAGATCTTCGGTGTGCGGGGGGTGTTCGCCCATCCTCGGATCGACGGGTTGGACCGTTTCGCCATCCCGGGTCTGTCGGACATCCCGCTGCTCGGCCCGGCCCTGTTCGACAACACGATCATCGCCTACCTGTCGCTGCCGCTGACGGCGGCGTTGTGGGTGTTCCTGTTCCGCACCCCGATGGGGCTGCGGCTGCGGGGGGTGGGTGAGCGCCCGCAGGCGGCCGAGTCGCTGGGGGTGAGCCCCACGGTCTACAAGTATTGGGCGGTCGTTTCCTCGGGAGTGCTGGCCGGCCTGGCGGGGGCGCAGCTGGCGTTGGGCAACGTTGTCCAGTTCGCGGAGAACATGTCCAGCGGGCGGGGGTGGATCGCGGTGGTGGCGGTGATGCTGGGACGGGCCCATCCGGTGGGGGTGTTGGGGGCCAGCCTGCTGTTCGCCTTCTCCGAGGGCCTGGGGTTCCGGCTGCAGGGCAACGGCCTCCCGGTGCAGATCACCGACGCCCTTCCGTTCGCGGTGACCTTGATCGCCCTGATAGCCGCCAGGAAACGATTCGCCCGCCTGCTGGACCTGACCACCGCCGGCTGATCCTCCGGCGTCGGCTGATCCTCCGGCGTCCGAGGGTGTCCGAGCCGGCGGCGGGCGGCGGGCCTCCTGCGGCGTTGTAGCCTGGGGGCGCATGAAACCCTCACCAGATTCCCTCACCGTCCACGCCGACCGCCGGGCCCGCCTCGCCGGGTCGATCGAAGACGGGTTGGCGCTCATCCCGGCGGCCTCCCTCGTCAGGCGCAACAACGATGTCGATCATCCGTTCCGCCAGGACACGGACTTCTACTACCTGACCGGCTTCGACGAGCCGGACGCCGTCCTTCTGCTCGACCCCTCCGCGGCCGACGAGCAGTACGTGCTGTTCGTCCGGCCCCGCGACCGGGAGCGGGAGATATGGGACGGCAGGCGGGCGGGCCCCGAAGGCGCCAAGGAGCGCTACGGCGCCGAGGGCGCCTATCCGGTGTCGGAGTTCGAGGCGGTCCTGCGCCGGAGGCTCCCCGGGCGCCGGACGGTCTATCTGCCGTACGGCAGGCCGGATTTCCGCCGCAGGGTCATGGGCGTGGTCGGATCGGTGGGCGGGCTGGCCGACCGCTTCGGGCGGGTGGTGCCGACCGGGGTGCGGGACGCCTCGCCTCTGCTGGCCGAGATGCGCCTGCACAAGACCTCCTCGGAAGCGGACCTCCTGCGGACGGCCTGCGAGATCACCGCCGAAGGCCACGCCGAGGCGATGCGTTTCACCCGGCCCGGGCGCCGCGAATACCAGGTGCAGGCGGCCTTGGAGTTCGTGTTCAGGTCGAGGGGGGCGCGCCGGGACGGGTATCCGGCCATCATCGCCTCGGGGAACAACGCCTGCGTGCTCCACTACTTCGAGAACAGCCGCCGGATCGAGGACGGAGACCTGGTGCTGATCGACGCCGGGGCCGAATACGGTTACTTCTCCGCCGACATCACCCGCACCTTCCCGGCGGGCGGAACCTTCACCGGCCCTCAGCGGGAAATCTACGGAGTGGTGCTGGCCGCCCAGCGCGCCGCCCTTGCCCTAGCCGGGGCCGGGGCCGGAGCGACCATGAGGGATCTCCACCAGGCGGCGGCCGGGGTCGTCGCCGAAGGGCTGGTCGACCTGGGTCTGCTTCCCGGGCCGGCGGACGAGGCGGTGCGGATGCATCACTACCGGGAGTACTTCATGCACGGCACCGGGCACTGGCTGGGTATGGACGTCCACGACGCCGGGGCCTACTGGACGAAGGGAGAACCCCGCCCGCTGGCGCCCGGCATGGCCTTCACCGTGGAGCCCGGCGTGTATGTCGAGTCGGAACGGGAGGCGGTCGAGCTGGCCATGCTCGAACACGACTTGGACGAGTGGACCGAGCGCCGCATGCTCCTGGGCGCCGCCGAGGCCAAGAAGTTGGAGGACCAGGAACGTGAGGCCGCCCCCAAGGTAACCCACCCGGTGCCGGAGGCCTTCCGGGGTATCGGGATCCGCATCGAAGACGACGTCCTGATCACCGACCGGGGCTGCGATGTCCTAACCGCCGGGGTGCCCACCGACCCCGACGAGATAGAAGCCCTCTGCGCCGAGGTCCCTCTCCTTCCCTACCTGAGCAACAGATAATCACCCTCTTTCCGGATGAGGGGAAGATCGCCAAAAAAGTTTTGGATTGGTGCCGGAAGGGTATTGGTGTTGTCTCATTACTGTTGTATAGTGTTGTACGAACAGATATCGCAGTGAATCCGGATACTGCGATCAGAAAGGAATCGAACCGCCCAGGCCGACCGCCTCCCGCAGGGCAGGCAACGGACCGAAGGGCGGAGCGGTACGAAGTAGCTGTGGCTGAAAACGCATCGGGCACGGGCGGTGTGAACACGCCCCCCGCAGCCCGAAGACGGTTGGTGGTGGCGGCGGGGGCAGGGCCCGGCGAAGCCGGGTTTTTTCGGCGGGAGAACGCGAAAAACCCGGCTTCGCGGATAGGCGGACCGCCGCCGTTCCTGTTCGTAACGCCGGTCAGGATCCAGTTCGGAACCCCTGGCTGTGGCTGTGGGCTCATCAACCGCCGCAAGCAGTGTTTTCCCAGGTGAGCACCTATCCGCGCACCCTCTTAGAGGCGGTTGCTCGCGTTGGGGATTCCGTTGCTTTCGGGAGGGGCGCTTCGCTGGGGAAGGGTGCTGAACGATGACGATTGCTGAGGGTCCCGTCGCTTGCTGACCAGGCATTTTATCCGTGACCGACGGGCGGTTGGTGTATTGCTCAGCAGCTGGGGAGCTTCTTGATCCGGTGCCCGGGCTGCGGTTTACCGGCCCGTATAGACCGCGAAAACAGGTGGGTACTCGCAGGCGGCGCTTGGGTTTGTCCTGTGACCGGTATGAGGGTGCCCGAGGCTTCCTGCCGACCGGCAACAGGCAATCTGGGCGAATGGACGCCGGACGCGCCGGGCCCGACCCGGTTCCGGGGAGATGGGACGGCTAGCTGCTGGTCAGTATGGGGGGGAGGCGGTGTATCCAGGGGCGGGCCTGTTCGAGTTGGGCGGCCAGCCGGAACAAGGCGGCTTCGTCGGCGTAGCGGGCGGTGAACTGGACGCCGACCGGCAGTCCTTGCGTCCAGTGGAGCGGCATGGTCATGGACGGCTGGCCGGTGGCGTTCCAGAGGGCGGTGTTGGGCACCGATTCGAGCACCGAGTCGCCGATTTCCCCCACCGCCTTCAGGAGGGCCCGGTTGCCGGGGCGCAGCGCGGCGGACCTCAGTTGCAGCTTGGCGAGGCTGTCCAGCTTCGGTGACAGCGCTCCGCTCTTCCAGGGCGGGCGGGCGATGGTGGGTTCCACGAACACGTCGTACTCCTCGAAGAAGGGAGCGGTTTTCCTGCCGATGTTCCGGAGGTGCTTGATGGCGTCGGCCAGCTCGACCGCGGTGAGGCGGGCGCCGATCCTGCCCGTCAACCACGATGCGGCCTCGAACAGTTCCTCCGAAGGCCGCCGCCCCGCCGCCCGGGCCGAAGCGTCGATGGCGGATGCTGTGTCGGCGGCCATCATCACCAGCATGTCCTCCTTGAAGCGGACGGCGTTCACCGCCGGTCGGGCCGGGGTGATGCGGTGTCCCAGGTCTTCCAGCAGTCCGGCCGTCAGCTCCACGGCCCGCACGCATTCGGTATGCATGCCGTCGGCGAGCATGGATCCGGTGGAGAAGGCGATGTTCAGGGATCCGGGCGGGCGCTCCGACTCCTTCAGGTAGGGGCGCTCGGGGGGAGGCGGGTAATAAGGCGCCCCGGGGTCGGGGCCTTGGGTGATGTCGAGCAGCGCGGCGCTGTCCCTGACGGTTCTGGTGACGGCGTGTTCCACAGACATACCGAACCAGCCCTCGGCGCTGTCCGGCCCCTTGGGGGTGCGGCCCCGGGTGGGCTTGAGTCCGAACAGGCCGCACATCGAGGCGGGGATGCGGATCGAACCCGCCCCGTCGCTGGCGTGGGCGGCCGGTACGTAGCGGGCCGCTACCGCCGCCGCGGAGCCTCCGCTGGAACCGCCCGGCGAGCGTTCGAGGTCCCAGGGGTTGCGGGTCGCCCCGTTGAGCTCGGAGACGGTGTCGGGTGAAGCCCCGAACTCCGGTGCGGCGGTCTGGCCGATGATCAACAGACCGGCCGCCTTGTAGCGGGCCATCATGGCGGCGTCGTGGTCGGCTACCAGATCCCGGCGCATCCGGCATCCCATCGCAAACGGCGCCCCTTCCAGAGGCTGCGAAAGGTCCTTGACTAGGAAGGGAACCCCGGCCAGGGGAGAGTCGGGAAGGGGCCGCTCCGCCTCTCGCAGCGCCAAGTGGTAGCGGCGCCACGTCAAGGCGTTGATCTCCGGTTCGTAACGTTCTATCTGGGCCAAGGCGGCGGTGATCACCTCGGCGGGGTGTATCTCCCCGGAGCGGATCGATGCGCCGATACCCACCGCGTCGAGAGTCGAATAGTCGGTCAAGAGGTTCATGGAACTGCGCCTAGGGGTGTTCTTTGTTTCGCAGGTGTCGCGGTTGCTCACCATAACGCACCGCCGGGGCAATGCGGACGGGGACAATGCGGACGCAAGGGGTTCCATTGCACGGGGCGGATCCGGCTACCATCCTCATCCGGAGCATCGGCCGCAACGGAGGCCCTCGAGGACCGCCGTCCGACCCGAGGGAGGCGAATGTCAGGCCCGGTGGCAAACCCCAGATTTACGGCCCCCCTCTACCGCCTCTACGAGCGGAGGCTGCGCAGGCGGCTGGACGCGCAGCGGTTGCCCAGGCATATCGGGATCATCCTCGACGGGCACAGGCGTTACGCCCGCGCCGAAGGCCTGCAGACCTACGCCGACAGCTATCGGAGCGGGATGCGGAAGTTCGAGGAGTTCCTCGGGTGGGGGGCCGAGCTGTCGATCCCCTCCATTACCGCATGGGTTCTGTCCACAGAGAACCTGGGGCGGCCGGCGGAGCAGATCGAACCCTATTACGACACCCTTACCGAGATGTTCGGACGGCTCCCCGGGCACGCCGCCCGCCTCGGCTTCGGGCTGAATGTCATCGGAAGCCTCGATCTGCTCCCGGCGCGGCTGGTTGCGAGCGCCAAGCGGGCCGTCGAGGCGGCGGGGCAGGGGCCTAGGCAGCTCACCATCGCCATGGGGTACGGAGGCCGTCAGGAGATCGTGGACGCCTGCCGGGACCTGGTGGAGGATCTGGCCGGCCGGGGGATACCGGCCGGGGAGCTGGGCGGGCATGTAGATGCGCAGGGCATCGCAGCTCACCTGTACGAGCCGGACCGGCCGGACGCCGACCTCATCATCCGCACCTCGGGCGAGTCCCGTCTGTCGGGTTTCCTGCTCTGGCAGGCTGCCTATGCGGAGTATGCCTTCGTGGACGTGTACTGGCCCGCCTTCCGGCGGGTGGACTTCATCCGCGCCCTGCGAGACTACGCCGCCGCCGACCGGCGCTTCGGGCGTTAGCTGTGATATTCGGGGACGTTGCCCGGGCGAGGCGCCGCCTGCCGGGGATCCTGCTCGCGGCCATAGCGGTGATGACGGTTCTCTCCGCCTGCGAGGCACCGCAGGAAGGCGGGGGCGGCGCCTCCACGTCGGCGGTGAGCGGGTCCGGGCCGGATGTGAACGGGCCGGATGTGAGCGGGCCGGATGTGAACGGGATGGTCCTGGAGGTGACCGTCGGGCCCGAGATGGAGGATTGCGTAGGTTCGGCGCCTATGCGCTGCTTGGTGGTCGACGGGGAGCTGTTCTACGACTCGATAGAAGGGTTCGAACACGATGAAGGATACGAATACCGGCTGCGGATAGAAAGGTACGAGGCCTGGCCGGGTGAAGAACCGCCGCAGGACGCCTCGCGGTACGGTTATCGGCTAATCGAAGTGGTCGGCAAAGAGCGGGCGGACCGGTAGTACTCGGACTTCGGGCCGGATATCGAAAAGCGGTCCGCGCCGGGTTGGTCAATGGCGGTGCTCCTCCTCGGCGCCCGCCCCGGGCACCCCAGGCCCCACTCAACAGCCGGGCTGGCCGTGATTGCCGCAGCAGTTGGAGCGGTTGCGGAGCTTGAGGGCGGTGTTGGAGAAGGTCATGCGCAGCTTCTCCCGCCATGACCGGTCCGGGATCTTCCAGTTGGCGAAGGCTGCTCGCAGGGAAGGGCGCTCCATATGACGGCAGGATACCGCCGCCCTCATCCCGCCGCCGCAGCGCCCTGTCCGGTCGCTTGTCCGGTTTGGTGGCTTGGTAACCTGAGGGGGTGTCCCTTTCATCATCGCGGGCCGCCGTTGCCCGTCATCTGCGCGAACACGCCGTGAGGACCGACGGCCCCTTCGTCCTGCGGTCGGGCCGGGTCAGCGACTGGTACCTCGACGCCCGCCAGACCACCTTCAGTGGGGAGGGCGCCCGCCTGGTGGGGGCGGCTGTGTGGGACCTGCTCGACCCCGAAGTGGACGGGGTGGGCGGCATGACCATGGGCGCCGACCCGATCGCGGTCGCCGCCGCCGTCCACGCCGCCGGGTTGGGCCGCCCGCTCAAGGCCTTCTCCATCCGCAAGGCGGCCAAGGACCACGGAACAGGAGGGCGGCTGGTGGGCCCGGTTGCGCCCGGCGACCGGGCGGCGATAGTGGAGGACACCGCCACCACCGGAGGGTCTCTCATGGAGGCTCTGAAGGTTTCTGAAGCCGAGGGCTTGGCGGTCGTTCAGGTGGTGGTGCTGGTCGACCGGTCAGGGGGGGAGGCGGCCCGGCGGGCAGCCGAGCGGGGTGTTCCTTACACCGCCGTGTTCCTTCCCGAAGACCTCGGGATCGAGGCGTCCGGATGAACGGCAGGGATTCGATGGATGGCGGAGCGGCGGTGTATCGACGGTTCCCACGTAACTGGTATCTGGCTCTGGTGGGGGCGGTGATCGTCCTCCAAGGCGGCGGCGTCCTGTTCGGATGGCCTCCCACCCCCCGCATCCTGGAGCTCATCTACCCGGGTAAGGCGCCGCCCGGCTTCGAGAGCCGCGACCTGACGTGGGCGTGGGCGTTCCTCATCGTGGGGGCGGTGCTGGTCGTCTGGGTGGTCGGAAGGGTGATCGGATGGCTTGTCGGGCGGAGGCCGGTGGTTCGAGCCGGGCCGGACGGCCTCGCCTTGTTCCTGGGCGGTCCGTGGAGCAGTCCGATGTCGATCCCCTGGGATTCCGTGGACGGTATCTCCGCCGGCTCGGTCGAGGGTGATTACGGTAACTTCCCGACCCTGCGCATCGGGGTGTCGGATCCCGACCTGTCCGCCTTCCGTCTCTGGGGCGCCAGATGGACGGAAAACGGGGTGCTTTCCATCGCGGCCGGGGACTGGAAAACTCCTCCCCGAGAAGCGGCCGAGCTGCTCTTGGAAGTCCGGGACCGGCGGTATTGGTCCCCAGAAGACTCTGCAATAGAAGACCCTGCGGCAGAAGTACCCGCAACAGAAGGCCGCGCAGCACCGGAGGCGCTTTCTGAAGAGGCCCCGGTTTCTTCGGCCCCAGCTTCCTCGGCCCCAGATTCGGGATCCGGTGCAGGGCCGGGATCCGGTGCGAAATGATCGAGATCGGAGCCCACGTTTCTTCCGCCGACCCTCTGGCCGAGGCCGAGGCGAGGGGCGCCGGGTTGGTCCAGGTATTTCTCGGCAATCCCAAGGGATGGAAGAAGCCGCTGCCCCGCCGGGACGCAGAACAGCTGCGCTCCTCTTCCGTGGATGTCTACGTCCACGCTCCCTACCTGGTCAACGTTGTCAACCCGAGCAGCCGGATCCGCATCCCCAGCCGCAAGAACCTGGCTCATACCGTGGAGGCCGCCGAGCAGATCGGGGCGGCGGGGGTGGTCGTCCACGGGGGGCATGTAATCGAAGGCGAGGAGATCGAGGCGGGTTTCCCCCGCTGGCGCAAGGCGCTTGAGCAGCTCGAAACCGACATCCCCATCCTGATCGAGAACACCGCCTCGGGAAACAACGCCCAAGCCCGGCGCATCGAGCATCTGGCCGGTCTGTGGGAGGTGATCGGCGGCCTCGATCCGGCCCCGGGGTTCTGTCTCGACACCTGCCACGCCTGGGCGGGCGGCGAACCGCTGGAGGGATTGGTAGAGCGTGTGTTGGAGGCGACCGGCCGGATCGACCTGGTCCACCTGAACGACTCGCGCGACGGGTTCGACTCGCGGCGCGACCGCCACGCCAACCTGGGCCGGGGGCATATCCCCGGAGATCAGATGGCGGCGGTGGTGAGGGAAGCCGGAGCGCCCGTGCTGGTGGAAACACCCGGAGGCGTCGAGGAGCACCTCCTCGACCTGGCCTGGATACGGGAGCGCCTGCAGTCCTGATCGTTCATGTCCGGGCGTCGCGGCAGACGTAGAACAGGCGTCGAGCGGCCTCATGACTCGGAGAAGACGGCGGCTATGTCCCCGCCGCACTCCGCTTCGATGAGGTCCATGACCGCCCCGTGGCGGGCGGCGTCTTGGAGGATGCCGGATACCTGGTCGGCGGTCGTGCCCGGGATCCTCACCTGCCGACACACTTCCCACACCAGATATTCGAGGTCGTCGGCGGGGGGCGCATCCTCACCGCAGGCGGCCCCGGACAACGCGGCGGTCAAGACGGCCGCCGCCAGCAGCAGGGACCCCGCCCGCCGAGGGGCGGCGCCCCCTCTGGAACATCGGACTCGACCCTGATCGTTCACGGCTTTGGGTTTGGGTGGAGGATGGCGTGGAACAGCTTCATGACCTGGCATTATCGGTGGCAATAGGAACCTTTGTCTCCGGTCTTAAGCCTTCTCCATGAGGCTAGCCCTGATCGTTTCATGGCCGGGGCGGGCGGCGCAGGCGTCGAGCAGCCTCACACGGCCGCCGGCGGGGATACGAGGGGCGCGAGCAACGGGTTCCTGGTGTTGCTAGAGTCCCCGCAGCACCTTTAACCCGGTCCGGTGAGGCCGGAAAGGAGACCCCTTGCGCATCGACGCACAGAGGCCGGGGCGCCCCCTCTCCGGCCCCCGCCGCCTAACGCAGCTTCCCCCCCGATGTCTTGGCCGTTGCGCGTCCTGGAGGATTCCGTGCCCCTAGTGATGGCCGCCGCCGATGTCAGGAAGTCGTTGAGCCGGATGGCCCACGAGATCGTCGAAGGTTCGCGGGGCGAGGCGCCGGTGCTGGTCGGCATCCACACCAGGGGGGTCCCGCTCGCCCGCCGCATCGCCTCGGCGATAGAGGGCTTCGCCGGTTCCCGGGCCCCGGTGGGCGCCCTCGATATCGGCCTGTACCGCGACGACCTGGCCAGCAGGCCGGCCATGCCTTTGGCCGCCACCCGGCTGCCGGTGGACATCACCGACCGGATCGTGGTCCTGGTGGACGACGTCCTGTACACCGGCCGCACCGTACGCGCCGCCATGGACGCCCTCAACGCCTTCGGACGTCCGGCGGTGATCCGGCTGGCGGTGCTGGTGGACCGCGGGCATAGACAGCTTCCCATACGGCCCGACCACGTAGGCAAGAACCTGCCCACCGCCGCCTCGGAGAGGGTGTCGGTGCGCCTCGTCGAAATCGACCGGGGTGAGGACGGGGTTTGGATCGAGCCCGGCGCGCCCGGGATCTCCGGGGCGGACGGACGGGTGTGAGCTTTCTGACCACCCGCGGCGTTCCCAGGAAGGACCTGGAGGAGCTTCTCGACTCGGCGGACGAATTCAACCGGGTGCTGGCCCGGCCCATACCCAAAGTGCCCGCCCTCCAAGGCAAGCTCGTGGCCAACCTGTTCTTCGAGGATTCGACCCGGACGCGGCTGTCGTTCGAACGGGCCGCCCGGGCCCTGTCGGCCGATGTCATGAACTTCTCGGCCGCGGGTTCTTCCGCGGCGAAGGGTGAGAGCCTCAAGGACACCGCCCTGACCATCCGGGCCCTAGGCGCCGACCTGATGGTGGTGCGCCACAAGGCCGCCGGAGCGCCCCGGCGGATAGCCGCCTGGACCGGCCGCCCGGTCGTCAACGCCGGCGACGGAGCCCACCAACACCCCACCCAGGGAATGCTGGACGCCCTCACCCTGAGGCAACGTTTCGGCGGACTGGACGGGCTCCGGGTGGCCATCGTGGGAGATATACGCCATTCCCGGGTGGCCCGATCCAACGTGTTCGCCTTCACCGCACTGGGGGCCGGGGTGACCCTGGTGGCGCCTCGAACCCTGCAGCCGGTCAGTACGGGCGGCTGGCCGGTGGACGCCACCGACGACCTCGACGGGGTGCTGGGCGAGGTGGATGTGGTGTACCTGCTGCGCATCCAGGCTGAACGGGGCGGGTTGTCGGTGTTTCCCTCCTTGCCCGAATACGTGTCGCGGTACGGGATGACCCGGGACCGTTTCGACCGGCTGCCCGCCGAGGCGGTGGTGCTCCATCCAGGGCCTATGAACCGCGGGGTGGAGATCGACGATGCGGTGGCCGGTCACCCGCGGGCCCTCGTCCTCGACCAGGTCGCCAACGGAGTGGCGGTGCGGATGGCGGTTCTGTTCCGCCTGTTGGGCGGTTCGGGATGAGCGAGATACTGCTGGCGGGCGGCGCGGTGCTCACCCCGGACGGCGAGGTGAAGGCCGACGTGACGCTGTCCGGCGGACGGGTGGCGGCGGTCGAACCGGTTCGGGAGGGGGTCGGGCGGGAAATCGGCGCAGGCCGGGCCCGGGCCGCCGATCGGGTGATCGACCTGTCCGGCCTCGTGCTCGGCCCCGGCTTCGTGGATATCCACGCCCACCTGCGGGAACCCGGCCAGGAATGGAAAGAGGACATCGCTTCCGGTTCGGCGGCCGCCGCGGCCGGAGGGTTCACCGCGGTGGTGGCCATGCCCAACACCGACCCCCCGACCGACTCGGGACACTTGGCCCGGTACATATCGGATCGAGGGCGGCAGGTAGGTTTGGTGGAAGTGGCCCCGGCCGGGTGCATCACCGCAGGGTTGGACGGCGCCCGCCTCGCCCATCTGGACGAGCTGTTCGCCGCCGGGGTGCGGGTGTTCACCGACGACGGGATGACCGTGGCGGATGCCGGGCTGCTGCGCAGGGCCATGGAATACCTGGAGGCCCGCGGCGGGGTGATAGCCCAGCATGCCGAGGATCCCGGCCTGAGCCGGGGAGGCCACATGCACGAGGGCGAGGTCTCCTCCCTGCTCGGGATGGCCGGCATCCCGGCCTTGGCCGAGACGGTGGTGGCGGCTAGGGACCTGGCGCTGGCCGAGCTCACCGGAGCTTCGTACCATATCCAGCATGTCAGCTGCGCCGAGACCGTCGATCTGATCCGCGCCGCCAAAGCGAAGGGGGCGCCGGTGACCGCGGAGGTGACCCCCCACCATCTCCGGTTCTCGGACCGGCACGCGGCGTCTATGGATCCGGTCTTCAAGATGTACCCGCCGCTGCGACCCCCCGCGGATGCCGAGGCCCTGATCGAAGCATTGCGTGAGGGGGTGATCGACGCGGCGGCCACCGACCACGCCCCCCACGCCGCCCACGAGAAGGACGTGCCTTTCGAGGAGGCACCCAAAGGGGTTACCGGGCTGGAGACCGCCTTCGCCGCGGTGCGTTCCGCACTCGATCCGGACCCGCGTCTCCTGTTCCGCCGCATGTCGGTCGCCCCGGCGGCCATCGGCGCCCTCCACCGCCACGGCCGCTGGATCGAACCGGGGATACCGGCCAACCTGGCGGCGGTGGCCTGGGACGAGGAATGGACGGTGGAGGGCTTCGCGTCCAGATCGTCCAACTCGCCGTTCGTCGGCGAGACGCTCACCGGTCGGGTGCGTTACACCTTCTATGAGGGTCGGCTCACCTACGAGCTCGGAAACTCCGGGTCCCGAACCCCAGAGGTCCGGGGGGCGCCATGAAGAAGGGAATCCTGGTCACCGCCGACGGTGAGGTCTTCGAGGGGAGGTCGGTAGGGGCCGACGGGGTGCGGGTGGGCGAAGCCGTGTTCAACACCTCGATGACCGGTTACCAGGAGGTGCTCTCCGACCCGTCCTACGCCGGGCAGGTGGTGGTCATGACCTCCCCCCACATCGGCAACTACGGGGTGAGCGAACATGACGACCAGGCCTCGGCCCCGGCCGCCCGCGGGCTGATCGTACGGTCCCTGTCCCGGCGGCACTCCAACTGGCGGGCCGAGGGAAGCCTGGCCGCCTACCTGGCGTCTCACCGCATCGCGGCCATCGCCGATCTGGACACCCGGCGCCTCACCCGCCATCTCCGGGACCGCGGGGCCATGCCGGTGGCGGTGGGGACCGACGCTGATGCGGGGGAGCTGCACCGGCTGGCGGCCGCCGCGCCCCGTATGGAAGGCCAGGATCTGGCCACCGGGGTCTCCACCCCCGTTCCCTACCGGATCGACCCCCCCGGAGACCCGGTCGGCAGGGTGGCGGCCCTCGACCTGGGTATGAAGCGCGACATCGGACGACGCCTGGCCGCCCAAGGCCTGGAGGTGCATGTTCTCCCGGCCGGCTGCGGGGCGGACGATATCCTCGGGTTGGCGCCGGACGGGGTGTTCCTGTCGAACGGCCCCGGGGATCCCGAACCGCTGGTCGACCAGATCGCGGCGGTGCGCGGGGTGCTGGGCAAGGCGCCGCTGTTCGGGATCTGTCTGGGCCACCAAGTCCTCGGGTTGGCGTTGGGCGCCGCCGCCTTCAAGCTCCCGTTCGGGCACCACGGCGGCAACCACCCGGTGCGGCGCATCGAGGACGGCCGGGTGGAGATCACCGCCCAGAACCATGGTTTCGCGGTCGATCTGTGGCCGCTTACCGGACGGGCGGCCCCTCCCAAGGTCGGTCTGGCCGGCCCCGAGCTGCTGCCGGAACGGGCGGTCGGTGATTTCGGCGAGATCCGCCCCACCCACCAGAACCTGAACGACGGGACCCTCGAGGGGCTGCGCTGCCTCGACATCCCCGCCTTCTCGGTTCAGTACCACCCCGAGGCGGCCCCCGGACCCCGCGATGCGGTGGGCCTGTTCGACGACTTCATGGACCTGATGGGGCTCAGCACCCGCCCGGGAGGCCGCTGATGCCGAAACGCACCGATATACGGAGCATCCTCCTGATCGGCTCGGGCCCGATCGTGATCGGACAGGCCTGCGAGTTCGACTACTCGGGCACCCAGGCCGCCAAGGTGCTGAGGGCGGAGGGGTACCGGGTGGTGCTGGTCAACTCCAACCCGGCCACCATCATGACCGATCCGGAATTCGCCGACGCTACCTACCTGGAGCCGATCACCCCCGAGATCGTCGAGCGGATCATCGAGCGGGAGGCCCCCGACGCCCTTTTGCCCACCCTGGGCGGGCAGACCGCCCTCAACGTTACGGCCGAGCTGGCCCGGTCGGGGGTGATCGACGCCCATCGGGTGGAGCTGATCGGCGCCGGATTCGACGCCATCGAGCGGGCCGAGGACCGGGGACTCTTCAAGAAGACGATGGCCGAGGCCGGCATCGAATCGCCCCGTTCCAGCTACGTCCGTTCGATGGATGAGGCCATGGAGGCGGCCGGGCGCATCGGCTGTCCGCTGATGATCCGCCCCTCCTTCATCCTGGGAGGGGGAGGGACCGGCATAGCGGAGGACGAGCGGGCCTTCGCCGGCATGGCCCGCCGGGGACTCGAAGCCTCGCCGGTGGGGGAGATACTGGTGGAGGAGTCGGTGGCTGGATGGAAGGAGTTCGAGCTGGAGGTCATGGCCGACCGCAACGGCAACGCGGTCATCGTCTGCTCGATCGAGAACTTCGATCCGATGGGGGTGCATACCGGGGACTCCATCACGGTGGCGCCCATCCAGACCCTGTCGGACCGCGAGTACCAGGAGATGCGGGACGACGCCATCACCTGCCTGCGGGCCATCGGGGTGCAGACCGGGGGTTCCAACGTCCAGTTCGCGGTGGATCCCGCCACCGGGCGGCGGTTGATAATCGAGATGAATCCCAGGGTGTCCCGGTCTTCGGCCCTGGCGTCCAAGGCCACCGGTTTTCCCATAGCCAAGATCGCCGCTCTGCTGGCCGTGGGTTACACCCTCGACGAGATCACCAACGACATCACGGGCGCCACCCCCGCCTGTTTCGAGCCGGTGCTCGACTACACGGTGGTGAAGGTTCCCCGCTTCGATTTCGACAAGTTTCCCTCCGCGCCCGACCGGCTGGGCACCTCGATGCGGTCGGTGGGCGAGGCGATGGCGATAGGCCGCACCTTCCCCGAAGCGCTGCAGAAAGCTCTGCGAAGCCTGGAGACCGGACGGGCGGGCCTCAACGCCGATCCGGGCGAGCAGGTCTTGGCCGCCATGTCCGACGAAGAGATTCTCGAGTCGGCGGCGGCGCCTACCGCCGGACGGATCTTCCAGGCGGCGGAGGCCCTGCGGCGCGGTCTGGACGCGGGCGATCTGGCCCGGGCAACGGGGATCGATCCCTGGTTCCTGGATCAGATGTCGGAGGTGTGCGAGCTGCGGGGAGTGATAGAAGAAGCCGGAGCGCCCGAGGCCGGTCTGGTCAGGGAGGCCAAACGGATGGGCTTCTCGGACGCCCAGCTCGCCTATCTGTGGGGGCGCTCCGAAACCGAGGCCAGAGAGTTCCGACAGGCGGCCGGCATCCGCCCCACCTACAAGCGGGTCGATACCTGCGCAGCCGAGTTCGAGGCGCGCACCCCCTACTTCTACTCGACCTACGAAGACGAGAGCGAGGTGGAACCGTCCGACCGCCCCCGGGTGGTGATCCTCGGTTCCGGCCCCAACCGGATCGGCCAGGGGATCGAGTTCGACTACTGCTGCGTACACGCCTCCTTCGCCCTCAAGGAGGCCGGCTACGAGACGGTGATGGTCAACTGCAACCCGGAGACCGTGTCCACCGACTACGACACCTCCGACCGGCTCTATTTCGAGCCTTTGACCGTGGAGGACGTGCTCGAGATATGTCACGCCGAGGATCCGGCGGCGGTCGTGGTGCAGCTGGGCGGCCAGACCCCCCTCAACCTGGCCCGCCGGTTGGAGAGGCAAGGGGTTCCTATAGCCGGCACCTCCCCCGACCGCATCGACGAGGCGGAGGACCGGGAGCGCTTCTCGGCCCTGTGCCGGAAACTGGGCGTCATCCAGCCGCCCCACGGCACGGCCACCGATCCGGCCGAGGCCCGAGAGGTGTTGGACAGGATCGGGCTCCCCGTCCTGGTGCGGCCTTCCTATGTACTCGGCGGGCGGGCCATGCGGGTGGTGTACTCCCACGAGGAGCTCACCGATTATCTGGAGGATCTGTATCGGATCGACCGCCAGTCCGGTCTGGGCGTCCTGGCCGCTCCGGTGCTCATCGACCGGTTCCTCGAATCGGCGGTGGAAGTAGACGTGGACGCCATCTACGACGGGAGGGAGATGCTGGTCGGGGGGGTGATGGAGCATGTCGAGGAGGCGGGCGTCCACTCCGGCGATTCGGCCTGCTTCACCCCTCCTCTCACCATCGGCGGCGCCGCCCGCCGCACCATCGTCACCGCCGCCCGCGACCTGGCCGAGGCCTTGGAGGTGAGGGGGCTGGTGAACTTCCAGTTTGCCGTGAAGGACGGCGAAGTGTTCATCCTGGAGGCCAACCCGCGCGGTTCGCGCACCGTTCCGTTCATCTCGAAGGCCTCCGGGATCCCCTTGGCCAAGCTGGCCTCCAGGGTGATGGTCGGGGCGGAGCTGAGGGAGCTGGCCGCCGAAGGGATGTACGGCGATCCGGGGGCTCCCCGGTTCACGGCGGTGAAGGAGGCGGTGCTTCCCTGGGACCGCTTCCCCGAGGACGACATGGTGCTGGGACCCGAGATGCGGGCCACCGGCGAGGTGATGGGGATCGGGCCGGGGCCGGGACCGGCCTACGCCAAGGCGATGATGGCGGCGGGGGGCGCCATACCGGTCTCCGGGACCGTCTTCCTGTCCTTCGCCGATCGTCACAAGCCGGCCGGGGCGGCGGTGGCAGAGGCCTTGGCGGGTCTGGGTTTCAGGCTGCTGGCCTCGCCCGGCACCGCCGGTTTCCTGGCCCGGCGCGGGGTGGAGGCGGCGCCGGTTCACAAGGTCGGCGAGGGTCCGAACGACACCAGCCGGCGCATCGAAGGCGGGGAGGTGGACCTGATCATCAACACCCCGCAGGGGCGGCGGGCCAGAGGAGACGGGCGGCTGATCCGCCGGGCGGCCTCTTCCCTAAGGATTCCCATCGTCACCACCATCGCCGGCGCCGAGGCGGTGATCCGCAGCCTCCGCAGCCCCCCGCAGGCGGTGTACGAAGTGTGCAGCCTCCAGGACTGGCATCGGTGATGGACCGCTCGGTCGCCTTGGGTCCGGTCAGGCTGCGCTCCCCGTTGATAGGCGCCTCCGGAACCGTGGGCTCGGCGGCCGACTTCGTGGAGACGGCCCGCCCGGAGTACTACGGAGCGCTGGTGGCCAAGTCGGTGGCGCCCGAGTCCTGGGACGGCAACCCGCCGCCCAGGATGGCGCCGGCGGGGGTGGGGATGCTCAACGCCATCGGCATCCAGAATCCGGGCATCGAGGCCTGGGCCGCCGAGTTCGGTTCCCGGCTGGGCGGGATCGGGGTTCCCGTGTGGGGGTCGGCCGTGGGCGTCACCCCCGGCGGATACGCCCGGGTAGCCCGGGGCCTCGAAGAGGCCGGGGTGGAGGCGGTGGAGCTGAACCTCTCCTGCCCCAACCTCGAAGGGCACGGCCTGATCGCCCTGGATCCGTCCGAGTCCGCCCGGGTGGTGGAGGCGGTGCGGCGCAGCGTCACCGCGCCGGTGTCGGCCAAGCTCTCCCCCAACGCCTCCGACATAGCGGCGGTGGCCCGGTCGGTGGCGGACGCAGGGGCGGACTGGGTGGTGCTCACCAACACCGCTTGGGGGGCTGCCATCGATATCGAGAGCCGCCGCCCGCGCCTTTCGACGATGACCGGCGGATACTCGGGGCCTCCCCTCAAACCGATCGCCCTGCGGTGTGTGGCCGAGGTGGCCGCCGCCGCGCCCGGGCTCCCGATCGTGGGATGCGGGGGGATAAGGAGGGGCGCCGATGTGGTGGAGTACCTGATGGCGGGGGCGTCGGCGGCGGCGGTCGGTACGGTTCATTTCTCCGAACCCCGGGCGGCCCGCCGCATCGACCGGGAGCTGGTCCGCTGGTGCCGGTCGCACGGGGTGTCCCGGGTGTCGGATCTGGTGGGCGCCGTGAAACCATGGTGAGCCGAGCATGGAGGTAGACGCAGCGATGGAACAAAGCCGCAACCCGATCCTGGCGGCCCTCGACGTCCCCACCGCCGAGGAAGCGGTGCGCCTCGCCAAGGCGCTGTCACCGCACGTCGGGGGTTTCAAGGTGGGACTCGAGCTGTTGACCGGGCCGGGGCCGCGCGTCGTCGGGGTGTTGGAACGGCTGGGGAAGCCGGTGTTTGCCGACGCCAAGCTCCACGACATCCCCAACACGGTGCGGGCGGCGGCCCGTCACCTGGGGGCGGCGGGCGCCCGGTGGGTTACCGCCCATGCGGCCGGGGGTCGGCAGATGCTGGCGGCGGCGGTGGAAGGAATCGGTGAAGGGGCCGGGGCCAGGCCGTCCGGGATCCTGGCCGTCACGGTGCTGACCAGCCTCGACAGGGCGTCCCTTGCGGCTACCGGGGTGGACGCCGACCCCGGCACGCTGACCTCCCGCCGGGCCAAGCTGGCCGAAGAAGTGGGATGCGAGGGGGTGATCACCTCGGTCAGGGAGCTGGGTGTGGTTACCCAGGCGGCTCCCGGCCTCCTGAAGGTGGTTCCCGGCATCCGCCCGTCCGGGGTTGCCCGGGACGACCAGGTGCGGACCGACACACCCGCCCGGGCCGCTGCTCTGGGCGCCGACTATCTCGTCATAGGCCGGGCCATCACCAAGGCGCCGGATCCGGCGGCGGCGGCCCGTGACATATTGTCCGATCTGGACGGGTCGTGACGAACCGCGGCGCCCGGGGGGTTTACAGGCCCATTCCCTTGGAACCAACCATCAGGGCAGACCGGGATGGTTGCCCGGTCTGGATGCGGACACCCTCTCGTAGGGCTAGAGTTCTCCCCAACCCGCATACCGCCGGCCGCGCCGGCCGGATCACAGGTGCGGGATGTAGTTCGGCAAAGGAATACATATGGCACCACCGCAGTTGACCGCAGAGCAGCGGGCCCAGGCCCTGGAGAAGGCGGCGCAGGCCCGCCGGAAACGGGCCGAGATCAAGCAGCTGCTCAAGAACGGCTCCCTATCGATTCATGACCTGTACGAGCAGGCAGAGGCAGATCCGGTGGTAGCCGGGATAAAGGTGAGCGCGGTGCTTTCCTCGATGCCGGGGGTCGGTAAGGTGAAGTCCAAGCGCATGATGGAAGACTTGAGCATTGCGGACAACCGGCGTCTGCGGGGTCTCGGTGAGCGGCAGCGCGCCGCCCTCCTCCAAGAGTTCAGCTGAACCCACGGCCTTCCGCCGCGGACGGCTCGTGATCATTTCGGGGCCGTCGGGGGTGGGCAAGAACACCATCGTTCGCAGTCTGGCGGCCCGCCGGCCTTTCCATTTCTCCGTTTCCGCCACCACCCGGGCGGCCCGTCCGGGGGAGACCGACGGGGTGGACTACCACTTCCTCGACCAGGAGGGCTTCTCGGCCATGGTCCGGGATGCCAAGTTGCTCGAATGGGCCGAGTTCGCCGGGAACCGTTACGGCACTCCCCGCCGCCAGGTCATCGAGCATCTAGCGGCGGGGGAGGACGTGATACTGGACATCGAGGTGGACGGAGCGGTCCAGGTGATGGACGCCTATCCCGATGCGGTGTCGATCTTCGTGGTTCCCCCCTCCCTCGAGGAGCTGGAGGCGCGGATGAGGGGTCGGATGGACATGTCAGAGGAACAGATAGTGATGCGCCTGGGCTTGGCCCGAGAGCAGATGAGGTCGGGAAGGCGCCGTTTCCGATACGAGGTGGTCAACGAGGACCTGGATGCGGTTGTGTCCGCGATCTCGGATATACTGGGCCGACCAGCCCGCCACGCGGCCGGGCGACTGAAGGAAGAGTTGCGAAGATGATCGAGCCCGCAATCGAAGAAATCGTCGGAAAGACCGGAGGGCGTTTCAACCTCGTGGTACTGGCGTCACGGCGCGCCCGGCAGATCAACAACTACTACACCCAGCTGGGCGGCGGTATAGGGAACTACGTACCCCCCCAGGTTCACTCGCTGAGCCACAAGCCTCTCACGATCGCGCTGGAGGAGATCGCGGCCGACAAGCTGACGGTTGCCGCGGGTGAAGGCTCCGCCGGTCGTCAGGAGGACGGGGCGGGGCTCGATGAGGTCATCGGGGACATCTGATCCGGTCTTATCAGGCCGTCGCCTGGTGCTGGGGGTCTCCGGCGGAATCGCGGCCTACAAGGCGGTCTACCTGGCCCGCCGGCTGATCGAATCCGGGGCCGAGGTGCAGGCCGTAATGACCTCGGGCGCCCTCCACTTCGTAGGTGAGCAGAGCCTGTCGGCGGTAACCGGCCGGCCGGCGGTCACCTCCCTCTACGGCGGCGCCTCGGTGAGCCCCCACACCGAGATGGCCGCTTGGGCGGATGCCATGGTGGTGGCGCCCGCCACCGCCAACGTCATGGCCAAGGTGGCCGCCGGACTGGCCGACGACGCCCTCTGCGCAACGGTGGCGGCGTTCGACGGGCCGGTGGTGCTGGCGCCCGCCATGCACACCGAGATGTGGGATCAGCCCGCCACCCGCCGCAACGCCCGGCGCCTCGAGGAGGACGGCCGCCGTTTGGTGGGCCCCGTATCCGGACCGTTGGCCGGAGGCGATGCCGGGATCGGGCGCATGGCCGAGCCGGAGGAGATAGTCCGGGCCGCGGCCGGGGTGTTCGACGTTTCCTTCTCGGGTCTCACGGTGCTGGTCACGGCGGGCGGCACCCGGGAGGCCATCGATCCGGTCCGCTACGTGGGCAACCGCTCCTCGGGCAAGATGGGGAACGAGATCGCGTTGGCGGCGGCCCGCCGGGGGGCGCGGGTGGTCCTGGTTACCGCGGCGCCCGCCGTCGGCATGCCCGCAGCCGTGGAGGTGGTCGAGGTGGAGAGCGCGGAGGACATGGCGCGGGAGGTGTGGGCCCGTTCCTCGGCCATCGATGCGGCGGTGCTGGCGGCGGCTGTGGCCGATTTCCGTCCGGCGGGGCCGGCCGACTCCAAGCTGGCCCGGGTCGACGGGCCTCCCCGGATCGTCTTGGAGCCGACCCCCAACGTGCTGGCCGGTCTGGTGGAACGGGTCCCGAACGGGGCCACCGTGGTGGGGTTCGCCGCCGAGACCGGCGGGTTGGACCGCGCCGTCCACAAGGCCGCCTCCTACGGGGTGGACTTCATAGCGGCCAACGACGTGACCCTTCCGGGCAGCGGGTTCGGCGTCGATACCAACGAGGTGTCCATCATCTTCCCCGACGGCCGCCGGGAATCCTTCGGGCTCATGACCAAACGAGAGGTAGCCGAGGCGGTGATGTCGAAGATCGCCGACCTCCGCGCCGCTGTTGTCTGAGCGGTCTCCTTCGGTTCATATAATGGGGCGGTGATGCGGTTCTTCACGAGCGAGTCGGTGACCGAGGGCCACCCCGACAAGGTTGCCGACCGCATCTCTGATTCGATCCTGGACGCCATCCTGCGCGAGGACCCGATGGCCCGGGTGGCCTGCGAGACGATGGTTGCCTCCGCCAAGGTGATAGTGGCCGGGGAGACCACCAACTCGGCCGGGCTGACACACGATGACCTGGAGGAGGTGGTGCGCGCCGCCCTCAGGGAAATCGGATACACGAACCCCCCTTTCCGCCCCGACGTCGATTTCCACGCCGACACGGTCCCGGTGGAGGTGCTGCTCAACCCCCAGAGCAAGGACATCGCCGCCGGGGTGATGAAGGAGGGGGAGGGCGACCCGCTGTCGTCGCTGGGGGCGGGCGACCAAGGCCTCATGTTCGGCTATGCGATCCGGGAAACCGACCAGCTGATGCCCGCCCCCATCCAGCTGGCTCACCGCCTAGCCGAGCGGCTGGCCGAGGTGCGGCGGAACGGCGTGCTCGGATACCTGCGTCCGGACGGGAAGACCCAGGTGACCGTGGAGTACGAAGGTTCCCGCCCGGTGCACGTCTCGCGGGTGCTGATCTCCGCCCACCACGCACCCGAAGCGTCCCGGGACCAGATGGAACGCGACCTGTGGACGGAAGTGGTGATGGCCATCGGCGCCGAGCTGATCGACGACCGGACCGACTTGTTGGTGAACCCTACGGGCAACTTCGTGATCGGCGGCCCGCTGGGTGACGCCGGGCTTACCGGACGCAAGATCATCGTGGACACCTACGGCGGGTACGCGCGGCACGGAGGCGGCGCCTTCTCGGGCAAGGACCCCACCAAGGTGGACCGCTCGGCCGCCTACTACGCCCGCTATGCGGCCAAGAACGTGGTGGCGGCGGGTCTGGCCGAGCGTTGCGAGATCCAGGTCGCATACGCGATAGGAAAGGCCGAGCCGTTCTCCGTGGACCTCGAAACCTTCGGCACCGAGGCCATCGACCGCAACGAGCTGGCCGACCTGGTGGAGGGCTACTTCGATTTCCGCCCGGCGGCTATCTTGAAACAGCTGGATCTGCGCCGCCCCATCTACGCCGCCACCTCCGCCTACGGCCATTTCGGCCGCCCTGATTTTCCCTGGGAATCGACCGACGCGGCCGACGGGCTGGCCAAGGCGGCAGAAGGCCTGTCCTGACCCGGACCGCCGTTGCCAGGGTGGTCCCCGACATACCTTCCTTCGCGTTCGATGACGGGTTCGCCTATCGAGTGCCGCCTGAACTGGCGGGGCAGGCAGCGGTGGGGTCGCTTGTCAGGGTTCCCCTCGCCGGGCGCCGGGTGCGCGGTTATGTGATAGGTCTGGAAGAGGGCGGCGCGGGCCCGGAGACCGGCCGCCTAAAGGATGTCCGGTCGCTGGCCGCGCCGGTTCCTGTGTTCACCCCGGCATTGCTGGAATCGCTCCGCTGGGCGGCCCGGCACTATGCGGCGCCGCTGTCCGCGGTGCTGGCCAAGGCCGGGCCTCCCAACCTCCCCAAGCAGGCGCCGCCCCTGGACCTCCCCGGCGTCCCCCCCGCCGCCGGACCGGTCCCCGAGCTTTCGGAAGCGGCCGCGGCGGGCAGGGGTCCGGGCCGGACGGTGCAGCTGATAGCGGCGGGCGGTTGGGCGGAGCTGATCCGGGAGGCGGTGAGCGCTCCGGTGCGGGCCGAGAAGTCGGTGCTGGTGGCGGCGCCCACCGCCGTGGAAGCGGCCGAGTTGGCGGGTCGGTTGCGGGCCGATCTCGGAAGCCGGGTGGTGGAGGTGTCCGACCAGCAGAACGCCTCTATCACCTCCGCCTGGTCACAGGCCGCCGCCCAGGGTGGGCTGGTGGTGGTCGGTACGCTGCGGGTGGGCTGGTGGCCTGTGAAGGACCTGTCGATGATGGTGTTGGTGGAGGACGGCCGGCGGGCGATGAAGGAACGGCAGACCCCCACGGTGGCGGTTCGTACCCTGGCGGCGGCCCGCTCGTCTGCCGAAGGCCTGCAATTGCTGCTGGTGGGCCGGCTTCCAACCGTCCAGACCCTGTATGAGGACGCCGCCGTTGTCAGGGTTCCGGGGCGTCTGTGGGCGCCGGTCGAGATCGTGGACCGCACCGAGGACCCGCCGGGCGGGGGAGTGGTCGCCACCCGGGTGAGGGCCGCCGTAGCCGCGGTCCGGCGGCGGGGCGGGCGGGTGTTCGTTTTCACCCACCGGCGGGGATACGCCCCGGCCTCCCGCTGCGCGCAGTGCCGCCGCCTGCGGAGCTGCCCGAGCTGCGGGTCCCGCCCCGCCCATCGCGCCGACTGCCCCCGATGCCGGGCCGAGCTGGGTCCCTGCCCCTGCGGGGGTACCCGCTTCGAGCCGCTGGGGGCGGGGGTGGGGAGGGTCATAGAGGAGCTCCGCCGGGTGGCGGGGGAGGAGGTGGGGAGCGTCGATTCGGGCCGCCGGGTGATGGTCGGTACGGAGCGGGATCTCACGGCGGCGCCGGCGGTCGATCTGGCCGTGGCGGTGGACGCCGACGGTCTGGTGCGGGGCACCAACTACCGGTCTGCCGAAGACGCCCTGGCGGTGCTGGCCCGGACGGCCGCCTCCGTACGCCGGGGGAGCGGCTGCCGGATGATGGTGCAGACCGCCGAACCCGGCCATCCCATCTACACGGCCCTGCTCCGGGCGGATCCTTTCCCATTCCTTCGGGGAGAGCTGGCCGCCCGCCGGCGTTTCTCCCTGCCCCCCTGCGGCGAAGTGCTGGTGGTGGAGGTGACCGGCGAGGTCGATCCGGCCGTTCTGGAACCGGCCTTCGAAGGGGCGGCGGTCTACGGACCTGCCCAGGACGAAGACCGTACCAGGTGGATGGTCCAGGACGACGACCTGCGGAAGGTGAAGGGGCGGCTCCGCCCGGCGGTGGGCCGCCTGCGCGACAAGGGCGTCAAGGTGCGGGTGGACGTGGATCCCCGCGAGTTCTGATCGATCCGGACGCCGGGAACGGCCCGGCGGGAGCGGCCCGCCGCCGGGGGCGCCCGGCGGGGCGGGTCAGTCGTCGAGCAGCTCCGGCGCATCTCCGGCTCGATGGATGGTGACGCGTAGTCGTTCGATCCGGCCGGTGAAGGCGAACGGGGCTTGGTAGGCGGCCGACACCGGACTCAGGGAGTTGCTGCCGATGCCCATTCCGGCCAGCGCCAGAAAGGCGAGGGGGCGTTCCACCGTAACCGGGCCGCCCAGCTCACTGCCCGCCTGGAGCTGTACTACGGCTGCCCCCTCGGGAGTTTTCTCGTACTCGAGCGCCACCGCCAGGGGGTCCTCGTTCTGATCAGGGAAGGCCAGAGCGCTCCTCGTGACATCGCCTGCCGAGTTGTATTCGTAATGCAGCGCTCCGGCGTCGGCGTAGAGCACGAACCCCGAAGCGCTGTTGCCGTAGGCGACTATCACCCCGCGCTTCGCACCGCTGAGGACGGCCTCGATCCGGTAGGCTTCCGCACTGCCGAAGGGCGGCGCGGTGCTCGGCTCCACGTGCGACATCGGAGGGAAATAGTCGAACCGCCGCCGGAGCAGCGGCGAGCCGGGGGGCGGGGGTGCTCGGAACAGCTCCACAGATCGGTCGTCGAGCGGGAGCACGTCGTACCGGCCGGCCTGCCGCCACCACTGATCTGTCAGGGTCCGAAGCTTTTCGGGATGGGCGGACGCCAGGTTCCGGGCCTCGGAGAAGTCGTCGTCGAGGTGGTAGAGCTCCCATTCGCGGTCGTCGTATTCCGTGCCCGAGAAGTGGCGGGTGACGGCCTTCCATCCATCGGCCCAGAGGCCCCGATTGCCGAACATCTCGAAGTATTGGACGCGGCGGACGGTCGGGGATGCCGGGTCTTCGAAGGTGTAGGCGAGGCTCTTTCCGTGCATCGGCATCTGGGGGATGCCGCGGTATTCGGCGGGCGGTTCGATCCCCGCCAGCTCGTAGATGGTCGGGGCGAGATCGACGATGTGGTGGAATTGATCGAGGATCCCGCCGGGCTTCGCCAGGCGGTCCCGCCGGTAGATGATCAGGGGGTCCCGGATGCCTCCGCCGTGGGTGTGGTACTTGTACCACCGCAACGGGGTGTTCGAGGCTTGGGCCCAGCCGGTGGCGTAGTGGCTGTCGGCGCGGGGGCCGCCCACCTCGCCGAGGGCGCCGAGCACCCGGTCGAAGTCCTCTTCTATGTCGTTGAAGAAACGAATTCGAGATAGGGCGCCGAGCCGGCCGCCTTCCATGGCCGCACCGTTGTCCGAAGTAACGATCACGACGGTGTCGTCGAGCCGTCCGCTGCGTTCGAGGAAGTCGACGAGGCGGCCGAGCTGCTGGTCCGTGTGTTCTACGAAGGCGGCGTAGGCCTCTTGGAGACGGGCCGCCACCCGCTGCTCGTCCGGTCGGAGCGAGTCCCAGGGCGGTACGTCGGGGTTGCTGGGCGGAAGCTCGGTCCCCGGCGGGATGACCCCCATCGCCAACTGGCGCTCGTACCGCTGCCGGCGGATGACGCCCCAACCTTGGTCGTAGCGGCCCCGCACCGCCTCCATGAACTCGGCGGGGGCGTGGTGGGGGGCGTGGGCGGCGCCGAGGGGAAGGTAGAGGAAGAACGGGCTGGAGGGGGCGTGGGCGATGTGGTCGGCGATGTATCCGATGGAGCGGTCGATCAGGTCCGCGGTCAGGTGATATCCATCTTCGGGTGTCGCCGGGGGCGGCACGCTGTGGTTGTCGCGGACCAGCTCCGGGTAGAAGTGGTCCGTGGCGCCGTTCATGAACCCGTAGAACTGGTTGAATCCCCGGCCCAGCGGCCACTCGTCGAACGGTCCGGCCGGGGACGTTTCACGCATCGGGGCGACATGCCATTTTCCGACCGCGAACGTGTTGTAGCCGGCCTCGTGGAGAACCTCGGAGAGGAGGGCGGCCCGACGGGTGATACGCCCTCGGCCGCTGGGCCAGCCGGAATCGACGTTGGACAGCATTCGCATACCCACCGAGTGATGATTGCGCCCGGTCAGGAGGCAAGCCCGCGACGGGGAGCAAAGGGTGGTGGTGTGGAAGTTGTTGTAACGGTGGCCCTTTTCGGCCAGCCCGTCGAGGCGGGGCGTGCGCACCTCCGCGCCGTAGCAGCCGAGATCGGCGAACCCGAGATCGTCGAACAGCACCACCACGATATTCGGTCCGGTCGGGTGTTCCGGCGGCAGGTACACCGGTTGGCTGTCGCGGTGGGTGATGCCGAGATGCCCTCTCGCATCTAGAGACGGGTGCATCGATAGTCTCCCTTCCTCGTCATGGCTAGTAGTCGCCGAGCTGGGTCAGATACCGCGAGAACAGGGTACGGCCCAGGAGTTTCCAGATACGGTCGCTGATGAACCCCAGGACGCCGAAGCAGAACACGCCGACGAAGACGAAATCGGTCCTGAAGAAGGTTCGGGCGTTCCAGATCAGGAAACCGATTCCCTCCTGGGCGGCGATGGCTTCGGCGGCGACGATCACGAGGAAGGCGTTGGCCAGGGCTAGGCGCATACCCGTGTAGATCGAGGAGAACGTGCCGGGCAGGATGATGCGGAAAAAGACGTCGAAGCCGTTGGCGCCGAGGGTCCGAGCGCCCAGGATCTTGTCGGGGTTGACCGACGACGCCCCGGCCGCGGTCGAAATCAGCACCACGAAGGTCACCGCGTATATGACCAGGTTGACCTTCGAGGCCTCGCCGATGCCGAACCACAGGATGAACAGCGACGTCAACGCGATGGCGGGTATGAAGCGGAAGAAGTGGATGAACGGGTCGACCGCGGCCCGTGCGTACTTCGATATACCGGCGAGCAAACCGATCGGGACGGCGATGGCGGAGCCGATGATCCAGCCGTTGAACACCCGCCGCAGGCTTATCAAGATGTCGTCCTGCAGGCGGTTGCCCTGCCAGAGCTCTACGGCTGCCCCGACCACCTTCTGCGGGGTGGGCAAGAGGAGCGGATCGTATCCGGCGGCCCAGATGCTCCAGCCCAGCAGCACCGCGGCGATTGCCGCCGCCGACACCGCCGCGGCTTTGTGGACAGCGGTCAGCCGTCCCACGTCGTCATCACCTCCTCCACGATCTGTTCCTCTATGACCCGGGCGACCTGTCCGAACTCCGGTGAGAACTCATCTCGGGGATAGGACAGATCCAGGGTGTGTATCTCTCGAAAGTTGGATCTCGGGCCGGCTTTCATGACCCCGATCCGCTGTCCGAGCAGCGCCGCTTCTCTGATGTCGTGGGTGACGTAGACGAAGGTCCGGCCTTCGGACCGCCAAAGGTCGGATACCTGTTGCTGGAGCAGCCGGCGGGTTTGGGCGTCGAGCGCCGCGAACGGCTCGTCCATCAACACGATGTCGGGTTTGACCGCCAGGATGCGGGCGATCTGTACCCGCTGTTTCATGCCCCCCGAGAGCTCGTGCGGGTACTTGCCGGCGGCGGGCGTGAGGCCGACCACGCTCAGCCAATGGTCCACCTCCGACGAGTCGAACGACCTCCGACCCCGCCGGCCCGGTCTGGCTTGCAGCTTGAGCCCGAAGGCCACGTTCTGGCGCACGGTCAGCCAATCCAGCAACGGCCCGTCGACGCTCTGGAACACCATCGCCCGGTCCGGTCCGGGTCCTTTCACCGACCTGCCGTCCACGGTCAGGCTGCCGGCCGTCGGCGGAAGGAAGCCCGCCACCATGCGCAGGAGGGTGGACTTGCCGCAGCCGGACGGGCCGACCACCACGAAGAACTCGCCCGCCGTTATCTCGAAGGTCACATTCGAGATAACGGGCGGGGAGTCTCCGCCGCTAGCGGCGTATCTGAGCGAGACGTCCGAGAACGAGACGGAAGCGCCTGCGATCTCGCGCTGCTCATCCGCCATGGAGATCAGCCCAGGTCTGCGGTGACCGAACCGGGTACGGCCCTTTCCATAGCGTCCAGATCCATGAACTTGCGGGCGTCGAAACCGGCTTCTAGGACATCCCGTTCGATGAGGAAGACGGAGATCGCGTCCAGCGAGTCCAACATGACCTGGGTGAACTCCACGCGGTAGTTCTGGTTGGGCATGATGTTGGCGAACAGCTCGGCGTTGCCGGAAACGGCGTCGGCCACGATCTGGGCGGCCTCCTCCGTATTCTCGGTGATGAAATCACTGGCCAGATCGTAGGACCGCAGCACCCGCTCGATGGTCTCCTGGTTGGCGGCCGCCCAGCTGGCCTCCGCGATCAAGTAGATCGCCACCGTGTCCAGCACGTCGGCATCGTTGTACAGCACCGTGAGGTTTTCGTCGTCCCTGGCCTGATTGGTGCCGTCGAGCCAAGTCCAGGCTGCCTGGATCTCGTCGGTCTTCAAAGCTCCCACCAGCTCGAACAACCCCGGAAGGGGAACGAGCTCGACCTCATCGGCGGAGATCCCGTTCTGTTCGAGATGCCGGAGGGTCACGAAGTGCTCAGACGTACCCTCGACGTATCCGATCTTCTTGCCCACGAGATCCGCGGCGCCGGTGATCTCGTTGCGGACGGCGAGGCTGTGGAAGCCCGGCAGCGGAGCGGCGACGCCGCCCACGATCACCATGTTCTCGTCCGCGGCCGCCACCAGGTTGAGAACCGCGAAGTCGAGGGCGTGACCCAGATCGGCTTGGCGGGCGATGACGCCTTGGATGGCTTCTATGCCGGTGCCGAACAGCGAGACATCGGCTTCGATGTTGTTGGCCTCGAAGTAACCCTGGTCCATGGAGATCCAAGCCTGGGAACCGAGCAGGAAACCGTCGGCCGCGACCTTCACCTCGTACACTTCCGGCTCGGGAGCGGTGGTCGTCGGCGCCGCGGTGGTCGCAGCCGCAGTCGTTGCCGCCGGTTCGTCGCTCGAGTCGTCCCCGCCGCACGCAACGGCTACAAGAGACAGCACGAGCATTGCGGAAAGCAACATCGTGAATCTTTGATTTCTCATCCGTCTTTCCTTCCCTATCGGTTTCGTTCCGGGCCATCAAGGCTAGTGGAAAATTTTCGGCCCTTCGCGAAACGCGGGATCAGGTGGGGTGGGTCCTATCGGCTCTTTGGAACTGCCGGGGTCAACCCTGGGAGGACAACTTCGTGGTGTGGGTGTACGGCGTCCGCAAGGTATGGCATCAGAATCTGACGCGAGGGCCGTCGGTCGGCCCGCTGCACGGTCGAGCGTCTGATGCGCAAGCGGTTACCATGAAGCCATGCCCCCGGCGGAGATCATTCGCGATGCCAGGCAGCGGGCCGGTCTGTCACTGTTGGCCTTGGCCGAGCGGGCGGAGATCGCTCCTTCGGCGCTCGAGGCATATGAGTCCGGGGCGGAGACGCCGGACGCCGAGACGCTCGATTGGATAGTCACCTGCGCCGACTTCGACAGGGGCGAGGAACTGGCGGCTCTCCTCGATCTGGCCGGACAGTTCCCGGCCCGGTACAGCCCCACCCTCGAATACCCGGTTTTCGGCCGTTGACCCTGACCGAGCGGATAATCGCCATCCATCACGCCCTGCGCTCCGGCGGGACGCCGCACGCCTTCGGAGGTGCTCTGGCGCTGGCCTGGTGCACGGCTCGCCCCCGCGCCACCATCGACATCGATCTGAACCTGTTCGTCAAAGGGGAGGAGGCCGCCGCGGCGCTGGAGACGCTGCCCGAGGGCGTCGAGGTGAGCGGTGCCGCCATCAGGGCTGTCACGAGGCGTGGTCAGGCCCGGCTCCGATGGGACGAGATACCGATCGACGTGTTCTTCAGCACGTCGCGATTTCACGAAGAGATCGCTCGGCGGGTGCGATGGGAACTCTTCGGCGGTGTGCTGGTCCCGTTCCTGGCCTGCGGTGACCTCGCTGTTTTCAAGGCCTTTTACAACCGGCCGCAGGATTGGGTGGATCTAGACAAGATGACGGCGTCCGAGGCCATCGAGGTGGAAGATGCGGCGGATACGCTCGCCGTCTACGTGGGTTCCGGCGACCCCCGAGTGCACCGCCTGCGCCGCCTACGGCCTAGGCGGAGGTGAATCAGGCCGTGCCTTCCTCGCCTTGCCCGGCCCGGCGGCGGCGCCCTATCACCGCCTCCGAGGGGTCACCGCCCGGGAGGATTCGAGGGCGGCGGGCGATCCGAACGCGGCCCTACCGGTACGGCGGTTCCGTCCGCTTCCACCCTTACCCCATATACCTCTTCCGCCTGTTCCGCCGAGATATATCCGTCCAGAACGTCCTCCCGCACCAGCTCGATCGAGCGGTCCAGGGGGTTCCCCCAACCTCCCCCGCCCGCCGAGAGGTTGCGGAACCGGTCGCCGGGGAGCATGGAGAACCTTTCCATGCGCGACCGGTGGGCCCGCTCCGTGTCGGGCCACACGATCATGGCGTTGGTCTTCGGCTCGTGTCCGCCCCGAAGCGCCCACGGGTTGGTCTTGGTCTTCTTCTTCATCGACAGCATCTCGCCGGCGGCCAGGAACTTCACCTCTCTGCGGATTCCCAGTCCCCCCCGCCATCTGCCGGCCCCGCCCGAGTCCTGGCGCAGCTCCAGCCGTTCGTGGAAGATGGGGGACTTGTGCTCCAAGACCTCGATCGAGCTGTTGCGCACCGCGGTCGTGGAGAGATGCTGCAGGGCGGTGGCGCCGTCGTGATCGGGGGTTGCCCCCCAACCGATCCCTTCGTTGTTGCTGACCGCGTACATCTCCCCGGTATCGGGATGGGTCCCGACCGCCATGAATCCCGGTTCGTCGGAGCCGGAGGAGGCGGCGATCTGATCCATTCCCTGGGCCAGCGCTTTGTGGATGAGCTCGAAGGCCGCCATTCCCGTCCAGAGGGTGAAGGTGGCGGCCGGGTAGACGGCATGGAAGAGATTCCCCGGCGGGCAGGCAACGGTGAGCGGTTGGTAGTGGCCGTGGTTGGCCGGAGTGTTGGGGGTGGTGAGAGACTTGAAGACGGTCTTGGCCAGACTGATCGTCTTTCCGAACGGCATGTTCACCGGCCCGGGCACCGCATCGTCGGAGTCCCCGTAGTCGACCGTGAACTTCTCCCCTTCGATGGTGACCGTCACGGCCATCTTGATGAGGTCGTAGGAGATCCCGTCGTCGTCCAACCAGTCGTAGGCCGACCATTGCCCGTCGGGCATGGCCCTCACGGCCTCGACGGCGGTCTGGGCGCCGTGCTCGATGATCCGATCGATCGCCGCTTCCACAGTGGCCGGCCCGAACTTCTCCCAGATCTGATGGAGCCGCCGTTCACCCACCCGTATGGCGGAGACCTGGGCGTTGAAGTCCCCGATGATGGTGTCGGGCATCCTGGAGTTGTAGCGCAGGAGCGCCATGATCTGAGGGTCCGGTTCTCCCCGGCGGATCAGCTTTATGCCGGGCATGATCAGCCCCTCCTGGTGCATGGAGGTGGAATCGAGCACATAGCCCGGATCCTTGGCGCCCAGGTCCATCCAGTGGGCGCGCACCGCCAGGTAGGCGTCGGGAAGATCGCTTCCCTCGCAGAACACCGGTGAGAACAGCATGGCGTCGGAGACATGGGCCCCGCTCCAATAGGGGTAGTTGATCATGATCACATCCCCCGGATGCAGGTTTTCTATTCCTACCTTCTCGACGCCCTTGTGGATGGCGTAGTCGTTGGCGCCCAGGAAGGAGAGCACCCCCGACGACTCGGAGATCAACCGCCGGTTCCGGTCGTACATGGAGATGCCGAAGTCGAGCACCTCATAGATCACCGGATTGAAAGCGGTTCTCACCAGAGTGCGCCGCATCTGCTCGGCGGTGGAGTTGAGATAGTGGCGGATCACCTCCACGGTGGCGCCGTCCAGAGCGGGGAGAGCCGTCATCTCACCCACAGGTTCCCCATATGGTCGGGAACCGCCCTTTGGTCGCCGTGGATGACCGTTACGGCCGTGGGCTCACGGATGATGGCGGGACCCTCGATCTCGACTTCCGGTTGGAGCAGGCGCCGCCTGTAGATCGGGAACAGACGGCGCTCCCGGGCGGCGAAATCGAAAGCATGGCGCTCACCGACGCGGCTCGCCGCTCCATCGGCTTCCACGGCGAGGCGCCCATCGAGGCGGCCGGACGGTTTGTCGAGGCGCCCGATCGCCCTGATACGGACGGTGAGTATCTGGACCTCCTCCTTCAGGCTGTGCCCGTAACGTTCCTGGTGCTTTTGGTGGAACTTGGCGGCCGCGGAGTGCTCGTCGGCCGCCTCCAAGTCGATCGACAGAGTGTGCTCCTGGCCGTTGTAACGCAGATCCAACCTCCTCAGCAAAACCCTGTTCTCGGGGGGCACGGACTGGGCGGCCAGCACCTTATCGGCCTCGGTCTCCAGATGGGCAAACACGGATTCCATCCGGGCCAGGGCGGCGTCGTCCAGCATGGTGAGAACGGTCTGGCCCAAGTCGTACTCCAGGTCGGACATCAACATCCCCCAGGCGGAGAACACCGCCGGGGCGGGGGGCACCACCACTTCCGGCAGCTCCATCTCCCTGGCCAAGAGCGGCGCCAGCATCGGCCCGGCGCCTCCGAAGGCCACCAGCGAAAACTCTCTGGGATCGAGGCCCCTCTCCACGGTGATTTCCCGGATGGCGCCCACGGTGCGGGCCAGCAGCACATCGAAGACCGAAGCGGCGGCCCGCTCGGTGGACATGCCGAGCGGGCGGGCCAGCTTCTCGGCCACCCCCTGCACCGCCGCCTCCTCGTCCAGGCTCATCTCCCCGCCCAGGAATTCATCCGCGGCCAGATACCCCAGACACAGCGAGGCGTCGGTAACGGTGGGTTCGGTGTTGCCCCGCCCGTAACAGATGGGGCCGGGCACCGCGCCGGCGCTCCGGGGACCCACCCGCAGCAGCCCCTTGTCGATCCAGGCGATGGATCCCCCTCCGGCGCCGATGGTGCGGATGTCGAAAACCGGGATGCGGATCGGAAGGCTCTCGATCTCCGCTTCGTAGACCTCGGTGGGCGCTCCGTCCACGATGACACAGGAGTCCAGGCTCGTGCCCCCCACGTCGAAGGAGATGAGAGAGGATCGTCCGGTGGCGTTTCCCAGGTCGATCGTCCCGGCGATACCGCCCGCCGGACCCGAAAATACGGTCAAGAGCGGCGACATCCGGGCGATCTCCGAGGTCATCGCCCCTCCCGCCGACCGCATTATCAGAAAGGACCCGTCGAAGCCGCGGGAACGAAGCCGGTCTTCCAGATCGATGAGATACCGGCCCAGTATGGGGCGGATGTAGGCGTCGGCGACCGCGGTGGAGGTGCGTTCGTATTCGTGGTATTCCCTCACCAGATCCACCGAGGCGGAGACCGAGAGGTTCGGGAACGCCTCGGTCAGGATGCGCTTGGCGGTTTCCTCGTGCTCACTGTTGGCGTAGGAATGGAGGAAACAGACCGCCGCCGACTCCACCCCCCGCTCGGAGAGGCGCCGGCCGGCCTCGATCACCGCGTCGCGGTCGAGTTCCTCCACCACCTCGCCGCGATGGTCGATGCGTCCGGGAACCCCGACCGTGTGGCGGCGCCTGACCAGGAGCGGCGGCCGCTGATATTGGAAGTCGTACATCGAGCCGCGGGGCAGGTCGCCCCGGGCGATCTCGAAGATGTCGCGGAATCCGGCGTTGGTGATGATTCCGGTCACCGAGCCCTTGCGCTCCAGGATGGCGTTCAGCCCCAGGGTGGTGCCGTGGGTGTAGACGGAAGCCTCGTCCAAGGGGGCGCCGACGGCGCGGGTGGCGGTGATGACCCCGTCCGCCGGAGCGGCAGGGGTGGTGGGAGACTTGCGAACCGTTGTCTCCCCGCTCTGCTCGTCATAGGCGATGGCGTCGACGAAAGTCCCGCCTATATCCACCGCCAAGCGGTATCTACGTTCGGCCATTCTCTAGTTCGGAACCATTCGCTGCTTCGGAAGGGGTTGCTGCGGTCAGGCGGCCGGCCGGTCGTCGCGCACCACGCGACCGGACTGCATCACGAAGGAGATACCTCGCATCGCTGCCGTGTCGTCGAGCGGATTTTCTTCGACGGCGACCAGATCGGCGGCCTTGCCTTCCTCGATAGTACCGATCTCCGACTCCAATCCCAAGAGCCGGGCCGCAGTGGAGGTGGCGGCGGCCAACGCCAGCCGCGGCCGAAGCCCCGCTCCCTGCATGAGCCCCATCTCATACACCGTCACCGAGGTTCCTTCGATCGGGTCCCCCGGCGGATAGTCGGTTCCGGTGACCATCGTGACCCCGGCCGCCACGGCCCGGCGGATGCTGGCCAGATGCATGGGGCCGACCTGCAGGGAGGTCTCGATCTGGAACTCCTCGAACCCCTTCCACCGCATCCACTCCTGCGAGCGGGTCACGCACAGGGTGGGGGTCAGGAACACGCCCTCGGCCGCCATCCGGCGGGCCGTGTCCTCGTCCAGGTCGTAGGCATGTTCGAAGGAGCGGATGCCGACGTCCAGCGCCTGGTTGATGGCCAGCGAGGAAGCGGCGTGGGCCACCACGTAGGCGTCCCGCTCGGAAGCCGCGCCCACGGCGGCCGCCATCTCCGCCGAGGTCATCTGGGGCTGGTCGAAAGTCTCACCCATGTTGGCGATGCCGCCGGTGATGAACACTTTGATGTGCGCGCAGCCCGCATCCAGCTCGGCCAAGGCCGCCTCGCGGAAGGCTTCGGGTCCGTCGGCTATCACGCTGCCGTGTCCTTCGCCGTGCCCGCCGGGAGTGGAGATCGCCCGGCCGGCCCCCACGATCCTGGGGACATCGGCCCACCCCGCCCTAGCCGCTTCGGCCAGCAACAGGTCGGCCCGGTTCAGTTCGTGGACGCTGCGGAGGGTGGTGATCCCCGACCTCAGGGCGTCCTGCGCCCTGCCGTAGGCGCGCAGCACGGTCAGGCCGGGGTTCTCGTTTTCATCGGTGTCCGAAAACGGGTACACCATCGACAGGTGGGTATGCACCGAGATCAGCCCCGGAACGAGATAACGGCCCTCGAGGCTCATCTGCTCCCCGGCCCCCGGCTGCTTCTGGATGGCGCCGATCCTTCCCCCCGAGATCTCCACGCTCACCCCGTCCCGGACCTCCCCGGCAACGACATCGACCACCCTGGCATCGGTCAACCACATCTTCGGCCTCCTCGTTCGAGTCGTCGCTAACGATACCGACTCCGACCGGGCCGGGAGGTTCTCCTCCGCGCCCTCACAGCCTCCGCCCCCGATGCTGCTGCCGCCGCCGCGGTATCACCCGTTCGGATACTACAACGACGGCTGCCTTCACGAACAACATCTACTGTAAATGGTTCTATGCCGATCGATCTGAACACCGTTCTGGAGGCGGCCGACCTATCACGCGGCTATGAGCGGGAGCTGCTCGCCTCTCTGGTGTCCCGGCGCAGTGTCCGCGCCGAGGCTTCCGATATCCACGAGCTGTGCGCCGAGGAAGTCCAGAAGTTGGGAATGGAGGTGGAGCTGGTCGTTCCCCGAGTGGAGGAGCTGGAGCGCCATGCCGAGTGGTGTCCGCCCTTTCCGCCCGCCGCCGAGCCGGGAAGGACGGTGAGCGTTCTGGGGTCATGGGGTGACGGACCGGGTATCTTGTTGTTCGCCCACATCGACACCGAGCGGCCCGATCCCCGGGAAGACTGGGATACCCACCCCTACCAGGCCGTTCAGATCGGTGATCGGATACACGGTTTGGGAACCGCCGACGACAAGGCGGGGGCGGCGTCGGTGCTGGCCGCCGCCCGGGCTCTGCTTCCCCGCCTGGATGGAGTGAGGCTGGTGGTCGGGCTGGTGCACGGGAAGCTGGGGGGCGGGCTGGGGACCCTGCCCGCCATGGCGGGAGTGGGGGAGGTGGACGCCGCCGTCTACTGTCATCCGGCCGAGACCGGTCTGGGAATGTCCCACTTCAAAACCGCCTCCCGCGGTTTCTTCAACTTCCGAATCGAGACCGAGGGGCGGCGGCCCGCTCCGGTGGAGATACGCACCCCCATTTCCGAGGACCCGCGTATGGGAGTCAACGCATTCGACCGGCTGCGGGGGGTTCTGGACGCCGTGGATCGGTGGGCCGGCCAAGACGATCTGCTGTGCTCGGTGAACCGGGTATCGGCGGGCGTCGATCCGACCGTGCTCCCGGAACGGGCGGTCGCGGAGGGCGCCGTGTGGTTCCGCCGCGGGACGGCGGCCGAGGTCTACAGGAGCTTGGATCGGGCGGCTTCGAAGGCGGGCGCTCTATCCACCCGGCTGTTCGGTATACGGTCCAACCCCGCCGAGATTCCTCGCGATCATCCCCTGGCGGCCGCCGCCGCCCGAGCAATCGCCGCCGAGACCGGCACCGCCCCCGGCGTATACCCGGCTCATGTGGCATCGGACATCCGGTTTCCGATACGCTGCCTGAACGCGGCCGCGGTCGGATTCGGCGCTCTGGCCGGAAACTTCTACGGCCCCAACGAGTGGGTGGACGCGGAGGATATGCACCGGGCCACCCGGGTGATCATCCGAATCGTCTCGGCTTGGGCCGACCAGGCCGCCGCCGGGCCGCCCTGGCCTCGGATCGAAATCTAAGGTCGGCCTTCGAGGACCGCCGCCGCACCTCGGCTTCGAGCGGCGCGGTCGAGATAGGTGATGAACCGCCCGGCTATTCCAGCTCGAATCCGGGCACCACGAAGCTGCCCCGGTCGATGATCTGGGTGTCCCCGATCCATATGGAGTGGTTGCGGGTCGGAATATCGAAGTGGAAGTTCACCCGGTTCTCGCCGCCCAGCTTGCGGAAGAAGTTGGCGCCGAAAGCGATCAGCATGTTGCCGTAGTAGCTCTCGGTGTCCATCACGCCCCCGCCTTCCCAGAACCGCAGGCCGAGGGCGTTCCAGTTGGCCCGGTGCTCGTACCCCCAGCCGATGTGGGAAAGACCGTAGGCCCGCTTGTCCTTGGGAAGCTCGAAGAAGTCTTGGAGCAGTCGGGCGTCGGCGCCTCCCTCGATCGAGACGATGCTTCCCTCCCTCAGTTCCATGCGAATCGGATCGTTGGCGTACTTCCCCATCGGCAGCAACGCGTCGCCGCGGTCCACCACCAAGGTTCCCTCCGCCGAGTCTTCCAGCGGAGCGACTCCGCACTGCCCCGACGGCCAGTGATCCCAACGTCCGGGCTCGTCGGTGTAGCCGTACTGGCATCCGAGGGGCCGGCCCGTGTAGCGGACCGTGAGGTCGGTCCCGGCTTCCGACCAGACCCGCATGGTGTCGGACGTCCCCATGTACTTCACGCTGGCCTCGCCGCGCCTGCGGATGATGGGAAGGGGGAAAAGGCGGCGCAGATGGTCTTCCGGCTCCTCGATCATGAGGCTGCGGACACCCGAGGCCAGAGCTTCGTTGTGGGCGTCGGAGTAGATCCAGTGCGATCCCATGCTGGCCAGGAAGCCCACCACCATATCGCATCCCTTCCAGGCGTCGACGATGGTGCGCGACTTCATCCAGGAGTCGTCGGCGGCCACCATGATCTGGAAGAAATCAGCGCCCAGCACCTTGACCGCCCCCATCAAGGCCGTGATGTAGGCAGGGTTGCTCTGGGTGTTGGTGAAGGCCATGACGGTCTGGCCGGGACCGACCTTGCACAACTCCATATGGTCTCTGAACATCGGCACCAATTCGGCGCCGAGGGCTGATGTGGTGGGGACTCTACGCAACCGGCCTTCTCCTTTCGGGGGTACAGCACCGAACCATAACCGATCCGCCCCCCGCGCACCCGCCGTGCGATGGCAGCCCCGCCAACCCTTGCAACTACGACTATATCTCTTGTCTACAATCAGTTTCCACGTTGAAGCCGCGACAAAGGATGGTATGGGCGGTCCAAAGCAAGACGACGGCCTAGGTCATCATCACCCGCAGGTTCACGATCATCGACATCCGCATGACGGCGATCACCCTCACCCGCACGCCCACGACCATGCCCCGTCGCGGATGGCTCGCTTCAAACACGGGGTGAGCGATTTCTTCGGCCTGCACTCGCACGACCACGCAGAATCCATCGATACGGAGCTCGAAAGCAGCGCCCGAGGAATCACGGCGCTGAAGGTCTCCTTCACCGTCTTGATGGTGACCGCCCTGGCCCAGGCCGGAATCGTCTGGCTCACCGGCTCCGTCTCGCTGCTCGCCGACACCGTTCACAACTTCTCGGACGCCCTGACCGCCGTACCTCTGTTCATCGCCTTCAAGCTGGGTAGCCGAGCGGCCAACCGCCGATACACCTACGGGTATCGACGAGCAGAGGACATGGCCGGATTGTTCGTAGTGCTGATGATCCTGCTGTCGGCGATCTACGCCATGTGGGAGTCGGTCGACCGCCTCCTCAACCCCCGCCCCATAAACTACATCGGGATACTGTTCGCGGCGGGGGTCATCGGGTTCGTCGGCAACGAGCTCGTGGCGGTCTATCGCATCCGCATAGGCCGGGAGATCGGATCCGCTGCTCTGGTAGCCGACGGCCAACATGCCCGGGTCGACGGGCTTACCTCTCTCGCCGTGGCAGTCAGTGCGGTCTTCGCCTGGTTCGGGGTCGAACAGGCCGACCCGATCATTGGGATACTGGTCGGTATCGCCATCCTGCGCGTTCTTTGGTCGGCGGCCAAGCAGATATACGGGCGCGTGATGGACGCGGTGGACCCGGAGCTGGTCGATGAGATCGAACACAAGGCGGCGGCCGTCGCCGGTGTATCGAGCGTGACCTCCTGCCGGGTTCGCTGGATGGGCCACCGTCTCCACGCCGATATATCGATCGGAGTCGACGGCACCCTCACGGTGGCGGATGGACACATAATCGGCGAGAAGGTCCAGCAAGCCTTGCAACGAGACGTGCGCTTTCTGACAACCGTCTTCGTGCACGTCGATCCGGCCGCGGATCCGACACCCGGCCCTCCGTCCGTGCTCGACCGTCAGACCGTGGGATAACCGCCGGCCTGAATCATCGACAAGCCCAAGGGAACCACGTGAGCGCCAACTTGAGGTCGTCCACCAACGAGTTGGTGAACATGATCCCACTGAACCCGGCGTCGATCATCAGCTCCATTTCATCGAGCGTCTGGCAGGCGATTCCTACCGCGCCTGCGTTTACCTGCCTTCGCGCCATGTCCGGGAGGCGATGCACCTTCGTATGCGGGCGGCAGTCGATGCGGCTCGCCCGAAGCCGGCGATGCATGTCCGAGATGTTGCGGTGGGCCGCCTCGAGGTCGACTGCGGCGAACGGTGCGGCGAGCCGGTCGAGAGATGCGTTTCCGATACGTTTTCCTCTTCACCCTCCCGGCCCCGGCCACGCAATGCTCGAGGGCGCACATCGGGTCCAGGCTAAGCGGCCCACACCCTCTTGTAGAGGTCTATCCAGTTGTGACCGAGAACGGACCGAATGGCATCGGCGGGATAACCTCGTTCGACCAGCTCCTTCTCGATGTTTGGTATCTGGGCGGGGGTCTCCAGGCCTATCGGAAAGGTTCCGGAATCGTCGGGATAGTCCTCGATGCTCCACTCGCCGGAGGCGATCATCTCGGCGTGGATATCAGGGCTCAGCTCGCAGAAGTCCAGCCCCAGCCCCACTCGATCAGGCCCGATCAGGTCCACCAGATAGTCGATATGGTCTACCAGATCGGCCACGGTGACGCCCTTCCCGCCTTGTTTCACGAAGGCCGGATAGGCGTTGACACCGATCAAACCGCCCAGGTCCGCAACCGCCCTGATCTGCTCGTCGTCGATGTTGCGTCTATTGGAACAAAGGGCCTCGGCATTGGAGTGTGAGAACACGGGGGGCGCCGAAGTGACCCGCATGGCGTCGAAGGTGGTGCGGCGCCCGGTGTGAGAGAGGTCCACCACCATCCCCAGCCGGTTCATCTCTTTCACCACTTCGCGTCCGAATGAAGTGAGAGGGCCGTCTCCGGGTTCCAGACACCCGTCTCCCACCGGGTTGGTCCGGTTGTAGCAGAGCTGCACCATACGGAGGCCTTGGCGGTGGAAGCGCTCGTAATTGGCCAGATCTCCCCCCAAAGGGAGGGTGTTCTGAAAATGGATCACCACCCCCAGCTTCCCCGGAGCGGGAAACCCATCGAAGTCGGAAGGCTCATCGACCGCAACCAGCCGGTCGTTCTCCTTCAACCATCGAGACCACTGGGCGAGCAACTTTTCGGTTTCGGCAGGGCCTTCCCAGTTGGCGGCGGTGGGCGCGGCTATATCGACCCCTCCCTCGATCCAGCCGTCCCAGGCATCGGGGTTGGTCATCGCGGGGCAAACCCCGTCGACTACCGTCGTTCTCGATTCCCCGGTGGGCATAGGCCGCAGGATACCCGGGAAGCTCATCGACGCCGGTGACCTATGGCCTCATACCGGATGACGGCGCCCGCATGGAGGTTCTCGTCCACCGGCGGCGCCCTCTCACCCGGGCGGCCCTTCGCCGGATGCAGGTGTGAAGTTCGGGGGGAAGTTGTCCGTCGGGGGGGGGGGCTTCGAGGTGCTGCTCCCCCCGGTTCCCGCACCCGAACGGTGACGGCGCCGCATCGGCGCAGTCCGGCGGCCCCTTCGCCGCGAGATAGGAATCGGGGCGGGGATACGGCGGATGACATCCCCGCCGTTCTTGCCCCGGGGGGAAAGGGCCGTGTTAGCATCCTTGCGGTAAGATCGCTTGGATTGGCTGCTCAAGGCGGCCCGTATCGACGGCCGTACCTACCGAGGCCGCGAGAAAAAGGAAGGAACGATGACGAGATTTCGTGTTTGGATGACCATGCTCCTGGCTGTTGCGCTGGTAGCCGCCGCCTGCGGCGGAGACGAAGCCGACCAGCCTACGGCCACGGATGCCCCGGCAACCACGGCTGCTATGGCCGAGACGCCCGACACCACGGCGGCCATGGATGACATGGATGAGACGCCCGACACCACGGCGGCCATGGATGACATGGATGAGACGCCCGACACCACGGCAGCCATGGTCGAAGACTCGGACGAAGACGACACCATGATCACAGACGAAGAGGTGACCACCACCCAGGCCACGACCGGTGAGGAACTGACCGGGGGCAGCTGCGCCCCGCCGTCTGAGGCAGCCCCGCCGCGAGGGGTCGCTCCGGTGCCCGGTTTGACCATCGTCCGGGCCATCACCGGCGATGTCTCCACCATCGACCCCCGGCGCAACTTCGAAGCCCGCGCCTCGGAGATGGTGGCCAACATGTACGACCAGCTCACCACCTTCCATCTCGTGGAGAACGCAGACGGAGTGCTGGTGGCCGACTCCACCCGCCCCCAGGGTCTGTTGGCGGAAGGCTGGGAGTTCAACGAGGACTGCACCTCTGTGGTCTTCACCCTGCGCCAGGGTGTGAAGTTCCATCACAGCGGCAACGAGATGACCGCCGCGGACGTGAAGTGGAGCTTCCGTCGGGCTGCCTATCTGGACAAGGGCGGCTGGTTCGACCATGCGGTGATCGGCCTCTACGACTTCGGGTCGGAGGGTGACATCGACGACGCCATCACCGTCATCGACGATTACCACATCCGCTTCGACTTCAACAAGCCCACTCCGTTCCCGCTGCACGTGCTCTCCAACGCCGGGGTCACCGTCTACGACTCGCAGGTCTTGCAGACCAAGGCCACCACGGACGACCCGTGGGCCCACAACTACCTGAAGACCAACGATGTGGGCACCGGCCCCTACTACCTGGAGTCACTGGAACCGGGCGTCCAGATCGTGTTGAGGCGCAACGACGACTACTTCCTCGGCGCGGCCCAGGCGGAGCGGATCATCCTGCGGGTGATCCCCGACGCCTCCCAGCAGGCCGCTCTGCTGGTCGCCGGCGAGATCGACTTCGCCGAGGCGGTGCCCGTCACCGCCATTCCCGGCCTGCGCGATGAGGGTGTGAAGGTCACCACGGTGGGAGGCAACAACCAGGCGGTCATGTACATGAACGCCACCCGCCCCCCGTTCGACGACCAGAACGTCCGGCAGGCGATCTCCTACGCCTATCCCTACGACGACGTGATCGAGGGCGTCTACTTCGGCGCGGCCAGCCGCGGCGGCGGGCCGATCCCCTCGACCACCCCGGCCTTCGACCCGAACGCTCCCTTCTACAGCCTGGATCTGGACAAGGCGCGTGAGCTGATGGCCGCCTCGGGTTATCCCGACGGCTTCAGCGCCGATCTCTTCATAGACAGCACCCTGGCCTTTGCGCCCGAGCTGGCCATCGTGGTGCAGGCCTCCCTGGCGCAGATCGGGATCGACGTCAACATCGTGAGGCTCAACTCCGGGCAGTTCCGGGAAAACGTCTTCGCCCAGGACGAGGAAGGCAATCGGATCAACCCGATGGACTTCTTCCTGTTCTACTTCGGGTCTGGTTCATGGGTGAACGAGCCCCAGTACCACATGGAGCTCTTCTGGGAGGCGAACGCCTTCGCCATGCGGAGCAACTACGAGAACCCCGAAGTGACCGAGAAGCTGAACGCCGCCAAGTTCTTGAGCCCGTCCGATCCGGATAGGACTCAGCTGTACCACGACGTGCAGGCGCTGATGCTGGCCGACGCTCCGGCGGTATGGCTGGCCGAGCCCCATCACATCTTGGCGACCTCTCAGGACATCCAAGGGTTCATCTGGCGGCCCGACCAGATCAACCGTTACTACTACGTGACCAAGTCATCCTGATCCGTGGCAGTAATTTGAAAGAAGAAGGACACAGCCGCCGAGATCGGTTCCCCGATCCGGCGGCTGTCCCTTCGGCGGGTAGGTCGAGGCGGCGGCGGGGGGGAAGCCCCCGAAGCTGATGTCCCCTTATGTGATCCGAAGGCTGATAGCCCTCATCCCGATTCTCATCGGGGTCACCCTCCTGGCCTTCCTGGTCTCCCGGGCGCTTCCCGGCGATCCGGCCCGTCTATATGCAGGCATCCAGGCCTCCGATGCCCAGGTAGAGGCAATTAGGGAGCGTCTGGGGCTGAACCAGCCTCTATACCAGCAATATTGCGTCTACATGATCGGCCAAACCTGCCTGGGAGAATCCGGCGGCGGCGGACTGATCCGAGGCGATCTGGGCGAATCCATCCGCACCGGGTTCTCGGTTGCCGACGACATAACAGCCCGGCTCCCGGCAACCATCGAGATGGTGGGGGCAGGCATGCTGTTCGCCTTGGCGGCGGCGCTTCCCCTGGGGGTTTGGGCGGCGGTGCGGCGAGGCAAGCTCATCGACAGATTCTGTCGTTTCATCTCGACATTGGGCGTAGCTGTACCCGACTTCTGGCTGGCCCTGATCCTCATGCTGATCTTCTTCGTGTTCCTGGGATGGCTGCCGGGACCCGTGGGGCGCTTGGATATCAAAGCCATTCCCCCTGACGGCCCCACCGGCTTCTACACGATAGATTCTTTGATACGAGGTCAGTGGGAGACCTTCCGGAACGCCGTTTCCCATCTGATCCTGCCGATGATTGCCATAGGCTTTCCCGCCGTCGCCCCCATCCTGCGGCTTACCCGCAATGCCACGCTGTCGGTGCTCAACTCCGATTACATAGCCTTCGGCCGGGCGTCGGGCCTGCGAGGCCCCCCGTTGTATCTGAAGTACGTTCTCCGCAACGCCCTCCCGGGCGCCGTAACCATGACGGGATTGATCGTCGGGTACATGATCGGCGGGGCGGTGCTGGTCGAAAGGGTGTTTTCCTGGCCGGGAGTGGGCCTCTACGCCTTCGCTTCCCTCCAGGCCAACGACTACCCGGCCATACAGGGGTTCGTTCTGCTGTCGGCCGTAACCTATATGCTGGTGTTCCTGGTGGTGGACCTGGTGCAGTCGGTGATCGATCCGCGGGTGAGGCTGAAGTGACCAACAAGCGGTACGACGGCCGGCTGATCACAGGAATGATCATGTTCGGTTTCATGGTGGCCGTGGCGGTGTTGGCGCCGTTGATCGCCCGCAACGATCCGCTGGCCATCGACTTCGGCAGCCAGTTCTTGGCGCCCTCCGCCGAGCATTGGTTCGGAACGGCCAAACTCGGCTTCGACATCTTCTCACGGGTGGTATACGCCGCCCGCTACGACCTCCTGATAGCGGTCTCGGCGGTGGCCCTCTCCATCGCGATAGGCCATCCCATCGGGCTGATAGTCGGATACGTAGGCGGGTGGGTCGATTCGGTCACCATGCGGGGCCTCGACGTCATCCAGGCATTCCCGGCTTTCGTGCTGGCGGTGGGCGTGCTCTCCGCCCTGGGAGAAGGAGTATGGAACGTGATCCTGGTGGTGGGAATCGTGGGCGTCCCCACCTTCGTCCGGCTGGTCCGGTCCGAGGTCCGCTCACTCCGAGAGCATTCCTACGTGGAAGCGGGCCGGGCCGTGGGCAATTCCCGAGCCAGGATACTGCTCCGCTACATCGCCCCGGGAACGATCGGCACCGTCGCCACCCAGGCCGCCATCAGCTGCGGCTGGGCGATCATGCTCACCGCCGCCCTGGGCTTCATCGGCTTGGGAGTGCCCCTTCCTGAACCGGAATGGGGGGCGATGATCTCCGAAGGAGTGCAGGAGATGGTGGTGGGCGGCCGCTGGTGGATCTCGGTGTTCCCGGGTATGGCCATAGCCGTCACCGTCTTTTCTTTGAGCCTCATCGGTGAATCGATCGCCGATCTCGTGGAGCCCACCCGGAGAAAATCACGATGAGCGCTCTCTTGGAACTCAGAGGCCTGGAAGTGGAGATCCAGGGTCTTCCCATCCTCCGGGGAGTGGACATCGAGGTCATGCCGGGAGAGATACTGGGGGTGGTGGGGGAGACCGGGGCGGGAAAGTCGATGACCGCCCGCGCCGTTCTCGACCTGCTTCCCGCCGGGTCGGCGGTCTCCTTCCGGTCTTGCAGCTTCGGGGGGCAGGACTTCATCCCGGTCAAGGCGCGCCAGGAAGCGCGGGGGCACAGGATAGGTTTCGTCCCCCAACGGCCCCGAGGCAGCCTCAACCCGGTGTTTCGGGTGGGCCATCAGCTCTCCGACGCCCTCCGCCGGCTCAGGGGCCTCGGCAGGCGGGCGGCCAAGAAGGAGGCCCTCGATCTGCTTCGCTCGGTTCGCATCACCGACCCGGAGCGGGTGTACCGTTCCTTCCCGTACGAGCTGTCGGGAGGGATGTGTCAACGGGTCTGCATCGCCGTCGCCTTGGCCGGGGAACCCGAGCTGATCATCGCCGATGAGCCCACCACCGGCCTCGATGTCACCATCCAGGCCGAGATACTCAGGCTGTTTGGCGATTTGATCTCGGAGCACAACACGGCCGGGATGCTGATCACCCACGATCTGGGGGTGGTGGCAGATGTCTGTGACCGGGTGGCGGTGATGTACGCCGGGCGGGTGGTGAACACGGGGACCACGGCCGAGATATACCGTGAAGCCCTTCATCCATACGCCAATCGGCTCGTCTCCATCGCCGCCTCCCTCGACTCGGGCGGGGCCCCCCGGGAAATCCCCGGACGGGTCCCCAATCCCGGCGATGATCTCGCCTCCTGCGCGTTCGCTCCGAGATGCTTCCGGGCGGAATCAGACTGCTTCGAGCAAGAACCGCCCCTCGTCGACGCAGAGGGGCAGCTGGCTTTCTGCCATCACCCCCTCACCTCCGAGGCGGTTTCGCGATGACCGCAGCCATCGACACCCTGGCGGTCCGGGATCTCACCAAGATCTTCAGGATCAAGACCGGGGGCTTCCGTCAATCCGACCTGAAAGCAGTTGACGGCGTCGACATCTCCATCTCCCCCGGACGAACCTTGGCAGTGGTCGGCGAGTCGGGATCGGGCAAGACCACCCTGGCTCGTTTGATCCTGCGTCTGCTCGAACCCACCCGGGGAACGGTTCTCTTGGAGGACGTCGATATCACCGGGATGGAGGGGGCCGCTTTGGAGGAGAAGAGGGCCCGGATGCAGATAGTGTTCCAGGATCCCTACGACTCGCTCTCACCGTGGCAGACGGTGGGGCGGACCGTGGCCGAGCCGCTGCTGCTGCACCAGAACCTCTCCAAACAGCAAGCCGCCGAACCGGTGGCCGCCATGTTGGAGCGGGTGGGCCTCAGCCCCGAACACGCCCGGCGCTATCCGCACGAGCTCTCCGGGGGCCAGGCCCAGCGGGTGGGCATCGCCCGGGCGATGATCACTAACCCCGCCCTGGTGGTGCTGGACGAACCCACCTCTTCGCTGGACATGTCGGTCCAGTCCCAGATACTCCTGCTTCTGCAGTCCCTCCAGGAAGAGAGGAACATCTCCTACCTCTTCATCTCCCACGACCTGACGGTGGTCCGTTACATAGCCCACGACCTGGCTGTCATGTATCTGGGGAAGGTGGTCGAGGCGGGTCCGGCCGCGCGGATATTCGCCTCGCCCCGCCATCCCTACACCGAGGCGTTGCTCAAGGCGGCGCCCCGGCCCGATCCCGCCCACAAGACCGAGCACGTCTACCTGGTCGGTGAACAGCCCTCCGCCCTTGATCGGGCCCCGGGCTGCCCCCTCTACGGAAGGTGCCCGATCGCCGAAGACGTCTGCGCCGACACCCCCCAAGAGCTGGCGGATATCGGAGCGGGGCGCCGCGTCGCCTGTTGGAAACGAACTTGAACCTTCGGGTAGCCACCGACATCGGCGGCACCTTCACCGATGTGGTGGTGTACGACCCGAACCTCGAAAGGTATACCACCGCCAAGGCGCCGAGCCGAGGAGACGACCTCGCCGCAGGGGTGATGGACGCCCTGGGATTGGTGATCGACGATCCATCGGGAATCGAGTCCTTCGTCCACGGCTCCACGGTGGGGCTCAACGCTTTTCTGCAAAGGCGGGGAGAAAGGGTCATCCTGCTGGCCACCAAAGGGGCCGGCGACGTCTATCACATCGCCCGCGGCAACCGCATGGACATGTACGACATCCGTTACCGCAAACCCGCTCCGCTCATCCCCCGCCGGGACATCATCCCCATCGGAGGGCGGCTCGACTACGACGGCAGTGAGCTGATCCCGCTCGACCGCGGCGATATCCGGCGGGCGGCGCACCGCATCCGGTCGGAAGGCGTCCGCTCGGCGGCCGTCGCTTTTCTGTTCTCCTACCTGAATCCCGACCACGAGCTCGCCGCGGCGCAGGCGCTGGCGGAGCTGGCGCCCGGAGTGTCCATCTCCGTCTCCCACCAGGTGGCGGCCGAGTGGCGGGAATACGAACGGACCGCGTCAACGGTCATGGACGCCTATATCGCTCCTTCGGTATCCCGCTACATGGCCGATCTCTCGACGCGTCTGGGAAGCCGGGGCATGTCGGCGCCGCTGCGGGTCATGCAGTCCAACGGCGGCGTCATATCCGCCCGGGCGGCGTCCGAGCGGCCCTTGCAGACTTTGCTTTCCGGCCCGGTAGGCGGCGCCGCCGGAGGGGCGGCGCTCTCCGAAGTCCTCGACAGACCCAACCTGATCTGCATAGACCTGGGAGGGACCAGCTTCGATGTCAGCCTCATAACGGACGGACAGGCCGACAGCTCTCCCTCGGCCTTGCTGGAGGGCCTGCCGGTGCTGATGCCGGTGGTGGACATCCATACGATCGGAGCGGGCGGCGGATCGCTGGCCTATCTGGAGGCCGGGGGCCTGCGGGTGGGGCCGGAAAGCGCCGGCGCCCATCCCGGTCCGGCCTGTTACAGGCGGGGGGGCACCCGGCCCACCGTGACCGATGCCAACCTGTTCCTGGGAAGGGTCGATCCCGACTACTTTCTGGACGGCAACCTCACCCTCGACACCCGGGCCGCGGAAGCCGCTCTCCAAGAGCTCGGCGCCAAGCTGGGCCTCGACGCAGAAGAGCTGGCCCTGGGCATCGTCGAGGTTCTCAACGCCAAGATGTCGCAGGCCATACGCACCCTCACCGTGGAGCGGGGCATCGAGCCGCGGGAGTTCAGCCTGGTGGCCTTCGGCGGCGCGGGTCCCATGCATGCCGTCGCCTTGGCTCGGGAGCTGGGTATCTCCGAGGTGATAGTGCCCCCGGATCCGGGCAGTTTCTCGGCTTGGGGAATGCTGCAGTCGGCGGTTCGTCAAGATTTCAGCGAGGCGTTTTTCCGGGACTTCGACGACTTGGACACCGCGGACATGCAAAACCGGTTCACCAGGCTGGGCGGCATGGCCTTCTCCAGCCTGGTGGGCGAAGGAGTGGATCGTGACCGCATCGCCCTGATCCAACGTCTGGACATGCGCTACCAGGGGCAGGAACACACCCTGACGGTTACGCTGCCCGGCGGCGGGGTTTCGCCCTCCCGAGACGACCGGCTGGCGGCTCTCCGCCGGCGGTTCGAAGAGACCTACCGCGCCAGGTACGGTCACTCCAATCCGGAAGCCGCGTTGGAAACCGTGAACCTGCGGCTCACCGCCCTGGGGGATGTGGGGCGCCCGCTCCTGCAAGCCGGCTACCGGCCCGATCGACCCTCCGACCGCCCCCGCCGAACGGGACCCGTTCTCTTCGCGACCGGTTCGTACGCCACCGCCCGGTTCGACCGCGCCGGCCTGCCGCCGGGATGTTCGATAGAGGGCCCCGCCATCGTGCAGGAAGCCACCGCCACCACGGTCGTTCCACCCGAAGGGTCGGCCGCCGTCGATGAATACGGCTGTCTTATCATCGAGGCCCCTCCGGTATGAGCATCGATCCCATCACCATCGAGATCCTCCGCAACGCCTTCATAATGGCGGCCGAGGAGATGAACGCGGCGTTGATTCGCTCCGCCTACACCCCGGTCATCTACGAATCGAAGGACTGCGCCGTGGCGCTGATCGACAGCCGGCACCGAGTGCTGGGGCAATCCTCGGGAGTCCCTCTGTTCCTGGGGAACCTGGAAGCCTGCACCCTGGCCACCGAAGAGATGTTCGGACGGTCGGTGTGGAACGAAGGCGACATCTGGATCATGAACGACGCCTATCTGACCGGCACCCACATGCATGACGTTACGGTCTTCGCCCCCATCTTCTACCAAGGCGGCCTGGCAGGATTCGCCGCCTCCCGCGCCCATTGGCTGGACATCGGCGCCAAGGACCCGGGCGTGCCCATGGACTCCACCGAGATCTTCCAGGAAGGAGTCCGCCTGCCCCCCACCCAGGTGGTGAGGGGAGGGGAGCCCGTGGAGGACATCTGGTCGATCATCGAAAGCAACGTCCGGTTCCCCAGATCGGCGATCGGCGATATGAAGGCCCAGTTCGCAGTGGCCGCCATCGGCGAACACCGCCTAGGCGCCCTGTTCGACCGCTACGGGCGGGATGTCGTGGAAGCCGCCGCCGAAGAGATCTTCCGTCAGAGCGAACGCCTGGACCGGGAGGCGGTGGCAGCCATCCCCGACGGGGTATACACGGCGGAAGGTTTCCTGGATTCCGACGGGGTGGGCGACGATCCGGTCCGGATCCGGGTCAGGATCACCGTGGAGGGGGAACGGCTCGTCTTCGACCTCACCGACACCGCCGGCCCGGGCCGCGGCCCGATCAACTGCGGAGCGGTGCAAACGTTGTCGGCCTGCCGTCTGGCCTTCAAATATCTCTTCAACTCCCGCCAGCCCGTGAACGGAGGCACCTTCCGGCCTCTGGAGGTGCGCACCCGGCCCGGCTCGATCCTGGCCGCCCGTTCACCGGCGGCCTGCCAGTTCTACTTCACCCCGCTGGGTTTGATGATCGACCTCATCTCTTCGGCTCTCGCCCCCGTCCTTCCCGATACCGTGCCCGCCGCCCATTACGGAGACGGCATGATCTTCCAGTTCACGGGCATCGATCCCCGCACCGGAGAGTTGTTCCTCGACAACGAGCCGCACGTCGGGGGATGGGGCGCCTCGCGGGGCCGGGACGGCGAGGACGGCATGATCTGGACCCTGTCGGGCAACTTCCACGACATGCCCATCGAGGTCTTCGAATCCAAGTTTCCCGCTCGGATCACCGACTACGGCTTCCGGCGGGACTCGGCGGGCCCCGGTCGGTGGCGGGGAGGAAGCGGGATCATCAGGGAATACCAGATGACGGCCGACACCGAGATGAGCCTGTGGTTCGAACGTTCGGGCAACCCGGCCTGGGGCCTGTTCGGCGGCCTAGGAGGAGCGCCCCCGGAAGTGATCATCAACCCGGGAGCACCAGAGGAGGTCCGCCGCCTCAAGACCAACCGGATGCCCCTTCGCAAAGGAGATGTAGTCCGCTGTTACACCGGCGGCGGCGGCGGATACGGCGACCCGCTGGAACGCGATCCCCAAGCGGTATCGGCCGACCTAGCGGACGGGCACATCTCTCCCGACTACGCAAGACGGCACCATCGATCGAGCATATAGTTGCACTTCCCATGGCCGTTGCTGACAGTTTGAGTATGCCGGGTTCAGAGAGGACATGATGGCGGCGCATCTGGTTCGCATCCGCACACTCGTAGGGTTGTTGCTCGCCTTTGCCATGGCGGCCGCGGCGTGCGGCGGGGGAGGGGGCGACACCTCGGGGTCGGACCTCGCAGACGCAACGGCGGAGGTGGCCGCAGCGCGGCAAGAAGCAGTAGCGGCCCAAGCGGAAGCCGAGGAAGCCGCGGCGGCGCTGGCACAGGCCCAGGCTGATCTGGAAGAGGCCTTGGCGGCGGCCGAGCAGCCCGCCGAGGAAGCCCGTGAGGCCGCCTCCACGCCGACGATCACCCAGCCGGACGCTACATCGACCCCAACCGGGTTCACTGCTGTCTCGGTCGACGATGAGCATTCGTGTGGGGTTCGGGCTGATGGTTCTGTGGTTTGCTGGGGCTGGAACTACTATGGGGAGTTGGATGCGCCGGGTGGTGTTTTTGTTGATGTTTCGGCTGGCTTGTGGCATTCGTGTGGGGTTCGTGTTGATGGTGTTGTGGTTTGTTGGGGTAGCAACGACTATGGGGAGTTGGATGCGCCGGATGGTGTTTTTGTTGATGTTTCGGCTGGTAGGGGGCATTCGTGTGGGGTTCGTGTTGATGGTGTTGTGGTTTGTTGGGGTAGCAACGATTATGGGGAGTTGGATGCGCCGGATGGTGTTTTTGTTGATGTTTCGGCTGGTGGGGGGCATTCGTGTGGGGTTCGTGTTGATGGTGTTGTGGTTTGTTGGGGTAGCAACTCCTATGGGAAGTTGGATGCGCCGGATGGTGCTTTTGTTGATGTTTCGGCCGGCTGGGATCATTCGTGTGGGGTTCGTGTTGATGGTTCTGTGGTTTGCTGGGGCTGGATCTACGATGGGGAGTTGGATGCGCCGGGTGGTGTTTTTGTTGATGTTTCGGCTGGCGGGTGGCATTCGTGTGGGGTTCGGGCTGATGGTGCCGTGGTTTGCTGGGGTCGCAACAGATCTGGGGAGTTGGATGCGCCGGGTGGTGTTTTTGTTGATGTTTCGGCTGGTGGGGGGCATTCGTGTGGGGTTCGGGCTGATGGTGCCGTGGTTTGCTGGGGTAGCAACGACTCCGGGCAGTTGGATGCGCCGGGTGGTGTTTTTGTTGATGTTTCGGTCGGCGTAGTGCATTCGTGTGGGGTTCGGGCTGATGGTGCCGTGGTTTGCTGGGGCCGCGACGACTCCGGGCAGTCGGTTGCGCCGGGTGGTGTTTTTGTTGATGTTTCGGCTGGTTTGGGGCATTCGTGTGGGGTTCGTACTGATGGTTCTGTGGTTTGCTGGGGTAGCAACTCCTATAGGAAGTTGGATGCGCCGGGTGGTGCCTTTACTGCTGTCTCGGCCAGCTGGGATCATTCGTGTGGGGTTCGGGCTGATGGTTCTGTGGTTTGCTGGGGTAGCAACAGAGATGGGCAGTTGGATGCGCCGGATGACGCTTTTACTGCTGTCTCGGCCGGCTTGTGGCATTCGTGTGGGGTTCGTGTTGATGGTTCTGTGGTTTGCTGGGGCAACGACAACTACTATGGGCAGTTGGATGCGCCGGGTGGTGCTTTTGTTTCTGTCTCGGCTGGTTTGGAGTATTCGTGTGGGGTTCGTGTTGATGGTTCTGTGGTTTGTTGGGGTAGCAACGACTATGGGGAGTTGGATGCGCCGGGTGGTGTTTTTGTTTCTGTCTCGGCTGGTTTGGGGCATTCGTGTGGGGTTCGTGTTGATGGTTCTGTGGTTTGCTGGGGCGGCAACGACTATGGGGAGTTGGATGCGCCGGGTGGTGTTTTTGTTTCTGTTTCGGCCGGGGGGGAGTATTCGTGTGGGGTTCGTGTTGATGGTTCTGTGGTTTGTTGGGGGGGCAGGGATTGGTTCTGGCCGCAGGAAGTTCATCGTCTATAGCAATGGTGGCTGAAAACCGTCCACGAAATCGGGGGCAACTCCAATCTGCAACGTATTCCCAAGCCAGGACACTAGAAGGGTGCCGTTGATGTCCAAGGCCGAAGGCGTCCTTCCCGCCGGAGCGGAGCTGGTGATCATCGGCGCCGGGGTGGTGGGCGCAGCTACGGCATTCTGGACGGCCCGGGCCGGGCTGTCCCCCGGCTTTGCGGGCATCGCGCTCCGAACGCGGCTGAGGTGTACTGGCTGCGGTGGTCGGAGTGGTGGATTACCTCGGTGGGTTTCCGCCGGGTGATGGCCATGTCCAGGGCGTCTACCACGAGGCGGGCGGCTAGGTCGTTGCGCATGGACCACACCTACTACCTTCCGGGACCACACATCGAACTGCACCGCTAGGTAAAGGAACCCTGCCCCGGTGGGGATATAGGTGATGTCAGCTGCCCACAGCCGGTCGGGGGCCCTCGGTGCTGAATCGCCGGCGTACCAGATCCGGCGCCTCGGGTCGTAGGAACCTTCCGGCGGCGGTGTACCACCGTGGATGCGGGCCTGATGCGTCAGACGGGTTGCCCGTTTGCGGCCCACCCGCACTCCTGCGGCGGCCGGCTCGGCGTGTATGCGGGGAACACCGTAGGCGCCCGCGACCGTCGATGAATCTCTGTGATCCGGTCCCGCAACTCCAGGTCGGCCCTCCGGTGGGCCGAGGACGGACGGGCAAGCGACGCGTAGTAGCCGCCCGGGGATACCCAAACAGTTCACACATGCGCCGCACCGGATAGATGGCCTGGTCAGGTTTTCACGAACCCGAACGCCGCTCGGCGGGGTCGATGCGGTCACTCTTCGGCGAACCAGGCCGCGGCTTGCCGGTATTTCTCTTTCCTTCTCGCAGCACCCGGTTCTCCCGGCGCAGACGCCGTAGCTTCTGACGCTCGACGGTGGTCAGTCCTTCCCTTTGCCCGTCGTCGCCCTTGGCTTGGCGAACCCAGTTTGCGGATCGTCTGATCCGACGGCTCGAACTCGCGGCTCAACGACCCGGGGCTGCGACCCGCCCTGACCGGCGAACCATCTCCCGGCGGAACCCCCCTTCGGATAGGGCAGTCTCGTTCTCGGCATAAACACTCCTTCCAAGGGACCATTGTCTCCTAGTCTCAGAGTGTCCACCAAACCGAGTCAACCTCACCGTGACGCTATAGTTGAAACCTGTGATCCGTCGGGTGTGGGGAGCAGAACTTTTTGGGTGTACGGCGTCCGCAAGGTATGGCGTCAGCTCCGACGCGAGGGCCATCTGAATCGCCTCGGGGAGGCGGGAGAGGATGACATGATGGCGGCGCATCTGGTTCGCATCCGCACACTCGTGGGGTTATTGCTCGTCTTTGCCTTGGTCGCCGCGGCGTGCGGCGGGGGAGGGGACGACACCTCGGGGGCGGACGTCGCAGCGGAGGCGGCCGCGGCGCGACAAGAAGCGGCGGCGGCCCAAGCGGAAGTCGACGAAGCCGCGGCGGCGCTGGCCCAATCCCAGGCTGATCTGGTAGAGGCCCGGGTGGAAGCCGACGAAGCCGCGGCCGCGTTGGCTCTGGTCCAGGCTGATCTGGTAGAGGCCCGGGTGGAAGTCGACGAAGCCGCGGCCGCGTTGGCTCTGGTCCAGGCTGATTTGGTAGAGGCTCGGGCGGAAGCCGAGGAAGCTCGTGAGGCCGCCGCGCAGGCCGCCTCTACGTCGACGACCACCCAGCCGGACGCTACATCGACCCCAACCGGGTTCGCTGCTGTCTCGGCCGGTTTGGTGCATTCGTGTGGGGTTCGTACTGATGGTTCTGTGGTTTGCTGGGGCGACAACTACTATGGGGAATTGGATGCGCCGGGGGGTGCTTTTGCTGATGTTTCGGCCGGCCGTTATCATTCGTGTGGGGTTCGGGTTGATGGTTCTGTGGTTTGCTGGGGCGACAACGACGAAGGGCAGTTGGATGCGCCGGGGGGTGCTTTTGTTGCTGTTTCGGCCGGCGGTTGGCATTCGTGTGGGGTTCGTACTGATGGTTCTGTGGTTTGCTGGGGCGGCGGCCGTTATAACTTAGGGCAGTTGGATGCGCCGGGGGGTGCTTTTGCTACCGTTTCGGCCGGTTTGGTGCATTCGTGTGGGGTTCGGGTTGATGGTGTTGTGGTTTGTTGGGGCGACAATGGCTATGGGCAGTTGGATGCGCCGGAGGGTGTTTTCACTGCTGTTTCGGCCGGTGAGGAGCATTCGTGTGGGGTTCGGGTTGATGGTGTTGTGGTTTGTTGGGGCGACAATGGCTATGGGCAGTTGGATGCGCCGAGGGATGTTTTTGTTGCTGTTTCGGCCGGTTTGGTGCATTCGTGTGGGGTTCGGGTTGATGGTGTTGTGGTTTGTTGGGGCGACAACGAATATGGGCAGTGGAATGTGCCGGATGGTGGTTTTGTTGCTGTCTCGGCTGGCGGTGCGCATTCGTGTGGGGTTCGGGTTGATGGTGCTGTGGTTTGCTGGGGTCGCAACTATGATGGGCGGGCGGATGCGCCGGGTGGTGTTTTTGTTGCTGTTTCGGCTGGCGGTGCGCATTCGTGTGGGGTTCGGGTTGATGGTGCTGTGGTTTGTTGGGGTCGCAACTATGATGGGCGGGCGGATGCGCCGGGTGGTGGTTTTGTTGCTGTTTCGGCTGGTGAGGAGCATTCGTGTGGGGTTCGTATGAATAGCGGTGTTGTGGTTTGTTGGGGTGACAACGGCTTTGGGAAGTTGGATGCGCCGGGTGGTGGTTTTGTTGCTGTTTCGGCTGGTGAGGAGCATTCGTGTGGGGTTCGTATGAATAGCGGTGTTGTGGTTTGTTGGGGTGACAACTACTTTGGGAAGTTGGATGCGCCGGATGGTTCTTTTGTTGCTGTTTCGGCTGGCCGTTATCATTCGTGTGGGGTTCGGGTTGATGGTGTTGTGGTTTGTTGGGGCGACAACGAATATGGGCAGTGGAATGTGCCGGATGGTGGTTTTGTTGCTGTTTCGGCTGGCGGTGCGCATTCGTGTGGGGTTCGGGTTGATGGTGTTGTGGTTTGTTGGGGCGACAACGAATATGGGCAGTTGGATGCGCCGGGTGGTGGTTTTGTTGCTGTTTCGGCTGGCCGTTATCATTCGTGTGGGGTTCGGGTTGATGGTGTTGTGGTTTGTTGGGGTAGCAACAGATATGGGCAGTTGGATGCGCCGGGTGGTGGTTTTGTTGCTGTTTCGGCTGGCCGTTATCATTCGTGTGGGGTTCGGGTTGACGGTTCTGTGGTTTGCTGGGGTAGCGGCAGGACTCGGTTCTGGTGAACAGGAAGTTCATCGTATATGAGCAATTGATGGCCGAAACCGTCCACGAAATCGGGGGCAACTCCAATCTGCAACGTATTCCCAAGCCAGGACACTAGAAGGGCGCCGTTGGTGTCCAAGGTCGAAGGCGTCCTTCCCGCCGGAGCGGAGCTGGTGATCATCGGCGCCGGGGTGGTGGGCGCAGCTACGGCATTCTGGACGGCCCGGGCCGGGCTGTCTCCGGTGGTTCTGGAGGCTCTGCCCGCCCCCGCCTCTCTCACCACCCCGGTCTCCACGGGTGCCTTCCGTCTGCAGTTCGACAACTTGGAGGAGACCCGGCTGGCGCGGGAGTCGGTGCGGCTGTTCCTAGATTTCTCCGAGATCACCGGTGAGGACTCCGGGCCGTTGGCCGTCCGGCAACCGGGGTATCTCTGGGCGACCACCTCCGAAGACCGGGCGGAGGAGCAGCGCCGGCTGGCGGCCCGGCAGCACTCCTGGGGGCAGACCGACATCGAGACGCTCACCGGCGATGAGGCCCGGCGCCGGTTTCCCTACCTGAGCCCGGAAGTGGTTCATGCCCGCTACCGGGCGGGTGACGGCTTCGTCGATCCCCGGGCCCTGACATCCTGCCTGCTGCGGGCGTCGAAGGCCCCCCTCCACACCTCTTGCCGGGTGGTGTCGCTTCGGGAGCGCCCCTCGGGAGGCTTCGATATCGGCACCGATCAGGGTCCTATCCGGGCCGAACAGGTGGTGATAGCCGCCGGACCCTTCTCCGCAAAGCTGGCCGCTCTCCTGGGGGAGGAACTGCCGCTGCAGGTGAGGCCCCGCCACAAGGTGGTGGTTCCCGATCTGGCGCGTGTGCCGCCCGACGCCCCGATGACCATCGATGACGACACCGGGGTGCATTGGCGCCCCGCCCTTTCGGGGGCCCATGTGCTGGACGCCGCCCCCCGAGGGCCGGACGCCGAGCCCGTGGAAGATGTCCCTACCGATCCGGATATGGCCTTTCGGGTGCTGGATCCCTCCCGCAGGGAGGCCGCGGCCCGGATCAGCCCCTTCTGGGGCGAGGCTTGGAGGCGGGGGGAACTCTCCTGGACGGTCGACTCCGGGCAGTACACGATGACCCCCGACCGCCGCCCCCTGATCGGACAGACATCGATCGAGGGTATGTGGGTAAACAGCGGTTATTCGGGGCACGGCATCATGTGTTCCCCGGCAGGGGGGCGCATCTTGGCCGACTTGATCACCTCTCGGTTGGAGGATTCCCCCTTCTCCCCCCACCGCACCTTCGTGAAAAGGATCTCGGACCACATCTAGACGAGTAGTTCCAAGGGATAGGGGTATGTTTCCGTGCGAACCGGTCTCGCCTGCCAGAGGCGGGCTTCGAAGACCGGCTCGCCCGCGTCAGCTTGCCCCCATCCGGACCGTCGGGGGTCGGGGCGTCGGCGGCGAGAGGCCTGCGGGACCGAGTTGGATATTCGGGGCAGCTTGTTCCAGAAGGGGGTTGATCATGTCACAGACACGCTATATAGTGTTGGATACCAAAACATAAACATCGCTGCCGAGTTCTAGAGAGGGCGGTGATCATATCGGGATACTCGCCCGGCCCCCCTAGGCCGGGGCCCGGACCACGCGCCGGTACCGAGATAACGACCTGAGCGGTGGAGGTGGGGGCTGGGCCCAGAGGGCGGCGGCGCATGGCTGCGATTTTCGCGTTCTAGCTAGACTAGATGGACAGCCGAACAACGATGGATTCGGGGGCTCTACCGACGTCTACCGCCCGCCGCATACGCGAAGCCGCATGGCCGGCCAGGGTTGTTTGCTGCGGCCCTACCTCATGCAGGTCTGATCATCCGGCCGCGGCGGGCAGACTCGTAGAGGGCTTCCATCACTGCGGTGGTCCGCCGACCCTCCCGGCCGTCCACCAACGGGGATCGCCCCTCTGCCGCCGCCGCCGTGAAGTCCTCCATCTGGCGGTAGTGCAAGGTGGTGTCGGCGTAGCCGGCCGCCGACAGGGTGTCTCCTCGGTCGACCGGCCCGGTGTTCATCAGCTTCTCGATATCGGATGAGGGCCCCCCGGGAACATCCCACCGGGTCAGATCGTCTCCTACCATGCCCACCGTCCCCTCGGTCCCGCGGATGGTGAGGATGCGAGGTTGGGGATCGACCGCCGCGGTGGTGCTCACCACCGTGGCGAGGGTTCCGTTCACGAACCGCAGAATCCCTACGGCGTGGTCTTCTACTTCGATCCGGTGCAGGGGTGACGTGTCGTAGAACCCGGCGACCGCCTCCACGTCTCCCAGCATCCACAACATCAAGTCCAGCGTGTGGCTGGTCTGGGTAACCAGCGACCCCCCTCCTTCCGTTTCCCACCTTCCTCGCCATTCACCCGAGTCGTAATAGGGCTGATCACGGTAGAACAGCCCTATGCACTCCGCCAGGAGAGGCCGCCCGATCAGGCCGTCCGATACCGCTTCCTTCATCCGTATGGCGGTGTCCATGAAGCGGTACATGTAGATGCACCCCAAGGTCACCCCCGCCCGGTCGCAGGCCTCGATCATCCGATCTGCGTCGGCCGCGGTGTTGGCCATGGGTTTCTCGGTGAGCACGTGCAAACCCCGGGCGGCGGCCTCTATCGTCATCCGGGCGTGGTCTCCGGTGGGCGACGCCACACAGAGCGCATCTATGTCTGCTCTTATCAGGGCGCGCCAGTCGGTGAAGACCTCGGTCACCCCATACCTGGAAGCGAAGCCGGCCGCCTTTTCCCGGTTGCGGGAACAGACCGCCGCTAGTCGGGCGCCGCCGGGCCGCCCGGTCAGCGCGCCCGCAAACAGATGGCCTCCTCCGCCGGTTCCGATCAGACCAAATCGCAGGCTCATAGGACGAGGAGGATAGTCGAGCTACTACTATGACAACATGCTTACCGCTTCGGGATACGGCTTCATCGAGCCGCTCGATCATGGGGCATTCGACTGCGGGGCATTCGACTTTGGGGAAGGGGGCGGCCGATGACCGACCTGGTGATTCGCAACGCCGAGCTGCTGGACTGCACTGGGAACGACCCCCGGGCGGGTGTGGACGTCGCCGTATCGGGTTCGCTGATAAGCGGCGTCGGGCCCGGCGCGGGGAGCTCGCCCGACCGGGTGATCGACGCCTCGGGGCTGACCCTGATGCCGGGGCTCACCGACGCCCATGTCCACATGGGTCTGGTTTCGTCGGCGGGCGACATCGGCGACCTGCCCTGGATCGACTACGTGTTCGCGGTCCGGCGCGTCATCGAAAACACCCTCCAGGAGGGTTTCACCACCGTCCGGGACGCGGGGGGCCTCGACCCCCGTTGGGCGCGTCTGGTGGAGCAGGGCGTGATCGCCGGACCGCGCATTCTCCCGTCGGGGTCCGTGCTTTCCCAGACCGGCGGACACGGGGATCTGCGGCCCGCTCATCACATCGAGCATCCCCGGGGGAGCATTCCGGGGCTGTCGGCCACCCCCGAGGTAGTGGACGGCGTCGACGAGGTGCGCCGGGCGGCTCGCGAGCAGCTTCGGAAGGGCGCCACTCAAGTGAAGGTGTTCAGCTCCGGAGGGGTGCTCTCGCCCACGGACCCTTTCGACAGCCTCCAGTTCAGCTACGAGGAACTTCGGGCCGCAGTGGAGGCGGCGGCTGATTGGCACACCTACGTGCTCGCCCACTGCCACACTTCCGACGCCATTCGCCGGGCCTTGTCGGCGGGTATCCGCTCTATAGAGCACGCCAGCCTCCTGGACGAGGACGCCGCTCGGCGAATCGTGGACTCCGACGCCTTCGCGGTGGTCACCTTGGCGGTGAAGTACGACCTCCTGGAAGATCCGGAGAAGGCCGGCCTCACCCCGTCGCAGCTGACCAAGCTCCGGGCGGTGGAGTCCGAGGTCGGCCGAAGCATCGAGATCATGGGAGAGACCGGGGTCAAGGTCGGCTCGGGATCGGATATCGTCGGCCCGCTGCAGGACAGACGCGGCCGGGAGTTGCCCAACAAGGCCAAGTTCATGAGTCCGAAGGAAGCCATCGCCGCCGCCACCGCCGTCAATGCCGAACTCTTCTACATGGAAGACCAGATCGGTGCCGTAGAGGAGGGTAAGGAGGCCGACCTGATCCTGGTGGAGGGCCGGCCCCTGGATGAGATAGAGGTGCTGGCCGACCCCGACCGGATATTGGCGGTGATCAAAGGCGGCCGCATCTACAAGGACACCCAAGGGAGGACCTTGCCCGCCTAGATGGACTACCCATCTGGCCCGCGAACAATCAGGACTAACCTGGCTCGCCAGGAGGTTTCTGGTAGCCGTTTTCCCGATCCGTATATTCGGCGATCCCGTGTTGAGGATCTCCACCCGCCCGGTCGAGGTGTTCGACGACGCCCTGCGGCGGCTGGCCGATGACATGCTCGCGACCATGTACGACGCTCCGGGGGTGGGCTTGGCTGCGCCCCAGATCGGCGTGCAGAAGCGCATCTGTGTGTTCGACGCCGGTGACGGCCCCCGGGTGCTGGTCAATCCGGAGATCGTGGAGGCCTCCGGCGAATGGGAGTTCGAGGAGGGGTGCCTCTCGGTGCCGGGGCATTTCTGGAATATCACCAGGCCGGCCTACGTCCGGGCGGTCGGCCAGGACCTCGACGGCGCCCGGGTCGAGTTCGCCGGTGAGGAGCTGCTGGGCAGGGTGCTGCAGCACGAGACCGACCACCTGAACGGACGGCTGCTGATAGAACGGCTCGATCGTGCCGCCCGCAAGGCCGCCCTCCGCGACATCCGCAACGAGTCGGCCGAGTGATCCGAACCGCCTTTCTGGGGACTCCCCGGTCGGCCGTCCCCGCCCTCGAGACCCTCGCCGCCCTCACCGACCTCCGGCTCGTGGTCACCCGCCCCGACCGCCCCCGAGGGCGCAGCCGCCGCCCCGTTCCTTCCGAGACGAAATCGAGGGCGGTCGAGATAGGGATACCGGTCAGCCAGCCCGCCGATTCGCAGCATCTGGACTCCGTCCTAGCCCCGCTGGATATCGATGTAATCGTGGCGGCGGCCTACGGGATGCTGATACCGCCCGCCGTCCTCGCCCGCCTCGGGGCGGTCAACCTGCATTTCTCGCTCCTGCCCCGTTGGCGCGGCGCGGCGCCCGTGCAGCGGGCCGTCCTGGCCGGCGACCCCGCCGCCGGAGTGACCCTGATGCAGATGGAGGAAGGCTTGGACACCGGGGGGATACTGGCGGCTTGGGGGACCTCGATCGGGTGGGACGAGACCGCCGGTTCGCTTACCGATCGACTGGCTGCGGGAGGGGCCGAGCTGTTGGGCCGGAATCTGGAAGCGCTGGCGGCCGGAGCCCTCACCCCCATACCCCAGGACGCGAGCCGGGCTACATGGGCCCCTCCGGTCTCCACCGCAGAAGCCCGCCTCGACTTCACCCGGCCGGCCGTGGAAGTGGTCAGGGCCGTCCGCGCCTTCTGCCCCCGTCCGGGGGCCCACACCACATGGCGGGGTGAGCGGTTCAAGATCTACGGGGGGCGGGTGGTCCATGGTGATATGGAACCGGGCCGATTGGAGGCCGGTCCTGCGGGGGTGCGGGTGGGCGCCGCCGAGGGTTGTGTAGAGCTCCTGGAGGTTCAGCCCGCCGGGGCCAGGAAAATGGAGGTAGGGCGGTGGTTGCTGGGGGTTCGGGGCGATTTGGGTCGGCTGGAGTGAAGCAGGGGGTGGCGGCTCGGGCGGCGGCTGCCGAGCTGGTGGGAAGGGTGGTTCGGGACGGCGCCTGGTCCAATGTGGTTGTGCGTCGCATCGATCTTCCGCCGGACGACGCCCGCTTGGTGCGTCATCTCGTGTATGGGACGCTTCGTAATCTGGGTAGGTTGGATCGGGCTGTGGACGGGTTGTCGCATCGCGGGATCGCCGCCGTCGACGCCGGCCTGTTGGATGTCCTGCGGGTGGCTTTCCACGAGGTCCTGTTCGGGCGCGCCGCCGGCCACGCCGTTCCCGACACGGCGGTCGAGTCGGCCCGGGCCCGCGGGTATGGCCGGGCCGCCGGGTTCGTCAACGCCCTGGTGAGGAACCTGCAGCGGCGCGGGGAACCCGATCCCCCCTCCAGCCTGGCCGGGATATACGGCCTACCGCAATGGGTGGTGGACGATCTGGTCTCCACCTGGGGAGAAGAAGCAGCCCGGGCCTTCATGGAGGCCGGCCACCGGGACGCCCCGGTCGCTTTTCGCATGAGGGCCGGCGCCTCCCCGCCCCCCGGCCTCACCCCGACCGCAGTGCCCGACGTCTACCTGCACCCGGAGGGTCGGGTTCCGCCCGGGGCCGTGGTGCAGGACCCCGCCTCGGCGGCGGCGGTGCAAGCGGTGGAAGCCGGCCCCGAAGACCACGTGCTGGAGGTGGGGGCGGCCCCCGGCGGCAAGACGACGGCCCTCTGGGATATGGGGCCGGCCCGGCTGGCGGCGGTGGACATCCACGAGGGCCGCATCCGGCGGGCCGCCCGGCGCACCGCCCGCATGGGATTCGGGGGGTGGTGGGTGCGGGCCGACGGCGCCCGCCTGCCCTTCCGCCCCGCTTCCTTCGACAAGGTGCTGGTGGATGCGCCCTGCACAGGCCTCGGAACCCTTCGGCGGCGCCCGGAGATCAAATTCCGGGTTACGCAGCAGGAGCGAGACCGGCTGGCCGCCCTCCAGACCCGCCTGCTGGAAGAGGCGCTGAGAATGGTCCGCCCGGGCGGCCGGGTGGTCTACGCGGTGTGCACCGTGACCACCGCCGAGACCACAGGGGCGGTGGCCGGCATGGGAGGGCGCCCGCCGGAAGGCCTGCCCGGCCTGCCTCTGGAAGGCGGCCTGCTCCTAGGCCCTCACCTGACCGCCACCGACGGCATGTTCATCTCGGTGCTGGATCGGTAGGTCAGGCGGCGCTCTGCAACCCGCTGAGCAATCGGAACCCGGCCTCGGCGGCCTTGTCGAGTACGACCAGCTTCGCAGGCGGCGGTTGCTGCGATCTGTTGACATCTGCGGTCAGCAGGGTCATAATGACCCGTGTCAACGCGGGAAGCTTTACAGTTACCCGCCTACTAAGGGACCTCTTGTCATGACCAGCACAACTGGCAACACCACAGCGGGGAGCCATATCATCAAGTTTCAGACATTGTTGAGAGAATTGTTCCAGTTTGACGAAGCTGACTTGGATTTTGGTATCTACCGCATTATGAATCACAAGAGGTCTACCATTTTAAGGTTCATCAACGACAGCCTTCCCGCTACTGTTTATGAAGCCCTTGAAAGCGATTACTTGTCTGAACAAGCTAGCGCAGTAGCCGCTTTAGAAGAGGCTACATACCAGGTGAATGAAAATCTGGGAGATGATGCTATCGACAACGATGGAAACTTAGTTCCGCACTTGCATTCCACTCCCCTAGGCAAACGATATTTAGAATGCAAAAAGGCTGTTAAAGAAACTGGAGCCCGCTCTCACAGTGACACAGAAGTCCGTATTTATAATCATCTATATGCTTTCTTTAGTCGCTACTATCAGGACGGAGATTTTATATCCAAGCGCCGCTACTCTCGTAACCAGCGCTATGTTATCCCTTATAATGGAGAAGAAGTATATTTTCACTGGGCTAACAGCGACCAGTATTACATTAAAACAGATGAATATTTTTATAACTACGATTGGAGAGCTCCTAACGGTGTAACGGTAAAGTTCCAAATGAATAACGCCAATGTTGAACATGACAATGTAAAGGGAGATCGCCGGTTCTTTCTTCCTATCATGCATAAAATGAAATATATATCCGAGGACCGCACCGTAATAATACCTTTTGAATACCGCCCCATAATAGATGCAGAAAAATTGATCTACGGTAATCGTAACCAGCAGGAAAAAATTATAACAGAGTCAACTGAAAACATACAACATCAAATGGCCGAAGAGCCTGATGTTATTCTTGCGCTGACTGGTCAGCATCGGCAAAACTCCAAAGGAGAATCTATCAGCCGTCTAGAACATCATCTGAGAAAATATACCTCTCGCAACAAGGCTGACTTTTTCATCCATAAGCACTTAAAATCCTTCCTCAATCGAGAGCTAGATTTTTACCTGAAAAATGAAGTATTGAACTTAGACAATTTGGCCACCGCTGGCTTGGTAACTGTTCAGGCCGATTTCCAAATCATACGCTTGATAAAAACGATAGGCTCTCAGATCATTGAATTCCTAGCCCAAATAGAAGACTTTCAAAAAATGCTGTGGGAAAAGCGTAAATTTATAATAAAAACTGAATACTGTATATCATTAGCCTGTGTTGACGAATCCTTATACCCTGATATCATTTCTAATGAACAACAATGGGAAGAATGGTGTGAGCTGTACGGCTTTAAGCACAAAGACCGCCATGATACCTTCTGTGAAGAACATCCTACCTTGATGTTAGATACGAAGCATTTTAACGAATATATCACCGACCGTTTGTTAGCCTTTTTCGATAATATAGACGAGATAACCGACGGGGTACTTATTAAAGGCGACAATTGGCAAGCGTTAACTATGATGACTAGAAGGTACCGTAATAAAGTACAGTGTATATATATTGATCCTCCATATAATACTAGAGCATCAGAAATTATATACAAAAACGGTTACAAGCACTCATCCTGGTTAACACTCATGGCGGATCGCATCACATCATCCCAGCCGATCATGAGCGACGATGCTGTCCTAGTGGTAGCCATTGATGATACTGAGATGGTAGGACTATCACAATTACTGGACCATAGATTCGTGAATTGGGATAGGAATACTGTAGTTGTCAATCATCACCCCGCTGGTAGCGGTTTAGCAGGTTCAAATGTGTCAAGCACACACGAATATGCCCTCTTTATGACCCCTGCCTGTGAGAAGATTTTGGCTGGTGCACACAAGGAGGATAGCACATCAAAGATAGGTTTTATCCGCACTGGTACCGCGGAAAGCAACTTACGCGTAGGGCGACCAAATAGCTTTTATGCTGTTTTAGTAGACCCTCACTCGTTTAAGGTTATAGGTGTAGAACCACCACCCCTCCAAGGTGATAATTATCCCTTGGATTATACTAGCGAAGGCTTGATCCGTATCTACCCTGTCAGTAGAGATGGGACGGAAAGAGTATGGCGTCGAAGTTATAAAGGCGTTGCTAGTTGCCTTGAAAACGACGAGTTGATTTGTAAAAATGGCAGGTCTCTTTATCTAATCACCGACCAGCGCGGGAGACGCCGACCCCTGTTCAGCAACTGGACGGACACAAAATACAACGCTGGTGTACATGGGAGCAATTTACTCAAAAATATCTTTGGCGAAAGCAATCTTTTCTCTTATCCTAAGTCCATCTATACAGTCCGGGACTGTATAGATGCTTGCATACATAGTTCTCCAAATGCGTTTGTCCTTGACTATTTCGCTGGTTCTGGCACTACAGGTCATGCCGTTATTAACTTGAATCGTGAAGATGGTGGACGACGAAGATTCCTTTTGATTGAAATGGGTGATCACTTTGATACCGTACTTTTGCCGCGCATTAAAAAAGTAACTTATACTCCCGATTGGAAGAACGGTTTGCCTCATCGTGCTATCACAAGTGAAGATGCTACTCGTTCGCCTCGTGTCATTAAGTATATGGTGTTGGAATCCTACGAAGATTCGTTGGACAGTATCAAGTTTGATGCGGCCGTTGAACAGCAGAGACTAGAGGAACGTTTTGGCGATGAATACCTAATAAAATATATGCTCAATTGGGAGACCAGAGCTAGTACTTCTTTGGCAAATGTTTGTGAAATGTCTCGTCCCTTTTCTTACTATATACAGGCACATGTCAACGGGAAAAGTCTTAAGCGAAAAGTTGATCTACCGGAGACGTTCAACTGGTTATTAGGGCTGAAGGTCTACACACGGCAAGCTTATTATGATGAGGATCGACGCTATTTGGTGTATCGAGGAGAAGCAGTGGATCACCCAGGCCATCGAGTGGCGGTGATCTGGCGTGAAACTGACAGCTGGAATCAGGATGATTATGCCCGAGACCGTCTATTTATCACAAACAATAGAATGACTGCAGGAACCGACACGGTGTATATCAATGGCGGTTCCTGCCTCCCAGGCGCAAAATCTATCGAACCGATTTTCAAGACGCGTATGTTTGCTCAGGCCAATGATTGATTCGCCTATCTGGAATCCATAGATATGCCTCGTACCGCCCGTTCAAAACTTCCAGGCCATATCAATTTAGGGCGGCAGATGTCGTTGCTGGCTTGGTTGCATCACTTGCTGGGATATCGTGGTACTAAGGATCTGTTGACCGACGTCAAGGATATAGATGAAGGGTTCAGTCCTGGTGGAGTCAGTATGATATGTGACCATCTGATTACCCGCTCCGGCAAATTTAACGGGATAACTAAGGATAATCTGAAGGTATATGACCACAATATTTATCAGCACCTACAGAGGATGAATTATGGAAGGACATGGCCACTTACCCTTCGATATTTCCAATATTTAGCAGCGCTCTATTCAGAAATATACCTGGAACGATATCATCAAAACTCTGGCGGACTGCTCGCTGATATAAATAAATTCATAGTTCAACACAATATCAATAACCACCCCGACAAGAGGTATACAGCCCTTTTGGATTCAGACTTGAAAAAATTAGCATTCTGGATGGCGACGGGGAGCGGCAAGACATTATTGCTACACCTGAACTATTATCAGTTTCTTCACTACAACCAACGATACGGGCAACCACTGGACAACATTCTATTAATTACACCCAATGAAGATTTGAGTCAGCAGCATCTTGAAGAATTGCGGATATCTAATATTCCTGCTATCCGATTCAATCTAGATGAAAGTACTAGCTTGTTTCAGGCAACTAGTCAGGTGCAAATCACTGAAATCACAAAACTAGTGGAAGAAAAGAGAGGCGGCGGGGTCCGAGTACCGGTGGAAGCCTTTGAGGGTAACAATCTTATATTTGTTGACGAAGGTCATAAGGGTGCGGGTGGTAATGCCTGGCGAGAGATGCGTGATGCTCTCGGCACGACAGGATTTACCTTTGAATACAGTGCCACTTTTGGGCAGGCTCTTGCCGCTGCTGACAAGGATGATCTGCTCAAAGAATATGGTAAGGCAATAGCGTTTGATTATTCCTACAGTCATTTTTATAGCGATGGCTATGGTAAGGATTTTCGTATAGTCAATCTGCAGCCAGAGATAATGGAAGATGTTGATTTATTGTTGCTGACTAACTTGCTTTCTTTTTATGAGCAACAGCTAGTTTTTGATGAAAGGAACGAAGCACTTCGTCCATATAGATTGGAGCGCCCGCTGTGGACATTCGTCGGTGGTAGGGTCAAGGCTGTATATGTCCGGAGAGGTCACAAACGAAGCGATATATTGACGGTAGTCCGCTTTTTACATAGAGTATTATCGGAACCTGATTGGGCCAAGGAAGGTATTCGTAGGATATTGGAAAGGGACAATTTATCGCACTTTGATTGGTTAGATAAATTATCTGAACAATTCGCATACCTACGTAGTTGTCAAAAAGGGCCGGACTACATCTACCGAAACATTCTGAATACGGTTATGCACACCCCATCTCAAGGGGGCTTGCAATTATTTGTTTTGCGCGGCAACTCTGGAGAACTTGGTCTCAAAGCGGTTGGATCTGATGACTATTTTGGCGTTATATATATCGGAGATGTTTCTGAGTTTCGAAAGCTGGTCGATAATGATAGCGTTGGTATTCTCGTTGAAGAAGATGCTTTTACCGATTCTTTGTTTGACCGGATAAACAATGAAAGAGATGATCTCAAACCTATTCAAGTACTGATCGGAGCTCGCAAGTTTATTGAAGGTTGGAACTCGTGGCGGGTGTCCAACATGGGACTGCTTAATGTAGGTCGAGGTGAAGGTTCACAGATAATTCAATTATTCGGACGTGGTATTCGACTTAAGGGACGCGAGATGTCACTTAAGCGAAGTACCGTGTTAGCTGGGTCACATCCTCCTAATATTCGGTTGCTGGAGACCCTGAATATTTTTGCTGTTCACGCTGACTATATGGCACAATTCCGCGCCTATCTAGAAGATGAAGGAATTGATCTTGATGAAAAGATAGAGCGAGAGTTAACTATCTTGCCCAGCCGAGTGTTCTTAGGTAAGGGACTGGTGGTTCCTCGGATACATGAAGGACAGGAATATCAAAAGGCCGATCAGGCACAAGTTATACTTAGCTATGACAATAGTGTGAATCCGGTGTCTGTATCGATGTCAACGAGGATGCAGGAAATGTCGAGCACCGACGACGACAATATAGTCGAGACCACCACTCACTCTGGTCAAGAGTTGTGTATTCCACCCGATAGCTTGGATATTATCGACTGGGATGCCGCTTATATCGCATTGCTAAGATATAAAGATGACAAGGGGTTTGGTAATCTCGTGATAAGGCAGAAGGAATTGAAGAAGATTATCACTGATCAACCTGCGGTGTATAGCTTAGTCGCTGAAGAAACATTGGTAAATCCTCATAGCCTGTACGATTGGAAACGGCTCCAAGAAACAACAGTCAACATTTTGTGTCGATACTCCGACGCCTTCTATCGCCACTATCAGCGCAAATGGGAAGCAAATAATATGATATACTCAGAGCTAGATGAAAAGGATCCTAACTTTCGTTTTAATGCTAGTGATGATGAGCCAGGCCGTTACTTTGTCAAAATTCCGATCCACGAAACTAACCTTCGTCAGGAAATACAACAATTGATGGAGGACTGCAATGATTTGCACCGTAATATAGGAAAGCTGTTTATCTACTTTGACCGGCATCTTTATCAACCTCTACTGGTTAATCGAGACGAAGGTGATAAAGTAGATATTTCACCTCCAGGTCTAAATAAAGGCGAGTATCAATTTGTAGTAGACCTGAAAAATTATTGGGAAGAAGAAAGAGATAAAGGACTCACTAATATTGACCTGTTTCTTCTTCGCAACCAGAGCAAAGGTAAAGGAATAGGTTTTTTTGCTAGTAGCAACTTCTACCCAGATTTTATTCTATGGATGAAACAAGGCGATCGCCAGCGTATCGTATTTGTGGAGCCTCACGGTATGCTTCATTCACGTGCTTACCAATATGATCTGAAGGCGCAGCTACATGAAAGATTACCAGAACTAGCACACGATTTAGCAAGGCGCTCTCCTGGTTTTGGTCATATACAACTTGACTCCTACATTGTTTCGACCACGCCGTATGATGATCTGTACCGGAATTATGACGATGGTAACTGGACTCAGGAGATGTTCAAACAAAAGCATATACTGTTCCCAAAACGCAACGATAGCTATGACTATCTAGAATACATTCTGCAAGTAAATAGCTTCTTACCGTCAGAACAGCAATGAGAAGACCTAGGGCCGGTCGTAGTATTCGTCCGACTCTATTAGCTTGGTTTTATCTTCGGGCATATTGCCTGAGGTTTGCATTGGAAGGTACCCTGCGGGCGTGATCAAACCGGTCCGCATCGCCGCCTCGATCCTGGCAGCCGACTTCGCCCGCCTCGGTGAGGAGGTTTCCAGGGTGGAGTCCCATCTCGACATGCTCCATATCGATGTCATGGACGGCCACTTCGTTCCCAACATCTCGTTGGGCATCCCGGTGATCCGATCGTTGCGGGCGGTTTCGGGCCTGCCGTTCGACTGCCACCTGATGACCGCCAATCCGGAGGCCTTCCTCGAAGATATGCGCGCCGCCGGGGCCGACAGCGTAACCGTTCACCTCGAGGCGGTGCCCGACCCTGCTCCGGCGGCCCGGTCGGCCCGGGAGGCAGGCCTCGGTTTCGGGGTGGTGATCAACCCCGGCACCTCCTACGAGGCCATGGATCCCTACCTGGAGCTGTGCGACCTGGTGCTGGTGATGTCCGTGGAGCCGGGATTCGGCGGCCAGGAGTTCATCTCCTCGGTGCTCGGCAAGGTGGAGGCGGCCCGCCGCGCCATCGACCGCCGGGGCCTGGAATGCGACTTGCAGATCGACGGCGGGATCGGCCCGGACACCATAGGCGCGGCCCGCCGCGCCGGGGCCGATCTGTTCGTGGCGGGAACCGCCGTCTTCCGGCGGCCGGATCCGGCGGCGGCCATCGCCCATTTGAGGAAGGCTGCGGCGCCCGAAGAGTGGCCGGGGCCGGGAGGCCGATCATGAGTCCGGAAATCGCGGGCCCGGAAATCGCGGGCCCGGATGGGCGCCGGGGCTGGTCGGAGGACGAACGCCGCTGGATGATCCGGGCCATCGAGCTGGCCCGCCCCCACCGCACCCACCCCAACCCCCGAGTGGGTTGTGTCATCGTCGGCGCCGACGGGCAGGTGGCGGGGGAGGGCGCCCATCGGGGGGTCGGCGGCGAGCACGCCGAGCAGGAAGCCCTGCGGCGGGCTGGCGGGTCCGCTCCGGGCGGCACCGCGGTCGTTTCTCTCGAACCTTGTTCGCACTACGGCCGGACCCCGCCCTGCGCCCAGATGTTGGTTGCCGCCGGGGTGGCCAGGGTGGTGGCGGCCACCCCCGATCCGGATCGGCGGGTGCGGGGGAGAGGTCTGGAGATACTCGAAGAGGCGGGGATCGAGACCTCGGTCGGGTTGATGGAGAGGGAAGCGGTAGACCTCGACCCCGGGTACCACCACCACCGCCGCACCGGACGCCCCTTCGTGCGGATGGTTGTCACCAACGGACTGGACCGCGCGGACCGCGCCGTCCGGGACGATCTGGAGGCACTCTGTGAGGACTTCGACCGGATGGTCACCGACCTCGACCTGACCGCCCCGGGAGGGAACGGTCCGGCGGGGCGGGTCCGGCTGGCGGAGCTGGCCGACCGAGGTCATCTCTACCTGGGGGTGCGGGGCGAGCAGCCGGCCGCCCTGCCCCGTATGGGGCGCCTGATAGATGCGGTCACCGTCTACTCCGCGCTCCCGGCGCCCGAGTATCGGTTCATGCAGGGCGATGGATACCGCCTTCTGGACACCCGGGCGGTGGGTTCGCACTACCGGATTGACCTGTGCTCGGCGTCCGGGCCGAGGCGGGAAGGGGTGCGGCGGGAAGGGGTGCGGCGGGGCGCCGAGGCCGCCATCCCCACCAGATACGGCAGATTTCGAGCCGTAGGCTACGAATCCTCGGCGGACGGCCGCCAACACGTCGCCCTGGTGATGGGCGAGGTGGCCGGGACGCCGGACGTGTTGGTGCGGGTCCACTCCGAATGCCTGACCGGTGACGTCTTCGCCAGCCTGCGCTGCGACTGCGGCTTCCAGCTGGACGAGGCGCTCCGGCGGATCGCCGAGGAGGGCCGCGGTGTGGTCCTCTATATGAGGGGCCACGAGGGCCGGGGGATCGGTTTGATGCACAAGCTGGCCGCATACGCCTTGCAGGAGCGCGGCCGGGACACGGTGGAGGCCAACCTCGACCTGGGGTTTCCGGAGGACGACCGCGACTACGGGGCGGGGGCGCAGATACTGGCCGATCTGGGGGTTGCTTCGATACGGCTTCTGACCAACAACCCCGCCAAGCGGGCCGGCATCGAGGGCGGCGGGCTGCAGATAGTGGAGCGGGTGCCCTTGTTGGCGGGCGAGAACCATCACAACCGCAGATACCTGCGCACCAAAGCCGCCAAGCTGGGCCATTTGATCACCCTGGAGGGCGAAGGCGACGCCCCGTGAACCCTGGTTGTTCACGAAGTTTCGGTGGGGGCGGGCAAGGGCGCCGTTGCGGGGTGCGGATGTGCCGGGTCTGAGCGGCCGACCGCCCGCGTCTCCCGCATCCCCCGGGGGGCAACTCCAAGGTGCTGTTCCCTTCCCCGCCCATGACCGATTCCGGCGGGTCTATACTGGGGCGGTAACAACCGAGATCAAGCGGAAGCCGGCTGCTTCCCACCCGGCCACCGGAGATGGTTGGTCAGGGGCTGTTCCTGCCCCGGCCCGCCGAGTGCGCCGAGGTAGCAGGGGACCCTCGACACCCCGTGTCCAGGGGCGCCCGATTACCTCGGGGGGTGTTTTCCTACTCAGCCGGATTTCCGGTGTTCCTGTCGGCCGCGGCCGACGATGCACGCATCGACGAAGAGCAAGGAGGCCCGTATCGCCGACCTACGTGTGAACGACGACATCCGCGCCGCCCGTTTGAGGGTGGTCGCACCGGACGGAACCCAGGTGGGGGTGAAGACCCTCCAGGAAGCCATGTGGCTGGCCGACCAGCTGGGGCTCGATCTGGTGGAGGTGGCGCCGGCGGCCACCCCTCCGGTGGCCCGGCTGATGGACTACGGCAAGTACAAGTACGAGCAGTCGGTGAAGCAGCGGGAGGCCCGCAAGAGGCAATCGCGCAGCACGGTCAAGGAGATCGCCTTCCGGGTGAAGATCGGAAGCCACGACTACGAGATCAAACGGAACAAGGTCAGGCGCTTCCTGGAGAACGGAGACCGGGTGCGGATCCGGATCTGGTTCCGGGGCCGTGAAGCCTCCCGCCCCCAGCTGGGCCTCGACATACTCAAGCGGCTGGCCGAGGACCTGATCGAGGTGGCCAAGGTGGAACAGCAGGCCAAGATCGAAGGCCGAAACATGACGATGGCGTTCGCGCCGCTCAAGAGACCTGCACGGAGGTACATGGGCGGCAAAGCGGGCGGCAAGCACGAACGTTGAGGACAGACCAATGCCAAAGATGAAAACTCACAAGGGCGCCGCCAAGCGTTTCAAAGTAACCGGTTCCGGCCGGTTGCGGCGTCGGCAGTCGCACCGCGGCCATCTGCGCATGGCGAAAGGCAAGGACAGTTACCGGCGCCTGAAGGGTGAGGCGGACCTGGCCAAGGGCGACCGGAAACGGGCCAAGCGGCTGCTGGGCATGTAAGCCGCAGGGTAGGAGGTCAACATGGCACGAGTAAGAGGAGGCTCTTCGAACTCCCGGACCAGGCACCGCAAGGTGCTGAAACAGGCCAAGGGCTATCGCGGCGCCAAGAGCCGCAGCTACCGCGCCGCCAACGAACAAGTGATGAAATCCTTGCAGTACGCCTACCGGGACCGGAGGGCGCGCAAGGGGGATTTCCGTCGGCTTTGGATCAGCCGGATAAACGCGGCCGCCCGCCAGAACGGCACTACCTATTCGCGGTTGATAGCCGGGCTCAAAGCCGCCGACTTCGAAGTCGACCGCAAGATGCTGGCCGACATCGCCGTGAACGATCCGGAGACCTTCCGCCGGCTGGTCGAGATGGCGGGGGCGAACCGGGCGTGACCGCCGCCGGACGGAAGTCCCGGTCCGCCGCATAGCCTGATAGACGGCGATGGATCTCGAGCAGATCGAACGGGTGGTCGAAACAGCCCGGGATCGGATAGCGGGGGCCTCCGACTTGGACGAGCTGGCCGCGGTCGAATCCGAGGCCGTCGGACGCCGCTCCGAGATCGTTGCGGCCCGCCGGGGGATAGGCGCCCTCCTACCGGATCGCCGCCGGACGGTGGGGAAGGCGGTCAACGAAGCGATCCGGTCGCTCACCGCGGCGGCGGCGGCGAGGCGGTCGGTGCTGGAGGAAGAAGCCGAGAATGTACTGCTCGAGCGGGACCGGGTGGACATGACCCTGCCGTACGGACGGCCGCTCCGGGGCACCCATCATCTGTTGACCAGCACTGCCGACGAGGTGTGCGACATCTTCCGCTCCATCGGCTATCAGGTGGCGGAGGGTCCGGAGCTCGAGCTGGCCTGGTACAACTTCGATGCCCTCAACACCCCGCCCACCCATCCTTCGCGGTTCGAATCCGACACCATGTACGTGGAGTCTTTCGACGGAGAGGAGCGCCGCGGCCCCGACGAGCTGCTGCTGCGGACCCAGACCTCGCCCATGCAGGTCCGCTACATGGAACGGCGCCTTCCCCCCGTATACGTGGTAGTTCCCGGAAGGGTGTTCCGCACCGACACATGGGACGCCACCCATTCGCCGGTCTTTCACCAGATAGAAGGTCTGGCGGTGGACTCCGACATCACCTTCGGGGATCTCAAGGGCACGCTGGCCCACTTCGCCGGGGAGTTCTTCGGCCCGGGTGCCCGGACCCGTTTCGTTCCCCACTTCTTCCCTTTCACCGAGCCGTCGGCGGAGATGCTGGTCTGGTTCAACGGTGAATGGCTGGAGATGCTCGGATGCGGCATGGTGGATCCCAACGTCTTCGAGGCGGTCGGGTACGACCCCGGAAAAGTGACGGGGTTCGCTTTCGGAATGGGGGTGGAGCGCCTGGCCATGGTCAAGCACGGCATCACCGACATCAGGCACTTCTACGACAACGACCTGCGCGTGTTGGGGCAGTTCCGATGACCGCCGCACCCCCCCAAGACCTTCAACCTCAGGTTCAACTTCAAGTGGAGCTTCGGGTTCGATATGGGATCCGGGGCGGGCCGCCCGAGAGTTCAGGCCTATGAGGGCGCCGATCGGCTGGCTGGCGGACTTCCTGAACCTGCCGACCCGGGATCCTCACGAGATAGAGCGGATTCTGGTGTCGCTCGGCCACGAGGTGGAATCGATCGAGGAGTTCTCCCCGACCTTCGAAGGGGTGATCGTGGGGCGGGTCGAGGAGGTCGGCCCCCATCCCGACGCCGACCGCATCCGCTTCTGCCGGGTCTACGACGGCGCCCAAACCCACGATGTGGTGTGCGGGGCCTGGAACTTCGAGGCCGGGGCGGTGATCGCCTACGCCCGGGTGGGTTCCCGGCTGGGGGTGGACGCGGACCGGCCCTTAGAGGTGGGGCGCCGCAAGATTCGGGGGGTGGTCTCACACGGCATGATCGCCTCGGCCCGGGAGCTGGGGTTGGGGGACGATCACGAGGGCATCCTGGTTCTGGACGAGCTCGGTGCGGCGGGTCCCGACGACCTGGGGCGACCCTTGGAAGAGGTGCTGGGGCTTTCGGATGTGGTGCTGGACGTGAGCATCACCACCAACCGGGGGGACTGCATGAGCATCCGCGGCCTGGCTCGAGAGTTGGCCGCCTACTGGCAGATTCCCCTCCTGGACGTTGAACCCCGCCCTGCCTGCGGTCCCGAGGCTTCCGACTTCGAGGTGACCATCGAGGACCCCGAGGCCTGCCCCCGATTCGTGGCCCACCAGATCGACGGGGTGACGATCGGCCCTTCGCCGCTGTGGATGCAGCTGCGCCTGCTGTCGATCGGGCAGCGGCCCATCTCGAACGTGGTGGATGTCTCCAACTACGTGATGTGGGAGCTGGGGCACCCCATCCACACCTTCGACGCCGCCGCCATCGCCGAGCGTCACATCGTGGTCCGCCGCGCCGGGGAGGGGGAAACCCTCACCACCCTGGACGGGGCGGAGCGAGATCTGCACCCCGGCGACATCCTGGTGGCCGACCCGTCGGGTCCGATCGCCCTAGCCGGGGTGATGGGCGGAGCGACCACCGAGGTGTCCGCCGCCGCCGCCGACATCCTGGTGGAGGCCGCCCACTGGCACCCTCCCTCGATCCTCTACACCTCCCACCGCCTCGGGTTGCGCAGCGAGGCGTCCGCCCGGTTCGAACGGGGCGTCGATCCCAACCTGTCGGGCCTGGCCGCCGCCCGGGCGGTGGAGCTGATCACGCTGACGGCCGGAGGGATTCCCCGGGCCGCCGCCGTGGACGCCCACCCTTCCCCGGTGACGTCCTGGCAGGTGCGCCTCACGGCCCGGGACGTGGGCCGGCTGCTCGGTCCGGATCCTTCCTTCGAGGAGTCGTTGGCCCTGCTCGACCGCCTCGGGTTCGACGCGGCCCGGGAAGGAGACGCCGCCGGAGTAACCGTCCCCACCCACCGCTCCGATGTGACCAGGCCCGCCGACCTGGTGGAGGAGATCGCCCGCCTCCACGGTTACGACCGCTTCCCCGATCTGGTCCGGCGCGGTCGTACAGGGGCGTTGACCCCGGCCCAAGCCGCCGCCCGCCGCCTCCGGGAGGCTCTGGTGGGGGCCGGCCTGACCGAGGCTAAGACCTTGAGCTTCCTGGGGCAGGCCGATCTGGACGCCCTGCGCCTTCCCGACGGTGATCCCCGCCGCCGGGGTATACGCGTGAAGAACCCCCTGCGCGAAGAGGAAGCCATCCTGCGCACCACCCTGCTGCCCGGCCTGATAGGGGCGGCGGCCCGCAACATCTCCAGGGGCCTCAAGACCGTTCGCCTCTTCGAGACCGGGCGGGTGTTCCGTTCCGCCGCCGACCCCGACGACCCCCGGATACCCCACCAGCCCAGGCAGCTGGCCATGGTGCTGGCCGGCCCGGAGGTGGACGTGTTCGCGGCTACCGGGATGATCGATCTGGTGGCCCGCGTCACCGGCTGCGCTCTGGAGGTGCACCAGACCGCCCTTCCTATCCTCCATCCGGGGCGGTCGGCCGCCGTCGTCTGCGACGGAACCCCGATCGGGATGGTGGGCGAGCTGCACCCCTCGCTGGCCCGCCGGTTCGGATTGTCGGGCCGGGCGGCGGCGGCGGAGCTGGCCCTCGACCCCATCCTGTCGGACCTCGGGGTTTGGGAAATGGAAGAGGTTTCCGTGTTTCCGCCTCTGGTGTTCGACATGGCTTTCTTGATCCCGGATGCGGTTCCGTCATCCCGCCTTATCAAGACGATGGGGCAGAGCGCCGGGCCGCATCTGGAAGGGCTGGATCTCTTCGACGAGTTTCGGGGAGGTTCGATCCCCGGCGGTTACCGAAGTCTGGCGGTGCGGGTCACCCTGCGGGCGATGGACCGCACCCTTTCCGACCAGGAGGCGAGGTTGGTCCTGCAGGACATATGGGCGGCCGTGCAAGGCGGGCTCGGGGGGTATCTGCGGGGCGGGTTATGAACGATTTCCTGGGGATCGCCGGGTTGGAGGCCTCCGCTCTCGAGCGCTTGGTGGAGAAAGCCGCGCAGTTCAAACAGGACCGGGGGCTCCACAGAGGGGCGTTGGCGGGCCGGAGCATAGGGCTGTTCTTCGAGAAGCCCTCGACCCGGACCCGGGTGTCCGGCGAGGTCGCCGCGGTCGAGCTCGGCGCCCATCCGGTGGTCCTGGGGCAGCAAGAGGTCGGGCTGGGCGCCCGCGAGGCGGTCAGGGATGTGGCCCGGGTTCTCGACCGCTACCTGGATCTCCTGGCCATGCGGGTATTCGACCACGGGAACCTGATCGAGACAGCCGAGCATGCAGACGCCCCGGTGGTGAACCTGCTGTCCGATCTCGAACACCCCTGTCAGGCCGTGGCCGACCTGCAGACCATCGCCGAACACCGGCCGGTGGACGGGGCGGTGGTTGCCTACGTGGGCGACGGCAACAACGTGTGCCACAGCCTGATGCTGGGGGCGGCCCTGCTGGGTGGGGAGGTGCGGGTGGTGTGCCCGCCCGGTTTCGAGCCTTTGGAGGAGTTCACCGCCGCCGGCCGGGGTCGTGTGACCATTACCTCCGACCCGGCGGCCGTGGAAGGCGCCGATGTGGTCTACACGGACGTGTGGGCGTCGATGGGCCAGGAGGCCGAGGCGAAGGAGCGGGCGAAGGCCTTCTCCGGCTACCGGGTGGACGGGCGGATGTTCGCCCTGGCCCGGCCGGACGCCATCTTCCTCCATTGCCTGCCCGCCCACCGCGGGGAGGAGGTGACCGACGAGGTGGTGGACCATCCGAGGTCCCGGGTCTTCGACCAGGCGGAGAACCGACTCCATTCGATGAAGGCCGTCCTGTTGGAACTGCTGGGCTGAGCGGGGTGACGGCGCCCGACCTTTCGGGGCCGATAGAAGAGGCGGCCAAGCGTCTGCTCGGCTGCCGTCTGGTCACCGACTTCGGGGCGCGCACCGCGGTGGTGATCGAGGAGGTAGAGGCCTACGGGGGCGCCGACGATCCCGCCTCGCACGCCTACCGCGGCCCCACCGTCCGCAACGCCTCCATGTTCCGCCCGGCCGGGACCCTGTACGTGTACCGGTCCTACGGGATCCACTGGTGCGCCAACATCGCCGCCGGCGCCGAAGGAGAGGGGAAGGCGGTGCTGATCAGGGGAGGCCGGGTGGTGGAGGGCCGGGAGACCGTCGAGCGGCGGCGGGGCCGCACGGATCATTTGGCGGACGGTCCGGGCAAGCTCGCCCAGGCCCTGGGAATCACCGGGGAGCACGACGGCGCTTCGGTGATGTCAGGTCCGGTGCGCCTCGAGCCGGGGCCGCCCCCGGATCCGGCTTCGGTTCACGCCACCCCCCGCATCGGCATCAGCCGGGCTACCGACCGTCCCTGGCGCTTCGTGATCCGCCGATGACCCGAAAGGATGAAGAGGCCCCTCCTGTTCGCAGGCCGCCCGCGGCTATTCCCGCTCGTCTCGCCATTGCAAGATGATGTCTTCTAGATCTTCTACCAGAGATTGTATTGCGCTTTCCTTTCGGTGTACCTCCAAGCGTGCTACTACTCGACAGATTTCCGATGTGGTTCGGTTTAGATATTCTGACAGGCTCCAGAGCTTGCCTTTAGCTATTTCCGATATAGTGTCGGAAGCCGAATCGTAGATGGCGTCCTGTCGACTTATTTGCTCCAATAGGTCGGCTAGGTCGAGACCTAACTCTTCAGAGGCTGTATCCGGGTTTCCCTTTAGTCTCTCCCAGATCCAGACTTCAGGTGCCTGGCGGCCGGGGAGAAATAGAACCGGTACCTTTGTTGCTCCTGCTGCTTTCCATATCTTGCCGGTTACATTGCTGTTTTGTTTGCCGCCATTGAGAATGAATACAAAGTTACTGATCTGGCCGAACCTTTTGAAGGCCGCAGCATGGGTTGGAAACTCATCAGCACCGGTATTCTTTCCTATACGAACCATCTCCCCTCTGATATGTTGTCGAGGCCGTATCACGTCCAGGATACCTTGCAGAATCGCCTCTGCTATATCGTCTTCACAAAGCAAATTCAGTGTGTTATTCAACCGCCCATAGAGAGCATCTTGAACTACATCACGGTAGGGAGGGTGCACCGAAACCCGGCCTTTTTCGTCTCGCTCTAGGAAAATCCTGGCATAAGGAGGCACCGAGTCGAGAACCACCGGGCTGTGGGTTGTTACGATTATCTGCAGATCGTTGCGCAAGGCGAGCTGTTGAAACTGCAACATCAGAAGTCGCTGCACCCAGGGGTGGAGCCCAGCCTCCACTTCGTCGATAAGGATGAGGGCGTTCTTGTGCTGGGCGATGTCCTGCGACATTCTCAGAATAGAGCGCTCTCCGGCCGCCATATGCAGCTCGGAGTATTTGGCACCACTCTCCTGGGAAGCGAATAACAAATTCTTCTTGCCGCTAGACAGCTCAACAACCTCCTCATACCTGAAGGGCAGTATCCGCTGGGCGAACTTGATCTGTGATGCATTCAAAAGGGTTGACTCCGGTTCGGAGTCAAGACGGGACATATTGAGCACGCTTCGCACCTCGGACGGGTTGCCGAGGTTTCGCAGGTATACATTACGCGTGGGTTGGCTGGCACCCTTGCGTCCGCCGTAACTGCGGTTCCAGCCTTTGGAACGCCGCCACCTCATGTATCTGCGGCCCTCGGGAGTCGAATAGTCGAACTCGAGAACCACCTCGCCTTTGTGGTCAACGCGGTTTCCCTGCTTCGGGCGGTAGTCAGGGAACAACGTCGAAGGAACGAAGTCTTTGACCCCCGCCCCCGGAACCTTGTAGGCGCAGGCGGCGGCGAAGAGCACCGTTGTTTTACCGCTGGCGTTGCCCCCGGCGATGACGCTCACCGGGTAATCGAAGGCAACCCGCAGGTCGTCGATGCCCCGGATGCCCTGAATACGAACATCCGAAAGAAAGTACGGGAAATGGGGTTTCTTGCCCTGCAGGCTGACCCAGAGTTCCCTCAACCGCCGTTCGGTCATCGATTGCCTTGACTATGGCCGATCCACATTGCAAGTGAAGATAGTCGAGTATTGCCGTACTCCCATTCGTGTGCTCCCGGTCTGACCGGTCCCCGCTGCGCCTTGAACCGGCGGGTTGAAGTTCGGAGAATCCGCACGGCCGAGAACGCTAAAACGGGAGGCGGGCTAGGAACGATGGCCGCCGCTGTCTAATCTCATCGTTCATGAATCCGGAGCAACAGGCCGAAGCGTTGTTGCGCGGGGTGGACACGTTCCTGCCGCGGGGCGAGCTGCCCGGCCGCATCGCCGAAGGGAGGCCTCTGCGGGTCAAACTGGGCCTCGACCCCACCGCCCCGTCGGTGACTCTGGGGTGGGCGGTGGTGCTGCGCAAGCTCCGCCGGTTCCAGGACATGGGGCACACGGCGGTGCTGATCGTGGGGGACTTCACCGCCCGGGTGGGCGACCCGAGCGGCCGCTCGGAAACCCGCAGGCGGCTCACCGCGGCGGAGGTGGACGAGCATGCGGAGGCGGTGCTGGGCGGTTTCCGCCGGATACTGTCGGAGGACAACCTGGAGATACGGCGCAACTCGGAGTGGCTGTCCGGCTTGGACATGGCCGATGTGCTGCATCTGACGGCCATGACCACCCTGGCCCAGATGCTGGAGCGGGACGATTTCGCCAAACGGTTCGAGGCCGAGCGGCCCATTTCGATGATGGAGTTCATGTATCCGCTGCTGCAGGCCTACGACTCGGTGGCCGTCGAAGCGGATATCGAGATGGGGGGCACCGACCAGCTGTTCAACCTGATGATGGGCCGCCAAGTGCAGCAGCGTTACGGGCAGCGCCCGCAGATGGTGCTGACGATGCCCCTCCTGGTCGGAACCGACGGACGGATGAAGATGTCCCAGTCGGTGGGCAACTACATAGGGATCGACGAGGCCCCCGAGGAGATGTTCGGCAAGACGATGAGCATCCCCGACGAGGCGATGCCGCAATGGCTGCGCCTAGCCTCCGGCCTGTCCTGGGCGGAGGCGCAGGAGACGGCGGCCGGGCTGGAGTCGGGGCGGTCCCATCCGGGGGAGGTCAAACGGCGGTTGGCCCGTTCTGTCGTGGATCTATACCACGGGCCGGGATCAGGGGAGCAGGCCGAGGCTGCCTTCGACCGCCAGTTCCGCGCCCACCAAGCCCCCGAGGACGCGCCCGCGTTCACCCTGCCGGACGCCGACCCAGTCTACCTGCCCAAACTGCTGGCCGAGGCGGGCCTGGTGAAATCCAACAGCGAAGGCCGCCGCATGCTGGCCCAAGGCGCGGTCCGCATCGACGGCCAACCCGCGACCGAGGAAAACCACCGGCGAGCCGACCTGGACGGCAAGACCCTGTCGGTAGGCCGCCGCCGTTTCACCCGCCTGACCGAGGAGTAGGTTCTCTCCTCGCCGATGGTTCCTGTCGGGGGATCAACAGCCCAAGGCGTAGGCGACGGCCTGGCACACCTTGCTCATCGTGAAGTTGTCGGCGGCGCCGATCCGGCCGGTGAGGGAAGACTGCCGGATGGTGTGCAGGCCGTCGCAGTTGACCGCGGAGGCTTGGTCGAGGCCTGATTCGCCGCTGTCCAACTCGACCTCTACGGAGAGGCCGCGAATCGATGTGGTGATCTCGGCGACGGTGACGAGCCGGCGCACGTCGAGCACCTCCGGGCGCGTCAATATCAGAACAGGTCTTGTCTTGGCGCCGATCTGCGCCAGCCAGATCTCGCCCCGGTTCATTCCGCGCTCCACGCTTCGGCTTCGTCCCAGAACGGATCGGGATCCTCCGGGATCCGCTGATATACGTCCCGGTCCGATCGGGCCAGGGCGGCGCGGACGGCGTCGGCGACTCCTTGGCGGGCGGCGGCCGAGATGTTGATGTTCAGCCGACGAGCCTGCTTGGCCAGCTCTTCATCCAGCGTGAAGGTTGCTCTGGTACTAGGCATACGATGATGCTAGCACCTTATGATAGCATAAATGACCGGCTGGGCGGCCCGAGGATGGCGGTCGAGGCGCGCCGGTCCGGGGGCTCGGGTTCTCTGTCGGAAGGGGACAGAACCTTCAGAAACCCCAGGTAGCGCCGGTTTGCCGCTTGGCTGGGAAGGCTGTTATAGTTAGTCGGCTAGCTGTTTTGCCGCCCCTTGCGGGCCGCACGGTCCGGTCGGGATGGTGAGCAGCGAATCCGCACAGGTTGCGGATCAGGCTCCTTGACAACTGAACAGCGTGTCAAAAGCCGAATGAATGTCATTCCGACGGTCGGCGCGCTTGGGGCAGGTCCCTCCGGGGGCCGTCTCTGGGCGGGCGTGATCGTATTGGGAATGTACTCCAGCTTGCCGGTGATTCCCACCGGCACAGCGGGATCGAACCTTTCTGGCGGGCCCGACGCCTTTGGGCGGCGACCCGCCGAGAACACATGACAGGATTCAGGTCTCGCCGACCACCTTCGGGTCGGTCTGCGGGATCGAAGGACTGACGTTGGAGAGTTTGATCCTGGCTCAGGACGAACGCTGGCGGCGCGCCTCATGCATGCAAGTCGAGCGACGCACTCCTTAGCCCGTAAGGGCGGGTTTGACGGAGCGGCGAACGGGTGCGTAACACGTGACCAATCTACCCCGAAGACCGGGATAGCCCGGGGAAACCCGGATTAATACCGGATGATCTCATCGCAACACATGTTGTGGTGAGCAAAGGTTCAGGCGCTTCGGGATGAGGTCGCGGCCCATCAGCTAGTTGGTGAGGTAATAGCTCACCAAGGCAACGACGGGTAGCTGGTCTGAGAGGACGATCAGCCACACTGGAACTGAGATACGGTCCAGACTCCTACGGGAGGCAGCAGCAGGGAATCTTGCGCAATGGGCGAAAGCCTGACGCAGCGACGCCGCGTGGGGGATGAAGGCCTTAGGGTTGTAAACCCCTTTCACGAGGGAAGAAACTGACGGTACCTCGAGAAGAAGCCCCGGCTAACTACGTGCCAGCAGCCGCGGTAATACGTAGGGGGCGAGCGTTGTCCGGATTTATTGGGCGTAAAGGGCTCGTAGGCGGCTTGACAAGTCGGCCGTGAAAACCCAGGGCTCAACCCTGGGACGCCGGCCGATACTGTCATGGCTAGGGTCCGGTAGAGGGGAATGGAATTCCCGGTGTAGCGGTGAAATGCGCAGATATCGGGAGGAACACCATTAGCGAAGGCGGTTCCCTGGGCCGGCACCGACGCTGAGGAGCGAAAGCGTGGGGAGCAAACAGGATTAGATACCCTGGTAGTCCACGCCGTAAACGTTGGGTACTAGGCGTGGCGTCTTATCAACGGATGCCGTGGTCGAAGCTAACGCGTTAAGTACCCCGCCTGGGGAGTACGGCCGCAAGGCTAAAACTCAAAGGAATTGACGGGAGCCCGCACAAGCGGCGGAGCATGCGGCTTAATTCGATGCAACCCGAAGAACCTTACCTGGACTTGACATCACGGGAAAAACCCTGGAAACAGGGTGTGCGAAAGCGTCCGTGACAGGTGGTGCATGGTTGTCGTCAGCTCGTGTCGTGAGATGTTGGGTTAAGTCCCGCAACGAGCGCAACCCCTGTCCTATGTTGCCAGCACGTAATGGTGGGGACTCATAGGAGACTGCCGGGGACAACTCGGAGGAAGGTGGGGACGACGTCAAATCATCATGCCCCTTATGTCCAGGGCTGCACGCATGCTACAATGGTCGGTACAACGGGTCGCGATCCTGCAAAGGTGAGCCAATCCCTCAAAACCGGCCTCAGTTCGGATTGGAGTCTGCAACTCGACTCCATGAAGTCGGAGTCGCTAGTAATCGCAAATCAGCAAAGTTGCGGTGAATACGTTCTCGGGCTTTGTACACACCGCCCGTCACACCACGAAAGTAGGCAACGCCCGAAGTCAGTGGCCCAACCCCTCGGGGAGGGAGCTGCCGAAGGCGGGGTTTATGATTGGGGTGAAGTCGTAACAAGGTAGCCGTACGGGAACGTGCGGCTGGATCACCTCCTTTCTAAGGAGCACAGAGGGGTGCAGAGCGAACTTCCCCTCTTCCCGATGCTTTCTAGCAAAACGGGAGAGATCGTTCTGACAAACGCCCCAAAGCCCGGGCCTCGCGACAGGCTCGGGAGGATTCCCGGTGACAACCGGGTCTCCGCTCTTAGTTGATCGTTCGGTTACTCGGCCGTCGCGCCGTATCTCTGGGAAGTCGATGGTGCCTGCCCCTTGCGGGTAGAGCGCAAGTCCTTCCTGAGGATGCGGACCGCGGTCGGACACGCTGTTTAGTCGTGAAGGAGTCTGCCCCTCCGATGCAAGTCGTGAGGGTGACAGCGCCCCTTCCGCTCTTTGAGAACTGCATAGCGAGCATGAATTGTCTTGAATTCTCTATTCAAGCTACCAAGGGTCTACGGTGGATGCCTTGGTGTCGAGAGCCGACGAAGGACGTAGCAGGCTGCGAAAGCCCCGGGAAGCTGCCAAGCAAGCTCCAATCCGGGGGTGTCCGAATGGGGAAACCCAGCTGGGGTAATGCCCAGCTACTCCGGTCTGAACACATAGGGCCGGTAGAGGCAACCGGGTGAATTGAAACATCTCAGTAACCCGAGGAAAGTAAAGCAACAGCGACTCCCTGAGTAGTGGCGAACGAAACGGGATCAGCCTAAACCGATGTGGTGTGAGAGCCCGATGGCGTTGCCATATCGGTGTTGTGGGATCTGTCGGTCGGCGCATCGGCGCCGGCAGGAAGTTACAAAATCAGGCGATAGTCGAACAGACCTGGAAAGGTCGGCCAGAGAGGGTAATAGCCCCGTACACGAAATCGCACTGGTCTTCCGATGGACATCCCGAGTAGCGTCGGGGATATCTGGCGTGAATCTGCGAGGACCACCTCGTAAGGCTAAGTACTACTCGATGACCGATAGCGGACAAGTACCGTGAGGGAAAGGTGAAAAGAACCCCGGCGAGGGGAGTGAAACAGTACCTGAAACCGTAGACCTACAAGCAGTGGGAGGGAGCTCGCAAGGCTCCTGACCGCCTGCCTTTTGAAGAATGAGCCGGCGAGTTAGTGCTATGTGGCAAGGTTAAGGAAGTAAATTCTGGAGCCGCAGCGAAAGCGAGTCTGAACAGGGCGTACAGTCGCATGGTCTAGACCCGAAGCCGAGTGATCTATCCATGGGCAGGGTGAAGCGAGGGTAAGACCTCGTGGAGGCCCGAACCCACCTAGGTTGAAAACTGGGGGGATGACCTGTGGATAGGGGTGAAAGGCCAAACAAACTCGGCGATAGCTGGTTCTCCCCGAAATAGCTTTAGGGTTAGCGTCGTGCGTTCCGCTATGGGGGTAGAGCACTGATTGGGCAAGGGGGCCAACAAGCTTACCAACCTCAGTCAAACTCCGAATCTCATAGTGTCAGAGCGCGGCAGTCAGACCGTGTGGGATGAGCTTCACGGTCGAGAGGGAAACAGCCCAGACCGCCGGCTAAGGCCCCTAAGTGTGTGCTAAGTGGGAAACGAGGTGGGATTACAGAAACAGCCAGGAGGTTGGCTTAGAAGCAGCCATTCCTTGAAAGAGTGCGTAACAGCTCACTGGTCGAGTGGTCCTGCGCGGAAAATGTAACGGGGCTCAAGCACACCGCCGAAGCCGCGGGATTTCATCATCACTTTGACGCCTGAGAGCGTGCACTTCGGTGCAACGTGCAGGCGTCCAGAGGATGGAATCGGTAGGGGAGCGTCGAGCAGGCAGTGAAGCAGCGGTGGAAACCAGCTGTGGAGGCTGCTCGAGTGAGAATGCCGGTATGAGTAGCGAAAGTGGAGTGAGAATCTCCACCGCCGAATGTCCAAGGGTTCCTGGGGAAGGTTCGTCCGCCCAGGGTTAGTCGGGACCTAAGGCGAGGCCGATAGGCGTAGTCGATGGATAACTGGTTGATATTCCAGTACCACCATGCAAGCGACCCGACCAAGTGTGGTTTGCTAAGGAAAGCCCTTCGGGGCCTACCGACCCAATCACAGGAGGTCAGCGATGGGATGACGCGGAAGGGTAAGTGGACCCGGGCGTTGGTTGACCCGGGGTAAGTGTGTAAGGCGAGGTCCAGGCAAATCCGGACCTCATGAAGCCAGAGGCACGATGCCGAGCCGCCACAGGCGAAGCCACTGAACGCCCATGCCGCCGAGAAAACTCTCTAGCTAGTTTGCAATGGTGCCCGTACCCTAAACCGACACAGGTGGACAGGTAGAGAATACCAAGGCGAGCGAGATAACTCTGGTTAAGGAACTAGGCAAAATGGTTCCGTAACTTCGGGAGAAGGATCGCCCCGGTAAAGTGAAGGATGTACATCCGGAGCTTGAAGGGGTTGCAGTGACCAGGCCCGAGCGACTGTTTACTAAAAACACAGCAGCGTGCGAAGTCGTAAGACGCTGTATACGCTGTGACGCCTGCCCGGTGCCGGAAGGTCAAGAGGAGGGGTTAGCTTCGGCGAAGCTCTGAATCTAAGCCCCGGTAAACGGCGGCCGTAACTATAACGGTCCTAAGGTAGCGAAATTCCTTGTCGGGTAAGTTCCGACCTGCACGAATGGCGTAACGACTTGGGCACTGTCTCAACCAGAGACTCGGCGAAATTGCATTGTGAGTAAAGATGCTCACTACCTGCGACAGGACGGAAAGACCCCGGAACCTTTACTGCAGCTTGACATTGATGTCTGGTATGCAATGTGCAGGATAGGTGGGAGACGGAGAAGCAGCGCCGCCAGGTGTTGTGGAGTCGACCTTGGAATACCACCCTTTGCATGGCGGGCACCTAACTTGGATCCGTTATCCGGATCAGGGACAGTGTCTGGCGGGCAGTTTCACTGGGGCGGTGGCCTCCTAAAGAGTAACGGAGGCGCTCAACGGTTCCCTCAGTCTGGTCGGCAATCAGACGGCGAGTGCAATGGCACAAGGGAGCTTGACTGTGAGACCTACAAGTCGAACAGGGACGAAAGTCGGACATAGTGATCCTACCGTGGTACGTGGTAGCGCGGTGGCTTAACGGCTAAAAGGTACTCCGGGGATAACAGGCTTATATCCCCCAAGAGTCCATATCGACGGGGGTGTTTGGCACCTCGATGTCGGCTCGTCGCATCCTGGGGCTGAAGCAGGTCCCAAGGGTCGGGCTGTTCGCCCGTTAAAGCGGCACGCGAGCTGGGTTTAGAACGTCGTGAGACAGTTCGGTCCCTATCCGTCGCAGGCGCAGGAGATTTGAGGGGAGCTGTCCCTAGTACGAGAGGACCGGGATGGACGTACCTATGGTGTGCCAGTTGTTCTGCCAAGGGCACGGCTGGTTAGCTACGTGCGGACGGGATAAGCGCTGAAGGCATCTAAGTGCGAAGCCCACCTCGAGATGAGATCTCCCACCGGGTAAACCGGGTAAGGACCCTGGTAGAACACCAGGTTGATAGGCCGGAAGTGTAAGCGCAGCAATGTGTTCAGCGGACCGGTACTAATCGTCCGAGGGCTTGTCAAAGGATTCAGGCGTTCATGCTCGCTATGGAGTGCTCGAAGGTCGCACTCAAAAGATCAAGAAGCTGTCCGGTGGCGATAGCGGCGGGGATCCACCCGTTCCCATTCCGAACACGGAAGTTAAGCCCGTCAGCGCCGATGGTACTTGGGGTGGAGACCCCTGGGAGAGTAGGACACCGCCGGGCACATCGTCAGAGGGCCGTCCGGCCGCCCCCGGGCGGCCCTCGCCGCGTCTTCCGCCTTCTCCGGCGTCCGGTCGAGCCGATCGTCCGGGTTAGGATGTCTGTCACGAACATCCTCGAGAAGAGACCGGAAAGTCGTCGATCATGGACATGAACCTGTTGGTGGTGGGTGCCGTGGGGTTGGCGGTCATAGGATTGTTGATCTCCGTTCTGGTGGTGCAGGGTCGTTTCAACCGGCAGGTGCTGACCCCTCAGGAAGACGACGTGGACACAGCCCGCCGGGAGGCGCAGCGCATCCTCGGCAGGGCCGAAGAGGAGGGGCGGGCCAGAGCCGAGGCCTTTCGGGAGCGCGAAGAAGCGCAGATGGACCACCGCCGGGTAGAGATGGCGGCCGCGGAGGATCGGCTGATCCATCGGGAGAGGACCCTCGAGCAGAGGGCCGCCAACCTGGCTCAACGGGAGCAGCTGCTGGTCCAGCGGGAGGCGGGGGTCTCCGAGCTGCAGACCTCTGTGGAACGGGCGGCCGAGGACGCCCGGGCCGACCTGGAGCGGATCAGCCTGCTCGACGCCAAGGCCGCCAAGGAAGAGCTGGTTCGGCAGGTGCAGGACGAGGCCCGCCGCGACGCGATGCTGTTGGTGCGGGACAGCGAGATACGGGCCCGCGAGGAGGCCGACCGCCGCGCCCGCCGCATTCTGGCCACCGCCATAGAGCGGTTCTCGACCCAGGTGGTGGCAGAGACCACCGTATCGGCCGTCGAGCTTCCCCGCGAAGAGATGAAGGGGCGGATCATCGGAAGGGAGGGCCGCAACATCCGCGCCTTCGAGGCCGTGACCGGAGTCAACCTGGTGATCGACGAAACCCCCGAAGTGGTGGTCCTCTCCTCTTTCGACCCGGTTCGGAGGGAGATCGCCCGGATCACCCTGGAGAAGCTGATCGCCGACGGGCGCATCCATCCGACCTCCATCGAGGAGTACCACGAAAAATCGCAGGTAGAAGTCGACCAAGCGGTGCGCGACGCCGGTGAATGGGCGATGCTCGACGTCGGCATCTCCAGGATGCACCCGGAGCTGGTGACCCTCCTGGGGCGGCTCAAATACCGGACCTCCTACGGACAGAACGTGCTGGTACACCAGGTGGAGTCGGCCCATATAGGGGGCATGCTGGCCGCCGAGCTGGGGATCGACCCGGCGCCGGTCAAGCGGGCCGCCTTCCTGCACGACATCGGCAAGGCGGTCACCCATCAGATCGAAGGCCCCCACGCCTTGATCGGCGCCGAGATAGCTCGGCGCTTCGGGGAGGAACCCCCCATAGTCCACGGCATCGAGGCCCATCACAACGACGTGGAGCCGCGAACCTTGTTGGCCGTCCTCGTCCAAGCCGCCGATGCGGTGTCGGCCGCCCGCCCCGGCGCCCGCCGCGAGGCGCTCGAATCCTACATACGCCGCCTGGCGCAGATGGAGGAGATCATCAAGGAGTTCGACGGTGTGGAAAGGGTCTACGCCATGCAGGCCGGGCGGGACGTCCGGGTGGTGGTCGATCCCCGGACGGTGGACGACCTGGAAGCCGCCGACCTGGTCCGGCGCATCTCCCGGCGGCTCGAGGCGGACCTCCGCTACTCGGGGCAGATCGAGGTGACGGTGATACGCGAGCTGCGCATCACCGACTACGCCCGGTAGCCGTACTTCCACGGGTTTCACTCGGCCGGAGGCGGTGGACGCTATCCCTATGAAACGAACTCGACTACAATCGCCGCACCTCCGGGTCGGCGCAGCCGACGCGTACCGACCCGGGCAGGCAACGTTGCCGAATACCGGTTCCACACCCTCCAGGCGGATGAGATGGGCGGCACCGATTCGAACGATGAGAGGTGAGGTGACATGAGCCAGACCGTCCTGTTGCCGGCGCCCGCCCGTCGCGAGCCCGGTCGGCGGAGGCCCACCCGCGCCGGGCGCACCTACTTCCTGCGCACCTTCGGCTGCCAGATGAACGAACACGACAGCGAACGGGTGGCGGGCCTCTTCGAGGCGGACGGCATGGTGAAGGCCCGGACGATCGACGAGGCGGATGTCGTTTTCGTCAACACATGCACGATAAGGGAGAACGCCGACAACCGCCTGTACGGGAACCTGGGCATGCTGAAACGGTTCAAGGAGGCCAGGGAGGGCCGGATGCTGGTGGTGGGGGGATGCGCCGCCCAGAAGGACCGCGAGCTGGTGCGGAAGCGGGCGCCCTGGGTGGACGTGGTGCTGGGCACCCACAACCTGGACCGGGTGGTGCATCTCATGGACCAGGCCGAGGAGTGGGGTCCGGTAACCGAAGTGATCGATTCGCTCTCGGCCATGCCCTCCGACCTCCCGTCCCGGCGTGAGTCGGCCCATGCCGCCTGGGTCACCGTCCAGATCGGATGCAACAACACCTGCACCTTCTGCATAGTTCCGGCGGTCCGGGGCCCCGAGGTCAGCCGCCGTCCGGGTGACATCATCCGGGAGGTCGAGCAGCTGGCGGCGGAGGGCGTGATCGAGGTGACCCTGCTGGGGCAGAACGTCGACACCTACGGGCGGGACCTGGCCATCGGCGGGCGTCGCCGGCCCATCTTCGGCGAGCTGCTGAGAAGGGTGGGCCGGGTGGAGGGCATCCGGCGGGTCCGGTTCACCAGCCCACACCCCAACGACTTCCGTCCTGAGGTTGCCGAGGCGATGGCCGAGACCGAAGCGGTGTGCGAGCAGCTGCATTTTCCGCTCCAGTCGGGCTCCAACCGCATCCTGGCCGCCATGCACCGGGGCTACACGTCGGACAAGTTCCTGCGGCGCTTGGCCATGGCCCGTGAAGCGATGCCGGACCTGACCGTCTCCACCGACGTGATCGTCGGATTCCCCGGCGAGACGGAGGAAGATTTCCAGAAGACCCTGGAAGTGATGGAGAAGGCCCGCTTCGACCAAGCCTACATGTTCCTGTTCTCGCCGCGGCCGGGTACGAGGGCGGCGGCCATGACCGACCGGTTCGTTCCCGAAGAGGCGGCCAAGGAACGGTTCGGGCGGCTGGTGGAGCTGCAGAGGAGGATCGGGGCCGAGCAGAACCGGCGGCACCTCGGCCAACGGATGGAGGTTCTGGTGGAGGGGCCGTCCAAGAAGAACCCTCTGGTGGCCGCGGCCCGGACCAGGGGCAACAAGATGGTTCACGTGGAAGGCGAATTCGACCCCGGCATTCTGATGGATGTGGTGATCAGCCGGTCGTTCGCCCACTATCTGGTCGGCGATCCGGCCTGAGGCCGCCGGGGGAAGGTCATGGCCGGACGGCTTGCCTCCCGGGGGGCGCCGATCCCCGTGGTCGCGGGGCCCACCGCTTCGGGCAAGAGCGAGCTGGCCATGTGCCTGGCCCGCCTTTGGGGCGCCGAGATCCTTTCGGTGGACTCCATGCAAGTGTACCGGGGGATGGACATCGGCACCGCCAAACCTTCGGAGGAGGAGCAGGCCGAGATACCCCATCACATGATCGACCTGGCGCCGCCCGAGGCCGACTACACGGTGGTGGACTTCCAGAGGGCGGGTCGTCTGGTGATGGCCGACGCCCGGAGACGGGGTGTTCCGCTGGTCATGGCGGGGGGGTCGGGTCTGCACCTCCGGGCGCTGGTAGACCCTTTCGAGTTTCCGCCGGGCGGTGATCCGGACGTACGCGCCGCCGTCGATCGGCTGCCGCACCCCGAAGCGGTGGCCGAGCTTCTGGAGGCCGACCCGGAAGCCGGCGCTCATGTCGATATGGCCAATCCCCGGCGGGTGCGGAGGGCGGTGGAGATTGTCCGATTGGGGGGCGCCGCCCCTTCCCGGCGGGCGGCCGGAGATGCGGCCGCCCGGGTGGCCGGCTACCAGGCGGAGATACCGTTCACGGCGGTGGGCCTCGATCCGGGGGAGGGCCTGGCCGCCCGGGTGGAGCGGCGGCTCGACCGGATGCTCGAGGCGGGTCTGTTGGAGGAGGTGTCCGGGTTGGCCGACCGGTTGAGCCGCAACGCCTCGCAGGCGGTGGGGTACCGCCAGCTGATCCCGGTGGTGCGGGGCGTGATCGACCTGGAGGAGGGCAAGGCGGATGCGGTCCGGGCCACCCTGGCTCTGGCGAGGCGCCAGCGGGCCTATTTCGGCCGGGATCCTAGGATCAGGTGGCTGGCCTGGGACGAGGATCCGGAGGCCCGGTGCCGGGCGGCGCGGCAGGCGATCGAGGAGATGCGGTCTTGAACTTCGTGAAGATGGAAGGCCTCGGCAACGATTTCGTGGTGATCGAGGGGCCGGCGCCGATGGCCGAGCAGGTCAGGCAATGGTGCGACCGGCACACCGGGATCGGCGCCGACGGCGTTCTCCGGGTCAGCAAGATCGACCATGAGGGAGCGGCCTGCCGGATGGAGTATTGGAACGCGGATGGTTCGGCGGTGGACATGTGCGGCAACGGGCTCCGGTGTACGGCGGCCTACGCCTACGAGCAGGGTTGGACCGCCGGGGGGAGTTTCACTGTAGAGACCGCCGTCGGGGTCCGCCGGGCCGAGATGTCGTCCGACGGGATGGTCCGGGTCGAGCTCGGCCCCTACCGGGTCGGATCCCGGCTGGACATCGGAGGGCGGTCCTATGTGGCCGCCGAGGTGGGGAACCCCCACGCCGTCACCTTCCTGGACGGTCCGGACGGACTCGACCTGGACCAGGCGCCCTTGGCGGCGGTCGGCCCCTCCCTCCAGGACCACCCCGCCTTCCCCGACGGGGTGAACGTGGAGTTCGTAGCGGTGTCCGGCAACGGGCTGCGGGTGAGGGTCTGGGAACGGGGGGTGGGGGAGACGCGGGCCTGCGGGACGGGTGCGGCGGCGGCGGCGGCGGTGGCCTGCCGGCAGGGACGGTCCGGACGGACCGCCGAGGTCGAGCTTCCGGGGGGGACCCTCGGGGTAGAGCTGGCCGACGGCGCCGCCTGGATCGAGGGCCCGGCCGTCCGGGTGTTCAGGGGCGCCATTCCCTGAGCCTCGGAACGGGGTTCTTCCGGGGCGGTCGCCAACGAAGGTATTGGTGATGTCTTAGATATGTTGTATAGTGTTGGATAACAGATATAGCAGTCGGCTCCGCGGGCCGCTGTTATCCATATAGATCACCTAATCCAGAGGGTTACCCGCCTCAAGGACACGCCTCCGGGCAGGATCCGGGGTGACAAGGGTGTGCCTTCCAAGGGTCGGGGTGGTCGAAGTAGCTGTGCTGAAACGCAACGGGCACGGGCCGGGCGGACACGCCCCCGGCGGCCCGAAAGACGTTGGAGGTGGCGGCGGGGGCAGGGCCCGGCGAAGCCGGCGGTTTCGGGCGGAGAACGCGAAAAACGGTTACGGGAACCGCTCTGGTCGGCAGACCGCGAACTGCTCTGGTCGGCAAATCACTCTGGCCGAGCGTCCGGTCGAACCCTGAAGCTCTCGCCCGGTTCGGGTTGCCGACCAATGCCGCGCGGTGGCCCTCGATCGAACCTCCGGCGGCGAATCGAACCGTCTGAGGCCCTCCCCGAGGTTCCAATATGCGGCCGGGCGTCTACCTTCCGAGCCTGCGCAGCACGGTCACCACTTTCCCCAGGACCTCGACACCCGATGTGAACACCATTGGTTCGTAGGACGGGTTGTCGGAGTGCAGGATCACCCGGCCGTCTCGCCTCTCCAGCCGTTTGACGGTCGCTTCCTCTCCGTCCACCAGGCAGGCCGCTATCTCGCCGTTCTCGACCCGGGGTTGGCTGCGCACCACCACCAGGTCTCCGTCGAGGATTCCCGATCCGGTCATCGAATCCCCGCGGACCTCGAGCATGAACAACGTCCCGGATCCCACCAGCGACTCCGGCAGGGTCATCACGTCCTCTATGTGTTCTTCGGCCAGGGTCGGCGACCCCGCCGCGATTCTCCCTACCAGGGGCACCTCACGAACCGGGTTCGCCGGATACGGCTCGACAGCCGCCGCTTCAGGGTCCGCTTTCGGGGAGACCACCCTTATGGCCCGCGGCTTGGCCGGATCCCGCTCGATGAGACCTTTCCGAGCCAGGGCTTTCAGGTGGCTGTGAGAGGTTGACGGAGAGGTGAGGCCCAGCTGATCCCCGATCTCCCGCACCGACGGCGGATACCCGCGGGTTGCCAATGTCTGCTCGATCACCTCCAAGACCTGCCGCTGCCGATTGGTCAATCCGGCCCGTTTGGATGATGCCATGCCCGGTGGCCGTTCGTCTCCGGCGCCCATGGTGAGCCTCCTTCTCCGCCTCGATGCGGAATCTACCGCATTTTCACCAAAGATACAAACATTTGTACGATCATCTCCTTGACTTCGTACATCAGTTCGATAATACTAGCCGCATGCTATCGAACACATGTTTGCTCAAGACAAGCCGCAGGGTCGTCGGAGGTGGCCGAGATGAGGTCTGACGAGATGAGAACCTACAGGTGCGAGTACACGCCCGACCGGGGTTTCCGCCCGCAAGCCGCACAGCGGGCCAACCCGCCGCCGGTTCGCCTCCGGGTCCTCGACTCCCCCCATGTAGAACGGATGGCGCACCTCCGGCGCCGTCGCTTGGCCGCCCGCGTTGCCCTGCGGGTCGGGCTACTGGTGATATTGGCGGCCGGCCTGATGGTGTTGCTGTTCATTCCCAGGGTAGACGCCGGTCCGGATCCGACGCCGACCGTTTCCCATGTGGTTCGACAGGGCGACACACTGTGGGGGCTGGCGGATGTCCACACGCCCCCCGCCGGCGATATCCGCCGTACGGTCGCTTTGATCCGGGCCGCCAACGGCATGACGTCCGCCCTTCTCGAGCCGGGGGAGGTCGTCGAGATACCGGTAGGGGAGATACCCGGCGGCAATCCGCCGGGGGCCGCAGGCTACTGACTCCGCGGCGCCGCCTTTGTGCGCAGCCGGGCCGTGAGGGGTTGTATCGAAGGGATCAAGCAGCGACTATCGAACTCAGGTCGAGCATCGTCGTGCGCAGCTCGGATATCTGATCCAACGCCCAGGCCTGCACTTGGACGAGCGGGGCGTTCAAAGCTTCCCGCAGGACGGCCATCGAATCGTGCATCGCCCCGCTCACCGCGGCCGCCCTTCCGTCGTCGCCCTCGAGCAGGGCGGCGATGTAGTTTGCCTGGGATTCCTCCACCATGGTGACCGCGTCGGAGGCCTGTTGCCGGAAGTCTCCGAACAGGGGGTCGTCGGGAAGGCCGCCGAGAACCTGGCGGGTCTCGACTATCGAGATGCTCAGCCGCTCGGCGATCCCGCCCACCTCGTCCCGCGGTGCTTCCGCCGGAAGGTCGGGGAGCGCGAAGGAGGTGGACAGCGAGAGTGAATAGGCCATGGCGTCGCCGACCCGCCTGCCGACGCCGAGGGCTCGGATAGAGGCCGATTCGAGCAGCTGCTTCTGGATCGTCAGCTCCTCGACGGGCACTTCGGATCCGACGATGGGGTTCCCGGGCAGCTGCTCGGAGGCAAGCGTGGCCGCCGCCCTGGCTGCGCCGTCCAGGATATCGATCTGACCGGTGAGGGTGGACAGCCCCGAATCGCTCAGCAGCCCCTCGGCGGTCAGCGATTCCTCCACCGGCAGGACGGCGCCGGCCAGCTGAACGGCGGCCGCCGTATACTGCCCTTCTCGGGCCCTGGCTTCTCGAGCGGGGATGTCCCCCACCACCTTCACCGTCGCACCGATCAACCCGGCCAGCACCACCACGCTGATCACCAGCGACCAACGGATCCGGCGGGTCGAGCGCAGCGAGGGGTCGATATCGGGAAGGTCGTCGGACAGCAGCTCCCGGTCCATGTCGAATTCGGCGCTGGCATCCCACAGCCGTTTGATGGTGTCTCCCGTGTTGCCCTTCCTGCTGTCCGGGTCGGCAGACACGTTGTTGAGGGACAGCAGCTGCGACCAGGGGTCATCGGAGGATCCTCCGGCAGCCGGGGCTGTCTGGTCTACGGGTGCGCCGTATGTCCGGCGGCGATTCCCGAACCGCCGGCGGCTTTCACGGGCCGGACGGCGGTCTCCGTCGAACGCGGCTTCGGTCTCGCCGAATCCGAACAGCGCCGCCAGGGACGACCCTTCGCCGGGGGCGGCCGGCGGGAGTATCTGGGTCCCCGTCAGCTCCGCAACGGCGGGGTGCGAAAGGCCTCGCGGTGTGATGTCGGCCGGGCGGTCCGCAGAGGGGGCTTCTACCGGCGGGCTGATCGGCGGGGCGTCCGCCGCGATGCCCTTGGGGCGCCGGAGGCCGTTCGGCGGCGGGGCGGCGGTGCGCTCGGCAACGGAAAAGTCGGCGGCCGGAAGGTCCGGGAAGGGCCGGCCGTCTATCGGGGGTGCGGGGGGATCGGCCGGGGGAGGGGCGTCCTCCCGGACGGGCGCGGGCGCCTCGGGCCGCAGACGAACGAGATGTTCGGGAGGGGTCATCGACGGGCGGTGCCCCCAAGCGGGCAGGAAACGGGCCATGCCGCCCTGTTCGGGGTCGAGATGGGCGGATCTATAGAGGGTCCAACCGGCGCGGCGCCTGCCGCGTCTTCGGATGAGGCCGACCGTTTCCTTGCCGGCGCGGCCGTCTTCCTTCGACTGAGAGGGATCGCGGGCATCTATAGTATCGCCCGGCATGTCAACCGGGGCCGAGGCCAGAGAATGTGGATGACCGGGTCGGAGAGTGATCATCGGGTGGTTCGCTCCTGGTGCCGTACTCCGCCCGGCTACGAGAGCCCCCGACCGTCTTTTGCTGTGGGTTGACCATGCACCTTAGCCTGCTCAAGCTCGATAAGGAACTACCTACGCCGAGCCGGGCCCATTCCGATGATGCAGGGCTGGATCTGTACGCCCGTTGCCCCGCGGTGCTGGCGCCCGGGCAGCGGGCCGTGGTCGCCACCGGGGTGGCCGTGGCCATTCCGCCCGGCCATGCCGGGTTTGTTACGCCTAGGAGCGGTTTGGCGGCCCGGTACGGCATCGGAGTCGTCAACGCCCCCGGTCTCATAGACGCCGGCTATCGGGGCGAGATCCGGGTGGTGCTGATCAACCATGGCGAAGAACCCTTCGAGATCGCCAGAGGCGACCGGATCGCCCAGCTGGTGGTCGTTCCTGCAGCGGTGTTGGAGGTCGAGCTGGTCGGTCACCTAGAGGAGACGGAACGAGGATCGGGGGGTTTCGGTTCGTCCGGCCGGTAGGTCGGGGTCGACCCGGGGGTTGCTTTACGGGCGGTAGTCCGCATGACCGTACTCGACCCGCCGCCGAAGGGTTTTCCCGCGTGCCGCCGAGAGCCGCTACAATGACCGCCCAGGCGGAAGTAGCTCAGTTGGTAGAGCGCAACCTTGCCAAGGTTGAGGTCGCGGGTTCGAATCCCGTCTTCCGCTCTCGGATGCGGGCAGCGGTTGCGCCCCTCGTCGCAGGGAAGGTTGCGGACCTGACGGGGGGCCGGCCGCCGCTCCACCCGGGATCACCGAACGGCGACGTGGCCGAGTGGTTAGGCACAGCTCTGCAAAAGCTGCTACACCGGTTCGATTCCGGTCGTCGCCTCGCCGGGACGGTATAGGCGCCGTTACCGGGCCATAGCCAGGGCGCTTAGCTCAGGGGCAGAGCGCTTCCTTGACGCGGAAGAGGTCACAGGTTCAAATCCTGTAGCGCCCACAGGATGGGTCGTTCCAGGGCGGTCCCGCGACCGGGTCTTTGGGTCCGATCCGGGCGGACCGGGCATTGCGGGCGGAGAATGTCCGAACAGGCGCCGGGTTCGTCGGGGATGGTTGCACTCACTGGGTCTTGGACCGCCCCCCGCCCTCCAACCGCGGATCACCAGCCTCCCGCTTCTTGCGTTCTACCTGTGTAGAAGGCACAGAAAGGCCGCAAACAGCCGTCCAAGCCGGAAGAGTCCAAAGCCGGGCCGGTAGGTGTGTTAGTTTGGTTTTTACGGAGCCGGCCAAATATGGCATAATAGGTTTTGGGCATATACAGAAAGGGAGATGAATGTCCATGAGCGATGATCACAAGGCAGCCCTCGCGCAGGGCAGGAGCGAGGCTAGGGCGGTAAGGGCGTATCTAGACGCACTGAGCCAAAAGAAGCCGCGCGGCGGAAACCCCGCAAATCTGCAGTCACGCATAGACGGGCTGACCGACAAGATCGAAGCCGAGTCCAACTCGCTGAAGCGGTTGCAGCTCATCCAACAGCGCTTCGATCTGGAGGACAAGCTCAAGGCCGTCAGCGACGATGTCGATTACGACGCTCTGGAGGCTGCTTTCGCAGAGGCGGCGGCTTCCTACTCCGAGCGCAAAGGCATCTCATACAGCACTTGGAGAGAGTTCGGCGTGTCTCCGGCGGTCCTGAAGGCGGCGGGGATCAGGCGGACCCGGAGAAGCTAGCCGATCCGACATCTGACATACTGCCTGAATAGAGGGGCCTCCAACCTTTCTCGATGAGGGTGCATCCGGGCCTTGCGCTGGGTCTAACCCCACCCTATCTCGTGTAATCGAGGCTCCTCTATTCCCAGGTAGTGGGCTATCTCGTGCAGCACCGTCTTGCGTATCTCCTCGGCGGTGCCCTCACGGTCCAATCCGAGGGCCAGATGGGCTTTCATGAATATCGATATCCGGTCGGGCAGGGCCCATACATAATCGGTGCCCCGGTCCGGCAGGGCGGTGCCTTCATAGAGGCCCAGCAGGCATTCACCGCAGTGGTCATGTTCGGGGGCGGCGCTGTCCTCCACCACCAGAAGAAGGTTGTCGATCCCGGCGGCGGCTTCGCGGCGTCCGGCGCGCAGCTCTTCGAGCGTACGCTCAACGATCAGCTCGAAGAACTCCCGCGTCATCCCGGAACGGGCGGCTTGGCCGCGTTTCATGCGGGTGCATGATATGCCCCGGGCGCGGATTCTGTCGGCAGGGCCGGTGTATACTAGAGGCACATGTCCACCGTCATCGAGGTAGAGGGCCTTTTCAAACGTTACGGCGAGGTTACTGCGGTGGCCGGTGTCGATTTTGCGGTTCGAGAGGGGGATGTAGTTGCCTTGCTGGGCCCCAACGGTGCGGGCAAGACCACCCTGGTGGAGATGCTCGAAGGCTACCGGCAGGCCGACTCGGGACGGATCGAGGTGCTGGGATACGATCCGGGGTCGGCCGGGCGGGAGTTCCGGGACCGCATCGGGATCGTACTGCAGGAAAGCGGGATCGAGCAGAACCTCCGGGTGAGGGAGGCGGTGGAGCACTACGGGGCCGCATACAGCTGCCGCTTGCCCGCCGCAGACCTGATCCGCCTAGTCGGACTGGAGGAAAAGGCAGACGCCAAGGTCAAGACCCTGTCCGGCGGGCAGAAACGCCGTCTGGACCTGGCTTTGGGGCTGGTAGGCGATCCCCATTTGGTGTTTCTGGATGAGCCGACCACCGGATTCGATCCGTCCGCCCGCCGCAAATCCTGGGAGATGGTAGAGGGCCTTACCTCCATGGGCAAGACCATCCTGTTGACCACCCATTATCTGGACGAGGCCCAGCATCTGGCCGACCGGGTGATCGTACTGTCCAAGGGCCGGATAGTGGCCGACGGGACCCCGGACTCGATCGGGGTGGGGCCGCCGTCGACCACCGTCAGATTCAAGACCGCCGACCCGACCTCACTGCCCCGGCTAGAGGCCGAGCCCTCCGTGGAGCAGGGCAAGGTTTCCTACCAGACCGTCCGCCCGACGGCCCTGCTGCATCAGCTGACCGGCTGGGCGGTGGAGCAGGGAGTGGAGCTGGAGGGGATCGAGGTGGTGCGCCCCAGCCTGGAAGATGCCTACCTGAGCATCCTGGACGAGGAGAAGGGCCGTGAAGATGGGTGACCTCCGTCTGGTGCTGGTGCATATCCGCCACACGAACCGCATCTTCTGGCGGGAGCCGCTGGCGGCCTTCTTCACCATGGCTTTTCCGGTGATGTTCCTGGTGCTGTTCGGGGTGATATTCGACGGCGAAGTGCGGGGTGTGTCATTTGCCCAGTTCTTCACGCCCGCCATCGCCGTATTCGCAGCGGCAACCGCCACCTTCACCAACCTGGCCATCGGGACGGCCATCACCCGGGACGAAGGCATCCTGAAACGGGTGCGGGGGACGCCGGTCCCTCCTTGGATATACATGTCGGGCCGCATCCTGTCGGCGGTGTGGACGGCCTTCCTGGCGATCGTGCTCATGTTCGCCCTGGGGTGGATACTGTTCGACTTCGTGGTGGTATGGCGGAACGTGCCGGCGGCCCTGTTGGTGTTCTCGGTGGCGGTGGCCACCTTTTCGGCGTTGGGGTTGGCGGTGTGCTCCTTGGTGAAGACCGGCACCACGGCGCCGGCCGTGGCCAACGGAATAATCCTGCCGATGGCGTTCCTGTCCGACATCTTCATCCCGCTGGAAGACGCCCCTTCCTGGTTGCTGGTGGTGGGCGACGTCTTCCCGCTCAAGCACTTCGCGGCCATGTTCGGACGGGCGTTCACCCCGCCGGAGGCGGCGGCCTTCATGGGCGCCGGCCCGGTCTTGGCCTGGGATCGCTTTGCGGTGATGGCGGCCTGGCTGCTGGCGGGTATATTCATCACCATGGTTTTCTTCCGATGGGAACCGCGCGGCGGCAAATAGGAACGGCTTTCGGCTCTCGCGGTTGGTTGCCTTCACCCCGCCCCGTCTCAGAAGGGGAGCCGCTACAATGCCGGTCCCAGGGCGCTTAGCTCAGCGGGAGAGCGCTGCCTTCACACGGCAGAGGTCACTGGTTCGATCCCAGTAGCGCCCACGTATGCCCCCGTTGCCGCCGCATCCGGCGGGGAGATGCTTCGGGACCTTCCACCTCCTTCACCTTCTTCCTCAGCTTTACCCTATTGCTCAGGGTTGCTTTTACGGTTGGTTGCTGAAACGAACGGCCGAGGGGGTGCGGCCTTGGAGTTGAGTTGCCCCCGGAGTCGAGTCGCCCCGGCGGCGGGGGAGTTGACCCGTAGAGGGATCACGCCCCCATGGACCGGCGGTTGGCCCACCAGGCGAAAGCGGCCACCGCCCCCGCGCACCCGGCGGCCAGGGCAACCGGTACGGCCGCATCCGGGCCGGGTGCTCCCAGGACGGCGGCCCCCGCCCCGTTTTCATCCCCCAATCCGTTCGGCCACGGCCACAGTATGCGAAAAGAACCCGCCATCAGACCGATCATCACAGCCAGCACCCGGTCGTGCCAGCGGGCCAGCAGCCACTGTAGAACCCGGGCGAAACCGCCCAAGCCGAGCAGCAGCCCGGCTGCGAACACCGCCAATACGGGCAGGTCGGTGCCGGCCACCGCCCGTATCACCGGCTGGTACATCCCGACCGCCAACAGGACGAACGACCCGCTCACCCCCGGCATGATAAACGCGCACACCCCGGCCGCTCCCGCCAGGAAGAACGCCCACCAGGCCGGGTCGGCCACCGCCTCCGACCTAAAACCGAAGACCCAGAAAGAGGCCGCCCCCACCAGAACGGCGATGACCAGATGCGAGAAGGACGGGCGGCGCAGCATCAGAGCCGCCGCCGCCGATGCTCCCGCCATCAGCCCGGCGAACACCGCCGCGGTGCGCACCGGATGCTCGGCCAGCAGATATTCGATCACTCCTGCCAAGGACACCGCCGCCGGCGCCGCCCCCGACGCCACGGCGGCCGTGAACCACCAATCGACCGACCGCAGCCGCCTCCCCGCCTTCCGCACCTCCCCCCGCACCAGGAAGGCCGCCGCCTCCGCGCCCGCGGTCACCACCTCTAGCAGGCGCGGGTAGATGCGGGTGACCAGCGCCACCGTTCCCCCGCTCACCCCCGGCACCAGGTCGGCCGTCCCCACGGCCGCCCCCCTCACCCACAACAGCGCCAGTTCTCCCCAAGATGGGCGGGTGCGGTTCATCCGATGATCATAAACTCTGATCATCCATTGAAGTTTCGGTTGGAGTGGGCCGGGGCGCCGGTTGCGCGGGGTGGACGAGTCGGATCTGAGAACCGACCTGATTGCCCGCGTCCCTGCGTCCCCGTTTTTCGCGTTCTCGGCCCGAATCCGCCGGCTTCGCCGGGTCCCGCCCCCGCCGCCGCCGATCCACCGTCTCCGGGCCGCCGGGGGCGTGTTCACCCGCCGGCGCCCGATCCGTCTCAGCGCAGCTATTTTCGACCGCCCCGCCCTTGGTATCCGGTACCGGTCCGGAAGACCGGCGGCCGGTGTTCCCGGGCGGAGCGTTCCAATGATCCCAGCGGTCCGGACCGCTGGGATATCTGCCGCCGTAACATACAACGGGGGTGTGACGGATACGGTTTCACAGAGGTGCAAGCGCAGTCGAGCCGCTTCCCTCATGGGGTGGTCGTTGCGGCGGCGACCGAGGGATGGTCGAGACCATCTCCCCCCGCACGCCGCCGCTTTCACCGGGAGAGAGCGGGAAAATCCTAGAATACCGGGGAGATAGCGCCGTAGGATATAGCCTAAACTGTGCTCATGTTCGATGTAAGCTCGGAGGAGTTGCCATGAAGAAGCTGGTTATCATGTTGGCGGCGGTGCTGGCGCTGGCGGCGGCCGCATGCGGTAGCGACGACCCGGCCGACACGACCAGCGCTGACTCCGTCCTGACGGATATCTTGACTCCTACCGAAACCACTCCCCCCAGGCAGGTTACGGAGCCCACTACCACCCCCTCCACAGCTCCGGTTGCTGAGCAGCCGGTCACCACCACCGCCGTAACCCTGCCCCCCGTCGACGAAATCGAGCCGGTGGTTGCCGCGCTGACCCCCGATTCCATCGTCACGCTGCGGGCCCTGGGTACGGTGCGGGTCGGTATGTCGATGGAGGAGGCGTCCGGCGCGGCGGGGCTCGAGCTCCGTCGGGACCTGGGCAGGGCGTCGACCGACAGCTGCTATTACGCGAGCGCCGGCCCCACCATGCGGGGGGTGTCGTTCATGGTGGTGAACGGATCGATCAGCCGCATCGACATCGACTCGCCCAGCCCGGCGGCTACCAGGTCGGGGGTGCGGATCGGCACCTCGGAGGGAGACCTGCGGGAGGCCTACCCGGACAACATCCAGCGGGCCGACGATGCGGTGTCGAGCGGTCGGGCCTGGGCTTTCGTACCCAACGACGATTTCGACGCCGACTTCCGCATCTACTTCGAGATCGAGGACGGATCGGTGGCCCGTTTCCGCCTCGGGATCAAACCGGCGGTGGACTACCTGGACGGCTGCGAGGAGGGATAAGCCGGCCCCGGTACTCATCGGTTCGGCGGGAGGCGGCCTTCAGCCGTTTGAAATACGGCAGGCAGTGGGCGCATCTCCACTTATCCATACCGGGCGCCGCAGCCCGCACCTCGTAGTCCATGGGTTGCCCCGCCGGAGGGAGCATGGCGTCGGAGCATCCGTCCGAGCCGCCCCCGACGATGACGAAGTCGCAGCTGTTCACGAACGACCGGTCTGCTCGGGTTCGCACCGTTCCTCCGGAGCATTCTCGGCCGCCGCTTCGACGGGGTGGCGCCGCCGCCGCCGGGCCATGTGGAGGATGACCGCACCGGCGCGGGCCGGCACCATGACGAAGGCCCGCCGTTCCTTGGCAGGGATCCCCTCTTGGGTGAGGATCTGTATTCCGGCGTAGAGGGTGATGCAGAGGTATACGGCGCCGATGAACCAAAACAGGCCTCCGGGTCCGGCGGCTTCCATGACGAAGGCGGCGCCGACCGGCCCTATGACTGCGCCTACCCCGGTGGTGAAGGACATCAGGCTGCTCACCCCGGCGGACGAACCGGCGGGAACGCGGTCGTTTATGTAGCTGAGGGCCAGCGGATACATGGGGAGGGTCAAACCCCCCACCAGGAACGACATGACCACCGCCCACCAGCTCAGATGATCGGTGTACATCATGACCAGGCACACCCCGGCGGCCAGCAGCCCGGTGCCCATCATCACCCCCCGCCTCCCCACCCGGTCGGACAACACGCCGACCGGGGCCTGCAGGGCGATGCTTCCGAAGACGGCCATGCTGGTGAACAGGGCGATGCGGCCCACGCTCATACCGACCCGGGAGCCGAACACCGCCGCCAGGCTCAGCAGGGAGGCCACCCCGGCGCCCTGGCCGAAGGCGGCCGCCAGCCCCAGCGATGCCTCGTTCCAGACCCGGCGGATGGGCAGCTTCTCGGAGATGGCCAGTCGGGGCGCCGGCGAGACGGACAGCGTGATGGGTATCACCGCTATCGACACCAGGATCGATCCCACGATGAAAAGGACGCTCCCGGCCGGGTCGGCCAGGGGCAGGAGCAGCTGGCCGAGGCCCATGCCGCCCATCAACACCACCATGTAGACGGCCAGCACCCGCCCGCGGTTCTCGTTGGTGCTCGCATCGCCCACCCAGCTCTCCGCGACGATGAACAGGCCGGACATGGCGAAGCCGGTCAGCAGCCGGGCCGCGCTCCAGACGAGGGGGTCGGGGGTGATGATGTATACCAGGGTGGCTGTCGAGGCCAGCGAGGCCAGCGCCGCGTACACCCGGATGTGTCCGACATGGGCCACCAGCCGGCGGGTGACCGCCGCCCCGACCAGGAACCCGGCGTAGTAGAAACCCAGCACGAATCCGGTGGTGGTGGTCGAGAAACCTTCGAGCTCGGCCCTTATGCCGAGCAGCGGGACCAACATCCCGTTCCCCAGCATCACGAGGAGGATGGCGGCGAACAGCCCCCACGCCCCCAGCAATGTCTGCGCGGTGGTTCCGGGGATGGTTACGTCGGCGGATCCGACAGGAGGGTTGGGTGAATCGACCACGTTCTACCGCTCGTAGGAGAGAGGGCCGCTCGGGTGAGTCCCGGACGGCGGGCCAATAGGGCATGACGGGCCGGAGGGGCCCGCATCGGCTCGTCATTGTAGCAAGCAGGCCGGAATAACAGTGCAGCGGCCGTCCGAGCCGCAGCCGGCTTTGCATCAGGATCGACTGCCGTATTCGGCGGCCCCGGGGCCGACCTCCGGGCAGGTTGCGCCGCCCTCCGACCACCCCGTTCAGCGGCCCTTCCACACGGGGTCGCGCTTCTCGGTGAAGGCGCGGGGTCCTTCCAAGGCGTCCTCGGAGGACAGCATCCTCCGGTAGGACTCGATCTTGCCTGAACGCATCAGCGCCAGCCCCTCCGCCGCGGTCATGCCTTCGGTGCGGCGGCGTATGTCGAGGACGGCCGCCACGGCAAGCGGCGCCAGGGCGCACACTCGGTCGGCCAGGGCCCGGGCCGCGTCCAGGAGTTCATCGCCCGGCGCCACCCGGTTGACCAGCCCGAATCCGAGCGCCTCCGCGGCGCCGAGCCGGCGGCCGGCGATCAGCACCTCGGCGGCTATGTGCGCCGGCAGCAGTCTGGGAAGCCGGACCGCCCCCACATCGGGAATCACCCCCGCCGCCGCTTCCGGCAGGAAGAAGACCGCGTGGTCCGCCGCCGCAACCAAGTCGGCGCACATGGCCAGCTCGAATCCCCCCCCGGCCGCCATCCCGTTGACGGCGGCGATCACCGGCTTGTTCAGCCCGGGAAGCTCGGGGAAGCCGCCGAACCCCCCCGGCCCGTAGTCGCTCTCGTAAGCTTCCCCCGCCGCGGCGGCCGCCAGGTCCCATCCCGCCGAGAAGAACCGATCGCCCGCTCCGGTGAAGATCGCCGCCCTGAGGCCGGGGTCGTCGCGGAAATCGGTGAACACCCCGCCCAGCTCGCGGCTCGTCTGGGCGTCGATGGCGTTGGCCTTGGGGCGGTCGAGGGTGACCTCGATCGTTGCGCCCCGGCGGATCACCCTGACTGCGTCGGTCATCGTCCGGAGTCTATAGATGCACTTCCCGTGAAGCCGCCCGGTCTGGCCGCGGTCTCATGCCAGGAGAAACGAGGTGATCGTCCAGATGCGGCAGACTCGGGCCGGCGTGTCGTGATCAGGCCGCCCAGCGAAGCTCGATTGTCAGCAGCCCCGTAGTCGTGGGGGAGGGGTAGGTGTCTGGGATTTTCGCGACAGGAAGCGGGCCGCCTGTTCTCCTCACGGTTGCCCAGGCGGGAAGGAGGGCGGACGTCTTGGATTTGGCCGCCCCGTTCAATACACGGAACCCTTGGAGAATGCAGGCGTGGGAGAGGGGCGGGAGTCTTGGATTTTCGCGACCTCCGCGCGCCTCCCGGCTTCGCCGGGTGCCCACCCCCGCCTCCACCGATCCAGGTCCGGGGAGGGGACGGGCGCGGGGGCCTGTCCGTATCCCGTGAGGTTTCGGCTCAGCCAGATGCTGCAACCAACCGCAGTCCGGAGCTGCGTGATGCTTGCGTTGTTCTACATTATGAACTATACCATAGAAGTGCGACATCGTCAACCCCCTTGTGTCTACGGGTCTTACGACCGACCTAGGTCCGCCCGGCGCCGCCGGGAGCAGATCACGGCGAAACGGTCACCAGGGCGTCGACCGCCCAGGCCGAATCGGGGGTGACGATCAGCGGGTTGATCTCGACCTCGATCAGATCGGGCCGGTCGGTCAGCAGAGCGGTGAGGCGGTCTACCACTCCTGCCACCGCGCCCAGGTCGGCGGCCGGCCGCCCCCGCATACCCCGGAGCAGCCGGCCGATCCGCATGCGGCCGACCGCCCTCTGTATATCGTCGGGGGAGGCCGGGAGCAGCAGGGTGACGGTGTCGGCGAGGAGCTCCACCAGCGTGCCGCCCGCCCCCAGGGTCGCGACCAGCCCGATCGGTCTTTCCCGGCGGGCCGACACCAACAGCTCGGCTACACCCTCCGTGATCTGTTCCTCGACCAGGACCGGGCGTCCTGAGCCGCCCAGCCGCCGGAGGGCCGTTTCCAGATCCTCTGCGTTGTCGATCCCCGTGATCACCCCGCCCAGATCGGTCTTGTGGCCGGGGCCCACCGTCTTGGCGACCAGCGGGAAGCGGAGGCGGTCCGGAATGGCCGGCCTTCCGGCGGGCGCCTGTCCGGTCAGCACCGTCCCGGCGGGCGCAGCGATCCCCGCCTTCCGCAGCAGCGCCTTGGCGGCGGGTTCGTCGAGGGTCTCGGTGCGGCGGTCATCGGAGGCGCCGCCGGAGGGCGGGGGCAGGGGCCGCGGCGGGCCTCCGGCAGGCAGGTGGATCGGCGGCGGGTCCCGGTCGAACCACCGCCCCACCGCCGCCGCGGCCGCCATCCCGCCCAGCGCCTCGTCGATGGAGTAGGCCACCCCCACGCCCCGTTCGGTCAGGTGTTCCCGGATCCGGTCGGGCAGGTTCTCCGCCAGGCCCGCCGTCACCAACCCGGGCGTGCCGCTTGCGGCGGCGGCCGACTCGAAGGCCCGGAGGGTCGGCCACCAGTCGGTGTCGTCGATGCCGTCGGCCGGCCAGTCGAGGATCAGCATGGCGGCGTCGAACGGACCGGTCAGCACCTCCGTGAAGCACCGCTCGAGAGCGGCCTCGTCTCCCCAGATGAAGGTGTGGTAGTCGAGCGGGTTGGTGACCGCCGCCGGCCCGGACAGGGTCGCCTTCACCCGGGCGGCATGCTCGGGGGCGAACGGCTCGAACACCACCCGGCGGTGGACGGCCCGATCCGCCGCCAGCGCCGCCTCGCCGCCCGAACAGGACAGGGACACCAGGCGGTTCCCGGGAAGCGGGCCGATCGCGTCGAGCAACCCGAGGATGGTGACCAGCTCGGGCAGGGACTCCGCCGCCGCCACTCCGTACCGCTCGAAGAGGGCGTCGTAGGCGTCCGCCGGAGCGGCCAGGGCCGCGGTGTGGGACGAGGTGATCCGGCCGGCCCGATCCGTACGCCCGGACTTGAGCACCACCACGGGGGTCCCCGCCTCTCGGCAGGCCAGCGCGGCCCGGCCGAAGGCGATGGGATCTATGATCGATTCCAGGTAGAGCCCCACCGCGGTCACCTCGGGGCGGCGGGCAAAGTGGGAGAGGCATTCCTCGGCGGTTACCGACGACTGGTTGCCGAGGGAGACTATGTAGCTGAAGTCGACGCCCCTGCGGTTCATGGTGAGGTTGAGGGTTATGTTCCCGGACTGGCTGATCAGCCCCGGTCCGGCTTCCACCCGGCGGCAGCCGTGCACATCCGGCCACAGGGCGGCGCCGGTCACCCCGCTGATCGTTCCGTAGCAGTTGGGTCCCACGAGCGGCATATCGTGCCCGGAGATCAGCTGTTCCTGGAGCTCGGCGCCCTCCTCTCCGGCCTCGGCGAATCCGGAGGCGTACAGCACCGCCCCGCCGCACCCCAGGCGGGCCAGATCGTGCACCACCTCCACGGTGAGATGCCGGTTGACCGCCACGAAGGCGGCGTCGGGTATCCCGGGCAGATCGTCCAGCGACCGGTGGACCCGGCGCCCGGCCATGGTGCGGCGGGTGGGGTGGACCGGCCATATCTCGCCTTCGTAGCCGAGCAGGTCCGACTGCCTTACGGCCTGCTCGGCGGGGAGGCCTCCGACAACCGCCACGGTCCGGGGGTCCAGGAGGCGGTGAAGGTCGCGGCCCTGGCCGTGCGCCCTCATCCGGCGGCCGGGGGGTTGACCTCGATGCGAATGGTCGTGTCAGGGAGATCGGCCGGGGCGTAGAGATTCCAGAGGCCGGGGCGGCAAGGGGGTTGACCACCGCCCTTATTTATGATATAAGAAGTGTTAGTGATACATATCACAGTAGTTCTGCTGAGATCATAACGGCGCCCGCCCCGGGACCGGCCGGCCATCCGGCGCATCGTCCTAAGGGGAAGGGGGCGCGAAACTAGCCGACGACCGACCGAGTGCGGGCCGGGCCCACGCGCCCTCCCGCCGTCTGCGGCCTTGGATCGGTGGAGGCGGGGGTGGGGGCCCGGCGGAGCCGGGGGTTTTGGCGCGAAGAACGCGAAAAGTCGGATCCATGGATGCCGGGTGCGGCGGCGCCTCATGCCGGGCGTCATATCGGACGTCGTTGCCGGTTCTGCCGTTCCGGCGGTCTCCGGCGGGCCGGGCGGACGGGGCGTGCGCAGGAGGCCGGCGGGCGCCGCCCGTGAAGCCGCCCGTTTCATCCGCCGAGGGGCCGGAGCATCGCCCGGGAGATTATGTGGCGCTGGATCTCGGAGGTGCCGTCCCAGATGCGGTCCACCCTGGTGTCCCGCCACAGCCGTTCCAGCGGCATCTCGTCCATCAGGCCCATGCCGCCGAAGATCTGGATGGCCTCGTCGGTGACGAACTGGCACATCTCGCTGGCGTACAGCTTGGCCATGGCCGCGTCGGTGTCGGTCATGACGCCCTCCCCGTCCTTCCAGGCCGCCCGGAGGGTGAGCAGCTCGGCGGCCTCGTATCGGGTCTTCATGTCCGCCAGCTTGAACGACACCCCCTGGAACTTGCCGATCTGCTGTCCGAACTGGCGGCGGTCCACCGCCCATTCGGTTGCCAGGCGGATGGCGCGCCGGGCCCGGCCCAGACAGACGGCCGCCACTTGGAGCCGGGTGGAGCCCAGCCATTCGTTGGCCACCTCGAAACCCCGGTGTTCCTCCCCCAGGACGGCCGATTCGGGCACCCGGCAACCGTCGAAGTTCAAGACGAAGTTGTGGTAACCCCGGTTCGACACCGCCCGATAGCCGGGGCGCACCTCGAATCCGGGTGTATCCATGTCCACGAGGAAGGCGGTGATCAGCTTGCGGGGCCCTCTGGGTCCGGGCTCTTCGCCGGTGGCGGCGAACAGGATGACGTAGTCGGCCAGGTCGGCGTGGCTGATGAAGTGCTTGGCGCCGTCGATGACATAGCCGCCCCCGCCCCGGGAGGCCGTGCACTTCATGCCCCGCAGGTCGGAGCCGGCGTCCGGTTCGCTCATCGCCAGGCATTCGACCCGCTCGCCCCGGACGGTGGGCAGCAGATAGCGTTCGATCTGTTCGCCCCGGCAGGCCCGCAGGATGTTGGAAGGCCTGGCCACTATGTACTGGAGGGCGAAGGAGGCGGCCCCCAGTTCCCGCTCCACCAGCGCCAGGGTGAGGGGGTCGAGGCCCGCCCCTCCGTACTCGGCCGGCATGTTGGCGGCGTAGATGCCCGCCGCGATGGATCGGGTTTTGATCCGGTCCACCAGCTCCGGAGAAACCCGGCCGGTGAGCTCCACCTCGGATTCGTAGGGGAACAGCTCCTGCTCGGTGAACAGCCGGGCTGTCTCCACTATCAGCTTCTGTTCATCGCTCAGCGCGAAGTCCATGATCCACCTCTCCAGGCTTCAACTTCTCGTTCAACTTCAGGCTTCACTCTAGGTCTCACCTTTGGTTGCCATCACCCTTCCCAGGTATTCGGGCCGGGGCGCCGTCCTATGCACCCGGCGTACGGCTTCCAGGGCCGAGGCGGGGGTTCCCTCGATCGGGGCCGGGCGCCCGGTTTCGGTGTCCATATGCAGCAGCATCTGCTCGGCGGCGGCCGCCCGCTCCCCGGTGCGGAGGTCGAACATCTCGTGGTAGATGTGGAGCCGCTTGTCGTCCAGGCCCACCACCAGGGTGGTGAAGCGCAGGGAGTCGCCGCCCCTCACCTCCCTCAGATAGTTGATGTGGGTCTCCACCGTGTAGAAGGAATGCCCGGCGGCCCGGTACTCCTCGTCGTCGCCTATGTAGCGGAACAGGGCGTCGGCGGCCCATCCGAAGGCGGTCAGGTAGGCGGCCTCGGTCATGTGGTCGTTGTAGTCCACCCAGTCGGGCTCCACGTCGCAGGAGAACAGCTCCAGAGGCGCCGCGATCCGGTCCCCCTCGGACCACGGCTCGGCGCCCTGGCCGTAGCGGCGGGCTTCCCGGCGGGCCAGGATGCCCCCGGCGCCCACCCCCGCCGAGCGCAGCGCTCTCATCACGGCCAGCAGGTAGTCGTCCCGCATCCGTTCCAGCTCTTCGACGCTCCGCCCGGCGGCTTGCTCGGCGGTTCCCTCCACCATGTCGTCGATCAGCCGGTCGGTGAGCTCCGGCGCCTCCAGCCTGGTCCAGGGGAGGGCGAGGGCGGGGCCGAACTGTTCCAGCATGTGTCGCATGCCCGGGCGTCCGCCGGCCAGATGGAAGGTGAGGTTGGTGCCCATGCCCGCCCAGCGCAGCCCCGGTCCGTAGACGATGGCGTCGTCGAGTTCCCCGGTGGTGGCCATGCCGTCGTTCACGATGTGGAGGATCTCCCGCCACATCGCCTCCTGGAGCCGGTCGGACAGGTAGCCGGGCAGCTCGTTGCGCACCACCAGCGGATACATGTCCAGGTAGTCGTACACCTCGGCGGCCCGCTCGACGGTTTCGGGGGAGGTGCGCCCGCCGGCCACCACCTCGCACAGCGGGAGCAGGTAGACGGGGTTGAAAGGATGGCCGACGACCACCCGCTCGGGATGGGCGCAGCCGGATGCGATCCGGGTGGGCAGCAGGCCGGAGGAGCTGGAGGCGATGACCACGCCGGGCGGGGCGGCCGCATCGAGGCGGGCCAGCAGGGCCGTCTTGAGATCCTCGTCCTCGGGGGCCGACTCCTGGATGAAATCGGCGGCGGCGCATACCTCTTCGGGGGTGTCCAGGAAGGTGACCCGGTCGGGCCGGGCGCCCGGATACAGGCCCAGCCGCTGGACGGAGAGCCAGGCCCGGTCGACGGCTTCCCGCAGCCGCCGGTCGGCGCCCGGGGCCGGATCCCATGCCGCTACGTCGAGGCCGCGGCTCAGCGCCCTGACCGCCCATCCGGCGCCGATCACCCCGGTTCCGATCACACCGAAGACCCTGGGATGGGGGTTCATCATCCGCGGTGCTCTCGGTTGGGGCAGGTCCGCACGGCCGGACGCCGCGGCAGGCCGTCCGCGCCGGTTATCACGGTCAGAAGGCGACCGCGCCCAGACCCTTGAGGGCCAAGCGTTTCCTGGTCTCGGCGGGGGCGGCGGGCTCGCGGGACAGCTCGCGCAGGATGCGCACGATCTTGGCCACCTGCTCGGCGTTGGATTCGGCCAGCCTGCCCTTCCGCAGATAGATGCCGTCCTCCAGCCCGACCCTCACGTTGCCGCCCATGACGGCCCCGGCGGTGACGATGTCGAACTGGAAGCGGCCCCCGCCGAGGATCGACCATTCCAGGTCGTGCCCGAACAGGCGGTTGGCCACGGTCTTCATCGCCGCCGCGTTTTCGACGTCGGGTCCGATGCCCCCGAACGTGCCCATCACGAACTGCACGAAGATGGGGGGCTTCACTAGGCCCCGGTCTGCGAAGTAGGCCAGGGTGTAGAGGTGGCCGATGTCGTAGGCCTCGAACTCGAAGCGGCATCCGGTCTTCTCGGCCAGCACGGTGAGCATGTATTCGATGTCGCCGAAGGTGTTGACGAACGGCTCCCACTTGGTGCTCTCGAGGAAAGGCTCCTCCCAGTCGTATTTCCAGCGCCCCTCGTAGCGGGGGATCATCTGGAAGAGCCCGTAGTTCATGGTGCCCAGATTGCAGGTGGCTAGTTCGGGCTTGAGAACTTCGATGACCCGCAGGCGCTCCTCGATGGTCTGGCCGGTGGCGCCCCCGGTGGTGATCGAAACCACGGCGTCGCACCCTTCCTTGATCCCGGCGCAGTACTCCCGGAAGATGCCGGGATCGGAGACGGGCCGCCCGTCCATGGGGTCCCGGGCATGGATGTGGATGACGCTCGCCCCCTCCCCGGCGGCGTCCACCGCCTGGGTCACGTGCTCCTCGACCGTGATGGGGATGTCGCTGTTCATGGTGGGGGTGTGGGAGGAGCCGGTTATCGCACAGGTAACGATCACGCCGCTCATGGGGGTACTCCTTGTCTGCTTCGTAGCGGCAATGATACGCCGATCCGCCGCACGACACTTCTCCGCGCCGGGAACCTGCGGCTAGAGATCCAGGTCGTCGAACTTGCGGCGGTGTCTGGTCGGCAAGCCGGCAACCAAGCCTTTGACGTCGGTCAGGAGTTCCTTGGCGGCGGCCAACTCGGAACGCGTGCTGTCCAACGCCTGACGTGACTCAGAAAGTTCTCCTTCGATCCGGGCCTGGATACCGCCCACCTGGTCGCGGATGGCTTCCTGTCCGTCGGTGAGTTCGGTCAGTCTGCTGTCGGTGGTCTGTGCGTGTTGGGTCAGCTTGTCGACCTGGGCCTGGGTGCCTTCTACCCCGGTGCGGATGGCGGTGATCTCGGCCCCGGTTGCCAGGTTCTCCGCTTGTTGCAGCGCTTCTTGTGTCTTTTCCAACGCCGACCTCAGCTGGTCACAGAACGACGCCAGCGTCTCCGAGGTTCCCCGCAGGCTGTCGGATGCGCCGGAAATGGCATCCGAGGCCCGCTCCTGTGTTTCCTTGGCATCAGCCAACTTTTCGAGCTGCCCGTGTAGCTCATCGAGAGCACCCGTAGCTTCATCGAAGCGCCGCTTGACCGTCTCGAACTCAACCGTGTTGTCTTGCGCCATATTGCTAACCTCCGTAGATTTTCGGTGCCGCGTCAGTCAGTTGTTGAAGGGTGGACTCTAGGCCGTCGGCGAGTGGAAATACGGCTAGGGACCATATCTCGTCGGCATGTGCCGCTGCCATTTCGGTGACATTCTCGGACAGGGCTACGTTGTGGTGAGCCGCCCCGATAACCGCGGCAGTCCATAAAGGTTGCCATTCTCTTACCCTTCCGAACATTCCGTGAACACCGTCGTCTATGTTGCCCGGACTTGCTTGATATTCGGTACGTGCCGCCCGTAGGGACGATATCAGGTTCGACTCGAACTCGTGAGTGTCACCCTCCGGAATAAGAGATTCAGATATAGCTCGGGAGGCGAGCAACCCAGGATGAGTAGGATATGATTCGAGTAGCCGGCCTGCCGCGGCGCGCCACTCGCGTGCGTCGGCCTCGCTCTCGATGACACCCCATTCGGACACCCATTCCGAGAACCGAAAATCAGCATTCTCTGCCAAGCATAACAACACCGGGAACGCGTCTCCTTCGGTCATGTACTCCAATATCCGACGTCGTAGCTCCATGTTTGGGTCCCTGCTCGTAGCGGCCCTGTGTGCCATCAGCCACATCTCTCTAAGCGACCGGCGGCGCGCCTGCTCAATCGTTCGATATACGAATTCTATCAGCTCTCGCCCGCATACCGCGATGGCGGTCATCAGGTCTTCTGGATCGCCGATACGATCTGTTGTCGCGGCCAACTGCCCAGGCTGGCTCCGCTTGACGAAGTTCATCAATCCACCAACGACATCACCAGTCTCCACAGCATCGACAGTGACGGTGAAACTACGCGACCCCCAATTCACCAAATAGTCCTTCACCACTCCTAGGATGAACAATCGGTGGAGCGCCCGCTCACGAAGTTCTCGTTCATCTCGGAACGGCAGTTCGATCTGCCGACGTTCCATCTCTGGGGATAATTCGTTAGCAACGTTTACCAATTTTGACACTTCAGAGTTGATACCGGTGTAGTTATTAAGATGAAACCACAGGGCGGTGGTTACCATATCTCCCTCGTTGTAGTGAATACCCTGATGCCGATGGCGTATGGACTCCAATGGCCGGTCCTCCGCAAGCAGGCGTCGGTTGCGCTCTTCGTCGAATTCGCTCAAGATGAGCACACACTCCGACTCTTGCCCGTCGCGCCCCGCCCGGCCTACCTCCTGGTAGTATGATTCAATGGAACTCGGCAGCATGTTGTGGATAACCCAGCGGATGTTGGGTTTATCGATCCCCATACCGAAAGCCTTGGTGGACACCAAAGCTACAATTGAGTTGTTCTTGAAGCGGCGGGCATGGTCCCGTTTCATTCTCGCCCAATCCCTTGAGGCGAGACCGTCCGGTTTTGTACTACCTGAGTACATCCCGACGGTAGAAATGACTCTACGTACTTCCTCGGCGGTATCTGTCAGACTATACTGTCCGTTGACTGTGGGAACGAACACCAATCCTGAGAAGGTCCGCTCGTCGGTAGGCGCGAAGAACCTGGCTTCTGGCTCATCGAACATTACGGGCAAACTACGCAAAACCCCAGGCAAAGCCGGACGATTATTGTCGGAAAGGTGCACCACATATTTGAGTTCGGGTCTGTCGAACGACTTTGGTCGCACGATAGAGTTATCCGAATCTTCCTTGATGTCCAGTTGGAAAAGTACATCGCGCAGTACCACTCGTGACGCCGTGCCCGTAAGTGCCAGCAACGGCGGTGGTGTCTTTGTCGCATCACTGCATACATCACGGAGGACACGGCCCAGGTCGAGATATGCATGCCGGAAGTCGTGTCCCCATTCGGAGACACAGTGGGCCTCGTCTACGACGACCAGATTTACAGGGGTATTGAAGGTCAACACTTGGAGGGCATCTCGGAATCCTTGTATTTGAAGACGTTCGGGCGCGACAAATACGAAGTAGGCGTTGGCTTCGGCTACGGTGTTCAAAGCCTGTCCTTGATTTCGGCTGGCTCCCGTGATGTCTTCTGCGCGGTCGATACCGTGGTAGAGCAGGCCTTCGATCTGATCCTCGATCAGCGCTACCAGTGGGTCTATCACCAGGGTTCGCCCGGGGGAGCACAGCCCGGCGAGCTGGTAGATGAGGCTCTTGCCCGCACCTGTGGGGAGAAGCACGGCGCAGTCCCGCCCGGCTATCACTTCGACTAGGGCCTCGTACTGCCCCTCGCGGAAGTCTTCCTTGGCGAACACGGCGCGGAGCAAGGACCTCAAAGCGCCCCGGATACCACCCTCTTTGATGCGAACGGGCTGGCCGCGGTCCGTCCCTAAAGGGTCGGACATGAAAACAGGAACACCTGTGGATCGGATTACCACCGTGGGGATGTTGTCACGGTCGGGAAGCCGTTGACACGAGGTACGGTCGCATTGCAGCAAGATACGAGTGTGGGAGGTGGGCGCAGATTCCTCGGCCGACTCTCGACGCTTCTTGTATCGACCCTCCGGGGTACGGTGGAGGAGTACCTCCGTAGCACCGTTCTTGAACCGTACTCGTACGGGGGAGGCGGTACCGGATCCCCATAAGCTGTCAAGGGCATACAGCGTTTCCAAGTAGGGTGCCACAAGACCTACAGCCCTTTCCGTGGGGTCTTCGACTTCCACAACCCAGTATTCCCCGCTCAGAAATCCGCGGCGGACCGCCTCGCACAGCCCTAGCACCAGGCGGTGCACCTGGATAGGTCCCCAGACCAGGTGTAAATCTACTTCTGAGGGTTGTTGAGGTTGTTCCATAGCATCATTTATCGCGTTGGTAATGGCTTCGAGTTGAGGACCCTGTCCATTTCCAATCTCGTTCGTACTGACTCGGATAGTTTCTATGCCGATGTCTTGGAGTAACCGATCCCTCTGCTGATCGGTCAGCTCTTGACCACTGTGCTGGATGCCGTCCACCTCGATTACGAAAGGGCGGCCGCCGGGGGGTGCCCACAGAAAATCGCAGCGTCGGTCGCCTTGCCGATCACGTCCTGCCGCTTTCAACAGGTCGTCGAACGAAGCCTGAGGCATCAGCCAGCGAACAGTCCGGGGATGGTGCTCGGCCATCCATTCCATCAGGCTTCGCTCGGCTTCGGATTCAACCAGACCGGGTTCGACCTCGGCGTGATAGCCGTCGAGGGGCACTGCGAGCACAGCGCGATTCACGGTGTACGGTTCTCGCAGCGCCGGGGACACATCACCGCGCAGCGGGCTAGACCGGATGCGTTCACCCAGTCCTACAGACTCGAGCAGGATTCGCTCAGAGTCGGGGTGCAGGGGCGGGGCACCTCCCCGGCGAAGCAGTTTCCCCATTACTTCCAGTACGCGCCGAGTGTTGTCATCGGCGCCCTGATATTCGTGGTATCGGTCTTCGCTGGCCACCCAACAGTTGGAGAGGTCGTCTATACCGTCGACCTCAACAGAGCGCAACGAAGCCCCCACAGTGTGGTACTCGACCCGCCATCCCCGCTTGCTAAAGGTGTTGATGCTGCCATCACGCCAAACGACGCGCCGATCCCGCAGGTTTACCGCCCGCCGGTTCTTGGCCCCCCTTGTCGTAGTTGATGGAGGTATTGGTTTCGGTGGATTCGTTGGTTCCGAGCTAACATCGTTGAGCTCGCGAGTTGCTCGGCACCTGGGATAATCTCCGCATCCCCAGAAATGTTTCCCAGTAGTTGGTCCCTTGCGCGCGATGCGCCGTACCATGCCACTCCCGCACTTCGGACATCGGGGATTGTTGCTACTCATTCCTATTCCAACTTGGTTGACCGCGCGCCGGGGGGGGGGGCTGGCAAAAGACTCCCAAAGTGTAGCCGTTTATCAGGTGGGGGGGGTTCGGAATCGGCGCCGGTTCACCGCCGGGTAGCTCTATTGCGGCGTCCTGTCCTTGGGGGAACCCTATAGTTGCCTTGCCGCTGTCGACCGTCTGGGAGGCGTGACCGGTGGAGGAAGATCTTCGGCTGATCCGATCGCCGAGAGTGCGCGTGTCTCCGTACTTCGAGGCGGCCCTTCGGGCAGGTATGACCGGGGTGTCGGTCTACAACCACATGATCCTGCCTGCTCGGTTCTCGGGCATGCTCGATGAATACCGGGCGTTGGTGAAAGACGTGACCATCTGGGATGTGGGGTGCGAGCGTCAGGTCGAGATCGAGGGCCCCGATGCGATGAGTCTCACGCAGTATCTATGCACGCGTGATGTGTCCCGGGTCGGGGTGGGGCAGGCCCGCTACACCTTCGTCTGCAACCACGACGGCGGGATACTCAACGATCCGGTGCTCCTGCGGGTGGGGGAGGACAGGTTCTGGCTGTCGCTGGCCGACCGCGACGTCCTGTTGTGGGCGCAGGCCATCGCCTGGGAGCGGGGCTGGGACGCAACGGTCAGGGAGCCGGACGTGTCTCCCCTCCAAGTCCAAGGCCCCAAATCGAAGCCTCTGATGGAGGATGTGTTCGGCGCCGAGATAGCAGGCTTGCCCTATTACCGGTGTGCCTGGACTTCCCTGGAGGGGGTTCGGCTGCTGGTTTCCCGAACCGGCTGGTCGGGCGAGTACGGCTACGAGGTGTTCCTGACCGACCGCACCCGGGGCGCGCGGTTGTGGGAAATGCTGTTCGAGGCCGGCCGCCGGTACAACGTCCGGCCCGCCGCCCCCAGCCAGATCCGCCGCATCGAAGGGGGCATCCTCGCGTACGGCGCCGATATGGACGATTCGGTCAATCCCTTCGAGCTGGGTCAGGGTCGTCTGGTGGCGTTCGACGCTGAGGGGGACTTCGCCGGGCGTTCGGCTCTGCTGAAGATCGCCGAGCAGGGGGCGGACCGCCTGTTGGTCGGCGCACGGGTCGGCGGCGATCCCATCATGGGGAACCCGGTTCCCTACCCGGTGTTCAGGGAAGGCGAACGGGTCGGGAAGCTCACCTCGGCCGCCTATTCGCCCCGCTTCGGGTCGAACCTGGGGTTCGTCTTCGTCGAGCGGGGGGCGGCCGACCCCGGGACGGAGCTGGAGGTGTCTGTGGAAGGCAGGTTGCTTCCGGCGGTGACTGAGAACCTTCCGTTCACCGAACGAGTGGCCTGACCGCAGGCGATCAACGCTTCATCGGGGCCGACGGCTGTGTTCCGAGAGCCGGTACAGCGTTTCGACTATTTCTCTGGTCGAGAGTTCGGGTGCGTCTGGATCGCTCACGGGGCGATGCCCGAACGAAGCCGGGACACCAACGATGCGTAGTCGTCGTTGGCGGCCAGTCGTTCCTCCACCGTCTGGCTCAGCGCCGTGGACGAGAGCAGCTCGTGATCGGGGCGGTCGACCAACTTCAGCTCCAGGTGCATACCGCAGGCTTCGACGATCCGGGTGAGGGTCGCCAGCTCCGGCAGGACGAGGGCGCGCTCATACCGGCTGATCTCGGCCTGCGAAGTTCCGGCCCGTTTCGACAACTCGGTCTGGGTGAGCCCTGCCTTCCGGCGCGCCTCCCGGATGATCGACCACGCCGGCCACCGGGCCGGATCGATACGCCGTTTGGGAAACACCGCCATCTCGATATGTGTTATAGCATATAAACAGGGATATGTAATCCGGCCCGAAGCCGCGTCGCAGGAAGAGGGGCTGTGCTTCACCCACCCCGTCTGAGAAAAATTGGGTTAGCACTTCTTGGTGGGGGTGTGGGTGGTCAGCCGGTTTCTCGGGCCAGGCCGCGGCGGCGGGTGACCTCGGCGGTGATGGCCGGGACCACCTCGTGAAGGTCGGCGATCACCGCCCAGTCGGCTTTGGTGACCATTGGGGCGTCGGGGTCGATGTTGATGGCCAGGACGTTCTTGGCGTTCATCATGCCCACCCAATGCTGGATGGCCCCCGATATGCCGCACGCTATGTACAGGTCGGGCGCCACCACGGTTCCGGTCTGGCCCACCTGGAACTTGTGGTTCTTCCAGCCGTTGTTCGTAACCACCCGGGAACAGCCCACCGCGCCGCCCAGAAGGTCGGCCAGCTCCTCGAGGATGGTGAAGCCCTCGACGCTCCCTACGCCCCGCCCGCCGCTCACCACCACCGGGGCGGTGGCCAGGGTGATTCCCTCCGAGACGGTCACCCGGTCTAGCACCATGGTGGTCAGGGCCGACTCGTCGAGCGAGGGGGTGAACATGGAAACCCGCCCGCCGCCGGGCCGGGGTGCGGGGGCGGCCTCGGTGCTGTGCGGGGCCAGGGTGACCAGCTTGGTGGGGGCCGACAGCCGGGCTCGCTCATGGAGGCTCCCGCCCCATCGCACCCGGGTCATCAGCCAGTCGCCGCCGTCCCCGGCGCCGTCGGCTTCGATCTCCAGGCAGTTGGCGACCATCGCCAGGTCCATCCGGGCGCCCAACTGGGCCATGACCTCGTTGCCCCGGTCGGTGCCGTCCGCCATCACCGCCGCCGCATCGACCGAGGCGGCCAGCTGGACCAGGCTGTCGGCCCAGGCGTCGGGTCCGTAATCGGTGAGCATCGGATGCCGCACCAGATGGATTTCTTCGGGGCCGTACGGGTCGATCTCGCCTGCGACGGCCTCCGCTCCTTCGCCGATCACCGCGGCCTGGAGCCGGGCGCCCATAGCCTCGGCCAGCAGGCGGGCCCCGGTCAGGCCGCCCAGGGCGGTCTCCTCGATCCGGCCTCGGTCGTGCTCGACCATGTAGAGAAACACGCTCACAGCAGGCCCAGCCCTTCCATGACGTCGACGACGGCCGGGGCCGCCTCCGCCCCCTCGCCGAGGATATCCACGGTGCTTCCCGCCGCGGGCGGGGTTGCCAGCATCACCTTGGACTGCCCGCTCGATCCGGCGGCCGGCTCCATTCTCTCTATCGAGGCCCTTCTGGCGGCCATCCGGCCCTTCAGGGTGGGGTAGCGGGGCAGGTTGATGCCCTCCTTGACCCCGACCACCGCCGGGAGAGGGAGCCGGTAGACCTCCGAACCGGAAGGCGTCTCCCGCCGGAGGGTGACCGATCCTTCCCCCGCGTCGATGCCCTTGATCCCGTTCACGATCGGGCGGTCCAGCATCCTGGCCGTCCGGATGCCCACCTGGTAGCCGCAGGAGTCGGCCGACTCGTTGCCGAACAGGATCAGGTCGAACGGCCGCCCCGCCCCGGCCTCCATCTCGGCGACCGCGGCGGCCAAGGCCTTGGCGGTGGACACAGGATCCCAGTCGGGGTCGTCGGTCGACAGGAGTACCCCGGAGTCCGCCCCCACCGCCACCGCCGAGCGGAGCTGTTCCTCGGCCTCCGGCGGACCCAGCGTCATCACCGTCACCGAACCGCCCTCCCGCTCGACGATCCGGACCGCCTCCTCGACGGCGCACTCCTCGTGGGGGCTGACCGTGAACCCCAGCAGGGCGGCGTCGATGTCCTGGCCGTCAGGCGTCAGGATGATCTTCGCCCCCGGCGCGGGGACCCTCTTGACGCACGCCAGTATCCGCATCGGGCTACCTCGGGGCGCCTGTCGTTGCGGCGGGTCCGGAGCGGGCGGGTCCGGGACGGCGGTGGACGCCGCTCAGCATTTCATCCGGCTGTCGTCCGGATCGAACAGGGGCCGCGACCCTACCCGGGCCACCTCGACCGGGAACAGCTCGTTCTGGTACATGATCTGGAGGCGCAGGCCCTCCTCCGCCAGGTCCGCAGGCAGGTATCCGAGGAGGAGGTAGGCGTCCAGCGACGGTCCGGCGCCGGCCGATGTAACCCGCGACACCCGCCCCGCGGCGTCCACGATCCGCTCTCCATCCGGGGTGAGGATCGGCTCGTTGCCGCCCATCGGGAAGCGGGGGGTGCCCGAGCCTGACACATGGCTCTCCATGGTCAGGGTGCAGCACACCGCCGCCGGGCCCGCGTCGCGGGCGGCCAGATAGGCCTGCTTCCCGATGAAGTCGGCCTTCTTGACCAAGGGGCGGGCCAGACCGGCTTCCACCGGGTTGTACTCCGATTCCAGCTCGGCCCCCATCAGGCGGTAGCCCTTCTCCAGCCGGCCGGTGGTTCCGTAGACGCCCGCCCCCACCGCCGCCGCCCCGAACTCCCGGCCCGCCTCCCAGAGGGATTCCCACAACATCGGGGCGTGTTCCATGTTCGTGTAGATCTCCCAGCCGAGCTCGCCCACGTAGGAGATGCGGAACATGATGACCGGGATCGAGTCGATGACGGCGTGCTTCCAGGTGCCGTAGGGGAACCCTTCATGGGAGATGTCGTCGGCGGTGACCTTCTCCACCAGCTGGCGGGCGTCGGGTCCCCACACGCCGATGGTGGACAGCGCCGAGGTCATATCGGTGAAGACTACGGACCCGTCCTCGGGGAGCCGATTGCGGAACCAGTAGGCGTCGCGCCCGCCGTCGAAACCGCCCGTGACCACCCGGAAACGGGCGTCGCCCATTCGCAGCACCGTGAGGTCGGAGCGGAACCCTCCCTGCTCGGTGAGCAACGGCGTGTATATGCCGCTTCCCGCCGGGCGGTCCACTTGGTTGACCGTCATGTGCTGCATGTAGTCGAGGGCGCCCGGCCCCTCGATGTCGAAGATGGCGAAGGCGGTCAGGTCGACCATGCCCGCCCGGTCCCGCAGGGCCAGATGTTCGGCGTTCTGGATGGGCGACCACCAACGGGAATCCCACTCGTGCGGGCGCTCCGGGATGCGGTCGCGGTACTCCTCGAGCAGGGGGGCGTTGGACTCGTACCAGTGGGGCCGTTCCCAGCCGCCCGCCTCGAAGTACACGGCGCCCAGGGCCGAGGTGATGGGATGGAGGGAGCTGACCCGGCTGTTGCGCCTGGTTTCCCACTGCTCCCGGGGGTGGACGATCCCGTAGGTCTTGTTGAAGTGCTCGGCGCACCGGGACAGGATGTGCCGTTCGGTTTTCATGTAGGGGTAGAAACGGGCGATGTCGGAGGCGTGGGGGTCGATCTCGGGGTAGCCCTGGGTCATCCATTCGGCCAGCGCCCGTCCGGTGCCCGGCCCTTCCTTGATCCAGATGGCCGCGCAGGACCAGAGGTTTTCCACCTCCGGGGTCTCGCCCACCAGGGGCATGGCGTCGGGGGTCAGGGATAGCAGCCCGTTGATGCCGTACTTGATCTCGGCGTCTCCGAGGAAGGGCATGAGCTCCAACGCCTGCTCGAGCTGCGGATCGAAGTCGTCCATGGTGAGGGGCAGCTCGGTGGGCGACAGGCGGGCCGCCTCGATCGAGGGGATGGTGTCCGGGTGGTGGAAGATCGGTCGGTGGGCGTAGGAACCCACCTCCATGGAGCCGCCGGTCTGACGCTCGTAGCAGAAGGTGTCCATGTCCCGGACGATCGGGTAGCCGATCTCGTTGTTGGTGGCGGCGAGGATTTCTAGCGGCCCCACGTCGATCATCTGATGCACGGCGGGGGTGAGGGGGATCGACGCCCCGGCCATCCGGGCCAGGCGGGGCGACCAGACCCCGCAGGCGATCACCGCGTATTCGCAGGCGATCCGGCCCTTGTCGGTCACCACCGCCCTGATGCGCCCCCGGTCGGCCTCGATGTCGAGCACCTCGGTGAGCGGATGGACCGACAGCGCCCCCTTCCCTATGGCGTACTCCCGCATGAGGGTGCCCGCCCGCAGGGAGTCGACCACCGACACTCCGGGCGTGTACCAGCCCCCCAGGATGACCGACTCGTCGAGGAAGGGCACCAGCTCCGCCGCCTCGGCCGGGCTGACCTGCCAACTCTCGATTCCCCAGCACTTGGCCGAGGTCATGCGGCGGTCCAGCTCGTGCAGCCGCTCCTCGGTGCGGGCCACTTCGAGGCCGCCCGAGAAGGTGCTGACGTCCATCTCCTCGTATTGCTGCTGGCTGTCGAGGGTGAGATGGGCCATCTCCTTGTTGTGGTCGACCGGGAAGATGAAATTGGAGGCGTGCCCGGTGGAGCCGCCCGGGTTGGGGAGGGGTCCCTTGTCGATCTGCACGATGTCCCGCCATCCGAGCTCGGCGAGGTGTTTGACCACCGAGTTGCCTACTATGCCGGCGCCGATCACCACCACTTGGGCGCTGGTTGGCAGATCGCTCATCTTCTCGCTCCCGACCCTCGGTTCCACGATGCGGAACGTTCTTACGATGCGGTACAGCATACCGTCGCGTGTGTAGAATGCTATGAGGATAGAGGCCGAGAGAACCGCTGAAAGGTGCGGGGTATCGTCCTCCGTGAGGGCGCCGGATACGGTAGGCTGTTCCACGATGTAGAACTGTTCCGCATCGTGGAACTTCCGCTCAAGGGCCTTTCCGGCCAGATGAAGGGTTTCCACCCGTTCCTATCGATATGACCGAAGAAGAACTGGACCTCAGAACCCTCTCCGACGAGGAACTCGTCGAGCAGATGCACGACGACCTCTACGACGGACTCGCCGAGGAGATCGACGAGGGGACGCGCATCCTGCTGGAGCGGGGGTGGAGCGCCTCCGCGGTGCTCAACGACGCCCTCGTGGGGGGGATGCGGATCGTCGGGATCGACTTCCGGGACGGGATACTCTTCGTCCCCGAGGTCCTGCTGGCGGCCAACGCGATGAAGGCCGGTATGGCGGTGCTGCGCCCCATCCTGGCGGAGACCGGCGCGGAGAGCGTCGGCAAGGTGGTCATCGGGACCGTCAAGGGGGACATCCACGACATAGGCAAGAACCTGGTGGCGATGATGATGGAGGGGGCCGGGTTCGAGGTCATCGACCTCGGCATCAACACCGACGTAGAGGAGTTCCTGGAGGCGCTCGACCTCCACCGCCCCGACATTCTCGGGATGTCCGCCCTGCTCACCACCACCATGCCCTATATGAAGGTGGTGGTGGACACCCTCGTGGAGCGGGGTCTCCGCGACAGCCACATCGTGATGGTGGGCGGGGCGCCGCTCAACGAGGAGTTCGGGCGGGCGGTCGGCGCCGACGCCTACTGCCGGGACGCCGCGGTGGCCGCCGAGACCGCCAAGGATCTGGTGGCGAGGCGCCGCATCCTCATGAGCGAGCATGTCTGAGCCGATCGCAGCTCCGGTCCGCACGAGGATCACCTTGGAAGAGACCGTCCCGCCCGCGCCCGCCCCGCCCCGCCTGCTGGTACTGGCCTGCGGGGCGCTGGCCTCGGAGATACTCCACTTCATCAAGATCAACGGCTGGGAACACATGACCCTCGCCTGCCTGCCGGCCCGGCTCCACAACACCCCGGAGCGGATCGCTCCCGAGCTGGAAACGCGGCTCCTGAACCTGGCCGACCGCTACGACCGGGTACTGATCGGTTACGCCGACTGCGGGACCGGCGGCCGGCTCGACTCCCTCATCGAACGTTGGGAGAACGTGGAGCGGCTTCCGGGTGCCCACTGCTACGAGTTCTACGCCACGACCCCTTTGTTCACGGAGCTCCACGAAGCGGAATACGGGACCTTCTACCTGACCGATTTCCTCGCCCGGCACTTCGACCGCCTGGTGTGGGAATCGCTGGGGCTCGACCGGCATCCCCAGCTCCGGGACCTCTACTTCGGGAACTACCGGAGGCTCGTCTACCTGTCCCAGTTCGACGATCCGGGGCTGTTGGAGCGGGCCGGGAAAGCCGCCGACCGCCTCGGCCTCGAGTTCCACCACCGCCGGGTGGGCCTCGGAGACCTGGGCGGCAGCCTCGAGCGTTTCGCCGGCTCGGCGGCCGGATGATCCTGACCGTGTGCAGGCCTGTCCCGTTGCGCCGAGAGGTTCGGAGTCCATGACCGCCCGCCGGACCGCGGACCGGAACCAGCGGGTCCGATCCGAGCTGGTCACGATCCTGTGGCGTGACATCCCCGCCCAGGTCACGGCCCGTTCGGGAAGGAACAAGGCGGCGATCGAGCTGCCCCATCGGTTCCAGTCAGCCGTTGACCGCGCCGCGATGGTGGCGGGCAGGAACACCTACGACCAGTACATCGAGGAATGGCGCCGCACCGCCGCGCCGTGCGGGGAGGACGTGAAAGCCGCGGCGGAGGCGGCCGCAGCCCGGATCGAGAAGGAATATCCGGCGGACAGGTTGGCCAGGCTGGTGGCCAACGGCGGATACGAGGAACCCGGGGGGCCTGCCCCGCCGGGAGGAGCAGGCGAAGGCGGGGCAGGGCCGTGACCTCTCCCCGCACGATGGTGAGCTCGGCCACCCGGGAGGTGGTGATCGGAACGGACCGCCCTTTCGTGGTGATCGGGGAGCGGATCAACCCGACCGGCCGCAAGATGCTGGCGGCCGAGATGAAGGAGGGCGACTACCGGCGGGTGGAGGCGGACGCCTTGGCCCAGGTGTCGGCCGGCGCCCACATGCTGGATGTCAACGCCGGGATTCCCCTGGCCGACGAGCCAGCCATCCTGGCCGAGGCGGTGCGGCTGGTCCAATCCCTGGTGGACGTACCCCTCTCCATCGATTCGTCGATTGTCGAGGCGCTGGAGGCCGGCCTGTCGGTATACGAAGGCAAGGCCCTGGTCAACTCGGTGACGGGGGAGGAGGAGCGGCTGGAGCGGGTCCTCCCGTTGGTGGCGAAGCACGGGGCGGCCGTGGTGGCCATCTCCAACGACGAGACCGGCATATCCGAAGACCCCGATGTGCGGTTCGAGGTGGCCGCCAAGATCGTTCACCGTGCGTCCGACCACGGAATCCCGCCGCAGGACGTGGTGGTCGATCCGCTGGTCATGCCGGTGGGGGCGATGAGATACGCGGGAGTCCAGGTGTTCCACATCCTGCGCAGGCTGCGGGACGAGCTGGGGGTCAACTCCACCTGCGGGGCCTCCAACATCAGCTTCGGTCTGCCCAACCGCCGCGGCATCAACAGCGCCTTCCTGGCCATGGCCATGGCCAACGGCCTCACTTCGGCCATAACCAACCCCTTGGAGCAGGAGATCGTCCACGCGGTCAAGGCCGCCGACGTACTCACCGGCAACGACCGCGACTGCGCGAGCTGGATACGTACCTTCCGCGACCCGTCCACAGCGAACGGAGGTGATCGGGCCCGCCGCCGCCGGCGAGGCAGGCGCCGGACCGGAACAGAACCGCCGAGGCCCGCCCCGTGACCGGCGCCCCCGCAACCCCCGTACAGGTGGTGTTCACCCCTTCGGGGCGGAGGGGGCGGGTGGAGGCCGGGGCCACCGTCTTGGAGGCGGCGCGGCGCCTGGGGGTGGACATCGATTCGGTGTGCGGGGGCCGGGGTATATGCGGCCGCTGCCAGGTGACGCTGGGCGCCGCGGCCGGGGTTTCGTCAATCGGCAGCCCACTCTCTCCGCCCGGAGACGTGGAGCTGGGTTACCGGGGGCGCCGCCGCCCGTTGCGGGAAGGCCACCGGCTCTCGTGCGCCGCCCTGCTGCAGGGCGATGCGGTGATCGACGTCCCCCCTTACAGCCAGGTGCACCGCCAAGTGGTGAGGAAGCGGGCCGAGGTGGTGGACATTCCGGTCGACCCCGTGGTGCGTCTGCACTACCTGGAGGTGCAGCCCCCCGACATGCACAAGCAGGCATCGGATATGGCCCGCGTGCTGGAGGCGCTGGAAGAACAGTGGGGGATCGCCCCCTCGGAGGTGGACCACCATGTGCTGGTGGGCTTGCAGGACGCGTTGCGCACCGGCGGGTGGAAGGTGACGCTGGCGGTCCACGACGGGGATGCGGTCACCGGGGTGTGGCCGGGTTTCTACGACGGGCCGGCGGGTGTGGCGATAGATGTGGGATCGACCACCGTGGCCGGACATCTCTGCGACCTGTCCACGGGTTCGGTGCTCGCCTCCGCGGGAACTATGAATCCCCAGATCCGCTTCGGCGAGGATCTGATGAGCCGGGTTTCATACGTGATGATGAACGAGGGGGGGCAGGCGGTGCTCACCGGCGCCATCCGGGCGGCCCTCGACCGGCTGGTGGGCGAGCTGGTCGAGGCGGCCGGGTTGGAACGGCATGCGGTGCTGGAGATAACCCTGGTCGGCAATCCGATCATGCACCACCTGGTGCTGGGGATCGACCCGAGCCGCTTGGGGGTGGCGCCCTTCGCGTTGGCCACCGACGGGCCGGTCCGCATGGAGGCGTCTGCCATAGGAATCGAGGCCCATCCCGGGGCCCGCCTCTACGTCCTGCCATGTGTGGCCGGCCATGTGGGCGCCGACGCGGCCGGCGCGGTGCTGTCGGAAGGCCCCCATCGAGGCCGAGACATCCAGCTCCTCGTGGATGTGGGCACCAACGCCGAGATCGTGCTGGGCAGTGAGGGCCGCCTACTGGCTGCTTCCAGCCCCACCGGCCCGGCTTTCGAGGGCGCCGAGATCAGTTCCGGGCAGCGGGCCGCGCCCGGGGCGATCGAGCGGGTGCGCATCGATCGGGAGACCCTGGAGCCCCGGTTCAAGGTGATCGGGGTGGATATGTGGTCGGACGAGGAGGGGTTCGAGGAGGCGGCCGCCGGGGCGGGCGTGACCGGGATATGCGGATCGGGGATCATCGAGGCGGTGGCCGAGCTGGTCCTGTCGGGGGTGGTGTCGGCGGACGGCCTGGTACTGGACGCCGGGCGCACCGAACGGGTCGCCGCGGAGGGCCGCTCCGCCGGATATCTGCTGTACGAGGGAGGGTCGGGAGAGAGGGCCGCCCGGATCGTCATCACCCAGAACGACATAAGGGCCATCCAGCTGGCCAAGGCGGCGCTGCATGCGGGGGTCAGGCTGCTCATGGACCATCTCGGCGTGGATCGGGTGGACGAGATCCGGCTGGCCGGCGCCTTCGGCAGCAATATCGACCCTGTCTATGCGATGGTGCTGGGCATGATTCCCGACTGCGATCCGGACAGGGTGTCGGCGGCGGGCAATGCCGCCGGAACCGGGGCGATGATGGCCTTGCTGAGCGGGGCCGCCCGCGCCGAGGTGGAGGAGCTGGTGCGGAAGGTGGAGAAGATCGAGACGGCGGTTGCGCCCGACTTCCAGAGGCATTTCGTCGAGGCGATGGCCATTCCCCACGCCACCGCCCGCTTCGAGCAGCTGGCCCGCCGGGTCGACCTGTCGGGAATCGCGGCGGGAGGCCCCGACGCCCCCCGCCGGTCGCGGCGCGGGGCATTTGGCCGCCGCCGGTCGCGGCGCGGTGCTTTGGGCCGCCGCCCGGATGCGGCAAACAGCGAGGTTGCGGTATGAGCGCCCGGCGGCGGGGGCGCAGGGGCGGAGGCCGGGCGGCGCGCCAGGCCCAGCGGACGGCCCGGGTGATCGAACAGCAGCCCTTCCTGACGCGCAGGATCGCCCCCGCCGCCGTGCTCTCGAAGGAGGGCCTCGAAATCATCGAGCACAACGCCGACACCCTGCTCGAAGAGGTGGGAATCGAGATGATGGACTATCCGGAGGCCTTGTCCATCTACGCCGGGGCGGGCGCCGACGTGGACGGTACCCGGGTGCGTTTCCCCAGGGGGATGTGCCGGGAGATCATCACCCGGTCCGCGCCGTCCGTGTTCACCCACCACGCCCGCAACCCGGAGCGTTCGGTGACGATCGGGGACCCCCACACGGTGTTCGCACCCGGATACGGGCCTCCTTTCGTTCGGGACCTGGAAGGGGGCCGCCGCTACGCCACCCTCGAAGACTTCGAGAACTTCGCCAAGCTGGTCCACATGACCCCGGCGATGCACCATGGAGGAGGCACCCTGTGCGAGCCCACGGATCTGCCGGTCAACAAGCGGCACTACGACATGATCCGCGCCCACATCGTCTGCCACGACAAGCCGTTCATGGCGTCGGTCACCCAACCCGATCGGGCCCGTGACTCGGTGGACATGGCCGGGGTCGTGTTCGGAGAGGACTTCGTGCGCGACCACACGGTCCTGATAGGTCTCTGCAACGCCAACTCCCCTATGACGTGGGACTATGCCATGTTGGGATCGGCCAAGGTGCTGGCGGATAACAACCAATGCGCCCTCATCACCCCGTTCATAATCGCCGGCGCCATGTCCCCGGTCACGGTGGCGGCGACCGTCACCCAGACCCTGGCCGAGGCGATGGCGGGTATGGCCTTCACCCAGATGGTCCGGCCGGGCGCGCCCACCATCTTCGGTTCCTTCGCAGCTACGATGTCGATGCAGAGCGGCGCCCCCACCTTCGGGACCCCGGAGACGGCCCTGGTGTTGTATGCGGTCAAGCAGCTGGCGGTCCGGCTCGGGGTGCCCTTCCGAGCGGGGGGCAGCCTCACCGCCTCGAAGACCGCCGACGCCCAAGCGGCCTATGAAAGCCTGATGACCTTCCTGCCCGCGGTGGCGGCCGGCACCAACTTCGTTCTCCACGCCGCCGGGTGGCTCGAGGGCGGCCTGGTGATGGGGTACGAGAAGTTCATCCTGGACGCCGACCAGGCTTCGATGATGGAGCGGTTGGTCGGCGGGGTGGACATGAGCGAGAACGGCTTGGGGATGGAGGCGCTGCTGACCAACGGCCCCGGTCAGCACTTCCTGGGCGCCGCCCATACTATGGAGAACTTCGAGAAGGCCTTCTGGGTGTCCGGTCTGGCCGATGCGAACAGTTTCGAGCAGTGGGAGCTCGACGGGTCGCTCGACTCGGTCCAGAGGGCCCATAGTGAGTGGAACCGCCTGCTTGCCGAGTACGAGCCTCCCCGCCTCGACGAGGCGGTGCGCGAAGAATTGACCGAGTGGATCGCGGTCCGCAAGGCCTCCTTCCCTGACTCGGATATCTGAGGCGGCCAACTTGCCGCGCCGCAGCCGCCGCCTCGACGGGCATGCCCGAGCCGCCGTGCGGCGCATCCTCGAAAACCCCAAGTTCGAGGTGCTTCCGCTCAAGAACGTGCTGGACCAGGTGGGCAGCCTGCCGGAAGGGGCGGAGGTGTCGGTCACTGCCTCTCCCACCAAGACACTCGAAGACACCATGAACCTGGCCGCCGACTTGCGCCAGCGGGGGTTCGATGTGATCCCGCACCTGTCGGCCCGCATGACGCACGACCGTTCGCATCTCGCCTCGCTCCTGCGGAGGATGGAGGAACTGGAGATATCACGGGTTTTCCTGGTGGGGGGGGACGCCTCCCCGAGGGGTGATTTCCCCGACGCCTACTCCCTGTTGCTGGCGATGGAGGACATGGGCCACCACCTGACCGAGCTCGGGGTGCCCGTATACCCGGAGGGGCATGCCGTGATCCCGGATGACCGGCTGCGGCAGGACCTGCACAACAAGCAGCCGTACGCCTCCTATATGACCACCCAGATGTGCTTCGACGGACAGGCCATCGCCGGCTTCGTGGCCGATTGCCGGTCGGACGGCATAACCCTCCCGGTGCGTATCGGGATTCCCGGGGTGGCCGACCGGCTCCGCCTGTTGAAGATATCCACCCGTATCGGGGTCGGGCAGTCGGTGCAGTTCCTCGCCAAACACCGGGGTTTGGTAGGGAAGCTCATTCGGCCGGGCCGGTACACACCCGAAGGGTTGTTGAAGAGCCTCGCCCCGGTCTTCCGCGACCCCGGGGCTTCCATCATCGGGGTCCACATCTACACTTTCAACCAGTGCGAGACCACCGAACGGTGGAGGCAGGAGTATCTGGCGAGGCTGTAGCAGGGGGCGGTATGGCGCGGGCAAATCCGGCTTCCGGCGATAGAGGCGGAACCGCCGTGCATGCCGCCGCCCGGTTCGACGACCGGCGGGGCGGTTCTGCCCCTCTCGAGCTCCTAGATCCGTACCGGGTGCTGGCGGCCGGGCGGACGGAACAGGTCGCCGGCGTGATCCGTGAGGCGGAGGCGGAGGCCCTGTCCGGCGGTTGGGTGGCCGGCTTCGTGGCCTACGAGGCGGCGCCGGCCTTCGATGACGCCTTGGCGGTTCGGACGCCCCGCCCCGGCCTTCCCCTGGCCTGGTTCGCGGCCTTCCGTTCGGCGGTTTCCTCCCCGATCCGGCAGGGGGGCGGTTATCGGACGGCGCCGTGGCGCCCCGAGATATCCGAGGAACGGTACCGGGCCGACATAACCGACATCCAGGGGCTGATCGAGGCGGGGGACACCTATCAGGCCAACTACACCCTGCGCCTGCGGGGCAAGGTGAAGGGGGACCTGCGGTCGGTCTACGCCGACTTGGTGGAGGCCCAGCGGGGCGGTCACAACGCCTTTCTGTCGTCCGAGGATCACACGGTGGTGTCGGCCTCGCCGGAGCTGTTCTTCCGGTGGGACGGCCGGCGGATCGAAAGCCGGCCCATGAAGGGGACCATGGCCCGGGGGCGGTGGGAGCAGGAAGACCGCCGCCGCCGTGAGCGGTTGCTGTCGTCCGGCAAGGACCGGGCCGAGAACGTGATGATCGTCGATCTGCTCCGCAACGACCTGGGGAGGGCGGCCCGGTTCGGCACCGTCCAAGTCGAGCGCCTCTTCGAGATCGAGCGCTTCGAGACGGTATGGCAGATGACCTCCACGGTGGCCGCCGAGACCCGGCCCGGGGTGGAACTGTTCGATATCTTCGCCGCCATGTTTCCCTGCGGTTCGGTCACCGGCGCCCCCAAGTCTCGAACCATGGAGATACTCCGCTCCCTGGAGTCCTCTCCCCGGGGGGTCTACTGCGGGACGATCGGGCTGCTGGCCCCGCCGGGGTCGGGCCGGCCCAGGGCCGAGTTCTCGGTGGCGATCAGAACCCTGGTGGTGGACGAACGGGACGGTTCGGCCGAATACGGGGTGGGAGGCGGGGTGGTGCACGAGTCCACCGCCGCCGAGGAATATGCGGAAGCGATGGTCAAGGCGCGGGTGCTGCACCGCCGGAGGACGCCGGTGACCCTGCTGGAGACCATGCGCTGGGATCCGAGGGAGGGTTTCTGGCTGCTGGACCGCCACCTGAGCCGCCTTCGTTCCTCGGCCCGCTATCTGGGCATGGCCGTTCCGGAGGCGGAGATACAGGTTTTACTGGAAGGCGTGGGCGGGGAGCGTCCCCTGCGGGTTCGCCTGCTGGTTCCGGAGGAGGGACCGCCCGCTCTCGAGGCGGCGCCGCTGGCGGCGGGTCCTGTAGTGGTGGGGCTGGCCGTCGATACCCGTCCGGTCGATCGGTCCGACTTCCTCCGCTATCACAAGACCACACGGCGTGATGGTTACGAAGCGGCGGCGGCCCGGCATCCGGCGGCCGACGACGTGGTGTTGGTCAACGACCGGGGCGAGGCGGTGGAGACCACCATCGCCAACCTGGCGGTGCGGATCGGCGCCGAGTGGTTGACGCCACCCTTGGACGCCGGATGCCTTCCGGGGGTCTACCGGGAGGAGCTGATCGACCGGGGCGTCCTGGTGGAGCGTCCGGTGCCCGTCACCGACCTGTCGGAAGCCGACGAGATCGCGGTGATCAACTCGGTTCGGGGTTGGAGATCAGGAAAGCTGCTCCCCGGCGGCCCCTGATCCACCCCCACGGTTAGTTCATACACATGCTTTTAGAACTACTTGCCTGATACAAGCAAATTACCGTACAGGGCAATATAATCCTTATAAAGGGAAAATGGGGGGACCAAGAATGTCGTTGAGGGGGGTTTCTATTAGCTTCTGTATTATTCTCAGTATTTGCCTAACTCAAGCAAATAACTATATTGAGCATGAAGGTGCGGACACGGGCCTTTCCCCCTGCCCCCGAAACGGTATCGAGGAACATGGTGCAAAAACCTGACCCCGGGACAACCCGCCGGCTCTTCGACTCGGCCCTCGCCGCGATCGGATCCCTCCTGCCGAACGCCTGGCAGGTCGACTCCGCCGGTCGATCCAACGCGGGCGGCGCGGCGCGGGTGACCGCGCCCGACGGTGCGGCAGGCCAGATCACCATCCTGGCGCGGTACCGCCTCGCCGCGCGGGAGGCGTCCGCGTTGCCCCCATCAGCCGGAACGTCGATCATCGCCGCCTCATGGCTGAGCCCTCGTACCCGGGAGATACTTGAGCAGGCGGGGCGCGGCTATGTGGACCAGACCGGCAACGTATGCCTGACAATGAACCGGCCGGGGCTCGCCCTCCGCGCCCAGGGAGCGGATCGCGATCCATCGCCCGAGCCCGCCAAGCGGCCGAACCTTCGGGGCGCCCGGGCGTGGGCGTTGCTCCGCACCCTCGCCGAGGTGCGTCCGCCCTACGGCGTCGGCGACCTCTCGGCGGCGCTGCGCACTGACCCCGGTTACATATCGCGCCTGCTGGCGGCCCTCTCGGAGGAGCTGCTGATCGAAAAGAAGCCGCGCGGGCCGGTCAGGCATGTCGAATGGGAGTCCATCCTGCGACAGATGGCCGTCACTTACTCGATGTACGGCGCGAACGACACCACGAGCTGGGTCGCCGGCGGAGGACCCGAGCAGTTTCTAAGCGATCTCGCATCGAGCGGGGAAAAAGGGTGGGCGCTCACCGGGTCGTTCGCCTCGTCCGCTCTGGTGTCGGTTACCGTACCTCTGGTCGCGGTGGTGTACACCGAGGACCCTGACCGACTCGCCGGAGCCGCCCTCTTACGCCGGGTGCGGATCGGAGGGAACGTGACCCTGGCCCGCCCTTACAACCGCATTGTGTTCGAGCGCACCTGGCGGCGCGGCGATCCGGTGAACGCGTCCCTGGCCCAAGTCGCGGTGGACTGCCTGACCGGACCCGGCAGGTTGCCCTCCGAGGGAGAAGCCCTGCTCGAATGGATGCGGAACAACGCCCCGCGCTGGCAGGCACCCTCCCTCACCATCCGGGCGGACATCCCATGAACATAGAACAACCGCACCGCATCGAATACATACACGCCCGAAGGGTTCTCCTCGATGTGCTCACGGCACTCGAACCTCACAACGACGCCGTCATCCTCGTGGGCGCTCAAGCCGTCTATCTGCGAACTGCCGGCCTGTTGCCCGCCTACCAGCCTTACACCACCGACGCCGATCTCGTCATCGACCCCAACAAGCTTGCCTCCCAGCCGCCGCTGGAAAAAGTCATGACCGAGGCGGGATTCGAGCGCACGGAACAACCCGGCAGTTGGCGGAAGTCGATCGAAAGCCACGACACAGAGAGTGATCCTGTACCGGTGGACCTGATCGTGCCGGCGGAGTTGGCGCCGGCGGCAGGACGGCGCAGCGCCCGGTTGCCCGGAGACCACGGGAAGGACGCGGCTCGCAAGACCGTCGGGGTCGAGGGCGCCCTCATCGATCATGATCACCTCTTGGTTTCCGCCCTTGAAAAGGGTGACGCCCGACTGGTAAACGTGAAGGTCGCAGGTATCGGGGCGCTCGCGGTCGCCAAGGCCCACAAGCTCGGCGAGCGTCTGAACAAACCCGAGCGTCTGCTCCCCAAGGACGCAGGCGATGTATATCGGCTCTTCAATGCCGCCCCCGTCATCAGCATGGCCGACACATTCAGAAGACTGCTCACCGATCCGATTTCGACGAAGACAACCGAGAAAGCCCTCGAGTACCTCCGCCGGCTGTTTGCGGTGCCGAACAGTCCTGGTACCGAGCTAGCTGTTCAGGCGCTCCACGACGCGGCCGACGCGGCAGCGGTCACCACCTTCATCACCAAATACACACAGGAGCTGCTCGACCGCAGCTATCGGACGACGGCGTTCGTAGATGTCATTCCCGGCGAATAGTCTGAAGGACATGGCTGACGAAAAAGTTCCTGCGGTTGAGCGGCTCAAGAAATATCTGGCCGATCCCGTCCGGCGCATCGAGCTGTATGACTTCATGATGAGCGAGGTCGATGGCGTGATCGAATCGGTTCGGGACCTTCCTGTAGACGTCTTAACTGGCCCGGGGTGGTATGCAGAAAATGTAAAGGCCTACGAGAAGTCCGTCGCCCGCCTGCTCGACCTGTTCGTGGTAGGGGTATTCCATTCCAATGATGCGGAGCACGATCGTCTCTGGGCGAGATGTGTGGACCGGTTGGCCTCGAGAGATCTCGAACACTCGGGAAATACCCTGTTGTCGGACATGCAGCAATACCCGACCCTGCTGGCGCTGTATGCGATCGGACTCGGCGGCGCCGCCGCCGACCGGATCGACTCGATCGCGCGGGTTCTCGGATCGGTGACGGTACGAAAACCATTCCAATTGTCTCCGGTCGGGGTCGGGATAGGTGCCAGTGGAGCCCTCAGTGAGGACGCAATAAAACAAGCCTTCCCTGACCTAGCGCGGCACAAGACCCCGATCTCGGACCGGTTGCTCGAGGTCCTGTGCCCCATGGTCTCCGGCTTCGTACCGAGCGGCGACAGATACGAGGATCTCTTCGACGAAGTCGAGTACCTGCTCGGCCTCGCATACGCCGCGCACCAGGGTGGAGGTTGGGGACCCCTGGGAAGAGCGGTATGGAGATGCCGGCAACGCCAGAATTATCCAGGAGCTTTGACCAACCGTCACGCCCAAGTGCTGATCGAAGCTAACGTCTTCGAAAGCGACACCCTCCTGGCGGAAACCCGGCAAGCCTACGACCAACAGATGAACGCAAGTCATCTCCGTATCTAAATGGTCAGCGGATAGGTTTGCCGGGTTGGGGTTCCATCGTTTGCGCCGGTCGATGCGGGCGGCGTTTGGTTCACCCTTCTCCTGTGTTCATGCCGGCTTCGGGGCTTCGGCGCCGGTGGCCATCATGATCTTGGTGTCCGTTCGCGCCCCGGAGGCAAGGTCCTCGAAGGCGGCGGCGGTGTCCTCGAAGCTCTCCACGCTGCCGATCAACGGGTCGAGGTCGAGCCTGCCCGCGGCCAGATGGACGGCGGCTTCGCGGAATACGGCGTCGGGGTAGCAAAAACTGCCGACGATCACCCGCTCGCTTACCACGACGTCGAAGAGCGGGATGGACACCTCGGGAAGCCCCAGTCCGACGAAGCAGGCAACCCCGGCTTTGGGGATGTTGCGGACGGCGGTGGAGGCGGTGTCCGATATACCGACGGCGTCGAACGAAACGTCGAACGGACCGGCGCCGTCCACGTCTTCGGGGCATAGGGCCTCGAATCCGGCGGCGGCCGCCTGCGCACGGCGGTCGGCAATCGGATCCGACACCGCTATCCGGGCGGCCCCTTCGAGGCGGCAGGTCTGGGCGATCGACTGGCCGATCATTCCGCCTCCCAGCACCAGCGCCGACTGCCCCTTGCGGATCCCGGCCCTTCGTGCGGCCTGGAGCGCCACCGCCATCGGTTCCACCCCCGCCCCCCAGAGGAGGCTCAGCCCTCCGAGCGGGACTATCCGGTCGGCCGGGACCACGATGGCGTCGGCGAAGGCTCCCTGGATATCAGGCGTCACGCCGATGACCCGCAGCTCCGGGCAATGGTTCTCGGATACGTGCCCGCACGATCCGTCGCACGGCAGGCCGGGGTTGAAGGTGGCCGGGGTTCCCACCTCGGGCCCGGACACCCCCGGACCGAGGGCCTCGACCCAACCGGCGGCTTCGTGGCCCATGATCATCCCGGGCAGGCGCCGCCCCGACTCCCCCGTGTAGCCATGGAGGTCGGAGCCGCAGATACCCACGTAGGCCATCCGCAGCCGCACCTCGCCGGGTCCGGGCGCCGGGCGGGGCCGGGTCTCTATATGGAACCGGTGGGGTCCGTCGTATACCAGCACCCGCATGTCGTCGTTCATGGTTCCTCGACCGGTTCGATCCCGTTCCTGCTCGCTTCGCGCCGTGGTTCTCTGACCGTAGATGATCATATACAATCCCATCCAATCGAGCAGGAAGGGAAACAGATGCGTTTAGGGCGTTTCAGGACGGGGGAGGCGGAAGGCTGGGGGTTCGTCTCCGGCGACGCGATCCAACCGGTGACCGGCGGCCCGGACTTGATGGAGGTCTTGGGCGACCGCGCCGCGCTGGCCGGTCTGGCCGAAGGCGCCGGTGACGGGATACCGCTCGGCGAGGTCGATCTGCTGGCGCCTATCCCTGATCCGCCCCAGTTCGTGGGGATCGGCCTCAACTACCGCGCCCATGCCGCCGAGTCGGGCGCCCCTATACCGGCCGCTCCGATCAGCTTTCCGTTCTTCAATTCTTCGATCATCGGTCCGGATGATCCGATCCTCCTGCCTCCTTTCACCGACGAGGTGGACTGGGAGGTCGAGCTGGGGGTGGTGATCGGGAGGGAGGCCCGCGACGTGGCGGTGGGGGAGGCGCTCGACTACGTGGCGGGTTACGTGATCGTCAACGACGTATCCGCCCGTGACATCCAGAAGAGCGAGGTACAGTGGAGCCGAGCCAAATCGTTCGACGCCTTCAAGCCGATGGGACCCTGGATCACCACAGTCGACGAGCTGGGCGCCGCCGACGACCTGGATGTCGAGCTGTGGGTGAACGGCCAACTGAAGCAGTCCGGCACCACCTCCGACCTGATCTTCGACATACCGACGCTGGTGTCCCATATGTCGCAGTCCCTCACCCTAGGGGTCGGGGCGGTGATCTCGACCGGGACCCCGAGCGGGGTGGGATTCGCCCGTACACCCCCCGAGTTCCTGGCCTCCGGGGATGTGGTAACCCTCGAGATCGAGGGCATCGGGAGGATGACCAACCCGGTGGAGGCCTCCTGACTCCGGGCTGATCCGGACCGCCCCGAGGGGTAGGTGTTCTCCCGGATATCTCCGAGCATCTGAACGCCGTCAACATGTGGTACTGTCGTTGGATGGATAGGACACACACCGTTGTAGTGGGAGACCGGGGCCGGATCGTTGTGCCTGCCGAGGTGCGCGAGCGCTCCGGCATCTCCAAAGGGGTTCCGCTGGTGCTGTTGGAATCTTCCGAAGGACTGGTCTTGTTGACGCGCGAGCAGCTGAGGACTCAAGTTCAGGATGATCTGAGCGGTATCGATTTGGTATCACAGCTCCTTGCGGATCGACGGCGGGCGGCCGAGCGGGAGGACGCCGGGTGACCGTCGTGCTCGATGCTTCGGCGGTCCTTGCGTTTCTGCAGAACGAGGACGGAGCCGATGTGGTCGAGTCGGCTCTTTCGGGCGACTCCCGGTGTGGGGCTGCGAATTGGTCAGAGGTGGCGCAAAAGGTGTTTGCCGCAGGTCGCGACTGGGTTCGGGTCCGGGCGCTGTTGGTCAGTTTTGGAATACAGGTCGAGTCGGTCTCGGCTGATGACGCCGAGTGGGCCGCCCGACGTTGGAGGCGCGGGGAGGGCTTGTCGCTGGCGGACCGTCTGTGCTTGGCACTTGCCGAGCGGCTTGATGCCGATGTGCTTACCGCCGACGGGGTATGGGGCGTATCTGGAAGGGTGAAACAGATCCGTTGATGCGTTTGGGGCGGCTCGTCTCGAAGGCAAGCGAACGCCCCCGGACGGGGGCTTTGCGGGCGGACGGTTTCGCGCTCTATTCGGGGACTACCGTCGGGTCATGAAGATCGGTTTCATCGGGCTCGGCAACCTGGGCGGCAAGTTGGCGGGGAGTCTCCTGCGCAACGGCCATCAGCTGGTGGTGCGGGACCTCGACCGGACGGCGGCCCTGCCCTTTCTCGAAGCAGGCGCCGAATGGTCCGACACCGGCCGAGATCTGGCCCGGCGCAGCGGTCTGATCATCACCTGCCTTCCGTCGCCTTCCGCGGTGCGTGCGGTGATGGAGGGTGTTGACGGGGTGCTGGCCGGTCTCGGCCCCGGCAAGATCTGGCTGGAGATGAGCACCACCGACGAGGCCGAGGTGCGGCGCCTCGGCGGCTCGGTGATCGCGGCCGGCGCCCGCCCGCTGGACTGTCCGGTGTCGGGCGGCTGCCACCGGGCGGCGACCGGGAACATCTCGATCTTCGTAGGCGGCGATCGGGAGGACTTCGAGAAGGCGCTGCCGATACTGACCGTCATGGGCCGGCGGATACTGCACATAGGCGGGCTGGGGTCCGCCTCGGTGCTCAAGGTGGTTACCAACTACCTGGCCTCGGTCCATCTGGTGGCGCTGGGGGAGGCGATGATGACCGCCCGGCGGGCCGGAATGGACCTCGCCGCCGCCTACGAGGCGATCCGCATCAGCTCGGGCAACTCGTTCGTCCATGAAACCGAGTCGAAGGTGATCCTGAACGGTAGCTACGACATCGGCTTCACCATGGACCTGGTGGTGAAGGACATGTCGCTGTTCGGGCAGCTCGCCGATCGGCACGGAGTTCCCGCAGAGCTGTCGCCCCTGGTTCTCGACATCTTCCGGCGGGGTGAGCAGGTCTACGGCGCCCGCGCCTGGTCGTCGGGGATCGTAAGACTCCTCGAGGACGCCTGCGGGATCGAGCTGCGGGCGCCTGGTTTCCCGGCCGAGATCATCGATACGGAACCGGAAGAACCTGGTTACGAGGTGGTTCCCGCCCCGATGTAGCGTCTCTCCACCCTGGTGTTGATGTTGGTGAGCACCTCGTATGTGATGGTTCCCGCCCACCGGGCCAGCTCGTCGGCGGTTATGGACGCCTCCCCCTGCGATCCGATGAGGACCACCTCGTCGCCGTTGTAGGCCTCCCCGTCCGGCCCTATGTCGACCATCAGCTGGTCCATGCAGACCCGCCCCGCGATGGGCCGGCGGTGCCCCCCCACGATGACCTCCCCCCGGTCGGACAGGGCCCGAAAGTAGCCGTGCCCGTAACCGACCGGGACGGTGATCACCCGGGTGTCCCGATCGGGCGTCCAAGCGGCGCCGTAGCCGACCGGGCAACCGGCCGGTTGTACCTTGAAGTAGACCACCCGGGACTTCCAGGTCAGCGCCGGGGAAACCCGGATGGTCCGGGGGGCCTGGTCCGAATCCGCCGGGTAGTGGCCGTAGAGCAGGATGCCGGGCCGGACCAGATCCAGGCGGGACTCCGGGTGCTGGAGGATCGCCCCCGAGTTGGCGATGTGGAGCTTGGGGGTGGTAACCCCCCGGGCGGAATAGAAGGACACCGCCCGATGGAAGCTCTCCAGCTGGCGGCGGGTCTGCTCCGGGTCGGCGCAGTCGGCGGTTGCGAAATGGCTGTAGACGGCCTCGACTTCCACATGTTCGGCCGCCAAGCCCGCCTCGAACATGGCGGGGGCGGTGTCGGGCCGCATACCGATCCGCCCCATACCGGTGTCTATCTTGAGGTGGAGCCGGGCGGTTGCTCCGAGTTTCCCGGCGGCTTTGTCGACCTCCCGCAACTTCTCGACCGAGGAGGCGGTAATGGTCAGGTCGTATGCGATGAAGTGGGGTATCTGGTCCACGTCGATGCCGCCCATGACCAGTATGGGGCAGCTCACCCCGGCGTCCCGGAGAAGCGCCCCTTCCTCGAGGAAAGCCACCGCCATCCCGGCCGGTTCCAGGGCTTCCAGATGCCGGGCCACCGGTATCAGACCGTGTCCGTAGGCGTTGGCCTTGAGCACCGGGAGCATCCCGGCGCCCCCGGCGGCCCTCTCGACGGCCCGATAGTTGGCCGTGATCCGGCCCAGGTCGATCTCGGCGAGGTTGACCGGAGGGAAGCGGGGGGCGTCCGGGGCTTCGTTCGAGGGCATCGGGGAGAGAGTACCGTTACAGGATGCCTCGACGGGGTGGGCGGGGAGAAGATGCGGCCGGGAACGGAGCCGAAAAATGGAGCATGAGGAACAGCCCCGCTTCTTCGACAGCCGGGCCGCCTACATGATGTTCGTCACCACCACAACCGAGAAATCGGCGGTGGCGGGGCGCATCGACCGCGAGGCGCAGCGGGTGTCCCCGGGGCCGGACGCCCTTCGCCTTCTCGACGCCGGGATGGGCGACGCCACGGTGCTGGTAGAGGCGATGCGCAGCTTCCATAAGCTCTACACCCACGTTCCCTGGCTGGTGGTGGGCAAGGAGATCAGCCTGGAGGACGTGCGGCAGGCCCTCGACAAGCTCCCCGACCGTTTCCACGAACACCCCGAGATGGTTTTCGTGGCGACCAACATGACCTACCGAGAGGTGTCCGACCTCCGGCCCAGATCCGGAAAGCAGGCTGTGTCGTGGCGCAGGACCGCTCTCGAAGGGTCCACTACCATCGACTTCACCCGCCAGATCCGGAGCATCCGGGAGGCGCTGGCCGAGGATTGGCAGGTGAAGACCAGCCCCAAGACCGGCAATCCCGTCTATGTAAGGCCGGCCGTCCACGTGATCTACCGCAAAGACCGAGAGTTCATACTCCGTCGTGTCCTGCCCGAGGAAGGCGCCTATCAGGGATCGTTCGACCTGATCATCGCCTCCCAGCCGTACAGGGCGCGCACCACGGCCGAGCACAAGGTCAAGACGGTGATCCAGCCGCTGGCCAGGATGCTGGCCCCCGGAGGCCGGCTGCTGGGGATACACGCCTACGGTCGCGATCCGGGCATCGAGATCATCCGCAACCTGTGGCCCGACGAGGATCCCTTCTGGACCGATCGGCGCGCCCTGCTGTCCGAAGCCTCCCGCCGGTTGTCGGCGTCGGAGGACCGGGATCTGGTCATGGTGCATACGAATGACGCGGAGTCGGTGTTCCGCTACGAGATGCAGGTCATGCCTGTGGAGGTAGTAGAGCACATCGGCACCTCCTCCATCCTGGCGGCCTGGAACGCAGCGGCCTACGTGGCGCAGATCGATGAAGAGCGGATGTCTGACGCGGTGGCGTCCGGCGCGTATATAGAGGCCACCAGGTCGGTGATCGAGCGCTATGGCCGGGTGTGGTTCAACGACGAGAGTTATGTCATCTTCCGAGAGGCGGGGTGAGGTCGTGGCGGCCGTCAATGACACGATCACCGCGGTGCGCGGGGTGGAGGTCGGGCATTGGACTTCGGTCGAGCACGGTACGGGGGTTACTGTTTTGGTGTTTCCTGAACCCAATACCGCGGCCGTGGAGGTTAGGGGGGCGGCGCCGGGAAGCCGTGAGACTGCTCTGCTCGGGCCGGAGATGCGGGTCGAGCAGATACAGGCGTTGGTGTTTGCGGGTGGGTCGGCTTTTGGTTTGGCCGCCGCCGACGGGGTGGCGGGGGAGCTGGCGGCCGCCGGTCGGGGGCACCCGACCCGCAGCGGTCCGGTTCCCATAGTTCCCGCCGCGGTTGTATACGACCTGGACCGGCCTTCGGGGTTCCGTCCCGGGGCGGAGGAGGGCGCCGAGGCCTACCGGCGGCGCTCGCCGGATCCGGCGCCGATGGGCCGGGTGGGGGCGGGGAGGGGCGTCACCACCTCCCAATGGCGGGGGCCTCGGGCGGTGGGTCCCTCCGGAGTGGGGTCGGCGGCCGTCGAGGTGGACGGGGTTCGGGTGGGGGCTTTGGCGGTGGTCAACCCGGTGGGCGATGTGTTTACGATGGAAGGGGCGCCCCTCACCGGCGGGGATCCCGTCCCCGGCCCGCCCGCCTTCGGGGTGGCGCCTCACACCAACACCACGCTGGTGGCGGTGGCCGTCGAGGCCCGGCTCGGGAGGACCGACCTGCTGAGGCTGTGTTTCCGGTCGCAGGATGCGGTGGCGGTATGCATACGCCCGGCCCACACCCGATATGATGGCGACGCAGCGTTCGCGGTGTCGTGCGGGGAGGCCGAGGGCGACCCCGATGCGCTGGGCGAGGCCGCCTTCGCCGCCACCGGGCGGGCGATAGCGGCGGCCGCGACGGCTTCGAGGAGGGGCTGAACGATGACGATTGCTGTTGGCCAGTCCCTCGCCGACCGGGAGTTCGGTCGTCGACCGGCGGTCCGCCGACGTATCGCTCCTGCTCCTATTCCTAGATGGATAGTTCCGAGGCCGCCCCCGCCCCGGCGGCCGGACGGGGCAGCCCCGACGGATCGAGCCGGTCTGGAAACCCGCCCCCCGGCAGGTCGAGGCCTTTTTACAAAGATGCATACCCTCATCCTTTGGGACTGCCTGTCCGGGCCCGGAGCGACCCGGCAGGACGGGGGTTCGGCATGACCATGGTCGATGTGGAGGCGCGGCTGGCCGAGCTGTCCGCCCAAGCCGCTATCTGCACCGCCTGCCGCCTCTCCGCCGGCCGGACCCATGCGGTGTTCGCCGACGGGTCGGCGCAAGCCGACATCATGTTCATCGGCGAAGGGCCCGGCTATCACGAGGACCGTCAGGGGGTGCCGTTCGTGGGCAAGGCGGGCATGCTGTTGGACAGGCTCCTGGGAGAGGCGGGTTTGGACCGCCGGGATGTCTACATCGCCAACGTGGTCAAGTGCCGCCCGCCCAACAACAGGGACCCCCGCCCCGACGAGATAGACGCCTGCAAGCATTTCCTGGTGGAGCAGATACGGTTGGTCGACCCGGCCGTAGTGATGACCATGGGCAACTTCTCGACCAAGCTGCTCCTGAAGACCACCGTCGGGATCACGAGGATGCGGGGGAACATCATCCCCTGGTGGGGCAGGGTGGTGATCCCTACCTTCCATCCGGCGGCGGCGCTGCGGAGCGGACCGACCATGGTGGAGACCGTTAAGGAGGACCTGGAGCTGGCGGTCCGCACGGTGCGCGACCGCCGGGCCGGCCGCGAACCCGGCGGGGACGGCCCGGCCCCCGAGCAGCACGAGCAGGCCCCTGAGCAGCACGAACAGCTCGGCTTGTTTGGATGATCGTCGTTAGAGCGGCGTCGGCCGCAGACACCCGCCGGCTGGGCCGGGCCTTGGCGTCGCTGGCGCACCGGGGTGACATGATCCTGTTGTGCGGTCCGCTCGGCGCCGGGAAGTCGGTTCTGGCGGCCGGTATCGCAGAGGGGCTGGGGGTCACCGAGGCGGTGGCCTCACCGAGTTTCGTACTGGTGCGCACCTACCGGGACGGTTACATGCCGCTGGTGCACGCCGATGTCTACCGGATCGGATCGTCGGGGGAGTTCGAAGACCTGGACCTGGTGGATGCGGCCCGGGATGGGTTGCTGCTGATCGAATGGGGGGACGCGGTGGCCGGATGGCTGCCCGACACCTATCTGGCCGTCGAGATGGAGGGCGCGGGAGACGAGGTCCGCACCATCCGGTTGGAGGCGAGGGGCCCGTGGCTGGACCGGCCGCTGGAGGGATCGATGGAGGCCGCGTCGAAAGGGCGGACGCCGTGCTGATCCTCGGCATAGAGACCGCCGCCGGCGCTTCGTCGGTGGCCTTGGTCGAGGACCGGGAAGTAGTGGCTTCCGCAAGCCGGGCCGGCCGGATGGGGCATGAATCCTTCCTGATCCCCGCCATCGACTTTTGCTTCGATCAGGCCGGGCGCCGACCCCACCATCTCGATCTGGTGGCGGTGGACACCGGTCCAGGGCTGTTCACCGGCATCCGGGTGGGCATCGCCACCGCCCAGGGCCTGGCCGCCATGCTGGGCGTCCCGATCTTGGGGGCCTCCTCCCTCGATGCGCTGGCCCTGCAGGCCGCCACCGGGCACCGCCGTATCTGGCCGGTGGTGGACGTGCGCCGGGGGGAGGTGGCGGTGGCCGGTTACCGGCCCGTGCCGGGAGGGGTGGTGAGGGATTCCCGGCGCGAGCTGGTCCGCTACGAACATTTCCGGGGGATCCTCGAATCCGACCCGAACGACGCCTTGGTGGTGGGGGACTGCGGGGTGCTGCCGCCGTCCGTGCTGCGGGGTCTGAGCCGGGTCAAGATCGGGATGCCCCGCTACCCGTCGGCCGCCTCCCTCGCCGATCTGGTGTCGTCCAAGGCAGAGCGGGGCGAGTTCGGCAAACCCGAGGATGTGCGGCCTCTGTACATGCGGGAGCCGGATGTCACACTCGGTTCGGTGCACCTTCGGGAGGGCGGCCTGTGGCGGTAGATAAGGGGATACTGATCCGGGAGATGAGACCCTGCGACCTGGAGCAGGTGTTGGATCTCGAGCGGGCCACCTTCAGTACGCCCTGGCCCCGGAAGGTGTTCCTGGACGAGCTGAAAGCCGAAGGCCGGGCCTATCTGGTGGCCGAGCACGCCGGGCGGGTGGTCGGTTTTGGAGGCCTCATGGTGATGGGGCCCGACGCCCACGTCAATACCCTGGCGGCGGTGCGTCCGGGGCCGGTGCCGGCGGTCGGCACCCGCCTCATGCTGGAGCTGATCTCCAGAGGATTGGAAGGAGGCGCGGCCCTTCTGACGCTGGAGGTGCGGGCCTCCAACCACCGGGCGCAGGAGTTCTACCGCAAGTTCGGCATGGCCCCGGTCGGGATCCGCAAGCACTACTACCAGGACGACGACGCCCTGATCATGTGGGCCCACGACATCGACGGGGCCGACTACCGCGACCGGTTGGACCGCATCGAGGAGGATCTTCCGTGAGCGGACCGACCGTCCTGGCGTTCGAGACCTCCTGCGACGAGACCGCGGTGGCGGTTGTGGAAGGCCGCCGGGTGCTCTCCAACCTCCTGTCGTCGCAGGTGGAGGCCCACGCCCGCTTCGGGGGGGTGGTGCCCGAGGTGGCGGCCCGGGCCCACGTGGAGGCCATCCGCTCCCTGACCCACCGGGCTTTGGGAGAGGCCGGCGTCCATCCGGACGACCTCGACGGGATCGCCGCCACCCGGGGCCCCGGCCTGGCGGGGTCGCTGCTGGTGGGTTTTTCCTTCGCCAAGGCGATGGCCTGGAGCAGGGGGGTTCCCTTCATAGGGGTGGACCACATGGAAGGCCATCTGTTCGCGCCCCGCCTGGATTTCGAGGACTTCCGCCCGCCGGCGGTGGTGCTGCTGGCTTCGGGCGGCCACAGCCAGGTGGTGCTGATGCGGGATTGGGGCGACTACCGGGTCCTGGGTCAGACCATCGACGATGCGGCCGGGGAGGCCTTCGACAAGCTGGCCAGGTTCATGGGGTTGGGATTCCCCGGCGGTCCGGCCATCGACGCTCTGTCGGAGGGCGGCGACCCGGAGGCGATCCGGTTTCCCAGGGCGCTGCCCTCCCGCCGCTACGACTTCTCGTTCTCGGGCCTCAAGACCTCGGTGGTGACCCGGCTCCAGAAGGCCGCGGAGGCGGGAATCCTGCCTGCCAGGGAGGACGCGGCCGCCTCGATCCAGGAAGCGATCGTGGACGTGCTGGCGGCCAAGACGATGAACGCGGTGGAGGACCACCGGGTGGAAATCGTGGGGGGCGGCGGGGGCGTCCTGGCCAACCGGCGCCTGCGGGCCCGCCTTCAGGAAGAAGCCGCCCGGCGGGGCGTCGGGTTGTTCCTGCCGCGGCCGGTGATGTGCACCGACAACGGGGCCATGATCGGAGCGGCCGGTTCGCACCGCCTCGAGCGGGGAGAGATCACCGGTTGGGCGGCCGGTGTGGATGTGTCGATGAAGCTCTGAGAGCCCGGCCCCTCTGAGAGCCCGGCTCCGCAGGACTCCGGGGGGGGGCTCCGTCAGGTGATTTGGCAGTCCCGGGCGGTATCTGCTAACTTCTGGCACTTGAAAGGCATGAGCGCCAAAATCCCAGCGTATACGGGTGACCGTTTCTTGGGTTAGGCCTCATGGTAAAGAAACAGTCAACCGTTCAAGGAGGACTTCGGATGAATCTGAGGCCACTCGGCGGCCGTGTGATCGTCAAGCCCAACGAGGAAGACGAGCAGCGCACGGCGTCAGGACTCGTTATCCCCGATACGGCCAAGGAGAAGCCGCAGACCGGCCAGATCCTGGCCGTGGGTCCCGGCGATCTGAACGACGACGGGGATCGCATCCCCCTCGACGTGGAGATAGGCGACACGGTCGTCTACTCCAAGTTCGCAGGCACCGAACTGAAGTACGAAGGCGAAGAGTACCTGATCCTCTCGTCCCGCGACCTGCTGGCAATCGTCGGCTGACGGTTTGCGGTAGGACAGGCTTCGAGGAAGGAAACACCATATGGCAGCGAAGGACCTTCGTTTCGACGAAGAGGCACGGCGCGGTCTGGAGGCGGGCGTCAACAAGCTCGCCGACGTGGTCAAGGTGACACTTGGCCCCAAGGGCCGCAACGTCGTGCTCGAGAAGAAGTGGGGCGCCCCGACCATCACCAACGACGGGGTGACCATCGCCAAGGAGATCGAGTTCGACGACCCATGGGAGAACATGGGCGCTCAGCTCGCCAAGGAAGTAGCCACCAAGACCAACGACGTGGCCGGAGACGGAACCACCACGGCTACGGTGCTGGCCCAGGCCATGGTGCGGGAGGGGCTCCGCAATCTGGCGGCAGGCGCCAACCCGATGGGCCTCAAGCGGGGCATCGAGTCGGCCGTTTCCGCGGTGGTCTCGTTCATCGAGGACTTCTCCAAAGAGGTGGAGACCACCGAAGAGGTCGCCTCGGTGGCGGCCATCTCGGCGGCGGACCCCGAGATCGGCACCACCATCGCCGAGGCGTTCGAGAGCGCTGGCAAGGACGGGGTGATCACGGTGGAGGAAGGCCAGACCTTCGGGCTCGAGCTCGAGTTCACCGAGGGCATGCAGTTCGACAAGGGCTACATCTCGCCGTACTTCATCACCGACCCCGACTCCCAGGAGGCGGTGCTCGAAGATCCCTACATCCTGATCGCCAACCAGAAGATCAGCTCGGTCAACGACATGCTCCCGGTGCTCGAGAAGATCATGCAGACCGGGCGTCCGTTGATGGTGCTGGCCGAGGACGTGGAGGGCGAGGCCCTCGCCACGCTGGTGGTCAACAAGATCCGCGGCACCTTCGCGTCTCTGGGCGTGAAGGCCCCCGGCTTCGGCGAGCGGCGTAAGGCCATGCTCCAGGACATCGCCATCCTCACCGGAGGCACGGTGATCTCCGAGGAGGTCGGGCTCAAGCTCGACGGTGTGGCTATCGACATGCTGGGCCGGGCCCGCAAGGTGATCGTGGCGAAGGACGACACGACCGTCGTGGACGGCGCCGGCGAAGAGTCGGACGTCAAGGCCCGTATCACGCAGATTGAGCGGGAGATCGATAACACCGACTCCGACTGGGACCGCGAGAAGCTCCAGGAGCGTCTCGCCAAGCTGGCCGGAGGGGTGGCGGTCATCAAGGTCGGCGCCGCCACCGAGGTGGAGCTCAAGGAGAAGAAGCACCGCATCGAGGACGCGGTCTCGGCTACCCGGGCGTCGGTGGAGGAAGGCATCGTGGCCGGCGGCGGGGTGACCCTGCTGCGGGCGCAGGATGCCGTCGACGGGATCGACGGCGGGAGCTCCGACGAGCGGATCGGCCGGTCCATCGTCCGGCGCGCCCTCGAAGAGCCCATCCGGCAGATCGCCGCCAACGGCGGTTACGAAGCCGGCGTGGTGGTCGACCGGGTGCGGCGGGGCGAGAGGTCTTTCGGCTTCAACGCCCTGACCGGCGTCTACGAGGATCTGCTGGAAGCCGGTATTCCGGATCCCGCCAAGGTGACCCGCTCCACGGTGCAGAACGCGGCCTCGATAGCCGGGTTGCTGCTGACCACCGAGGCGCTGGTGGCGGAACACAAGGATGACACCCCTCCGCCGGCCAACCACGGCGGACACGGCGGTGCACCGGGAATGGATTTCTAGCCCACAACCTCCCCCCCAAACGGAACGGCCCGCCCCCTTCGGCGGGCCGTTCCGCGTCCGGGGGAATCGAACGCGTCCGGGGGAATCGGGCTGGCGGAGATCGCCTTTGCTCGCCGTTGCGCTCGGCGGGGGTTGTCGAGGCGGCGGGGTCTACGCGGGCCCGCGGCGGCGGGCGGTATGCTTGGTGTTCTCTGTAGGAAGGGCTGCCTAGCCGGAAGAGGAATCCCCGGTCGGCGACAGGGCGCCGGCCAGCTCGATCCAGTTCTCCAGGTGCGTTTCGGCTATCCCGGTCCGGGTGGCCAGAGCGGCGGCGTCGGCCTCGGCCAACTGGGCGGCGGTCACGACGCCTGCGGATTCGAGGAGCAGGGCGTCGGAGCTTCCGATCCCCTGGATCGAGGTCAGATCCCCTTGCGGGGAGGCAGCAGGGTCGTCGGGCGCCGGTTCGGGCGCCGGCCGGGGTGTCTCCGGCTCGCGGTTCATCGTTACCGCTACGACCCGGTTGCGGAGCAGCCATCCGGCCACTCCTAGGCTCCCCAAGAAAGCGAACACCTTCAGCAGCCGCTTCATCTTTCTACCTCGTTCCTCCTGGCCCGGCCCGATAGATTCTCGCCGGTATCCCACAAAACTTACCCGGTCGCTGCGACCGTGGTCCGATAGTACCCGCCTTCGACCCTTTGTTGTTCACGAGCGGCCCCTCGACCTGTTGCTCCCGCCGACGTTCCCTGGGACGCCGCCTGCTGGTTTCCCGACATACAGGCAGACCACTCACGGTTTGGGGACGAGGGAAAGCGTACCGTAACCGCTGATCCCGGGTCGAAGGCCGCCCGATCCCGAGCCCAAGGGTGAACCGTACCTGTCCCGGGCAAGCGGGGGTAGCCTCTCCGGGCGGGAAGAAGCCGACGGAAGGAATGGGATGAAGGTCGATTACCACCTGCCCGATGCCGGCCTCGCGGAGGCGCCGAGATGGGCGGAATGGGCGCGGGGCATCGGCTGTGACGGCGTCTTCGCGGCAGACACCGCCCGCGAGCCGTTCCTGCCCATCGCCGCGGCCGCTTCGTCCGCACCGGGACCGGACTTCGGGACCGCCGTAGCGGTGGCATTCGCCCGGTCCCCGATGGTGGTGGCGCAGAAGGCGTGGGCGCTGGCGGAGCTCACCGGGGGCCGGTTCCTGCTGGGCCTCGGCACCCAGATCAAAGCCCACGTGGAGAGGCGGTTCTCGATGCCTTGGGGGTCGCCGGCCGCCCGCTTGGCCGAGTACATCCAGGCGCTGCGGGCTATCTGGAACACCTGGCAGACCGGCGGGCGGCTGCGTTTTCGGGGTGAGTTCTACTCCTTCACCCTGATGACGCCTTTCTTCGACCCGGGTCCGATCGATCATCCCGAGATACCCGTCTACATAGCCGGGGTCGGGCCGCGCATGTCCCGCTTGGCGGGCGAGATGGGCGACGGTTACCACGTCCACCCCTTCCACACCGTCCGGTACCTGCGCGAGGTGACCCTGCCTGCCATGAGCGAAGGGGCCCGGGCGGCGGGCAGGTCCCTCGATCGTATCGAGATGGCTTCGTCGGTGTTCGTGATCACCGGCCGGAACGAGGGCGAGATGGCCGCGGCGCGCCGGAAGGTGAGGCAGCAGATCGCCTTCTACGCCTCCACCCCCGCCTACCGCCGGGTGCTGGAGGTCCACGGGTGGGATTTCGGGCCCCGGCTCACCGCCATGTCCAAGCGGGGTGAATGGGCCGAGATGGCGGAGGCCGTCCCGGACGAGGCGGTGGCCGAAGTGGCCGTGGAGGCGCCCATCGATCGGCTGGGGGAGGCGGTTCGCACCCGTTACGACGGCCTTCTGGACCGGGTGGGCTTCTACGGGATGCACGAGGAGACGGTCGATCTGACGGACGAGGAGTGGGCGGCCTTGGTGCGGGCGGTCCGGGGCTGAACCGCCGGGGGTGTTACCCGGCTGCGGCCAGGGCGGTCTCCACGCGGGGGTCGGCCGCCGCTTGGCGCAGGCCGTCAGGGGTTATCCGGATGGCCGACACCGGCCCCCAGTCACCCATCCAAGGCCCGGCGGCGGCCGTGATGTGCCCCCGGGCGCGGAGGGCGTCGGCCGCCGAGCGGTCCAGGCGGGTCTCCACGCTCACTTTCGACCGGGCAGCCCCTATATCGCCGATGGTCCATCGGGGCAGGACCTGGGCGGCGGCCAGGTCGAGGCCGGCGTGGTAGTGATGGGCGGCCATCTGGGCGAGCAGCTGCGGCTGCAGATGTCCTCCTCTGGTGCCCAGCAACAGGGAGAGCCGGCCATCACGGGTCCAGATGGTGGGGGACAGGGTGTGGAGGGGCCGCCGGCCCGGGGTCAGCTCGTTGGGGTGCCCGGGGGTGAGGGTGAAGCCCGCCCCCCGGTTGTGCAGCCAGACCCCGGTCCGGCCTGCCGAGAGCCCGGCGCCGATGCCGTGGAAGTTGGACTGGATGAGCGAAACACCCATCCCCGCCCCGTCGACCGTGCACATGTAGGCGGTGCCTCCGGCGGCGGGCGGGGGGTAGGGCCAGAGGCCGGCCCGCTCCGGATCTATCCGGGCCGCCCGCTCGGCCAGCCTTGGGGGATCGAGCAGATATTCGCCCGGACTTCCGCCGCCGGCCGGGTCTGCCAGGAGATGGTTCCGTTCTCCCGCCATCGAACGGTACGCCTCGATCAGGCCGTGCAAGTAGGCGGGATGGCCGGGGTCGGTGGGGGCCTCCAGCCTCTCGAATATGGACAGGGCGGCCAGGGTCAGGTAGCCCTGGCTGTTGGGCGGGGTCGTCCAAGCGGTATGTCCGAACAGATCAACGGCCAACGGCGCCGCCCAGTCGGCTTGGGGGCGGGCCAGGTCCTCGTCCGTTATGACGCCGCCCGTCACCTCGGTCACGGCGGACCCTATCCGGTCCAGGTAGAAGGCGTCGCGTCCGGAGATGACCGCCTGCAGGGTCTCGGCGAGGTAGGGCCGGCTGATCCGTTCCCCGACCGCCGGGAGATGCCCGTCTGGGAAGAACGGCGGCGCCGAAGGTTGGGTGCGGAGCCGGGAAGCGTGGAGGGTCCAGGCCGCCGAGAGCTCCGCCGAGGCCGGGAACCCTTCCCGGGACAACCTGACCGCCGGCGCCAGCACTTCGGAGAGCGGCAGGCGGCCAAAGCGGTCGGCCAAGGCGTACCAGCCGTCCACGCAGCCCGGAACCGTGACCGCATCCGGTCCGTGGAGGGGCATGGCCTCACAGCCCCGGTCGCGCAGGGCGGCGGCGTCGGCGCCCGAACCGGCCCGGCCCGAGGCGTTCAGGCAGGCCGGGGAGCGGGTGTCCGGCAGGTGGACGAGGGCGAACAGGTCACCTCCCACCCCGCAGGTCTCGGGGGCTGCCACACCTTGGACGGCGTTGGCGGCGATGGCGCCGTCTACCGCGTTTCCTCCCGCCCGCATGACCTCCAAGGCGGCCAGGGTGGAAAGTTCATGCGGAGAGACCGCGCACATGCCGAATCCGCGGGCGGTGCGCACCGGGGCGAGGGAGGTCATGGTTACCAGGATAAGCGGGTCGGCCGCTACCCTGCCGGGCGGAAAGGAGCCGGATTGACATCACGACCGGCGGCATTGCCCGACATGTTTCGCGACATCATGTCCAACTTCGCGGCCAGCGTGACCGTGGTTACCAGCTTCGCCGAGGACCGCCACCACGGACTCACCGTCTCGGCCTTCACATCGGTCTCGCTCGATCCCCCCTTGGTGCTCATCTGCATCGACCATGCCTCCCACAGCATCGAGGCGTTGCGGGCCGCCGGAGGGTTCACCGTCAACCTGCTGCGCGAGGGGACCGCGGAGACAGCGCTCAAGTTCGCATCCAAGGACCCCGACAAGTTCGACGGCTTGGCGGTGATAACACCGGAATACGAAGGGGCGGGGCTGCGCCTCCCCGAGATTTCCTACGCCTGCCTGGAGTGCCGTACGGTCGAGTCGGTGGAGGCGGGCGACCACACCATCTTCATCGGCCGCGTCGAGCATGCGGTCCGCTACGACCCGGCCCGCCCCCTCCTCTACTGGCAGCGGAGCTTTCCGCGCCTCCTGCCCGGCGGCTATTAGCCCGATTCCACCGCCAGATCAGGTCAGTGTCCTATAGAGTTGGATACTGTCGCAGTTTCACTATATTGATACGAACAGAAGTTCGATAGCGGAGGAGGCGCGCAGGTCATGGATCACATGGAAGAATCGGTATACCTGCTGGCCCTCGTCCGGGCGCAGGGCAGGCAGAATTGGCACCGCGTCGCCACGCTGGTCGAGAGCGCCGGAACCGCACGCGGCATCGTCGAGGGCGATGTGCAGCCGCCCAACGATTTTGCTCGACGGGTGCAGGAATCCGTTGCCCGCCGACACGTGGAGGAGGCAGCCCGTGAGGTGGAGTCCTGGTCGCAGAGACCGGATATGGAGGTATGGACAGTGCTCGACGAAGAGTACCCGTCCAGCCTCCGCACCATCTACAACCGCCCTCCCTTCGTGTTCTGTCGCGGTAAGTGGAGCGACTCCCCGGACGCCGATGGATTGGCCGTTGTGGGTACCAGGAAGGCGACTACGGAGGGGCTTGGCCGGGCGCGAGAGATGGCGGTCGGGTTGGCGGAGCGCGGCGTGACTGTGATCAGCGGTTTGGCGCTCGGTATCGACGGGGCCGCCCACCGAGCTGCTCTCGAGTGTGGGGGCCGGACGGTTGCCGTGCTCGGAAACGGGCTCGACAGGGTGTATCCATCGCAACACGCCGACTTGGCCGATCAGATCGTGGCATCCGGAGGGGCTCTCATATCTCAGTTCGTACCCAACCACCCTCCTACACGCCATACCTTTCCAATGCGGAACGCGGTGATGTCCGGTCTCGGCCGCGGCACCATCGTCATCGAGGCCGGCGAGCACTCCGGCGCTAAAATGCAGGCGCGCTTGGTCCTTGAACACGGCCGAACCTTGTTTTTGCCTGCGGCTTTGGTCGAGCAGAATGCTTGGGCTCGCGACTATGTGGAACGAGGGCGGTACGGCACCACCCCGATCGTGGTTGAGTCGATCGATGCGGTCCTGGATGCGCTCAGTCCGTCGTCGGAGTTCGTATTTCAGATGGATCTCCTTCTGTCGGTCGGTACGTGAGCTTTGGTTGCGTCTACCAACTGGCCGAGCCACATTCGCAATGTGCCGTCTGAAGATACTGAAGGGGCTTGCGAGCTTTGCCTCGGTACGTGTGGCCGGGGTTTCTCCCAGTGTTTCAAGTGTTATAAACATTGGCAATACCATGTAGTCGATGTTTGCGATTTGATTGTCCCATGCACGGTCGCGGTCTCGCCGAGCCCTTGGTACACGGCTATGTGGCAGTACAAGCGGGGCGAACGGCGTGATCATCTGTATTTGGTTGCTCAGGTGTTGCACGCCTGGTTGAGCAACCAGATGGGGCGAGTAGAGGAGGCGCTCGGAGGGCCTCCCACAATAGCGGCGGTGGTTCCTTCGAGCTCGGTCCTGATGCCGACACCTTTGTATCACATCGTCAGTCAGCAACCGAGGCTGCGTGACATGGCGTCATCATCGGCGGTACAGTACCTTGGTGATTCGACCGGCTGGAAGAGAAGATATCTGAGCCCCGGCTCCTTCCAGGTCGATCCCAAAGCCGTACGGGGACAGCGTGTGATCCTCGTAGAGGACACCTGGGTTACCGGTTCGACCGCTCTCTCTGCTGCAATAGCGGTACGCCGGGCCGGTGCGGCCGGGCTCGCCCTCATCCCTATTGCGCGGATGGTGTATGAGAGCTGGATGACCGATGCCTACCGGGAGGCAGCTGCGCCGCCATGGGATCCTGAACGGTTCCCTCGCAATCAGGCCGAGGTGTGATAGTTCAGGCGCCGAAGTCGTGGTCTATGAAGGCCTGCAGCGCCGGCCCGGTCATCTGGCCATGGACCTGGCGGGCGATGACGCCGTCGGCGTCGATCAGGTAGGTGACCGGCAGCCCGATGAAGGGATAGTTGTCGGTAACGCTCCCGTTCTCGTCGTAACCGAGCGGGTAGGAGGCGCCGACCTCGGCCGCGAACTCCTTGGCCGGGTCCCATCCGTCCTCTACAGCCACCCCTACGAAGGCGACATCGGGGTTGGACTCCGCGACCTCGGAGAACTCCGGTATCTCGTCCCGGCACGGGGCGCACCAGCTGGCCCAGAAGTTCAGAACCAGCGGGCGGCCGTCCTTCGACAGGTGCTCAGAGAGCACGAAGGTAGACCCGTCGAACAGCGGGAACGACATTTCGGGGGCCGGTTCGCCCGCCAACGCGCCCTTAGGATGGCTTGCCGGGTCTAGCACCGGTTGGGCGTCCTTGCTCTGTGGACCGCCCTCCGGACCGCCGATTGCCGCGGCCCCCTCCACGATCTCGACGCCGACGACCCCGACCGGCGGTGCTTCCCTGCCGGCCATGAGGAAGGCAATCCCGCCGGCGGCTACCACAACCGCTGCCGCGATCCACACTGCAACGGCCCGAGCCGGGCGGCGGGAGGGGGCCGGGTCATCTCCGGGCGTCGGATCCCGGCCGGTCTCCTCGCGTGCCTCGTCCACAGACCCAGGCTAGTGAGAATTGAGGTGTAGGTGAACAGTGGGCCTGACGGGTGGATGTGGCATAGGCGGCGGCTTGTCATACACTCGAAACAAGGTTTATCAGGAAGGAAAGGCATGCCGCACAGGGACGGATTCGCACAAGGAACGCCTTGCTGGGTCGATCTCAGCACCGATGACATCGAGGGCGCCAAGGCCTTCTACGGCGGGTTGTTCGGATGGAGCTGGGACGACCAGGAGGGTCCGGACGGCGGGTTCATGTATTCCCTGGCCCAGATGGACGGGCGCAACGTCGCCGGGCTCGGCTCGGCGCCGGAGGAGATGATCGCGGCGGGGGTGCGGGCATGCTGGAACACCTATATGGCGGTCGACTCTGTCGATGACGCCTACCAGGCGGCCATCGAGGCGGGCGGCGTCGGAGTGTTCGGCCCCTTCGACATCATGACCTCCGGTCGGATGGCCTTCATCATGGACGACCAGGGTGTGCACATAGGTCTGTGGCAGGCCGGGGACCACAAGGGCGCCCAAGTGGTGAACGAGCCGGGTGCTTTCATATGGAGCGAGGTCTACGCCCCCGACACCGATGCGGCGGTGCGCTTCTACGGCAAGGTGCTGGGCCTGGGCGCCGAGACGACGGACATGGTCGAGATGTCCTACACCCTCTGGAAGGTAGGCGAGAACGCGGTGGGCGGCTTGATGGCGCCCCCCGAAGGCGTTCCTCCTTGCTGGAGCGTCTACTTCGGTACGGAAGACGCGGAGAGCACCGCCGCCCGAACCGTAGAGCTGGGAGGGCAGGTCGTGAACGGCCCGTTCCCTTCGCCTATGGGCCCTCTTGCCGTTCTCCAAGATCCTTCGGGCGGGGTGTTCCTGGCCGTCCAGCCGAACGAGTGGCCCACGGAGTAACGCCGGGCGCGCCCCCGGTCCGCGGCGGGCCTCCTCTCAGGCCGTTCGGGCCATCTCCTTGAGGACGGTGTGGAGGATCCCTCCGTTCCGGTAGTAGTCCATCTCCACCGGGGTGTCGATCCGCACCACAGCGGTGAAGCGGGTCTCGCCGCCGTCCGGACGGCGGGCCGTCACCTCCAGCTCCTGGCGGGGGCGCAGTCCGTCGTCGAAGGCGATGTCGAAGGTCTCGGCGCCGTCTAGGCCCAGCCGTTCGGCCCCCTCGCCCTCCAGGTACTGGAGCGGCAGTATCCCCATGCCGATCAGGTTGGAGCGGTGGATGCGCTCGTAGGACTCGGCGATGGCCGCTTTCACGCCCAGCAGATGGGGACCTTTGGCCGCCCAATCCCGGCTGGATCCCATGCCGTAGTCGGCGCCCGCTAGGACGATGGTGGGGATTCCGGCCGCCCGGTACCGCATGGCCGCCTCGTAGACGGTCTTGACCTCCCCGTCGGTGAAGTCGGTGGTCCACCCCCCCTCGGCGCCGGGCGCCAGACGGTTGCGGACCCGCAGGTTGGCGAAGGTGCCCCGGGCCATTACCCGGTCGTTGCCCCGGCGTGAACCGTAGCTGTTGAACATCAGCTCCGGCACCCCCGCCTCCAGCAGATACCGCCCGGCCGGGGTGTCGGGGGAGATCGAACCGGCCGGGGAGATGTGGTCGGTGGTCACCGAGTCGCCCACCATGACCAGAACCCGGGCGGCGGCGATGGGCTCGATGACGCCCGGCTCGGCGGTCAGCCCGTCGAAGAAAGGAGGCGCCTGGATGTAGGTGCTGTCGGGATCCCATCGGTACAGGTCGGAGGGTTCGGTGGTGATCTCCCGCCATTCGGGCGGCCCCTCGAACACCGTGGAATACTGTTCCCTGAACTGGTCGGGGGAGATGGCGCTGGCGACGATGGCGGCGGTCTCGGACGGGTCGGGCCACAGGTCGCGCAGGTACACGTCGTTGCCGTCCCGGTCCTGCGCCAGCGGTTCCGCAACCAGGTCGATGTCTACCGTTCCCGCCAAGGCGTAGGCCACCACCAGGGGCGGTGAGGCCAGGTAGTTGGCCCTGATGTGGGAGCTGATCCTCCCTTCGAAGTTGCGGTTGCCGGACAATACGGAGGCCACTACCAGGTCATGGCCGTCGACCGCTCGGGCGATGGCGTCCGGCAGGGGTCCGGAGTTGCCGATGCAGGTGGTGCACCCGTAACCCACGGTGAAGAACCCCACCGCCTCGAGGTCTTCGGTCAGGCCCGCCCGGTCCAGGTACTCGGTCACCACCTTGGAACCGGGGGCCAGGGAGGTCTTGACCCAGGGCTTGCGGGTCAGGCCCAGCCGCCGGGCCTTGCGGGCCAACAGTCCGGCCCCGACCATCACCTCCGGGTTGGATGTGTTCGTACAGCTGGTGATGGCGGCGATGACCACCGCCCCGTCGGCTAGGTCGAACACCTCGCCGTCCGACTCGACTCCTCTCGCTCCTTCGGGGTGGCCGTGCCCGGCGAACGTTGAGATACGGTCCCGATGCCATTGTTCCTTCATGGACGACAGGGCGATGCGGTCCTGGGGGCGGCGCGGCCCGGCCAGGGAGGGTTCGATGCCGCCCATGTCGAGCTCGAGCAGCGACGAGTAGACGACCTCCCGGGCGTCGTCCCGCCAGAGGCCCTGCAGCCTGGTGTATTGCTCCACGGTCTCGATCAGCTCAGGCGGGCGTCCGGTCAGCTCCAGGTAGGCCAGGGTCTGGTCATCGACCGGGAAGAACCCGCAGGTGGCGCCGTACTCGGGCGCCATGTTGGCGATGGTGGCCCGGTTGGCGACCGGCATGCCGTCGAGGCCGGGTCCGTGGAACTCCACGAAGCGGCCCACCACCCCGTGCCGGCGGAGCATCTCGGTGATCCGCAGGACCAGGTCGGTGGCGGTGGTCCCTTCCGGCAGCCGGCCCGTGAGACGGACGCCCACCACCTCGGGTACCAGCATGGAGATGGGCCGCCCCACCATGGCCGCCTCCGCCTCGATCCCGCCCACTCCCCAGCCCAGCACGCCCAAGCCGTTGATCATCGTCGTATGCGAATCGGTGCCCACCAGCGAGTCCGGGTAGAGGGAGGATCCGTCGTCCCACACCACCTTGGCCAGGTACTCCAGGTTGACCTGGTGGACGATCCCGGTGGCCGGGGGGACGACTCGGAAGTTGTCGAAGGCCGACCGGCCCCACTTGAGGAACCCGTAACGCTCCCCGTTCCGTTCGAACTCCCGCTGCGAGTTGATCCGAAGGGCGGAGCTCGAGTTGAAGGCGTCCACCTGCACCGAGTGGTCGATCACCAGATCGCAGGGGACCAGGGGATTGACCTTGGCGGCGGCGGCGGGGTCGCCGGTCATCCTCACGATGGCGTCCCGCATCGCGGCCAGGTCCACGATGGCCGGCACGCCGGTGAAGTCCTGCAGCACCACCCGTCCGGGCGAGAACGGTATCTCGGCGTCGGGGACCTTGGCGCCGTTGTAGGAGGCGAGGGCGGTCACGTCCTCCACCGTGACTGTATGTCCGTCGTAGTTGCGGAGGGCGGCTTCGAGCAGCACCTTGATCGAGTAGGGCAGGGAGTCGATGTCCCCCTGATCCCGGAGGGCTTCGAGGCGGTGGACCGTTCGGACGCCGAGGGGCGTCGAGAGGGCGGCCGCCGATTCGAAAGGGTTGCCGTCGGGTGTGTTAGCCATTGTCTCCTGACCTATGGTTTTCCGCCGTTGCGGAATCGTATGGGTTGCGGCCCCTGATTCTAGATGGGTAGTTACAAGGTCACCCCCGATGCCCGCATCCAACACCCCTTCGCCATCACCCATAACCACACGAGCCGCGAAAAGACGCCCATCACACCAGCCCGGTCCCGGCGCGGGCAACGCCGTGTCATCACGCTCCCCGGCGGCGGACGAGGCCGTTTTCGGTAGATCATGCCCCCCATCCCTTGGGAACCGGCCGCCTTGTCCGGCGGGGGGTTTTCCACCCGGACGGCCTGTCTGTCCGGTACCCCGGTCAGTGCCATATACTCCGTCGGTAGATGAGCCAACCGAATCCCGAAGTGCTCGCCTCGGTCCTCGCCGATGCGATCGATCCCATCCTGCACCGCCCGCTGGGCACCCTCGGATACCTGAAATCGGTGAATGTCAAGCGGCGGGGGACGGCGGCGGTCGAGCTGCTGATCCCCGTTCCGGGGGCGCCGGGCCATGCGCTGATCGAGGAGGTCTCAGGGGCGGCGCAGTCGGTCAAGGGGGTGCGCTCCGTCCGGATCGAACATGAGCTGATGAGCGACGATCAGCGCTCCGAGCTGATGGCCGGGGTGCGGGGCGAGAAGCGGCCGGTGGGAGGACCCGGCTCCTCCACCTATGTGGTGGCGATCTCCTCCGGCAAGGGAGGGGTGGGCAAATCGTCGGTGACCACCAACCTGGCGGTGAGCCTGGCCGCCTTGGGCCATTCCGTCGGGGTCCTCGACGCCGACGTGTGGGGATATTCGGTCCCCAATATGCTGGGGGCTCGCGGCGCCCCGGTGGTGATCGCCGACTCGATCCTGCCGCTGCGGGCGCATGGTGTGTCGGTCATCTCCATCGACTACTTCGTGCCGGACGGCCAAGCCGTGGTGTGGCGCGGCCCCATGCTCCACAAGGCCTTGGAGCAGTTCCTGACCGATGTGTTCTGGGACGAACCCGCCTTCCTGCTCATCGACATGCCTCCGGGAACCGGGGACGTCGCCATCTCCATCTCCCAGTTCGTGCCCAGGGCGCGGGTGTTGCTGGTCACCACCCCGCAGCCCACCGCCCGGCGGGTGGCATCCCGCGCCGCTCTGATGGCCGACCGGGTGGATCAGAAGCTGGTGGGGGTGGTGGAGAACATGAGCTGGTTCACGGGAGACGACGGGAAGCGATATCACCTCTTTGGCGAGGGCGGAGGGGCGGCCCTGGCTCACGAGAGCGAGGTCGATCTGCTGGTGCAGATCCCGATCGTTACGGAGATGCGGGCCGGAGCGGACCGAGGAGAGCCGGTGAGCGTGTCGGCACCGGACAGCGAAGCAGCGAAAGCCTTCGACCGGCTGGCGCGCTGCCTCGTGGAAACCAGGCCCCGCATCAGAACCCATCCCGAGCTGCGCATCGGTTGACGCGTCCCTCGTCCTGGATTACCGGCAAAGGCCGGTCTGATTGTCCGCGCTTCGCTTGGGTTCTGTTCCTGTTGCTGCGGCGGAGGCAGCTTGTTGCCGAAATGTCACACCCCGTCTTTATGACGAGAGCGTTAAGAGGGTGCGCGGATAGGTGCTCACCTGGTAAAACACTGCTTGCGGCGGTTGATGAGCCCACAGCCATAGCCAGGGGTTCCGAACTGGATCCTGACCGGCGTTTACGAACAGGGACGGCCGCGGTCCGCCTATCCGCTAAGCCGAGGTTTTTCGCGTTCTCCCGCCGAAAAACCCGGCTTCGCCGGGCCCTGCCCCCGCCGCCACCAACCATCGTCTTCGGGCTGCGGGGGGCGTGTTCTCACCGCCCGTGCCCGATGCGTTTTCAGCCACAGCTACTTCGTACCGCTCCGCCCTTCGGTCCGCTGCCTGCCTGCGGGAGGCGGTCGGCCTGGGCGGTTCGATTCTTCTCTGATCGCAGTATCCGGATTCACTGCGATATCTGTTCGTACAACACTATACAACAGTAATGAGACAACACCAATACCCTTCCGGCACCAATCCAAAACTTTTTTGGCGATCTTCCCCCTTAAGTAGGATCGAGCCAGGCCAGGAGGTCGTTCAGCAAGGGGCTTCCCCAGGTCAGCAGGTGTAGGCCCGGAACATCCTGATACAGGTTCGGGTCGAAGGTAACGGCATGATCGGCCCCGCCCAGGGTGAGCCGCCACACTCCTCGGCCGTTGCCCGGTCCTTTGTTTTCAGTGAGACCTTTGTATTTGGTGAGACTTCTGTATTTGGTGAGACGGTCTCGCACCGCCGCTATCGACAACAGCCGGTCGCGGAGGTCGGTGAGGGACATGGCAGGCTGCAGATCGTCGTCGAAGCGGGGCACCGAGTCGAGGTCTTCGAGCCGGACCGCCGCTCGGTCCAATTGGTCGAGCAGGTTTTCTAGCTCGCCGGCCGCCTGTTCGGTGGTGCGGCGCCCCATGGCGGCGTCGGAGATCAGGTTCTCGGCGGCGGCCAGCACCGGGGCGGCGTTGCCGATGACGTTGGAGAACCAGTCGTGGCTGTCGTGGATGCGCCGGTATATGTCCTCCTCCACGGTGCCCTCGTAGAAGAAGTTGCTGACCTGCACCATTGGCCGGCCGCCGATCCGGTCCACCCGCCCGATGCGCTGCTCCACCCTGGTGAAGTTCCAAGGCAGGTCGAAGTTGATCAGCCAACCGCAGGTCTGCAGGTTGAGACCCTCCGACATGGAATCGGTGCCCAGCAGGATCTTCACCTCGCCCCGCCGGAACCGCTCCTTTACCTCCTCCTTGCTGATCGGCGTCCATTGCTCGGCCGCCTCGTCCCAACATTCACCCCGCCCGCCGTAGTAGCAGGCCAGCGATCCCCGGTAGACGTTGAGCAGCTGGCGGCGGATGTAGTGGAGGGTGTCGCGGTACTGGGTGAAGATCACCACCGTGTCGTGCGCGCCCGACCCGAAGTTGTCGTCGAGCAGGTCGTACATGGCCTCCATCTTGGGTTCGTCGGGCGGCTGGTCGGTCAGCTCCCCGATGAAGTCGTCGAGTTCGGCCAGCTCAGCCCGGAGGTCGCCCCCCGCCAGGAGGAGCTCTCCGCCGCCCAGGTGCTCGACCCGCCCCAGGTCGTCGAGGCCCTCGGCGGTGTAGCGGTCGTCGTCGTCGAGTAGGTCGGGCAGGGGCTCCCTCCTGGCGAGGACGGCGCGCCGCCGCTCGAGTGATTTGCGGATGGCGTAGAAGCTTGAGGTCAGCCGCCGCCTGTAGACGGTCATGATGAAGCCGAGCGGCGCGCTCTTGCCGCCCGCGGACAGGTAGGCGTCGTAGTAGCGCAGGATGTACTCCTCGATGCGGTCGTAGAGGGGTTTGGCCTCGCCGAGGCTGTAGAACCGGTCGTCGATGCTTCGCTTCGGAATCACGGTGTCCGGGTCCAGCACCCCGGTCTGCCGGTAGCGCCGCAGCGTCGCCCGGGTGGTGCGGAACACCCGGTCGCGCACCGGCGTGTTGGCCCGCAGCCAGTTGTCCCAGGACTGCTTCACCTCGGCGTCGACTCCACGGGGCCGGCCCCCGGCGCTCAGATGGAAATCACGGATCCGGTCCGACTCCACCCAGCCCGCCTTTTCTTCGATCATCTCCACGACCGCGGGGTCGGGCGCGGTTGCGTCCAGATAACCGGTCAGCATCGTCTGCAGGCGGGGCCAGTCGCGGTCGCCGAACGGTTCCTGGAGCGCCCGGTAGTAGCGCTCCATGTCCGCGGCGCTTCGGTTCCAGCCGTCGGGCAGGCCGAACAGGTCGAGCAGGTCCCAGAGGTCGTGGGTGTGGAGCTGCATGGGGGTGGCCGATGCCAGCAGCAGGGCCTTGAACAGGTTCTCCTCGGCCAGCGCCGTCAGAGTCGCCAGCATCTGATTGGGCGGGTCGGTGGGCTTCGACCCCCGCCGCCGGGCGTGGTGGGTCTCGTCGACGAACACCAGGTCCCAGCCGGGCCCTTCGAGCAGCTCGGCGCGGTTGGTCCTCATCCGTGCCAGATGCGATGACGCCAGCAGGACCGGCGCCGCCCGCCAACGGTTCTCGCCGGACGACAGCCGGCGCTCCGTCCCGTCGGGGTAACGCAGCCTGCGTCCGTCCAAACGGGGAACCTCCAGCATGAACTTCTCGGCCAGCTCCTCCTGCCACTGGATCAACAGCGACGCCGGCGCCAGGATCAGCGCTCTCTCCACCTCCCCCGCGAGCAACAGCTCCCGCAGCACGAGGCCCGCCTCGATGGTCTTGCCCAGCCCCACCTCGTCGGCCAGCAGGTAGTTGCGGGGCCGGCTCTCGCAGATGCGCCGGGCGATGGCCAGCTGATGGGGCCAGGGTTCGATCCCGCTCGACAACATCCCCACGCCGGTGCCGGTGCGGGGGGCGGCCCGGATATCCGCGATAGCCTCCCGGTCGGCCTCGCTCAGCTCGGGTTCGAGCGGGTCCCGGGCGGGGGGTGCCCAGCCGGGTTCGTCGGGCAGCAGCTTGATGAGACGTTGCTCGACCTCGGGCAGAGGCAGGCTGCGCCAGCCGCTTACATTGTCGCCGCGCCAGAGCTGTTCGAACTCGTAGACGATCTTCCGGCCGTATTGCCGCCAGACCTGGGTATGCCACGACTTGTAGGCGCTGAAAGACTCGTAGTTGCCCTGCCAGCCCGACGCGGATTCGTTGATGCTGCCGTCGAAGGCCACCCGGTCGCCGTCGGCGTCTTCGAGCACGCCCCACTTGATGTGGAAGTACTTGAGACGACGCTGCTCATCGGAATGGGGGATCGGCGCCCCGGTGAAGTCGTCGCAGGGCAGGCCGACCCGGATCGTCAGACGACCTTCGCGCACCAGCCAGGCGATGACCTGCAGGCGGCGCCAGGCCACATCGTCGGCGGTCAGCTCGTCCCGCCGGAGGCGTTCGGCCATGATCTGGTCGAGCGGGACTTTGCCGAGCAGGGCCCGGTGGTCGTCCTCGGTGAGCTGAGCGCCGACCAGCAGCCGGATTTGGCCTTCGTTGTCGATGAACCGGGCCATCCCGGCCGCCGCCGCGAAGAACGACGACGAGGCGAAGTAGCCCGCCGCCCGGTCGTAGCGCACCGCTCTCGACAGCACCGGGATGTAGAAATCGGCCAGCATGTCCTTGACGCCCGCCGAGTAGCGGGTTGCGAGATCGAGGTCCTGGAAGCACCCCGGCGGGGGTTCAGCCATCGGGTGAGTCGCCGAAGGCCAGCTGTTCGGGGTCCTCGTCCGGGTCGGGGGGAACCTCTATGCCGGGGAAGTAGGTGGTTACCAGATCGTCGAGTAGCTCGGCCTCGGGGATATTCCACTCGCCCTTGGTCTTGGTGCGCGGGATAGCCCTCACCAGTGCCTGCAGGCAGGCCGTGAAGCGCCCGTCTTCGCTCAGGCCGCGTTGGTCGAGCCAGCGCTTGGCTGCCCCGAGGCCGTCGAGATCGACGATGTACAGGGCGGTATGCACGGCGTCGATCGAGATCGGGAATGCGGCCCGGCTGCGGTTGACGCCGGGCAGGTCTTCGTCCCCGTCGCGGCGCAGCCGCTCATGGGGTTCCAGCAGGGTTACCGTGCCCGACTGAGCCTTGATGACCTTGGCGCGTTTCAGTTCGTCCAGATCGAGACCGCCGGTGGCCAGAGCCATGCGGCGGGCGTCGTCGAAGGGAAACCGCCGGGCCCGGAAGGTGTCCCAGGCGGCGATGACGAAGTCGCTGACGGGGTCGAAGTCGACCTCAAGCCCCACCAGACGGATACGCTGGCGGCGGGTGACCTCGGCTCGGGCGATGTGGAGGGCCTCTTCGGGGCGCAGTCGGCGGGATCGGCCCGACTCGTCCGTTTCGCTGGAATACACCGGCCAGTACCGCGACAACACCGACAGGGTCGGTCCGTAGGTAGACAACAGCAGGTCCACGCCGCTCAGGCCTTGTTTTGCGGCGCGATGCAGGGATTCTCCCGTAGCGGCGCGGATCTCCGCCTCGATCTCGGGGAGGTAGACCCGATCGCCTTCGTCGTGTCGCTCGGTTCGCTTGCGGCACACCAGCAAGATGGTCGATTTGGCTGCGTTCTTCTTGGCCTGATGCAGCGAAGACGGCGATTCGGTGCTCATGGGCCAGGATGTCTCGATGGTGAAACCGGCGTCCAGAAGAGAAGCCCCCAAGCCATTCCAGGCGTCGGCCGCCTTGTGGGTGAACATCACGCATAAGGCACCCTCATCGCGCAGGATGCGGCGGCATTCACCGAAGATGGCCTGCATCTTGAACCGGTAGTCGTTGTGGGCAAGCTCGTTGGTGCGACGTCCCATAGCTGCGAAGCGGGCCTTGTTCTTGACCGCCTCGTCGTGTTTGTTGGTCAGCTCGTCATCGAAGAACTCGGGCCAGAGCCGTCCGAGGGTGCGCTTCTCCCATACGTAGAAGTAATCGGACAGCTCGGCGTACATCACATTGTCGTAGTAGGGCGGGTCGATGCACACCAGCTCGAAGCTCCGGGATGGGATCTCGGGCATGTGTCCGGCGTTGCCCCTAGTGACCTTGATCCGTGGCGCTTGCCGTTCAGGGTCGGGGCTTTCGTGGTCGGGCAGGTCGGTGGTGTCGGGCAACAGTCCGGCGATGCCCCGGTAGGCGGTGAGCAACTGTTTGAGGCACCATGGGTATAGCTCCCGCCCGGCCTCGAACTCGGCGAAGGTCTTCTTGAACGGAAAAGCATGCTGAGAGAAGGCGTGGGCGATCGCTTGACGGTTTACATGCCAACCGACCTGACGCGAGTTGTAGTCGACTGCCTTGCTCTGCATCATCACCAGCAGGGCCAGCACCGCGTCGGCGCGGTCCCGGTCGGGGACTGCGTCTCGAATCTCGTCGATCAGCTTGCGGTACTCCTCCACGAAGCAACCGTGCCCCAGCAGTTGCCGCGGGGTGAACAGGTCCCTCCAGAGAGGCATCCCGTACTGGATAGGACGCCGGTCATTTCCATCGGGAAAATACTCGGTCGGCAACACATCTTCCCGTTCCCACTGGGGCAACAACCGCTCCAGCTCGGCCTCGGCGGCAGCTAGGGCGGCCCGGTCGGTCTCGGTGGGGGCCCGAAAGCCTCGGCCCTGCGGGGTACGGATGGCCACCGCGTAGAGCACCTCACCCATCCGCCCCGCTTGGGCCTCGGCCCGGATGTAATCGCCGTCGATCACCAGCTGATCCCAGGGTGAAATTCCTTTACCATATGAGTAGGTGGCCGTTTTCTTGGAGTTGAAGCCGATGCCCGAACCTTCGACGATCCGGTACTCGGGTTCGTCGAGCTCGACACCGTCGCGGTGGGTGACTAGGCGCACCGCCACCGGATCGTTGCCCCGGCGTAGTGACCAGTCGCCGACCAAGGGCACGGTCTTGCCGGTACGCGGGCAGGCCACCGTCCGGGCAAAGATGAATGTGGCGGCCACGCTCGTCTGGTCATCGTGAGGTTCGAAGAAAGGGGTCAGACGAGTGTTGAGCCGATCCACCAGTAGATGTCCCCAGTGCTCCAATTCGGTGTTCAGATCCGTTCTGTAACGGACGGGCAGCTCCACACCGGCTCTCAGCACGCCGACCGCGATCGGGTTCAAGTCATTGGCGTGGGCCGTCAAGCCGTAGCGCAACGCCTCGAAGGGGATCGATCCGCCGCCAGCGGTCGGGTCCGACACGGAGGGGATCCGCCCCCAGGTGTCTTCCAACACTTCACGCAACAGGCTCAGGTTGTCCGGAGTGGGGATGTTCTTGAAGGCCTGTTTGTACGTATATGGGTTCGGGATTCGTATCCCCGATTCAATAGCCGCTTCGATCAACTTCCGGGCCGCGACCGGATCGCCCCAGATGCCGCATAGCTTCAGGAACCACGCTCGATAGTTATTGTTCGTGGCCAGCTCGGGGCAGTCTGGGAATCGGTCGGCTAGCTTCTGATTCCAGGCCGGTAGCAGGCTACCCAGGATGGCGCCCGCGCTGGCCACCAAAGGCCGTCTTGCCCACCAGACATGGAGAAAGTAGATGGGCGGCAACGCCGAAGGAGCGCCCCTCTCGCGTACCGATTCGATGCTCAGCTCCGTTACGGGGAAGCCCTCCTCGATGAACAGCCGCGGCCGGGTTGCCGGGTCGCTCTGAGCGGGATTCGTCCGGTTCATTCCGCCGCCAGCAACAGCCGTAGAGCCCGCAGGGCGCGCCCGCCGCCGGTACCGCTCACTTGGGCGTACCAGTAGAGGGCCTCTTCGGTGCCCATGGTCCGCAGCCCTTCGGTGATGGCCATCCGGCGGTCGGCCTTGCGTACCGGGGCCGCGGCCCGCACCGCCAGGGCTAGGCGGACGCCCGGTTCCTGGGTCAGGTTGAAGGGCCGGCGGCGGCGCGGGCTGACCGCGGTCGCCGGGTAACCGTCCGCCTTCACCGCCTCGATCACCGCCCGCCGGTGGCGCCAGGCCTGATGTGCGGGCAGCGCCGCCACCGTTGCGGACTCCGTCCCGATCATCTCGCTCAGCGTGAAACCCCAGTCGTCAGCGGCCGGTGTGGGGTGGAGCCGCATGACGAACCTCCGCTCGGCCACCCCGGGAACGGCCACCGGTCGGCCTCACTCTCCGCCGGGCCTGGCCAGCCGGACGGTGATGCTGATCCGGCCCGGATTGTTGGTCCTGACTACCTGGTGCAGCTCCATCCACCGCCGGCCGCCGTGGCGGATCGGAGCGGCCGGGGTCAGCTCGATGCTCAGGTGGCCCGCCGTCTTGCTGCCCGAATCGGCCAGATCCAGCAAGGCGGCCTCTATCTGCTGGTAGGAGCGGGCGTCGCCCATCAGCCTTGCCTTCAGGCCGCCCGTCAGCCCCCGGTACTCGGCGGTGGCCGACACCGACACCCGACAGGCGAACTTCGGAAGTTGGGGGATGCAGAGGCCCAGCAGCCGCAGGTTCCAGGTTCCGGCGCCGGGGTCGATGCCGGTCCTGATCGTGATGCTCGTGATGGTGTCTACGCCGAGGTCGGCGATGCGGTCGGCGATCTGCTGGAAGGCCATGCCGACCCCGCCCCGTCCCTCAACCTTCGGGGCCGGGTCGCGCTCGGGGGCCGCTATGCCCCGGTCGGCCGCCGCGGCGGCGGTGAGTACCTCGAGGTCGTCGAGCCGGGCCCGCTTTATGGCGCCGGATGTCAAAACCCCGGGTTCGGCGGCGGTGGCATCTATAACGATTACGGGGTCGGAGGCGTGGTGGCCTGCGGCCAGCGTCTCCAGCACCTCCTTTTTGGTCGGCTCCCCGCCGACGGCCTCCTCCAGCCTCGACCGCAGGGCCGGCCCGGTGATCGCCCCGCCTTCCCCTTGCCGGTCGACGGCCTGGGTGATCAGGTCGAGCGTGACCGGTCGGCGCAGCAGGCCGCGGCGGCGCGCCTTCTCCTGGCTGTAGAGCCAGGCGTCGCTGTCGATGCGCACCGCGGGCGGCGTCCGGTCGGCGCCGTAGGCCTTTTCCTTCCGTGCGTCGTAGTAGACCCAGGCGCCGTTGCTTATCCCCGCCGAGATGGTTTCCCTGATCAGGCCCGGATTGAGAAGAATGGCTTGGCCGGGGTCGCGCCAGGGGACCTTGGACAGGTCGGCGGTGGTCATCTCGCCGCTGCGGGAGAAGCCGGCGGCGAGGGCCAGCCGGTCGGTGGCCGGAGCGGAGTCGGATATCTTGCCGCTCCGCCGCAGCGTTTCCAGCAGAACCTTGGTCTGGGCGCCCTTGGGCGTTTTGCCTTGCTGGCCGGGCGGAAGCTCGAAGTGCCGCAGGTTGTGGTTGGCGGGGTCGCGGGTCGGCCAGTAGAGGTGCCGGTAGGCGCGGCATACCGCTATCCGGGTCTCCAGGCTTGCTTGGTCGGCCAGCTCCTTGAGCTTCTGGCGGACCTCCTTGCCGAACTGTTCGAGCCGCTTGTGGTCGCCCTTGATCCGGCGGGCGGCCAGCTCGAACCGGACCCGCTCCCGCATCCTCTCCAATTCGTCTGCGTCGGCCACCAGGGCCATGACCGCGTTCCGATAGGTGCGGTTGGCTTCGGACACCCCCGCCCAGTCGGCGATCTCGCCCACCGACTTCGGCGGGGCGGCTGCTTCTCGGGCCGTGGTGGTGGTGTCGGTCCAGTCCATGACGGCTAGGCGCAGCCGGGGTTCGTCGGGCACGTCGGCGGGGCCGGTCGGGCGGTGGACGGCCTTGACGGGCCCGTCGCCGGCGAAGAGCCGTTCGATGATCCTGCTCAGCTCCTCGGTTACGTCGGCTTGGGAGACGTTGGCGGTTTCGGTTGCGATGATGCGGTTGGCGTTGGGCTCGACCTGGAACCGCCACCGAGCGCCGTCCGACACCAGGTGCCAGGCCACCCGGCTGGTGACCGCCAAGGCTTCGTCGACGGTTTCGGGGTTCTCGCCGGGCCGCAGCACGCCGAGATGGATGTCGGGCAGGGCGGCGCCCGGCGCGGGTTCACCGGCGACGCTGTGGCAGAACACGGCGCGGCAGGCGCGGGCGGCCGCCTTCTCGTTGGGCCAACGCTCGGCGTCGACCCCGGCCGCATGGGAGTTGGGACCGGCGAAGTCGGCCTGCGCGGGGCCGTCCAGCGCTTCGCGGCCGATGGAGCTGGTGACCGAGGCCCGCACCGCTTCGGCTTCGAGGGGCAGATCACCCAGGTTGATGATGGGGAGCTCGGCGCGCTCGGTCCATATCTTGCGCACAGCCTCGGCCAGCATCTTGAGCGCGCCGCGGGCCCGCTGGAAGCCGGGCAGGGGGCCGATGCGCTTGTCGAGGCAGTCGATCAGCGCCGGATGGAACGGATAAGAGGTGCGGATACGGTCGCAGTAGCCCGCCGGGTCGATGGTGGCCGGGCCGACCTGTACGCCCCTGTCGGCCATCTCCGAGTAGAGGTCCTTGTAGGCGGCGAAGGCGTCGGACGCTGCGTCGTCGTCCACATGGGAGAACAGCCGGCGGCGCAGGATGAAGCCGATCTCGTGGTCGTCGGCGGGCCGCCCGACCGCCCCCTTGGGCCGCTCCATGACATCCCGGGCCTCGGCCAGGATCTTTTGCTCGGCCACCTCGTTCAAGGCGTCCTGCATCTGGTTGGTTTCCCGCTGGAAGGCGGCGACGCCTGTGGCCAGGGTGAAGACGATGCGCACCGCGGGCGCGGCGGTGGCGGCTTCGAACAGCACCTTGAGGCAGTCGATGGTGGCCTCGGCCAGGTTCCGTACAGGCGCCCTGCCGGCGGCGCTGAGGCGGCGCAGGTACTGGGCGAGCTCGTCGATGATGATCACGGTGGGGGCGGCGCCGAAGATGTCCAGCCAGACCTGCTTGCCCGGGCCGGTGCGGGCGGCGTCGCTCTGCTGCATTAGACCCCAGGCTTCGGCGCCGAGCTGGCGGGCGATCTCGCCCCACAGGGTGTAGGTGGTGATGCCGCCGCTGGTCAGCCCGTTGATTGGGTCGAGGCAGTCGCCAACCACGGCCGCGGTCTGACAGGTTTCGGGGAGCAGGGCCGGGTCGACGAACTCGGCCAGGTTGGCGGGGCGGGCTCCGCGGGCCAGATGCCAGAGGGCGATCAGCCCGTGGGTCTTGCCGCCTCCGAAGCTCGTTTCGTAACGATAAACAGCGTGTTCGGCTGCTGAAGTTCTTAAATTATCGGCGGGGGGGGGGGTGTCGGTGCAAGAGCCGCCCGAAGGTGCCGCTCAGCAGGTCGCGCAGACCCTGGGTCGGGTAGGTCAGATCGAAGAACCGATCGGCGTCGGCGTAGCTCTCGTAGCCCGCGGCGTTGGCGACCACCTGATCGAGCTGGGCGGCGAAGTGCTTATCGGTAAGCCCGCCGCTCAGAACATCGGACCGCGGAGCACAGCTGTTGAGGATACCGCCCATATCAGAAAAATAGCACGTTATCTCTGTCTGCAAGCCGCCCAATCGAATTGGTGTGAGCCCTGTTTGATCAGGGGACCGGCCTAACAGGAACGAGGATCTGAAGAGTGTCTACAATTGAATCGAGCGCGATGCTTGTACTTGATGATGTGAAAATCTTGTATTGAATGCAGTGAAAAAGTTGTATTCTAGTTTTGATGGGAGCGTCTGGTCGATTTGAATCGAGCGCGATGCTTGTACTTGATGATGTGAAAATCTTGTATTGAATGCAGTGAAAAAGTTGTATCGAATAGAATGAAATTGTTGTATTCTGGTTTTGATGGCTGAGTACAGAGAGCGTCTGGTCGATCCCGTCCTAGTGCAACGATTGTCGGGGTTGCCTGCGGTCATGCTGGTCGGGCCCAGGGCAACAGGCAAGACCACGACCGCCGCTAGGCGCGCCCGGACGGTGGTGCGGCTTGACCGGGCGGTGGATGCGGCGGTGTTCCGGGCCGACCCGGATGCGGCGCTCGACCGCAACCTTCCCGAACCCATCCTGCTGGATGAGTGGCAGGAGGTCCCGGAGGTGTTGGGGGCGGTGAAGCGGGCGGTCGACCGCGACTTCCGGCCCGGACGGTTCATCCTCGCCGGATCGCTGAACACGACGCTTGATACGCCCGCCGGCGGCTGGCCCGGCATGGGACGGGTGGTGAACCTGGAGATGTGGCCCCTCACGGTCGCCGAGCAGAGGGGAACAAACACAAAACCGCTGATCGAGCGGATCGTCGACGGCGACGATCTGGAACCGGCCCCCGGCCGCCTCGACATTCGGGATTACGCGGCCCTGGCGGTCAAGGGCGGGTTTCCCGAGGTGGCCCTGTCCGTGCCGGAGACCGAGCGTCGGCCTTGGTTGCGGGGATACATCGACGGGATCATGGCCAGGGACGTGTTGGGTGCGCGCAATCCGGCCCTTTTCCGCCGCTTCTTCGATGTGTACGCCGCCGCCTCCGCCGGGATCGTCACCGATCAGAAGATCAACGACTCGGCCCGTATCAACCCTCGAACCGGCGAGGCGTATCGGCACCATCTGCAGAACCTGATGATCGCCGATGAGATTCCTGCCTGGACTACGAACCGGTTGAAGCGCCTGGCCAGATCGCCCAAGCGGTATCTCACCGATCCGGGTTTGCTGACTGCCGCGCTGGGGGCTGACTCGGAGGGGGTGCTCGGCAACGGCGGCCTGCTGGGCCAGGTCTTGGAGACGTTCGTCGTAGGTCAGATACGGGCCGAGGCGCCGGCGGTCCGAGGCAGAGCAGTTCTTCACCATCTGCGGTTGAGCGACGGACGACGCGAGGTCGATTTGGTGATCGAGCTGGACGCCCGGCGGGTGATTGGCATCGAGATAAAGGCAACGGCCGCCCCCAATCGCGGCGACGCCAAGCATCTGATCTGGCTGCGCGACCGGCTGGGCAAGATGTTCGTAGGCGGGGTGGTGCTGCACACCGGAACTTGGCCTTTCCGGCTCGCCGACCGGATCATCGCCGCGCCGATCAGCACGCTTTGGGCATAGCCGGGTGGGACGGTCACCGGTCCGGACAGGCGGTTACGGTTCGAATCGGGTGATCGTAGGCACGCGGTCTAAGGCGCGGTCGAAGGACGCGACGGTGCCTACCCCGGTGGATTCGGCGGCCGCCGCCAGGTAGGCCTCGGCGAAGTCGATCCGATGGTCTTGATAGATGTCGAGCGATTTCATAAGCAGAGCGGTGTCCGATGTGCGGATCGATCGGTATGAGATCACCGAGCGCACAACCTCGGCCGCTTCGTCGCGGCTGATCCCGTAGTAGGACTCGAGGACGTACACGGTTTCGGCCACGATGAGATCCGGAAGCAGCAGATCGTCCGCTTCGTCGATGAAGGCTCCGGCGCGAACCGCCAGGTCCGGAGTGTCGCCGGTGAGGTGGCGGATGAGGACGTTGGTGTCGACGTACGCCGTCAATGCCGGGCCTTGGCGCGTTCCTGGCGGACGATGCTGCGTATTTCGTCCCAGGACCGGCCCCGTTTGTCCTCCGGCACTTCGACCGAGCCGGCCAGTTCCATGAGGTCGGGGATGCGAGTCATCACCGCGTGTTGCTCTTCGAGCCGGAACATGACAGTGTCGCCTTCGGTGATGCCGAGCTCGCTTCGGATGGCCTTGGGTATGGTGACCTGGCCCTTCGACGTGACCTTTGCTATCAGCCGGGCGCCGCTTCGCGCGTCATCTGACCGTTTATGAACGGTGACTTGGCCCTTCGGCGAGGCCTTTACGACGGAATCCATCCGAGGCTCCTTACTTTCGATCATAAGTAAGGATACCATAACCGGAGGGGCCGGATCGGGTCACGACCGAGGGCTCGCCTGCCTGTACGCGGTCCGGCGGCGTCTCCTCCGTCTCGGAGCTCCTGGATTGCCCTCTTCCATGCGGGGCAGGCTATTCACGGTTAGGGGGGAGGCATATCTTGGCCGCGGGCGGGGTGTAACCTGAGGACGATGATTCCCAGCACGGTCCAAGAGGTAGCGGACGCCCTCGCCGCCCAGCGGTACATCGCCGACCGCTCGCTGGCGGTCACCATCCACCTCGCCCTCCAGCTGGGGCGCCCGCTCTTCCTCGAAGGGGAGGCCGGGGTCGGCAAGACGGAGGTGGCCAAGGTGCTGTCCGCCGTCCTCGACGAGCCGCTGATCCGCCTCCAGTGCTACGAGGGCTTGGACGCCGGGCACGCCATCTACGAGTGGGACTACGCCCGCCAGATGCTGGCCATCCGCCTCATCGAAGCCAGGGGAGAGGGCGCCGGCGCCGGCATCTCCGACATCATGAGCCGCGAGTACCTGGTCGCCCGCCCCCTGCTCGAGGCGGTGGAGATGTCGGCCGGCGGCGCCCGGCCCGTGCTGCTGATCGACGAGCTCGACCGGGCCGACGAGGAGTTCGAGGCCTACCTGCTGGAATTGCTGTCGGATTTCCAGGTGACGATCCCTGAGGTGGGGACGGTGGCCGCCGAGGCGCCGCCGGTGGTGGTGATCACGTCCAACCGCACCCGGGAGATACACGACGCCCTCAAACGCCGCTGCCTCTACCACTGGATCGATTACCCCACCTTCGAACGGGAGGTGGAGATCGTCACCAGCAAGGTGCCCGGCATCGCCGAGGACCTGGCCGGGGAGCTGGCTAGGGCGATGGAGAGGCTGCGCAGCCTCGAGCTGTTCAAGCCGCCCGGCGTGGCCGAGACGCTCGACTGGGCGGCGGCCCTCCAGGTGCTGGGAGCGGAGGCGCTGTCGCCCGAGGCGGCCGAGGACACGCTGGGGGTGATCCTCAAATACGAGGACGACATCGCGCGGGTGCGGTCGGGCGGCGTCGGGCGCCTGATCGCGGTCGGTTGATTCCCATGTCAGGGGTCTTCGCCCAGAACGTGACCCACTTTGCCCGCTACCTGCGGGCCAAAGGGCTCGATGTGACCCCGCCCGTCGGCATGGATCTGCTCACCGCCGCCCGGTTGCTGGGACTGGAGGACGTGCGGAGCATCCGGGCCGGTTTCCGGGCGCTGACCGTCACCCGCCCCGACCAGATCCCGGTGTTCGACGCGGCCTTCGAGCTGTTCTTCGGGAGGGGGGCGCCCCGCCCGCCCGTCGCCGACGCCGAATCCGACTCCATGGTCCAGTCCTACCTGCCGGTGTTGGCGCCCGACGCGGCGCCGGACGAGGCGGATACCAGCGAGAGCCGTGAACAGATGGGCGCTTCCTACGGCGAGCGGCTCGGCGCCCGCGACTTCGGCGAGCTCACCCCCGACGAGGTCTCCGAGGTGCGGAGGCTGATCGCCGCCATGGTCTGGAAGCCCGCCGAGGCGTTGAGCCGCCGGTGGCTGGCCGATTCCCGGGGCCGCCGCCCCGACATGCGCCGCACCCTGCGCAACGCGGTCGGCCCCCGCAGCGAGCTCATCGAGATGGAGTTCCGTTCCCGCAAGCCCCGCCGCCGCCCTTTGGTGATCATCGCCGACGTGAGCGGCTCGATGGAGAAATACGTCGAGATGCTCCTCTACTTCGCCCACTCCGCGCCGTCCAGGATGGGACGGGTCGAGACCTTCGTGTTCTCCACCCGCCTCACCCGCATCACCCACGAGCTCCGGCGGCGCGACCCGGCGGCGGCCCTGCGTCTGGTGGCCGGACGGGTTCACGACTGGTCGGGGGGCACCCGGATCGGGGAGGCCATGGAGGTCTACAACCAGATATGGAGCCGGCGGGTGGCCAGGGGAGGCCCGATAGGGATGATCATCAGCGACGGGTGGGACCGCGGCGATCCCGGGTTGCTGAGTCGGGAGATGGCCCGGTTCTCCCGTTCGGTGCACCGGACCATCTGGCTGAACCCCCTGGCGGGCCGGGAGGGCTACTCGCCGGAGACCAGGGGTCTGAAGGCGGCGCTGCCGTATGTGGACGATTTTCTGCCCGCCGCCCGGCTGGTGGATCTCGCCGGGGTGGTCCGTCTCCTAGAGTCGATACCGGCGAATCCGCATCCGGCATCGAGAAGAGGAGCGTTGGCGTCATGAAGGAGGCACTGGCCGTCTACGACCGATGGACGGGGGAGGGCAAGCAGGTCGCCGCGGCGACGGTGGTGAAGGTGCAGGGGTCGGCGCCCCGGCCCGAGGGGGCCAAGTTCCTGGTGTCCTCGGCCGGCGACATGGAAGGGTCGGTGAGCGGCGGTTGCGTGGAGAACGACGTGTTCCTCCACGCCCAGGCGGTGATCGAATCGGGGGCGCCGCGGCTGGTGACCTATGGGATCGCCGACGAGGACGCCTTCGAGGTAGGGCTGGCCTGCGGCGGGACGATCCAGGTGTTCGTGGAGAAATGGTGAGTCCGCTGGAAGCGGTGCGCGGCCTCGTCGAGGCCGAACGGCTGGGGGCGGTGGTGACCGTCGTGGACGGCCCCGGCGTCGGCGCCAAGGGGGTGCTGGACCGCACCGAAGGCCTCATCGCCGGGACCATCCCCGAGGACATTTCCGACCATCTGGTTTCCGACGCCGCCCATCTCATGGACCGGGAACAGAACCGCACCCTGGCCTACGGGCCCCGCCATGTCTACATAGAGACGGTGGCCCCCCAGCCCCGGCTGATGATCTTCGGCGCCGTTCACATCGCGCAGGAGCTGTGCCGGATGGCCCACGGGCTGGGGTTCCGGGTGATCGTCAACGACGCCAGGCCGGTCTTCACCACCGAGGAGCGCTTCCCCGAGGCCGAGAGCGTGATTGTCGGATGGCCCGAGCAGGTGGCCGATCGGCTGGTCATCGACGCCCGCACCTATGTGGTGCTGCTCAGCCACGACGCCCGTTTCGAGGATCCGGTGCTGCCGCTGGTGCTGGACAGCCCGGCCAAGTACGTCGGGGTCATGGGAAGCCGCCGCACCCATCGGAGGCGGGTGGATCGTTTGACGGCGGCCGGGTTCCCAGAACACCAGGTTGCCCGTATCCACGGGCCCGTCGGGCTGGATATAGGCGCCGAACAGCCCGGCGAGGTGGCGGTCTCGATCCTGGCCGAGATGATCCAGGTGCGTTACGGTTCGGGAACCGGCGAGTCCTTGGTGGGCCGGGCGGGGCGCATCCACCTCCAGCGCACGGAGGACGAGGGAGACCTATGACCCTTCCGGGCCGGGTCGGACCGGGTTGCCCGCCCTCGGCTCGACCATCGTGAATACCGCCGCGCTGATCCTGGCCGCCGGCGAATCGAGGCGGTTCGGAGAGGCCAAGCAGCTGGTCGACTGGAGGGGCCGTCCGCTCCTGGAATACGTGGTCGGGCGGGTGTGCGGATGGCCGCAGGTGGATTCGGTCTATGTGGTGCTCGGGGCCGGCGCCGAGCGGATAATGGATCGGGTGGACATATCGGCGGCCACCGTGGTCGAGAACCCGGAGTGGGGGGAGGGGGTCGCTTCGTCGCTGCGGGCGGGCCTCGACGCCCTGATCGGGGATCGGACGGCTGATGCGGCCCTCATCGTGCTGGCGGATCAGCCCGGGGTGTCGTCGGAGGTGGTGGCGCGGCTCTTCGAGGCCCGCCGACGGTCCGGCCGGCCGGTGATTCTTCCCCTCTACCGTTTCGTGCGGGGGCATCCAGTGCTGGTGGACAGCAGGTTGTGGCCGCGGCTGGTGGCCGGCCTTGAAGGGGACCGGGGCGCCCGGAACCTGTTCCTCTCGCATCCCGAGTGGGTGGAGGAGGTGTTCGTCGGGGAGGACGCCCCCCGCGATATCGACACCAGGAAAGATCTCGAAGCCCTGCGCCGCCTCACCGATATGAGGCGCCCTCCCGACCGCCGGCCACGTTGGTCATGAGCGGTGGTTCCATGAGGGGCCGTTCCCCGCTCCCGCCCGCCCCGTCGATCACCCCAACGCCCCGGCCATGAATGGTCAGGGTTGAGGGAGGAGGGTATTCGGATGGCTTCCATCGACGCCTTGGACGGCATCGACCCCTCCGAGGCGCGCCGGTTCCGCCGTTCGGGGATACGGACCACCGGAGCCCTGCTGCGGCGGGCGGCCGCTCCCGCCGGTCGGCGTGATCTGGCCGCCGAGTCGTCCCTCACCGAATCCCGGATACTCGAGCTGGTCATGCGCATCGACCTCATGAGGGTCAAAGGGGTGGGCTCCCGGTACAGCGGATTGCTCAACCAGGCGGGGGTGTTCACCGTCGAGGATCTGGCGGGTCGAAACGAGGTGGCGCTGTCGGCGATGATCAGACAGACCAACGGCCGGAATCCCATCGTGCGCCGGCTGCCCACCCTGGCCGACGTGTCGGAGTGGGTGGCCGAGGCCCGCACCATCCCGCCCGCAGTGGAACGCTGAAGGCATGGCGCCGGGGCATACCGGGCTTTCGGTTGGTAAGGCTCTGCCGGGCCGGTCTATCCTCCGATGGAAGAACCCGGGGTCGGGGAGGAGCCCGTGATGGTCATCGTCATGAAATCGGATGCATCCGAGGAACACATCGCCGGCGTGGTGGAGCGGCTGGCCGATATCGGTTGCGAAGCCCACATCTCCAACGGCCAGATCCGGACCGTGATCGGCGCCATAGGAGATCGGGGCCTGATCCAGCAGCTCCCCTGGGAGGCCATGGACGGGGTGGACCGGGCCGTGCCCGTGTTGAAGACCTACCAGTTCGTGTCCCGCGAGTTCCAGGGCGAAGATACCGTGATCCCGGTAGGGAACGCCCGGATCGGCGGCGGGGTGTTCGCCCCCATCGCCGGGCCGTGCGCGGTCGAGAGCCGGGAACAGCTGTTCCGCACCGCAGAGGCGGTCAAGAAAGCCGGGGCGACCATTCTGCGGGGGGACGCCTTCAAGCCCCGCACCAGCCCCTTCTCCTTCCAGGGTTTGGGGGAGGCCGGGCTGCAGCTGCTGGCCGAGGCCCGGGAGGAGTTCGGTCTTCCCTTCGTGGCCGAGGTGCTCGACCCCCGCGATGTGGAGATGATCGCCGGCTACGCCGACATCCTGCGGATCGGCACCCGCAACATGGCCAATTTCGCCCTGCTCTCCGAGGTCGGGAAGGTGCACAAGCCGGTGATGCTGAAGCGGGGCTTTACCGCCACCGTCGACGAGTGGCTCAACGCGGCCGAGTACATCTACAAGGAAGGCAACCACCAGGTGATCTTGGCGGAGCGGGGAATCCGCACCTTCGAGACCAGCACCCGCAACACCCTCGACATCTCGGCGGCGCCCGTCGTCAAGGCCATGTCGCACCTGCCGGTGGTGATCGACCCCTCCCATTCGTCGGGCCGCCGTCATCTGGTGGTGCCGCTGGCCAGGGCGGCCGTAGCGGTCGGGGCGGACGGGTTCATAATCGATGTGCATCCGTCTCCCCACACCGCTTTGGTGGACGGAAGCCAGGCGATACTGCCCGACGAGTTCGCCCAGCTCATGAAGCAGATCAGAGGGCTGGCGGCCGTACTCGGCTTGACCGTCTGAACGGGCAGACAGACTAATGCCGGGCGCCGGGGCAGAGCGGAGCGCGGCCGTCCTCGGCACCGGGCTGATCGGCGCCTCCTTCGGGATGGCCCTCCGCAAGGCGGGCTGGACGGCGGCGGGGTGGGACCCCGATGGCGAGGCGCTGGCAGTCGCCGCCGCCCGGGGCGCCGTGGACCGTCCCTGCCCGACCTGGAAGGAGGCGGTCGAGGGGGTTGATCTGGTGGTGCTGGCCGGACCCTTGGACGCCGCCCTGGAGACCCTGGCCGTACTGCGCACCGCCGCCCTGGTCACCGACGTGGCGGGGGTCAAGGTTCCGGTGGTGAGGGCGGCCCGCCCTCCCGGCCTGCGATTGGTGGCCGGCCATCCGATGGCCGGACGGGAGCACGCCGGCCCTTCCGCCGCCACCCCGGCCCTCTTCAGAGGGGCGGCCTGGATCGTCTGCCCCGACGGCGCCGCTCCCGAAGACGTAGACATCCTCGAGGAGATCGTCCGCTCCGTCGGCGCCGTCCCCCACCGCATGCCGGCGGTCGAGCACGACCGGGTGGCGGCCCTCATCTCGCACCTGCCTCAGGTGATAGCGGTCTCGCTGGTGAACCTGGCTTCTGAAGATCCCGAGGCCTTGCGGTTGGTGGCCGGGTCGTTCCGCGACCTGACCAGGGTGGCGGCCTCCGAACCCCGCTGGTGGCCGGGGCTGCTGGCCGCCAACCGGCGCAACGTGAGCGGCGTGATCGACCGGATGATCGACTACCTCGAAGCGGTCCGAGCCGATATGCAGGCCGATCCCGATTCGCTGGCCGCCCGCATCGAATCGGCCAGAAGCCGCCGCCGGGAGATGGCGCCTCCCGTGGTCCGGGTGGGGGTGGTGCTCCAGGACCGGCCGGGCGAGATCGCGGCGGTGGGGCGTGCGCTGGAACAGAGCGCGGTGGATGTCCGGGACCTCCAGCTCCGCCATGCCCTGCACGGCGGCGGCGGTGTGCTCACCCTCTCCGTGCGCCCCGGGGAAGACGAAGCGCTGCGGGAGGCGCTCGGGGCGGAGGGTTTCACCCTGGAGTAGGGAACGGGTTCTCCCGCCTGCGCAACAGTGATACCTGTAAGAATGACGGCGATGCCGAAATCCATCACCATCAGAGATGTGCGCGATGGGACCCATGATGAACTCGCGGCCCGGGCCGCCCGCAGCGGACGATCCCTGCAGGAGTACCTGCGGCGGAAACTGATCGAGATGGCTTCCAAACCCGGCCTCGCATCGGTGATGGAGCGCATAGAGCGGCGTCAGCAGGCGGGCGGGCCGTCGTTGCCGGTGAGCTCAATCCTCTCCTATCTCGATCAAGACCGCAGGTAGCGGTCGTTGTAGACGCTTCTGTCGTCGTAGCGGCGCCGGTCGATTCCGACGAGATCGGATCGCGGGCGAAGCGGCGGATCAGGGCAGATTCGATACTTGCACCGTGTGTATCGGTCGTTCTGGACTTGGCGTTGCCCCTCTAAACTTTCAGGGCGATGGAGACGATCCGAGTCGCCGGCGCCCAGATCAACCTGCGGGTCGGTGACCTCGACTACAACGAGGCGCGCCTGCTCGACTCGATGGAGTGGGCGGAGTCGCAGGGCGCCGACGTGTTGCTGTGCCCGGAGCTGGCCGTCCCCGGCTACCCCCCCGAGGATCTGGTGATGCGGCCGGGTTTCGTGGACGCCAACCTGGAGCTGCTGGATCGGCTAGCCGCCGCGGCGGGCGACACCGTCTCCGTGGTGGGTTTCATCGACCGGGTTGACGGGGGCCGGTCGGCGGGCGTCTCCGATGCGGAGCCCAGACGGGCGGCCAACGCGGCGGCGCTGCTCCACCGGGGCCGTGTGCGGGGGGTGTACCGCAAGGTGCTGCTGCCCAACTACGGGGTGTTCGACGAGGATCGTTACTTCGCGCCGGGCGCCGACCCCGGAGCGGTGTGGGGCATCGGCGGGGTGGTGGCCGGGGTGTCGATCTGCGAAGACATCTGGGTGCCCGACGGACCCCCCTCCCGTCAGGCGGCCGCCGGGGCGCAGATACTCCTCAACATCAACGGCTCTCCCTTCCAGGCCTCCAAAGGCGCCCAGCGGGCCCGCCATATCCATCGCGAGGCGGCGTCGTCCGGGGCGCCGGTCGTATATCTGAACCTGGTGGGCGGCCAGGACGAGCTGGTATTCGACGGGGGATCGATGGTGGTGGACCGCCACGGGGCCCTCCGCTACCGGGCGCCGTCCTTCGAAGAGGACCGTTTCGTGATCGACATCGAACCGGGCGGGCCGCGCCATGCATCTGCCGGGCCGGTCGCGGCGGCGGTGCGCATCGATCCCTTGACCCGGCCTTCCCAACCGTTGTCGCCGTCCTCGGCCGATCCCCTCGACGAACCGGAGGAGATCTATCGCGCCCTCACGCTGGGCCTGCGCGACTACGTACTGAAGAACGGCTTCTCGAAGGTGGTGGTGGGGCTGTCGGGCGGTATCGACTCGGCTCTGACGGCGGTGATAGCCGTCGACGCCCTCGGCCCGGAAGCCGTGCGGGGGATAACCATGCCCTCCAAGTTCAGCTCCGGCGGCTCGGTGCGGGATTCCGAGGAGCTGGCCCGGCGGCTGGGGATACGCTTCGAGCGGGTAACCATCTCCGATCTGTTCGCCGAGTTCCAGACGGCGCTGGAGGATCTCTTCGAGGGGACCGGTTTCGGGGTGGCGGAGGAGAACCTGCAGCCCCGGATCCGCGGGACGCTGCTGATGGCTGTCTCGAACAAGCACGGGGAGATGGTGATCGCCACCGGCAACAAGTCCGAGATGGCGGTGGGCTACGCCACCCTGTACGGGGACATGGCGGGCGGTTACGCCGTGTTGAAGGACGTGCTCAAGACCAAGGTCTACGAGCTGGCCGAATGGCGCAACCGCCGGGGCGCCGTGATACCCGACGAGATCGTCCGCAAGCCGCCCTCCGCCGAGCTGCGCCCGGATCAGCTCGACACCGACAGCCTGCCTCCGTACGACCTGCTGGATCCGGTGCTGACCGCCTATATAGAGGAGGACCGCTCGGTAGACGACATCGCCGCCGCCGGGTGGGACCGGGATATGGTGATTAAGGTGGCCGCCATGGTGGACCGAAACGAGTACAAGCGCCGTCAGGCGCCCCCGGGGGTGAAGATCACCGCCAAGGCGTTCGGTCGGGATCGGCGCCTCCCCATCACCAACGGGTGGCGCCGTGGTTGAGGGCCGGGTACCCATTCTCCGCAACGGGAGGCCGGTTTCCTCTTCCATCTCCATCTTCGATCCGATCGTCGGGCGCGGCGACGGTTGTTTCGAGGCCTTCCGTTCCTACGAAGGCCGGCCTTTCGGGCTCGCCGAGCACCTGGAGCGCCTGGCCCGTTCGGCGGCGGCTATGGATATTCCCCTTCCTCCCATTCCTTACATTGGTGAATGGGCTCGCCGGGCGGCCGCCGAGCAGGGGGACGGGGTGGTCCGCATCTATGCCTCGGCCGGTACGGAGGAGGAGGGGCCGAGCCTGTACGTGATGGCCGCCCCGTTGCCCGAGATCGAGCCGGACTATCGGTTGCTGGCGGTGGACGCCCCCTGGCATCCGGCGGGCGCCGACTGGGAGCTGGCCGGTATCAAAACCCTCTCCTACGCCCCCAACATGGCCGCCACCCGGGTGGCCCAGGCGGCGGGGTTCGACGACGCGTTGCTGATCTCCCGGGACGGTCTGGTGTTGGAGGGGCCCACCTCGTCGGTGCTGTGGGCGGTGGACGGTGTCATCGAGACACCCTCCCTCGACCTGGGGATACTCGCCTCGGTTACCCGCCGGATCGCCCTATCCCACGCCCGAAGACACGGCATCGAGGTGTGCGAGGGTCGTTATCCCTTGGCGCGTCTGTCCGACGCCGACGAGGTGGCCACCCTGTCTTCGGGGAGGGAGGTCAAGCCGGTTCTGGCGGTAGGGAAGCTGACCTTCGAGCTCGGTCCTTTGACCGCCCTGCTGGCCGGGGCCTACCAGGCCGAGGTCGAGGACCTGCTCCGCGGCTGAACCCGGGGGTCTGGCCGCCGCGGTTGCGGTTTGGCGGGTCGGGTTCGCCGCCGTTGCGCCGGCAACAGATCCCCCCCTGCGGTTCGGTGACGACGCACCCTCCTACAGGGTTTGGCGTACCTTTTCGGCGCCGTGGAACAGGATGTCGCGCACCGCGTCGGCGGCCTTCTCGTGGAAAGCGACGGTGGCGGGGTCGAAATCCCTGACAGGCCGGGGGGTGTGGGTGAAGTGGCCGTAGCCGTCTTCCCCCCGCACCAAGGCGGCGCTGTCCCAATCCCCGATGATCTGGCGGGTGGTGGTCGGCATGTAGTGCAGCGAGAGCCCGATGCGGCGGTCGTCCGACCGGTTGGGTGAGGAGGAGTGCGCCAGCCGGCCGTTGTGGATCGATATCTCCCCCGGTTTCAGGGGCATGGCCGCCGCCTTCGACTCGTCGACTTCCACCGAGATCTCCTGACCCCTGGTCAGCATGTTGTTGTCGCGGTACTCGTCCGCGTGGGGCATCATCTCCTCCCTGTGGCTCCCGGGCAGCACGCTCATGCAGCCGCTCTCCAGGGTGGCGGGCGACAGGGCCAGCCACACGGTGATCAGGTCGTCTGTGTCGAGACCCCAGTAGTTGAGATCCTGATGCCAGGACACGAAGGCCTCCGACTGCGGTTCCTTGATCCAGAACAGGGTGTTCCAGCAGAGGATGTTCTCCCCGATCAGGTCCTCCACGGCGTCGAGCACCGCGTCGTCGCGCATCAGCTCGTCCACCCATCGGAACAGCAGGTGGGATTTGTTGCGCAGGGCGCCCGAGACCGGCCCTCCCTGGGCGGCTTCGAACTCTTCGAGCAGGCGGCGGTAGTCCGCGGCGCGGGCTTCGTCCATCACCCGGATCGGGAAGACGAAGCCTTCCTCCCGATATCGGGCGGTCTGTTCTTCCGTCAGTCGCTTGAGCATCGCATCCTCTCCTAAAACCCGACAGTCGGCAGTGGACTTTTGGGCAAGGGCACGCCCCCTGAGAGGGGACGGGCCCGACGCACAGCCACCGAAGCGGCTGAGGCTGTCACTTACTCAACTGTACCGCAAAAGGTCGAGATCGCAGTAGTAGCATCTACCTGGGGTTATGATGTGTCGTGCGGTGTTGTCCGCAGGGTAGCGCCCGCGACGCGGTAGCCTGGAAACAGCGGATCGGGAAGGATGCGATGAGGTTCGTTAGGCTGATCGGGCTGATGGTCGCGGCGGCGCTTGCGGTCTCGGCATGCAGCCGGGGCGGGCAGGAGACTCCGGAGACTTCTGCGTTCTCGGCGGCGCCGTCCACGGTCGCTTCTACCCTCGCCGACCCCGGAGAGGAGGCGAGCACCACCGCCGCGTCCGGTACGGCTGCGGCCTCCGCCTCCGCCGAACCCGCCTCTGCCGAACCCGATTCCTCCACAACCACGTCCGCGGCCGCCCCCGCCTCCGGACTTCCCCCCTACGAGGTGATCCACCGGTTGATCGAGGACGACCGCGAGACGCTGGTGATAGTGGTCGAACCCGGGGCGTACTCCAACGTGGAGCTGGAAAACCTTGTCTACGACATCGTGGAGAACCACTCGCCCCGAGGTGCGATAGTGGTGGACGATCCCGCCGCCGCCGACCTGGCCATACTCGATACGCGGACCGACGAGCAGCAGACGGCTCTCGACTCCCACACCCTGCTGAGCATCGACAACGGGGTGGAGGTGACCTTCCACGGTCCCTACGCAGATTTCCCGGGGCTGACCGTAGGTTCTTGACCCTCCGCCTGCGCCGGGCCTCAGCGGAGCAGCAGGGTGGCCACCAACAAGAACCCGCCGAATCCGATCACATCGGTGACCAGGGTCAGGAAGATGTTGGAGGCCAGGGCCGGATCCAGGCCCAGATGCCTGAGCAGCAGCGGGATGCCGGTCCCGGCCAGGGTGCCGACGGTGAGGTTGGCTACGGTGGCCGCCCCCATGGTCAAACCGAAGCCGGGGCTGCCGCCGAAGACCATCCCCACCAGAGCGGCCAGCATCCCGATCGGGATGGAATTGATCAGCCCGATCCCCACCTGATGGGCGATCACCCTCCCCACCCGGCTGGGCGCCACGCTGCCGAGCGCCAGCGACCTGATGACCACCGCCAGGCTCTGGGCGCCGGCGTTGCCGCCGAGCAGCGCCACCACCGGCATCAGGGCCGCCAGGATCGGGCCGATCTCGTCGATGACGTCGGTCTGCCTCTCGATCACAAGGGCCACGATCACCGCCATGGCGAGGTTGACAACCATCCACGGCAGACGCATGGCGACCGCCCGCCTGATCGGAGTGAACACCGTTTCTTCGGGGCCGGCGCCCATCGCCGCCGCGAAGTCCTCCGAGGCTTCGGCCTGCACCGACTCCATGACCGCTTCGTGGGTCACCATGCCGATCAGCACCCCGGAGTGATCGACCACCGGCAGGCCGAAGAGACCGTAGCGCTGTACCAGCTCGGCTACCTTCTCCCGGTCGGTGTCGGGCCGCACCATCACCGGGTTGCGGGTCATCGTCTCGTCCAGACCGGTCCCCGGGCGGGCGAACACCAGGTCGCGGAAGGACACCACCCCCACTAGGTGGCGGCGGTGGTCGACCACGTACACGTAGGAGAGGTCTTCGATCCGGTCGTGGAGCTGCCGGAGGCGCTCGATGGCCTCGCCGGCGGTTATTCCATCCTGGAGGACGGCCACGTCGGTGGTCATCAGCCCCCCGGCCGAGTCCGGGGCGTGCAGCAGAAGGGCCTGCAGCTCGTGAGCGATGTCCGGATGGAGGTTGGAGAGCAGGGACTCCTGCTCCTTGTCGTCCATTTGTCCTATCAGGTCGGCCGCCATGTCGGCGTCCATGGCGGTGATCAGGTCGGAGGCCCGGCCGGTGGGTAGATCCTCGACCAGATCGGCGCCCATTTCCGGGCGCATCTCGTCGAGGATGCCGGCGGCCGGGAGGGGGTCCAGCTCGGCCAGCAGGTCGGACGCCGCGTCGGTGCCCAGCTCCTCGAGGATGTCGGCGGCGTCGTGGGGGTCGGCCTCCGCCAAAGCCTCCCATTCGGCGGTGTGGGAGTCGAGATATTCCTCGACCGCCTCCGGCTGGAGGCGCGCCTGGCTGCGCAGGCGCTGAGCAAACTCACGAGGGCGCCGCAGCCGTATCTTCACGATGGTCCTTTCACTGCCGGTTTCGGGCGCCCGTCTTCGAGACTGTTTGCTCGAACCGATTCAGGTGCCTTCCGGTCGATCATCGGATTCTACGGTAACGGCGGTGCGGGGTTGGAAGGCCCGCAGCAGAGACGGGTTGGACACGAACCCCTCCCGCCCTCGACGGAGAATCAGTTCCATCTCCAGCAGCCGGTTGAGGTCGCGGGTCACCGTCTTGGATCCCTTGCCGGCGTATGCCTCGGCCACCCGCGCCGAGACGTGGGTGATCCCGGCGCGGGGCGTGGGCGGGTCGGGCGGAAGGTCGCGCACCAGCATCGCCTGCCGTTTCCCGGCGGGGGTGTCCCGGCCGGCGAACTGCTCGTTTATGTAGTTCTCCCAGGCGGTCATCTGCTGGTTCGTGACTATCCAGTCGATCTGCTCGTCCAGTCCTTCCACCAGACCGGTTAGGGCGTAGGAGAAGAACTCCCCGACCCCGTACAGCTCGACCCGGCTCGCCCGGTCGAGTATCCGGTAGTAGTTCGTGCGGGTTTTGTTGTAGTGGTTCGACAGCAGATGGCAGGCCGCCAACGGCAGGCCCGCCTCGATCATGATCCGGAACTCGACCAGCCGGGCGGTCCTCCCGTTTCCGTCTCCGAACGGGTGGATGAAGGCCAGGTAGAGGTGGGCGGCTACGGCCTTGGTGATCAGTTCGACGACGACGTACTCGTCGTCTTGCTCGAAGTCGGGTCCGTTGAGCCACCCGCAGAGGCGGTCGAGCAGGTAGCGGCAATCCTCCGGCGGGGCGCCGCGGTAACGGCCTACTACGACATTTCCCCTGCGGATCTCACCGGGCCTCATCTCATCTTCGAGGGGGAGGCCTCGTAGAACCCGGGCGTTGTAGTTGCAGACCGCCTCGGTGGACAGCATACCGGCGCCGCTTTCTTGGACTTCTCTGACGATGCCGTTGCATGCATCGAGGACGTTCTGCACCTCTTGTGCGAGGTACCGCCGGCTGGGCGGCAGATGCAGGTTCCCATCGACGAGGCGGCGCACCTCATCCTAGTCGAGGGTGTTGCCCTCGATGGCGGTCGTGGCCCGTATTCCCTTGACAAGGTATACGCGGAGGAGCTGTTCGGCGATCCCGGGCTGCAGCACCGCGCTGAAAATCCACTGGATCTTGGCCGTTGCCTCGCCGAGGCGCATCCAGTCTGCGGGCTCCAGTTCCCCCAGATCGAACCTGAAGTTCATCCAGGGATGTGTCCTTTGATATGTCCGATCGGTCTTGCGATCATAGATACTCATGAACAGGCATTTTACAGCATATCGAGGATTTCGAGGTCGTTTTTGTCCTCTTGGTTGTCCCTCTGATTGTCCCTACCCCCTTAGCGCCGTCATAGGAGATGTCAGCCTTCGTAGGGCCGGACGGAGACGACCTCGACCGTGAACTTCCCTCCCGGCGCCTGGTAGGACACCTCGTCGCCGGCGGAGGCTCCGAGCAGGGCGGCGCCGAGCGGCCCTTTGGGAGAGGCGAGCAGGAAACCCGGGGCTTTGTTCTCGGGTACGGCAACGAAGTATTCGTCTTCGTCCCCGTCTTCGTCCCGCAGGGTCACCACGGAGCCGACCTGTACCGTACCGTCGTTCTCCGCCTTCCCCACCACGGCGGTGTCGAGCAGGTGGCGGAGTTTGCGGATGCGGGCCTCCATCAGGCCCTGCTCGGACTTGGCGGCGTCGTAGTCGGCGTTCTCACGGAGGTCTCCATGGGAGCGCGCCTCGGCCAGCCGATCCGACATCCGGTGGCGGCCCTCGGTGGTCAGCGACTCGTACTCCTCCTGGAGTTTTCGGTGGGTGGATTCTGTCAACCAGGTGGGGGAGGTGCTCATGACCTGTCAGGATACCCTGTAGGAATCGGCCGGTCGGACCGGGCTGTCCGGGGTTCGAGCATGCTGTGCCAGACTCCGCCCCGGCGTCCAACACCGCCGCAGACGGGATCGTGAAAGGAGGCGGCCTATGTCGGATATACGACTCACGTCCTTCTCGCCGGGCGGCGGTTGAGCTTGCAAGCTCGGCGCCGACGAGCTGGCGCAGGTTCTGCGCCCTTTCACCAACCACACCGCCGCCACCCATCGGGATCTGCTGGTGGGGATGGCCGCCTACGACGATGCGGGCGTCTTCAGTATGGGAGAAGGCCGCGCCCTGGTCCAGACGGTGGACTTCTTCTCCCCGATCGTCGACGACCCGTACGACTGGGGCCGGATCACGGCTGCCAACGCCCTGTCCGACGTCTATGCGATGGGCGGGCGGCCGCTCACCGCCCTTCAGATGGTGGGTTGGCCCCGTTCGGAGTTGCCGCTCGATCTGCTGGGCCGGGTGCTGGCCGGAGGGGCGGATGTAATGGCCGAGGCGCAGACCACCATCGTAGGCGGCCACTCGATCGACAACGGGGCGCCCGTCTATGGATTCGCGGTGACCGGCGTGGTCGACCCGGGGCGGATGACCACCAACTCCGCCGCCCGCCCCGGTGATTCGATCGTGCTCACCAAACCCTTGGGCACAGGTGTGGCGGCGGCGGCCATCGGGCGGCAGACCGCCTCCCGGGATCTGGCAGACGGGGCGGTGGCTGTCATGACCGCTCTCAACCGGGCCGCCTCGGAGGTCATGGCGGCGGCCGGGGTGCGCTGCGCCACCGACGTGACCGGCTACGGACTGCTGGGCCACCTTCGGGCGATGGCGGAGGCTTCGGGGGTGTCGGCCCGTCTGGAGATGTCCGCGGTTCCGGTGCTGGACGGAGTGGCCGAGATGGTGGAGGAGGGCGTGTATCCGGGTGGGAGCATGCGCAACCTCCGCTCGGTGTCGCCGATGGTCGATAGCAGGGTGGGGGAGACGAACCTGAAGATACTGGCCGATGCCCAGACCAGCGGCGGCCTGCTCATGGCGGCGCCCCCGGAGATACTGGACGGGCTGGCCGCCGGCCTGGAGTCGGCCGCGCCCGCGGCGGCGGTCATCGGGGAGTTCACCGCCTGCGACGGAAAACCGAGGATCGAGGTGGTATGACGGAGCGGAAGGAGCGGCTGCGCCGGATCGCCTCGGCGCTGTCGATAGGGGGGATCCAGCGACATATCTTCCTGTGCGCCCAGCAGGCGAACCCCCGCTGCTCGACCTACGAGGAGAGCAAGGCGGCGTGGCGGAGGCTCCGGTCGCTTACCAAATCCCTCGGGCTGGCTTCTGCGCCGCCTCCCTGGCGGGGAGACTTCTCCCGCCCGGCCGTCCTGCGCGGGCCTGGGGAGGGTACGGTGCTCAGGTCGAAGGTGGACTGCCTGCGGATATGCGAGCAGGGCCCCATCGCCGTGGTATATCCAGACGGGGTCTGGTACCACTCCGCGTCGGGGGAGGTGCTGGACCGAATAGTCCACGAGCACCTAGTGGGAGGACGCCCGGTCGAGGAATATATCTTCGCCGTAGACAACCTGACGACCGGTGGACTCGAGGTAGAACGCGGCGGGTCATCCGCAGGGTAACTGGGTGCGGCAAATGCTAGATAGGATTGTCCATATGAAGTTCCCTGTGGAGAATCCGGCCCATCCCAGCACCATACAGAGGGCGTGGATGGCGGTGTTGCCGCCTCTCCTGGAAATGTTGCCCGAGGGCTACGCTGTTCGAGGCGGGCGTATCGTTCGCACCGATCCGAACCGGCCGGAGGTGCTGGAGCTCAGGTCGGAGAAGGGCAACTCGGTGCGCGTCCGGACCGCCATCGACCCCGCCTCGGCGTAACCGCCGCTCTCCGCCGGGGAGACCGGCCGGTGTCTGCGCCCACACCGCGGCCTATCCCGTCAACCACGCGTTCCCTCGGCCTAACCGACAAAGGCGGAACCTGTTCGGGGCGACTTCTCTCGGACGACCATCCTGCGCGGGCCGGGAGAAGGTACGGTGCTCAGGTCGAAGAGGACATATCCGGCGTCAACGAAGATGGCGTATCGATCCAAGGTCCCTTCCCTAAATAAAAAGCCGGGGACCCTAAATTGGTCCCCGGCAACCCTCAACGGAGGGCCAGCTAAACACTCGAGGAAGCGGTGGGGCCTTCCCGGTGACCTCCCTTAGCGGAGGTAGCTAGTATCATCTTATGATATAGGGTAGCTTCTTCTAATTGTCAAATCGCCTTGGCATCTATGGTGGATTCGAGTCCGAGTGAAAGAGAAGGGGTGGCAGGGGGTGAGTCCGGGTAGAGCGCGCCGAGGGTTAGCATCGGGCGGGATGAAACGTTGCATGAATCCGATCTCCTTGGTACTACTGCTTGCCCTGCTGGCGGCGGCCTGCTCTCAACCGCCGCCCGAGCGGGAGGCGTTCGAGGTTCCTTCCGAGATCGTTCCCGACTGGGTGAACACGGTAGACCCCGACGAGCTGTTCCCTACCGAGGGCGGTTGCCTGCTGGCGGTGGGCGACGGGGTGAGGGTGCTCGAGGTGCTGGAAGGCACCGCCGCCTACGGAATGCTCCGGGCGGGAGACATCCTGCTGTCGGTCGACGGCGTCTCGGTGAACTCCAAGGAGATGTTGCTGCGTGAGCTGGCCGACCGTCCCGTGGGCGATGTGGTGACGGTCGACGGCACCCGGATCGGAGAGCCTTTCTCCATAGATATCGTGCTTACCCCGGTGCCGGGGGAACCCGGTCGGGCTGTTCTCGGCATCGTCCCGGAGACCAAGCTGGCTCCGGTTGCTCCACCCTCGGCGCCGACGGGGTCCGGTTCCGCCGACCCCTTCAGCCGTCCGGTGCTCCTGAACGGACGCATCTACCTGCACGAGCCGCTGGCGGCCGTCTGGTCTCCCTATCCGGGGGTGCCGGCCGACCGGATGGCCGCGCTCGGATCGGATCTCTACGCGGTGGCGGCGGCCGATCCGCTGTCCCTGGTGAAGGTAGGCGGCGGGGGCGATCCCATCGCCATAGAACCTGGGCCGGTCATGCTGGAAGGCGTGGTCGGGCAGGGGGTCGAGGTGTTGGTTACCGGGTTCGAGGCGGCCCTCGCCTCGGTGGGGGACCTGGTGTTGGTGGGCGGCGAGGTTGCGGCGGGAGTAGGTGACACCGGGATATTCACCCTCATCGCGGTGGACCCGAACGCTCGGTCGGTGGTCTGGATCAGGGCTCTCGGCCTGTCGCAGAACGATAATCCGTTGGTCGCGGTGGAGGGTTACCGCAGCCCCTCCGGCGAGCAGGCTCTGATAACGCTGGTCGAACATGATCCGGCCAGCGACGCCCGGTCCGATGTGTGGAGCTACTACCTGATAGACGAGTACGGAGAAGGAGTGGTAGGTCCGCCCGGCATCGACCGGTTCTTTCCCACCTCCGGGGTGACCGGCTGGTACGACGAGGGGTCGCTATTGTACGTGGCCGACCTCTCCGTGCCCCAGATCGTGACCTGGGAGCTGGACACCGGTGATCACAGCCCCATCCGGCCCGTGAGCGCCGAAGACGCCCCGGACCTGGTGACGGTTACCCCGGTCGGCGACGGACAGCACGTGGTGCAGGTCCGCGAGAGCGAAGTTTCCTTGATCGACGTTGCCCTGCCGGAGCCCGCCCGCCCTATCTCCCGGGGATGCCGCTACGAACCGATCGGGGGGATCGATCCCCGGCAGTGACCCCGCCGGGCCGGACCCGCCTCCCTGCAGATGTTTCAGCATGTTCAACCGCCCGTCCCGAGCTCATCGAGATGCCGCGGTGATGCGGTATTCAGCAGTGCGCTTCCGACAAGGCGGCGGCTAATCCGACCGCGGCTTGTTGGGTGCGGTGCCTTCGAGCTCGGGCGGTGAAGGTTCTTGCTCGGCAGGGGGTTGGCCGTTGTCTTGTACAGGGACCGCTTGGCTGTCTTCGTCCTCTGAAGACGGCTGATCGTCTTCGGTTCCGGCTTCGGGCGCCGGTTCCCCGTCGAGCTGTCCGTCAGGGGCGGGTTGGCCGTCTTCGGATGCTGCGTCGGGTTGGCCGTTCTCTTCGATCGGGGGCAGCCCCAAGGCGATGCGGTGGTCCTCCGCGCTGACCGCCGCGAAACCGGCTAGTTTCTCCTTGGTTACCAACCCGGCTTCGATTCCGATGATCTTTGCGACCTCATCACCCGAGATGGTCTGCTTCTCCTGTAGGCGGATCGCCACGTTGAACACCGCGGTCTTGTGCTCTTCGAGCAGTTCGTATGCCTCGTCATAGAGGACTTGGAGTCTTCGCTCGATCTGTGCAGACATTGTCATGGTGATCTTGTCGGTTGGGTCGGGCGGCTGGTCGAGCGCATGTTGGGGCATTCCGTGCATGGAAGCGATGTTGTCGCCCATTCCCCAGACCCCGATCATGCCGCTCATGAGAGAGGTGGCGCTCCGAAGGTCGCCCCCCACTCCCATCGAGTTGTCGCCTCCGAAGAACATCCGCTCTCCGGCCAGGCTGGCCAGCCCCGTCTTGATGTCCATCTCCAGCTCGGTCTTCCACTGCACGAAACGGTCCTCGAGGGGTATATAAGAGACGAAGCCGCCGGTCTCCCCCCGGCGCTCGATGGTGGCCATGTCGATGGCGTGATGGGGTTTCAGGAGGTGGGCGGCCACCGCGTGGCTGGCCTCGTGGATGGCCACCGCGAACTCCTCCCGCTCCACGTACTCGAATCCCTCCGCCGGGCCCATCTCCTTGAGGGTCTTGGCCTTCCAGATGTCCTCCCACTCGACCACATCCCGGTCGTCCCGCTTGGCCAGGATGAGCGCCTCGTTCACCAGGTCCTTGATCTTGGCGCCCGAGTAGTAGGGGGTCTTGGCGGCCAGCTCGTCGACCTGCTCTTCGGTGATGTTGTGGGTGACCTTGGCCAAATAACCCTCGAAGGTGCGCACCCGTCCGTCCTTGGTGGGGTAACCGACCTTGTAGATGCGGTCGATGCGGCCGGGCCGAAGCAATGCCGGGTCCAGCACGCTGGGGAGGTTGGTGGCCATCATGATGAAGATTCGGTACTTGGGCGGGGGCTTGGGCTTCATACCCAGCATCTTGCGGGCCTTGTTGGTGATCCCGCGGGGCTTCTTCAGGCCGGAGATCTCGGTAAGTAGGGCTTGGAGGGTGCCCATTCCGCCGCCGCCCCCGCCGCCGCCCATGATTATCCGGTTGATCAAGCTTCCGGAGCCTTTCTCGGGCGGCTCGGAGGAGTGGGCCGGCCGGCCGGCGCGGGCGAATTCCTCTTGGATGATGCTGAGCGCCTGCGGGCTCAGGTAGGACGATCCGTTGCAATGCATCCCGAAGGGGAGCGGGGATACGGGCTGCGGCGGCCCCCCGCCTTGGGCGATCGCCCCCCGGCTGCCGAGGGCGTCGGCTTCGTCGAAGAACACCACCACCCCCCCGTGGCGCAGGGCCATCTTGCGCAGCTTGCGGAACAGGCCCTTGACCTTGAGGATGCCCACGCCGAAGAACATGTTGATGAAGGCGCCCGGCTCCACGAACACGAACGGGAGGCCCACCTCGCCGGCGGTGGCCTCGGCGATGAGGGTCTTTCCGGTTCCCGGCGGCCCCCAGAGCAGTATTCCACCAGGGATGTAGCCGCCCTTGGCTTCGATCTCGTCCGGCTTCTCCAGAAACCCGACGTTCTCCCGCACTAGGTCGAGCACGTGGTCCTGGCCCCACACGTCCGAGTAGCGGGTCTCGATCTCCTCCGGCATCACCGTGTCCACGCCCCCGCGGGACAGGAACCAGAAGAGCGCCCCGAACTGGAGGATCAGGAACAGCGGGTAGAACAGGAAGAAGATGAACTGCTGGAAGTTGCGGGCCAGGATGCGGGGGAGCTGGATGAGCGCCTCGACCGGGCTGCTCACGTCGGCCACGAAGTAGTCGACCACCGCCCCCAGGATCAGCAGGAAGATGAGGATCCGTACGTAACGGCCCAGCCGGAACCGGGTCCACGGCTTGAAGCGCCGGTGGGCTTGGCGTTCCATCCCCCCGAACACCCCTTTGGCCCAGAACCGGTTGTAGGGGCCGACCTTCTCCGAGATGTAGTAGTGGATCTGGCGGAGCAGCTCCAGCGGGAGGGCGATCATGAGCACCCGCCCGAAGGTCTCGTTCCAAGTGTCGGCCAAGGCCTGTTCCAGGGTGGTGAAGGGGGCGCTGACCTTGGAGCTGATCAGTATCCCGAGCGCGAAGAGGATCAGCACGATGAACTTCATACGGTCCCAAGTGGGGGACCGCCGCCGGACGTCGGTTTTAAGGGTGCGCTTCTTGTTCTTCATCGTTTTCACCGCCTGGTGTTCACCACCCACGAGTCGACTGCCTCCACGATCTGCTCTCCCTGTCTGGTGAAGCAGTCCAGCGAGCAGCCGGCCGCCATCGAATACAGCTCGGTTCCTTCAGGATTGGTCACGGCCAGAACATACACCAGCCCCTGCCGCCTCCCGTCTTCGTTGGTCAGGCCGACGCTGGCGCCGATGCCCTTGTAGTCCCGGCCGAAGGTGAAGTCCCAGGTGTCGACGTTCACCCCTTGGCCTCCGTCCATCACGTCGTAGGCGGAGAGGGCCATTATCCGGCGGGAGAGGAGGTCCTTTTCATCGGGGCTGATCTGTCGGATGATATGGGCGCCGATCGGATAGGGCGAGGTGGTCACGTCGACGGCCAGGTTGTCGAGGCTGCGCCCGGCGGCGCCGTCGAAGGCCACGAAGGAGATAGGCCGGTAACCCCCGATGTCGGGCAGGAAGGGGACGGGGACGATCTGGATGAGCTCGTCGGCGCGGTACAGGTTCCACTCGTTGGGCAGCTCGAACAGCGAGCGGTTCTCGGCGTCCCGGTAGGTGACCGTGTCGGAGTTGCCCCCGCCGCAGGCGGCGATGAGCAACACCGCGGCCACCGAGACGACGCCGGTCCGCAGAGTTCGTTTCATAGCCGTCGTCCTGCTCTCCGCCAGTGATCCGCTCGTCCTGTGCGCCTGATCCCGGATAGGCGCTTCGCCGAGGGCCATTCTAGACCCCCGGATATATAACGGGGCGTAATCCGTTCCCGCATCCTGTGGGGCCCGGCCCTGTTCCGATACATCCGCTCCGAGCTAAACTCGATGTCCAGACGCTGTTTCCCCAACCCGACGGCGAGGTGCTCAAGATGATGCTCGCCCATCACCCATACGACCACATCGCGGGGTTCGGGATCGCGTTCGCGGGCCTCCTGCTGATCATCTGGGCGGAGCGCCGGGCCAAGGCACGCCACCGGTCCCGGAAAACCCAGGACCGCTCCTGACCGCACCGCGGCAGAGGAGCCCGCTCGGTTCCCCGGCAGCCACATACCCGGCATCCTGGCGTTTGCGGTTGAAGACACACCGCCGTCGATGCCGCCTGCCGTATATTGAAGTTTGAGGTTTTCGTATGTTTCCAGGTTGTAAGGGATTCGTTCAGCCGCCCGCACTGCTTACGGGTGAACAGATCATCCCTTGCTGCGTTTTTCGCGTTCTGACCGCGAAACTCCCCGGCTTCGCCGGGTACCCCGCCCCCGCCGCCACCTTTCCACCGTCTTCGGGCTGCAGGGGCGTGTTCTGCCCCCGCGGCCTCTTGCGTCTCGGCACGGCTAGGTTGCTCGCCCTTTCCTGTGGTCCCGCGGCGCCGGGCCGGCGGGTCGGAGTCAGGGCTTGCGATCGATCACGGCCGTCCGGAACAGCTGCGATGTTTGTTGCTACTTTATATCACAAAGGTATGACACGGACAACCCCCTTGTTCGACCTTGCGGCCTCGATAGGGACCCCGGCGATCCTCATGTGATTCTGTTTCTCAGATAATTCTCATGATGTGAGGGATTGCCTTACCCGACCTTCCCCCCTACTTGGATGCACTTGGAGGCGGGGGAGGGGGGCGGCCCGGTCTCTGGATACGACTAGCATTCCCCGCGATGTCCGACCCACGGCTATCGACCATCGGCGAGCTGCTCGGCGGCGCACCCGAACATCTAGTGGAGCGGTCGGCCGCGGCCCGCGCCCAGGCGCAGGGCATCCCGGTCGAAGAAGTGCTGTCCGCGTGGTCCGGCGGCGGGGAGATCGCGGCCGCGGCCGTGATCGTCGCGGAGGCGCCTCCCGCGCCCGCTGTTTCACCGGCGGAGGCTCCTCTCGCCGCGCCGGCGGCGGACGTTCCCGCCCTCGCGCCGGTTGCCGAACCGCCCCCGGAAACCGCAATTGCCGCGGTCGAGGTGGTGGAGGACGAGCTCGAGCCGGTCGAGCCTGCCCCTCTGTCCGACCGCATTCGGCTGGGGGCCAAGACGGGGGCGGCGTGGGGCGCCGTGTTGGGTCTCCTGGCTATGGCCGCCGGGGCGCCCTTGCTGCTGAACCGGGTTTCCCAGACCACTTTGGCGGGAGGACCGGCGGTCGAGGTCACGTGGACCGCGGCGGCGGCCTTCGGAGCGGTCTGGGCGGCGGCGGGCGCCGTGATCACCATGGCCTCCCGCGGCGCGGGAAGGTTCCTCTCCCCGTCCTACGACACGGACACCACCGCGCTCGGATCGGTGCTGTCGGGCGGGTTCATAGGGATGGTGCTGGGCGCCGGTCTGGGCGGCGTCCTGTACGCCGCCGGCGAAGCCTCTCTCTCGGGCACCAGACTCATAGCCGTCGGCCCGGGGATGGTGATAGGGCTGTTGGCCGCCTCCGCCGTGCTCGGCGCCGTCATCGGAGGCATAGGCCAAGCCCTGGCCCAGCCCGCCGCACTGTCGGGCGCCGAAGCCGAGGAGGCCCACACGGTAAAGCGGCGGCTCTCCGATGCTCTGGCCCTTCCGTTGGCCTCTTTCGCGGTGATCGCGGTGATCGTGGTGTCGTTCGGGTCTTTGCTGCTCCGATATAGGGGATTCGCCCCCTGGCTGGCCATCCTGGTGGCGGGCGGCATCGTGGCATTCGCGGCTTTGATGGCTTCCCGCCCCAACCTGAAGGTAACCAAGGGCGAGGTGCTGGTAGCGGCGGCGGGGGTGGGGGTGGTGCTGTTGATGCTGGCCTTGATCGCCGCGTCGGTGACGGACGGCGAGGGCGGCGGAGAGTCCGAAGAGGCCCCGGATGCGGAACACGCCTTGGTCTACGAGGCGGGATGACCGGCGGGTTTCAACCCCCGAGCAGCAGGAACAGGCCGGCCAACGTGTAGGTGATCATGGCGGCCAGCATCGGGTATTGCGACCGCACCGCCAGGCTCGGCCCGTAACGTTCCAGCGCCCGGTCGTGGGCCGCCAACACCGCCAGTACATGCCCCGCCGCGATGGCCGCCGTCTGGATCCAGGCGATGGCGCCGGTGGACAGGAGGGTGTAGTCGATCCGGTAGCCGGCGGTGCCGAACAGGTCCCAGCCTATTCCGAAGGGATCGGAGGCCAGCCGGATGAGGGCTTGCCCTTCGAAGACCAGGAAGCTGAAGTAATGGGCCGCCGTGTAGGCCAGCGCTATGGGAACCAAGGAGGGGCCGAACGCGTCGCCCAGCTCCTCCTCGGGGTCGCCCGTGATGCTGGCCATGGCCGCGACTGCGATCCGGTAGACCGCCATCATGACCCCGATCCCGAATATCAGACCTCCGGTGTTGAAGGCGGTCAGCGTCCACCCGGAGCGGTTGGATATCACGTCCAGCCAGAAGGAGCTGCGGGTGAAGCCGTCGAAGGTGGCGGCGCCTAGGACGATGAGGACGAGGCGCACCGCGCCCGGCTCCGCCTCGAGGCGGGCCAGGCCTGCCAACGGAGGGCGCAGCCGCCAGGCGCCGGATGTATCCCGGTGGAGGGGCGACACGGCGGCCACAATGGTGAAGAGCCTGCCGAACCCGTCGGCGCCGCGCACCCAGCCCCGCCCCCATACTGATGCTCCGGCCAGCATCGCCGCGGTGTAGACCGCCAGGTAGACGCCGATGGAGCGGGGTGCGCCCCCGGCGTGGAAAGCCAGCTCCATCCAGGCGAAGGTGAAGAGCGCCGCCGCGGCCCACCATTGACCGCCGGCCCCTCCGTCCACGGCGGACATGGGGGTCTTCGTTGTCTTGGCGCGTATCCAGGCGCTCAGGTCGGCCAGGGTGTAGAAGGGGTTGAAACCCCTCCATACGTCTCCGAGAACGGCCGACGACAGCGGGATCCCCACCCAGAAGATGATGAAAACCGCGTACGGGGCGATGTTCGAGGCCGCCTCGCGGTTCCCCCGGAGTCCGGCATAGAGGAGCATTCCGAGCATGGCCGCCCCGCCCAGCCGGGCCAGGGGAAGGAGCAGCCCGGCGGCTCTTTTCACGCCCTCGGGGAGCTCTTTCCCCCGGGCCGCCGCCAGCCGGGGGGAGGTCCAGAACCTGCCCAGCACCGCGAAGGAGGCCGCCACCGCGAGCGCGGCCGCCCATGCGAACTGCCAGACCGGGATGGGCAGGTCTATGCGCCCGCCTACCCCGTGGGCGGCGGCCGGCATCGCGGCGGCGAAGAGCACCGCCCCCGCCGCCGATCCCATCGCGGCGCAGCGCCTGATCAGGACACCTCCAGCCGGATCAGGAGGGTGTGCGAACCTTCCAGCTCGACCTCGAACACTCCGGGTATCGAAGCTTCGAACCGGAGCTCCCCGGCGCCTTCCTCCAAATGGACGAACAGGTCGTATCCGTGCACGTGCACCTCGTCCTGGCTGTTGCCGCTCACCCGGAGGGTTACGGCATCTCCGAGGTTCACCGGCACCTGTCGGGCCCCGCCCTCGAGCTTCCCGTCGACGATCTCCAGATCGATCACCGGCCCGTCGGCTTCGGGTTCTCGGCCCGACTCGGGACTGCTCCGGTCCTCGTCGTTCTCCTCCGGAAGGGTCGCGGCGGCAGGCGGCGGGGTGGAAGCGGCGCCCGGGTCCGAGGTTGCCGATGTAGAACCGCCGTTTCCTGCGCCGTCCGGTTGGTCTCCCTGCCTGTCTTCGGAACCTTCCCGTTCCGGGCGGGTTGTCTCCGCCGTCGTGGATTCCGCCGGCATCGATTCCGCCGTTGTGGATTCAGGCGGGCGGTCCGGCCCTGGTTCGTCCGCGGCCCCGGGCGGGTCGTTCCGTTCGCTTCGTTCGCCGGTGTGCCAGGCCGGGCTGTCGGCGTCCTCGATGGCGACCGCCAGAGGTGGATCCACCGAGCGGTCCAGCTCTACCAGAATCGGTTCGGAGGTGCGGCGATGGTCGTGCAGGTGGGGGAGCGGGAATCGGAAATCGCCGTCGGGCGCCGGGGCCGCCTCCAGCACCTCGCCGTCGTCGGTGCGGAGCAGGAACGACTTCACGGAGGTCAGGTCGCCGTCCACCTCTAGCACTACCCCCCGCACCGTTTCGTGGTCCCCTCCGGGGCTGCTGCATGCGGCGGCCAGAGCCAGCGCCGATACCGCCAGGACCGCGGCCGCGATCCTCATGACGTCTTGCGCAGTTCCCGCTCCAGCGCCTCCCAGCGTTGCTCGTAGGCGTACCAACGGAACCAGAGCACCGCGATGGTGCCCCACAGGATGGCGCCTCCGCCCAGCTTCATGACCAGGCCGGCCAGGGTCTGATCGGTGATGGCGTCGATGTTCCACAGGCGGGGCGCCTCGGCGTAGGCCCGGTACAGCGGTTCCCTCCCGAAGGTGAGGAAGGAGGCGGGGATGGTGGGAAGCAGCGAATGGGCGAACAGATACAGCATGCGGAGCGGAGGGGTCATCTGCTTCAGTTCGGGGACCGGACTCAGCACCGGGATCCACATCACCAATGCGGCGGCCAGCAGCAGTGCGTGGATGAGGAAGTGATACACGCCGGAGGTGAGCATCAGGTCCACTATCTGGGGCCAATGCATGCCCACCAGGATCCCGTTGAACACGAAGAAGGCCGCCAACGGTTTGGTAAGCGGACCGAGGGCGGGGAGGAGGCGGGGATGGGCGAGGGTCCGCCGAAGCAGCCAGGCCGGGGTTCCGGCGATCAGGAGCGGGGCGGCGACCAGCGCGATCACCATGTGCTCGATCATGTGGAAGAGAAACAGGTGCTGCTCGGCTATGTCGTGGAAGGGCCAGTCCGACACCGCCCACAGGGACCCCAGCCCGAAGGCGTAGACGGCGGCCTGCCGCCGGGTGACGAGCGGTCCCTCCACTCCGAGATACGGGCCGATGCGCCGGACGGCGTACCAGTAGCCGAATCCGAGAACGAACACGAAGGCCCACACGTCGAGATGGGGGTGCCAGGCCGGAATCATCTCAGAGGGTGCGGCGATGGGGGGTGGTGGGGGTTCAGGTCGATACGCATTGGCATGCCGGTCCGGTGGAGAGGGTCAGGTTAGACGACCGGAGAAGGTTCTATCGAGCGGAGCGCTCATGGGGCCATGCCGAGGATACCGCCGAGCTGCCGGAGTTGACCGCTTCCGGCCCGCCATCACCCGATGGAGGGCCCGCGTGGTCTGTGCGACATCGGCGTCGTTGACGACCTCGACGCGTCTCCTCAGAACAGGATGACCGCTCCTAGGGCTGCCAGCGTCACCAGATACAGGGCTCCGGCGAGCACCGCCCCTACGGTGAAGAAGCGCGACAGCAGGCGCTTCTCGAAGCGCAGGTGCATGAACATCGCCACCACCAGGTAGAACTTCAGGGCGCTCAGGATCAGGAGGGCGGGGACGGTCAGGCTCTGGCCGACGGCCTCCACCCCTTGCTCCAGGTAGAAGAGCCCCACCTCGGCCGCGGTCAGAACGGCCAGCACGATCGCGATCGTCACGTACTGCCGCGGTTGGGGATGGTGGTGGGCGGCCTCTGCCATGTGGTCTACCCAGCCGCCGTCATTGGATCAGGTACACGAGCACGAAGATCACGATCCAGATGATATCCACGAAGTGCCAGTACAACCCGACCAGCTCCACGTTGAGGCCCTCGGCTTCGGACAGGCTGCCGTTGCGCACCGACTTGAAGGCCAGCACCAGGAGCATCAGCACCCCGATCACCACGTGGGCGCCGTGGAATCCGGTCAGCAAGTAGAAGGCGCTGGCGGCCGGGTTCACGTTGAGCTTCAGGCCGTGCAGGATGAACTCGGCGAACTCGAAGTACTGGCCCGACACGAACACCACCCCCAGGAGGGCGGTGGCGAAGAGCCAGGTCCTGGCCTGGGCCTGGTCGCGGCGGGCCAGCGCCGAGTGGGCGAGCACCATGGTCAGCGAGCTCATCAGCAACACGAACGAGCTGATCGACGTGAACGGGATGTCGTAGAGCTCGACCGGATACAGGGCGCCCGGTCCGAAATCCCGGCCCTTGAAGAGCAGGTAGTTGTTGATGAGGGCGCCGAAGAACAGGAACTCGGAGCTCAGGAACACCCACATCCCCAGCTTGCGGTTGTCTATTCCGGTGAGCTGGTGATGGGCGGGGGCCTCGTCGCGGCCGTGGGCGAGATCGGCCATCAGGCGCGCCTCTCTCCGGCGGACAACACAGCGCCGGCGGGCGGCTCGTGCGTTTCGATTCCATGGCCGCCGCCGTCCCCGCCGTCTCCGCCGTTCCCGTGGTCGTCTTCATCGTGGATCTCTTCGAGCGGCTCCGACCCCCACGCCACGAAGGCGGCGACGGTCACCACCGCGCCCGCCGCTAGGAGGGGGATGCCCCACGGTTTGGTGTGGTACATGATCCCGTAGGCGATGAGCATGATGCCGAGCCCCACGAAGAAGGGGAAATAGGAAGGCGCCGGCAGGTGTATCTCGCGGTCGGGGTGGCCGTTGGTGTAGATGAGATCCGCCACGATCTCATCGGCCTTCTCCTTGCGCACCGCCCGGCCTTCCTCGTCCTCGTCGTATTTCTGATGCCAGAAGTCGTCCAGGGAGGTGACCACGGGTTCCACCGCGAAGTTGTATTCGGGGGTGGGGGAAGGCATGGTCCATTCCAGGGTGCGGGCGTCCCAGGGGTCGTCGGGCGCCGGACGGCCCCTTCGTTTCGAGTACATCCAGTTGACCATGAACACCCCCACCGAGACCGCGATTATGAACGCCCCCACGGTCGCCGCCATGTTCCACGGTCCGAGGCCCGCCTCTTCCGCGTACACCCAGGTCCGCCGCACCATTCCCTGGAGCCCCAGCCAGTGCATCGGGCCGAAGGTCAGGTTCATGCCGATGAACATCAGCCAGAAATGCCACTTGCCCAGGGACTCGTTGTACATACGCCCGGTGAGTTTGGGGAACCAGTAGTAGATGCCGGCGAACAGCCCGAAGATCGACCCGCCGAACAGCACATAGTGGAAGTGGGCCACGATGTAATAGGTGTCGGTCTGCTGCCAGTCGGACGGAACGACGGCGTGGGTCACCCCTGACAGGCCGCCGATCACGAACAGGGCCACGAAACCGAGGGAGAAGAGCATGGGGGTGGACAGGCGGACCTTGCCGCCCCAGACCGTCCCCAGCCAGTTGAAGATCTTTATCCCGGTGGGGATGGCGATGGTCATGGTCGAAAGGCCGAAGGCGGCTTGGGCCACGGTGGGGATGCCGGACGCGAACATGTGGTGGGCCCACACCCCGAACCCCAGGAAGGCGATGGCCGCGCCTGCGAAGACCACCGCCGGGTACCCGAAGAGGGGTTTCTTCGAGAACACCGGCAGGGTCTCGGACACGATGCCCATGGCGGGCAGGATCAGGATGTAGACCTCGGGGTGTCCGAACAGCCAGAACAGGTGCTGCCACAGGATCGGGTCGCCCCCGGCCTCCGCCACGAAGAACAGCGTGCCGAACTGCCGGTCGAAGGTGAGCATGAACAGGGCGATGGCGATGATCGGCAGGGAGAACAGGAGCAGCAGCGCCACCACGAAGGTCATCCACACGAACACCGGCATGCGCAGGAGTCGCATCCCCTTGGCCCGCATGTTGAGGATGGTGACGATGAAGTTGACCGCCGAGATGAGGGACGCCACGCCGAGCATCTGCAGTCCGAGTGCCGCGAAGTCGACCGCGGTTCCGGGCGAGTAAGCCGCCCCGCTGTTGGGGGCGTAGATGAACCATCCGCTGTTGGGGATGGAGCCGAGCATCTCGGCGTCGGCAGCCCCGCCGGGGAGGCTGCCGCCCACCGGCGCCGGGTTGGTGCCGAAGATCAGCGAGGAGTATATGAACACCCCTCCGAACAGGAATATCCAGTAGCTGACCGCGTTCATGCGGGGGAAGGCCACGTCCCGGGCGCCGATCATGAGCGGCAGCAGGTAGTTGAAGAAGGCGGCCGAGATGGGCATGACGAACAGGAAGATCATCGTGATCGCGTGGGTGGTGAACAGGCCGTTGTACTCGGCGGCGCTCAGGAAGGCGCCCTCCGGACCCGACAGCTGGATGCGGATGAGCAGCGCCTCGACCCCTCCGGCGATGAAGAAGAAGAAGGCGGTGTAGCCGTAGAGGAGGCCGATCTTCTTGTGGTCGGCGGTGGTGATCCACGACCAGAAGCCGGTGGTCAGCTGCGGGCGGCGGAAGACGGTGGTCTCGGACCGTTCCACGGTCTCGGTGGTCAGGTCGATTGCCATACAACCCTCCTCATATCCGTCATTCCAGCGTCGACAGGTAGGCGGCCAGGGCATCGATCTCGTCTGCGGTCAGGCCGAGGTCGGGCATGAACGAGCCGGGCTTCCAGGTCGGGGGGTCGGCCAGCCACTTCCGCAGGTCCGCCTCCCAGTCCGCCCTGGTCGGGTTCAATCCGGCGGGCAGGGTAGCGCCGGCGAACACATGCCGCGAAGCGAAGTGGGTCAGGTCGGGTGACGCCACGGTCAGGGTGGCCGGATCGGGGTTGTTCACCCCGTCGATGATATGGCAGCCGATGCAGGCGCTGGCCAGGAACACCTCCATGCCCCGTTCCGCCTCCGAACCGGGGGCGGGCATGACGGCCGGGCGGAGCTGGTCATCCACCCAGGCGTCGAAATCCCCCTGGGTCATGGCCACCACCCGGGCCCGCATCCGGGCGTGGCTGAGACCGCAGAACTCGGCGCAGTGCCCCCAGTACTCGCCCGGCTCCTCGGCGTAGAGACGCTGGACGGTTTCCTGGCCGGGCACCAGATAGCGCTTGCCGGCCAGTTTGGGTATCCAGAAGTTATGCAGGACGTCGTCGGAGGTCATCCTGGCGCATATCTCGGTGTCCTCGGGGATCGCCATGATGTTGGCGGTAACCGCGCCCGAGTCCGGGTACCGGTACTCGAACCACCATTGATGCCCGATGACCTCGATGTCCATGGCGCCGGGCGGGCAGTCGGCCAGATCGAACAGGGTAGCCACGGTGGGGACCGCGATTCCGGCCAGGATCAAGGTCGGGATCACCGTCCACAGGAGCTCCAGCCGGGTGCTGCCGGTGATCTGTTTGGGTTCGGGGCGCTCCTTTCCCCGGCGCTCGCGGAACAGGAAGACCGTCAGCAGCAGGGCGCCTTGGACGAGGACGAAGATGACCACCGCGATCCAGAACACCGGCCAGAACAGGGCGTTGATCCGCTCGGCGATCGGGCCCTGGGAGTCGAAGGAATTGAGAGGCTGCTCGACGCGGCCGCAGCTTCCCAGGAGCACGAGGACGAGAAGGGCGGCCGGTGCACGTCCGAAAGACAGCCGGCCCGTCCGTTTGCGTAGGTTCATCTCTCCCTTCCGTGACCCGGCCACAGGATCCATCCAGCCATCCGCAAGACTCCGCCATGTTAGACATGGGGCGGGGCGCCTTCTACCGAACACCCGCCCGGCGGCGGGGAGGGGCGGTCACCCCGTCACCCGGGCCAGGGCCTCCTCCAGCTCGGCGGGGCCGACCACGCCCTCGAACCGGTCTGTGACCACCCCGTCCGCATCCACCAGGAACACCCAAGGTTCGGTGGGCAGGCCCCACTCGGATACGGGCTCCGCCAACACCAGGTTCTCGGGGCCGGCCGCGTCGAGGTTGTCGTACACCTCCACGTGCACCCAGTTCACGTCCGGGCGGCGGTCGATCAGCGACTTGGCCGCGTCCAGCACCGGACCGCAGGTCTGGCCGGTGCAGAAGGCCGGGGTGGCGAAAACGATGACCGACGGGCGCCCGGATCCGACCGCCTCGGCCACCGTCATCCCGTACAGACGGGGGTCGGGGTCCGGGTCGCTGGTGATCGACTCCAAGGGGCCGTCGGCCTGCGTCTTGGATCGGGAAGGGGGCGCTCTTTCCCCCACCCCGACGGTGCGCGGGGCGGGGGCCACGCTGAACGGGGCGCCCCGGACCAGGCGGTCGTCGGTTGTCCGCACCGCCACCGACCAGACGCCGGGGGTGTCGAAGACGACTTGGGCCGTCCACATGCCCCGCACGTCGGGGACGGCCCAGACGAAGCGGGCGGGCGCCTCCTCGGCGGCGGCGCCGTCGGGGGCGAAGAACGCCAGCCTGACCGGTCGGTCGGTGACCAGCGACCGGTTGTCGCGGTCGAGGGCGGAGACCAGCACCCGCTCCCGCCCCACCGCCAAATCCGTCGAGACCACCAGCACCAGCGCGTCGTCGGGCAGGGCTTCTCCGCCGGCGCCGCCTGTTTCATCTCCGCAGGAGGCCGAGGCCGCCGCCACCGAAAGTGCCAGGATCAGGGAGGCGGGGCGGAGGAAGAGCCGTTCCGGACCCATTCACCCACCGGTCGGCCCGGGCGGGCGGCTGCGCTCCAGGAGCAGCCTGCGCAACAGGTCGGGCCGGTCGGTTATGAGGCCGTCCACCCCCAAGTCGAGCAGACGCCGCATCTCGTCCGGGTCGTTGATGGTCCAGACTATCAACGGCATCCCGGCGGCCTTGGCGGTCTCGACCGTCCGGGCGCTCACCACGGTGATCCACTGCTTGACCGGCACCTGGAGTGCGTCGGCGGCCAAGTGCGGAGTGCGGCGAAGCCGGGCCGCGGTCACGAAGCGGAGCGTCTCGCCGGGGCCGGCCGAGGTTGCCACCGGCCGGTCGGCCAGGGACCGAAACCGTCTCAGCCGCCCCCCTTTGAACGACCCCACTATCACCCGGTCCCACAGGTCGAGGCGGCCGATGAGCTCGACCAAGGGTTCCTCCAGCCCGTCCCGTTTCAGGTCCAGCGACACCACCACCTCGGGGTAGGAGGTCATCAGCTCCTCGAGGGAGGGTATCCGGACGCCGCGGCCCCGGTAGGGGAAATCTCCGTCCTGTCCTTGGGGCCGGAAGCGGTAGGCGGCGTCCAGGTCCTGCAGATCCTCCCATAGGTGATCGGAGACCGGCCCGGCGCCGTCGGTGGTCCGGTCGAGCTTGTCGTCGTGAAATGCCACCAGCACCCCGTCCCGGCTGATCTGGAGGTCGGTCTCGAGATATCGGCAGCCGAGGTCTACCGCTTCCTGGAAGGCCGTCATCGTGTTCTCCGGCCAGAGCAGCATCGACCCCCGGTGGGCCATGGCGATCGGGCGCTCGTGCAGGAGGGCGGGGGGCAGGGCCATCGGGGGGAGGTTACCCCGATCGTTCACGAAGGTTCGGTTGGGGAGGGGTGGGTGGAAATGCGTACGGACGGCATTCTGAAACGGGATTGTCGGAGTGCACCGTCGTCTGATTCCGGGTTGGCGGGGTTCACCCGCATGGTGAAGGGGATAGCACTGCGGTGTCAGCGGTTCACCACCACCGCGCCGTTCTTGAGCACCTTCCATGCCAGGTTCGTGCCGGGCCGGTAGCTCATGTAGGCGGGGCTGGGCGCGTCGAGCACCACCAGGTCCGCCACCGCTCCCTGGGCTATCCAGCCGCGGTTCCGCAGCCCGAGGGCGATGGCGCCGCCCCGGGTGGCGGACCACACCGCCTGGTCGGGGGTGAGCCCCATCTCCAGCACCGCCAGCGAGACGGCCAGCGGCATCGACTCGACCAATACGGGAACCGGACGGCAATCGGTTCCTATCGCCACCGGAACCCCCAGATCGATCAGGTCCCGCAGAGGGGGCGGGTAGTTGCGGTTGGCGAGGGCGGTGGCCGGGGTGATCACCACCGCCGTGCCCTGGGCGCCCATCTGCCTGGCCCGGTCGCGATCCACGTTGCCGCAGTGGTCTATGACCGCCGCGGTGGTGTCCAAGGCCAGCCCGTAGGCCTCGTTGGTCATGGGATCTTCACAGTGGATGCGGGTCCGGGAACCGAGCCGGGCGGCGGTGGACAGCAACAGATGGGCTTCCTCGACGGTGAAGGGTCCCTTTCCGAACTTTATACGGATGGTGTAGCCCAGACCGGCCACCTCGGGGAGCACCTTCTCGGCGAGGATCTCCATTCCGGACGTTCGGTCGGCAGGCGCAGGCGGAAACCCGACAACATCGAAGGTGGCGACGAGGTCCACCTCATGCCGCCGGTTGACCATCCCCGCCACTTCCAGCAGGTCCAGCTCGTCTACGTGTTCGGCTGTGTACCCGGCGGCCGCCTCGGCGGTGGTGGTTCCGTGGTCGAGCATCCTGCTCAGGCGGGCGCTGATCCCGTCCGCGAAGTCATCGATGTCCATCATGCTGGTGGTGGAGGCGGTTCGGTTGTCACCGCCGCCGCGGGCGGACGCTTCGGCCGCCGGCATGCCCCGGGATCGCAGCACGAATTCGCTGCTGCCGTCACCGCCGAACAGGAGGTGGGTATGGGCGTCTATGAGGCCGGGTATGACGGCGCGGCCGCCGCAATCGAGGCGGGGAAGGGGGTCGAGGCCCTGCGGCAGCCGTTCGGACGGACCCGCCCAGGCGATCCTCCCGCGGCGGATCGCCACCACCGCATTGGACACCAGACCCAAGACACCGGGAAAGCGGGGGTTGTTGGTAGCCAGCTGCCCGATGTTGTCGAGCACCATGTCGCCGGTGGGGATCAGCCGTTCTTTGACCAGGCCGTCGGCGATCCGGATACAAGTGTCGCAGATAGCGGTGTTCCGGTCGCCAACGATGAGAGCCTGGGCGTCTTCTTGCCGGGCCCCGCAGAAAGTGCACAGCCTTTTCCTCATTTCAGTTCCAAAGGATGCCACCGACCAGATGTTTTGTGTGGGATTAGACGGTAACCCCTCCGTCAGGCAAGGAGCACGGCGGCGGCCGCCGTGATAACCGTCCAAACGACCAGCGCCGCACCGAGGCAGCCCTTGGGTTTCATCCGGGAGCGCTTGGTCTGTTCTCGGGAGGGGCGGGGCGGCTCGGGCATGTGCTCGCGGAGCACGGCGGCGGTCCGGTTCTCGAGATCCCGGCGCTCGGCGGTTGCCCGGTCGGTCTGGATCTTCAGCTCGGACAGATCCTCACGCTGCTGCTCTGTGAGCCACCTGGGGTCCACTTTGCCTATCTCGCTGCGCGCCTTGGAGGTGTCGAAGAGCACCAGCGCCTCGGCGGCCGCCTTCATATGCCGTTCGGCGGCGGCCCGGAACCGTTGCCGTCGGCGCACCGCCCCGTCGAGGTGCAGCTTGGCCCCCCGCCGAAGCTCCACGGGAAGCACCGCCAGCAGGGGTTCGGTGACAGGGTCGGCGGCCAGCGCCAGCAAACCTTCGTAATGGTCGGCGCGGGCCAGGGACTGGATGCGGGCCGCCAGCTTCTCGGCCCGGTCCCCGGCCTCCGCCCGGGCCGTTCGGACGCGCTCCCTGAGCCTTTCCCTCTCCCGGCCCTCCGCCTGGTCGGCCAAGCGGAAGGCGCCGTCGAAATCGAGGTCGGCAAGCGTATCTTCGAAGCCTCCGGGCGGGCTCATATCGAACGAGGACATGGGCAGCAGGATAATTCGGCGGGCGGGCTGTCGTGTAGTCTCAGGCGCCGAGCCCTACCAAGGAGAAACCATGGCGCTGACCCTCACATCCGCTGACTTCGAGGACGGGGACTACCTGGGCGCCGACCATGTCCTCGCCGAGGAATACGGATTTGGATGCGCCGGCGGGAACCGCTCGCCGCACCTTTCCTGGACCGGAGCCCCCGAGGGCGCAGGAAGCTTCGCCGTTACTTGCTACGACCCGGACGCCCCCACCGGATCCGGCTTTTGGCATTGGGTGGTGGTGAACATACCCGCCGACGTGAACCAGCTGGCCCCGGGCGCGGGGGGCGGGTCGGGCCTTCCGTCCGGCGCCCTGCAGACGCGCACCGACTTCGGCAAACCCGGTTACGGCGGCCCTTGCCCGCCCGAGGGGGATCACCCGCATCGTTACCTGTTCACCGTGCATGCGGTGGCCGGGGAGTCGCTGCCGGTGGATGCCGACACCATGCCGGCGGTGGTCGGGTTCATGCTGCACTTCAACACCCTCGAGAAGGCGGCGCTGATGGGGCTGTACAAGCGGTAACCCCGCCGGCTACTCGCCCCTGCGCCACAGGTCGAGTGCCTGCAGGAGGTGCTTGTCGAGCCAGGAGCCGAACCTCGCCTGCACGGCTTCCAATGACTCCAGGTAGTGCGATTCCGAGGGCGCTAGTGAAAGCCTTGCGTTGGGCGGCGGCGAACAGATCGACCAGCGGTGCGAGGTCGCCGCGATCGGCCGACTCGCAGGCGTCTATATATTCGGTGTGCTGGTCGCGATGGATGACCAGGGGAAACCACCCTGCCCTGATCAACACCAGCGAGGCGAGCGCCCGGGCGACGCGGCCGTTGCCGTCCTGGAAAGGATGGATCTGCGTGAAGCGGTGATGCAGCCAGGCCGAGAGCACCTCCGGCGCCATTTCTTCCTCCAGATACCGGTCGTGGAACTCGATGAGGCGCTCCATCTCGACCGTGACCTGTTCTGGAGGGCAGTATTCATGGACCGCGCCGTCCGCCAGGGTGGGATTGTTGGACCGGAGCTTGTATACGCCCCGCCGGAGCGGGATCTCTGTTCTCCGACCCAGGTGATCCCTGCCCGCCGCGGTGAGCTGGCTTCGGGTGATCAGGGCGTGGATCTCTTTTATGAACGACTCTGCAAAAGGGCGTTCTGACTCAACGAACTCGAAGAGCCAGTCGACCGCCTCCTTCTGGTCATGTATCAAGGCCGCCACCAGTTCAGGCGGCCGGTCGGTGGAGCTGTGAGAGATGAGGGTCTCGTGTATGCCCCGTTCGATCAACAGTTGGGTCACGCCGCGGTCGAGGGTGTAGAGACTCTCCAAGATGCCGGTTTCGATCGCCCATTCGCGGGCCAGCTGTTCGTTGAACTCATTGAGGCTCTCGGTCTCAGATAGAGATTCACGCTGCTCGTTCCAGACCGCCGCCAACGGCGAAAGTTCCCGGCTGACGAGATGTCCCCAGTTGTCATCGAGTCCGGTGATCGGTTCCCAAGTCATAGCCCTGCCTCCGCGCATAGACCGGCCAGATGGAGGGCGCGGCGCTGAAGAGTTCCACCAATTCGACGGCGGGAACGAAGCGGCGGCATGGGGAATACCGTAGTGCACCGTGCTGCGGATGTGTTCGGTGTTGTGAATCCGCCCGGGGGAGGCCAGGCGGCTGTCCGCATCAGCTGCAGCCGGTGGTGTCTCCGCAGGTGAGGCAGACATAGCAGGCGCCGTTGCGGACGGTCATGTGGCCGCAGGACGAGCACACCGGAGCGTCGCCCATCAGACTGCCTAGATGTCCCGCCTCGGGATGGGTTGCCCGGGCGTAGGCCTGTGAAGCGGCTGCCGAGCCGGCGCCGGGGCCCGCCGGAGGCACGGGCCGACCGGCGGTCACCCGTGCTCTGAGAGGCTTTTCGTCGGCGAAGGCCGCGGCGGCCCTTTGATCGTCGATCTCCTTTTCCTTGGCGGCCTCCATCAGCTCCATCTGGAGGCCGGCCTCCGCAGCCAGCCCCTTCGGGGGCTCGGGGAGGTCGCTGCCCGAGCGGTCGGGCGGCACCTGGACCAGCTCGTCGCGGTGCAGATACTCCACGCCCAAGGCCCGGAATACGTAATCGATGATGGAGTTGGCCATCTTGATGTTGGGGTGGTTCTCCACTATGCCGCGCGGTTCGAAGGTCTGGAACACGAAGGTGTCTACGAACTCCTCGAGCGGCACCCCGTATTGGAGGCCCTTGCTCACCGCGATGGCGAAGCTGGCCAGGACACCCCGCAGGGTGGCCCCTTCCTTGGCCAGGTCCAGGAAGATCTCGCCGAGGCTTCCGTCCTCGTACTCCCCGGCGCGCAGGAACACCTTGTGGCCGCCCACCCGGGCTTCCTGGGTCCACCCCACCCGGCGGGCCGGAAGCACGAACCTGGGGCGGGGCTGGTTGGCGTACGCCTGGGTGGGGGAGATACCGGCCGGGAATCGGCGGCCCCATGCCAGATCGGCCTGATCCCGAACCGCTTCGGCGGCCTCGGCGGAAAGCTCCTCGGAGTCCCCGTCGTCGGAGGAGGCCGACAGCGGCTGGGAGGCCTTGGATCCGTCCCGGTACAGGGCCATGGCCTTGAGGCCCATATCCCATGACATCATGTAGGCGTCGGCCACGGTCTCGACTGTCACCTCGTTGGGCATGTTGATGGTCTTGGAGATAGCCCCCGAGATGAACGGCTGGGCGGCCGCCATCATCTTGATGTGGCCTGTGTGGTGGATGAACCGCTTGCCGTACCGGCCGTTGCGGTTGGCGCAGTCGAACACCGCCAGGTGCTCGTCGCGTAGATAGGGGGCGCCCTCTATGGTCTGGTGCCCGCATATGAGATCGTTGGCCGCGTTGATCTGCTCCTCGCTGAAACCGAGGGCGGCCAGCAGGTCGAACCCGGACGCGGTGTACTCGTCCCGGGCTAACCCGATCCGTACGAGTGCGTCTTCGCCCAGCGTGAAATGGTTGAAGGCGTGGCGCAGCTCGAAGGCCCCCGGCAGGGCGCTTTCGATCTTGGCCAGATCTTCGGAGGTGAAACCCCGATCTGCCAGCGTCTGCCGGTTGATGGGCCCGGCGCCGTCCAGCGATGAGGTGCCCACCACATAGGTGAGGATCTCGCTGATCTGCCCCTCTTCGTATCCGAGGCGGCGCAACGCCGGGGGAATCGACTGGTTGGCGATCTTGAAGTAGCCGCCGCCGGCCAGCTTCTTGAACTTCACCAAGGCGAAGTCGGGCTCTATTCCGGTGGTGTCGCAATCCATGACCAGCCCTATGGTCCCGGTGGGCGCCAGCACCGTGGCCTGGGCGTTGCGGTAGCCGTGGCGCTCCCCCAGCGCCAGCGCCCGGTCCCAGGAACGCCGAGCCGCCGCCAAGAGATCCACCGGGCACAGGCTCGGGTCGATGCCGGCCACCCGGGTGGTCACGCCCTCGTAATCGGCGGCGCGATAGGCCGCCCGGCGGTGGTTGCGGATCACCCTCAGCATGTGCTCGCGGTTCTTCTCGAAACCGGGGAACGGGCCCCGCACGGCGGCCATGCGGGCCGAGGCGGCGTAGGACTCACCCGTGAGGACGGCGGTCAGGGCGCCGGCGACGGCCCGGCCGGCTTCCGAATCGTAGGGGATGCCGGACCGCATCAGCAGGCTTCCGAGGTTGGCGTATCCGAGGCCGAGGGAGCGGTAGTCGTAGGATCCCCGGGCGATCGGCTTGGAGGGGAAATGGGCCATCGTCACCGAGATCTCCAGGACGATGGTCCACAGCCGGATGGCGTGTAGGTACCCCTCGATGTCGAAGGCCCCGGTGTCGTCGTCGAGGAAGGCGACCAGGTTGATGCTGGCCAGATTGCAGGCGGTGTCGTCCAGGAACATGTACTCCGAGCAGGGGTTGGAGGCCCGGATCTCGCCCGCTTCCGGACAGGTGTGCCACTCGTTGATGGTGGTGTGGTACTGCATGCCCGGGTCGGCGCACGCCCAAGCGGCCTCGGCGATCTGCCGCCAGATGTCCCGCGCCTTCACGGTCTTGCCGACCTGCCCGTCCACCCGGTTGATCAGTTTCCATTCCCCGTCGTCGCGCACCGCCCGTATGAACTCGTTGTCGACCCGCACCGAGTTGTTGGAGTTCTGACCGGACACGGTGATGTAGGCCTCGCCGTTGAAGTCGGCCGGGAACCCGCCGTGCTCGATCAGCAGGCGGGCCTTCTGCTCCTCCAAGTGCTTCCAGGCGATGAACTGCTCGATGTCGGGGTGATCCACGTCGAGGATCACCATCTTGGCGGCTCTCCGGGTGGTCCCGCCCGACTTGATGGCGCCGGCGGCCCGGTCGCCGATCTTGAGGAACGACATGAGTCCGGAACTCTTGCCGCCGCCGGCCAGCGGCTCGCCCTCAGCCCGGAGCTCGGAGAAATTGGAACCGGTTCCCGAGCCCATCTTGAACAGGCGGGCCTCCCGGACCCACAGGTCCATTATGCCCCCGTCGTTCACCAGATCGTCCTGCACCGACTGGATGAAGCAGGCGTGGGGGGCGGGCCGGGAGTAGGCGTCCGGGGAGGGGATCAGCTCGCCGGTGTCCTCGTCTATGTACCAGAACCCCTGCGGGGTGCCCGTGATGCCGTAGCGGTGGGCCAAGCCGGTGTTGAACCATTGCGGGCTGTTGGGGGCGGCCATCTGGTTGGCGAGCATGTACTTCAGCTCGTCCTCGAAGGTCTGGGCGTCGGCGGCCCCCTCGAAGTATCCGTAAGCCTCTCCCCAGTGCCGCCAGGTCTCGGCCAGACGGTCGAACACGGCCTTGGCGGACCGCTCGAACCCCAGCACGGGTTTGCCTTCCGAGTCCACCGCCGGGCGGCCCTGCTCGTCGGTCTGCGGCACTCCGGCCTTGCGGAAGTACTTGGAGACGATGATGTCGGTGGCCACCTGCGACCAAGCGGACGGGACCTCGGCGTCTGCCATCTCGAAGACCACCGAGCCGTCGGGGTTGACTATCCGCGACTCCCGCCGCCTCCACCGTGTTGTCTCGTATGGGTCGCGGCCCTCCGTCGTGAATCGCCGCTCGATCCGCATACCCTGTCTCTCCACACCACCCGCCACCCCGTTCTCCTTCCCTCCTGCGGTTCTCACCGAACTCTCCCCCTGCTCGGCCCCGCACACTCCAAAAGTTCTGCTGTTTCCCTGCTCCCTGCGACTGATCTACTTCTTCCTGTCCGCTCCCTCGACACCAAGGGAATGAAACAGCCTAATGACATCCTTGTAGTTAATCAAATCAGACAACCGGCCCGGTCGGCTCGGCGGGGGACGACCCGTCTGACCATGATCGGGCGCCGCGGACAGACGGCCGGGGGAAGTTCCCGCGCAAAGCGGGCCCGGTCCTGGGGAAGAGGGGAGTACAAACCCCCCGGGGAATCAGGAAGCAGAAGTGGAGGATAGACGGATCTTCCGCTCCGCGTCCACCGGATTCAGGGAGGCTTAGATCCGAGGGTTCTCATATCTGTCTCGGGTAGAGGGTTTCGGTGTGGCCGTCCACCGCGATGACCTGGCCGCTGATCCGTCGGCCCCGCTCGGATGCCAGGAAGACCACCAGGTCGGCTATCTCTTCGGGCGTGACGAAGGCGCCCATCGAGGTGCCGGCGAGGTACATGGCGCGCACCTCGTCCTCGGAGCGGCCCTCCGCCGCGGCTTGGGCGGCGATCACCTGCTCCATCCGCTCGCCGATGATGGCGCCGGGGGCGATGGCGTTCACGCGGATGCCAAAGCGCCCGAGCTCCATCGCCAGGGTCTTGGTCAGGCCGATCACCCCGAACTTGGCGGCCGTGTACGGGGTTCGGTAGGGCATGCCCATGAACCCGGCGGTGGAGGATATGTTGACGATCGCTCCGCTCCGGCGGGATTTCATGGAGGGGATCACCCGACGCGCGCAGTGGAATCCGCCGTCGAGTCCCACCGCCAGGCAGCGGCGCCACTCGTCCGGGGTTATCTCCTCGATGGGTTTGGCAGGCCCGGCGACGCCGGCGTTGTTGACCAGGAGGTCGATTCCCTCCTCCGCGATCGGGTCCAGCCAGGCGGCCATCCCGTCGGCGTCCGCCGCATCCGCCCACGCCCCCTCCAGATGATCGGGCAGGGACTCCAACGCCGCCCCGTCCACATCGCAGACGAACACGGCGGCGCCCTCGGCGGCCAAGGCCTCGGCGATGACCAACCCGAGCCCTCCCGCTCCTGCGGTCACCGCCGCCCGCTGTCCATGGAGACGGGTGTCCATGGAAGGGAGGCTATCGGGTCGATTCGGGATGCGCTACGATCCCCCGATGGATCTCTACGCCCGGATCAACATCCTCGAAGGCCGGGCGGTCCGCCTCGGCCGCGGCAGTCTGGAGGACGTGACCTCCCTGGACGCCGACCCCCTCAACCGGGCCCGGGGGTGGATCGCGATGGGCATCGATTACCTGTTGGTGGTGGACCTCGACGCGGCCGCCTACGGCTCCTACCGCAACCGTCCGCTCATCGACCGCATGCTCGAAGCGTTGGATATCCCGGTGGTGGTGGCGGGCGGGATCCGGTCAGATCGGGAAGCCGCCCGGCTGATCGAGCGGGGCGCCTGGAAGGTGACGATGGGTACGGCGGCCATCGAGCACACGAACATGGTCTGGGACCTGTGCCGCGACTACCAGGGCCGGGTGATCGTCTCTCTCGATGTGCTCGATAACGAGGAGCTGGTCACCCGGGGGTGGACCTCCGACTCGGGCCGGTTCCTCGAAGAGGTGATGGTGGAGATGGCGTCGTGCGGGGTGAGCGCCTTCTTCGTCACCGACGCCAGGCGGGACGTGCTGAACGAGCCCCCCGACTTCGAGATCCTGCGGACGGCGCTCGAGTACGTGGACGAGCCGGTCATCGCTTCGGGCGGGGTGCGGAACCTCGACGACATACGGATGCTCACCTCCCTCGAAGTGGACGGGCGCACACTGGCCGGCTTGGTGGTGGGCCGTGAAGTTACCGAAGGCCGTTTCACCGTCGGCCAGGCCAAGTCCGCCCTCGGCGGGTCCGCGCAGGCGCCCTCCCGCGTGCGGCAGATGAGGGTGGTCGTCCCCTGCCGCGACCTCGAAGGGAGCGTCGAGTTCTATCAGGGCGCCCTCGGCCTGCCGCGGCTCCTGCCGGCGGGCGGGAATGCTCGAAGGGTGCAGCTGGAGGCGGGGGACGGCGGGGTGCTGGAGCTGGTCCCGGCGGAGGATGCGGTCGCCGGCGCCGCCGGCGTGATCCCGGGGGGTTGCGGGTTGGTCCTGGTGGTGGACGACGTCGGTTCGTGGCGGGAGCGGGTCGAAGAGTTCGGACTCGCCCCGGCGCCGGCCCCCGACTGCCCGCCCGATTCTTTCCGGATAGACGGACCCGGCGGCGTAGCGGTGACCGTATCCGGCCCGGCTCGGTAGGTGAATGTTCCAGATAGCCCGGAGACCTCTATAAGGTGGGGGCGGATTCTGGAGGAGTTACATGAAGAGACACCGGAGATTTCTCGGGTCGGCGGCCCTGTTGGCGGCCTGCGCCCTGATCCTGACGTCCTGCGAGTTCCGGGTTCACACCGACCTGGTGATCGAGGAGGACGAGAGCGGCGTCCTGTCTCTCGAGCTGTCCGTGGACGACCAGCTGGCCGAGCTGGCGGAGAGCGGCATGGGAATGGACATGGGGGAGGCCGTAGGTGAGGGGGGCGAAGGAATCGGGGAGCTGATCGGGGAGGAATGGGTCCCCGAAGGCTGGACCATCGAGAGCGTATCCGGCGACTACCAGGGGATCCGCGCCTCCATCGAGTTCGAGAACTTCGACCAGCTCCGCCAGCGGATGGCCGGCCTGGCCGGCCTGTCCGGTATGGAAGGCGTCGATGTCCCCATGTCGACCGGGATGCTTTCGGGCATCTCACTGGAGCGGGACGGCAGTGCCTTCGGGATGCTTTCGGACATCTCACTGGAGCGGGACGGCAACGTCTTCATGTTCCGGCTGGCGATCCCTGAGCAGACCGAAGACATTTCCGACGGGATGACGGAAGACAGCCCGATGCCCATCGACCCCGCCATGCTGGAAGACATTTTCGATATCCGCTTCACCCTCACGCTGCCGGGTGAGATCGTCGCCGACCGCACCAACGCCGACCTGATAACCGGCCAGACCCTCGTATGGAACCTGTCGCTCGACGACGACGGGCGGGTGCTCGAGGCCCAATCGCAGCTCCCCGGCAGCGGGGCGGGCACGATCATTGTGTGGGCGGTGGCAGCCTTGGTGCTGGTGGCCGCAGGCTACGTATGGTACGACCGCAGACGCCGGACGGCGGCAGTCTCGGCCAAGCCCGAGCTGCCCGACCCCACGGATGTCGAAGAGGATTCCTCCGAAGACGACTGAGCCCCCGCCGTTTCGACTGCAGGCGGCGCCGGCGGGTTGCTGCTCCACCGGTTCATCGAGGGCGGCCCGGTGAGGTTGCGCTCTCGGAGTATGGGATACTGAAGGGGACGCCGCGCCGCGGGGGAGGTCATGAGGTTCATAGACGATCGGGCGCTGGGGCGCGAGCTGACCTACTCGGATGTGTTTCTGGTTCCGTCGTTCTCGGATGTCGGGTCCCGCATGGAGGTGGATCTGGCCTCCCCCGACCGGGCGGGGGCCAAGATCCCCTTGGTGGTGTCCAACATGACCGCGGTGGCGGGGCGCCGCATGGCCGAGACCGCGGCCCGGCGGGGCGGGCTTACCGTGTTCCCCCAGGACGCGCCGGTCGAGGCCGTCGCCGAGCAGGTCGCCGCGGTCAAGCGGGCCCATCTCGTGGTGGACACGGCCATCACCCTTTCCCCGCACGACACCATCTACGCGGCGATGGGCCTGATCCACAAGAGATCCCACGGCGCGGTGATCGTGGTGGATGCGGAGGACCGTCCGGTAGGGATATTCACCGAGCGGGACCGGGAGGACACGGATCCATACACCCGGCTGGCGGAGGTGATGACGCCGGATCCGATCGTGCTTCCCCGCACCCTGGGTCCGGAGGCCATGTTCAACGCCCTGGCCGAGCGCCGGGTCCACCTGGCGCCGGTTGTGGACGAGACGGGCCGGTTGGCGGGGGTCATCACCGAGCAGGGCGCGATGCGCGCCACCTTGTACGAACCGGCGGTGGACGGGCGCGGCCGGCTGCTGGCGGCCGCCGCGGTCGGGATCAGCGGCGACGCGGGCGCCCGGGCGGCCGATCTGGTCGAGGCGGGGGTGGACGTTCTGGTCGTCGACACCGCGCACGGGCACCAGGGGAGGATGATCGAAGCCTTGAAAGAGGTGAGGTCCGCCGTCGGGGACCGTCCGGTGGCGGCGGGCAACGTGGTGACGGCCCGGGGGGTCAACGATCTGGTGGACGCCGGGGCGGACATCGTCAAGGTAGGGGTGGGGCCGGGGGCCATGTGCACCACCCGGATGATGACCGGAGTGGGCCGCCCCCAGTTCTCCGCGGTGGTCGAGTGCGCGGCGGCGGCGCGGGCGAGGGGGCGGCACGTGTGGGCAGACGGAGGCGTGCGCCATCCCCGGGACGCGGCGCTGGCCCTCGCCGCCGGAGCGTCCAGCGTGATGATCGGCTCCTGGTTCGCCGGAACCTACGAGTCGGCGGCGGTCGCCATGCGCGACGCCAACGGGCGGATATACAAGGTGAACTACGGGATGGCGTCTTGGCGGGCGGTGAGCCGGCGGGCCCGCCGCGACACGCCCTACGACCGGGCGCTCAAGGAACAGTTCGAAGAGGGCATATCCGAATCCCGCATGTACGTGGACCTGAGGATGCCCGGCGTGGAGGACGTGATCGACCGGATCGTGGCGGGGGTGAGGTCGGCCTGCACCTACGTGGGCGCCAGGAACATCGAAGAGCTCCACGAGCGGGCCTCGATCGGCGTCCAGTCGTCCGCCGGATACGCAGAGGGCAAACCGCTGAGGGACGGTCGGCAGCCTTTCCTCCGCCGGGAATAACGCGAACCGGGCCGGTTCCGGGGTAACCTTGGCCGATGGCACGAGTGCGTTTGTTCGCGAACCTCCGCGAGATGGCGGGGGCCTCCCACACCGAGGTCGAAGGCAAAACCGTGGGAGACGTGGCCGCCGCCTTGGCGGCGAGGTACGGGCCTGATTTCGACCGGCGCCTGCAGGCAGCCCGGATCTGGAAGAACGGGGAGGAGGCCGTCTCCTCGGATACGGTGGCCGAAAGCGACGAGCTGGCTGTGATTCCCCCCGTCTCGGGGGGCGCGACGGCGGGGAGGGGCAGCTTCGAGAGCATCTCTCTGGTGGTAATGGCCGTTTTGTTGCTGGTTGCCAACGCTTTGGACACCGCGGTCCTGGCCGCCGTGTGGGTGGGGGCGGTTGCTCTTTGGGTGGTCGACCTGACCCAAGTCGCTTCCGAGGGTGATTTCAAGATCGACTTTCCCCCCATCCTGGCCGCCGTCCTGGTTTCGGTGTCGACGAGCATCACCTTCGGAGCGCCCGGACTGGGGATCGGGGCGGTGCTCTCGGTTTTCTTGGTGATGGGATGGGCGGTGATACAGCCCCGGGCCCGCGACCTGACCGCCATGGCGGCTTCCGTGCTCTGCGCCTCGATCGCCTCGCTGGCGACAGGGTCCATCCTGCTGGCCCGGGCTTCGACGGAGGGGGGCCGCAAGATAGCCGGTCTGCTGATAGTGGTGGCGGTGGGCGCCCTGATGGGGCGGATCGCCGAGCGCAGCCGCGCCCGTCTGATCGATCCTTATTTGATCGCCTCGATCGTCACGGTGTTGGCGGCGCTGGCGGTGGCATTCCTGTCGAGTTTCGACCTGCTCGGATGGTTCTTCATCGGGCTGGTCTTGGCGGCTGCCATGATCGCCGGCCGGGGAATCGGATCCGCCTTCAGGATGGGAAGGATACAGCTGTCGGTGCGCCCCGACGGTTCCCTCACCGGGCTCGACAGCCCTATGGCGGCGGCGGCCGTCTTCATGCCGATCATGTGGCTGGTCTACTGAGCCCGTGTAGAAGACCGGCGCCCACTGCTCCGGCGGATATTCCCGATGACGGCCCGCGGCGGCGGTGAGGCTACCCTGCGATATGCCATGTTGAGGCACCCCGTAAGTCTTGTGTTAGTTGTCGTTCTGGTCGCGGCCGCGGCGGTCTTGGATGTTCCATCGGCGGCGGTTACCCAGGCCGAGGTGGACGAAGCCTGCGCCGAGTACCGGGGCGCCAAGCAACGGCTGGACGAGGCCGTCGAGGAGAGGGATGCGGCGCAGGCCCGGTATGCCGAGCTCTACTCGGAGCGGGATGTCACCTCCGGCAGGGCCGAACGGTTGCAGCGCCAGATCGCCGAGCGCCGGGGGGAGCTGGGGGAATTGCAGGACCGGGTGGTGGACTGGGCGGTGGAGGCGTACATGACCGCCGGCACCGAGATCAGCGGGATAGTGCTGCGCACCAGTTCATTGGATCAGCTGATAACCGGCCAGGAGTTCCTGAAGGTGATAACCACCGAGCAGGTTGCCTCTGTCGACCGTCTGGCGCTGATAATCGCCGATACCGAGGTCATGCAGCAGGAGCTGGATGAACGCACCGCCCGCCTGCTGGTGGTCGAAACCGAGGCCAACCGGCTGGCCCAGGTCTTGGCGGCGGCCACGGACCAGGCCCTGGACGCGACCCGTGAGCTCGAGGGGGAGTGCCTGCGCCTCTACCGGACCCGACAGGCCGAGCTGGCCCGGGCCCGGGCCATCGAGGCGGCCCGCCGCTCGGGCGGCGCCGGAGGGGTTTCCTCGTCGGTCACCCCCGGGTTCGTCTGCCCCATGAACCCGGCGGCCGCCTCCTTCGTAAACGACTGGGGCTACCCCCGCTCCGGAGGGCGCAAGCACAGAGGCAACGACCTGTTCGCGCCCATGGGCCAGCCCTTGTACGCGGTGGCCGACGGTACGGTAACACTGCGGCGGGGCGGTCTGGGAGGCACCGCCCTCTGGTTGTCGGCCGACCACGGGGTCGACTACTACTACGCCCACCTCAACGGCTATGCGCCCGGGATCGGCAACGGGGTCCGGGTCGGACAGGGCCAGGTGATCGGCTACAACGGGAACAGCGGCAACGCCTACGGCGGCGCCCCGCACCTCCACTTCCAGCTCCACCCCGGCGGGAGGACCCGTGCTCCGGTCAACCCCTATCCGACCCTCGTCCGGGTGTGTAGGTGAAGATGGGGGCGTCCGGACGGCCCGACCGAACCCTGTTCGATGGGGCGTACGCCCAACACCCGCCCGCCGCCCCCCGAACCGGCCCCTTCGCAACCAGGCACTTCCTGGACACCGTCTGGCGTCACACCGCCCTGCCCGGCCAGTCGCCCCTGATCCTGGCGGACGGGCGGGGGGAGGCGGCGTTGCTGGAAGACGACGGCCTGATCCGGCTGCTGGGGCACGAGGACCTGGTCGATTACCGGTCGCCGGCCGGAGACGCTTCCGCGTTGCTGGAAGACCGGTTCAGACGGCTGGCGCCGGGCTGTAGGTTCCGCTTCGACTCCCTGCCGGCCCGGGCGGCCGAGGTGTTCACTACCGCCTTGGACAGGGCCGGGATTCCTTACCGGTCGGCGCCCCATTCCTCGACGGCGGTCCTGAACCTGCCCGGCGCCTTCGATGATTACATGGCGGCGATAGGAAAGAAGGAGCGGCACGAGACCCGCCGCAAAGGCCGCCGTTTCGAGGCGGCGCTGGGCGCCCCGCGGCTGGTTACCTACCGGGAGGCCGGTCCCGCCCTCGAGGGGTTCTTCGAGCTGCACCGCAGGTCGAAGGGAAGCAAGGGCTCGTTCATGACCGACCGGATGGAGGGGATGTTCACCGATCTCCTGGCGGGGGAGGGCTGGAGGCTGGATGCCCTGTACGGGGACGGCCCGCAGATGGCGGCCGCCGTCATCGGGTACGCGGACCGGTCCGGGTACTACCTGTACAACTCGGCCTACGACCCCGGCCTGCGCCGTACTTCGCCCGGCGTGGTGCTTCTGGCCGAGATGATCCGAGCCTCTATCGGTGCCGGTATGGAGGTGTTCGATTTCCTGAAAGGGGAAGAGAAATACAAGTTCCGTATGGGCGCCCGCTCCCGGCCTTTGTTCCTGGTGGAGGGCGCCGCATGATCAGGGAAGTTGCCTTCCTGTCCATGCATACCTCTCCGCTCGACCGGCCCGGGTCGGGTGAGGCCGGAGGGATGAACGTCTGCATCGACGAGCTGGCCGCCGCCTTGGGGCGCCGGGAGGTGGAGGTAACCGTCTTCACCAGGCGCACCGACCCGGAACTACCCGAGGAGATCGACACTCCGGGGGGGTACCGGGTGAGGCACGTGGATGCCGGACCTCCCCGCCCCCTTCCGGTGTCAGCCTTGGGCGAGTGGGTGGGGCCTTTCGCCGACCGGGTGGTCGGGACCATAGACGGACGGCCCTCCGACGGCGCCCGCACCGGGATCGTCCACAGCCATTATTGGCTGTCGGGCTGGTCGGGCCTGATAGTCAAACAGGCTACCGGGCTGCCCCTCGTCAACTCCTTTCATACCCTGGGCCGGGTCAAGAACGCCACCCGCCGCCCCGGACAGCCTCCGGAGCCGTTGCTGCGCATCGCCGCCGAGAACGAGGTCATCTCGTTTTCGGACTGCGTCATTGCCTCCACCGAGTACGAAGCCGACGAGCTGATCGAACATTACGGAGCGGACCCGAGCCTGCTGTGCATCAACCCCCCGGGCGTGGACCTGGAGCTGTTCCGCCCCGGCGGCCAGCGCCAGGCCAGGGAGAGCCTCGGCGTCGAAGATGTTCCCACGGTGCTGTTCGTGGGGCGCATCCAGGCCTTGAAGGGTCTGGACGTTGCCATCGAGGCGCTGGCCGCGGTGCGGGACCGGGTTCCGGACGCCCGGATGATGGTGGTGGGGGGGCCGAGCGGCCCGGCGGGCGAGTCCGAATACCGGCTGACCCGCAACCTGGTGGACCGGTTGGGGCTGGAAGAGGCCGTGGCTTGGCTCGGCCCGCAGCCCCACCGATGCCTGCCGGTGTTCTACCAGGCCGCCGACGTGCTGGTCGTGCCCTCGCGGAGCGAGTCGTTCGGCTTGGTGGCCGCCGAGGCGCAGGCCGCCGGACTTCCGGTGGTGGCCGCCAATGTGGGCGGTCTGCGGTACGTGGTGCGGGACGGCGTCTCGGGCGTGCTGGTGGACGGGTGGGATCCGGCCGACTATGGCCGGGCTCTGTCGAGGATCCTCGAGTCATCCGCCCTGCGGGGCGAGCTGGCCGCGGGGGCGCTGGCCACCGGCCGGCGGTACGGATGGGAGAAGGCCACCGACCGGCTCCTGGAGCTCTACAGCGGGGTCATGGGGCGGGATGCGCTGAAATGACGGGCCGCGCCGAGCTCTCCGATCGTCTGGGGGCCGTGTTCGAATCGTGGGCGGCGGATCCGGATTCCGATGTGGCGGCGGCCGAGCTGTTCGAAGGGCGGTGGGCGGTGCGTATCGCCCAGCAGACCCGCGACTTCACCACGGTGTGGGCGACGCCGGGAGACTTGACCGTTTCTTTCGAGGCCTATGTACTGCCCGCCCCCCGCCGCGGGGAGGCGGAGGTCTACCGCCATCTCCTGTTCCGCAACCACCGGGCGTGGCGGGTCCACTTCGCGGTAGACCGGAACGGCGGGATCTACCTGCGCGGCAAGGTGGAAGCCGGACAAGCCGGGGAGGAAACCCTCCAGTACGTGTTCGCCGAGATCTACGAGCTGGTGGAGCTGTCCTTCCGGCCTCTGCTGCGGGCCGGTTTCAGCCGCTGAGCATCGGCGGGCCGCGAAAAAAGTGCTTGGACAATTATCTACAGGCGGTGTGCACAACCCTCTGGGGAATGTGTGGATAACTGCCTTTTTCCGGGTTTGGGACTGATTTTTGAGCAAAATATCGATTGTTTTCGAGCCATGAGAAGAGTCTTGCTCCACCGTGGAAGATGCCGTAAGGTGCTTATAACAAGCAGGGCCCGGGGTGCTGGGCGCCGAGCGAATCCGTCAGGGGAAGTGCGGTGGAAGTCGGCGTGAAGGTTCCTCGGGCTTCGCTTTCGACCAGGGTTGTTCATCGAACGATCAAGGGTAGGCTCAGGCCGGCGTGACCGGAATGCCGCCCCGACCCATCACCTTCATGTCCGACTTCGGCCGGCGGGACGAGTTCGTCGGGGTGGTGCATGGGGTGATCGCCTTGCTGGCGCCGCAGTGCCGGGTGATCGACCTGAACCATCGGATACCCCCCGGCGACATCCGGTCCGGCGCCTTGATGCTGCTGCGGGCCATCCAATACATGCCGCCCGGAGTGGCCTTGGCGGTGGTGGACCCCGGAGTCGGCACCGATAGGAGGGCCATCGCGGCCGAGACCGGTTGGGGGTATCTGGTAGGCCCCGACAACGGGCTGCTCTCCCCGGCGGCGGCCCTGCTCGGAGGCGTCCGGCGGGTCTTTTCGATCGAGAACCCGGAGGTGATCCTTCCTTCCGTGGGCCGCACATTCGAGGGGCGGGACCGTTTCGCCCCGGCGGCCGCCCTGCTTGCGTCCGGGGAGGCCGAGCCCGGTCAGATGGGTCCCGAGGTGGATCCCCATACCCTCACCCCGCTCCTGCTTCCGCTTTCCGAGGTGTCGGAAGGGCAGGTGGAGGGCCTGGCCTGGTGGGTGGACACCTACGGCAACGTCCAGACCAACATCTCCCCTGAGGACATGACAGAGGCCGGGCTGTCGCCGGGGCAGGATCTGACCGTACGGGTCGGCCTGATGAAGTACCGGACGACCTGGGCGGCGGCCTACGCCGATGTGGAGACAGGCCGCCCGCTTCTCTACATCGACTCGGCCGGGTTGATGGCGCTGGCCGTCCGCGGTGGCCGAGCCGACGAACACTTTACGCTCGGGTTGGGAACATCGGTGGTGATCGCCCGGGCATAGCGGCGGCCCGTCCGGCGCCGCCTGGTCTTACAGGTCGAGCAGCTGGAAGGTGAAAACGATCCCGGCCAGCCCGATCACGGCCAGCAGAACGAGCAAAACGACAGCCGTTCCCGGTCTCAAGACAGTTCCAAGGGTCGCCCCATCATAGGTCGATCACCCTCCGAGGGCCGTTCCTTCGTCCGATTCCCCGGTTGGCGGTGCCCCGTCGTCTGCTCCGGCCTCCCCCTCCGGCTCGGCGAAGCCGCAGTCGAACACCGCCTCCTCCGGGTTCTGGCCGCCCAACACCACCCGCTCGTAGAGCACCACCGAGGCGATCTGGCTTTCGGTGAGCGTATCCCGGAAGGAGGGCATCTGGCCGCCCGCCCCCACCGCCGTGTCCGTGTCTCCGTATGTGGAGCGGCCCTCGTCCTGGAAGCCGGTGGTGCCGAGCGACACCCATTCGATGTGGTCGGTGCACATGGCAAAGACGGTCAGCACCTCGCCGGCCAGAGCCGGTCCGGATCCCCCTTCACCGCCCGCTCCGTGGCACGAAGCGCAGTTGGACGGATCGGCGTACACGGTATTGCCTTCGGTTATCAGTGCCCGGATATCGACCCCGCCGGCGCCGCCTCCGACGGCGAATTCCGACCCGTCGCAGTTCTCGACCTGCCCGGTGAGGCGGTCGACGGCCAGCTGACCTCCGGATCCGCAGTTGGGGCCGTTGGCGAAGGTGACCAGGTAGGTGAGTCCGACCAGCGGCACGGCGAAGAGGAGCACGGTGAGCCAGCGGGGTATGGCGGCGGCCATCCGCTCCGTGATCCCGGTAGTGGGGCTGGTGATGACGGCCTCGAAGTCCAAGGCTTCCGACCCGGTGACCCGCTCGGGTGCGGGGGGAGCAGGCACCGAGGCGGCGGCCGCCGGTAGGACTTCCATGGCGGCGGCCGGGGCCAGGGATTCGAGGGCGGGCCCGACCGGCGCGGGCGGCGGGGCCGCGGGCGGCGGCGGCACCGGTTCCGCCTTCGGTGCGGCGACGGAAGGCGGGCTGCCCGCAGGGGCCGGTGCTCCGCCCGCCCAGGCGGCCAGCAGATCTTCTACGGCCAAGCCCTCGGCGTCGGCGCGGGCGGCGGCCGACCGTTCGACCAGGTACTCGGGTGCGCCGAGGGCGGCGGCGGCTGCGGCCAGGAGATCACTCATCTGAGACCCTCCGTCAGGTAGGTGGCCAGAGCGGTCAGCTCATCGTGCGAGAGGTGGGCGTACGAGGGGTGGATGCCCCCGGGGAACACCTCGTCCGGCCGGGCCAGCAACCCGATGAACTCATCGACGGTGAGGGGTTCGCCGCCTTCGCCGTAGGAGGCGCGGCCGCCGACATGGGCCAGGTCGGGTCCGATGCGCTGCGCTCCGAAGGTGGCCGCGTCCAAGGCATCGGAAAAGGTCTCCGTGGCCGCCCCTAGGCCCACATCGGCCAAGACGGGCCGCACCAGCTGGGTGTGGCAGTATCCGCATCCCTGGTTCAGGTAGACGGCGCGGCCTTCTTCTCCCAGAGCGCTCAGAGGCGGATCCGGCACCAGGTGCCGATAGTCGCCTCCGGTGTTGTAGGGGCCGATCAGGGTGATGAACAGGCCCAGCAGGAACAGCCCCGCCATCGCCGTCCATATCCGAAGCGGGTGGAAGCGGCGGCCCTCCAGTATCGGCGTGGCCTTGCTCCGGGCCGGGGCGGCGGACACCGCCGCGGTCGGGGCCGTCTCGGGGGGGAGGACGGCGACCGCCGCGGCCGGTGCAGCCTGAGCGGCAACAGCTGCGGGCGCCGCGGGGGCGGCCGGGGCGGACGCAGTGGGCTCCGACGACGGAGGGGCCTTCGGTGCGGCGCCGGATGCCGCGGCCCCCGCAGGGGCCGGTGCTCCGCCCGCCCAAGCGGCCAGCAGATCTTCTACGGTCAAGCCCTCGGCGTCGGCGCGGGCGGCGGCCGACCGTTCGACCAGGTGCTCGGGTGCGCCGAGGGCGGCCGCGGCGGCGGCCAGGAGATCACTCATCACCGGCCTCCTCCGGTTCGGCGGGTTCGGAGGTATGTACGGGGGCCAGCACCTCCACGGCGCGGGCCGAACCGGCCGCGTATGTCCTGACCAGTGTCCAAGTCAGCAGGGCCAGCCCGGCCGCCGCCGCCGCCGAGGCCAGGGCGGCCGCCGTGAAAAGCACATCCACCCTTCCCAGGGCGGCGGAGAATCCTTCTCCGGTATTCGAGGCGGCGCCCGAGGCGGCGGCCCAGTTCCATGTGATGCCGGTGACCAGACCGCTCACGGCCAATGCGCCCACTGTCACCCCGCCGCCCCACATCAGGAGCCGGAGGCCCCGGTCGGCCGGTCCCGCTCCGGAGAGTTCCCGTCCGGTGATCCGCGGGAAGGCGTAGAACATGAAGGACAGTCCGAGGGCGGGAACCGCCATCAGCATCAGCCCCACGGCCAGACCGTCGTACCAGGTGGTGAGGCCCACCACCGCCGCCACCGAGCGGAACCCAGAGATGCCTATCAGCACCGTGAAAAGGGTATAGGCCGCCGCCCCCGCCAAAGCCGGCCGCAGCACCGGGCTCTCGCCGGCCTTTTGCCAATCACCCGACAGGGTCTGGCAGATAATGGTCAGCACCACGAGGGCGGAGAGGGCCAGCCCCAAGGAGGCCGCCACCGCCGCGGTCTCGGTCCAATCGGGCGCCGGGCCGCCCAGAAATCGGGCCGGCGCGGACAGCAGGGCGGTTCCGGCCAGGGTCCAGAAGCCGGCCCGCGCCAGCTGCCCGGAGTGGAGGGGGCGGCCGCTTTCCTTGACCACCACGTAGTAGGCCGCTCCGAGGGCGGCGGCGGGAAAGGCCAGCAGCAGCATTCCCCCCGCCGTCAGGCCGGTCTGGAGGAAGGGCCCGATGTTTCTCAGGCCGGGGATGCTGCCGGTTATGTAGAGGGCCGGGTACCACCAGACGGCTCCGATCACGTAGAGCAGCGAAACGTAGGCGCCCTCTTCGGTGCGATTCCGGATCATGGAGGTGACCAACATGGGGGGTACCAGCAGGACCGCCGCCATCGGCCAGTCCACCAGCGGCGGGAACTCGGCCAGCTCCGGCCCCGAAGGGCCGCGGAACATCACCAGCAGGGCGCCTATTAGCACCAGACCGCTGTAGGCCGCCCCGGCCAGCAGGGCGATCGGCTGGCGCCGCATGGGGGCGCCGACCAGCCGAGGGGTCAGGTAGTAGGCGGCCGCCTGGGCGAGGGTTCCGCCGAACCCGTATACCAGCAACGACGACGCAGCCGGGCGGAGCCGGCCGTAGGACAGGAAGGCGCTGTCCGCGAACAAGGTGGGTACGGCCAGCTTGATGAGCATGATCGACAGCAACCCCGCCCCCGCCAGCAGGAAGAAGCAAGACAGGAGCATGAGGACGGCGGCGGCGGCCTCGGGATGGTCGAGCCCGCGTCCGGCCTCCGACTCTCCGACTTTGGTGCTTTCCTCGTTCAAGCCCCATGCTCCTCTATGTGGGGTCCCCGGCCTGAGCTGAGCGCCGCTTCCTGACGTAGATTACCCCAATCGTCATGGAGCATTCGCGGGTTGGGCGGGGTCGTCCGCGGCCCGGCCTGTGAAGCCGTCCGGCCTCCGCCGGTGCGGGCGGGCCCGGAGCGGCGACGTGAGGGTTTCAGGCTGGTAGATTTAGGATAGGCAGCCCGGACAGGACGACCGGACAGGACGAGCCGAGCCGAGTCGACAGGACGAGCAGGACGACAGGAAGCGGTTACCAGATGCTGCAACGCAGGCTTCGGCAGATGAGCGCCAAGGAGCGTTCTATCGGCGGTTGGGCGTTGTTCCTGCTGGGTCTTTTCGTCCTGGTGCTGGGCATCTGGTTCAACCACTACGCCAACTTCCCCTCGGTGGAGACGGTGACCCTCGATCTGGACGAGGCGGTGGGGCTGCAGGCCGGTGACCGCATCACCTTCGATCGCGCCGGGCGAATCGTGGCCAGTACCCCTTCGGTGGATCCCGCCCTCCCCCAAGTGCCGGTGGAGCTGACGGTGGAGGTGGACACCTTCGGCTGGGTGCCCCGGGACTGCCTGCTGCAAGGCGGCGACTGGTGCCTGCCCTGGTTCACGGTCGGCCACCTTGCGGCGATCGGCGGGAGCCAACTGATGCTGCTAGGCATCGCTGTTGCGGTGTTCCTGGGCCGGAGGATGACCTGGTCTATGGCAGCCCTAGCCGCTTTCCTGGCCATGTTGGAGCTGGTGCTGTTGCTCGGAACCGTGGCGTCGGAGTGGCTCAACCTCGCCCAGGGGCCTCTGAACTGGAACGAGCAGAACGACGCTTTCACCATCTGGGCGCCGCTGGTGCTCGGCAACCAGGTGGGGGTGAGCTGGGGCGCCATCAAGGACTTCGTCTCCATCAACTACAACATGGGGGCGCTTACCTTTATCATCCTCTTCGCCCGATGGATACAGAGCTTCGGTGGACCGATGCCCGAAGAGAAGCGGTCCGCCGATCTCGTCTCTCCGTACGGGCGTCCGCTGGTCAAGGGAGCCGAGTAGATGGCCAAGTCCGAAGTCTGGTTCGAGACGCCCCCCTTCCGCGACGACTACCAGCTGGTGATGGTGGACTCCGATTACGTTCAGGACCAGGTTCGGCCCCGCCAGTTCCTCCACATCAACCAGGCGGAATGCATCCTCTGCGAGGGTTGCGTGGACATATGCCCGTGGAAGTGCATCCACTACCTGTCCCTCGATGCGATCGACGAGGCCTACGACGTCGACCACCCGATGGACAGCTCCGACAACTTGGGGTTCTTCGTGGTGGACGAATACGAATGCACCCGGTGCCAGCTCTGCATCGACCGCTGCCCCACCAACGTGATCTCGATCGGTAAGTTCGAGGGATCGGTGACCGACACCGCTCTCAACGCCGGGTTGATCGACCAGGCGCCGTGGGATCTCGATACGGGCGCACGCGATTTCAAGAACGGTTACACCTACGGGATGCGCTGGTAACGGAGGAAGCGGATGGCGATCGGCAACGGGTTCAAGCTCAGGGAACGGGTGTCCGAGGCGGCCGACTCCTTCCGGCGCAGCCCTCTCTGGGAGTCGATGTTCCGCCCCGGGTCCCCCTTCAAGAGGGGGTACAGCGACAGCCCGAGGAACCGCTCCTACGTGATCATGAACAACGTGCTCTATCACTTGCATCCGGTGAAGGTGAAGCGGCACGCGGTCCGCCTCTCCTACACGCTGTGCCTCGGCGGTCTCAGCTTCTTCCTGTTCATCCTGCTCACGATCACCGGCATCTTCTTGATGTTCTACTACCGGCCCACCGCGCCCGCCGCCTACATCGATGTGGAGGCCCTGTCCACCTCGGTGGCCTTCGGCTCGCTGGTGCGGAACCTCCACCGCTGGGGCGCCCACCTGATGGTGCTTACGGTCTTCCTCCATATGTCGCGGGTGTTCTATCACGGCGCCTACAAACCGCCGCGGGAGTTCAACTGGGTGGTGGGGGTGGTGTTGCTGCTGCTCACCCTGCTGCTCTCCTTCACCGGCTACCTGCTGCCTTGGGACCAGCTGGCGCTGTGGGCGGTGACGGTGGGCACCAACATGGCCGGCTTCACCCCCCTGTTCGGCAACCAGGTGAAGTTCGCCCTGCTGGGGGGGATCGAGGTGACCGGCAACACCTTGCTGCGCTTCTACGTCCTGCACGTCCTGTTCCTGCCGTTCGTGATCGTGATCTTCATGGCCGTTCACTTCTGGCGGGTGCGCAAGGACGGTGGAATATCAGGACCGCTCTAGATGGATGGTTCCGAGATGCCGCCCGTGTTTAGAGTCCGTCCGGGGCGGATCCGGCGTCACGTCGTCGGTCGACTGGCCGCGGGTGAATTGCCGGGCGCCTTCCCGGGAGGCTGTTGAGGGACGATGGCCGAGATACCAGAACACCTGTTGAAGCGTTCGGCGGAGGCCCAGGCCAGGGCGCTCGGCGTGCCGGTCGAGCAGGTGCTGGCCGAGATTCGAGGGGAGGCAGCCCCTGAACCTCCTGCCCGGACTCCTCCTTCTCCCGCCGCCTCCGAGGCCCGGCCGTCCGCTCCGTCGGGGATACCCGAGCATCTGTTGCGGCGCACCGCCGAGGCCAAGGCCGAGGTGGTCGGGTCGTCGGTCGAGCAGGTCTTGGCCGAGATAAGGGAGGATCTGGCCCCTTCGCCTCCTCCTGCCGCGGCCGAGTCTGCGCCGGTGGCGGACGCTCCCTCCCCTCCGGTTGCCGCGGCGGCGGTTGCCTCTCCCCAGGATTCCCCTTCCATGGCCGCATCTTCCCCGGCCGCCTCCTCCCCGGACCCGTCCGACAACGGCGCCGCCACCGCGGTGACACCCCGTCCGGTGGCCCCGCCCGAGGATATCCCCGAAGGGGTGAGGCCCCAGCGCCTGCTCACGGTCGTCAAGGCGAAGGCCATACAGCAGGTCAAGGCCACCCCTACGGACAAGGTGAACACCTGGCCGCATCTGATGATCGCCGAGTTCACCGCCTTGATGGTGGTCACGGCGGTGCTCATCGTCCTGTCGGTGATCCTCCAGGCGCCCCTGTTGGAGCTGGCCAACTTCAACCAGACCCCCAACCCGTCCAAGGCGCCCTGGTACTTCCTCGGCCTGCAGGAGCTGCTGTCCTACTACGACCCGCAGGTCGCCGGGGTCATCATCCCGTCCATCACCGGCCTAGTGGGGTTCATGGCCATTCCCTACGTGGACCGCAACCCGTCCACCAAGCCCTCGGACAGGAAGTTCGCCATCATGTTGTTCACGCTGTTCCTCACCGGCTCGGCCACGCTGACGCTGCTGGGGACGCTGTTCCGGGGCCCGGGGTTCAACTTCACCTATCCGTGGGCCGACGGGATCTGGTTCGACGACCTCAAAGACTGGGTGCATTTCGAATGAGCGCCCTCCAGCTGTTGATCGTGGCCTTGGCAGGCGTGGCGGTGGCGGGGGTGCTGGGCGCCTTCGTGATCGCCTACCGCCGCAGCGAGGCCGCCCCCGGGACTTCCAGATCGTGGAGGTCGGGGGTGTCGCGTGAGACCCGGAAAGCGGACCGCTCCGACCTGCCGTCGCCGGTCGTCGCCCGCCGCCCCGCCCCGGCCGACGAGGTCCCGGAGGCGGCGGACGATATGCCGGATGTGAGGGCGGAGGCTGTTCCGGAGGAACCTTCGGGCGAAGAAGAGGCGGCGGTTCCGTCCGTTCCGGGCGCGGTGCAGGCGGTGGAGGTCATGCGGGTCGAGGAGCTCTCGCCCCAAGAGGCTGGGGTCAACCGGCGCCAGTTCTTCACCCGGGCCCTCGGCATCACTTTCGGCGCATTTCTGGGCCTCAACGGCGTTTCCTACCTGGCCTTCCTCTGGCCCCGCCTGTCGGGGGGATTCGGTTCCGACATCGATGTGGGCGCCGTCGCCGACATCCAGGCCGAGGTGATCCAGGGCGACGGGTCGATACTTCCGAAGTTCGTACCCGAGGCTCGCGCCTATATCGTGCCGTTCGCCGAGTCCGACCTCTCCCGGTCACAGTTCGAGGGGATGCCGGTGGTGGTGGGGGGTCTGTCCGCCCTCTTCCAGCGCTGCGTCCACCTCGGCTGCCGGGTCCCCTGGTGCGAGACCTCACAGGGGTTCGAATGCCCGTGCCACGGCTCCAAATACAACTACACGGGGGAGTACGAGGCCGGTCCGGCCCCCCGCAACCTGGACCGGTTCGAGGTGTTGGAGGAGGACGGGCGCATGATCGTGAAGACCGGAACCATCCTCCAGACCCCCCGGGCCGTCGCCAAGACCGTTCCCTACCCGCAGGGTCCTTCCTGCATCGCCCTGACGACCGCGGACGAGGTCTAGCCGGTGGCGACCTTGGTGGTGACGATCGTCGCTCTGGGCGCCATAGGATGGTTCGCCTATCTGGTGGGTTCGGGATCCCGGCGGGACCGCAAGGACCCGGTCCCCGCCAACCTGTCGGCCTCCCAGACCGACGACGAGCTCGAAACCAAGCGCCTAGACCGCACCCTGGTAGGCGCCGTCGTCACCGCCGGATTCCTCACCCTGGCCATGCCGATCTACTACCTCGGTGAGCTGGACCGCCAGGAAGGTTTCGTAGAGGAGTTCGGAGACGCGTCGCTGGAGCGGGGGCACGAGGTTTGGGAGGAGTTCGGCTGCGGAGGCTGCCACGGAACGGCGGGCGGTGGGGGAGTGGCCGCTTTCCTGGAGGACCGCTCCCAGGTCACGGTGTCGGGCTGGGCGTCTCCGGCCCTCGACGACGTGTTCTACCGCTACGACCGGGACGAGATCGCGTTCTGGATCGTGTACGGACGGGCCAACACGCCCATGCCGCCCTGGGGCTTGGAGGGCGGTGGACCCCTCAACAGCCAACAGGTCGACGACCTGCTCAACTACATCCAGTCGATCCAGATCGACCAGACCCAGGCGCTGCTCAAAGTAGACGGTCTGGTCACCGGGGCCGGCAACCGCCTGGAGGGCGCGGCCGATGCGGTTGCTTCCCAGATCGAGGAACAACAGAAGGAGCTCGATCGTATCCGCACCTCCGGTGAAACCTCGCAGGTGGTGGGGGCCATCGCCGAGCAGGCCCGGGAGATCCTCGACCTGGCCGGCCAGGGCATCGACACCGACGGCGACGGTTTGTCGGACGTGGCCGAGAGTGGGCTGAGCGCCGTTGCCCGCCAGGCCCGCTCCGCCGGATTCCTGGCCACCGAGCCGGTGTTCGACCCCCGCAACGCCGAAACGTTGATCGGAGTGTCCGACAGGCGGTCGGCGGCGCGGATGGTGGCCGACCTCGAGTCCACCGCCACCTCGCTCTCCATCACCTTCCAGAATCAGGAGACCCTGCTGACCCAGGCTCGGTTCGGCCTCGATTTCCTGGGGAGCGCCGCCCGCTCGGCGAGGTGGGAGGTAGACACCGCGGCGGTGGCCCACGCCGCCTTCGGCGGCGGCGAAGAGGCGGCCATCAGGGCGGTGGGTATGTTCAACGCCTACTGCGCCCGTTGCCACACCGCCGGTTACTCGGCCGGACCCGCCTTCCAGCAGATCCAGGCTTCGGGGGGGTTGGGCCCGTCGTTGCGAGACGGGCGGGCGTTGACCCAGTTCCTCACCGCCGAAGACATGTACGACTTCTTGGAGGGCGGCTCGGACTCCGGCGTCGGATACGGGGTGAACGGGGTCGGTTCGGGGCGGATGCCCGGTTTCGGCATGGTGCTGACCGCCGAGGATCTGGAGCTGATCGTCCGCTACCTGCGGGGGCCGACCCTGGACGGGGTGGAGTTCGTGGAAGGCGAAGCCGGCGGGGGAGGGGAGGGGTAGATGCGCGAGCTGTTCAGGGCCCTCCTCTCGCAGAACCTCCTGTTCACGGGGATCGTGCTCACCCTGGCGGCGCTGCTGGTGTTCTTCGGCTCCGTGTATCTGCTGCAGTACACCAACCTGGGCAAGCGTCTGGCGATCCTGGTGCTGGGGGCGGGCATCTTCGGATGGACGACCATCAACTCAATCCTGTTCGTGCTCTACGCGCCCCGCGGCCCGCGCCCGGTCGACTTCGAGGGCCTGAACGCCTTCGAGATAAGGATCATTCCGGGTGCTTTCACCTTTGCCTCCGCCATCCTCTTCGTCATGTTCTTGGTAGCCCTCCACCGCTACGAACGCGACCAGGAACGGGAATGAATCCGGCGGCCGATGATCCGGACTTCACAGAATCCCATAGGGCCGCCTGATCTCATAGGGCCGCCTGCCCCCGCCCGCACGGCATACCGAAGGTCTCGAACGCCTCCGGCTGATCCCCGGCAGCCGTGAGCTCGCGAGCCCCGAGCCTCTGGTCACGGGCCGCGTCCTTATACCGTTCTGTTCGTTCCGCCATGCGGGTGCTCTCGCGGGCCGCCCGTTTCCGGTCCCGGGCCGCGGCGTTGCTCGGCTTTCTGCCCCCGGCCGAACGCAACGTCATCGCCGCCTATGAGAAGGAGCGCGAACGCGCCGCCCTCCAACAGATGTCGAACATGCCGCTCAGCACATTGAAGAAGGCGGCAGGAGGGGGGCTCCGCCTCGGCGCGATCGAATCCGCCGGGCTTCGCACCGTCGCCGACGTTCGGGCAGCCGGCCGCCGCGGGCTCGAATCGATCAAAGGCGTCGGCCCTCACACCTCGGAACAGGTCACCGCCGCCTCACTCGAGGTGGAGGCTGCTCTTCGCAAGGATCCCGGGGTTCGCTTCGACGTCGCAGGCCGGCCGGCGGAGCAGACCTCCCTGCTGTCTGCCCTACGGGCGCTCGAAGCCGCGCGCCGCAACATAGAGCCCCTGCGTTCCAGGATCGAGGGAATGACACGGGCCGTCGAGGCCGACATGAAAGCTGCTCGTCTCGAGGCCAACCCGGTCCGGCGGTCCTTGGCCGGGCGGCGGCGGAAGGAGGCGGGGAGGGCGGCGCTCGAGCGGCTGGCCGCGCTCGTGGACAGCCCGGCCGCGAGCGCGCTCGGCTCTGAGATGACGAAGGTAGAGCAACGGTTGTCCGGCCTTCCGAACAGGGTGTCGGGGGTCTGGGACGACTACGCCGCCAGGTCCGTGGCATACAACGGGTTGTTGATCGAGGTCGTCGGGTTGGGTCTGGATGTCGACGCTTCCCAGGGATTCGTTCCGAAGGAGATCGTCGAACGGATCAGAGGATTCGACCTCGACACCTCCCTGCTCGGCGCGTCGCTTCGCGGCTATCAATCCTTCGGCGCCAAGTTCGCCCTGGTCCAGAGGCGGATCATCCTGGGCGACGAGATGGGTCTCGGCAAGACCATCGAGGCCTTGGCGGTACTGTGCCATCTGCGCTCACACGGCGCCAGGCACTTCCTCGTTGTGTGTCCGGCCAGCGTGTTGGTGAATTGGGAACACGAGATCCGGCGGCACTCACGACTCGAACGGATATGGCGGCTCCACGGCGCCGGCCGGGACCGCCTCCTCCGCCAATGGGTCGGTCGAGGGGGCGTGGCCGTCACCACCTTCGACACCCTCCGGACGCTCGACCTTCCCCACATCGAGATCACAGCGGTGGTGGTAGACGAGGCCCACTATGTGAAGAATCCCGATGCGATCCGCACCCGGGCTGTCCGTTCCTGGCTGAGCCGGTCGAAGTATTCGCTGTTGATGAGCGGAACGCCTATGGAGAACCGGGTCGAGGAGTTCCGTACGCTGGTGAACCACGTCAGGTCCGATATCGCTTCGACCATCCGCGCGACCGATGGGATCGCCGGCGCGGACGCGTTTCGCAAGGCGGTGGCGCCTGTATATCTCCGGCGCAACCAGACCGACGTACTCGATGAGCTTCCACCGAAGGTCGAGACGGCGGAATGGTCGAGGCTCGAGGGTGCGGCCGCCGTGTCGTACCTGCAGGCCGTCATCAGCAGGAACTTCATGACCATGCGGAGAGCCGCATTCATGACCGACCCCCCCGAAGAATCACCCAAGTTGCGCCGGCTTGTCGAGATCGCCGAAGAAGCCGCGGACAACGGTCGCAAGGTGGTTGTTTTTTCGTTCTTCCTCAAAGTGATCCGGCGGGTGCATGAAGCACTCGGGCCGCTCTCCGTAGGCACTCTGACCGGCAGCGTGCCGGCGCCCCAACGCCAGCTGCTGGTGGATCGATTCTCCGCCCTGCGGAGGCCGGCGGTCCTGATAAGCCAAATCCAGGCCGGGGGCGTCGGGCTCAACATCCAGGCCGCGTCGGTCGTCATCTTGACCGAGCCCCAGTGGAAGCCGTCCACCGAAGAGCAGGCGATCGCAAGGTGTCACCGGTTGGGGCAGGTTCGCCCCGTCGAGGTTCATCGCCTCCTCACCGAGAACAGCGTCGACGAGCGGATGCTCGCCATCCTCGCCCGCAAGTCGGCCCTGTTTGCCGATTACGTCCGATCGAGCACTATGAAGGACGCCGCGCCCGAGGCCGTCGATGTTGCCGGCCTCGAGAGCAAGGAGGCAGTTGTCTCCCAGGTCGAATGGGAGCGGCGCATCATCGAGCTCGAGAGACGCCGCCTGGGGTTGGACGTCTGAACCCTGATCGTTCATGGTCGGGGTGGACGGAACAGACATCGAGCAGCCTCATGAACCGAGGTCATCTGTCGCAACTACCCCCTCCGCCCCGGTAAGAAGGCCGCCCGGTGGATGAAGGGAACGGCGCATCGCTGCGGGTGATGGCGTTCAACCGGGGTCGTCGGGATGGGATGCGCCGCCCGTCCGGTTCCGGCCCGCCATGTAGAAGCCGAGGATCTGAAGCTCCGTAGCCACGTCCACCTGGCGCAGATGGATGCCGTCGGGGACGTTCAGCACGGTGGGGGCGAAGTTCAGGATAGAGGGAACTCCGGCTTCGGACAGGAGAGCGGCCACCCCTTGGGCGGCCTTGGCGGGGGTGGCGATGATGCCTACCGCGATATCGGTGGTCTCGGCGTCTTTCGCCAGCCGTTCGATGGGGCGGATGGTGATCCCGCCCGCCTTGCGGCCCACCTTGGCCGGGTCGGCGTCGTACAGCCCGACTATCCGAAAACCCCGGTTGCCGAACCCTCCGTAGTTGGCGAGGGCCGAGCCCAGGTTCCCTATCCCTATCACCACCACCGTCCGGTCCTCGGTCATACCGAGCGTCCGGCGGATGCGGGCGGCCAGCTCGTCCACGTGGTAGCCCACCCCCCGCATGCCGAAAGAACCGAGATAGGACAGGTCCTTGCGCACCCCGGCGGCGTTCAGGTTGCTGAGCCGGGCCAGCTCCTTGGACGATATGGTCACACGGGAGGGAGCGAGCATCTCGAGGCAACGCAGGTAGCGGGGTAGGCGTTCGACGGTGGCGGCCGGGAGGGTCCCCTTCATCGGCCGGAGGTTAACCCCGGTTGTTCATGGCCGGGGCGTTGGGCGGGCGTCACAGGTGTCGAGCAACTTCATGGCCTGGGATCATCGGCAGTGACGGACACGTCTGGGTCTCCGGTCGGAGGGGCCGACCGCGGGTGAAGGGAACAGCACACGCACCGGGCCCAGATCGACAAAAAAATTCGGCGGTTCCTGTGGTAACCGGATGGGTTCGGTACTATCTTGGCCGTCATGATGGATCCTCAGATCGTCTACGTAATCCTCGCCTTCGTCGGAGCTCTGTTCGTCGCTGTCTTCGGATGGGTGATGCGCATCCAGATAAGCGACCGCAGGGAGATGCTGGAGCTCCGCAAGGAAATGATCGAGATCCGCAAGGAGATGGTCCAGTTTCGTGATGAGATGCGTGGGGAGTGGGCTGAGTTTCGTGGGGAGATGCGTAGGGAGATGGTCCAGTTTCGTGATGAGATGCGTGGGGAGTGGGCCGAGTTTCGTGATGAGATGCGTAGGGAGATGGTCCAGTTTCGTGATGAGATGCGTGGGGAGTGGGCTGAGTTTCGTGGGGAGATGCGTAGGGAGATGGTCCAGTTTCGTGATGAAATACGCGGGGAGATGGCCGAGTTTCGTGATGAAATACGCGGGGAGATGGCCGAGTTTCGTGATGAAATACGCGGGGAGATGGTCCAGTTTCGTGATGAGATGCGTGGGGAGTGGGCTGAGTTTCGTGGGGAGATGCGTGGGGAGTGGGCTGAGTTTCGTGGGGAGATGCGTGGGGAGACCGCCCAGCTCCGCAAGGGGATGCACGAGGGGTTCACCGAGATCCGCAAGGAGATGCACGGTGGGTCTACCGAGCTCCGTAAAGAGATGCACGAGGGGTTCGAGAAGGTCAGTGGGCAGGTCGGTGCCTACGGGGAACGGTTGGCTTGGGTCGAAGGCCAATTGGTCGGGGAACCCGCTCTTATCGCCGCTGCCGACTGACGGCCCCCGCTCATACCGCGGGATCACATGAACGCTCAGGTCGATGATCAGAGCTAATATCGCGGTATGGCGGAAGACGCACCGGATGTGGAGTTCCCCGACGGGTTCGGGTTGCACCGCGGCAACATCGGGATAAAGGACCACACCGACGATGTGATGATCCTCTCCTCGGGTGAGGGGACCGCCGCCGCCGGGGTGTTCACACAGAGCAGGTTCGTCGGGCCGAGCATCACCCTGAGCCGCGCCAACCTCGCCGACGGCCGGGCGCGGGCCGTGGTGGTGCTTTCCAAGAACTCCAACGTGGCCACCGGGGCGCAGGGCGCCGTCAACGCCGCCGAGCTGGCCCGCCTGACCGCCCTAGCGGTGGGTTGCGCCGCCGAGGAGGTGATCGTGGCATCCACCGGGGTGATCGGGGTGCAGTACCCCATGGAGCGCATCCGCCGCTACATGACTGGGCTGCGTCCGGGCGCCGCGGTGTTCGACTCCCCGGGTTCGGCCTGGGATGCCGCCCGGGCGATGATGACCACCGACACCCATCCCAAGGTGTCCGCCGCTGAGGCCGGACCGGCCCGGGTGGTGGGCATCGCCAAGGGGGTAGGCATGATCGAACCGGACATGGCGACCATGCTGGCGGTGGCCGCAACCGACGCAGAGGTGGAACCCCCCGTGCTCGACGCCGTGCTGCGCAGGGTGGCGGCCCGCACCTTCAACGCTCTCAGCATCGACACCGACACCTCCACCAGCGACATGGCGGTGGTATTGGCCTCGGGCCGAGCCGGGCCGGTAGACGAGGCCGACCTAGAGGCCGCCCTGTATGAGGTGTGCCTGGATCTGACCCGCCAGCTGGCCGCCGACGGCGAGGGCGCCGAGACGCTGATAGTGGTGACGGTGGACCAGGCCCGCGACGACGTCCAGGCCAAGCGGGTGGCGAAGTCGATAGTGAACTCGCCGCTGGTGAAGACCGCCGTCCACGGGCGCGACCCCAACTGGGGGCGGGTGGCGATGGCGGTGGGCAAGTGCTACGACGAAGACATCGACCAGGAGAGGGTGGTGATCCGGTTCGGGGCCGTCGAGGTGTACCCCAACCCGGTTACCCCGGAGCTTCTGACGTCCCTGGAGGAATACCTGGCCCTCCCGGAGGTGTTGATCCACGTCAGCCTGGGCATTCCGGGAAACGGCCCCGGCGGTCTAGCCGAGGGCGGCTTCACCGTATACGGCTGCGACCTCACCGACGGCTACGTCCGCATCAACGCCGACTACACCACCTGACCGACCGGGCCGCACCCCCCGGTTGGTGTCGCGCCCGGCGGCGATGTTTTGGGAGGAGGGCAGAGCAGTAGGCGTCCGATCGAAACATGACGGCCTTTCGCAGGAGACGAGGGAGTGGCTGGCCGATGCCTCGATCCACCGCCGCAAACGGCTTGGGCAGTACATGACGCCTGCTCCGTTGCGGGAGAGATTGCTGGACCACTGCGATCTGTTCGAGGGGATGCGGGTGCTGGACCCCGGTGTCGGCACCGGCGAGTTTCTCAGGTCGGTGCTCGACCGAGAGCCGGGGGCGGAGGTACACGGGTGGGACGTGGACCACGCCGTTCTGTCGGCGGCTTCCAGGCTGGCGCCAGAAGCCCGGCTGCACCGGCGTTCGGCCCTCGATCCGTACCAGGGGCCGCCGTTCGATCTCGTCATCGGCAACCCGCCCTACTTCCAGTTCAACGCCTACCGTGAGGTCAGGACCTATTACGCCCGGGTGATCTCGGGTCGGGTCAACATCTTTGCTTTGTTCTTCCAGGCGGGGATGGAGGCGTTGCGTCCGGGGGGTCAGCTCGCCTATGTAATTCCGCCTTCCATGAACAACGGCGCCTATTTCGAGCGGCTGCGCGGCTACCTGATGGAACAGTCCGCGGTGGAGTTCCTCGAGATACACCGCGACCAGTCCCTTTTCGACCAAGCGCAGACACCCGTCCAGCTGATGGTGCTGCGACGCGGGGAACGAGACACCGGCCGTCACGTCTTCGTGAAAGAGAATCCCGCCGCCGGTTTCCGCCGCACCATCTTCTCCGAAGACCCGGCGATGTTGGAAGCCTCGTTCGCCGGTCGGAGCACCCTGTTCGACCTCGGCTACGAAGCGGTGACCGGTACGGTGGTCTGGAATCAGCACAAGCCGGACCTGCGCCGCCGCCCCGGCGCCGAGACCGTTCCTCTGATCTGGGCCCACAACATCAGGGACGAGCTGCGCCTCCTTCCGGATCACAAGCACCCGCAGTTCATAGCGACCGACCGCAAGCCCTTGGTCGGCCCGGCCATCGTCGCCAACCGCATCGTCGGAGCGGTCGGATCGGCCGAGCTCAGGTGCGCATCGATCCCGGACGGGATGGAGTTCATGGGCGAGAACCATGTAAATGTGATCAGACCCCACGGGCACTTCGGCCCCGAGATCGACTGGCCTGCCCTGCTTGCCGCCCTCAGCGCCCCCGAGGTGGGGGAGAGGGTGCGCCTGCTCACCGGCAACACACAGGTGTCCGCCGCGGAGCTCACCCATCTCCTGCCGATTCAGCGGTGAGAGGACCGGACCCGTCCGAGACGATTACGCTCGAGATTCACCCGGCGACCCGGACTGCGGAGGGGGTGGGGTCGTTTTGGCGGAGGGCGGGTGGTTTCCTAATCTAGGGCCTCCTGACACGAGGGAAGGTTTGGAGCTCTCTGACTATCTCCCTATCGCGGTGATGTTCATCTTGGCTTCCGCATTCGCCGGTGTGTCGTTGGTCGTTTCCTACCTGATCTCCTACAAGCGGCCCACGCCCGAGAAGCTGGAACCCTACGAATGCGGGATCGTCACGGAGGCCGAGCCCATCCAGCGGTTTCCGGTCAAGTTCTACCTGGTGGCGATCCTGTTCGTGATCTTCGACGTCGAGATCGTCTTCCTGTTCGCCTGGGCGTCGGTGTTCGGGGAGCTCGGGTGGGGCGGGGTGGCGGCGGTGACGGTGTTCACCCTGATGATCGTGGAGACGCTCGGCTACGTGTGGAAACGGGGCGCATTGGACTGGAACGTCTCCCGCCGGGCCCGGTATCGGGCCGCCCCCCCCGCCGAAGCCGCACAGGAGATGGCCGCCTGATGGCCCGCCTGTCAACCCCCCCGCACCTGCTGACCACCACCCTCGGCAAGGCCATGCGCTGGGCCCAGACCAGGTCCATGTGGCCGGCCACCTTCGGGCTGGCCTGCTGCGCCATCGAGATGATGGCCGCCGGGACCGCCCACCACGACCTGGCCCGCTTCGGGATGGAGGTGTTCCGGGCCTCCCCCCGCCAGGCCGACCTGATGATCGTGGCGGGCCGGGTCTCCCAGAAGATGGCCCCGGTCCTGCGCCAGGTCTACGACCAGATGGCCGACCCCAAATGGGTCATCTCCATGGGCGCCTGCGCCTCCACCGGAGGCATGTTCAACAACTACGCCCTGGTGCAGGGGGTCGATCAGGTCGTCCCGGTGGATGTATACGTGCCGGGTTGCCCGCCCGGGCCGCAGTCCCTGATACACGGCATCCTCACCCTGCAGGACAAGGTCATGTCAGGGGAGCTGGCCCGCTGATGTCGGGGGAGGCCGCAGCCCGCCCCGCCGCTCCCGAGGCCGCAGGCGAGCCGCCGGCCGCGGACGATCTGCTGGCCGGCCTGTTGGCGGCGGCGCCCGGCGCCGAAGCCGGGGTTTCCGCCGGCGACGATGTTGTTCGAGTAGGCCCCGAGGGTCTGGCGAAGCTGGCGGCTGCCGCCCGGGAGGCCGGTTTCGAGATGTGCTCCGACATCACCGCCGTGGACTATCTGGGGAAGCGCCGCGTCCGCTTCGAGCTGGTGGTCAACCTCATTTCCCTGCGGCGCAACCGCCGCCTCCGCATCCTGGTTCCGGTGCCGGGAGACGATCCGGCGGCGCCTTCCCTGGTTTCCGTCTATCCGGGCGCCAACTTCCTGGAGCGCGAGGTCTACGACATGTTCGGCATCCGTTTCGAGGGCCACCCCGACCTCACCCGGATCTTGATGCCCGACGACTGGGAAGGCCATCCGCTTCGGCGGGACTTCGGGGTGGGGGCGGTCCCGGTCCAGTTCAAAGAAGCCCACCAGGTGTACTGATGGCCGAGACGACCACCGCCGAGCGGAACGAAGCCGCCGCCGAGATCTGGGTGTCGGGCACCGAAGCCCCGGAAGTCTCCGAATGGATGGCGGCGAGCACCGACGAAGGCGCCCAGGAGATGGGCCGCCGCGAGACCCCGGACCGGGCCGTCGAGCAGCGGGGCGCCCGGGTCGTCGACGACTGGGTGATCGACGACGCGGTAGCCGACGACGAGCGGATGATGGTGAACATGGGGCCGCAGCACCCCTCCACCCACGGGGTTCTTCGCCTCAACCTGGAGCTCGAAGGGGAGATCGTCCGGCGGATCAAGCCGGTCATCGGCTACCTGCACACCGGGATGGAGAAGACCGCCGAGACCCTCACCTTCCTGCAGGGCCCCACCAACGTGACCCGCATGGACTACCTGGCCCCGCTGCACAACGAGCTCTGCTACTCCCTGGCGGTGGAGAAGCTGCTGGGGGTCGATATACCTCCCCGCGCCCAGGCGATCCGGGTGCTGATGACCGAGCTCAACCGGGTGTCGTCACATCTGGTGGCCACCGCCACCAACGGTATGGACATCGGCGCCCTCTCGATGATGATGTACGGGTTCCGGGAGCGGGAGCTGATCCTGGCCTTCTTCGAGAAGACCACCGGGCTGCGCATGAACCACAACTACATCCGGCCCGGCGGGGTGGCGGCCGACCTGCCCGACGGGTGGGAGGACGACGTGGAGGAGATACTCGACCGCATCCCCAAAGCCATGGAGGACTACGAGGACCTCCTCAAGGAGAACTCCATCTGGAAGGGCCGCACCAAGGGGATCGGGATCATCACCGCCGAGGAATGCCTGGCCTACGGGATCACCGGCCCCACCCTGCGGGCCGCCGGCGTGGATTGGGACCTCCGCCGCTCCCAGCCCTATTCGGGGATCGAGTCCTATGACTTCGATGTGGTGACCGGGCGCCGCGGCGATGTCTACGACCGGTACCGGGTGCGGATCGGCGAGATGCTCCAGTCGCTGCGGATCGTCCGCCAAGCGGCCGAGACCATGCCCCGCGGCGACTACAAGACCGGCGACCGCAAGGTGTCGCCCCCGCCCAGGCGCCGGATCAACGAGTCGATGGAGGCGCTGATCCACCACTTCAAGATATACACGGAAGGGTTCAAGGTGCCGGAAGGCGAGACCTACACGGCGATCGAATCTCCCCGCGGCGAGCTGGGCTGTTACCTGGTGTCCGACGGCGGCGGCCGGCCGCTGCGCATGCACACCAGAGGCCCTTCGTTCTCCAACCTGCAGGCCCTGCCGATCATGATGGCCGATTCTCTGGTGGCCGACACCATCGCCTGTATTGCTTCCCTCGATCCCGTGATGGGCGACGTGGATCGGTAGTGGGTATGTCTTACACCTGGTCGTCCGCCGCCGAGGATCTTGCCCGCCGCGCCATAGCCCGCTACCCCGAACCGCGCTCGGCCCTGATGCCCCTCCTCTACATAGCCATGCAGGAAGACCGCAACCGAGGGAAGGCCCACCTCACCGACGACGGTATGCGCAAGGTGGCCGAAATGGTGGGCATTACCCCGGCCCAGGCGGCGGCGGCGGCCAGCTTCTACACCATGTACAAGCTGCAGCCGGTGGGTCGGTACCTGATCTCGGTATGCACTTCCCTCTCCTGCTGGCTGGCGGGGGCCGACGACGTACTCCACGCTCTCGAGGAGGAGGCGGGGGCGCCCTCCGGCCACACCGACGAGGAAGGTCTGATCACCCCCGAGCATGTGGAGTGCATCGGGGCCTGCGGAGGCGCCCCGGCGGTGCAGGTCAACTACGAGTTCGTGGAGGGTGTCGACCCCGACCGGGTCAGGGAGATGGTCCGCTGGCTGCGGTCGGAGCGGCCCGAATGCGTGTCGGGCGACCGGCTGCAGGCCCGTTTCGGAGGATGCGTCTCCTTCCCGTGGGCCATTCCCGATCCGACGGGGGCGGTCGGTCCGGTTCCCGCCTTCTCCCCCCTCGGTACGGAGTCCACATCCCCGAACGGCGCCGCCGCGGCCGAAGCCGCCGACCTGCCCGCCCCGTCTCCGACCGCGGGCAACGGGGACATCCCCATGATTCTCACCGCCCGGATGAACGAGCATCCCGACACCAGCCACACCCTGGCCCGGTACGAGGCCACCGGCGGCTACACGGCCCTGCGCAAGGTGTTGGGCAGCCCCGGCATGGCCCCCGGCGAGATAACCGAGGAGATCAAGGCGGCCATGCTGCGGGGCAGGGGAGGGGCCGGATTCCCCGCCGGGGTCAAGTGGAGTTTCCTGGCGCCCGCCCGCCCGTCCTATCTGGTGGTCAACGCCGACGAGTCCGAGCCGGGCACCTTCAAGGACCGCCAGCTGATGGAGCGCGACCCTCACCAGATGATCGAAGGGGTGATCATCTCCTCCTACGCCAACGAGGTGCACAACGCCTTCATCTACGTGCGGGGCGAGTACCCCAAGGCCGCCCGGCGGGTGCAGGCCGCCGTCGAAGAGGCCTATGAGGCCGGGTATCTGGGCCGGGGCATCCTCGGTTCCGGTTACGACCTCGAGCTGGTGGTCCACCTCGGCGCCGGCGCCTACATCTGCGGCGAGGAGACCGCCCTGCTCGCCAGTCTGGAAGGGCGCCGGGGCGAGCCCCGCCTCAAGCCCCCTTATTTCCCGGCCGCCAAAGGCCTCTACATGATGCCCACCATCGTCAACAACGTAGAGACCCTGGCCAACGTCCCCTGGATCGTCCGTAACGGCGCGGCCGCCTACGCCGCCATCGGCCCTTCGGGTTCCCCCGGGCGGCGCATGTGCTCCGTCTCGGGCCATGTCAACCGGCCCGGCAACTACGAGATCGTGGAAGGCCTCACCTGGCGGGACCTGATCTTCGACCTGGCCGGGGGCATCCGCGACGGCAACAGGCTCAAGGCCTGGGTGCCGGGCGGGGCCTCGTCGCCCTGGTTCGTCCCCGAGATACACCTCGACACCGAGGTGACCAAGGAGGCCATCGACGGGCACGGTTCCATGACCGGTTCGGGGGCGGTGATCGTCATGGACGAGACCACAGACATGGCGGCGGCGGCGGAGCGCCTGGTCCGGTTCTTCGCCCACGAGTCCTGCGGACAGTGCACCCCTTGCCGGGAGGGCACCACCTGGCTGGACATGATCCTGCGCCGCATCATGGAAGGCCACGGGCGCCCGGTCGACGCCGACCTGCTCCTCGACGTGTCCGACAACATATCCCCCGGCCTCCGGTGGCCGCCGGCCATGACCACCATCTGCGCGCTGGGGCCTTCGGCCGTGTCGCCGGTGGTGTCCCTGCTCAGATACTTCCGGGGCGAGGTGGACGACCATGTCCGGGCGGCCAACCAGGTCCCGGTCGTCATCGGAGGGCCGCGATGAGCGCCGCCGACCGCTCCATGGTCTCGCTCACCATCGACGGCGAGGCGGTCGAGGCCCCGGCCGGAGATCTGCTGATCAAGGCGGCCGAGGACAACGGCGCCTACATCCCCCGCTTCTGCTGGCATCCCCGCATGAACCCGGTGGGGATGTGCCGCATGTGCCTGGTCGAGATCGAGACCCCCCGGGGGAAGGCGATCATCCCCTCCTGCATGCAGCCCGTCAACGACGGCATGGTGGTCCACACCGAGTCCGCGGCGGCCAAGAAAGCCCAGGAAGGGGTGCTCGAGTTCCTGCTCCTCAACCACCCTCTCGACTGTCCGGTGTGCGACAAGGGCGGTGAGTGCCCCCTCCAGGACCAGACCATGTCCTACGGCCCCGGCGAGAGCCGTTTCGTCGAGGAGAAGCGCCATTTCGCCAAGCCGATACCCATCAGCGACCTGGTGCTGCTGGACCGGGAGCGCTGCATCCTCTGCGCCCGCTGCACCAGGTTCTCCGATGAGATATCGGGAGACCCGCTGATCGAGTTCCACCACCGGGGCGGCGACACCCAGGTGCTCACCTTCCCTGACGAGCCCTTCACCTCCTATTTCTCCGGCAACACCGTCCAGATCTGCCCGGTGGGGGCGCTGACCGCCGTCCCCTACCGTTTCCGGGCCCGGCCCTGGGACCTGCAGGTGGCGGAGAGCACCGGGGTGGTGCATACCGAGGGAAGCCGCCTAGCCGTCCATGCCTCGCAGAACCAGGTGCTGCGTTTCCTCGGGGTGGACAACGGGGCCACCAACCAGGGCTGGCTGTCCGACAAGGAACGCTTCGGATTCGAGTTCATCGGCTCGCCGGATCGGCTGCGCACCCCTTTGATCCGGGAAGGATCCGGTTTCAGGGAGGCCGGCTGGGGAGAGGCCCTGGACCTGGCGGGGGAGCGCCTCCGGGCGGTGATCGCCGAGCAGGGCGGGGGAGCGGTTGCGGCCCTGGGCGGGGCGCGGGGCACCAACGAAGACGCCTACGCCCTCTCCAAGTTCATGCGGACGGCGGCCGATTCCAACAACCTGGACGCCCAGCTCGGCGACGGTCTGGAGGCCAGGTTCCTGGCCGGGCTGGCCGGGCGGGGCAGGATCGACGACCTGGAATCGGCCCGAACCATCCTGTTGTGGGGGCCCGACCTGAAAGAAACCCACCCCATCCTCTACCTGAGGGTGCGGAGGGCCGCCCAGGAGAGGGGCGCCTCCCTGGTGATCTTCCACCCGAGGCGAACCGGCCTGGACGACCGGGCCGCCCACAAGTTCACTTACCTACCCGGAACCGGCCCCGAGGTGCTGGCGCGTTTCGCCGCCGGGGAAGGGGAGTTCCGAGCCGCCCGGGAGGCCATGGACGAGGGCCCGCTGGCGGCGTTGGTGGGGCGCCCCGGCCTGGCCGAGGCCCCGCGCCTAGCCGAGTCGGTGGCAGCCTTCGCCCGCCGCCGGGGCGGGTCCATCCTTCCGCTCGTCCACCGGGGCAACACCTTCGGGGCGCTGGACATGGGGGCGGCGCCCGACCTGCTGCCCGGCCGGGTAACCACCGCCACGGACGGTTCCGCCCCCGATCTGGTGGCCGCCTGGGGCGATCTGCCCGTTGCTCCGGGTCTCGACGCCCTGGGGATCGCAGAGGCGGCGGCCGCCGGGGAGATCGGTTTCCTCATCCTTTGCGGGTCCGATCCGGTCCGCGACATGGCGGGTTTCGACGGCGGGGCGGCCCTGTCGGGGGCCGGATTCGTGTTGGCCATCGACCTCTTCCTCACCGACTCCTCCCGCCGGGCCGACGTGGTGCTCCCCGCCTTGGGCTTCGCGGAGAAGAAAGGCACGGTTACCAACCTCGAAGGCCGGGTGCAGATGGTCAACCGTCTGGTGCCCGGGCCGGGCCAGGCCCGGGCCGACTGGTCCGTGCTGGACGATCTGTCCGCCCGGCTGGGCCGGCCGATCGGGTTGGCATCCGAGGAGGACATCACCGCCGAGATCGCCCGGGTGGCGCCCGCCTACGCCGGGGTCACCTGGGACTACCTCGAATGGGAAGCCCGGGAAGGGGCGGTGGTCCCGCTGGAAGGCGCCGTCCAGCCCCTCCGGTATGAGCCGCAGCACGCGGACCTGAACGGCGAGTCGGTGGGCCGAGAGTCGGGGAACTTTTCGCTGCACCTGGCCCGCACCATGTACGACGACGGGGTGATGGTTAGGCACAGCCCGTCCCTGTCCCGTCTGGCGCCGGACGCCGCCGCCTACATGACACCCGCCTACGCCGCCTCTATCGGGTTGGCCGAAGGAGACGAGGTAGAGGTCCCTCTGGTGGCCGGCGCCGTGACGCTGCCGGTGCGATTCGACCCGACCCTCCACGAGGGCGCCGTCTACGTTCCGTTCAACCAGCCCGGTATGGATATCCGGTTTGGTGTGGATGGACCGTCCGGAGGGGTGTCCTGATGGATTGGATAGACGTCCTTTTGGTGGTGGCCCGGGTGGTGGCGGTTTTCGCCCTGCTGATGGGTGTGTGCACCCTGCTGGTGTGGTTCGAGCGCAAGGTCGTGGCCGACATGCAGAACAGGGTGGGGCCCGACCGGGCCGGCCCGTGGGGGATCCTCCAGACGGTGGCCGACGGCGTGAAGCTGTTCTTCAAGGAGCAGGTGACGCCCCGCAAGGTGGAGCTGGGCCTCTACCTGGCGGCGCCCATGCTGGCCGCCGTGCCCGCCTTCCTGATGTTCATGGTGGTCCCGTTCGGAAGGCCGTTCACCATCACCCTCGGAGGGGAGGAGCGGTTGGTGCCCCTCCAAGGCGCCGACCTCAACGTGGGGTTGCTCTACGTGCTGGCCATGTCGTCGGTGGCCGTCTACGCGGTGGTGCTGGCCGGCTGGTCCTCCGGTTCCAAATACCCGCTGCTGGGCGGGGTGCGGGCCACCGCTCAGGCCATCTCCTACGAGGCGGCCATGGGCCTTTCCCTGGTGCCGGTGGTGCTCTTCACCGGTTCCATGCGCATCTCCGAGATCGTGGCCGCCCAGTCCTCGACCCTCACCTTCCTCGGATGGAACATCGGTTTTCCAGCCTGGAACGTGGTCGTGCTGGCCCCCTCCTTCCTCATATTCACCATCTCGGCGGTGGCGGAGACCAACCGGGCCCCGTTCGATCTGGTGGAAGCCGAGCAGGAAATCGTGGGCGGATTCCACACCGAATACTCCGGCCTGCGCTTCGCCCTGTTCTTCCTGGCCGAATACATCAACATGTTCACCATGTCGGCCCTGGCGGTGACCCTCTTCTTCGGGGGTTGGTCGGGGCCCGCCTGGGACGGGGTCCTGCCCGCCGCGGTGAGCGCCCTCCTCCCCACCGTCTGGTTCTTCGTCAAGGTGCTGGTGTTCCTGTTCATCTTCGTGTGGCTGAGGGCCACCCTCCCGCGCCTGCGTTACGACCAGCTGATGACCCTGGGCTGGAAACGGCTGATCCCGTCCTCCCTGGTCTGGCTGTTCTTCATCGGCGGGGCGCTGGCCGTCCGCCGTTTCGGGCTGCCCTGGAGCTGATATGGCTGATACGACCGGTACGGGACCCCTGGGGGCTTTCTTCAAGGGAATGGCGGTAACGGGCCGCCAGTTCATCGCCACCGTGTTCGGCAAGGGCCTGGTGACCACCAAATACCCGCAGGAGATGCGGGAGAAGCCGCAACGCTTCCACGGACGCCATGTGCTCAACCGCTACGAGGACGGCATGGAGAAGTGCATCGGCTGCGAGCTGTGCGCCGGGGCCTGCCCGGCCCGCTGCATCTACGTCCGGGGGGCCGACAACCCCGACGACCGGCCGGTCAGCCCCGGGGAGCGCTACGGCTTCGTATACGAGATCAACATGCTTCGGTGCATCTTCTGCGGGCTGTGCGTGGAGGCCTGCCCCACCGAGGCCATCACCCACACCCGTCTGTTCGAGATGTCCACCACCAACCGGGCCGACGCCATCTACACCAAGACCGAGCTGCTGGTCGACGAGGAAGGACGGCCCAACCACATGTTCGAGACCGACCGGCTGGCCGACTTCGATGAGCTGGGCGAGGCGGACGGCTGGATGCGGGCCACGGCGCCCCAGGGGCGGGCCGCCTACGAGGGGCAGGTGTCCTGGTCGGGCTCGGCCGGGGTGGGGGTTCGCCCTCCGGAGGCCGGACAGTCGGACCTCCCCGAAGAGGCGGGGGAAGGGGACGGGGAGGACCGGGCCTGATGGTGGAGCTGATCATCTTCGTGCTCATGGGGGCGGTGGCATTGGGCGGGGCCGTAGCGGTGGTCAAGGCCCGCAATCCGGTCTACGGGGCCATGGGCCTCATGGCCGCTCTGTTTGCCTTGGCGGTCTTCTACGTGGTGCACCTGGCCCACTTCGTGGCGGCGGTCCAGGTGATCGTATACGCCGGGGCGGTCATCACCCTGTTCCTGTTCGTGATCATGTTCGTGGGGGTGGACCGAGCGGAGCGGCTCACCGAGAAGCTGGCGGTGCAGCGCCCCGCCGCCTTGGCGGTCCTGGCAGGGGTGCTGGCGCTGGCCGGGGTGTTGGTGATAACAGGTCAGTTCGACTGGGTGATCACCGTCGGGGAGGGCGCCGAGGTGCGGGGGACGGTCGAGGAGATCGGCGCCAACCTGATCTCGGTGGAGGAGGGGGGCGTGCAGCGGGCCTCCCGCTGGTTGCTGCCTTTCGAAGCCACCTCCCTGTTGCTGATCGTGGCCGCCGTGGGCGCCGTCTCGCTGGCTTTCTACCGCCCCCGCCGCAAGGAAGAACCTGACGATGAAACGGCCGGCGCCGACCGGCCGGGCCGTCCGTCATGATCGCCGCCGCGATCGTCACGGCCGACTGGTACATGACGCTGGCGGCGGTGCTGTTCCTGATCGGCATGGCCGGGCTGCTGCTCCGCAACAACGCCCTGGTCATGTTCATGTCGGTGGAGCTGATGCTCAACGCCGTCAACCTGACCTTCGTGGCGGCCGCCCGTGCGCACGGGGACATCGGCGGGCAGATGGCGGTGCTGTTCGTGCTGGTGGTGGCGGCCGCCGAGGTGGCGGTGGGGCTGGCCATCATCGTGTCTATATTCCGAATACGCCGGACCGCCTCGGTGGACGACCTTTCGGAGCTCTCCGGATGACCATGGGGCCGGATGCGGTAACCCGGGGGCGGCGGGGCGGTCGGTGATGGTCGATTACCTGTGGATCGTGATTGCCCTGCCCCTGGGGGCGGCCCTGTTCAACCATTTCCTGGGCCGCCGGGTCGGAGAACCCAGAGCGGCCGTCCCGGCCATCCTGTCGGTGGCGGGCGCCTTCGTGTACGCGGCTTTGGCCGCCCGGGATTTCTTCGTCTCCGAACGCGCCTCCGAGGAAGCGGTCACGGTGGTGCGGCTCTTCGACTGGATCCCGGGCCTGGGGGCGACCGCCGAGCTGCTGTGGGACCCGATGGCGGCGGTCATGACTCTGGTGGTGACCGGGGTGGGCGCCCTGATCCACATCTATGCGGTGGGCTACATGCACGGCGACCCCCGTTTCGGACGCTTCTTCACCTACCTGAACCTGTTCATCGCCTCCATGCTGATCCTGGTGCTGGCCAACAACTTCGCCCTGCTGTTCGTGGGATGGGAGCTGGTGGGCCTCTGTTCCTACCTGCTGATCTCCTTCTGGTACACCCGCCCTTCGGCGGCCGCGGCGGGGAAGAAGGCCTTCGTGGTCAACCGCATCGGCGACTTCGGTTTCATGGTGGCGCTGATGGTGATCTTCGCCGCCTTCGGCACCCTCTCCTACACCGAAGTGCTGCACGAACCCGGTGAGGTGATAGGCGCGGGGGCCGCCACCGCCGTCTGCCTGCTGCTGCTGGTGGGGGCGGCGGGGAAGTCGGCCCAGCTGCCGCTCTACGTGTGGCTGCCCGACGCCATGGAAGGCCCCACTCCGGTTTCCGCCCTCATCCACGCCGCCACCATGGTCACCGCCGGGGTCTACATGGTGGCCCGCACCGGAGCCCTCTTCGGCCTCTCCGACGTTGCCGGAGGGGCGGCGGCCACCGTCGGGGCGCTCACCGCCCTGCTCGCCGCCACCATCGCCGTAGCCCAGCGGGACATCAAGCGGGTGCTGGCCTATTCGACCATCAGCCAGCTCGGCTACATGTTCATGGCGGTGGGGGTGGCCGGCTATACGGCGGGGCTGTTCCACCTGGTCACCCACGCCGTGTTCAAGGCCCTCCTGTTCCTGGGGGCCGGCTCGGTGATCCACGCCATGGCCGGAGAGCAGAACATGGACAGGATGGGCGGGCTGCGCCGCAAGATGCCGATCACCCACCTCACCATGCTGGTGGCAACCCTTTCGATAGCCGGCATCCCCCCCCTGGCGGGTTTCTGGTCGAAGGACGAGATACTGGCGGTGCTGTTCGCCAAGGGCGGGTACTACACCGTCCTGTGGGGGGCGGGCCTCTTGACAGCCCTGCTCACCGCCTTCTACATGGCCCGGCAGTACTTCCTGGTGTTCGGCGGGGAGGCCCGATGGGGGGAGGGGGCGGAACCTCACGAGTCGCCCCGCATCATGACGGTTCCCCTGCTGGTCCTGGGCGTGCTCACCGTGTTGATCGGGTTCGTCAACACCCCCTTCCGGCTCTCCTTCGAGCACTTCCTGGCGCCGGCCTTCGAGGGGGTGGGCCTGTTGCACGCCCCTGAGGACGGATTCCTGCTCACGGCTCTGGCCTTGGTGTCCACGGCGGCCGGGGTGGTGGGGATCGCCATCGCCTACCTGGTCTACCACCATGCTTCCGAGGACACCAGGGAGCGGCTCCTGGGCCGGGTGCGGCGCCCGTTGATGACCTGGGAGCACGGTTACTGGGTGGACGAGGTCTACGGGCGGCTCATCGTGAAACCGGGCCTGGCCCTCGCCAACTGGAGCGCCGGGTTCGTCGACCAACGGGTCATCGACGGGCTGGTCAACGGGATAGGCGGGGCGGTCCGGCGGGCGGGCGGGCGGCTGCGGCCCCTCCAGTCCGGTTTCGTGCGCTCCTACGGGGCTCTGCTCGCCCTGGGTGCGGTGGCGTTGGTGGCCTGGATCGCGGCGAGGGGCCTGTAGCCGTGGAGTTCCCGATCCTCAGCGCCCTCGTCCTGACTCCCGCACTGGCGGCGGCGGTGGTGATGCTGATCCCGGAGCGGCGCCGCGAGGTGATCCGCCCGCTGGGGGTGGTGCTCAGCCTGCTGCCCCTCCCTCTGGCGGGGGTGCTGTTCGCCGAGTTCGAGCGGGGGGAGGCCGGGTTCCAGTTCGTGGAGCGGGCGGTGTGGATCGACCGCCTCGGAGCGGACTGGCATCTGGGGGTGGACGGCATCTCCCTCCTGCTGGTGGTGCTCACCACGGTGCTGGTGCCGGTGGCGTTGGGCGCCTCCATGCGGGTCGATCACCGGGTGAAGCTGTTCGTGGCCATGAACCTGCTTCTGGAAGCGGGCCTGATCGGGGTGTTCCTGTCCCTCGATCTGTTCCTGTTCTTCGTGTTCTTCGAGGTGATCCTGATCCCGATGGCCTTCATCATCGGCATCTGGGGGAGCGAGAACCGCATCTACGCGGCGGTGAAGTTCTTCCTGTACACGGCGTTCGGTTCGGCGCTGATGCTGGCCGGGATCATCGCCCTGGCTTTCATCCACCGCGACCAGACGGGGGAGCTGGGATTCTCCTACCTGGGGATGCTCGGGCTGGATCTGGGCCCGGACGCCCAGCGGTGGCTGTTCGCGGCCTTTGCCCTGGCCTTCGCCATCAAGGTCCCGGTGTTCCCGTTCCACACCTGGCTGCCCGACGCCCACGTCGAAGCCCCCACCGCCGGTTCGGTGCTCCTGGCCGGGGTGTTGCTGAAGCTCGGCACCTATGGGCTGCTCCGGTTCAACCTGCCGCTGTTCCCCGACGCGGCCCTGGACTTCGTTCCGCTGATGGCCGTCCTAGCGGTGGTGGGGGTGATCTACGGGGCGGCGGTGGCCATCGTGCAGCCGGACCTGAAGAAGCTGGTGGCCTACTCCTCGGTCAGCCACCTGGGGTTCATCGTGCTGGGCACCTTCGCCCTGACCTCTCAGAGCCTGCAGGGAGGGGTGGTGCAGATGATCAACCACGGGCTCACCACCGGCGCCTTGTTCCTGCTGGTTGGGATGATCTACGAGCGCCGTCACACCAAGCTGATCGCCGACTTCGGCGGGCTGGCCTCCTCCATGCCGGTGTTCGCCGGGCTGTTCCTGTTCATCGCCTTTGCCTCCATCGGCCTGCCCGGCCTGAACGGGTTCGTGGGTGAGTTCCTGATCCTGATGGGGAGCTACCCGACCCTGCCCGTCTACACGATCGCGTCCGCCGTGGGGGTGATCCTGGCGGCCGTCTACCTGTTGTGGGCCTACGAGCGGGTCTTCACCGGCAAGATCACCAACCCGGCCAACAAGGGCCTGTCCGACCTGTCGATCGGGGAGACGCTGGTGTTCGTTCCGCTGGTGGCCCTGATCATCCTGCTGGGGGTGTATCCGAAGGCGGCGCTGGATGTGATCCAGCCCTCCACCGATGCGGTGCTGAGCCGGATCGAGGCTGTCACCGAATACAGGGCGCCCGATCCTGGCGGGCCCGGTTTCGTACTTTCCGGAGGCGGCGGGTGATCGACGTTTCCTACCTGTCGGCGGCGCCGGAGATGATGCTGGTTCTGGGGGCGGTGGCTGTGTTGATGGTGGACGTGTTCGCCAAGCCGCCGCCGCGTGTCCACGGTTGGATCACCGCCGCCGCCTACCTGGCCGCCGGGGCGTCGATAGTCCTGCAGTGGCAACGGCTGGGGGCGGGCGGCGGGGGGCTGTCCTTCGGCGGCGCGTTGGTCCTCGACCCCTGGGCGGCGGCGGTCAGGGCGGTCCTGCTGGTCGTGGCGGTGTTGGGCACCCTCTGCGCCTGGGAGATGCTGGCCGGGCTGGGGCGCCGGATGGCGGAAGGGGTCAGCCTGGTGCTGGTAGCCACCGCCGGTTTCATGCTGATGGGCGCCTCGGTGGACCTGGTCATGGTGTTCATAGCCCTCGAAATCGGTTCTATCGCCCTCTACGTGCTGGCCGGGATCGTGCGCAGCTCCCCGGCGGGCGACGAGGCGGCGATGAAGTATTTCCTGTTGGGCGCCTTCGCTTCGGCCATCTTCATCTACGGGGGGGCGCTGGCCTACGCCGGGACCGGCGCCACCAACCTGTTCGACATAGAGCGGTTCCTGAACGATTACCTGGTGGCCCGCCCGGCGGTGATCCTCATCGGCATGGCCCTCCTGGTGGTCGGTATGGGCTTCAAGGTGACCGCCGCCCCGTTCCATTCCTGGGCGCCGGACGTGTATCAGGGCGCCCCGGCGGGGGTGGTCGGGTTCATGGCGGCCGCCGCCAAGGTGGGGGGCTTCGCGGCGCTGGTCCACATCCTGTTCATCGGCTTCGCCCGCTACCAGGGGGCGTGGAGCGACGGCTTGGCGGTGATCGCCGCCCTGTCGGTGGTTCTCGGAACCTTGCTGGCCATCGGGCAGTCCGACGTGCGGCGGATGCTGGCCTATTCGGGCGTGGCCCACGCCGGTTTCCTCCTGACGGGTATGACCGCCGGCGCCCCCGCCGCCGACGGGCTGCTGTTCTATCTGGCCACCTACTCGGTGATGCTGGTGGGGGCCTTCGCGGCGGTGACCGCGGTGAGCGGCCCCGCCGGCGCCGGCAGCTCCTTCGACGAGTATCGGGGCCTCGGCAGGCGCTCCCCCGTCGCGGCCGCGGTGCTGGCCCTCACGATGATCGCCATGTCCGGGATGCCCCTCACCACCGGGTTCATCGGCAAGTTCCAGATGTTCGCCTCGGCCTGGGACGGCGGGTACGAGTGGCTGGTGATAGTAGGGCTGGCGGCTTCGGTGGCCGCCTTCTTCTTCTACCTGCGTCTGGTGGTGCTCATGTATTTCCGGCCCGGCGAGGAGAACGGCCGGGACCCGGACGCGCCGCTGCCTCTGCCCGTGACCATCCGTTGGGTGCTGCTGTTCTCAGCGGCCGTCACTCTGGTGTTCGGAATCTATCCTGGTCCGTTGCTCGGGTTGCTGACCCGGGTTTGATGTTCGGGTGGCCGGAAGCCGCTTCGTAACCGGTCCGACCGGGCTGATTCTGGTGCCGGCGGCCCTTGTCCTGGCTTTTCTGACTTCCTGCGGCGCCCCCCAGGCGCTGTGGACGGCCACCTCGGATGTTTTCCTGATCCGGGAGGGGGAGGTGGAGACCGAGGACGTCTACGCGGCGGCTTCTCTGGTGAAGGTGGCGGGGGTGGTCGAGGGCGATCTGGTGGTGCTGGCCACCGACCGCCTGGAGGTGACCGGACGGATAGAGGGCGACCTCATCGGGTTCGCCGCCACCGCCGCGGTAGGGGGCGAGGTGGGCGGTTCGGTCCGGTTGGTCGGGGTGGACCTCGATGTCACCGCCGACGTGGGGAAGGACGTGGTGGGGTTGGGCCGGGAAATCGGCCTGGGCGGGCCGGTGGCCGGGGATGTGCTGGTGGGGGCGGGCCGCTTGTCCGCCGGGGGCGAGGTGGGCCGCGACCTGAGGGGCCGCACCTTGGGGACGGTGACCCTGACCGGTTCGGTAGGGAGGGATGTCGAGATGGCCGTGGGTGGAATGCGGGTGCTCGAAGGGGCGCTGGTCGGGGAGGACCTGGGGTACCGCAGCGCCGACGAGGCGGACGTCCATCCCGAGGCGGTCATCGAGGGCGCGGTCGTTCACCGGCGGCCCCTCGGCGCCGAGTTCATGCTGAGGGCGGCCGGGTTGATGGTCTGGTTCATGGCCGGGATGTTGTTCATGGCCGCCGGAATCCTCTGGATACGGTTCCGCGGCGGGAAGGTGGAGCGGTGGACCGCCTACCTGGAGCGCCATCCCGTGAAGTCCCTGCTACGCGGGCTGGCCCTGCTGTCGCCGGTGTTGCTGACGGCGGGTGGGCTGGTGTGGATGATGGGGTGGGGGCCGCCCCGCTGGGTTCTGATGACGGGGATGTTTCTCCTGGTGCTGGGTCCCTTCATAGTGTTGTTGTTGCTGTATATCGCGGTTGTCGGCCCGGTCCCGGTGCTGATCGCCGCCGGACGCGGCCTCTCACGAGGCCGTCTGGATTCCTACGGGGCGTTCCTGGTCTCCGCCCTCCTGCTGGGTGTCCTGCTGGCTGCCCTGGCAGGGGTTCCCTATGCGAGCCTCGCCTTGGCCGCCTGCGTCGTGGTCCTGGGTATGGGAACCTCGAGGGGCGCCGCGGGCGGCGTATCGGGCCGCCGGGGGGCCATGTCCGCCAAGAGGCGGTCCGGCAGGCTGTTTCCCTTCCTTAGCCGGAACCGGGTGTCGTAACTTCTGCGCCGGGATAGGAGGAAGCCGGACGGCGGTCCCGGCGCCCCATCAAAAACAACCCTGCCGTCATCAAACCCATCCCGAGCCATTGCCCCGCAAAATACTGTTCGCCTGCGAACAGGGCTCCCCACCCCACTGCTGCCAACATGATCCCAAAGTTGACTCCGCTTCCCCGGTTGGATCCTGCCAAGGCGAAAAAACGGCATCCGGTGGAGATGCCCACCCCTGCTGCCAACCCATACCACAGACCGAACTCGGCGCCGCCGGTACCCGGGCCGCCTTCCAACACGACCCATACCGCGAACACAGGCAACGGCAGCGCTCCTGCCCAGAATATGCTTCGCGCCGTCCCCCAGTCCCGCACCGCCGGCATTCCTATTGCGTTCCTCACCCCCAACAGCAACACTGCTCCGACCAGCAGAAACACTCCCCAGCCCATCCCCGACCCAACCGCCGGGCGGAACAGCAGCCAGCTGCCTGCCAACCCAAACACCGCCGCCGTTGCCTGCGGCCAGGTAACAGGCAGCCTGCCTGCCAGCCAAGAAGCCAAAAACGTGGCCGGGGCCGCCAACAGTAGAGAAGCCGATGCCAGCCCGCCGTCCACCACATTCAACGCATCAGCATGCGCCCACATGACCGGTATGGCTATCAGAGACCACACCAGAATCAGCCTCCGCATCCCGCCGCGCGGAACTGCCCAGTCGTCCTTACCCTTTTTGCCGAAGGTCATCCCTATCACGCCCGCCAAACAGCTCCCCACAGAACTCATTCCCGCCAGCGCCGCCGGACTCATTCCCGCCCGGACGGCCGCTTCACCTAAATGCCAGGCGGCGCCCGAACTCACAGACGCCACCAGCAACCACCTCCACGCCGACGCGTTCAGTCGATGCCCCGTCTGCAGACCGCCCAGATCTATCCCAAACCCCTTGAAGCTCATCCGCCTCATGGAACACCGCCGTTACATCCACCGTCTGGACCGGTTCGGTCAGGAGATCGATGAACAGGGTGATGAACAATGATGATTGTGGTTGTCCCGCCGCTCGATAAACAGGCATTTTATCATCGCCCGGCGGGCCGATGGCGTATCGCTCGGCACTCACCTGGATGTACTGGATTCACGGGATAATCCATCTATTAGAACGTTATCTCATATCGATAAACTGTCACACCCGCCCAATACCATGAACACCATGAAACATCACCCCACACCGAGCGAGGAACTTCGAGAGGCCTGCCGACGGGCCAGTACCGCCGTGTCCGACCTGAGCCGGGCAACCGGCGGCGGCCTGTCCCGATCCGACCTGGAACCCTCCCCGGATATCACAACTGGAGCCCGTCCTCCCGCCGGGCGGTCCTGGCGGCCCCCCATCCGGGCCGGCCCTCTCCATAACCAACCCGGCCACCATAGGGTTCTCTGCGGCGGGCCTACAACCCGTGCACGCCCCAAAAGCCCGGACGGCCATGGTCGAGTCGGGCCGAGTCAAGGGGGCGGAGGCCGTCGCACCGCCAATGTATTTCCAGAGGTGCACCAGTCTCAAGACCTATGCTTCCAACCCACTCGATAAGCCCTATAAGCTCCCGCCGGCGGCTGTGTTTATGCAGTCCACAACTACAGGTACCTAATGGGTGCTATAAACACGCTATGGTTCATAGCAGAGGCTATGATTCCAAGATGCGTTAGCCGTCCCCGATTTTGGAAATCTATCTCCGCTTCTTGGGGGGCCACTTGCCGTCTTTTTTCATCCGCTCGCGGCGTCTGGCCAGTAAGACGGCGGCCTGTTCGAGGTCCAGTCCTTTGATCAGGTTTTCGCGCACCGAGGCGTTGACGATCCCGTCGGTCACATAAGGGCCGTAACGGCCGGTCTTGACCACTACCTCTCCTCCCGAGACCGGGTCCACACCGAGTTCCTTGAGCGGCGGCATTGCGGGCCGGCGGCCTCTCTGTCCTCTCTGCTTGGGGGTGTTCATCATCTCGACCGCCGCCTCCAGCGTGATTTCGAAGAGCAGGTTCGGATCGTCGAAATTCCGGTACTGTTTACCCATCCTTATGTAAGGGCCGAAGCGTCCTTGCCCGGCCTCGATCATCTCGCCGGTGTCCGGGTGCTTTCCGATCTTGCGGGGGAGGGACAGCAGCCGCAGGGCATCTTCCAACCCCAGCGCGTCGAGGTCCATGCCGGCCAACAGCGAAGCGCGCTTGGGCTTCTTCTTGCCTCTTTCCGGGTCTTCTCCTAGCTGCACGTACGGCCCGTAGCGGCCGGTGCGGGCCAAGACGGTGAGGCCCGAATCGGGGTCGCTTCCCAGTATCTTGTCTCCCTTGGACATGGTTTCGAGCATCTCGACGGCCCGCTCCACCGTCAGCTCATCGGGCGGCAGGTCTTCGGGGATGGAGGCCCGGTCTTCGCCCCTGATCACGTATGGACCGAACCGGCCCACCCGGACCACCACCGGAACCCCTCGGTCGTCCTCACCCACCTTGAAGTTGATCTGGCTGCGGTCGATGCTGTCGATGCGCTCGCCCGACACCAGGTATTGCAGACCGGGGCTGCCGTTGCCGAGGAAGAAGCGCCTCAGCCAGGGCACCTTGTTTTCCTCGCCGCGGGCGATCCTGTCCAAGTCGTCCTCCATACGGGCGGTGAAGTCGAAGTCGACCAGATACTCGAAGTGGTTTTCCAACAGCTGGGTGGTGGCGAAGGCGGTCATGGAGGGAACCAGCGCCGACCCCTTCTTCAGCTTGAAGACGTAGCCCCGGTTGATGATCGTGGAGATGATGGACGCATAGGTGGACGGGCGCCCGATGCCCCGTTCCTCCAGTTGTTTGATCAGCGAGGCCTCGGTGAAACGGTAGGGAGACTGGGTCTCGCGCCCTTTGGCGGCGATGTCGCGGGTGTGGACCTCCTCGCCCTCCTCCATCGCGGGCAGGCGCCGTTCCCGGTCGTCGAGATCGGCGTCCGGGTCGTCGCTGCCTTCGACGTACACCCGTAGGAAGCCGGCAAAGCTGACCGTCCGGCCCGAGGCGGCGAACTCCACGTCTGTCCCCCCCGAGACGGTCCCGCCCAGCCGGATCCGGGTGCTCTCACCCCTGGCGGGCGCCATCTGCGAAGCCAGGGTGCGGGTCCAGACCAGGCGGTAGACCTGTTGCTGGTCGCGGTCGTCCACCAAGGCGGCCATCTCCTGCGGCGCCTTCCATTCGCCGCCGGCCGGCCGGATGGCTTCGTGGGCCTCTTGAGCGTTCTTGACCTTGTTGGCGTACCGGCGGGGTTTGGCCGCCAGGTATTCGGATCCGTAGCGCTCGGCGATCACCGCCCGGGCAGTCTTCAGGGCCCCCTCCGAGAGGGTGGTGCTGTCGGTTCGCATGTAGGTGATGAACCCGCGCTCGTAGAGCCGCTGGGCGGCCGTCATGGTGCGGGAGGCGGCGAACCGCAGCTTGCGGGCGGCTTCCTGCTGGAGGGTCGAGGTGCGGAAGGGGGCGTAGGGGTTGCGGGTGTACGGTTTGCGCTTCACCGACCGCACCCTGTAACTGCCGCCTTCGATCCGGGCGGCCAAGTCTCGGGCCTTGGCCTCGTCGAGGCGGATCACCCTTGAAGTCACCAGGCGCCCCTGTTCGTCGAAGTCCTTGCCGCTGGCGGGGCGCACCCCGTCGACGGCGGCCAGGGCGGCGGTGAACACATCCTTGGCCTCGGTGGCGAACACCCCCTCGACTCCCCAGAACCCGGCCGGGCGGAAGGCGATCCGGCGGCGCTCCCGCTCGACGATCATCCGGACGGCCACGCTCTGGACCCGCCCCGCCGACAGGCCCCCCTTGACCTTCTTCCACAACACCGGAGACACCCCGTAGCCGACCAGACGGTCCAGCGTCCGCCGGGCTTCCTGGGCGTTTACCAGGTCGTGGTCGATCGGGCGGGTGTTCTCGAGGGCGCTGCGGATAGCCGCCGGGGTGATCTCGTGGAACACCATGCGGCGCATCGGCGTCTTCGGATCGAGGACTTCGGCGAGGTGCCAGGCGATGGCCTCTCCCTCCCGGTCGGCGTCGGTGGCCAGGTAGAGCTCGGAAGCCCCATGGGCCAGCTTCTTCAGCGTCTGGACGACCTTGCGGCTCTCCGGGGGGACGATGTACAGGGGGGCGAAGTCGCGGTCTACATCCACTCCCCAGTCCTTGGCCCACTTCTCCTTCTTGTACTTGGCCGGGATCTGCTTGGCGTTGTTCGGGAGGTCGCGGATGTGGCCTTGCGAGGATTCCACCCGGTATCCCTTGCCCAGGTAGCCGGCGATGCTGCGGGCCTTGGTGGCCGATTCCACGATGATCAGAGGTCTTGCCATGAGGCAAAGGTTTTACCCCGTGAGGGGCGAGCCTGTCAAGACGGACAAATCCGCCCCCCCGATCCATCGCCCCGACGGCGGGGGCGAGGTACGGCGCGGTTGCTGTTATTTTCACGGGGACGCCGGGTCGGGGAGCCTTACATAGAACTCTTACGCAGAGGGCCTTTCTCGAGGCTGTGGTGGGCGAGCTCCGCCTCCTCGCTCGGCGACTGGGTCACCTTCTTCGCCACCCTGGCCCTGGCCAGCCAGATCGGCGGCAGCACCGCCGTGCTCGTACCGCTCACCAGCAGAATCATTCCCGGTCTGCTGTTCGGCTCGTTGGCCGGGGTGATCGCCGACCGCCTGGACCGAAAGTGGGTGATGGTGCTCTCGGACGTGGGCCGGGGCTTGGTGGTGCTGTGGCTGGTGGCGGCCGGCGATCTGGTGCAGATCGCCGTCATCTCGTCGATTCTCGAGATCCTGACCATGATCCGCCAGCCGGCCCGGGAAGCCGCCGTACCCACCCTCGTAGACCCCGGCGACCTGGTGAGGGCCAACAGTTTCTCTGCGGCCGCGGCGTACGGCACGGCGCCGGTTGGAGCGGCGGTCTGGGCCGGGCTGGCCGCTCTCTTTACCGCCCTCGGAGGATGGAGCCTGATAGACCGCGGGCCCGATTTGGCCTTCGTCTTCGACAGCGTGACCTTCCTGGTCTCGGGGGCGATCATGGCCACCATCGCCATCCCCAAGCCGACCCTCGCCGGCCGGCCCGGGAACGAGCCGACTTCGGCGGGGGACTGGCGCCGTCCGTTGCGCGACCTGGTCGAGGGGTTCGCTTTCGTCACCCAGACCCGCACGGTGCGGCGGGTGGTGTTCGGGATGGCGGTCGCCCTCTTCGGCGGGAGCGCCCTGCTGCCCCTCGGTCAGACCTTCGCCTTGGAGGTGCTGGGAGGGGGGGACACGGGCTTCGGGGTGCTGATCACCGCTCTGGGGGTGGGGGTGGGGGCGGGGATGCTGGGTGTGGCGGTCTTCGCCAACGAACGCACCCGCCACGACCTGACCTACGCAACGAGCCTGTGCGTGACCGGGTTGGCGATCGGTCTGGCGGCCTTCGCCCGGACCGTGATCGGGGCCTCGGGCTGGCTGCTGGTGGCCGGTGCGGGCACCGGGTTCGCCTACGTGATGGGTTTCACCCATCTGCACGAGGTGGTCGACGACACCCTGCGCGGCCGCACATTCGCGGCTTTGTTCACCCTGGTGAGGACCGCCATGCTGGTGTCGTTCACCCTGGCGGTGCTGGTGGCCTCGGCCCTCGACGGGCGGCTGCCGGCCCCCTTCGACAACGGGATCCGCAATGTGTTCGGCCTGTCCGGCGCCGTTGTGTTGGGCACCGGCCTGGTGTCGTTGGCGGCCATCCGGTCCGGTCTGATCCGGTCCGATCTGCCTCCCCATCTGCGCCGTTCCATCAAAGACACGTCCAAGGCCTTCGGTCTGATCAGGGGCAACCGCCGGGACGAAGATTACAACGGTTGACCGTCACCAAAAAAAGTAGCCCGAAGACGGAACGAGGGCCTTGTTGATGTCACATAGATGTTGTATAGTATTGTTCAACAGATATCGCAGTGTGTAGTGTATCCGCGCGGGGCCGCTGCGATCATATGAGGTTGCTCCGCCCAGGGTTGCCCGACCCCGGACGACTCGGAAGGGGCGGACGGTCGAAGTAGCTGTGTCGAGACGCAACGGGCACGGGCGGGTGAACACGCCCGCCGCGGCCCGAAGACGGTGGTTCGGAGGCGGCGGGGGTGGGGGTCCCGGCGAAGCCGGCGGTTTCGGGCCGAGAACGCGAAAACCGGGGAGGGGGGACGCCGCCGGGAGGCTTCTACCTCGAAAGGGGTTTCGGCCCGGGATTCATGGGCCGGTTGAACCCAACGGCGGTTTTCGGTGGAGCTTCAAAAGTTCGGTCTTGGAGTTTTAGGACGGTATCGGGGGGGCGGGGCGAGAACTCGACCGGTCATACACCGAACCGGCCCGGCTACTCCATAGCTCCCCATCCGGCAAGGAGAAGACCCGAAAAAAGGAAGGACGACGTTGACCCTGATCGTTCATGTGCCTTTGCGCATGCGGCGGGCCGGGCGCCGGTTGCGGGGTGTAGGCGGGGTTGCTCGGCGCTTGCCGCCGCCCGCCCCTACGCCCCGGCCATGAACGGTCAGGGGTTGGAAGGGACAGCCCCAACCCGGCCGCCGGGCCGGTACCGTATTGCGGATATGGGGCGTTACATCGCGCTGGAAGGCATAGAAGGCGCCGGGAAGACCAGTGTCCAGGCCGGGCTCCGTCTGCGTCTCGAGGCCGCCGGCCGCGAGGTGGTGTGCGTGCGCGAGCCGGGCGGCACCCCGGTGGGCCGCTCCCTCCGCCGGATCCTGCTCGACGGTCTCGAGCCGATCCCGTGGGCGGAGGCGCTGCTGTTTGCGGCGGATCGGGCGCAGCTGGCGGCCGAGGTGATCCGCCCGGCTCTGGATAGGGGCGCCTGGGTGTTGAGCGACCGGTCCGTCTATTCCTCCCTGGCCTACCAAGGGGTGGGGCGGGGCCTGGGAATGGACCGGATCCGGGCTTTGAACGAACTCGGTCTGGCGGGGACCTGGCCGGACTTGGTGATCCTCCTCGCCGTGACTCCCGCTGTCGGGCTGGCCCGCCAGGATATGCCCCACCAGATGAGCCTGCTGCCGGGCGCCGGTTCGGTCCGCCGCCCCGGGCCGGCCCGCGAGGACAGGACCGACCGGATCGGCTCCGAAGGAGAACGGTTCCAGTCCGTGGTGTTAGAGGCGTTCGATGAGCTTGTCCGCCGACAGCCGGAGCGTTTTGCGGTGATCGACGCCGAGCGGCCTTTGGAGGAAGTGATGGAAGATGTCTGGGCGGCGGTAGAGGGAGGATCATGACTTCGGAGGATGCTCCGGTCGTCTCGACGACCGCCTTCCCGGCCTCCGGCGTCATCGGCCACAGGGCGGTCATGGCGGTGTTGGAGCACGAGGCCGCGGCGCCCGCCCATACCTATCTGTTCGTAGGCCCGTCCAACGTGGGCAAGGCCACCATCGCCCTCCACTTCGCCGCCGCCCTGGTAGGCCGTACGCAGCAGGCCAGGGGGCGGGTGATGCGGCACTGCCATCCCGACGTAGCCTTCATCGGGCCGGAGGGGCGCACCGCCCTCGGGGTGGATCAGGCCCGCCAAGCCATCGCCGACGCCAGCCTGCGCCCTGTGGAGGGCAGCCGCAAGGTCTTCATCTTCGACGACGCTTCCACGATGACCGAGGCGGCCGCCAATGCCCTGCTCAAGACCCTCGAGGAGCCCCCGGCGGGCGCGGTGTTCATCGTGGTGGCCGAATCCGAGGACGATCTGCCCGCCACCGTCGCCAGCCGCTGCCGCATAGTGCGGTTCGGCCGGGTCTCGGAAGAGGAGACGGCGTCGGCGCTCACCGAACGGGGGGTCGAGGCCGACCGGGCGGTCATGACCGCCCGGATCGCGGGCGGGCGCCCCGGCCTGGCGCTGGACCTGGCGGCCAACCGGGAAGTCGGGGAGTTCCGGCGGCGCTGGCTGGAGATTCCCGGTCTGGTCACCCCCCGGCCCGGCGACGGGTTCCGGCTGGCCGAGGAGATGCTGGCAGCCCATAGGCCGCTGCTCACGGCCATCGACGCCCGCCGCCGCGCCGAGATCGAAGAGATCGAGGCCCGGGGTTCGATGGTGTCCAAGGCGATCGAGGATCGGCATGGCCGGGCGCTGCGGCGGGCCGAGAACGCCCTGCTCGCCGCCGGTTTGGAGATGCTGGCCTCCTGGTATCTCGATTCGGTGTCCGCCCAGCACGGTGGGCCGGTCCGCAACCCCGATCTGGCGCCCGCCGATCTGGCCAGGACCCCGGCCCGCCGGGCGGTCCGATCCGCCGAGCAGGTCCTGGATGCGGTCGCCCAGCTGCGCCGCAACCAGCGGCCCAGGCTGGTGCTCTCCTGGCTGTTCACCGCCCTGGGTTCCCAGTCCTGAGCGAGGCGCCGCCGCCCGGATGCAACGGATGTAACATCGGACTCGTAATGGAATGGAATCCCTCGCGAACAGCGCTCCTCACTGCGCACCGACGGGCAGAATGGAACGAATAACCCGCCCGCCCGCTAACTCGCTCGACGACGACCAGGGCGCCCGGGTGGTCGAACCCGGCGAAACCCTGGTGGACGGCTTGGGCAACCTGCTCGTCCGGATCAGGCAGGAGCTGGACTACAACGCCGCCAAGGGGGACAGCCCCTTCAGAAATGGGATGCACGACGGGCTCCGTTTCGCCGAGGACGCCATCGTCTACCTCCTGGTCCGCCACGGCCATGAGTTCTCCTCCCGGCCCACCCTCTTCGACTCATGACGGCGGCCGCCGCCGCCCCCGGCAACGGGGATCTCGTGCTGAGGCTCCGCGGCATCCACAAGTCGTTCGGAACCAATCACGTCCTGCGGGGCATCGATCTCTCCGTGGGGCAGGGCCAGCATGTGGTGATCTTCGGACCTTCCGGATCGGGCAAATCGACGTTGCTCCGCACCGCCAACCTGCTGGAACAGCCCGACTCCGGATCCGTCTGGTTCGACGGCAAGGAGTACGGACCGGGCATTCCGGGCGCGGGCGGGGAGGATCCGCCCCGCGGTAAACCGCGGGATCTCCGCCAACAGGTCGGGATGGTCTTCCAGCAGTTCAACCTGTTTCCCCACATCACGGCGCTGGAAAACGTCGCTCTGGCGCTGCGCCGCGTGAAGGGCGCCAAGCGGGCCGAGGCGGAGCTCGAGGCCGCCTCGTATCTGGATCAGGTGGGCCTGCTCGACAAGATCGGCGCCTACCCGTCGCAGCTGTCGGGCGGCCAGCAGCAACGGGTGGCCATCGCCCGGTCCTTGGTGATGGAACCCAAGATCATGATGTTCGACGAGCCCACCTCGGCCCTCGATCCCGAGCTGGTGGGAGAGGTTCTCGGAGTGATGCGAACCCTGGCCGAGTCCGGAATGACCATGGTCGTGGTGACCCACGAGATGGGGTTCGCCCGAGAGGCGGGCGATGTCAACATCTTCATGGACGAGGGGGTCATCGTCGAGCAGGGCGGACGCGAGATCTACAGCCATGCCAGAGAGCCCCGCACCCAGGCTTTCTTGGATGCGATCCTATGACGGCGATGGCCCTCGCCCAGGCCGTGTTCCGCCCCGAGTTCATCTGGGACAACCGGCACATCTTCGTGGGCGGAGTGAAATGGACCCTGGTGATCTCGCTGGTCTCCTTCGTGCTGGCCGCGGTGCTCGGTCTGGTGGTCGCCCTGCTGCGCATGTCGCCCTCCCCGATCATCGGCCCGATAGTGGCGGCGTACATCAACCTGTTCCGAGCCATACCCCTCCTGGTGTTCGTTCTCTTCGTGTACTACGGGATCGCCATCCAGTTCAACCTGACCATCACCGCCATCCAGGCGGGCATCCTCACGCTGACCGTCCAGTATTCGGCCTGGCTGGGCGAGATCTTCCGCAGCGGCATCCAGGCCGTCCCCGACGGGCAGAGACAGGCTGCCCTATCGGTGGGTATGGGCCGGGCGCAGGCCTTCTTCAGGGTGACCCTTCCCCAGGCGGCCCGGATAGTCATTCCCCCCACGGGGAACATGTTCATAGGCATGATCAAGGATTCGTCTCTCGTTTACCTGATCGGCGTGGAGGAGCTGCTTCGGGTCAGCTACGTTCTCGCCAACCGCACATTCCGCTATTTCGAGGTCTATATGGCCACGGTGCTGGTCTACCTCATCCTCACCACCGGGGTGTACTTCCTCGTGAAGTACATCGAACGCCGTTTCGCGCTCGTTGACCTCCTCGTTTCCAAGACGCGCTCGCCCTTCGCCCGCCGTAAGGCCGCCCGCCTGCGCAGGCTCCAGGAATCGCTCTCCGGCGGCGGTTCCGCTCCGTCCGGGCCCTCCGTCTGAGCCCCCGCGCCGCCGACCCTGCCCCGACGGTGATCCGAGCCTTTCTGTCTGCGGGAAGGCGTCGCCCTCTGGTATATTCGCCGGAGACCTGATCAGAAAAAGGAGGGTCGAAATATGATGAGAAGGGCGAAGCGAGCCAGATGGGCCGGTTTGTTGTTGGTTGTGGGGTTGGTCGCATCCGCGTGTGCTTCTGATGACACATCGGAGGCGCCGGCGGCGCGGCCGGTGGTGGAGGGCAACCTGCTCGACGCCATCAAGGACCGGGGAACGCTGGTCGTTGGCATGACCCTGCAGTTCGAGCCGCAGATGTTCCGTGATGCGAACGGCAATCCGGCCGGTTACGACGTGGATCTGATGCGGATGCTCGCCGAGGACCTGGGAGTGGAGCTCGTAATTCAGGACCTGGAGTTCCCGGCCCTCATCCCCGGGCTCCTCGCCGACCAGTTCGATTTGGTCTCGGTGGGCCTGGTAGGTCGGCCGCCCCGGCTCGAGCAGCTCTGGTTCACCTGCCCTTACGTGCCCTACCGCCAAGTGGTGGTGACCAACGACGGAGCGGGGATAACCTCCCTGGATCAGCTGGACAGCGGCGATGTAACCATGACCGCCCTGATCGGGTCCACGGCCGCCAACCTCACCGCCACCCGGTTCCCCAACGCCCAGTTGGTTGAGCTGGATCAGGCGCCCGCCTTTTTGGAGGTGGCGTCAGGCCGGGCCGACGCCATCGTGGTCGAGGAGTATCTGGCCATCCCGTTCGTCAGGGAGAACCCCGGTACCAGCATCCTCAACCCGGACGCCCCGTTCTCGCAGGAATACGGCGCCTGGGCCCTTCCCAGGGGCGAGGTGGTCTGGCTGGAATACCTGAACGGTTGGCTGTCGTACTACATCTCCAACGGCAGGCTCGACGAGCTCTACACCGAGTGGATCGGCCCCACCGAGGGTCTTCCGGCCTGCAATTAGAAGGTAGTTCTCGGTGATCGGACGCCGGTGCGCCGCTAGGCCCTGGGGTCGGATTCCGAGATGAAGATTTCCCTGACCGGGGGGCGCCTCCTGTTCCGGCGGCGCCCCCCGGGCGGAACAGGAGGTGAAGACGATGGAAATACCCCTGCTATACAGCCTGAACACCGAGGCCCGCACGCCCACCTGACAGGAATGCTGCCGGGTGCGTGACTACCTGGAGGCGCATTCCGTCGAGTTCGACGACCGCAACATCCGCCAGAGCACCGAGGCCCGCGACGAGCTGCTGGCGCTCACCGGTGACCTCATGGTTCCCTTCCTGATCTACGGCGGCCGCCGGGTGGTCGGGTTCGACCCAGAGGCGCTGGACGAGATCGTCCGCACCTATCACGCCGGGGCGGAGGCCGCGGCTATTCGATAGACCCGGCTCGCAACATGAAGCTCGGTACACGCCGTCCGGTCTATCGACCGCGGCCTCTCATCGCGGCCGGGGCCGACGAGCCGGCGGTTTAGAGGTGCGCCCGGCCGCTCCTGAGGGTTGCGCGTAGCCGGGCCGTGACCGTGACGACCGCCCGGCCTGTTCTCAGAGACCGGGCGCTGTGGGCCGTCTGCCGGCCGCCTGCCCGGGCGGCCGCGGTCTGGTTCCCCTACTCGTCAGAGCGCCGGGCCCCTCTGCCGGACGGGCCTTGGGTGGCGGCCGTCAACCACCTGTCGCATCTCGATCCTGTCATGGCCGGGCTGGCGCTCCGCCGTCCGGTGCGTTTCCTGGCGCTCGACGAGTTGTGGGGCAACGCGGCGGTTCTCGATGTTGTCTTCCGGGCCTTCCGCGCCATCCCTATGCCCAGGGAAGGCCGGTATCCGGTAGGGGCGCTCAGGGAAGCCCTCCGGCACCTGGCGTCGGGCGGGGTGATCGGGATGTTCCCGGAGGGCCGCCGGGTCCGGTGTTGGGGCGACGTTCCCCTGGAGAGGGGGGCCGCCTGGCTGGCTCTCCGGGCCGGAGTGCCGATCGTACCGGTGGCGGTGTGGGGCACACAGTACGCCATGCCGATAGAACGCCTGCGGCTGCGCCGGGCGCCGATACGGGTGGTGGTGGGAAGCGCCGTCGCCCCGGAGGGATTCGCGGGCCGTGATGATCCGGTGGGCGCCCTGACCGAAGCGGTGCGGGAGGTTCTCGACAGGGAGATCAGCAGGTCTGCCGCCGCGGTGCGCCCCCGCCGGCGCCGATCCCGGAGTAAAATACGGGGAAAGACACCCCGCCCTATGTAGGGTATTGTAATATGCAAGCTCCTCGGAGGGGAACGAGGGAGGTTCCGTGCGGCGGATTCCCTTATGCCCTGGCAACGTGTGTGGTGGCTCTGGTCGCCCTGGCAGTGTGGTTGTCTTCCCCTGCGGAGGGCCAGACCGGATCGGATCTCGATCCGGCAAGGTGTTCCGACGGCAGTTTCGGGTTCGATCTGCGGACCAACCCGGGGCTGGCGTCGGACTGCCGGGCGCTGGTGGCTATCAAGAACTACTGGCTGGCCCATCCGGCCAACGCCGATCTGCCCGCCGACCATTTCCTGCGCACCTGGGGCATCGGCCTCTCCTGGAACGGCGTCTTCATCGGCCTTACCGATGAGGGGGCCCGGGTCACGACCCTGGCGCTCCAGTTCCAGGACATCGGCGGCGACATCCCGGTCGAGATCACCCGTCTGACCGCTCTGAGGGAACTGTTCCTCAACCACAACCGGCTGACCGGGCCCATCCCTCCGGAGTTGGGAAACCTTACCGGCCTCTACCAGATGCACCTCAACAGCAACTCCCTCTCCGGCCCGATCCCCGCCGAGCTGGGCAACCTGGCCGACATGGAGAGGATGGCGTTGTTCGACAATCGGCTGACCGGGCCCATCCCTCCGGAGCTGGGCCGGTTGGCGAAGCTGACCTACCTCGATTTCGACCGGAACCGGCTCTCCGGTCCGATCCCCGCCGAGCTGGGCAACCTGACCGGTCTGGTGACGCTGTGGATGAGGGGCAACATGTTGAGCGGGAGTCTGCCGCCCGAGCTGGGGTCCCTGTCCAGCCTCGAGAGGCTGTATCTACGGGACAATCGGTTTTCCGGCCCCGTACCGGAGGAGCTTCTCGACCTGGCCCCTTCGAGGGGCGGCAAGCTGGCAGTGTTCGATATCTGCCGGAGCGGTGTCGAGGGGCCGCTTCCCCAAGTCATGCAGCGGATAGCGCAGGGGTCCTACCGCGGCCCGTTCTGTGACGACGACGGCCACATTCACGAGTCCAGCATCGAGAGCCTTGCGGCCTGGGACGCGGCCGCCGCCGGCTGCGACGTCCTGAACGGCTACTGCCCGGACCGCCCGGCGACCCGGGCGCAGGCCGCCGTGTTCCTGCACGAGGGGGTGCGTCGGCTGTATGGACCCCCGTCAGGGGCGGCGGCTCTGGGAGATGTCCCGGCGGGCGCCTGGTACGAGCGGCCGGCGCAGTGGGCTGTGGCGGCGGGCGTGATGTCCGCCCCGGAAGGAAGGTTCGATCCGGAAGGCCCGGTCACCAGGGCGGAGCTGGCGCAGATGCTGACGGCGGCTTTCTCCCACCTGTCGGAGGTGGAGGCGGCCGACGGCGCGTTCGCGGACATGTCCCGCCAACCCGACGGCGCGGTGCGGGCGGCGGAGTTCCTCTACGCGGCGGGTGTGACCAGGGGATGCTCGGTCGATCCGTTGTTGTTCTGCCCGACCGCTCCGGCGACCCGGGGACAGATGGCCGCTTTCCTGGTCCGGTCCATGAACTCGGTAGCCGTCTGACCTGACCCGCGCCCCCGGTCATCACAGGGACCGCCATCCCCCGTACACCACGACCCCTGGACTCGACCCGACACAGTCGGCCAGAGCGGGCGGCGGAGACGCGCCGGTTGTTGGAAACCGAAGATGTGGATCTGCCGAGGTGGACGGCGGCCTTGTTTCGTTGGTGGGTTGGTCGGCTTGCGCTGTTTCGATGTTTCCCCGGCAGGCGGGTAGCGGGCACGCCTGACTGTGATATTCGGGGAGGTTGTCTCTGGTGGGATTGCGGCTGGCAGGGCGCCGGTTTTCGCGTTCTCCGCTTCGAGCTGCCGGCTTCGCCGGGCCCAGCCCCCGCCGCCACCGATCCATCGTCTTCGGGCCGCCGGGGCGTGTTTGCCCGGCAACTGCCCGATCCGTCTCAGCACAGCTAGTCCGGCCGGCCTTGCCCTTGGAGGGCGTCTTCCCCGCTTCGAAGGAGCCGGGAGATCGGTGCCTCTGGGCCGGGCGGCCTTTATATATCACAGTGGCCCGCGGAGCCGCTGTTGTATCTGTTATCCAATATTATACACCCTATCTATGACACTTTCAATACCCTTGTCGGTGCTCGGCGCCCCTGTCGTTCCCGTTTCGGGCGGCAGCTGCGGTATTCCGTAGGCGGCGCCTTCCACTAAGATCGGGCATGCAGGCATACAAGCAATGAACAGGCCTGACAGGCCGGAGTAGCTCAGTCGGCAGAGCGGCTCACTCGTAATGAGCAGGTCAGGGGTTCGATTCCCCTCTCCGGCTCCGGGATATCCAAATCTCTCTCTCAGCCGGCGCCCCGGGTGTTCGGCCCCGATGGACAGGGGCGCCGCTCCGGGGCAGGGCTTGGAAGGGGATATGAGGGACCCGGTTATGGGCTTGGTATGATCGTGCGGCAGGCAAGGGCGTGGAATTATGGCGGACAGGGCGAACTTCGAGCGGGAGGCTCTCGTATACGCCTCACCGCTCTATTCGGCCGCCCTTCGCATGACCAGGAATCCGGCGGATGCCGAAGACCTGGTCCAGGAGACCTATCTCAAGGCATACCGGGCCTATGACCGGTTCACCGAGGGCACCAACCTGCGGGCCTGGCTCTACCGCATCCTCACCAACACTTTCATCAACGGGTACAGGAAACAGAAACGCCGACCGCGCGAGATCGATTTGGCCGAGGTGGAGGACCTGTACATGTACCGGAAGATCACGTCCGCCGAGGCCGGGCGGGCGGCGCGGTCGGCGGAAGACCAGGTGTTCGACTCCCTGGGCGGGGAGGATGTCCGCCGGGCCATCGACAGCCTTCCCGAACCCTACCGGATGCCGGTGCTGCTGGCCGATCTCCAAGGATTTTCCTACAAGGAGATCGCGGCCATGCTGGATATTCCGATCGGAACCGTGATGTCCCGTCTCCATCGCGGAAGAAAAGCTCTGCAGAAGGCGTTGTGGGAAGCAGCCGAGGAGCATGGACTTCTGGGCGCCGCAGGAGATCGGAAATGATGCGCAGACATTCGGACTCGTGCATGCGCGCCATTTCCCGTATCTACTCGTATCTGGACGGGGAGGTGAGGGCGGTGCGCAGGGTGCGGATCAGGCTGCACCTGCGCTTGTGCCGCGGCTGTGAGCGGGCCTACGAGTTCGAACAGCGGCTCTTGGGCTTCGTTCGCGAGCGGGTGCGGGTCGATGCTCCGCCGGAGGTTTTGGAGCGCATCCGCCGTTCCGTCCGGGAACGCACCGGCCGCTGACCGAGCCGGGCAGGCGGCGGGGAGTGCTGGAATCCGTCAGGCTGAGGGTGGGGGCTTCGGCCACCGATCCGTTCCGCCATGCCGACTATCCGTTGCGGGCCACCTTGGAGTATCGGGGTGATGCCGGGGTGTGCGGCCCCGATTCGGCGTCTTGGCCCCTGATCGGCGACGTTTCCGCCTTCGTGGGCGGCATCCGGGCGCTGCTCATCCAGAGCTGCCATCCCGAGGCGGCGGCCGGGGTGGCCGACCATTCCCAGTACAGGGAGGACCCGCTCGGCCGCCTTTCGCGCACCTCGTCCTACGTAACCGCCACCACCTTCGGCGCTCTTCCCGAAGTGGAACGGGCGGTGGGGCGGGTGCGGGCGGCCCACGCCCCCGTGGTGGGGAGATCACACCGCGGCCTGCCCTACTCGGCCGGGAACCCCGCTCTGGCCGCCTGGGTGCACAACGTCTTGACGGACTCGTTCCTGGCCGCCTACCGCGCATACGGCCCGCGTCCGGCGGCGCCCTCCGAAGCCGACCGGTTCACGGCGGAGCAGGCCCGGATCGGCCGGATGCTCGACGCCGATCCGCTTCCTCTCGAGGCGGCGCCGCTGGGCCGCTGGGTCGAGGGCCATCCGAGCCTGGGGCCGTCACCGGGGATGCGGTCCGTTTTGGAGTTCCTGGCGGATCCGCCCTTGGCCCCGCTGCAGAGGGCGGGGTACCGGCTGCTGTTCATCGGGGCGGTTGCCGTCACGCCCCCTCGGCTGCGCGGCATCCTGGGGTTGAGAGCGGTTCCGGGCGCCCGGACGGCGTGCCGCGCCGCGGTGGGCGTCCTGCGCCGGGCGCTGGGGGCTTCGCCTTCCTGGAACCTGGCCTTGGTCCGGGCCGGGGCGCCGATACCGGACGGGTTGTTCCGCCAGCCCCTCCCCGTCGAGCTTCCCCCCGGTTGGCTCTCTCCCCGCCCGCAGGCCCCTTGAGGAAACCGGACGCGGCCAAGGGCCGAGAGCCGCCGCGCCCCTTTCCGCCGCCGCGCCCCCTGCCGCCGCGTCTGATTGCATCACGCGCCTGCCGGGGCCGCACCTGCTGGTAGAGTTGCCGCCATGACCGCCGCACCGCTCCCGGCCCGCTCCGCCGCCCCCGCCGCTGCCGCCGCGTCGGTGCTGTTTTGTGCGTTGCTGTCCCTGTGGTTGGGGGTGTTCCTCACGGCGCCCGCCGCCGCCCAAGAGGACGAACCGGCAGAGACCACCTCGGTGGTGGTTCCCGAACCCGCCGTGCCCGCCCCCGACGACTCCTCGGCGCCGCCCGAACCCGAATGGTCCTACCGGTTCCTGGTTCCGGCCGCCCTGTTGCTCGGTACGGCGGCGGTGGTGGGCGCCATCATCATGTACTTCGTCAGGGTCACCAAGAACCGTTATCGCGTCATCAAGTGATGCGCGAAAGCCGGGTCCCGCCGGCCCGGTTCAGCAGCGGGGGCGTCTTGTGATCGAGGACCCCCGCTTGGAGCAGGCGGCCCGGGTGGCCGTCCGGCTGGCCGGTTCCTATCCCCTGGCCGACAGCTACCACCGGCTCGCCCTGGAAGAGGCGGCGCCCGGTCTGGTCGAGCGGGCCGGCCGGCTGGTGGAGGAAGAGACCGGGCTCTCCGGAGGCGGCCCGCCCGCCGTGGCGGTGGTGGACCGCCGCGCCTGGATAGAGCGGAACCTGGCCTTCTTCTCGACGCTCATGCACCCCGCCCAAGAGGAGGTGGGCCGGCGGCTGGAGGAAGAGGGGGTCGGCGAGGGCCTCGCCCAACGCCTGACGGCCATCGAGATGGGTCTGTTGCTGGGGGTTCTGTCCCGCCAGGTCCTGGGCCAGTACGAGCTGGTGCTCCCCTCGTCCGAGGCCGGCGACGAGATCAGCCTCCCGGCCCCCAACATCCTGGAGTTCGAGCGGCGCCGTCAGCTCCGCCCCGCCGAGTTCCGGTTCTGGGTGGCGCTCCACGAAGCCACCCACCGGCTCCAGTTCGCGGGGGTGCCGTGGTTGAGATCCTATTTCTTCGACCTCGCCTCCGGGTTGGTGTCGGTTTCCCAACCCGACCGGTCGCGCTTGTCCCTCCTCGTGTCCCGGGTCAGACAGGGCGGCCTGAACGCCCGGTCCCCGTTCGGAGAGGCCGGGCTGCTCGGGCTGATGGCCACCCCCGACGAGCTCCGCTGCCTCGACCGGGTGCAGGCGCTCATGTCGCTGCTCGAAGGGCACGGCCATGTGGTGATGGACCGGATAGGAGCCCGGGAGCTGGTCTCCTGGCGCCGGATGTCCCAGATGGCGGCCCGCCGCCGGGACAACCCGCGGGTGGCGGCGCTGCTGCGGCTCACCGGTCTGGAGATGAAGATGCGCCAGTACGAGGAGGGGAGAGAGTTCATCCTGGCGGTGGAGCGGCGGGCCGGCCGGTCGGCGGTGGATCTGGCCTGGGAGTCGCCCGACGCCCTGCCCACCCGCGCCGAGATCGCCGATCCCGCCTCATGGCTGGCCCGCGTCGGCTGACCCGGCTCGGGTCGGAAGTCGCCGCACGGGTGGGGCGCGCCCTGGGGGAGGAGTCCTTCCCGGTGGCGGCGGCCCTGAGCGGCGGGGCGGACAGTGCGGTGCTGGCCTGGGCGGTGCAGGAGAGCGGGCGGCGGGTGCGGGCGGTGCATGTGCATCACGGCTGGCCCGGTTCGGACCGCATGGAAGCCGCCGCGGCGGCGGTGGCCGGCCGGCTCGACCTGGATCTCGAGACCGTCCGGGTGGATGCGTCCGGCCCCGGTTCGCCCGAAGCGGTGGCGAGGGAGGTCCGCTATGCGGCATTGGAGCGCGGGTTGCGGGAGGGGGAACGGGCGGCCACCGGCCACACGCTGACCGATCAGGCCGAGACGGTGCTCGGCAACCTGATGCGCGGCGCCGGCCTCGACGGGTTGCGGGGGATCCATCGGAGCCGGAAACGCCTGGTGCGGCCGATGCTCGAGGTGACCCGCTCCGAGACCAGGGAGCTGGCCGGCCTGCTCGGGTTTCCCTTCGTCGACGACCCCGCCAACCGGGACGCTTCCTTCCGGCGGGTCCGCATCCGCCGGGCCCTCGCCGCCTGGGAGCGGGCCCTCGCGCCGGGCATCGGGGTGCGGCTGGCCGAGATGTCCCGCCTGGTGGAGGCCGACCTGCGGTTTCTCGACGGGTTGGGCGCCGAGGTGAAGGTGGAGGAGAGCGGCGGGAGAGTGCGCATTCCCGCCCCTGTGCTCAACACCCTGCCGCCGACTCTGGCGGGCCGGGCGGCCCGCCGAGCCTTGCGGGCGGTGGGCGGCGGATATCCGGGGACCAGAAAAGACGTCGAGGCGGTCCTGGCGGCGGCGAGGGGAGAAGGCCCCGCACAAACATCCGGCGGGCGGCCGGTCGAGAGGGTCGGCGCCCATGTACAGATCGGCGCCGTGCGCCGGACGGAGATTCCCGACCCGCTCCCGTGGGATGTTTCGGGGCCGGTCCGCTGGGGAGGCTGGACCTGGGAGGCTCAGATGTTCGCCGGCCGCCCCGAGGCCTATCCCTTCTCGAAGTGGATGCAGGTGTTCGACGCCCGCACTTTCGAGGTCGGCGCCCGCTACGGCTGCGCCTCCACCGGTCGGGAGCCTGAGCAGAGAGCGGTGATCAGGGCGGCGGCGCCGGACGATCGGATCGCCATGCGCCGGGGGCGCAAGCGCGTCGCCGACTCCTTGGCCGAGGCCGGGATCCCCCGGGACGAGCGTCCGGGCCGGCCGGTGCTGGAAGCGGCCGGCCGGGTGGTCTGGATTCCCGGCGTGCGGAGGGCCTACACCGGCTGGGTGTCCGCGGATACGGTAGGTTACGTGGTGCTGTCGGCGGTCCGGGAGGAGCAGTGGAAACCGGTCGGGTACTGATCAGCGAGGAGCAGATCGCAGAGCGGCTGCGGGAGATGGGCGAGGAGATCACCCGCGACTACGAGGGCCGGTCCCTGTTGATGGTGGGCATACTCAGGGGGGCCTTCATGGTGATGGCGGACCTGGCCCGCCGCGTCCGGTTACCCGTCGAGTTCGACTTCATGGCCGTGGCGTCGTACGGGGCGGCCACCAAGACCTCGGGGGTGGTGCGGATACTGAAGGACCTGGATGAGGAGATCGCCGGGCGTCACGTCCTGCTGGTGGAGGACATCGTCGACTCGGGATTGACCCTCGACTACCTGCTCAAGACCCTGCGGCTGCGCCGGCCTGCCTCCATGGAGCTGGCCAGCCTGCTGGTAAAGAAGGACATGCAACGGGTGCCGGTGGAGGTCCGCTACACGGGGTTCACGATCGGCCCCGAGTTCGTGGTCGGCTACGGACTCGACTTCGACCAAGTGTACCGCAACCTCCCGTACATCGGGGTGCTCGACCAGCACTCCCTCTAGACGGGCAGTTCATGTGATTGCGCGTAATCGGCGGGGGTAGAGGCGCCGGTCGTGGATGGTGGGCGTGCCGGGTCTGAGCGGACAACCCGCTGCACCGCTCCTCTCGCATCCCACCGGGACCGTGCGCTGTTTCCTTACGAAGGGGCCTGCTTAGGGGCGTGCGCTCCGACGAGGGAAAAGGCGTGTCTGTTGCGGCCGATGGCCCCGGGTCATCCGGTTGCTGACGACTGTCTCCCACCCCGGCTATGAACGGTCGGGGCCGGCTGTGCGGGTCGGCGCCGGGAGTACGCGAAAATTTCCCGCCCGACTTTCCGCCGCCCCTTGGGCTCCCTCCCCGCCACCACCGCACTGTGCCAAGACCGGGGGGATCGGGCGCGTGGGCCCGACCCCGGTCCGAAGTTTCTCATTCGGCTTCGGGCTACTGCTCGCCCTCCGTTCCGTTACCCCCCGCAGAGGGGCCGCAACATCGAGGCGAGGCTTCTGTTTCATCCCCCGCCGTCCGGACCGAAGCGGCGGATCTCTTCTTACCTCTACAGCATCTCCCATTTCGAAGGAAAGGTCAACCCCTATGTTTCGCGCCCTCCCACGGGGAGGAACGCGGCGCCGCGACAGATCCCCGAAAGTACATCCGAACTCCTTGGAATCGGCCCGCCCGGATGCGGCAATCGGGGGGGAGGCGCCGTTCCCGCCGGCTCGGATGCGATATCTCGCCCGATATCCTCGGCGGCCTCTTAGGATATGGGAAGAAATTACGGCAGGCCCCTAATACGGGGGCGGGTTTAGCCTTGTTCTCCCCATGTGGCAGGGTTCAGGGCGTGAGAACGGCGCACGAAGGGAAACAGTGAGCAAGACCACCCGAACCATTCTCGTCTACGGCCTCGTGGTGATGGCGCTGGTGCTGATGGGGCAGCGTTTCCTGAACCAGTCCTCCCGTTCCGAGGAAGTCGACCTGACCGTGTTCGAAGATGCGGTGAGGACCGGCCTCGTGGCCGAGGTGACCATCCTCGAGCGTTCCAACGCGATAGAGGGAAACCTGTATCCCGCCGCCGCCTCGGACCGGCTCCCCGGCGAGTTCCGGGTCCTCTACCCGTCGGAGTACGAGGGCGCCCTCACCGAGCTGCTCTTGGCCAACGAGGTGAAGGTGGTCATCGATCCCGAGCCGCCCGGCTTCTGGGAGATGGTTCTCGGCTTCCTCCCGTGGCTGTTGATATTCGGCTTCATGATCTTCGTGATCATGCAGATGCAGAGCGGCGGCAGCCGCATCATGCAGTTCGGAAAAGCCAAGGCCAAACAGGTGCCCAAGGACCAGCCCAAGGTCACCTTCGAGGACGTGGCGGGCCTCGAGGAGGCCATCGAGGAGCTGGGCGAGATAAAGGACTTCCTCGAATCGCCCCAGAAGTTCAGGGCGATGGGCGCCAAGATCCCCAAAGGCGTGCTTCTCTACGGGTCGCCCGGCACCGGCAAGACTCTCCTGGCCAGGGCGGTGGCGGGCGAGGCCGGGGTGCCCTTCTTCTCGATCTCCGGTTCCGATTTCGTGGAGATGTTCGTGGGGGTGGGGGCCAGCCGGGTGCGCGACCTGTTCGAACAGGCCAAGACGGCGGCGCCCGCCATAGTCTTCATCGACGAGATCGACGCGGTCGGGCGGCACCGGGGGGCGGGCCTGGGAGGCGGCCATGACGAGCGGGAACAGACCCTCAACCAGCTGCTGGTGGAGCTGGACGGGTTCGACGTGTCGAGCGGGGTGATCGTCATCGCCGGCACCAACCGCCCCGACATACTCGATCCGGCTCTGTTGCGCCCGGGGCGTTTCGACCGCCAGATCGTGGTGGACCGGCCCGACCTGAGGGGGCGCAGTGCAATCCTCGCCGTCCACGCCAAGGGCAAGCCGATCTCCGAAGAGGTGGACCTGGAAACGGTCGCCCGCCAGACGCCGGGTTTCACCGGCGCCGACCTAGCCAACCTGATAAACGAGTCCGCCCTGCTGGCCGCCCGCCGCGACAAGGCGGAGGTCGGGCTGGCCGAGCTGGAGGAAGCCATCGACCGGGTGATCGCCGGCCCGGAGCGCAAGAGCCGGGTGATGACCGACCGTGAGAAGAAGGTGACCGCCTACCACGAAGGGGGCCACGCCCTGGTGGGGTTCGCGCTGCCCGACGCCGACCCGATCCACAAGGTGACCATCATCCCCCGGGGCCGGGCGGGCGGCTACACCCTGTCCCTCCCGACAGAGGACCGCAACTACCTTCGCCGCTCCGAGCTGACCGACCAGCTGGCCATGCTGATGGGCGGCCGGGCCGCCGAGGAGATCATCTTCGCCGATCCCACCACCGGCGCCTCCAACGACATCGAGAAAGCCACCGAACAGGCCCGCCGCATGGTGATGGAATACGGGATGAGCGACGCTCTCGGTCCGATGAGATACGGGAAGAACCACGGAGAGGTGTTCCTGGGTCGCGACTACTCCAGTCAGCAGAACTACTCCGACGATGTGGCGGCGGCCATCGACGACGAGGTGCGGGCCCTGCTGGGCCAGGCCCACGACGAGGCCAAGCGCATCCTCACCACCCATACGGATGCCCTGCACCGGCTCGCCGACCGGCTGTTGGAGGTCGAGACCCTGAAGGAGAAGGAGATAGCCGCCGTCCTCCACGACGTGCCCAAGTGGGAGGCGGGCGGGGGCGGAAGCCCCCGTATCCGGGTTCCTTTGACGGCCCGGCCGTCTCTGTCGGAGGCGGCGGCGGCCGCGCGGGCGGCGGACCCTTCGGTCTCCGGGTGACCGAATATCCATGTCGGGTCGGGTGATCGATCAGCCGGCCATCGAGAGCGCCGTATTACAGATAATCGAGGCGCTCGGCGAGGACCCCCGTCGGGAGGGCTTGGCCGACACCCCGGCCCGGGTGGCCCGGATGTACGCCGAGATATTCGAGGGAATGGGCCGCGACCCCCGCGAGCATCTCCACCGGGTCTTCTCGGAAGAGAAACACCAGGAGATGGTGCTGGTGAGCGGCATCCCGTTCTTTTCGATGTGCGAGCACCACTTCCTTCCTTTCCACGGTGCGGTACACGCCGCCTACATACCGGACGGGAAGGTCACGGGGCTCTCCAAGCTGGTGCGGCTGGTGGACGGTTATGCGCGCCGACTGCAGATGCAGGAACGGTTCACCACCCAGGTGTCGGACGCCATAGACGAGGTGCTGACGCCGCGCGGGGTGCTGGTGGTGGTGGAGGCCCGGCACCTGTGCCTGGAGATGCGGGGGGTCGGCAAACCCGGCGCCGTAACCCAGACCTCCTCGGTGCGGGGCCAGTTCCGCCGCAGCGCCGCCACCAGGGCGGAGGCCTTCGCCCTGATCGACCGGGCCCGGGTTTGAAGCGGCCCCGCTGGCGCATCGGCGGCGGGGTTGTCCTGGACCCCGGCGAAGGCACCCTGATGATGGGGGTGGTCAACGCCACCCCCGACTCCTTCTCGGACGGCGGGCGCTTCCTGAGCCTGGAAAGGGCGGTGGCCCGCGGCCTTCGCCTCTGGGAGCAGGGCGCCCATCTGGTGGATGTGGGCGGCGAGTCGACCCGCCCCGGCGCCCGGGAGGTGGAGGAGGGGGAGGAGCTGAGGAGGGTGGCGGGGGTGGTCGAGCGTCTGGCCGCCGCCGGGGTGCCGGTGTCGATCAACACGTCGAAACCGAAGGTGGCGGAGCGGTGCATCGAGGCGGGGGCGGCGGTGGTCAACGACGTGGCTGCGCTCGAGGCGGACGGGATGGCCGGACTCTGCGCATCCGCCGGGGTGGGGGTGGTCTTGATGCATATGCGGGGCAACCCGCGCACCATGCAGCGCGATCCGTTCTACGACGATGTGGTGGGGGAAGTGCGGGGCTACCTCCGGTACAGGGTCGAGGCGGCCGCCGCGGCCGGGGTGGGCAGGCGGGCGATAGCGGTCGACCCCGGCATCGGTTTCGGCAAGACCATCGATCACAACCTGGCTCTTCTGGCGGGTTTGCCCGGCCTGGCCGCCGAAGGGGCGCCGGTCCTGGTGGGGGCCTCCCGCAAGGCCTTCCTGGGCGCCCTAACCGGTCGGTCCGTCGAAGATCGGGACGGGATCACGGCCGTATCTTCGGGGATCTGCGCGATGTACGGGGCCTCGATCGTCAGGGTCCACGATATTCCCGCCACCCGCGACGCCTTGGCCCTGGCCGACGCTATCGTGAGAGCCGATGGGCGAAAGTGATGAAAACCGGACTTCAACCGCGTGATTTCAAGTGGGTCATCAAGGACCGGCTGGCCACCTCGGCGCGAATCGGCGGCCAAGGCTTCCAGCACCGGCGGGTGCGCCGCGAGGAGGAGATCACCTGGCTGGTAGAGGCCGGATTCACCACGGTCGTTTCCCTGCTCCCCGGAACCCAGAACGTTAGGAACTACGAGACCGCCGGCCTGGAGGTGTATCTGGCGCCCGTCGATCTGGATCCCGAGCCCCGCGAGGCCGAGAAGGTGTTCCCGGTCATCGGCGAGGCTTTGGCCAAGCCCGGGTCGCGGGTCTTGGTGCATCGCAACTTCGTGGACGACACGGTGGCGGGGTTGCTGGCCGGGTTCGTGGTTTTTGCAGGGCTGGTGGACGACCCCCGGGTGGCGGCCATGGTCATACAGGAGATCATCGGCAGGCCGCTGGGTCCGACCGCCCGGGCGCTCATACCCCCGCCCGGGTTCGATCGAGGATTCGGAGGGTGAGAGATGCCGGGTTCGGAAGTATCGACCGTCAGTGTTTGAACGCTTCACCGACGGGGCCCGTCGTGTGGTGGTGCTGGCCCAAGAAGAGGCCCGGTTGCTCGACCACAACTACATCGGCACCGAGCACATCCTCCTCGGCCTGATACACGAAGGCGAGGGGGCGGCGGCTAGGGGTTTGCAGAGTCTCGGCATCCGTTTGGATTCGGTGCGCAGCCAGGTGGTGGAGACCGTCGGCCAGGGTCACCAGTCTCCCTCCGGGCATATTCCGTTCACGCCCCGCGCCAAGAAGGTGTTGGAGCTGAGCCTGCGGGAGGCCTTCCATCTGGGTCATAACCACATCGGCACCGAGCACATCCTGTTAGGCCTCGTTCGGGAGGGGGACGGGGTGGCGGCTCAGGTGCTGGAGAAGCTCGGCACCGACCTGCCCAAGGTGCGCCACGCGGTCATCCGGCTGCTTTCGGGGGGTTCGGGCGGCGAGCCCGCCCCGGCCGCCGCCGGACCGTCCGGGGGATCTTCGGGAAAGGTGTTTCCCGGGCGGTTCGCGGGGGCCGGAGACTCGATCACGCTGCGGGGGCTGCGGGTGCCGGCCCACCACGGTGTGACGGACGAGGAGCGGACGGCGGGCCAGATATTCGTGGTGGATGTCACCGCCCATCTCGATGTCTCCGCGGCGTGCCGCTCCGATGACCTGTCCTCCACCCTCGACTATGGAACCCTGGCGGAGGCGATTCACCGCCGGGTGTCGGGTGAGCGCTGGAACCTGATCGAGCGGATCGCGGAGCGGGTGGCGGAGCTGATGCTGGAGGACGCCCGGGTCCGCCGGGTGGAGGTAACGGTTCACAAGCCGGAGGCGCCGATCCCGGTGGAGTTCGAGGACGTCGCCGTGACGATCGTTCGGCATTATCCGTATGCGCGGTAATCGGAGACGGCCCCCTCAATGGAGAAGATGATGGCGGCGTTGCGCAAGCCGCCCGACCCCATGACGACGGCAGCGGTCTCCCTGGGGGCCAACCTGGGGGACCGCCTGACCGCCCTCAACGAGGCGGTGGGCAGGTTGGAGCGGCTGGGCCGGCTGCGCGCCCTTTCCCCTCTGTACGAGACGGATCCGGTGGGGGCGCCGCCCCAGGATCCCTTCTACAACGCGGTGGCGGTGGTGGAGACCGGTTTGGGGGCCGAAGCCCTGATAGACCGTCTGCTCGGGATCGAGAGGGAGCTGGGTCGGGTGCGGGGACCGCCGAGGGGGCCGCGGACAATCGACCTGGACCTGATCCTGCATGGCGGCACGGTCATCCGGACGCCGTCGGTCTCGGTGCCGCATGCCCGCTACCGGGAGCGCCGGTTCGTGCTGGAACCGCTGGCCGCCGCCTGGCCGGAGGCCCGCGATCCCGACGGAACCCTTGTGGCCGACCTGCTTCCAGGGGTGGCGGATCAGCGGGTCCGCCGGATCGAGGGGGTCGGTTGGCGGGGAGACGAGGGCCGCCGGTGAATTGCTCGGCGTCCTTCTAATCTGGGGGGCGTCCTTCTAATCTGGCCGCCGGATCGGCGCCGATACACGGACCGCAACCAGGAGTACGAGTTGGATCATCGTTGTGGGGCGCTCATCGTCGTGGGGCAAGGGGGCATCGGCGCCTGCGGGCTGATGGATGGGGCGCCGGCATGAAGTTGGCGGGTTCCATGGCCGAGGCGCGGGCCATGGCGCAGGGCAGGGTGGGCCTGGTTCCGACCATGGGGTTCTTCCACGAAGGCCATCTCTCGCTCATGGAGCGGTCGGCGTCCGAATGCGACCGGACCATGGTCACCCTGTACGTGAACCCCCTGCAGTTCGAGGATCCGGCCGACCTGGCCCGGTATCCGGTAGATCACGAACGCGACCTGGAACTGGCGGCGGCGGCCGGGGTCGATGTGATGGTGATCCCGGACCCGGCGGAGATGTTCCTGGAAGCGCCCCTGACCGGGGTGTCGGTGGCGGGGATCGGGGACCGCCTGGAAGGCGCCTACCGCCCCGGTCACATGGACGGGGTGGCGACCGCGGTGACCAAGCTGTTCGCCGGACTGCAGCCCGACCGGGCCTACTTCGGGCGCAAGGACGCCCAGCAGCTGGCCATGGTCTCCCGCCTGGTCCACGACCTGGGTTTCCCGACCGAGGTAGTGGGCTGCCCGCTGGTTCGCGAGGCCGACGGCCTGGCCCTGTCGTCCCGGAACGTGTTGCTGGGCGCCTATCGGGAGGAGGCGCGGGCGCTCTCCCGGGGCCTGCTGGAGGCGGCCCGTTTGTTCGAGGATGGGGAGCGGAGCGCGGCGGCGGTGGAGGGGGCGGTGCGGAACGCCCTTCCTCCCGGCGCCCTCGACTACGCCGAGGCCTGCACCGCCGCCGCCATGGAACCGGTCGACCGCCTCGAAGGAGAGGTGGTGCTGGCCGCCGCCGCCCGGTTCGGTGCGGTGCGCATCATCGACAACGTGCGGTTCACTGTGGACGGCCGGGGGGCGGCGGCCGATCGCGGGGTGTGGCTCGACAGGCCGAGCGTGCTCTACGATGCGGACCCGGCCGGCGCCGACCCCGCCGGCGGCCGATGAGGAGGGCGCGATGTTCCTGGCGGTCGACGTAGGCAACACCCAGACCGTGATCGGGGTTCTGGAGGGAACACGGGTAGTCGAACAATGGCGGCTCTCCAGCGGACGGGAACGCACCGCGGACGAGTTCTCGTTCCTGCTCGAAGGGCTGCTGGGATCGGCCGGCTATCGGATCGGGGGCTTCGAAGGCGCCGCCCTGTCGTCGGTGGTGCCTCCGGCGGCGTCCGCCCTGCAGTCCGCCCTGGGGAAACTGGTCGGAAAGGTGCTGGTGGTGGGGCCCGGCATCCGCACGGGTATGGCCATCAAGATCGACAACCCGCGGGAGGTGGGGGCCGACCGGGTGGTGAACTCGGCGGCGGCCCGGGAGCGCTACGGCGCCCCGGCGGTGGTGGTCGATTTCGGAACCGCCACCACCTTCGACGTGGTGGACGACTCCGGCGACTACATCGGCGGGGCGATCGCCCCCGGCCTCGAAGTGTCGATGGAGGCGCTGGTGTCGGCCACCGCCGCCCTGCGGCGGGTGGATCTGGCGCCGCCCCGGTCTGTGGTGGGCAAGGGCACCGTGGAAGCCATCCAGAGCGGCCTTCTCTATGGGTACGCCGGTCTGGTAGACGGGATATTGGCGCGGATATTCGAGCACCTGGGGGGCGGGGCGGAAGATCGGCCCGCCGTGGTGGCCACCGGCGGGATCGCACCTGTGATCGTCCCGCTGTGCGGCCTGGTTTCGACGGTCGACGAGACCCTCACCCTGGAGGGCCTCCGCCTCATATGGGAGCGCAACCGATGATTCGGTGCGGCTGCGGTACCCTTTCCGACCGATGAACGAACCCGGTGTAACGGAAACAACCGAGAGCGGCATCCCCGAGAACGCCGTCCCCGAGAACGCCGTCCCGGCCGACCGCCGGCTCACCGTCCGTCGGCTGTGGAAGGTGAACCACCTGCGGGCCGAGGGGATCGACCCCTATCCGCTCGGTTACACACGCGACGCCTCGGCATCCGAGATACACGACCGCTGCGCAGGCCTGGAACCGGACACCCGCACCGGCGAGACAGCGGCGGTGGCCGGGCGGCTCATGAACCTGCGCCGCCTGGGCCGGCTGGTGTTCGGGGTGTTGCAGGATTATTCGGGGCGCGTCCAGCTGTTCGCGGACGAGCAGGGTCTGGGCGGACGGTTCGCCGGGTTCGGGGAACTCGACGGGGGGGACTGGGTCTGGGCTCGGGGCGAGGTGATCACCACCCGCCGGGGCGAGCCGAGCGTCCATGTGTCCGACTACGCACTGCTCGCCAAGGCCCTGCGGCCTCTGCCCGCCAAGTGGCACGGGTTCAAGGACAAGGAGCGGCGTTTTCGCCGACGGGAGCTGGACCTTCTGGTCAACCCCGAGGCGCGGCGCATCGTCGAGGTGCGGGCCGGGGTGGTCTCCGAGCTGCGCCGCCAGTTCGAGGGGCGGGGCTTCGTGGAGGTCGAGACCCCGGTTCTCCAGCTGCAGGCGGGCGGGGCGTTGGCCCGGCCCTTCGAGACCCACCACAACGCCTTGGGGATCGACATGTACCTTCGGATAGCCACCGAGCTCCATCTCAAGAGGCTGGTGGTGGGGGGCATGGAGCGGGTGTTCGAGCTGGGCCGGGTGTTCCGCAACGAAGGCATGGACGCCCGGCACAACCCCGAGTTCACCACCCTCGAGGCCTATCAGGCCTTGGCCGACTACCGCGACATCATGCGGCTGGTGGAGGAGGTGTTCGAGGCGGCGGCCCAACGGGCGGCGGGGAGCGCCCGCCTCACCTATCAGGGCCGTCCGGTCGATCTCCGACCCCCCTACCGCCGCGCCCCGATGCTGGAGCTGGTGGGAGAGGCCCTGGGGTCGCCCGTGTTCCCCTCGACCCCCCCGGCCCGGATGCGGGCCCTCGCCGAGCAGGCCGGGGTGGAGACCGACCCCGCCTGGGGGTTCGGCAAGCTGGTGGAGCAGGTGTTCGACCGGCTGGCGGCGCCCAGGCTGTGGGATCCCACCTTCGTCATCGACCACCCGGTCGAGATCTCGCCGCTGGCACGCTGCCACCGTTCGGTCGAAGGGCTGGTCGAGCGCTTCGAGCTCTACATCGCCGGGAGCGAGCACGCCGACGCCTTCACCGAGCTGAACGATCCGATCGAACAGCGGGCCCGCTTCCAGGCGCAGGCCGCGGCCCGGGCGGCCGGCGACCTGTCGGCCCACCCGCTCGACGAGGACTTCCTACGGGCATTGGAATCGGGTATGCCGCCCACGGGCGGCCTGGGCATCGGGGTGGACCGCCTAGTGATGCTGCTCACCGACCAGAGAAACCTGCGGGAGGTGGTGCTCTTCCCCCACCTGCGCCCCGAGCAACCTCTCCGCTAGACGGGCAGTTCCACCGGATATCGATTTCGCAGCAACCGCCCTCGTGGATACAGCGGTGCTACTCGTCATCGAGAGCCAGGGTCCATATCTGTTTCAGGGGGAGCTTGGCCTGGATATGTTCCGGGAGTTTGTCATAGTTCTCCGTGATCTTGTCGATCAGGTCGCGGGAGTCCCATATCCGAAGCTGGAACCACTTGCTCCTCGCCAGCTTGCGTGCTTCCCGGTTGAAACCGCCCCACGCTACGAAGAGCGCCGTGTCGGCTTCGAAGTTAGCGGCAGCACCCTGCAGGTTGCGCATCGTGGGCGTGTTTACTGCACTCTTTCCTGACTTGACCTGCACTGCGATCCGCGGCTTGTCCAGACCGAACGGGCCTGAGCTGGCCAACACGTCCACTCCACCGTCAGGGCCGGGCGGTGACCGCCAGGTTACGTATCCCTCAGCGCGGAGGATTGCCTCTACGAGCTCGGCGAGCCGATGCCCGGTGAACTCTTTTGCGATGTGGGCTTCGATGCGGTCGGCGGCCAGCAGCTCGACATTCACCAGAGTTTCTTCGTCGACCGAATCCGGGTAAGGGGCCGTTTCGTCACCATCTGCGACCTCGGCACTTTTTCCCGGATCCAAACCGGAAGAGGCCAGTTCTTTCAGCCGGGCGGCGGCGTTGTTCCGTTTGGCCCCGAATACGGTCATCAAGCCGCCAAGGGTATAGAGCAGATCCTGCCCCACCGAGTGGCGTGGTATTTCGGTCCTGATCCATTTCACGGGACGGACATGGCGGCGGCCCGCCGGGGCGTCTTGGCGATACTCGTAATCTCCTACGCAGCTTCCGATGGCGAGGGTATTGGTTGTTTTAATGGGAATGACTATCAAGTCGCCCTGCTCGATTTCGTGGACGAACCGGTATAGCTGCCCGACGTTGTTGCCCAACGCATGTTTTCCGAGATCGGGATCAGCATCCTGCAATACTTGGCGGATGTCTTCTTTGGTCGTATTGGAGAGGTCCTTCACCACCTTTGACCAACCGATAACAGCCACATTGCTCTCCAAGGCGAAGTCCTCATGTTCCCCGGTTCCACCGGCGCGAACCACCCATGCTCTCATCGGCCCATCCTCATTGCTCATGTAACTCCTCCGCTGCGCCGCCCAACGCTAGCTGTGATATTCGGGGAGAGTATGCCTAGCCGCCGGCTTGGCGGACTCGTTCTACCAGGAAGCCCCCCAGCCGATCCAGCACCGAGCGGGCCTCTATGTCGGGGAGGGCGGCGACGGCCTCGGAAGCCTTCCTCATCCGTTCCATGCACTCTTCGAGGGTCTTCTCGACGTGGCCTCCTTCTTTGACCAGACGTATCACTTCGGTTACCGCTTCGTTCTCGAACGGTACGCCGCCGGCCAGGAGCTCCGATATCAGGCCCCCGGACGGCCCCTTGAGAGCGCGGAGCACCGGAAGGGTGTACACCCCTTGGTGGATGTCGCTCCCGGTCGGCTTGCCCAGCTGCTCCTCGGTAGCCACTAGGTCGAGGGCGTCGTCGGTGAGCTGGAACACCATGCCCAGCTCCCAGGCGGCGGTGGTCAGCGCCTCCACCAAGCCGGGCGGGGCGTCGGCGGCCAAGGCGCCCAGCCGGGCCGAGGTTCGGATCAGGCTGGCGGTCTTGCCTCCGATCACCCGGTAGTGATCGGCGGGTCCGTGGGTCAGGCCCCCGGTCAGCCGGAGCTCGAGCGCCTGGCCCTCCACCAGCTCGGCATAGGTGCGGGCGAGGAGCCGAACCGCTTCCTCGCCGAGGCTGGCGGCGGCCACCTCCGAAGCCCGGGCGATGAGGAAGTCTCCGGCCAGGATGGCCTCGGTGTTGCTCCAGTTGGCGTTGACCGACACGGTCCCGCGCCGCACCTCCGCCTCGTCTATCACATCGTCGTGATAGAGGGAGCCGATGTGGATCAGCTCCACGGCAGCGCCGGCTTCGATCAGGCGGTGGTCCCGCGATGGTCCGAACTCGGCGGCCAGCTGAGCCAGGACGGGGCGGAAGCGCTTGCCCCCCGCCGTCAGGAGATGCTGGGCGATCCGGGTCAGGAAGGGGTCGTCCGAGGTGGAGGCCTCGAAGAGCCGTTCCTCTACACGGTCCACCCTCTGCCAGAGGCCGGGAATGTCGATCAGTTCCCGCAGGCCCGGCGTTGCCATTTCGTTCACCAGACTGTCGCTTGTCGTCGTTCGGCCCATGGTAAGCCCGAGGAACCGATCCGGGGGGATCCGGGGGATCCGGGGGATCCGGGGGCCCGGAGCTTTCAGTATCCAAGGATGCAAGGGATGCAGACCGGCTCGCTGTACGGCCCGCCCCGAGCTCCCGCAGGGCTGTTGCCGTTCCCCGCAGGGTCGTTACCGCTACATGCCGGAGGTGTTTACGATTCTCCTCAGGGAGGACAGATGTCCGCATAGGGGCTATAGTCGCCCCCTAGGAAACAAGCGCGCCTAAGCTTGTTGCCTGCAGTAACGGAACCGCTCAGCTCGGGAGGTCGATAAGCTTTGTTCGAACGCTTCACCGACCGGGCCCGTCGTGTTGTGGTGCTGGCCCAAGAAGAGGCCCGGTTGCTCAACCACAACTACATCGGCACCGAGCACATCCTCCTCGGCCTGATACATGAAGGCGAGGGGGTGGCGGCCCGGGGCTTGCAGAGTCTCAAGATACGTCTGGATTCGGTGCGCAGCCAGGTGGTGGAGACCATCGGCCAGGGCCACCAATCTCCTTCCGGGCACATTCCGTTCACGCCCCGCGCCAAGAAGGTGCTGGAGCTGAGCCTGCGGGAGGCCCTCCAGCTGGGCCATAACTACATCGGCACCGAGCACATCCTGCTCGGGCTCATTCGGGAGGGGGACGGGGTGGCGGCTCAGGTGCTCGAGAAGCTCGGCGCCGACCTGCCCAAGGTGCGGCACACGGTCATTCAGCTGCTCTCGGGGGGTTCGGGCGACGAGCCCGCCCCGGCCACCGCCGGACCGTCCAGGGGAGCCTCGGTATCGGGATCCACCGTGCTCGACCAGTTCGGGCGCAACCTCACCCATCTGGCCCGCGACAATGGGCTCGATCCGGTCATCGGGCGCCAGGTAGAGATCGAACGGGTCATGCAGATACTGTCCCGGCGATCCAAGAACAACCCGGTGCTGATCGGTGAACCCGGGGTGGGCAAAACGGCCATCGTGGAGGGCTTGGCCCAGCGGATCACGGCCGGGGAGGTTCCCGACACCCTCACCTCCAAGCAGATATACACCCTCGACCTGGGGGCCTTGGTGGCCGGCTCGCGCTACCGGGGGGATTTCGAAGAGCGGCTCAAGAAGGTGCTGAAGGAGATAAAGAACCGCGGGGACATTGTCTTGTTCATCGACGAGATACACACCCTGGTGGGGGCGGGGGCCGCCGAGGGGGCCATCGACGCCGCCAGCATCCTCAAACCGATGCTGGCCCGGGGCGAGCTCCAGACGGTGGGCGCCACCACCCTGGAGGAGTACCGCAAGTACCTGGAGAAGGATTCGGCGCTGGAGCGGCGTTTCCAGCCGATAACCGTGGACGAGCCGACCGTCACCGAGACGATCCTGATACTGCACGGCCTGAAGGACCGCTACGAGGCCCACCACTCGGTGCGTTTCACCGACAGCGCCCTGAAGACGGCCGCCACCCTGGCCGACCGGTACATCTCCGACCGTTTCCTGCCCGACAAGGCCATCGACCTGATCGACGAGGCCGGCAGCCGGAACCGCATCTTCAAGCGCGGGGCCAGCCCGCAGCTGAAGCAGATCGACGATCAGCTGAGCGCGGTGCGCAACGACAAGCTGCAGGCCGTGTCGGCCCAGCAGTTCGAGCGGGCCGCCCAGCTCCGCGACCAGGAGCGCGCCCTTCTCTCCGACCGGGCCCAGCGGAAATCGGACCTGGAGATGGAGAGCTCACCGGACGACTGGGTGATAGACGAGGACGAGATAGCCGATGTGCTGGCCCAATGGACGGGAATCCCGGTGCACCGCCTGACCGAGGAGGAGACCGCCCGGCTGGTGCACATGGAGGAGGAGCTGCACAAGCGGATCATCGGCCAGCACGACGGCATATCGGCGGTGAGCCGGGCCATCCGGCGCACGCGGGCCGGCCTCAAAGACCCCAAGCGGCCCAGCGGATCGTTCATCTTCCTGGGGCCGTCGGGGGTCGGCAAGACGGAGACCGCCAAGGCATTGGCCGAGTTCCTGTTCGGGGACGAGGACGCCCTCATCCAGATCGACATGTCCGAATACATGGAGAAGCACACGGTGAGCCGCCTGGTGGGGTCGCCGCCCGGATACGTGGGATACGACGAAGGCGGGCAGCTGGCCGAGGCGGTGCGGCGCAAGCCCTTCTCGGTGGTCCTGTTCGACGAGGTCGAAAAAGCCCACCCCGATGTCTTCAACACCCTGCTGCAGATATTGGAGGACGGGCGCCTGACGGACGCCCAGGGCCGCACGGTCGACTTCAAGAACACGGTCATCATCATGACCTCCAACCTGGGGTCGGACTCCCTGACCAAGCGGTCGGTGGGTTTCCAGCGGGAGAGCGACGAGGTCTCCTACGAGAAGATGAAGCAGAAGCTGACCGACGAGCTCAAGCGCCACTTCCGCCCCGAGTTCCTCAACCGCATCGACGAGGTGATCGTGTTCCACCAGCTCACCGAGGACGAGGTGAAGCAGATCGTAGACCTCCTGCTGGTCAGGGACCGGGAACAGCTCGCCACCCAGGCGCTGGACCTGGTGCTGAGCGATGCGGCCAAGACCTTCCTGGTCAGGAAGGGCTACGACCGGCATATGGGCGCCCGGCCCCTGCGGCGGGCCATCCAGCGCTACCTGGAGGACCCGCTGGCCGAGCAGGTGCTCTTGGGCGAGTACCGGTCGGGCACCACCATCGTGGTCGACATCGACCCCGAATCCGAAGAGACCCTTTTCTTCGAGATGGTCGACACGCCCGACACCCCGCCCGTCGATCTGGTCGACTCCGAGTCCTAGGAGATCGTCGAGCGGAGGGCGGGAGCAACCTCCCGAGAGCATCGTTCGTTGTTCAGCACCCTCCCCGGCCCCTTGGATGTGACTCCTCTGCGGCGCGGGCCTTTCTGCGTGACAGGGAGGACGCGGGACGCGTAGTATGAACCCACCGGCGGTCCCTGTGTCGAGGGATCCCGAAGCGGAGGAGCGGAGAACCATGCATATACGAACCAGGTTGTCGATCGTCGCGGTTGTTGTCGGGTTGCTGGCGGCGGCGTGCGGGGGCGGCGGCGAGCCGGATACGACCACCACCCCGGCGGCCCAGACCCCGACGGAAACCACCCAGGGTGCGGCGCCGGTAGGTGAGCCGGTGAGTGTGGGGTTGGTGTTCGATATAGGCGGTCGGGGGGATCAGTCGTTCAACGATGCGGCGGCGGCCGGTTTGGATCGGGCCGAGAACGAGTTGGGGGTGTCTTCTTCGGAGGCTTCGGCCAATGAGGATGGGACGAACCGTGAGGAGCTGCTGGCGTTGCAGGCGTCCGAGGGTTCTGATCTGGTGATCGGTGTCGGGTTCCTGTTCGGTGAGCCGATGGCCAATGTGGCCGCGGAGTTCCCGGAGGTGAGCTTCGCGATCGTGGATTCGGTGGTGGAGGCTCCGAATGTGGCGGGGTTGATTTTTGCGGAGGAGCAGGGGTCGTTCCTGGTGGGCGCGGCGGCGGCGCTGAAGTCCCAGACCGGGGTCGTCGGTTATATAGGCGGGGTGAACATCCCGTTGATCCACGCCTTCGAGGCCGGTTTCTTGGCGGGTGTTCAGGCGGTGGATCCTTCGATCGAGGTGATTTCGCAGTATGTGACGGAGCCTCCGGATTTCAGTGGGTTCAATGATCCGGCGGCGGGTCGGGTGATTGCGCAGTCGATGTTCGAGCGGGGTGCGGATGTGGTCTATCACGCGGCGGGGGGCACCGGCGGGGGGTTGTTCCAGGCGGCGAAGGATTATTCGGAGGCGAACGATACGCATGTGTGGGCGATCGGGGTGGACTCCGACCAGTACTTGACCGCTCCCGACTTCCAGGACTACATCCTGACTTCGATGCTCAAGCGGGTGGATGTGGCGGTGTTCAACACCATCGCGGCTGTGCAGGCGGGTTCGTTCTCGGCCGGTCCGCAGGTGTTCGATCTGTCGGTCGACGGGGTGGGGTACTCCACGTCCGGCGGTCACATAGACGACATCGTTTCCCAGCTCGACAACTGGAAGGGGCGGATCGTCTCGGGCGAGATAACCGTGAGCCGCGACCCGGCCGACATCGGGGTTGCTCCGCCCCCGGCGCCTCCGGCGGGTGAGCCGATCGATATCGGTTTGGTATATGACATCGGCGGTCGGGGGGATCAGTCGTTCAACGATGCGGCGGCGGCCGGTCTGGACAAGGCGGCGGCCGAGTTGGGTGTCGGCACTTCGGAAGCTTCGGCCAACGAGGACGGGACGAACCGTGAGGAGCTGCTGGCGTTGCAAGCGTCCGAGGGTTCTGATCTGGTGATCGGGGTGGGTTTCTTGTTCGGTGAGCCGATAACGGTTGTGGCTGCTGAGTACCCCGAGACCAGTTTCGCGATCGTGGATTCGGTGGTAGATGCTCCGAATGTGGCGGGGTTGATATTTTCGGAGGAGCAGGGGTCGTTCCTGGTGGGCGCGGCGGCGGCGCTGAAGTCCCAGACCGGGGTCGTCGGTTATATAGGCGGGGTGAACATCCCGTTGATCCACGCCTTCGAGGCCGGTTTCTTGGCGGGTGTTCAGGCGGTGGATCCTTCGATCGAGGTGATTTCGCAGTATGTGACGGAGCCTCCGGATTTCAGTGGGTTCAATGATCCGGCGGCGGGTCGGGTGATTGCGCAGTCGATGTTCGAGCGGGGTGCGGATGTGGTCTATCACGCGGCGGGGGGCACCGGCGGGGGGTTGTTCCAGGCGGCGAAGGATTATTCGGAGGCGAACGATACGCATGTGTGGGCGATCGGGGTGGACTCCGACCAGTACCTGACCGCTCCCGACTTCCAGGACTACATCCTGACTTCGATGCTCAAGCGGGTGGATGTGGCGGTGTTCAACACCATCGCGGCTGTGCAGGCGGGTTCGTTCTCGGCCGGTCCGCAGGTGTTCGATCTGTCGGTCGACGGGGTGGGGTACTCCACATCCGGCGGTCACATAGACGACATCGTTTCCCAGCTCGACGCCTTCAAGGAGCAGATCGTCTCGGGTGCCGTAGTTGTGAGCCGGGACCCCGCCGACTACGGAGGTTGATGGGGCCCCAGCAGGGAACGGAGTGGATGAGCAGGTGAGCGCGGCGGTCCGGCTCCAGGGGATCTCCAAGCGGTTCCCCGGCGTGGTGGCCAACGACGACATTGACTTGATGGTGGAGTCGGGGGAGATCCACGCCATCTGCGGCGAGAACGGCGCCGGCAAGTCGACCCTGATGAAGATACTCTACGGTATGCAGCCGCCGGACGAGGGCCGGATCGAGGTATTGGGGGAGGAACGGGCATTCTCCTCCCCGAAGGACGCCATCGACGTCGGGATCGGGATGGTCCATCAGCACTTCATGCTGGCCGACAACCTGACGGTGCTCGAGAACGTGATCCTGGGCGCCGAACCCCCCAAGGGGCCGATGATCGACTTCGCCGCGGCCCGTTCCCGGTTGGAGGAGCTAGGTGAGGCCTACGGGCTGGAGCTGGACTTCGACGACATGGTGGAGGCCTTGGAGGTGGGGGAGCGCCAGCGGATAGAGATCATCAAGATCCTCTACCGGGGCGCCCGCATCCTGATCCTGGACGAGCCCACCGCGGTGTTGGTTCCCCAGGAGGTGGAGGAGCTCTTCCGCAACATGGCGGAGCTGAAAGCCGAGGGCCACACCATCATCTTCATCGACCACAAGCTGGACGAGGTGCTGGCCGTCGCCGATACGATCACGGTGCTCCGCCAGGGCCGCTCGGTGGCCACCGTGAAACCGCAGGACGTGACCGCCCAGGATCTGGCCGAGCTGATGGTGGGTTCCGAGCTCCCCACCCCCGAGACGCGGGAGGTCACGATCACCGACCGGGTGGCCGTAGAGGTCGAGAACGTTTCGGCGGTGGACGAGGTCGGGGTAGTCCGGCTGCGGAACGTGAGCTTCGAGGTGCACTGCGGCGAGATCGTGGGGGTGGCCGGCGTGGAAGGCAACGGTCAGGCCGAGCTGGTGGAGGTGATCCTGGGGATCGCCCCGGCAACAGAAGGGTCGATCCGCCTCCACGGCGACGACGTGACCGGGTGGTCGGTGCGCCGGCGGCGGGAGGCCGGCCTCGGATACATTCCCGAGGACCGTCACCGCCGCGGTCTGCTGCTCCCGGCGCCCGTCTGGGAGAACAGCATCCTGGGCCATCAGACCCGGCCGCCTTTCCTGCGCTCCCGGCTTTGGATCGACGAAGAGGCTTCCAAGGCCCACGCCGCCGACGTGGTGGAGCGGTTCGACGTGCGCACGCCGGGGGTGAACACCCAGATGCACGCCCTTTCGGGGGGAAACCAGCAGAAGTTGGTGGTGGGCCGGGAGATGGCCACCAGAAGCAACCCCCTCATCGCCGCCCACCCCACCAGAGGCATCGATGTGGGGTCGCAGGCGGCCGTGTGGGAGGACCTGCGCCGGGCCCGGGCCGACGGGCTGGGCGTCCTGCTGCTCTCGGCCGACCTCGAGGAGCTGATCGGCCTGAGCGACACCCTGCTGGTCATGCTGCGGGGCGAGATCGTGGCCCGGCTGGATCCGTCCCGCATCACCCTGCGCGAGCTGGGCGCCTACATGACCGGGGCGGCGGCATGACCTGGCGGGTGGTGCGCCGGGTGGTCGGCCCTCCTTTGGCGGCGGTGGGCTTGGCGGTGCTGGTGGCTTCCCTGGTGCTCGCCGTGTCCGGCGCCGATCCCTTCGCGGCCTTCGGAAACGTCCTCGAATACGGGACCCGGCTCGAGACGCTGGTCGAGGCGTTCAACCGGGCCACCCCGCTCTACCTGTCCGGCATCGCCTTCGCCATCGCCATGCGGATGAACCTCTTCCAGATCGGCGTGGAGGGCCAGTACATACTGGCCGCCTTCCTGGCCGCCTACGTTGGGGCGGGGGTCGGCGCCTTGTTTCCCCCGCTGCATGTGGCGGTCATCCTGGTTACGGCCATGGCGGTCGGGGCTGCATGGGCCGGGTTGGCCGGTTGGATGAAGGTGACCCGCAACGTCCACGAGGTGATATCGACCATCATGCTAAACGCCATCGCGGTGGCGGGGGTGGTCTCCTTCCTCTTGGGCCGATGGAAGATCGAATCAGAGACGCTGGACACCCGCCTGGGGGACATTCCCGAAACAGGCTGGATGCCCAGCCTCAACCCGGTCGTGGAACTGGTCACCAGGGAGATAAAACGGGTGGATCTGACTTCCTTCATCCTGATAGCGGCGCTGGTCGGGGTGGCCTACCACCTCATCATCAACCGCACCCGCCTCGGATACGACCTGCGGGCCACCGGCGCCAACCCGTGGGCGGCGGAGGCCGGCGGGGTGCCGCCCAAGCGCACCATCGTGCTGGCCATGCTGCTCAGCGGGGCGGTGGCCGGGCTGGTGGGGATGGCCGACCTGCTGGGGGACCAGCACTTCTACAGCCTGCGGTTCCCGCAGGGGCTGGGCTTCGCAGGGATCGCGGTGGCCCTGCTGGGCCGCAACCACGCGGTGGGGGCGGCTTTCGCGGCCGTGGCCTTCGGCTGGCTGGAGCGGGCTTCGGGGGTGCTGGAGGTGCGGGGGGACGCCCCGCGGGAGATCGTGACCATCATGGTGGGGGTCATCATCCTGTTCGCGGTGATCGCCTACGCGCTGGCCCAGCGGCGGGCGCGGATCGAGGCTGCGGCCGCAGCCGCCGCGCAGGTCGGTGAAGGACCGGACGCGGTCGAAGAAATGGCCGGAGCGGAGGCCGAGCCGTGAGCGCGGTGCGCGAGCTGTCGATGCCGGGCCCGCTGACCGGCCTCGTGTCGGGCCGGCGGAGGTGGCTGGTCTACGCGCTGGGTGCGGTGCTCCTCCTAGCCGCCACCCAGCAGTTTGCCTCGCTGCCCACCGACGACCTGACCTCGAGCGGAACCTGGTCGATCGCCCTGGCCTGGTCGGTTCCCATCCTCCTGGCCGGCATGGGGGGTATCTTCTCGGAGCGGTCCGGGGTGGTCAACATCGGTCTGGAAGGCATGCTGATCCTGGGAACCTGGTTCGGGGCGTTCGGCACGGTGCTCTACGGACCCTGGTTCGGGATACTGCTGGCGGCCCTGGCCGGGGGGTTGGGCGGTCTGGTCATGGCGGTGGCGGCGGTGGGTTTCAACGTAGATCACATAATCGCCGGGGTGGCCGTCAACCTGATGGCGCCCGGTTTGACCCGTTTCCTGTCCGACCTGCATTTCTCGGACCGAGGAGGGTCGATAACCCAGTCCCCCACCATTTCGGGGGTGAGTAACTTTACCCTTCCCATCCTGGCGGGAGGCACCGTCTTCGGGTGGGAAAGCCCCGACCTGCTCGGCGCCGTGGAGCGGGCCGATGCCTTCTTCGTGTCGGATCTGGCCGGGATGCTGCGGGGCTTCGTGTTCCAGATGTCATGGTTCACCCTCCTCGCCTACCTGGTCCTGCCCGTCTCGATCATCGTGCTCTGGAAGACCCGGTTCGGACTCCGGCTCCGCAGCTGCGGGGAGCACCCGCACGCGGCCGACTCGCTCGGGGTCAACGTCTACAAGTACAAGTACTACGGGGTGGTGCTCAGCGGGATGCTGGCCGGTTCGGGCGGAGGGTTCCTGGCCATCCAGCTGTCCGGCCTCTACAAGGAGGGCCAGACCCAGGGGAAGGGTTTCATCGGGTTGGCCACCATGATCTTCGGCAACTGGAACCCGATCGGCACCGCCCGCGGCGCCCTCCTGTTCGGTTTCACCGAGACGCTGCGGCTCCGGGACGAGAAAGCGGCCCACGGGTTGTTGCTGCTGGTGGTCATAGCCGTCGGCCTGCTGGTGTTGTGGCGGTTGCTCCGGCGCCGCGGCCGCATGGGCACCCTCCAGCTGGCCGTCGTAGCCATCGCCGTCGGGTTCTGGTACGCCAACTCCACCAGCGTTCCCAATCAGATCCCGGCCATCACCCCCCACATAGCGGTGTTGGTGGTGCTCCTCTTCGCAACCGCCCGCCTGCGCCCGCCCGCCGCCGACGGCCTGCCCTACCGAAAGGGCGAGGGCTGACCCTTATCGGCGGGGAGCGCCCTACGGTCGGCAGACACCGGGCAGCCCGCGGCGAGGAGGAGACGCACATGAGGCGATTGGAGGGTAAGACCGCCGTCGTTACCGGGGCCGGGCGGGGATTGGGGGCCGCGGTCTCCCGTTTGTTCGCCCGGGAGGGCGCCGCGGTCGTGCTCGCCGATGTGAACCTGGCCGACGTCCGGGATCTGGCCGAGGAGATAACGGCGGCGGGAGGGGCGGCGGCGGCCGTCCGCGCCGACGTGACCTCCGAGCCCGAGGTGGAGTCCATGGTGAACATCGCCGTAGACCGTTACGGCCGAGTGGATATCCTGGTCAACAACGCCGGGATCGCCGGCAACGGGTCGGTCGTCGAGCTGACCGAGGCCGGATGGGATCGGGTGATGGCCGTGAACCTGAAAGGCGTCTACCTGTGCTCCCGAAATGTGATACCCCACATGACCAGGGCGGGCGGCGGATCCATCGTTTGTGTGTCGTCGATCGCCGGTGTGGTCGGACAGAAAGGCCAAGCGGCCTACCACGCCTCCAAGCACGGGGTCATAGGCCTGGTGCGCTGTATGGCCTTGGACCATGCCGAGGCGGGTATTCGCGTCAACGCCGTGTGCCCGGGCGCCGTCGACACCCCGTTGCTCGCCGGCCTTACCGAACCGCAGATGGACGCCCTGCGCGCCATGCACCCGATGGGCCGCATCGCCCGGCCCGAGGAGGTGGCCCGCGCCGTTCTGTATCTGGCAGGCGGCGAGTCTTCTTTCGTGACCGGGTCGGCCTTTCTGATCGACGGCGGATACACGGCCATGTAGCCGCGGCGCGTGCGGCATGTGCGGGCTGAGCGGATTCGAGGGCGGGTTACCTCGGTCGGGCGGCGTCGTACACCATCTGCTTGAAGCGGGGGATGTCGATGGACCACACCACCTCCGTGTTGGGAGGGCGGCCGGTCACGTCCAGGGAGTCCACCACCGACATGCCTCGGGTCAGGGGGCTTTCCGCCTCGATCTCCACGTAGTGGCGGCCGGCTCCGGTGACCACCCCCTTCTTGTCCAGGGCCACGGCCATGGCGGTCGGGTCGGCGAGCTCCATCCGGTCGGCGCCCTGCTCCCGCATCGACTCGAGGGCGGTGGCGTTGCAGTCGATGAAGAAGTGCCCGAGCTCGGTGTCGAGGGCTTTGAACTGCTGCTGTTCGTCCTCGGTGAATCCGGCCTCGCCCCGGCATATCTCCCAGCCGACCATCTCGATCGGCAGCCCGGAGGCGAAAACGATGCGGGCGGCGTGGGGGTCGAACCACAGGTTGAACTCGGCGGCGGGGGTCACGTTGCCCACCGTGTGGGCGGTGCCGCCCATGACCACGCAACGGCCCACCTTCCCGGCGATGTCGGGCGCCCGGCGTACGGCCTCGGCCACGTTGGTGAGGGGGCCGAGGGTCACCAGCGTGACACCGGGGTCGGCGCGGATGTGTTCGATGAGGGCGGTTACCGCGTCGGTGTCCTCGGCGGCGCGGGAGGGCGGCGGGTAGCCCCGGTCGCCGAGCCCGTCCATGCCGTGGAACCAGGTGGCGTAATCGGCCGTTGCCTGCAGAGGGGCGGCCGCCCCCGGATACACGGGAACCTCGGAACCGCACAGCTCGGCGGTGTATAGGGCGTTGCTAGTGGTCTGCGGCAAGGGGCAGTTGCCGGCCACCGTCGTGACGGCCGTCACTTCCGCGCCGGGATGCCGCAAGGCCATCGCCAAGGCCACCGCATCGTCGGAGGCGGTGTCGGTGTCTATCACCATGCGCATGGTCATGAGGCGGCTTTCGGGGGTGGAGGAAAGGCCCTGTCCAGCTCGGCGCGGGCGGCGAGGCCGTCGAGCACCCCGATCCTGGTCACGGCGAACGCCCCCGCCCTCAGCCCAAGCACGATTCCGGCCTCTATTCCCTGCTCCGCCATTCCTACTGCCAAGCCCGCGTTGAAAGCATCCCCGGCCCCGGTCGTGTCTACGGCGTCGACGGGGACGGCGGGATAGCTGCGGGCCGCGCCTCCACGGTACCACACCGCACCTTCCGCACCTTTGGTCATTATCACCTCTGGACCGGATATACGCCCGGGTGAGCCTGCCGGTTCGGTTTCTCCGCCGCCGAACAGCCCGCTCATCTCGTGCTGGTTCGGGGTCAGGACGTCGACGGCGCTCCAGACCCGGTCGGGCAGCGGGGCGGCGGGGGCGGGGTTGAGGATCACGGTCGTTCCACCGGTACGGGCCGCGGCGGCCGCCGCCAGGAAGGCGTCCAACGGGGTCTCGAGCTGGGCGAGCAGCACGTCTGCGCCGGCTATGGCCGGAGCCTGTTCCTCCACCAAGGCGGGCGTGACCGCCTCGTTGGCGCCGGGCGCCACCGCGATCTGGTTCTCCCCGCGGTCGTCGACCACGATCAGGGCCACGCCGGTGGGCCGGTCGACGGACGCCAGCCCGGAGATATCGACTCCTTCGGCGGCGAGAAGCCGGCGGGCGGCGGCGCCGAACTCGTCGTCCCCCACCGCTCCGATGAAGCTCACTTCCGCTCCCAGGCGCCGGGCCGCGATGGCCTGGTTCGATCCTTTGCCGCCCGGCCCCCGATGAAAGGAACGGCCCAGAACCGTCCGGCCCGGTTCCGGCAGGCGCTCGGCGGCGACCACCAGATCCATGTTGAACGAACCGAGCACGGCGATCGAAGGCATGCGTCCGAGGATACGCGGCCCCGGGCCGGTTCAAGGCTGCGACTTGCCGATTGTCTACCTGAGACCGTCCACTCTTTCAGCCGACGATGTTGTCCAGACGCTCCGTCGCGTCGGATCGACCCGCGATACCGGCCGCTTCGAGCAACCATTGCAGGTAGCCAGGGCCGTAATCCACAAGAGGGATCATGACGATAGACGGCAGGTCGTAGCTATGGAGTGACCGGATGAGATAACACAGATCCCGGAAATGGGTGTCCACTGTTTTCATGAGCAACACATGCTCGTGGTCCTGAACAACGGCGCCGTTCCACCGGTAGCAGCTGCGTATGGGCCAAGTTTGTGAAGACGCGGCCAAGCGTTGCTCCACGGCGGATCGTCCAATGGCATCCGCCTCCTCGACCGTTTTGCAGGATACGGTCACCTCGACCGGTGTGACCTGGTGTCTTGTCATTGTGTCACTGACCTGTACTCATCGGATGTGAAGTGGAATCTCGCCGATGAGACCCATTTTCTACCTTGAGGGAGTGTAATGAGGACGCGGCGTGAGGAGCAGGGGGGTGCTATGCGGGGATGGCCAGATCCACCTTCTCGTAGCCCCGGATCACGAAGCCTTCTTCCCGCTGCGGTTCGGAGGCCAGGGAAGCCCCGGGGAAGGTTGCCGCCAGCCGGTCCACCGCGATCTCCAGCTCCAGCCGGGCCAAGGCCGCTCCGAGGCAGAAATGGAGTCCGGCGCCTAAGGTTACGTGATCCTGCTCGCCCCGGTCGATGCGGAACTCGTCGGGGGCATCGAAGCGGCGGGGGTCGCGGTTGGCTGATCCGAACAGCATGGCCACCTTGTCGCCGGGCGGGATGGGGGTCCCGGCTATCTCCACCCCCTCCCCGAGGGCGTACCGTTCGAAGAGCTGGAGGGGAGGGTCGAAGCGCATCATCTCCTCAACGGCCGCCGCGGACTGCGCCTCGCCCGCGGCTAGGCGCCGCCAGGCCTCCCCGTCCTTCATGGCGGCGGTGATGCCGTTCCCCATCGTGTTCACCGTGGCTTCGTGCCCTGCGTTGAGCAGGAGTATCACGGTGGAGACGATCTCGGGGACGCTCAGCCTTCCCTCCCCGGTCTCGGCCAAGCAGAGGGCTGTGATCAGGTCGTCCTGCGGATCGGTGCGGCGGGCGGAGATCAGGCCTTCGGTCCATCCGGCGAACTCCCGGGCGGCCTCGATGGCGTCCCGCGCCTGGCGGCGGGTGGTGTGGAGCTCGTACATCTTCACGATGGCGTGCGACCAGTCGAGCAGCAGATCGGCGTCCTCGGCGGGAGCCCCCAGCAGGGCGGCTATCACCCTCACCGAATAGGGCTGTGCATAATCCGCCAGCAGATCGAAGGTGGTCCGGCCCCGGAGGCCGTCCAGCAGGTCATCTGCTATCGAGACCACGGGCGCCCGCATCTCCCGCACCCGTTTGGGGGTGAAGGCGCGGTTCACGAGCGACCGGAGCCGGGTGTGTTCCGGCGGTTCCAGATGGAGCAGGGAGTGCCGCTCCACCTCGTAGTAGGGTTCCCACCCCTCCAATCCCAGCTCCCTGATAGGCCGGAAGTCGGAGGGTAGGGCGCTTCCCTGCCGCACCCTCCCCATCCGCCGGTCGAGCTGGACGGCCCGCACGTCCTCGTGACGTGTGATCAACCACAGGTTCCAATCCGTGTCGCGGTGGATGGGACCGCTCTCCCGCAGGGCGTTGAGGGTCGGGTAGGGGTCGGCTATGAAGGCAGGGTCGGAGGTATCGAAGAAATCGGGCATCACCCGGGTTCGCCGCTCTCCAAGGGGTCGGTTTGCTGTTCGTAGCCCCAGAATATCAGCTCTTCGATGGCCAGCTCATCGAAGGCCTGCTCCCCCCCCAGGGCCTCGGAAGGCCAGGTGGCTATGATCCTGATATCCAGCTCCGTGGTGGCGTTGGTCTCCACAGTGACGCGGTGGGGGCGGTCGTTGTCGTTGGGGATGTCTCCCCTGAACGGCACCCCGGGGAGGTCGTCGGCGTAGACCTCGACCGCACGCACCCGGTAGTTCCGGCGAAATTTCTCCTCGTTGCTGACGTTGATGATCTGTATCTGTTGGAAGGCGATGGGATTGACGAACGTAATCCGTATCCAGGCGTCCTCTCCCCGCAGGCTTTCGTCGTTCCAGTAGTCCTCGATGCCGTCGATCAGATTCGCACACCTCAGAGTGGCGTTGTACTGGCTCGAACATTCTATGGAGATAGGTTTGATATCCTGTATTTGGCCGCGCGTGGTGGTGGTTTCCCGTTCGGTCGTAGACGAGCCGTCCGTCGCCGCGACGCCACCGTTACCCTCGTCACCCCCGTTGCGGACGGCCGAGATGACCAGCGCGGCGACCACCGACAAGGCGATCACCACCACGATGATGCCCAGCGCCCGGCCCCCGGCGTTCACGGAACGCAAGGGCCGGGAGGCTACCGCGATGCGGCGCTGCCCCAGCCGGGCCCCGCATTGCTCGCAGTGGCGGTTGGCGGCGTCCTGATCGATGCCGCAGGAAGGGCAGGCCAGCATGTATTCGGAGAATTCGTATTGTCGGGTCTGTTCTACGTCGTCCCAGTCGGCGGGCTCTCTGAGCTCGAACTCCTCGAAATCGATATCGTCCAGCGGGTCATCCCGCGAACCGCGGTGTTCTCGGTCGCTCAAGCCGGGCCCTTTCCACTCGATTGCTGGATTGACAGGTAACCTTTTGTCCAGATGATAGTTCGTAAAGGGTATACAGGGTGGTGATGCTGACAATAGCTATTCAGACAGCCGAGCAGTGGACGATTCGATCGGAGCTGGCCGGGATCGGTTTGCTGATCCTCGCCGGGGTCGGGTTGTGGAGGCTGTTTCGGATACGGGACCGTAGATGACGGCCGTTCCGCCTCGGTCCCGGTTCCTCGCCGGGGAGCAGACGCCCGCCGCCGCTAGAAGAACCCGCGTCGCGCCTCGCCCCGTTAGCCTGATACAGAGATGACCGAACCGGCTGCTTTCCTCGAAGTACTGTCCCGCGTCGCCCCCGGTACCGCGTTGCGCACTGCGCTCGAACGGATCGGCCAGCAGGGCAACGGGGCGTTGGTGGTGATCGGCGCCGGTCCCGAGGTCGAGTCGGCTACCACCGACGGATTCATCCTCCACGGCGCCAATTTCACCTCGGCTCGCCTGGCGGAGCTGGCCAAGATGGACGGCGCCGTCATCCTGGACGAGGACGGGACCCGGATCCTGCGCGCCAACGCCCATCTCATCCCCGACCCCGCCATCGAAACCGAGGAGACGGGCGCCCGTTTCCGCACCGCCGAACGGATGGCCCGGATGACCGGCCGGCCGATCTTGGCCGTCAGCGAAGAACGCGGGCAGGCCACGTTGTTCTACCAGGACAGGAAGCACCCCCTCCGTGATCCGTCCGAGCTCTTGGTGCTCATCAACCAGGAACTCCAGACGCTGGAGCGTTTCCGCCGCCAGGTGGCCGAGGCGGAGGAGGAGCTCACCCGGTTGGAAGTCAACGAACAGACCGTGCTGGGCGACGCGATGAGGGTGCTCCAGCGGACCGAGCTGGTCCTCCGCATCGGCCGCCGGGTGGGGCGGCTGGCCGTCGGTCTCGGCGACGAGGGTCGCGTGGCCGACCTGCAGCGCGCTCACCTGGTGAACGGGGTGACGGAGCTGCGGAAGCTGGTGGCCCGGGATTACCTGTACGAAGACGAGGAAGAAGCGGACGGGGTGCTCAGGGGGTTGGCGGAGATGCCGCTGGTCGATCTGAACGACGCCAAAAGGGTATGCCGCCTCCTGGGTCTGGAGCCCGCCGACACCGAGGCCCGGCCCATGGGTTACCGGTTGGTCAGCGGGGCGCCCGGTCTGCCCGGCTCGGTGCGCGAGGATCTGGTGCGGCATTTTCGCGACGCCCACAAGATACTGCTGGCTACGGTGGAGGACCTGAGCCAGGTGTCCGGGGTGGGTGAGGCCCGGGCCCAGGCTCTGCGGCGCTACCTCGACCAGATCCTGCGCCGGCACCGCCATCCATGGTTGGCCTGATCGTTCATGGTCGGGGTGCGCACCCGGATTTCCAAAACCGCGGGCCGGACGGCCTTACCGGTGTATCGGGTTTTCCGGTAGAATTAGATAGATGACCGACACCAGAGCTCCAGCCCCGGCCTCTCCGAAGAAGGCCTCTCCGAAACCCTCGAAGCCCGCCGATTCGGAGAAAACCGGGGCCGCCGCCTCGACGGCCGGGCGGACCGCATCGAAATCCAAGGCCGCCAAGGCGGATCCGTCGTCGGACGGGAAGGGATCGGGGGGGAAGTCTGTGAAGTCGGCCGCCGCCAAGAAGCCCTCTGCCAAGAAGTCCATTCCCAAGTCCAAGGCTGCCAAGGCGGGTGCGTCGTCGGACGGGAAGGGGTCGGGGGGGAAGTCTGTGAAGTCGGCCGCCGCCAAGAAGCCCTCTGCCAAGAAGTCCATTCCCAAGTCCAAGGCTGCCAAGGCGGGTGCGTCGTCGGACGGGAAGGGGTCGGGGGGGAAGTCTGTGAAGTCGGCCGCCGCCAAGAAGCCCTCTGCCAAGAAGTCCATTCCCAAGTCCAAGGCTGCCAAGGCGGGTGCGTCGTCGGACGGGAAGGGGTCGGGGGGGAAGTCTGTGAAGTCGGCCGCCGCCAAGAAGCCCTCTGCCAAGAAGTCCGTTCCCAAGTCCAAGGCTGCCAAGGCGGGTGCGTCGTCGGACGGGAAGGGGTCGGGGGGGAAGTCTGTGAAGTCGGCCGCCGCCCGGTCGAAGGCCGGTGAAGCCGGTTCGTCTTCGTCCGACGGGAAGCCATCTGGTAAGGGGGTTGCCCCTAAGTCCAAGACGGCTAAGACGGCCAAGACCACCGCTAAGACGGCTAAAACGGCTAAGACGACTCAAACCGCTAAGACTGCTAAGACCACCGCTCCTCCTAAGACCGCTAAGACCACCGCTAAAACGACTAAAACGGCTAAGACCACGGCTAAGACGGCTAAGACCGCTAAGGCGGATCCGTCGTCGGGGGGGAAGTCTGTGAAGTCGGCCGCCGCCAAGAAGCCCGCTGCCAAGAAGTCCGTTCCCCAGTCCAAGGCCCGCAAGCCGGCTTCCCCGCCGACCCGGAAGCGACCGGCCCGGAAGCGGCCGGCGCGAAAGCGGCCGGCGCGGTCTTCTTCACGAACCAAATCCGGGGCCTCCGGCACCAGGAAGAAGCCGGCCTTCAAAGTGGGCGACAAGGTGGTGCATCCCCATCACGGAGCAGCGGTGATAACCGATATGGTCGACGTGGAAATAGACGACTCCCCGCGCAAATGCTTCATACTCGAGGCCGCCATCGAGCAGCTCACGGTCAAGATACCGGTCGACACGATCGACCGTAGCGGCATCAGGTTGGTGATCTCCAAGACGGGCGCCGGGAAGGTATTGCGGAAGATAGAAAAGGAAGATCCGCAGGACTCGGGCAGCAACTGGAGCCGCTGGTACAAGGTTCTGAACGAGAAGATGACCTCCGGCGACATCCACCAAGTGGCCGAAGTGATCCGCGACCTTACCCACGCCCAGCATACGAAGGGGATCTCGCCGGCCTTGAAACGGATGACCTCACGGGCCCGGGTGACGCTCACCAGCGAGATCGCCTTCGCTTTTCAAGAGGACACCCAAACCGCCGCCATGCGCCTCGAGCGGGCCTTGCAGCTGATGCTCAAGCGGATGGGGGTTCCTACGGAGAACTCCGGCTAGCGGTTGCCGAGTGGTACGGCCGCCGCGCCTCACGCACCGGATCGGAATGCACCGGATCGTATCTGACGCATGAGCATCCCCGGAGAGCCGGTCCGGGGCCCCGTCTGGGGCATCGTGGTGGCCGCCGGGAAGGGGATTCGTTTCGGCGGCGCCAAGCACGAGGCGGCGCTGGGGGGAAGGCCGCTCTGGGAATGGGCCAGAGACGCCCTGCTCGACAGCGGCGCCGTCCGGGTGGTGGTGGTGGGTCCGGTGCCCGGCGGGGTGGAAGGGGGTCCGGAAAGGCGCATCTCGGTGGCCCGCGGCCTGGCAGAGGTGGATCCGGAGGCGGCGATCGCGGCGGTTCACGACGCCGCCCGCCCTCTCGCCCCGCCCGCCATGATCGCCGGGATGTACGAGGTACTCCGGAAGGGGGGGCTCGACGGGGTGATACCGGTGGTGCCGATCACGGACGCCGTCAAGCGCCGGGATGCGGCGGATGGCCGGGTGATGGAAACCCTGAGCCGTACAGAGGTGGTGGCGGCCCAGACCCCCCAGGTGTTCCGCGCCGAGGTGCTGCGCCGCGCCCACGCCGCCTATGCGGAGGGATGGCCGGGGAGGACGCCCGACGACGCCGCCATGGTCGAGAGGATCGGAGGCCGGGTGGGGACGGTGCCCGGTGACCGGGCGGCTATGAAGATCACCTATCCGGAGGACCTGCTGCTGGCGGAGGCCGTGCTCCGCCGCCGCGGGCGCCGGGCCTGACATGGACGTCGGCGCCCCCCGCGCCCGCCCGCCGCCCCGCATAGGTTTCGGGTTCGACGCCCATCGTTTCGGGGGGCCGCCCCCGCTCAAACTGGCCGGGGTGGTGGTGGACGAGGAGCGCGGGCTGGCCGCCGCATCGGACGGGGATGCGGCCGCCCACGCCGCCGCCGACGCCCTCCTCGGAGCGGCGGCCCTCGGCGACATAGGGGCTTACTTCCCGTCGGAGGACGAACGCTGGCAGGGCGCCGACAGCATGGAGATGCTGGCCCGGGTGTCTGCGCTGGTGGCATCGGCCGGGATGGTGGTCGGGAACCTGGACCTCACGGTGATAGCCGAAACGGTGCGGATAGCCCCGCACCGGGAGGAGATGAGGGCCGCCCTGGCCGCCGTTCTGGAAGTGGGGGTCGACCGGGTGTCCGTGAAGGCGACCACCACCGACGGGATGGGGTTCACAGGACGGGGCGAGGGGGTGGCGGCCTGGGCGGCGGCCCTGCTGCTGGAGTCTCCCGCCTCGGGTGCTCCATGCTCATTCTCGGCCTGACCGGTTACCCTACCCCCTCAGTGTCTCGTTCATATCTGCCATGCCGCCGGCGCCGGCTCGACAGGCCCGTCCGTTCGGGGAGACTGCGGCGGTGATCGCGGTCTACAACACCCTGGGGCGGGAGCGCCGGCCCTTCGAACCTCTGCAGGAGGGGCGGGTGGGCATGTACGTATGCGGTCCGACCGTCCAGTCGGCGCCCCACCTCGGCCACGGAAGATGCGCGGTGGTCTTCGACGTGATCCGCCGCTACCTCATATGGAAGGGCTGGCAGGTCTTGTACGTCCAGAACATCACCGATGTGGACGACAAGATCATCGCCAATGCCGCCCGCCTCGGTGTCACCACCGAGGCGCTGGCCCGCGAGATGGCCGACCGTTTCCGCGCCGTCTACCGGCGCCTCAACGTCCTGGACCCCGACCTGGAACCGGCCGCCACCGATCACATTCCGGAGATGATCGACATGATCGCCGGGCTGATCGAACGCGGCCTGGCCTATCCGGGGGGAGGCAATGTCTACTTCAGGGTGCGGAGGTTGAACGGTTACGGGAAGCTCTCGGGGCGCAACGTGGACGAGCTCCGGGCCGGAGCGCGGGTCGAGCCGGGGGCGGACAAGGAGGATCCGCTGGACTTCGCTTTGTGGAAGGCCGCCAAGCCGGGTGAGCCGCACTGGCCTTCCCCTTGGGGCTCCGGACGTCCGGGATGGCACATCGAATGTTCGGCCATGTCCGCCAAGTACCTGGGGACGCCCTTCGACATCCATGCGGGCGGCGCGGACCTGATATTTCCCCATCACGAGAACGAGATCGCCCAGTCGGAAGGGTCGGCGGACCGCCCGCTCGCCCGGTACTGGCTTCATAACGGCATGGTGAACCTGGGGGGCGAGAAGCTGTCTAAGTCCACCGGGCATGTCGTCGACTTGGCCGAGGCCGTCGAGCGCTACGGGGGGCCTGCGGTCCGGTTGTTCTACCTGCGGGCCGCCTACCGGTCCCCGGTCGAGTTCTCGGACGGGCTCCTCGACGAGGCATCGGCGAGCCTCGATCGGCTGCGGGCCTTTCGCCGCCGTTCCACCCCGGCGCCGGAACCCCATCCCGGGACGATCGAACGCTTCGCGGAGGCCATGGACGATGACTTCAACACCGCCGGGGGGCTGGCCGTGCTCTTCGAGGCGGTCCGGGAGGGCAACGCCCGGTTGGACGGCGGCCTGGACGCCGGTCCTCGGTCGGCGGCGGTCGGCGAGATCTCCCGGGTGCTGGGAATCGACCTGGCCGACTCCGGCATGGATGACCTGGAGGATATGGCGGGGCGGTTGGCCGATCTGGCGGTGGTCCACGGCGTGGAAGCCGAAGGCGCCGAGGCCGCGGTAGAGGGTCTGGTGGCGGCCCGCAGGCGGGCTAGGGAAGCCCGCGACTGGGGCCGCGCCGACGCCATCAGGGACGAGCTGGCCGAGGCCGGGATACTGATCGAAGATTCGGCCGATGGCGTCCGCTGGTATCGGCGGTAGGGTTGAGGGGGTTCATGCGGTCCGGGCCGCCTTGGCGGCCGGGAGGGTGACCGTGCTCTACGTGGAGCGCACCCGCCGGGATTCCGAGGGTTTGGCCGCCGAGGCCCGCCGTTCGGGGGCCGAGGTCGAGCTGGTGGACGCGGTCGGGCCGCTGGCCGCAACCGAATCACCCCAGGGCCTGGTGGCGAAGGCCCGGCCGATCCCGTTCGCCTCCCTGGACGAAGTGCTGACCCGCCGCCCCCGCGGCCCCGAACCGGCTCTCCTCGTGCTCGACCATCTGGAGGATCCCCGCAACGCGGGAGCGATCGCCCGCTCGGCCTGGGCGGCGGGGATGACGGGTATGGTCGTGCCCCGGCGCCGGGCGGCGCCCCTCTCCGCCCTGGCCTTCAAGGCGGCGGCGGGGGCCCTCGAGCACCTCCCGGTGGCTTCGGTGTCTTCGGTGGCGGACACGGTCCGGCGGGCTTCCGGGTCCGGGGTCTGGACGGTGGGTCTGGATCCCGGCGCCGACCGGACGTTGTTCGGCCTCGACCTGCTGTCCGAGCCGGTGGCGCTGTTCGTGGGGGCCGAAGGCCGGGGTCTGGGCCGTCTGGTGCGGCAGCGCCTCGACGAGATGGTGTCGATTCCCATGACGGCGGGTGCGGCCGGCCTCAACGCGTCGGTGGCGGCGGCGCTGGCCTGCTTCGAGGTGCTCCGGGTCCGGCGCGCAGAAGCACGAGGGTAAGTTTATAATCAGGGTGGGGATTGCCCATGAATTGTTTATTGGTCCGGTTTTCCATGGAGGACCGGCTCAGAAAGGGGAGGGAACTATGCGGAGGCTGATGGCCCTCGGGTTGGTGTTGGCTTTGGCGGCGGCGGCGTGCGGCGGGGATGAACCATCTACCGAGAGCCCTGCGACGACTGCTCCTCCTGTTGCGACGACGCAGGAAGCGCCTACGACGACCGTTGCCCTGCAGGTGGTCGAGGAGTTCACGGCGGGTGATCTGGGGGCGGTGGAGGTGTCGTCTGGTGAGATGATCCAGATCCGGTCGCTGAATGCGATCAGCGGGGATGTGGCGTTCTTGGGGATTCCCAACCAGCGGGGGGTGGAGCTGGCGATTGCCGATTACGGGCCGGTGGCGGGCCGTGAGGTGTCTCTCGGGACGGGTATGGACGATCTGTGCTCGGCGGACGGGGGTCAGGCGGCCGCTCAGTCGATAGTGGCTGATAGAAGTGTGGTGGGGGTGATCGGTACTTCGTGTTCGGGTGCGGCGGTGGCGGCTTCGCCGTTGATCTCGGATGCGGGGATGGTGATGATCTCGCCGTCGAATACGTCTCCGGCGTTGACTTCGGATCTGGCCGGTACGGCGGGTTCGGCCTACCAGCCGGGTTATTACCGGACGGCCCACAACGACCTGTACCAGGGCCGGGCGGTCGCCTTGTTCGTGCGCAACGAGCTGGGTTTCAACCGGGCGGCGGCCATCCACGACGGCGATCCTTATACGCAGGGTCTGGCGCAGGCCTTCCGGGCCGCCTTCGAGGAGCTGGGGGGAGTGGTGTCGGTGTTCACGGCGGTGAACAAGGGCGACACCGACATGACCGCGGTGTTGACCGAAGTATCGGCGGGAGGTCCGCAGGCCATCTTCTTCCCGATCTTCATGCCGGAGGGCGGTTTCATAGTCCAGCAGGTGGGTGGTGTGTCGGGTCTGGAGGATGTGGAGCTGATCGCGGCGGATGGTTTGTTGACGGACAACTTCATGGAGCTGCCGGAGTCGGAGGGGGTCTACATGTCGGGTCCCGACCTGCGGTACGGGGCCAACCGCAACAACGTGACGGGCAAGACGGCCGATGATTTCCTGGCGGCGTACCAGGCCGAGTACGGAGAGGCCCCGTCGGCGTCTTTCTGGGCCCACTCCTACGACGCGGCGACCATGCTGCTGCGGGCCATCGACCGGGTGGCGGTGGAGTCCGGCGGCACCGTATACATCGACCGGGCCCGGCTCCGGGACGAGCTCGACCAGACCAACATCGACGGGATCATCGGCGAGATATCCTGCGACCGCTTCGGCGACTGCGGTGCGCAGCTCATCACGGTGGTGCATCACACCGATTCGCGGGACGTGGAAGCGGGCAAGAACAACGTGGTCTTCGATTTCGCCCCCTCCGTTCCGATGGTCACGGAGTTCACGGCGGGTGAGATGGGGGCGGTGGAGGTCGATCCTGGTGAGATGATCCAGATCCGGTCGTTGAATGCGATCAGCGGGGATGTGGCGTTCTTGGGGATTCCCAACCAGCGGGGGGTGGAGCTGGCGATTGCCGATTACGGGCCGGTGGCGGGCCGTGAGGTGTCTCTCGGTACGGGTATGGATGATCTGTGCTCGGCGGACGGGGGCCAGGCAGCCGCCCAGACGATCGTTTCCGACAGGAGTGTGGTGGGGGTGATCGGTACTTCGTGTTCGGGGGCGGCGGTGGCGGCTTCGCCGTTGATCTCGGATGCGGGGATGGTGATGATCTCGCCGTCGAATACGTCTCCGGCGTTGACTTCGGATCTGGCCGGTACGGCGGGTTCGGCCTACCAGCCGGGTTATTACCGGACGGCCCACAACGACCTTTACCAAGGCGCGGCGGTGGCGCGGTTCGTGTTGGATGAGCTGGGTTTGAACCGGGCGGCGGCCATCCACGACGGCGATCCCTATACGCAGGGTCTGGCGCAGGCTTTCAAGGACGCCTTCGAGCGGGAAGGCGGAGAGGTTTCCGTGTTCACGGCGGTGAACAAGGGCGACACCGACATGACCGCGGTCCTGACCGAGGTGGCCGCCGGTCAACCGCAGGCCATCTTCTTCCCGATCTTCATGCCGGAGGGCGGTTTCATAGTCCAGCAGGTGAGGGGTGTGTCGGGTCTGGAGGATGTGGAGCTGATCGCGGCGGACGGTTTGCTGACGGACAACTTCATGGAGTTGCCGGAGGCGGAGGGGGTCTACATGTCGGGTCCCGACCTGCGGTACGGCGCCAACCGCAACACCATCACCGACAAGACGGCCGATGATTTCCTGGCGGCGTACCAGGCCGAGTACGGAGCCGCCCCGTCGGCGTCTTTCTGGGCCCACTCCTACGACGCCGCGACCATGCTGCTGCGGGCCATCGACCGGGTGGCGGTGGAGTCCGACGGCACCGTCTACATCGACCGGGCCCGGCTCCGGGACGAGCTGAACCGCACGATCATCGACGGGATCATCGGACGGATCGACTGCGACGAGTTCGGCGACTGCGGCGCGCAGCTCATCACGGTGGTGCATCACACCGATTCGCGGGACGTGGAAGCAGGCAAGAACAACGTGGTCTTCGGCTACGCCCCCTGATCCCCCGGATGGCGGGTTTCCGAAGGCGTTTTTGATATAGTCGCCCTGTGACTGCATCTGCCGCCGGCGCGGGGCGCTACAAGCGGCGTCCGGGGTGGGTCGACGCCTTTCTCTGGATCGTCCGCATCGGCGCGCTCGTGGTGCTGGTCTGGGGGGTGGCCGGAACGGTCGTCCAGGGCATCGCCGGCGAGGGCCCCACCGGCGAAGCTTGGCGCGACTTGGTGGTAGCCGGGATCGCCCAAGGCGCCATGTACGGTCTGATCGCCCTCGGTTACTCGATGGTCTACGGGGTGCTCGGGTTCATCAACTTCGCCCACGGGGAAGTGTTCATGGCGGGGGGCATGGTGGGCTTCTTCGTCGCCAACTACCTGTGGGACATACGGTTCTGGGAGACCGACTTCGTCCTTTCCGTCCTGCTGGTGCTGGTCACATCCATCCTGACCTCCGCCCTGGTGGCGGTGATCGTGGAACGGGTTGCCTACCGGCCGCTGCGCGGCTCGCCGCGCCTGATTCCTCTCATCACCTCGATCGGCATCTCCTTCTTCCTCCAGTACACCTTCGCCGGGCTGTTCGGGGTGGCGGTGAAGAACTATCCCCCGCCCCCCGACTACATGCGGAACCGGATCGGGATACTCGGCCTCCAGATAGAGGTCACCAAGCTGGTGGTGATCGTGGTGGGGGCGGCGGCGATGATCGGTCTCTACCTGTTCGTGGAGAAGACCCGGACCGGACGCTCCATCCGGGCGGTGGCCGAGGACAAGGAGATGGCGGCTCTGATGGGGATCGACGTGGACCGCACCATCGTGGCCACCTTCGCGGTGGGAGGTGCCATGGCGGGGATAGCCGGCACCCTGTGGGCCCTGCTGTTCAGGGGCGTCTCGTTCATCACCGGGTTCCTCCCGGGCATCAAGGCCTTCACCGCGGCGGTGCTGGGCGGAGTGGGGAATCTGACCGGAGCGATGGCCGGAGGGGTCCTGCTGGGCCTGTTCGAAGGGGTGGGCCCGCAGCTGGTACTGGCCGGTTTCGGCATCCCCGGTGTCTCCCAGCTCAAAGACGTGGTGGCCTTCACCGCCCTGGTGCTGGTGCTGATCTTCAAGCCCACCGGCCTTTTCGGGGAGCGGCTGTCGGCCGAGGACCGGGCATGACATCGATCGATCTCCGCCGGATGCTCCGCTGGGGGTGGATGGCGGGGGCGGCGCCGGTGTTCACCGCCGCGGTGGGGATGCTGGAAGCTTTCGACGACCGCCCGCTCATATATCCGGTACTGAGCCTCGGCTACCTGATGCTGCTGTGGTTCTTGCCGATAGCCGGATACCAGGCCTCCAACACTCCGGTGCTCGAAGGCATGGAGGCGCCGCCCAAAGGCCTCCACAATGCGGCGGCGGGCGCCTTTGCGGGGCTGATGGGCGGGGCGGTTCTGAGTGTGTTCACCGTCCTCGTGAACGCCTTCGACATGCGTGATGTGTTCGTGTCTTTCTCGGCGCGGATGGTGGAGCTGCTCACGTGGGGGAGAGGAGTCCCCGGCGGGCTGGCGGTGACCGCAGGGGTTCCGGCGGTGCTGGGGTTGGCGGGCGGCCTGATGCACCTGATGTCTCCTTCCGGGCGGCGGCGTTCGATACTGGCGGTGGAATGGGTGGTGGTGGCAGCCCTCCTCGGGCAGGTGATCTCACAGGTGCTGCGGCAGATCCGGCTGGAGGCGGCGGCGGACTTGATGTTCACCCGGAGGGCGCTCGAGTGGTGGGCCGCCGTGGTGCTGGCGGCGGTGGTATGGGTGCTTGCGGAGCGAACGAAGGGCGGAATGGGCAGGATGCGGGAGCGCCTGTTCGCGGCCGACGTCGGGCGGCGCACCCGCAACTCGATCTGGCTGGCGGTCCTGGTGCTGGTCTTCCTGATCATCCTCCCGCAGCTGCTCGGCAGCCTGCTGTCGGAGGTGCTGGCCAACGTAGGGTTGTTCCTGTTGATGGGCCTGGGCCTCAACATCGTGGTGGGGCTGGCCGGGATGCTGGACCTGGGGTATGTGGCCTTCTTCGCGGTGGGCGCCTACACCGTCGGGGTCTTGACATCTCCCATCTCGCCCCGATTCACTCTGGAATGGTCCTGGTGGGCCGCCCTGCCCGTGGCGATCGTCATGACGGCGCTGGCCGGGCTGCTGGTCGGCACCCCGGTGATCCGCATGCGCGGCGACTACCTGGCCATCGTCACCCTCGGCTTCGGGGAGATAGTCCGCATCCTGTTCTTGTCCGACTGGCTGTCCCACACTTTCGGAGGCGCACAGGGGGTTCAGAACATCCCGGGGATTCCGCTCGGGTTCACCACGGTCAGCGGGGTGGGCCCCGAAGGGGTGCTCTACTTCGCCCTCTTCTTCGTGATTATTTCGGCCTGGATCTCCTGGTCGCTGCAGGAGTCGCGCATCGGCCGGGCCTGGACGGCCCTGCGGGAGGACGAGACGGTGGCCGAGGCCATGGGCATCAACATCGTGGCGGCCAAGCTGAATGCCTTCATCGTGGGGGCGGTGCTGGCCGGGTTCGCAGGCGCCCTGTTCGCCGCCAAGGTGGGTTCGGTGTTTCCCAGCTCCTTCGAGCTGCTGGTGTCGATCATCATCCTGGTGGTGGTGATCGTGGGGGGCATGGGCAACATCCCGGGGGTGGCGGTGGGGGCTGTGGTGTTGATCGGGGTGCTCGGAGGCCCCAACGTTCCGGGCCTCCTGCAGGAGTTCGCCCAGTTCAAGCTGCTCATCTACGGAGCGCTGCTGATCTTCATGATGCTGCGCCGGCCCGAGGGTCTGGTTCCCAGCAAGCGGAGGTCCCGCGAGCTGCACAGCCACGAGCTGACCCAGGACGCCTGGCTGCAAAAGGGAGGGGCGTTCACGGGGGGGCAGGATGGGCCGGGCGGCGGGAGACAGGCGGAGAGCTGATGGCGATGCTGGAAATCCGCGGCCTGCGCAAGTCGTTCGGCGGCGTCCAGGCCCTGGCCGGGGTGGATCTGCATGTCGACGAGGGCGAGATCGTATCGGTGATAGGCCCCAACGGGGCGGGGAAGACCTCCTTCTTCAACGTGGTGACCGGGCTCTTCCTGCCCGACCGGGGGGATATCCTCTTCGAAGGGAAGAGCATCGCGGGCCTCGAAGCGAGTGAGATAACCAAGGCCGGCATCGCCCGCACCTTTCAGAACGTCCGGCTGTTCCCCGACATGACGGTGCTCGAGAACGTCATGGTGGCGCAGCACTGCCGCACCCGGTCGGGCATCTTCCGGGCCATCCTTCGCACCCCGTTCATGCGCCGGGAGGAGGCGGAGATCGAGGAGCGGGCCAGGGAGATACTGTCCTTCTTCGGTTCGAGGCTGGTGGGGTATCGGTTCGATCAGCCCGCCATGTCGCTGTCATACGCCAACCGGCGCCGCCTCGAGATCGCCCGCGCCATGGCCACCCGCCCCAAACTCCTGCTGCTCGACGAGCCGGTGGCCGGAATGAACCCCCGGGAGACGGCCGAGCTGACCGGGCTGATACGCAAGCTGCGCGACGAGCAAGGCTTCACGGTGGTGGTCATAGAACACGACATGGGCGTGGTCAGGGACGTGAGCGACCGGGTGGCGGTGCTCGACCACGGGGTCAAGATCGCCGAAGGCGCCTACGAAGAGGTCTCCACCAACGCGGAGGTCATCGAGGCCTATCTGGGCCGCCCGGCGGGGGCCGGACGATGAGCAGACCGGCGGACGGCGCCCCGGTGCTCGAGTTCCGCGGCGTGCACACCCATTACGGGCCGGTCCACATCCTCAAGGACGTGGACATCTCGATCAGGGAGGGGCAGATCGTATGCCTGCTGGGCGGCAACGCCTCTGGTAAGACCACCACCCTCAAGACCGTCCTCGGCATGGTGGTTCCCACCGCCGGCGACGTGTTGGTGGGCGGGGAGTCGGTCAACGGCTGGCGCACCGCCGACATCGTGAAGTTGGGGGTGTCGATGGTTCCCGAGAACCGCCGCCTCTTCAAGCGCATGACCGTGAAGGAGAACCTGGAGATCGGCGCCTACCTGCGCAGCGGCGACATGTCCGCCGACTACGACCGGGTGCTGGAGATGTTCCCTCGGCTGAAGGAACGGCTGGGCCAGCGGGCCGGGACGCTCTCCGGGGGCGAGCAGCAGATGGCGGCGGTGGGCAGGGCTCTCATGGCCGATCCCAAGGTGCTCCTGATGGACGAGCCGTCCATGGGCTTGGCGCCGGTCCTGGTGGCCCAGAACTTCGAGCTGATCCAGCAGATCAACGAAGCCGGCACCACGGTGTTCGTGGTGGAGCAGAACGCCAACATGGCGCTGTCGATCGCCGACTACGGCTACGTGCTCCAGACCGGCCGGGTGGTTCTGGCCGACACCGCCGCCAACCTGCTGGCCAACCCCGAAATGCGCCGGGCCTACCTCGGAGAGTCGGGCTAAAATCCGAAGTCGGCCCGCGTAGCTCAGGGGATAGAGCAACCGCCTCCTAAGCGGTAGGCCGCAGGTTCGAATCCTGCCGCGGGCGCCCCGCCGGCGCGACCCGGCCTCCCCGAAGCCCGCCGGGCAGATCAGACCGAGCCGCACCTTCGACTCCACCGGATCATCACGTCCGGCTGCCGCCCCCTTCCATACGGGAGGCCAGGGCGGGGATGTCCCGGAACACCTTCGAGCGGGGGAGGGCTTCGTCGGCCCCCGTCCTCCTGGCCGTTTCGAGTGCCTCCTTATTCACGTGCGGGCCGTAGGCGAAGCAGCGCACCGAGCCGGCCGCGGCGGCGGCGATCACCGGCAGGGCCGCCGGATGCTCGAGGTCCACCAATACGCCGTCCAGCGCCGGGGGGAGGTCGGGGCCGGTCAGGGGCGCCGCGCTCCAGCCGGCCCGCTCCAAGCCCGCCTCTAGCTTGGAACGGTCCATGAGATTTCTGGTCAGCAGACCGGCCCGCTTCCTTCTCACAGCGGCCCCGCCCCGCTCCGCTTGGTCATAGCAACGGCCTTGGCCGTTCCCCATGCCAGGTGGGCCTGCCAGGCCTCCTCTCCCAGCCGTTCGGAAGATGCGGGGGCGAGTCCGTAGAGATCGCCCGGCAGAGCGCTGCGGGCCGTGCGGTCCCTGGGAGCGGGAGGGTACCCGCCCTTCTCCAAAACCCCGGTCGGGTACCGCATGGCCTCCTGGAACAGCTCGAGCGGCCCCCTGGCCTGCATGGAGTACGGAAGACCCAGCATCTCGGCGAGGGCGGTTTCCAACCACCTCCGGCCTTCGCCGATCGCCGCTTCCAACCCGTGCGGTTCCTCCGGCGCCCCCGGCCCGTTCGCCCGCTCGGGCTCGTCCGCCCCGCCGCGTGTCAGTTTTGCCACCTCGGCCCTCACATACGGCTCGTAGGCATCCACCATCGCCTCCTTCAGGCGTGTTGCGGCATCACTCACTGCATGACCATCCGCTACCCGACCTCCATCATCCTGAGAATACCTGGACGACCATGAGCCCCATAGGTCCTTCGATCGCCGAGATACCCACCCGGGTGAACACGGGGTCGAGCATCGCGGCGCGGTGCGCCGGGGACGCCAGCAACCCTTCGTGCACGGTGTCCACCGTAGTGGAGAGCGCCAGGTTCTCGCCCGCCGCCCGGAAGGGTATCCCCTGGTCCCTCAGACGTTCATCCACCAGACCCGTGACCGGCGAGAGGTGCGAGAAATAGCCTTCCTCGTACATCTCCCGTCCATGGCCTCCCGCTACTTCGGCCAGCGCCGACGACCACGACACCGTCCCGCCCCCTTCCTCGATCCTGGCCATGTTGAGCTTCTCGAAGAGCTCCTGGGCGGCGCCGGGCCGGTCGGTGATCTCCGATGTCTCCGCCGCCGGGATATCCACCCGATCCTCGCCTTCCACCACCACTTGGGATTTCCCGATGTACCGGGAGATGTTCACGTAGGATTCGAGCAGCCGGTCCCCCAGTATCCGGCTGATCACCGGGGCGGCCTCCGCCCCCCGATCCATCACCATCCGAGCGGCGCGGGACTCGGCGAGTATCGCTTCGTACCGGGGCGGCAGGTTCGGGGCGGCCCCCGCCAACAGGAGCAGCAAGGCCGCCATCACCGCGAACCCGGCGCCCGTCATCAGCGCCCCGGCGATGCGGTCCAGAGGGCGGAGCGGCCCCAGCATTTCAGCCAGCTGCCTCGCGATCAGTTTCCCCCCTATCAGGATGACGAGGAACACCGCCGCCGAGCTGATCCACCTCGAAGCCTGCGGCCCGGCGCCGGTCCAAGACCCCACCATGTCGGCGCCGGCGGGGCCCGTCCGGTATCCGACCCAGACCGCAACCACCGCCACCACCAGGCCGGCTGTGGACCGGAGGAAACCGCGGCGGTATCCCCGGAACAGGGCGCCCAGCAGCACCAGGCCGAGCACCAGATCGAGCACCGGGTCAATCTCCTCGACCGGAAGGTTCCGCCGGGCGCGGTTCGGTCGGGCGCTGTTCGGTGTTTTCGACCGCAGCCGCCGCCCCGACGGACCCGGCGTCCGGTTCCGGAATCTCCCCCTCGCCCCCCGGCTCCTCGGATCGCCCGCGGCGGAGCCGTTCCCGCAACGGTTCCGGTTCGTATTCCACCACTATGGCCTGCGCCGCCTGATCCCATGACTCGCCCAGGACCCGGGTCCGCCAGAGATGCCCGGCCACGATCTTCAGCACCGCGGTCAACGGCACCGCGATGAGCACCCCGAACAGGCCTCCTAACGAGCCTCCCGCCAGCAGGGCCAGGATGATGGTGGCCGGACTCAGGTGGACCGCCACCCGCAGGATCATGGGGCTCACCAAGTGGTTGTCCAGCTGCTGGATGGCCAGGAACGCCACCGCCACCCAGGCGGCCCGGATCGGATCACCCACCATCAGGGCGGTCGAGACCCCCAGAGCGCCCCCCACCCAGGGTCCGATGAAGGGGACGATGTTGAGCAGGCCCGCGAGCATCCCGACGATCAGCCAGAAGGGGAGGTCGAGAAGGCGCAGCGCCAGGCTGGACAGCAAACCGACGATGACGGCCACCACCAGCTGGCCGCGGATGAACCCTCCCACCGCCTTCCCGATCTGCTTGGCCAGATAGACCGCCTCGGCCCGGTCGCCGGCCGGGATCATACGGTTGGCCGCCCTTATCAGGTTCGGGGAATCGACCAGGATGTAGAAGGCCAGAACGGGCGCCAGCAACACCACCACCACCGCTTCCAGAACACTCCGGGTTATGTCGAGTATCCGTCCGAGCCAATCCGTCACCCCCTGGCCGGCGAACCAGTCGCTCAGCCCGCCGGAGAGAAACTCGACCCTGGGGAGGTTGAACCGGGCGATCAGATCGGCGATGGCCGCGGAGCCTCTGTCTATGGCCATCGGAATCTGGTCCACCAGATCGACCGACTGATCCCTGATGATGGGGACGATCAGAGCCCCGATCAGCACCAACACCCCGCCCAACAGGAGATAGGAGAGGCACCCGCCCGCCACCCTGGGCACCCTGCGCCGCTCCAGCAGATCCACCAGCGGGTTGAAGAGAAAGACGATCAGCATCGCGAATATGAGCGGAGGCCAGATGATCCTGAGCTGAAGGATCAACCAGACCAGCAAGGCCGCCACCGCGCAGACCCCCACGATGCTCCAGGCCGCAATGCCGGTGTGCCGCAGCCACTCGAAGCGTCTGCTCTCGCTCTGTTCCTCTCGGTTCATCCTTCGCCTCCTTCTTGCCCGCCCCTCCATTGTTCCACCGTCAGGTCGGATTCGGGACCGGCCCGTATCAGGTATCGGGAGTCGCCCTTACCCGCGTACCGCCTCCCGGCGGCGGTTATCTCCCAACCCGGCCCCACCCGGCCCGGCCCGGTCAGCTCCACGGCGGCGTCCCACGGAACCTCCAGAACCAGCTCCCCGTCGACGTCGACGGGAACCTCCCCCGAGGGATCCCCCAAGCGGACGGATCCGTCGGCGGCCACCCGGAGCGAGGTCAGGTTCACCTCTGTCAGATCGGCCTTCAGGTTGGCAGCCCGGACGATGACCGTCCACCTCGGCGAGGTGGAGAGGGAGGCTCTCCATCCGCCCGAGCCGAACCACCCCGGATCCGGGCCTTCCCGCAGATGGATCGTGACATCGCCGTCGACCCAGGCCTCCGAGCTCCGGGCCGGGGCGGTGCGCCCGCCGACCCGCATCGGGTCCACTTCGTAGAGCTGCCCGGCGCCGCCCTCCAGCTCGACCGCTCCGTCCATCTCGACATCCAGGGCGGCGGAGGTGATGCCGTCATCGACCGACGGTCCGGCCAGGTTGCCCGCCGAGGACGGCAGCGCCCCCCATCCCGCCAAATGCAGGCCCAGACCTATGAACACCCAGACCAGCAAGATGAGCGGCGCCGCCGCGGCCGGCCCCGATCGGGCCCCCCGGCGGTAGGGCCTCGGTATACGGCGGCGTATGAACAACGGCCCGATGGTGACGACCCACCCCGGCCAGAGCGATGCCACATCGAGCAGAACGGCCCTCATCACCCAACCTGCCTGAGCGGCCGCCGCTAGGAGCAGCACCGCCAGACCCAGTGCAGCCCATGTGTATCCGGTCCGCAACCGGCGGGAGCTTCCATGCCGGCCTCTCGGACGGAAAAGGCTCGAACGCCGAGCCCCGGGTGGGGCTATCACTCGCTGTAAGACGCCCCCAGCACCACGGTGAGATGGGCGCGGGGTGCGTCACCGGGGAAAGGTTCGATGTCGGCGTCGGGTATCTCTTTCGCCAAGGCTTCTGCTTCCTGCTCGAATCCCTCCAGGTGCCAAACGACCGTCGCCGCGATCTCGGTGGGATGGTTGTCGGGCGGTTCGGTGCGGTATCCCAGCTCGGACAACCGGTCGGTCAGCCGCCCCGCCAGCCCCGCCACCCGGGTCGAGTTGAGCACTATCACGATGATCTGCCCCGGTTCCCGCACCGGCGGCAGGGAGGAGAGGGTGACCGCCGTGGTCGTGGTGGGCCTAGCGGCCTCGACCGTGGTGGCGGGGGAGGTGCTGCTCGTACCCTCCGCCGGGAGGGTGGTGGTCGAAGGGGCCGAGGCAGGGGCGGCCGCCGTAGACGGGGTCGTTGTATCGGATGCGACGGGGGCGGGTTCGGAGGCGGGGCCGCCGCCGCCCGTGAACAGGCGAACCGCAAAGACCAACCCCACCACCACGATGACCGCGACGAGCGCCAGCACGATCAGGCGGGTCAGGTCGCGGCGAAACCGGCGCCGATCCGGGGAAGCGTGCCTTCCTGGCATCGAATCCTCCTGTCTCTCCCGGGCTCGCGTCAGTTCACGCTTCGGATCGACGTCTGCCGGTCCGGGGCCGCCCCCCGCATCCGCCGGAGCCTTCTCACGGTCAGTGGATCGTAAGACAGGGCCGCCGGCTTGTCGATCACGGCCCGCAATACGCGGTAGTAGACGGCGGAACTGAACCCCAACATATCGTGGATGTTGCGGTCTTTGGACCCGGGTGCCAGCCACCACCCGCGCTCAAAATCCAGAACCTGCCGCTCCCTAGAGGTGAGCATGATAGGCGCAGGGTATTGCCTCCAAGGCTCCGAACGGTGGATTTACTCCGGGGCCGGGCGGCCGGGGCCGGGTCCATAGGCGGAGCGATGCCCGGATACCCGCCGGAGCGAAGGAGCCGGGTACCGGATTCGAACCGGTGACATCTTCTTTACAAGAGAAGTGCTCTACCAACTGAGCTAACCCGGCGGGAGCCCCATTTTAACCCCGATCGTTCACGGCCGGGGCGTTGGAGCGGGCGGGCAGCCGTCGAGCAGCCGCACCATCACCCGCACACCACATCACCGGACTCGACCTCCAGACGGAGGTTCCAATAGTGGATACCTCCAAGTCGGGCGAGTATGGTTATCGGCAGGTAGACGGATTCAGGCGGGAGCAGTTCGATGGACGGCAAAGTCTCCCATAGCGGCGCAATAAGTATCGACCGGGCGGATCTGGCCGATCTGCTCACCTTTTCGCGCCTGCTGGCGGCCCCCCTGGTCGCCTGGTTGACAACCACCCGCAGCCTGAACACGACGATGGTGGTAGTGGGCCTCGCCTGGTGCAGCGACTTCTTCGACGGGCGGCTGGCCCGGTCGGCCCGGCGGAAGACCCGCCTCAAGGAGTGGGATCTGAGGGCCGATCTCTGGTTGGCGACCGGGTTGGGGGTGGGTATGGGGCTGGCCGGATACGTCTCGTGGTGGGTGATCGCACCGATAGCCGGGTTCGTGTTCGTCGGGTCCCTGCTGCTCACCAACCCTTCTACGACGATGGTCGGCTTGGCCGTCCTGTACGTGATGTTTCTCTGGAATCTGGTGAGCAGGGGCGGTTGGTGGTGGTTGCCGGCCCTCTACCTGCTGGTACTGCTGATAGCCGACTGGGAGAGGTTCAGGGAAGTGATACTTCCCGCCCTCTGGCGCAGCCTGGCGGCGCTGGTCCCCGGCGAGCGCCTGAGGCTGAGAAGCATGGTCCTCGACGACTGGGCAGACTGACAGCGCCCTCCCGGCAGGCGTCCGGGACCGGGATCACGGCCTCCCGCCGGCCTACTTCCACAGCCGCACCGTGAACCGGTTTTCCTCCGCGATCAAGTCGGGTTCGGTTCCGTTGTGCTCCAACATTCCGGGGATGATCTTGTTGCGGACCCCCATGCCGCGGGCGTCCATGTATCCGTAGTCCCGCATGATGTTCACCAGGGTCTGGTTGCGCGCATAGCGGATGCCCGCTCTTATTTTCTCGACCGTGACCGTGTTGGGCAGACGGCCGGGGCTTTCGATCTCGAGGCGGTCGGAATAGATGGTGAGCGAGATGTCGGCGCCCGAGATGCTGTAGTCGCGATGCACCAGGGCGTTGACGAGCGTTTCTCGGATGACGCTTTCCGGGTACTCCCATCGGTCGATGCGCCGGAGGCCGTCCAGGTAGGAGGTGGGGGCGGTGTTGCGCCGGACGAAATCCCAAGCCTGTTCGACCAGGCCGATCTCTACGAAACTCCCATCTATCGCCCGGAGCGGAACCATCGGCCCGATGAGGTATTCATCGGCGCGGGCCGCGTAGTCGGGTTCGATGCCGGGGTAGCACAGAGCCCGGATCCCCGACTGCGGCAGATACCGCTTCGGTGTCTTGCCGAACAGGAGCATTCCGTCGACGGCGGCCGCCGCCCGCCCCTGCGCATCGGTCATCAGGTCCACATTGCGCAGCAGGATCTCCCAACTTTCTACATCGCCCCAGGGCGGCGCGGAGCCTTCGGACACGCGGGTGAAGTATTCGGACAACCGCCGCCGGTCGAGGGATTCGAGGTCCGCCCCCGGAACCGGCTTCAGGCCGTACCGCAGCCGTCCGGAAGCCTGGAACAACCGTTCCATCTCCTCACGGCTCGCTTCCCGGACCGTGTTGCCGACGCGGATGTAGTAGGTCTTACGGTTGTTGTGGAGACGGGCGTAGGGTTTGTCGGGGCCCTGGGTAATGCGGACCGCGAGAACCCGCCTGCCCGTTTCGGGGCCTCCCGCCCAGGAAAGAAGCGGGATGACCGGCGGTTCGATCTTGGAGCGGCAGGTTTCGGCCACCCATTCTTCGAGCCGATCGCGGTTCACGCCGGAGATGCGCCCGTCGTCCTCCACGCCTAGGAGCACGATCCCGCCTTCCAGGTTGAGGAAGGACACGAGTTCCTTGGCTAGGTCGTGGTTGGGAATATCGTCCCGTTTGAACTCGAGGGTCGAGTCCTCGCCGTTGTCGATCAGCTCCAGCAGCTCAGCGGGGCTCATCTCTTCTCGAGGTTCGTCATCCGCCCGATGATATGGAGTTCTGTTCGTACAGGAGGCTGCGGAGGTCGGTTTCGGGCGTCAGGACATCGAAGGCCCACGCGCCGAAGCCGCCGTGGGTGTTCACGGCCTCGATCCAATCCCGCATGTAGGCCCACTTCGACTCGTCCACCTCCTTGGGTTGACCTTTTACTTCAAGTACGAGGTTCACGCCCGACCGGAGGCGGATCAGGAAGTCGGGCAGGTAGCGGCGCACCACGCCCCGGTGGATGTACGACACCTCGAAGCCGAGGTGGTCGTTCTTGACCCAGGCCGCCGCGTCCGGGCTGTTGTCCAGCTCGGCGGCCGCCTCCGGCTCGAACGTCCCGTCGTACACGCAGAAGTTGATGTGGCTGCGCCGGGCGGGGCCGACCGGCTTCCCCGTGTACCAGACGCCCATGTCCCCGGTGGAGCGGATCGGACGCTCAGGATCGAACACCGGAGTCAGCTGCTCGGTGTTGGCCGAAGCCACGGCGTGCCAGAAATGCTGGACGATCCGGGTCATGTTCATCCCGATGAGGATCCGCCGCCGCAGCGGTTCCTGGTTCCACAGGCCTTCGATCACGATCCGATCCGAAGCCAGGAACTCCAGGGTCAACGACACCAGCCGGGCGCACAACACCTCCCGGCTGCCCGGCCAGACGGGGGCCATCTGGTCGTAGACCTGCGCCGCCGCCTGGAAGGCAACCTGCTGCAGACGGCGGTCCCCCCAGATCTTCTCCAGGTCGATCCAGACATCCGCCTCGGCGGTCTTGCTCTCCAGGGTCTTGGCCAGTTCGGCCAGGGTGGGGGTGTTCGCCGGGTCGAGCACCAGCGGCGTCACCTTGCTCATGTCCAGGGAGAGGCCGGGGCGGTAGACCCGCTCCACCCGGATCACCACCGGGAACCTGATCTCGAACCCGGCCTTCTCCTCAAGTGGGTAGATCGGGGTCTTCGGCTTGGGCGGTGTGGGCGGTCCGCTCGGCGACTCGTGGGGCAGGAACGTGAACGGCACCCCGAAGATGTTCACGTACTCCGGTTCGAAGAACCCGTGCTCGTTCACCTCGTAGGAGGTGCGGCGCAGACCCCGGCCCACCACCTGCTCACACAGCAGCTGGCTGGAGAAGGCCCGCAGCCCCATGATGTGGGTGACCGTCTTGGCGTCCCACCCCTCCGACAGCATCGCCACCGATATCACGTGGCGGATCTGCCCGCCCGGCTCGCCCGGCCGCCCGATGGTGTCCACCTGCCGCCGCAGCATCTCGGCCTGCTGGACCCTGGTCAGCTTCACCTCGCCGCCCGCCTTCGCGGCGCCGGGCAGCTCGGCGATGGGCGCCTCGCTCTCCTCCGCCTTCTTGAGAACCTTCGAGTCGATGTGCAAGGTCAGTTCCGGCTCGCATAGCTCAGGCACCGGAATCCGTCCGCGGTCGAAGGCGTGCTTGACGCGGGCGGCGGTCTCGGTGCGGTTGGCCACCGTGATCATCACCGGCGGGGTGGGGTGATCGTTGTCCGCCCAAGCCTGGCGGGCCTCCTGCCAGTCGTGGCCCAGCAGGGTGTAACCCGCCGCCACCAGGTCGGGCAGCGGCGCCTCGGGTGGGGCCTTCCGGTTCAGATCGGTTTTCACCTCCTTGTTGTTGTAGATGTGATACAGCCGGGACCTGTAGGTTTCGGCATTGATCCCGGTGTCGTCCCGCACCACCACCCGCGGGGTTTTCACCAGGCCCGATTCGATGGCGTCGTTGAGGCTGAAGTCGCTGACGATCCAGCCGAACAAGGCCTCCCCGCTGGCTTTCTTGCCGGAGGGGACGAACGGGGTGGCGGTGAAGTCGTAGCAGCGCAGGACGCCCCGGGCGCGGTCGATGCGGTCGAGCGCCTCCACCCACTTGGTGGCCTCCTCCACTTCCTTCTTGTAGAACTCGGCGGCTTTCCGGTCCGGCGGGATGCGCCAGGCGTGGTGGGCCTCGTCGTTGATGACCGCCAGGTTGCGGGAGCGGGCCATCTCGTCCCCCAACACCTCCCTCACCCAGGCCTCGTCGCTCTTGGCGCCCCGTTTGTCCACCGACCGCCTGCGCCGGATATGCTCCTCGGTCTGCCAGCCGAGGGCGTGCCAGTTGCGCACCCGCACCCGCCCCTGCCGCAGACGGTCCCGCAGGTTGGACGGCACCAGGTCGAACTCGTCGTAGTAGTTGTCCCGCTCGTTCGGGTCCACCACCGACAGCCGGCTGCGCACGGTCAGGCCGGGCGCCACCACCAGCACGTTGCGGGAGAAACGTGGGTCGTTGGGATTGGCCGTCTTGTTGAGTATCTGCCAGGCGATCACCATCCCCATCACCACCGTCTTGCCGGTTCCGGTGGCCATCTTGGCGCACAGCCGTTCGAACCCGCCGCCGTCTGACGGAACCTGTATCCCCACCGTTTGGGAGGCGGGCGCCTCGGCAAGCCAGATCAGGGTCTCGACCGCCTCCATCTGGCAGAAGAACAACCGCAGGTCGTCGGCGCCCTTCCGGTTGCGCCAGTGCTCCAGCAGGCGGCGGGTGATGCCGGTAACCCCCGGATAGCCGGCCCGCCGCCAAGCCGCCGCCCGCGGACGGATCCGGTTGACCAGCTCGATCTCGTGGAAGATGCCCGGGTCGTCGAAGGTCTGGGCGTCGGGGGTGGCCACCAGGTATCCGGCCGGCCGCCGCCCTTCCAGCAGCTCGAAGGAACGGGCGGCCCGGTCGTAGCGCCAGTGGCTGGACGGCTCGGTGTAGGGGGAGTTGACGATCAGCTTGTCGATGCCGCCGGAATGGGACAGGCCCCGCTGGACCGGGTTGGCCACCTATATGTCCAGGCTCAGGAGCCGCAGGCTCTCCACCCCCCGGTTGTCCACCACCTTGACCGCCGCCCTCCTATGCTCGCCCGCCTCGAAGGGGAGCGAGACCGTACCCCGATAGGCCTCTATGCGGGACTGGTCGATCTGCGCCCGCAGGGTCTTGGCCAGCTTGTTCCACCCGCGTTTGGGATTCTTGCCGTCGAGAGGAAAGAACACCTGGCGGGGGAAGATGCTGCGCCCGTCGTAGTCGGGGTCCAGCATCCACACCGCGATCTGGCCGGCGCCCCCCGAGGTGAGCTCCCCGTTGCGGGTGTCGAAGTAGTCGAAACCCAACACCTCCACCCGGAAACGGCCATCGTCTGTACATTCAACTTCTACCTCAGGTTGACCCACCAGCCAGAAGCTCTCGTTGCCGGAGCGCTTCTTCTTGAGATCGTCGGTGAGCAGGTCGGCGTTCATCTGCGCCCGCAGCAGGGTGACACCCGGCCAGCTGGTCTCGTCGATGTCCTTGACCGCCTCCGGATCGAAGGCGAAGGCGGCGAACACCAGCAGCTCCGGCCGAGGCACCAGAGTGCGGGCGGTCTCGATGGCCCGCTCCACCTGCCGGGTCTCGAGCGGGGCGTGCTCGGGTCCGAACGACACCGCCATCCGCATCCCGTCGGCGGCCTCGCCTTCGGCATGCAGCCAGGGGGCGGGGAGCGGCTCCAGCCGGGTCAGGGATATCCGGTGGCCGCCCACGCCTCGCAGCCCGGTTTTCAGCAGCTCGTCCCGCCATTCGGACTGCCGGGCCGACTCGCCGCTCCGGCAAACCGACTCGTCGGCCTCGGAGGGTTCGTCGAGAGGTTCATTGAGCGGACGCACCGCAGGGGCGGGAACCGCTTCCACCGTAAACGGCCCGGTAACCCGCGACTTGCGGCTGTCCTTGAAAGGCTGGTCGTAAAGGGTGGTAATCTGGGGTGGTTGGTCGTAGGCGAGGATTGCAGCTGATACTTTGGGCACGGTTTTGTAAACGAAGCCGCTTCCCACTCCTTCGTCAGGATGAGCAAGCCGGTAATAGTCGAAGTTGGAGGTCATCAGCCGCTGTCGCGCAAGCGTGAGCGCCACCCGGCTGGTATCGCAGGTGATCCAACGCCGCCCCCACTGTTCGGATACGACTGCAGTAGTGCCGCTTCCGCAGGTGGGGTCGAATACTAGGTCGCCCGGGTCCGTGGTCATTAATAAACATCGTTCTAAAATTATCCGGGACGTTTCTACTATGTATCGCTTGTTGCTTGGTTTCATCTGTTTATGCCAAACATTGTTAACCTTCCGTCCTGGTACTTCATCTTCAAACCACTTCCATTGGAGCGAATTCTTACCTTCTGGAGCATCCAGTCTTCTCAGTTCAGATAAGCGATCTAATCCTTGCTCTGAAACAGACCAATGTTCAGTCTCACGACAATGATAAAGGTTCCCTTGCCACTCATAAGGTTCAGACCTTCCCGTGGTAGACCACCCTTGTGACGTCAAACGTTGACGTCTATAAACGCGTGCTCCTTTAGGGAGATTTTTGTCAGGATTAATACGTTGTAGGGGTGTGAGTTTTTGAGTTGTACTGTCAGGCATTTCGATAAGAGCATATGATTTAAAGTGTTCGATGATTTCTTGACGATTTAGCTTTTCATAGATTTGATGATATTTGATCTGTTCTTTTTCTTTAGCATACCAAAGAAGAAAGCTAGTTACCTCCGGTATATTTTTAGAGGATCGAGCGCCAGCGGTGACAAAAGTAATAGTTGCTATTCGATTATTCGATCCAAATACCTCGTCCATTAGTAGTCCAATCCTATGTACATTTTCATCCCCAATTTGAACAAAACAGCTACCTGAAGGAGTCAGTAATTCACGTGACAAGAGCAAACGATCCCGTAGGTAAGACAGATAGGAGTGGATACCAAGTTCCCAAGTATCGCGAAAGGCCTTGATCATCTCCGGCTCGGCGGTCAGGTCCTGGTCTTTGCCGTCCCTTACTTCCCGCTGGCCTACAAACGGTTGGAAGTTGGAGCCGTACTTGATGCCGTAGGGCGGGTCGATGTAGATCATCTGCACCTGGCCGCCCATGCCCTCCTTCTCCAGGAGGCTGTTCATCACCAGCAGGCTGTCGCCCGCGATCAGGCGATTGCTCCAGTTGTGCGGATGCTTGTAGAACTCGATAGCCCGGCGCAGGGGAGGGTTCTCCTCCTCGGTCTCGAACAGCGAATCCTGGCCGGAGACTTGGCCGTTGCGCTTGCGGACCGCCTCGATGATGGTGCGGGGGTCGATCCGCTCGTGAACATGGAGCGAGACGGTCGGAACCGAAAACGATGTCCCCTCGGCCTTACCCGCCCAAACCAGCTGAGGGTCGATATGAGGATCGTGATCCCCTAATGTTGTTTTACAACATTCTTCCGAAGTTAACGGGGGGGGGAGTCTTAGCTGAGTGGCTATAAGTTTTTTCGGGCAGGTCCGGGTCGCCCTCCGCCGTCACCAAGCCCACGGGCGGATTATTCGCGCGGTCCTTGTCGGTGTGTGCATAACTCTCGATCGGCTTCGAGGGTTTTCTCTTGGCCACGCCCCGGCTCCTGCCCGTCGGCCCATGCAACGAGGGGTAATCCTAACCAGACGCGGGGGGTCGGTGCCGGTTGGTTGCTGGGCAAGGAGTACCATCGTCATACCTGAGGTGATCTGTAGTCAGAAGGAGATGAGCCGTGGCAACGAGGACGGTTGCCGTGCCTGGGCTGGCCGACGCGGAGCGGGCGGCGGCTGCGCTGGCCGAGGCGGGGGTAGGTCGGGTGGTGTTGTTCGGTTCGGTGGCCCGCGGGGATGCGACGGAGCGCAGCGACATCGATCTGGTGGCGATCTATGACGATCTCGATTACGGGGAGCGTTGGGCGAAGCGCGGCGAGTTGCAGGAATTGGCGCGGCGGGCGTCGGGGTTCTCGGTAGATGTGAGCGTGACCGACCGGGCGGAGTGGAGGATGCGCACCAGCCGGGTGCGTACTTCGTTCGAGGGGAGGGCCGCCCGCCACGGGGTGGTGCTGGTGGACCGCCCCGCTGCCGATGGGGTGGATTGGGACAAGGAGATGGTGATGCCCGCCGGCGACTACGAAGAGGCGCTCGACCGGTTGGGGAGGACAAGAGGTGCGTTAGGTGCTCTGCTGTATCAGCTCAGATCCGATCCGGTCGAGCGGGGCGGCCCTGAGGTAGTGGCATGGACGCGGCTGGTGGACCGGCTGCATCGCGGCTGCGGGGAGGCCCATATGACGGTTGAGTTGGCGATCAAAGCGCTCATCCATCTGGAGGCTGATCCTGACCGGCCGCCGTGGGGTCACGACATCGGGAAGCTCTGCGGTTTGCTGACCGAACCTCATCGCAGCGATCGTCCTCTGTTGCTGGAACCGCTCGGCGCCGATGCGATCACGCCGTGGCACACCGACGCCGTCTACGGCAGGTCGGGTCAGGATCCTGACGTTGCGCCGGAACTGCTGGCCGATATGGCGCGGATAGCGTGTCGGGTGGCTTCATACGCCGCCGGCCGGTTCCCCGCCGATGAGCCCGCCGCGTCCGCTATCCGATGGTATGCCGAAAGCATCGAGGACTACCTGGACACCTACGCTCTCGACACCGGGGAGCCCCTCTAGCGGTGCCGCGGGCCCGGCCTCGATCTCTGGTTTGTTCGTGTTGGGGGTTTATGCTGGTTGTATGGTGATTGAGCAGTCTGCGGCAACGAAGGTGGTTGCTGTGCCTGGGCGGGCCGACGCGGAGCGGGCGGCGGCTGTGTTGGCTGAGGCGGGGGTGGGTCGGGTGGTGTTGTTCGGTTCGGTGGCGCGCGGGGATGCGACGGAGCGCAGCGATATCGATTTGGTGGCGATCTATGACGATCTTGATTATGGGGAGCGTTGGGCGAGGCGTTGCGAGTTGGCGAAGTTGGCGCGGCGGGCGTCGGGGTTCTCGGTAGATGTAAGCGTGACCGACCGAGCGGAGTGGAGGGTGCGCACTAGCCGGGTGCGTACTTCGTTCGAGGGGAGGGCCGCCAAGGACGGGGTGGTGCTGGTCGACCGCCGCGCCGTTGACGATGTGGATTGGGACAAGGAGATGGTGATGCCTACCAGCGACTACGAAGAAGCCAACTACAGGTTGAAGAGTGCGCTGCGTGCGTTGGTTGGGTTGTTCAACAACCTCAGCCCCGGTCCAAGCGAGCAGGGCGCCCACGAGGTCCGGACATTCGTGGCGCTCGAGGCCCGGTTGCTGCAGGGCTGCGGTTTTGCCCACAATACGGTCGAGGCGGCGGTCAAATCTCTCATCCATCTCGGCGCCGACCCTGATCGGCCCGCGTGGGGGCACGATATAGGGAAGCTCTGTGACGATCTGGCCGAACCGCACCACAGCGTTCTGCTCGCAATGCTGGAGCCCCTCGGCGCCGGGGCGATCACGCCGTGGCACACCGATTCCATCTACCACAGGTCAGGACAAGACCCTGACGCCACTCCCGAGATGCTGTCGGACCTGGCCCGGATAGCGTGTCGGGTTGTTGCCTACGCCGCCGGCCAGTTCCCTGCCGGCAAATCCATAGTCGTAGATGTCCGCGCGTATGTTTCCGACATCGAGGACTACCTGGACACCTACGACCTCATTACGGGGGATCCCCTCTAACGGCGCCGCGGGCCCGGTCTAGAGACCTGACCCGGCGGGCCGGGTCGGCCGCCTACGAGGGGTTGTCCGGCGGGTTGGTTACCATGTTCGGGCGACGGAGGGGTTCTCTTGGAACATGAAGAAGAATCGACGACCGACGAAGCGGCCGAGCGCGGCGGTCGGGATGCGCCGGAGGGCGCCTTGATGGTGGTGGAGCACCCGCCGGTCGAATCCGATGCCGAGGCGGCGGACCGCATCGAGGAGCCGGCCAAGCTGCTGCGCATCGCTTCGATGACCCGGTCGATGCTGGAGGAGGTCCGCACCGCCGCCCTCGACGAGGAGGGCCGGGTGCGGCTGCGGGCCGTGTTCGACGCCTCCATGGAGCAACTGAGCAGCGTGCTGACCGACGACCTCCGGGCCGAGATGGCCGACGTGTTCGTGCCGCTCGACAGCGAGATCCCCACCCAGGCCGAGATCAGGGTGGCCCAGGCCCAGCTGATCGGGTGGCTGGAGGGCCTGTTCAACGGCATCCACGCCGCCATCATGACCCAGCAGATGGCGGCCAAGGCCCAGCTCAAACAGATCAGGGGCGGACGGCCGACCGAGGAGGCGGACGACGCCCCCGCCGGCCTCTACCTTTGAGGCGCCCCTGCCTGTCGGGCGGCGGTTTCATCGGGAGGCTTCGGCGGGGTAGGCTGGAGGTCTGCCCGTGATGACGACGATGAGGTCCCTCCCCCCGCAGTTCCCCGTCGCGGGCATCCCTCGAAGGTGTAGCTCACGGACCTCGAACTAGTTCTCCTCCTAGCGGCCGGGTTCGGCGCCGGTTTCATCAACGCGGTCGCCGGAGGCGGCTCGGCCCTGACCGTCCCGCTGCTGATCCTGATGACGGACGCCAACATCGCCAACGGCACCAACCGGGTGGCGGTCATGTTCGCCAACTTCGCCGGCATCACCGCATATCAGCAGGGAAAAGCCGTTCCCTGGCGCCGGGTCGGTGTGCTGTTCGCCCCGGTGGTGGCGGGGAGCGGCGCCGGGGCTTGGACGGCCACCCGGCTGTCACCCGAGGGCATGAAGACGGTTTTCGCGGTGGTGCTGATCCTGATCGCCCTGTCGGTGGTGTTCAAGACCGACCGCTGGCTGGAGAGCGCCCCCACCCGCCTGACGCCGGTAACCAGGAACCTGGTGTTCCTGCTCGTCGGTTTCTACGGGGGGTTCATCCAGATAGGGGTGGGCATCTTGTTGTTGACGGCGCTGGTGCTGGGGTCGGGGTTCGATCTGCTGCGGGGCAACGCCGCCAAGGTGGCCCTCATCGCCGTCTACACGCCGATAGCGCTGGTCTTCTACTTCCTGGCCGGTGACGTGGACCTGAGGCTGGGCGTGATCCTGGCGGCGGCTTATTCCTCCGGGGCCTATCTGGCCGCCCGGCTGGCGGTCCAAAAAGGATCGGCCTGGGCGAGGTGGGTGCTGGTGGCGGCAGCGGTAGGAGCGGCCGTCCGGATGCTGTTCGTATAAACCGCTCGAGGGTGCGGCGTTCGGAGGAAGTGGTGCGGTTATCTGAAGAAGGGGGTTGAATAAGTCGTAGATATGTTGTATAACGTTAGGCACCGTAAACACAAACATCGCCGCCGGGTTCTGGAGAGAGCGGAGATCATGTCGGGATTCTCGCCCGGCCCGCCCCTAGGGCCGAGGCCGGCGCCACGCGCCGGAACAGAGATCCGATACCGAGTGGTGGCGGCGGGGGATGGGCCCAAAAGGGGGGCGGCCCGGTTGCGCGATTTTCGCGTTCTCGGCTATTTGTAGCGCCACACGATGCGTCCGCGGCTGGGGTCGTAGGCCGACAGCTCCACGTCGACTCGGTCGCCCGGCAGGATGCGGATGAAACGGCCCCGCCGCATCTTGCCGGAGGCTCGGGCCAGCACCTGAAGCCCTCCGTCTATCTTCACGTTGAACATGGCGTTGGGCAGGGTCTCGATGACGCTGCCCTGAACCCGCAGCACGTCGTCCTTCGGCAATGAATCTCCTCGTTAGCAGAATAGGAATGGGCAGGCGCGCCGCCCGCTCCTACGACAGATTACAGCACCCGGAAGGGCGGCGGGAGGGGCATTTCCGCAAGGGCGGGGGGCGGGGCGGCCGCCGGAGGGGGGGCGGGGCCGGGGTGCTACGGCTGCCCGCCGGGGAGGGCCTCCCGGCCCCGTTCGTCCAGCAGCGACCGCACCCGGGCGATGTCGGACGGGCAGGTCTTGGAAGCCATCCAGTAGCACAGCCCGGTGGGGATGAAGAACAGCTGGAACACGGTGAGGCCGATCGCATAGTTCCAGGGGGCGGCGAAACTGGAGGTCAGCAGACCGGCCGCCACCACCGTCAGGCCGTTGCCCGCCGTCCGGGAGACCCCGTTGGACAGGTTCCCCAGCCCGAAGGCGGTGCCTCGGTGTTCGGGCAGGTTCACGTCGGTCAGCAGGGCGTACCAGTTGGGGGAGTCGGCCGATGTAAAGGCCAGGGCCGCCAGGGAGAGCAGGAAGGCGGCGGCGGCGTACGGGTTGGTGAACACGCTGGCCAGGGTGGCCAGGACTATGGCCATGCCGCCCTCGCCGACGGGTATGTCCAGCCCGTGAAGGGGCACGAAGAAGAAGGCTATGAAGAAAGGGACGGCGCCCAGGATCCCCACCATGGATATGATCGCCCTCGCCCGGGGCGTGCGGCGCTGGAAGCGGTCCCCCAGATGGCCGGCCAGGATGGAGATCACCCCGCCGATCTGGAAGACGGCGCCGAACACCGCCCCCACCGCGGTGGCGGTGGCCAGGCCGTATCCGGCCGCCTGGACCTTGCCCTGGTACAGGAGCGGCACCCAGATGAGGGACCCGTAGGCCAGCTGTCCGGTGAGGCCCTGCAGGATCAGCCAGCGGTTGGTGCGGATGCGAAGCAGGAGGGCCAGGTCGGATTTCTCTATCCGGTACCCGTAGGACCCTCCGGCGGCCAGCGCCTCTGCCAGCTGCGGCTCCGCCCGGCCCCGCGGCGCGTCCGCGGTGGTCAGATAGAGAAGGGCCGTCACCCCTCCGGCCGCGGCCAGGCCGATGAACGGCGTCCGCCACTCCTCCGCCCCCAGCACCCCGCCCAGCAATATGCCGAAGAACCCGCCGGCACCCTGGGACAGCCCCCAGAAGCTCATCGCCAGGCCCCGCCGCCGGGGCGCCACGAAGTCGGAGATCATCGAGAAACCCACCGAGGCTATTCCCCCCAGCCCGACTCCCACCAGGGCCGACCATCCGGCCAGCTCGGCCAGCGACCGCGACCTGGTCACGAGCACCAGCCCGAGACACCAGACCAGGGTCCCCCAGAACAGGAGAGGTTTGCGGCTCGACCGGTCCCCGAAGTAGCCCCACACCACCGCCGTGAGGGCGGATGCCAGGATCACGAGGGCGGTTACCAGCCCCATCCTCGACTCGCTGACGGCCAGATCGGCGGCCATTACCTTGGTCAGAGCCGGATAAAGGGCGATGGCGGCGTTGTCGAGCGATGCGAGCAGCACGAACACGGAGAGCGTGTAGACGACATGGGTTCGTCCGCCCCACCGGCGGTGAGTCGTGGATAGCACCGGCACAGTCTTGCAGTCTTGCCCCCGGGTCGGCGGAATGTCCCGGCCCGGATGCGGCGTTCGGGGCGGGCATCCCGAACAGGGGTATTGATATTGTCGTGGTTATGGTATATAGTGATATATACCGAACCACAAACATCACCGCCGAGTTCTAGAGAGGGCGGTGATCATGTCGGACCCGTTTTGCTCCCGCCGTTCCCAAGGCGCGGAGCCGAGGCCACGCGCCGGAAACGGAGTCCGAACCCGAGTGGCGGCGGTGGGGGCTGGGCCCGGGAGGGAGGCGGCCTGTTGCGGGGTTTTTCGCGTTCTCGGATGTTCTCGGTTCTCGGACGGTTTCCGCCTGCCGGGGAGTGAGCGGCGGGGTCTTCACACGGATGAGGATTCGGCGCCATGACGACCCGGCTTGTGATGTTCGTCCGATCAGGCGCCGGGGCATCCGACGGCGCCCCTGTGCGTGCTCGGACCCCGGTCTCCGGGAACGGTGGATCACCGGCTTCCTTTTTGGAGTCTGTCGATCCAGACCTATTTTGGATAATCGAGAAGTATGGTAAACTACCCTCACAAGCTTTGCAGGCCGGTCATCCTTTGGAGGATTCCGAAGTCCAACATACGAGCACTGTGGAGCCTGGCAGCAAAGGACAACGAACACGAACGAGCAGGTCGGACCCGGGTGGGGCGGCCTGTAGAAAGGCGGGGGCGATGGCAACACCAGGAGAGGACGCGGTTCTCGGTGTGGGGGAGGCCGCCGAGCTCTTGGGCATGAGCGAGCAGATGGTGCGGAAGCACGCCCGGTCGGGGCGTATCCCGGCCTACCGGCTTCCGGGGGGGAGGGTCTTCAAGTTCTTCCGGAACGAACTTCTGCGGCACAGGGAGATGACGGCCACCCCCATGGCGGGAGAAGGCGATGCGGTTATCGACACCAAGGCGGTCGCCGAGATCTTGGACATGGATGTGCAGCAGGTGCGGAAGTACGCCCGGGAGAAGCGTATCCCGGCCCATCGGCATCCCGGCAAGCGGGGTTACGAGTTCTCCCGGAGCGAGGTGCTGCAATATGTCCGCAGCTGCCGCGCGGCGGCCGACGAAGCGCATGACGGAGCAGACGGCCCGGCCGGCGGCGCCGCCGCCGAAATATAAGAAAGAAGCAGGGCAGATCCTGCGGAAAGGCGAAAGTGATGACGGCATACGAAGACGATATGATCCTCGGAGCTCAGGACGTAGCCGAGCTCCTGGACATGAACGTGCAGATGGTGCGGAAGTACGCGAGGGAGGAACGGCTCCCGGCCTACCGGCTTCCCGGAGGGCGGACCTTCAAGTTCTTCCGCCGGGAGCTCTTGGACTACGTGCGCAAGTACCCCATAAAGGCGCAGGAACAGGAGCAGGAGCAGGAGCAACCTCAGTCCTGAGCCGCCCCCGTGCGGCGGGAGCGCGGGCGGGGGGCGCCCCTCACGAACGGAAGGACGGCCGGCGGCGGCGGGCGCGGCGGTACTCGTGGTCGAGGAGGCTCCATAGAGAGTGGTCCATCCATCGGCCCCCCACCTCGATCGCCTCGCGCAGCACCCCTTCCTGGGTGAAACCGAGCTTCTGGGCCACCCGCTCGCTGGACGCGTTGCCGACTGCGATCCGCAGGATCAGGCGATGCATGCCCAGATCCACGAATCCGATCCTCAGCGCCGCCCTGGCGGCCTCGGTGGCGATTCCGAGGCCGGTCTCGTCGGTGCGGGTCCAGTATCCGATCTCGCCGCTGCGGTACGTGCGGGACAGATGCCATATGCTTACGTTGCCGAGGTGGCGGCCGGGTTCCTCGGGGCGCCGTACGGTGAAGTCGTAAGCCTTGGAGTCCCTCCAGGAGCGCATGCTTTCCCGGATGAAGACAACGGCGCTGGCTCTGGTATAGGCCCTGGCGGCCCACGGCAGGTACGCGGACAGCTCCGTCCGGGAGGCGGCAACCGCCCGGTACAGGGCGTCGGCGTCGCGCCTCCGGAACGGGCGCAGCACGAAGCGCTCGGTGGTGCGGCCGCCGGTGGACAGCGGTTCCAGCAGGGATCGTTCCATGTCGGGGAGAGCTTATCGGGTGCGGGCGGCGTAGCATGGAACCTCGATGGACGACGTCTGGGGCTTTCTGCGCTTGCTTCCTGCGCCGCCCCCCGGCGACGGGGACCCGCGGGCGGCGGTTCTGGCGTCCGTATACGAGGACGAGGGGGACATCCGGCTGATCCTGATCCGCCGTCCGGTTCACATGCCTACCCATGGCGGCGACCTGGCCTTCCCGGGAGGCAAACCGGAACCGGGGGAGAGCCCGCTCGACACGGCCCTGCGGGAGGCGCAAGAGGAGGTGGGGATCGACCCGGCGGAGGTGGAGGTGCTGGGTTACCTGCCGGCCATCCACACCGTTACATACCCGCGCATGGTGGTGCCGGTGGTGGGGCGGCTGGGCCGGGTCCCCGATCTCGTGCCCGACCCCAACGAGGTGGACCGCGTTCTCACCCCCTCCCTCAGGTGTTTCGAGGACGAGTCCCGTTGGCGCGTCGAGTTGTGGAACGGCCGGGAGGTCTATTTTTTCGACATAGACGGGGATGTGCTCTGGGGGGCCACCGCCCGGATGGTCCGCCGCCTGCTGGGGCTGGGCGGGTACTGAAACCCGCTCCGATAGTTTCCGCCCCTGCCCCCCAGAACAGCGGGGCAGGGCTCGTCAGGCGGGTTCTGGACGCTGTTTCCCCGTCTGTCACCCGTGTTCATGCCGCCAGGTTTTGGCCTTCTCGACCGGACAACCCGGCTCACAGGCCGCGTCGTCCCCGATGCGGCCCGCGCATTCCAATAACCCTGATTGTTCACGCCCGGGGTGTTGGGGTGGGCGGCGCAGGCGTTGAGCAACAGAAACGGGGAGGGGAGGAAACTCCAGAAAGCGGGCGCAGCCATTTTTCGCGTTCTCGCCGCAATTCGCCGGCTTCGCCGGGCCCAGCCCCCGCCGCCACCTGCCACTGTCTCGAAGCCGCCGGGGGCGTGTCCGCCCTCTCCGTGCCCGATCCGTTTTCAGCACAGCTACTTCGACCGCCCGCCCTTTTCAGGTCGTCCCGCCGGGAAAGCCCGGCATCCCTTGGGCGCGGTGATCTGTGATCGCAAGGCGGCCCGCGGATACGCTTTGCGATATCTGTCTTCTATATATATACCACAACACTGAGACATCATCAATACTCTTATCATACGATCACGCCGTTTTCTTCAGAGATATCCGGTCCGGCGGCGGTCGATGTCGAGGACGCCGCCGCTCAGCCGGGCCTCCTCGGCGCTGAAGGCCAGCAGGTGGCTCTCGAACCAGACCTCGGCCGAGTCCTCGGCGGTTTCCGCCCCCTCCAGCGAATCGAGGAAGTCTTCGATCAGCCCCTCGTCGCCTCCTCCGTGGCCTCCGGCAGCGGCTTCGAAGGGTATCCTCACCGGTCCGCCGCCGGAGCGGTCGGTGAACTCGATCGTCGGGGATCCGCCGAAGACGGCCCTCACGGATCCCCTCGTACCGTGGTACAGGGCGGTCCTGGTCTGCCGGGCGGCGTGTCCGTTCATCACCAGGACCGCGGTCGCCCCCGAAGACAGCTCCATCGAGACCGTCTGGTGATCCACCACGTCGGAACCGGCGGTGTAGACGCACCGCCCGTAGGGGCCTTCCCTCAGCGCCCGCAGGCGCCCTTCGGGGGACAGGTCATCGGAGATGGTGTGGACCGGCAATCCGGTCCGGTCCGGGCCGAGGTAGAGGCGGCGGGCGTCGTAGGGGCAGGCGGGCGCCGCCGGGCACGGATCGGTGCATCTGTCGGATGCGCCCTCCGGGGCTCGTTCCGGCCTGAACTCCAGGAGCGAACCGAAGGACTGCATCCGGGTCACCCGCACCCCTCCCGCGGCGGCTTCGAGGTTCCAGGCCAGGAGGTCGAAATCGTGGCAGCACATCTGGACGATCCTGGGGGTGGCCGCCGCCGCCTTCGCCCAGTTGCCCCTCACGAAGCTGTGAGCGCTGTACCAATAGGCCGTGTCTTCACGGTGTTCGATCGATACCGGCTCGCCCAGACGGCCCGACGCCAGCAACCCGTTCAAAGCGGAGAAGAACGGGGTGTGGCGGAGGACGTGGCAGACGGTCAGGCGACCCCGGCTGCGGCGGGCGGCCGCCAGCACCCGGGCGGATTCCTCGAGGGTGTGGGCGGCCGGTTTCTCCAAGAGGACGTGGAGCCCCCGTTCCAGGGCGGCTACGGCCTGTTCGGCGTGGCATCGGTCGGGGGAGGCGATGAACAACACCGGGGCCCGTTCGGCCTCCAGGAGCTCCGGCCAGTCCCGGAAGCGCATGGAAGGCGGGATGCCGTGTTCCCGGCCGAAGAGGTCGCGCCGTTGCCCGTCCGGGTCGGCCACCGCCGTGAAACGCAGCCGGTCGGGCCGGCGCTTTGCGTAGGCGCCGTAGACGTGCCTGCCCCGTTCACCGGCTCCCAGCAGTACCGCCTCGTGCGCCATCGGCCGGATCGTACCGCCTCCGCCGCCTACTTCCCGCCCCGTCCGGCCACGATCTCCAGTACCTCGCTGTGCAGCCGCCCGTTGGTGGCCAGGCCGGTTCCCGATCGGAACCCCGGCGCCCCCGAGCAGTCGGTGAAGACGCCCCCCGCTTCGGGGACGATCACCGCCATCGGGGCGATGTCCCAGGGGTTCACCACCGGGTCGTACATGGCCTCCACCCGCCCGGCGGCCACCAAGGCGTATCCGTAGGCGTCCCCCCATCCCCTGAGGGTGAGCGGGCTGCGATGCAGGCGGGCGGCCGCGTCCTCGGGGATCAGGTCGTAGCCGCTGGTGCACAGCACGGACCCCTCCAGGGAGCTCCTGCCGCTGACCTCGGCGGGGCGCCCGTTCAGGAAACACCCTGTTCCCCGCCCGGCGGCCACCGTCTCGTCGAGGGCCGGGAGGTAGATCACCCCGGCCGCCGGGCCGTGGACGTCTTCCAGGGCCAGCAGGGTGGCGAACAGGGGGACCCCCCGCACGAACGACTGGGTGCCGTCGATGGGGTCGATGAACCAGGTGCGGCCGGTGCCGCCCCCGCTGGCGCCCATCTCCTCCCCGACCACGGCGTCCCCCGGGTGGCGCTCGGCGAGCTCCCGCCGGAGCAGCAGCTCGGCGGCCCGGTCCGCTTCGGTCACCGGGCTCCCGTCCGCCTTGATCTCCACCTCCACCGAGGGGCGGAACCAGTCCAGGGTGAGGCGCCCGGCCCGGCGGGCCATCTCGACGGCTTCCTCGAGCAGGGATTCAGGGGCGGTCGGCGCCGGATTCGCCGTATATGCGTGCGGCGCCGGCGTCATCTTCGGGGAATTGTCGTGATACGGCTCACCGATGCATCACGATAACCGGGCGCCGCGGCAACCGGCGGGGGGCGGGTCAGGCCCCCGCCCTGAGCAGGCCCACCACGATCCCGTCCGCCAGAGCCTCCCAGGAGGCCCCGATCACGTCGGTGTCGACCCCGATCGAGCCCCAGGCGCTCGTTCCGTCGCTGGTCTCTATGAACACCCGGACGGCGGCGGCGGTGGATTCGGTGGCGTCCAGGACCCTCACCCGGTAGTTGGTCAGCCGCAGGCCGTCCAGCTCGGGGAAGCGGCTTCGGAGGGCGCCCCGGAGGGCGTGGTCGAGGGCGTTGACCGGACCGTTTCCCTCCCCGGTGGTGATGATCCGCTCCCCCCTGATCCAAAGTTTGACCGTTGCTTCGGCCATGACCTCCCCTCCGCCGCGCCGCTCGGTGGACACCCGGTAGGACTCCAGCTCGAAGAAGTCGTGGGTCCACCCCGCCGCCCGGCGGAGCATCAGCTCGAAGGAACCGTCGGCCGCCTCGAAGTGATAGCCGCGGTGCTCCATGTGTTTGATGTCGTCCAGCACCTCGGCGGCCTGCCGGTCGGTCAGCTCTACGTCCAGTTCGGCCGCCTTCGAGAGGACGGCGGTCTTGCCGGCCAGCTCCGAGACCACCATGCGGGTGCGGTTGCCCACCGCCGCCGGGTTCTGGTGCTCGTAGGCGTCCGGGCGGCGGGCCAGGGCCGAGGTGTGGAGGCCCGCCTTGTGGGTGAAGGCGGAGGTGCCCACGTACGGGCTGTGCGGGTCGAGGCGGATGTTGACGATCTCGGCGATGTGGCGGGCGATGGGGGACAGGCTCTCCAGCCGGACATGGTCGAGCACCGGCACCCCCATCTTGAGCACCAGGTCGGGAAGGATGGTGGACAGGTCGGCGTTGCCGGTGCGTTCCCCGTATCCGTTGACGCAGCCCTGCACCTGGCGCACCCCGAGCCGCACCGCGGCCAGCGAAGACGCCACCGCGCACCCGGCGTCGTTGTGGAAGTGCACCCCGAGTTCCGCCTCGGGAAGCGCTTCCTGCACCCGGCCCAGGGTATGGGTGATCTCGTGCAGCAGCCGGCCTCCGTTGGTGTCGCACAGCACCAGCCGCTCCGCCCCCGCTTCGTGGGCGGCCTTCAGCACCGCCAGCGAAAACCCGGGGTCGGAGGCGTAGCCGTCGAAGAAATGCTCGGCGTCGAAGAACACCCGGCGCCCGCGGCGGACCAGGTAGTCGACCGATTCGCCCGCCATGGCTATGCCTTCGCCGAGGTCGGTGCGCAGGGCTTCCTTGACGTGGTAGTCCCACGCCTTGCCGACGATGCACACCACCTCGGTCTCGGCTTCCAGCAGGTCGAGCATCTGCGGATCTCCCTCCACCGCACCGCGCGGGCGGCGGGTCGAGGCGAAGGCGGTCAGGGAGGCGGTGCGCAGGTCCAGCTCCGAGCGGGCCCGCTTGAAGAACTCGCTGTCTTTCGGGTTGGCGCCCGGCCACCCCCCCTCGATGTAGGCGACGCCCAGCTCGTCCAGCAACCCCGCCACCCGGAGCTTGTCGGAGACGGTGAGCGAGATGCCTTCCTGCTGGGCGCCGTCCCGCAGGGTGGTGTCGTAGATCTCGAGCTGTGGATGTGCCATGGTGCGCCGCCTCTCTCCCGTTCCCCCGCCCCATCTCCGGTTCTCTGCCCGGTCCGGCTTCCTTCGGATCGGGGCCGCCCGGACAAAGAAAAAACCCTCCGCAGGAGCGCAGGGTTTGGGGGGCAAAAGGGGTTGTACGGGTCCCGATGCCCCTAGTCGATAATGATCCCCGTGTGGTGTGTCATGTTCATGCCGCCCCCGATTCTGGTATTTCGGCCCCCATTTGTCAACCCGAGGCCGGCGGTCCTCTCCGCAGGGAAACGGGACGACGGGCTTCGATCGGCTGCCGCCGTCTCGATGAGGTGATCTATGAAGCTTCTTTCGTTACCTCAGCACAGCGATGATCAGGCCCGACGCGGCGGCCCCGAAGCCGATCAGCCAGTAGGTGGTCTGTGCGAGCCGTCGTTCGATGGTGGCGTTCCGCCGCTCGATGGTGGTGTTTAGCCGTTCGATGGTGGTGTTTAGCCGTTCGACGGCGGTGTTTACCTCGGAGACGGCATTGGTGATGTCCAAACGGAGTTCGGCCTTCGTGGTTTCGTCTTTGGCATCCACCAGTGACTCTGTTGCTGCTGTCATGTTGCCCCCCTGTTGATTACCGCTGACAATAGTAGGAAGGCGGGCTAATCCGATGGGGAAGGCGGGGCGGATGGAGCAGGTCAAGTCGTTAGCCCTGATTGTTCATGAGGTTCGGTTGGGGTGGGCAGAGGTATCGGCGGACACCTGCCTCTGGTAGGTTTTCTCGGTGGGCAGGTTGGCCGTTTTTCGCGTTCTCCGCCCGAAACCTGCCGGCTTCGCCGGGCCCTGCCCCCGCCACCACCGATCCATCGTCTTCGGGCCGTCCGAGGCGCGTTCGCCCGGCGGTGTCCGATCCGTTTCAGCACAGCTAGGTCGACCTTTCTGTCCCTTGAAGTCCGGCTGTCTTCTCCGAAGGAGGGCAACGGCGCGGCCCTTGGGCGGGTCGGGTCTCTGATTTATCGCCGCGGGCCCGCGGATCCGCTTGCGATGTCTGTCTGCTGATATTTATATCACAATACTGTGACATGTTCAATACCCTTGTGTTGCCATACGGCTTCTTTTTCGGCTCGGTCGGATTGCCTCGGGTATCCGCCGCGGTCGGCTCGTGGACAGCAGGCTCGTGGACGCGGGGGTCTGGCTCTGATAGACTGCGGGTATGTAGCTCGAAGCGTTCCGCCGGTGGTGCACCTAGGTGTAACCGGTGCGCCGTTGTATCTGCTGTCGGTCCGGCGCAAGCCGGGCTTTTTGGTTTCCGACCGTCAGCAGCTCCAAAGCTCCCCCGAGACCCTGCGAGGTGAGATGTGACCAAGAAGAAAGTCTTTTCAGGAATCCAGCCGAGCGGTGATATCCATCTGGGCAACTACATGGGCGCCCTGCGCAACTGGGTGGCCATGCAGGACGAATACCAAACGGTGTACTGCGTGGTCGACCTCCACGCCCTCACCCTTCCGCAGGCGCCGTCCGATCTGGCCGAGGCCCGCCTCCGCACCGCCAAGATCCTGCTGGCGGCCGGCATCGACCCGCAGCGTTCCCTGCTCTACCACCAGAGCCAGGTCCCCCAGCACGCCGAACTGTCCTGGATACTGGGAACCTTCACCTCGATGGGCCGGCTCGGCAGGATGACCCAGTACAAGGAGAAAGAGGACAAGGGCGGCCAGAACCTGGGGCTGTTCTCCTACCCGGTGCTCATGGCGGCCGACATCCTGGTGCATAAGGTGCATGCGGTCCCGGTCGGGGACGACCAGACTCAGCATCTCGAGTTCACGCGGGATCTCGTGGAGCGTTTCAACTCCCGGTACGGGGATTTTTTCCCGGCGCCCGAACAGATCACCCCCGGCAGGGGCGCCCGGGTCATGTCCCTCAAGGACCCCTCCTCCAAGATGTCCAAGTCGGACCCCGACGACGACTCCAGGATCCTCGTCACCGACGCCCCGGACGCCATCCGCCGGAAGATACGCCGGGCCGTCACCGACTCCGGCGCCCGCATCGCCTACGACGTGGAGCGCAAGCCCGGCATATCCAACCTGCTGGACATCCTGGCGGTGTTCGCCGGCGACGCTGTGGATGATCTGGCCGACCGTTACTCCGGGGCGGGGTACGGACGGTTCAAGGAAACGGTGGCCGAGGCGGTGATAGAGGGCCTGGCGCCCCTCCGCCGGGCTTTCCTCGACCTAGAGGACCGGGAAGTGGAACGGATCATGAAGATGGGGGCGCTCGACGCCCGCATCCAGGCGGAACGCACCATGGTCGAGGTGAGGAAGATGATCGGGCTCTCCGGCTGAAGGGTGCGGGCCGCTGAAACCGGGCGGCCCGCCGAGAAGTTTCCGGAGGCCCCTGAAACCCGTCCTGCCCCCCCGGGTTCAGGGCGCGCCGGTCCATTCCGGGGGCGCGACCGCGAACAGCAGCAGCACCGTGGTGAGGTTGAATCCGCTGTGGACGAAGACCGCCGCGCCGAGGCCGCCGGTGCGCATCCGCACCACTCCGAGGAACAGGCCGAACAGGAAGAGCACCGTCAGGGTCACCGCCCCCGCCGCCGAGTAGAGGGACGGGTCGGCCAGATGGGCGAGGGCGAACACGGCGGCCGAGACGGTCACCGCCAGAGCGGGCGGGCGACCGCCCTGGAGGACGGTCTGCATGACGAGGCCCCGGTAGAGGAGCTCCTCGGCGATAGGCCCCAGGATCACCACGCCCACCACCACCGCCGCCATGGTGACGGTGCCCCTAGCCTCTCTCGACAGCTGCAGGATGGCCTGCGGGCTTTCCGCCTCCAATCCCAGAACAGACATCAGGCCGGCCGCCAGGTAGCTGAGCGCTACCAGGATCCCGGCTCCGGCCAGCACCCACCACCCCTGGCGGGGTTCCAACTCGAATCCCAGGGCCCGGGCGGGGCGGGCATGCCCCCTGTACCGGCCCACCCATACCAGGGCGCCGATCATCCCCAGGTTCTGGGCGGGGACCACCAGCCAGAACAGGGCCTCTGCGACGGACTGTCCGGCCCCGAACAGGATTCCGGCGGCCAGCCCCGACACCAGGGCGGCGAGCGCGCCGACTGCCATCACGATCAGGGTGTCGTACCAGCGCCAGCGAGTGACTTCCACGGACGCGGTAGGGTAGTGCGGGAAAGGCCGCAAGGCAGCCGAAGGCGCCGGGAGCGCAGCCGAAGCGCGGCCGGACCGCCGGTCTGGTAGTTTCTGCCCGACGGACGGAGGTCGAGGGGCAAGGGTGGCGGAGACAGACATCGGCATGGGCAAGTCGGGCCGCCGCGCCTACAGCTTCGACGATATCTCCATCGTTCCCAGCCGCCGCACACGCGACCCCGGCGAAGTCGATATCTCCTGGGAGATCGACGGCTTCGAATTCGCCCTGCCCATGCTCGGCTCCGCCATGGATTCGGTCATCAGCCCGTCCACCGCCGCGGCTATCGGGCGCCTGGGCGGCCTCGGCGTCCTGAACCTCGAAGGGTTGTGGTCCCGTTACGAGGACCCGGGGCCGGTGTACGAGGAGATCGCATCCCTCCCCGCCGAGAAAGCCACCCGGCGCATGCAGGAGATGTACCGCAGCCCCATCGTCCCCGAGCTGATGCACCGGCGGATCGCCGAGATCAAAGAGGCCGGCGTGGTGGCCGGGGCGGCCCTCACCCCCCAGAACGTGGAACGCTACGTGGATGTGGTCCTGTCAGCCGGGCTGGACATCCTGGTGATCCAGGGCACGGTCGTCTCCGCCGAACACGTATCCACCCGGGCTGCGCCCCTCGACCTGAACGAGTTCGTGGCCGGGCTGGACATCCCGGTGATCGTGGGGGGGTGCGCCTCCTACGCCGGCGCCATCCACCTGATGCGCACCGGCGCGGCGGGCATCCTGGTGGGGGTGGGCCCCGGCGCCGCCTGCACCACCCGGGGCGTGCTCGGGATCGGGGTGCCCCAAGCCACGGCCGTGGCCGATGCGGCCGCGGCGAGGACCAGATACCGGGACGAGACCGGACGCTACGTCCACGTCATCGCAGACGGGGGGATGCGAACCGGCGGTGACATCGCCAAGGCCTTCGCCTGCGGGGCCGACTCGGTGATGATCGGCTCCCCGCTGGCCGCGGCTGACGAAGCTCCGGGGCGGGGCGCCCATTGGGGGATGGCCACCTTTCACCCCACCCTGCCCCGCGGCGCCCGGGTGATGGTGGGCCGGCTCGGCGCCCTGGAGGAGATACTGGTGGGGCCGGCCTACGAGAACGACGGGCGCCAGAACCTGTTCGGGGGGCTGAGGTTGGCGCTGGGCGCCACCGGCTACGCCGACCTCAAAGGATTCCAGAACGCCGAGGTGATGGTGGCGCCCGCCGTCCGCACCGAAGGCAAGACCCTCCAGCGGCAGCAGCAGATCGGGATGGGTTGACCTCGGAGTACGGCGGAACGGCGCCGGAGGGAGCAGGGGGCGCGGCCTCCGTTGCCCTCCACCGGCCGGTTCTGGTGGTGGACCTCGGCGCCCAGTATGCGCAGCTGATCGCCCGCCGGATGCGCCAGGCCGGGGTCTTCTCGCTGATCGTCCCCCACACCATCGGCGCCGACCGGGCCCGCAGCCTCCGTCCGCTCGGGATCATCCTGTCCGGAGGTCCGCTTTCCGTGTACGCGGAGGACGCCTGCCTCATAGATCCGGGGCTGCTCGATCTGGGGGCGCCGGTGCTGGGCATCTGCTACGGACACCAGCTGCTCGCCCATATGCTGGGCGGCCGGGTCGAGGACGCCGCCGAGGCCGAATACGGGCGGGTCGCCCTCTCGGCGACGGGTGCTTCGCTGCTCCTGGAAGGCACCCCCGCCCGGCAGGACGTGTGGATGAGCCACGCCGATGCGGTCACGGCCCCGCCGGACGGGTTCGAATGTACGGCTTCCACCAAGGGGTCTCCGGTGGCGGTGATGGAAAATGCCGCCCGGAGCATCTACGGCGTCCAGTTCCATCCCGAGGTGGCGCACACCGAGTACGGGGCGGCCATGCTGGAAAGCTTCGTCCGCCGGGCCTGCCGGGCCCCGCCCGTCTGGAACAGCGGTTCCATCATCGCCGATCAGGTCGAGGAGGTCAGGTCGAGGGTCGGAGGCGCCCGGGTGATCTGCGGCCTGTCGGGCGGGGTGGACTCGGCGGTGGCGGCCGCCCTCGTGCACCGGGCGGTGGGGGACCGCCTCACCTGCATCTTCGTCGACCACGGCCTGCTGAGGGCGGGGGAGGCCACCCAGGTGACCGAGACCTTCCGGCGGCACTTCGAGATGGATCTGATCCACGTCGAAGCGGCGGAACGGTTCTTGGAGGCCCTGGCGGGTGTGACGGACCCGGAGCGGAAGCGCACCGTCATCGGGGAGCTGTTCATCCGCGTCTTCGAGGAGGCCGCCTCGGGCATTCCCGACGACCGGTTCCTGGTGCAGGGCACCCTGTATCCGGACGTGATCGAGTCCGGCGGGGGGATGACCGCCACCATCAAGACCCACCACAACGTGGGGGGGCTTCCCGACGACCTCTCCTTCGAGCTGATAGAGCCGCTCCGCGACCTCTTCAAGGACGAGGTGCGGGCGGTGGGGGAGGAGCTGGGCCTGCCCGAGGAGATCGTCTGGCGCCAGCCGTTCCCCGGCCCGGGGCTGGCGGTGCGGGTGATCGGTGAGGTGACCAGGGAGCGGCTCCGCATCCTGCGGGCGGCGGACGCCGTGGTGACGGAGGAGATCCGGCGGGCCGGCCTGTACCGGGAGATATGGCAGTCGTTCGCGGTGCTGCCCGATATCAAGACGGTGGGCGTCCAGGGAGACAGCCGCACGTATGCCAACGCACTGGTGGTGAGGGCGGTCACCTCCGACGACGCCATGACGGCCGACTTCGCCCGCATCCCCTACCCGGTCTTGGAACGGATATCGAGCCGGGTGATCAACGAGGTCCCCGGCATTAACCGAGTGGCCTACGACGTCTCGTCCAAACCCCCCGCCACCATCGAGTGGGAATGACCGCAGACGGGCGACGATCGGCAGGTGATTCGTTGTCCTCCAGGGGTGTGGTTGTTACGGCCCCGGTTCAACTACACGGCTAGATCGCCCAAGGGCTTGGCGAAGAGCCAGCGTTTGTTCGTGGAGGAGTCCCACATGGCGTTGAGCATGGTCCTGTCATCCTTGGCGAGTGGGAACCTGGTCATGATCTCTTCCAGGGGCCAAGGGCGCCCGGGCCGCAGTACTTCGATCCCCACCACCTCACCCGACTCGGCGAGGTCCACCATCGTGCCTGTGTCCATCTGATGTGTTTCGTCCACAGGGGAATCCGCGAGCTCTATGTAGAGAGCATCGGCATCGTAGTCATATGAATACCTCACCTGGTGAAGCCTCCTCTCCGGCTTGGCCAAGCCGCCGTGATCACATGGTAACGGTTTTCGACCGGTACGCATACTCGGAGTATGTGACTAGCCGCCGCCCAGCCCGAGATCCAGATCGTACCGGGCAACCCAGGTTCCGGATCTCCGTACGGACGGTTCAGGGCGGCTTCCACGTCTGTACGTGTAATGCCGCGTCGCTTCATCTGCGCCAGTGCATGTTCCGTGTAGAACACATCCACACGCCTACTCCGTGTGTGGTTGGTTGTTGGGTGAGTCGCTTCCTTGGCTTTGGACAACCAGGTAGGGAAGCGCCTTGACCTGGCTGTCATTCACCAGAATAACAAACTCGTACAAGCCGTAGTTCTTCAGAGGTACGGAAAAGTTGAACGCGAAGGGCTGGTTCGACTTCCAAGTGACAGGAGCTCCATCAGGCCAGTCGGGTGTTCCGGTTGCGGTCAGATGGACGAGCCTTTCGCCGTCTAGGTCTTGGATGATCACCTCAACTCGGTGTGGTCGTCCACACTCGGCCCTCTCGAAGCTGACTCTGAGTAGGAGACCAATGTCGAGAGGCATCGGCATCTCGGGTGTCTCGATCACGCCCGTGCCGCCCGAGATGACATGTGCGAGACCCGATGGCTCCAACCGAACATGTTCGGCAAGCATTGCAAAGTCGAGCTCGGGCATGCGCCAAGGATAACAGGGCGAGAGACCCAATGCCAACCCGGGGCAATAATCACAGGGGTGTGATTCGAGTCACCGTCCTTCGGTATGATGGCCGTCATGGTGCAGCTGATGGAACCCGACGCGCTCGGCGCCGATCCGGACGGATTCCCCCTATTCGACGACCTGAACCCCCGCCAGCGGGAGGCGGCGGCGGCTACCGAGGGGCCGGTGCTGGTGGTGGCCGGGGCAGGTTCCGGCAAGACCAGGGTGCTCACCTACCGGGTCGCCCACCTGATCCGCAACCTGGGTGTTTCTCCGTGGGAGGTCATGGCGATCACCTTCACCAACAAGGCGGCGGGAGAGATGAAGGAGCGGGTCGGCGGGCTGGTCGGGGGAGTGGTGCGCAGCATGTGGGTGTCCACCTTCCACTCGGCGTGCGTGCGGATCCTGCGGCGGGAGGCGCCGCGGCTCGGCTACCGCTCGGCGTTCACCATCTACGACGCCCAGGACTCCCTGCGGGCGGTCACCACGGCCATCAAGGACCTCGACCTCGACGTCAAGTACTACCCGCCCCGCCGGATCAGGGCCGCCATCTCCAAGGCCAAGAACGAGCTGGTCGACTACGAGAGCTTCCGCCGCCGGGACGAGGGCTTCCGCCGCCGCAACGTGGCCGAGATCTACAGCCTCTATCAGCAGCGGCTGCTGGACGCCTCGGCGATGGACTTCGACGACCTGCTGATGGTCACCGTTTCGCTGTTCGATGCCTTCCCCGAGGTGCTGGAGTATTACCAGGACCGGCTCCGCTACCTCCATGTGGACGAGTTCCAGGACACCAACCGAGCCCAGTACGCGCTGGTGAGGCAGCTGGCCGGCCGCCGCCGCAACATATGCGCGGTGGGCGACGCCGACCAGGCCATCTACCGGTTCCGGGGCGCCGACATCCGCAACATCCGCGACTTCCGGAAGGATTATCCGGACGCCCGGATAGTGGTCCTCGACCAGAACTACCGTTCCACGGAGACCATCCTGTCGGCGGCCAACGCGGTGATCGCCAACAACGGCGGACGCGATCCCAAGCGGCTGTGGAGCGACCTGGGCAGGGGGCGCCCCATCACCCGTTTCAACGCCGAGGACGAGCATGACGAGGCCGGGTTCGTCGCCGACGCGGCCGCCGGCCTGGAGCTGGAGGGATTCGCCCACTCCGACATGGCGGTGCTGTACCGGGTCAACGCCCAGAGCCGGGTGATGGAGGATGTTCTCACCCGTTACGGCGTGCCCCACAACGTGATCGGCAGCGTTAGGTTCTACGAGCGCCGCGAGATCAAAGACGTGCTGGCCTACCTGCGCCTGCTCTGCAATCCCGATGACGATATCTCGGTAAAGCGGGTCGTCAACCTCCCCAGGCGCGGCATCGGCAGCACCACCGTCGGGCGCGTCGACCGGTTCGCCGAAGCGCAGCGGATATCCTTCCTCGCCGCCCTGAACCGTTCCGACGAGATCCATACCCTGGCCGCCCGGTCGGCGGGTGCTGTCCGGGGCTTCCTGGAGGTGGTCGGGCGGCTCAGGGAGAGGGCCGCCGAGGGTCCGGCGGCGGCGGTGAAGGGGGTGCTCGAGGATATCGGGTATCTGGATTGGGTGGAGCGGGAAAGTACCTTAGAGGCGCTCGGCCGGGCCGAGAACCTGCGGGAGCTGGTCTCGGGCGCCGAGGAGTTCGAGCAGCGGTCCGAAGGGGAGTACTTCGACGGCGGGGACTGGGGCGAGATGGACGGCCTCCGCCGGCTGGAGCTCTTCCTGGAGTCGGTAACCCTGGTCAGCGACATCGACGAGCTGAAGGACGGCAGCGGGGCGGTGACCATGATGACCTTGCACAGCGCCAAGGGGCTCGAGTTCCCGGTGGTGTTCATGGTCGGTATGGAGGAAGGCCTGTTTCCCCACCAGCTGTCGATGACCGACCCCGAGCAGCTCGAAGAGGAGCGGCGGCTCTGCTACGTGGGGATGACCCGCGCCCGGCAGCGCCTGCACATATCCTGGTCCCGGACGCGCATGCTCTACGGGTCGCCCACCTCCAACCTGTATTCGCGGTTCCTGAAGGAGATACCGGTCGACCTGGTCGAGCTGAACGGGGGCCGGAAGAGAACCCGGCGGCGGGAGTCGGCGAGGTCTGCGCCCCGCACCCTGTCCGGCGAGGAGGTCGGGGTCGGCGACCGGGTGGAGCACGATACCTGGGGGGAAGGGGAGGTCCTGTCGGTGACCGGCGATGGGGACCGGGCGGAGGCCGTCATCGACTTCGGCGCCGATGGCAAGAGGAGGGTGTTGCTCACCTGGGCGCCTCTGGAAAAGTTATGACCTTTTGAGGTCTTGGGAAGGGGGGAGGGCGGCGGCTTGCCGTCACCGCAGTCGTCTGATGCCGTGAAGTAATGCTGTGAAGTCGGGGGGGGGTGTTGCCGGGTCGGGTTTCGGTGTCTGGTTGAGGCTGATTCGGGGGGGTGGTGGGTTGTTTTTGTGTTCTGGCCTGGGGTTTTGGTGTGTGCGGGTGGTGTTGGTCAGGGTATGGTTGCGGGGGGGGGGGGAGTTATTGTTATAATGGGTTTCCCGGGCTGGCATGTGTGTGCCGGCCGGGGTTGTAGGTCTTGTTCAGGAAGGAAAGGGGTTCGGTCTGATGGCTCTGGTGTGTGTGCGGCGGTCGTGGTTGGCTGTTGGTGCTGTGTTGGGTTTGGTGGGTTCGTTGTTGGCTGTTGGGGTGGTACCGGCGGCGGCGGTGGACGGCAAGGCGGACAACGAGGCGGTGTATTCGGCGTGTGTTGGTCCGGCGTTGGAGTCGTTGGGTTTGGTTGATGTTGTGGGGTCGTTTGCTGAGGACGCGGTGAATTGTTTGGGGCATTATGGGATTACTAGGGGTCGTACGGCGACTACGTATGATCCGGGTGCTCCGGTGTTGCGGTGGCAGATGGCGTTGTTCTTGACGAGGGCTACGGGTCCGGCGGGTGTGTCGTTGTTGGCGGACCCTGCCGATGTGTTCACGGACTTGGAGGGTGTTTCGGACGAGATCCGTTCGGCGGTCAATCAGATGGTGGGGTTGGGGATCATGTCGGGTAGGAGCGGCGGTCGGTTTTCGCCGGATACGGCGGTGTCTCGGGCGGAGATGGCTTCGATGTTGGACGCGTTTTTGGTCAAGGCCCGGCCGGGTAAGGGAGCTTTCGGCGGCGAGGCGGGTGTGGATGAGTTGGGGGATGTTTCGCCTGATGCCACTGGGTTTACTGACATCGGGAGCGTGACGCGTGGTCAGTATTCGGCGATTGAGCGGATGTTCGAGTTGGGGGTTACTCGGGGGACGTCGGATAATCAGTTCTCTCCGGGGGGTTTGGTTACTCGGGCGCAGATGGCGGCGTTCATTACGCGGATGTTGGCGCATACGGTGGCTCGTCCGGCTGGGTTGACGATGCAGGCGAGCGCGTTGTCGGTTGCGGGGACCGCTGATAGTTTGGGGGATGTGGATTTGGTGGTGTCGTTGCGTGATTCGATTCATATGGCGGTGGCGGATGAGTCGGTGGATGTGTTCAGTTCCTCGAATGCGGGGGATGCGTTCGGGTCTGATGGGCGTTGCTCTGCGGATGAGGTGTTGAGGTTGGGGGATGGTACGGGGGTGTGTGAGGTCGAGGTGTCTGATGGGCAGACGGACTCGGATGGGGATGTGGAGATCACGGGTCAGTTTGGTGCTTCGGCGACGGTGTGGGCGTGGGCTGGTGATGTTGGTGATCGGTTCGATGTTGCTGATACGGTGTCGGCGTCGTTGGAGATCACGGTGACGAAGCCTGCTACCAAGTTGCGGATCACCGATGATATGGCTGTGAATGCGACGGCGGCGCAGTTTGGGGATCGGGTTACGTTTGTTGTTCAGGTGGTGGACGACGACGGGAATCCGGTGGCTACCAAGGACGTGTCGGTGAGCGTGTCGGCGATGACGTGGGTTGACGACGGCGCTAGTGATGCGGATCCGAGTGGCAGCGGCGCTTCGGGTAGTCATAAGACGGACGACTCGGGGCGGATCGAGCTGTCGTACCGTCAGGCTGATCCTCGGACGTCGGGCAGCGATCATGGGGGTGATAGGGCCTGGCTGGATTTGGATATCAGCTTCCCAGCCGGCTACAGCGGGGATTTGATGTTGGAGGACAAGACCACCCTGAAGAAGGCCGTCGAAGCTGACGGCGCCATGGTGGGGGACGCGGCGGTGGTCTGGCGCGACGGCACGCCTGTCGCTACGACTTTGACGTTGGCTCAGGCTGTTGAGTATCACGAGGCGTCGGGTACGGGGAGCGGCGCGTCGAATACGGTTACGGCTACTTTGGTCGATCAGTACGGCGATCCGGTGTCCCGTCAGACGGTGGAGTTCGCTTCCGACGACGCCAAGGGCATCGGCGCCAAGGCGGCTTCGGGTAACACTCCGGTGTCGTTGGCCTACTACAACGCGGCTCTGCTGACCAGGGGCGGCGGCGAGACGCCGAAGTCTTTGGAGGATGTGGATCCGAATCGGGGTTTGCAGGGCGCGGCCCGTTTGACGCGGACTACCAACCGGCGGGGGGTGGCCAGCCTTACCTACAACCGGGATTCGTCCGGCGGCGGGATCGAGACGATCACCGCCCGGGTGAAGGCCGACCTGGCGGTTCCGTTGGCGCAGGCCCGGAGCACGGTCGCGGCTCATCTCCATGAGGACAAGTGGGACGCCCGCAGCGGTGACATCATGGCCGAGCGGATCTACCATTACTGGGGTGTGGAACCCGGGGACGGCGATTCGTTGCAGGGTCGTTTGCTGGTGGCCGACACCGATAACAACAAGTTGGTGCTGGCGGGTGACAATTCGGTGTTCATCGTGGGCTATGACTCCAACGATCATCTGAACGGTACCTCGGGTGCGGTTACGCTGTCGGGTTTCGAGACGGACCTCAAGGACAACGCCAAGCACGTGAGCGTGTCGGGCTATGACGACAACGCCAAGGGCGTGAGCAGTATCACAGCCATGGGTGAATGGACCCGGCTGTTCCCATACACAGCGGCCCAAGAGACGGCCGACAATCTGTTGCAGAGGTTCGGGAGTGCGTTCGCGGCGGATGGCAACGTGATCGTGGTCGGCGCTCCCCGCTACCAGTCCGGGATGGGTTCTGCCAATAGGCGGGTCGGTCGCGTGTATGTGTATGACGGCGCCGCCGATGACGACCCGGCGATATTGTCCGGACCCACCGCCGGCAGCAGCTATTTCGGGGATCAGGTGGATATCAGCGGCGACACCATCGTCGTGGGCTCTCATACCGGTTCGGCCTACGTGTTCGTCAAGCCCACCGGCGGCTGGGCGGACGACAGCACGCCTGACCTTACGTTGACCCCGACGAATATCGGGAACGTCGGCAAGCAGGTGGCCATCGACGGGGGCACGATCGTGGTCGCCGGCACGGGTGGTGTGGCCGTCTACGAACGGACCGGCTCTCCCCTTGCGTGGCCTGCTACCCCGACGGCGACCTTGGAACGGACCGACACTTGGGCGGATCGAGGCGGCGGGGCCAGGGTTCTGGATGTGGACGAGGACTCGGGGCTGATAGTCACCGGTACCAACTGGGCGAACGTCACCGTAGACGGCGAAACGACCGAGGCGGCCGGTCATGCGACTCTGTTCGTCAAGCCCGACAGCGGCTGGGCCGATGTACCGGCCGCGACCGGTGCCGGGGTCAGGCTTACGGCGCCCACACCCCGCGAGGACGGAAGTTTCGGCGCCGGTGTGGCCGTGGCCAACGACACGGTGGTCGTAGGAGCGTTCGGCGGCGGCAACAATCGGGTTGTCTTCGATAAGGACGATCCGGACAAGGCGCATGAGGCGAGCCAGCCGGGCAGGGTATACGTATTCACCAAACCCGACGGTGGCCCTTGGGCGGATAACACCGCTCCCGTTGCTACGCTCACCGCCGCCCGGGACGGGAGCTACGGAACGTTCGGGTTCTTCGTGGCGATCAGCTCCGACGGGAACACCATCGCCGCTTCGGATCACTACCAGGGCGAAGGCGACTGGCGGGGATCGGTGCGGGTATTCACCGAACCCGACGGCGGCTGGGAAGACAGCAGCGAATCCACCCAGTACGTGGGGCCGGCGCCCGGCCAGCGGTTCAGCTGGGGAACCAACATAAACAAGGCCACCGGCGACATCCTGGCCGCCCTGCGGCAGGAAAGAACCGGCGCCACCACCGACGCAATCGACACCGGCGAATGCAAGTCAGGGAGCGTGACCGTAGGTACTACAACCGTCAGCGTACCCGAGCACTGCCTGCGCTATCTCCCTGTCTACATCATCGACCGATAGATCCTTTACCGCAACCAACCACACGCCAGGGCGGGGGTCTCCACTTCGGTGGAGGCCCCTTCCTGGTTTCCGAGGCGGTTGGGCCGTAGGGCCGGGGCTTCGGGCGGCGTACGTCCATGTCCACAGCGGGGAGGTTCGTTTCGGTTTCCCGGCGGGTATCCTGGGGGGAAGACGGCGGGGCCGCTCCGCGGAACCGCCCGACAGGAGCAGCATCATGACGAAGGGAGAGCCGAAAAGTGTCTGACGCCGACGATTCCAGACTGCATGGCCTGGCCGGGCTGGGCCAGTCGATCTGGATCGATTCCATCTCCCGGGACATGCTGGACAGGGGGGAGCTCGACAGCTACCTGGCCGCCGGGGTGACCGGGGTCACCTCCAACCCTACGATCTTCGCCCAGGCGATGATGTCGGGCGATTCCTACGACGCCCAGGTCGGCGAGCTGTCGGCCCGCCGGGCGGACGTGAACGAGATCTACACCACGGCGGTCACCAGCGACATCCGGCGGGCCTGCGACGTGATGGCGCCCGTCTACCGGCGTACGGACGGGAGGGACGGTTTCGTGTCGGTCGAGGTGTCGCCGGAGCTGGCCCGCCGCCCCGGCCCCACCATCGACGATGCCCGCGACTGGGTCAAGCGGGTGGACCGCCCCAACCTTCTCGTCAAGGTGCCGGCCACGCCGGAGTGCGTCCCCGCCATAGAGGCCTTGACCGCCGAGGGCGTCTCGGTGAACGTCACCCTCATCTTCTCCCTCGACCGCTACCGGTCGGTGATCGAGGCCTACATGAGGGGGATGGAGAGGTTCGAGGAGATGGGCGGCGATCCGGAGACGGTGGCCTCGGTGGCTTCGTTCTTCGTCTCCAGGTTCGACGCGGAGGTGGACGCCCGGCTCGAGCAGATAGGCTCGACCGAGGCGCTCGCCCTGCGGGGCCGGGGGGCGGTGGCCAACGCCCGGGCCGCTTACCTGGAGTTCCTGCGGGCCTTCTCGTCGGAGCGGTGGGTCCGCCTGCACCGCGAGGGCGCCCGGGTGCAGAGGCCTCTGTGGGCCTCCACCTCCACCAAGAACCCCGCCTACTCCGAGACCCTGTACGTCGACACCCTGGCGGCGCCCAACACGGTCAACACCATGCCGGAGTCCACCCTCGCGGCCTACCGGGAGCGCGGCCCCCGCCGCCCGGAGGTGCTGGGGGTCGAGCAGATGAACGACGCGGCGGCCGTTCTGGAGGACCTGGAGACGGTGGGGGTCGACTACGCCGACGTTACCGATCGGCTCGAGCAGGAGGGGGTGGAGAAGTTCCTGGCTTCGTTCCGCGAGATGGTCGGGGATATCGAGCGGAAGCGGGCCGCCCTGGCCGGGCCGGTTTGACGTGCCGAGGCGCATCCTCATCGCCAAACCCGGTCTCGACGGGCACGACCGGGGCGCCAAGGTGGTGGCTAGGGCATTGCGCGACGCGGGCAACGAGGTGATCTATTCGGGGTTGCATCAGACCCCGGCCCAGATCGTGGAGGCGGCGGTTCAGGAGGATGTGGACGCCGTGGGTCTGTCCGTTCTTTCCGGCGCCCACATGACTTTGTTTCCGGCGGTGGTGGAGCTGTTGCGCAGCCGGGGGATGGACGGGGTGGTGGTGTTCGGCGGGGGCATCGTCCCGGACGAGGACGCGGCGGTGTTGAAGGAGCGGGGTATGGCGGAGATATTCACTCCGGGGACCCCGCTGGCTGAGGTGTCGGGTTGGGTGGAGTCCAACGTTCCGGTCCGTTTGTGATGAACCGCACCGGGTTCATCGCCCGAAGATAGATATCATCACGCCCGTGGATCTTCTCGAACATCAAGGAAAGCGGTACTTCGCGCAGTACGGCGTACCGGTCCCCCCGGGGGAGACGGCCTCCGACCCTTCCGAGGCGGCGGCGGCCGCCGAGCGGATCGGTTTCCCCGTTGTGATCAAGGCGCAGGTGCATGTCGGCGGCCGGGGCAAGGCGGGCGGGGTGAGGCCGGCGGGGAACCCGGAGGAGGCGGCGGCCGTAGCGGACGACATCCTGGGCATGGACATCCGAGGCCGCACGGTGGGCCGGGTGCTGATCGAGGAGGCTTCGGAGATAGCGGCCGAGTACTACGCCGGCTTCACGCTGGACCGCTCGGCCCGCATGTACCTGGGCATGCTGTCCGCCCGGGGGGGAGTGGACATCGAGGAGGTGGCCGAGTCCGATCCGGACGCCATCGCCAGGCTTCTGATCGATCCCGTGGACGGACTGGACGAGGCCGCGGCCCGGTCATGGGCGGAGGCCGCCCGGCTGGATACCGCCGCGACCGAGGGGGCGGTCGAGATACTGCTCCGGCTGTACGAGGCCTTCACGGAAGGGGACGCCGACCTGGTGGAGGTCAACCCTCTGATCCTCACCCCCGGCGGGCGGGTGCTCGCCCTCGACGCCAAGGTAAGCCTGGACGCAAGCTCGCGGTTCCGTCATCCCGAATACCGGGAGTACGACGCCACCCAGCCGAGAGACGAGCGGGAGGCCGCCGCGCACGCCCGGGGGCTGCAGTACGTGGGTCTGGACGGGACGGTCGGGGTGATCGCCAACGGCGCCGGCCTGGCGATGAGCACGGTGGACATCGTGTCCCAGGCCGGGGGGGCGGCGGCCAACTTCCTGGACATCGGGGGCGGCGCCGACGTGGATACCATGGCCGCCGCGCTGGAGGTGATAAACGACGACCCCGGGGTGAAGGCCATCTTCATCAACATCTTCGGGGGGATCATCCTGGGAGACGTGGTTGCGCAGGGCATCCTCGACGCGCTGGAGCGGGTCGATATGAGGTCGCCGATCGTCCTGCGGCTCGACGGCGCCAACGCGGCGCAGGGCCTGGCCATGCTCGAACCCGTGTTCTCGGAGATGTTCACGACGGCCGAAACGATGCCGGCGGGCGCCCTGCGGGCGGTGGAGCTGGCCGGGGGTGGGGCGTGAGCATCTGGGTGGATCGCCGCAGCCGGGTCGTCTACCAGGGTCTGACCGGGCGGCAGGGCCGTTTCCACGGGTTGCGGAACCGGCGCTACGGCACCAATGTGGTGGCGGGCACCCACCCTTCCAAGGCCGGGGCGGACGTGGAGGGGATCCCTGTTTTCCGCGATGTTGCCGCCGCCGTGGAGGCGACCGGAGCGGACGTGTCGTGCGTGTTCGTACCGGCGCCCTTCGTGAAGGATGCGGTGCTGGAGGCGGCCGAGGGCGGGGTGGGGCTGGCGGTGGTCATCACCGAAGGGGTACCGGCCAAGGACGAGGCCTGGCTGTACAACAAGCTGCGGCGGGACCATCCGCAGGTCCGGGTCATCGGCCCCAACTGCCCTGGGATCATCAGCCCCGGCCAGGCCAACATAGGAATCATCGCCGACGACATCTCCCTGCCGGGCGGCCCGGTGGGCATCGTGAGCCGGTCGGGGACCCTCACCTACCAGGCCCTCTACGAGCTCAAGCTGAACGGCGTCGGGGTAACCACCTGCGTCGGGATAGGCGGCGACCCGGTGCCGGGCACCTCGTTCACCGACGCCCTGGCCGCCTTCGAGGACGACCCCGAGACGGAGGCCGTCATGCTGATCGGCGAGATCGGCGGTTCGGCGGAGGAGGAGGCCGCCGATTTCATCGCCGGACACATGAGCAAGCCCGTGGTGGGGTACGTGGCGGGCCTGACCGCCCCCCCCGGCAAGAAGATGGGCCACGCGGGGGCCATAGTCTCGGGCGGCAAGGGGACCGCCGCCGCCAAGATCGAAGCCTTGAGAGCCGCCGGGGTGCAGGTCGGGGAGAACCCCGCCGAGGCCGGCGAGCTGATGGTCGAGGTCGTGAACCGCCTGAGGGGATGACGGTCCGCAGGGCGCTCCTGTCGGTGTACGACAAGACCGGGGTGGTCGAGCTGGCCGCCGGTCTGGCCGGTATGGGCTGGGAGCTGATCGCCAGCGGCGGCACCGCCCGGGTGCTGGCCGGGGCCGGGTTGGCGGTCACCGACGCGGCCGATCACACCGGCGCCCCTCCCATGCTGGGGCATCGGGTGGTAACCCTCCACCCCAAGATCCACGGCGGCGTCCTGGCCGACCGGTCGGACCCCGGGCACCTGGCCGAGATGGAGCGGTACGGGATCGACCCCATCGACCTAGTGGCGGCGAACTTCTACCCGTTCGAGTCGGCGCCGGACATCGAGACGATCGACATAGGAGGCCCCGCCCTGGTCCGGGCGGCGGCCAAGAACCACGCTCATGTGGGGGTGGTGGTCGATCCCGCCGACTACGTCCGGGTCCTCGACGAGCTACGCGCCGCCGGGGGCCTGTCCGACTCCACCCGCCGGGAGCTGGCCCGCGCCGCCTTCGCCCGGACGGCGGCCTACGAGGCGGCGGTGGCGGACTGGTTCGACGCCCCGGGCGGGGCGCCTGCCGCGCTCCCATCCACCCTCCGCCTGACCCTCGAGCGGGCCGAGACGCTGCGCTACGGGGAGAACCCCCATCAGACGGCGGCCCGCTACCGCCTAGCGGGCGCGGTGGAGTGGTGGGACGGCGCCGTCCTGCTCGGCGGCGCGCCGCTCAGCTACCTGAACCTATTGGACGCGGCGGCGGCGTGGGCGCTCGTGCACGACCTAGGGGAAGGCCCCGCGGCGGCGGTGATCAAGCACGCCGGCCCCTGCGGGGCGGCCTCAGGGGAGGAGCTCTCCGACGCCTACCTGCGGGCAGTCGAGTGCGACCGGAGGGCCGCTTTCGGCGGGGCGGCGGCGCTGAACCGGACGGTGGACGCCGAGACCGCCGCGCTGATGGAGGAGGCGCCGCAGGCGGATGTCGTCATCGCCCCCGGGTACGCCGAAGGGGTCGTCGAGCGGATACTGTCGCGGCGGGCCAGCACCCGCGTCCTGCAGGCGCCGGCCCCCGCCCCCTCTCTCCGGACGGTTCGCCAGGTCGGGGGCGGGTGGCTGGTCCAGTCCGCTCCGGTGCCCGGCGCGGGCCGGGGCGGGTGGAGGGTGGTAACCGAACGCGGCCCCGAAGGCTGCGAGGACGACGCCGAGTTCGCGTGGGCGGTGTGCGGGTACGCCCTGTCGAACGCGGCGGTGATGGCGAAAGACGGAGCGGCCTGGGGCGTCGGCGCCGGTCAGCAGGACCGGGTGGGGGCGGTCGAGATGGCCGCCGCAAAGGCCGCCGGGCGGGCGGAGGGCGGCGTATGCGCCTCCGACGGGTTCTTTCCGTTCCCCGACGGCGTGGAGGCGGCCGCGGCGGCGGGGGTCCGTCTGGTGATACAACCGGGCGGATCGGTGAACGACCGGGCCGTGATCGAGGCGGCCGACCGCTTGGGCCTGTCGATGATCTTCACGGGCGAGCGCCGGTTCCGCCATTGACGGGCGTAACATGGCCCCGGTCCTGCGGGTGAGCAGGCCCGGACCGATGAGGGGAGATCGATGAAGGCGACTGTTATCGACGGCAAGGCCGTGGCCGCCGCGGTGCTCGACGAGACCCGCGAGCGGGTGGAGGCGCTCGGGGCCCGCGGCAAAGAGGCCACCCTGGCCACCGTGCTGGTGGGGGAGGACCCGGCTTCCCACACCTACGTGAGGTCGAAGAGGAACCGGGCGGCGGAGGTGGGTATCCGCTCGGTTCACCATGAACTTGGGGCGGACGCGACCCAGGGGCGGGTGGCCGGTTTGATCGGGCGGCTCAACGAGGCCCCCGATGTCGACGGCATACTGCTCCAGCTCCCACTGCCGCCCGGTCTGGACGACCAGGCCGCCACGATGGAGATCGACCCGTCGAAGGACGTGGACGGCCTGCATCCCGCCAACCTGGGGATGATCGTGCTCGACCGCCCGGTCTTCGCGCCCTGCACACCCAGCGGGTGTATGCGCCTCCTCGACTACTACGACATCCCCGTCCGGGGGGCCGAGGTGGTGATAGTAGGGAGGTCTTTCCTGGTGGGGCGCTCCCTGGCCCTGCTGATGATGGCCCGGGGCGCCGACGCCACAGTGACCGTCGCCCACTCCCGGACCAAGGGTCTGGCCGAGGCCGCCAAGCGGGCCGACATCCTGGTGGCGGCGGTCGGGAGGCCCGAGATGATCACCTCCGAATACGTCCGGCCCGGAGCGGTGGTCATCGATGTGGGCATCAACCGCACGGAGTCGGGCGGCTTGGTAGGGGACGTGAAGTTCGAGGACGTCGCCGGGGTCGCCTCCGCCATCACCCCGGTGCCGGGAGGAGTGGGTCCGATGACGGTGGCCATGCTGATGCGCAACACCGCCCTCGCCGCCGAGCGCCGGGCGCAGCAGGCGTAACCCCGGGATAGGGCGGGCGGTCTGGCGCGAACAGCGAGATCGAAACCCGGCGGGCGGGCGTGAACTCCTTCTCAGGCCACCTGTTGCATGGCGGCAGATGGGAGTACCCGCCGGACGGGATACCCTGCGAGCGGGTGATGGTGCTGCAGTCCGCCGGAAAACACGGTGTGTCCTGGCAAACCGCGATAGAAGCCATGAACGACACCGAGGGGGCCGCAGAGCTCACATCTGGCCGCACTCCGGAGGCGCAGGGCCGTACCTTCCTGATCACAGGGCGATCTGGAGGGCGGTGGTACGAGATCGGAATCGAATGGGGACCCGAGCGCAAGAATGCGAAACTGTTTCACGCCAGGCCGCTCCCTGACTGATGAGCATGTGCTATCGTGAAGAATATGACCGAGAGGCCCGAATACCCGATAGATTATCCGCGTTGGCCTGGGGAAACCCCGGACGAAGAGCTGATGGAACTCTCCGACAGGATAGTCGCAGGCGAATTCGCTGATTGGCAGGCAAGGTCGCGACGTAGACACTGCGAGAACCTCCGTAGAGCGGGGGAGCCGTTGCCGACGTGGGCTCACAAGTACCTCAGCTGACCTGACATGCCGTAGGCCGGAAACACGGATACGGATGATGTGTTTCCGCATCTATATCCCTTGAAGGCAAGGAAGTATGGCTTAGCGACAGGAAGAATATCCGGTTGAGTATCCGCGTTGGCCTGGGGAGACTCCGGATGAGGAGCTGATAGAGCTCTCCCGTAGGCTTGTCGCGGGCGAGTTCGCCGATTTCCAGGCGGAGATGGAACGTGAATACTGGGAGAACGTTCGCCGGGCGGGGAAGCCGGTGCCGCAGTGGGCTCTCGAGCTCATCAGCTGACCTGACCTGCCTTAGGCCGGTAACGCGTGGGATGATTGTGTTTTCGCACCGTTGCCCTTCTTGAAGGCAAGGAATATGGTTGAGAGACAGGAAGAATATCCGGTTGAGTATCCGCGTTGGCCTGGGGAAACCCCTGATGAGGAGCTGATGGAACTCTCCGACAGGATAGTCGCAGGCGAATTCGCCGATGTGCAAGCAAGGTTGAGTCGTAGATACTGGGAGAACGTTCGCCGGGCCGGGGAGCCGGTACCGCAGTCGGCTCTCAAGTACCTCAGCTGACCCAATCTGCCGGGATCACGGGGTGGTGTGTGTGCCAGATCTCCTTGAGCGCGAGGGAATATGACGGTGAGGCCTGAATATCCGATTGAGTATCCGCGTTGGCCTGGGGAAACCCCGGACGAAGAGCTGATAGAGCTCTCCCGCCGGTTGGACGCGGGCGAGTTCGCCGATTTGCAGGCGGAGATGGAACGTGAATACTGGGAGAACGTTCGCCGGGCGGGAAAGCCGGTGCCGCAGTCGGTTCTCAAGTACCTCAGCTGACCCGACCTGTTCCTGCGTTACCGGAGAAACCGGCCCTCTGACAGTTCCCCTATGCCGTGAGGAGCAATCGGCGGGTTACGCAGCCGGCGGTTTCGGCGTCGGCGGGGTCGATGTCGATGCCCAGGCCGGGGCCTTCCGGCGGGGCCAGGAAACCGTCCGCTAGTTCCCAGGGATGGCGGGACGCGTCGGCGGTCAGCATCAGGCGGGGAGGGGTCAGATCGGTGAACCTGGCCGACGGACGGGCGGCCAGGGCTAGGGCGTGGGCGCGCCCCACCGAGGTTTCCACCAGGCCGCCGATCTTGACCGCCATGCCGTTCGCCTCGGCCTTCGCGATCATCTGCTTCACTCCGGTCACACCCAGCAGCCCTGGTTTGAGGCTCACGATCCCGCCCGCCCGGCGCTCTATCGCCTCGGCGGCCCCGGCCGGCGTGGAAGCTGATTCGTCCAGGCATACCGGGGTCAGGAGCCGGCCGCTCAAGGCGGCGTGTCCGTCCATGTCGCCGGCCGCTAGGGGCTGTTCCAGGTAGGCGAGATCGAGACGGTCGGCCGCCGCGAAGAAAGGGTCGCCCCGCTCGTAGGCGCCGTTGGCGTCGGCCGCCGCCGACAGATCGGGGAAAGCGCCGCGCACCGCCCGGAGGTGTTCGAGGTCGCGTCCCGGTGCGATCTTGATCTTCACCGCCCGCATCCCCGCTTCGACGGCTCGACCGACCCGGCGGACCGTCTCGTCCGGCGAGTTTTCCAGGCCGATGGCCGCACAGGCCCGGACCGGACGCCCGTCGCCGCCCGTCCACGCCCACAGGGGGGTTCCTTCGAGCCGGGCGGACAGGTCGGCCCGGGCCTGATCGACGGCGGCGGCCGCGGCGGGCGGGAGTCCGTAGAGGTCCCCCCCGAGCACCTGAGCAGCCCGTTCGCGGAGGGCCTCCCATACATCGTCTGCGTCCTCGGCGGTGATCCCGGGGTAGGGCGCCGCCTCCCCCCAGCCGGTCGTTCCGTCCTCGGAGACGCCCACCAGCACGACGCGCCGCTCCGCGACCGCTCCACCGGCGGCGTTGGCGAAAGGACGGCGCAACGGGATGCGCAGATCCACGAGGCGCAGGGACGGCGCCATCCACCCAGGTTACCCGCAGGCGGCCCGTCCGGCCTGAGACCTGTAAGGTTCTAAGCGGAACTAGCCTCGAGCTGTCCGAGATCACGAAACTGGAGGATGAATGCCGGAGCGAATAACCGTGGATGGCCCGGATCTGGTATACACCACCACCTCCTCACCGTTGATAGTTCCCGACTGGCCGATCATTCCCTACATAGAAGGAGACGGGATCGGGCCCGACATATGGGCCGCCGCCCGGCGGGTGCTCGACGCCGCCATCGAGAAGGTCTACGGGGGCGGCCGCAAGGTGGAATGGCTCGAAGTGCAGGCCGGGGAGAAGTCCTTCCGCGAGACCGGCGAGTGGCTTCCCGAGAAGACCCTCGAGATATTGCGGTCCCACCATGTGGGGATCAAAGGACCGCTGACCACCCCGATCGGCCAAGGGATGCGCTCCCTCAACGTCACCCTCCGCCAAGTGCTCGATCTCTACGTTTGCCTGAGGCCCATCCGCTGGCACAGGGGCATTCCGTCGCCCATCCGCAACCCCCACCACGTGAACATGGTCATCTGCCGGGAAAACACCGAGGACGTCTATGCGGGCCTGGAGCTGGAAGAAGGAAGCCGGGAAGCCGCCCGGTTCATCTCTTTCCTCGCCGACGCCTACGGGTGGAAGATTCGGCCCGACTCGGGGGTGGGCGTCAAGCCGATCTCGGAAACCGGCAGCAAGCGTCTGGTCAGGTCGGCCATCCGCTACGCCCTCTACAACAAGCGCAGGTCGGTCACCATCGTCCACAAGGGCAACATCATGAAGTACACGGAGGGGGCCTTCCGCACCTGGGGTTACGAGGTGGCCAAAGAGGAGTTTCCCGGCGAAACGGTCACCTGGGAGGAGTGCGGAGGCAACCCGGACGGGAAGCTCCTGATCCAGGATGTGATCGCCGATGCGATGCTCCAGCAGGTGCTCACCCGCCCCGTCAACTTCGACGTGATCGCCACCACCAACCTCAACGGCGATTATCTGTCCGACGCGCTGGCCGCCCAGGTGGGCGGGATCGGGATGGCGCCGGGGGGGAACATCAACTACCGGACCGGCCACGCCATCTTCGAGGCCACCCACGGTACGGCGCCCAAATACACGGGTATGGACAAGGTGAACCCCTCTTCGCTGATCCTGTCCGGGGCCAACATGTTCCGGTTCCTCGGCTGGCCGGAGGTGGACGATCTGGTCGAGGATGCTCTGGAAGCGACCATCGACGACCGGATAGTCACCTACGACCTGGCCCGGCTGATGGAAGGCGCCACCGAAGTCAGGACCTCCGAGTTCGCCTCCGCCATGATCGAGCGGATGTAGGCCGCCGTAGGTCGGAGCCGGCGGAAGGAGCGGGAGCATGGGCGGTTCCGGGAAGAAGATAACGGTCGTGGGGGCCGGCAAGTACGGATCGGCCACCGTGCAGCGGTTGGCAGGCTGGGACATCGCCGACGAGGTGGTGATGACCGACATCGTGGAGGGTCTGCCCCAGGGTCTGGCGCTCGACATGAACCAGTCCCGCCCGGTCGAGGGTTACCGAACCCGGGTGGTCGGCGCCAACGACTACGCCGCCACGGCCGGCAGCGACGCGGCGGTCATCACCGCCGGTCTGCCCCGAAAGCCCGGCATGTCCCGTATGGATCTGCTGGCCGTCAACGCCCGCATCGTCCGGCAGGTTACGGAGGCCTTGGTCGAACACTCTCCCGACGTCACGATCATCGTGGTCACCAACCCGCTCGACCAGATGACTCGGCTCGCCTCGGATGTGAGCGGGCTTCCCCGCCATAGGGTGATGGGGCAGGCCGGCATCCTGGACTCGTCCCGCTTCGCCCATTTCATCGCCGAGCGTCTAGGGGCCGACATCCTGGAGGTGGAGGCGCTGACGCTCGGGAGCCACGGCGAGACGATGGTGCCGGCGCCTTCGCAATGCTCCGTGGCGGGCGCTCCGCTGACCGAGCTTCTTTCCCCCGAAGAGATAGGAGCCCTGGTGGAGCGCACCAGGGAGGGAGGGGCGGAGATAGTGGGGCTGCTCAAGACCGGCAGCGCCTACTACGCCCCGTCCTCGGCGGCGGCGGCCATGGCCAGGGCCGTCCTCGAAGACCAGCGCCGGGTGATGCCGGTGTGCGCCTGGCTCACCGGTGAGTACGGCATCTCCGGGGTCTACCTCGGCGTTCCCGCCCGCCTCGGCGCCGGAGGAGTGGAAGAAGTGGTCGAGCTGCCGTTGACCGAACAGGAACAGGCCGATCTGCACGACGCCGCCGAGGCGGTGGCGGCCAAGGTGTCCGAGCTGGACGGTCTGGCCCGCTGACGGCCGTTCCTCCCGCGGCCTTGCAATGGCCGGCGGGTGCGGGAGAAGTTTTCCGCCGGGCCGGACGCCGTGCGGACTCTCCTTGTCACACGGCGGCCGTATACTCAACAACGAGACAAATATTCCAGCGGGCAAATGCTTACAACCCTGTGGTTATCCCGAGGGCGCAACAACCCAGGGCGAAGAGAGGAGTGAAAATGAACAAGGGAGAACTGGCCCAGATCGTGGCCTACGAAACCAGCATCACGAGGGCGAACGCCGCGGCGGCGGTCGATTCCCTGTTCAAGGCCGTTGCCGCCGCTCTCAGGGACGGGGCCCGGGTCCAGATCAGCGGATTCGGGACCTTCTCGGTGAAGGACCGGCAGGCCCGGATGGGGCGCAACCCCCGCACCGGGGAGGCTGTCCCCATTCCGGCGAGCCGGGCTCCGGCCTTCAAGGCGGCCAAGGGGCTCAAGGATTCCCTCAACGCATAGCCCGTTTCCTATAACGGGGGCGGCTCCCGGCTCGGGGAACCGTCGGTTCAGTAGTCGATCTCGAGCGAGGAGACGGCGTCGGCCAGGTGCCCTAGGGCCGATTGGTGTGATATCAGCTTGGCGAGGTTGCCGGCTGCTTTGAGCCTTCCGCTGAAGAAAGCCGTCTGCAGGGGCAGTTCCCCCTTGGAGATGGCGGCCGCGGTGGCGTAGTCGGTTGTGATCGAGGCGTTTGGTTTTCTGAGGGCGCCGATCTTGACGGCGGCTGCGCCTTCGGCGACTTTGACGTAGTAGCTGACGTCGGATCCGTGCGGGGTGTCTTTCACCTCGAATTGGATCGACACCGCCGCCCTTTCGATGGCCGAAGCGAACCCGGGGTGGTATGAGAGGGCGTTGGTGGCGGCCTGCGCCCACTCGTCGCTGAGAAACTGGACACCCATCGGCGATACTCCTTCTCATACGGCCCGATGTACTCGGCCGAGACAGCTCCGATCATCCGGTCGGACGGTCGGGGCTCCGGGGCGGCCCCTAGGTTACCAACATCGCCGTCCAATCCCGGTCAACCCGGCTTGGTCGGCTAGCGGTTGCGGATCTTGGCCTGGAGGTAGTCCCTGTTCATGACGGCGATGTTGTCCAGGGAGATGTCCTTGGGGCAGGCCTTCTCGCATTCGCCGTGGCTGGTGCAGGAACCGAAGTATTCCTCCATGGTCTCCACCATCCGCTCCACCCGCCGCCACCGCTCGGGTTGTCCTTGGGGGAGCAGGTTCAGGTGGACCACCTTGGCGGCGGTGAACAGATGGGCGGCGCTGTTGGGGCAGGCGGCCACGCAGGCCGCGCATCCGATGCAGGCGGCGGCGTCCATCGCCGTGTCCGAGGTCCCCTTCGGCACCGGGATGAGGTTGGCTTCCGGCGCCGATCCGGTCGGGGCGCTGATGTAGCCCCCTGCTTCGATGATGCGGTCGAAGGGGGTCCGGTCCACCACCAGATCCCGGATGATCGGAAAGGCGGCGGCCCGCCACGGCTCCACCACGATGGTGTCGCCGTCGGAGAATTCGCGCATATGCAGCTGGCAGGTGGCTGTGCTTGCCCGGGGGCCGTGGGCCCGTCCATCGATCATCAGGCCGCACGAACCGCAGATACCCTCCCGGCAGTCGTGGTCGAAGGCGATCGGCTCGCGGCCCTCGGTCACCAGCTGTTCGTTGACCACGTCCAGCAGCTCCAGAAAGGACATGTCTCCGCTGACCCCGGCCGCCTGGTAGGTCTCGAACCCGCCTTCGTCGAGGGGGCCTCTCTGCCGCCATACCCGCAGTGTCAGATCCATCGGCGCCCCTCCCTACTTGTAACTGCGTTGGGTAGGCCGGGCGTACTCGAAGTGCAGATCCTCCCGGTGCATGGCCGGGGCCCCGTCGTCGGCCCAGCCCCAGGCGGCCACGAATGCGAATCTCTCGTCGTCCCGCCGCGCCTCGCCGTCTTCGGTCTGGTGCTCGATCCGGAAGTGGCCTCCGCACGATTCCTCTCGGCGGAGGGCGTCCAAGCACATGAGCCGGGCCAGCCCGAAGAAATCCTCCACCCGGCCCGCCTTCTCCAGCGACTGGTTGAGCGAGTCGGCGTCCCCCGGCACTCGCAGGTCCGCGTCGAACTCCTGTTTCAGGGCGGCTATATCCGAGATGGCCTCCCGCAGGCCTCCGGCGTTCCGTTCCATCCCGCAGTGCTCCCACATGATCTTTCCCAGCTCGCGGTGGAACCAATCCACCGAACGGGTTCCGCCGATCGACAGGTAGCGCCTCGTCTCGGAGGCCGCCCGCTCTTCGGCGTCTCGGAACACGGGGTCGTCGGCGGGCCTCGGCGTCTCGCCCAGCTGCGGCGCCAGGTAGTCGCCCAGCGTGTAGGGGACTATGAAATAGCCGTCCGCCAGGCCTTGCATGAGGGCCGAAGCCCCCAGCCGATTGGCGCCGTGATCGGAGAAGTTGGCCTCCCCGAGGGCGTAGAGGCCGGGGATGGTGGTCATCAGGTCGTAGTCCACCCACAGCCCGCCCATGGTGTAGTGGACGGCGGGGTAGATGCGCATCGGCGCCCGGTACGGGTTCTCCCCGGTGATTCTCTCGTACATGTCGAAGAGGTTTCCGTAACGTTCCCTGACCGTGTCCTCTCCCAGGCGGTCCGCGGCGTCGGCCAAGTCCAGGTAGACGCCGTTGCGGAGCGGCCCCACCCCCTTCATCCCGTCCACCTCCCGCTTGGCCGCCCTCGACGCCACGTCGCGGGGCACCAAGTTGCCGAAGGCCGGGTAGCGCCGCTCCAAGTAGTAGTCCCGCTCGCCTTCGGGGATCTCGTCCGGCGCCCGTCCGTCGCCGGGCCGGGCCGGCACCCATATCCGCCCGTCGTTGCGCAGCGACTCCGACATGAGGGTGAGCTTGGACTGGAACTCGTCGGAGGCGGGGATGCAGGTGGGGTGGATCTGGGTGTAGCAGGGATTGGCGAACAAGGCCCCCCGGCGGTGGGCGCGCCAAGCGGCGGTCACGTTGGATTTCATGGCGTTGGTGGACAGGTAGAAGACGTTGCTGTATCCGCCCGTGGCCAGCACCACCGCATGCCCCGCATGGGAGGCGATCTCCCCGGTCGTCAGATCCCGGGTGACTATGCCGGCCGCCCTCCCGTCCTCGACCACCACGTCGAGCATCTCGGTGTGGCAGTACAGATCCACGGTTCCCAGATGCACCTGGCGCATCAATGCCTGGTAAGCCCCGAGCAGGAGCTGCTGGCCGGTCTGCCCCCGGGCGTAGAAGGTGCGGGATACTTGGGCGCCGCCGAAGGAGCGGTTGGCCAGCAGGCCCCCGTACTCGCGGGCGAAGGGAACTCCTTGGGCGGTGCATTGGTCGATGATGTTCAAGGACAGCTGCGCCAAGCGGTACACGTTCGACTCCCGGGACCGGTAGTCCCCTCCCTTCACCGTGTCGTAGAAGAGCCGGAACACCGAATCGCCGTCGTTGCGGTAGTTCTTGGCGGCGTTGATCCCCCCTTGGGCGGCGATGGAATGCGCCCGGCGGGCCGAATCATGATAGGTGAAGGCCTTGACCCGGTAGCCGAGCTCGCCCAGGGAGGCGGCGGCCGAGGCGCCGGCCAGCCCGGTCCCCACCACGATGACCGTGAACCGCCGCTTGTTGGCCGGGTTGACCAGCTTCATCGAGAACTTGCGGTCGTCCCAACGGTCCTCGATGGGTCCGTCCGGTGTCTTGGCGTCCAGCAAGGGCATTTCCACGCTTCCGCTACCGGACGACGTCGAGCGCCACGCCGAGCGGAACGGAGAGGAACCCGACCACGACCGCGGTGGAGAAGACGTTGGCGAAGATGCGGCGGAACCGGTTGAACCGGGGGTTGTTGACGCCGAGGCTCTGGAAGAGGCTCCAAGCGCCGTGCCATATGTGGAATCCGAGGGCCGCCTGGGCGGCCGTGTAGAGGATCCACACCGGCCAGCGGCCGAGGCTGAACACCAGATTTTGGTAGACCTCGCCCCTGCGGAAGCCCGGGTTGACGGCCTCCACCCCGATGGTCAGGTCCGCCAGATGCCACAGGAGGAACAAGACCACGATGACGCCGCTCCACCTCATCGTCCGGCTGGCGTAGTTGGCGGCCAGGTAGTTCCTGGGCGACTGGTACTTGGCGCCGCGGGCCGCCTTGTTGCTGCGGGTCAGGGACCAGGCGGCGTGGATGTGCACCAGGAAGGCGGCGGTCAGGGGCAACCGCAAGAACACCCAGAGGACCAGGGTCCGGGGGAAGAGCGGCTCGCCCAGACTGCGGAGACCCTCGCCGTATTCGTCGATCCGGTACACCCCGTCGTGGGCGCCTTCGAACACGTGGAGGTTCCCGATCATGTGGCCCAGCACGAACGCCAACAGCACCACGCCGCTTGTTGCCATGGCGTATTTCTTGCCGGTGTCGGTGCGGTAGACGCCGCCGATCCGCGCCAGTTTCGAGGTCCGCTCCCGGGTGGTGCTCGCCATGGCCTCCATTCTACCGTTGCCGCACCCCGGCCCGTTCCCGCCTCTCGGCAAGCCCGCAGGCAGGGGAGGCATCCCCGCCGCCCGGCCCCGGCATCCGGCTGCGAGGGGTGTGCGATTTGACGGCGCGAATCAACCCTGCCAACATTACGCTCGTTGTAATTACAACCTTGTAACGGCGGGCTGAAGCAGGAGGCGGCGTTGCATCGGAAACTGATCGAAGCTCTGGCGGTGGAGTCCCTGGGGTGGCAGGACTACGCCAACTGCCTAGGCGCCGATGTCGATTTGTTCTTTCCCGACCGGGGGGCTTCCACCCGGGTCGCCAAACAGATATGTGCGGCCTGCCAGGTACGGGTGGATTGCCTCGAATATGCGGTGTCGAGGGGAGAGAAATTCGGCATCTGGGGCGGGCTGTCCGAACGGGAGCGCAGGAAGATACGAAAGCAGCGGGCGGTCGAAGCCGCCGCAAGAACCGCGATGACGGGTACAATGGGGTGGTGATCGGCTACAATGGGGTAGTGATCAGCAAGTATCTTTCACATGGAACCGGCCTCAAGAGGGTTTTTCTCTTGGGCTTGGCGGTGGTTCTTCTTACCGCGTCCTGCTCGCGCGACGCCGAGGAAACGCCCCCGGAGTCGACTGTCGAGGTAACCGCGCCGGCCGTGACTACCGGCCCAACGTCGACCCCTACCACCGAAGCCGCCGCCGCCCCCGACACCACCGCGGCGGTCACCACCACCACCTTCCCGACCCGGGAGGTGCTGGCCTACTACGACGAGCTGAGCGCCGCCTACGCCGCCATCTCCGACCTGGTGGCGGATATGAGGTCGGCCAACAACGATTGGGACAACCGGTCCGTTACCGGGGTCAGCTATGGGGCTACCGAAGAGAAGATGTCGGGCTTGCTGTCGAGGGCGCAGGACCTGCGCGATACCGTCGGGTTCATCGACCCGCCCGCGGATCGGGGGTTGCCGGTAGAGCACCGCACCGCGTGGATGGCGGCAGGCCAGATGGCGGACGCCGCCCGGGACGCGCTGACCGGACTGCGCTCCTCCGACGACGGCAGTCGGCGCCGCGCCGCGCTGGCGGAGTTCATAGAGGCGTTCGGGCGTTTCGAAGGGGCGGTAGGCCGGGTGGTGGAGATAATCGGCTTGGGGTCCGGCATAACCACCACCACTACTACTACGGCGGCGGCGACTACCACTACCACGGAGGCGTCCACGACCACCACTACTACTACGGCGGCGGCGACTACCACCACTACGGAGGCGGCGGCGACAACCACCACCACGGAGGCGGAGGCCACCACTACCACCACGGAGGCGGAGGCCACTACCACCACTACGGAGGCGGAGGCCACCACTACCACCGCACCGCCGTCGACGGTTCCCCCGCCGGCCGGGGTGGGCTATCGGGTCTTGAGCGAAGAAGACCAGAGCACTGCGGGGGCGAAGCGTATATGGCTTACCGTGTCGGTCGACTCCGGGGCCACCAAGGAACAGCTGGCCCGGCTCGGTAATCGGCTGGCCGCCGAATACCGTCTCTCCCGGGATTACCAGGCGCTCCTCTTGCACTTCGTGCACTATGCCGAAGAGCCGACTCCGACCCTCGGTACCTGGACCGACGCCCCCTACGGCGTTTGGGACCGGGCCAGCGAAGCGGGGGTAGGGGATTATTCCAACCACCAGTCGGTGGACCGCACCGTCGAGAAGGACTGGTCGACCCTTCCCACCCGGGACCAGGTGGAGCTGTATCAGGCGTACACGAGATACCGGGCCGGTCTTATCGACCCGGAGGGGGGGGTGCCGCCCGACGAAGAGGTAATCGGTCTGGCGGCGCAGTATCTGGATTCCACCGAGGGTCGGATCTCGGAGGCGATCCGGGTTTGGAAGGCTTGGACGGGGGAGTAGTTCCGGGCGGCTGCGGTCGTCGGGGGAAGTCCGTTTCGGTGTCGGCGAGTAGGTCGGGTCGGGTTTCGAGTTCTCTCGACCGGTTGACAGAAGCAGGTGGTATCATACGCTTGCGACTAAGGAAGGACAACGGATGCCGAAGATCGGCGGCGGTGAGATCATCCTCATCGTGGTGGTCGTGATCCTGCTGTTCGGGGCCAAGAAGCTTCCCGAGCTAGCCCGTTCGCTGGGCAGCTCGGCCCGCGAGTTCCGCAAGGGAGTCGAGGACGGCAAGACCGATGAAGCGGCGGCCGCGGACGGCACGGCCGGCCAGGCGGCACCCACCGCCCAGGCGACCACCACTACCACCAGCAGCACGGAGACCTAACCCACCATCCTCTTTCACGTGTAGAGAAACAGGCCCGACGGATCCTGTTTCTCTACACGTATGGGATCAGGGCCGCGGTGTAGTCCGCGAAGCGGCGCGCCACCAGGATTTCCTTCGACCGGATGATGTCGGTGATGACGCCGTTCTCGTCCAACACGTAGGTGCAGCGGTTGGCGGCGCCCATGTCGTCGTTGAACGCTCCGTATGCCTTGGTGGCGGTCCCGTGCGGCCAGTAGTCGCTCAGCACCGGAAACTCCAAGCCCTCCAGCTTGGCCCACTGTCCGTTGCTGAAGGGGGTGTCGCAGGTGATGACCACCACGTTGGCGTCGAGTTCCTTCAGATGGGAGATGTTGTCCTGCAGCTCGCACACCTCTTTGGAGCAGACGCCGGTGAACGGAAACGGGATGAACACCACCAGCGCCTTGTGTCCGCGCAACGACTTCAGGGTTACTTTCTTCCGGTCGGTGTCGGGCAGTGAGAAGTCTGGTGCGGGTTGGCCGATCTCGGCAGCCATAGGGACCTCCTTTTGTTCGATTCCGGTTCGGTTCTCGCCCCCGATCGTCGGCGGGGCCGGTGGTCGGGGGCGGATGAAACGCCCGCCCGGGATCATCGCTTCGAACGACCGTTTCTTGGCCCGGCCCGCGGTTCACCCGTGACGACGGAGGGTAACAGCACCGTCCCCCGTGTAAGGAGGGTCTATCCGGCGAAGGGGTCTTCCAGCAGCACACGGGCCGCCCATCCGGTGGCGTCGCTCAGCTCCCGCTCCGTCGGCAGGCTGTCCGCGCTCTCCCAGATACGGCGCACCGCCCCGTATCCCCAGCGCGATTCCACCTCGGCGCAGAAAGCGGCGCCCCTGCCGTATACGCCGGCGTTGCTCTCCACCTCGAACGAACCGGCCACCCCCGTATAACCGGTGCGTTCCATCCGGCGCGAGGACACGGCGGCGCGTATCGAGGCCAGGTCGGGCAGCAGCCCGGCGGCGGTCCGTTCGGTCATGTAAGAACCGTATCCCTCCACCATCTCCGCGAAGGTTCGTATCCCCTCCACCTGCTCATCTCGTTGGATGCCGCCGAACAGGCCGCCCATCCCGCCCTGGGAGAGCAAGGCTTCCATCGGGGCGGCCTCCGTCAGGTTCCCCTGCCATACGCTGAATGCTTCGGCGTCTATCTCCATCGAGCCGGCCAGATCCTCGAACAGACCGAACAGATGCGGCCTTACCCAGGGGCGGGCGGACAGCGTTTCGTGGATCACCTCGTGCAACGCCGCCCACAACCGGACCGAGCGGGGGTCGAGTCCGTGCTCGGATGAGAAAGCCTCCAGGTTGGGCACCTGGTAGGTGAGGCCCACCGGTTCGGCGGTGGGGAGGCCGGCGTCGAAAGATCCGAGCGCCTCCCCGCTCATCGAGCCCACCGTGCCGCCCATCTGTATGCCCAGCAGGGCGGGGCCCAGCGGCTTGAGCGCCGCCCCCAGGACGCCCGAACCCGGGGAGGCGGCCAGCACTTCCGCCAGGGGATCCACCATGTACCGGAAGGATCGGAGATGGTGCTCCGCCCATCCCGCCCGGTCCACCAGGAGGATCTTGGACATGGGGTCGGCGGCTAGGCCGGTGGCTTCGGGGACCCGCATCTGGGCCAACCGGGTCAGGTCGAGATATTCCTCGGCCAGCCACGGATCGATCGGCTCGGATGGTCCGGAAAGGTGCCCGGCCAGCTGCCCGGCCAAGGCCCAGTTCATGGGGCCCGGTTCCTGGAGGAGCTTCATCAGCTCGTTCAAGAGGTTGCGGTCCTGCATAGGCGTCCTCTGGTTGTTCCGTCTTCGGGTCCACCGTGATCCTATCCTGCTCCGCGGCCGACCGGACTTCGGGAAGCGCCGGCGTGACGATCTTCGAGCGGATCGGATTTCTCCTTCTTTCCCTTGCCCGGGTCGATTGCCCGGGTCGATTTGGTTCGTACAATGCAGGTGTGGATACGTACGGCAGATCTACAGAGTCGGGGTCCGGGCGGCGCCGGGTGCGTGTCTCCCCCTCGCCCATCGACCCCGGCGCCCTCGCCGCGGAGGTGTCGGGTCCGTCCAGCGGGGCCGTGGTGCTGTTCCTCGGGACGGTTCGAGACCATTCGCCGGGCCGGGAAGGGATAACCCATCTCGACTACGAGGCCTACGAGGGTCGGGTGGAGGCCAAGATCGACCAGATCGTCGACGAGGCGGCCTCCCGATGGCCTGTGGATGCGGCGGCGGTGGAGCACCGGACCGGGCGGGTCGAACCGGGCGAGGCGTCGGTGGCGGTGGCGGTGGCGTGCGCCCACCGCGCCGAGGCGTTCGAGGCGGCCCGCTACCTGATCGACGAGCTGAAGGCCCGCGCCCCCATATGGAAGAAAGAGGTCTGGCCGGGCGGGGAGGAATGGTCTCCGGGCTCGTGATGCGCCGGCAGGCAACCCGGCGCGGCCGGCGCGGTCCGACGGCCCGCGCCGGTTGGATCAGCGGCCGCCGACCAGTTTCCAGGCGGCCGGCATGACCCCGGCGGCCAGCATGATCTTTATCGTGTCGCCGATTACGAAGGGGGCCAGGCCGCTCAAGACCCCCGCGGGGAGGTCCAACGACAAGGTGTACATGAGCCACGGTACGCCGAACAGGTAGATGACCAGGTTGCCGGTGAGGAAGGCGCCCACCGAGGTGGAGAACCGGCGGTCCTGGCGGTTCTCGGCCAGGTATCCGACCGCGAAGGCGGCGGCGATGAACCCGACCAGATATCCCGCGGTGGCGCCGGTGGCATGTTCCCAGCCTCCGCTTCCTCCTGCGTAGAAGGGCAGTCCCGCCGCTCCGAGGAGCACGTAGAGGAGCTGGCTGACCGCCCCCGCCCTGGAACCCAGCACGGCCCCCGACAGCAGCACCGCGAAGGTCTGCCCGGTGATGGGGACGGGAGTAAAACCCAGGGGGATTCTGATCTGGGCGCATAGGGCGGTCAGCAGGGCGAAGCCCACCACGAGGGTGAGGCCGGCGACCCGGGCGTCCGTCCGCCTCCCCGCCAGTATTCGGTTGGACAATACCGGGGGTGCGTAGGTCAATCTGTCCTCCTCGCGGCTTCATCTTTTTGACTAGCCCGGGCGGGTCTGGTTACCGGCCCGCATGCCCGCCCCGCCGCCCCGATAGGGTCGGCCGACGGCTAGCCTCGGATGACCAGATGATATACCGACCGGCAGCCGGATGCCTGTAGAAGAAACCCCCGCCGAGCTTCCCGAACCGTCCTCCCCCATCGAGGACCCGGATGCAGGGGATCATCCGGGTCTCGAAGCCGGACCGGAGGGGGAGTCTCGCTCCGAGAGGCCCAAGGCGCCGCGCTGGCCGCTGGCCGCGGCGGCGGGATTGTTCCTGCTGGCCGGCTTGGCGGTGTTCTTCTGGTTCGTCCCCCTCCCTTACTACGCCATGTGGCCGGGTGCGGTCGAGGATGTGTCTGACATGGTGACGGTGGAGGGCGGCCCCTCCGTTTACGAGCTCAACGGCGACCTCTACATGCTCACCGTATCGCTCAAGGAGGTGAACGCCTTCGAGATGGCGCAGGGCTGGCTGGACTCGGAGGTGGATCTGGTGGAGCGCCGGACCGTCCGACCGAAGGGCGTTACCCCGGAGCAGCACCGGAGAATCAACCTGCGGATGATGGACGGCTCCAAGGACACGGCCATCGCCGCCGCCTTCGGCTTCCTCGGCTGGGAGTACGGGGTCACCGGCGAGGGCGTGCTGGTGGTTTCGGTGGTGGAAGGATCGCCCGCCGACGGTCTGCTGGAGGCCGGGGACGTGATCGTGGGGGTGGGGGACACCGGGGTGTCGGCGATAGAGGACGGAATCGAGGCCATCCGCGCCAACGAGATCGGCGAGACCGTCCTGCTGATCGTAGATCGCGGCGGCCGGGAGGTGGAGGTCGAGGTGACCTTGACCGAACACACGGAGGATCGGGGGCGCCCGATGGTGGGGTTCGTCCCCGATACCTACAAACCTTCGCTGGTGCTGCCCTTCGATATCGAGATCGAGACCGGCGGCATGGGAGGACCTTCGGCGGGGATCATGTACGCGCTCACCCTGGTGGATCTGTTCACCGAAGGGGATCTGGTGGGCGGCAACGTGGTGGCCGGCACCGGAACCATCTCGGCGGACGGCCGGGTAGGACCGATCGGCGGGGTCCGCCAGAAGGTGGTGGCGGCGCAGAACGCCGGCGCCCGGCACGTGCTGGTGCCCGTACTCAACTACGAGGACGCGGTAACCGTCCGCCGGGAAGGAGTCGAGGTCCACGCCGTCTCCTCCCTCAGCGAGGCGGTCGGGATACTGGAAGGCATATCCGCCCGATAGTCCGCCGCCCCTTCGTTGGCCGGACCGGCCGACTCCGATTCCACACCTCGAACAAGCAACAAGGGGGTTGGCCTTGTCATACTTTTGTGATATAAAGAACATCGACAAACATCACCGATGTTCCGGGCAGCGGTGATCGAACCGAAAGCCCTGTCCCAGGCCCGCCGCCCGTCAAAGGGAGGCGCCGAAAAGGGAAGGGCCGGAACATAGCCCAAACGGCCGAAAAACCAAGCCGGGTACGGGGCCGGGCCAACGCGCCCCCCGTACCACCGAGCGAACCTGGCGGTGGAGGCGGGGGAGGGAACCCGGCGAAGCCGGGCGGAGGGCGGCGAAGAACGCGAAAAACGGGGGGAGCGGAACCTCGGCCTAATCCGTTCCGCATCGAGTTCCCGCCGGTTCGTCCAAGTCTGCACCCGGCCGGTCCGGGAGGCCGACAGCCCCGCCTTGGAGTTTATCCACAGGTTTGCCCAAAATAGGCCTCGATAGGGTAGAGTTATCCACACATGAGCGAGCAGATGTTGCCGGATCGGTCCGACGAGCTGTCTTTCAGCCGGTCTTTTTTAGGGTACGACCCCTTGGAGGTTCGTGCGTTCATCGCCGACATGAACGCCCAGCTGGAACAATTGCGTGTGCGGGGCGGCCGCCTGCCCACGGGGAACGGCGCCCCCGACGACAACGACTTGGCGGTGGCCATAGACTCGGCGGTGAGCGATATATCCGATGTTCTGGAAGCGGCCAGGGCCGCCGCCCAGAAAATACGCGAGCGGTCCGAGCACGAGGGGGCGGACAGCCTGGCGGCGGCGGTCGTACAGGCGCGCAAGCTGTTGGTGTCGGCCGAGTCCGAGGCATATGCCCTCCGTAAAGCTGCCTGGGAAACCTCGACCGAGCTCTTGGAGTCCGTAAAGGCTGAGCACGCGAAGCAACGCGCCGCGTCCGAACGCAAGGCCCTCGAAATCATCAGCAACGCCGAACGCAACGCCCACCGCAAGCTGGCGGCCGCGCGTCGGGACAGCGAAAACGCCCTGCAGACCGCCGCCTCGGAGTCCGATCGGATGATCGAGCAAGCCCGCGCCAAAGGGCAGGAGATACTCAGGGCGGCCGAGGACCGGGCGGAGTCGGCCAACGAACGGGCCTCGGTGCTGGAACGGCGGTACGAGGATCTGTTCGAAGAGGTCGAGTCGCTCGAGTTCCGACTGCAAGGCCCTCCAACCCCTCCCGCCCAGACGGATCTGTCCTCCACCACGGTAAAGGTGATACATCCTGCGGAAGGCCCGCCCGTATCCCCCGGGTCGGAGGAAACCGATTCCGCCGCCCGCGGGGGGGCGTTTCAGGTTGCGCAGATCTCTCCCCAAGACCGGCCCGTCGGGGTTAGGTCTCAGAACGTCGGATGGGCCGACGGCACCGACAGCGTCCGGCTGGTCCAGACCCCCGCCGTACAGGCCAGTGTGGAGGTGGATGCGCTGGAGCTGGCCGACGAAGTGGCGCGGCTGGGTGAGGCGGGCGCCCGGGTCGCGACGATGTCCGAGAGCGGTCGAGAACCGGATACCAAACCCCCCGAACTGACGCACCACCAAGAAAGACGCCTCGAACAGAAGCAATACGAACCGCCGCCGGCGCCTAAGGTCGTCTACACGGCGCCGCCTACGAGGAACGCAGGGTATCCGGAACCGACCGTCCCATCTCGCCTCCCCCCGGCGTCTTTTTCTCGGCCCGAACCCGAACCCGAAGAGGCCGCATCCGCCGCGTCGTCGATAGGAAAAGGGCGGGAGGCCGACGAGCTGGGCGATCTGTTCCTGAAGCTCCGTATGAAAAACGCCGTAACCGCCGGGGCCGACCCGCCGAATGCGTCGAATCCCGTCCTGTCGGCCGCCGAGCGCTACGACCGTTTGCTCCTTCCCGTCATCAACCGGACGTTGAGAGCCGTCAAGCGTCAGCTCATCGACATCCAGAGAGAGCAGATCGAGGGGCTCGAGGCGGATACCGAAGGTCGGCAGCCGCGTTCCGGCCTGTCGTCCTCTCTCGTTCATCTGATTTCGGTCATGGAACGGGAGGCTGCGGATCAGGGGCTCACCGCCGCCGCGGAGATGACGGGCGCCCGGGTGGCCGTCATGCGGGGAGAAGCGCCGGCCGAGGGAGGCGAGTCGTTCCTCACCGCCCTGTTCGACGACGTGTCGCAGGCGGTGCTCGATGCTCGGGGCGCGGGTCTGGCCGGGCGGGAACTGGCCGGAGCGGCAACCCGCGTGTACAGGGCATGGCGCACCGGGGAGGCCGAGAGGCGGCTGCGCTTTCTGGCCGGACGCGCCTATCACCACGGGTTGATGAGAAGCCTTGGAGAGGCCGGGGTGGGGGAGTACCGCATCGAGGTGAACGAAGGGTGCGGCGAGTGCGGACCCCTCGCCGGAGCGGTGTTGCCGCGGGACCAGGTGCCCACGGTTCCGATCCATTCCGAATGCCGCTGTATGGTTATCCCGGCCTGACCCGCCGGGCGCCGAGACACCGAGCCGGGCTCCGAGATATCCGAAGATATCCGGGATGCCTTCCGTTCGGACCGGAACGTAGAATGTCGGACGAACGCACGATGAGGTACACATGATCAGGAGGGAACAAGGATCGGTCGGAGGCAGGCGCCGTCCGCGCCGCCTGCTCGTCTTGGCCGCCGCCCTGGTCGTGGCCGGGCTGGTCATCTTGAGGAGTCTGGCCTCGGCCTGGACCGACTACCTGTGGTTTTCCTCGGTGGACGCCGTCCCCGTCTGGAGAACGATGCTGCTGTCACAGGTGCTGCTGGGTATAGGGGGTTTCTGTGTGGCCGCCGCCGCGATGTGGGGCAACCTGATAGTGGTCCGCCGCACTTCGGGCAACCGGTTCTTCATGCCCGGCCCGGGCGAGGAGGTCGTCGCCGGTTTCCGCACCTGGGTGGCGACGCGGCAGCGCTCCTTCCATCTCGGGGTTTCCGCGGTGTTGGGCCTCCTGATCGGGGCGGGCGTCTCGGGCTGGTGGCGCGACGTGTTGCTGTGGTTGAACGAGGTGCAATTCGGTCGTTCGGATCCGATCTTCGGGGTGGAACTGTCCTTCTATGTGTTCCGGCTGCCTGTCTACCGTCTGCTGTTCGGATGGCTTCTGCAGCTCGTGATCCTGTCGATCCTGGTTTCGGCGGCCCTTCACTATCTGTACGGAGGGATACGCTGGCGGCCGAGGGGTATACCGGAGGTCGGATCGGGGGTCAAGTCCCATCTGTCCGTGCTGCTGGCCTTGCTGGCGATCCTCAAAGCCGTCTTCTACCGCATAGACAGCTACGAGCTGTTGTACTCGACCAGAGGGGCGGTGTACGGCGCCTCATACACGGATGTGACCGCGCACCGACCGGCCCTCACCCTGCTCATGGCCATCTCCCTGTTCGGCGCGGCGTTGCTGCTGTGGAACATCTGGCGGAAGGGCTGGACCCTCCCCGCGGTGGCGGCCGGGTTGTGGCTGGTGGTCTCCGTGGTGGTGGGCGGCATCATCCCGGCCGCCATCGAACGCTTCCGGGTCCAACCCAACCAGTTCAACCTGGAACGTCCGTACATCGAACACCACATCGATTACACCCTGAACGCCTACGGTATGGGCGGCGGCCGGGTCGAGACGCGCGACTTCGCGGCCTCCCGCAACCTGACGGCCGAGGATATCGCCGGCAACCAGGCCACCATCAGCAACGTCCGGCTATGGGATCCGGGGGTCCTGGCGCCCGCCTACTCCCAGCTCCAGGCGATCCGACCCTACTACCAGATATCCAACGTCGACACGGACCGTTATGTGATCGATGGGCAGCTCACCCAGGTGATGGTCGCCGCCCGGGAGCTGGACTCCGACGATCTGCCGGCCGAGGGATGGGTCAACGAGAAGCTCGTCTACACCCACGGGTTCGGTGAGGTCATCTCCAGGGCCAACGACGTCAACCCCACCACCGGCGAGCCCGATTTCCTGGTGCGGGACGTACCCCCCCGCTCCATCACCCCCGAGCTGCAGACCGACCAGCCCCGCATATACTTCGGCGAGTCCGCCCGCACGGGCAACTATGTGATAGTCGGAACCCGCCAGCTCGAGGTGGACTTTCCATCGGGCGTCGACGACACGGTTGTGCGCAACACCTACGCCGGACAAGGCGGGGTGCGCCTCTCCAGCTGGGCCGTCCGGGCGGCGATGGCGCTTCGGTTCGGCGACCTGAACATATTGATCTCTCCGGAGATCACCTCCGAGTCCAAGGTCCTGATGGTCCGCAACGTGGTCGACCGGCTTCGCCAGGTGGCCCCTTTCCTGCACGCCGACAACGATCCATATCTGGCCTTGATCGGGGGGCGCACCGTATGGATCGTGGATCTATATTCCACCAGCCACCGCTATCCCTATTCCCTGCCCGTGATTGACGGCCGGCTCAGCCTGGCCTCCCGCCTGCCGGCCGATTTCAACTACATCCGCAACTCGGTGAAGGCGGTGGTCGACGCCGAGGACGGCACCATGACCCTCTACGTGCTCGAAGGCGCGGATCCGCTCACCCGGGCCTACCGCAAGGTGTTCCCCGGGGTGTTCACCGACGGGGCCGAGATGAGCGACGAGGTCCGCAACCACATCCGGTACCCCGAGGACATGTTCAGGGTCCAGTCCGAGATCTACGCCACCTACCACCAGCTGGATCCGCAGGACTTCTTCCAGGACGAGGACAAATGGGAGATACCCCGGGAGCCTGCCTCCTCCGACCGCGAGCTGGTGCGCGGCGACAGGTACGACCAGTTCGGCCAGGTGCGGAAAGACGCCCGCCTCAGCCTGCCCTACTACCTGCTGATGAAGCTTCCCGGGGAGGCCGACCTCTCCTACCTGATCCTCCAGAGTTTCAACCCGGCCAGCCGTGAGAACATGACGGCCTTCATGGTGGCCAAGAGCGATCCGGGGGAGTACGGCAAGATCGTGGACTACCGGCTGCCGAGGGGCGAGCTGATCAACGGACTTCAGCAGATAAGCGCCCGGATCGACCAGGACCCCGTCATCTCCCAGCAGTTCACCCTGCTCGGTCAGCAGGGTTCGGAGATAATCCGCGGCAACATGTTGGTGGTGCCCGTGGAGGAGTCCTTGCTGTTCGTACAGCCCATCTACCTGCGGGGTGAGGGGGTGTTGCTGCCCGAGTTCAAACGGGTGGTGGTGGTGTACGGAGAGGAAGCCCCGCCCATAATGCGGGAGACCCTAGACGCCGCTCTGGTCGAGATATTCGGGGAGTCGCCCGACGCCGAAGAAACCGACCTCCCCGGCGACGGAACGCCGGACGACTCGGACCCGACCGATGCGCCGGACGCTCCGGACCGACCTCCCGCCTCGGACGACGATCTGACTTCGATGGTGGCCGAGGTCGACCGGTTGCTGGGGGAGGCCGACGCCGCCCTTCGGTCGGGCGACCTGGGCGGTTACCAGGCCAAAGTGGAGGAGGCAGGCCGCCTGGTCGACAGGCTGGGCCGATTGGTGGAGCAACGGGAATCCTGATCCCTCCCCGGATGTTCACGATACGGCGGAACCCCATGCGGGACCCCTTGGAGGTGCGGTGACCGGGTTGATACGGTGGTTCGGTGAGGTTTCCCTGGCAGACGCCCCGGTCGTGGGGGGCAAGAACGCCTCGCTGGGGGAGATGTTCTCCAACCTGGGTGGTCTGGGGGTGGTGGTGCCCGACGGTTTCGCCACCACCGTGGATGCCTATCGGTTGTTCATGGCCGAGTCCGGTCTGGGGGAGCGGGCCGCCGCCCGCCTAGACGGTCTGGACGCGGACGACCCGGCGGCGCTGAGAGCGGCGGGCGAGGAGATCAGAGGGTGGATCGCCGGGGCCTTCCTTCCCGATGCGTTGGTGGAGGAGGTGGGGGCCGCCTACCAGATTCTGGGGTCGGACGGCGGCGCCCCGATGGTGGCCGTCAGGTCCTCGGCCACCGCCGAAGACCTTCCCGATGCTTCGTTCGCCGGGATGCAGGACACCTACCTGGGCGTGCAAGGCGTGGACCGGGTGGTGCGGGCGGTGCGGGACGTGTTCGCCTCCCTCTACAGCGACCGGGCGGTCGCCTACCGGGCGCGGCTGGGTTACGACCGAGAGGAAGCGGTCATCTCGGTGGGGGTGCAGAGAATGGTGTCCGCGGCGGCTTCGGGGGTGGCTTTCACGATCGACACCGAGAGCGGGTTCGACGGGGTGGTGTTCATCACCGCCGTCTACGGGCTGGGGGAGCTGCTGGTGCAGGGGGGCATCAACCCCGACGAGTTCTACGCGGCCAAGCGGAACCTCGCCGCCGGACGACCGGCCGTCATCTCGCGGACCCTGGGATCGAAGGCCCGGCAGATGGTGTTCGGAGGCCCGGACGGAACCGAGATGGCCGTGGAGGCAGTTTCGCGGGCCCGACGGCGGCGTTTCTGCCTCGTCGACGCCGAGGTGGAGGAGCTGGCCCGTCAAGCCGTCGCCATCGAGGACTACTACGGACGCCCCATGGACATCGAATGGGCCAAGGACGCGGAGGGCCGCTTCTACATCCTGCAGGCCCGCCCCGAGACGGTGCAGAGCCGCGGCGCCGGAGGAACCCTGGAGCGTTACCGGCTGAGAGGGTCCGGCCCGGTTCTGGTGACGGGCCGCAGTGTGGGGCAGCGGATCGGCGCCGGAACGGCGCGGGTGGTCCACGCCCCCAGGGACATGCACCGGGTGGAGAAGGGGGATGTGCTGGTAGCCGACATGACCGATCCCGATTGGGAGCCGGTGATGCAACGGGCGGCGGCGATCGTGACCGACCGAGGGGGGCGCACCTGCCACGCGGCCATAATCGCCCGGGAGCTGGGCGTCCCGGCGGTGGTGGGAACCGGCGGCGCCACCCGCCTCCTGGAGGACGGAGCGGAGGTCACCGTCTCGTGCGCGGAAGGAGACCGGGGTCTGGTCTACGGCGGGAGCATCCCCTTCGAGCGAGAGGTGGTCCGGCTGGACCGGATGCCCGACCCGCCCACCAAGGTGATGATGAACGTCGGCAATCCGTCTAGGGCCTTCGGTTTCAGCCGGATTCCCAACCACGGGGTGGGGCTGGCCCGGATGGAGTTCATCATCAACAACGCCATCGGGGTCCACCCCAAGGCTTTGCTCGACTACCCCGAGGTTCCGGACGAGGTCCGCAAGGGGATCGAAGAGCGGATCGCCGGCTACGAGGACCCGCGGTCGTTCTTCATCGCCAAACTGGTGGAGGGGATCGCCACCCTGGCGCTCGGTTTCCATCCCAAACCGGTCATCGTGCGGCTCTCCGATTTCAAGTCCAACGAGTACGCCCACCTGTTCGGCGGCGAACGGTACGAACCCGCCGAGGAGAACCCGATGCTCGGTTTCCGCGGGGCGTCCCGCTACCGATCCCCCGGCTTCGCCGACGAGTTCGCGCTGGAATGCGAGGCCCTCCGCACCGTCCGCAACCAGCTCGGACTCGACAACATAGAGGTGATGGTGCCCTTCGTCCGCACTTTGGAGGAGGCCGCGGGGGTGATCGAGGTGCTGGACCGCAACGGCCTGCGCCGGGGCGAGAACGGGCTGCGGATCATCATGATGTGCGAGATTCCCTCCAATGCCCTCCTCGCCCCCCGTTTCCTGCGGTACTTCGACGGCTTTTCGATCGGATCCAACGACCTGGCCCAGCTCTCCCTGGCGCTGGACCGCGACTCCGCCCTGGTAGCCGACCTGTTCGACGAGCGGGACCCGGCGGTCAAGGAACTCATCAAGATCGCGGCGGCGGCGTGCCGGGAGGCGGGCAAGTACATCGGCATCTGCGGCCAGGGACCTTCCGACTATCCCGACTTCGCCGAATGGCTGGTCGAGGTCGGCCTCGAGAGCATCTCCCTCAATCCGGACACTCTCGTCGAGACCTGGCTCTATCTGTCCGGGGTGGACGCGGAGGAGGCCGTTCTCACCCGCTGACCGGGACCGCGGTCGGGGGCGGTTCCACTCCAGGCACTCCGCGTCTAGATTGGATGACATCCTATGGCCATACTGTTCGCCCTGACCGCCGCATTCTGTTTCGCAGCCCTCGGCGTCACCGTGAAGCGGGGGTTGCAGAGGAACACCATCTTCACGGCGTTGACGGTGGCTTTCGCGTGCGCCGCGTTGGTCACTGCCCTCTTCACGTTGGCGTCCGTGCCCGAGGGGGTGACCATGGGGGCGGTGATGATCTTCATAGCCGCCGGAGTGGCCGGTGAAGGGGTGGGCCGGATTTCGTTCTTGACGGCCGTCCACTTTCTCGGTCCTTCGCGGGCCACCCCCATCCAGACCGCCACCTATCCGGTGCTGTCGCTGATCGGAGGGGTGATCCTCTTCTCCGAGGCCGTTACAGTGTGGCGGGCGGCCGGGGCGGCCGCCATCGTGGCCGGGATATGGGCTATCGCCTCCGACGAAGAAAAGCCGGACGTCGGGTCCCCGGCCCGCCGCGGCGGGCGGTCGCGCCGCTGGGTCTACTTTCTCCCCGTATTGGCCGGGATCGGGTTCGCGGTTTCCGACCTGGTGCGCAAGACCGGTATGGCGATGGTTCCCCATCCGGCTTTCGGCGCCATGATCGGGGCCTGTACGGTGCTGGTGATCGGCGGCGTCGTGCTGTCGTCGTCTCCCCGGTTGCGCAGCCAGGTGAGGCTGGAGCCCGGATGGCATTGGTTTCTGCTCTCCGGGGTGTTGGGGGGGTGCGGCGTATTGCTGGTGTTCATGGCGCTGGAGAGGGGCGAAATCTCGGTGGTGGGCCCCATCATCATGGCCCAACCGATGATGGTGGTGCTGCTGTCGGCGGTTTTTCTGCGCGGCATAGAGAAGCTGACATGGCGGCTGGTGGCGGGGGTGGCCCTAACGGTGCTGGGGGTCATCACCATCTCCTTCAGCGGCGGTTGACAATGCGGAGGCCGGGTGTGTGTTCGGAGGTTTCGCGGTTCGATCATCCTCATAATTTCGGTTTCGCGCCGCTCTCGCCGGGCGGTTTCGTCTAGCATCGAAACCGGCGGCGGGCCATCGGGGGCTACTGTCTATCCGCCGCACGGGAGGTGAACCGCGGATGAAACCGGCGGTATTCAGTTATTCGGCGCCGGAGAGCATCGAGGAGGCGCTCGGGCTTCTGGCGGAACACGGGTCTGAGGCGAAGGTGCTGGCCGGCGGGCAGAGCCTCGTACCCCTGCTGAACTTCAGGCTGGCGAGGCCCGCCCACATCGTCGACATCAACGGAATCGGCGAGCTGTCCTACATATCGTCCAACGGATCCCTGCGCCTCGGCGCCCTCACCCGCCTGACCGCGGTCGAGGAGTCGGGGGATGTGTCGTCCGGCCACCCCATCATCACGAGGGCCGTCTCTCACATCGGCCACCGGGCGATCCGCAACCGGGGCACCATCGGCGGCTCGCTGGCGCACAACGACCCCGCCGCCGAGACGCCGGCCCTGCTGCTGGCCCTCGACTCCGAGGTAACGGCGCGGTCGGCCGGCGGCGAACGGACGCTGTCGGCGCAGGAGCTGGTGGGGGACCGCTTCTTCGAAACATCCCTGGGGGACGACGAGCTCCTGACGGAGATACGGATCCCCGCCCTGGCGGCGTCGAGCGGATGGGGTTTTCAAGAGCTGTCCCGCCGTCACGGTGATTTCGCCCTGGCCGGGGTGGCGGCGGTCGTCACGATGGACGGCGGCGCCATCAGCTCGGCCGCCCTCGGGGCCTTCGGAGGCGCCTATGCCGCCCGCCTGCCGGAGGCAGAGGCCGCCCTGGTAGGTGCGGAGGCGGGCGAGGCCGCCTTTGCCGCGGCCGGGGAACGGGCCGCCGCCGAGTTCCCCACCACCTCCGACGTTCACGGATCGGAGGAGTACCGGCGCCATCTCATAGGGGTGTTGACGGGCCGGGCCCTGGCGGAGGCAACGAGCAATACAGGAGGAGAAAATGGCTGAAACCATCACCGTGGTACTCGACGTCAACGGCGTCGGCAAGGAGATCTCGGTCGAACCGCGCAAGACGCTGGCCGATGCGATCCGTGAGGACCTGGGGTTGACCGGAACCCATCTCGGCTGCGAGCACGGCGTATGCGGCGCCTGCACGGTCCTGATGGACGGGGAGATGGTCAGGTCATGCCTGCTCTTCGCGGTGCAGGGCGCCGGCGCCGAGATCACCACCATCGAGGGGATAGGGGACGGGGGCGAGCTCCATCCCATGCAGCGGGCGTTCTCCGAATACCACGGGCTGCAATGCGGGTTCTGCACCCCCGGGATGATCCTGGCGGGCATCGATGTGCTTCGGCGCAACCCGGACCCCGGCCCGCAGGAGATACGGGAAGAAATGGGCGGCAACATCTGCCGGTGCACCGGCTACCAGAAGATCGTGGAGTCGGTGCAGGCCGCCGCAGCAGAGATGTCCAAGGAAGGGGTGAGCGCATGACCGCTACGCAATCGACAGGTTGGATCGGGGTCTCGGCGCCGCGCCGGGAAGACGCGCTCCTCATTCGGGGGCGGGGCCGGTTCATCGCCGATGTGAGCCCGGCCGGCGCCCTCCACCTGGCCGTCCTCCGCAGCCCGTTCGCCCACGCCCGGATAAACGGGGTGGATACTTCGGCGGCCGAATCCCTCCCCGGCGTGCACGGAGTGATCACCGCCGACGACCTGGAGGGCATCGGCGCTTTCCCCACCGTCTGGCGGCTGCCGGGGCAGAAGGAATGCCATACCCCGGCCTTGGCGCCCGGCAAAGCCCGCTACGTGGGCGAGCCGGTGGCGGCGGTGATCGCCGACTCCCGCTACATCGCCGAGGACGCCCTCGACCTGATCGAGGTGGACTACGAGGTGCTCGACCACGTGGTGGACGTGGAGGCGGCCCTGGCGGAGGATGCTCCGGTCATCAACGAGCACATGGGCGACAACGTCATCATCGAATACACCTTCCCCGGCATCAACGCTCTCGGGGTGGCGGGCGACCTGGACGGCGCCTTCGCCGAGGCCGACGAGGTGATCACCGGACGGTTCCGCATCGGGCGCTACTCGGGCGTCCCCCTGGAGACCCGGGGTCTGGTGGCCGACTGGGACGATCTACGCCAGACGCTCACCCTCCATTCGGAGAGCCAGGTGGCGCACCTTCTCCGCACGGAGCTGGCGGCGGCCCTCGGCATCCCCGAGACGTCGATCCGCATCCTCACCCCGAACATCGGGGGCGCGTTCGGCAACAAGTGGGACCGGTATCCCGAGGACATCCTCGTCTCCCTGGCGTCCATGAGGCTCGGGCGCCCCGTCAAGTGGATCGAGGACCGCCGGGAGTCCCTGCAGGCCACGGTGCACGGGCGCCAGCAGCTCCAGGAATGGCAGCTGGCGGTCCGCTCCGACGGCGCCCTGCTCGGCCTCAAGGGCCGGGTGCTCAGCGACCAGGGCGCCCACCTCCACAGCGTGGGCATAGGCCCGGCCTGGGTAACCGGCGCCGCCGCCGTCAACCAGTACAAGATCGCCAACTACCACTGCGACGTGCTGGGCGTCGCCACCAACAAGACCCCTAACAGCACCTTTCGCGGGTTCGGCGGCCCGGAGGCGATGTTCGGCATCGAGCGGATGGTGGACAAGGCGGCCCGGAAGCTGGGTATCGACCCGGCGGAGATCCGCCGGATGAACATGATCGGAGCGGACGAGTTTCCCTACTTCAGCCCGGGCGGGGCGGTCTACGACAGCGGGAACTATCCCACCGCGCTGGCCAAGGCGCTCGAAGCGGTGGAGTACGACCGGCTGCGCGAGGAGCAGGCGGCCCTGCGGGAACAGGGCGTGCGCCGGGGGATCGGAATCGGCTCCTATATCCACGTCTCCGGGTTCGGGCCTTCGGCGATCCTCGGGATGCTCGACTACTACACCGGCGGATACGAGGGATCGACGGTCAAGATCGACCCCCACGGAAGGGCCACCCTGTACACGGGGATGATCCCTATGGGGCAGGGCACCGAGACCACCCTCGCCCAGGTGGCCGCCGACCATCTCGAAATCGACATAGCCAACGTTCGGGTGGTGTGGGGCGACACCGACCAGACCCCGTACACGGGCTTCGGTTCCGCCGGGAGCCGGTCCAACGTGGCGGCGGTGGCCGTCATCAAGGCCATCGAGGAGATCAAGGCCAAGGCGGTACGCATCGGGGCCGGTCTGCTGGAGGCCGACCCGGAGGACGTGGCCTACGGCGACGGCCGGATATCGGTGAAGGGCGCCGAGGAGATGCGGTCGCTGACCCTGGCCGAGGTGGCGCAGCAGGCCTACTGGGGCCACAAGATCCCCGAAGGCGACCAGCCGGGGCTCGAAGCCACCTATGTCTACGACCCGGCCAATTTCACCACCGCCTACGGCACCCATGTGGCGGTGGTGGACGTGGACGTCCAGACCGGGAAGATCGACTGGGTCAAGTACGTGGTGGTGGACGACGCCGGGACGATCATCAACCCGCTTCTCGTGGAAGGCCAGATCCACGGCGCTCTGGCCCAAGGCCTGGGCGGGGCGATCCTCGAGGAGTTCGTCTACGACGAGGAGACGGGTCAGCTGCTCTCGTCGTCGCTGATGGACTACCTGCTTCCGTCCTTCACCGACCTGCCGGACTTCGAGATACATCACCTGGAGACCCCTTCGCCCCACACCGAGGGCGGTTTCAAGGGAATGGGCGAGGCGGGATGCTTCCCGGCCGGTGCGGTGGTGGCCAACGCGGTGACCGACGCCCTCTCCGATCTCGGGATCGAAGTGGACGAGACACCGGTCACGCCCGCCCGGCTGTGGGGGCTGATCAACGCAGCGGGCGGTTGAAGCCGGCGGGCCGGTAACACCGGGCAGGCCGCGATGAGGGTGCTGGTCGAGGGCGGCCGCATCGTCACCGCCGCCCAGGACTACCCGGCGGACATCCTCGTCGAGGACGGGCGGATAAGCGCCGTCGGTTCGTTCGGGGGGGTGGAGGCCGACGAGGCCATAGACGCCTCGGGTCTTCTGGTGTTCCCGGGCGGCATCGACCCCCACACCCATCTCGACACCCCTGTGGCGGGCACTGTGATCTCCGACGATTTCGACTCGGGCACCCGGGCGGCGGCGATCGGGGGCACCACCACCATCATCGACTTCGCCATCCAGGACAAGGGCGATGATCCGCGCTCGTCCCTGGAGCGGTGGCACGGCATGGCGGCCGGCAGGGCGGCGGTGGACTACGCCTTCCATCAGATAATCACCTACCTGCCCGACCGTATGCTCCCCTCCCTCGACGGCCTGATCGATGAGGGCGTCACCAGCTTCAAGCTGTTCATGGCCTACCCGAACACCTGGATGCTGGACGACGGGGCCATCTTCAAGGCGATGCGGAGGACCGCCGAGAACGGCGGGTTCATCATGCTGCACTGCGAGAACGGATACGCCATCGATGCGCTCGTCCGGGATGCGCTGGCCAGGGGCGAGACGGATCCGGTCCACCACGCCCGCACCCGCCCGGCCCTCGCCGAGGACGAGGCCACCCGGCGGGGGATCGCCCTGGCGGAGATGGCGGGGGTTCCCCTGTACGTGGTGCACATGTCCTCCGCCGGGGCGGCCCAGGCCATGGCAGAGGCCCGGGATCGGGGGGTGCGGGCCTACGCCGAGACCTGCCCCCACTATCTGTTGCTGACCGACGAGCTGCTGGCCGGGCCGGGGTTCGAGGGCGCCAACTACGTCTGCTCCCCGCCGCTTCGATCCGAGGAACACCACGGCCCGCTTTGGAACGGCCTGAAGGTCGGCGGCCTGCAGACGGTCGGCACCGACCATGCCCCGTTCTTCTTCGAGCAGCGTCTGGCCGGGCGGAAGGACTTCAGCAAGATCCCCAACGGCCTCCCCGGCATCGAGTGGCGGATGATCCTGCTCTATCACTACGGGGTGGCGGAAGGCCGCATCTCGTTGAATCGTTTCGTGGAGATAACCTCCACCAATGCGGCCAAGCTGTTCGGCCTCTACCCGCGGAAGGGGGAGATAGCCCCCGGTTCCGACGCCGACCTGGTGATCTTCGACCCGGCAGGCAGCAGCGCGCTGTCGGCGGACACCCAGGTCACCAACTGCGATTACAACCCTTACGAGGGCCGGGTGCTGGAGGGCCGCATACGGACGGTCATGCTGCGGGGGAGGGTGATCGCACGGGACGGGCGTTATACGGCGCCTTCTCCGGCGGGGGCTTTCGTGAGGAGCGCCGAGTCCGCCGCCCTGAGCAGCTCGGAGCTCGTATCGTGACCCGGTGGGCGGCCTGATGACCGAAAGGAGATCGGAAACGTGAGGACGGCCCTTGTTCAGATGGGCTCCGAATACGACGCGGCGAAGAACGCGGCGAGGGCGGACCGCCTGGTGCGGGAGGCGGCCGACCGAGGCGCCCGGATCATATGCCTGCAGGAGCTCTTCAACACGATCTATTTCCCCTACGAGCTGAACTCCCGCCATCTCGACCTGGCCGAACCGCTCGACGGCCCCACCATGGAGCACATGCGGGGGCTGGCCGGCGAGCTGGGCGTGGTGCTGATCGCCCCCATCTACGAGAAGGCGCTGGACGGCCTCCTCTACAACAGCGCCCCGGTGATAGGACCCGACGGGAACCTGCTCGGCGTCTACCGCAAGAGCCACATTCCCATCGTCTCGGTGCCCAGCCTGACCGGGGTGGAGAAGTACTACTTCACGCCGGGCGACACCGGATTCATCACCTTTGCGACGCCGTTCGGCGCAACCATCGGGATATTGATCTGCTACGACCGGCATTTCCCCGAGGCGGCCCGGGTGCTGGCGCTGGAAGGGGCCCAGATCGTGTACGTACCCACGGCCACCACCGGGATGAGCCGCTACCTATGGGAGCTGGAGCTGCAGGCCCATGCGGTCGACAACGTCTACTACGTGGGCGGGGTGAACCGCGTGGGGGTGGATGAGGGCGGTTCGGAGTCACACTTCTACGGTTCTTCGATGTGGGTGGACCCCAAGGGGAAGATCATCTCGCAGGCGGGCGACGCCGAGGACGAGGTGCTGGTGGCCGATCTGGACCTCTCGGCCATCCCCCGGATACGCAACGACTGGGGTTTCTTCCGGGACCGGCGGCCCGACCTGTACGGTTCGCTGAGTTCCTGAACCGGCGGGACGGCAAACCAAGACGGCTCTACAAGGGAGGAGCGAACCCATGGAACTGGGCCTCGAAGACAAGGTGGCGGTGGTCACGGGGGCCAGCCGCGGCATCGGGCGGGAGATCGCCATGGCGTTCGCCCGGGAAGGCGCTCGAGTGGCCGCCCTGGCCCGAACCGAGGAGGATCTTCGGCAGACGGTGGAGATGATGGAATCGGAAGGAGGCGGTCGAGGCCGGCACCTGGCCCGGCCCTGCGACGTTACCGACCCCGATGAGATATCTTCGGCCATGGAGAGCGTGATCCACTTCTCCAAGGGCCGGATAGACATTCTGGTCAACAACGCAGGAGGCCGCCAGAACTTCGCTCGGCTGGATCGGTTGGACATCGAGGAATGGCGGCGGGCGGTGGAATCCAACCTGTCGTCGGTTTTCTACGTGTCGAGGGCGGCGGTTCCCTGGATGATGGCCCGGGGGCGCAGTTCTATCGTCAACGTCGCCTCCATAGCCGGTCCGGTGGGCTTCGCCCGCATCGGCGCCTACACGGCCGCCAAGGCGGGGGTGATCGCCCTCACCAAGGTCATGGCGGTGGAGTGGGCGGAGTTCGGCATCCGCGCCAATGCCGTGGCGCCGGGCTGGACCGAATCCCCCATGAACTACGAGCTGCGCACCGACCCCTCCAACCGGGATCTGTTCGAGGAGATACGGGACCAGACCCTGCTGAAGCGGTTCGGCGTCCCCTCCGAAATAGCCGACGCGGTGCTGTTCCTGGCCGGATCCACCGCCGGCTACATCACCGGCGAGACCCTCCTGGTAGACGGCGGCTGGCTGGCCGTCTGACCCCCGCCGCCCCCGGAATACCCCTCTAGTCACATAATTATGCGGCAAATCGGCTGAAGTTATGTGCAAACCCTCAAAAGATATGCCGTTTATGGGTGTTTTCGATTAATAACTAGGGGGCTCACGGGCGAACACCTCGATGATGTCTTCGTAGTTCTCGGCGATCGGGAGCAACACCGGGGTTGGACCGAATCCCCCATGAACTACCGTGAACTCGGTACGTTTCAGATTCAGGCTGGGTTCCGCAGTTCCCCGCGCTTGCTCCTGGTGCGCCGCCATAACCCCCTTATCCTATCACTTGGGCGCGCCGAAGGGCTATCTCAGTAATCTCTTGACGCATTACTTGATTAGGAAAGAAAAACACCATCCAGTTGACGAAGGCACGCCAAAGATCATTCGTTGAAATCTCCTCTGTTGCCAATAACCTAAGAATGGGAAATGCATCTGCATGAGTAAGATTGATATCAAATTTCGCATCGAGCATTGCTTTAGCAAGAGGTATTTCTTCAAGAATATTACAGATTTCAAATCGAAAGGCTTCTTCTGATAAATCGGAAGGTAGATCTAAGAGTACAATGTCAGACAACAACAACCGGTCCGCCTCTTTCAAGAATTGAGTAGGTGGTTCAGAATAAATACGGTATGCATTTTCCGGAACAGGACTACGTGGGAACCAGAAGGATACCATTTCAGGGTCTTCATCCTTTTGAGGCAACCCGATGGCCATTACCAGTAACTTTTCAGATGTTTCTATAGGAGTCAAGCCGCCGCTCCACATCTCCACCCCTCATCCGGATCTACGAACCCGCCCTCCGTCACCGGCACCACATCCACCTTTGCCAATCCATGATCCCTCAGCCACCAAGCCGCCTGCCGCACCGAAGCATGTTCCACGGCAGAGATGAGAATCCTCGACCGCTGCGGAACCGCCCCCAAGACCGCTCCGCACAACGCCAGGTTGTTCGCCTCGGTCGCCCCCGCCGTGAACACCACATCAGCCGGACGGCCGCCCACCAGTGACGCCGCCTGCTCACGAGCCAGATCCACCGATGCTGCCTGCCGCCGTCCGAATCGATGAACAGAAGAAGCGTTGCCCACACCCCACGCCATTGCCTCGGCGACCGCCCCGGCAACCCGAGGGTCGACCGGAGCCGACCCGTTGTAGTCGAGATATATCTCCCTCATCACCTCAGGGTACGGTCGGTGTACGACAATCCTACGACTATCACGTCCGGCCTGTCGGTCAATCTGCAGTTGAGTCCAGGGTCGTGGTGTGCCGGCGGCGGGGGGCGAACACCTCGATGATGTCTTCGTAGTTCTCGGTGATGGGGAGCAGCGCCGGGTATATGTTGGGGCGGATCGAGTAGGCGGCCGCCTGTTCCAGGCATTGTTCCGGGGTGCCGGCCGCGGTGAGCGACCGCACCACCTCTACCGGAACCAGGGGCATGGCCGCTTCGATGCCGCCCTCGACGGGGGGCCAGCCTCCCATGGCCGCCCGCACCCGGTCCAGCAGGTCCTGGTCGACGCCGCTCGCCAGGGCGATGTGGGGCTGCTGCCCCAGGTACATGGCGGTCATGCGGGTGGCCGCCTCCAGCGCCCGCTCCTCGTCCTCGTCCATGGCGATTACGACGGTCTGGGGCAGGTCGAGGTCCGCCATTCGCCTGCCTGCCCGCCTCGCCCCCTTCTCGATTTGTTCCAGGGCGCCGGCCAGGTAGGTGAGGGAGGTGAAACCGTTGAGCATCACGCCGTCGGCCAGCTCGCCGGACAGGGCCAGCATCTGCGGCCCGGTCGCCCCTATATATATAGGTATCCGCTTCGGGATGCGCTCCACCCCTTCCCCCAGATCCAGGCGCAGGTCGCGGACCTGTACCAGCTCCCCCTCGAAGGTGACCGTCTCCATGTCCAGGAGCCGCCGCACCACCTCTATGTACTCCCGCATCTGCTTGATGGGTTTCCGCCGGTGGATGCCCTGGTTCCAGGCCAGGGGATCCCAGTAAGCACCGACGCCGAGCAGCATCCGGCCCGGCGCCAGCTCGTCGAGGGTGGCGAAGGTCAAAGCCATCAACGAAGCAGGCCGGGTCCACGAGTTGACCACCCCGGTTCCCAATTTGATCCGGTCGGTGGCGTAGGCGGCGGCGCCCAGCACCGATACGGCGTCCCGGGCGGTGCGAGTCTCGCACACCCAGACGGATTCGTAGCCGAGTTCCTCCATCCGACGGGCGAGGGCTGCCTGGCGGCGGGGGCCGGGCCGGTCGAGGAAGCACATACCCACGCGTCCCATAGTCATCGGATGTTCTCCGTCATCGGATGTTCTTTGTCATCGGATGTTCTTTGTCATCGGATGTTCTTCCTGGCGGCTTCTCGGCTGACAGATGTACGTCCGGATCGGCCGGTTCCTCGATGATTTCTCGATACGGAGTCCACCCGCATCCTACCGGTCTGCGGCCCTCCTGCTTCGGGGTATATTCCATCCCGATGGGCATCGTAGAATCGGGTCCTGCCGGACCTGTATGGAGGCGCCGCGCCGTCTTGGCGGCGGTGCTGGCCGCGGCGGCATTGTCGGTATGGGCGCTGGACGCCGCCGCACAGAACACCTTCGGAGACGACGACGGCGGGGCCCATGAACCGGCCATCGACGTCCTGGCCGCCGAAGGAATCCTGGCGGGGACGGAATGCGGCGACGGACGCATCTGCCCCGAGAGGCCGTTCCGGCGGTGGGTCATGGGGGTTTGGATGATCCGGGCCGCGGGCCATGCTCAGTCGCAGGCGCCGACCCGATTCGCCGATGTGTCCGCCGGCCTGTGGTGGGCGCCCTATGTGGAGCGCCTGGCCGAGCTGGGCATCACCTCCGGATGCAGCGCCGAACCGGTTCGGTACTGCCCTTACGAACCGGTTACCCGCGGGCAGATGGCGACCTTCCTGGTGCGGGCTTTCGACCTGGACGCCGGACCGACCGCCGGGTTCGCCGACACCGCCGGCAACCGCCACGCCGCCAACATCGACGCTCTGGCCGCCGCCGAGGTCACCGCAGGCTGCTCCGCCGATCCGGTTCGGTACTGCCCTTACGAACCGGTTACCCGCGGGCAGATGGCGACCTTCCTGGCCAGGGCCCTCGGCCTCGTTTCCCTGCCCGGAGGTTCCGCCCCGGCCTCCCCAGCATCCCCGGACGCCATGGCCGCCGAAGAGGTGCTCGCCGGTCTGACCGTCGCCTCCGAACGCCGTACCGGATACGACCGGGATCTGTTCGCCCATTGGAGCGACTTGGACAGGGACGGATGCGACACCCGCCGGGAGGTGCTGATCCGGGATTCGAGGATCGATATCGTGTACGACCCCAACCGGACATGCTGGATCATTGCCGGCCGGTGGTACTCCCATTACGACGATGTATGGGTGGACGCCGCATCGTCATTGGACATCGACCATCTGGTGCCCTTGGCGGAGGCGTGGGATTCCGGGGCTTCGGGATGGGGCGCGGACCTCCGGGAGGCCTTCGCCAACGACGAGGCGGCCCTGATAGCGGTGACTGCCCGGTCGAACCGTAGGAAGAGCGCCTCCGACCCGGCCGAGTGGATGCCTTCCAACCGCGACTTCACCTGTCCGTATGTGGCGGGATGGGTCGGCACCAAGGCCAGATGGGGGCTGTCGGTAGATCGGCGGGAGGCCGACTACCTGAGCGGGTTGTTGACCGGCGTCTGCGCCGGTTTGACGATCGACATCGCCACCCCTTTCCTGGATTTCCCGGTGTTGGAAACGCCCGGCCTGGAGTTCCCGACTCTTCTGTCGCCGGTTGCGCCCTCGTCCGGCGCAGGCCCCGCGGCCCCCGCCGACCCTCCGGCGGACACTCCCGGAGGCGGCGCCCGGCCGCCCGATCCGGGCAACACGAAGAACTGCTCCGACTTCGATACCCGGGAGGACGCCCAGGAGTGGTTCGACCGCTACTTCCCCCACTACGGCGACGTGGCGAAGCTCGACGGGAACGGCGACGGGCGGGCCTGCGAGTCGCTGCCCCGCAGGCAGGAGTGAAGGTTCGGCTCTGTTCGGATACGGTCTCGGGACCCGGACGGATTGTACCGTTGGGATGGGGCGTTTTGTACCCTGGGTGAGGGGCAAATTGTACCCTGGATGGTGGACGTTTTGTACCCTGGGGGCCTCCATGAACGGTTATGATGCAGAATATGAGCGCCGCCTACCGACGCCGGGTCGTGGACGATGAGCTGGACGAGCTGCTGTCGGGTCTGCCCGCCGTAAGCCTGGACGGCGCCAGGGGAGTGGGCAAGACGACCACGGCGATGCAAAGAGCCGGAACCCTGTTCGAGTTGGACGATCCGGAGACGCTCGAAGTCGTAACCGCCGATCCGGGGCGTCTGTCGAGAGCGGTCGAACCGATCGTCATAGACGAATGGCAGCGTTATCCCCCTTCATGGGACGTCGTCCGTAGGGCGGTCGACCGCGACTTCCGTCCGGGCCGCTTCATTCTCACCGGCTCCGCATCGCCGACCGATCAGCCCGTCCATACGGGCGCCGGCCGCATCGTGAGCATCCGTATGCGCCCTCTCGCCCTCTCGGAACGGCGGGGCAACCCGGCGCTGCGGTCCCCGACGGTCAGCCTGTCGGAGCTGATGGCGGGAGGCCGCCCTGATATCGGCGGACGAACGGCCGCCGGATTGGAGGACTACACGGCCGAGATCACGGGGGGCGGGTTGCCCGGCTTGGCGGGTTTGTCCGGCCGCGGGCGCCGCGCCGCTCTCAGGGGGTATGTGAACCGTATCATCGAGTCCGACTTCGCCGAAGCCGGCCGACCCATCCGCCGCCCTGCCGCGCTCCGCCGGTGGATGACGGCCTATGCCGCGGCTTCGTCGACTGCGGCTTCCTACGAGACGATACGGGACGCCGCAACCGCGGGCCATGGACACAAACCCAACCGCAAGGCCACAGACCGCTATATCGACGCTCTCGAGCGGCTCTGGATACTGGACCCTGTTCCGGCCTGGATACCCACCAGGAATCGATTGGCGAAGCTGGCCCGCGGACCGAAGCATTGCCTGGCCGATCCCGCCCTGGCGGTGACGCTCCTCGGCATAGGCGCTGAAGCGTTGCTCCAAGCCAAAGCAACCGGGCCGCCGGTCCCGCGGGATGGAACCCTGCTGGGAGCGCTGTTCGAGTCGCTGGTGGCCCTCGACCTGCGGGTATACGCCCAAGCCTGTGAAGCCGAGGTGCACCACATGAGAAAGAGGGGCAATCAGAGGGAAGTGGACTTCGCGGTGGAGCGGCGCGACGGCCGGATCGTGGCCGTGGAGGTGAAGCTGTCACGGACGGTAGATGACCGCGACGTCCGCCATCTGAACTGGCTGCGCCGGGAGATCGGCGACGGCCTTCTCGATGCCGCGGTGGTCACCACCGGCGGGTTCGCCTACCGCCGCACCGACGGGATAGCGGTGGTGCCCGCCGCCCTGCTCGGTCCCTGAGGCTCGCCTCTCCGGGGGTCTCGCCTGCGCAGGCCCGATTCCGATATCACAGGGAAGGGTTGTAGGTGAATACCAGATAGTCCATCATGCTGCCCGAAGGGGCGCCGGAAACGTCCAGCAGCACCACCGGCCCCACCCCGCAGTCGCCGAAGTCATCGCATACCACGCGGCCGCCGAGCCCGGAAAAGTCGGTCGCGTCCATAGCCGACCGCAGCGCTTCTCGGTCGATCAGAAGCGGCCCGCCCTGTTCTTCCGCCGCCGACTCGATCGCCTGCAGCAGCATGGCGGCCGCGTCGTAGGCCTGCGCCCAGAACGGCGAGGTCGGCTCCTCCCCGTAGCGGGACCGGTATTCGGCCAGCACCTCGTCGGCGGTGCGGCCGGTGATCTCGCTGCGGTTGCCGCTGTGATCCATCACCGGGCCTACCAGGTAGAAGTCATCCGTTCCGGGAAGCACCATCTCGGCGCCGACGGCGGCGCCGTACCCCACCACCACCGCGTTCGCCAGCTCCGCGGTTTCCCTGATCTGTTGCACGATGTAGTCGTCCATCGGCGGGTAGTAGGGCAAGAACACAACCTGCGGTCGGCCCTCCGCCAGCAGGCTCAGCAGGTCGGCAACGTCAGGATCGTCGTCTACCTGCCCGGATGCGGTAACCGCACCCCCCAACTCGGTGAAGTGATCCGTGAAGGCCTGCACCATCTCCCTGGAGTAGATGTCTCCGGTGTGGACCACCGCCGCGGTGTCCAGCTCCAGCCGGGAGCTGACGAACTCGGCTACGGCCTGGCCGAAGAACAGGTCGTTGGGGGCGGTCCGGTAGAAACCCCTGCTCCAATCCGCTCCCGCCGAGCCTGCCAGATCCGAGGTCAGGGAGGGGGCGGTGGCCGACGCGGAAACCATGACCATCAGCCCTTCCGAAACCGCCGGCGCCGCGGCGGAGGCGGCCGATGAACAGGAAGTGCCCAGCCACCCCAGCACCTGCGGAGAATCCGAGATCACTTCTGCGGCCGCCGATCCCCCCTCCGTAGAGCACAGGGTGTCCACCGGGCCGGCCACCGACACCTCACGCCCCATGATCGGGCCGTAGTCCTCCACTGCCAGCAGGGTAATCCGATGATGGGGAACCCCCAGATAGCCGATGTCGCCGGTCATGGCCTGGAGCGAACCTATCTGTATCGCGCCGCCTTCCGGCACCTCCAGGACCGCGGCGTCGGCAGGGGCGGTTTGGGCGGCGGTGGTCTGTGCGGCGGTTGTTTGGACGGCGGTGGTTGGGGCGGGATCCGGTTGTTCGTCCGTCCTGTCCCCGCCGCAGGCGGCCGCCCACAGAAGCACGACCAGCAACAGAGGCAGGCGCCGCCCCCTTCTCAACCGTGCGTCGTTCATGAACTTCCCGTCGTCGTGTTCTCTCATCATATTATCGAGGGCCGTCTACCCCGTCCTCCTCCGTCTTCGCAGCGGGGCGCAGCGGGAACTTCGCCGCCGGGTTGTTACCGTTGGCGCCGCAACGGAGCGACGGAAGAAAGGGGAGCAAGGTGAGCGCACCCGAAATCGACCGGGCCCTTCGCCGGGCCGAAGAAGAGTATCTGGCCCGCAACCCCCGATCGAGGGAGCAGTCCGAACGGGCGGCGGCGGTGCTCCCCGGGGGAACGACCCGGACCACCACCTTCTTCCCTCCGTTCGCCCCGGTCCTGGAGAGCGGGTCCGGGTGCGGGATAGTGGACCTCGACGGCAACCGCCGGGTCGACTTCCTAAACAACTACACCTCCCTGATACTCGGCCACGCCCACCCCGATGTCCTGGCGGCGGCCTGGGCGGCGGCCGCCCGCGGCACCGCCTTCTCCTCTCCCACCGAGCAGGAGGTGCGGCTGGCCGAGATGATGGCCGGCCGGGTCGCGTCGGTCGAGCAGATCAGGTTCACGAACTCCGGGACGGAAGCGACCATGGCCGCCCTCCGGCTGGCCCGCGCCTTCACCGGACGTCCGCTGACGGCCCGGTTCGAGGGGAGCTACCACGGCACCCACGACTACAGCGCCGCGCCTGCGGCGGGGGTGCCGGCCCGGATAGGCGACCTGGTGGTGACCCTCCCCTACAACGACATCTCCGGATGCGAGGCCGTCCTGGCGGAGAACGCCGGCTCGTTGGCGGCGGTGATGGTCGAGCCGGTGCTGGGCGCCGGGGGCGTGGTGGCCGCCGACCGGGATTTCCTAGATTTCCTGAGGGAGGCCGCCGGGCGGATGGGATTCTTGCTGGTCTTCGATGAGATCGTCACCTTCCGCCTCCACCAGGGGGGCGCCCAGGCCGTACACGGGATCCGCCCCGATCTGACCACCTTCGGGAAGATCATCGGCGGCGGTTTTCCGATAGGCGCGGTAGGCGGGCGGAAGGACGTGATGGCCTTGCTCCACCCGACGGAGGGGAGCATCTCGTGGGGCGGAACCTTCAACGGGAACCCGGTCAGCGCCGCCGCGGGAATCGTCACGCTGGAATCCCTCACCGCGGACGCGATCTACGACCTGAACGAAAAAGGGGAATGGCTGGCCGCCCAGCTCAACGGCGTCCTCGAGAAGAACCAGGCCCCGGCCCGGGTGACCGGCGCCGGGTCGCTGTTCAACATCCACGCCACCGCGGAAGAGATAACCGACAGCCGCCCCGTCCGGCGCGCCGACCCCCGGCTGGGGAAACTGATCCATCTAGGGCTGATGAACCGGGGATTCTTCCTGGCGTCGCGGGGGATGGCTTGTCTGTCCACCGCCATGACCCAGGCCGATCTGGACGGCTTGGTGGAAGCGGTCGAAGACCTGACCGCCGAGCTGGACGGCGGATAGTCGTGTGATATCGGGCGGTCGGTTGTCGCGATATCGCCCGAACAAGACCATTGTCTTTGTCACCTATACGTTGTATAGTGTTCGATACCAAAGCACAAACATCGCCGCCGGGTTCTAGAGAGGGGCGGTGATCATATCGGGACCCGCACGGCTCACCCCTTGAGCCGGGTCCGGCCCTCTGCGGCCGGCAAAGTTCCGATACTGAGTGGCGGCGGTGGGGGAAGGGCCCAGAATGGGGGGGCCTGCGGGGGGAGGTTTTTCGCGTTCTCGGAAGGGGTGTGCTCGGGGAGGGGCGTGGGTTGGTGGTTGCCTCAGAGCGGTCGATCCAGGGCGGCTACCGACTTGGCCAGCTCTTCCAGGCTGATGACATTGTGGCCCGCTATCAGCCGGTCCACGTAGGGGAGGGCGGCCACCAGCCCCCGGGCCAGGGGTTGGAACTTGGGATCGCCTGCCAGGGGGTTCACCCAGACGACGGCGTGGGTTTGGCGGGACAATCTCCGCATGGCCCGGGCCAGCTGTTTCGGCTCGCCCCGCTCCAGGCCGTCGGAGCAGATGATCACCACCGCACCCCGGTTGAAGCGGTAGTTGCCCCACCTGGTCACGTAGGCGCCCAGCGATTCACCGATCCTGGTGCCCCCGTCCCAGTCCACCACCCGTTCGGCCGCCTCGTCGAGGGCCGAGTCGGGGTCCCGCACCCTCATGGCATCGGTGAGGCGGGTGAGGCGGGTACCGAAGCAGAAGACCTCCACCCGGCGGGAGGCGCGGCTCATCCCGTATGAGAACTGCACCAAGGCCCGGGAGAAACCGGCCATCGACCCCGACACGTCCACGATCAGCACCACAGGACGGGGCCGCTCCACCCGGCGCCGTCTTCGCAGCCGGATCAGGTCGCCCCCGTACCGCAGGGAGCCGCGGACGCTGCTCCGCAGGTCGATGCCCGGACCCCTCGACGAGGGGCGGGTGCGGCGGCTTCGCCTCTGCGGCGGGCGGAGGTCGGGGAGGAGCCGCGCCAGCCGCCGGAACTCGTCCTCGGTCCATTGGTCGAAGTTCTTGGTGCGCAGGATCTCGGCGCTCGAAGCCCTGGGGCCTCCGGCGGACGGGAGATCGTCGTCCCCCGCCTCCAGCACCCCGATCTCCTGGTAGCCGCCGCCGAGCGAGACCTCTTCCAAGCCGCTCGTGTCGCCGCCGGCGGCGGCCACCGCCAGCCGGGGCGGGGGAGGGCCGCTCTCCGTTCCGATGAAGAAGTGGTCGAAGGCGGCGTCGTAGACGGCCAGATCCGCTGCGCGGTTGACCAGGGTGATGCGCCCCGCCCAATACAGATCCTCGACAGCCGCCGGATCCAGGCAGGCCGCCGCCTTCGCGTAGGACACCACCTGCCCGGCCCCCACGTTCACCCCCCGGTCCCGCAGCAGACGCCCGAACCGGACCAGCTCCACCTCCGGGCGGGGGTCAGGTGCGGTGTCGTAGTAGCTCATCGGCCGGAGTGTAAAATCTAATCCAATACCTCAACCCGCGCTGAGGTGATCGTTGTTGCGGCGGGATGTTCATGATGGATGCGGTAGGTTTGGTTCTTTCCTACCGTCTATATCCCGCACATTCCTTCACATTCCGAGCTGAATCCGGCCGGGGCGGGAACCGACAGATCGGCCTGTTCCAGCGGGGTCCGAGACCGGTGCAGGTAAGCCGTGCCCCGCACCCTGCTGCCGACCTGCCCGTTGCGCAGCGCCAGGTCTTTAGTCGCTAGTATAATAGTCTAGAGCCTCTTCATAAGAGTCAACTTTCTGAGCCCTCAGATATATGACTCCTATCTGCGGCCCCTTAGGATCCTTTTCAACGACCCTAACTATGCCTTGGCTATCGACTGTCAATATTATAAGGTCGGTATCTCCTTTCTGTCTTGGGCAGCAAGTGGTATTGCTACCAACCACCATGTTCCTACCTTCTACCGGTCTTGGAGATGGGCTGGGTTTTCCTGCAGCTGGTATTCCCATTGCAGTCTTTCCTTTCCTTTTTGCTAAAGGTTGATCCTTATAGTCGTACCCTACACAGGAGTCGAACCTGTTATGGCCCTTTGCCGTAGGGTTACCTTTTAGTAGGTTAGCTAGTTTTCTTCTACCTCTTCTACTCCAAGAAAGATTTTCAAACCGGTTCTCGTCCGCCTGGACGGTGTGCCCCGGCGGCCCGGGCCAGGTCAGGCGCCATCCAAAATGTCATCCATGCGGCGGTGGACAGCGGTCAGGTCGTCGCGGTCCTTGATGACGGCGCCTAGACCGAGGTCGAAGTTGTCCGGGGTTACCTGCTCCTCTCCGAGATGATGGAGGGCGCGGGACCAGCTGATGGTCTCCGCCACCCCGGGTTGCTTCACCAGTTCCAGGCGGCTGCGCAGGTTCGACACCACCCGGCCGGTGCTGCGGGCCAGCCGCTCCGGCACCTCGGGCGCTCGGGCGGCCACGATCTCGATCTCCCGCTCCAGGCCGGGGAAGTCGATCCAGTGGTACAGGCAGCGGCGCTTCAGGGCGTCGTGCAGCTCACGGGTGCGGTTGGAGGTGACGATCACCGCCGGAGGGCGGGGCGCCGCCACGGTGCCGATCTCGGGGATGGAGATCTGGAAGTCGGAGAGTATCTCCAGCAGGAAAGCCTCGAACTCGTCGTCGGCCCGGTCGATCTCGTCGATCAGCAGCACGCAGCCGGAACCCAGCCGCAGGGCCTTCAGCAGGGGCCGCTCCACCAGGAACCGCTCCGCGAACAGCTCGTCCGCGGCGCCGCCGCCCGCGTCTCCGTCTGCTTCGCCCGCCCGGCGCAGGTAGAGCAGCTGGCGCGGGTAGTCCCACTCGTAGAGGGCCTGGTTGGCGTCGATTCCTTCGTAGCACTGGAGCCTGACCAGCTCCACCCCCAGCCCGTCTGCCAGCGCCTTGGCAACCTCGGTCTTGCCGACTCCGGCCTCGCCTTCCAGGAGGAGCGGCTGGGGCAGGGTGAGGGAGAGGTACAGGGCGGTGGAGAGGCCCCGGTCGGCCAGATAGGCCTGTCCTTCCAGCATCCTGGTAATGCCGGCGATTCCCCCGATGCGGCCGCCGACGCCTCCGCCGCGGGCGGGTCGAGAGGCGCCGGTCAAGGACGCTCGAAGACGGCGGCCATCCCCTGTCCGCCTCCGATGCACATCGTCACGATGCCGCGCCGCCCGCCTGTCCGCTCGAGGGCGTGCAGGAGCTTGATGGCGAGGATCGCCCCGGTGGCCCCGACCGGATGGCCCAGGGCGATGGCCCCGCCCGACACGTTGGTCTTCTCCGGGTCCAGTCCGGCGTCGCGGATGACCGCCACCGCCTGGGCGGCAAAAGCCTCGTTGAGCTCGACCAGGTCGATGTCGTCGAGGGTGAGGCCCGCCTTGTCGAGCACGGCGGGGATGGCGAGGGCCGGGGCGTACCCCATCACCTCGGGTTCGATGCCCGACACCGCCCAGGCCGCCAGGCGCAGGCGGGGGGTGAGGCCGCGGGCTCGGACCATCCTCTCGCTCATCAGCACCACTGCGGCGGCCCCGTCGTTGATTCCCGACGAGTTGCCGGCGGTCACCGTGCCGTTCTCGACGAATACGGGCCGGAGCCGGGCCAGGCGCTCCTCCGTTGCGTTGGGCCTGGGGTGCTCGTCGACCAGGAAGGGTTCCTCCCTGGGGCGCTCCACCCCGACGATCTCCTCCACGAAGTGGCCTTCCTTGATGGCGACGGCGGCCAGGTGTTGGCTCCGGGCGGCGAACCGGTCCTGTTCCGGGCGGCTGACGCCGTAGCGTTCCGCCACCTTCTCCGCCGTTACCCCCATGGGATAGCCGCCGAAAGGATCCGTCACCAGGGACAGGGTGCCGTCGATGATCTTGCGGGGACCCAGCTTCCATCCGTCGCGGGCCTGGTAGTCGAGGAAAGGCTGGCGGCTCATGCTCTCGTTGCCGCCGGCCACCACGATGTCCGCCTCTCCCAGCATGACCTGCTGGGCGCCGGTGATGATGGCCTGCAGGCCCGACGAGCAGAGGCGGTTGACGTTCATGGCGGTGGCGGTGGGGGGGAGGCCGGCCGCCAGTGCGCAGCGCCGGGCGTTGTAGGCGTCCCCGCCCACCTGCCCGATCTGGCCCATCACCACCTCGTCCACCTCGTCGGCGCCGACACCGGCGCGGCGGAGTGATTCCTCGATCGTGAGGGCGCCCAGCTCGTGGGCTTCGATGCGGCTCAGCGAGCCTCCGTACGTTCCGACGGCGGTTCGGGCCGCCCCTACGATGGCCACAGGTTCTACATCGGGCATGTCAATTCCTTCCGTGGAGATACGTGGAGGTCCGTCCCCGTCAAAGATAGCCGTTTCCCGGGGCGCCGATGGAGGACTGGAGCCGAGAAAGCCGAGGGTTCAGCTCCAATAGTGCGCTTGGCGGTCCGTACGCTCCCAGTAGTCGCGCTGGACCTCGGATGACTCCTCTACCAGGTGGGGGCCGATCACCTCGATGGTGCGCTGGCCGCTGTGGAGCACGTTCCGGCATCCCACTCCCCACATCGTGGCGTTGCTGGGGTCGTCTCCGGTGTAGGTCAGCAGGTCCCGCTCGGACATCCCGTACACCATCCGGTTGATGCCGCCCCAGTACATGGCGCCGCTGCACATGGCGCAGGGTTCGCAGCTCGTATAGAGGGTGGCGGCGGCGACCTGCTCGGGCGGCAAGGTAGTGACTGCCATGTTGACCAGGTTGGTCTCGGCGTGGTTGAGGGGGTTCTTCCCGGTGAAAGTGGTGTTCTCCGCCTCTATCAGGACGTTGCCTTCCGGGTCGGCGAGCACCGCGCCGAACGGCATGTTTCCGTTGGCCACCGCCCGGGCGGAGACCTCGATGGCCTGCCGCAGCAACCGTTTGTCCTGGGCGCTCAGTTCCTCCGCCACCCGGCTGATGCTAACCGGAGGGGAGCAGGCCGAGCAAGTAGGGGGCCGTGATGGGGGTGAGGGTGATCTCGGCTATCCCGTACTCGGACAGCGCATCCTCCACCCCGGCGGCGATGGCGGGCGCCGGCCCGATGATCCCGGCCTCTCCCGCCCCCTTCGCCCCCCAGGGCATCTCCGGCGCCGGGGACTCGAAGTGCAGAACCGCCATGGGCGGTATCTCGGCGGCGGTCGGCAGGTGGTAATCGAGGAAAGAGGTGGAGAGCGGATTTCCGAATTCGTCGTAATGGAGCTGCTCGAGGAGGGCGCCGCCTATACCCTGGGCGATCCCGCCCACCACCTGCCCCCGGACGATCTGGGGGTTTATCACCGTGCCGCAGTCGTGCGCCACGATGTACTCGAGCACCCGGACCTGGCCGGTTCCCACATCGACCGACACCACCGCGGCGTGGCTGGCGTTCGTGTAGGTGGCGGCGGCGTTCACCCGTCCGTACTCGTCGGGGGTGTGCTCGATGCCGGGCGGATCGTAGGAGGCGGAGGCTTCCATCCCCGGCTTCACCCCTTCGGGCAGGTCCATGGTGCGGATGTTGGCCGCGGTGGCCACCTGCCTCCAGGTGACCGCAGCCCCGGGGCTGCCCCGGACCTCGAAAGACCCGTCGTAGACCTCGATGTCCTCCGGGGAGGCCTCGAGCAGATGGGCGGCGATCCGGACGGCCTTGCCCAACAAGGCGTCGGCGGCCTCGCGCAAGGCGCCCGAGGCCACGTTGGTGCTCCGGCTTCCCCAGCTGCCCAGACCGTATGGAGTCCGGTCGGTGTCCCCCATGACGATCCGAACCTGGTCGCGGCGGACGCCGAGCGCCTCGGCGGTGAGGGTGGTCAGCATCGACTCCAGACCCTGGCCGGAGGTCGAGACGCCCACCGACACCACCGCGGTTCCGTCGGGGTTCACCCTGATCGAACAGGAGTCGAAGGACGTCCAGTGCCCGGTGGTCATGAAATAGGTGGGGGTTACCCCTTCGATGTAGTTGACCACGCCCGACCCCACGCGGATGCGGGGGTCGCCGGCCAGCCGATCCCGCCAGTGTTCCCGACGCTCGGCGGCAACCCGGACGGTTTCCTCGAAGGTCTCGCGGTGGCTTCCCGAGTCGACGACGGCGCCGGCCGAGGTGGTGTAGGGGATGTCCTCCTGGCCTATGAGGTTGCGGCGGCGTATCTCGTTGCGGTCCAGCCCCAGCCGGTCGGCCGCCTTGTCCATGAGCCGCTCGATCCCGAAGGCGGCCTCGGGAATCCCGAAGCCCCTGTAGGCGCCGTTTGGGGTCTTGTTGGTGGCCGCCGCCAGCACCCCGACCGACTGGTGGGGGATGCGGTAGGGGCCGGTGATGTGGCCGACCGCCGTGAAGGTGGGGGAGAAGCCGTAGGGATACATCTCCGCCGCTCCGAGGTCCTGGATCGCCATGCCCCGCACCGCCCGGAACCGCCCGTCCGGGCCGACCGCCGCCTCCAGATCCAGCACCAGGTCGCGGGCGTGGCAGGTGGCGATCAGATGCTCCCGGCGGTCCTCGATCCAGCGGACCGGGCGGCCCAGCTTCATGGCCAGCCACGGGATGGTCACCTCTTCGACGTAGAACTCCGCCTTGACGCCGAACCCCCCGCCCACGTCGGGTACGACGACCCGGATGTCCGACTCGTCGAGCGGGAGGCAGTAGGAGAGCATGGTGCGGGCTATGTGGGGGAACTGGGTGGTGGTCCACACCGTCAGCCGGCCCTCGCGGAACTCGGCCGCCACCCCCCGGGTCTCGATCGGCGCCCCGGTATGGCGCCGGATCTCGTAGCGGCCCCCGACCGTGAAGGCCCCGTCCTCCAGGCGGTCGAACTCGGCGATGGCGTCCGGGTTCGAGACGGGCCACTCGATGACCGCGTTGTCCGGCCAGTCGGGGTACAGGCGGGGGGCGTCGGGGGCCAGCGCCTGTTCCACGGAGACGACCGGCGGGAGGGGGTCGAGGTCGACGGACAGCAGGTCGACCGCATCCTCCGCCTCGTAACGGTCGGCGGCCACCACCGCCGCGATGGGCGCTCCCGCGTACCGGACCCGGCCCCTGGCCAGCGGGAAGATCTCGACTGGGCGGGCGTGCTCGTCGAAGTCCGGGAAGGGGGAGACATCCGACATGTCCTCGGCGGTGAACACCCCGGCCACTCCCTTCAACTCGGCCGTGCGGCTCGGATCCACGCCTCCGATCAGGGCGTGGGGGAGCGGGCTCCGGTAGAAGGCGGCCTCCAGCATTCCGGGCAGGGACACGTCGGCCCCGAACCGCGCCCCGCCGGTCAGGAGCCGGTCGTCCTCCACCCGGGGGGTATGGGCGCCGATGAAGGAGGGCCGGGCGGTCAAGGGCGCCGCCCCTCCCGCTCATCGCGGCCCCAAGCCGCCCTGACCGCCTCGACGATTCCCTCGTAGCCGGTGCAGCGGCACAGGTTGCCGGCCAGCAGCTCCCGGATGCTCTCGTCGTCGGGGTATTCGGACGGCTCGGCGCCCGTCAGGGTCATCAGAAAGCCGGGCGTGCAGAACCCGCACTGCAGGCCGTGATGGTCCTTGAAGGCCTGCTGTATGGGGTTGAGGCCTTCTCGGGGGGTTATCCCCTCCACCGTGGTCACCTCGCACCCGTCGGCCTGGACGGCCAGCATGATGCAGGAACGGACGGGCCGGCCGTCCACCAGCAGAGTGCAGGCGCCGCACACGCCGTGCTCGCAGCCCAGGTGGGTGCCGGTAAGGCCGAGGTCTTCGCGCAGGAAATCGGCCAGCAGCCTGCGGGAGTCCACTGTGCGCTCCACCGGGCCTCCGTTCACGCTCATCGACACCGTGATCCGGTCGGCGGGGCGCGGCACCGGCCTCACGCCGCCATCTCCTCCACGGCGCGCCGCACCAGCACCCCGGCCACCCGGGCTCGGTAGGCGGCGTCGGCGTGGATGTCCTCGCTGTCGGCCAGGGCGGTGCGGGCGGTCATTTCCTCGGCCTCGTCGAGCAGGCCGCTTGTGACCCGGCGGCCTTTCAGGTGGTCCTCCACCTCGGTCAGCCGCTGGGGGGCGCCCCCCACGCCGAACAGCGCCAAGGCGCACTCCGCCGTCCGGCCGCCCGGGGAAGCGAGGAGCAGGCCCGCCGCGCCGGCTATGGCGAAGTCGCCCGAGCGGGGGGATATCTCGACCACCGATGACCTTGCACCCCCCGAAGAGGGGAAACGCACCTCGACCAGGATCTCGTCTGGTTCCAGGGCGGTGGTGAACGGCCCGAAGAAGAACTCGCCGGCCGGGACGGTACGCTCGACGGAGGAGGACCGCACCACCATGACCGCGTCGAGAGCCGCCGCCACAGCGGGCAGCTCCGCCGCCGGGTCGGCGTGGGCGATGCTTCCGGCCACCGTACCCCGCGTCCGGTTCTGGAGGTGACCCACGAAGGGGAGGGCTTTGGTGAGCAACGGGCAGGCCCGGGCGGCTTCCTCCGAACGCTCCACCGTGCGCTGGGTGACCGCGGCGCCGATCCGCAGGGTTCCGTTCTCGACCGCCATGAGCCGCAGCTCCTCCACCATCGTGATGTCGATCAATACCTCCGGTCGGGCCAGACGGAAGTTGAGGAGCGGGATCAGGCTCTGGCCGCCCGCCAGCACCCGGGCCTCGTCTCCGTGTTCGGCCAAGAGGTGCAGGGCTTCGTCGAGGGTTTCCGGTCGAGCGTATCTGAACCGTGGGGGCTTCACCGTGGGGGCTTCATGGGGCGGTCGAAGTCTATTATGCATGTTTGGTGTCATCAAATCCGCGGGCGGGCCGCGGTTTCAGACGTCGAGGGTCGAGGGAAGGAGCACTCGAGCATGGGCGGGCAGGGAACGAGAGGGCGGTCCGGGCCTCCGGAGTGGGAACCGGCCCGGGCGAGCAGGTTCCGGCCGGACGGGGCGATCGGTACGCCCTTCCACGAGCGGACGGCCGCCCGCAGCGAGACGCCGTGGTATTTCAACTGGGACCTGTGTCATGTGGTGGATGTCTACGACGATTTCCACGCCGAGCTGGGCGCCATCCGGACCAACGTCGCGATGGGGGACATGTCGCCGTTGTGCAAGATACTGGTAGAAGGGCCGGACGCCGGGCGGTTGGTAGACCGGTTGATCCCCAGGCGAATCGACGACCTGGCCCCGGGCGGCATCTTCTACACCCCGTGGTGCAGCCACGACGGGAAGGTGGTCTCGGACGGGTTGGTGTTCCGCACCGGCGAGGATTCCTATCTCTTCACAGGGGACCCCTCCGGCGAGTGGTTTCTCCAGAACGCGGAGGGCTGTGACGTGAGGGTCGAGGAACGGACCGACGAGCTGGGGATACTCGCCGTCCAGGGGCCGAGGTCTCGTGCAGTGATGGAGGCCGCAACCGGTGTGGACGGATTAGAACTCGGGTTTTCCCGGCTGGGCCGCTTCGAGATCGGAGGGGTGGAGGTGGACGCGGCCCGCCAGGGTTTCACGGGTGAGCACGGTTACGAGATATTGACGCCGGCAGGCGCGGGGGATCGAGTTTGGGATGCGGTGGCGGCGGCGGGAGAGCCGTTCGGCATCCGCCCGTGCGGGGAGTGGGCCATCGACGTGGCGAGGGTCGAGGCCGGTCTGCTCATACCCGGCCCCGATTACGCCAACGCAGGCCCCGACGTAACCGGTTCGCACACCGTCTCGGCTTCCGACCCCGAATATCGGTCGTCGCCGTTCGAGTTGGGGATGGGCCGGTTCGTCGATCTCTCCAAGGAGGGCTTCATCGGCCGCGAGGCCCTGGTTGCGGAGCAGGAAGCCGGCGGCCCGTTGCGCACGCTGGCAGGGCTCGACATCGACTGGCGGGCGGTCGTCGAGGCGCATCTGGAGAAGGGTGTGCCGCCCAACGTATCGCCGCGGGTCGAATGGATAGCCAAACCCGTGCACGAGGGCGGACACCCCGTAGGGCGGGCGTCCAGCGTCACCTGGGGGCCGACAGTGGAGAAGCTGATCGGTTTCGGCCATCTCCTGCGGCGCTTGGGTGAGCCCGGGACGGAGGTGGGGGTGGTCTGGGATATTCCGGGCGCCGGGGAGTCCATAGAAGCCCCCGCGGTAGTTACCGGCCTCCCCTTCATCGATCTGTCCCGGACCTGAGCAGCGCCGTATTCCGGGGGAAAGCCGCCGAGTCCGTCAGCCGAAGATGATCATGGTCAGGGACGCGGCCGCCAGCCCGAACCCGGCCACCTGGATGCGGGAGGTGCGTTCGCCGGCGAAGAGGACCTGGAACAGCAGGGTGAACCCGTATGCCATCTGGTAGAACAGTCCGGTGACGGCGAGGCTCCGTTGAGCCGCCAGCGTGAAGAACCCTACTCCCGCCGACCAGGCCAACCCCATCAGAGCTGTTCCCACTACGATGCTCTTCATCCATTTGGTGGTGTGGAGGCCGAGGAGAACCACCTTCAGGACCATGCCGGCCCGCCGCACAGTCCACCATCTCCACGCAGGCCGGGGGTGGCCGAAGAGAATCACGAAGGCCACCGTGGCGGCGGCTACCACCCGCCCCGGCGCCACCGGCCAGACCCCCGAGTCGTCGCTGGTCATGCCCAGCAGGGTGATCTGCATCGCGAACAGCGCCCCGGCCGCCAGACCGTGCCGAACGGCAACCCAGTCCCATATGTTGGAAGGGTTCGCCCGGTCTTCGCCGCGCCGGCGCCGGATGCGGCTGAGATCGATCTGTCCGGGGAGGCTGATCATCCAGACGGCGGCAACACCCACCAATATGCCGTACCTGACGACCGCCGAGGGCGGGCCTTCGAATATCGCGGACGCGATCACCGGGATCACCGCGCCCGTTACCACGGCTACCGGCCCGACGATCGCGGCCCCCTTGGTGGTGTAACCGCGATAGAGCTGTATGACCCCCATGCTTCCACCCAGCCCCGAGGCGGCGCCCAGCAACAGGTCGGACATGGTGGGCTCGCCCCCCACCAGCACCGCCAACCCGATGATCGAACCTACGGCGAACAGGTGGACCCAAAGCACCACCGTCATCAGGCGGCTCTTCCGACCGATCTCGGTTCCCACGTGGTGGACGAGCCCGCACAGCAAAGAGCCGGAGAGGGCGAGCAGGACAGTAACGATCATTTTGTTCGATATAGATCGTAGGTGTCGATGACGAGTACGAACAGGATGAATCCGCGACAGCCTTCAGACGGCGGAACAGCCCGTTCGGTCTCGTTGCGCGGCAGCGCCGTATTCCGGGGAGGCCGCTGGGTCTGTCAGCCGAGGATGATCATGGTCAGGGATGCGACCGCCAGCCCGAACCCGACCACCTGGGTGCGGGTGGTGCGTTCGCCGGCGAAGAGGACCTGGAACAGCAGGGTGAACCCGTATGCCATCTGGAAGAGGAGCCCGGTGACGGCGATATTCCGTTGGGCCGCCAGCGTGAGGAGTCCCATGCCCGCCGACCAGGCCAACCCCATCAGAGCTGTCGCCAGTATGATTCTCTTCAGCCACTTGGTGGTGTGGAGGCCGAGGAGAACCACCTTCAGGACCATGCCGGCCCGCCGCACCGTCCACCACCTCCACGGAGGCCGAGGGTGGCCGACGAGAATCACGAAGGCCACCGTGCCGGCGGCTACCATCCGCCCCGGCACCGCCGGCCAGACACCAGAGGCGTCGCTGGTCAAGCCCAGCAGGGTGATCTGTATTCCGAACAGCGCCCCGGCCGCCAGACCGTGCCGTACGGCAACCCAGTCCCATATCGTGGAGCAGTAGGCTTGGTCGCCGCGCCGGACGCATCGCACGAGGGCGCGGGGCCATTCGCTGAAATCGATATGTCCGGGGATGCTGATCATCCAGACGGCGGCAATCCCCACCAATATGCCGTACCCGACGACCGCCGAGTGCAGGCCTTCGAAGATCGCGGACGCGATTACCGGGATCACCGCGCTCGTAACCGCCGCTACCGGCCCGACGGTCGCGGCCCCCATGGTGGTGTATCCGCGGTAGAGCTGTATGAGCCCCATGCTCGCACCCAGCCCCGAGGCGGCGCCCAGCAACAGGTCGGACATGGTGGGCTCGCCCCCCACCAGTACCGCCAACCCGAACGCTGAGGGTACGGCGAACAGGTAGCCCCAAAGCACCACCGTCATCAGGCGGCTCTTCCGGCCGACCTCGGTTCCCACGTGGTCGACGCTTCCATACGCCAAAGAGCCGGAGAGGGCGAGTAGAACGGTAACGAGCATTTTGTTGATTGTAGGGTGCGTCGGCGCCGTCCTTCCGGGCACCAGACAGACAGGCGCTGCGCCTCGTGTCCCGCCGAGCCCGCCTAGCCGGACCCCAAGCCGAGCTATGGTCCGGAGCGGCGGTAACGACTCGGTCGCGGCCAACACCTCACTCCCAGTCGCCGAAGCCGACTTTTACCACCGCCTCGGCTTGTTCCTTTCGTTCATGGAGCCTCCCCGAACCCGAAACGATCTGTTGCCATCTTTGATGTCTTCAATTATCCTCGGAAGCGATACCGATGAGGGAGTGCTCGTAATGCGAAAGATCCGATTGTTTGTTCTTCTGGCCGCGGTCTTGGCGCTGGTTGCTGCGGCTTGCGGCGGTGGTGAGGAAACGACCACGACACCCGCCTCCCAGACGACCGCCGCCGCGACGACTGCCGTTGCGACGACCGCCGCCGCGCCGGAGGAAACTATGGAACCGGTGCGGATGGCTTTCATCTACGACGGCCAGGCCGACGATGGAGGCTGGAATCAGGCCTACGACGCCGCCCGCCAGTACGTGGAGGCCAACATGGGGGACCGGGTAGAGACCACCTTCGTGGAGGAGGTGTCGCCGGGTTCCGAAACCCAGGCCGCCCTCGAAGACTTCGCCGAGCAGGGTTACGACATAGTCATCGGCACCACCTATATCCAGGACGACCTCTTGGATATAACCCCCAATTACCCCGACACGATATTCCTGTCGTGGGCGGGCTGGCAGTTGGACGAGGAAGTAGGCAACGTCGGCCACTTCGACGTCGCCACCGAAGACGGCCGTTACCTGGACGGCTTGGCCGCCGGCAGCCAGCCCGATGTGGACATGATCGGTTATGTTGCCGGCTTCGCCATCGAAGAGGTGGTGAGGGGTCTCAACATCTTCACCAAAGCCGCCCGGGAGCTGAACCCGGGGGTCGAGGTCCGGGTGGTCTGGGTCAACAGCTGGTATGACCCGCCCGCCGAGCAGCAGGCCGCACAGACGCTGGTGGATCTGGGCGCCGATCTGCTCGCCGGCGAGGTCAACGCCCCGGCCGTGGCCGGAGTGGCCGAGGAAGCGGGCATCCCGTACGTCCACTACGGTACGGACGGAAGCCCGACCGGCACCGGCATCGCCCCCAACTCCTGGCTGTCGGGTTTCGTCTTCAACTGGGCCCCCTATTTCTTGGCGCAGGCCGAGGCGGTAGCCGCCGGGGCCTGGGAACCGGCCATCTTCTACGGCGGTTTGAAGGACGACATGATCGATATGGCGCCCTTCGGACCTACCGTCTCGGACGAGACGCTCGCCTTGATCCAGGAGCGGAGAGAGGCGATCATCGACGGTACTTTCGACTACTTCGCGGGCCCGATCATGGACAACCAGGGCAATGTGGTCGTCCCCGAGGGCGGGACGGTTCCCTGGGGCGAGCGGACCGCTTGTTGCCAGTGGCTGATAGAAGGCGTGGTCGGGGAGATTCCTACTAGCTGAGCAGCCGGCCGCCGATGAGGTGACGAAAGGATGCCGTTAGATCGGGCGGGCGCCGCCGGGGCCGCGGCGCAGATCGATAGGTCGGACGGGCGGCTCGGCGGTGAGGCCGCCCGTCTGACCTCCATCACCAAGAGCTTCTACGGGCAGGCCGCCAACGAAGACGTAGATTTCGACCTCAGGTGGGGGGAGATACACGCCCTGCTGGGGGAGAACGGGGCCGGGAAATCGACCCTCTGTTCGGTCTTGGCCGGTCTCTACCACCCCGACAGCGGCGAGATCCGCCTCGACGGCGAGCAGGTGGAGCTCCGATCCCCGCATCATGCCTTGGAACAGGGTGTCGGCATGGTCTATCAACACTTCAGGCTGGTCGAACGTTTCACCGTGGCCGAGAACCTGGCGCTGGGTCACCCGGACACCAAAGTGCTCGCCTCGCGTAAGGAACTCGAGCGGCAGGTGGCGGAGCTGGGGAGGCGGTACGGTCTCGAGGCGGCGCCGGAGGCGGGGGTCTGGCAGCTTTCCGTCGGTGAACAGCAGCGGGTCGAGATCCTCAAGTTGCTGCATCGGGGGGTGCGGATTCTCATCCTCGACGAGCCGACCGCCGTGCTCACCCCTCAAGAGGCCCGCAGTCTGTTCGCCACCATGCGGGCCTTGGCGGACGAGGGCCGGGCGATCATCTTCGTCTCGCACAAGCTGGACGAGGTGATGGAGGTGTCCGACCGGGTGAGCGTGCTCCGGGACGGACGGATGGTGGGGTCGATGGAAATCGCCGAGGCGGACCCGGCCCGGCTGGCGAGGATGATGGTGGGGCGGGACCTGGCGGTTCCCGACCGGCCCCGGATAGAAGCCGGGGCGCCGGTCCTGTCCATCACCGGACTCACCGCCGCCGGCGACCGAGGCATCGAGGCGGTCCGGAATGTGGATATAGAGGTGCGGGCCTCCCAGATCGTCGGCGTGGCCGGGGTGGCCGGCAACGGGCAGCGTGAGCTTGCCGAGGCCATAGCGGGTCTGCGCAGGATCGAGCACGGCCAGATATTCCTCGGCGGGGTCGATATCACCCGCGCCTCTCCCCGGCAGCGCATTCGGCTCGGGCTCGGTTTCGTACCCGAGGACCGGATGCGCACCGGCATGGCGGGCGGCCTTCCGCTTCCCGCCAACCTCGCCCTCAAGGCCTACCGCCGGCCTCCGCTCTCCAGAGGGCCGCTGTTGTCGAAGCGGGCCATGGATGATCGGGCCCGCCGCTTAGAGCATCGCTTCGATATCCGCGGGGTGCGGTGGGGGCTGCCCACCAGCCTGCTGTCGGGCGGCAACATCCAACGGGCCATACTGGCGCGGGAGCTCTCGGCGGGGCCGAAGGTGCTGGTGGCGGCCGCCCCCACCCGGGGTCTGGATGTGGCCGCCATCCAGGCCATCCGTCGGCTCCTGCTGGAGGAACGGGAGGCGGGGACCGCCATCCTGATGATCTCGGAGGATCTGGAGGAGATCATGGAGCTCTCGGATGAGATCGTGGTGCTCTACGAGGGCAGGATCATGGGCAGGCTGGAACCGGGGCAGGCCAGCCCGGAGGTCTTGGGGATGCTGATGGCGGGCCGTACGGTGGACCCGGCGTGAACCTCGCGGTGGGCGCCCGCGAGATCGTCGTCGAGCGGCGGCCTCTCCCGCCTCTGTGGGTGCGGGCGGCGGCGCCCACCTTCTCGGTTTTCTTCGGCCTGGTGATCGGCGCGGTGATCATATGGGCTGCCGGCCAAGACCCGGTCCTCGCCTACACCGAGATGGTCAAGAAGGGTTTCCTGGGCCGGTTGCCGCTGATCGGGACTCTGGTGATCGCCACCCCCCTGATCCTGACCGGACTGGCCGCTCTGGTCGCCTTCCGTATGAAGATATGGAACATCGGCGCCGAAGGCCAGCTCATCATGGGCGCGGTCGCCTCGGCCGGGATGGGGTTGTGGATAGGGGACGGGGTCGGCGGCCCGGTCGGCATAGTGATCATGCTGGCGGCGGGGGCGGCGGCGGGGGCGCTGTGGGCGGCGCTGGCCGCCCTGCCCCGGGCCTACTTCAACACCGATGAGGTCATATCGACCTTGATGCTCAACTTCGTGGCCCTGAACATCATGAACTATCTGATCTTCAGCTCGATCAGCTACTGGCGGGACGCCGAGCGGGTCACCTTCCCGAGCGGGCGCGGCATAAGCGAAATCCTGTTCCTGCCGCGCTTGTCGGGCCGCCTCCATATCGGGTTGTTCATAGCTGTTGCGGCGGCTGCGGTCTTGTGGTGGGCGCTTCGTTACACGAGGTGGGGGTTCGAGGTGCAGGTAACCGGTGACTCGCCCCGGGCCGCCCGCTATGCCGGGATGGGCGTCGACCGCAAGATACTCTCGGTTTTGATGGTATCGGGCGCCTTGGCCGGCCTGGCGGGCGGCATCGAAGTGGGGGGTGTGCTGCACAGTCTGGATCCGCGGGCGCTCAGCCTGGGGGTGGGGTTCGCAGGGATCGTGGTGGCGGCCCTGGCCCGGCTGTCGCCGTTCGGCGTGGTTCCGGTGGCGGTCTTCGTGGCCAGCATCACCAACGCCGGCCCCGGCCTGCAGTCGATCGGGGTCTCCTCCGAGGTGGTGTTGATGTTGGAAGGGATACTCTTCCTCTGCATCGTGGCCGGGGAGTGGTTCCTCCGCAACACCATCCGTGTTCAACCGGCGGCCGGGTCACCGGCGGCGAGGCCGGCATGAACGAATCCGTGATCCTGCTGTCGATCGTTTCCGCGGTGGGGATAGGCACGCCCATCCTGCTGGCCGGGCTGGGTGAGATGTACACCGAGCACTCGGGGGTGATGAACCTGGGGATCGAGGGGATGATGCTGGGCGGCGGGGTGGTGGGCTTCTGGGTGAGCACCCAGCACACCTCCCTCCCGCTGGCGTTGGCGGTGGGGGCGGCGGTGGGCGCCTTGTTCGCACTCGTCCATGCCTTCCTGGCGGTGACGCTCCGGGTGAACCAGATCGTGTCCGGGCTGGCCTTGGTGATCACCGGAACCGGGTTCGCGGCTTTCATAGGCAGCCTGAACGACTCGGCCCTGACCTATGAGCGGCCCCTCTCTTCCTTCGAGCCGGTGTTCGGGGAGGGGATGAGGGATCTTCCCCTGGTCGGGCCTCTGGTGTTCGGCCACGACTGGGTGGTCTACCTGTCGTGGGTCTTGGTGGCGGCGTCGGCATTCTGGCTGTTCCGGACCAGGTGGGGCCTCTCGCTCCGCGCCGTCGGCGAGGATCCGGCGGCCGCCGACACGGTCGGGATATCGGTGACGGCCACCCGTTATATCTATACGATGGTAGGGGGCGCCGGGGCGGGTCTCGGCGGCACCTACCTCATCGCCGGTATTTTCAGCAACTACCAGCACGGCATCACCGCCGGGCTGGGCTGGATCGCCTTCGCCTTGGTGATCTTCGCAGGGTGGCGGCCCTGGCGGGCGTTGGCCGCCGCCTACATATTCGGAGTCCTCCGCAACCTGGGTTTCTCGCTGCAGATAATCGGTGTCGATATTCCGGCCGATTTCTTGAACGCCCTCCCGTTCGTTCTGACCATCGCGGCTCTCATTCTCATCTCTGCTCGTTCCTCCGCCGCCCGCAAGTACAGCGCACCCTCCGCGTTGGCGGTTCCGTATTCACGGGAGAGCCGCTGAGAGCAGGGGTCGGCGGAGTGTGCGCCGCCGTCGGTCAGATGAACTGTTTGGCTTCGGTCGATCCGACCAGTGAGAGGGTGGAGGCCCGGCCGCCGGTCGTTATCTGCACCACCTCGTCGAAATAGCCGGCGCCGACCTCTGCCTGGTGTTTGACGGCGGTGTAGCCGCGGGCCTCGGCGGCGATTTCACGATCCTGCAGCCGGCTGTAGGCGTCCATTCCCTGGGCGGCGTACGCGTCGGCGAAATCGAAGCTGTGATAGCTGAGAAGGTGCCAGCCCGCCAGGGTGACGAACTGGAATCTGAAGCCCAGCGAGGCGATCCGCTCCTGGAAATCGGTGATCTGTTCCCGGCCGAGGTGGTGTTTCCAATTGAAAGACGGGGAGCAGTTGTAGGCGAGCAACTTGGCGGGAAACCGGGAATGGATCGCCTCGGCGAATCGGGCCGCCTCTTCGACGTCCGGCCGGGACGTTTCGAACCATAGGATATCGGCGTATGGAGCGTATGCCAGGGATCGGGCGATGGCGGACTCCATACCGCCCCGCACCCCGTGATAACCCTCGTGGGTTCGCTCCCCGGTGGTGAACTCTCGGTCGCGCTCGTCGATGCCGCTCGTCAGCAACCTGGCATCGCGGGCGTCGGTTCGCGCCATGAGGATGGTCGGCACACCCATCACGTCGGCGGCCAGCCGAGCGGCGGTCAGGGTGTGGATGAACTGCGACGTCGGCACCAGGACCTTGCCCCCCATGTGTCCGCATTTCTTCTCGGAGGCGAGCTGATCCTCGAAGTGGACGCCTGCCGCGCCTGCCTCGATCATCGCCTTCATCATCTCGAACCCATGGACGGGGCCGCCGAATCCGGCCTCGGCGTCGGCCACGATCGGGGCGTACCAATTCACATCGTGCTCACCGTTCATCGCGGCGATCTGATCGGCCCGCGTCAGGGCGTTGTTGATCCGCTCGACCGCATGCGGCGCGCTGTTGGACGGATAGAGGCTCTGGTCGGGGTAGGTCTGGCCCGACAGGTTGGCCTCCGCGGCCACCTGCCAGCCGCTCAGATAGATAGCCTTCATCCCCGCCTTCACCATCTGGACGGCTTGAGTTCCGGTCAGGGCGCCGAAGGTGCGGATGAACGGCTCGGTTTGGAGCAGGTACCAGAGCCGCTCGGCGCCGTGCCGGGCGATGCTGTACTCGATATCGAGGCTGCCGCGGAGCCGGAGCACGTCCACCGCCGTATAGGTGCGCTCTATTCCCTGCCAGCGCGCCTCGCGGTCCCAGCGGGATTGGAGAGCGGTTGCTTCCCGATGCCTGTTCCGGCCTCTCATCAACATGGTCTTTCCGTTCCCTTCCCAGTACCGGGTGCAGAGGATTGTCATCCCTTATTCAGTATCCGGTAAACGGAGCGATAAGACAAGCCCCCAATTTCCAATCAAAGTGATAGGATATAGCTATACCTCGGTGAGGGGTGCGGACGTCGGGAGGGCGGACATATGGAGTTAGGGCAGCTCGAATCGTTTCTCGAGGCGGCCAAGGTCGGCAGCTTCCGCGCCGCGGCCCGCGCCTCTTACATGAGCCAGCCCTCACTGAGCGCCCGCATCAAGTCCTTGGAGCGCGAGCTGCGCACGCCGCTTTTCCACCGTCTGGGGCGCGGTGTACGTCTGACCGAAGCCGGCGAGGCCTTTCGACCCTTCGCCGAGCGGGCCATCGACATGCTCGACAAGGGCCGGGAAGCCGTCAGGCAGACCTTGGACACCCGGGAGGGGACGCTCACCATCGGCTCGGCGAGGACCATCGGCACCTACATGCTTCCCCCGGCCCTCGACCTCTACCAGCGCCGCTTTCCCCACGTCTCCGTCCACATCCGCACCGGGCGCTCCTCCGATGTGATCGAAATGGCGGCGGGCGGGGTGGTGGATGTCGGTCTCTCGAGGGGCATCTACCATCCTGAAGTCCACTCGCTCTACCTCTACGACGAGGAGATCGTCCTCGTCGCCTACCCCGGCCATCCCTTTGCCGGGCGGGGTTCCACCAGTATCGAAGAGGTGGCGCGGCAACCTCTCATCCTCTACGACCCCAGCTCGACCTACTTCCTGCTCATCAACCAGGCCTGCCGTGAGGCGGGGATCGTTCCCCAGATCGAGACCACGCTCGACAGCATCGAAGCGACCAAGCGCATGGTGGCCCTGGGGCTCGGAATATCCTTCCTGCCGCGCAGTGCCATCCGGAGTGAGGTGGAGAGCGGGGCGCTCTGCCCCATCGCGATGGCCGACGAGCATCGGGTCTATCTACCGACCCACGTACTGGTGCGCCGGGCTCAGCACTACAGCTCGCCCGTGCTGGCTTTTCTCGGCTTGTTGCAGGAGGTGCATCGGTGTGATCTCTCGGAAGTGGTCGGCCCCGACAGAGGTGCGGCGACCGGGAAGAAGCCCTAGATGGGTTTTCAGGATGAGTCGGCGCCGACGGCGATCTCCTTGAGCCAGCGGCGGTATTCGACGGCCACCCGGTCGGAACCCTTTATCTGCACCTCGGCGGACAGGTCCATCGGCAGCTCCTCGGGCCTCTGCGACTGCACGATGGGGAGGTCCTGACCGATCACCAGCGCGTTGAACTCGATCATGTCGCGGTCGGTTTCCTCGTCGAGTGAGTAGTCGCGGCCCATGAACGTGAAGCACCGGCTGGTCTTGGGGCCGGTGGGGCAGACCGAGAAGAACAGCAGGTAACGCTGATCCAGCTCGGGTATCCGCTGGTCCAGGAGGATCGTGTTGGGCATGAACAGCCGGTAGTCGATCTGGACGTCCACCGGCCCGCCGCCTGAATCGAGGCCCTTGTTCTTGCCGGAGTCGGGCGGTTCCGCCATGTGAGGGTGGTCGAAGCGCAGCTCGCGGCCTACCCGTTCTATCCCGTGGTCGGGGACCTCCGGTTCGTTGCGGTCGCCGAGAACTCCGTCGTGGACCCAGGCGAAGTGGGCGAAGTCGACATAGTTCTCGATCCGCCGGGGCATCGAGCAGTTCCAGTCGTACGAGGGGACCTCGATGATCCGGAAGTCCGGGTCGCCCATCTGAGGGAACTCGGGCAGCGGATACCTCGGCTCGCCTGACAGGCAGACCCAGATGAGGCCAGCCGCCTCGGCCGCTTCGTAGCGGGTGAGCCGGGCTCGGGGCGGGATGCGGGTTCCGAACCGGGACGGGATCTCGGTGCACATGCCGTCCGGGCCGTACTTCCAGCCGTGGTAGGCGCAGCGAAGGGCGTCGTCCTCCACCCAGCCGAGGGACAGGGCCGTGCCCCTATGCACGCACAGGTCGCGGAAGGCCCTCACCCCGCCGTCGAGGCGGACGAGCACGAGCGACTCGCCCAAGAGGGCGGCCGCCAGCGGTTTGTCGTCTTTCAGCTGCGATGCGTAGGCCACCGGATGCCAGAAGTCGAAGAGGGCCCGATAAAGCCGTTCCTCGGCGGGCCGGTCGAACCGGATCTGGTCCTCGGTAACGGTGTACCCGCCGGAGATGGTCACTACTCGTCTTCCTTGTCGCTGAAGAGTTTGCCCCCGGACGCCCAATCGTCCGCGCCTATATCGTGGAAGACCACGGTCACCAGATCCTTGGGCGAGCCTTGGTGATGGTGGACGACATGGCGGGCGATGCTGTCGGCCACGTCCTCGGCGAGTCTGCGCTTGGCGGCGCGCAGATCCCCCTCCACCAAGTCGTACATGAAATGGATGTGAGCAATCGGCATCGAGCTCTTACGGGTTGGCTGCAGGAGTGAACCCCTCTATCTACTATCCTACCAGATGGGTATTTTCCAGGTCCCCCCGATGTTCACATCCAGCACCCTTTCACCGCCGCCTCGGACTCGACTCGAAAGACGACCATCACACCCGCCCGGCGGCGGAGCGAACAACGAGGAGTGTGTATGAAGTCCGCCGGACCGCCGGTGCAATGCGATCTCCTCCTCGAATCCGGCGCGGTCGTGACGCTCGACCCCGCCCGCCCGGTCATCGAGGACGGCTTCGTGGCGATCTCATGCGACCGGATAGCAGCCGTCGGATCGAAAGACGAAGCCTCCGCCTACCGGGCCGCCAGGGTGATCTCGTGCCGGGGGCGGCTGGTCATGCCGGGCCTCATCGATTGCCACAACCACCTCTTCCAATCGTTGGGGCGCACGCTCGGCGAGGGGCTTCCCGGTTGGGAATGGCTCGGCAGGTTCATGTGGCCCTACGCCGCGCAGATCACGCCGGAGGAGACCAGGGCGGCGGTCTACCTAGGGGCGGTCGAGGCGGCCTTGGCGGGCGCCGCCTGTCTGCTCGATCACCACTACGGGCGCACCGATCAGGCAGCGACGCTGGCGGTTGCGGAGGCCATAGAGGAGGTGGGGCTAAGAGGGGTGGTGGCGAGGGGGGTGGCCGGCGGCTATACCGCTCTCGCCGAGCGCCAAGGGCTGCCCAGGAATGCTTTTTCGCTCAGCGGCGAGGAAGAGCTGGCCATCACCGAAGCGTGCATCAGGGCGCGCCCGCCCGGATCGAAGGTGGTTGTATGGCCCGGTCCGATCAACGCGGTCTACACCGACCAGGACCTACTGGCGGCCGCGGTGGAGATGGCCCGGTCGTATGGGACGGGTTGGCACACCCATCTCAGCGCGCCGAGGAGCGATCCCGAGGTATACCGGGAAGCCTACGGGGTACGGCCCGCCGTTTGGCTCCGCGACAACGGGCTGCTGGGCCCCGACACCGTGCTGGCCCACGCCGCCTGGCTGGACGAGGAGGAGATCGAGGCGCTCGGCTCGACTCGCACCGCGGTAGCGCACTGCCCGATGTCGAACCAATACGTGCCTTACGGCGTCATGCCCATGCGCCGCCTGCTGGAGTCGGGGGCGACCGTGGCTCTGGGGACGGATGGTTCGACCTGCGGCCACCGCCAGGACCTCTTCGAGAACATGAAGATGCTGGTTCTCATGCATAGGCTGGCCGATATGGACCCGGGGGCTTCTTCGGCGGGGGAGGCGCTGCATCTGGCCACCCGAGGCGGGGCGGCGGCGCTGGGCCTGGACTCCGGGCGGTTGGAACCGGGGGCCCTGGCCGATGTGATAGCGGTCGATCTCCACCGCCCCCATCTGACGCCGGTGCACGATCCCCTCGCCGCTTTGGTCTATGCGGCCCGGGCGAGCGACGTGGTGTTGAACATCGTCGGGGGGCGGATCATCGTGGAGGAGGGCAGATGCACCGAGGTCGATCAGGACGAGGTGATGGCCGAGGCCAAAGCCCGGTCCCGCGACCTGATCCGAAGGATAGGGCTCAGGTAACAAGCCATCCGCCGATGGGGAGGCGGGTAACATGGCGGTCATGGCAGTGAAAACCATCGCCGGGCAAGCCCCTCCGGCGGTCGACGAGGAGGCGGTGGCCTCCGCACTGGGGACGGCGCTCAGGACGCTGCGGAAGGCCCAAGGCCTCACCCTTCGGCAGCTTGCTGACCGTTGCGGGCTTTCTCAGCCGTTCTTGAGCCAGCTCGAGAACGGGAAGGCCATGCCGAGCCTGATAGCTCTCCACAACGTGGCCCAAGCCCTCGGCGCCACCGCCCACGGTCTGCTCCAGCCGCAGAGAAAGCCGCAGGTGAGCCTGATACGACGCGGAGAGGGCGAGGTCTACGAGCTGACCGAAGGCGCCACCACCCGGTTCCTCACCCGCGGGCGGTCCCAGCTGATCGATCCGAGCGAGGTCAACTTCGAGCCGGGAGTCCGCACCGAGAACGCCGGACATGCGGGCGAGGAGATGCTTTTTGTCTTGGAGGGGCGCCTGCAGGTGGATCTGGAAGGGTTCGGCAGCGTGGAGCTGACTCCGGGAGATATATACCTCTACCCGGCCACCGTCCCTCACGTCATGTCTACGAACGAGCACCAGACCTGCCGTGTGCTCATAATCACCTCACCCCCCTCGTTCTGATAGGCGCGGCTTTGCCGATTCAATTAGAGTCGCAGGTGTTCGGGTAGGGAACTTCCGACGGCGGCGCTCGATGGAGGAAACGGATGATCACGCTCATCGAGGCTCTCAACTACCGTTGTCTGCGGTATGCGCAAAGGCCGTTGCAATCCTTTCATATCCTGGTGGGCCCTAATGCGTCAGGTAAGACCACCTTTCTGGACACCGTCGGCTTCCTTAGTGACCTGATCTCGGATGGGTTGGACGAAACCATTGCCGGTCGTACTCCTAATCCTGAGAGCCTCCTCTTCCAAGGTCGAGGCGACAGCTTCGAATTAGCGGTGGAGGCAAGAATCCCCGACGAACTGAGAAAAATAATCGAGAAACCGGAAATGGATACGGTCAGGTACCAGGTCGAGATTGGATTCGATGATACAGAACGTGGGTTCGAGTTCAAAGCGGAGACGCTTCTGTTCAAGAAAGCCACAGTGGTTGAAGCCCCTCAACGGGAGTTGTTTCCCGTGCCTATCACTCCTCCCAGCACTTTGCAAGTACAGATCCGCGGTCAGGACACCAAAGTAATGATCAACAAGGCACCGGGTGGGAACGACAATTTCTACAGCGAAAAGCATCCTGCGGGAAAAGGCTGGAAGCCTTCCTTCAAGCTGGGACCCAAAAAGTCAGCCTTCGGCAACCTGATCTCAGACGAAAATTCCTTTCCTGTCGCTACTTGGTTTCGAGACTATCTGGAGCAGGGCGTCCAGAGTTTTGTGCTCAACAGCCTTGCGATCAGGCGGCCCAGCCCCCCGACCAAATTTCGGGGATTCTTGCCTGATGGATCGAATCTACCCTGGGTGGTCTCGCGTTTACGGAAAGAAAACAAAGAAAGATATGATGCTTGGATAAATCACTTGCGTACTGCTCTTCCTGACCTGGTCGATATCACCACTACAGAGCGTCCTGAGGATAGGCATTGCTATATGATCTATGAATATCGGGGTGGACACGGGGTTCCTTCCTGGTTGGTTTCCGATGGTACGTTACGGCTCACGGCTCTCACCCTGCCAGCCTATCTGATCGATTCTCAGGGAATATACCTGATAGAAGAGCCAGAGAATGGGATTCATCCCAAGGCAGTGACAACCATGTACGATTCTCTCTCCTCGGTCTATGATGCTCAAGTGCTCCTTGCTACTCATTCGCCCGTAATGTTGAACGAATCTGATCCGAAACAAGTGCTCTGTTTCGCCAAAAACGATGAGGGGGCTACAGATATAGTATTAGGTTCCGAACACCCGATGCTTAGGGAATGGAATCAAGAGGTGGACCTCGGCACGCTGCTTGCTTCAGGGATATTAGGATGAAGAAAGATTTGTTAGTGCTCGCTGCCGACAAGGATATAGAATATACGTTAAAGGGTCTCTTGTCGAGGCCGAAGGCATTGGACATACGACCGATCGAGGTGGAGATAATGGTTCATCCACAACATGATCCTGGTTGCGCGTTACGAGGCGTACAATTCTTATCCAGCTTCTCGAACCGGTATGAACACGGGCTACTGATGTTCGATCACGAAGGGAGTGGACGAGAAACCACCCCCAGGGAGGAGCTACAAGAGTCGCTCAATAATGATTTCGTCCGATTGCCGTGGAAGGGTCGAGCGCGGGCTATCGTACTGTCGCCTGAGCTGGAGGTGTGGGTATGGAGCGACTCTCCCCAAGTTGACGAGGTGGCGGGGTGGAAAGGCCGCAGGCCGCAGCTTCGTAGCTGGTTGAGGGATCAGGGATGGCTGCAGGAAGGCGAGTATAAGCCCGATCAACCCAAGGAAGCATTCCATGCGGCATTACGAGAGACGAGGCAACCTCGCAGCGCTTCCCTCTATCTACGGATGGCCGAAAAGGTATCCCTGCGCCGTTGCACGGACAGATCGTTCCAGGAGTTCAAAAGCCTGATGCAAGAATGGTTTCCGGCAGCTCGATGATAGAAGCGGATAGACGGCCTGGTGTAGAGCATCTACCGAAATCCTCCATCTGACCGGCGATTTCCGTATTCTTGGTTGGGATGATGGGCGCGCCGGCGGCTTTCGATGTGATCGTGGCGGGGTTGGGCGCGCACGGGAGTGCGGCGGCTGTTTCACTGGCTCGGCGCGGACTCTCGGTGGCCGGGTTCGACTCGGGCACCCCTCCGCATGCCCTGGGATCCAGTCACGGCGAGACCCGGATGATCAGGGAGTTGTACGCCGAGCACCCTGCGTATGTGCCGATGGTCCGGCAGGCCTACCGGCTGTGGCGGCGGCTGGAGGAGTCTTCCGGCAGGGGGCGGGGAGAGCTGTTGCGGATCACGGGCGGGGTCACCATCGGCAGGCCGGACAGCGGGTCGATACTGGGGGTGCGGCGGTCGTCGCAGGAGCATGGCCTGCCGATGGAGATGCTGGACGCCGACGAGATACGGGGGCGGTGGCCGCAGTTCGAGCCGCAGGAGGAGATGGTGGGCGTCTACGACCCCAACGGCGGTGTGCTGTTCGGGGAGGAGTGTGTGCGGGCGCAGCTGGAGGAGGCCGCACGGCGGGGGGCCCGGCTGCATTTCGACGAACCGGTCCGAAGATGGCAGCCCGACGGAGGCGGGGTGAAGGTGTTCACGGACTCCGGCGAGTATGCGGCGGGGGCGGTGGTGCTGGCGGCCGGCGCCTGGAACCGCCGTCTGGTTTCCGAACCCGATCTCCCGCTGCGGGTGGAGCGCCAGGTGCAGGTCTGGTTCGAGCCGGCGGGCGGGGGCGGGCTGTTCGGTCCTGACCGGTGCCCCAACCACTCCTGGGAATGGGCGCCGGGGCGGTTGCTCTACTGCCAGCCCGACTTCGGGCGGGGGGTGAAGGCCGGCTTCCACCATGACGGAGAGATGTATGACCGCCCGGAGGACGTGGACCGGGAGGTGCGCCTCTCCGACGAGCAGGACCTGCGGGATGCGATCTCCGGCATCCTGCCCCGGCTGGGCGGACGCGTCCTGCGTTCCATCGTCTGTATGTACACCGACACGCCGGACGAGCATTTTCTGCTGGACGTCCACCCGGGCCATCCCAATGTGATCATCAGCAGCGCCTGCTCCGGCCACGGCTTCAAGTTCTCGCCCGCGGTCGGGGAAGCGGTAGCCGACTTGGCCGCCGGACGGACGCCGCCCTACGACATCTCCATGTTTGGAATACAACGCCTACTCGGTTGAGGGCCGGCCGAACGCGCCGTATGAGCTGCCCCTATTCTCTCCGATAGCCCTTTCTCTCCGATAGAAGGGGCGATCCGGGGGGCCGCCGACGGATCAGGCGGCGTTGTCGTAGACCGCGGTCTCGAAGTCCAGGTAGCCGACCACCGAGGTGGGGTCGGCGAACGGGAAGATCTGGGTGGCCCAGAAACCGCCGATGCCGTTGCTCCGGTCGATCCAGTAGTACAGGTTGGCCAGCCCCGCCCAGGCCAGCGAACCCGCCGGGCGTCCGGTGGGGGCGTCCTCCTCGTTGATCATGAAGGTCAACGCCCACGACTTGGGCATACCGGGGAAGAACTCGGCGTAGTTGGACAGCTCCGGGATCACCCCGGGCAGACCCTTGATCTTCATGTCCCCTTCCAGCCCGTTCTGTTCCGCCATCTCCACCGTCTGCTTCTGAAGGACCGGCCCGTCCGGCCCCATCCCGTCGTTCAGCCACATGCGGATGAACTTGGAATAGTCCTCGGCGGTCGAATACAGGCCGTGGCCCGCCATGTGCACTTCCGGGTCGGGCGGGAGCTCGAATCCCAGGGGATCCAGCGACCCGTCGCCCCCGCGCTGATGGATGTCGGCCAATCGGCTGCGCATATCCCCGTCGAGGGTGAACGAGGTGGAGGTCATCCCCAGCGGCTCTAGGATCCGTTCCGCCATCACCTCGCCCAGCCGCTTGCCGGCGATGCCTTCCACCACCAAGCCCGCCCAGTCGATGTTGGCGCCGTACTCCCACTCATCGCCCGGATCGAACAGCAACGGCGCGGTGATCGACGCCATGGAGGAAGTAACCACGCTGGGCTGGCCGTGGTCCTGCGCCATCCGGTTGTACTGCTCGTTGAAGAAGTCGTAGCCGAAGCCCGCCGTGTGCAGCAACAGCATCCTGGTGGTGATGTCCCGCTTCGGCGGGCGGAGCATCGGGTCTCCGTTGTCGTCGAACCCCTCCAGCACCTGCATCTCGCCGATGGCGGGCGCGTAGGTCTTGGCGGGGGCATCCAGATCCAGAGTGCCGTCTTCCACCATCTGCAGGCAGGCGGTGCCCGCCACGGCCTTGGTGGTGGAGAAGATGGCGCATACGGTGTCGGTAGTCATCTCGGCGTCGCCGCCCAGCACCCGCACGCCGGCCGCCCCCCGGTAGATGTCGCCGTCCCGGTCGGTGGCCGCCGCCGCCACCCCCGGCACCCTCGGATCGGAGGACACAACTCCTTGAAGTACCGCATCCGCCCTTGCTTTCAAACCGTTGTCCATCTCGCACTCCTTGTTCACGCGCCCGGCCGTATCCACGCGCCCGGCGTCGATTGCCTCGTCCAGCCTACGGCGCCTCGGGTCTGTCCGGGCTATGAACCCGACAATTTCGAGGCTGCGCTTTCAGAGAAAGGGAAGCAGCACCTCCACCAGGCCGGCGGGGTTGTCGACCGGGATCACGTGGGTGCTGTCGGCCACCTCGACCAGGCGGGCGTCGGGGGTGCGTTCGGCCATTTCTGCCATCACCCCGCCGTTCACGAAGCTGTCGGCGGCGTGGACGTAGAGGGTTGCGGGGAGCCTTCCGAGCCGGTCCCAGTGGTCGTCGGAGCGGAACGGCCACCGCTCGAAGAAGAAGGGATCGTGCTTGGGGGCCAGGCGTCCGCCGTCCACCGGGCCGAAGCAGGCGGCGGCGGTGAGCTCCACCATGTCCTCCGGTGCGTTGGGGTAGGCCATCCTCACCCCGTTCTTCACATCTTCGTGGTCGGCGTGGCTGGTGGGGCGGGGAAACAGGTCGGTCTCGCCTTGGGCGAAGGAAGGCTCCACATCGACCACCGCCACCTTCCCCGCCCGGCCGGGGTTATCGGCTGCGTATTGGATCGCCACCAAGGCGCCCCACGAGGAGCCCATCAGGTCCACCTGGTCCTCACCGAGCGAATCGATGAGAGCGGTCAGGTCCGCCGCGTGGTCGTCCGTCCGATAGTCATGGGAGGCCGACCATTGGCTCTCGCCGTAGCCGCGGAAATCGAGGGCCAGCACCCGGCGCCGGCTGCGGATGTCCGCCGCTACGGCATGCCAGTTCCAGGCGTTGCCGGTCACCCCGTGCATGCAGATCAGAGGTGTTCCTTCTCCGCCGTAGTCGAGATAGTGCAGGCGGTTGCCCTGGGATCCGGTTGCGTAGCCGTGGCGAACCTCGGATGTCAGCATGGATTTTTCCTTTCGGTACGGGAGCCCGGTTCGGCTCTCATCGGTCTATTGCCAGTCTTTCATGAGGTCGGTGCCCGTCAGATGGGCCTTCCCGAACAGCTTTCCGGCCGCTTCCGCGGCGGCGGCCCGCACCTCGTCCTCGTCCACCCGGGTGGATCGGCCGTCCTCCACGATGACCTCGCCGGCCACCACCACCGTCTCTACGTCGCCCGCCCGGCCCGAGTGCACCACCGAGGCTGCCGGCCGGTTCCACGGGGTGTGCCTGACCCGGTCGATGTCGAGCACCACCAGGTCCGCCGCCTTGCCGGGCGCCAGCGATCCTCCGTCGATTCCGGTCATGGCCGCGCCCCCCAAGGCGGCCAGCTCGAGGAACTGCTCGACCGTGGCGGCGGTCGGATCGAGGTGTGCGACCCGGTGCATCAGCGTTCCCGACTTCATGGCTTCGAACATGTCCTGCCCGGCCACCGCTATCCCATCGCTTCCCAGCGCCACGTTGGCGCCCGCCGAGAGCAGAGGCCGGAGGTGCAGGACTCCGGATGCCAGGTACTGGTTGGAGACCGGGTTGTGCACGGCGGTCGCCTTCCGCTCGCCCATGGCGGCCACCTCGTCGGGGTCCAGCCAGATGGCGTGGGCCAAGGTGGTCCGTTCGGAGAGGAGGCCCCGGTCCTCCAGCCAGGCCACCGGGCGGGCCGAGTGGACCGCCTCGAAGAATCCGATCTCGTCCTGCGCCTCGGAACAATGCATGTGCCAGCGGACCCCGCCCGATTCGGCCAGCTGGGCGCAGCTCTCGATCAGATCGGGGGTGACGTAGACGATGTTCTCCGGGCAGGGCCATACCTCGACCCGGGACCCGGCCGGCCGTTCGGCCATGCATTCTTCGGTTATCGCAAGCTCCTGTTCGGCGGTCCACATGAACAGCCGGGGTTCCACCCCCATGAGCTCGGCGCCTGGGTTCATCTCCCCGAAGACCCCCCGGGCGATTGCGCCCCTGATCCCCACGTCCTCCACCGCCTGCGCCGCCGCCAGGGTCGTCTCAGTGTCCGTGGGCGCGTAGTGGTTGTCCACCACCATGGTGGTCCCCGAGAGAGCGGCTTGCAGAGCGCCGAGGCGGACGGCGGCCTCGGCTATCTCCCGGGTCATGTTCAAGGAATAGGGGAGCATGAAATGCCGCAGCCAAGGAACCAGGCTCATCCCGTCTCCCAGGCTCCTTCCCAAGGTTTGGAAGAGGTGGGTGTGTCCGTCGGTCAGGCCCGGCAGCACCAGCTTGCCGGTGCAGTCGATGATCCTGGCGGCCCCCTCCCGGTAGACGCCCAGCTCGGATCGGGCGCCGACTGCCGCGATGCGTCCATCGGCGACGGCCACCGCGCCGTCTTCGATCACCCGCCGGCGGTCGTCGAGGGTGATGACGATCCCGCCCTCGATCAGGAGATCGCATGCGGGCGGCGGCGCCGAAGACGGTTGGTGTTCACTCATATGACGGCCTTCGATGATACCGATCTCCGCCCGAGGGGCGGCTGCCCGGATACGTGGATCCCGATCCGAAGCATATTGACAGAAGTAATAATATACCTGTATCCTGAGCAAAGGCCGGAATAAGGGACCGGATTAAGGGAGTTGAGTCCCGAGCAACGGGGAGGTGTCGCATGGGTGTACTCGACGGCAAGGTGGTGATCATCACCGGCGGGGCCCGGGGGATCGGCCGCGCCTATGCACTAGGTGTATCGTCCCAAGGCGCCGGGGTGGTCGTCGCCGACCTGCTCGACGGGTCGCCGGTGGCCGAGGAGGTGGCCGGATCGGGGGGTGAGGCGATCGCGGTAACGACCGACGTCAGCGACGAGGCTTCCACCGCGGCGATGGCGGCGGCGGCCATGGATCGGTTCGGTCGTGTGGACGTGCTGATCAACAACGCGGCGATGTTCTCCGAGACCACCCGCGGCCCCTTCACCGACTTGACGGTCGAGGAATGGGACCGCACATTCGAGGTCAACGTCCGGGGCGTGTGGCTGTGCATCAAGGCCGTCCATCCCCACATGGCGGCCCAGGGTTCGGGGAAGATCATCAACATCGCCTCGAACACCTGTTACAAGGGAACGATCGGCTTTCCCCACTACGTGGCGAGCAAATCCGCCCTGTTGGGTTTGACCAGGTGCCTGGCCAACGAGCTCGGCCCGGACGGGATCACGGTCAACACCGTGTCGCCCGACCTGATACCCAACCCGGATATCCGGCCCACGGACGCCACCAGCGATCCCTTCGTGGTGGCCGGCCGGGCGCTGCGGCGCACCCAGGAGGCCGAGGACATGGTGGGGACCATCATCTATCTGAGCTCCCCCGCCTCCGACTTCGTGACCGGCCAGAGCCTGCTGGTCAACGGGGGCGCCTTCTTCATCTGATGCGTCTGAGATTGTCGAGACTCTAGGGAGGAAACCGGTATGACCAAGCCGACGATGCAGGATCTGGCCGATCCATTCACACCCGAGCGGTCCTCCAAGTGGTACCGGGCCATGCGGCACTTCTGGCATCCGGTCGCCTACGGCAGCGATGTGGCCGAGGGCGAGATGATGCAGGGGCGGCTGCTCGGTGAGCGGATACTCATCGTCCGGCATGGGGGAGCGGCGCGGGCCTTCATGGACGTATGCCGCCACAAGGGGGCGGCGCCGTCCCTCGGATGGATCGAGGACGGCTGCATCCACTGCCCGTACCACGGCTGGACCTACGACATGGAGGGCAACCTGGTCAACATCCCCTCCCGCCCCGAGCTGAACGGGATCCTGAGGGTCGACCTGGTCCGTTACGAATGCCGGGAGAGGGCAGGGCTGATCTGGGTCTGCCTGGTGGACGAACCGTGGGGAGACCCCCCCGGATTGGCCGACTGGGACGATCCGGATATGCACTGGCAGTCGCCCCCGGTCTATGACTGGGCCACCAGCGCCCCGCGGCGGCTGGAGAACTTCGTGGACTTCTCCCACTTCCCGTTCGTGCACGAGAACATCCTGGGCACCCGGGACAAGGCAGAGATAGAAGATCACACCGTCTGGCGGGAGGGGCAGATGCTCCGCTTCGACCGGTTCGTCCAGGAGCCCAACGACGAGCGGATGAAGCAGATACTCGGGATAGAGGACGACATCGTCACCGTGGAGAACAAGTACTACCTGTCGCTGCCCGGCACCATCTACCTGCTGCGGGTGTTCCCCAACGGCAAGCGTTACGGGCTCTACATGGTCTCGGCCCCCACCGGGCCGGCCGACTGCCGCAACTTCTGGCACATAGGCTCCGATTTCGCCCGCACCGACGAGGATCTGGCCTTCCTCGTGGACTTCGAGCTGATGGTGCTGGATCAGGATCAACCGGTGGTGGAGTCGCAGTGGCCCGAGCACCTGCCCGACCTGCTCAGCGCCGAGATGTACGTCAAGGTGGCCGACGATGTAACCCTCGCCTACCGTTCCTGGCTGTTCGAGCTGGCGGCCGGGTTCGCAGGGGAGTAGGACGGAGCGCCGGGGCGGGGATCGATGTGAGATATCTAATGTCGAACGGGAACGAAGGGAGTGGCCCATGGGCATGCTCGAAGGGCAAGTAGTCATAGTCACCGGCGGCGCCGGCGGTATCGGGAGCGCCTACTGCCGCGGGCTGGCCTCCGAGGGGGCTTCGCTGGTGGTGGCCGACCTCGTGGACGGGTCCGAGATGGTGGCCGAGGCCGAGGAGCTGGGCGCACGGGCCGTCTCGGTGCATGTGGACGTGAGCGACGCGGCCTCCACGGAGGCCATGGCGAAGGCCGCCCACGACGCCTTCGGAAAGATCGACGCCTTGGTCAACAACGCCGCCTTCTATCTGTCGATCACGCAGGGTCCGATGGAGGATATCCCGCCGGACGAGTGGGACCTGTGCTTCGCGGTGAACGTGAAGGGGTCCTGGCTTTGCGCCCGGGCTGTATCGCCTTACATGAGGGCCCAAGGGAGCGGCAAGATTGTCAACATCGCCTCGATGACCGTGAACGACGGCACCCCGGGGTTCCTCCATTACGTCGCGTCGAAGGCGGCCATCTGGGGCCTTACCCGGTCCTTGGCGCGCGAGCTGGGCAACTCCGGCATATCCGTCAACACGTTGACCCCGGACTACATCCCCCACGACGCGGAGTACGCCGCCAAGCAGCCGGGTGTGGACGAACTCATAACCGCCCGCCGCGCCTTCAAGCGCACCCAGGTGCCCGACGACATGGTCGGCACCCTCCTGTATCTGGTAAGCCCGTGGTCAGACTTCGTGACCGGCCAGAACATCTGGGTGAACGGCGGTTCCGGATTCCACTAGACAGGTCGGACGATGGAGTGATTCTACCGTACAAATTGCGGTAGAATCGAATTATGTGCTCTGGAAGTCCACCTGACTTGAACCCGATACCTTCAACCCTGACGAAAACTTATTCTCAGATAGGACCTCTTCAGCAATTCCGCTTTGCCAAGGCAACGGCATTTGACTGTTTTCGGTGTAGCAAGTCAAAGAAATCAAAGTCGATTGTGATCTATAGGAGTGAAGGGTCAAAAAGGTTATGTAATGGTTGCTATGGCTATCTACGATCACTGTACAAGGTCAAAGCCGGAACGAGTCCTGATCATAAAAAGATTGAACAACTGAGTGCTTACCTTCTTGGTGCGGTCAAGGTTGATAAGCAGAAACAAGCGGAGCGATTATTATTGACATCAGAGAACCGCGCCAACCGTCTATCGTCAGAAGCGTTACGTTTCCTGGCCACAACCGAGTATCTGGCAGATAGTCTCCGTTCAGAAATAGACCTCGAATGGTCCCCGGTCATCATCGGCCTCTGCAAGACAGTCGAGACGGAAGTCGTGAACTGCTTGATCCGGCCCCTGGCCCAGCAAGCAGAATCTCTGGACTTGGCAAGTGACAAAAGAGATAGAGACATTGGACGAGTAGCTGCGTTCTGTGCCGATCCAAGTCGAAAGCCCCCAGAGTTGGGAACTATTGCCCATTTCATACAGACAGTATTTCATAGTCGACAGCGTCGTCATACAAGCGAGCTGATGCGCGCCTTCTTGAGGTTGGCGACTGATTGGAATGGTTCCCAATGGCTCTTGGATCCGGACGGATTACGGCTCGCAATCGTTACCCTCACGACCGAGTTCAGAAACAAGGCTGCTCATATCGATGAACTGACCGAAGTAGATTACCGTCGGTGTCGTGAACTGGTCGTAGGTTCCGAGGGCATCCTATGGAAGCTTGTAACTTCCGTGGAAGGACATCGCTGACGTACAGGGATTCAGCTACGAGACTTGTGGGACGAACGGCTGTGCTCAGCCGCGTTTCTTTCTCAGTAGATAAAACGTCAAGCCGACCGATATAACCACCGCGGCGCCGCCGGCAAGCAGAGCAATGGTTATGGGCGACAAGGCGTTCGGTTCCTCCGTGTCCGGTTCTTCCTGCGGTGGGATTGTGTCGTTCGGTTCCTCCGTGTCCGGTTCTTCCTGCGGTGGGATTGTGTCGTTCGGTTCCTCTGCGTTCGGTTCTTCCTGCGGTGGGATTGTGTCGTCCGGCGGGTAGCCGGCGCCGAACACGGTTTCGAGTTCAGCGATCGTGACATGGGAAGAGCAGAAATCCACAAGGAGATCACCCTCCTCCCCAACCCACCAGCCATGCTCTCCACGGATACTCGCTGCGACACCGGTGGTGCCCAATAGGTCGAATTCGGTGCCGCAATCACCGCTGCCATATCCGGTGCGAACCTCGATGAAGGGGCCGGCCTGGCCCTTGTACACGCGATGGACCTCCAGTAGCAGTGTCACCCCGTCGGAGTCGGCATTCCGATCGATCTGACGCCCGGCGAAGGCTACATCCACTTCGTCGGCATATTCGGATAGCGTGGTTTGAGCGCAGCTGCACGCATGGGCGGCCTCGGGAGTCATCACGAATGCGGCGAGAGTGATCATCGCCGCGATGGCCAACGAGCCGGTTGCTCGGAATACGACCATGGGAGTGAACCCGCTTCGGGCTTGTCAGATACCGTTTCCAGTGTAGCCGGTCGGGGTCCAGAGGGCTTCGAGGGGCAGCAGGGTGAGCCGGTCGCCGAGGCTGACCCGGTTGGGTCCCAGGTGCAGCACATAGCCGTGCACAAAGTCGTTGCCGATACGGTCCAGACGGTCCCGGAGCCAGGCGAGCCATCGGGCGGCGGAGGCGCGCGGTGAGACGGCGGCCTTGACCTCTATGGCGACTATCCGCCCGTCGGGAGCTTCGAGGATCAGGTCTATCTCCGCACCGCGGTGATCGCGATAGTGGTGGCGCCGCGCGCCGGTGTCGTTCCAGGTGAGCTGCTTGGACACCTCGTTGACGACGAAGGTTTCGACGATTCCGCCCACGGACGTGTCGGTCGGTCGGCTCAACGCGGTCGGGTCCTTGTTGGCGAGATGGGCGGTGAGTCCGCTGTCGGTTGCGTACAGTTTGGCCGTCTTGCCCGCCTTGGTGGACAGGTTTCTGGTCCACATCGGTACGCGATGAACCAAGAACACGGTGGTGAGCCAGGAGAGGTATCTCTCGGCGGTGCGGACATCGACACCGGCGCCTCGGGAGAGGCGGGCCGTGTTCAACGGTTGACCAGTCAGCGCGGCGGCGGTGGCCAGCACCGGCGCCACGGCCTCGGCGCGGCGCAGGTCAGCCAACTCGACGATGTCGCGTTGGATGACGGTATGGAGGTAGTCTCGGTACCATCGGCGGCGCCGGGCCGCCGTGAGGTCGGTCACGGCCGGGTAACCGCCGGCGCAGACCATCTCGAGATACTGCTCGCGGGTGTATATCCCCGCCGGCCCGTCGCGCAACGCGCCGGGATCATCGAAGGCCTGCCGAACGAAGGACTCGGCCCCGCGGCGGGTGAGCTCGCCCTGGGAGAACGGCCATAGTTCGATGATGGCCATTCGCCCGGCCAGCGACTCCGACACCGTGGGCACGGTCAGGAAGTTCGTGGAGCCGGTGATGATGAACCGGCCCGGCGCAGGGTCCATATCCACGGCCATCTTGATGGCGGTCACCAGTGGATCCCCGGCACGCTGGATTTCGTCGATCACCAGAGGGCGCGACCGGGTTACGAAGCCCACCGGGTCGCGGCGCGCCGCCTCCAGCAGAGCCGGGTCGTCGAGGGTGGTGAAGACGCCGCCTATCCGGTCGCAGGTCTGCCGGGCGAGGGTGGTCTTGCCGGTCTGTCGGGGCCCGTGGATGAGCGTGACCCGCGCCGACTCCAAGGCCTCGTCTATCTGGGGTGATATGTGCCTGGGCAACATCGCGTCAGTCATTGGATACCACACTGATGTAGGATTCCCCGTAACTCTAATGTAGGAATTTCCTGAGCGCTAATGTAGGTTTTTCCTCGGCGCTGATGTAGGATTTCCCCCCTGCTGTTGCGGGAAGTCGGTGGGCGGGCCGTTTGACATATCAATATAGATAGCACCAATATATCGAGGACTGGATCAGGAACGGAGGGCTCGATGGCGGACGGAACTTTCGACGGGATCATCGTCGGCGGCGGATACAACGGTCTGACCCTGGGCGGGTACATGGCCAAGCAGGGCCTGCGGATGCTGGTTCTCGAACGGCGGATGGCGTACGGAGGTGCCACCATCACCGAGGAGGTGACCAAGCCCGGCTTCTACCACAACCTGCACGCCAACTTCATCTGGTCCTACGGGCCTCCCCACCAGGACTTCGAGCTGCACCGCTACGGCCTGAAGCTGATGCGCAGCGAGGTCGAGCGGGCCTACCTGTTCGAGGACGGCGCCGAGCTGCTCACCTACACCGACGACCCGCAGCGCACCTACCGGCAGTTCGAGGGCCTGATCCCCAAGGCCGACCTCGACACCATGGAGGATGTCTACCACCGCTTCCTCACCAAGGTGGAGGAGGAGTTCTACGCGCCTCCCAAGCCTACGTCCGAGCGGGGGGTGGGGCTGGGGGGCGCCGACCGGGCCGAATACCAGAAGCTGTGCGGCATGACCGGCCGGGAGGTGATGGACGAGCTCTACGAGAGCGACCGCCTGAAGACGTGGATGGCCATGAACGCCTGCGTACGCGGCATGCCGGACTTCGCCGACGGGGTGGGGGACTTCTTCCTCCGCTACGCAGCCTCGCCCCGTCTGAGCATCGTGCGGGGCGGCACCCACCAGATCGCACACTCGCTGGCCGCCTTCTTCCACGCCCACGGCGGGGTCGTCCTCACCGGGGCGCACGTCGAGAAGATCGACATCGAAGGCGGACGGGCGGCGGGGGTGACCCTGTCGGACGGACGCACCTTCCGCGCCGACCGCTTCGTGGCTTCGGCTGTGGATCCACCGGCCACCTTCCTCGACATGGTGGGTGAGGAGCACATCTCGCCCGAGATCGCCCAGCGGTGCCGGGACTGGGAGATCGAGTTCCATACGGCCCTGTTCGGGTTTCACGCCGCCGCCGACGCGGCGCCCGACTACACGCCCAAGTACTCGGAGGAGGCCAACAAGGGCCTCGCCATCTTCTTCGGGGTCAACTCGCTGGCCGAGCTCGACAAGCACTGGGAGGAGATCGGGCAGGGCAAGATCCCCTCGGCGCTCGGGGGGGACGCCTGCTGCCACACGGTGATCGACCCTTCCTACGCCCCGGAAGGCAAGCACACCCTGCTGTTCTGGCAGTTCGGCCCTCCGGCCGACAAGCTGGAGAACGGCGCCAAGACATACGACGACATCAAGGACGACCTGCTGGAGCGGATGCGGGCCCGCTGGGCCGAGTACGCGCCCAACCTGACCATGGACAACATTCTGGCCACCTACGCCTACACCCCCGACGACATCCAGAACCGGATCATCAACATGGTGGGCGGCGGCTGTCGGCAGGGCGCCTACACCAACGACCAGTGGGGGATCAACCGGCCCTTCCCGGAGGCGAGCGGCTACCGCACCCCTATCGAGGGTCTGTACATGTGCGGGTCGGCCTGCCATCCGGGCGGGTCGATCCACTTCGGCCCCGGATACAACGCCGCCAACGTCATCGTCGAAGACCTCGGCCTGGAACGCTGGTGGCCGCCGTACCGCATCATCGGCAAGCCCGTTCTGTCGAGGAGGTAGCAGAGGAGGTCCCAGAGCAGGCGTTCGTCCTTGTTATAATTGCGGTCGAAAGGCACCCTTTTCTGATCGACGATCGGAATGGTGCGGGTCATCGGCACCGTTTCCGGGCTTACAGAACGTGAGGTTCCCGGGAATGCCGCCTCGATGCGAGACCAACCGTGAGGAGGACATTCCAATGAAGAAAGCCATGAACCATCGAACGTTCGCCTTGGCGGCGGCCGTGCTCGCTCTGGTGATGGTGGCGGGGGCTTGCGGCGATGATTCGTCTACCACCACTCAGGCGCCTGCTACCACTCAGGCGCCTGCTACCACTCAGGCACCTGCTACCACTCAGGCGCCCGCCACTACTCAGGCGCCCGCCACCACCGAGGCGGAGATGATGGGCCCGACCGAGTTGGACATCGCCATGATCCTGCTCGGGGTGCAGGAAGAGCCTTGGTACGCGACCATGATCGACAGTATCAACCGGACGATGACCGACCGTCCTTACGGGCTCGACATCACGCTGAATGTGATCGAGAACATCGCCTACGCCGACGGCGAGCGGGTGATACGCGACCTGGCTTCCTCCGGGGAGTACGAGATGATCATCGCCCACAGCACCTATTCGGATGCGATCGACGCGGTCAACGAGGACTACCCCGACATCGCCTTCGTGTTCTCCGGTTCCGGCAACGAGGCGGTGGGCGGCAACGGGTTCTGGCTGGATGTGTTCATCCATGAGCCCGCCTATCTGGCCGGGATCGTGGCGGGGATGATGACCGAGACCAACCAGATCAGCGCGGTGGCGGCCTTCCCGTTCCCCAACGTGAACGGTCCGCTCAACGCCTGGGTGGCGGGCGCCCGTTCGGTGAACCCCGACATCGAGGCTTCGGTGACCTATATAGAGAGCTGGTTCGACCCGGCCACGGCCAAGGAATCGGCCGCGGCGCAGATCGCCGCCGGTTCCGACATGATCTACGCCGAGCGTTTCGGCCCCTTCGAGGCGGTCCAGGAAGCCGACGGGGTCTACGCCTTCGGACACTTCTCCGACCAGGTGGCCTTCGCCCCCGAGGTGGCTCTCACCGGCCCGGTGGCCTTGTGGGATCCGGCCTTCAACACCGTCGTCGACGCCTGGTGGGCGTACGCGTCGGAAGGGACGCCCTACAACGCCCCGATGGAACGCATCATCTACTACATGGTCGACGGCGGGTCGGACATCGGGACCTTGAACGATCTGATCCCGGACGATGTCAAAGCCGCGGTGGACGACGCCCGCTCCAAGATCCTCAGCGGCGAGCTGGAGGTCGATTTCAACGAAGGCCCGATCGAGTAATCATCGACGGCGCACACGCCGACAACGGAACGGAAGCCCTTGCAGTCGGCCTGCAAGGGCTTCCTGATACCCGGCGGACGAGGCGCCGCCCCGCACAGAGTTCCGGCGGCCTCGCGAGGGTGCGGGCTGGTATATTCGGATGCGCAAACGCCGCAGGGCGGTGTGCGAAGAATCGAGGATGCCCATGGATAAGCTGATGAAGAGCCGAACTTTCATCGCGGCGGGGGCCGTTCTCGCTCTGGCCTTGGCGGCCGGGGCCTGCGGAGGCGGCGAATCCGCAACCACTACCACCACCCCTCCTCCGACCACCCGCCCGCCGACCACCCAGGCGGAGACGACAGACACCGCCGCGGGATCGTCGGCGCCTACCGAGATGGACGTCGCCATGATCCTGGTTTCGGTGCAGGAAGAGCCTTGGTACGCGACCCTCATCGACACCGTCAACCGGGCGGCCGAGCTGCGGCCGTACGGACTCGACATCACGCTGGATGTGCTCGAGAACATCGCCTACGCCGACGGCGAGCGGGTGATACGCGACCTCGCGGCCAGCGGGAAGTACGAGATGATCATCGGCCACAGCACCTACTCGGATGCGATCGACGCAGTCAACGAGGACTACCCCGACATCATCTTCGTGTTCTCCGGCTCCGGCAACGACCCGGTGGGCGGCAACGCCTACTGGATCGATGTGTTCATCCATGAGCCCGCCTATCTGGCCGGGATCGTGGCGGGGATGATGACCGAGACCAACCATATCAGCGCGGTGGCGGCCTTCCCGTTCCCCAACGTGAACGGCCCGCTCAACGCTTGGATAGCGGGGGCCCGCTCGGTGAACCCCGACATCGAACACTCCATCACCTATATCGAGAGCTGGTTCGACCCGGCCACGGCCAAGGAATCGGCCACCGCGCAGATCGCCGCCGGCGCCGACATGGTCTACGCCGAGAGCTTCGGCGTGTTCGAGGCGGTGGCGGAGGCGGAAGGGGTCCTGACGTTCGGGCACTTCGCCGACCAGCTGGGGTTCACACCCCAGGTGCTGACCAGCTCGGTGGCGGTGTGGGATCCGGCCTTCCAAACCGTTCTCGACGCGTGGTGGGCATATCACACGGAGGGGCAGCCCTACGATGCTCCGATGGAGCGCATCGTCTACCTGATGGCCGACGGCGGGTCGGACATCGGAGGGATCAGCGACCAGGTGCCGGGCGAGGTGAGGGTTGCGGTCGAGGAGGCCCGCGAGCAGATCATCAACGGCGATCTGCAGGTCGCGTTCAACGAGGGCCCGGTCGAGTGACCGCCCGCCCCGCCCATATGCGGCAAGCCCCGGCGGGCCCGCGGCGGGCGTTTCCCGCCGCCCTCGGCGGTTGAGGCGGACAGGAAGTATCTGGGTGCGGCGGCGATGACCGAGGGTTCCTCCGCCGGGGGTGTGATCCTCAAGATCGACCGAGTGAGCAAGCGTTTCCCAGGGGTCTTGGCCAACGATGCGGTGAGCGTGGACATAGAGCAGGGGGAGATACACTGCCTGCTGGGGGAGAACGGCGCCGGTAAGACCACCCTGGCCGACATCCTCTACGGGGTCCACCACCCGGACGACGGGGCTCTCTACCTCAAAGGCGAGCCCCTGCGCATGTCGTCCCCGAAGGACGCCATCGGGGCCGGGATCGGGATGGTGCACCAGCACTTCGAGTTCGTGCCCCCGATGTCCGTGCTCGAGAACGTGATCATCGGTGCCCACTCCAAACAGTGGCTCGACATGGGCCAGGCGCGCCGCCGCCTGCAGGAGCTGTTCGACACCTACGACGTGCGGGTCGATCCGGATGCGGAGGTGGGCCGGCTGTCGGTGGGCGAGCAGCAGTGGATCGAGATCTTCAAGACCCTCTACTTCGGGCTGGAGATACTGATCCTCGACGAACCGACAGCCGTGCTCACGCCCCAGGGCGTCGAACAGCTCTTCGGGATCCTGCGGCGGATGCGGGAAAATGGGCTCACCGTCATCCTCATCACCCACAAGCTCAACGAGGTGATGGAGATATCCGATCGGGTCACCGTGCTCCGGCGGGGCAAGGTGGTGGACACGGTCGACACCGCGGATGTAACCCGCCAGGATCTCGCCCGGATGATGGTGGGGCGGGACGTGGTGTTCACCGTGGAGAACGAGGGGGGGACTCCGGGCGGGCTGCTTCTCGAGGTGGACGAAATCCACGTGGAGAGCGAGTCGGGCCGCGGGTCTCTCGAGGGGCTGTCGCTCACGGTTCGGGAAGGCGAGATCGTCGGTGTCGCCGGGGTGTCCGGCAACGGCCAGAACGCCCTGTTCGACGCCTTGGTGGGGGTCCGCGAGCCGTCGTCCGGGGAGATCCGGTTGGGCGGCGGGTCGATCGTCGGGCTTTCCGCCCGAAAGATCGCCTCCTTGGGGGTGGCCAGCGTTCCGGGAGACCGGATCCGCCAGGGTCTGGTGATGGACTTCCGAGTCAAGGAGAACCTCATCCTCGGGCGCCACAGGTCGAAGCCCTACGCCTCTTGGGGGCTGCTCAGACGCAGGCCGGTCGACGGCTTCGCCAAACAGTCGATAGACGAGTTCGAGATCATGACCCCTTCCGCCGCCCATGTAACCCGCACCCTCTCGGGCGGCAACCTGCAGAAGGTGATCATGGCCAGGGAACTGTCCCAGGCGCCCAAGTTGTTGGTAGTGCACCAGCCCACTCGGGGCCTCGACGTCGGCGCCGCCGAGTACGTGCGCCGCCGGTTGATCCAGGAGCGGGACAAAGGGGCGGGCGTGTTGCTGATGTCCGAGGACCTCGACGAGATCTTCAACCTGTCCGACCGGATAGCCGTCATATACGAAGGCCGGATCATGGCGGAGACCAGGCCCGGCGACACGGACCTCGAAGAGATCGGTCTCTGGATGGCGGGCATCTCCTCCGAACCGGATGCCGCCGGAGCTTCCGCGTCGTCCGGCAACGGAGCGGCGGGAGAATGAGCGCCCCGCCGCCGCCCAAGCAGTCACCTCTCTGGTCCATGCTGATGCAGCCGGGTGCGGGCTGGCGTTTCGAGCGGCGCCTGTACACCGGCCCGGTCCGGGAGTTCGCCGCGGTGATCATCGCCATCGGCATCTCGGTGGCGGCGGCCGGCCTGCTCGTGGCCGTGGCCGGCGCGGGGGTGTTGGAAGCCTTTCGCGGCATGTACGAAGGGGCGTTCGGCACCCGTGATTCGGCCCTGGAGACCCTGGTGCAGGCCACCCCCCTGATCATGACAGGGCTGGCGGCGGCCATCGCCTTCCGGGCCTCGATCTGGAACATCGGCGGGGAGGGTCAGTTCTACGCCGGGGCGGCGGGCGCCTGGTGGGTTTCGGACCTGCTGGCCGATCTGCGCCCTGCGCCCCTGCTCTTCGTGTTCATGTTCCTCGGGGCGGCTCTCGCCGGCGCCCTTTGGGCGTCGATCGCCAGCGTGCTGAAGGCGGTGTTCAAGACCAACGAGATCCTGACCACGGTGATGCTCAACTTCGTCATGTTCTTCGTCTTGTCCTGGCTGCTGGCCGGGCCGTGGAGGTCCCCCAACACCTTCTACTACCAGACCGAACGGATGGCGGATGTCACCTTCCTGCCCAGGTTCACCACGGACAGCCGGCTCCACTGGGGGTTCGCCATAGCGGTGCTGACCGCCGTCCTGGTGTACTTCATCCTGCGCAAGACCCCGCTCGGGTACGAGATAAGGGGGCTGGGTGCCAACCCGGTCGCCTCCCGATACAAGGGCGCCAACGTGGGCGTGTTGATCATCACCGTGATGGCGATCAGCGGGGCCGTCGCCGGGCTGGGCGGAGCGGGCGAGCTGCTGGGACTGCATCACCGGCTCCAGCTCGACATCGCGGTGGGGGCCGGGTTCACCGGCATCATCATCGCCTTGGTGGCGCGGCTCCATCCGCTCGGGGTGGTGGTCGCCGCCGTCGCCTTCGGAGCGCTGATCAACGGATCGACCGCGGTGCAGGTCGTGACCGGCATCCCGGCCGCCCTGGTGCAGGTGATCGAAGGGATGACCCTGGTCTTCGTGTTGCTGGCCGCGGTGGCCGCCCGGTATCGAATAGTGAGGACATCCGTTAGCCATGGGTGAGATACTGACCCATCTCCTGACCCCGGCCGTCATCATCGGGATACTGGCCGGCGCCGTGCGAATCGCCACCCCGCTGCTGCTGGCCGCGCTGGGCGAGATGGTGTCCGAGAACAGCGGAATCCTCAACCTGAGCATCGAGGGGACCATGACCCTGGGCGCCTTCGCCGGCTTCATGGCGATGAGCTGGTACGAAAACCTGTGGATGGGGTTGTTGATGGCGGTGGTGAGCGGGATGTTGTTCTCGCTCATCATGGCGCTGATGACGGTCACCGTGAAGGTGAACCAGGTGGTGGCCGGCTTGGCGCTCAACATCCTCGGCATCGGATTCGCTTTCTTCTGGTTCAGGAGCTCATTCCAGGACCGGTCCAGCCTCGACGTTCCCACCGTCCCCACCTTCGACACCGCGGACATCCCGGGGCTGTCCCGGATTCCGGTGGTGGGCGAGGTGCTGTTCTCCCAGCACTGGTTGACCTATTTCGCGTTCCTGATGGTCCCGATGGTGTGGATACTGCTGAACAAGACCAGGTACGGGCTCGAGCTCCGCAGCATCGGACACAATCCGGAGGCCTGCGACATGCGGGGGATCAACATCGTTCCCCGCCAGTACGCGGCGGTGGTGTTCGGCGGGGCCATGGCCGGCTTGGGGGGCGTGTTCCTGTCGCTGGCCTCCACCGGGATGTTCTTCCCGGACATCGCGGCCGGACGCGGTTGGATCGCGCTGGCCATCGTGATCTTCGGCAACTGGCGGGCCTCCTGGATACTGTGGGGCTCGCTGTTCTTCGGGCTGATAGACGCCCTGCAGCTGTCGCTCCAGGCGAAGGGCTTGAGCCTTCCCTTCTTCGGCGACGATTACCAGGTCTTCCTGGCGCTCCCCTTCGTGTTCACGATCGTCGCGCTGGTGCTCAACCGAAGCCGCTCCCGTTCACCGCTCTCGCTCGCCATTCCGTACCATCGCGGCGAGCGGTGACGTCGCCGTAGAATTGACACCATCAATAAAAGCGCCCTATGATCATTCGGCGAGGATGTGGAAGCGGGAAGTGGGAGGTGCGATAGCCAGATGACGGTCCAGATGAAGGTAGAGAGCCCCACCGGGATCAACCCGATGATTCGTCATCGGTCCGGCCATATAGGCAGTTCCCTGCCCCGACGGGAGGATCGTTCGCCCCTGCTGGGCCGCCGGCGTTACGTAGCCGATCTGAAACTCCCCGGCATGCTCGAGGTCGCCTTCGTCCGCAGCCCCGAAGCCCACGCTCTCATACGCTCCATCGACACCGGCCCCGCCCTCGCCCTGCCCGGGGTCCACGCCGTCTACACGGCGGCCGATCTGGCCGAGGTCGGGTCCTTCCCCCACACCATCCAGTACATCCGCCCGGTCGACCAGAGGCCTTTGGCCGAGGACCGGGTCCGATACGTAGGGTCGCCTTACGCGGCGGTGGTGGCCGCCGACCGCTACACGGCCGAAGACGCCGCCGCCCTGGTGTCCGCCTCCACCGAGTTCGAAACTCTCCCCGCCGTCGCCGTCCTCGACCAGGCGCTGGCCGAGGACGCCCCGAGGCTCTACGACTCCTGGCCCGACAACCGCCTGGTCGATTTCCCGGCCGAGAAACCCGAGGTGACCAAGGCCTTCGAGGAAGCCGACCACACCTTCACCGAGACCTACGTCAGCCAGCGCCAGACCGGGTTGCCGCTGGAATGCCGGGGGGTGGTGGCTGAGGATGTGGACGGGCAGCTCACCGTGTGGTCGTCCACGCAGAGCCCCCACATCGTCCGCACCACCATCGCCATGATGTTGGGGATTCCCGAACCTCAGGTGAGGGTGATCCTCCCCGCCATGGGGGGCGGTTTCGGCGCCAAGACCCACCAGTATCCGGAGGACATAGTGCTGGCGTGGATCGCCCGGAAGCTGGGCCGCCCGGTCCGCTGGATAGAGGACCGCTTCGAGAACCTCGTCTCGACGGTCCACGCCAGGGATCAGCGTCACGATGTCGAGGTGGCCTACGACGACGACGGGACCATCAGGGCCGTCCGTTGCGCGGCCTACTGCGATGTGGGGTCGGGCGAGATATTCATGCCCGGCACCGCCACGGTGTTCGTAACCGCCGGCTGCATCACGGGGGGTTACGACTTTCCCAATATGGAGGTGCGCCCGGTCTGCGTGGTGACCAACAAAACCCCGAGCGGGGCCTACCGGGGCTTCGGGACGCCGGAGGGCATGTTCGTCATGGAGAGGATCATCGACCGGGTGGCCCGCCTCACCGGGGCTGACCGGGTGGAGCTGCGCCGGCGAATGATCCTGCAAGAGGACCAGATGCCCTACATCATGCACAGCGGGGGGAAGGTGGATTCCGGTTCCCACGCCAAGGGCTTCGAGCGGGCCGCGGCGCTCATCGAGCAATCGCTGGCGCGGGCCAAGGCCCGTTACGCCGACGACCCCGACGTTCGGGTAGGCGTCGGGTACAACAACTACGTCGAGCCCACCACCCCCACCTATCACCTCACCACCGGCCACTGGGCCGGCTACGACTCGGCCACCATCCGGGTCGACCCGGACGGCGCCGTTCGGGTGGCCTTGGGCAACACGGACCTGGGCCAGGGCGCCGAAACCACGGCCGCCCAGCTGGCGGCCGAGGCGCTGGGGGTCGATCCCGACGATGTGACGGTGGTGATGGGCGACACCGACCGGGCGCCCTACGGGTTGGGCGCTTGGGGGAGCCGGGGCGCTGTGGTGATGACCGGATCCGTCCTCATGGCGGCCGACCGGGTGCTGGTCAAGGCGCGGGAGATCGCCGCCCACATGCTGGAGGCGTCGTCGGACGACGTGGTGCTCGCGGACGGCGGGTTCCACGTGGCGGGAAGCGGCACTCCCAAGGTGAGCTGGGCCAAGGTGGCCACCGCCGCCTGGGCCCGCACCGTGGACCTTCCCGAGGGGATGGAACCCGGCCTGGAGATGTCGGGCTATTTCGAGCCGCCTGACCTGGAGCATCTTCCCGGCGCCGACGGCAAGGTGAACGCCGCGGCCACTTGGTCGAACGGCGCCCACGCCGGGGTGGTGAGCGTGCGGATAAGCACCGGGGAGATCCGCATCGAGGACTACGCGGTGGTGCACGACTGCGGGACGATGATCAACCCGATGCTCATCGACGGCCAGGTTCACGGCGCGGTCGCCCAAGGGATCGCCGGCGCCATGTACGAACACTTCCAGTACGACCCGGAGACCGCCCAGCCCCGGTTCGCCTCCTTCATGGAGTACCTCTACCCGACCTGCTCCGAGGTGCCGGAGATGACGGTCGAGCACTTCGAGACGCCCGCCCCCGAACAACCCCTCGGAGTCAAGGGGTGCGGCGAGGGGGGAACCATCGGCCCGCCCGCGGTGATCACCGGGGCGGTGTCGGACGCCTTGGCCGACCTAGGGGTGGATATCACGGCCACGCCGGTCACGCCCGCCGCGGTGCGCCGGGCCATCCGGGAAGCCGCCGCCCGCGGAGCGGCCTCATGAAACCGGCCGCTTTCGACTACTGCCGGCCCGCCTCCATCGACGAGGCGGCGGCGGCCCTGGCTTCGTCCGATTCGGCGAAAGTGCTGGCCGGCGGCCAGAGCCTGGTTCCTTCCATGAACTTCCGCATCTCCCAGCCTTCCCTCCTGGTCGACATCCGTGATGTAGAAGGACTCGACGGCTTGGAGGTCGATCAGGACGGGGTCTCGATCGGCGCCTCCGTCACCCAGAGCCGGGTCATGAACTCGGACGAGGCGTACTCGGCGGTTCCCGGCCTGCGCCGAGCCCTGCGTTTCGTGGGGCACCTCCAGATAAGGAACCGCGGGACCGTCTGCGGCAGCCTGGCCCACGCCGACCCCGCCGCAGAGCTCCCGGCGCTGGCCATGGCGGCCGGGGCCCGGTTGACCGTCCGGGGCCCGCAAGGGGAGCGGACGGCGGCGGCGGACGGCTTCTACCTGGGTCCCTACTGGACCGGTCTCGAGCAGTCGGAGATCATCACCGGGGTCTGTTTCCCCGCCGAGGCCCCGGGAACGGTGACGGTGGTCGACGAGATCGCCAGGCGGTCGGGAGACTTCGCCGTCGTCGGGCTGGCGGCCGCCTTCGATTTGGAGGACGGATCGGTCGGCGGGGCGCGTCTGGTCAGCTTCGGGGTGAGCGGCCGCCCGCAGCGGCTGGCCGCCGCGGAGGAGGCGGTCCGGGGTTTCCATGCCGGGGCGGCGGGGGACGGGTTGTACGGGGCGGCCTACGAGGACGCGGCCGATGCGGTCGGCGACATCCACGCCTCGGGCGAATACCGCCGGGAGGCGCTGGGGTCTCTGCTGGTCAGGACCGCCCGGGCGGTGTCGGCATCGAACGGCGGCAAGGCAGGTGCACGATGACTTCCGATCAGGGCTCTCGAGAGATAGATCTGACGGTCACCATCAACGGGATGGAGGTGCGCCGCCGGGTCCCCGCCCGGCTGCTGCTCTCCGATTTCATCCGCGACGAGGTCGGTTTGACCGGCACCCATGTCGGATGCGAGCACGGTTACTGCGGGGCCTGCACCGTGATCGCGGACGGCGACGCCATCCGCTCCTGCTCCACCCTGGCCGTCCAGGTGGACGGGAGCGACATAAGAACCGTGGAGGACCTGGCCTCCGACGGGGAGCTGACTCCGATGCAGCAGGCCTTCCACGAGAACCACGCCATGCAGTGCGGTTTCTGCACCGCCGGCTTCCTGATGACGCTGGAAAGCGTCGACCCCGATGACTACCGGGAACCCGAGCAGGTGGTCGAGCTGCTCTCCGGGAACCTGTGCCGGTGCACGGGTTACCAGAACATCGTCAAGGCGGTTTGTTCGGTGTGGGGGGTGGAGGGCCGCCGCCGGGATTCGCAGTAGAGCAGAGAGGAGGCAGTATGTCGTCCAACGGTCATGTCAGTGACTACCTCGATTTAGCGGCCGAGGAGCGGCTCTACAACCAGATGCGGGACAACTTCTGGTTCCCGATCGCCTATTCCGACGAGCTGGGGGACGAGCCGCAGGGTTTTACCCTGTTTGAGGAAGATCTGGTGGTGGTGCGGCTCGCCGGAGCCCCCCGCGTGTTCGAGGACCTCTGCCGCCATCGGGGGTCGGCCCTCTCCCTCGGCAAGGTGATCGACGGCTGTGAGCTCCGGTGCCCCTACCACGGCTGGACCTACGACGCCGAAGGCCGGGTCACCAGGGTGCCGGCCCGGGAGGAGCTGTCGCCCGCCTTCGCCAACATCCGGGTGCCCTCCTACCCGGTGGTCGAGACCTCGGGGATGATCTACACCACGCTGGGCGACCCCAAGTTCCCCGCGCCCGCCATCCCCGAGTTCGACGACCCGGATTACACATTTCTCCACCTAGACATCTACGAATGGAACTGCTCGCTGCCCCGCCGGTTGGAGAACTACTTCGACTTCTCCCACTTCGCCTGGGTGCATGACGGAATACTCGGGGACAGCGGCCAACCCCGCATCGAGGACTACGAGGTGGAGCGGGCGGGGGGTGAGATCCGGTTCATAGCCGGTCCTTTCGTCGAGTTCACCGACAACGTGAAGAACAACCCCGAATCGGGTTCGGGCGACACGTACGAGGCCATGAAGCAGTACCGGGTGTTCCTGCCCAACGCCATGAAGCTCAACAGCGCCGCCGGGGCGGTCGAGGACTACGTGCTGTGGGTCGCCGTGGCGCCGGTGAACCGCAAGCGTTCCCGCTGTTTCACGTATGTGGGCCGGAACTACCCGGGCAGCGACGACGACTTCCGGGCGTTCGCCCAGATGGTCACCGACCAGGACCGCCCCATCGTCGAATCACAGCGCCCCGAGGAGCTGCCGGCCGACCTGGCTGCCGAGATGCACGTCAAGGGGGCCGACCTGGGGACGCTCGAATACCGGCGGTGGCTGCTGGAGATCGCCAACGGGAGGATCGAGCCGGCGGTAGGCTGAGCACCCTTGCCGGCGAAACACGCCGAGCCTTCCCGCCGGGATGAACATGTCAGCTTCTGCACCGCATCGAGAACCGGCGGTTGCGATGAGCCGCATCACCAAGCGGTTCGGCGGGCTGGCGGCGGTGGACGAAGTCGACTTCGATCTCCGCAAGGGGGAGATACACGCCCTGCTGGGCGAGAACGGCGCCGGCAAGACCACCCTGATGAACGTTCTCTCCGGGCTCATCCAGCCCGGTTCCGGGACCATGGAAGTCGAAGGCCGGCCCGCCCGGTTTCGCTCGCCGCAGGACGCCATCGACCGGGGGATCGGCATGGTCCACCAGCACTTCAAGCTGGTGTCGCGCCTCACGGTGGCGGAGAACATCATCCTCGGACAGACCGGCGGTCGGCGGCTGCGGCTGCCCGACCTCCACGAAGTGGGCAGGCGGGTCGAGGCCCTCGGCGAACGGTACGGGCTCGAAGTGCCGCCGGGCGCCTTCGTCTGGCAACTTTCGGTGGGGGAGCAGCAACGGGCCGAGATACTGCGGGCGCTGTACCGCAAAGCCCGGGTGCTGATCCTCGACGAGCCCACCGCCACCCTCACCGCCGGAGAGGTGGACCGGCTGTTGGAGGGGATCCGCGTCATGGCCCGTCAAGGCGCCTCCATCATCATCATCTCCCACAACCTCGACGAGATAATGAGCGCCGCCGACCGAGTGACAGTTCTCCGGCGGGGCAAGCAGGTCGCGACTCTGGATCGCGACGAGACGGACCAGGCCGAGCTGGCGCGGCTCATGGTCGGCAGGGACGTGTCGCTGGTGGAGGTGCTCACCTCGGCCGGAGAGCGGCGGGAGGAGGGCGGCGAGCCCGGCGATGCCGACCGCCGGGTCGTTCTGGAAGTCGAGGACCTGGTCATGTCCGGCGAGTCCGTATCCCCCGCCGGCGGGGGCGCGAGGGAGCTGAGAGGGGTGAACCTCACCGTCCACGCCGGGGAGATCGTCTCGATCGCCGGGGTGGAGGGCAACGGCCAGGCCCAGTTCGAGGAGGCGCTCATGGGGTTGCGGACCCCCGACTCCGGCGCCGTGCGGTTCTCCGGCGATGACATGACCGGGGCGCGGCCCCGCCGGGTGCTCGAACGCGGGGTGGGTTACATACCTTCGGATCGTTACCGGCACGGGCTGGTACGGGAGCTGTCGGTGGCGGAGAACCTGGTGCTGGACCGCATCGACCGCCCGCCCTTCGGCAGCCCGCTGCGGCTCCGTTCGAAGGCGATAACGGCTCGCGGGGCCGAGCTGATCGACCGGTTTTCGATAGCGGTGCGGTCGGCGGCCGAGCGGGCGGGGACCCTGTCGGGCGGCAACGCCCAACGGGCTGTCCTGGCCCGGGCCATGAGCGAGGAGCTCCGTCTGTGCCTGGCCGCCCAGCCCACCCGGGGGTTGGATGTCGGCGCCATCGAGTTCGTCTGGCAGCAGCTGCGGGAGCAGCGCCGGAAGGGCGTCGCGGTCCTGCTGATCTCCACGGATCTGGACGAGGTCATGGCCCTGTCGGACCGTTGCTACGTGATGTACAGGGGCCGGTTGACCGAGACGCCGCTCGACCGGGATCGGATCGGCCTGGCCATGGGCGGGGTGGCGGCCGAATCCGGGGCCGGGGTCCGATGACCGCCCCCGCCCCTCCGCCGGCCGTCCGTTCCAGGCGGTGGAAGGACCGCATCGGCTCGCCTGTCAACGTGGTCGGAGCGGCGGCGGTCGCCCTGGTTCTCGGCGCCGGGGTGATCGCTGTGGCGGGCGGAAACCCGATCACCGCCTACGCGGACATAGTCACGGGCACGTTCGGTTCCCGTTCGACGATCACCTTGATGCTGGGCGAGGTGACGCCCCTGCTGCTCATCGGCCTAGGCCTGGCAATAGCGTTCCAGGGCCGGGTATGGAACATCGGCGCCGAGGGTCAGTACCTGGTCGGGGCGGTGGTCGGAGGGGCGTTCGCCATCCTCTCCCCCGTGCAGGCCTCCGTCGTTCTGATACCGGCGGCCCTGCTGGTCGGGACGGCGGCCGGAGCGGCCTGGGGCTGGATCGTCGGCAAGTTCCAAGCAGTGTGGGGGGTCAACGAGGTGATCAGCTCGCTTCTGCTCAACTACGTCGCCATCTTCGGGGTGGCCTACCTGGTGCGCCAGCCCCTCCGGGACCCGGACTACTACCTTCCCCAGTCCAAGCTCATCCCGTCGGCCGCCCGGCTTCCCGACCTTCCTTTCCTCGATGTCCACGCCGGGCTGTTGATCGGCCTGATCTTCGTTCCGGTGGTCATATACGCCATGGGGCGCACCCCCTTCGGATTCAAGGTCCGGGTGCTGGGGATGAACCGGGACGCGGCCCGCGCCGCCGGCATCGACACCAACCGCCTGATCGTGAAGGTGATGATGATATCGGGGGGTTTCGCGGGCCTGGCCGGTATAGCCCAGGTGCTGGGGGTGGAAAGCCGCCTCAACAACAACCTGGACGCGGGCTACGGTTTCACCGCCATAATCACGGCCCTCCTAGGCCGTATGAGGCCGCTCGGGATCGTCCTGTCCTCCGTGTTCATCGCCACCATCACGGTGGGGGGCGACATCGTGCAGCGTTCCCAACAGGTGCCCCGGGCGGCGGTCTTCGTTCTGCAGGCGCTGTTCGTGATCGTGCTGCTGGTGGCGGACAAGTTGGCGAGGCGCTGATGGACTGGGCCGCCGTCCTGGGAGCGGGCGCGTTGATTCCGCTGCTCAACGCCGGCATCCGCCTCGCCATGCCCACCGGCCTGGCGGCGGTGGGGGAGGCCCTGTGCCAGCGGGCCGGGGTTCTCAACCTCAGCCTGGAGGGGATACTGCTCTCGGGGGCGCTGGGGTCGTTCCTGGGCGCCTATTACAGCGGCCAGGCTTGGATCGGGGTGATCGCCGGGGTCGGCCTAGGCGTCGCGGTGGCCGCCCTGATGGCGCTGCTCAGCGTCACCTTCAAGACCGAGCAGGTGATCAACGGGATCGTCATCGTGCTGCTGGCGGGGGGCGCCACCTCGCTGGCCTATGAGAAGCTGTTCGGGGTCACCACCACGCCCCCCCGCTTCGACACCCTCCCGTCGTTGAAGATCCCGTTGCTGGGCTCGATACCCGGAGTCGGGGCGGTGCTGTTCGATCAGAACGCGCTCGTCTACATCTCCATTCTGGCCGTGGGGGCCGTCTGGTGGGTCCTGTACCGCACCCGGTTCGGCCTGTCGGTGCGGGCGGTGGGGGAGCGGCCCGACGCGGCCGACGCCGCCGGCGTCAACGTCGACCGGATCCGCTGGTGCGCCCTGCTGGTGTCGGGCGTGATGGGCGGGCTGGGAGGGGCGGTGCTGATCGTCGCCCAGCTGGGCCTGTTCCGGGACAACATCACCGCCGGGCGGGGCTGGGTGGCGATCGCCCTGGTCATCTTCGGGCGCTGGAGCCCGCTGCGGGTCATGGGCGGCGCCCTCCTGTTCGGGATAACCGACGCGTTGCAGCTGAGGATCCAGGCCGCGGGCGGCGGTGTGGAGACCGGGGTGCCGTTCGAGCTCTTCCAGGCCCTTCCCTACATCGTGACCATCGCGGTGGTGGTGGCGGCCACCGCCTGGGCGAGAGACGACGCCCAGCCCAAGTCCCTGGGTTTCCCCTACGAGAAGGAGGCCGGCACTCGGGAGGACTAGCTTTTTGTGGACCGCCTGCTCTCAGGGTGTCCCGGAAGAGTCCTTCGGAGGTTCGAGCAGTAGAATGTCGGCGATCCGGAAGGAGGATCCCATGAAGCATCGGAGAATCGGAGCGATCGCGGCGTTGATCGCGTTCGGAGTCGTCGCAGCGTCCTGCGGCGGCGATTCGACCACGACCACGGCGGCCGCGCCCTCTACCACCGCCGCTCCATCGACCACGGCGGCGGAAGCGCCCTCCACCACGACCGCCGTCGTTACCACCGCCGCCGCGATGTCCGAGGAGCCGGTGAAGGTGGCGCTGATCATCGGGTCGCCCCGCAACGACCTGGGTTGGAGCCAGGCCGGTTACGAGGGCGTCAAGGTCTTGGAGGAAGAGGGCCTGATCGACCTCGAGGTGGTAGAGGCGCTGGAGTTCGAGACCTCCGCGGTCCGAAGGGTGCTCACCCCGCTGCTCGACGAGGGGTTCGATCTGATCATCGCCCACTCGTTCAGTTACGGCGACGCGGTCATGGAGGTGGCGCCCGAATACCCGGATGTCGCCTTCGCCTGGGCCGGGGGCTTCGGAGGCACGGCCGAGAATGTGGCCGACTACGACCAGCCCTTCCACGAGGCCAGCTACCTGGCCGGCATCCTCGCCGGAGGCGTGAGCGAGACGGGGGTGCTCGGCGGTACGGCCGGTTTCGACATTCCCGTATGCCACGCCATGCTCGAGGGCTTCGTGCTCGGGGCCAGGGAGGTCAACCCCGGCGCCAGCCTGATATCCACCTACATCGGTTCGTGGGTGGACGTGGCCCTGACGAAGGAGGCGGTCCTGGCCCAGGCGGAGCAGGGCGCCGACATGTTCGTCACCTGCGGGGTGGACGCCGGGACCATCGAAGGCGCCCGTGAATCGGGCGGCGGGGTGCTCGGGTACGTGGTGGACCAGTCTTCGCTCGCCCCGGAGAACATCTTCGGGTCGATGGTCTGGAACCTCTCCGAGACTTTCCGCCTGATGGCGCAGGACGTCCGGGCCGGAACCTTCACACCCGCCAAGTTCTATTCGGTGGGCTTGGCCGACAACGGGCTCTACGTGAAACTCAACGACGGGTTCGGCAAGGACATCCCGGCCGACGCCATGGCCAAGTACGAAGAGGTGCTGGCGCAGGTGCAGGCCGGTGAGTTCGAGATTCCCTTCGTGGCGGCGGAGTAACCGGCACCGGCGCGGCGGTTGCCCCCGTTTGCGGCCGCCGCCGCGCCGCTTCCTCCCGCCTGTACCACCGCGTGCGCCGGACGGGTCAGGTCGCGTCCGCGTCCGCGCCGGTGCCGTCGGCGATCTCTTTGAGCCAGCGCCGGTATTCGACCGCCACCCGGTCGGCGCCCTTTATCTGCACCTCGGCGGACAGGTCCATGGGGAGCTCCTCCGGCCTCTGCGACTGCACGATGGGCAGGTCCTGGCCGATCACCAGCGCGTTGAACTCGCGCAGCTCGCGGTCGGTCTCCTCGTCGTGGGAGTAGTCGCGGCCCTGGAGGGTGAAGCATCGGCTGGTCTTGGGACCGGTGGGGCAGACCGTGAAGAACAGCAGGTACCGCTGGTCCAGCGCCGGTATCCGATGGTCTAGCAGGACCGTGTTGGGCATGAACAGCCGGTAGTCGATCAGGACGTCCACCGCCGTTTCCGGCCCCGCCTGGCCGGGCCCGCCCGATTCGGGCAGCAGGCGCCGCAGGCCGGGATGGTCGAAGCGCAGCTCATGCCCCGCCCGCTCTATCCCGTGGTCGGGCACCTCCGGCTCGCGGCGGTCGCCGAGCACCCCGTCGTGGACCCAGGCGAAGTGGGCGAAGTCGACGTAGTTCTCGATCCGCCGCGGCATCGAGCAGTTCCAGTCGTAAGGCGCCACTTCGATGATCCGGAAGTCCGGGTCGCCCATCTGAGGGAACTCCGGCAATGGGTGCCTCGGTTCGCCTGACAGGCAGACCCAGATGAGGCCGGCCGCCTCGGCCGCTTCGTAGCGGGTGAGCCGGGCTCGGGGCGGGATGCGGGTTCCGAACCGGGACGGGATCTCGGTGCACATGCCGTCCGGGCCGTACTTCCAGCCGTGGTAGGCGCAGCGAAGGGCGTCGTCTTCCACCCAGCCGAGGGAGAGGGCGGTGCCCCTATGCACGCACAGGTCGCGGAAGGCCCTCACCCCGCCGTCGAGGCGGACGAGCACGAGCGACTCGCCCAAGAGGGCGGCCGCCAGCGGTTTGTCGTCTTTCAGCTGCGATGCGTAGGCGACCGGGTGCCAGAAGTCGTAGAGCGCCCGGTACAGCCGTTCCTCGGCGGGGCGGTCGAACCGGATCTGGTCCTCGGCGACGGTGTACTCGCCGGCGATGGCCACGGCCCCTCCTTCTTAGCTTCTTGCGCCGAAGAGTTTACCCCCGCCGCCGCGTCGTCTCTCGGCGGCCGGATGCCGACCCTTTCGCGTCCGGGCCGATCAGATATATTGACGACAGTTATATCAAGGGGTATATTTCCGGGGCGGAGGTCCTGATTTCGGCTATCATCCGCGCCAAGGCTCGCAGCAGAACGGAGGCCGGAGGTGGCGGCAGTAGAGATCGATCATGCGGTATGCATCGTTTCCGGAATGTGCGCATCGGTCGCGCCGGATATCTTCGAGGTGGCCGACGACAACAGCGAGGTGATCGTGTTGCAGCCGAACCTTCCCGATGAGCTGGTCGACGATGCGAACAACGCCGCCGTATGTTGCCCTGTGGAGGCGATAACCGTCCACCCCGGATAGCCGCCGGAAGAAGGGTGCCGGACATGCATGGAAATGTCTTTGCGAAATGAGAGGGGAGGGGCCATATGACCACTCTGTTGGACCCGGTGGATGAGAAGCTCTACGGGACCGCCGAATCGGATTTGAGGGAAGTACAGGGTTCCACCCAGCTCGATGTGGCGGGCGAGACCCGCCTCTACGAGCAGATGAAGAAATTCTGGCATCCGGTGGCGTTCTCCGAAGAATTGACGGACACCCCCCATCAGGTGACGCTCTTCGACACCCGTCTGGCGGTGGTCCGGCTCGACGGCAAACCCTATGTCTTCGATGACATCTGCCGCCATCGGGGTTCCTCGCTGGCTTTGGGCCGCATCGACGGCTGCTACCTGCGTTGCGCCTACCACGGTTGGGCCTACGACAAGGAAGGCACGGTCGTGGACATCCCGGCCCGTCCCGAGCTCAACGGCAAGCTGAAGGCCCGGCTTCCGGTCTACCCGGCGGTCGAATCCGGCGGCCTGGTATGGACCTGCCTGGGCGATGATCTGCCCGTGTTCCCGCCCGCCGTGCTACCGGAACTCGACGACCCCTCATATAGGATCATGCGGTGGGATCCTTACGAGTGGGACTGTTCGGTGGGCCGCCGCCTCGAGAACTACTTCGACTTCTCGCACTTCGCCCACGTACATCACGGCATCCTCGGCGACAGGGACAACGCGGTGATCGCCGATTACGAGGCTTACCGACAGGGGGGCGAGATCCGCATAACGGCCGGGCCCTTCCTCGAATACACCGACAATCCCAAGAACGCGCAGGTTTCCGGGGTGGGGGAGACCTACGAGGCCTGGAAGCGGTACCGGGTGTTCATGCCCAACGCCATGTGGTTGGATAGTTCCGCCGGCCCCGACGAGCACTACATCCTCCACGTGGCGGTTGCCCCGGTGAGCCGCAAGCGGACCCGCTGTTTCACCTTCATGGCGCGTAACTACGGGTTCGACCAGGACGAGGAGTTCGACCGCATGCAGCGGGTCATCCTGGCCCAAGACAAGCCGGTGGTCGAATCCCAGCGCCCCGAGGAGCTTCCCGTGGAGCTGACCGCCGAGATGCACGTCAAGGCGGCCGACCTGGGGACGGTCATGTATAGGCGCTGGCTCATGGAGTTCGCCGACGGCGTCTTCGAGCTGGCGCCCGCCCCCGCCGGATGAGCGCTTCCGCCTCTGGTTCTTCAGCGCCTCCGCCGCCGGCGGTGGTCGTCGTCGGGGCGTCCCTCGGCGGCCTGCGGACGGCCACCACTCTGCGCAGCCTCGGGTTCGAGGGACGGATCACCCTGGTGGGCGACGAGCCGCACCTCCCTTATGACCGCCCGCCCCTCTCCAAGGAGGTCCTGACCGGGGAGAAAGAACCCGCCGACGCGTTCTTCCGGACCCCGGAGTTCTTCGAGGAGCAGGGCATCGGTCTGCGGCTGGGATCTCCGGCTGTAGGGATAGACGCCGGGGCCCGCACGATCCGGTTGGGCAACGGCGAGGAGCTGGAATACGGCGCCGCGGTCATCGCAACCGGCGCCCGCGCCCGCACGCTGCCCGGCGCGGAAGGGATTCCTAGGGTTCACGTGATGCGGACCCTCGACGACGCCGCGGCCATCCGCTCCTCGCTGGAGGATGCCCGCCGTTTGGTGGTGGTCGGGGCGGGTTTCATCGGGAGCGAGGTGGCGGCGAGCGCCCGGCGCAGGGGCGTGGAGGTTGTTGTTCTGGAGGCCGCCGACCAGCCGCTGGCCGCCGCCGTGGGTCGTGAGGTGGGGAAGCGGTGCGCCGAGCTGCATGGCCTGTACGGGGCCGAGCTCCGGCGCGGTGCGGGGGTTGCGGGGGTGAGGGAGATGCCCGGCGGCGGCTTGGCCGTGGAACTCTCGGACGGCGGCGAGGTCGGGTGCAATGCGGTGGTGGTCGGGATAGGGGTGATCCCCAACGTGGAATGGCTGGAGGGTTCGGGGGTCGAGACCGACCTAGGGGCGGTGGTCTGCGACCGGTACCTGCGCACCTCCCTGCCCGATGTCTATGCGGTGGGCGATCTCGCCTCGTGGGACAACCCCCGTTTCGGACGGCGGATGCGGGTGGAGCACTGGACCAACACGGTCGAGCAGGCCGTCGCCGCCGCCCGCAACATCCTGAACGTTTCCAGGGGTGATGACCCGTCCCCCTACGAGGGCGTCCCCTACTTCTGGTCCGACCAGTACGGCCACCGCCTCCAGCTGGTGGGCCTAGCCTCCGAGGATGTGGTGTTCGTAGACGACCCGCCCGGCGAGCCGGCCCTGCTGGCCCTCTACCGCAACGGCGACCGGCTGGGCGGCGCCTTCGCCATAGACCGGGTAGGCCCCCTGATGAAGATGCGGGGATTGCTGATGAGGGGCGCCGGTTTCGACGAGGCCCTGGAGTTCGCCTCCGCCCTGTAGCCCCAGGCGTCTTGCACGTACCCCCCAGAACTGTGCTACGATGATCGCCGCAACGACGCGGGGTGGAGCAGGCTGGTCAGCTCGTCGGGCTCATAACCCGAAGGTCGTAGGTTCAAATCCTACCCCCGCTACCAACAGGACCCAGGGCGACGCCCTGGGTTTCCTTCGTTTCGGGTGTGGCTACACCCGTCGACCGCGGCCGTGAGTTTGTTTATGATCTGTGGGCAGTGCGCTGGCTGGTGTGTCCTGGAGGTAGACTGACGGCTATGACGTGGGGAGTGGCCGCAGTTGAGGCTTGGATCAGGAAGGACGACTGGGTATGCCTGCAAGCAAGAGTAGGGTTGGTCAGAACCTCCTGCGGTATAGACGAGGGAGATTTCTAGATGGAAAAAGATTTTCGAGTCTCTCATGCCGAGATCAAACTGCAGGGTCTAGGCGAGCACGGCCCATCAGAATACTTCCGCTCTGCACTTAAAGAGTCGTGGGTAGCGGGTACACAAGTTACTCGATATTCACGCACTTGGAGGTTATCTAGATTTACCAGGCCGGAAGATGGTCTCTGGGCTGGACATATTGGTTTCGTTAGAGAGGGCGATTTCTCAACTGTAGAATGGGATGAAGCCAAGAAAGACTTCATTCGAGGTGAGGCTTCTAGTGGTGTGGTAGTTCCCTTCCTCATAAGTGATGTTCACTGCTTGGTTACATTTCAGCTCATTCCTGGTGAAGTACGACCGACTACCGTGACGGGTAGTCTGCAGGCACTCCTCAGCGCTAATGGTACCCATTTTTGGACTATAAGACAGTTTAAATACAGTAAAACAATAGATCAATGGCTGGAGTCTGTAGGCGGAGTTTCGACGTTCAAAGTTCGACTATTATATCCGAATCCAAACTGGACAGGTCGCCAGAAAATTAGAGATATGATGAGCGAGCTAAAGGCAGGGATATTAGATATCAAAGCTAAGGCTGAAAAGGACGGATATATTGATATATCTTCCGATTTATCTCAACAAGCTATGGATCATGTACGCCTTGGTTATGGTAGGGCAACTTTGATTGGATCTGACCTCAATACTAAAGATGACTCTCGATTTGTTCTAGACGTGAATGGTGGAGCAGTTGAGACTCCTATTGTAGTTCCCTCTGGTGAGGATGATATTGAAGTGTCAAATGAAGTTCTAATGCAAACTCAACATGAGCTGCTTGAAGCACAAAGTAGAAATAAAGTTGTCGTGGATATTGAAGACGAGCTAAATTATGAAGAACCCAGCTGAGCCTCGCCGTTGGGTTCTTCGTCTTAGGTGCTTATGGCACTGGGATCTATGGATAGCCTCTGCCTTTAGTGTATGTGTAGCAATCATTTTTATTCAAACGGATCTCAAACTAAAGCAGACATGGTTTTTTGCAATTCTGACCTTATCATTCGCTATCCTGGGTTTTGTTTGGCATAGGTGGAGTACTCTCCGGACTCAACTGCAAGGCTCTAACTATGGTGAGATAGTTCGTATGGTTGATAAGTCAGAAAACGAAATACGACTACCTTATACAATTACATGTTGGATAGCCTTTGCCTCGTCAATTTTGTCTTTGATGACTGCTATAATGGTTGCGGAAATCAAAATTAATTGGGTAATTAACTTCCTTTCTATTGTAACTATTTGGCTATTATGTTGGTTACTACTAGCGTTAGCATCCCTGTTGAATATTTCAAAGGAGCATGACAGAAATATAGCTGAAATTGAGTCATATATTGAAGAGATGAAGGCATTACAGCGACACAAGGAAGCCGAGAGACAAAAAGCCAGTAATATACAGGAGATAGAACAGGAGACTTGATTAAGCCAGGGATATAATAGCTTGTGGTTATGGCCGTAGCTGATGATATCCAAAAAGAGTTGTCTATTGGCTAATGAATGGTGGAGGTTGACCAGCAGTACGGTCAGCAACCATCTGACGGCAAGGGTATCAGAAGATTGACGCCACAGATTCTCCACAATATTGAGTTGGATATGTCCGTTGTGGCCCAGTTCTGTCGCAAATGGCATATACAAGAGTTGTGCCTGTTCGGTTCTGTTCTACGTAATGATTTCACGCCCGACAGCGATGTTGATGTCCTTGTAGACCATGAAGAAGATAGTTACTTGACTATATTTGAGCGTGTACGTGCTCGAGAGGAGTTGTCAGATATATTAGGGCGAAAGGTAGGTTGGGTCACACGGGGAGCCATTTCTTGGCCTATGATACCTCCTCATATTCGAGATGATATTTTCAACACAGCGGAGGTAATATATGCAAACTCGTAATATGACTGATACCCAACTTATGGGATGGCCGATATAAAATGGATAGGGTGTCCTGTTTTCTCGTTCACTAACAGTTACGGAGTATCGGGAAGTAGGCGGCGAGACAGGTAGTCGATTACCGCGGCAGGGTACAGGGGGTGGAAGGGCCGGGCGAAGTTCTGGAGGGTCATCTTTTCCCGGAGACGGGTTTCGGGGTTGAGGTCGTCCATCTGGAAGGAATGGTTGGCGCCGGGGACGAGATGCAGCTCCACCTCGCGGTTGCCGGCGGCCCACAGGGCGCGCACGGTGTCGAAGGCGTCTTCGACCGGCACGTTCGAGTCCTCGGCGGCATGCAGCACCAAGGTCGGGGCCTTGAGATGCCGGAACTGGTCCTCGGGGGGCATTCTCAAGTCGTAGTCGAGGTCGCCCAGATCCCGCTCGACCGGGGCGCCGTCGATCACGGCCCGGGCGGTACGGTCTCCGTTCTCGATGGCGGCGAGGACCGCATCCAGCATCAGGGCGCCTCTGTAGGCCCTGGGGGCATGCTCCTCGACCCAGCGGGCCCGGGCCTCTCCGGTCTTCATGTATTCGAGCACCGGGCGGGAGTTGTATTCCAGCAGTTCGGGGATCGACCGGTACAAGGCGCCCTGCAATACCGCCGCATCGGGTTGGCCCGCCTCCAGCGCCACCCGGCAGAGCACATAGGCTCCGGCACTGTGCCCCAACATGGCCGCCGTCCCGTTCCCTTCTCGGAGCGACCGGACCCACCGCCAGACGGCCCTGGCGTCGGCCACCTCCTGAGCGCGGCCCGCGCCGAACCGGCCGGTGCTTTCCCCGGCGCCTCTACGGTCGAACCGGAAGGAAGCGATGCCAGCCTCCGCCAAGCCGCCCGCCAACAGGGCGTACATGCCCCGCTTGGGCGCGTCGGGGAACAACCGGGGATCGACGTCCCCATCCCGGAGATCGCCGAAAGTGCCGCCCAGCAGAAGCACCACAGGCCAAGCCTCGCCGGAGGCGGGGTAGGCAAAGGTCCCGGCCAGCACCGCCCCTTCGACCCCGACGAGACGCGTTTCCTCCCGACATCGGGGCGGGTAGGTCATTACTCGGTGAGCCGTTTGCCGCCCATCAGGTGTACTACTTCCTATGGAGGTCGATCACGAAGCCCCTCCGGGGAAGGAGAGCGGGCCGACCACGCTCTCCACGTCGGACGGTTCTACGACCACCCGGCCCCGGTCGATGGCCGACTGCTTCATCGTGTCCAGATCGACGTTGGGCGGCGGGGGCGAGAAACTGAGCACGAACGATGCGGTGCTCGAACCGTTGTTGGTCACGCCGACCGGGACGCATCGGGGAATGTGGAGGGCGTCTCCTCTGGCGATCTGCACCTCTTCGCCGCCGAGCAGGATGTCGAGCTCCCCTTCCAACATGAACAGCGAGAGCTCGAAGAGTTCGGCCTCGTCGTCATGGGGCGGCATGTGTCCGCCGACGGGCACGTGGGCCACATAGGTGAACAGCTCCTTGCCCGCCACCACCGGCCGGTAGTAGTACTGATCGTCGGCGTGCTGGTACGCCTCGACCTCGGTAAATCTGCGCTTTGCCATCCGAACCCCTTTCCTGCGGGTTTCACGGTCGTAAGAGTTCCTTGGAGACTACGCGATGTGCGGTCCCGCCGCTCGGGGGCATCCGGGGAGGGTGGAAAGTAGACTCACAGCCATACCTTGTGCTGCCGTGCTGGGAGGAGTGACCGCAGCCGAGGGTTCGGAGCAGGAAGGATGAACAGGTATGCCTGTAAGAACGGCGCCGCCGCGCCGGGGGGATGCCGAACGGGCCGCCGCGGCGCTGGCGGATGTTGGTGTGAGCAGGGTGGTGTTGTTCGGCTCGGTGGCCCGCGGCGACGCCACAGAACGCAGCGACATCGATCTCGCTGCGATCTATGACGACCTGGATTACCGGACCCGCTCTGAGCGGGTGAAGGAGCTGTCTTCGCTGGCGAGCGCAGCGGCCGGGCATCCTGTTGAGGTGTTCGTCACCGACCGCCCCGAATGGAAGGTGCGCACCGAGCAGGTGCGCACCTCGTTCGAGAGCAGGGCCGCCAGGGAGGGTGTTGTACTGGTTGACCGCGGCACCGGCAAAGTGAACTGGGGTAAGGAGATGGTCATGCCTATCAGCGACTACGAAGTGGCATTGACAAGGCTTCACGAAACACTGCGCGGGCTGGTGTCCCTCCGCGGGAGATTGCTGCCTGATCGCGAGGAGCAGTTGGAACAGCAGAAAGGCGATGAGGATTTTGCTTTCTTGGCGGCGGCTGTCCGGTTCGGGTGGGCGTGCGCCCACGTCCAGTACACCGTGGAGGCTGCATTGAAGGCGCTGATCCATCTCGGCGCCGACCGGGAAAGCCTGGCTTGGGGGCATGACATCAACGAGCTCTGCGCCGAGATGGCCGAACCCCATCGCCGGGCTGTGCGTTCTCGACTGTCTGAGGAGACGGCAGACGAGATCACCCGTTGGCACATGGAATCCCGCTACTGGAACGAGGGATGGGTAGACGATGCGGCCACGCCGGAGATGGTCGAGGAATTGACGAGGGCGGGGTGTGCGGTAGCGGCCTACACCGCCCGCCAGTTCAGCGGCGAGGTACCCGACGCGCGCCGGGTGCTCGACATGGTGGAAGCACTGGAGAATCGGGTGGCGGGTTACGACCTACTGACCGGCCAACCGCTCGCAGGTTAAGTGGTAAGTAACCGCGCCTGGTGCTACTCAGGATACTAATATTCCCAGTATGGTATTATTATACCTACTTCATTGCTATATTGTCAGATCAATGGAAGAAAAAGGATTGTTATGAGCGACAAAGGAGAAACTAAAGATATCTCCGTGAGGATAGCCTATTGGCGTGATTGGATACAAGGTGATATTGCTGAACAAGTTCGTGGAATATGGTTCAAGCGTAGAGCCTTTGAAAGTTGGAATGATATCGTTGGTTTTGCCCAGCTTGATAGTAGCTTTTTTGTCGAATGGGTTAACGAAAATTATCTAAGATCTTTGGCAATGGTTGTGCGTAGTATGTGTGACAAAAATAAACGGACTAGGTCTCTATATTTACTTTTGAATAATATAAAGGACGAAGCCCATATTTTGACTCGTGAATGGTGGATTAGTAGGTATCCAGACAGTATAAATACAGAGTACCATTATGATATGTATAAACGGTATCTTAGAGCTTTTGACAATATCTCCTATGAAGGAGTCCATCTTGATCCGAAGATAGTCTATCAGGATATACAGGAACTAGATAAAATGTCTGATAAAGTGAGACCATATGCGAATAAATATGTTGCTCATCTTGATAAAGATCGACAAAAATTCGGTTTGGCTATGGGTAGCCTACATAGCGCAGCTGATAAATTGTATGAGATATTTCACCGTTGGCATGACTTTCTCTGCAAAGTAAATTCATCAGTACCATCAGTTAGACAATGGGAGAATGATTTTACTAAACCGTGGATCACACGGGAACAAGCAGGCAAGATTGTTAGTCGGCGCAGAGCAGAAGCCACGGAACTCGGGGAACATCTCAGTAGGCAGGCTCTAGGTAGGGTAGATTTTCCTGATCACCAGCCTTTTTTCTAATCAAAGTGCTTGATAAAGCTAAAGGTAGCGAATATTGTTATCTCCGGGTGAACCGGTGTTTCCCTAGCATTACGAGGGTTGGTTGTGCGGTCGCATCCTTACCGCCCGACGGTTCGGCGACGCAGTTGCTGACTCGAGGGTCTCGAGATGGTGAAGACCTTGGAGAACCGAGGTGGCGGGTTACGACCTCCTGACCGGCCAACCACTTGAGGGCCGAACTGGCTGAGATACTCCCGGCTCTATTCCTGAACAGAGGTGGGCGTGTTAGGTGGGGCTGTGGTGAATCCCATCGAGCAGATGACCCTTGGTTCGGGTCGGCCTTCTCGGTCGGAGGTGTCGGGGTACTCGCATAGCCGTCCGTCTTGGTGGAGGTTGACCAGCAGGGCGGCCAAGTCTTCGTTGCTCCGTTGGCTCAAAGCCTTTGCGAGCCTCTCGGTGGCTGGCTGCATCAACGAGTATGACGCTAGGTCGTTCAAGGCGGCTTCCAGGTCATCTCGGCTGAACAGCAGGTTGTCTGTTAAGGAATCCCTGCGGGGTTCCAGCCGGTTCCAGACCCGCCCTCGGACGCCGGTCGGAGTCTCGCCTGGGCGTTCGGGAGGGGCGGTGAGCGGGCCCGCGAAGGCCGCCGCCACCAGATCGTGGTGTTCGGGCAGACGGGTGGCGGGGGCTTCATCCGGTTCACATGCCGCCATTGTCAGGGCTCTCTGGGGGGTGATCCGTTCCCCTCGCCCGGCGGCGGAGACGAACGCGAACGCGTCGGATCCCGTAACCGTCTTGGAGTGGACCAGCACCCCGGCGGACGGCCGGTTGTCGGCCTTGTTGTCCAGAGTGGAGTAGACAACGTCGGGCAGGTTTTCCACCTGGGCCGCGAGATCGGGATGGTCGGCGGCCGCCGAACGCCATATTTCATACGCCATCGACACGGGGTCTACGTCTCCGCCGTCGTCCGCCAGCTGGTATTCGGAGTGTTCGTCGAACAAGCCGGCGATCATGGCCTGTTCGCTCGGGTCGCCGAAGAACTTCTCGTCGGAGCCGAGCAGCTGCGCGTTGTCCCTGAGCCTTTCTCTGATGCGGCCCCTCAGATCTATCTCCTCCTCGATCTTTCCTGCCGGGAGCAGTGAGTAGATGCGCACCTGTTCGGATTGCTGGCCGATCCGGTCCACCCTTCCGGCCCGCTGGACGAGTTTGACGATGGCCCACGGCAGGTCGTAGTTGACCACGATGTGGGCGTCTTGGAGGTTCTGGCCCTCCGATAGCACGTCGGTCGATACCAGCACCATCAGTTTTCGATCCGGCGGGGCAAAGTTGTTGGAGACGGGCGAGAAGCGACAGGCCAGCGCTAGCGGGTCGTCCGATGACCCGGTGACCGCTTCCACACCGTCCACACCGCGGCGACTGAGTTCCGCGGCGATGTAGAAGGCGGTGTCGGCGTATTCGGTGAACACGATGATCTTCTCGGGGGAATGTTTGGTGATGATGTCTGCGAGCTGGTCGAGTTTGCCGTCCTTGTCAGGATTCCACTGTCCGAACCGGTCGAGAAGGTCGCGGATGACGGCGGTGTCGTGGCCGAGGTCGTCGGAGAACTGGGGTTTGAGCAGCTCCGATCTCAGCCAGCGCACGTTGCGGCGACCGGCTTGGCGCAGTTCGTGGTAAGCCGCCGCCGGGACGGAATTATCCAGAGGGCCGCCATCTTCTAGTCCGCCTTCCTCGAACAGGTCGCCGGTGTCCTGGTCGGTTTCGGTGTACCACAGTGACTTGTCCACCGATCCGATCGGGACGGGCAGCCCGTTGTCTATCGCGTAGGTGGCTATCAGGTTTCGCAGGGCGTGTCGTCTGAGGGTGGCGAGGAACGCAGGTCCCGAAGAGGACAGCCGCTTGAAGAGCATCACCCTTGTGAACCCCATTAGGTTGCCGCGGGCCGACCTGTTGAGGTCGTCCAGCAGTTCTTGTTCTTCTTCGTTGAGAGCGGTGTCATCTGTTAGGTGTTCTCCGATCCTGTACCGAGGAAGGCGCAGGGCGGCCACCGAGTCGAGGGTGGACTGGGCGATCATCTCGCGGGCCGGGTCATCGCGCGAAAAGTCCCGCTCGACCGGATTCGCGATCCGTTCCGGGAAGTAGAACTTGCCGCCGTTCTCGAACAGCAGATACTGACGGCCTTGGCTGTCCTTGATGGCGTAGTTGTCCTGGATGAAGCGGCGGGTGCGGCGAACCATGAACTGCGACAGCAGCTCCTGCCAATCATCCCGGTGTTCGCCTCTTCGGAAGGCGGCGATGGTGGACATACGGCCTTCACATTTCAGCGCGAACTCAGCTTCTCCCATTGCGGCGATAGCCCGTTCTGGGCGGATGCCGAGATCTATATCGTCGCCTATGAAAAGGCTCATCTGGGCATCGATGTCGGACACGTCCTTGTTGTACGGGGTGGCCGACAGCAGCACCACCTTCGAGTCGTTGTCGGCGATGTAGGTCCGCAGGGCCTGCCAGCTTTTGCTCTTCCGATTGCGGAGATTGTGGGATTCATCCACCACGATCAGCCGGTATCGCCGCAGCTCTGTCAATGCTCCACGGGGTACCATCGAAAGCGGCACCACCCGACCCCGGATGTCGTACTCATCCATGTGTTGTTCCCACATGGTTACCAGGTTCTTCGGGCATATGATGAGCGTGTCGGTACCGTGCTCCTCTTGGAGCAGACGGGCGATGGCGGTGGCGATCAGAGTCTTGCCTAAGCCGACCACATCTCCGACGATGACCCCGCCGCGCTGGTGGACTATCCGGGCGGCGATGTTCACCGCGGCGGTCTGAAAATCGAGCAACTTGTTCGACATGGACAGGGGTAGTCCGTACTCTATGAGGCCATCCCGGGCCTCCTTTGACAGATGCCAGGCCATCTTCAGGTACACCAGGTAGGGATGCAAAGCGTGTTTCGAGGCCCATGATTTATCGAGTAGCTCTACCAATTCGATGTTCGCTGGCAGCGTGAGATGATGGGTCCACATCTCGTCGAACCACGCGGCGAGCTTCGCGGTGGAATCGTGGTCGGTCACATCGACGTTCAGCTCACCCTGTTCGGACAGCCCAGCCCGGGTGAGGTTCGACGAACCGACATAGCCGGTGCGCGGGTTGTCAACACTGCTCTTGTGGCAGAGGAACAGCTTGGCATGGAGACGGTGGGCCAAGAACAGGCGCACCTCTACCTCGCCGGAATCGATCTGGGAGCGCAACTGCTGCAGCGTCTTCTCGTTGGCTTCGGTGGGCAGGCCGACTTCCAACTGGTTGCGCATCTCTGCAAATGCCTTCTCCGAGTTCTTAGAGGCGGTCTCTGGGTCCATCGTGGGGAGTGCACGGAGACGCTGCAGGCGGCGCATCTCGTCGTGAGGGTGCTCTGTCATCCCCACTAGCAGGCGAACCTTCGGACTGCCATCTCTGCCGGGCAGGGTGTCCACCTGATTGGCTATAAGCCCCCAACCCCTCAAGTTGAAGTAACCGACCGCTGCGTCGAAAGAGAAGGTGTTCTCACGAAGCGATCTCTTCAGGGCCTCCCCCAGCCAGGCAGACATGTTATCGAGAATTCTCGGCATAGATTACTAGTCCTTCCGTCCAAACGTCATCCGGTCTCTCAGATTACCGGCAGCGTAGAACTGTTCTTCAGTTAGTCCCCATGCCTCGGCGAGTAGCCAATCTGCCTCATCAGTTATATGGCGACATTCACGTAAGTCATATCGTCCGACTTTCAGTCCAGCATTGGCCTTCCATTTGAGGTGTTTTGGCAACTCCTTTTGGAGTGCAGTTGCTAGATCAAATAATTTAGGAGCTTGGGGTGAAATCTCTAGATCAGTTATTCCGGCTGGAAATGAGATTACTACTCTTTTAATAACAGAGAATTCATCACCATAAATTAACCACCATATATAACCCCAAAGGCCCGACAATATTAATTGTGCTAGATCTCTGTGTTCTGTCGTGCTAAAGAAAAGTGTTCTTTCATACGCGAAACTTATAATTTCTCCGTCATTATTAATGCGGGGGGGGGGGTGTTGGCGACACCAAGAACGTATCGAGCAACATCTTTATAATACAAAGCTGGTCCGTTGATGTAGCGTTTATTTGGCGCAAGATTTGCGGACAAGGGCGTATTTTTGTTAATCAAATTGCAAAATGCATCAGATATATTTAGGTCATCTACAAATGGCCATTTTGGTTTTCCATGTAAATGTAATAATGCATTGTGAGGATGGATATATTTCACTCCGTTGAACATAGTTTCTCTACTAATTGCTGTCCAGCGGCGACAACGTGTTGTTAATAGGCCTGTTTTTCCTCTTCTGCTACCAATAATAATCGAATTACGAACTGAGGCACTACCTGAGAATAAGCCATCAGGAATATTTGCATAAGAGGAGATCCACAGTGATGGAAATTGTTTAATTAAGAAATCGCGCAATGTGCTAAATTTATCGTTGAAACACAAAGAGTGCATAACGATCATTGCTAACCGCCCTTGGTCGTTCAGGAGGCTTGATGCTCTTTCTGTACAAACCGCGTAGATATCGGGACAATACTGGGTAGAGTACCCATACCAGCTGTAATTGATTTCGGTCTTGCGTTTTCCTTTGGTATTGATGTATGGGGGGTTTCCAATGATCACATCAAATCCCTTCTGTTGCCAGACAGCAGGAAACTCAGTGAACCAATGGAAAGGTTGATGGGTACTGCGCCAATTACTTAGAGAAGGCTGTTCATTACGCATCTGGTGCAGTGCTGAGTCAGCTATGTGAGTCGCCATACAGACCTTCGTTTCTAATTGCTGTTTACGTTTAGTTGAGAGAGTCGGTCCGTTTTCTATGTCAGTAGACTGAGCCTTTATAAAATCTTTATAAGCGTCTGCTGCCATCTCCGCAGCGTGGCGAGCTAAGTCTAAGTCGGAAAGTGGTAAACGATCCCCAAACCGTTGGACGGCATCTTCGGAATCAGCTAATCCGACCAGCAAATTACCAACTCTGATATTGAAGTCCAAATCAGGTAATGGCTCTACCTGCGATATATTGTCTAGTTGCGCTACGAGTTTCAGAAATAATCTCAACTTGGTGATCTCAGCAGCTTCGGCTATTAGATCAACACCATATAAGTTATTGAGGCAGGCTGTTTTTAGCATCCAGTACCGTTCACTAGTATATACAGAGGCTTCAGCCAGGAAAGTAATTTCGTTTTCCTTATTATCCGAGGCTCTGTTAAAGTAACGGGCTGTTTCTATTACGGCGGTGTACATAGGATCGAGTAACTCTACGGCTGCCAACAGGAATGCTCCAGATCCTACTGTTGGGTCACAAATATTTAAAGACCGAAGCACTTCGAAGGCTGTCTCTATTTCCTTTTTGCTACTGAGTAACGACAGATAATCATCCATCAAAGTTGTTAGATCTAGATTATATGTAACCAAATCATCAATAGTCCATTCTATCTCTTTGTCCGACAACCTTTCAACCAGATTGTCGTACCATTGTCGACGGTATAGTACGTCGCACCACCGTTCCCCAGGCAGGGCGATATCTAGAGAACAGTCAGGCTTTTCTGCTGGATTCAACTCCCCTTGTGGAAGGGACTTATGAACTCCGTAGCCAAGACTTTTATGAATGTAGTCAGCGCCGGAGCTTGCTAGTAGGATACACGGATCTTCAAGTCCAGCAGCGACAAGTCTATCTATGATAGCTGGTATGATCGAAGATGTTACCATATACCTAGTCACATCGGGTTTGGTATAGTAAGCTCCTATTTCTTTCTGGTTAATAGATTGCTCAAAGATAAACCCGAGAATGTGAGGACTGATCTCATTAGAGGCACCGGTAGGATTCTCGTCCAGATGCCATCGCCACTTGTCAAAGAACTTGAAGAGACGCTCAAATGCCTTATCTTCAATGTAGATATCGTATTCATCTTCAAGTTGATGAGTCTCGAATATGCCACCGTTCACATATGGTAGACTACCGACGAGGCATTCTATTGTGGAGTTGTCATACTGCGGGTTCGGGTGGCCGAGACCCTGGTGAAACAAAGGGAGCAAGAACTCACGGAAGAAAGTAAACGGCTGATCGGTTCCAAATAATTCGCGAACCTTAGTTAGCTGGTTGCGGAGGTAGCTCTGGTCGCCGTCCAAAAATCTTTTGCGTTGGATAAAATAGATGAACATTAGCCGATTTAGCAGAACAGAAGCGTACCAATCACGGTCCTTTTCATCCGAAATGCCCTCAATATGTTCTACAAGATCCTTGTGGTGAGATTGAAATTCCCTGTAGAAGGATCTAGTTACCTTCTCTACATTGAACGAAAGCCGCATCCGATCCAGAACGTTGAGCGTTGTGAGTGTCGCCTGGTCAGCCAGAGTGAATCGCACCCGTTCGAGCCGTTGCAATACAGCGTTCCCACCGCCGCTCCCCTTCGGGTACACATGTTCAACAAGACGGTCCCAGCCTGATTGGGTACGCTCCGGCCATAAGAACAGCACCTCCTCCGGGGTGTCGAACAGCACGAGGCGTCCCATCGGGGAGTATTTACGCAGGGCGAGGGATACCCGCCGCTTCTCTAGACCGTGCGGAGGCGCGTCCCAGACCACCAGCCACACCGCCACACCCTTCTTCGTAGCCACCGGGCGGGCTGTCAGCCCGGTGTTGACGATCTGTACAGGGCCGGTGTCCGGGGGGTTGTCCCAACCCAACCCGAGGAACAGCCCATAGAAGTCGGCCCCGTCGAGCAGGTGGCGCATCTGTTCTTCTGTCGTTGATCCGGGCATCTCGGACTTTCCACTCCCCTCGGATGTCAGAATATCATGAGCACAAGAGTACAAGAGGGTAGTGACAGAACGAAGGCGTGCCGACGCCGGGGTAAACGACAGCCCGTCTCGCGGGCGGCATAAGCAGGGGTTATGAGCAATGAACGGGTCTGAACCGCCGGTCGGCGTGGAGGCACTGGAAGATCCACACGACCTGCGCCGGGCAAGGCTTGAGTTCCAGGTCGCGGTGGGTGGGGTGGGTTGTGTCGGTGGGGGGTGATACCTTGGTGGGTATGGAGGTCATAGGCATCGGGAACCCAGGTGTCCGGGGCGGGGCGGCGTGGCGCTGCTGATTCACGTCCGGTCGCACCCCGACGAGCTGGTGGGGGAGCTGTGCGGTCATCTGGCGGCGCCGCCCGCCGATCCGTTCGCCGGGGAGCTGGTGGCCGTGCCCACGCGGGGCATCGAGCGGTGGCTCGCCCAGCGCATCGCTTCTGAGATAGGGGAGCGCACCCCGAGCGACGGGGTGTGCGCCAACGTCGAGTTTCCCTCTCCGGGGCGGCTCGTGCGCGAGGTGTTGCTGGCCGTGCCCGAGACGGCGGCGTCGGTTGAGGCCTGGGAGCGGGGCGCCCTCACCCGTCATGTGGTCTCGACGCTCGACGACGGTCTCGATTGGCCCTGGATGTGGCTGATCCGCCGCTACATCCAGGCTCCAGGGGCCGAGACCCCGCTCGGCAACAGCCAGCGCCTCCAAGCCGCCCGCAAGATCGCCGCTCTGTTCACCCGCTACGCCCGGCGGCGGCCGGCCATGATCCGGGCCTGGCAGGCGGGCGACGACATCGGCCCCGGCGGGGGGCCGCTCCCCGATGCGGACGCATGGCAGCCGGGGTTGTGGCGGCTCGTCCGCGACCGGATCGGGATTCCCGGCCTAGCCGAGCTGCTGCCCGCCGCCCTCGATCCGATCCGCGACGGTTCGATAGAGGCGGACCTTCCGGACCGGCTCTTCGTGTACGGGCTCACTGCGGTCGATCCTCTGTACATGGAGGTGTTGGAAGCGGCGGCCGTCCGGCGCGAGGTACACCTCTACCTGCTGCATCCCTCGCCCGCCCTGTGGAGGGAGACGGCGCATTTGCTGGCCCGTCCGCCGGTCCTCACCGGGCGGCCGGAGCGGGCCGAAGACCCGACCAGGGACCTCGTCTGCCATCCACTGTTGCGCACCTGGGCCAGGGAGAGCAGAGAGCTGCAGCTGACCCTCGGCGGTCGGGCGGCGGGCGGCGCCCCGTCCGGGCCCGGCGGCACGAACCCGTCCCTGCTGGGGCGGCTCCAGCGCGACATCCGCTCCAACCGGGCGCCCGCCCCGCGTCCGGGCGGGGAACCGCCGGGCAGCCCGGACCGCTCCATCCAGATACACGTCTCCCACGGCGCCAGACGGCAGGTCGAAGTGCTTCGCGACGCCATCCTCCACGTCTTCGCCTCCGACCCCGCCCTGGAGCCCCGCGACGTCGTGATCATGACGCCGGACATCGCCACCTTCGCCCCTCTGATCGAAGCCGCCTTCATGAGGGACATCGACGATGACGGCGGTTCCGGCTCCGGCGCGGGAAGCCTGGAACAGACGTACGGCGAGGACGAGGCGGGGGGCCTGCCCGAACTGAGGATACGCATCGCCGACCGGGCGCCTGCCGCCGTCAACCCTCTGGTCCGTTTCGCGGCCGCGGTGTTCGACCTAGCCGGGGCCAGGCTCGAGGCGGGCGCCGTCAGGGAGCTGACAGCCCAGCCGGTGGTGCGGCAGCGTTTTGGGATGGACGACGAGATCACCGATGCGATAGCCGCTCTGATCGAGGACGCCAACGTCTGCTGGGGCCTCGACGCCGGCCATAGGGCCGCCTGGAACGCCGGTGCCAACGAAGAACACACCTGGCGGCGGGGGCTGGACCGGGCTTTGGCCGGGGTCTTCTACGCCGACAGCAGCGTCCGGGTGGTCGGCGGGATCGCCCCCCTCGACGGGGTCGAAGGCCAGGAGGCCCGCCCGGTCGGCCTGCTGGCCCAGATCATCGACCGCATAACGGCGGTGCGTTCCCTCCTCGGGCGGCCGCGGCCCTTTTCGCAGTGGGGACCGGTCATCGCCGATGCGGTGCGCCTCCTCGCCGCTCCGGGATGGGGCGAGGAGTGGCAGTGGGGCCATCTGGAGCGGCTGCTCGAAAGGAGCTTCCCCCCGCCTGAGGAGGCGGACGACCGGCCCGGACGCACGCCCGCCCGGACGCACGCCGATCCGGAGATCAGCCCCGCCGAGGCCAGGCTGGCGGTGGAGGACTGGTCGCAGGACATCCCCGGCCCGCTGCATTTCCGCACCGGATACATCACCGTCTGCACGCTGGCGCCGATGCGGTCGGTGCCCTACCGGGTGGTGTGCCTGCTGGGGATGGACGACGAGCGGTTCCCCCGGAGCAGCAAGGACGACGGCGACGACCTGCTCCTGGACCACGAGATCGTCGGCGACCCCGACCGGGCCTCCGAGGACCGCCAGCTCCTTCTCGACGCGGTGATGGCGGCCGGCGACCACCTGATCGTCACCTACTCCGGACGCGACGAGCTCACCAACGCGGTGTACCCCCCGGCGGCGCCGATCGCCGAGCTGCTGGACGCGCTCGGGGAGATGGTCGGCGCCGAGGGTGTAGAAAAGATCGTCACCAGCCATCCCCTCCAGCCTTTCAGCGAGAAGAACTTCACCCCCGGACGGCTCGGCCCGCCCGGACGGCCCTGGTCGTTCGATCCGATGCAGTACGACGGGGCGGCGGCCGTCCAGCGGCGCGACCGCATGGAGGGTCGGCAGCTGCGGTACCCGTACTTCGCGGCCGGGGCCGACATCCCCGCCGATATCCGCCTCGACGATCTGATCCGCTTCCTCGAGAACCCCGCCCGGTGGTTCCTCCACGCCAGAATGGGGTTCAGGATTCCGAAGGCGGGGGAGATATCCGACGACATCGTGCCCGCCGACCTCGGTTTCCTGGCGCAATGGGGTCTCACCGACCGGCTGCTCACCGGGCTGGTCGAGGGCTACAGCATCGAGCAGCTCGAGGCGCGCGAACGCGCCGCGGACGCCCTGCCCCCCGGACGGCTCGCCCGCAAGGGACTCGAGACCGCCGGGGAGCGGGCCATCGGGCTCTGGACCGCGGCCCGCGAAGTCGGCTACGACCCGGAGCGGAACGAACGGTTCGCCGGCGCCGTCTCGGTCGGCGGACGCTTCGTCGAGGGCGCGGTCACGGCGGATCCCGCCAAGGCCCGGATCGATCTGGTCACCCCGTCCCGACTCAAGGGCAAGCACCGGATGCAGGCCTTCGTCCGAGTCGTCTTCCTGACCGCGCTCGAACCGTCCCTGTCCTGGAGCGGACGCCTGATCGGGCGCCACTTCCGGGGCGACGAGCTGTGGACCGTGGCCGTCGAGCAGCTCGGAAGGCACCCACAGAAGCGCAAGGCGGCGGCGGATCGGCTGCTGTCAGGCTTGGCGGACCTGTACGTGGAGGGGATGCACAAGCCGATCCCGCTGCCCTGCGAGACCGCCTACGCCTGGCAGCGCAACCTGGGAAGCGAAAGAGGCCCGTTTGGCCCCGCCCGCAAGGTCTGGGAGAGGAGCTCCTTCACCTTCGGGGGCCGCCTGCCGCCGTCGGAGGGGGAGGATCCGGCCTACGAGATGCTGTTCCCCGGCCTGGCCGAAATGCGCGACCTGGCCGCGAGTGGCTTCCCGGAGTACGCCGAGCGGTTGTGGGCGCCGATCCTGCCGCGCCTCTCGGAGAAGGCGGTGAGGCCGGAGGCGGAGCGATGAGCAGGACCGCCGCCCGGTACGACCCTGTCGAGGCGATCGGCCCGGGCCGCACGATCATCGAGGCCAGCGCCGGCACCGGCAAGACCTTCACCATCACCGCCGCCGTCACCCGTCTCGTGGCCGAGGAGGGCCTGAGCCTGGAGGAGATCCTGGTGGTCACCTTCACCAGGGCCGCCACCGCCGAGCTCAAGGACCGGGTGCGGAAACGGATGGTGGAGACCCTCCGCGCCCTCGAAGGCCGGCGCACCGGCGAGGTCGACGAGCACATGCGGGTCCTGCTCGATGCTGGCCCGGAGGATCGGAAGCGCCGCGCCGCCCGGCTCGGCGAGGCCCTGAACGGCTTCGACCGGGCCCAGATATTCACCATCCACGGCTTCGCCATGCGGCTGCTCCGCAAGCTCGGGTTCCGATCCCGGCTGCCCGCCGACGCGGCGCCCGGCGAGGTCGACGAGATGCTGATCCGCCGCGCCGCCGGCGATCTGGTGGTGGCCCGCTTCGCCGCCGGCGAGGCCGATGAGGAAGGCGGCGGCCCGATCGAGCCGGTCTCCCCCGAAGACCTCGCCGCCATCGGCAAGAAGCTCGCCGACACCCCCAACGTCCGCCTCCTGCCCGAGCCCGCCGAGGTCGAAGGCGGGATGCGTATCCGGGCGGAGATGGCCCTGGAGATGAGGGACCTGGCGGCGCGGCGGATGCGGTCCGCCAGGATGATCACCTACGACGACAGCCTGGTGGAGGCCCGCGACGCGCTGGCCGACCCCGTGATAGGGGAGGGTGCCCGGGAGCTGCTGCGGCGGCGCTACGCCGTCGCCCTCGTAGACGAGTCCCAGGACACCGACCCGATCCAGTGGCAGGTGATCCGGGCCGTCTTCGACGAGTCGCGCCTGGTGATCATCGGCGATCCGAAGCAGGCCATCTACTCCTTCCGCGGCGCCGACATCGAGTCGTACCTGGCCGCGGCCGCAAGCGCCGACGCCCACCGCACCCTGGACACCAACTGGCGCAGCGACGGCCCTCTGATCAGCGCCCTGGACTCCCTGCTCACCGGGGCCGTCTTCGGTGACGACCGCATCGCGTACATCGAGGTGTCCCCCGCCGACCGCCACAGGCGGGCGCGCATCGAGGGCGCCGGGGCCCCGCTGGAGATACGCCGCTTCTCGAACGACTTCCCGATAGGGGGCTACAAGTGGCGGGGGCGGCGATTCTTCTACGTCGCCGAGGCCCGGAAGGCGGTGGCCGCCGACGCCGCCTCCGAGATCGTGCGGATGCTCACCGCCGGTGTGACCCTGGACGGAGCGGCCCGGGACGGCGGGGACGGGAAGCGTCCGCTCGGGCCGGGCGACATCGCCGTGCTGTGCCGCACCCGCCGCCAGGTCGACATGGTGCGGGAGGAGCTCTTCGCGAGGGGAGTCCCGTCGGTGGCGGCCCGCACCGGCGGCGTGTTCGCTTCCCCCGCCGCGGAGCAGTGGCGCCGTTTCCTCTACGCCGTGGAGCGGCCCAACCGCACCGATCATGTTCGTATGGCGGCCGTCACCCCGCTGGCCGGCCTGCATCTGGACGAAGCGGCCGCCCTCCAGGACGAAAAGGCCCTTGCCTGGCAGCAGCGCTTCATCGGCTGGCGGACCCTGCTGTACGAGCGCGGGGTGCCGGCCCTGCTGGGGGACGTGGACCGGACCACCCGCCTGGCGGCCAGGGTGCTGGCCGAACCGGGCGGCGAGCGGATGCTCACCGATCTGGCCCACGTCGCCGAGGAGATGCATGCGGTGTGGCGGCGGGGCCGGCTCGGGTCGCTGGTGGTGTGGCTGGAGGCTGCCATGGACGAGGCCGCCCGGAACGCCGACGCCAACGTCGAGGACCCGGAATCCCGCCAGCGCCGCCTGGAGACCGACGCCGCCGCGGTGCAGGTACAGACGATCCACGCCGCCAAGGGACTCGAATACCCGGTGGTGCTGGCGCCCTACCTGTGGGACGTTCCCCGCCGGAAGCCGGACATCCCCGTATTCCACGACCCCGAACCGGCCCCGCCCGGCGAGCCGCGGCCCCGCCTGGTCGATGTGGGCGGGCCCGACCTCGACGACCACAAGGAAGCGGCCATGTCCGAGGAGGCGGCGGAGGAGAGCCGCCTGCTCTACGTGGCGCTCACCAGGGCGAAGCACCGCCTGGTGCTGTGGTGGATCGAGCAGGTCCGCGGCTCGGAGGAGACCAAGCTCCATCAGCTGCTCACCCGAGCATACGGAGACAGGAAGATCGGGAGGAAGTACGGCGTCATCGACGAGACCGTCCTGGATGAGCCCGTTCCTCCGGTCCGTTACGAGCCGGGGGGCGCCGGCCTCCCCCCGCTCGACCTGGCCCGGCTCGGCCGGCCCCTGGACTACACATGGCGGCGGGTCTCGTTCTCGTCCTTGTCGCCGGACCGCCCGCTCGCCGGACGCTCCGACACCGCCGAGCAGGCGGACCGCATCGACGAGGCCGCAGCAGAAGCCGATCCGCCCCCGCCCGCCCCCGGCGAGGAGCTGCCGATGGCCGGCCTTCCCCGCGGGGCCCGGTTCGGGTCCCTGGTGCACGAGCTCTTCGACCGGGTTCCCTTCGACGCCGAGGACCTGCCCGGCGCGATCCGCGCCGAGCTGGCCCGGCTGACCCGCCGCGGGTCGTGGGACTTCGACGCCGACCGGCTGGTCGAAGGGATAACCCTCGCGATGGACACCCCCCTCGGGCCGGATGACAAAGCTCCGACCCTCCGCAGCCTCGATCCGTCCCGGACCCTCAAGGAGATGAACTTCGAGCTTCCGCTGCGCGCCGGGGCGTCCGCCATCTCCCTGTGCCGCATCGCCGAGGTCGCGCTCGAGCACCTGCCCGCCGACGACCCGCACCGCCCTTACCTCGACCTCCTCCGGGACCCCGAGCTCGACCAGCGCCCCTTCCGCGGATGCATGACCGGCGCCATCGATCTCACCGCCTTGCTGCCCGGCCCCGGCGGCGGCCGCTACACGGTGATGGACTTCAAGTCGAACACCCTCCCCGCCCTGGGGGATGCCCCGGCTCCGGCCGACTACGGGCCCCGGCCCCTCGCCGCCGCCATGCACCACGGGAACTACGCGCTCCAGGCGCTCCTCTATCAGGCGGCCCTCCACCGCTACCTGCAATGGCGGCTGGCCGGCTACCGCCCGGAGGCGCATCTGGGCGGGTCGATGTACCTGTTCGTCCGGGGCATGATCGGCCCCCGCACCCCGGTGGTGGAGGGGGAGCGGTGCGGGGTGGCGCGCTGGTCGCCGCCCCCGGAGATGATCGCCGCGGTAAGCGGCCTCTTCGCCGGGGGGGAGCGGTGACCGCGGCGGGCCGCGTCCTCGACCGCCTCGAACCGGCCGCCGCCGACGCCCGGGCGGTGATCAGCGCCCCCGGCCTGCTGGCGCCCTTCAACGACGGCGGCGTCCTGTCCCCGCTCGACGTCCACGCCGCCGCGGCCGCCGCCCGCCTATGCGGCGAGGCCGACCCGCGGGTGGTGCTGGCGGCCGCCCTGGCGGTGCGCGGCGCCCGCCTCGGCAACGTATGCATCGACCTCGCCGCGCAGCGCGGCGCCGTCGCGGTGGACGGCCAGGACCCGGAGGCGGTGGACGCCCTCCCGTGGCCCGACCCGGACGGATGGACGGAGGCGGTCGAGTCCGGCCGCATGGCCGGCGGCGGGGGAGAAGGCCGGCCGCTGGTGATGGAGGGCGGACGCCTCTACCTGGATCGTTACTTCCGGTACGAGGACCGGGTGGCCGGCCTCATCGAATCCCGCGCCGCCGCGCCTCCCGACCGCCTGGACCCCGAGGTGGAGGCGGCCCTGGATCGGCTGCTTCCGCCTGCGGGGGGCGGCGCCCCGAACCTCCAGCACCGGGCGGCGAGGACGGCCCTGACCGGGCGGTTCACGGTGATCGCCGGCGGGCCCGGCACCGGCAAGACATATACGGTGGCGGCGCTGCTGGCCGCCCTGGCGCATCTACCCGCCGGGCGGTTTCCGCGGGCGGCGCTGTGCGCACCCACGGGCAAGGCGTCCGCCCGGTTGGGAGAGGTGGTGGCGGAGTTCGCCGCCGGCGTGGATGATCCGGTCGTGAGGGAGAGGCTGATGGGTCTTCAGGCGGGCGCGAGCACCATCCACCGGCTACTGGGGTGGGCGTGGGGCCGGGGCCGTTTCGAGCATCATGAGCGAAACCGCCTGCTCCACGACCTGGTGATCGTGGACGAGATGTCGATGGTGTCGCTGCCGCTGGCGGCCAAGTTGCTGTCGGCGGTGCGGGATGAAGCCTCGGTGGTGCTGGTGGGGGACCCGTACCAGCTGGAATCCATCGAGGCGGGCACCGTCCTGGCCGACATAGCGGTCCCGGCCGCGGGCGGCGGCCCAGACCCCCGGCTCGGCCCAGATCCCCGGCCCGGCCCAGACCCGCCGATAGCCGGCCGGGTCGTGGTACTGGAGCGGGGCCATCGTTACGCGGAGGGGGGCCCGATCGCGGATTTCGCCGACGCCGTCCGTCTGGGCGACGCCGACCTGGCTTTGGAACTGCTGGGAGGCGGCCACGACGGCGTGGACTGGATCGAGGAAAGGTCGGCGTCCGGGTTCGCGCCGCTGTGGGAGCGGTTGATCGACGGGCGGTCCCGGCTGGTGAAGCTGGCGAAGCGCCCCGGCGGGGGGCGGAAGGCGCTCGAACAGCTCGGCAAGACGGCGGTGCTGTGCGCCCACCGGGAGGGTCCGGGCAGCGTCGCGCAGTGGCGGCGGGACATCGAATCGGCGCTCGATGAACGGTTCCCCGGCCTCCGGTACGGCGGTCCGTGGTACCCGGGCAGGCCGGTGATGATCACCAACAACGACTACGACCTGGGTCTGTACAACGGGGATATCGGCGTCGCGGCCTGGACCGTCGACGGTCTCCGGGCGGTGTTCGACCGGGGCGGGGCTTTCCCTCCCGGCTACCTGGGCGAACACGCCACGGTCCACGCCATGACCATCCACAAGAGCCAGGGGTCCCAGTTCGGGGAGGTACTGGTGTCGCTTCCCCCCGCCTCGTCCCGGCTGCTGACGAGGGAGCTCCTCTACACCGCCGTGACCAGGGCCTCCGAGTCGGTGACCCTCATAGGCGGGGAATCCGTGATCCGCCGGGCGGTGGAGCGCTCGGTCCAGCGCGCCTCGGGCCTGGGACCGAGGCTGTGGAACCGGGCCGCCGCCCCCTCCCCGCCGCCGAGCACCGGGTAGGCGGGTCTGTGCGGTGTCGGGTGCTGCCGTGATCTCATGACCGCCGGGTATTCGGGTGTTCCTCTGGTCAGGAAGCTCGGCATAAAGGAGGGGGATCGGGTCGGGGTGGTGGGCAACCCCGGCCATTTCGCCGCGTTGGCGGCGCCGTTGCCTTCCGGCGCTCGGCTGGTTGCCAACCCGCGGGCGCCTTGTCCGGTGCTGGTGGTTTTCGTTCCCGACGAGCGCCGTTTCCGGCGGGTGTTCCCGCGTATGTTGGGGAGGCTCCCTCCCGACGGCGCCCTGTGGATCGCCTGGCCGAAGAAGTCGTCTGCCCGGTTCGTGGATCTCACCGAGGACATGATCCGCGCCGCGGCGCTGCCCTTGGGTCTGGTGGACAACAAGGTGTGCGCCGTCGACGGGGATTGGAGCGGCCTCCGGCTGGTGGTGCGCAGGGAGAACCGGGCGGCGTGGAAGGCAGCGGGCGGCCCCGTCTAGTCCGTTACGGGTTGCCGAAAGACGGCTAGCCCCGCGCCCGCAGCGCTTCGGTCAGCTTCGGCAGGACATCGTGCACGTCGCCCACTATTCCGAGGTCGGCGACCGAGAAGATCGGCGCCTCGGGGTCCTTGTTGATGGCCACGATCCGCTTGGAGTCCTTCATGCCGACCAAGTGCTGCATGGCGCCCGACACCCCGCAGGCCATGTAGACCTCGGGTTTGACGGTCTTGCCGGTCTGTCCGACCTGCTTGGCGTAGGGCACCCAACCGGCGTCGACGATGGCCCGCGTGGCGCCGGTGGCCGCGGCGATGGGTTCGGCAACCTGTTCGATCAGGGAGTAGGCCTCGGCGTTGCCCAGCCCGCGTCCGCCGCTGATGATGATCTTGGCGTCGCTCAGCTGCGGCCCTTCGGCCCGTTCCAGGATCGTGTCCACCACCCTGGGGGCGCCGGGATGGCCGACGTCGGGCAGGGGGACCGCCGCGATCCGCCCTGCCGCGCCCCCGGTCTCCTCGGCTGCGAACGACTTGGGGCGAACCAGCACCAAGTGGGGGCCGGCGCCGGTGAACTCCGTCCGCACGAGCTGGGCGCCCCCGAAGATCTCGGTCGTTACGGCGGTGGCGCCGCCGTCGGTTTCCAGGTCGAGGGCGTTGGAGATGACCGGGCGGTCGATCCGGGCCGCCAGCCGCCCGGCCACGTCCCGCGAGGTGTAGGTCTGGGCGAACAGCACCGTCCGGGGGGCTTCCCGCTCGACGAGTCCGGCCAAGGCGGCCGCGGCCGCCGCCGCAGGAAAATCCCCCCCGCCGGTCAGGTGGTAGACGGTGCCTGCTCCGAAAGCGCCGAGGGTCGCGAAGGCCCGGTCGGACCCCTCGCCCAGATAGACCGCGGCCGTCTCACCTAGCGAGGCGGCCTTGGTGAGCACCTCCAGGGCCGGTTCCCCCGGGCCCCCGTCCACTTCTTCGGCAAAAACCCAGTTAGACATCTATATCACCTTCGCCCCTTCCAGGAACTCGACGATGCGCAGATGGCCGGTCCCGTCGTCCTCCACCACTTCGCCGGCCTGCCGCTCGGGGGCGGCCGCCACCGCAACCACCCTTTGTCCGGCGGTTCCCTCCACCATGAGGTCGGCCGCGGTCAGCTCATCGACCGGCTTCTTCTTGGCCGCCATGATTCCCCTGAAGGTCGGGTAGCGGGGCTCGACGGCGCCCGCCGTCACGGCCACCACCGCCGGAAGGCCGGATTCCACCACGTCGAATCCCGAGGCGGTCTGGCGTTCGATGCGCAGGCTCGATCCGTCCAGCTCCACCTTGCGGGCGAAGGTCAGGGCCGGGACCTCGAGCAGCTCGGACATCATCTGCGGAACCACCCCCGAGTATCCGTCGGTCGATTCGACCCCGGCCACCAGCACGTCGAAACCCTCCCGGCGGGCCGCCGCGGCCAGCACCTTGGCGGTGGTGAGGGCGTCGCTGTCCTCCAAGGCCGGGTCGTCGACGATCACCGCCTTGTCCACTCCCATAGCCAGAGCCTGGCGGATCCCTTGCATGGTTCCGGTAGGCCCCATCGAGACGAGCGTCACCGAACCCTCGGTCTGCTCACCGAGCTGCAGTCCTACCTCGATCCCGTACCGGTCCGTGTCGTCCAGCACCTGCTCGGCCGGACGCACCAGACGGTTGGTCGCCGGATCGAGCGAGGAAGGCGAGGCCGGATCAGGGATCTGCTTGACGCACACCACTATCTGCATGCTGGTTGTCTCCTGGTTCGGATTCCGGTTCGGTCGAGGCCCAAGTTTAGGGACGGTGCACATGGTAGCCGCATTTCAGCCGACCTCTTCCAGGATGAGGGGCCGCGGTTCGGGCGGGTAGTCGGCCAGCCGGTAGGCTTCGGACACCAGGGCCGCCGCTCCGTCGGCGGTTCCCGGGTCGTTGAACCGCAGAGTGGCCAGCACGTCGCCCCTGCGCACCGGATCGCCCACCTTGGCGGACAGGGTGATCCCCGCCCCGTGATCTATGACGCCGTCGGCGGTCTGCCGTCCGGCGCCCAGCCGCATGGCCGCCAGGCCGATCTCCCGGGCGTCGATGGCCGCCGCGTACCCGTCCCGGTCGGCCCGCAGCCTCCGGGAGTGGGCGGCGCCGGGGAGCCGTTCGGGTTCCTCGACGACGGAGGGGTCCCCGCCCTGGGCCTCGATCATCTCTTCGAACTTGGCCAGCCCCTCTCCCGATTCGAGGGCCTGTTCGAGGCGGGCCCTCCCGTTCTCGACCCCGGCCGCCTCCAGCATGGCCGTTCCGAGCACCAGCACCAGCTCCCTGAGGTCGGGCGGGCCGCCGCCGCGCAGGATCGAGATCGACTCGGCCACCTCGTTGGCGTTTCCCACCTCCCGGCCCAGGGGCTGGTTCATGTCGGTGAGGAAGGCCTTGGTGGCCACGCCGTTGGAAACCCCGATCCGAACCATCATCTCGGCGAGCCGCCGGGCGTCGGCGGGGGTCTCCATGAAGGCCCCGCTCCCCACCTTGACGTCGAGCACCAGTGCGTCGAGGCCCTCGGCCAGTTTCTTGGACATGATCGAGGAGCAGATCAGTGGAATCGACGACACGGTGGCGGTGGTGTCGCGGAGGGCGTAGAGCACCTTGTCGGCCGGGGCGATGCGTTCCGACTGGCCGGCCATCGCCGCGCCGCGCCGGGCGGCCAACCCGGCGAACTCTTTCGGGCTGAGGGAGGTTCGGAACCCGGGGATGGATTCCAGCTTGTCGAGGGTGCCCCCCGTATGGCCCAGACCACGGCCTGACATCATCGGGACAATGACGCCGCACGCCGCCGCCAGGGGGGCGAGCGGGATGCTCACCTTGTCGCCCACTCCTCCGGTGGAGTGTTTGTCCACCTTCGGCGCGGCGCTCTCCACTTGGATGCGGTCGCCGGAGTCGGTCATGGCCGCCGTGAACCGGGCCAGCTCGGGGTCGGTCATGCCCCGGAAATAGACGGCCATCAGCATGGCCGAGGTCTGGTAGTCGGGTATCGAACCGTCCAACACCCCCGCCAGGAAAGCCCGGATCTCCTCCTGGTCCAGCTCGCCTCCGTCCCGCTTGCGGCGGATCATCTCCCTGGTGTTTCGCATGGTCATCCCTCCTTGCGGCCTCTCACCCGGGCGGCGCCATGATCACCCGGCGGCCTTCCATCGACACCCCTTCCGCCGCCAGACGGCGGGCGTGTTCCGTTTCCTTCCCCGGGACCAGGCGTCCGCCGGCGGTCACCACCCGCCACCAGGGTAGGCCCTCCGAACCGGCCAGCACCCGCCCCACCGCCCGGGCCGCTCCCGGACGCCCGGCCTGGGCCGCTATCTCCCCGTAGGTGGCCACCTCGCCGGGCGCCAAGCGCCCCACCGCCGTGTACACCCGGTCCGTGAAGCCGGCGGCGGCTGCGGTGGATATGTCTTCTCTCACCGTTGCTCCGGTCGGTCACAGCGTCCCGAACAGCCGGTCTCCCATGTCTCCGAGGCCGGGCACTATGAAGTAGCGGTCGTTGAGACGGGAGTCGAGAGCGGCGGTAACCACCCTCACATCGGGGTGCGTTTCTTCCATCCGCGCCATTCCTTCCGGCGCCGCCACCACGCACAGGGCCGTTATGTCGTCCGCTCCGGCTGCTTTGGACTCCTCGACCGCCCAGCACAGCGATCCTCCGGTTGCCAGCATCGGCTCGAGTACCAGCACCGTGCGCCCCGACAGGTCGGGGAACTTCTTGTAGTACTCGACGGGGAGAGCGGTTTCCTCCTCGCGTTCCACCCCGGCGTAGCCGACGGTGGCGTCGGGAACCAGGTCGAGGACCGCATCGATCAGACCCAGGCCGGCCCTGAGCACCGCCACGGCCGTCACCGGCTTGGCCAGCCTGTATCCGCGGGCGGCCGCCACGGGGGTCTCCAGGGGGTAGTCGTCCATTCCTTGGTGGGCGAGGGCTTCCATCACCAGGATGTAGGCCAGCCGCCGGGTGGCGTTGCGGAAACGTTCCGGGCCGGTCGCAGCGTCCCGGAGGATGCTCAGATAGTGGCGGCTGAGGGGATGATCGACGACGATCGCTGCCAAAAGATGCTCCCTGTTCGTCTGTTAGGCCTGCGGATGGTGTAGACAGGAGGGTAACCGTCTTCGGTTCCGAAGGCCGCCCCGGTTGCGCCGGGCGGCGGTCCGATGCGAAACTCGAAGATATCGAATTACTTCCGAGGGATCCGTGGACGGCCGGCGGGGCGGTATGTTCCACCGGAAGACCCGGAAAACTCCACTGGGAGGGAGAGCGCACACGGTGTTCGAGACGCTGACCGACCGCTTCGAGGGGGTGTTCGAACGGTTGCGGGGGCGGGGCCGCCTCAGCCCGCGGGAGGTGGACGCAGCCTTGGCCGAGGTCCGCCTGGCGCTGCTCGAAGCGGACGCGGCGGTGGAGGTGGTGGGCCGCCTCCTCGATCGGATCCGTACGAGGGCGGTGGGCGCCGAGGTGTCGAGGAGCGTGTCGCCGGGGCATCAGGTGGTCAAGATCGTTCACGAGTCGCTGATAGAAACCCTCGGCGGCCGGGCCGTTCCCCTGGTTTCGGGCCGCCCGCCGCCCGCCGTGACGCTGATGGTGGGCCTTCAGGGGTCGGGCAAGACCACTTCGGCGGCCAAGCTGGCGTATCTACACAAGCGGGCCGGGAAACGGGTGTTGCTGGTTGCGGCGGATCTGGTCAGGCCGGGGGCGGTGGAGCAGCTGGCTCTGCTGGGAGAACGGATCGCCGTTCCTGTGTTCTCCGATTCCCGCAGCAGTCCGGTTCCTCTGGTGAGAGCGGCGCTGCGGCGCGCCAGGCGGGAGGGGTTCGGCAAGGTGGTGGTGGACACGGCCGGTCGGCTCCAGGTCGACAGGGCTCTGATGAGGGAGCTGGCCGCGATCGACAAGGCGGCGGACCCCGAAGAGGTGCTCCTGGTACTCGACGCGATGACCGGCCAGCAGGCCGTATCGGTGGCGAGGGGCTTTCTCGAACACACCGACGTAACCGGCGTCCTGCTCTCCAAACTCGACAGCGACGCGAGGGGCGGGGCGGCCATCTCGGTGAAGGAGGCCGTCGGCTGCCCCATCAAGCTGGTCGGGACGGGGGAGCGCCCCGAAGACCTCGAAGTGTTCCATCCCGAGCGCATGGCGTCGCGCATCCTCGGGATGGGTGACGTCCTGACCCTGGTCGAGAAGGCGGAGCAGGCCTTCGACGAGCAGCGGGCCCTCGAGATGGCCGACCGCGTGATGAAGGCCGAGTTCACCTTCGACGATTTTCTGGAACAGGTGAAGGGTCTGCGCCGGATGGGATCTTTCGGTGAAGTTCTTGGTATGATCCCCGGTGCACGCACCGCTTCGGCGGACCCCCAGGTGATAGATCGAGAGATCCGACGCTCCGAGGCGATCATCCGCTCGATGACCCCGGCCGAACGGGCCGACCCCAAGGTCATCGGCGGCAGCCGCAGGCGCAGGATCGCTGTGGGGTCGGGAACCTCCGTTCAGGATGTGTCCGGTCTGTTGCGGCAGTTCGGTCAGGTGCGGAACATGATGAAGTCCCTGTCGCAGGGAAAGGCCATGCCGGGCTTTCCTGGAATATCCGGCTTCGGACTGCCCGGAGGTGCACCCGGGCCGGCGGCGGGCGGCAGGCGGAGAGGCCGGAGCCCCGGCCCTCCCGGCAGGCGGCCCAGGACGCCCAAGAAACTCCAGAAGAAGAAAAGGAAGAGGTGAGATATGGCGGTGAAGATCCGCCTCAAACGGATGGGAAAGAAGAAGCACCCCACCTACCGCGTGGTGGTGGCCGACGCCCGGGCCCCGCGGGACGGCCGCATCATCGAGCGGATCGGACGCTACGACCCGCACCCCGACCCTTCGGTCATCGAGATCGACAACGAGCGGGCCAGGTACTGGCTCGGCACCGGCGCCCTGCCCACCGACCGGGTGCGGAAGCTGTTCGAGATATCGGGCGCGGTAAAGCGGCCCAAGGTGTCGCGGTCCGGTGTATACCTGTTGGAGGACGATCTGGACGATCCCGTGGACGACGATCCGACCCCGGCGACCGACCAGGCCGGCCGGACGGACGCCGAAGCGGCGGGGGCGCCCGATGCGGAGGCGGCACAAACAGCGGAGTCTCCGGAAGGCCCGGAAGATTCGGTAGATACTGAAGGTTCGGAAGGTTCGGAAGGTTCGGAAGGTTCCCAGGGCGCAGAGGTACAAGCGCAGGAAGACACAGACTCGAAAGCGGAAGGCGGAGAGGCATGAGCGGAGAGATCGTCGAGCGGGTAGTCAACTATGTGGTGTCGTCGATCGTCGACGACCAGGAAGCGGTCGAGGTGACCATGGTCGACCGGGGCGAGGACGAAGTGGTGGCCGAGGTGAGGACCGCTCCGGGGGAGATGGGCCGGGTGATCGGACGGGGAGGCCGGGTGGCCCGGGCCATCCGTTCGGTGGCCCAGGCGGCCGCTGAGGAGGAAGGCCTCACCGCAGGGGTCGAGTTCGTCGACTGACAGGATGCCGAGCAAAACGGTCGGCCCCGGCATCGATCGTCTAGTTCGGTTCGGCGCCTTGCCGGGGCGCCGACGCGGACGCCGGCCCGGCGATGCAAGATGAGTGAGGGGTCCGGGCGTTCGATGGTGATGGTAGGCCGGATCACCCGTTGCCGCGGGGTTCGGGGAGAGGTGGATGTACGGGTCGAATCCGATGATCCGGACCGCTTCACGCCCTCGGCCGCCTTCCACACCGACCGCGGTGCGTTCCCTTTTCTGGTGCTGGCGGAGGCGCGTCCCGGACCTAAGGGCCTCATCGCCCGCTTCGCCGGGATAACCACCATCGAAGCCGCCTCGGAGCTGGTGGGCGCCGACCTGCTCATCGAGGCAGACCGGCGGCCCCCGCTGGAACCCGACCAATTCTGGCCGGACCAGCTGATCGGGTTGGCGGTGCATGTCGGGTCCGAGCCGGTGGGGGTGGTGGAGGACGTGATCCTGGGCATGCAGGATCGATTGGTGGTGTCTCTTCGGGGCGGCGGCGCCGCCGAGGTCCCGTTCGTAACGGCCCTGGTCCCCGAGGTCGATCTGGCCGGAGGCCGGCTGCGGATCGAACCGCTCGACGGCCTGTTGGACCTGCGGTGAGCAATCAGGGATTCGGGTGCTGAATGGGTCATCCGCCCCCGGACCGTGATCTGGCCGTCGCCTACCTCGACGGTGACAGGGATCCCGCACCTCTGTTCGAGCATGCCCGCCGGCTGCGGGACGAAGGGCGGGGGCGGATAGTCACGTTCAGCCCCAAGGTGTTCATCCCGATCACCACCCTGTGCCGGGACACCTGCACCTACTGCACCTTCGCCAAGCCGCCCGGCGGCGGCGGCGAGTACCTGACCCCCGACGACGTGATGGCCGTGGCCCGGGCGGGGGACGCGGCCGGCTGCCGGGAGGCGCTGCTGACCCTGGGCGACCGGCCGGAGGACCGGTGGCCGCAGGCCCGGGACTTCCTGGCTTCGCAGGGCCATGACACCACCATCGGCTACGTAGCCGCCATGAGCGAGCTGATAGTCGACGGCACGGGGCTGTTTCCCCACGCCAACCCCGGGTGCATGACCGAGGCGGAGATGGCCGCCCTCCGCCCTACCAACGTGTCGATGGGGATGATGCTGGAGAACATCTCGCCCCGTCTGATGGAACCGGGCATGCCGCACCACAACTGCCCCGACAAGGACCCGGCCCTGCGCATGGCCGTCATCGAAGCCGCCGGCGCCCTCCGCATCCCGTTCACCACCGGGATCCTGGTGGGCATCGGCGAGACCGGCGCCGAGATAGTCGACAGCCTGTTGGCCTTGGCGGAAGTGCAGTCCCGGCTGGGCCACATCCAGGAGGTGATCGTCCAGAACTTCCGGGCCAAGGCCGACACCCGGATGCGCCGCTCCGCAGAGCCGATCCCGGCCTGGTTCGCCCGGGTGGCGGCGGCGGCCCGCTGGCTGCTCGGCCCCGAGATGAACCTCCAGGTGCCGCCCAACCTGACCGAACGCTACGAGATATATCTGGACGCCGGCGTCAACGACTGGGGCGGGGTGTCTCCCCTCACCATCGATTGGGTGAATCCGGAGGCGCCATGGCCGCATCTGGCGGAGCTGCGGCGCCGCACCGAGGCCCGGGGCTTCGAGCTGGTTCCCAGACTGCCGGTATATCCCGAATACATCGACGGGGATTGGATAGATTCACGGTTGATCGACCGGGTCGGCGGCGCCGTCGACGACCAGGGGTACGCTTTGACTCTTCATCGGGAAGGTGTTCTATGACCGAACTCGGCAGCCGGAATATCACTTTCTGCCGGTTGCGCCCGGCGGGCGCGGTGACCGAGGTGACGGCGGCCACCCGCCGGGCGGAGGGCACCACTGTGTTGGAACTGGCCCGGCCCGACCCCGAATCGGCGGCGGCCTGTCTGGCCGGAGGGGTCCTCCCGGCGGCGGTGGGGCACACCGGCGAGGGGGTCATGGCCTGGACGGTGGAACCGGGGCAGGCATTGGAGATGTCGGCGGCGGGCGTTCCGGGATGGCGGCTGTCCGTGCTGCACACCGCGGAGCGGTCGGCGGTGCTGGACGCCTTGGCCCGGACGGAGGCGGCCTTCCTGCGCACCGGACGCGGCCGGGCGGCCGAAGCGGCGGACATCTGCGGCCTGCCCTCCATCGAGGCCCGGGTCTCGGTGTTCGTCGATTCGGTGGCCGAGGCGGTGACGGCCGTAGGGGCCGGAGCGTCCGACCTGCTGATGCGGGATTGGGACACGGAGCGCATCGGCGAGCTGCGGGAGGCGCTAGGCGGGCGTCTGGCGGAGCGGACGGCGGCGCCGGGGGAGGTGCCGATCGACGACGTGAGGGAGGCGCTCTCCGCCCCTCTGTTCAGGACATATCTCGGTTTGGTGGACGCCTCCGGGTACGCCCGCCCCCGTTATGAGTGGGCGCCGGGGGCGCCGGTCGAGCCGCCTCTCAACCCCCGCCGCATCTCGGCGGCGTGGCCGGACGCCCTCTGGACGGAGGGCGGGCCGCCACCAGGTCTGGCCGCCGCATCCCCGCCGGTGCGGGCCGTCCTCGAGGCTTCCCTGGAGGGAACCCCGCCCACCCCGGCGGAGGCGGCTCTGTTGCTTTCGGCCCGGGGGGACGACGTGGATGCGGTGGCCGCCGCGGCCGACATCCTGCGGGAGGAGCGGGTGGGCGGCGTCGTGACCTATGTGGTGAACCGCAACATCAACTACACCAACGTGTGCTATTTCCGCTGCGGGTTCTGCGCCTTCTCCAAGGGCCCCCGCAGCCTCAACCTGCGGGGCGACCCCTACCTGATGAGCATCGAGGAGGTGGTGTCCCGCACCTTGGAGGCCGCCGAGCGGGGGGCCACGGAGGTATGCCTTCAGGGGGGCATCCATCCGAGTTTCACGGGCCGCTTCTACGTGGATGTGCTGTCGGCCATCAAGGAGGCGGTTCCGGGGATGCACGTGCACGGGTTCACGCCGCTGGAGGTGTGGCAGGGCGCCGAGACGCTGGGCATGACGGTCAGATCCTTCCTGGAGATGCTGGCGGACGCCGGCCTCGGAACCCTGCCCGGCACCGCCGCCGAGATACTCGACGACCGGGTGCGGAAACACCTGTGTCCGGACAAGATACGCACCTCCCAGTGGGCGGAGGTGATGCTGACCGCCCACGAGCTGGGCCTGCGGTCCACGTCCACGATCATGTTCGGCCACATCGACGATCCCTTCGCCTGGGCCAACCATCTCGAGGTCATCCGGGAGATACAGCGGCGCACCGGGGGGTTCACCGAGCTGGTGCCGCTTCCGTTCGTGCACATGGCCGCCCCCATATACCTGCGGGGGAGGGCCCGGCCCGGCCCTACCTGGGACGAGGTGGTGCTGGTCCACGCCGTGTCCCGCCTGGCCCTGGACGGGCTGGTCCCCAACATCCAGGCTTCGTGGGTGAAGCTGGGCCTCGAAGGCGCCGGACGGCTGCTCGCCGCCGGTTGCAACGACCTGGGCGGCACCCTGATGAACGAGACCATTTCGAGGGCGGCCGGGGCTTCCCACGGCCAGGAGACGGCGCCGGCCGATTTCGAGTCGCTGATCACCCGGACGGGGCGCATCCCGAGGCGGCGCTCCACCCTCTACGAACCGCTGGACGAGGCGCCCCAGCCCGTCCGGTAGGGATTCCCTATGGACATAGCCGTGATCACCCTGTTCCCGGCCTACTTCGAGGGTCCGCTCGGTGTAGGGGTGGTCGCCAAGGCGCTGGAGACGGGCGCGCTTGCGGTCGAGATGATTCCCCTGCGGGACTACGGGGTTGGTGCCTACCGGCAGGTGGACGACGCCCCGTTCGGCGGCGGGGCGGGGATGGTGCTGATGGCGGGTCCGCTGGCGGAGGCCGTAGAAGGCCGGGAGGGCTCGCATCGGGTTCTCTTCACCCCGGCGGGCCGCCCTCTCGACCAAGGCGTCCTGGATCGTTGGGCGGGCCTCGATTCTCTCACCCTGGTGTGCGGACGGTACGAGGGCGTCGACGAGCGCTTCGCCGAGCTTTTCATCGACGAGGAGGCCTCCCTGGGCGACTACGTGCTGGCCGGAGGGGAGGCCGCCGCGGCGGCGGTGATAGAAGGGATCGCCCGGCTGCTACCCGGCGTGCTGGGAAACCCGCATTCCGCCGAGGCCGAATCCTTCCGAGACGGCCTCCTAGAAGAGCCCCAGTACACCCGCCCGGCCGTGTTTCGCGGTCGTGCGGCGCCCGAGGTGCTGTTGTCCGGCGACCACGCCCGGATCGAAGCCTGGCGGGTCTCCCGTCGTCTGGAACGAACCCGTTCCCGCCGCCCCGACCTGCTGAAAGACGAGACGCCTTCGCCGGATGCGTGATATTCAGGGCAGATGTCTAGAAGGGTATTGTCTCCGTCACAGTTATGCTGTATAGTGTTGGATACCGAAACACAAACATCGCTGCCGGGTTCTAGGGAGGGCAGTGATCATATCTGGACCCCACTTCGGCTCACCCCTTGAGCCGGAGGGTACGGCCCCGCGGTCGGCAGGGGTCCGATATCGAGGTGGTGGAGGCGGGGGCCGGGCCCGAAGGGGGGCGGAGGTGGGCTATTTTTCGCGGTCTTGGGTGGGGTTCTCTCGCCCGCATGGGTGCTCGGTGTTTTCGGTGGGTGAACGATTTCGACCTGCAAAGTCAGCCCGAGGAGTCAGATGTTACGGCGGCCGACCGGCGCGGGCAGCAGCGGCCCCGGCCTACCTAATCTCCGGCGGATCCGGTTAGCGGGATGACCGGGCTGGGGCGGTATTTCGGAAAGCCGCCCCGAACGCGGTAGAATCCCTGCCCGGCTTGCGGGCCGCGCCTCGAAACGGTTGCGCCGCAGCCTTCTACGGCCCCGTACCGGACCGGGCGGCGGCAGCACCGGTAGCGCGATCGGGAGGAGAACGCGATGAACCATCTCCAGTATGTCGAGAGCGCCCATCTACGGGACGACATTCCCGACTTTCGCCCCGGTGACACCGTAAAGGTGCATGTCCGGGTGGTGGAAGGCGGCCGTGAGCGGATACAGGTGTTCGAAGGGGTGGTGATCGCCAGGGACGGAGGCGGGCTTTCTGAGACTTTCACCGTGCGCAAGATCAGCTTCGGCATCGGGGTGGAGCGGGTTTTCCCGGTCCACGCCCCGATCATCCAGAAGATCGAGGTGGCCCGCCGCGGCAAGGTGCGGAGGGCCAAGCTGTACTACCTGCGCGGACGGGTTGGCAAGGCGGCCCGTATCAAGGAGCGGCGTTAGCCGTCCGCGGGAGCGCGGGGCGGTGACTGGATCTCCGTGACCGACCGCATCTCCCGGACGACTTCCGAGCAGTACGGCGGAGCGGGCGCCGCCTCCCACACGGACGAGCGGGCCGTGGATGCCTTGGAGGGTCACACCGAACCGCCCGAGAGGAGCGGCACCTGGAGCCGGTTCTGGCGCGAGCTGCCCGGGGTGCTGGGATTGTCGGTCCTGTTGGCCGTTCTGCTGAAGACCTTTCTGATTCAAGCCTTCTTCATCCCGTCGCCTTCGATGATCCCCACCTTGGAAATCGACGATCGCGTCCTGGTCAGCAAGATCTCCTACAGCTTCGGCGGCCCCGAACGGGGGGATGTGATCGTGTTCGATTCCCCTTACCTCGCCGACGACCGACCGGAGTCGCTCTGGCAGAAGGTGGTGCGTAACTTGCGGGAGGCCTTCGGGGTGCAGACCGCCAGCATCGAGGACCTGATCAAGCGGGTGGTGGCTGTGGGCGGAGACCGCATCGAGATACGCAGCAACCGGTTGATCCTGAACGGCGCGCCCCTCGAGGAGCCCTACCTGGAACCCGGGGCCAGGATGCGCGACATGGCCCCCATCTACGTACCGGACGGGCATCTGTGGGTCATGGGGGACAACCGGAACAACAGCCAGGACAGCCGCCGGTTCGGCCCGGTACCCGTCGATGAGGTGGTCGGGCGGGCCTTCGTGCGGATATGGCCGCTTTCCCGCTGGGGCGGCCTGTAACCTGATTTCATGAGGTTTTGAGCCCTTCGCGAAAACGTGGGATTAGGGTGTTTGTGGCTGGTCGATGGTCATGTGACAATGCCACCCGCCTGCCGCCCCCCGCACCATCTCCCAGATGGCCCTCCGGATGGCGGATAGGGTCTTGGTGAACGAGCCGGGCCTTCCGGCGCCGGTGGGGGGCCTGTGGTTCTCCCGACTCGTTTCTGTCATACGGCCGCCTTACGTTGTGATGGACGCAGCGACCTTGCCCGTCTAGGCCGATCACGAGGAGAGCCGGATGCCCGACACCGACCTTGCCGCCCATCGCCGCCGGCTGGGCGCCCTGGGGGAATGGGTGGCCGCCGTGTTCCTGGAGCGCCGCGGGGTGAAGGTGCTTCGGCGCCGTGTGACGGTGGGGCGGGGGGAGATCGACCTGTTGGCCGAGGACGGCGAGGGTGTGTTCGCGGTGGAAGTCAAGTCCGGTTTGTCGTCGGGGGGTGATCACCCGCGCTGGAACTTCTCCGAGCGGAAAGCGGCCCGGGTGGTCCGGTCGGCCCGCTCCCTGGGGATACGGCGGGTCGATCTGATCACCGTCCTGGTCTCAGAGTGGGGAGTCCGAATCGAATGGCACCGCCGGGCTGCCTGAACGCGGCGTCCTGCCGGTGCGCCGCCCCTCCTTGTACCAGCATCCGTGGTGCCAATGCCGACGCAGGTCCGGTTCGTCCTCGGGTACGACCACCAGATGGAACCTGCCCTCGGGGATGACCCCTTCACACCCCGGGCACAGGTAGGGCTTGGCGGCCGAACCCGGCTGGACGCTGCGGACGCTCAGCCGCCGCCCAGAAAGGCCCATGCCACCAAGGCCGCGGTGAGGAGGATCGCCCCTGCCACCAAGAGGAGGTCGGCGGGGCGGCGGTCGTGCCTGCGGAACGGGTTGAACCCCATAGGCCGATGTTATCGCAGATCCGTTCCTCGGCGGGGCGGCGGCCCGACGCGGCGGTGCGGCCGCTCTCCGGGCTGTCCCTGCGGAAGGGTTGAACAGACAGGCGTCCAGAAGAAGGGTATTGAACAATAGTTAGAGTTGTTGTATAGTTGTCATATCCGCTATCTATATTGGTAGGTATGTTTGCAGTAACGAATTCCGTAGCGCTGGTCGGGGTGGAGGCGCGCACCGTCAGCGTGGAAGCACATGTCGGTGGAGGAGAGAAAGGCCGCCTGAACGTGGTGGGCCTGCCCGACACCGCGGTCCGGGAAGCCAAGGACCGGGTGTTGGCGGCCATGGCCGTGTCGGGATACCGTTTCCCGCCGCGGTCGGTGACCGTGAACCTGGCGCCGGCCAACCTGCCCAAGTCGGGCAGCGCCTACGACCTGCCCATCGCGCTGGCGCTGCTGGCGGCGGCCGGGGAGATCCCGGCGGGGGCGTGCGAGGTGGTGGCGCTGGGGGAGCTGGCGCTGGACGGGAGCGTGCGGTCCACCCGCGGGGCTCTGGGAGCGGCCATCGTTGCCTCCGATCTGGGGGTGCCGTGTCTGCTGCCGCCCGGAGCGGCGCCGGAGGCCTGCATCGTGCCGTCGGCGAACGTGCAGGTGGTGGGCTCGCTGGCCGCGGCGGTCTCGGCCGCCTTGGGTGAAGCCAACTTCCCGGCGCCGCCGGTTCCCAAACCTCCGCAACCGGATTTGCCGGACATGGCCGAGGTGCGGGGCCAGCCGCTGGCCAAACTGGCCCTCGAGGCGGCGGCTGCCGGCGGCCACCACATGCTCATGACGGGTCCTCCCGGCGGCGGCAAGACGATGCTGGCGAAGTGCCTGCCGGGGGTGCTGCCCGAGCTCGGCGAGAAGGCCGCCATCGAGGTGGCGCAGGTATGGTCGTCGGCGGGGCGGCCCCGGGAATGCCTGACCCGGCCTCCTATACGCGCCCCCCACCACACGGCCACCACCGCGGCGGTCATCGGGGGCGGATCGGGCGTACCGGTGCCCGGCGAGATGAGCATGGCCCACCGGGGGGTGCTGTTCCTGGACGAGCTGGGAGAGTTCCCGCCGCACCTGCTGGATGCACTGCGGCAGCCGCTCGAGGAAGGGAAGGTGACCATCGCCCGGAAGGGCATCTCGGTTACCTTCCCGGCCTCGGTCCAGCTGGTGGCGGCCACCAACCCCTGCCCGTGCGGCTTCGACGGGGATCATCGGCAGAGCTGTGTCTGCACCGACCAGGCGAAGCAGCGCTACGGTCGCCGTCTGTCCGGCCCCCTCCTGGATCGATTCGACATCCGGGTGACGGTCGATCGGGTGGACCCCGACGCCCTGATGGGGCCTCCCGAGGAACCCAGCCGGCGGGTCGCCGCCCGGGTGTCCTCCGCCTTGGAAGCCCAGCGCCGCCGGGGGCGCCGGAACCGGGATCTCGGACGCCGCGAGCTCGACGCGCTGGACATCACGGATGCCGCCATGCGGTCGGTCGAGGGCGCCCTCCGGTACGGGACGCTCACCGGACGAGGGTTCGACAAGGTGAGGCGGCTGGCCAGAACGCTCGCCGACCTGGCCGGGTCGGAGAAGGTAGAGGAACGGCACGCCCTCCAGGCCCTGGTGCTGAGGGGGGAGTCGCAGGACCGCAACGAGAAAGGCCGCCGTGATGGATGACCGCAAGAACGCCCGCCGGGGCGCCGCCGATATCTGGATCAGGCTCGCCCACGTCGGGATGCACCCCGACCGGCTGCGCGGCCTGCTGGACAAGAAATCCCCGGCGGCGGTGCTGAGGAGTATCGAGCGGGGGCATATCTCCGTGCCGGAGGTGGCCCGGCTGGAGGTCGCGGTGCCGGCGGCGGAACGGTGGGAACAGCTTCGCCGGACTGGGGTCGCATTCCTCCTTCCGGACGACGAGAGGTATCCCGAGCGGCTCCGCGAGCTGCCCGACGCCCCTCCATTCCTCTTCCAGCGCGGGGCTTCCTTCGCCGGCACCGCGGTGGCGATCGTGGGGACGCGGGCCTGCACCAGCTACGGGAGGCGTCTGGCCGAGAGTTACGGCCAGGCCGTCTCCCGAGCGGGTTGGTCGGTGGTGAGCGGACTGGCCCGGGGCATCGACGGCGCCGCCCATCACGGTTCCCTGCTCGGCCCTACTCCGGGGGTGGCGGTGCTGGGCTCCGGGGTGGACGTCTGGTATCCCCGCCGGCACAAGCCGCTGGGCGAGAGGCTGCTGGCGGCGGGCGGCACCGTTTGGAGCGAGGCGCCGCCGTCCGCCCGTCCGCTGGGATGGCGTTTCCCTCCCCGCAACCGCATCATCTCGGGTATCGCCCATGCGGTGGTGGTGGTGGAGGCCGGCAGGCAGGGCGGCGCCCTGGTCACGGCCCGGATCGCTCTCGAACAGGGCCGGGACATCTTCGCCTCGCCCGGCGACGTGGGCAGGGGAAGCTCCGTGGGCTGCAACCTGCTGATCCGCGACGGCGCTTTCCCGGTCCACGAAGCCGACGACCTCGTGGAGTGCCTGGAACTGGCCATCGGCGAGCCGGCCCGGACCCCGGATGCGGAACTGCCGGAATCGGCTGGTCCCGATCCCGGCGTACCCGATACCGGGGTGCCGATCGCCGAGTTCCTGGCCGGGATGGGCGCCGATCCGGTGACGGGAATCGCCGAGCTCGGACGGCTCGTGTCGCAGGGGGCGGTGGTCCTCGACGGCGGGTTGGTGCTCGCCCGCAAGTCGCAGTGAGGGGCGCCGGACGGCGAAGAGGCGGAAGGCCGGAGGCGGCGGAAAGGAGCGTGTCTCTTGTGTGAATGAATCGAGCGCGCCGAGCGCGACCCTGCTCGTTCATGTGTCTCGCATATGCGGTGGGCCGGAGGCGCCGGTCATGGGTGCGGGCTTGCCGGGTCCGGGCGGCCAACCCGCTGTTGCGCCTCTGTGTATCCCGCCGGGGCGGTCTGTGATCCGGCGGCCCCTCTCGCTACCATTTGCTCCATGCTGCTGACCGTCTTGGGTTCCAACGGCACCTACCCGACCGCGGGGAGGCCCGCCTCGGGATACCTGGTGTCCGGCGGGGACGCCGTTCTGTGGATGGATGCCGGCCCCGGGACCTTCGTGGCCCTATGCGGGGAGATCGACCCCTATGAGCTGTCGGGTGTATTCCTGTCTCACCGCCATCCCGACCACTGCTCGGACATCTTCGCTCTCTACCACGCCCTCGCCTACGACCGGTCCCGCGCCGGGAAGGTCGGGCCTGTGCCGGTGCTTTGCCCCGAGGGTCTCGCCGAGGCGCTGGCCCGGTTCGTTGACGGCTCGCCCACTTGGTGGTCGACTTTCGATTTCGTACCGCTCGCCGACGGAGATTCGGCCTCGATCGGGTCGATGCAGGTCTCGGTGGCCCGCGCCAACCATCCCCCTCCCACCCTCTCTCCCCGCATCGAGGCGGGTGGAAAGGTGCTCGCCTACACCGCCGACACCGGTCCCAGCGAAGCCCTCGAATCCCACGCGGCCGGGGCGGATATGCTGCTGGCGGAGGCGACACTGGCGGGGCCCAGGGACAACGGTTCTATCCCGTACCACATGACCGGGGCGGAGGCCGGGTCCATGGCTGCCCGAGCCGGGGTGCGGCGCCTCATGCTGACCCATATAGCCCCCTACCTCGATCCCGGGAGATCGCTCATGGAGGCCGAGTCCGAGTTCGACGGCGAGGTTTCTCTGGCGGCGCCGGGCGTCCGGGTCTCCGTATGAAGGCAGTGCGTTAGATCATGGGCCGGAGACGCGACCGGGCCGCCGACGAGCTGAGGCCGGTCCGCATCGTCCAGGGATACACCGAGATGACCCCCGGATCGGTCCTGATCGAGATGGGCAGGACCAGGGTGTTGGCCACCGCCTCCATCAGCGATTCGGTGCCGAGATGGCTGCAGAGGAAGAGATCGGGCTGGGTGACCGCCGAGTACAACATGATCCCGGGTTCGTCGAACCGGAGGATCCGCCGGGACCAGTACACGGGCGGGCGGTCCAAGGAGATCTCCCGGTTGATCGGCCGTTCCCTCCGTTCGGTGGTGGGCCTCAAGCGCATGGGGGAGATGATGGTGAACGTGGATTGCGACGTTATCCAGGCCGACGGCGGCACCCGCACCGCGGCGGTCAACGCCGGATGGGTGGCCCTCCACGATGCCTTCGAATGGGCGGTCGGTGAGAACCTGATCGAGGCCAATCCGCTCCTCGACCGGGTCACCGCCGTCTCGGTGGGGATAGTCGACGGCGCGCCGTTACTCGATCTCGATTACCGCGACGATTCGGCCGCTTCGGTGGACCTGAACGTGGTGATGACCGGCCGCGGGCTGCTGGTGGAGGTTCAGGGAACGGCGGAAGGACTGCCCTTCAGCCGCCAAGAGCTGGAGGAGATGCTCGATCTGGCCGGGACGGGGATCGGGCGGCTGGGAGAGATACAGGACCGGCTGACCGCCGAATGACCCGGGCGGTGATCGACCGGGCGGTGGCGGCCTCCAAGAACCCCGACAAGATCGCCGAGATGGAGTCGATCCTGGTGGAGGCGGGGGTGGTGGGTGAGGTGGTGAGGGGCCTCGACTGGCCCGAGGTGATCGAAGACGCCCCCACTCTGGAAGGCAACGCCCTGCTCAAGGCGCGTCAGGTGGCCGAGGCGACCGGCTTGGCGGCCATCGCCGACGACACCGGTCTGGAGGTGGATGCCCTCGACGGGGCTCCGGGCGTCCACACGGCCCGTTTCTCGGGGCCGGACGCCGCCTACGAGTCCAATGTGGCCGCCCTGCTGGCGGCGCTCGAAGGAGTGAGGGAGCGGGCGGCCCGCTTCCGCACCGTGGTGGTGGCCGTCCTGCCGGACGGGAGGGAGGTCGAAGCCGCCGGTGTGTTGGCCGGTCGGATCACCGTTCGGCCCCGCGGTTCGGGCGGGTTCGGTTACGACCCGGTATTCGAGGTGGGGGGCCGCACCCTCGCCGAGATGGACATCGAGGAGAAGAACCGGATCAGCCACCGGGCCAGAGCTATCCGGGCCCTCGCCGGCGCCCTCCTGAGAGAGGGTTGACCCCGCCTACCCGGGGAATCCGGGCGCTGTTTCCCGGAGCTGTTCGGTTGGTGTACACTGTTTCTGGGTCGCTAGCTCAATCTGGCAGAGCATCGGACTCTTAATCCGCAGGTTCCGGGTTCGAGTCCCGGGCGACCCACCAGAACATCGTCGGAACCTAGAACGCATAGGGGTCCCATAACACCGTCGGGTCTCCGTTTCCTGAAGCCGGCGGGTAGGGACCGAGGGTCGGGCTGGTCGGATTCGAACCGACGACCTCCTGCTCCCAAAGCAGGCGCGCTGCCAAGCTGCGCCACAGCCCGGTCGGGCCATTCATTATACGGCCTGGCGGCGCCGACCGGAACAAACACCGTGGAAACCCCTAGACGGCGCCTATGATGCCGCGGGCTGTATGAACCAGAATCTCCGGTCGGCCATGGTGCGTATCACGGCATGAGGCGCTCTTTCGCGGCGGCGGCCTCGGCCCTCATGTTGTTGGTGTCATGCTCGTCCGCCCCCGCCGATGACCGGACCGGCGCTCCCTCCGAGGAGGGCGGGGCGGCTTCCGTTCCCGAAGTCGAGCAGGCTGTTCCCCCTGCCGAGGCCGATGTCGCGGTCGAACCCACTTCGAGCGCGGCCGGTGCGTCCGATCCCGCAGCCGCCCCCGCCGTTGCCGTAACCACCAGCCTTCCGCCCCGGGATTGCGCACCTGTCGAACCCCCTCACCTCTACCTGTGGCAGGCCGACCCCGGAGCCGCTTCGGTGGCCCTCTCCCGGGTGGTCTATCGATGCGCGGTGGAGGTCGGGCTGGCGCCGGCGGACGACCCGCAGGCGGCCGCCGCCCTGGCGGCCAGAGGAATAGAGGGGCCGCTGCTGCTGGCCTCGCCGGGGTTCACCGGCGCCCTGACCGCCGAGTTGGAACGCCTGGCCCCCGAAACGCTGGCGGTGTCCGGATTCATCGGGGAAGAGCCGGCGGCGCTCGTCGGTTCGGGGACCGCCGATTTCGAAGTGGTGGAAATCGAGGCGGGCCCTCCGGAATCCCTGACCCTTCCTCCCGAACAACATCGACGGATCTGGTTGGCCGCCCCGGACGCGCCCGTAGCTTCCTTGACGGCCGCCGCCGCCCAGCTGGGCATCGGCCTCGTGGTCGCCGCCTCCGACTTGCGGGCCCTGCCCGCCGAGGTGCGGGATTCGATCCGCCGGGCCGGGCAGGTGGACATGGTGTCCGACTTTGGCGAGGAGGCGCGCTGGCAGCTGGAGGTGGTGCGCAGGGGCCATGAGATCCCGGGCGGCGGGCAGGTGATGTTCGACGGCGAGATCGACAGGCGCCTCGTGGCTCTCTACGGCCATCCCACCACCTCCTTGCTCGGGGTGCTGGGGGAGCAGGGTCCCGAGGAGGGTATCGAGCGGTTGAAGGAAACCGTCGTCGGTTACGAGGCAGACGGAGCGGTGGTGCTGCCCACCTTCGAGATAATCGCCACCGTGGCGTCGGCGGGCGCCGGAAGCGACGGGGATTACTCGGCCGCAACCAGCCGCGACGTGATCCGCCCTTGGGTCGAGGCGGCGGCCGCCAACGACGTGTACGTGGTGCTGGACCTGCAGCCGGGGCGCACCGACTTCCTCACCCAGGCGAAGATATACGAGGAGTTCCTGCGGCTTCCGCACGTGGGGCTGGCGCTGGATCCCGAATGGAGGCTCAAGCCCAACCAGGTGCATCTCCGACAGATCGGCACCGTGGACGCCGAGGAGATCAACGAAGTGGTCGAGTGGTTGTCCGAGATAGTCCGGGAAGAGGCATTGCCGCAGAAGTTGCTGATAGTGCATCAGTTCCGTTTCTCCATGATCACCAACCGCGACCTGATCGAGACCCCGCCGGAGCTGGCGGTGGTGATCCAGATGGACGGCCAGGGCTCCCAGGCGGCCAAGCACAATACCTGGGATGTGCTCACCAGAGAGACCGAAGACCGCGGTTTCAGATGGGGGTGGAAGAACTTCTACGACGAGGACTCCCCGATCGCCTCCCCTGCACAGGTGCTGGAGCTCACTCCGGCGCCGGTCTTCGTTTCCTACCAGTAAGGGCCCGCCAGGTCCGAACCATGAACCATGTGATGAGCCCTGAGTGATGAGCCTTGGTCAGGGCCGACCGAGGATGGAGCGTTGCTCGGTGCGGGTGGAGGGACTCGAACCCCCACGGGCTGTGCCCACCAGGACCTAAACCTGGCGCGTCTACCTTTCCGCCACACCCGCCGAAGGGTGCGGTAAGGATACCGCACTGCGGCGCCTGATCCGCACCGCATCCACGGGGTCGCCGCCGCCCGCCCGGTTCGGAGGGCGCACCGGAACTCCTCCGGCGGGAAGGGGGTTCTTGAATGCGCCGTTCGGATGTATGATGTGGGTTCACCCGGCGGGTGTAGCTCAATGGTAGAGCTCCAGCCTTCCAAGCTGGTGGTGAGGGTTCGATTCCCTTCACCCGCTCCGCGGACAGGTCCGGGTACCGTTGCCGGGGCCCGGAAGTGAGACCCCGGGGCGAGGCGGTCGAACCGGACGGAGATGGGCCCCCGTAGCTCAGAGGACAGAGCAGGAGCCTTCTAAGCTCTTGGTCGGAGGTTCGAATCCTCCCGGGGGCGCGGCCTCCGCGCCCGGCGGCTAAAGCAACCGCGGCCGGGCGGGCCGATCCGCGACAAGACAACATGGTGACCGTAGCTCAGCTTGGTTAGAGCGCCTGGTTGTGGTCCAGGAGGTCGGGGGTTCGAATCCCCTCGGTCACCCCGGCGGACGCGTCGAGCACGCGCCGCCGCCGTATTCAGGAGCCGATAGGAAGGCCGTGTCTGTCACCGTCACCGAGTTGAGCGCCTTCGAGCGTCGGCTGACCCTCCGGTTCGGGGGCCGGCCCTTGGACGAGGCCCAGACCAAAGCGGCCCGCCGCCTTTCCCATGAGGTGCACATAAACGGGTTCCGCCGGGGAAAGGCCCCCCGCCGGATGGTCGAGAGGGTGGTGGGGAAGGACCGGGTCCGCCATGAAGCTATCCACGACATGATCGATCAGACGCTGTTCGGCGCCTTGGAGGAGGCCGGTCTGGTGCCTGCGGTTTCCCCGTCGGTGGACGATGTACGGGATGGAGACGGGAAAGTAGAGGTGGATGTGCTGGTGACCCTCCGTCCGACTCTCGAGGCGCCGCCGGATTACGAGGGGCGCCGCTTCGAGCTGGACGACTTCGAAGTGGGCGGCGCGGCCTTGGATCGCCGCATAGAGGATTACCTGGAGCCGTTCGCAGAGCTGGAGACGGTGGAGCGCCCGGCGCTCGAGGGTGATCATCTGGCGATAGACGTGAACAGCCTGCACGAAGATCGGCAGCTGGGGACCTTCTCGGCCGTGGACCTGCTCTACGAGGTCGGTTCGGACGGTTTGCTGGACGGCCTGGACGAGAAGCTGCCGGGGTGCTCGGCCGGGGACGTCGTTCGCTTCGCCTCCAGCCTGCGTTTCGAAGGGAGCGGCTTGGAGGCCGGTACACCGGTGGAGGTCGAGGTGGTGGTCAAGGAGGTCAAGGAGAAGCGGCTTCCCGATCTGGACGACGATTGGGTGTCGGACTTCACCGAGTTCGAAACGGTGAAGGAGATGGAGGGCGCCTTCGCCCGGCAGATGGAGGACGACCGGCTCACGGATCTGCGGGAACAATTCCACCACAAGGTTTTCTCCGAGCTGGTGGACGAGATCGAGGTGGACATCCCCCCTGTCTTGATCGAAGACGAAGCAGCCCGCATCTTGGAGCGTTTCAGCCGTCGGCTCGAGGAGATAGGCACCGACCTCGACGCATTTCTAGGACAGGCCCGGCAGGACAGGGAATCCTTCATGGAACGGGTGAACGAAGAGGCTGTCGGTAATTTGCGCACCGGCCTGCTGATGCGAGCCGTGATCGATGAGGCCGGGATCGATGTCGGAGATGAGGAACTTCGAGCCTTCTACGAGAGGGCGGCGTCTGTTCTCGATGAGACGGCCGAGGATCTGGAAGGCCGGATGGCCGGTACGGTCCATGAAAGGTCGGTGGTGAGTGATATCCTCATCAACAAGGCGCGTGCGGCCGTGCTGCGGGGGGCGGTGGCGGTCGACCGGGATGGGAACGTGCTCGACCTGCGGTTCGACGAGCCGGAGGCCGACGGAGCAGACGAGACAGTGGAGGCCGAGATAGTGCAGGCAGAGGTAGTGGAGGCCGAGGTGGTGGAAGACGAGACGGTGGAAGCCGTGATCGAACCGGAGGACCGATGACAGGAAATACGACCCGGGGGGCTCTGGAAACGCCGGTTATGAACATCGGACCCGGTATGCCCCCCCGCAGCTACCTGGTGCCGACGGTGGTGGAGTCCACCAGCCGAGGGGAACGGGCTTTCGACATCTACTCCCGCCTGCTCAAGGACCGGATCATCTTCCTCGGAACCGCCATCGACGACGTGGTCGCCAACCTGGTGATGGCGCAGCTTCTCCATTTGGAGTCGGAGGATCCCGACCGGGACGTGAACCTCTATATCAACTCCCCGGGCGGCGAGATCACCAGCCTCTTCGCTATCTACGACACCATCCAGTACATCAAGCCGGACGTCAGCACCGTGTGTATGGGAATGGCGGCTTCGGCGGCGGCGGTGATCCTGGCGGGAGGCGCCAAAGGGAAGCGGTTCGCCCTTCCCCACGCCCGGGTGATGCTCCACCAACCCCACGGCGGGGCGCGCGGCCAGGCGACCGATATCGAGATACAGGCCCGCCTCATCGTGCAGATGCGGGAGCAGCTGAATCGGATACTGGCCCGGCATACCGGTCAGGAGTACGAGAAGGTGTCCAGTGACACCGACCGTGATTTCTGGATGCTGGCCGACGAGGCCATGAAATACGGGATCGTCGACGATGTCCTCACCCGAAGAGACCTGGCCGCGGCGTCCGAAGGGAGCTGAGGGAGTATGGCCATCAAGTACGGCGAAGGAGTGGAACTGCCCAAGTGCAGTTTCTGCGGGCATACCCAGAAGCAGGTCAGGAAGCTCATCGCCGGGCCCGGCGTCTACATATGCGACGAGTGCGTCACGCTCTGCACCGAGATCCTGGCGGACGAGCTGGTGCAGGCCCGGACGGAACGGGCCGATGATCTGCCCAAACCGACCGAGGTCTTCGCCTTTCTCGAGGATTACGTGATCGGTCAGGACCGAGCCAAGAAGGCTCTGTCGGTAGCCGTCTACAACCACTACAAGCGGGTCCGGGCCGGGCCGCCCCGCACCGACGACGTGGAGCTGTCCAAGTCCAATATCCTGCTGATCGGCCCCACCGGATGCGGCAAGACCCTGCTGGCCCAGACCCTGGCCCGTATGCTCGCCGTTCCTTTCGCCATAGCCGACGCCACCGCCCTGACCGAGGCGGGATACGTGGGGGAGGACGTGGAGAACATCCTGCTGAAGCTGATCCAGGCCGCCGACTACGACGTGAAACAGGCCGAGCAGGGCATCATCTACATAGACGAGGTCGACAAGATCGCCCGCAAATCCGACAACCCCTCCATAACCCGCGACGTATCGGGGGAGGGCGTGCAGCAGGCGCTCCTGAAGATACTGGAGGGGACCGTGGCCTCGGTGCCTCCCCAGGGGGGCCGCAAGCACCCCCACCAGGAGTTCATCCAGATCGACACCACCGATGTGCTGTTCATATGCGGGGGCGCCTTCGCCGGCCTCGAGGATGTGATCGGGCGCCGGGTGGGAAACCGCATCGTCGGGTTCGGCGCCGATATCAGGTCCCGCATGGAGCGGCCCAAGGACGAGCTGATGGCCGAGGTGGTTCCCGAAGACCTGATCAAATACGGCCTCATCCCGGAGTTCATCGGCCGTCTGCCGATGGTGGCGACGGTCGATTCCCTGGACCGGGAGGCGCTGGTGCGCATCTTGGAGGAGCCCCGCAACGCCCTCGTCAAGCAATACAAGCGAATATTCGAGCTCGACGGTGTGGAGCTGGTGTTCGAACAGGCCGCCATAGACGCCATCGCCGACCAGGCCATGCTGCGGGGCACCGGGGCCCGCGGGCTGCGGGCGATCATGGAGGAAGTGCTTCTCGACACCATGTACGAGCTGCCCTCGCGCCCCGACGTAGGCCGGGTGGTCATCGAACGCCGGGTGGTGGAAGAGAGGGTCAACCCGACCCTCCTGCCGCTGCGGGAAATGAGGGAAGTAGAAGAACCCCGCGAGAGGAGTGCGTAGTCGGTCCGGCCCCGCCGGTGGATCGGATGCGACCGGAGCCGAGATGGACAGTAACCCGCCGGGCGGCCTCGAGGGAAGTTACGACCACAAGGTCGTAGAGGACAAGTGGTATCCGGTCTGGGAGAAGTCCGGCGCCTTCAGACCCGAGACGAATCCGGACGGGGCGCCGTTCACCATCGTCATCCCCCCTCCCAACGTGACCGGGGTCCTGCATATCGGCCACGCCCTCGATCACTCCATCCAGGACGCCATCATCCGGCGCAAGCGCATGCAGGGTTACTCCACCCTGTGGCTGCCCGGAACCGACCACGCCGGGATCGCCACCCAGATGGTGGTGGAGCGGGAGCTGGCCGAAGAGGGCCTCACCCGTTACGAGCTGGGCCGGGAGAGGTTCGTCGAGCAGGTCTGGGATTGGAAGCGGCGTTCGGGCGGGGCCATCACCCAGCAGATGCGGGCGCTCGGGGATTCGTGCGACTGGACCAGGGAGAGCTTCACCCTCGACGAACGGCTCTCGGCCGCGGTGCGCGAAGTTTTCGTGAGCCTGTACGAGAAGGGCCTCGTCTACAGGGGGCGCCGGATCATCAACTGGTCGCCGGGGCTGATGACCGCCATCTCCGACATCGAGGTGGAATACGAGGAGGTGGAAGGGCAGATGGTACACATCACCTACCCGTTCGCCGACGGAGGCCCGGATGAACGGGAGGGTGTAACGGTTGCCACCACCCGCGCCGAGACGATGCTGGGCGATACCGGGGTCGCTGTGCACCCCGAAGACGAGCGCTACCGCCGTCTGGTGGGCCGGACCCTCCGCCTGCCGTTGATGGACCGGGTCGTTCCGGTAGTGGCCGACGAGGCGGTCGATCCGAGTTTCGGCACCGGGGCGGTGAAGGTCACCCCGGCCCACGACCCCCTGGATTTCGAGATCGCCGGACGGACGGGGCTGCCCCCCGTGCAGGTGATAGGGGAGGACGGCCGCATGACGGAGGCCGCCGGGGTTTTCTCCGGCCTGGACCGCTTCGAGGCCCGGAAGAGGGTGATCGAGGCCCTGCGTCGGGGCGGCTATCTGGACCGGATCGAGGATCACCGCCACGCCGTGGGCCATTGCTCCCGGAGCGGGGCGGCCGTGGAACCGCTGCTCTCCCATCAGTGGTTCGTCCGGGTGGACGACCTCATAGGGCCGGCGGTGGAGGCGGTGCGCGGCGGCGGGGCCCGTTTCGTTCCCAAGCGGTGGGAGAAGAACTACTTCCACTGGATGGAGAACCTGCATGACTGGTGTGTCAGCCGCCAGCTCTGGTGGGGCCACCGGATTCCCGCCTGGTATTGCGACGCCGACGGCGCGGTGATGGTGGCCAGGGAGCGCCCGTCCGGCTGCGACGAGTGCGGGTCGGAGGAGCTGCGCCCCGACGAGGATGTGCTGGACACCTGGTTCAGCTCGGCGCTGTGGCCCTTCTCCACCCTCGGCTGGCCGGAGGACACCCCGGATCTACGGCGCTTCTACCCGACCGACGTACTGGTCACCGGCTACGACATCATCTTCTTCTGGGTGGCCCGCATGCTGAAGATGGGGATGGAGTTCGCCGGCGAAGCTCCCTTCCGGGAGATCGTGATCCACGGCTTGGTGCGGGCCTCCGACGGGCGCAAGATGTCCAAGTCGCTCAACAACATCGTAGACCCGATGGAGATGATCGACCGTTACGGCGCCGACGCCCTGCGGTTGAGCCTGCTGCGGTCGGCGTCTCCCGGCCATGACGTGCCTTTCGACGTGCAATGGGTGGACGCCGCCCGGCGGTTCGGCAACAAGCTGTGGAACGCCGTGAAGTTCGCGCTCATCCACATGGAGCAGGGGTCTGTTCCGGCGGAGGGCGGCTATCCGGAGGAGCCGGGCCCCGTCGATCGGTGGATACTGGCCCGCCTCGGCGAGGCGGCGGCCCGGGTGGATTCGCTGTTCGACCGGCACCGGCTCTCGGACGGGTTCTCCCTGCTCTATTCCTTCGCCTGGTCGGAGGTGTTCGATTGGTATCTGGAGATGTCCAAGCCCACTTTGGCGGCGGGGGGGCCGGAGGCGGAGGCGGCCCGCCGGACCCTGGGGGTGGTGCTGCGGGACCTGCTGGCCTTCCTCCACCCGGCCATGCCGTTCCTGACCGAGGAGCTCTACAGCCGTCTGGTGGGCGGGGGTCTGTTGATCTCGGCCCCTTGGCCGGAGGTGCCGGCCTACTCCGCGCCGGAAGGCATCGACGACCTACAGGAGCTGGTGGCCGGGGTGAGGCGGTTCCGGGCGGTGCACGGCCTTTCGGCCCGCCTGGATCTGGACCTGGTGATTCACGACCCGGAAGGTGTGTGGGGCGGCTGGTGGGTGGATCAGATGTCGGCCCTGGCGTCCGCGACGGCGGTTGTCGGCGATCCCCCGCCGGGGCCGGGTTACTCGCGGGTGACGGCGGCTTCGGTGCAGGCCTTCATACGGCTGGAAGGGGTGATCGACGTCGAAGCGGAGCGGGAGCGGATCACCCGCCGCATCGAGAAGGCGCGGGCCGATCTCGGAAGAGCCGAACGGAAACTCTCCAACCCCGCCTTCCGCGAGCGGGCGCCGGCCGAGGTGGTGTCCAAAGAGGAGGAGCGGGCCGCCGAGGCGAGACAGCTCCTAGAAACCCTCATCACCCAACTCAACGACTGAACTGCACCGGTTCGGATCGAGCCCGGTACAGTTCAGTAACATGAGTGATCCGGGTAGTTGCCCCTACGGCGAGAAAATTCCGGGTTCGGACGACGTTGGTGGGTTGGGTTTGTTACTTTTTCCGTGGGGGAGCGAGCACATGGCACATCAGAAACCCTTCATAATGGTCAAATCCGACGGTCACCGGCGGCAGAAGTCCTTGGTTCTGTTCTTTTCTATTCTGTTGCTGATTGTTGCTGTCCTTTTCCTTGTTGAACCTGCCTTAGCTGATGATACGGGTGAAGATCCTCTGGGACTGTTCATCGGATACGATGTTGCTTCTTATTACAGCCTGGGTGAGGATCTTTGGGAGGTCTGGATATGTGAGGCACCTGACGGTGATCTTGATCTTTCGGCGTCTGAGGTTGCGAAATTGATGGAGTCGGAACTGGTTCCGTATTTCGATTGGTTGTCGGGAGGTCGTTATCGTCCAGTGTTCAGGGTGGGAGTCCCGGGTAAGGTCGCTGCTCCCGGCTTTGGTCGATGTCTCGAGTCGGTAGCTGCCATGTCGAGACCCGACACAGAGGGTGTAGTCGCCCTCGTCAACCAAGAAGCAAGTTTTGCCCAAGGAAACCCAGGACCTTGGTCTTGGACTGAGACAGAAAACTCGAGTAGGATAGAGTTGATGGCTACTTCTTATCCCGACAATGGGCGTAGTTTGATCGGAGGCGGTGAATTGGTCGCTGTGCCACCCGATCAGGGCAAAGGGACGACGCCTCCGCTGATCTCGATCCTTGCTCCTGAGCTCGGACATACTCTGTGGTTCCCGCCTTCTTACCGCTTTGATCCAATTGAGGATGACAACCCGATGGATATCATGAGCGGCGCTGAGGCAGCACCGGGATTGCAGGTAGGTACTATTGCTATCAACCGGTACGCGGCTGGTTGGATCGATCAGGAGGAGGTGGAGGTTTACAGCGGCAGCGGTAAGTCTCGTTATACGCTGGTGCCTCCGGGCGACGCCGGGACGCAGATGTTGGTGCTTCGTACTGACGATGATGGTTTCATCACGCTGGGTGCTCGGGTGAGAAAGGGATACGATTCCGGGTTACCAAAGGAAGGAGTCGAGTCCTACTTCATCGATACCGAAACTTTGAATTGTGGTGGTCCTCCACTTGTCCCGTGTTTCGGTCTGGAACTACCCATTCAAGCAGTAGCCACAAATCTGACCATTCCGCTCGATTTCTTCGATAGTGTTGGGCATGTCATGGATGTGGGTGACGGATATAACTACGGAGATATATCGGTAAGAGTAGTAGAGCAACGCGGCGATAAGTTTGTGATAGAGGTGGACGATGAGCCTCTGAAGAAAATGGTCCGTGATGATACTTCTGCAGATGTTGAACCGTTGCCCGGCTTCTACGAGGGGGCATACGATGCGGACCCGTTGGGTCTGATCGCCGGATATGATGGTCCTACTACCTATACTCTTGATGACGATTTGTGGGAAGTGTGGATTTGTAATGCCCCGGATGGTTATTTGGATATTACTCCTGAAGATGCGGTGGGTATATTGCAGTCTAGGGTCGTTCCTTATTTCGAGCAGCTCTCGGGTGGCCGCTATCGTCCGACCTTTCGCGTCGGGGGATCGGTAGAAATATCCCTTGAGGATGATCCGGGTGGTGGTAACCCGGGTTATGGGAACTGTGAAGAGACTGTTGATAAAGCTGTTAGGAAGAGGGCCAGTACCCCACCGCCAGAGGGCGTTATACGCATAATCGATAAGCTCACTTTAGAGAGCGGAGGAACTCTGGGCGACAGAGATAGAACTCAAAGCTCTGTATTGGCCCTGCATGATCAGACCTTCCCTGAGAACAATCGCGAAATAAATCTTTGGGGTACTGTGGTGGTGGCAACGCCGAGTATCATAGATCTAGATACAGTTCCAGATGATCATCTTCCATATCTGGCTGACGATCAGCTTCAGGATCTTCGGACGATGGCCCATGTGATGGGTTATGCTCTGGGCTTTCCACACTCGAAACAGTTTACCGAATCCGATAATCCGATGGATATCATGAGCCGTGCAGATGATATAAAGAATCTCCAGGTTGGAACTATAGCTATAAATCGATATGCTGCAGGATGGATAGATACATCTGAGGTGGCGATCTATAATGGAAAAGGCATGCATCGGTATATACTCAAGCCGCCGGGTGATGGTGGTACCCAGATGCTGGTCATAAGGTCGAATGGTAGTGGTTATCTGACGCTGGGGGTAAGGGTAAAGAAGGGTATAGATTCGTTGATACCTAAAGAAGGAGTTGAGACCTATTTTATAGACGAGCAGCCACCGGGATGCCGTCACTTTTGGGAATGTGTCTGGGAGTATCGACTCACTAGGGCGGTAACCATAAATCCAACTATTCCTTTGGATTTTGACGATAAATTGGCTCATGTAATGGATGTAAGGGATGGGTTTACTACTTGGAACAATATCTCTGTTACAGTCGTGGAGCGTATCGGTGATGACTTCGTGGTGGAAGTTACAGATGGAGAGGTGAGTAACGGATCTGTACCAGAGAAAGATAATCGGTTTACGGATGATGACGGCAACGTTTACGAGGAGAATATCGAGGCCATCGCCGCTTTGGGAATCACTGTAGGCTGCGGCAATCCGGTGGACAACCTATATTGTCCGTCCCGGACGGTGACACGTGCGCAGATGGCTGCGTTTCTGATTCGGGCGCTTGGCGAGACGCCGGAAACGGCTTCGGGGGTCAGCCGATTCTCGGATGTTCCCCAGGATGCTTGGTACCTGGGTTACGTCGAGCGGCTCGCCAATCTGAATATCGTCCGGGCCGACACAGACAACACTTTTCGTCCTTCGGACCCGCTGACCCGGTTGGAGATGGCGGTGTGGATGGCCCGCGCGTTCGATTCGGTACATGAGGTGACTCCAGAGGGGGTGTTCGATGATGTTCCCGCCGATGCGCAGTACGCCGGTGCCGTGGAAGGTCTGCGGGCGGCGGGCATAACGAGAGGATGTTCAGCCGGACCGCCGCCGACCTACTGCCCCGATGCTCCTGTGCGGCGCGACCAGATGGCGTCGTTCCTCGGTCGGGCTCTGACCGCGCCAGGGTCATAAGGCCGGATAGCGGACGATCACGTGACGGCAGCGCTCTCGATTCGATTCTCCTGAAGATGGACTACGACCAAGCTGTCGCATACCTCGACCGCCATATCGGGCTCGGATGGAGGCCGGGGCTCGAGCGGATCGGTCGGCTGGTCGAGCTCATGGGTTCCCCGCACCTCCAGTATCCGGTTCTCCATGTGGCGGGCACCAACGGCAAGACCACCGTCACCCTGGCGGCCGCCTCCATCCTGAACGCCATGGGCCTCAATGCGGGCACGTACACCTCCCCTCATCTCCGGCGGGTGGAGGAGCGGTTCTCGGCGGCGGGGGAGACGGCCTCCCCGAAGCAGTTCGCGCAGGCGGTGGAGGATACGGCGCCCTTCGTGGATCTGCTCGAGGCCGAGACCGGGGAGCGGCCCACCTACTTCGAGCTCACCACCGCGGCCGCTTTCGCCTTCTTTGCCGCCGAGGCGGTGGACGTCGGGGTGGTGGAGGTGGGGATGGGCGGGCGCCTGGACGCCACCAACGTGGTGGAGAGCCGGGTGGCGGTGCTGACCGGGGTTTCCCTGGACCACACCGAGTATCTGGGGTCGACGATCGGGGAGATCGCCGTCGAGAAGCTGGCCATCCTGGGGAAGGGCGGAACACTGGTGACCGGGGAGCTGGCGCCGGAAGCGGTTCGGGCCGCCGACCGGAAGACGGCGCAGGAGGAGGCGGTCCGCCGGACGCTGGGCCGCGACTTCCGCATCGTCGATCTGCGCATGTCGGTGGGGGGGTGGTCGATGGACCTGGACGGCATCTACGGCGACTACGAGGATCTGTATGTTCCGCTGCACGGCCGCCATCAGGCCTCCAACGCGGCGGCGGCGGCGGCCGCGGTGGAGGAGCTGTTCGGGCGCGCCCTCCCCCAAGAGGCGGTGCGGGAGGGTCTGGCCGCCTTGCGGGTCCCGGCCCGTACGGAGGCGGCGTCCCGCTCACCCCTGGTGATCATCGACGGGTCGCACAACCCGGAAGGCTGTGAAGCCCTAGCCCGAACCCTGCGGGAGGAGCTCCCGCCGACGGGCTGGACCCTGGTGTTCGGAGCCTTCCGGGACAAGGACATCCCCTCGATGCTGGGTCCGTTCGCGGGCCTGGCCGACAATGTGATCGTCACCGCAGCCGACCACGAACGGGCCGCCGATCCGGCCGAGATCATGCCGGTGGTGGAACGGGTGCTCCCCGGCCTGCCGGTCGCTTTCGTGGACCGGGTGCCCGACGCCGTCGATCTGGCCGTGGAATGGGCGGGGGAGGACGGAGCGGTGGCGGTGGCGGGCTCCCTGTACGTGGCGGGGGAGGCCCGCTCGATTTTCTTCCCGTAGGAGGATGCTGCAAGAATGCGATTGCTCCGGTGCAAGAATGCGATTGTTCCGGGCCCGCCAAGCCCGCCGAACGGGTGTCGGTTGCGGTGTTCGACGAGCCCGTGTATTGATCATCACCCTCCCGGCACTCCGTAGAATCCTGCGGCGGAGGCCCGGAAACCTCAGGCAACGGGAAACTCAGGGAGCGGGAAACGGCGAGGGAGCGAGCACATGGCCCATCAGAAAACCTTCATAATGGTCAAACCCGACGGGGTGCGGCGCCGGCTGGTTGGGGAGGTGATCGCTCGGTTCGAGGCCAAAGGCCTGACGCTCGACCGCCTCGAGATGGTGACGCCGGACGAGGAGACCGCCGCGGTCCACTATGCGGAGCACCGGGGCAAGGATTTCTATTTCGGTCTGGTCGACTTCGTCACCTCGGGGCCGGTGGTGGTGATGCAGTGGTCGGGAGAGTCGGCGGTGTCGGTTGCCCGCCTCATGATGGGAACCACCGACCCGGCGGCCGCCCTCCCCGGAACCATCAGGGGCGACTACGGACTCGACATACAGCAGAACATCGTCCACGGATCGGACAGCCCGGAGAGCGCCGAACGGGAGCTCGGCATCTGGTTCGCGTCATGACCGCCGGGCCGGGGGGCGCGTCGGGATCCCATTACCGTCAAGTTTCTGGCCGTACTAGAATCAACGGCACCCTTCGGACGGATGCTTGCGATGGCTGACAGCATGTTCACGGTCGCCGGTCAGGATATGGCTGTCGATCTGGGGACCGCCAATACCCTCGTCTACGTGCGAAATCGGGGCGTGGTGCTGAACGAGCCGTCGGTGGTCGCCATCAACACCTTTACGAACGAAGCCTTGGCGGTGGGTATGGACGCCAAGCGTATGATCGGCCGCACCCCCTCCTACATCCAGGCCATCCGGCCCTTGCGCGACGGGGTGATCAACCATTTCGACGTGGCCGAGCGGATGCTTCGCTACTTCATCGACAAGGTGCACAGGCGCCGGTGGTCGAAGCCCCGGATCGTGGTATGTGTTCCGTCGGGCATCACGGGTGTGGAGCGCCGGGCGGTCGAGGAAGCCGCCTATCAGGCCGGCGCCCGGCGGGCCTACACCATCGATGAGCCGATGGCCGCGGCCATCGGATGCGGAATGCCGGTCAGCGAACCCAAGGGGTCGATGGTGGTGGACATAGGCGGCGGGACCACCGAGGTGGCCGTGATCGCGCTTGGCGGAATCGTCGTCTCCAAGAGCATCAGGGTGGGCGGCGACGAGATGGACGGCCGGATAATCGAGTGGGTGAAGAAGGAACACAACCTGTTGCTGGGGCCGAGGACCGCCGAGCAGATAAAGATGATGATCGGTTCGGCCTATCCCTTCAATGACGAGCCGGGCGCCGAGGTGTGCGGCCGGGATCTGATGTCCGGTTTGCCCAAGACGATCCTTTTGACCGCCGCCGAGGTGCGCAACGCCATCGAAGAAACGGTGTCTGCGATCGTAGATGCGGTGCGGGTGACCCTGGACAACACCCCGCCCGAGTTGGCCGCCGACCTCATGGAGCTCGGCATCGTCATCACAGGCGGGGGGGCCTTGCTCCAGGTTCTCGACCAGCGCATCGCCTACGAGACCGGGATGCTGGTCAAGATCGCCGAGCGTCCGCTCCAGTCGGTGGTGATCGGATCGGGAAGATGCCTAGAGCAGTACGAGGTGCTGCATCCGGTGCTGGCCTCGACCTCTCATTGACCCCTGAACGCTCATCTATAGATCGTTCATCCAGCGATCGGGGTTGAGATGGTGCGGCCGCCGATCCGGTCCGCACGGAACCCCGGCGGCTTCAGGAGGCCCAGGCCGCGCGATGACCTGTCCGCCTACGTAGCCGTGGGGCTCATGGTCATCTCCCTCTTGTTGATGACCTTCGACATACGCTCATCCAGCGAGGGGACCGGCGCTGTGTTGCGCAGCGGCGCCAAGTTCCTGGTCACGCCGGTTCAGACCGGGGTAAACGCGGTGGTAACGCCCATAGTGGAATACATCGACAGTCTGGCCAACCTGGCCGGGCTGCGGGAGGAGAACGACCGGCTGCGGGAGCGGATCGAGGAGCTGGAACTAGAGGCCGTCAGGGTCGGCCATCTCGAGGCGCAGGTAGAGGAGATGGGGGTCTTGCTGGCCCTGCGAATCGAGGACGATCTGCAGGAACAGGCGATAACCGCGGAGGTGATAGGCAGGGGGGGCACGCTCGACTCGACCCTCATCATCGACCGGGGCACCGTAGACGGAGTGCATACCGGCCAGCCGGTGGTCGATGGGCGGGGCGCTCTCGTAGGGGTGGTTTCCGAGGCCGGCGAGCAGGGCGCCACTGTCGTTCCTATAACCTCCCGCCGGGCGCCGGGGGTGACCGTGAGGCTGGCGAACGGGCGGCGAGGGATCATCGAAGGCCAGGGCGCCGGAGGGCTGTTGCTTTCTATCCTGGATGCCCGGGCGCCGGTTCGGGAAGGTGAGATGCTGATCACCTACGGGCCGTTCGGGGATTCCGATTCCTTTCCCAAGGGTTTGGACGTAGGCCGGGTCACCGCTTCGGCGTTGCCGCGGGCGGGTGTCATCGAGGTCGAGGTTGAACCCTTCAGCGATCTGGACCGGGTGGAGTATGTGATGGTGATCCCGTGGCCGCCCGCCCCCGATCAGATCGGGGAGGATGCGGCGGTGGAAGCGGGGGCCGGACCGGTGGAAGGAAGGCCGGAGGAGGAAGCCGGTCCGTGAGCGTCCGCCTGGTCTTTCTGTCCTTGTTGCTGGTGGTCTTGGCGGTGTTGTTCCAGACCACCGTGTTTCACAGCGTGCGCCCCTTCGGCGCCAGCCCCGATCTGGCTTTGCTTACGGTCATCGCCTGCGTCCGATGGTTGAAACCGGAAACCGGGGTGTTGCTGGGATTCACCGCCGGGTTGATGGTGGATCTGTTCGGGACCGCGCCCTTCGGGTTGTACGCCTTGGCCTTCACGCTGGCCGCCTACGCCACCGTAACGGTTGGAAGCAGGTTCGACTACGGTCTTCACTACAGCTCGGCGGCGGTGGGCGGGATCACCTTCGCAGGTCTGGGGGCGGTGGCTTTGATCGGAACTCTGTTCGGAGAGGGCACGCTGGGTTCTCCCGAGATACTCAGAACCCTCGTTCTGGTCCCCGTGTACAACATGCTGCTCGGTCTGGCCGTGCTCCCGCTGGTGGGCCGGTTCTTCGCCCTGTGGACGCCGTCGGGGATGAAAGCGGGGAGGCTGCCGTGAGATATCCGGGAGACACTTCCAAGCAGGCCGGCTTCTCGAGACGACGAACCGGACGGAAGCGCCTAGGGAGGAGATCCAGGCGGCGGACCCGCGCCGATCCCAAGAGGGGGCCGCCGCCCATATCGCCGCCTCGGCGCCCGCGATCCAGGCGGCGGACCGGCGCCGATTCCAATAGGGGGTCCAATCCGCCCGGCAAGCGGAAAGAAGGAAGCACGAAGTCCAGGTGGAGGGTGGGCGCGCTCGCCTTGGTGTTTACCGGATGCCTGGCCTTGTTGTTCATCCGGCTTTGGTTCGTCCAGCTGGCGGTGGGGGCCGAGTGGGCCCGCCAGGCCGACCTGAACATCGTCAGCGTCGATTCCATCGCCGCCCCCCGGGGCGACATCGTGGACCGCAACGGGATACCGCTCGCCACCTCGGAGCCCCATCTGATACTCGAGGTGGACCGGGCTGTGCTGCCTCTCGAGGTGGAAGGCGATGTGATACAGCGGCTGGCCGCCATCCTGGACGTCTCCCCGACAGAGGTGAGGAAGGAGGTAGAAAGCGCCGGATCGGGGCTGGTGGCGACCCTCACTGAGTTCCAGATCGATTCCGACACCGCGTACCTGGTGTTGGAACAACGCCCCAACCTCCCGGGAGTCAGGTTGAGGACCCTGCCGGTGCGCGGGTATCTGCGCGGGGACATGATGGGCCACGTGCTCGGACACATCGGCTTGCCCTCCCTGGACGACCTGGAAGACCAGCCCTGGCTGGACACCAACACGCCGGTCGGGAAGCTGGGGGTGGAGCTGGAATACGAAGAGTTCCTCCAGGGTACGCCGGGCAAGGTGGCCTACCGGGTCAACCCGGACGGCGACATCCTCGAGGAGGTGGGGTCCCTGGATCCCGTCCAGGGGTCCACCCTGTGGCTGACCCTGGACGTCTCCACCCAGGAGGTCGTGGAAGGGGTCCTCGTGGAGGCCCTCGATCTGGCCAACACCCTGAAAGAAGAGGATACGGACCGCGTGCTCCCTCCCGCCGAGCGGGCCGCCGCCGTGGTGATGGAGATCGACACCGGGGCCATCCTGGCCATGGCTTCCCACCCCGGATTCGAGCCGCAGGCCTTCGTAGGGGGCATCGATGTGGCCACCTTCGAGGAATTGTCCAGCCGCCAAGCCTTCAACAACCTGGTCATCCAGGGCCTGAAACCCCCCGCCTCCACTTTCAAGGTGGTTACCTACGTGACGGCCATGGAGGAAGGCGTATTCCCCCAGGATGTTTCATCGCCCGAGGAATCCATAGAGTGTTCGCCGCAGCTGGCCGCCGACTTCGTGGATGCATCGCAGCTGGTATGGCGGAATTGGACCTATCCGGAGTCGGACGGCCGCCAGAACCTCCATGAAGCCTTCCGGCGTTCCTGCAACGTCTATTTCTGGGAGATCGCCCTTTCCATATGGAGGAAATACGCCCGCACCGAGCAGGAAGGCATCGTCCAGGGTTGGGCCCGGGAGGTGGGTTTCGGGCGGGACACCCAGGTCGATCTTCCCTTCGAGAACGAGGGGATACTCGGCGACCGGCAGCTCTTCGAGGAGTGGCAGAGGAACCAGCCGTGGCGGGTGAGGAAGGAGGGCTGGCAGGGGGGCGACCTCATGAACCTGGTGGTGGGCCAGGGATCGGTGCTGTCCACCCCGCTCCAGCTGGCGGTGGCCTACGCCTCCATCCTGAACGGCGGGGTTGTCTACCAGCCGCGGGTGGCCGACCGCCTGGAATCCTCCGGAGGGGACCGGGTGCGCACGATGGAACGCCGCGTGCTGCGAACCATCGATATCGGATCCGAAACGGTGGAGTCTCTGCGCGCCGACCTGGCGGCGGTGGTCGAGTCCGGGACCGCCCGCCGGGCCTTCGAGGACATGGGTCCGACGGCCGCGCTGATCGGCGGCAAGACCGGGACCGCCCAGGCTTTCACCGATCAAGACGGGGCTTTCCACGACGCCACGGCCTGGTTCGTAGGGCTGGCGCCCATCGACGACCCCCGATGGGTGGTGGCCGTCATGGTGGACGAAGGCGGTTCGGGAGGGGCGGTGGCGGCCCCCGCCGCCCGGGCGGTATTCCAACACCTGTTCGGGCAGGAGGTCACCCCCCTGGTGGCGGGCGAGGATACGGAGCGGTAGAGGTGCCGCGGCGGAGGTGCGAGTGGCGGTAGGCAGGGCCATCGAAGGGGTGGGCGGGCTGTTCAGGGACCGCCCCAGGCCGACCCCGGATGTGATCATGTTCGTCTTGACGGCCGGATTGCTGGCCCTCGGTACGGTCATGGTCTATTCGGCCACCCATGTCCGGTTGGGGGCCGAGACCGGGGACCCCACCGCGGCGATGAGGCGGCAGATGCTGTTCGCCGGCCTGTCCCTGGCCGCGTTCATCGCCGGGTCGATGATCAACTACCGGCGTTACCGGCGGATCGTCTTTCTCATCTACGGGGTAACGGTGGCGGTGTTGGTGGCGGTGCTGTTCTTCCCGCCCATCCAGGGGGCTTCCCGATGGATACCTCTGTGGTCCTTCCAGTTTCAACCTTCCGAGTTCGCCAAGGTGGCCCTGGTGGTGGTGCTGGCCGGGTTCCTGGCCGTCCGACCCTCCGAGCGGTTGGATTGGAAGCGGTTGGGCTACGCCTTGGCCTTGACGGCGGTTCCCGGATATCTCATCTTCAGGCAGCCGGACCTCGGCACCATGCTGGTGATCGGGGTCATCGCCATCGGCATCCTCTTCGTGGCGGGCACCGGTGTCAAGCAGATGGCGGTGCTCTTGGCGGCGGGGGTGGGCGGGGTGACGGCCGTTCTGCGGCTCGATATCCTGCGGACCTATCAGGTGGAGCGGCTGACCGGGTTCTTCGACCAGACCGCCGATCTGCAAGGCGCCAACTGGAACCTCTACCAGTCGCAGATCGCCATCGGGTCGGGCCAGCTCTTCGGGCGCGGGCTGTTCCAGGGGACGCAGACCCGCCTCAACTTCATCCCGTCCCAGACCTCCGACTTCATCTTCACCGCGGTGGGCGAGCAGATGGGTTTCGTCGGCGGGGCGGCGGTGATAATCGTGTACGCGGTGCTGATATGGAGGATCCTGATGGTGGCCGCCGTCACCTCCGACCGCTTCGGAGCCCTGATCGCGGTTGGGATGGCTTCCATGCTGGCTTTTCATGTCTTCGTCAACATCGGGATGACTATCGGGCTGGTTCCGGTCACCGGGCTTCCCCTGCCGTTCGTCAGCGCGGGCGGGTCCGCCATGATCGCCATGGCGGGGGGGCTGGGCATCGTGAACTCGATATGGCGCACCCGAACCCCGGCCCGGCCCGGCGGCCCGGCACCGTGACCGAGCTGTCGGGGCCGGGGCGGTTGTGATTCCCTGCAGTGTTCGTGTATGTGCTATAGTGCCGTCAGGGAGAGGGGTTAGCAGCCGCCCGCATGAGTTCGGTTGCAGCACCCCCGTAAGCAACACCCCCCGTAGGGTTCTTCTCCGAGGCCTCCTCCGTTCCGATCGGCGGCTTCGTAAGGGGGGTGACGCGAGGGTCTTCGTTGAATGAGCACGAAGACCTGATATGAGGAACGTGGATATTCCGACCAGCCGAGGCCTGCCAGACGCACCGGAAGCGGTTCGTAGCTGCGAAGGCCGCATCTTCGGTTGCCGAAGCGATGAAATTTTCGGCCGGCGGCCGGCAGGTCGGGTATCGGCTCATGGATCCGGTAGGACGCGGGCCGGATCCCCCGGGTGGGTCCCGGGAATCCATAGGACACCGCGCCACCGCAATAGAAAGATGCGGCGGAAGCGCCGCATCGGCCGGCCCCTTACGCATAGGAGGGCCGGCGACCAGACCAACTCAAGGAGCTGTCGTAATGCCCATATTTCGGCGCAATACAGCCGAAGTGGTTCGCCGCGGGGTCGGCGACGAATCGATCGAAGAACTGAAGACCCGCAAGATAGGCCGTAAGACCGTCAAGGTGCGGCGGGTGCGCGAGCTTCCCGCCCGCCCGGCCAACGGACAGATGAAGAGGGGGGCGACCGCCCCGGCCAGGAAGAAGAGGAAGCGGTCCCCCGCCCGGACCCCGCAGAACAAGCAGAGCGGGCCGGGCAGGCATCGGCCGCCCAGGCCGCGTCAGGAAGGTCCGGGCGCGGAACTCCCCGAGGGGGGCCGCAAGCAGATGCTGGTCAGGGTGCTGCCCCATCAGACTCAGGTAGTGGTTCTCGAGGGGTCGCTGCTGGTCGAGCACTATGTCCACCGTTCCGATCAGGAGTCGCTGGTCGGGAACATCTACATGAGCACTGTGAAGAGCGTCCTGCCCGGCTTGGAGGCGGCGTTCCTGGACATAGGCACCGACAAGAACGGTGTCATCTACGCCGGCGATCTCAACTCGGGCCGCCGCACCCACGGTCGCGGTCCGCGCATCGAACGATTGCTCAAGACGGGTCAGCACGTGTTGGTGCAGGTGAACAAGGACCCGATGGGCAGTAAGGGGTCCAGGCTCACCAGCCAGATAACCCTTCCCGGGCGGCACTTGGTGCTGTCGCCGCTCAGCAGCATGCTGGGCATATCCCGGCGCCTGCCCGAGCAGGAGCGCGCCCGTCTGCGCCAGATCATCCAGGCCGAGAAGCCCCAGGGTTTCGGCGTGATCGTGCGCACCGCCGCCGCCGGCGCCTCGAGGGAGGAGATAGCGGCCGACATCGAACGGCTGGTAGAACGGTGGCGCGAGATAGAGAAGAGCACGGGGGGCGGACCCGTTCCCCGGATAGTCCACCAGGAGCCGAGTCTGCTGCTCCGGGTCATACGAGAGCACTTCAACCAGGAGTGCCGGCGCCTGTTGATCGACGACCGGGCCTCCCACGAGGCGGTTGTGAAATACCTGGAAGAGGTGGCGCCCAACCTGGTTCCGCGGGTGCACTACAGCGGTGATCAGGAGGGGAAACTGTTCGACCGTTTCCGGGTGGAGGATCAGCTCCGTAAGGCTCTCGACCGCAAGGTATGGCTGCCTTCGGGCGGCCACCTGGTCATCGACCGCACAGAGGCGTTGACGGTGATAGATGTGAATACGGGCAAGTTCGTGGGGAAGGTCAACCTCGAGGACACGGTTCTCCGCAACAATCTGGAGGCCGCCCAGGAGATAGGGCGCCAGCTGCGGCTCCGGGACATAGGGGGCATCATCGTCATCGATTTCATCGACATGGAGATCAAGAAGAACCGAGAGGCGGTTCTGGCCCGGCTCCGGGATACCTTGGCCCGCGACAAGACCACCACCCAGGTGCATGCGGTTTCCAGCTTGGGCTTGGTCGAGATGACCCGCAAGAACGTGTCGAGCGGACTGGTCGAGTCCTTCTCCGAGCCGTGCCCGACCTGCGACGGACGGGGGCTGGTGCTGCACGAGACCGCCGCCACCTCGGGAACCCCCATCACCCGGGTAGGCGGGTGACCGATGGCGCCGGGAATGGAAAGAGGAGGGAAGCAGGAGGGCGGTGATTCGTCAGCCGGATTCTGCACCTCTACAATCCTCCCGAAGCAAGAAAGACTGTGATCACGAGACATGTACGCAATCATCCGCTCGGGCGGTAAACAGGCCAAGGTTTCGGCGGGCGACGTCATCGATGTCGAGCTGCTGGGCGGCGCCGCCGGTGAGGTTGCTTTCACCCCTCTGCTGGTGGTGGACGAGAACGGCGCGGCGGTGACCGAACGACCCGCACTCGAGGGCATGCAGGTGACCGCCAAGGTGCTGGGGGAGGTCAAGGGGCCCAAGATCACCGTGTTCAAATACAAGAACAAGACCGGTTACCGCCGCCGGCAGGGGCACCGTCAGCGTTACACGCGGCTCGAGATACTGAACATATGCTCCGTGCTTTCCGAGCATCCCGATTCCGATCACCCAGAGGAGGAGGCCTAGATGTCCAAGACCAAAGGCGGCGGCTCGACCAAGAACGGGCGCGATTCGCTCTCCAAACGGCTCGGCCCCAAGGTTTTCGACGGTCAGCAGATACATACCGGCGCCATCATCGTGCGGCAGCGGGGCACCCCCATCCATCCTGGGGACAACGTGGGGCGCGGCGGGGACGACACCCTGTTCGCCCTCGCCCCTGGGAAGGTGAAATACCACCGCCGCAACGGCCGCCGGAGGGTGAGCGTTATCCCGAATTAGGAGCGGGTGTTGCCGCTTACCCCGACGACCCGGCCATGAACGGTCAGGGTGAAGGGTCGGGGGCCGGGCCGTGTTCGTAGACCAGGTTCGGGTGCGGCTTCGATCGGGCAGCGGCGGGGCCGGGGCGGTCTCCTTCCTGAAGGAGGGGCGGCGCCCGCGAGGAAAGCCCGCCGGCGGGTCCGGGGGCCGGGGCGGACGGGTTGTCATCGCCGCCGACGAGTCCATGGCCACCCTGCATATCTACCGCCGCAGCCCCCATCACTCGGCGGACGGCGGGACCCACGGGGCGGGAGGTCTGCGCCACGGCCGGCGCGGCGGCGACCTGGTGCTGCCGGTGCCCCCCGGGACGTCGGTGTTCGACGACGAAGGGATACTGCTGGCCGACTTGGTGGAGCCCGGACAGCGGGTGGAGGTGCTGGCGGGGGGTCGCGGGGGGCGGGGAAACGCCGCCCTCGTCTCTCCCCGGAACCGGGCGCCTTCCTTCTGCGAACAGGGCGAATACGGCGCGGAGGCGTGGTTCTCTCTCGAGATGAAGCTGGTGGCCGACGCCGCCCTGATCGGTTTTCCCAACGCCGGCAAGTCTACGCTCATCTCCCGGGTGTCGGCGGCCCGCCCCAAGATCGCCGACTATCCCTTCACCACCCTCACCCCCAACCTCGGGGTGGTCTCGGTAGGTGACCGGGAGTTCGTGCTGGCGGACGTTCCCGGCCTCATAGAAGGGGCGGCGCAGGGCAAGGGTTTGGGGCACGATTTCCTGCGCCATTGCGAGCGGGCCCGGGTGCTGGTGGTGCTGCTCGATCCCTCGCCGCTTCAGCCGACGCCGCCGGAGCGCCAGTACGAGGTGCTGTGCCGGGAGCTCCGCGCCCACGATACCGGGCTGATGGAGCGGCCCCGGGTGTCGGCGGTCACCAAGTCCGACCTGCGGATCCCGGGTGCCGTCTCGCCCGCCCTGCGGCGTGAGGTTCCTGACGTTGCGGAGATCAGCGCGGTCACCGGCCAGGGGGTCGACGAGCTGATGTATAGGATCGCCGACCTGGTCGAACAGGCGGCGCGGGAAGGCGTGCGGAGCGGGGGGTTCATCCTCCATCGGCCGGTTCGGGTGGATTTCACGGTGGACCGGGAGGACGATATGTGGGTGGTGAAAGGCCGGGCGGCCGAGCGGGCCGTGGCGCTCAACGATCTGACCCTGGCCGAGGCGGCCGGTCTGGCCGCCCGCAGGTTGACCCGCCTCGGGGTGGACGAAGCGCTGCTCGAGGCCGGGGCGCGGCAGGGGGACGAGGTGCGCATCGGAGACCATGTGTTCGAGTTCTCTGAGCCCGACGATGGATGACCGTATGGAGCGCGGCAGGCTTGCCCTGGTCCCCGGCGCCCGGCTGGTGTTGAAGGTAGGTTCATCCAGCCTCACCACCCCGGACGGCGGAATAGACGAAGCCGCCGTCGCGGGGGTGGTCGGGCAGGTGAGGTGGCTGTGGGAGGCCGGATACCCGACAGTCCTGGTTTCTTCGGGGGCGGTGGCCTCCGGCTCGCCCCTGCTGGGGGGCCGTCCCACCGACGTCACCGGCCTGCAGGTGGCGGCGGCGGTGGGGCAGACGCTGCTCATATCCTTGTACAGCCGGGTTTGTGAGCAGGCGGGGCTGAAGATGGGGCAGGTGCTGCTGACCTTGGACATCCTGTCCCTGCGTTCCCAGTACCTGCACGCCCGCCGCGCCCTCACCCGGATGCTCGACAGATCCATCGTCCCGGTCGTCAACGAGAACGACACGGTGGCCGTGGACGAGCTGAAGATGGGCGACAACGACCGCTTGGCCGCCATCGTTTCCCATCTGGTGGGCGCCGAAGCCCTGATAATGCTCACCGACACCGATGGTTTGTACTCGGCCGATCCCCGCTCCGGTGAAGGGGAGCCCATCTCCGTCATCCGCCACCGGGATCCGCTCCTCGACCGGTTGGCGGCAGGGTCGTCTACCGGCCCTATGGGATCGGGAGGCGTCAGGACCAAGGTGGAGGCGGCCCGTATGGCGGCCTGGTCGGGCATCCCGACCGTTATCGCCCAATCGGGCCGGCCCCGGGTGGTGGAGGCCGTGGTGAAGGGGGAGGAGGTCGGGACCTACGTGGTTCCGGGAGAGTCCAGACTGCCGGCCCGGAAGTTGTGGATGGCCTTCGGCCAGCAGCCGGAGGGCCGCCTGTTGATCGACGAGGGGGCGGTGCGGGCCCTGGTCCGCCAGGGCAGATCGCTGCTGCCGGTGGGCGTCACGGATGTGAGGGGCGAGTTCATGGCCGGGGCGGCGGTGGAGGTGTGCGCCCCCGACGGCGTGTTGGTGGCCAAAGGCGCGGTCTCCGCCGGATCGGCCGACATCAGGCGGTGGATGGGCAAACGCACCACCGAGATCGGTTGGGACGGCGAGGTGATCCACCGCGACCGGTTGGTGGTGCTGGTCGATTCTTCATAGCCTCCGCCTGCGGGGAGGGGCCGTTCATCTGCGCCAGAGGGAGCGGGAGAACAACAGCAGTATCGGAAACACTTCCAGCCTTCCCACGATCATCAGGAAGGAAAGCAGCCACTTGCCCGGCCAGGTGAGGCCCAGGTAGTGCTCGCTCGGTCCCAGATCACCCAGGGCGGGGCCGATGTTGCCCAGGGCGCTGGCGGTGGCCGAGACCGCGGTGACGATGTCCATCTCCGGACCGAACGTGGATCCGAGGAAGCCCAGCAGGAAGGTGCCGGTCATGAACATGAACATGAAGAACAGGAAGTAGGACTGCACGCTTTCGACCACCGGATCCGGCACCCGATCGGCGCCGAAGCGGGTGATGAACACTCCTCTGGGGTGGATTCTTCTCCGCAGGTCGGCGGTGGAGGCCCTGGTGAGCACCCCGAGCCGGTACACCTTGATGCCTCCCGCCGTGGAACCGGCCATCCCCCCCACGAACATCAGCCCCACGATGAGGATCTGAAGGGCCGGGTTCCAATGACCGAAGTCGGCGGTGGTGAACCCGGTGGTGGTGATCATCGCCAGGGCGGTGAATATCGAATCCCGCAGGGTGTCGGCGGAGAAGCCGCCGTTTCTCCACAGGCCGCCCAATATGAGAACGGCGGCGGCCGCCACTATCACCGCGTACAGGCGGAACTCGGTGTTCTTCCAGTACCGGCCGCGATGCCGGAAAGCCCGGAAGTGCAGGGAGAACGACGTACCGGCGATGAACATGAAGGCAATGATCACCCACTGGACGTAGGGGCTGAACCCGTCTATCGAGTCGGCTTCGGTCCCGAACCCGCCGGTGGACATGGTGGTGAAAGCGTGGTTGAGGGCTTGGAACAGGGTCATGTCACCCGCCCAGAGGAGCAGCATTTCCGCCAGGGTGACCAGGGCGTATACGTACCAGAGGCGCTTGGCGGTCTCCCGGAAGCGGGGGGTCAGCCGGTCCGGCTCCGGCCCCGGTGATTCGGCCCTGGCCAGCTGGACGCCCCCCACCCCCAGCAGCGGGAGCACCGCCAGCGACAGGATGATCACCCCCATGCCGCCCAGCCACTGGGTCAGCGACCGCCACATCAGGATCCCGCGCGGCAGGGAGGCCGGATCATCGACCAAGGTCGCCCCGGTGGTGGTGAACCCGGATGCCGTCTCGAAGAAGGCGTTGGTCAGGTTGTCTATGGAACCGGTCATCAGGTAGGGGAGCACCCCGAAGAAGGCCATGGCGAACCAGGCCAACCCGACCGCCGCGAACCCCTCCTTGGTGGTCAGGTCGCCTGAACGGCCCACCCCCTTCCATCCGATCACCCCGAACAGGACGGTGATCACCGCCGCCAGGGTGATCCACCCGGCGGTTTCCCACTCCTGATAGACGAGGGAGGCGGCCGCGGCGGGCAGCATCGATATTCCAGCCGCCGCCACCACCGCCCCGATCACGTAGGAGAGCCGGCGGAACATGGGGCCGGGCCGGCGCACGAAGAACCGGGTCTCCGACAACAGCTCCCGGTATCCCCATCGGCGGGGTCTTCCGGTGGACGGGGCGGGGCGCCTCCTGGAGGGAGAGCTCACGGAGACATGCTCACGGAGACATGCTCACGGAGACATGCTCACGGAGAGAACAGCGATTCGACCGCCGCCATCGCCCGGGGAAGCGAGAAGATGATCAGGTGGTCGTAGGCTTCGATGCCGGTGGTTCCCGACGGGACGAAGGACCGGTTGCCCCGCACGATTCCCCCCACCACCGCGCCGGTCGGCAGCGGCAGCTCCAATAGGGTTCGCCCCACCGCCTCCGACTCGGGGTGGGCTTCGAGTTCTATGACCTCGGCGTCGGTGTCGGAGAAGGTGGTAACGGAGTAGACGGTGCCTCGGCGGACGAAACGAAGGATGGAGTTGGCGGCCGCTAGGCGGGTCGAGACGGTGGTGTCTAGGCCGATGCCCGCCAACAGCCCTACGTAGCTGAGACGGTTCACCCGGCTGATGGCCGTGGAGGCCCCCAGCGCCTTGGCCACCAGCGACCCGATGAGGTTCATGGTGTCCACCCCGGTGAGGGCGACCACCGCGTCCTCGTGGTTGATGTTCAGTTCGCTCAGCACATCCGGGTCCGTGGGATCTCCATGGATCACCAGGGCGGAGCGGTGCCTCTCCGCCAGTATCCGGCACCGGTCATCGTCGGGGTCGATGATCACGATGTTCATGCCGGCCTCGGCCAGCAGCTCGGCGGTCAGGTGGGCCACCCTGGTCGATCCGATGATGAGAACGCGGCGTGTGTCGTGGCCGCGGATTCCGATCATGTCCTTGGCGCGGTTCACGTTCTCGCTCCCCGCCATGAGCAGCAGATGGTCTCCCTCCTTTATCGTGGTGTCACCGTGCGCCACCACGGTGGCCCCGTTGCGGACCACGGCGATGGCCAGCCATCCGAACTGCTGGAACCGGCCCCTCATGTCCTTGAGCGGTATGTCCACGATGGGCGACAGGTTGGTGGCGGTCCCGCCCACCAGGGTGAGTTCCCCATCACCGAACTCGATCAGCTCGGAGACCCCGGATTCGCTCACCAAGGCGGCGATCTCCTTGGCCGCCGACTCCACCGGGTCGATCACGAAGCCGACGTCCAGCCCGTCCAGCCCTTCCCTGAGGCCGGGGTCCTGGACGCGGGCCACGGTGCGCTCCACCCCCATATTGTTGGCCGTGTGGCAGGCCAGGATGTTGGCGCCGTCGCTGGCCGAAACCGCAATCAGGAGCTGGGCCCGGCCGACTTCCGCTTCCGCCAGTATGGAGGCGCTGGCGCCGTTGCCGGTGATGACCAGGGCGTCGAGCCGGTCCTTTATCTCTTCGGCCCTTTGGGGGTCGATCTCGATGAGGACGATGTCCTGGCCCTCCTGGGAGAGCCGTTCGGCGATGTAGGAGCCTACGGCGCCTGCCCCAACGATGACGATGCGCATATGGGAACCTCGCTGGTCAACCCTCGGCGGTTGTAATCCCAGGTTAGTTCACACGCCGCCCGGTTCTGCCTCATCCGGGCGCCATCGATGTATCCGAGCGGTCGATGAGGCGGGCGGCGCCGGGATCGATCCGAACGAACCCCTTGTCGATCCCCGCCGGATGGGGTACTTTGATAGGCGCCCGGTCGTCGGTCTGGTCGGTGGATCCGGCGGCGGCGGCCCGGGCGGGCGCGGAGGGTTCGGTGCGCGGCGGGAGGCGAGGAGGTAGCTCCATGCCGTCCGTTCGCATTGCCGCCCTGGGTCTCTTGCTGGCCGTGTGGGTCGTGTTCTCGGTTCCCCATCCGGGTTCATCCGCCCCGGACGGCGGGTTCTTGGACGCCGACCGGTCGTGTGCGGGTCTCAGCCCGCCCAGCGACGGCTTCATCGGCGCCGGGTTCGCGCCCGGACCGAACTATTCGGGCCATTGGGGCATCGACTACCTGGATGACAGCGACGGGTTGGTTGTGGCCGCCGCATCCGGTGCGGTCACCTTTGCCGGTCTGGTGGTGGACAACCTGGCTGTAACGGTCGATCACGGGGGAGGCCTCAAAACCAGCTACTCCCGCCTGGGCGCCGCCTCGGTAACGGCGAGTCAACGGGTGGTCAGGGGGGAGGTGATCGGTCTGACCGGCGCCGAGAACGCCGGGCACGGGCACGGAGACCTTCACTTCTCGGTGCGGATCGACGGCGAGTACGTAGATCCGGAGCCGCTGCTGGGCTGTGTGCCGAGAGAGCCGTGGGCCGGGCTGCGGCTGGTAGAGACGTGGTGACGGACGGATTCGGGATATTTTGTCCGCGCCGGGTCGTCTAGCCTGCTCCTGGTGCGCATCGGGATCATCGGAGGGACGTTCGACCCGCCCCATATGGCCCACATGGTGGTGGCCGAGGCCGCCTACCGCCAGCTGGGTCTGGACGTGGTGAGGTTCATGCCGGCGGGCGCGCCCTGGCAGAAGAAGGGGAGTGCGGTCACACCGGCCCGGCACCGCTGGAGGATGACGGAAGCCGCCGTATCGGATATCCCGTACATGGAGGCGGACGACCGGGAGGTGGTGCGCCCCGGATATACCTACACGATCGACACCCTCGCAGAGCTGGCCGAAGAAGGCCGGGCCGAAGATGGTCGAGCCGGCGGGGATGGGGCGGACGGGCCGCCCACCCTGATCCTGGGCGCCGATGCGGCATCGCGTCTGCGGTCCTGGCGCAGGGCGGACGAGATACTGGCCGGCGCCCGGATCGCGGTGGCGCCCCGCCCCGGAACCTCCAAGGAATCCGTGGAGGAGGCGGTGGGAGGCCGGGTTGCGGTTGCGTGGCTCGACGTTCCGATCCTGGACATCTCAGGAACCGAGCTGCGCCGCCGGGCCGCCGCCGGATACAGCCTGCGCTTCCTGGTTCCGCCGCCGGTCCTGGAATACATAGACCGCTACGGCCTATACAGCGATTAGAAGTCGGTCTGAGAGATTGACCGCCGCCGCCCGGCCGCGGTGTTCTGCCCATCATGGAAGAGCGCGAAAGAAAGGATCGCGAAAGAAAGGGGTTGACCTTTCCTAGAAAATGGGAGATGCTGTAGGGGTAGCAAAGAGATCCGCCGCGTTGGTCCGGACGGCGGTGGATGAATGTCGGAAGCCTCGTCCGATGTCCGGCCCTCTGCGGGGGGTAACGGAAGGGAAGGCGAGCAGTAGCCGAAACCGAATGAGAACTTCGGATCGGGGTCGGGTCCACGCGCCCGATACCCCAATCCTGGCGCAGCGCGGTGGTGGCGGGGGAGTCACATACGCTACGGGTATCTGACGGCGGGCGGCTGTGCCCAGCAACAGATGAGCCCCTGAGCTGGTGGTGTCGATCACCAGCACCACCCGGCCCGACCTCTCGGCTTGGTCGATCATCTGCTCCAGGTCGGCTTCGTTGTTGCTCACCGCCCGGGCGAACAGCTCGGCTCCTCCAGCGCCTATCGCTTGGCAGAAATGTTCTTCTTTGGCTATGTCCACACCCACGAACACCCCGATCCCTGTGGGATCCATCATCGTCTCCTTCCAACGAAACCAGCTTTTCCACAGGTCACCCGCCCACGGGCGCAGCTGCCGTCAACCACCTTACAAAGCCCCAGAACCTGGGAGCATGTTCCTGTTAGAGGTCAACCACACCCAACACGGCGGGCGGCACCACGCCCCAAGTCATCCATCTGACAGGCAACCCGTAGCCCTACCCGCCGTGACGGGCAACCATCCCCGAATCATCCCACGGGGACATGCCAGAACACGGTAAGGGGCAGCCCAACGGGCGGCGGCAGTGGGGGCGGGGTTTTTCGCGGTCTCGCGGTGGGATGGGGGGCATGGCGGTTCCGGCGCTGTTTGTTCGCCGCACCGGGCTGGTACTTTCTTTGCTTCCGCCGCCGTCAGGCGCCCGGCCGCCCGGTCGGGCGGCTATGATCCGGGGGTCGTATGATCATGGAAGCCGGCCCGGAAGGGTGAACATCACGGATCCTCATGCAGCCCGACCGGCGGGCGTCGATCTTTCACCGGTCGAGCTGGCCGCGATGGCCGCCGACGCCATCGACGGCAAGCAGGGCCGCGACATCGTGATCTTGGACATGGGGAACCTGCTCGGCATCGTGGACCTGTTCGTTATCGCCTCCGGCGCCTCGAAGCGGCAGGTGCGCGCCTTGGTCGAGGAGGTCGATCAGCAGCTGGAGATAGGTGGCCGGACGCCTATCCGCATGGAAGGGAAGGACACCGGGGACTGGGTGCTGTTGGACTACGGCGATCTGGTGGTGCACATCTTCCAGCCGGAGGCCCGTGAGTTCTACTCTCTCGAACGTCTGTGGGGCGACGCCCCCCGCCTTCCGTGGACGCCCGATGCCGGCCTCGAATCCGGCCGGGTGAATAATCAGGGCTAACCTTGTTATGCTTCTCGGCGAGGGGCTGTAGCTCAGCTGGCAGAGCGCTTGCATGGCATGCAAGAGGTCACGGGTTCAAATCCCGTCAGCTCCACCCCGCCCCGCTCGGTAGTGCCGAACATCGTCTACGAAGGCGGTGAACAGCGCGGACTCTTCTTCGAAGTCTAGCATTTCGGGGTGCCATTGGACGGCCAGCAGCGGCCAGTCGGGGTCGGCGCTCTCCACCGCCTCTATGGAACCGCTCGGGGTGCGCCCCGTTACCGTCAGGCCCGCCGCCGGCCGGGAGATGGCCTGGTGATGGATGGAGTTGACCTTCCTTTCGGCGGCGCCGTAGATAGCCGCCAGCCGGCAGTCGGCGGCCAGCTCCACCGTATGCCTGTGGAGGCCGAGATCCATGGTGTCTTCGGGGGCGGGAGGATGTTCGGCGTCCGAGTCGGAGAGCACGTGCTGGTGGAGCTCCCCTCCCAAGGCTACGTTCACCGCCTGGATTCCCCGGCAGATCCCCAGCACCGGCATCTTCCGTCGGCGGGCTTCGAGGATCAGGGCGATATCTCGGCCGTCGTCCCCCGGATGGCTTTCCATGCTGGCCGTGTTGTCCTGCCCGTAGAGCACCGGCGCTACGTCCCGTCCTCCCGACACCACCAAGCCGTCCACCCGGTCCATGATCAGGGATGCATCCTCGGGACGCATACGCCCCACCAGCATCGGGGCGGCGCCCGCCTGATCGAGAGCCAAGGTGTATGTGTCCATCAGGGTATGCAGATCACAGGGGGGGTCCGTATAGCGGTTGTCGATTCTGGTGGTGGTGGTCACCGCTACTACCGGCCGCAAGGTCGTTCCCATACTCCGATTATCGCGCCTGTTCCTCGTTCTCCGCAGCCGGGGCCGCCGACGAGAAGGCTAACTGTACAGCTGACCCTGATTGCACATGAGTAACAATTTCCCGCTCCGGCTCTGAAATCGCCTCACCGGGACGGCGCCGATAATGGTTTTCAGGCTGTCCGCGATAGGATCACCGCCGTGAGACGAGGATACGATCACCGTGAAGTAGAGGCGAGATGGCAGACGGCCTGGGAGGAAACCGGGCTGTACAGGTCGGAGGTCGACTGGGAACGACCCAAGCACTACGCCCTCACCATGCTGCCCTATCCGAGCGGCGATCTGCACATAGGGCACTGGTACGCCATGACCCCTTCCGACGCCCGGGCCCGGTACATGCGCATGAAGGGGTACAACGTGCTGTTCCCCATGGGGTTCGACGCCTTCGGCCTGCCGGCGGAGAACGCCGCCGTACAGGCCAACATCCACCCCTGGAAATGGACCTACGCCAACATCGAACGGATGCGCCGCCAGCTGAAATCGATGGGGACGATGATCGACTGGCGGCGGGAGGCGGTGTCCTGCACCCCCGAGTACTACCGATGGAGCGAGTGGTTCTTCTCCCGTCTCTACGAGTCCGGCCTGGCCTACCGCGGGGAGGCGCTGGTCAATTGGTCGCCCACCCTCCAGACGGTGCTGGCCAACGAGCAGGTCATCGACGGCAAGGACGAACGCACCGGCCAGCCGGTGGTGCAGCGGATGATGGAACAGTGGTTCTACCGCATCACCGACTACGCGGAGGAGCTGCTGAGCTTCGAGGGGCTCGACTGGCCCGAGCCGGTCAAGGCCATGCAGACCAACTGGATCGGAAGATCGACGGGCGCCCGAGTCAGGTTCCCGGTCAAGATGGCCGACCCGATAGAGGTGTTCACCACCCGCCCCGACACCCTGCACGGCGCCACCTTCATGGTGCTGGCGCCCGAGCACCCTTTGGTGGATGTTCTCACCACCGAAGCGCAGCGGGAGAAGGTGGACGAATACCGGGGCATCGCCGCCCGCCGTTCGGAGATGCAGCGCACCGACCTGACCAGAGAGAAGACCGGAGTATCGACGGGCGGCTGCGCGCTCAACCCGGTCACCGGACAGCGGATCCCGGTGTGGATATCCGACTACGTGCTGATGAGCTACGGCACCGGAGCGATAATGGCGGTGCCCGGCGAGGACGAGCGCGACTGGGAGTTCGCCGAGCGCTACCGCCTGCCGATCGTGCGGACCGTCCGGCCTCCCGACGGCTTTGACGGCAAGGCCTACGACGGGGACGGCCCCTCCATCAACTCGGACTTCCTCGACGGCCTGCACATAGCGGAAGCCAAGGCAGCCATAATCGACTGGCTGGAGGAGCGCGGGCATGGAGAAGGCGCCGTCCAGTACCGCCTGCGCGATTGGTTGATCAGCCGCCAGCGCTATTGGGGGAGCCCGATTCCGGTGGTGTACCGCCAGGACGGGAAGGTCGAGGCGGTTCCCGACGACCATCTTCCGGTGGAGCTGCCGGAGGATGTTGAGTTCATGCCCACCGGCCGGAGCCCGCTCACCTACTACGAGAAGTTCCTGAACACGACCGACTCACAGGGCCGCCCCGCCACCAGGGAGACCGACACCATGGACACGTTCATGTGTTCGTCGTGGTATCAGCTCCGCTACCTGAGCCCCGACTATGACCGGGCGCCCTTCGATCCCGAGGAGGCGGCCTACTGGCTTCCGGTCGACGTCTACACCGGCGGCGCCGAGCACGCGGTGATGCACCTCATGTACACCAGGTTCTTCACCAAGGCGCTGCGGGACATGGGCGTGTTCGATGACGCCGCCGCCGACATGAGGGCGCACGGACGGGATCCCGAGGGCCTGTTCGACGAACCGATGATCATGCTCCGCAACCAGGGCCAGGTGTTGGGGGAGGAGCGGAGCGGCGACCTGGTGGTGGTGGAAGGCCGAACCGAGGGCGGGCGGGTGATAGCTTCGTCGGTGCGGGCTGTGGCCGGCCCGGCCGAACTGTCCGAGGGCGCCGGGGGAGCGGCGGCGGGCGAGATCGTGGGCCGCACCGAACGGATCCTGCGGGTGCAGCCCGCTGGGGATGGCGGGCCGGTGACCGTGGAGGTGCCCGAAGGGGCGGTCGTGGAGATACCGGACATTCCCGGAGAGAACAACGTGGCCCAGCTCCGGCACCGCCTGGATGTCCAGCGTATGTCCAAATCCCGCGGGAACGTGGTCAACCCCGATGATCTGGTGGAGGTATACGGCGCCGATACGGTGCGCACCTATCTGATGTTCGCCTTCGAATGGGAGAAGGGCGGCCCCTGGGACAGCCGCGGTATCCGGGGGGCGCAGCGCTTCATCGCCGACGTGTGGAGGCTGGGAGGCGCGGACTACCGGCCTGGGGAGATCGACCCGGCCGCCGTCGCGGCCCTCCGGCGGCGGGTGCACCAAGCGATCATCAAGGTGGGGGAGGACATGGAGTCCTTCCGATGGAACACGGCGGTGGCCGAGCTGATGAAGCTGCGGAACACCATGAACGAGGCGCGGGCCGCCCGGAACGTCGACGATGAGGTATGGCGGGAGGCGTTGGAGGCCATGGTCCTGCTGCTGGCACCCATCGCCCCGTACGTCTCCGAGGAAGTATGGCGGATGCTCGGCCATGACTCGAGCATCCACATCGAGCCGTGGCCCGCCGCTGATGCGGATCTGGCGGCCGAGGAGACGGTGACGATGGTGGTGCAGGTGAACGGCAAGGTGCGGGCCCGTTTGGATGTGCCGGTGGATATCTCCGCAGAAGACGCCGTCGCCCTGGCCGCATCGGCCGGCAACGTGGAGCGCTTCCTCGCCGGCGCCGAGATCCGCCGGGTCGTGGACCGCCGCCCCAAGCTGATCAACCTGGTGGTCTGACCGAACCGGTCCATGCTGATCCGGGCTGGAACCCGGGCCGATTCGGGCCGAGTGTTATCCGGCTTTTAGGAGGTGGGCGAGCAGGGAAGGCGGCGGATGATGCCGCTCGGCTGGTCGAGGTCGGATGAGCCGCCGCCGGTGCGGAGGTGAGCGGGGGTCGAGTTGGAGTCCTTGTCGATGTATGGCCGCGTGATGGTGGTACCAGCACAATGTCGCGAGGTTGCCGGGGGAGTTATCGCCGCCTTGGGAACGGGGGGTGATGTGGTGCACTTGGAGCCGGTAGGTGTTGTAACAGCCGTCGATGGTGCACCCGTCGTCACGGGCCAGCACCGCCCTTCGCAGGCCGGGGCGAATCTGTCGGGCTGTTCGGCGGCTGGTGATGTCGTCCGGGGTGATGGTGATGTGTTCGGTGCGTCCCGTACATTGGATGAGGTCCACGGTGTCGGGTCCGACCCGCGGTCCGGCGAGCATGTTGACGCCTTGCTCGCAGCCTGACGCCTCGGCGAGGATCTGGTCGGCTACCACCATGAGCAGCGGCTCACGGCGGTTCCGGCCTGCAGGGTCGGGTGTTTCGGCGGGGCGGGGAGGGTGCGGGGTCGCGGCGGGGGTGTATCCGTCCGAGCGGATGGTCTCATCGGTCTCATCCGCATGGTCGGCGGCGCGCCGGCCGGCCCATTCGGTTTCGTCCGTCTCCGCCCAGCCGCCGTTGCTGTCTGCTCCGGCGGAGGTCTGACCCGTGGAGGGGCTGGTTTGGTCGAGCTCGTCTTGGCAGAGGGTGGTGAGGGCCAGCGCCCGCCGCAACCCCGCATCAGGCCGGCCTTCCTCGATGTTGGGGGGTATGACCTTGTCGGCGCGTTGCTCCAGAGCTTTGCGGCAGATCTCGCCTTCGTAGCCGCCCAACATACCCGACATCCGATAGTGCGACCCGTCCAACGAAGGCTGGAAACTGACATACTGGCTGTTGAATATCTTCTTCTCGTCGGTGCGGGTCATCTTCCGCAGCTTCTGCCAGAAGCGCCGCACCCGGCCCAGGTCGAAGCGGCGGGTCTGTTCGATCTGCTCGAATGTGGCGCCCGCCTCGCGGAGGCGGGTCTCTTCCAACACCCTCACGTATGACAGGCGGCCTTCCCGGATCTGTCCGATGGTGTAGTCGCTGATCCGTTCCGCCAGGTAAACCAGATCCTTGGCGGTCTCCCGGTGCACATCCAGCAGGGCGGCGGTCATGTCCACCGGGTTGCGGTATCCGAACCGGGCGGCGCCGCCGTTGTGGATGAGAGTTTTGAGCCAGCCGAGCTGGTCGCCTTGGCTGCGGCTGATCCCGGCCTGGGCTCTGACCAGCCCCGCCTCGGCTTTGGCGTCCTCTGCGTCCCGGCGCTCCGCCAGGCTGCGGGCAAACACGTCCGGGCTGCCTACCAGACGCCGCACCCGGTCGTACACCTGCTGCCGCTGTTTCTGATAGCCGCTCATATACGCCGCGAGCCAGCTGCCGTCCCAAGGCCCGCCGCTGTTGTCGCCGCCGGTGCCGTTGCCGGAGGCAGGCGCCTGCTCTCCATAGTCGGCGGCGGAGACCGACGGCCCGGCCGCTTCCCCGTCCGTGTCGGCGGCGGGGGCGGACCGGTGCTCGACGGTGAGCCCTTCGGTGGGTGGGTGGTCCCTCATGTAATCGAACATCTGTTTGTAATTATAACATAGGTCTGTGACAAAACGAACCGCTATCACCCTTCAACGAACTCTGAACAAGGATTTTTTTCGCGACCTTTCCGGAACAGGGATGCCGCCCGCTGTCTTCGCCGGACGCCTGAACCCTTCCTATATACCCAGCGTCGGCTCTTCGTGGGTCTGGGCGGCGGCTTGGCGGGCGATGTCGAGCCAGGCCTGGATGAGGCTGTTGTAGGCGACGGCGTCGTGGGTGCGGTTTTGGCGGTCGGCGGTTTGGTAGAGCAGGTAGGCGAGGCGGCGAGCCCGGTCGCCGACGCCGCCTCCTATCCGGCGCAGCAGGCGGGCCGCTCGGGTTTCGGAGTATTCGAGCCGGACGATCAGATGTTGGGTTACTTGCCAGATGGTGAGGCTTTTGTGGGCGGCGGGGTCCCATTCGGTGTCGTATTCGCTGCGGTTGAACAGACGCACCCTGCCCTCCCGTGATTCGGCGATCCCGGATCTGATGACTCCGTCCAGCGTAGTGTTCTTGGCGTTCGACAGCGTGATGGCGTCCCCGGCCGGGCCGGGTTGGTAGCCGTATTGCCGGTACCAGGTGAGCGCCCAGCGGGTGTCGGCGTCGAATTCGGTTTCCTCGGCCGATAGGGCGGATTCCAGGGCTTCGTTGATGAGCGCGAGGGCGGTGCGTACTTTCATGGGGTTTCCGTCTGCTTCGAGAACTCTGTTGTATCGGGAGAACACTTCCATGCCGGGGCCGATGACGGACTGGGCCATATCGACAGGGGCGATGGCTTGATCCTGGAGCAGGTACACCGCTTCGGGCAGCCGTATGGATAGGGCTTCGAGCAGCTCGCGGCGGGTAGCCATCGAAGCTTCTTGGGGGCGGGGGCGGCAGGCGATCACCACCGACGACGCCAACGCGGCGGCGCCCATGGCAACGGGGCGGTTGGGCAGCTCGGTGCGGATCGGCCAGGTGGCCGTTACCTGCAGTCCGGCGTCTACCAGACCTTGGAGGAAGGTCTCCCATCCGGTGGATGCCGTGCCGCCTGCTTTGGTTTCCTTTTGTTTGTAGGCGTAGAAGATGGTGGCCGGATAATCCAGGTGCTGGAAAGCGGCGATCCGGTCGAGCACGACGGCTATCCCTTTCTCGAAGTGTTGTTTGGCCGCCTGTTTCGATCCGGTCCGATAAGGGCTGGCGATCAGCTCATCGGCCTTGGGGGTCAGCATGGTGGCGCACTCGTCCGGCCATACATCCGAGAGGTTGCGGCGTAACCACACATAGAAGAAATCCGAGATATCCGCGTAGGAGATGTTGTCGTAGTAGGGCGGATCGGTGCAGATCACCGGTGAGGCAACCTCGGCTATCCGGGCGGCGGCGTCCCGCTGCAGCACCTCGCCCGGTTTGCCGGCGGGCGCGGCGGCGACTGCTTTCTGTATCCAGGCAACCTGACCCAACCAGTTGCCCGACGATCCGGAGAAGGGGTTGGCTTCGGCGTAGTCCCAGACCATCGGGATCGCCTGACGGCCGAACGTGTTACGAAGCTTCTCTCCGCTGTTGTGCCAGCTGCAGAGAGACGACCAGTAGTCGGCACACTTGTCTACCGCGAACGCCAGATAGGTGAGCACCGCATCCGCATAGGCAACTACACCAGAGCCGCCGTCCCTCAGCCGTACTTTGTCGTCGGGCAATCCTGCCTGACGGGCGTGTTCCTCCACCATCGTACGCACCTCCCCCAACAGTTCTGAGAACGCGGTCAGGGCTGTGAGCTGGCGGTCGGTGAACAGATCCGCCCAGGTGGTCATTCCGTACAACGGTGTGTTCACCGCCGCCTTACCTAGAAGCCTTCCGGGTGGTTTCCAGCCTGGTTCTGGTATGTCAGGTTGTGGAGCGGGTACTACATAGGTTCTTCTTCGGTGTCCTTCCGCCGCGATCGCGATCAGTTGTCTGTCCATAAGCCCCCGACGTCCCTGTTCACGGATGTAGTCGAACCCGATGGGAGTTCCGGTAGCCAAACAGGTCCCTCCCCGTCGTTCCACCGTACCCTTCGGAGGATCGCCGCCTTCCCGTATTCGGTAGCTCACCCCTCGGGAGTTTCGGTCCACCACGGGTTCTATCCATAACACCGGTTTGTTCTTCTTGGCCTTGCGGAGCACCCAGGAGCGGATCAACGGAATGTGCCCGTTCCAGGACGGGTCGGGGGAGCGGACGGTGCGGGCCCAGATCCAGGCGATCACGTTCGCTTGGCCGCCGCCCTGGTCGGCGGGCAACGCCGCTTTCGGATACAGGTGGCCGATCTGCTCGAAGGCCCGCTCCCGCATCCACCGCCCGTAGTACCCGATGTCCTCGGCCAACCCCTGCGCCCGCTCCCACGTTCCTGGGCCGAACCTGTCCCGAGTGTCCGGGTTGACGGGCGGCCGTCCGGTGAACCGGGGAGGGATCTCCACCAAGGCTTTGGAGATGAGGACGGCTACGGGGTTGAGATCACCTCCATAGGACGGCAGGCCGAGACGTTGCGCCTCCAGAGGAATCGTCCCGCCCCCGCAAAAAGGGTCGAGGACACGAAGTTCTGAAAGTTTGCTCTCTCTCTCTCTCTCTCTCTCTCTCTCTCTCTCTCTGGAGGAAGGAGTTCTCGATCTCGGCCCGGGCTTCTTCCAGCACTTCGGTGTCGTTGGAGTTCTCCCACACCACCAGCCGCTCCAGGATCCCGAACAAGCGCTTGCGCTCCAACTTCTCGTCTTCCTCGGTGGGGAACCGATCGGGGTCGGGGTGGGCGGAGGGGTCGTCCACCAAAGACGCCCACAGCACCGCCCGCGCCGCCGCCAGCGGCCGCCGCGCCCACCACAGATGCAAGGTCGAGGGGTGGCCGTGGCGGATGGACTTCTCCCGCTTCCCGGCCCTGCTGATGGCATCGAGAGGCAATGCCACCTCGATCAGCTTCTTCCTGTAGCCCATCCTGCCGCCCTTCCTCCGCACCGCAGCGCCATGAGCGTACCCCCCGCACGGAACCCCGGCCGGCTCAGAACTCGGCGGAGCGGAAGGCCTCCCGCAGCTTGACCCGGCTCTGATATTTGAACATCCCGCCAGCGTATATCTTGCCCGCCGTGCGGAGCAGCCAGAAGGCGAAGCCGATCATGACCGCCGCCGCCACGGCCTGCTGCCATAGGGGGATCGAGTCGGACACCGCCCGCACGGGCACCACGAAGGGGGCGGTGGGCGGTATGAACGACAGAACGGCGGAAAGGGTGGAGCCGGGATTGTTGGCCACATGGATGATGCTGACGAAGTAACCGATCATCGAGATCATCGTCATGGGGAAGGCGGCGTTCTGGGCGTCCTCGGGGCGCGGGGCTATCGCCCCCACCGCTGCGTAGCCGATTGCGTATAGGGAGTAGCCGAGCACGAACCAGACCAGCAGGGCGGCGAAGAGCCCGGCGTCGATATCGGAGATCAGTGAGGCGTCGAATACGAGCCGGATCCCCAGGACGATCCCGCCTACCAGGATCCCGAACTGGAGCAGGCCCAGGATGCCCACCCCCAGGATCTTTCCCACCAGTATCTGCCAGGGCCGGACCGCGGCCAGCAGCACCTCCGCCACCCGGCTGGTCTTTTCCTCCGTCACCCCCATCAGCACCCAGGATCCCGTCATCATGATCGCCATGAACAGCAGCACCAGGGCACCTTGGCTGATGAAGGACCGCCGGGTCTCGGCCTCTCCCTCGCCCGGCGGAGTGGTTTGGGCAACCTCCAGAACCCGGCCCGTCAGCAACGGGATCACCTGTTCGGAGGCTTGGCCCGAGGACACCAGCTCTTCCAGCCGGTTCATCGAGGCCGCCTGGTCGAGCAGGTTCTGCAGCCGCCCTCCGGCTTCCTCCACGATCAGGCCGGTTCCGTCCACCAAGGCCGCGTCCAGCTCCTCCTCGGACACCGCCCGCTCGGCGGCGGCGCGGTCAGGCCAAGCGGACGCTTCGATGCGGACGGGCGGGTCGGCCTCCGCCGTCATCGCCCGGGCCGTCTCCACGATGCTCTGCCCCCCCGCCCCGACCAGGCCCACCCGGTAGGTCTGCTCGTCTTCCCCGCCCAACAGCAGTGCTGGGATGGTGAACCCCGCCCCGATCAGGATCACCAGCACCAACCAGCTTATGAGATAGGACTTGCTGAGACCCCGTTCACGCAGCTCGCGCATGGTGACCAACCTGATCGAGCGAAAGGCGCTCATCTCCCCACCGCCTCCTTGAACATGTCCGACAGGGTGGGAGGGCGGTAGGAGAACTCCCTGATCCTTCCCTGCGTTCGGAGGGAGGTGAGAAGGCCGTAGACGTCGGTGTCGGCGGGCACCAGCATGGTGTGGCGGGTTCCCCGCGATTCCAATGCCTCGATGCCGTCGATGCGGAGGGCGGACGCGTCCGCCCCGTCCAGGTCCAGCTCCAGCCGGCGGCGGGAGGAACGGTCTTTGAGCGCCCGCACCTCTCCGGCCAGGACCACCCGGCCCCGGTCGATGATGGCCACGTCGTCGCACAGCCCTTCCACTAGGTCGAGCTGGTGGCTCGAGAACAGTACCGCCGCCCCGGAGTCGGCCCGCCGGCGGAGGATTCCGGCCATTTCCTCTATTCCCAGGGGGTCCAGGCCGCTGAAGGGTTCGTCGAGCACCAGCAGCTCCGGGTCATGCACCAGGGCCGCCACCAGCTGGACCCTCTGTTGGTTTCCGTGGGACAGCTCCTCGATCCGGGAACCGGACCGTTCCCCCAGCCCCACCCGTTCGATCCAGCGGTCGGCGGCTTCGGCGGCTGCGCTGCGCTCCATCCCGTGCAGCCGCCCCAGATAGACGATCTGGTCGCGCACCTTCATGCGGGGGTACAGCCCGCGTACTTCGGGCATGTACCCGAACCGAAGCCGGTCCTCATTCGACACCGGGCGGCCCTTCCAGGTCACCCGTCCGGCGTCGAGCCGCACCAGACCGAAGACGGCCCGCATGGCGGTGGTCTTGCCCGACCCGTTCGGTCCGAGGAAGCCCACCATCCGGCCGGTCGGGACGGTGATCCCGCACCCGTCCAATGCCGCGATCTCCCCATAGTGCTTCTCGAGACCGTCCAGGAACAGCAAAACAACCCTCTCGCGGCGCGCCGGTGGAGATCGGCTCAGGGTAGCCGGGCGGGTGTTTCATGTTCGTCCCCCGGGGAATATGCCCCCGATAACACGAATACCGCAAACAAACCCCTTCCCGATACCACTTATTTTTGATACAAAAAAGCAGAGGCTTTCTATCGAAAGACAACGATATGCCCGAAAGGCCAGAGATACCCGACCTGACGGATACACCTCACCGGCCCGGGCCGGGGCGCCGGTTGCCGGATATTCCCGTTCACTGGCAGGCGGCGGCCTTGGTGGTGGGGGCCGGCCTTCTGTTCACGATGCTGTTCGCCCTATGGCGGCGTCCGGATCATCCCATGGCCCCTGCGGCCCCCGCCGTCGTTCCCTCGGCCGCGGCTGCCCCGGCTGCGACTGCTGCTCCGCCCCCGGCGCCCGCCCTGGTAACCGTGCATGTGTCCGGGGCGGTTACCGCGCCGGGGCTGGTGTCGCTCCCCGAAGGCAGCAGGGCGGCGGACGCCATCGCCGCGGCCGGGGGCGCCCGCTCCGGAGGGCGGCTGGGAAGCATCAACCTGGCCGCCGAGGTGACCGACGGGATGCACCTGGTGGTCCCGTGGAAGGACGACGGCCCGGCCGGTGCCGCCGTTTCTCACGGAACGGGCGCCCGAGACTTTCCGATCGACGTGAACCGGGCGGAGGTCGATCAGCTGACACGGCTGCCGGGAGTGGGCGAGGTGCTGGCCCTGCGGATCGCGGCCCACCGAGAAACCCACGGCAGCTTCCAATCCCTGGAGGATCTGTTGGACGTACCGGGAATCGGCGAGGGGAAGCTGGCCGGCCTTCGCGATTACGCCGCGGTGCACCCCTAGCCCCGCCGCCGGACCGGAGACCTCTTGTCGACGAGGCCCGCAGCCGCCGGAAGGTCCCTCTTGCCGGGCCGGTTCCCCGACAGGCATGCCCGCCTGTATCTGGCGGGGGCCGGAGCGGTATGGGCCGGCGCCGCCCTCGGAATGCGTTTCGGCTGGCGTCCGGCGGCGCTGGTGATAGGGCTGGCGGGGCTGGCGGCTCTGACCCGGAGGTGGACCGCGGCGCTGGTGATAGGGCTGGGCGCCGTGGGCATGACGGCCGGTCTCCTGGCCGACGCCCGCCATGAAATGATGCGGGAGGCCGAGCTTCCCGCCGGTGAGGTGACGCTGCTGGTGGAAGCCCTGTCGGACGGGGGAGGTGAGGGGAACGACGGGTGGGCGCCGGTGCGGGTGCTGGCCGTGGAGGAGGAAGGGCGCCGCCGGCCCTGGGACGGCCCGGTGGGTTGGCTGCGGGGAGACATCTCACACTGGCAGCGATCGAGCCTCTGGTGGGCGGCCACGGTGATGACGCCGCTGCCTGACGGCGAAGACCGAGGCGGGCCGGGTCGTCGGGCCCTATGGAGCGGGGAGGTGGAGGAGGTCCGCTCCGCCGGTCGAGGCGGGGGTTGGGCGGGGCGGAAGGCGGCCGAGGTGCGTTCGCTGATCCTCGACCGTCTGAGGCCGGAGACGGACCGGGGGCGCGCCCTGCTGGCCGGGTTCCTGCTGGGCCATACGGCTCATCTCCAGAAGGTGGAGGTCGAGCAGATGCGCCGAGCCGGACTATCCCACTTCGTGGCGGTTTCGGGCAGCAATGTGGCGCTGTTCCTGGGCGCCCTGTTCCTGCTGAGCGGTCCGCTCGGCTGGAGCTCCCGCCGCCGCGCCGCGCTCGGCCTGAGCGGGCTGGGTTTCTTCGTGCTGCTGATCGGCCCGGATCCTTCGGTGATGCGGGCGGCCGTCATGGCCGGGCTGGTGCTGACGGCCCGGGCGTTCGGGCTGCGCCCCGACATCTGGCGGGTGCTGGCGGCGGGGGTGGGTCTGCTGATCTTGGCCGCCCCCGAGCTGGCCTTCAGCTTGGGTTTCCAGCTGTCTGTGGCGGCCACCGCCGGGGTGATGGTCGGATCCGGATGGTTCGAGAAGGTGAAGCCGCGTTGGCTGGGTACGTCACTGGGTGCTTCCTGCGGCGCCCAGCTGGCGGTGGCGCCTATCTTGCTGCTGGCGATCGGAAGCATCCCGCTGTGGTCCCCGGCGGCCAACGTAACGGCCGCGCCCTTCGTGGCGGCGGCCACCGGCCTGGGAGGAGTCGGAGCCCTGACCGGGTTGGACCCGGTGACGGCCGCCGGTGCGGCCGCCGCCAAGGTGGTCCTGGGCATCGCCGAAGCGGCTTCCGGACTGCCCCAGATCGACTGGTGGGCCTCCCTGTTGTTGGGGTCGATCGGGGCGGCGGCGCTGTGGCGCCCCATCCGTCCGGCGGCGGTACTGGCCTGCGCGGCGGCGGTCGGGATGCTGACCGTCTCCCTGAGCCCCGGCCTGTTCGGCGGGCCCGCGGTCCGGCCTGCCTTCGCAGCGCTGGACGTGGGGCAGGGCGACGCCATCCTCTTGCTCGGAGGCGGCGGCGAGACGGTGCTGGTGGACGGGGGCGGCGACGGTCTGCTGCTCCGGGACGGACTGGCCCGGTTCGGGGTGCGGGCCATCGACCTGTTGATCGTTTCCCATGCCCACCACGACCACTACGGGGGCCTCGCCGACGTGATGGGGTCCATCCCGGTGGGGGCGATGTGGTACGCCCCGTTCCCCGGTCAGGGGGAGGAGTTCGGTGAGTTCATCGCGGACGCCCGCGCCCATACCGCCGTGTCCACCCCCCGGCCGGGCCGCTACCGGGTGGGCGGGATCGGGTTGGAGGTGCTGGGGCCGATCCGCCGCTACGCGTCCCTCAACGACCAGTCCATCGTGGTGCTCGCCGCCCTGGGCGGAAACCGCATCCTGCTGTCGGGGGACGTCGAGCGGATCGCGCAAGGCGAGATGGCGCCTCCCCCGACCCAAGTCCTGAAAGTTCCCCACCAGGGCGCCGCCACCTCCGACCCCGGGTGGCTGATCGACACCGGCGCCTCGGTGGCGGTGGTCAGCGTGGGCCCCAACCGATACGGCCACCCGTCCGCCGAGCTGCTCGCCGAGCTGGCGGAAGCCGGGATGGAGGTGCGGCGGACCGACCTGGAAGGAGACGTGGTGATCCGGTTCCCGATGTGAGTCCGCCCGGGGGGAGAGGCGGGCACTACCATCCCTCCTGCGGATCCGGGGGAGCGCGATATATGAGAATTCTGGTAACAGGGTCTTCCAAGGGGCTGGGAAGGGCGCTGGCGGTGAGCCTTGGACTCGAAGGCCACGAGGTGGTGGTCCACTACCGAAGCAGCCGGGCGGCGGCGGAATCCACCGTCGATCTGATCCGGCAGAGCGGGGGAAGGGCGCACGCCGTTGCGGGTGACGTAACCGTCCCCGACGACGCGGCGGACATGGCCGACGACATCCGCGCCAAGGTGGGCGGGCTGGACGCGCTCATCAACAACGTGGGGGAGTTCGTCCTCAAGAACTTCGACGACCTGACCGTCGAGGAGTGGGACGCCCAGATAGCCTCCACCGTTTCGGCCACTTACTACGTCTCGAAGGCCATGCTCCCGATGCTGCGGGAGAGGGGAGGCCGGATCATCAACATCTCGGATTCGGGCGCCGACCGTCTGTCCGCCCGGCCCCGCAGCCTTCCTTATTACATAGGCAAGACCGGCGTCCTGATCGTCACCAGGACGATGGCGGTCACCGAAGCGACCTACGGGATCACCGTGAACGCGGTGCTGCCCGGCGCCCTCGAGAACTCCGATCCCTTGCCGGCCCTGGCCCGGATACCGGCGCGCCGGCACGGAAGGTTCGATGACGTCTGCACCGCGGTCAGGTTCCTGCTGGATGACGACACCGACTACATCAGCGGTTCGTTCATCCAGGTGGGGGGAGGTTGGAACCTCTGAAGCCCCTGGTCCACGTCAGCGGGCCCTCCGACCCCGGTCCGGGCGAGCGCCGCCAGATGCTCGACCGGGCGGCGCAGGTCTTCGCCGAGGCGGGGGTGGCGCCGTCCGATGTGGTGCGCGTCGACGTTCCCGGGCGCGGCCAGTCCGAAGCGGGGGATGCCAAGGTCCGCCCGGAGGTCGAGCCGGTTGTCCCCGCCCTCCAGTCCGGTTCGCTGTTCGGGGAACGGATCGGGTTGATGGTGGTGGACGCCCAGCTGCTGCGCCGGCCCGAGGCGGCGGCGGTGACCGATCTGCTGGACGGCCATCCCGATCCCGGCGACCGACAAGTGGTGCTGGTGTCTGCGGGCCGGCTTCCCGCCCCTCTGGCCGCCTACGTCAGGAAGCACGGACAGGCGGTGACGGTCAGGAAGCTGCGGGCGCGGGAAACGGCCGCCTGGGTGAGGGATGCCTCCCGGGAGCGCGGCCTGCGGCTCCGCCGCGAAGCCCACGACGCCTTGTTGGAACGCTTCGGGTCGGATATCGGGTCGCTGGGCCAAGCCCTCGACCAGCTGGCGGAGGTGGAGGGCCCGATAACCGGTGACCTGGTGCGGGATCGTTTCCGCAACCGCCCCGACGAGCCGGTGTGGCACTTCACCGACGCCGCCGCCAAGGGAGCGGTGGACGAGGCGCTGCGCCGTCTGCATGACCTGCTCACCCACAACCACCCCCTAGTGATGCTGGCCGTGATCGAGAACGATCTCCGCCGGAGGGCGATGGCGGCCGCGGCTCCGGACCTCGAGACCTTCGCCCGCTGGGTAGGCGCCAAGCCGGACGCCTTCCCCACCAAGAAGAGCTGGCAGGCGGGACGGGGAGCCGAAGAGGGGAACCTTTCGCGGGCCCTGGATGCGGTGCGGCGGGCGGACGGGATGCTCAAGACCATGCCCGAGGAGACCCACCTGGTGACCATGGAACGCCTCACCGTCTCCCTCTGCTATTGGTACGGGCGATGAATGTGCAATCTGCCTGGTTTGCACTTTGTATACAATTGTATTTCAGAGGGTTTTGTTGAGCTTTGACCACGATAAAAGTGTATGCTGACGATAGTAACAGAACTTTCGGGTCTGGATAGCCATGAAGCCTGAAGAACAGCCGGGGACAGCAGGCAGCGAGAAGGAGCTCGGGTGGCGGCTCTGCTTGAGCTGGGAACGCAAGCTCAAGACGAAGGAGGAGAGGGCGGTAGGTTCCCTCATCTGGATGGGCCGGGGTGTCATCCTCTTTTCGTTCCTAGTGGCGCTGGGGGTGGAGATCTCCATCTTTTTCCCCTGGTTGGCGGCAGCGATGCTGCTGATCTACCCGCTCTACGTTGTCATCTACCGGAAGGCCATCCGGATAAGAAGGCCGGAGGTGGTTGTCCTCATGGTTATCGCCTTGGCGTTAGCCGCGCTTTGGATATGGGTCGGCCTGCGCTCTTAATCTGGATCCCCTTCCCTCCGTTGTTGTGCACACTCGCACTTACGAAGTAACAAGATAGAACCGAGCCTCGAACCTGATGGGGAGCTCTGGAATACGGAGCTCCCCATCTGCTGTAGGCGAGAAAGAGGAACGGGTTGCTTGCGGCAGTCGCCGAAATGAGGCGAGCGGCCGTGCGCATGCAAGGGGTCGAAGGGCAAAACGAAACCGCCGACCTCGCCTTGGCTGACCGGTCCTCGGTGAGGGTCGGTCGGGCGGTTTTTACCCGGTTGCGCCCACCCGGCGGGCCAGGCTGCGCTTGCGGCGGGCCGCGGTGTTCTTCTTCAGAACTCCCTTGGCGGCGGCCTGGTCTATGCGCTTCTGGGCTATGCGGTGGGCTTCGGCGGCCGCCTCGGCATCGCCCCGCTCCGCCGCGTCCACCGCGTTCTTGACGCGGGTCCTCAGCTCCGAGCGGATCGCCTTGTTGCGGGCGCCCCGGGTTTTGGTCTGGCGGTTGCGTTTCTCTTGGGATTTGGTGTGTGCCATTCCGTGTACTCGCAAAAACGGGGGAGGGCGGCCGTGTTCAATACCCGGCGCCGATGACTCGAGCCCCCTCGACCGAGGGCCCCCGCCAGGGTAGCAGGGCGCGGAGAGGACTTCCAACGCGTCGTGCGCGCTCCGGCGGCGGCGGGCGGGAACGGGCGGGGAAAGTTCTCCCAGGAACGATCGGGGCTATATCATGTTCGCATGTTGGACGAACGCAAGGCGAGGATACTGCGCATCCTGGTGGAGGAACACATCCGCACCGGGGAGCCGGTCAGCTCGCGGGCCATCCTCCAATTGAGCAGCCTGACGGTGTCGGCCGCCACGGTCCGCAACGAGCTGGCAGCCCTGGAGGCGGAGGGATTCGCGATGCAGCCCCACACCTCCGCCGGACGGATCCCCACGGCCCGCGCCTACCGCTACTACGTCGACCAGCTGATACGCCCCATCCAATCGCCGGCCGCATCTGCCCGGGTGGCCGAGTTCTTCGCCTCGGTCCATACCGAGCTGGGCCGGCTCCTGAAGGCCACCTCGTCCTTGCTCAGCGAGATCACCCACTACCCGTCCCTGGTGACCGGCCCCGGCCTGTCGGGCGAGATGGTGCGCGCCGTTCACCTGGTGCAGACCGGGGCCGACATGGTCCTGATGGTGGTGGTCACCCAGGCCGGACGGGTGTCCCAGTCTCTGCTGGTGCTCCCCTCGCCGGTGGACCGCGCCGAGATCGAGGACGCCGAACTTCTGATACGGCGCAGCCAGGTGGGGTGTTCCATATCTCAGGGCATAGACCTCGACCAGCTGCCGCAGGGTGAAGTTCCGGGCGGAGTCAGGTCGATCCTCTGGCGGGCTTCGGAGGCTCTGGGGAAGGCCGCCTCCACCGACCACGAGCTGTATATGGGTCCGGCCAGCTACCTGACGGACGCGTGGGGGGAGATATCGAAAGTTCGGGGAGTGCTGGAGATACTCGAGCGCGAAGCCGCCCTTCTGGAGCTGCTGGCGCACCTGCCGGAGGGCACCGAGGTGCGGATCGGCCGGGAGCTGGGCATCGAATCCCCCACCGACATCTCCCTGGTATCCACCAGCTACGGCGGCGATCAGGGCGAGCCCTCCGGGCGGATCGGGGTACTGGGTCCGATGAGGATGGATTACGGACGGGCCATCTCCGTGGTGGAGGAGATAAGCGGCAACCTCGACGAGAGCCTCGGGGAGCGCTGACCGGCGCCGTGGCCGACGACTACTACGCGCTCCTCGGTGTCGACCGCGGCGCCTCGCCCAACGAGATCAAGAAGGCCTTTCGCCGTCTGGCGCGTGCTACCCATCCCGACGCCAATCCGGGCGACCCGGCCGCCGAAGAGCGGTTTCGTAAGATCGCCGAGGCCTACGAGGTGCTTTCCGATCCGAACAAGCGGGCCCGCTACGACCGCGGTGACACCCTGGACATGGCCGGGTTCTTCCAAGGCGCCTCGTTCGATGACCTGCTCAGTTCCGTGTTCGGAGAGGGAGGGATCTTCGGCGGGGGTTCGATGTTCGGCGGCGGGGGATGGGGAAGGCCGGACACCCGGGGGAGGGACATCCGCGTCCGTCTGATGCTCGATCTGGAGGAGGCGGCCTTCGGGGCCGTCAGGACCGTCCGGTTCCGGGCGGCGGTGGTCTGCGGGGAATGTTCGGGGTCGGGGGCCCGGTCCGGAACGGGAACCAGACGGTGTGCGGGCTGCGCCGGAAGCGGGCAGGTCAGGATGGCTAGGCGGAGCGTCTTCGGGTCGGTGATGACCTTGACGACCTGCCGCACCTGCGGAGGCGAAGGCGCCGTCATCGCCGACCCGTGCGTCGGGTGCGGCAGCACAGGGATGACCGAGGGTGAAAGGGAGGTGTCGGTAGAGGTTCCCAAGGGGGTGGACGAGGGCAACAGGCTCCGGCTGGAGGGGGACGGCGAGGCGGGGCGGCGGGGCGGCCCGCCCGGGGATCTGTACGTGGATCTGGCCGTGAAGCCGCACGGAGACTTCATTCGCCGGGAGGACGATCTGGTCTACGAGATGGAGATCGGCATCGCGGCGGCGGCCTTGGGAACCGCGGCCGAGGTGCCGCTCCTGGGAGGCGGGTCGAAGCGGGTGAATATCCCCGCCGGCGCCCGGCACGGGGAGGTCGTCCGTCTGCGGGGTATGGGGGCCGGAAGGCTGGGGCGGCGGGGCCGCGGGGATCTGCTGGTGCTGGTGGGCATCGACGTACCTACCCGTCTCAGCCGTTCCGAGCGGGAATGCCTGCGCCGCTACGCCGAGTTACGGGGCGAGGATGTACTCTGAGACCGTTGCCGGTAGCCGGACGGCGCGGGTATCCTCGGACAGCTCACCGATGTTCGACATCCCGGCCGGCCTTTCCTGATGCTCCCCGCCCCTTCCCGATCCCTTCTGCGCGTCTCCGGCGCCGGGCTCATGCTCGATCTGCTGGGCGACCGCGACCGCCACCTGCGGGCGGTGGAGGCGGCTTTCCCCGATGCGGTCATCGTGGCCCGCGGCAACGAGATCACGTTCGGCGGCGAGGAGGAGGCGGCCAGCCGCGCCTACAAGGCGGTCGAGGAGCTGTTGATCCTGATACAGCAGGGCCTCAGATTGGACGCCGAAGGAGTGCGGCGGGTGATCGATATGGTGAAGGAGTCGGTGGATTCGCCCAGCGGGGTGCTGGGGTCGGCGGTCGAGGTGGGGAGGGGCAAGGTCATCCGCCCCAAGACGGTGGGCCAGCTGCGTTACATCGAAGCCATCCGGGACCACACCCTGGTGTTCGGGATCGGCCCGGCCGGCACGGGCAAGACCTACCTGGCGATGGCGGCGGCGGTGGAAGCCCTGCTGTCCGGGGCGGTGCGGCGCATAGTATTGACCCGCCCGGCGGTAGAGGCCGGCGAGCGGCTCGGTTTCCTGCCCGGGGACCTCGAGGCCAAGTTCAACCCCTACCTGCGCCCCCTCCACGACGCCCTGTTCGAGATGCTGGGACCCGAGGAGGTTGCGGCCTATACGGATAGGGGCGCCATAGAGATCGCTCCCCTCGCCTACATGCGGGGCCGGACCCTCAACGACGCGATCGTGGTGCTCGACGAAGCGCAGAACACCTCCCGGGCCCAGATGAAGATGTTCCTGACCCGGCTGGGGTTCAACTCCAAGATGGTGATCACGGGCGACGACACCCAGGTCGATCTGCCCACCGACCGCCCCTCGGGTCTCAATCACGCCGAGCGGATACTGCGGGCGGTCCGGGATGTGGCGGTGGTTCATCTGACGGCCGCCGACGTGGTCAGGCATCGGATAGTGGCCGCCATAGTCGAAGCCTACGAGGCGGCCGGGGGCGGAGGATCGGGGCGGAGGAGGGGGGCTAGGCGGTGAAATCGCGCGTCAGGATGCTGTTGACGGCGGCGATACTGATCGCCTCCGTGGTCTTCTCCCTGGGCGGTCTGGTGATCGGCCAGCAGTTCACCACCGTGCAGGTAGCGGTGGGAGAGCCGTCCCCCGAGACCTTCACGGTCGATGCCCCCTTCGTCGTCGAGGACGTGGAAGGGACAGAGCTGGCCCGGCAGGAGGCGGAGGATGCGGTTACGCCGGTATACGGTCGGGATGAAGGCATCGAAACCCTGGTGATCGAGAACATCCGCACCTTCTTCGAATCGGTGCGGGACGCCACCATCGTCCCGGGCGCCGGATCCCTTCCCGCGGTGACCACCAGCACCACCATCCCGCCCTCCACGACCTCGTCCTCCACTACTTCGTCCTCCACGACCGCTGCCTCTACGACGACCGCCGCCGTTCCCGATGCCGGCCCCACCACCACGGTGGAAGGCTTCGTCGAGCAGGAGCTCCAGGCGGCCGTCGATACCACGGCGCCGACCACCGCCGCTTCTACGACCACGACCCTTCCGACCGTGGTGCGGACCTCCCGCATCACCGGCCGGGTGTTCATGGACATAGAAGGCGACGGTGTGTTGTCCGGGGACGATCGCGGGCTGGGCGATATCCGTGTGGTGGCTTACGACTCGACCGGTACTCAGTTCGTGGCGCGCACCTTCGCCGATGGGCGGTACGAGTTCACCGGTTTGGCTGCCGGGCCGGCCACCGTCCTGGTCGACACCGAAACGGTTCCGGCCCGTCTCACCGCTTCCGAACAGCGCCTGTTGCAGCAGATCGAGCTGTTCGAGGATCGGGAGTCCCGGCTGGAGTCCCTTCCGATGACCCCGGTGGTGGCGGCGCGGGGGAGCCAGCTCGCCGTCCTGCGGGCCGGCGGGTATCTGCTATCCGACAGCACCGTCTCCCTGCTGGTCCAGATCGCCACCGAGGACGTATACAGGGAGATCCTGGGAGAGGAGTCCTGGCTGGCGGAGATGGAGCGCGGGGTGGTCCAGCTCGTAACCGAAGCCCTGAACGAGAACGGGGGGATCCTCAGCGAGGAGCTGCTCGATGTCAAGAGGGTCTACCGGTCGCGGCCCTGGTTCGTACAGCTGCCCGGGGCGGATCCGGCCGTCTGGCAGCCGGTGTCCACCGCGGTGACCGAGGTAGGAACCGAATTCCTGATCGCCAACAAATCGGTCGACCAGGTGATCACCCAGACCCTGCGGGATGAGGCGTCCGCGGCGGTGGACCCGCTCACCATCGAGTACCGGGCGGGGGACACCATCGTGGAACAGGGCGAGGAGGTGACCGACGAGATACAGAGGGCCTTGTCGGCGGCGGGGTTGTTGGGGCTGGCCGCCCCCCGTTACCTGGCGCTGGCGGCGGCGGTGTTGATCCTGGTGGGGGTGCTGGCCTTGTACCTGTACCGTTTCCATCCGTCGGTGTGGTTCTCGGTGCGGCGCATGGCCCTGTTCGGGCTGATGATCGCCCTGGCGGCCCTGTCGGCCCGGGGGGCGGCGGTGTTCGTGGATGTCAACGGAGCGATCGGGTACCTGGTCCCCGCCGCCGCCTTCGGCCTCATGACGGCCATCCTCTTCGACGCCCGAATGGCGGTTCTGATGGCGGTGGCGGTCGGCTCGATGACGGCCATCGCCACCACCGATCCCGGCTACACGCTGTTCGCCATCCTGTCCACCCTGATCCCCGTGCCCTTCGTGTCCGCCATTTCCGCCCGCCGTGATCTGCGCCGGGCCGCCATCTACATCATCGTCCTTTCGGGAGGCCTCGCCGCGGTGATAGCGTGGTTCTTCCACGAGGGCATACCGGTCTACCAGGCGATGGCTTTGGCGATGGGCAACGGCCTGGTGTCCTGGTTGATCGGCAGCTCCCTGCTGTCCGTCCTGGAGATCGTGTTCGACATCACCACCTCGCTGCGGCTGCTCGACCTCACCGACCGCAACCATCCGGCCCTGCGGCTTCTCGAAGAGAAGGCGATCGGCTCCTTCAACCACTCCCTCATGGTGGGGACCCTGGCCGATCGGGCGGCGCGGGCGGTGGACGCCAATCCCCTGCTGGCCCGGGCCGCCGCCTACTATCACGACCTGGGCAAGACCGAGAACCCTCAGTTCTTCATAGAGAACCAGTTCGGCATCCAGAATCCGCACGACCGGATGGCGCCCCAGCACTCCGCCGAGATGCTCCGCCGCCATGTGCAGGACGGGCTCAGCCTGGCCCGCCGGTTCAGGATACCGGGGGAGGTGGCGGAGGCCGTGATCTCCCATCACGGGGACGGGGTCATGCACTTCTTCTACAACAAGGCGCAGAAACTCTACGGGGCCGATGAGGTCGACATCGAGGACTACCGGCACAAGGGTCACAAGCCGGTTCGGAAGGAGATGGCCATCGTGATGATGGCCGACTCGGTGGAGGGCGCCTGCCGGGCGGTGTTCCAGACCGAAACACCCACCAACGAGCGTATCGAGATGCTGGTGGAGCAGGTGGTGGGCGAGAAGGTGGCCGACGGCCAGCTGTCCCTCTCGGCGATGACCCTGGGGGACCTCACGAACGCCAAGGCGGCCATGGTCGATGCCCTGGTCGGGCACTACCACCATCGTATTCCGTACCCCGACTTTCCGGCCGCCGAATGACGGCCATGCCGGTGCAGGCGCCGCGGCCGGGTGCGGCTATGCCCTCGTGTTCGGGGCGGCTTCACCTGCGGACCATGGATTACCGGCCCGTTCTTGCTCGGCGCCATCCGTCCGGACCGCCGTTCGGGTAGTCTTGAGAAGGCCGTGGACATCTACCTCGCAGACGAGCAGGACGTTCCCTTATCGACCGGGCCCCTTCATCGGTTGGCCCGCATCGTGCTGGAGTCCGAAGGCCTCCCGCCGGAGACCGAAGTCGGCATCGTGTTCGTGACCGACCAGGTCATGGCCCGCCACAACCGCCGCTTTCTCGGCCAGGACCGGCCCACCGACGTGCTGGCCCTGCCCCTGAACCCGCCGGGGGAGGCTATCCCGGTCCGTAACGGGCCGGTCTCGGCCGGCGTCCCCTACGCCCTCGGCGACGTATTCGTGGCGCCCCGGTTCGTCCTCCGCCAGGCGGGCCGGCTGGGCGTCCGCCCCGAGGACGAGATGTTCCTCATGGTGGCCCACGGTCTGCTGCACCTGATCGGGTACGACCACACGACCGAGGCCGAGGCGGAGGTGATGGAAGCCCGAGAGCGGGATCTGCTGGCCATGGTGGGGGTCGAACGCCGATGAGCTGGGCCGCTTGGGGGGTGTCGGTGGGCGTGCTGGTGCTGTCGGCGGTCGTACGCGCCGCCGGGGCTTCCCTGTTGAGCACCCCCCGGGCCGACGCCCTGCACGATGCGGCGGAGGGCAACGCCGGGGCGGAGATCGTGGCCGGACTGCTCGAAGACCGGGCCCGTATACAACCCTCCTTGTCCCTCGTGTACTCGGTGTTGACGGTGACCGCCGCCATTCCCACCGCCTGGGTGTTGGACACCGTTTTCGACGGATGGCGTCTGGCGGTTGCCTTGATCGCGGCCGGCGCCGTCCTGGTGCTGGTCGGGGAGCTGCTGCCCCGTTCCTTGGGCAGGAGACGGTCCCGCCGGATGGCCTACCGGTTCGCGCGTCTGCTGAGGGCCGCCATCTCGGCGGGGGGCCGGGCGGCCGATCTGATCGAGGACGAGGAGGACGAAGGCGAACCCGGCGGCGGAGCGGACGGAGATCATGACCCCGTAGACCGCGAGGAGATCCGTTTGATCTCCTCGGTGCTGGCCTTCTCCGACGCCATAGTGCGGGAGGTGATGGTCCCCCGCACCGACATGGTGACCCTCAACGCCGACATGACCACCGACGACGCCCTGGATCTGATACTGGAACAGGGATTCTCGCGGGTTCCCGTCATCGGGGACGGGGCGGACGACATCGTAGGCGTGGTGTACGCCAAGGACCTGTTGCGCCGGTTGCAGGTTCCCTCGGACCCCGCCCCGGTCACCGGGATCGGCCGCCCGCCCCATTTCGTTCCTGAGACCAAGCGGGTCAAGGACCTGCTGCGGGAGATGCAGTCGTCGAAGGTGCATATGGCGGTGGTGGTCGACGAGTTCGGCGGCACCGCCGGGTTGGTGACCATCGAGGATCTGCTCGAGGAGCTGGTGGGAGAGATCGTGGACGAATACGATCCCGAGCCTCGGCTGGTGCAGCCCTTGGAGGAGGGGGGATTCCTGGTGGATGCCCGGCTGTCGGTCAACGATCTCAACCGGCTGCTCGATACCCGTCTCCCGGATGACGAGTGGGACACGGTGGGCGGCCTGGTGTTGGCGATGGCAGGGCGGCTCCCGCAGGTGGGGGAGCGGTTCGAGCTCGACGGGGCGGTGTTGACGCCGGTGCGGGTTCAGGGGCGCCGGATAGAGCAGGTGCTCGTAGACCGGTTGGAGGCCGACGGAGAATGAAGCTGTCCGAGATGGGGGTTGTCCGGATGAGATCCCTCCGAAGATGAGGTCCGGGTTCGTGGCCGTGGTAGGCCGCCCCAACGTCGGCAAGTCCACCCTCATCAACGGGTTGGTGGGCCGCAAGGTCTCCATCACCTCCCGGAGGCCCCAGACCACCCGGATGACCACCCGGGGCATCTTGAACCTCGGTGATCCGTCCGCCCCGGCGCAGGCCGTGCTGGTAGACACCCCCGGGCTCCACCGCCCCCGCACCGCGTTGGGAGAGAAGCTCAACTCGGCCGTCTACAGAACCTTGGCCGATGCGGACTGCGTTCTGTTCGTGCTCGACGCCGCCGCCAAGATAGGTCCGGGAGACCGCCGGATCGCCGAACGGCTGCTAGGTAGAGGCGCCGGGGACATGGTGATAGTGGTGGTCAACAAGGTGGACATCGCCCCCAAGGCGCGGGTGGCCGAACAGCTGCGGGAGGCCGCCTGCTGGGATTTCGGGGCCTATGTGCCGGTCTCGGCCCTTACCGGCGACGGCCTGGACCGGGTGGAGGGTGAGCTGGTTGCCCGATTGCCGGAAGGTCCGTCCTACTACCCGCCCGACGCGGTAACCGATCAGCCCGACGAGGTGTGGGCGGCCGAGACGGTGCGCGAGAAGCTGCTGGGACGGCTCCGCGACGAGCTGCCTCATTCGGTGGCGGTCAAGACCTCCGCTATCGAGAAGCGGAAGGACGGTTCTCTGCGCATCGAGGCGGTCGTCTACGTGGAGCGTGATTCCCAGAAAGGGATAGTCATCGGGGCGGGCGGGTCGATGCTCCGTCGGGTCGGCGTCGAAGCCCGCCTGGAGATGGAGGACCGTTTCTCCTGTCCGGTGTTCCTGGACCTGTGGGTGAAGGTCGAGAAGGACTGGCAGCGCTTCCCGGATCGGATCGAGCGGGTCGGGTTGTAACGCCGGCCCCCTGCGTCGGTCGTTCTCAGCCGGTTGCCCCGCCCGCCAAGCTGTCGATCCGGGCGGCCAGCCGAACGTCCTTGTGGGTCAGGCCTCCCTGGTCGTGGGTGGTCAAGGAGAGCTTCACCCGGCGGTATCTGATGTCGATGTCGGGATGGTGGAAGGCCTTCTCGGCCGCCACCGCTACGGACGACACGAAGCCGACCGCCTCCGCGAAGCCCGGGAACACGAAGGTCTTGGTGATGGTCTCGCCCCGAAGCTCCCAGCCGGGATGGGCGGTCAGGAACTCTCGGCGAGCGGAAGCATCCAGAAGGGCCATAACCGACACCCTACCGCCGCTTTCGGCTCTCGATCCCGATTGTTCATGACCAGGGGGTCAACTCCGGGGGTTTGGGGGGCTCTCATCTACCCCGACCCGAAACCACATGAACGGTCAGGGTTACCGTTTACCCTTGAATGCCAAGTATGTCATTACACAGCGATCAGGGGATCGTTCTCCGGGGTTACCCGTTCGGGGAGGCCGACCGCATCGTTGTGCTCATCAGCCCCAACCAGGGCAAGGTCCGGGCGGTGGCTAAGGGCGTCCGCAGGACCAAGAGCCGCTTCGGAGGCCGCCTGGAGCCTCTCACCCATGTGGATATGATGCTCTACCAGGGGCGCAACCTGGCCACCGTCACCCAGGTCGCCGTGATCGAGCCCTTCCCGCACCTGCGCCTGGACCTCGACGCCGTTGTGACCGCCGGGGCCATGGCGGCGGCGGTCGACAAGGTGGTGGTCGAGGGCGAGCCCTCCCACCGGCTTTTCCTGTTGCTGCTGCGCGGGCTCCACGCCCTCGAGGACGGGGCCGGGGGAATGGATCTGATGGCGTCGTTCCTGCTGAAGATGATGGATGCGCTGGGCCAGGCGCCCGCCCTGCGCCACTGTGCTTCCTGCGGCCGGCGGGGGGTGGAGGTGCTGGACAGGTTCAGCCTGGCCGGCGGGGGTTTGTTCTGCGATGTCTGCGACATGGGGGGCGCCTTCCGGCTGCGGAACGGCCTCACCGCTTACCTGTCCTGGTTGGCGGCCGCCCCCCTCTCCGGTTTCACCGGGTCGGACGGGGAGATGGCGGTCGATGCGGTTGGTCTGGCGAGGAGGTTCGTGGAATACCATATCGAATCCGGACTGGCCGGCCTCGCCTACGGGTCGGTGAGCGGTGGGTAGGCCGGGCGGCGGCGGAGAGGGGCCTGCCGGCCTCGACCTGGAGCGTTTGGACTCCGGGCGGGTGCCTGTCCACATGGGCCTGATAATGGACGGCAACGGACGGTGGGCGGCGGCGCGCAGCCTGCCCAGGACCGCCGGCCACGCCGCCGGGGAGGCAGTCCTGTTCGACTGCGTGGAAGGGGCCCTAGCGGTGGGCCTGGAGTGGATGTCCGCCTACACATTCTCCACCGAGAACTGGGTGCGGGACCCCGGTGAGGTGGCTTTCCTCATGTGGTTCAACGAGGACATCCTGCTACGGCGGCTGGACTCCCTGAACGATATGGGGGTGAGGGTGAGGTTCATCGGCGATCTGGAAGACCCCCGCATCCCGGATCGGAACCGTCGTCATATGGCGGAGGCGGCGGCCCGCACCGGAGGAAACGACCGCCTCGACCTGGTGCTGGCCTTCAACTACGGGGGAAGGGCCGAGATCGTACGGGCGGTCCGCCTCCTGGCCGGCGATGCGGCCGCCGGACGGCTGGAAGCGGACTCGATCACCGAAGGGGATCTGGCAAGGCGCTTGTTCATACCCGGGATGCCCGATCCGGACATCATCGTGCGCACCTCGGGGGAGATGCGCATCTCCAATTTCCTGCTGTGGGGCAGCGCCTACGCCGAGCTGGTCTTCACCGACACCCTCTGGCCGGATTTCGGCGCTCAGGATCTGGTCGACGCCGTCGTCGAGTACCAGAGGCGCCGGCGGCGGTTCGGCGGCGCCCCCGCCGCGGCCGCGCCCCCGGTCGATCAAAGCTATTAGCCTGGGAGGGCAACCAGGGCGTAGGCGGAATAAGAAAATGGCCGACCGGGTCCCCGATGGATGAACCTTCGAGCAGATAGCCTTTCGAGCCCACCAGCGCTGCAGTACGGTGGAAGAAAAATGAATAATCTGATAAAGGATGATCCTTCCCATTCGTCGGTTAGTGTGAGCAAACGATTGTTGGCACGTATCATTGACTTCATGATATATATAGTTGTTGGTATGGGCTTCCTATTATCAGTGTTTTGGTTCCCATACACAGGAGCAAGAGCAATTCTTATCTCTGTTGGTGGTGAGGATGTATATCCTCCAGTACCGCCGAGCTTATGGATCGAATCCTATATAGTACCTGATGTTGATCCTTGGGCGCTAATTTTCTTCCTTCATTTTGTTGCTGCAACCTGCGTCTTGGTGCCAGCCTTTCTCTATGAGATTCTGCTGACTTCTACTCGAGGTCAGACAATCGGCAAGATGCTCACCAAGATCAAAGTAGTAAGCACCGACAACGGTAGCCTAAACCTAGGATGGAAAAAATCCAGTATAAGATGGGCTGTACTATACTTACCTATCTTGGTGCCTATCGTAGGAATACCGATAGTTCTTCTTATAGCCATCTCTCCATTGTTTGACCGCAAACGACGAGGATGGCACGATAAGCTCGCTGGCACGATGATCGTTCTATCATCAACAGATCATCCATCCGAGTACAGAAGGGAACACACTACAGACACTCGAAGAAGGATACTAGCACGGACGATCGACTGGATACTCTATCCGATAGTCAATGTTGCCCTGCTCATATATTTGATAGAATTGCTGGGACTGGAGGGATCCACTTTTATCGCTATATTCAGCAACGATCTGCTCAATCCTATAGAACCTTTAGTTGTTACGTATGAGTTATGGTTATGGTTGACATCTGATCTTTGGTTTGCTATTATCTGGTTATATGTGCTCGCTATCGGCCTGATGTCAATCCTTTTATACGAACTACCACTGACCGCCTTACAAGGCCAGACAGTAGGCAAGATCCTAACCAAGAATAAAGTAGTAAGAATAGACAACGGTCAGGTTCCAGGCTGGAAAAGGGCTAGTGTGAGATGGATAGTACTCTATCTTCCTCTCCTGATACTTCCTGTTATCGGGATACCGATCTTCCTCCTCACATCCCTCTCCCCGCTGATCGACACCCAACGACGCGGATGGCATGACAAGCTCGCCGGGACCATGGTGGTTCCGGGTGCCTGAACTTACATGGACACCTCCGACACCTCCCAATCTTCTGGGGACTACGGCTGCACCTCATCGCCGCACCCTCTGGCCTGCCCATCGCCTAACGCCCTCACCGGCGCCGCCACCGACGAACGCCGCACCTGCCCCGGCATGATCCACCACAGCCGCCTGAACGGCCCCGCCCGCTTCCTCACCGCATACGACCACTAGAACCCTTGGAACTGACCATCTAGGTTTCTTCAGCGGCGGCGGCAGGGCATCCGGCGGGTACTATCCATCCTCACCGGAAAAACGGATCGACCCTGATGGCGCAACCCACCTTCGAACAGATAGTGAACCTGGCCAAGAAGCGCGGCTTCGTGTTCCAGGCCTCCGAGATCTACGGCGGGCTGCGCTCCGCCTACGACTACGGACCCCTGGGCGCCGCCCTGCTCCGCAACGTGAAGGACGCCTGGTGGCGGTCGATGGTGCAGCTCCGCGACGACGTGGTGGGCCTCGATTCGGCCGTGATCCAAGCCCCCCGGGTGTGGGAGGCGTCGGGGCACGCCGCCCAGTTCCACGATCCGCTGGTCGAGTGCACCTCCTGTCATTCGAGGCACCGGCTCGACAAGCTCGACGACCCCGAGCGCTGTCCGGCCTGCGGGCTGCGGGGGTCATTCACCGAATCCCGCGACTTCAACCTGATGTTCAGCACCCATATGGGTCCGGTGGCCGGCGAGGGCAACCTCGTGTACCTGCGGCCCGAGACCGCCCAAGGCATCTTCATCAACTTCGAGAACGTGCGGAGGGTGTCGCGCCGCAAGCTCCCCTTCGGCATCGCCCAGCTCGGCAAGTCCTTCCGCAACGAGATCACCCCCGGCCAGTTCGTGTTCCGCACCCGCGAGTTCGAGCAGATGGAGATGGAGTTCTTCACCCGTCCGGAGGAGGCGGGGCAGTGGTTCGACTACTGGGTGGAGGAGCGGAGGGCCTGGTACCTGGATCTGGGGATGCGGGCCGCCAACCTGCGGCTGCGGGCCCACGAGGGCGGCGAGCTGGCCCACTATGCGGCGGCCACCTACGACGTCGAATACCGCTTCCCGTGGGGGTGGGACGAGCTGGAAGGGATCGCCAACCGCACCGATTTCGACCTGCGCCGCCATTCGGAGTTCTCGGGCAAGGATCTCACCTACTTCGACCAGGCGGCGGGGAAGCGGTTCTTTCCTCATGTGATCGAGCCGGCGGCGGGGGCCACCCGGGCCGCCTTCGCCTTCCTGATCGACGCCTACCACCAGGAGATCGTCCGGGGCAGCGCCAGGACGGTGCTGCGCCTCGACAGCCGCCTCGCTCCGGTCAAGGCGGCGGTTTTGCCGTTGTCGAAGAAGCCCGATCTGGTCGAGGTGGTCGAGCGGGTGGCCGGCCTGCTCCGCCCCCGCTGGGATATCGAAGTGGACGTAACCCAGGCGATCGGGAGGCGCTACCGCCGCCAGGACGAGATAGGGACGCCCTATTGCGTAACTGTCGATTTCGATACTCTGGACGACCAGGCGGTCACGGTGCGGGATCGGGACACCATGGCCCAGGACCGGATCGGGATCGACGCCTTGGCGGGTTATATGGCCGACCGGCTGGGAGGTTGACATGAAGAAGCTGGGCATCGGGGTCGGGGTTCTGCTGGTGTTGGCGGCGGCCGCCTTCGCCTACGTGTGGTTTTCGGGCGGCAGCGGGGCGCCGAGCGCCCCGGTCACCGCCCCTCCGGTCACCGCCCCTCCGGTCACCGCCGCGCCCCCGGCTACAGCACAGGCGGCGGCCCCAGCGGAAGAAGGAGTGGAGACCACCGCCGCCGTGACCTCCCCATCCGAGGCCGAGACGTCCGAGACGCCGGCGCCTGATGTTTCAGAGGCCGGCGCAGAGGAAGGCGCCGCAGAACAAGACGTCGACGAAGGCGGTGCGGTGGTGTACCGGATCGACAAGTCAGGTTCGTCGGTGCGTTTCGAGATCGACGAGCTGTTGAACGGCAATCCCAAGCGGGTGGTGGGCGTCACGTCGGAGGTGGCGGGTGAGGTGTTGGTGGATTTCGCTGATCCGTCCTCTTCTCGGATCGGCGCCATCGTGATCAACGTTCGTACCCTGGAGACCGATTCGGGTTTCCGGGATCGCGCCATGCGGGGTCCCATCCTGGGTTCGGCCCGGGACGAGAACGAGTTCGCCGTCTTCGAGCCCGCCTCGGTCGAGGGCTTCCCCGATCAGGCGGCGATGGGGGATCGGATACCGTTGACCGTTGCGGGGGACCTCACGCTGAGCGGGGCGACCCGGCCGGTGGTGTTCATGATCGAGGTGACGCTGGTGTCCGAGGACCTGATCGAGGTGTCGGGTTCGGCGACCGTTCTCCGCTCCGACTTCGGCCTGTTCGTCCCCGATGTACCGAGCGTGAGCGACGTAGCCGACGAGGTGACCCTGGCGGTAGACCTGACCGCGGCGGCCGCCCGGCCTTGAACGTAGGACGCGTCCGGCGTCCCTGAGCCGGGATACGCCCCCACCGGTGACGGGTGACGGCGGGCAGGAGATATCGGCTCGGAATCTCCGCGAAAAATATTCCGGCCAAGTTGCCCGTTCAGCAGGAGGTATCCCCCGATTCGGGTTTACACTCGTCGAGGGTATGGCAGCCGATCGCGACGACCTGGAGCGCATCCGTGAAGCGGTGAACCTGGTCGAGCTGTTCGAGGGGGTTACCACCGTACGGAAGGTGAGAGGCTCGTTCATGGCCTTATGCCCCTTCCACACCGAGAAGACCCCCTCCCTCTCGATCGACCCGGCGCGGGGCCTCTATCACTGCTTCGGGTGCGGGGTGGGCGGGGACGTGTTCAGCTTCGTGCAGGAAACCAGGGGCCTGTCCTTCGTCGAGGCGCTGGAGATGCTGGCCGACCAGGCGGGGATCGTGATCCGGCGGGACCCCGGTGCGGCGCAGCGCAGTGAGCGGCGCAAGCAGCTGCTGGAGGCCGTCCAGGAAGCCGGGCGGTTCTACAACGCCCGCCTCAAGGAAGCGCCCGATGCGGGGCCCGCCCGCGCCTACCTGCGGGGCCGGGGCTACGACGGGGAGGTGGTGGAACAGTTCGAGCTCGGCTACGCCCCGGACGAGTTCGACGCTCTGGTCTCCCATCTCCGCAGCCGGGGGTTCAGAGAGAAGGACATCGCAACGGCGGGGCTGGCCAGGCCGGCCAGGAACCGCCGCCTGGTCGATCTGATGCGGGGCCGCCTGATGTTCCCGATCCGCAACACGGCGGGTGACATGGTGGGGTTCGGAGGGCGGTTGCTCGCCGGGGAGGGCCCCAAGTACCTGAACACCTCCGAGACCACCCTCTACAAGAAAGGTGAGTTGCTCTACGGGCTGGACCGTTCCCGCTCGGCCATCAGCCGGGAAGGGACGGCGGTGGTGGTCGAGGGGTACACCGACGTGATCGCCTTCCATCTCGCCGACATGCCGCTGGCGGTGGCCACCTGCGGCACCGCGCTGGGGGAGGGGCATTTCGACCTGCTCCGCCGGTTCGCCTCCCGGATCGTGATGGCCTTCGACGCCGACGCCGCCGGAGCGGGGGCGGTGGTTCGGGGCGACGAGCTGCGGATCGCCGCCAACCTGGACCTCGACCTGCGGGTGGCGAAGATGCCGGAGGGCCGCGATCCGGCGGACATGGTGCTGGAAGGTCAGATACCTCAGCTCAAGAAGGCGGTGGATTCCGCCGAGACCATCACCCGTTTCCGCATCGAACGGATATTCGAACGCCGCAACCTGTCCGAACCCGAGGACGCCATCCGGGCCATGGAGGAGGCGGCGAAGGTGATCGCCCGCCACCCCCACGAGATGGCCCGCTATCGATACGCTACGGACGTGGCTAGGCGGACCAGGACCGGCAAAACCGCGGTCATGGAGAAGGTCCGCGCCGCGCCGGGCGGTCCGAAGGGGGGCCGTACGCAACAGGCGCCGCCGAGAGAAGCGGCCGCGAGGGGCCCGGAGAGGTTCGAGGCGGATCTGCTGCGCCACCTGATGGCGGGGGCGGCGCCCGCCGACAAGATCTCTCCGGGCATGTTCGACCACCCCGGGGCCCGGCGGCTGGCCGCCTGGCTGCTGGAGGAGGGCCGCCGCCTCCCTCCCGGGACGCCGGTACCCATCCTGGAGATACAGGACCGCGATCTGGCGGCCTTGGCCAGGCGTCTGGAACTGATGCGGGATCCGCCGCCTGATCCGGTCGAGGATGTGCTGGCCCATCTCGAAGAGCGGTCCGTGAAGCGCCAGAAGGCCGAGCTGCAGCTCCGGCTCGAATCCCTCGACCGCGGCAGAGACGAAGAGGAATATCTACGAACGATGGAGGAGCTGATGATCCTGCAGCGCCGTGGGTCCGGATCCGAAGAGGAGCAGGTGTGGATCCACGCATAGAAGAGGCCGTCGAAGAGATACTGAAGAGGGGCCGCCGGCGCGGGTTCGTGACCGTGGCCGAGGTCCAGCAGGAGCTGGAGGATGCGGAGGTTTCCGGGTCGGCCTTCGAACATGTCATGGAGACCGTCGGCAGGAGCGGGGTCAAGGTGGTGGAGGACGGGGCGGACCGATACGAGCTGCCCGCCGACCAAGCCATGGTTCTGCTGGAAGATTCGGTCACCATGTATCTGAACGAGATCGGACGGTACTCCCTGCTGACCACCCAGCAGGAGGTGGAGCTGGCCATGGCGATGGAGGCCGGACGCAAGGCAGAGTCCCGGCTGGCGGCGCTCGAGGCGGGGGAAGCCCACTCGGTGAAGGAACGCATGCTCCTCACCCGCACCGTCCGCAAGGGGGAGGAGGCCGCGCAGCGGTTGATCGAGTCCAATCTGCGCCTGGTGGTGGCGGTCGTCAAGCGCTATCTGGGCAACGGCATGCCCCTGCTCGACCTCATCCAGGAGGGCAACCTCGGTTTGATAGAGGCGGTGGAGCGGTTCGACTACCGCAAGGGGTTCAAGTTCTCCACCTACGGCACCTGGTGGATCCGTCAGAAGGTGACCAGGGCCCTGGCCGACAAGGGGCGCACCATCAGGGTGCCGTCCCATATGGTCGAGACCATCTACCAATTGACCTCGGCCCGGCGGCGCCTTTTCCAGGAGCTGGGCCGGGATCCCACCACCGAGGAAGTCGCCTTGGAGATAGATCTATCGCCCGCCCGGGTGGTGGAGATCTCGAAGCTCTCCCAGGATCCCGTCTCGTTGGAGACGCCGGTGGGGGAGAAGGACGGGTCGACCTTGGGTGATTTCGTACCCGACCGGCGGGCGGAGGTGGAGGTGGAGGCCGCCTCCCTGAATCTGCTCCAGGAGTACGTGGCGATGGTGCTCAACGGCCTCACCGAACGGGAGCGCCGGCTCATCCTGCTGCGGTTCGGGCTGGGCGACGGCCAACCGTATTCTCTCGACGAGCTGAGCGGCCACTTCGGTGTTACCAAGGAGCGGATCCGCCAGCTGGAGATGAGGGCGCTCGTCAAACTGCGCAACCACAGCGACCGGCGCCGTCTGGAAGGATACATCCGGGAGGCGTGAGATCGGAGAAGGCGGAGGTCCTGGTACCATGACCTCCTGATAGACCTTTCCGGGGTAGCTCAATTCGGCAGAGCAGCGGACTGTTAATCCGTTGGTTGTGGGTTCGAGTCCCACCCCCGGAGCCGTTTCCCCGACGGGATCGGGGCCCCACCCGGTGCGCTGTGCCCTGCACCGGCGGCTTCGAGTGCGAGGAGGCCCGTGTCGCGTAGGACGAAGATCATAGCCACGATGGGCCCGGCGGTGGCCGACGCCGATTCGGTGAGGGCATTGGTCGAGGCCGGGATGGACGTGGCCCGGTTGAACTTCAGCCACGGCGACCAGGAGTCCCATGACCGTATGGTGGGGTGGATACGCCGGGCCGCCGCCGCGGCGGACCGGTCCGTGGCGGTGCTCCAGGACATCCAGGGTCCCAAGATGAGGACGGGCCGGCTGCCCGGAGGCGAGATGGAGCTGGGTCCCGGCGATACGGTCCGGATGTCTGCTTCCGGTCGGAGCGGCGGCCCGGGGTCGATACCGGTCGACTACCCCGGCCTCGCCTCCGAAGTGCGGGCCGGCGCCCGGGTGGTGATGTCGGACGGTCTGATCGAAGGCCTGGTGACCGGGGTGGACGATGACACCCTCACGGTACGCATAGAGCGGGGGGGCACCCTGAAGGAACGCAAGGGCATCGCCTTCCCGGGAAGCCGCCTCGCAGTCGGTTCGATCACCGAGAAGGACCGCCGGGACCTCGAGTTCGGCCGGCGGCTGGGTGTGGACTTCGTGGCCGCCTCGTTCGTGAGGACGGGGGATGATGTCGCCGAGGTGCGGAAACTGGCCGGCGCCGGCGCGCCGATCATCGCCAAGGTGGAGCTGGCCGCCGCCTACGAGAACCTCGATTCGATCCTCGACGAGGCGGACGGGGTGATGGTGGCGCGCGGTGATCTGGGGGTGCAGCTCCCGCTGGAGACCATTCCCCACGTCCAATCCGACATCCTGCGCCGCACCAACCGGGCCGGGCGGATATCCATCACCGCCACCGAGATGCTCGAATCCATGGTCACGGCCATGCGGCCCAGCCGAGCGGAGGTGACCGACGTGTCCAACGCGGTGGCTTCCGGCACAGACGCGGTGATGCTGTCCGCCGAGACCGCAGTCGGACGGAATCCGGTCCGTGCGGTGGAGGCGATGTCGTCTATCTGCCGCGAAGCGGAGCGCCACCGGGACATCCATATGACCGGCGCCGAAGAGGTCCATTTCCTGGAGAGCTACCTGGCTTCGACCTTCGCCTCGGCTACGGCCAAGGCGGCGACCGAGGCCGCCCGCGACCTGGGCTTCCGAACCATCGTGGCCTTCACAGAGTCGGGCGGCACCGCGCAGCTGCTGTCGAAGTACCGGCCCTCGGCCGACATCATGGTCTTCGCCCCCGACCCCCGGATCCGGCGCCGCATGGCCCTCTACTGGGGGGTGACCCCGATCCCCTTCGAGCCCCGGGCCTCCACCGATCTGATGTTCGCCGCCGCCGAGAAATACCTGGAGAAGGCCGGTATCTGCAAGCGCGGCGAGGGGGTGGTGATGGTGGCGGGGGTGCCGCCCAACCAGCAGGCCTCCACCAACCTCGTGAAACTCCACGTGATCGGGGAGCGCCTTAGGGTTTTTCCCCGGCCTGCCGGTTGACCCCGATCCGTCGATGGAATTGCTTGCGGGGGGATGGAGGGCGTGTTGTTGCGCGGCCTGCGGGCGGGGTGTCGGGGGTCTTGGGGCCGCCGCCCGCCTGACCAGGCATTTTCATCGGCGACCGTCGGGCCGCTGGTGTATTGCTCGGCGTCCTCCTAGACTCGACCGGGCACAAAGGAGGCGAGTGGGCCAGCTCATCGAAGTCGATCATCTGTTGCTGGGAGAGGCGGCGGTCTTCGACACCGACCGAAGCTTCTCCGGCCAGGAAGGCGAGAGCTACCCGGACGCCGCCTCCGCAGCCGCTTCGGGCACCTACCCCGGACAGGTGGCGGCGGCCCTCTTCGAAGCCTTTCCTTCCCTGATGTCGGTGTACGTGTTCTCGAACGTCGTCTCGGCGCGGCGGGCGGGGGGCTGGACGGAGGGGCAGGCCGACGAGGCGGCCCGGATCATCCGCCACTCGCTGGTGCATTACGACCAGAACCGCACCTAGCTAGGGTTATCGAGACAGTTTCTGGACGCAACGGCTGGAGGAACCGTGCAGCGAGCGTGCTTCACCTTCGAGATATACCCCGACAAGGCTGACGAGTACAAGAAGCGCCACGACGAGATATGGCCCGAGCTGGTCGAGCTCATCCAGAGCGCCGGTTTGAAGAACTACTCCCTGTTCCGCCGGGGCTCTCAGATCATCGCCTACGTCGAGTGCCACCCGGACATCGAGACCGCCTTCGGCAAGATCGCCGGCAACGAGATCAACGCCCGCTGGTCGGCCTGGTTCGAGGACGTGATCTTGAGCCTCGTGGACGAGGACGGCAACCTCTTCTGGGCGGAAGAGGTCTGGCACCTCGACTGACCCCCCCGGATCGTCAGGTCCGGCGGTCAGGTCATCACCCATCCGCCGTTCACGTCGATGGTGGCGCCGTTTATGAAGGAAGCCCCCTCGCCGGCCAGGAAGGCGGCCACGCCGGCGATATCGGCGGGTTGACCGGCCCGGCCCACCGGGACCTGGGACAGGTAATGGGCTTTCAGGTCGGCCGGAACGTGGCTGGTCATGAAACTCTCCACGAATCCGGGCGCCAGAGCGTTGGCGGTAACCCCGTAACGCCCGTAGTTCCGGGCGAAGTTCTTGGTCAAGGAGATCATCCCCGCCTTGGTGGCGTTGTACACCGCCGAGTTCGACACGCCGCCGGTGCGGGCGCCGACGCTGGAGATGTTGATGATGCGCCCCCAGCCGCGCTCGCACATGCCCTCCACGAGACCCTGGCTCAGGAGGAAGTTGGCGCGCAGGTTCACGGCGATCGTGTAGTCGAAGTCCTCCGATGTGAAGTCGGGGATGGGCTTCTCGAAGAATATGGCGGCGTTCTGGACCAGTACGTCCACCGGGCCGGCCTCGGCGATCAGCCGAGCGCACTCCGAGGGTAACGACAGGTCTACCTCGATCACCCGGTCCAGGTCCTCGTGTTCGTGCTCGATGATATCTGCCCCGACGACCGCCAAGCCGTCGTTTCGCAGGGCCGAGCAGATGGCGGCCCCTATCCCGCGGGCCGATCCGGTGACGAGCGCTGTTCTGGTCATCGTTCCCTCCTCCGTTCCGGGCGCCTGCCCTCCTTCGGGTCACACGGAAACGGGGACCTCAGATGCGGTACACCTTCGAGGCGTTGCCGGAGGCCAAGGCGGTCTGCTCGTCCTTGCTGTAGCCGGAGATCAGATCGCGATAATCCCTCATCAGCTTGGCGTAGGACGTGTACGCCTTGTCGACCGGCCAGTTGGTGCCGAAGAAGCTCCGCTCCACTCCGAAGACCTCCAGGCACGACTCGACCCAGGGCCTGATGGTGTCCAAGGTCGTGTCGCGTCCGGCCATCTTGTCGCCCATAGCCAAACCCGAGATCTTCATGTAGACGTTGTCCAGGCCTTCGAACGACGCTATGCCCTTCGTCCGCCAGTCGTAGAAGTACTCGGCGGTCCTGGCCTGGGGGAAGCCGGCGTGGTCAACCACCAAGATTATGTTGGGGAACATGCGGGCCATGGCCGCCGCCTTGTGCATGTCCTCCCAGTACACGTCCAGGTCGTAGACCAGGTTGTACTTCTCCAGCAACGCATAGCCGCGGTGGAAGTCGGGGTCCACCAGGTAGTCCCCTTGGGCGAAGTCGCGCAGGCCGCGAAAGTTGGCGTGCTCTACATGGCGCTCGATGGTCGCCTCCACGTCGGGGCTCTGCATCCGGGCGTCTCCCACGATCGCCATCGGGTAGCCGCTCCGGTCGACCATATCCTGGAGCCAGCGGGTCTCCTCCACCGGATCCTCACTGCCGATGGCCGCCTGGATGTGGACGGCTTTCGTTGCACCGCAGCTATCGGCCTCGGCGCGGAACTCGTCCAGGGTGTACAGCCTCATGCTCTTGATCAGATGGGTGTCGCCCAGCTGGGGATGGATGAAATCTTCCTCCAGCCACACCCATGCCAGGTTGGAATAGTCTCGGTCCCAGAAATGGACGTGGGTGTCGACGAATTCGACCTCGCTCATGCCGCCTCCTGTGTTCTATGGCCTGTCGCCGCCTGACACTAGCCGAACCGGATGCGTCAGATCTCCGGTCCGGTTGCCGAGGGTGCGGCGGGGAGGCGGGTCAGGACTCCGTGTATCGGACGTCCCTGCCCCCGAGGGTGACCCCGGTGATCATGTCGACCAGGTGGCGGGTGGTAAGGCCCGCTAGGTCGTCGATCTGGCCGATCTTGGCGCCGTGGCGGAGTACCACCACCCGGTCGCAGGCCTCGAGCACGTCGTGCATGTTGTGGCTGATCAGCACCACGGCCACCCCTTCGTCGCGCAGCCGCCTGATCAGGGCCAGCACCAGATCGGTCTGCTCGACGCCCAGCGCGGCGGCCGGCTCGTCGAGCAGCACTATGTGCCGGCCCCAGGCCACGGCGCGGCCCACCGAGATGGCCTGCCGCTGCCCGCCCGACAGATGAGCGACGGTCGATTTCACAGAGGGGATGTCTATGTGCAGACGGTCGAGGTTCTCCTGCGTCTCGCGCTGCATGCGTTTGCGGTCCATCCAGGCGGTCCACTGCAGCAAGGGCCACCGCCGCTTCAGCTCCCGCCCCAGGAACATGTTGGAGGTCACATCCAGGGTTTCGACCAGGGCCAGATCCTGGTAGACGGTCTCGATTCCCAGAGCCCGCGCCGTCTGGGGGTCGGGTATCCCCACCGGCGCCCCGTCGATGAGTATCTGCCCCGAGTCCGGCTGGTGGGATCCCGAGATGCAGTTGACGACCGTGGTCTTGCCGGCGCCGTTGTCACCGAGGAGGCCCATCACCTCGCCCCTATGCACCTCGAAGCTGACCTGCCTGGCCGCCCTGACGGCGCCGAAGGATTTGGAAATCTTGCGCAGCTCCAGCGCGGGGGTCCTGCCGTTGCGTTCTCCCGTTGCCGGATCGGCAATGGCCGCCGTGCTCGTCACAGGTAATCCTCCGTTACTGACGGGGGTGAGAATAGATCCCCGGCGATCATACACCCGCGCCGTATCCCGGTCGGCCTACCGGCCTACCGCCAGCACCCGAGCAGGGTTGGTGTGGGTGATGTGACGGATGGTGTCGTCGTCGACCCCTTCCGCCCGCAGCATCGGCAGGAAGTTGTCGATCAGGTGCCGGTAGCCGTGGCCGCCGTTGGTCATCAGGCGGGGCCGGGCGGGCATGTCCTGGGCCACCAGCAACCGGTCCCGGTGCCCCCGGCGGATCAGCTCGGCCAGGAATCGGGCCCGCCTATGGTCGGCGTTGATCCACTCGATGCCGATCAGGTCGAACTGGATGTAGGCGCCGGTGGCGGCGATGCGCTCCAGCTCGTCCATCTCCAGCGTGTTGTCCAGGTGGCCGAAGATGATGCGGTCGGGGGGCACTCCCTCCTCCGCCAGGATCTCGTGGAAGAGCAGTGCCGTGTGCGGGGGGGTGTGGGTGGTCACCGCCAGCCCGGTGGCGCGGTGGGCGCGGGCGGCGGCTCGGATCACCCGTTCCTCCACTCCTTGCACCCATCGCTTGTCGATGCCGATCTCGCCGATCACTCCGGGGCGGATGCCCGTGTCCGCATAGCCGTTCTCGATCTCGGCGACGATGTACTCGGCCAGCCGGGCGGTGGTCCACTTGTTCACGAACTCGGGGTAATAGGGCTCCCGATAGAAGCCGGTGCCCATCACGATGTGTACGCCGGTCGCCTCCGAGACCCTGCGGAGCGCTTCGGGGTCCCTCCCGATGTGCTCGAGGGCGCAGTCGACCAGAGCGCCCCCGCCCGCATCCTTGTAGAACCCGACCTCCTCCGTCATCTGGACTTCGTCGGTGATCGGCATGGCCACCCAGCGGTGGCGCGCCCACGAAATGTCGGCGAAGACGTGATCGTGGGTCTGGGTGTGCCCCAGCTCGTCGGGGGAGACAGGCCCCCGCACGGTCATTACCTGTAACGTCATGTTCCCTCCTGCAACGCTGCGGGGGTATCGATGCTGTGCTGTCAGAACTGTCGATATACGACCTTACCCGCCGGAGCCCCCCGCCGGCCGTTTCAGGGTCAACTCCGCTCAGCCGCAGAGATCCCATCCGAAGAAAGAACCGAGCACCTGTCCGGCTTCCCGGATGTCGGACTGTGCTTCCCGTATCAGGTCGATATCCCCCGACTCCCATCCCCGTCCTCCCTTCTCGAACCCCGCCGCGTAGTGCTGGACGGCTTCCCGGATCGAGAGCAGCAGGTCCACCGCCTCCCGGGGAGGGACGCCCATCCGGTCGATCTCTTCGACCAGCCTCTCCACTTGATCGGCCGCTCGGAACAGGCCGCCCGCGATGCCGGGACCCCCGTCGGTGTCTTCAGACGGAGAATGCAGCAGCTCGGAAGCCTCGTCCACTATCGGCTGCAGGCGGTTGAACACGAACCGATCGAGCAGGATGGTGAACCGGTTGCATTCCTGCATATCCTCGCTCGGCGCGCCGTCGCCGCCGGACGGGAGGAAGGTCGTGTTGGCCGCCGATGTTGTTGGCGCCGACGTGGTTGGAGATGTTGCCGCAGTCGGCGGTCGGGAGGTAGAGGTAGAGGTAGATGTCGGCGGGGTCGAGGAGGAGACCGCCGAGCCGGTGCCCCCGCATGCCCCGCCCAGACAGGCGATCACCAAGACAATCGCAGGGAGGGCCTTGCGCTTCACGCACACTTCCGGGTCTCGGCTGGGTTCGGTCTCGGCGTTTTCAGGGGTCGGTTAGCTCCAGTTCCGCCAAGGTCTCGTCCAAGGCTCGGGCTATGTAATCGGCTTGCGGGACGGTCAGGCATAGGGGAGGGGTGATCCTCATCACCGGGCCGGTGCTGGAGATCACCACACCTCGGCGCAGCAGGCCTCTGAGAACCGCCCGTATGAAATCTTCCGGGGCGGGGGTGCGGGAGGCCCGGCCTGTGACCAGCTCCACCCCTATCGCCAGTCCCAGGCCGCGCACGTCAGCCGCGCCGCGGCGGGGCGCCAGGCGCCGCCGCAGGGATTCCATCAGGTGGGCGCCCACCCGGGCGGCGTTCTCCACCAGCCCCTCGTCCAGCATGGCGGTGAGGGCGGCCAGCCCGGCCGCGCAGGCGAGGGGGTTGCCGCCGAAGGTGCTGCTGTTGTGGGTGGGCAGGGCGCCGGGGCCGGCGTCCATGACATCGCGCGGGCCGGCCATCACACCGATCGGGAAGCCCCCGCCGATCCCTTTACCCGCCAGGAGAAGGTCGGGAACCACCCCGGAGTGCTCGAACGCCCACATGCGCCCGGTGCGCCCCCCGCCGGTGAGGATCTCGTCGAACACCAGCAGCGCCCCGGTATGGTCGCAGAATGCCCGCAGCCGTTCCAGGAAACCGGCCGGGATGGGGATCATTCCGCCCGCCCCCTGAAGGGGTTCGATTATGACCGCGGCGGGCGGTCCGGTGAGCAGCTGCGACGACAGGCGCTCGAGATGCCGCGTGCACGCCTCGACGCGCTCCGCCTCGTCCATGTCCGGCATCGCCGACGGGTCGGGCGCCGGGGTGTGGAAGACCCCCGACAGCAGCGGGCCGAGACCCTCCCGGCCTGCCCCGGTGGTAAGGGACAGGGCGCCCAGGGTCCGTCCGTGGAAGGCGTTGTGGAAGGCGATCACCTCGTGGCGGCCGGTGGCCGACCTCACCATCCGCAGGGCCGCCTCCACCGCCTCGCTCCCGGAATTGGCGAAGTGGAAGGCCTCTAAGGAAGGCGGCAGCACGCCTTGGAGGGCCTCTGCGAAGTCGCCCCGGATCCGGGTGGCGAAATCGTAGAAGTGGGTCAGCCTCCCGGCCTGTGCGCCGAGCGCCTCCGCCACCGCCGGATGTCCGTGGCCCAGGTTCATGACCACCGTGCCCGCGCAGGCGTCGAGCAGCCAGTTGCCGTCCGCGTCGCGGATCATGGCCCCGCGCCCTTCGCTCACGGCCAGCTCCGACCATAGAGATCCGGCGGAGCCGCCGGCCGCCAGCAATGTCTGGTCCCGGCGGAACAGGTCCCGGGACTTAGGGCCGGGAACCTCCGTTATCAGCTTCGGCAGCTGAGGAACGCCGGCATCTCTGTAAGGATCGGTCACGGCGCCAAGATCGGTCACGGCGCCGGCCGGGGTGCGGCGGGCGCTTTCGTTCTCATCCATATCACTCTGTGAGTCGGTCTCGCTGGGCCGTTGTCGTTGATCGGGGGGTTCCTGGTTCATAGATGGGCCGAATCGACGCTCAGGTCTTCTATATCGACGCGGACCTCGACCAAGCCGGGTTCGCCCGCCCCGATGTTACGCCTCAACGCCTCCTCGAGCTGCTCAGGGGTGGCCGCCTGTTCGGCCCGCATACCGAAGGCCCGGGCCGCCGCCGTGAAGTCGGGTTGCTCGAGATCCACCCCGAACCGCCTCCCGCCGCGGAACCGGTCCTGGAGCTCGGCGATGATCCCGTAGGAACGGTTGTTGAAGACCAGCAGGCAGACCGCCAGCCGGTGTTCGACGGCCGCGGCCAGCTCCCCGATGGTGAACAGGGCCCCGCCGTCGCCCATCACCGCCAGCACCGCGTCGCCGGGGGCGGCGGCTTGCACGCCGAGGGCGGCCGCATAGGCCCACCCGAGGGTCATGAAGTTCCAGGGTGTGAACAGCCTGCGCTCCGGCCCCAGGGACACGGCGCGGGGTATCCAATGCGAGGCCATAGTCACATCCCCGCAGATGGTGACGCCCCGGGCGGGGAGGGCCGCCTCGATGGGATCGATCCAGGGATGCGAAACCGGCGCCGGGGAGGGCGGACGGGGGCGGGGAGGTCCGAGGCCGGGGAGAGAGGCCGCGACCTCGATGAGGGAGGTCAGGAAGGACCGGACATCGGCCCGGAGGGCCAGGTCGGCTCGGTAATGCTGTCCCAGAGAGGCAGGATCGATGTCGATGTGTATCAGGGCGCCGTCGATTCGCATGGTCCATTCGGCGGTGGAGGCGCTGCCGAAGCTGGTTCCGAGGGCCAGCACCACATCGGCCTGCTCCACCAAGGCCCGGGCGCCGGGGTCGGGTAGCAGACCCATCCAGCCCGCCGTCCGTTCGACCGCGTGGCGGCCCGGTGCGGTGGTCACCGCCGGCAGGCCGGTCAGGGCCAGGAAGCGGGCCAGCTCCCGGCAGGCCCCGCCCCGCACCACCCCGGCGCCGACCACCGCCACCGGGTTGACCGCCGAGCGAAGCAGCTCGGCTACCCGGTGCAAGTCCTCGGATCCGACCGCCGGAGGCGTGGAAGCGGGAGGCGTGAAAATCTGGGGCTTTCCGGCACCCGGATCGGGGGACCGGGGGGCTTCGAGGGCGCTTCGGCCGATCAATACCACCCCCGGCCGGGGTCGTCCGCGGCGGCAGGCGGCCAGGGCTTCGGTCACCGCCCCCTCGACCGATCCGGGGTCGTCCGCCCGCACCACGAGGGCGCCGGCGGCCTTCGCCAGCCCTTCCTGGTCGAGTGCCTCATGGGGCAGCCCCACCGGATGGGCCGCCCGCCGGGCCGGATCGTGGTCGCTGGCGATGACCACCACCGGCGAGGAGTCGGCGTAGGCGGTCTGCAGTCCGGTTACGGCGTTTCCGAGGCCGGGGCCTCCCGTGACGATCACCACCCCCGGCTCGCCCGAACGCCGGGCGTAACCGTCGGCCATGAAAGCGGCCGCCTGCTCGTTGCGCGCCGTTATGGAGCGGATCCCGCCCTGCCTGGCCAGCGCATCGTAGACCTCGATCGTGTAGCTGGCCGGGATGCCGAAGACGGTGGTTACGCCGCAGTCCCGCAGGGCCGAGACCACCGCGTCCCCTCCGTCGGGTATGGCGGTCACACCATCTCCAGGAGCCGGGCCGGATTGGTGATCATGCACCGGTCGAGAACCTCGGCGGGCACGCCTTCCTCCTCGGCCAGACGGCGGAATCCGGTGAGGAGATGGGCGAGGCCGGGCCCGCCCCGCACCTTCAGATGCCGTTTCCGGCAGAAGTCGCTGGCCGTGATGATGCGGTCGGCCAGACCTTCCTCGGCCAGCCGGCGGAGAGCCCTAGCCCGGACCCGGTCGGTGGTCATTTGGATGCCGAGGGTCTCCGTGTAGTACTCGTAGCCGATGCCGTCGAGCTGGGCGTAGGCGCCCCGGGCGGTGATCTCCCGGATCAGGTCGAGGTCGGGTTCGGCGTCGTCGAGGTGTCCGATGACGATCCGGTCCGGGGCGAGTCCCTGCGAGGTGAGAACGTCGATCTGGTCGAGGGCGTTGCGGCCCAGGTAGGTGTGGGTAGACACCGCCGCTCCGGTCTCGAGGGCGGCCAGCGCCGAGGCTCTGAACACGACCTTTTCGCGTTGGGTCATCGGGCCTTGGTAGGTGCCCTGCTCGCCGATGATGCCGGCCCGCACGCCGCTTCCGTCCACCCCCTCGGTGATCTCCCGGACGATCATCCCGGCGATCCGGTCTTCGTCCAGGTCGGCGATGCGGTCAGGGTGGAAGGGTTCGTGGTAGATGCCGGCGCCCATCACGATGTGGACTCCGGTCTCCTCCGAAGCCCGCACCAGGGCGTCGGGGTTCCTCCCCAACCCCATCGGGGTCAGATCGATCAGGCAGAACCCGCCCGCCGCGGCAAAGGACCGCAGCTCGGGCAGGGTGTCATCGAGGGAGAGGGTGTGGTCGGCGTACAGATCCGCCGCCCGGCGCCGGTCCGCATCCTCCTGTTCCTCCACACCGAGCACCAGATGGGCATGGGAATTGGTCGGTCCCCAAGGGGAGGCGGCCACATCGCCCAGCACCGTACGGATCACGCCTCGCGAGAGGCCCGGGGAGGCAGGGGAGGAGGGCCTCACTTCATGGTCAGGACAGTCGCCGGATTGTCGATCATGCATCGGTCCAGTATCTCGACCGGAACTCCTTCCGCCAGGGCGGTCTTGCGGAATCCGTCGGCCAGCACCACCAACCCCGGCCCGCCCCTGGCGCGCAGATGGCGCTGCATGCCGAAGTCGCTGGCGAGGATCACCTGATCGCACAAGCCCTCCTCGGCCAGCCGGGCCAGCTTGCGGGCCCGGACGACGTCGGTGGTCATCTGTATCTCGAGCCGCTCGGTGTAGTACTCGTAGCCGATGTCGTCGAACTGGGCCCATGCGCCCCGGGCGATGATCTCCCGGATCAGATCCAGGTCGGGTTCCCCGTCGTCCAGATGCCCGATGACGATCTGGTCGGGAGGGAGGCCCTGCGAGGTGAGCACGTCGATCTGGTCGAGGGCGTTGCGGCCCAGATGGGTGTGGGTGGTGACCGCGGCCCCGGTCTCGAGGGCGGCCAGCGCCGAGGCTCTGAACACTGTCTTCTCGCGTTCGGTCATCGGCCCGGTGAAGGTGCCCTGCTCACCGATTATTCCGGCCCGCACGCCGCTTCCGTCCATCCCTTCGGTGATCTCCCGGACGATCATCCCGGCGATCCGGTCCTCGTCCAGGCCGGCGATCGCCTCGGGATGGTGGGCTTCGTGGTAGATGCCGGCGCCCGCGACTATGTGGACTCCGGTTTCCCGGGAGGCCCGCACCAGAGCGTCGGGATCCCTCCCCATTCCCATGGGGGTCAGATCGACCAGGCAGAACCCCCCGGCCCGGGCGAACTCCTCCAGCTCGGGCAGGCTGTCCTCGATGGTCATGATCAGCTCGGCGGCGTCGGTGGTGTCGAAGGGGGGTTTGGATGTGTCCGCCCCGCCCACCAGATGGGCGTGGGCGTTGGTGATGCCCCAAGGTTCGGGCGGCACGTCCCCCAATACGGTTCGGATCAGCCCGGGTGCGGTCATCGCGGCCCTTGCCTCGGCGGCGGTCATCTCAGGTCGGCGGACGGGCTTTTTCGGCGCCCCCCGCCAGGATGTCGTTCACGTCCCAATGCCCCGACCCGATGATCCGGGGGGTGGGTGTAACCGGCAGCTCCAGCATCCAGACACCCCGCTCTTCGAGGGCCTTGGACAGGAGGCCAGGCAGGTCGTCCGGGTCCGTCACCCGCTCCGCCCGGGCGCCGAAGGATCGGGCGAAGGCCGTGTAGTCCAAGTCGAAAGGCACCCCTTCGGCGTCCTTGAAGTAGGTGCCGGCGTCGCGCCCGTAGTGCTTGGTCTGGTACAGGGCGATGGAGGCGTATCCGGTGTTGTTGGCGATCAGCCACACGGCGTGGATACCGGCCGCAACCGCGGTGGGAAGCGCCGCCAGGCAGGCCATCACCGCTCCGTCGCCGACCAGGGCAACCACCGGGGCGTCCGGCCGGGCGAGGCGCACCCCGATCGGGGCGGCCACCTCCTGGCCCATCGTCCCGAATCCGCTGGCCACGATCTGGGTGCGTTCCTCCAGGAAGGGAAAGTGCTGTCCGATGGCGTGGCGGATGCCTACCCCCGTTACCAGGATCGTCTCCTTCGGCAGGAGGTCCCGCAGGAGGGTCGCCAGGTAGGCGGGCTCGTACGGGAAGCTGGGGGTGGTGCGGACCGCTCGGAGATCGTCGTTCCATGTCTGCTTCTCGCGCGCCAGCTCCTCCCGCCATTCCCGCCACCGAGCGCCGCTGTCGATTCGGTCCTCCAGAGCCGCCGCCAGCTCCTCGAGTGAGCGGCGGGCGTCTCCCACCAGGGCGGCGTCGGCGGGATAGATCTTGCCGATCTGGTTGGGGTCGATGTCGATGTGGATCAACCGGCCGGGCGGGATCGCCGTGAAATGATCCGGACGCCAGTTGTTGCAGTCCATCTCCGGGAAACGGGTGCCAACCGCGGCCAGCAGGTCGGCCCGCCGGGCGGCGTGGTTGCCGGGCCGGGTCCCCACCACTCCCGTGAACCCCACGGCCAGCGGATGGTCCTCGGCGACGGCGCCTTGGCCGCTCATGGTGGTGGCCGCCGGCAGTCCGAACCGGTCGGCCATATGGGTGAGGATGCCCGAGGCGCCCGAGATCACCGCTCCGCCTCCGGCGTACAGCAATGGGCGCTCCGCCCCGGCGATCAGGTCGGCGGCCTTCTCCACCTCGGCGGAGTCGGGGCCGCTGCGCCCCTGCCGGGCCAAGGGGCGGGCGGCGGGCGGCGCCACCCACGCCGAGAAGAAGTCGAGCGGAACCTGCAGCACCACCGGGCCCGGACATCCGGTCTTGGCGAACCGCACCGCCCTGTGTAACTGGTTGGCCAGCTCGGCGGGGTGGGCGGCCTGGATGACCCTCTTGGTCAGGGGCCGGGCGATGTCCAGCTGGGCGTTGTCGATCGAGTAGGAGAGCTCTTGGAGGGGTTCCTTCCCCACATAGGCGCTGGGCATGCCGCCCGCGATCACCACCATGGCCGACGAATCCAACAGGGCGTCCCCCAGTCCGGTCATCAGGTTGGTGAAGCCCGGCCCCACGGTGGTGGTCATCACGGCGATGCGCCCCCCCGCCCGGAAATATGCGTCGGCGGCGTGGGCGCCCACCTGCTCGTGGAACACCGACACGTACTCGATGGTCTCGCTGTCTTGTAGGGCGTCTACGAAGGCTAGATTGCCGTGGCCGACCAGCCCGAATACCGTGTCTATCCCTTCCTGCTCCAAGGCTCGGACGAGGGCGGCGGCGCCGGTGATGGTGGTGGTCGGGTGGTTCGTTTCGCAGCTCCTGTCGCCCGGGTGGAGTGTACACCTGCGTCCGCCGGCCGGTACGAGCCGCGACGCCGAGTGGCCGCACGGTGCGGCCTCATCTCTGTGGGAAGGACGGCTAGCCTGCGGGACGATGACCTCGAACGGCAGCCCCGCAGGTACGGCGCGCGAAAGCCTGGTGCGGGTGGAGGACGCGGTGATGCACTACCCCGTCAGGATGGAGGGTGTCATGGGCCGCCGCCGGCGGCTGCGGGCGGTGGACGGGGTGAGCTTCTCGATATCGGAGGGCGAGGCTCTGGGGCTGGTGGGGGAGTCGGGGTGCGGGAAGTCCACGGTGGCCAAGCTGATCATGCGGCTTCTGTCCCCCACCAGCGGCCGGATCGTGTTCATGGGGCGGGACATCACCGATCTGGGCCGCCGGGAGCTGCGCCCCATCCGCCGCAACATGCAGATCGTTTTCCAGGATCCTTTCGCCTCCCTCAACCCCGGTATGAAGGTGGGGGACATCGTGACGGAGCCTTTGCTGGTCCACGAGGGCGGCCGCCCCGGCCGGGCGCGGGCGGCGGAATTGTTGGAGCTGGTGGGGCTCGACCCCGGCGACGCCGTGAAATACCCCCACGAGTTCTCGGGAGGCCAGCGGCAGCGGATCAGCATCGCCCGGGCGCTGGCGCTACGGCCCAAACTGCTGGTGCTGGACGAGCCGGTCTCGGCCTTGGACGTATCCATCCAGGCCCAGATCATCAACCTTCTCATCGAGCTGAAAAACGAGCTGGGGTTGGCTTATCTGTTCATCGCCCACGACCTGTCGGTGGTGCGGCACGTGTGCGAACGGGTGGCGGTGATGTATCTGGGCCGGATAGTGGAGTGGGGCAAACGGGAGGAGGTGTTCGACCGGCCTTCCCATCCGTACACCCAGGCGCTGGTATCGGCGGTGCCCGTACCGGAGCCTTTGTCCCGCGCCGAGCGGCGCCGCATCCTGTTGGAGGGGGATGTTCCCAGCCCTATGGATCCGCCTTCGGGCTGCAGGTTCCGCACCCGCTGCTGGAAGGCCCAGGAGCGCTGCGGGAGCGAAACCCCCCGGCTGGAACACCGCCTCCCCGGGAGCGGCCTGAGCGCCTGTTTCTTTCCCGAGCAGACCGCCGTTCCGGGCGCCGCGCCGTGATCCGGCTGGCCACCGCCCACCTGGAGGTGGAGGTGGACGAGGGCCGGGGGGCGGAGATCGTCCGGTTGGGCCGCCCCGGAGGCCCCAACCGTCTGGCCCGAATCGATTCGGACTGGCCTCTGCGGGCGGGCGCGGGCGGTTCGTACCATTCGGCCGACCTGGAGTGGCTCTCCGAGCATCGGGGAGGATGGCAGGAGATGTTCCCCAACGCCGGAGCGGGCTGCACGGTGAACGGGATTCCCCACCCGGTGCACGGCGAGGCCTCCATGGCGCCCTGGGAGGTTCTGGAACGTTCCGGGGGCTTCGGGGTGACGCTGCGCTCCCACACGCACACCCCTCTGGCCGTCACCCGCAAGATGTTCCTGGATCCCGACCGGCCCCGGCTGGAGCTATCGGAAGAGATACACAACCTGTCCGATGACCTGGAGGTTCCTTACGCCTGGGGGCACCACCCCGCCTTCGCCGCCCCGCCTGGGACCCGCCTGGAGCTGGCGGGCGCCCGCTTCGAGGTCGATCCCGCCCTGGACGTTCCCGAAGCCGACCTGAGGCCCGGTTGCCGGGGGGACTGGCCGTGGGCGGAGGACCGGGGCGGCGCTCCGGTCGATCTGGGGTCGATGCCCGATCACCCCGCCGAGCGGGTGGTGTACCTGACCGGGCCGGCGGAGGCCCGCGTCCACGTTCTGCGGCCCGACACCGGGGACCGCCTGACCATGGAATGGTGCGCCGAGGCCTTCCCCTACGCCTGGCTTTGGATAAACAGCGGGGCGGCTCGCTTCCCGTGGTTCGGCCGGCTGAGGGCCATGGCCTTGGAGCCGGTCAACGTATGGCCTGCGGACGGCTTGGCCGCGGCTGTGGAAAGAGGGCGGGCGCCGGTGCTGGCGGGCGGGGAGTCCCGGCGGGGATGGTTGACAGTTTCGCTTTCCGAAGACCGATAGGAGGCAGACCGTGGAATACCAGGTAGAGGTGTACAGCGCGGGGCTCGATCATCCGGAGTGTGTGGCCGCGGCGCCCGACGGCCGCCTGTGGGCGGGCGGTGAAGCCGGGCAGGTCTATGTGATCGACCCCGAAACCCGCCTGCCGGAGGTGCTCTGCCGGCTGGAGGCGATGGCGGCCGGCCTGGCCTTCGACCGGGCGGGGAACTGTTATGTGTGCGTCCAGGACAACACGGTGGTCAGGGTCGCCCCGTCGGGGGACTGGGAGGTGTTCTGCGCGTCGGTGGAGGGCCGGGACCTCCGGGCGCCCAACTACCCGGCCTTCGGTCCTGACGAGCGCCTCTACGTATCCGGCTCCGGCGGCTATCCAGGCCCCACCGGAGAGATATACCGGATCGATCCCGACGGGGCGGCCGAGGTCTTCCACTCCGGCCCCTTCTACTACGCCAACGGGCTGGCCATCGATAGTTCCGCCGAGTACCTGTACGTGGTCCAGACCGCCGCGGACGACGTGGTGCGGGTGCCCCTCGACGGGTCGGGAGGCCCGCCCGAGCAGGTGTGCCCGCCGGGGTCTCTGCTCCCGATGCCCGACGGGCTGGCCTTCGACGCCGAGCAGAACCTATACGTGACGTCCTTCGGGGCCAGCGCCCTCCAGATCATACGCCCCGGCGGCGGGATCGAGCTGGCGGCCCGAGACGAGCGGGGCCTGACCATGAACCGGGTCACCAACTGCGCCTTCGGCGGAAAGGAACTGGACCGGCTCTACCTGGCCAACCTGGGAGGCTGGCACATCTCCGTGCTGACTCCCGACGTTCCCGGCCAACCCCTCTACGCAGGCCCCTGATTCATCGAGACGTCGAACGGAGCACGGCGTTGATCTGATCCGGCGCCTACTACATCAGGACGAGGAGCATCCCGCCCTACGCGACCGGTTGATAACGTCCAGGTGTTCGTCCCAATCCGGTTCCGTTCCGCCCCCTTCCAACGCATCACACTCCCGGAAGAAACCTTCGAGGTCGGCGGGCGACTCGAAGAGGTCCGAACTGCGTTGTTGTCTGATTCGTTCACGGGCGGCGGCCATGAGCCACGCGCTCAACGTCATACCTTCTCTCCGAGCTTGGTAGACAAAACGATCCCGGTCCTCATCGGGAATCACCAACTGAACTCTGGCCATCAGCCCGACTGCCTCCTATGGGTGAGTGAGGGCGAGGATAACGCTCCCCTCGGCGCAAGGGCCGACTTGGAGCCGCTCGGCTCGTACGGCTCATCGGATCGGGGGTCATCTACACGGCGCCCGCCCTTCGGGAGCATCCCGCCGGACGCTCCGATATCCACTACTACAATCGAGCGGGTCAGTCGTCAGATGCGTCCGGCCTCCGATCGAAGGGGGCAGGGTCCGGGCGGCAGGCCGGGATATGTTCGACAGGGCCCGGCCGGCCCCGCGGCCCCGCGGGGCGATCCGACTCGGTAAGTCATGTAGAGACTGCGCGCCGCGCAGGAGAAGGGACGAACAAGGCGAGATGAGAGTACTGGTGACAGGAGCAGGGGGGTTCTTCGGAAGAGCGTTGGTCAGGGCCTTTGCCCGGGGCGGGGCGCATGTGACGGCGGCGGACGTCATCCCGCCCGATGACTTTGCCCCCCGTTCGGGCACCCCGAGCGACCGGGTCGAGTACGCGGTGCTCGATGTGGCGGACCCGGCGGCCTGGTCCACCGATGTAACCGGGCCCGTGGACGGGATCGTCCATGCCGCGGCCCTGACACCCAGCATCCAGGAGTCCCGCGAGGACCCGTCCAAACTGGTGCGGGTCAACCTGATAGGAACCCTCAACGCCCTGGAGTTCGCCCGCCGGGAGAACCTGGACAAGTTCCTGTTCATCTCCTCCGCCGGCGTCTACAACCAGTTCGAGGAGGAAGTGCTCACCGAGGAAGACGCCGACGGCGGTTTCTCGCTCTATGGCTCGGCCAAGCTGGCCGCCGAGATCATGCTGTACAGGTACGCCGAGATGTTCGGATTCGACGCCGGCGCCATCCGCCCCACCTCAATGTACGGACCGGCCGAGGAGTTCCGCGACACCCGGCCCTTCGTCACCCAGGCCAAGCAGCTGGCCGACGCCGCCATGGACGGGGTTCCGGTCAGGGTGATCGGCTTGGACGACCGCTGCGACTGGGTATTCGTGGACGACGTGGCCGAAGGCGCCCACCGCTTCTATACGGACGGGATGGGGCGCCGCTCCTTCGCCTTCTCCTCGGGGGATCCCATTCCCTTCCGCGATGTGCTGGAAGCGGCGGTGTCGGCGTTCGGGGTGGCGGTGGACGAAACCGCCGAGATGCTGATCGACGCCACTCCCGATCGGGCCACTACCATCTCCTGCGACAAAGCTCGCGCCGAGCTCGGCTGGAATCCGGTGGGGATAGCGGAAGGCATGCAGCGCTACGCCGACTTGGGCGGATGAGTCCTGCACCCACTTCCCGGCCCGGCGCCGGAACAACAGCAATCGACCCGACAGCCTCAGATATGGAGTCCCGATGAGCCAAAGCCTATTGAGAAAAGCGCTGGCCGAGCGCACCTTGCGCATCCGCGGCGGCCACGAATCGCCCTACTTCCAGATACAGCGGAAGGTGGAGGGGCGCGACGACATCATCCGCCTGGTGAGGGGAGAGCCGGACATCCCGACCCCCTCCCACATCATCGAAGCCGCCAAGCGCTGCCTCGACAGCGGCCACATCGGCTACACGCCGCCGGGGGGGATGATCGAGCTGCGGGAGGCCATCGCCCACAAGTTCAAGAAGGACAACAACCTCGAATACGACGCCGAGTCCGAGATACTGGTAACCGCCGGCGCCCAGGAGTCGATGGCGGTCAGCCTGCAGACCCTGCTGGACCCCGGCGACGAGGTGCTCCTGGCCACCCCCCACTACATGGCCTACCCGGCCAACATCACCATGGCGGGCGGGAAGATCGTCTATGTGCCCACCGTTGAGGAGGAGGACTTCGAGCTGAAGCCCGAAGCCATCGAGGCGGCCATCACCGACCGCACCAAGCTGTTGGTGCTGGTCACCCCCAACAACCCCACCGCCGGCGTCATCACCGCCGAGACCCTTTCGGAAATCGCCGACGTGGTGCGGGAGCGGCCGGGCCTGGCGGTGATCTCCGACGAGCTGTACGAGAAGGTGGTGTACGACGGGTTCGAGCACATCAGCTTCGCTACCCTGCCGGGGATGCGGGAGCGCACCATCACCATCAACGGGTTCTCGAAGGCTTACAGCATGACCGGGTTCCGGGTGGGGTACATGGCCGGGCCGGCCGACTACATCCTGGCCGCCACCGAGCCCCGCCACTCGCTCAGCATCTCCACGTCCCTCCCGTCCCAGCACGCCGCCCTGGCCGCCCTGCATGGACCGCAGGAGTTCCTCGATGAGATGATGGTGGAATACCACCGCCGCCGGGCCGTCATGCGGGCCGCCTTCGATGAGCTGGGCGTCACCTACGGGGAACCCAGAGGCGGGTTCTACTTCTTCGCCAACGTTTCGGGGTCGGGGATGGACGCCGTTTCCTTCGCCGACAAGGCGGTCGATTACGGGCTGCTCTTCTCGCCGGGCAACATCTTCGCCGAGGGCGCGGTCGACTACATACGCATCTCATATCTGGCCCCCCGGGAGGAGCTGGACGAAGCCATGGACCGGTTCCGGCGGCTTTGGAACGACTGCCGGAGCGGAAAGTGAGCGGCTCGGCGGGCCCGGCGGTGGCCCTGGTCGAGGATTTCTCGCCCGCCCAGGTGGCGGCGCTCCGAGATGCCCTGCCGTCCGGCGCCTCGGTGCTGGAAGACGCCCTCTCCTCGGACGCCATCGACCAGGCCGACTACCTGGTGCTGTGGCGCAGGGGCATCGACGACGACCGGCTGGAGGCCGCCCCCTCTCTTCGGGGCGTGGTCACCCTCGACTCGGGAGGCGCCGAGCCTTCGGACGTCATCTGCCGGTCGCGGGGGATCTGGACCGACAAGGTGCCGTCTCCGTCGCTGATCAGCGTGGCCGAGCACGCGGTCATGCTGATCCTGGCGCTCTTCAAGCGCCTTCCCGTTGCCTCCCGACGCCTCATGGACGGGGTGGTCGTAGAGGGCATGGCGCCCTTCGTCACCGACCAGGAGAACTACTCCTACAACTGGGTCGGCCTGGATCTCTTCGAGGGGCTGTGGGGAAAGAAGGTCGGGCTGGTAGGAGTCGGCAAGATCGGACGCGAGGCCGCCGTCCGGCTGGCGGCGTTCGGAATGGATGTCATCTACACCAAGCGCAACCGTTTCTCCCCGGAGGAGGAGCGGGAACTGGGGATTCGCTACCTGCCGTTCGACGAGCTGTTGGCGGAATCGCACTGCGTTTCGCTCCACAATCGGTTCACACCCGAGACCGAGAAGATGATGGGCGCCCGCGAGTTCGCCCTGATGCCCGAAGGGTCGTTCTTCGTGAACACGGCCCGCGGGCGGCTGGTGGACGAAGACGCCCTGATGGCTGCTCTGCACAGCGGGCATCTGGCCGGGGCGGGCCTCGATGTCTTCTGGTGGGAGCCGATCCTGGAGGACAGCCCCCTGCGCAGCACCCCCAACCTGCTGATGACGCCCCACACCGGCGGGATTCCCAGCGCGGTCTCGGTGGCCCAGGAGCTGGCCGCGGCGGGCGGGGTGATCGCCGGGCGGGTGGAGCAGTGAGATGAGCGGCAAGACCTTCGTCGGCATGCAGGTGGGGGGGATCAGCTTCATAGACGAGGGCATCGAGGAGACCCTGGACATCTTCGTGGAGAAGGCCGGGGTCAACGCCCTCTTCATCTCCGCCCTCTCGTGGGCGCGGGGCAACGCCGGGCGCTCGGGCAGCGGCGACTATCCCGACCACGGCGGGCAGGAACCCGACCACCTGCAGGGCGGGGCCTTCTTCCCGCCCGACCCGAAGTACTACCGCGGAACCGCCATAGAGGACTTCACCGCACCCGACCCCCTCTATGAGGGGTGGGACATCCTGGGAGACGTGATCCCCGCCGCCCGGGCCAGGGGCATCGAGGTCTTCCCCTACTACTGCGAGACCTCCCACCAGAACCCCAAGCCGCGTTGGCAGCCGGGATTCGCCCGGGTGCTCGAGGTCGATCCGTGGGGCCGCAAAGCCAGCCGCCCCTGTCTCTACAACCCCGACTACCGGAACTGGTGGTTCGGAGTGATCGACAACTGGCTGAACGAGTACGACCTGAACGGTGTGCTGTGGGGGATAGAACGCGAGGACCCGCTCTCGTCGATGATCGTGAGCGCCGAAGTTCCCACCTGCTTCTGCGTTCATTGCCGCGCCGAAGCTCATCGCCGGGGAATCGACGCCGGGCGGGCCGCCGAAGGGTACAGGAAGATTCATGATTACCTGACCGCGGTGCGAAGCGGCTATCAGCCGCGCGACGGCAAGCTGATCACCTTCCTCCGCCATCTCTTCGAGTATCCCGAGGTTTCCCATTGGCAGAAGCTGTGGTGGGACGGCCACAAGGATCTCTACCGGGAGATATCCGGTCAGGTGCGTTTCTTCGGCGACGATTATCAGGTGGGTCTCGGGATCTGGCAGATGATCAACACCTTCAACCCGCTGCTCCGGGCCGCCCACGACCCCGCCGAGTACAAGCTCTACGCCGACTGGCTGAAGCCGGTGTTCTACAACGCCCCGGCCGGCGCCCGGTTCACCAAGTTCGTGAACAACCTGTGCCAGACCATCCTCGGCGACGCCTCCCCGTCGGAGTGGACCCCCATCCTCTACCGGATCCTGGGGCTGGACGAGGCGGCGTTCGAAGACCTGTCGCCCGCCGGTTTCAGCCCCGGATACATCACCGAGTTCACCCGCCGCTACGTGGAGGCTGTGGGGCCCGAGGTGGCTGTCTATCCGGGCATCGGGCTGGGGGTGGAGACGGTGGCCCGCGACATCACCCCCGCCGATGTGGAGGACATGGTGGAAGCCTCGTTCGAAGGCGGGGCCGGAGGGGTGATGATCTCCCGCAACTACTCGGAATTGACCCTTCCCAACCTGGCCGCGGTGGGAACCGCCCTACGCCGCCTGGGAAAGATCTGACCCTCTGATCCGCAAACAAGAAAGGACAACCAACAGTGCGCACAATTCTCGAAGGCGGAGTCGTCGTCAACCTGGACGGCGGACCCTCGGAACAGCAAGACCTGGTCATCGAAGACGAGCAGATCACCTCGGTGGGGGCGTCCGACGCCCGGCCGGGCGACAACGTGGTGGACGTGTCCGGCATGCATCTGCTGCCTGGCATGGTGAACTGCCATGTCCATCTGGGGTGGGACGGCACCCATGACCTGGAGATGCAGGCCTACGAGTCGCCTGCCGTCAACGCTGTGAAGGCGGTGATGAACATCCACCGCACTCTCTCGGCCGGGGTCACCACCATCCGCGACCTGGGCATGAACAACGCCAACATCGACGCCAAGACCGCCATCGACAACGGCTGGGCGCCCTGGATCCGCCTGTTTCCCAACGGGCGCGCCATCTGCACCACCGGCGGCCACACCTGGTGGTGCTGCCGGGAGGCGGACGGCATCTACGGGGTGCGCAAGGCCATCAGGGAGCAGTTCAAGGCCGGGGCCTCCTGGATCAAGATCATGGGCTCTCACGAAGAGGTGCAGTTCACCATGGACGAGCTGCGGGCCATGGTCGAGGAAGCCCATCAGAACGGGATGAAGGTAACCGCCCACGCCACCTTCGACGAGGCCATCTCCCGGGTGGTGGACGCCGGGGTGGACTGCGTGGAGCACGGCGGGTCGATGACTCCCGCCACCATCGAGAAGATGGTGGAGAAGGGCACCCCCATCGTCACCACCTTCTCGCCGCTGGTGCAGCAGGTCAAGTTCGGCCGGGACTTCGGGATGACCGAATCCGACGTGGAGCGGCGCAAGGATCAGATGAACGACCCTTCCCGTTTCACCGGCAACGCGGCCGCCGCCCGGGCGGGGATCCCGATCGTCTTCGGCACCGACGCCGGCAGCCCGGTGGTACCCCACTACGCCATCGCCGAGGAGCTCAAGTTCATGGTGGAGGTCGGGGTCTGCCCCGACAACCTGGACGCGCTCAACTCCATCACCCGCCGGGGCATCGAGCTCCTGGGCCTCTCGGACCAGCTGGGCAGCCTGGAAGCGGGCAAGACCGCCGACGTGGTGGCGGTGGGAGGCGATCCGTTGGCATCCCTTGACCACATGAAGGACGTGAAGCGGGTCTTCGTTCGGGGCCAGATGGCCTTCTCTTCGGAGGGCGGCTACACCCAAACCGGGCGCGATGTCGAGGGCATGGGCACCCGGTGGGGGCCCGGTCCCGAGATCGGCTACCGCCGGGCGTAGGGCGGCGGTTCCAAGCTAGAGGAACGTTCTCGGCGCCTTCGTGCTCGATCTGAGAATCGTCGGGGGGACGGTGGTGAGCGACGGCCGCTCCCGTCCTGCCGATGTCGGCGTGGAAGGCGGGGTCATCGCCGAGGTCTCCCCGTCCGGAGGTCTCGGTGCGGCCCGCCGCGAGATAGACGCTTCGGGGTTGCTGGTGATTCCCGGGGCGGTGGACGCCCATTTCCACTGCCGGGCGCCCAGCCACCCCGAGCGGGCCACCTTCGCCTCCGAGTCGCGGGCGGCCGCCTCGTCCGGCGTCACCACCCTGTTCGAGATGCCCATCTCCGACCCGCCGTGCAGCACGCCCGAAGCGTTCGAAGCCCGGCGGAGGTTGGGGGAGGCCGAATGTCTGGTGGATTTCGCCCTCTTCTCGGGAGCGGGCCTGACCGACCCGGCCCGCGCCGAGGCGATGGCCGAATGCGGGGCGATAGGATTCAAGCTGTTCACCCACCGGCCGCCGCCGGAGCGCCTGGACGAATTCGACGGGTTGTGGGCCGCGTCGCCGGATGAGATCTACGACTGCCTGAACACGGTGGCCGGTACCGGCCTGCGGTGCGCGGTCCATGCCGAGAGCCAGCATTTCATAGATCGCTTTCGGACGGACCTGGATCGGTTCGACCACCCCGCCCGTCCTCCTATCGTGGAGGCGGCCGCGGTGGGGCTGGTGGCCACCATCGCCCGGGATGTCGGTTTCCCCGCCCACATAGTCCATCTCACCTCCCGGCTGGCCGTCGAGGAAGTACGGGCCGCCCAGTCATTGGGATCCGACCTCTCCGCCGAGTCCTGCCCCCACTATCTGCTGTTCGACGAGACCGACATCGCCCACTTCGGGACTTTCGTGAAGGTGGCGCCGCCGCTCCGTTCCGTGGAGGACGTGGCCTATCTATGGCAGGCCCTGTCCGACGGGACATTGACGGTGGTGGCCTCCGACCACGCCCCGTTCACCCCGAAGGAGAAGGAGAACCCCGTCTACATAGCCACCATATGGCTGCCGGCCAAAGGCGCTCATCCGTTCACCCCCGAGAAGGCGAAGGCGGCCTCCGAATACGCCGCCGCCGGGCAGGGCATACCCTCCCTGGAGATGCTCGTCCCCACCATGGTGGACGCCGGCCTGATCGGACGGTTTCCGCTGGAGCGGGCGGTGGAGGTGATGACCGCCAATCCCGCCAAACTGTTCGGCATCTATCCCCGCAAAGGCACCATCTCCCCCGGATCGGAGGCCGACCTGGTGCTGGTGGATCCCGACGGCGGGATGACCGTCGACTCGGCCCGGTTCCTGAGCAGATCGGGAGGCAGCGGCAAGGTCTACGACGGGCTGCGAATGACCGGCCGCGTTCTCACCACCCTCTCCCGGGGCCGGATCGTGTACACGGACGGCAAGGTGGTGGGAGAATCGGGGGGAAGGTTCGTCTCCCCGGACGGCCCTCCCCTCCATGTCTCCCAAACCCAACGGCCTTCGACCGAGAACGGAAAGAGAATATGACTTCATGGATTACCGCTTCGGACGGAGTGCGCATCGCCTATCACGAGGCGGGCGCGGGCGATCCGCCCATCGTCTTCATCCACGGCATCTACGGCAACCGGCTGGGCTTCGGCTTCCAGGAGGCCTACTTCTCACCCCGCCACCGCTGCGTAGCCGTGGATCTGCGCGGCAACGGCGACAGCGACAAACCCGACGAGGTCTATTCGATGGCCGGATACGCCGACGATGTGGCCGAGGTGATCCGGCAATTGGGATTGCGGCGGCCCGTCCTGGTCGGCCACAGCATGGGCGGTCAGGTGGTCATTTCCGCCGCCGCCCGTCATCCCGGGCTGGTGGGCGCGGCGGCGAGCCTGGATTCACCGAGCAACATTCCCGGGTGGCAGAAACGCTTCCATTCCCCCTTCGACCCTCTGATGACTTTCGACGGCCCCTACCGGGAGGCGGTTCATGCCTTCCTCAAGGGCGCCTACCTGCCCACCGACGATCCGTCCCACGTCGGAGGGCTGGCGGAACGGCTGGCCGCCATACCCGATCATGTGATCGTCAGGGCATGGCAGGCGATGAGCGCCTACGACCCGACCTCCTCTCTGCGCCGGATGAAATGCCCCTACCTCTACGTCGACTGCGGCCAGCCCGGCCTCGATTTCGATCTGTTGCGGGAAATGTGTCCGCAGGTGGTGGTCGGCAAGACGGTGGGCGCCGGCCACAGGGCTCTCCAAGACGTGCCGGATCAGATCAACGCCATGCTCGACCGTTTCATCCGCCACGCCGACGGCATCGCCGCCGAGATGCTCCGCACCGGCGGCGTCTTCCAGTACAACTTTCCCGAGAAAGGGCATCTATGACTGAATGGTTCACCGCCTCCGACGGGGTGCGCATCGCTTACCACCAGGTAGGCGCCGGCGACCCGGCCATCATCTTCATCCACGGCGCATACAGCAACCGGGGGGGCTTCGGCTTCCAGGAGGAGTACTTCTCATCCGAGCACCGCTGTATAGCGGTCGATCTGCGGGGGCACGGCGAGAGCGACAAACCGGACGAGCTCTACACGATGGGCAAACACGGGGAGGATGTGGGCGAGCTGATCCGTCACCTGGGGCTGGAGAGGCCGATGCTGGTGGGCCAGAGCATGGGGGGGCAGGTGATCATCGAGGCCGCCGCCCGCAGCCCGGAGCTGGTGGGCGCCGCGGCCAGTCTGGACTCGCCCAGCAACATTCCCGGATGGCACCAGCGCTTCCACGGCCCCTACGACCACCTGATGACCGAGGACGGCCCTTTCAGGGAGACGCTCATCGCCTTTCTGAGCGCCGCCTACCTGCCCACCGACCATCCCTCCCGGCTGGGGAAAATGGCCGAGCGGCTGGCCGAGGTTCCCGACCATGTGATCCTCAACAGCTGGCAGGGGAAGAAGGACTACGACCCCGGCCCGACCCTGCGCCGGGTTCGATGCCCTTACCTGTATATCGACTGCGGCCAGCCCGACCTGGATCTGAAGCTGTTGCGGGAGCTGTGTCCGCAGGTGGTGATCGGCAAGACGGTGGGGGCGGGGCACAAGGCTCTTCAGGATGTGCCGGATCAGATCAACGCCATGCTCGACCGCTTCTTCCGGCACGCCGACGGCATCGCCGCCGAGATGCTCCGCACGGGCGGGGTCTTCCGATACAACTTCCCCGAACCCTTGCAGCCGAGCCCTTGAAGGCGGTCCTCTTGCGGCCGCCCCGCAGGTGTCCGGCAAGACCGGGCGGCTATGCTTCGGCCTATGACTGAACTGTTCACCACCAGCGACGGCGTGCGCATCGCTTACCACCGGGTAGGCGCCGGCGACCCGGCCATCATCTTCATCCACGGCGGATTCGGGAACCGGGGGGGCTTCGGTTTTCAGGAGGAGTATTTCTCGCCCGACCATCTTTGTGTGGCCGTCGACCTGCGCGGCCACGGCGAGAGCGACAAGCCCGACGAGATATACACCATGGCCGCCCACGCCGACGATGTGGCTCAGCTGATCCGCCACTTGGGTCTCGAGAAGCCGGTGCTGGTGGGCCAGAGCATGGGCGGGCAGGTGCTCATCTCCACCGCGGCCCGGCATCCCGATCTGGTAGGCGCCATCGCCAGTCTGGACTCGCCCAGCAACATTCCCGGATGGCACCAGCGCCATCACGGGCCCTTCGATCATCTCATGACGGCGGATCAGCCTTACCGGGAGACCCTGCGCATGTTCCTGAGTGCCTCCTATCTGCCCACCGACGATCCTTCCCGGCTGGGGAGTATGGCCGAGCGGCTGGCCGAGGTTCCCGACCATGTGATCCTCAACGGCTGGCAGGGGATGATGGCCTTCGACCCGACCGCGGTACTGTCAGAAGTTCGATGCCCCTACTTGTATATCGACTGCGGTCAGCCCGACTTGGATCTGGATCTGTTGCGGGAGCTGTGTCCGCAGGTGGTGATCGGCAAGACGGTGGGGGCGGGGCACAAGGCTCTCCAGGATGTGCCGGATCAGATCAACGCCATGCTCGACCGTTTCATCAGGCACGCCGACGGCATAGCCGCCGAGATGCTCCGCACCGGCGGGGTGTTCCAATACTCCTTCCCGGACGCGAACACCCTGCGGGCTTAGCCGGACGGAGAAACGAGTCGTATTCGTGCATGAGCCGATGAACTCCAAGGACATGACCTCATTGCAGATACACGACGTCCCCGACGAGCTCTATAGTCAGCTCGAAGCCCGCGCCGCGTCAGAGGGCCGGTCCTTGTCCGAATACGCGCTGGACGAGCTCCGTCGCGCCATGCAGCGACCGACCCGAAGGGAGCTCATCGAGAGGGTCGCGGCATTCGAACGCCACACGGTGAAAACATCTTCCGCCGACGCAGTATGCGCAGCGCGGGGCGCCGATTGATAGTCCTCGCCCCGCCTTGGCAGCAACCAGGCGGCCGCGCTCTCGGAGTACCTGTTTGTAGCTAGCCGGCGATGGACAGCACCAAGCCTACGCCGACCAGCGCCACGCCCGCCCACTGCAGGTTGCGGAGCCGCTCGTGGAAGAAGATCACCCCGCCGATCACGGCTATCACCCTCCCGCTCTGGGAGAGTATCCCGATAAGCCAGGCCGGGGCGTAGGCCAGTCCGTATCCAAAGGCAATGAAGGAAACGGCGTCGATGAGCCCTACCAGCCCCAACAGCCACCCGTTCCTCCAGGTGATCTTCACCCGACCCCCCTCCCAGGCCTGCATCGGGGCTTCCTTTCCCATCTGAAGCCGCCGCTGCGTAATGCGGGAGATGACCACGAACAGCAGGAAGACGTACGCCACCGTGTAGGAACGCTGGGTGATGACGTTCCAGTTCGAGTCGAGTCCGTCCCGGATGGGTATCTTCAGACCGGCGTTGGAGAGGGACCCCACCAGCACGGCGAACAGGGCGAATACCGGACCCCAGGTGACCAGCCGGATCTTTGCCCCGCGCTCGATGACCAGGGACGCCAACACCGCCCCCGCGGCGGCGATGGGAATCCCGATCCACTGCACCGCGCTCGGCCTCTCGGCCAACAGCCAATAGGAGTAGAGCACGGTTACGGCCCCCGACAGCGCGGTGATGGGGCTGACCACGGAGACCGGGCCGAGGCGCAGGGCCATGTAGCTGCCCAGGAACGAAGACGCGGCGGCGGCGCCCAACAACCCCAGCAGGATGACCTGGTCGCGGGTGATCTCGTACGGTATGCGCATGATGAGCGCCCAGGCGATCATCGCGACGAAGGCAAGAGCCAGGGTGATGTTGGTGGAACGCAGCACCCCGAACCGCCGGGCCACCACCGCGGTGAGCAGGTTGTTGACGCCCAGGGTCACCGCCGTGATCATCCCGAAAACGACGCCTAACAGCACGGCCTTACCAGCCCTGGGTGCAGGCGGGAATCAGAACAGCTGGTCCCGACGAGCGGCCCGTAGCGAACCTAGACCTCGTGGATGGTTTCGGCGCGGGCTGCTCCGGCTGCTCCGGCCACCTTGGAGATGTCGGTCTTGCCGGTGCGCTGAGGCATCCAACTCACCAGCTTCTTGAACATTTCGTTGAGGAAGAGGAAGGTAAGCAGGGAATATACGGCGACCACGAAAGCCACGATCACCAGCCGGGCGGTGTTGGTTTCCTGCACTGCTATGGAAGCCATATATCCCAACCCGGTGGGGAAGCCCAGGAACTCGGCGGCGATGGTCAGGGACCACCCCAACCCGGCAGAGAGCAACAGGGCGGTTCGGAGCTCGGGCATCGCCCCCGGTATTATTACCTTGAAATAGGTGCGCGGCCGCGAAGCGCCCAGCGTACGGGCGCTTTCGATGTAACGGTCGGGCACGTTGGCCACCGAGTTCATGGTTGCCACCACCAACACCACCCACACCCCGAAGGCGATGAAAATGGTTATACCCCTGAGGTTGGGTCCCAAAGCGACTTGCATCCAGGGAATCGCCGCCAATAGAGGGATCATCCGCAAGAAATTCATAGGAGTCCAGGAAGTCTGCCGCAGAATGGGCCAATAGGATATGACCAAACCTGTGGAGAGGCCGGCCAACAGACCGAGCGCCAAGCCCATCACCAATCTGGAAAGGGTCATGAAGGAGTGGAAGCCGAGTGCCAGGAAAACCGCCGGCCAAGTCCGATCGCCGCCAAAGGCCGGATAAGGTGCTAATTGCTCAAATCGAATTTCCAACCCAAAGATATCCACTTGGCTGATCAACCAATCTCCGGACATCCTGAAAAGAGTGTTACCGAACACATAGTCCCATCCGGGTACCAGGGGATGTTCAAGTGTTCTTTCTACTCTTCCTTCCACGATAACGGACGCTACCTGCCATCCTATCAGTAGCACTGCCCAGGTTATGAAGAACAAGGGATTGTTGCGCATCGAGCTCAGAAGCCGCTTTGGAAAATTTCGAAGACCTCGGGCTATCTTGCCCAAGATTGCCAAGCTTTCAGAAGAGCGGAAGGCAAACGGCCAAGCCCAGAACAGGATGGTCCACCAAACCAGGAAGGACCATGTAACGAACAGCGTATTTTCTTCGTAGGTCCAGGCCGCGAAGGAGCTGCTTGACAACTGTATAAGCAACACCGGTGCTACGAATAACCAGACAACCCACCCTATCCAGAAAAGGATGCGGAGGAGACGCATACCGTTCAAGCCCTTGTCGCTTCCTCTTCGGTGATGCCCAGATGAGCCAGGATCACCTTGGTGATGTTTACCGCTTTTTCGCTGGCCCGCACGTCTTCGTCGCGAGGGCGGGGGAGCGTGACCGGGATGTCGTCCACCAGCTTCCCTTCGGCCAAGAGGATAACTCGGTCGGCCAGGATCAAAGCCTCTTCGATATCGTGGGTGACGAAGAAGATGGTCTTTTGGGTTTCGCGCCATAGGTCGAGGAGAACATCGTGCAGGTTGCGGCGTGTGAAGTAGTCGAGCGATCCAAAGGGCTCATCCATCAGGACGACATCGGATCCCACCGCCATCGCCGACGCCAGCGCCACCCGCTTGCGCATTCCTCCCGAGAGTTCCCGCGGCCAAGAGTCGGCGAAATCCTCAAGCCCCACCGCGGCCAGCCAATGCTGGGTGATCCTCTCCCGATCCTCACGCGGTGTTTTGCCGGCCCGGAGGCCGAATTCGATATTCTCGCGGACGTGCAACCAGGGAAACACCGTGTCCTGCTGGAAAACCATCGCCCGATCGGCGCCAGGACCGGTGGCCACCTCGTCTCCCAGCCTCACCCGACCGGCGGTAGGAGGCTGCAGGCCGGCCAGCACCCGGAGCAGGGTGGTCTTGCCGTGCCCGGACCGCCCCACCACACACACGAATTCGCCGCTCTTGACCTGGAAATTCACATTCTGGAGGGCGTTCACCAGTTGGCCGGAACGGTGTTCGAACACGCACCACAGATCCTCGAAACTGACTATTTTTGACATAGCTCTCCTTGCTTATAGCCCCAGCCGGCGACCGGACTCGGCCCACCTGGTGAGAAAACGGATCCCCACCACCAGTATGCCGTCGACGATCACGGCCAGCACGCCAAAGAATGTGATCAGAGCGACCACCGCCGCCGGCCACTCGACGAGACCCACGCCGAATCTCCACATTGCGATCAGGAATCCTCCTCCTCTTTGGATTCCCAATACTTCCACCAACACACCCAGTCCCCAAGCTCCGGCCAGGGCGATCCGAAAACCCCCGGCGATCTCGGGTACGGTTCCCGGCATATACACCCAGCGGAAAATAGAGCGGGGAGTTCCTCCCAGGGTGAGCGCCGACTCGATGATTCCCACCGGTATGTTCTCCGCCGCCCGACGGCTGAAGAAATACATGAGAAGGGTGGTGTAGAAGGTGATCAGCCCGACGGTGGTCAAGAGGGCAACGTCTACCCCGAACCAGATCACGAAGAATGGGGCGGCGATGAAGATCGGGGCGGTGCCAAAGAAGGAGGCCACCGGGGTGAACACCTCGGCGATCTTGGGGAATACCAGGCTGCCCAGCCCGGCCGCCAAGCCCAAGATAGTCCCCAGAGCGGCACCGATCAGAATGTTGCGGGTAGTCACCAACAGATGTAGGACGTACCCGGAGCAGTAAGGCGGAATATCCGCGCCGGACCCTATCAAAGCAGGACAAGCATTGGCATGGGCGAACCATCTCCTTGTCCACTCGCTGGTCATCAAGTTGTCCGTGAAGTGGCGGACGGCGCCTAGGGGCGAAGGAAAATACAAAGGAAACCACACAGAGAGCACCTGCCAAACTCCCAGAAAGATCGCTATTCCCAAGGTCAGATATAGGATGAAGAGGCTCTGGCGCTTTCGCTTGTCTCGTCTGGCCTTTGCCCTCACATCGAGGACATCGGTCGTGGTCATGGTCACCGGATATCAGTTTCCTTGCGTGTGGTTGCTATCCATTTCTGTCAGCCAAACGCGGGGTCGGACTTTTGGGTCCGACCCCGCGTCGGCTGGTTTCTCTGTCTGTTCGGACGAATCGCCGTTTGGGAACTATCCGATCAGGGCCGCCTCGAGGAAGCGGAGGGAGTCGTAGAAGTTGTAGCGGTCGTAGAAGACCTGCGCCTGGTCGACCAGGGACTGCTGGCTCTCGGAGAGATCCATGCCCGAAGCCCTCGCGAAGAGGTCGTCGGAGCGCTCCTGCATGCCCTTGAGGTCGTAGTAGAGCTCCTGGGCCAGCAAGAACTCTTCCAAGCCCGCCTGCGTGTCGTAGTTCGCAGACAGGACTCCGCCCGCTTTCAGCTTCTCGATCTGGGTCCTGAACACCGTCTCCGGGTGGTAGCTGGGCATGCTCAGGTCCCACAGGGCTTCCTGGTCTTCCCAGTTGAAGGACGGGTCGATGGTGTCCCAGATGATCCCGATGTCCTCGGGCTCCATCTCCAGCTGGCGCTTCTCGTTGATGAGGTTGGCCTCGATCTCCCAAAGCTCATACTGGGTATCGGGATCCTCGAGTTGGGCGAAGATGCGGTTGGCCACGGAGATGATCCGATAGGTCAGGTCCTTGTTCTCCTCGACCCACTCGCGGCGAGCCAACAGGCCGGTTCCGCCGACCGTGGCGGACGCGATGGCGGTCTGCTGGGAAGCCGCGTCGTACTCGTACATCATCGCGAAGTTGATCAGCGGGTCCCAACCGTTGCGCATCATCTGCACCAGCGTCGGGGCGCCGTAGGGCATGGCGAACTCGATCCGCCCGGCAACAGCAGAGAGCTGCACGATGGTCGGGTCGTCGACATACACCGGTGTGGAGTAGTTGCGCCAGTCGTTGGTGGTGATGCGGATGGGCTGCGTGTTGCCGTCGTCGTCCAAGACGGGGGTTCCGTCCCTGCCGAGCAACACCAGCGGGTTTCCTTCACCGTCCAGAGCCGGAATGTCCTCTTGGACATCTTCCCACCACTGGGGCAGGTAGGCGAAGAAGGCGTCCGAGTACTGGGCCTGGGTGGTGCTGTGCGGCGGGATGTGAACTTCCTTGCCCACCAGCTGCTGGACTGCCGCGGTGGCTGCTTCGGAGAAGCTCATCCCTTCCTCCATGAACTCCAGAGCCGTCTTGGCGTCGCTGGTGGGGTCCACCAGAATGGCGTAGCCGACGTAGATGTCCGCGAAGTGGATGGGCGGGAGGGTCTGGCCGAAGGTCTCCAGAGTCCCGAAGGATCCCGGCACCCAGGCCTGGGCCACGTCGCCGTCACCGCGTTGCAGCCAGGGAACGATTTCCTGGGAAGCGGTGAAGTAGTGATAGGTGGGCGAATTGGGGGTGATGGTGATGTTCAGCTCATCCCACCATCCCAGCTCGATCGGAATCTGCCAGTAGGCGAGGTCGGCGCAACAGGGGTAGATACCCATCGCCACCTCGGCGGCCCGGATCTCGGGCGCCTCCACCATCGAGGCCATCTCCAGTTCCATTTGGGCTTGCTCGGCATCGGCGGCGGCGGCCTCTGCCATAGCTTCGGCCTCGGCCGCCATATCAGAAGCTTCCGCGGCCTTTGCCTCAGCCGCCTCCAAGGCAGCCTGGGCCTCGGCGTCGCCGGCCTCCGCAGCAGCCATGGTGGCTTCCAGCGCGGCTTGGGCTTCTTCCAGGTCCGCCATGGCCGCAGCCGCATCGGCGGCGGCGGCATCTGCTTCCGCTTGGGCCTCGGCGGCCATGGCTTCGGCTTCGGCTGCGGCGGCGGATTGGCGCTGCGCTTCCGCCCGGGCCTCAGCCTCGGCCGCAGTATCCGTGGTGGTAGTGTCGCCGCCGCAGGCCGTAGCCAGCAATGCCAGGGCCGCCATCAACACGATGGCGCCTCTAAGTCTCTTCATCGGATTTCCTTCCTCTCGCCCGATCGTCGCGCCCAAGGGCACGCGATTCCAGAAAGATAATATAGCGGCCGGAACCCCTCTGATCCCAAATCAGGCCATTTTGGTATCGAATCCCCCCCGAGAGGGCAGAACCGCAGGCCGGCGCTTCCTCAGGCAGGCGTCCGCAGCTGGGCGGTGAGGCCGCCGTCCACCACCAGGGTATGGCCGGTGATGAAGGAGGCGTCCTCCCCGGCCAGGAAGGCGGCGGCCGCCGCGATGTCGGCGGGTTTTCCCCGGCGGCCGAGTGGATGCAGGGCCGAGACCGAGGCGGCGAACCTGGCAGGGTCGTCCAAGTCGGCCAGCACCCGCTCCCAGGCGCCGGTGTCGATGAACCCGGGCGCGATGGCGTTCACACGGATGCCCTTGGGACCCAGCTCCAGGGAGAGGGTCTTGGTGAGGCCGATGAGCCCGGCCTTGGAGGCGGTGTAGGCGGAATAGCCGGGGAAGGTGTACCAGGCCATCACCGAGGCGATGTTGATGATGCTGCCGCCGCCGGAGCGTTCCATGATCTCGGAAGCGGCCTGGGCGGCGAAGGCGGCGCTGCGCAGGTCCACCGCAACGCACCGGTCCCAGGCGGCGACGGTCATCTCCGGGAGCGGTTCGTGGTAGTCGAGCCCGGCGTTGTTCACCATTACATGCAGCGCGCCCCACCGGGCCGACACCGCCGAGACGACCGCCTCGAAGGCGTCGGGCTCTCCTATGTCCGCCTCCAGGAAGAAGGCCTCCCCGCCGCCCTCCCGTATCCGGGCCGCGACCTGTCTGCCGCCCGCCTCGTCGATGTCCACCACAGCCACCCGGTACGACTCCTCGGCCAGCCGGAAGGCGCATCCCCGGCCTATGCCGGAGGCCCCTCCGGTCACCACCGCCGTTCTCTGTCCGCTCATCTGATCGGCTCTCCTTTGGATCGCGGATCCAGCACATCCCGCAGGCCGTCTCCCAGCAGGTTGGTGGCGAAGACGGTCACCGCCAAAGCCACACCCGGGAAGAAGGCCATCCACCACGAAAGGGCGATGAACTTCCTGCCGTCCTGGATCATGGTCCCCCATTCGGGGCTGGGCGGGGGTATCCCCAGCCCGAGGAAGCTGAGGGCCGCCCCGGCCAGGATGGCCCCGGCCACATGTATGGTCATCATCACCAGGATGGGGGGGATCACCCTGTAGATGATGTGGCGGAACATCACCCGCATGTCACTTGCGCCCACGGCGACGGCGGTGAGCACGAAAGGCGCCTCCTTGGCCTGGATGACCTGCCCGCGGGCCATGCGGATGTAGAAGGGTATCCCCGACAGGCCCAGGGCCAAGGCGATGCTCCAGAGGCCCGGCCCCAGCACCGCAACGACCGTCAGGGCCAGGAGGATGGGCGGGAAGGCCAGGGCGATGTCCACGAGGCGGGTCATCAACAGATCGGTCCAACGCCCGTAGTAGCCGATCACCATCCCCAGGGCGGTTCCGATCACCGAAGAGATCAGCATGGGCGCCATCCCCATCACCAGGGAAGGCCGGGCGCCGTAGATGACCCGGCTGAGCACATCCCGGCCGAACTGGTCGGTACCCATCCAATGCGTCCAGCCGGGGGGTTGGAGGGCGCGGGAGGTGTCGGTGGCCACCGGGCCGTAGGGGGCGATCCACCCGGCGAAGAGGGCGGCTGTGAGGACCAACAGGAACAGCGCCCCTCCCACCACCACCGAGCGGTGGCCGGCCAGCCTCCGCCAGATGCTGATGCGGGTGTCGTCGGCCCGAACCGGGACGGGGGCGGAAGCAGTGGCCGAAACGGGGGCCGGCGCGGTCATCTCAGGCCGCCCCCAGCTCGACGCGGGGGTCGAGGAACTTGTAGATGACGTCGACCGCCAAGTTGATGAACACGAAGATCGCCGCCAGGATGAGGATGGAGCCTTGCAGCACCGGGAGGTCCCGGCGCAGGATGCTGTTAACTACCAGCTGGCCCAAGCCGGGGCGGGCGAAGAGCATCTCGATCACCACCGCCGCCCCCATCAGGTTCCCCACCTGCAGCCCGATCATGGTCACCACCGGAACCAGGGCGTTGGGCAGTCCGTGCCGCCAGGTGATCCGGCGGTCGGAGGCGCCCTTGGCGCGGGCGGTGGTGGTGTAGTCCTGTTCGAGGGATTCGATCAGGCTGCTGCGCACCAGCCGGGCCAGCACCGCCGCCTCGGCCAGGCCCAAGGCCAAGGCGGGCAGCACGAGCGCCCTGAAGCCTCCCGAGCTGAGGGCCGGGAACCATCCCAGGTTCACCGCGAACAGGAGGATCAGCATCAACCCCAGCCAGAACTGGGGGATGGACAGCCCCAGCACCGCGGTTCCCATGGCGGCGGTGTCCACCAGAGTGTTGCGCCGCCGGGCGGCCAGCACCCCCAGAGGAACTCCGATGAGGAGGGCGACCGCCATCCCCGCCGCCACCAGGATCAAGGTGGAGGATATCTGGGCGCCGACCAGTGATATCACCGTGCGGTCGGATCTGGTGGATCGGCCCAGGTCGCCCTGGACGAGACCCCATAGATAGTCGCCCAGCTGCACCACCAACGGACGGTTCAGGCCCAGCGCCTCCCGCATCTCCAGCTGCTGCTCGGGGGAGAGCTTGGCCCCCCCGGCCATGACGGCCGAGACGGCGTCTCCGGGCACCAGCTGCATGAGCAGGAAGATCAGGATCGCCGCCCCTACCAGCACGGGGATGGTGAGGATCATCCGGCCGGCGAGGTATCTCAGCACCGCAGGCCCTTGCTCGTCGAGTCCGTAGACATGTGCGGCAAGGCGTCAGAACACCCTGCCGCACATGAGGCGCCGGTTCGGGTCGACACCCTGTCTGTTCGGTCCTCGGCTGTCGTCTACTGGCTCAGGGATGCTCCGCCGAAGTACTTGTAGAACCCGGTTCCGTCCACCGAGAAGCCGCTCAGGGCGTTGGAGAACGCCGTAAAGAAATGCAGCTCGATGATCGGCACTATGTAGGCCTGATCCATGACGTAGCGCTGTACATCGGAGAGGATCTCGGCCCGGACTCCGAGGTTGGTCTCCACGGAGGCGGCGTCCAGCAGCTCGTCCAACCTCGGATCGTCGATGTGCCCCACGTTGATGTTGCCGGGGCCGATCGAGGAGGAGTGGAAGTCCCGGCGCAGGGTGGCGGGGGATCCGAACACGTCTCCCATGGAGGCCAGCTCGAAGATGGTCTCGCCGGTCTCCTGGAAGTAGCCGCCGCCTTCCAGCGTGATCACCTCGGCGTCGAATCCGATCTTCCGCAGCTGATCCTGCAGGAGGGTCACCCACGGGTTCCAGCTGCGGTTCTCGATGATCCGGGCGCGGAGGGTCTCGCCGTCTTTCGTGCGGATTCCGTCGTCGCCCGCCGTCCAGCCCGCCTCGTCCAGCAGCTCGGCCGAGCGGTCCGGATCGTAGGGGTAGTAGGTCTCCACGATCGGGTCGTACTCGGCGAAGTCGCTGGAGAGGGGGCCGTAGGCGCGGGGCGCCCGGCCGAAGAACACCGCGTCGACGATCTCCTCCTGGTTCACGGCATGCAGGATGGCCTGGCGCACCCGGATGTCCGAAGTGGGGGAGATGACCGGGCTGATGTAGTTGACCTGCGGCAGGCCGGGGAGGGAGAACCCTTCCACCGTCACGCCGTCCAGCTCCTCGAGCGGGGCGATGTTCTGGAACGGCACCAAGTCGAGGAAGTGGATCTCCCCGGTGGAGAGGGCGGCGGTGCGGGTCTGTTCGTCGGGGATGAACCGGAAGATCAGCCGTTCGGCGCGGGCCGGTCCGGTGGTTCCGTAGAAGGAGAACTCCCCCCAGGTCCAGTCCGGGTTGCGGACCATGGAGATGTGGCTTCCCTCGACCCATTCCTCGAACATGAACGGCCCGGTCCCTATGGGGTTCTGGCCGGCGTCGTCACCCATCGCCTCCACCGCCGCGGCGTTGGTGATGCCGGCGCCCGGGGCGGCCAAGTCGATGAGCGCGTCGGGGGCGGGCTTCGAAAAGACCAGATCCACCGTGTAGTCGTCGATCACCTCGGTGTCCTTGTAATAGCCGGCGATCAGCGCGGTCTGCGAGCCGGAGACCTCGCCCTTCATACGGTCGAAGTGGGCCTTCAGCACCTCGGCGTTGAAAGGATCGCCGTTGTGGAAGGTCACGCCTTCCCGCAGGGTGAGCCGCAGGCTCATGGCATCCGGGCTGAGGCTCCAGGTGGTCGCCAATCCGGGGTGGAGCTGCATGCCTTGGCCGAGGATGACCAGGGTCTCGTTTATCTGGGCCACCACGGCCTGGTCGTTGACGGTGGTAGATGCGAAGGCGTCCAGCTGGGACGGCTCCTGGTTGCCGCCGAAGACGATGGTGCCGCCGCCCATCATCTCATCGACCTGCATCTGTGCTTCCTGTTGGGCCATCTGTGCGGCCTCTTGGGCCTCTTCGGCTTCCTGTGCGGCCTCTTGGGCGGCTTCGGCTTCCTGCTGCGCCGCCTCGGCGGTCTGCATGGCCTCTTGGGCGGCCGCCTCGGCCTCGGCCAGCGCCGACTGCGCGGCCTCATCGCCCTCCATGGCTGCGGCCGCCATCTGCTGGGCGGCTTCCAGCTCGGCCTGGGCCTCGGCCAGCGCTGACGCGGCGGCTTCGGCCTCTGACTGGGCGGCTTCGGCCTCGGCTTGGGCGGCATCGGCCTCCGTCTGGGCGTTGGCGGCCTGCGCTCGGGCTGCGGCCGCTTCGGCTGCGGCCTGGTCGGCCGCCGTAGTGTCCTCGCCGCCGCAGGCGGATGCCAGCAGGGTCAGCACCACGAAGACGCCGAGTAGTCCGGAAAGTCTCTTTCCGAAGAGGTTTCGCATCGTTGGCTCCTCGTTGTTGGTTGGTGGTGGGGGATTGTCCCCCGCTCCAGAGCACAGCCAGGATACCCCTCGTCCAGAAGGCTGACAAAAAAATCGGGGGCTTCGCGAAAACCGGACGGCGGTGGAGATGTGTTGCGGGGGTGTACCGCCCCTAAAGTGCTGTGGAGAGCGCCGATGGCGCCTCGACAGGAGGATACGGTTGCGGCGGTCGGCTCTCTTGTAGCAGGTCGGCTGCCAGAAAGGACGACGGATGGAAACAGCCCTGCCTTGGCTGATATTCATCTGGTTGGCCATCTTGCCGGGTCTGCTATTTGTGTGGGGCTTCGAGCAACAGGTGGGAAGGTTGACGACCAGCATAGGCGGCGGGCTATTGAGATCGATAGGTTATTCCGCTGTCTTCCATCTAATATTTATACCTTTGACTTATCATCTATGGTCGACACAGTGGGATATGATCAGAGAGGGCAACCGGATAAGTCTATTGATATGGGCAGCTATGGCTGTATATATATTGATACCTATATCCATGGGATGGTTGGTGGGGTCGGCCGTTCGTGAGACTGATTGGAATCTCCACAAAAAATATGGTTGGACTCATTTCTTGATAGGGCGCTCTCCTGCTCCTCGTGCTTGGGATCATTTATTTAGACGAAATGACCTAGTTGGCTGGGTATGATTGAAGACTAAATCCGGGTTGTTCAAAGCTGGAATCTTCATAGAGGGATCATATGTAGCTGGATATCCTGAGCCGCAAGACATCTACCTATCTTATACTGTAGAGGCTGATCCTGAATCAGGTGCGTTGCTCAAAGATGCCGAGGGCGAGCCTATATTGCACTCTAGCGGTTTGCTGATCCGCTGGGATGAGGTAGAATATTTGGAGTTCGGACGTTGGTAGAAGGAGAGAGTGAATGCCAAAGAAAAAACCTAAGCGTAAAACTTCCCCGTATCCTTATATGGCCCCTCCCGTAGGTCCCGACGAGATAGGTCCGCCTCCGCCACACTGGATGGCCGGTTATAGGAAAAGGAATCAGTCGGGTGATCACGGCAAGGGTCAGGAAGGGAGAACACCTACCGACGAGTCTTCCTCGTAGCGATGATCGGGACGAAAGGCCAGGTCAGGCGGTTTCGGGGCTCTTCGGAGACGAAGTGGCAAGCGGCCGACTGCCCCGATCCCACCGACGCCAAGGGTGTGATCTGGTTCCGGCACGGCTCCCGCCCCTTGGACAGGAAGCAGCGGGGATGGAAGGCGCATCCGGTGGGCCGGGCCGCCAGGGTGGGCGGGGCGCCGGGAATCGGTGCCAGCTGATCCAGTCTCATGAGCAAGGTTCAGCAATGACCAGGCTTCTTGCGTCGATGTCATGCAACTTTTATAGCATCGGCGCGGACGCTTCGGTAGAACATGGTGTCCCACTCGCGTAACTGTTCGGAGTAGCCCGTGTGTATGGACACCCAGCACCCCAGCGGGCCGTAGTAAGGACCTTCGTCGTCGTAGCCGCCGAAATAAGGGTCCTCCATCAACGCGTTATGCAGAACAGGCCACAGGCGATCGCGGGGGTCGGACTCTTTCGATTTCTTGACCAGCAACAGGTCCAGGTCGGAGTCGGCGCGATGGTTGCCCCTGGCCCGCGACCCGTACAGCCACACCCCCTCCAATATGTCGCCGTACACTCTATGGGCGTGGTCGGCGGCGGCCGCCGCGGCGTCTATCGCATCCTTTCGGGTGGGCCAGGGGTCTGCCGTCTCCATGGAATACCAGAATAGCCGGAGAGCACCGTCAGGCGGTCAGGCGGTTTCGGAGACGAAGTGGCAGGCGGCCGACTGCCCCGATCCCACTGATGACATAGGAGCGGTCTGGTTCCGGCACGGCTCCCGCCCCTGGGATAGGAAGCAGCGGGGATGGAAGGCGCATCCGGTGGGCCGGGCCGCCAGGGTGGGCGGGGCGCCGGGAATCGGTGCCAGCTGATCCAGTTCCCCGTCCAACCGGGGAAGGCTGGTGAACAACCCGATCGTGTAGGGATGGCGGGGGCGGTTGAAGATCGTTTCCACCGTTCCGGTTTCCACTATCCGACCGGCGTACATCACGGCCACCCGGTCGGCCACCTCGGCGATCACTCCCAGATCATGGGTGACCAGGATCATCGAGGCGCCCGCCGCGCCGCATCCGGCGGCCAGCACCTCCAGTACCTGGGCCTGGATGGTGACGTCTAGGGCGGTGGTGGGTTCGTCGGCGATCAGTATGGAGGGCCGGTTGGCGATGGCGATGGCGATCACCACCCGCTGGCGCATGCCTCCCGACATCTCGTGGGGGTACTGGCCGTAACGCCGGCGGGGTTGCGGGATGCCCACCAGGTCGAGGAGCTCTATCGCCCGCCGCTTGGCCTCGGCGCGGGATATTCCGTGGATGCGCAGGGCCTCGGTGATCTGGCGCCCCGCCTTCATCACCGGGTTGAGCGAGGTCATGGGATCCTGGAATACCATGGCTATCTCCCCGCCCCGGACCTCTTCCAGCTCCCTGTCCGACAGCTCCAGCAGGTTCCTCCCCCCGTATATGACCTCTCCGCCGACCACCCGGGCGTTGTCGGGCAGCAACCCCACCAGGGAGGAGACCGTAACGGTTTTCCCGGAGCCGGATTCACCGACCAGGCCCAGTATGTCGCCCGGATACAGGGTGAATCCCACGTCCTCGACGGCGGAGAGGATTCCCGAATGGGTGCGGAAGGAGACCGAGAGGTTGCGAACCTCCAGGAGGGGGCCGGCCTCTCTCCGGCCGCGGTCGAGGGGCGGGGTTTCTTCGGCGGCTGCGGCGGTCATGCGGTCGTCACGTTCGGTCGTCCGGCCCGGCCATCTCGGAGAGGAGGGCGCGGGCCTCCGCTTCCAGCACCTCCGCCGCCCCGGCGGTGAATGCGGTGGCCCACTCCGGTTCGTAGCCCCCCCGGGCGAACTCCTCGGCGGTGGGGACGTAGCCGGTGACGCCGTTGGTGTAGCCCGCCATGTGGGTGAACTCGAAGGGCGACGCCTCCCTGACCCGGACTCCGGTTTCGGCGAACGGTTCGCCGGGGAAGCCCACCAGCGCCACGTCGTCGATCCGGATGCCGTGCAAGGCGGTGGGAAGGGCGGTCCGGCCTCCGCACAGCTTCGCCCAGGCGGCGCTGATCAGAGCCCGGCGCGCCCGGTAGCGGGCCTCGAGCACCTCGGCTTCATCCGCTCCCGAGGCGCGAAGTTCCAGGAACCGCCGCGACAGCCCGTCGGCTTCCGCCTGCGCCTGTTCGGGGGAGGCGGTTTCTCGGAGCGGCATCTCTATACGGCGTTCTATCACCTTTACCTGCGGCGCCCGGTCCGGCAGCGGCTCGTCCACCCACATTCCCAGGGGCGCCCCCGACTCGACGATGCGGTCGAACCGGCGCCGGGTGGGGAGGGTGCGGAGGCCGGTGAACACCTTGGCGGCTTCCGCCCCCAGCCTGGTTCCCATCCGTTCGGCGGCGGCCGGATCGCCGGTCAGGGCCTCGACGGTCATGATGTTCCCGGCGCAACCCTGCAGGTAGAGGCAGACGGCGCCGGTCAGGTCCTCCACCACCCGCTTGGCCACCCCCGGGAAGTCGGGGCTGATCAGCCGGTTCTGGAAGGCGAGGACGATGGGGTGGGCGGCGTAGCAGACCAGGGCGGCCAGCGGGTTCTCGTCCAGGTCGTCGAAGCGGACCACCATCACCGCCGGGTCGCTGAACCCCTCCGGGTTCTGCCCCACGACCACAGCCCCGCCGGGGGCCCGCAGCCTTCGGTTGACGGCGATGGAGCTCTCGCCCCATCCCGCCGCCATCCGGGCCGGGCGGAGGGCGGCTTTGGCCTGGTGGACGGCGCCCAGGGTCTGGGACCACACCGTTTCCCGGTAACCGGGGACCAGCTCATGGCCTTCCCGCCCCGACCGGTCGCCCAAGAAGTTCGACCATACCGGTCCGGCGTGGGTGTGGGTGAAGGAGACCCGGACGTTGGCCGGGTCGATGCCCAGCACCCCGGCTGCGTCGGCCCGGATACGGTCGGAGTCCTCCACGGTCACCACCATCAGGTCGTAGTCGAGGATGGCGAAGGTGTCGGCCTCGGCTTCCACCACCAGCGCCGTCACCCAGAGGTCGAGATGGACCCCCTCGGCCCGGTCGTGATTCTGGGCCCCCCACCCGGCGTGCTCGATCCCGATGGGCGGGGTTATGTTTCCGCGTCCCGCTCCTGCCCTCATGGAAGCCCTCCCGCTCGGCTGGAGTAGAGGATACCGGAGGAGGCTCCGCTCACCCGCTCACCCGGGCGGCCAGTCGAGCTTCTTGGCAGTCAGGCCCCCGTCCACCTTGAGCGTCTCGCCGGTGATGAACCCCGCCCGCGGGGACAGCAGGAAGCACACCGCCGCCGTAACCTCGGAGGTGTCGGCGAATCGTTGCTGGGCGTGGAGGCGGTCGGCCTCCGGTTTGGACATGCGCCCGCTTTCGACGGCCTCCCGTGAAAAGGCGGTGTCGATGTATCCGGGCGCCACCGCGTTGATCCTGATTCCCAGGTGGGCCCACTCGGCGGCCAGGGTGCGGGTCAGGGAGCTGACCCCCGCCTTGGAAGCCGCATAAGGGGCGCGGAGGGGCCATCCGAAGAACTCGGCCACCGAGGAGAAGTTGACGATGGCGCCGCCCCCGCCGGAGATCATGAGCCGTCCGGCCGCCTGGCACCAGTAGAAGGTTCCCGACAGGTTGACGCCGATCACCTTCTGCCAGACTTCGGGGTCGAACTCGGCGCTGGGCGCCGCCCGCTGGATTCCGGCGCAGTTCACCAGGAAACGCACCGGGGGACACCGCCCTTCGATCTGCTCGGCGGCGCGGCGCACCGAGTCGGGGTCGGCCACGTCGCAGACCACCTCCAGCACCCGGTCCGCCCCGTGTTTTTCTATGAGCGGCGCGGCGTGGCCGGGATGCAGATCCACCGCGGCCACCCGACAGAGCGGATCCTCGGCGAGCAGGGCTTCAGACACCGCGGCGCCGATGCCCCCCGCCGACCCGGTGACGATGGCTGCGGCGGCTGTATCGGAGATCATGTCCGGGCCTATGCTCGCGGGTCTCCGCCGCCGTCCGGCGCCATCCAGCGCGCTTCCGAGCCGGGCGGGGCGTAGAACCAGAGCACGGTCAGGCCTTCCGGCCCCGAGTGGGTCTGATGCGGGAGGTTGGAGGGGACGAAGAAGACCATCCCCTCCTCAAAGGGGTTGGCTGTTCCGTCGATGTCCACCCACCCGCCGCCGGAGAGGACCACCGACACCTCCTCCGCCTCGTGGACGTGGGGCACCGTGGAGAAGTTGGGCGGCAGGCACGACGTTCCCATCACCATCTTGGAGGTATTGCCCAGAGCCGGCGAGGCCTTCACTGCGGTCGCCCGCCCTTCCACCAGGTTCCCGTCCCCGGCGCCTCCCTCGGCCAGCGCCCGCCGGATCTCCTCGGCCAGATCCGAAACCATCCAGCTGGGTGCTTCGGCCATCTCGTTCACCTCGCAATCCGCGTCAGGCCTCTAGGTGCGCCCAGGTTAGTCGGTCGCCGCGTCTGATATCCCGCCCTCGGGGGTGCTGATCAATGACGATTGTTGGCCCGCTGCTTGCTAACCGGGCATTCATCAATCGACAGACATGCCGGTGCATGGCCGCCACCCTGCCGGTGTCGTCGGCTATCTCCGGGTTCATCACATCTCGCACCGCGTCGTTGAGGTTGTTAAAGGCCAGGATGAGCAGGGGTGATCACAAGGGCGGGAGATCTCCATCCATGTGGAGATACATAAACTATTTATCTTCGTGCTGAAAATAACCCATCAATCGGGGAGACGTGCCAAATGTGTCTCCAACAGAAAGGTTGCCAAAGTTGTGGCAGCTCCTACAGCTAACCTGGCGTGTCTCGGTAATAGACCACCAGCAGTGCCAGTAGTACCGTGACCTGTACCGTATAGATTACGCAGTTCAGCTATTCCTTGAGCAACCTGATTAAAGCTACCTAGTACTCTACGAATCGTCTCTGCTCCTTTCTTACCGTTTGGTACCGATTCTGGTAAGAGTTTAAGTTCCTTGGTCACCTTACGAAACAGTGTTGGAAAGGATTCTATATTTAAAGGGATATTTCTCTCTTCCATAATTGTCTTACAGACTGTCTCTAAAAAATCCTTAGCTGTACCGATTGCTAATGGAGGATCATTTTCTGTGGCCTTTAACATACGATCTATTTGGGTCTGCAAACCTTGAAGATTTTTGGACTCAATATATTCTTTGATAGTTTCGATTAAGGGTATTTCAATATGTGATATTGGGGAAAAGCGACCATCTATTATGGTATAGCCATCCTCCTTCATACGCCTTACGAGATCATCAACGAGGTAGTATGACTCTCTATAGTCATCTGATTCGATAATATTAATTATTTCATCATATACTCGACAGAGTTTTGTAATATCTCTTACCGAATCGAATTGAATTGAATTGTAATATTGTGCTACCAGAGTACGACGTTGTCCCTTATCTGGAGGATTATAACTTTCATCACAACTTATTTCCTCTCCTTCAAAACACATTCTGATTGCATGAAGGGTCAGATGGCTCGCACAGGCTTCTTGAAAATGTATACGAGTGGATTTACTAATCATAGTTTCCTCTGCCGTAGGTCTTGTGAATGGTACAGTTTCAACACACTCTGCCCTGACCCTTGCGCTGGTAATGTCACAGAGAGTATACCGAGTGAGGGCCTGCATTCGGGCTTGGGTAGTTGGCCTCAAACAACCTCGCGACGTGGTGAGGGCTTTGTTGGCCTGAAGCGAGGCGGTCTGGTTGTACCTTTTCAAGTAGGGGGTCATACGGCGCCGGCAGCTCGGGCCACCTCCGGGTCCATCACGTCCCGTACCGCGTCGCCGAGGTTGTTGAAGGCCAGGATCAGCAGGGTGATCACCAGGGCGGGGGAGATCGCCATCCAGGGGGCGATCACCAGGAAGTCCACCGCGTTGGCGAGCATCCTCCCCAGGTCGGCGGCGGGGGGTTCGAACCCGAATCCCAGGAAGCTGAGGGAGGTCTGTACCAGCAGCCCCGTCGACAGGCTGAGCACCGCCATCACGAACAGGGGGGAGCTGATGCCGGGCAGGATATGGCGGGTGACCAGCGGCAGCGGTTTGGTCCCCGACAGTCGGGCCGCGTCTACGTAGGGGAGGCCCCGCACCTCCAGGGTGGATCCGCGGGCGATCCTGGTGAAGCGGGGCAGGTAGATGATGCCGATGGCGAGGATCATGTTGCGGGCGCCGCCTCCGAACACCCCGACGATCAGGATGGCGGTCAGCAGGCCGGGCATGGCCAAGAGCACGTCCGTTCCCGCCATCAGCAACCGCTCCAGCCAGCCCCGGCGGTACCCCGCCAGGATGCCGACGGCGCTCCCGGCCGTGACCGCCAGGAGGACCGCGCCCAGGGGAACCCAGAGCACCACCGGGATGGCGCTGACCACCCGCGCCGCCAGGTCCCGTCCGAGCTGATCGGTCCCGAACCAGTGCCGTGCGGACGGTCCCACCAACGAGTCGGAAGGGTTGATCTGGATCGGGTCCCACGGGATGACCAGCGGTCCTATCACGGCCAGGATCAGGACCGGTGCGATCAGGATTAGGCCGAACCTCCCGGAGGGATGCCCGACCACCGCCCGGATCTGGTGCCAGAACCGGCTGCGGCGGATCATCGAAGCCGCCCTGCGTTGCCCGGTCCTTTCTGGTTGGCCGGTCATGTCTGTTCCCGCTGTCTCGGGTCGAGGATCGGATAGAGCAGATCGACCAGGAAGTTCACCACGATGTAGACGCCGGCGATTGCCAGGGTCGCGGCTATCACGAAGGGAAAGTCCCGTTCTCCGATCGCCAGCAGCACTCCCCGCCCCAGCCCGGGCAGGTTGAAGATCTGCTCGACGATGATCAGCCCTCCTACCAGCGCCCCGAAGATCAGACCGATGAGGGTGACTACCGGCCCCAGCGAGGCCCGCAGCGCATGTATGTAGCGGACCCGGCTCTCCCGGGCGCCCTTCACCCGGGCGGTGTCGATGAATGGCTCCTGCAGGCTGGCGATCATCGTGGTGCGGGTCATCTGGATGATGGCCGCCGAGGTGGGCAGAGCTATCGCCAGGCACGGCAGGAGGATCGACCGCAGGTTGGCCAGCAGGTCTTGGGTGAGCGGGACGTAGAACGAGGAGTAGAACGACCGCAGCACGATGGAACCCAGCCATACGAACAATACCCCCGACACGAAGGTCGGCACCGAGAAGAAGAGCAGGGAGATGCCGCGCAGGATCCGGTCGATGAAGCTTCCGGTGCGGACCGCCGCGTACACCCCCAGGGGTATGCCGATGATCACCGCGAGCAGGACGCTGACTACGGCCACCTCTAGGGAGACGGGGAACTGGGAACGGATGTCGGCGGCGATGTTGCGTCCGGTGAACAGCGAGTGGCCGAAGTCCCCGCGCACCGCGTTGCCGAGCCATTCTCCGTACCTGACCAGAAGCGGCCGGTCCAGCCCCAGGCGTTGGCGCATCTCCGCCATCCGTTCGGGGGTGGCGCCTTCGATGCCGGCCATCTGCTGGGCGATGTCACCCGGAACGATCGTGCTGATCGCATAGATCAGGAACGTGAGCACCAACAGCACGGCGATCGCTTCGGCGAGCCTGCGGGCGGTGAACAGGATCATGCGGGTGTCTCGATATTCCGGGCCGCCGCATTCTGGCCCGTCGCACTCTGGGCCCCGGCGCGATTTTGGGCCGCGGCGCGGCGCGCCTCGAACTCTCCGGCGAAGTGGCAGGCGACGAGGCCGGTCGGCGAGTGGTCGACCAGCTCCGGCTCGGTATCGGAGCAGGCCGGCTGCTGGGCGATGGGGCAGCGGGTGTGGAAGCGGCAGCCGGAGGGCAGATCGACGGCGCTGGCCACCGGCCCGGTCAGGACGATGCGGTTGCGCCTGCGCTCTACGGCGGGGTCGGGCACCGGGACGGCCGATCTCAGGGTGATCGAATAGGGATGGACCAGAGGTTTGCGCTTGGAGTGGGCGTTTTCGAGCTCAACGATCTTGCCGAGGTACATGACAGCCACCCGGTCGCTCATGAAATCGACCGCCGCGATGTCGTGGGAGATGAAGACGTAGTTGACCGAGTGCTGGCGGGCCAGGTCCTTCAGCAGGTTGAGGACCTGCGCCTGGGTGGACATGTCCAGCGAGCTGACCGCCTCGTCGAGCACGATCAGCCGGGGTCGTCCGGCCAGGGCGCGGGCGATGGCGGCGCGCTGCTGCTGCCCGCCGGACAGCTCTCCCGGATAGCGGTCGATCATCGAATCCGGTAGTCCCACCTGTTCCAGGAGCTCCAGTACCCGCCGGCGCATGACGGACTTCTTGACGCCCTCGTTGCGCAGCGGCTCGGCGATGCTCCAGCCGATCCGTTTCCACGGGTTGAGCGACCCGGCCGCGTCCTGGTAGACCATCTGGAACCCGTCGCGGCGGGCGTTGGCGCCCGGCCTCTGGCGGAGGGGCCGCTTCTCGCCCCTGACGATCACGCCGCCGAAGGTGGGTTTCTGCAGCCCGACGATGACCCGCCCCAGGGTGGTCTTGCCGCAGCCCGACTCCCCGACGATGCCCAGCACCTCTCCCTCTCCGATGGTCAAGTCCACGTCGTCGACGGCGCGCACCACCCCGCCGCCCCGGCCGCGCCTGCGGAGGGAGAAATGCACCGAGACGCCGTCGAGTCGCACCAGGCTCATCGCTCTTCCCCCCCGCTCCGTCCGGGGCGGCGGTCGGGCAGCTTTCCGCCGCGTCGGCTGACCCAACACCGTACGGTCTGCCCTCCGGGTATCTCCCAGAGGTCGGGCGGATCGGAGCAGGCGGCCTCGGCGTAGGCGCAGCGCGGTTGGAACCGGCATCCCGGCGGCAGGTCGGTCATCTTCGGCGAGCTGCCCGCCATGGCCTCCAGCCGCGACCCCTCGGCCCGGTCGGGCTGGGAGTCGAGGAGCCCGACGGTGTAGGGGTGGGCGGGGCTTGCGAACACCGCATCTACGGACGACTCCTCCACGATCTGGCCGGCGTACATGACCATGACCCGATCGCAGATGCTGGCGACCATGCCCAGGTTGTGCGTAACCAGGATGACCCCCAACCCCCGGTCGACGGCCAGCCGCTGGATCAGCTCGAGTATCTGTGCCTGGATGGTGACGTCGAGGGCGGTGGTCGGTTCGTCGGCGACCAGCACCGCCGGTTCGTTCAGCAGGCTCATGGCGATCATCACCCGCTGCAGCATGCCCCCGGAGAACTGGTGCGGATGGTCCCTCATCCGCACCCTCGGTTCCGGCATGCCGACCCAGGTCAGCGCCTCGGCTGCCTTCTCCTTGGCGGCCCGGCGGGAGATGCGCCGGTGGCGGGTGGCCGCTTCGGCCAGCTGCCGGCCGATCGTGAAGGCCGGATGGAAGGAGCGGATGGGGTTCTGGAAGATCATGGCGATCTCGGCGCCCCGCACCTGCCGCATCTCTTTGCGGGTCATCGTCAGCAGGTCCCGTCCGTGCAGCCGGATCTCCCCGCTGACGATGCGTCCGGGGGCGGCGACCAGACCGAGCAGGGAGCGGGCCAGGGTGGTCTTGCCGCTGCCCGAGTCCCCGACGACGCCCAATATCTCGCCGGCCCGCAGATCGAAGCCCACGCGGTCCACGGCGGGAACGTCGCCGAGCCTGGTCGGGTACACGGTAACGAGATCCCGCACAGACAGGATCGTGCCGCCGCGATCAGCGTCTGGGTCCGCCATGACCTCCAAAGGGAACGATGATTCGGGATCCGGGGGAGGGCCGGGCCTCCCCCGGATCGTCAGCTTCGATTATCCGGCCGGCGCCAGGGAGAGGTACAGGGCCCGCTTGTCACCCGTGATGTAGGTGCCTAGGTCGGCGTCGGAGATCAGGTCGGATCGGTAGACGTGCGACGCGTTGGCGTAGACCGTTCCGGCGTACGGGTATACGTTCTCGGCCTCGAGCCTCTGGATCCTCTGGAAGATCTCCGGGCGCTCCTCCTGCGTCGCCGCGGCCAACGCCGCCAGCTCGGGGATCAGGTCGGGAAGTATCTCCTCCGGCGGCGCCTGCCATCCGGTCCGGGGCAGCACATACCGGTAGGGGTTGGAGTACCAGCCCTGGTCGGTAGCGGAAAGGTCGTAGTCGGCGTTGATGAGCTTCGGTATCCAGACCGCCTGCTCGACCGGGTTGAGCGTCACCGTGATCCCGGCTTCTGCCCACGATGCCTGGAGGACTTCGAAGAACACGTCTTCGTAAGGAACCCGGGTCGGGTAGACGAATTCGAGCTCGATCCCGTCGGAGTAGCCGGCCTCGGCCAATACCCGCTTGGCCTCCTCGACATCCCGCTGGTAGTTGGGCAGATCGTCGGGTCCGAGGGCGTATTCCACCAGCGGATGGGCGGTCGACCACGGCGTGGCCTCCCCGAGGAAGGCGATGTCGGCCAAGGCCTGGCGGTCCATGGAAAGCCAGAGCGCCTTGACCACCGCCTCGTCCCGGGTCTTCCCCACCCTGCTGGCGTGGATCCAGAAGGTGCGCGAAGGTGTGTCCACGATGGTGAAGTCGGGGTCGTCCCGCAGGCTGCGGGCGGTGGCGGTGGAGGTGGGATGGATCAGCGCCACCTCGCCGGACCGCAGCGCCGCCACCATCGTGGCGTCCTCCTTGATGATCCTCACCCGCAGACGGTCGTAGTCCGGCAGCACCGAAGAGTCCCAGTAGTCGCGGTTGACATCCAGCACCAGCTCGGAGCCGGGCACATACGACACGAACCGGAACGGCCCGGTTCCCACCGGCGCGGTCCCGTGTGCGGGCGCCGACGAGGTGAGGATCGAAGAGAATCCCAGTCCGGTGGTGTCCGCGATGTTGAGGAGGAAAGCGGTGGACGGTTCCCTCAGCTGGTAGACGACGGTGTAGTCGTCTACCGCGGTCACGCTCTCCAGGTTCTGGGCCCGCTGCTGAACCATCGGGATGCCCTGGGCGACCGCCCGGTTGACGCTGTAGACCACGTCATCGGCGGTGAAGGGATCCCCGTTGTGGAACTCGACTCCTTGGCGCAGGTTGAACGTATAGGTCTTCTTGTCCTCCGAGATGGTCCAGTCCGTGGCCAGCCGGGGCAGCACATCACCCGAGGGGGAGGTCCAGGCGAGGGCCTCGTACACGGTGGTGAAGACCGGAGCGTCGAACTCGCCCCCGGCGGAGTTCTTCGGATCGAAGTTGAAGATGTCGCTGTCTTCCGAGACCACGATCTCGACCATTTCCTCCATGGGCGGCGCCATGGTGGTGGAGGTCGCGGCTACGGCTTCGGCCTCGGCGGCTTCGGCGGCCATCCGGGCTTCCTCTGCGGCCTGCTCGGCTTCTTCCAGGGCTGCTTGGGCTTGGGCCAGGGCCGCCTGGGATGCCTCGTCTCCCTCCATGGCTTCGGTGGCCGCCGCCTGTGCTGCTTCCATCTCGGATTGGGCCTCGGCTAGGGCGGACTCGGCGGCGTCAGCCTGCGCCTGGGCGGCGTCGGCTTCCGCTTGGGCGGCGTCGGCCTGCGCTTGGGCCGTGGCCGCCTCTGCCCGCGCCGCAGCGGCTTCGTTGTCCGCCGCGGTCGTGTCCCCGCCGCCGCACGCCGCGGCTACCAGGGCGAACACGAGCAACAGCCCTGACAATGCCCTGAATCGATGTTTGGTCATGCTTCCTCCTCCTGCCCCTTACCGATGTCGGTCCGCCCTTCACCGGGAGTCATGCCGTATCCGTGAATATAGCGACGCGGCGCCGAACCGTCCACAAGGTACAGGAGCAGCCGTGTGAGGGCCCGTACTTGCGGTCAGTATCCCGTGATACGGATCACCTCTCCGACTATCACCGTTCGCCCCTCGGGACCCGGTATGGGCCGGCCCGGGGTTCCCTGTCCTGTCGATACATACAGCACGCCGTCGGGTCCGACCGTGATGTTGGTCGGTTCGTCGAGGCCGTCGGCCAGTATTCGGGGTTCGGCGCCCCCCGGCGGATGCATAGTCACCTTCCCGCTGAACCGGACATACCCGCCGTGCAGGGCCGGGATGTCGGGAGCGAACAGGTCCACCCCCCGATGGAAGAGCTGGGCGTGATCGGCGGCCATCTCGACCACGAAGACGTTTCCATCGTGATCGACGGCTACGTCCACCGCGGCGGTCAGACCGGTTACCTCGTCGGTCACCGCGCCCGTTTCGGGATCGACCCGGACCACCTTGGCGTCGGTGGGGACGAGGGGCAGGTAGCGGCCGTCGCACATGGCCTCGGGTACGAAGCGGCACGCCTCTCCCTCGGCTTTGGCCACTCCGGAGAACAGCGCAACCAGCACGTCGCCGGTGCCCGGATCGACGCCGAGGCCGGCCGGGACCGCCTGCTGGCCGCTCCGGAGATCCTCGAAGGTGACGATCTCCCGCCGGTCTCCCGTCTCGAGGTCGATCTCGATCAGCTGGTTGAGGGTGCTCTGCGTGGCGTAGATTCGGCGCTGATCGGGAGAGAACCCGATGCCGGTCATGTTGGAATACTGCGGTATCTCCCGGAGGACCGCCCCGCGCTCGTCCATCTCGAAGAGGATGAAGGTGCCGCCGCTCTGGTCGATGCCCCCGTCCAGGGACAGATACACCCGCCCGTCCGCGTGTACCAACACGTCCGTGGGGCCGCTCACCTCGTCGCGGCCGGTGTCGTACTTGTTGACCGAGTTGAAGCTGATCAGGTTGTCCAGCCACCGCTCGGTTTCCTCCGGGTCGTCGAAGTCTCCGTCGGCGTTGCGGTCGAGGAAGCGGGTGAGGCGCCCGGTTCGCAGGATCGGAGCCTCGGCGTCCTCCCCGTACCCTGATTCGGCGATGATGAGGGTGCCTCGGCGGTCGATCCCGATCCCGCGCGGGTTCTCGAGGTCGGTGATGATCACCTCGACACTCAGCACCTTGGGCGCGGTGGTCGCGGCCGGAGCGGCGGTTGTTGCCGGCGCGGTGGTTGTGGTTGGCCGGGAGGCGGCGGTCGAAACGGCGGTCGTATTCGGGGTCGTCCCGGGGGCGGTATCGGGCGGCGGGCTGGGTACTGATTCCGGCGGGGGAGCGGAGCTGCCGCAGGCGGAGAACACCAGCAGCGCAGCGAATGCCCAAAGTCCGAGCCGGAGAGAGATCCGGGCCGGGAAAGCGGAGGGCCGGTCAGGATCGGGGGGAAGGTCATCGGGGGGAAAGTCCGCCGGGAGCGCAGCCGCCTGACACCCGTTCCCCTTCATGGGGCGAAGCCTAGCCGGGTGCTCATCGGCGGCCCTCCGCGTAGGCTTCCTTCTATAACGAAGGCCCGCTGAGAGGGGACCGATCATGGAATTGGCGATCTGCGCAGACTCGTCCTGGAACCGCTGGCACCCTACCTACGACCGGCTCGGCGATCGGTGCCGGCGGCTGGGCATCGAGGCCCTGGAGCTCGTCTACTACCCCCAGAACGAGGGTTTCGACTCCGCCGCCGAGACCCTCGATGGATACGGGGTGCGCATCGTCTGTATCAACGCCACCGCCAAATGGAGGGTGATGATCACCGACGACGTGGCCGCCGCCCAGAGGGCGATCTGCGGTGTGATCGGCCTCGCCGACGAGGTGGGCGCCGAGTTCGTCATCACCTACCCGGGGCACAACCCGGCATGGAGTTTCGAGGAGATAGTCGAGCGCTACAAGCGGCGGATGGCGCCCTGCCACGACCTGGCCGCCGACAAGGGCGTGACCATGCTGCTCGAGAACCACTTCGACCTCCGCAACGAGGACCCCGAGGCCACTGACGTGGTCAGAGAGCCGGAGCTGACCGCCCGCTTCCTGGACGCCCTGGACGCGCCCCACGTTCGGGTCAACTTCGACGCCGGAAACGTCTACGCGGCCGGGATCGAGCCGTGGCCCTACGGGTACCGGATACTGCGGGACTACATCGCCTATGCGCACCTCAAGGGCATGTCCCGTTTCTCGGAGAAGCTGTACGGCTCGGCCGATCAATACGAGACCCTCTCCGATTCCCATGCCGGTGCCTTCCTCCCTGTGGCGGTCGGGGACGACGGCATCAACTACCGGGGTCTGCTCATGGAGATGGAGCGGGACGGGACCGCCAAGTATGCGGCCTTCGAGGACCACGCCAGGGAGGAGCACGCCGAGCGGGTCTTCGAACGGGGCGCCGCCTTTGCGCGTGAGGCGATCTCGGCCGCACGTTCGGGACCGGCCTGAGCAGGTCTCGCAGCTGTCCGGCAGGCGGAGCGAGGGAGGCGCCTTGTCCAAACGGGTGATGACCGTTCGGGGCCCTGTAGCGCCGGAAGATCTGGGCCATACCCAGATGCACGAGCATGTCTTCTCCGACCTCTCGTGGCCCCGCCACCGCTGGCTGGCCCTGCCGATCACCGACGAGGTGCAGATGACCGAGGAGGTGAGGCTCTACCGGGAGGCCGGGGGAAGGACGCTCGTGGACCCCACCCTCGAGCACATCGGCCGCGACCCCGAGAAACTCCGCCGGGTGTCGGAGTCGACCGGCGTGCATATAGTCATGGGGACCGGCTTCTACCGGGAGCCCTACTACCCCGAGTTCGTGAACAAGTGGACCACCCGGCGGTTGGCCGATTACATGATCGACGAGATCGAAAACGGGGTGGGCGGCACCGGGATCAGGCCGGGCATCATCGGTGAGATCGGGCTGGACAAGACCTGGGTCCAGGGGGTGGAGGAACGGGTGCTGCGCGCCGCGGCCCGCGCCCAGGCGGCGACCGGCCTGCCCATCACCACCCATACGACGATGTACATGGCTCTGACGTTTCTCGAGATATTCCAGGAAGAGGGAGTGGCGCCCGACCGGGTGATCATCGGCCACCTGGACGGGGTGCTGGAGATGCACGAGCTGGAGCGGGTGGCCGCCACCGGTGCCTACATGGAGTTCGACCTGATCGGAATCGAGTGGATAAACACCGATCGGCGGCGGGCCGAGTTCCTGGCCGAGCTGGTGCGGCAGGGCCACCAGGACCGGTTGCTGATCGCCCAGGACATGCCTGCCCGGCCCCGCCTGAAAACCAACGGCGGCCACGGCTACCAGCACCTCATCGACAACTTCCTGCCCATGTTGAGAGCCGAGGGGGTTTCCGAGGAAGCCATCCGTGCCATGACCCACACCAACCCAGCCCGCGTGCTGGCTGTGTAACAGATGATTCCTGTCGTCCAACAGGCCCGGCGCCTATCACCGGCGATCTCGAAGTCTGGTTTCAGCTCGACATAACGGCGGTGTCGATCAGGAGAGGCGGAGGATGATTATCCCGGCGATGGTGATCAGGTTGATGCGGATGGAGTCGCGGATGGCGTTCCACTTCTCGGACTGCCAGCTGACGTACCACTCGGCCCCGACCACCTGGATGATCAGGAACCACACGACTAGGGCCATCAGGAAGGTGAGGTAGCCGAACAGCTTGGCTGATTCCCAGGCCCCGTCCGCCGCGGTGAGGTTGACGGCCAGGAAATAGCTGCCCAACAGGCCCAGCACCGTAACCGCGATCTCGCACACGAGCATGGCGATGAACGCGGCCCGATGCAAGGCCGGCGACCGCACCTCCCGCCATTGGGTGCCGGGGTCCATGTTGGTGGTGTCCATCGTCATGACGTGCCGGACGAAGGCGAGGTTCGCACCAGGGGCGGTGATGTTGTTGAGGCAGACGACGGCGCCCATGAGGGCGGTCCCCAGGAGAAGGAGCAGGGGGATCAGTCGGAAGACGATCTCTGCGGCAGGGACAGCGGCGTCCACGGGTCTCTTACGATCCTTCGAGAAGCCGCCGGGCCATCAGCTTCCGGATCACCCCCCCGATGGTGGCCTCGAAGGCCGCCAGGCTGATCTCCGCCAGGCGGTCGGAGCAATCGGCGGCCGCGAAGTTCTGGTGCTCGGCCAGCCGCGCCCAGTGCGGAGCGAGCCGGTTGGGGCCGGTGATGCCCCCCTTCCCCAGGTCCGAGGCCACGTACAGGCAGCTGGTCACGCCCGAGTTGATGATGCGGATCGTGCACATCTCGCACGGCTCGAGGGAGGTGACCAGGGTATGGCCACGCAGGTCGGCCTTAGGGGCATGTTCGTTCTCGTACCTGGTCAATAGGGTCATCTCGGCATGGAGGTCGCTGCGGAACCGGGGGAAGAACATACGGTTCCGTTCGCTCAACACCACCCGTCCGTCCGGGTCAGCGATCAGCGCCCCAATGGAGGCGTTCCCCTCCAGCCCGGTTTCGATGGCCTCCACCACGGTGATGCGGGAGTGAGCATCGTCAGGACGCTCATCGGGCAGGCTCCTCACCTCGTCGAGCAGGTCCAGAAGCTCGCTCCGCACCGAGGCGGGGATATCAGCGGCCGGGTTCATCGGTGCTGTCCTTCCTTGGGCTGATACTCACCCTACCGCGGGCCCGCCTGCCTTGTCTGTCGATCCTGGGAAGGGTGCCGCGAGGCTCGGTTCGAGTAGAAAGATAAGATTATATTTCCGTAATAAAGACCTTTTCGGCCTTTATCGCAGAAAGATTGTAATATCTTTTTCCGGGGCCGGCGTTGCCTGATGACTGTTGCTCCGACCGCCGCCGCTACCGGTGGGATCATCCGGCAGGGTAGTAGCGCCTTGCCCGGGTTTGCCCCTCGGCGCGGGCATGCCCCGACCGCACGAGATCGTTCAGAAGGTTCCGGACCACCGTCATCGGTTTGTCCAAGAGCTTGACGCCTTCCACGGTCGAGATGCTGCCGCGGCGGCCGATCTCGTCGAGCAGGGTCTGCTGTTGGCGGCTGCGGGCTTGGATGCCGGCGCCGCCGGTGCGCAGCACGACCTCATCGGAGAGCACGTAGCGGGCGCCGCCCCGGACGCCGACCCGGGTGAGCAGGCCCTTCGCGGCCGCTCCGGCCAGGACCGCGCCCGCATCCACCCCGATCATCAGCTCGCGTAGACGCCGGGGGGTGACCGAGCCCTCGGCTCGGGCGGTTACCAGGGCCAGCCGCTCCTCGACCGTCATCGTATGGTCCGCGAAAAGCTGCAGCCAGATCTGGTCCTCCACACCTACCAGAGCGCGGTTGTGCAGCGTGACGGTCACGGAATCCTGGTTCGCGTCGAAGGCGGGCGGTTTGAGCAGGCGTGATTCCATCTCCCGGATCATGAGGTCCACCCCATCACCGTATTCCTCTACGAGCCTCATCTTCTTGAGCACGCTCATGATCCGGGGGTTGCGGCTGTAGTGCTCGGTTCGCATGTTGTCCACCGTGATGTGTCCGGGCAGCGGCCCCGGACTGGTTACCTCGACACGGTCATCCCAAACCGTGATGTCGACGGTGGCGCCCGCCAAGCCGTAGTCCCGGTGGGCGAGCGCGTTCACCACGGCCTCCCGCAGCACTTCCCGCGGATACTCCTGGATAGTCTCCCTCCTCACGCCCACCACGGCTTCGAACTGCCTTGTGTGATCGGCGATCATATGTAGACACTCTTCTACGACGATGGGCAGCGGTCCCTTTATCTCTGCTCGCGCGCTGGTCGGTCCCGGACCGGGGCCGACCCCGGCGCGGCGCACGAACTGCACCCTCGCTCCTGATATGTGTTCCGCGGGGTTTGCAGCGAACAGAACCGCCGCAGCCCTCAACACCTGCGGATCCGATTCTCCATCGGCCGGGCGGGCGACCCGGAGGTCGACGAGGGCCCGCGGCAGGCTCGACCTCTTGATTGGTCTTCTGCCGTCGGCCTTCAGCGCCTTGTTCACCAGCCCTAGGTCGAAGCCACCTGCGTCGAAGTGTCCGACGGCCTCGTCCTCGCCGGGATATTCGGAGCGGGCCATCACGAATCTACGGAGAGCGTCTCCCCGCAGCGGGAGGGAGTCGTCGCCGACGCGCCGCAGAAGCCGTCCGTCGGGGGTGGTGACGATCCGCTCGCGGACCTCGGTCACCGAGGTGATCGTGAGCTCCACGCCGTCGACGATCACCGCTCTGATCTGAACTTCGACATCGCATTCGGCTGCGAAGCGGTGGATCCTGTCCTGGGTGTTCTGGCTGAGCGGGCATCCGACGATAGAGCGGTCGTCTTCTACGCCGTGAACGATCAACCCGCCGTTGGTCATCGCCATGGCCGGGATGGCGTCGAGGAGACCCTTGGACACCCCTCGCTTGAAGTCCAGCCCGGCGTGCTCGCGCCGGCCGAACAGACCCCAGAATTCGTCGGCAGTCATCTCGCCGGGTATATCGCCGAGGGTCTTCATGCCTCCGTCCACCAGACCGGAAAAGATATTACTATCTTTCTGGAGAATAGGCGTTTCGGGCCTTTATTCGCGAAATATATTGTTATCTTTCGGCGGAAGGACGGAACAAGCGTTCAGATCGTGGGAAACCTTCCTTCCTTCCTTCCTTCCTTCGGGACGGAGCCAGGTTGGATGACGCGGCTAGGCTCGGTCTGTCGGTCGGCAAGATATCTGGCGGAGTTACGGAGGCAACATGGCGGGCGCGCCCCTCGATCTGGCGGTAATCAACGGGACGGTGGTGTTGGGGGGAGGGCGCTACAGGGTGGGGGTGGGGGTCAAGGACGGCAAGGTGGCGGTGCTGGCGACCGAGGAGATGCTCCCCGCCGCGGCCCGCACCATCGACGCCAAGGGCAACTACGTGCTGCCCGGCGTCATCGACTCCGAGGCGCATCCCGGCTGCTACGTGCCTTTCGACTACGACATGAAAACCGAATCGAGGGCGGCCGCCGCGGCCGGCATCACCACCTGGGGCATCCAGGCCCCGACCACCCGCCTCGGAACCAAACCGTTCAAAGAGGTGGTGGCCAGGGCCGATGTGGTCTCCTTCAACGAGTCCTTCCCCTCGGGGCGGGATGTCATAAACGAGCACAGCCACGTAGACGCCTACCTGACCTACATGGTCGAAACCGACCAGCACGCCCGGGAGATTCCCCAGTACGCCGAGGAGCACGGGGTCACATCCTTCAAGCTGTACCTCCAGACCCGTTCCATGAAGGGTATGTCCGACGACGACGACACCAACTGGCCCTCACGGCGGGCCGGGCTGGGGACCGGCATCGACGACGGCACCGTGTTCATGGTCATGGAGGAAACGGCGCACCTCGGCTACCCGGGAATCGTCCACATCCATCCGGAGAACTGGGAGATCGGCCGGATCTTCGAGGAACGGCTCCGCGCCGGAGGCAGGACCGACTTCGGTTCCTGGACGGACCGGTCGCCCGATTTCATGGAGGCGCATCACATCCGCTCCTACGCATACCTCGCCATGCAGACCCCCGGCCGCGTGCCGCTCTACCTGCAGCACTGCACCACCAGGCTCTCCTTCGAGGAGGTGGCCAGGGCCCGCGCCGAGGGGCTGGAGCTCTACGCCCAGACCGGCCCGCCCTGGCTGTGGGCCGAACCGGAATACGGCTGGCGCATCAACGTGCCTCTCCGCCGCCGGGACAACATAGAAGCGCTGTGGGTGGCGCTGGCCGAGGGGATCGTGGACGTGGTCGGCTCCGACCACGTGGTGGGATGGGAGCCTACCTCCCACGAAGAGATGTACAACCCCGTCATATGGGATTGCCGCACCGGGTTCTCACGGGTGGAGCTGTTCCTGCCCGTGCTTCTCTCCGAGGGCGTCAACAAGGGCCGCATCAGCCTGGAGCGGGCGGTGCAGGTCAGCAGCGAGAACCCGGCCAAGACCTCCGGCCTGTGGGGGAAGAAAGGGTCGCTGCTGCCGGGGTTCGACGCCGACTTCGTGATCATCGACCTCGGACGGGAGGTCACCGTAGGCAAGGAGCACATCAACACCCGTTCGGGCTGGTCGATCATGGAAGGCCACACCTTCACCGGTTGGCCCGTCATGACCATCCTGCGCGGCGAGGTCAGCGCGGAGTGGGCCGATGACTCGCCGGGGATGCGGCCGGTGGGGGAACCGCGCGGCCGGTATCAGCCGCGCTCCCTGCGCCCCAAGCGCCAGGTCATCGACACCAGCCCGGTGCGGGCGGCCCTCACCGACCGCTGGCTGGCCGACGATTTCGTGCGCCCGGGTTTCTCTGCCGAGACCACCCGATACAGGGGCGTCAGGGGAGGTTGAAAGTGGCGGTCTGGGACGACGTTCTCACCGAAACCGATCGGACGGTCTTCGCCGAGGCCGGTTGGGGCAGGCGGGCCGGATACGGGGAGCGCCCGGCGGTCATGGTGATCGATGTCAACTACAACTTCTGCGGGGACCGGGCCGAGCCGATCCTCGACTCGATCAGGAGATGGCGGTATTCCTGCGGACCGGCGGCCTGGGAGCGGGGCATCCCCGCCATCCGGCGGATACTCGAGGCCGCCCGCCGGAAGCGGCTTCCGATCATCTACACCACCAACCCCCGGCGGCCCGACGGATTCGATCTGGGCGTGTGGTCGCTGAAGAGCACCCGGGCCGAGGACGAAGTGGACGTCATGGGCCACAAGGGCAACGAGATCGTGGCCGAGGTGGCGCCGAAGGAGGGCGACCTGTTCATCGAGAAGCGCAAGCCCTCCGCATTCTTCGGCACCCCCCTCGTCAGCCACCTGAACATGATGGGCGCCGATTCGCTAATCCTCACCGGCACTACCACCAGCGGCTGTGTGCGGGCCAGCGCGGTCGATGCCCTGTCCTACGACTTCAGGGTGACCATCCCCCACGAGGCCGTCTTCGACCGGGGCGAGGTGTCCCACAAGATCGCCCTTTTCGACCTGCACATGAAGTACGTGGACGTAACCGACCTCGGCGATGTCCTCTCCTATCTGGAAGGCCTGCCGCCCGGCCTCTTCGACCGCACCTATCCGCCGTCCGCCGCGGCCGCCCGGGAGGGGTCCGGATGAACGCCGCCTTCCCGTTCCGCAAGTTCATCGTCCAAACCGAGGAGGAGCACAGCCGGGAAGGTGTCGCAGCCGACCCTCCGCTCCGCAAGGCGGTCGTAGCCGCCGTCATCCACAACCCCTACGCGGGTGCTTATCACGATGATCTGTCGGCGGCGGTGGAGTTCTCCGCCGGTCTGGGCGCCCGGCTCGGAGAGATGGTCGTGGAAGCCATCGGTGCGCCGGTGCTCTCCTACGGCAAGGGCGGCATCGCCGGGCTCGACGGATCGCAGGAGCACGTGGTGATGTTCCTTTCGACCGCCTTCGCCGATCCGTTCCGGGAGAAGGTCGGGGGCGGGGTGGCTTGGATGTCGTCCGCCACCATCACCGGCCCTGCGGGAACGCCCATCACCATTCCGCTCGCCCACAAGGACGCCCTCTACGTGCGGGACCACTACGACGCCGCCACCTTGTACCCGGGCGACGCCCCCCGGCCCGACGAGGTGGTGGTGGCGGTGGCGGCGGCCAACCGGGGCCGCCCCAACGCCCGCCTGGGCGGTCTGGCCCCCGAAGACGCGGTAGGCGAGGACGGGCTGATCTAGCCGGTGGAGGGGCCGAAGCTCACCGCGGTGGTAAACATCGGGGCGCTGGTCACCGGCGACCTCGCCCGGCCGGTGATCGAAGCAGACTCCCTGCTCATCGAGGACGGGCTGATCGCCTCCGTAGGGTCGGGGCTCGGGTTCGACGACGCCGACCAGGTGATAGACGCCAACGGGGCCACCGTAGGGCCGGGCCTCGTCGACTCACACTGCCATGTGGTGATCGGGGATTACACCCCCCGCCAGAACACGGTCGGTTTCCTCAGCTCCTATGTGCACGGGGGGATCACCCAGGCGATCTCGCCCGGCGAGATCCACGCCCCCGGCCGGCCGCACGACGCCCACGGAGTGATGGCTCTGGCCGTCCTCGCCCAGCGGTCGTGGAGCAACTACCGGCCCAACGGCATGAAGGTGCACGCCGGTGCGGTGGTGCTCGAACCCACCCTGGAGGAAGGCCACTTCCGGTACATGGCCGATCAGGGAATCCGCCTCGCCAAGTTCGGGTTCGGGCTGTACGACGATCCGGCCGACGGCCTTCCCCAGGTCCGGGCCGCCCAAGAGGTGGGCATCCGGGTCATGTGCCACTCGGGAGGCGCCTCCATCCCCGGCTCCAAGCCCATCACCGCCGAGCACCTCATGCTGCTCCGCCCCGATGTGTGCGGCCACATAAACGGCGGTCCCACCTCGCTGGACGACGACGGGCTGGAGGAGATCATCGCCTCCACCGACCTGGTGCTCCAGATCGTCCAAGCCGGCAACCTGCGCAGCGCCGTCCGCATCGTCGAATCCGTACTGGAGCACGGCGCCGAGCACCGGGTGATCATCGGTTCCGACACTCCGACCGGCACCGGAGTCATGCCGCTGGGGGTGATCAAGACCATGGCGGAGCTGTCGTCGCTCACCGGCGCCGATCCGGCGGTGGTGTGGGCTTGGGCCTCGGGAGCAACCGCCGACGTGTACGAGCTGGAAGCAGGGAAGATCGAGGCGGGCCGCCCCGCCGACCTGGTGATAGCCGACGCCCCCTGGGGGTCGTACGGGGGCGACGCCCTCGGGTCGCTCGCCCGCGGCGACATACCCGGCATCGGTGCGGTGATCATCGACGGACGGGTGAGGGCGCTGCGCAGCCGCAACACCCCGGCCGCGGCGCGCCAGGTTACGGTCACGCCCGATGTCGGAGAGCTCCCGGGATCGGCCCACGTATAGCATTTCGCCCGGCGGGCGGCTTGCGAGGGCCCGGGTCGTCTACCTATCGGGCAGGTCGCTGCGGATGTCCAGCAGGCCCGTTTCCTCGATCGGGTTCTCGGTGAACCTGAGCCCGCTCTCGTCTCCTTTGAGGTAGTAGTCGAACCAGCTCTTCGTGAAGTAGTTCCGTATGAAGATCGGCATGTAGACCTCGCTGCCGCCCACCGTGTCCCAGGCCAGGGGCGTGTACGGCGCACCCCGAAATGCGGGGTCGAGAACGTCCTGGCCCACGGCCTTCCTCGGAATCGGCTGCGCCGCGCTCCAGTACCTCCGGCCGTCCACCTCCAGGGGATTCTGTTCGGAGAACACGGCTGTGAAGTCGTCTACGAGCAAGCCGTGGTTCACGTCCTTGACCGAGATGATCACCTTGTCGCCGGTGGCCCGGTTGTATGCGTTCCTCGCTATCGGCTGAGGGTTCTCATCGGTGGGCGGGACCCTTTCCTGTTCGAGCAGCCAGATGTCCTCCGGGTTGCCGCCCGCCGCAATGTAGGTGTTCCACATCAGGCCGCGGAATACACCCTGAACGAAGGCGTCTTCAGAACCGTGGATCTGCATGACCGGCCTGGAGCTTCCGGCGGGCTGACCGTCCTCGGCGGCGCCTCCGCCGAAGATGCCCGCAGGTTCCCAATAGCGGGGCGGGCCGTTGTTGTAGCCGACGGCCGCGGCGACCTTTTCGTTGCTCGCCACGGTGAACTGCGCGGTCATCGAACCGAGAGAGTGCCCCATGACGCCGATGTTCTCGACGTCGAGGGCGTCGGAGAAGAAGCCGCACACTTCGGCGCCGTGCACCGGTTGACCTTGCGCCGTGTATTCGGAGGAGCACGAATCCAGGCTCTCATTGAGGCTGGACAGGCCGTCGATGACGGTCTCCACGTCGGCCACCCGCTGCGTGAAGAACTCACCCATCATCTCGCCCACCTTCCGGGCCCCGCCCGGTAGCGCACGCATCCCCTCCGGCCCTTCGAATCCCGGCTGCTCCGCCTGGTCCGGCGGTTCTCCGGATCCGCCCGGTTCCCCGAATCCGCCCGGTTCCCCGGATCCGCCCGGTTCTCCGAATCCGCCTGGCTCCCCGGATCCGCCCGGGCCTCCGAATCCGGGCTGCTCCTCACCGAAGAAGTACTTGTAGAAGCCGGGTATCACCTTGGACTCACCGAGGATCGTCTGGTACGCCCTGTCGACCGCCGCTGCGTCCGATGCCCGGGCGTACCTGGAATCGGGGCTGTCCAGCACGTTCGGCAGCGAGCTGTCGGAGATGAAGCTCGGAGCGACCACCACATAGCCGTGGCTTGCCAGGTACTCCGCGAACGCCGTCCACCCGAACGAGTTCCCCCCCAGTCCGTGCGCCGCGATGATCACCGGAAAGCTGCCCTCCGCTATGGGGGCCTGGTAGTAGGCGTCGACAAGCCGTTCCCTCGCCTCTGCCAGGATCGACGGCATCGCCGCCGGGTTCGAGAAGATGGCCTGACCTTCTGCGTCTACGAGGTTGGCGAGAAAGAACATCGAGCCGAACTCGTACTGGTTGCGGAACGTCTGGCTGATGCTGTCCGCGAAATCGTCGAGGGTTGCTTGGCGCGCCGAGCCGGGATCGTCGACCGGATACCACACGTGCGCGGCGACTATCTGGGTTTCGCCTGCGTCGTTGATCTCCCTCAGGACCGCCTTGTAGCCGTCGGAGGCGTGGGCGGCGTTCCAACTGTCGAACTGCCGGGTCGGATCGTGGAAGTAGAGCGCCCTCATACCGACCGCGTACTCTCCCCGCTCCACGTATGACTCCAGAGGCGGGTCAGCGGTTCGAGAATCGCCGCAACTAGGTATCACCAGGCACGTAACGAGGGCGATGGCAAGGGTTTTCACCGTCTGCTTCGAGCAATCTGGCTTCTTTCCGGACCGTCCGGCGCCGCCGCCATACGCCTCTCCTCTCCTCACACGAGTACAGGACTCATGCTAACCGGCCTCTATGTATATAGGAGACGAGGGCCCGGTGGGCAAGAACCCGCCGGGTCGAAGGTGGAGCCGCCGGCGCCTCCGGTCACGCCCATCTCGAAGTTGCGGCGTGTGGATGGTTTACCCTGAGTCCGCATTGCTCCTGCCTCGCCAACCTATCCTGCAGGGGGCGGCCTGCCCGAATAGCATTTCTAGGAGTTGCCGATGAACCAACCAAACGAAGTCGTCGTCCCGGCCCGCGAGGGGCGGGGTGTCTATGTAGACGAGGGGCAGATGCTCGACATCGTCGACCTCGAAGGCCGCCAGGTAGGGGATCTGATCGCCTGGTTCCGCAACGATCCGTCCGAGTATCTGTCGCCGACCCACACCGTTTCCTGCAACGCCTCGATCGCACTCGGGACGGGATCGCAGGTTTTCTCCAACCGCCGCAACCCGGTGTTCACGATCGTGCGGGACGACGTGGAGCGCCACGACATCATCGTTCCCTGTTGCGACCACGAACGTTTCGAACGCGACTACGGGCTGGACGATCACGGGCACTGCCTGGGGAACCTCGAACAAGGCCGCGACCTGCTGGGGGAGGACTTCGATCTGGCCGGTGAGATGGCCTGGAACGTGTTCATGCACAACCGGGTTACCGACGAGGGGGGCGTGGTGACGGATCCGGCCGCGCACGAGGCGGGCGCAACCATCACGCTGCGCGCCCACGAGGACCTGGTGGTGCTGCTGTCCTCCTGCCCCCAGGATCTCACCCCCTGCAACGATTTCAACCCCACCGCGATGCTGATGAGGGTGCGGGATGAGCAACCCGAAGGGAGAGACTCATGACCATTCTCCGAATAGACCCCAAGGAGGCGCGGCTGTCCGACTCGTCCCGCAAGATACGCCCGCCGTTCGAGCTCGACCTCTCCCTCCGCTTCTACTCGCCGCAGGACAACCTGGACGGTATGGAGCATCCCGATGTCGAGGCTTTTCATTCCTTCATCGCCGAAGAGTGGGAACCCCCGGCCGCCGCCGAAGGCGCCAGGCGGGCGGCGTTGCTGATTCCCTGCACCAAGTACAAGCCCTACTCCACCAGCCGGGAACACCGGGCCATCAACGGCGCCCTGCTGGAAGCCGGTTGGAAACCCGAAGGGGACTCGACGGCGCCGGAGACGCTTTCCGAATTCTTGGACGACGGCGAGACCCCCGAGGTGCTGCATGACGGGCCGCTTCGCCGCGGCGACGTGTATCTCGACCGCTTCGTCATGTCGGAGCCGCTCGCCCTGGTCCCCTACGAACACATCTGCTACTGGAGGGGCCGCCCCAGCCCGGCCGCCTCCTACGACGATCCGGGGCTCTTCGAGGCGAGGGGAACTTCGGTGTCGCCCGAGCGCCCGGACTGCACCGCCGTCCCCCTCAGCGACGGGCGGTGGCGTTGGGGGCCGGGCGAGCGGCAGGCCTACGCCGAAACCCACAACCTGCTGGCAGATGTGATCAGGGCGGCGTTGGTGCGGCTCGCCCCCTCATATTCGGCGATCGGCGCCTGGGTCTCGCCGGGGCTCACCCACCGCAGCTTCCTCGCCGACCGCGCCTTTCGCAAGGCGGACGGCCTGCCCCAGTCCCGGTTGGGCACCGAGGGTCCGGTCCGCCTGGTCGGGGTGCTGGACGGGGCGCCGGGGCTGGTCACCGTCATGCCCATCAAAGAACAGCTCGCAGACGCCCGCGAACGGCTCGCCCGCCGGCTCCGGGCAGAGGGCCGCCGGGATTCGCCGGGGGCGGTGCGGGCCGTCTACGCCCGCGGGGACGGCAACGACACCCCTCTCGGACTGCCGGAGAGCCTGACGCATCTGACGGACTGGCTGGAAGAACAGTGAACGCCGCGCCGGCGGTCCGGCGGGAGGACGTGGCCTCGACAGCCCGGATGCTGGCCGCCGCCGGTTTGGTAGAGGCCTTCGGCCATGTCTCGGCCAGGACCCCGACCGGGTTCCTGATCACCAGCACCGCACCCATGCTCGATGCGAGGGCCGAGGACGTCATCGAGGTGAGGGGCGGCCGTCCGGCGGCGGGACCTGTGGACGCCCTCCCGATGGAAACCCCGATGCACGCCGCCGTCTACCGGGCCCGCCCCGACGCGGCGGCCGTCTGCCGGGGCCATCCGCCTTACACGGCGGTGTGGGGAACGGGCGCCGAGGAGCTTCCGCTGATGCACGGGCTGGGCGGGATGAGCGGGGCGGCGGTTCCGGTCCATCCCGACATCGAGCTGGTCAAGACGCCGGAGCAGGCGGCGGCGGTGGCCCGCACCCTGGGAGGCGGCCATTCGGTGATATTGCAGGCCAACGGATGCCTGTCGGTGGGAGGGGATCTTCTCGAGGCAGCCTCCCGCCTCTGGTTCTTGGAGGAACGGGCCCGGGTGGTGGTTCAGGCCCGCCGGGCCGGTCTCGCCCCGACCGACCGGGATGAATCGGCTTGGGCGAGGCGGCTGGGGGATTCGGACGCCGAGCTGGTCCGGGCCAAGGCCTGGTTCCTTCGCGCCTACGGAAAGCCGACCGGCGGCGTCAGTGGTCGGGGAGACCGGGAGCGGATCGGACCGACCGGAGTGAAGCAGCTCGACACCAGGCCGGTCATGTCCGAGGAGGAGGCGGACCGTTACCGCACCGACTTCGTGAAGCACCTCTCCCAGACGGTGCCGGGGATCAAGGGCACTGTGGTGGTGGACGCCGCCGGATGTTCGCTCAAGACCGCCGATGGCCGCATCCTGCTGGACATGATCTCGGGGATCGGGGTCTCCAACCTGGGGCATTGCCACCCGGCGGTCGTAGAGGCGGTCAAGAACCAGCTGGACCGCTTCGCCCACGTCGATGTGTACGGTCGGTTCACCCTGCCGCCGCAGGTGGAGATCGCCCGCCGTCTGGCGTCGGTGACCCCGGGTGGCCTGGACGTGGCCTTTTTGACCAGCACCGGGACCGAAGCCACCGAAGGGGCCCTGAAGCTGGCCCGCAAGTACACAGGGCGGCCGGGTTTCGTAGCCTTCGAGCGGTCGTTCCACGGACGCACCTTCGGCTCCTTGTCGGTTACCTGGAAGGAGGCGTGGCGTAAGCCTTTCGAGCCGTTGCTGGAGCCGGTGCGGTTCGCGCCTTTCGACGATCTGGACGCGGCGGACGCGGCGATCAACGAGGAAATCGCGGCGGTCATCGTCGAGCCGATCCAGGGAGAAGGAGGGGTGCGGATCCCGTCGGACGGTTTTCTGCCCGGTCTGCGGGAGCTGTGCACCGAGCGGGGCGCCCTGCTGATATGCGACGAGGTGCAGGGGGGGATGGGCCGCTCCGGCCGGTGGTTCTCGTGCCAGAACTGGGGGGTGACGCCGGATGTGATAACCATGGCCAAGGCCTTCGGCGGCGGCCTCCCGCTCGGCGCGTTCGTCTCGACCGAGGAGATATTCGCTACTTTCCTCGATCCGCCCCTGTCCCACCTCACCACCTTCGGAGGCAATCCGGTCTCGTGCGCGGCGGCTGTCGCCGCTTTCGACGTGATCCGGAGCGAAGGCTTGGTGGAGCGTTCCCGGGAGATGGGTAAATACCTGCGGGACGGCCTCCGTCAGGTGGGGGAGCGGCGCCCCGGCGCCATCGCCGCCGTGAGAGGCCTCGGCCTGTGGTGCGCCTTCGACTTGGTCCCGGCGGAGATGGCCCAGCCGCTTGTCGAGGACATGGAACGGAGGGGGGTGGTGGTGGGTTCGATGCTCAACTCCGCGGGAACCGTCCGGGTAGCCCCCCCGCTGGTAGTGGAGCGTTCCGACATAGACCGCTTCCTCGAAGTGTTGTCCGCCGCATTGACCGGCCCTCTTTGAGCCAGGCCGGCTGCGGGCATGGTTGCCGGTAGGGGTTGCCCGCCTCGCCGGACCCCGGCGCGGAAGGCGAGGACCGTAGGATCAGCAGCGTTGTTCATCGGATCGACCACGATTTGGCAGCGCGGCCGGGACCGGAAGTCGTGGGTCTCGCCCACCCCTCGATAGCCTTCTTACGGATCCCGCCGCCTCGTCCGAGTCCATATTCGAAGGGTTGCTGTCGGCGGCGCACCGCGCCCCCGGCCGGGCGATGCCGCTAGGATTCGGTTCTGCCCCACTTCGCGGCGGCTTCTTGAATCTAAGCATGGGTGTGTCCAAATGATCTTTCTAGCCCAGCAAACCAGCACCGGACCATCGTCGGTGTGCGGTGAACAAGCGAGCTTCGCGTGCGACGCGGTTTACGAATGGTCTAACAGCAGGGTGCTGGCCGAACTGGCGGACTGGTTCGTAGGACGCGGTTTGATAGTGCTGTTCATACTGCTGGGCGGATGGATCATATCCCGTATCGTCAAGCGGGCTATCGCACATTTCACGGAACGGATAGACAGGACCGATCTCAGGGAGGTGGGACGCGATTCCTCAGCCTCGGTAGAAGCGGACAAGTTACGAGCCAAAGCCAGAGCCGAGACGCTGGCCGGGGTGCTTCGCAGCGTGGCTCTGATCGCTATATGGGTGTTTACAGTATTGCTGGCTCTAGGTCAGCTCAACATCAACCTGGGACCGCTTATCGCCGGTGCCGGTATCATCGGTATCGCCATAGGTTTCGGGGCTCAAGCCGTCGTCAGGGACTTTTTGAGCGGCGTGTTCATGATGATAGAAGATATCTACAGCGTTGGGGATGATATAGATTTTGGAAAAGGTCGAGGAACCGTGGAGAAAGTGTCGTTGAGATCTACCTCGATCCGTACTCGTACGGGGGTCGTCTGGAATGTTCCCAACGGTAGAATAGATTTCATAGCTAATTATTCTCAGCTATGGGCTCGAGCACAGATAGATATAGAAGTCTCATACAACTGTGACCTACGTGAGGCGATAGAAGTAATCCGGAAGGCTGGTCAAGAAATGTGGGAAGACCCTGAATGGGGCGGGGACGAGCTATCCGAACCACCCGAAGTCAAAGGCGTTCAATCTTTGGGGGAATCTAGCATTTTCATACGGGTGAGGGCCAAAACCAAGCCTTCTCTGCAGTGGAGAACGGAACGCGAGTTGCGCCTGCGGATCAAAGAGGCTCTGGACGCGGCAGGTATAGAGATACCCTTCCCGCACAGGACGGTGATCGTCCAGCACACCGAGGGCGACAGAGAAAGCTACCCCTCTTTCGGTTAGGCTCGGGCGAGGACCGAATAGTCGCTCAGCTCGCCGAGGCGGGCCAGTTTCCGGGCGAGGGGGCGCGAGCGTTGGACCACCTCGTTCGGGTCCACGTTGACGATCTTTCCGTCGGCGACTGATCTTTCCCCGGCTACCCACACGTCGGTTACGTCCCGCGGTCCGGCGCAGTAGACGACTGCCTGGAAGGGGTCGTGGATATTGGCCAGGGCGGGGGAGGAACCGTCGAAAACCACCAGGTCGGCCTGTTTGGAGGGTTCTATAGAACCCACTTCGTCCTCCATACAGATGGAGCGGGCGCCTTCGATGGTGGCCATCGTCAGCGCGTCCCTGGCCGAGAGGGCGGTGGCCTGGAGACTGTCCACCCGCTGCAGCAGGGGCGCCAGCTTGATCGCCTCGAGCATGTCCTGGCGGTCGTTGCTGGCCGGTCCGTCCACGCCGATGCCCACGTTCACCCCCAGCCGGCGCAGCTCCGGAACCGGGCACACGCCGGACGCCAGGATCATGTTGGAGACCGGGTTGTGGGCCACCCCCACGTTGTGTTCGGCCAGCAGCTCCCGGTCGTGCCCGTCCACCCAGATGCAGTGGGCGGCGAGGGTGGGCGCCCCGAACAGCCCCAGGCGGGCGCACTGGGCGATGGGGGAGCGCCCGGTCTTCGAGCGGACCGCCGTAACCTCCTCCCTCACCTCGTGGAGATGTATGTGGCTGCCATGGACGGCGGCCAGATCCAAGGAAGCCTCCATCAGAGCGTGCGACTGCGCATCCAGCAGCGCGATCCCCGTCCGGAACCGGCTCAGGCGGCTGGCCTCGGCCGCTTCCAGCAGGGCGGCGTGCTCTTCCAGGATCGCCTCCAGTGCCGGCCCCCGTACGTCCGGCCCCCGTACGTCCGAGGCGCCGAAGGACACCACCCCCCGCAGGCCCAGCTCGTCCAAGGCCTCCACACACCCCGGCGTGACCGGAGGGTCGCCCGGGTCGCACACGAACATCTCGTTGGCGGTGGTGATGCCGGTCAGCAGCATCTGCATCCCGGCCAGCAAGGTGCCCATGTACGCCATCTCCCGGGTGATATGGCCCGCCATGGGGCTGACGATCCTCGCTATCCACTCCCACAGGGTGAACTCCTCGCCGATTCCGGTGGTCAGGCCTTCGGAGAAATGGCTGTGGGTGTTGACAAACCCGGGGGTGATGATGTCGTCGGTGTTCCCGTACACCTCATCGTCGGGGTGGCCGGCGCGCAGGTCCCCCCACGGCCCCGCGGAGTCGATCACCCCGTCCACTATCCGGACGGCGCCGTTCTCTATCACGTCCGGGTCGGCCGAGGTCAGGATGTAACGCCCGCGTATCAGGATGCCGCCGCTCATGGCCGGACCCCGGGAGGAGTATGGAAGTCGTACAGGCCGTCGCCCGGTTTCACCAGGTCTTCGTACAGCTCCGGCCGCCTCGCCCGCAGCAGGCCGGGGATGGAGGAGAACCCCTTAGGCTCCACCATCGAATCGTCCCGCGACCGCAGCCACTCCACCCGGTCGAGATCCAGGTCCGCCGCCAGCATCTCATCGGTACCCGATTCGGCCAGCACATGCTCCGGTCCGGCGATCATCGCCGCGCCTGTCTCGTCCGCCCAGATGTTGTTGGTCATGGCTACGCAGCACAGGTTCTCTATCGCCCGGGCCCGCACCACGATCTGCCAGTTCTCGGTGAGGGAGGTGAAGCGGCCCCCGGCGGGCGACAGGATCACCTGGGCGCCCCTCAGAGCCAGCACCCTGGCCGGCTCCGGTATCCATAGCTCCGAGCACACCACGATCCCTATCTTCACGCCGCCCAACTCGAACAGACCGAGGGACTCTCCGGGCGCCGTCCACACCCTGGTCTCGTCGGGCGGCAGGGTGGCGGGATGGGCGCGCTCGTAACGGATCACCTGCCCGCCCCGGTCGTCCACGGCGTATACCACCAAGCGGTAGTTGCCGTCCCCGCACCGTTCCATGCGGCTCCAGCAGATCGCTATCCCGTTCTCCCGGGCGGCGGACGCCATGGCCGGCGCCGCATCGTACACGTCGGTGGGCCTGGTCAGCAGGGGCCCCGGGTAGCTTTCGGGGAAGAGGATCAGATCCGCCTCCATGTGCGCCGCCCGGGCGGCCAGTTCCGCCGCCCGGACGACGTTGCATTCGGCCTCCGGCCCGCCCGCCGCGCGCGGCTGCGCGACGGCCAGGCGGAAGAGCCCCGCAACCATCTTTCTACAAGCCGATGGACGTGTCGATGTACTCGTTGGTGGCCACGTCCTCCGGCGAGAGGCCGCTCACGTCGGCGTCGGTGACCTCGTCGATTATCTCGATCAGCTCGGCTACCCGAGCCATCTCGAAGTCGCCGAGCGTGCTGTTGGCGCCGTTCCCCATGATGCCGAGCTCCAGCATGGTCTCCACCGCGAAGTCGGCCACGCCCTGGGAGTACGGCCATCCTGTGTCGTAGGTGTCCACCAGCTCCAGGATGAGGCTGTTGGTCCGGTCAGGGGCGTTGAGGAAGTCGACGTGGGCCTGCTGCAGCATCGGGACTATCCGGCCGAGGCAGTCGGAATATTCGGCTGCGTCCGCGGTGCGCACCCCCATGGCCTGGAAGTACTCGCGGAACCCGGTGTCGTGGATGAGCTGAACCTTCACCGGCTTGCCCCATTCCGGAACGTCGTACTGGTAGATGTACGGCTCGGCGGTGGCGAACCCGGCCTCGGCGATCCTCCCTCCGGCGCCGATGAAAGCGGCCGGTTTGGGCTGGTCGGTCAGGTCCATCTGCGACTCGTCCATGATCCCCTCGGCGAGCCAGTAGTCCTGGAACACGTCCGGGCGGCCCAGCAGGATCGTGGCCCCTTCGTCCTTGAGGTCGGCGATCTCCTCGACGTTCGGGTAGGTCTCGGGATCCCAGTAGATCGAGTAGGCGCTCTTCTCGAAGGTGGCCATCACGGCGACGACCGGCAGATCGGCTGCGCTGGTCATCACCTCGGTCAACCTCACGAAGCCCATGAAGATGTCCTGATCCTGATACATGAGGGAATGCACCGGCTGGAACCCGACCGCGAACCCGCCGATCCGAACCTCTATGTCGATGCCGGTGTCCTCGCCGCCGGCCACCAGGGGCCCGGTCACGCTCTTGGCGTCGACGTCTATCTCGTAGCCGTCCCCGACCATCTGGTAGACGCCCCCGTGCTCCGACTCGGGTTCCCAGTCGAGCTGGATCACCAACGGGTCGGGGCATGCATCGGCCAGCGTCATGGCCGCCATCGTGGTCGCGGCGGCGGTGGTCGGAGTTTGGGTGGTGGTCGGCGCCCGGGTCGTCGTGGTGGTCGTATCATCACCGCCGCACGCCGCCGCGATGAGCGCCAGCACGGCCAGCAGACATATCGGAGCGGCCCAACCCTTGCTTCTGTTGATCGATCGTCCTCTCATGGCGCGGCTCCTTTCATCGGGGCTTCGTCTGTTCTTGTCTGTCTGTTCTTCCCCGTTCGTCTGTTCTTGTCTGTCTGTTCTTCCCCGCCGGAAATCATCTTCACCTCTCTACCCTACTCCTACCGTTTCTGCCGTTTATCGGACCAGGAAGGGTCCCAGTGGCCGACGGAGCGGCGTCCGATTACCCCGAATATCCAGAAGGCCGCCACCCCGAGCAGGCAGGCGACGATCACAGCGGCCAGCAGCTCCTCGCTCCGCAGCCGGCGGCTGTAGCGGTCGAGCAGTATCCCGATCCCCGGCCGGCCCCGGCCGAAGAAGAAGTCGCCGACGATGGCGCCGATCACGGAGAGCCCGGCGGAGGTTCTCAGACCCGTGAATATGTGGGGAAGAGCCGCCGGGATCTGCAGTTTCAGGGCCCGGGTCCACCGGCCGGCGTCGTGGAGGGTCAGCAGATCGTGCAGCTTCGGCTCGACGCTCTGGAGGCCGGTCAGCGAGTTGATGACGATCGGGAAGAGGGAGATGATCACGCACACCGTCACCCGCGACATGAGGCCGAAGCCGAACCAGAACCCGAGAAGCGGAACCAGCGCCAGGATCGGGACCGTCTGGGAGACCACCGCCCACGGGTAGAGGGAGCGCTCGATCCATTTGGCCTGGCTCATGACCAGCGCCATCGAGAACCCGAGGGCGAAGGCGATGGCGAGCCCGTATACGGCGACCAACGCCGTCTGGTAGAGGCCGCCGAGGATCTCTGTCAGCACCCCGCCGTCGAGGAACCCTTGCAGGATGACTCCGTGGGGGGGAGGGAGCAGGAACCGGCGGTCCGGTTCGAGAACGAAATACGTGACCCCGTACCAGGCGAGGACGATCAGGAGGGCGACCAGCGTAGGCGGTGCGGCCATCCTCAGGAACGGTCCGATTCCGCCCTTCGAGGGGCGTTCCTCGGCGCCCGTCGGCTCGAGGGCGGGTGCGCCGCTCATGACGACTCGGCGAGGGCCGCCGCCACCTTGCCGGCCAGCAGGGCAAACTCGGGTTCGTAGCGGATCGACGGGATTCTGGGGAACTCGTAAGGGATCTCGAACTCGGCCGCGATCCTTCCCGGACGCTTACACATGACCAGGAGGCGGGAGGACAGATAGACGGCTTCGTCGACCGAGTGGGTCACGAACAGGGCGCCGAAGCGCCGGTCGGCGAAGAGCGAGGTGAGCTCTTCGTTGAGGCGCGTCCGGCTGATCTGGTCCAGGGCGCCGAAGGGCTCGTCGAACAGGAACAGGTCGGGGTCGAGCAACAGCGAGCGGGCGATGCTGGTACGCATCTTCATCCCGCCCGACAATGCCATCGGATAGTGGTTGTCGAACTCCTCCAGCCTCACCAGGGCGAGCACCTCTGCGGCGCGGCGGCGGCTCTCCCGGCGGCTCATCCCTTCCAGCTCGCCCAGGAACCGAACGTTCTGTTCCACCGTCCGCCAAGGCATCAGGGTCGGTTCCTGGAATATGTAACCGATGTTCTCATATGAACGTTCTATGGCGCCGGACGAGGGTCGGATAAGGCCGGAGCAGAGCTGGAGTACGGTTGATTTTCCGCAGCCGGAAGGCCCCACCAGGGACACGAACTCGCCCTGCTGGACGGTCAGTTGGACGCGGTCGAGCGCGTGGGTCGAGCCGAAGGACTTGGATACATCGGTTAAAGAGATGACCGGATCCAAAGTGGAACGAGTCCTTTCCTGCCCTGACAGCCCGGCATTCTCCGACACACTCTGTCTCTCGCACCTGTCAGGATAGCAAGGGTGTTATATGCTCCTGTTTCATGCCCCGCGTGGGCCGTCCGACTTTGGTGGACAGCACCATGATCGTATATTCCCATCCCGACCACCGTCTCCATGACCCTGTGGAACCCCACCGGTTCGGCGGTTTGCTGCTCCCGCCCGCCGAGACGGCCTCCCGATCCGAGCGGATCCTGCGCGCCCTGTCAGACCAAGGCGGTTTCGAGGTGCGGGTTCCTGAAGAGATAGACGAGAACGACCTGCTACTCGTCCATGAACAGCCCTATCTGGAGTTCCTGCGCTCCGCCCATTCCCGCTGGCGCGAGGTCACGGGCGGGCCGGCCGACGGGGAGGCCGTTGCCTATATCCGTCCCCTCCCGGGTATGCCGCGGCGGCAGCCCACCCACGTCGACGCCCAGCTCGGCTACTACTCCAACGACGTCGATCCCATCCTGGAGGGGACCTGGCGGGCGGCGTTGTCGGCGGCGGCGTGCGCTTTGGCCGCGGCGCGGGATGTCTACCGCGGGGAGGAGACGGCCGTCTACGCCCTGTGCCGTCCGCCCGGCCACCACGCCGGACCGGCCGCCTTCGGCGGATACTGCTACCTCAACAACACCGCCTTGGCGGCCGCCTGGCTTGCCTCCCAAGGGGCGAAGGTGGGGATCGTCGACGTCGACACCCACCACGGCAACGGCACCCAGGCGGTGTTCTGGAACCGCGGCGACGTGCTGACCGTTTCCATACACGGCGACCCCGAGGTGCATTTCCCGTTCTTCGCCGGATTTCCGGAGGAGACGGGGGAGGGGGCGGGGGCGGGCGCCAACCTCAACCTTCCGCTTCCGAGCGGCGCCCTCTGGGACGAGTACGCCCCCGCCCTGGACCGGGCGTTGTCGGCGGTCGATGCGTTCGGGGCCGATGTGCTGGTGGCGGCGCTCGGTGTCGACACCCACGCCGCCGACCGGGTGCTGGCCCTCGGGGACGACGACTACCCGTCGATTGGCGAGGCGTTGATGACCGGACTGCAGCTGCCCTCTGTCCTCGTCCAGGAAGGCGGATACGGAGAGGGAGTCCTCGAAAGCGCGGTCCCCGCCGTGCTGGCCGCCTTCGCCTGAGCCGGGATCCACCGGTGGATCCCGGATAAAGAAGTCGTGTCTTTGAGGTACCGCCCCTTCGAACCCGTACACGGATTTCTCGTTGACCTCTGTTGCCCTAGAGTATAAACTGGAACGCCGAGGAGAGAATTTCTCGGGTGAGTAACGAAACTCTTCCTGATATGCGGGTCTCCCGTAGAGAAGAAGGGATGAACATCTGATGCCTGTAACATCTATAGTTCATATTGAAAAGGACTTTCGAGACAAGGTTTCTCAACAGATACGTCTCTTACAAGAAGGGATAGAGCGTTATCGTATATTTACTCCTTTCCTACTAGACGGTGGAGATCATCTAGCCATAGTTCTCAAGAAGGAAAAAGATAATTGGATACTATCTGATGAAGCTCATACCTTCATGCGTCTAACCTATGATATAGACGAACCTAATCTCTATAAAGGAACCCGATACAGAAGGATAACAGATGCTTTATCGATGTTCCATATTGAGGATCGTGACGGAGAGCTAATACTACCTATTAGTGAGGACAGGTACGGTCACTCTCTTTTCTCGTTCATTCAAGCTTTGTTGAAAGTTACGAATGCAGCCTGGATTTCCCGGGAGTAGATTCTCGTATTGCTAACATGATCTGCCATTTTCATTTTGGACCCCGGCCTGGTAGCAGTCGGGTCGGAGCGGTCTGTCGCCCGGGCAGGTTCGGCTGGAGGAGAGACCAGGGTGGTGTGGGCGCGCATCCGGACTTTGGGCTATCCTCGGCGCTATGACGGTTGATTTCATGGGCGGGGCTTCGTCCGACCGGGTGCATCCCGAACGTCCGAAGCTGAAACGCAAGGTGTATGAGAAGGAGCTGGGGCGTCTTCAGGAGGAGCTGGTCCGGCTCCAGCGCTGGATACGCCACAAGGGGCTCAAGGTGGTGGTCATCTTCGAGGGCCGGGACGCGGCGGGCAAGGGCGGGGTCATAAAAAGGATCAGCGAGCGGTTGAACTCCCGCGTGGTTCGGGTGGTGGCGTTGGGCACGCCGAGCGACCGCGAGAAGACGCAGTGGTGGTTCCAGCGGTACACGGCGGAGTTGCCTGCGGCCGGCGAGATGGTCCTGTTCGACCGCAGCTGGTACAACCGCGGCGTGGTCGAGCCGGTGATGGGGTTCTGCACCCAGGAGGAGTACCGGGAGTTCCTGCGCTCGTGCCCGGAGTTCGAGCGGATGCTGGTCCGCTCCGGGATCATCCTGGTCAAGTACTGGTTTTCGGTGAGCGACGCCGAGCAGGAGCGCCGCTTCCAGGCCCGCCTCAACGACCCTGTCAAGCGCTGGAAGTTGTCGCCGGTCGATCTGGAGGGGAGGACCAGGTGGGTGGAGTTCTCCATGGCGAAGGACACCCTGTTCGCCCACACCGACATCAAGCAGGCCCCCTGGTTCGTGGTGAACGCCGACAACAAGAAGCGGGCCAGGCTGAACTGCATTGCCCACCTCCTAGAGCAGATTCCGTACGAGGATGTGCCATGGAAGGACATCGAGCTGCCCGAGCGCCAATCGGGGGTGGGTTATGTCCGGCCGCCGATAACCGATCAGACCTTCGTGGAAGAGAGATACTGAAGTTTCCGCCGTGACTGGCCGGCCTCTGGAAGGAAAGTCCGCCGTGGTGACCGGCGCCTCCTCCGGGATCGGACGGGCCGCGGCCCGCTGTCTCGCCGAGCAGGGCGCCGGGGTGGTGGCGGCCGATCTGCATCGTCAGCCCAGGGACGGCGATCACGAGGTGGGCGGTCCCGCATCGACCGTCGATCTGATCCGGGCGGCGGGCGGGAAGGCCGTGTTCGTGGAGGCCGATGTCACCTCGGCGCCCGATATGCGGCGCCTCGTCGAAGCGGCGGCGGGGGAGCTGGGCGGGCTGGACATCATGGTCAACAACGCCGGTATCTGGCACGGCCGCCGCACCATCATCGAGGAGACCGAAGCCGAGTTCGACTCGACCATCGCTGTCAACCTCAAGGGGGTGTGGCTGGGATGCAAGGCGGCCATCGACCACATGGTGCGGGCCGGAGGAGGCGGAAGCATCGTCAACATCGCGTCTATCGCCGGTATGGTCGGGTTGGTGACCGAGCCGGCCTACTCGGCGTCCAAGGGCGGGGTGATCGGCCTGACCCGGCAGCTGGCGGTCGACCACGCCCGGCATCGGATCCGGGTCAATGCGGTGGCCCCCGGTTTCGTGGAGACGGCCATGTCCAGGCCGGCGATGGGGGTGAACCCCGAACACGACCTGATTCCCTGGCCCCGTCTCGGCGCAGTGTCGGACGTGGCTTCTGCGGCAGCCTTCCTGGCATCCGACGAAAGCGAGTGGATCACCGGAGCGGTCCTCACCGTGGACGGCGGCTACACAGCCAGGTGAGTCGTTCTAGCCCCTGACTCTGACCGGCTAGGCTGTGGCCGTGCAATCCAGGGCGTGAGATGGCATCGAACGAATTGATCGGTAAGACATTGACGGTGAGACAGCTTTTCACCGGCCACAAGTATAGTCTGGCGTATTACCAACGAGAGTATGCCTGGACTAAAGCAGAGGTAGCTGAACTGATGGATGACTTGACCAGCAGGTTCCTCAACGAATACAGCGAAGATCACGAACGAACACAAGTTGGAAATTATAACAACTACTTTCTAGGACCTATAGTTACTAGCCAAGCTAATGGGTCCAGGTTTTTGGTTGATGGCCAGCAACGCCTTACTACCCTGACACTGCTACTTATGCATCTGCATCATTTGTCTGAAAACAAGGATGGTGCGGACCTTAAGCCTTTGATTCGTTCAGAAAAGTACGGCAAATATACCTTCAATATAAACGTGCCTGAACGTGAGGAAGTAATGACAGCTATCCTCAAGAAAAAAGATTTTGATACCAATAAAAAATCGAGTTCAGTAAGTAAAATTTATCACCGGTTTAATGATATCGTTGATGAGTTTCCAGAGAAACTCATGGACAAACCCCTTCCTTATTTTATCGATTGGCTACTGGAAAGAGTTTTACTGGTTGAAATTAGTACCTCAGATCAGAGTATGGCACTGGAGATATTTGAAACTATGAACGACCGAGGGTTAAGTTTGTCTAGCACAGACATGTTGAAGAGTTTTCTACTCAGCAAAGCTAGCGACCCACTATATATAAAAGAAGCAAATGAACGGTGGAGAAAGCGTATTGCCGAACTTGTCGGACTAGATAAAGATACTGAATCAGAGTTTTTCAAGGTATGGTTACGAAGTAAATACGCTGACAGTATCCGTGCCCGTAAGAGGAATGCTAAGCAAGGAGACTTTGATATAATTGGAACAGCTTTCCACAGATGGGTAAGAGACAACAGAAAGAAAATCGGACTCTACCATCCCAATGACTATCAGAACTTCATCAATAAGGACTTTGAAAAGATGAGTATCCGTTACATGCAACTCATCAAAGCATCCAACATAATCACTCCTGGCCTTGAGCATGTATTCTATAACTCCAAGATCGGAGTCACACTCCAATATTTGCCGATTATGGCAGCCGTCACACCCGATGATGATGAGCAAACTTTTCATACTAAGACGCGACTCGTAGCTAGTTATTTGAATATATTTATAGCAAGACGTATGGTCAATTATAACAATTTTGGTTACTCCACTATTGTATATAATATTTTCAATTTAGCTAAAGGAATCCGCAATCTTGAATCACATCAAATAAGTGAAATACTGATGGATCGGGTATCTGGTTTACCTTCTTTCAATCGTATAAATTATTTCGGGCTCCATATGAGGAATGGATGGAATATTCGCTACCTGTTGGCCCGGATGATTTCTTGGATCGAGGAGGAGTGTGGAAGAGAAAATCGGTTTTTTGAGTATGTTGAGAGAAACCGCAAGGACCCTTACGAAGTTGAACATATATGGGCGAATTTCTTCGAGCGCTATGAGGATGCTTTTCAAGACAAATACGATTTTGCCCGCCACCGAAATCGTTTCGGCGGTCTTCTCTTGTTGCCTAAGAGCTTCAACGCCAGCTTTGGAGCCAAACCTTATGAGGAGAAATTAGATCATTATCGTGCCCAGACGAACCTTCTTGCCCAGTCCTTTCATCCGCTGACTTACAAACACAACCCTAGATTTCGTGATTTCATAGCTAGAACTGGTCTTCCGTTCAAGCCCTATCCAGACGGCTTCTCCAAGCATGATATGGGAGAACGCCAGGACTTGTATCGGCAAATATGCGAAAGGGTCTGGGACCCTGACCGTTTGTTGGCGGTTGAATAGGATACGGGTTCCATGGTCGAACACTTTGAGCTGAGCCAAGCCGTCTCGAAATATGTGCAGGACGGAAACACCGTCGCCCTGGAGGGTTTCACACACCTGATTCCATTTGCGGCGGGGCACGAGATCATCCGCCAAGGGCGGCGGGACCTCACCCTGGTCAGGATGACCCCGGACCTCATCTACGACCAGATGATCGGCGCCGGATGCGTCCGAAAGCTGCTGTTCTCCTGGGGCGGCAACCCAGGGGTCGGTTCGCTGTGGCGTTTCCGCGATGCGGTGGAGAACGGCTGGCCGGCGCCTTTGGAGATCGAGGAACACAGCCACGCCGGGCTGGCCAACCGTTACGCGGCGGGCGCCTCCGGTATGCCGTTCACGGTGACGAAGAGCTATCTGGGCACCACCCTCGGGGAGATCGCCGAGCACGCGGCCTTTCTGGACTGCCCCTTCACCGGCCAGAAGGTGACGGCCATAGCGGCTGTCAACCCGGATGTCGGAATCGTCCACGCCCAGCGGGCCGACCGGGCCGGCAATGTCCATATATGGGGTATTTCAGGGGTTCTGAAAGAGGTGGTGCTGGCCTCGCGGCGGTCGATCGTTACCGTCGAGGAAGTCGTGGATGAGCTGGACCGCCGGCCCGGCGATATCGTCATCCCGGCGATGGCCGTCGACGCGATCTGCGAGGCCCCCGGCGGCGCCCATCCTTCGTACGTGCAGGACTACTACGAGCGCGACAACGCCTTCTACCGGAAGTGGCTGGAGATCAGCAAAGAGCGGGACAGCTTCATGGAATGGCTGACCGAGTCGGTGCTGGAGGCCCGGTGAACAGTCCTACTACCCCCCGCGGCCTGCCTTGGACCTCCGAAGAGATCATGGCGGTGGTCGGATCGAGAAGCCTCCGCGACGGCATGTCGTGCTTTGTCGGGATCGGCATACCCAGCACGGTCGCCAACCTGGCCCGTGCACTCCACGCGCCGAATCTGCTGCTCGTCTACGAGTCGGGCGTGCTGGGGAGCAAGCCCACCCGCCTCCCCCTGTCCATAGGCGACGGAGAGCTGGCCGAAACGGCCGACGCGGTTGTTACGGTGCCGGAGATATTCAACTACTGGCTGCAGGGCGGCCACATCGATATGGGATATCTGTCTTCGGCCCAGATCGACAAGATGGGCAATCTGAACACCACCGTGATCGGTGACGACTACCGGAACCCCGCCGTCCGCCTCCCCGGTGCGGGCGGAGCCCCCGAGATAGCCTCCTTCTGCCGTGAGGTCACCGTGATCATGCGCCACCGGTCCAGAGCCTTCGTTCCCGAGCTCGACTTCCTGACCTCGGTGGGCTTGGGCGAAAGTCCTGAAACCAGGTCGGAACTGGGGTTGACCGGCGCGGGGCCGCGTACCGTCATCACGGACTTGGGGGTCCTCGAGCCGCATCCCGAGGACAGGGAGCTGACGCTCGTCGCCGTCCATCCCGGGGTCACCGTCGAGGATGTACGGGAGCAGACCCGATGGCCGTTGAGGGCGGCCCGCCGGATCGAGGAAACCGAGCCTCCCACCGAGGAGGAGCTGGAGGTTCTGCGCGCCCTCAAGGCCCGCTCGTGATCGAATGATGGCGCACACCGGGACGGTGCACTGTGATGTTCTGGTGATCGGCGGGGGGATCACCGGCTGCTCGGCGGCCTGGCATCTCGCAGGCTACGGCGCCGATGTGCTCCTCCTGGAAGAGTTCGATCTGAACACCCGCGCATCCGGGAGGAACGCCGGGAGTCTTCACGGTCAGATACAGCACGATCAATTCGTGGGGCGGGGCGAGGATTGGGCGCGCCGTTTTCTGCCGGCTTTCCGGTTTCTGGTCGACTCCCTGGAGATGTGGAGAAGCCTCGACAAGGAGCTGGCGGCCGACCTCGAGGTCTCCCTGAACGGCGGTCTGTTGATAGCGGAGACCTCCGAACAGATGAGGGACATAGAACGCAAGGTCACCCTCGAGAGAACCGCAGGTGTGGATTCCCACATCCTCGACTCGGCGGATCTGCAGCGGATAGCCCCATACGTGTCCGAATCGATGGCCGGCGCCCAGCTCTGCCTGGTCGAGGGCAAGGCCAACCCCATGCTCGCCGCGCCGGCCTTCGCTCGGGCCGCCGCCGACCGCGGCGCCGCGATCAGGATCAACACCTCGGTGACCGGGCTGGAATGGGAGAACGGCACGTTCACGGTGACCACCGCTTCGGGAAAGGTGACGGCAAGCCGGGTGGTGCTGGCGGCCGGCAACGGCATGAACCGCTTCGCGTCTCTATGGGGCCGTCCGATACCGATCTTCGACGAACCGGCGCAGGTCGGCGCAACGGAGCCTCTGGCGTCCATGGTTCGCCACTTGGTCTACTACGCGGGCGGAAAGCTGACCTTCAAGCAGGCGAAGGCCGGTACGTTGCTCATCGGAGGAGGTTGGCACGCCGATGTCGATCCGGTGTCGGGCCGGACGAAGGTCAACCCCCGCAATCTGGTCGCCAACATGAGAATCGCGCTCGAGGTCGTGCCGTCTCTTGCGGGGGTAAGCCTGATCCGGACCTGGTCCGGAGCGGGCCTGGGGACGCCCGACCTGTCCCCGATCGTGGGTTCTGCCGGTCCTCCGGGGCTGGTCTTCGGGGTCTATCCCCACATGGGTCTTACCGCCGGACCGCTGCTGGGCCGGGTACTCGCCCGGCTCGTTCTAGACCTTCCCGGTGAAGTAGACCTGAAGCCTTTCGCCCTCGACCGTTTCTGATCTGACTGCCCCTATCCCTCTCCAACAGGTTTTGGGGCAACTTCCCTAATGCTGATACGGCATCCTAAACCGCCTTGCCTTGATCGACTGCCATATTTTCGTTAGCGGTATTATCTTATTTCGTCCCCCAATTATCACCACTCTCCTAGGTCGAGCTCTTTTCTCACGTCCGCGGCAGTATGTACTTGCTCCTGTCCTTTGCGGGTACGTTCGAGTACTTCAGCAGCCAGGTAGTAGTCTTCGATGTCCTCGAGTCCGCGGTCGATAATCTCACGTAGGTAGAAATCCTTCGTGCGCCCGGTCTGCGAAGCCAGCAATGCAAGGCGCTCCTCGGCTTCGGTCGACAGCCGGATCGAGGTGGCCATGCTCAGGCCACGACCTTCATCACGATGCTCTTGCCCGGCGCGGTATGGACGCGGCGATAACCGAGCATCACCGGCCTCGACGCCTCGACGCCGGTGTCCACCCTGAGGACCGGCGGATCGAGAAGCCGTACTTTTTCCTCGGCGGCGAGGATCAGGACGTTCTCCTCGCCGACCTGTTCGATCACCGCCGGGCTTATCTGCTGGTTGCCCCGGCCCAGGAGAAACCCCTGACCTCCGATGACACCGAGGACGATGACGGCCGGCCGGCCCGTCCGCAGCAGCTCGAGTAGCCGAGACTCGGTGGCGTCGACGGCGGCCGATTCTTCGTTCAACACGACATCGACGCCGGCCGTCGTTCCGGCAAGACCGAGATGATCGAGGATGCGCTTGGTGGTCGTCCCCGGCCCCAATATGTACAGGTGATCAGGGGCCATATCCGCGGCGAACGCCGCGCACAGGCGGTCGATGTGGTGGTCGTTCCCGATCGATGCCGCGGCTTTGCCCGGCTGCAGGAGATCGCGCACGTAGGGGACCGAAGCGACCGAGAACCCGGCTACCCCGCCCGGGCCGCCCCCGGCGTCGAGCACCTCACGGGGCAGTATCCGTATCCGACCGGGGGATTTCACGAAACGGGCCGCCATGGCGCCGGCGGCCTCCGGCGTGGTGCCGAACACCGCCGAGTGCATCTTCACTCCGGTCGGGATCCCGAGGATCGGCACTTCGCCGCCGACCGCCTCCACGATGTCCCGGGCGGTGCCGTCGCCCCCGGCGAAGAGGATCAGGGACACCCCTGCGGATTTCATCGCCAGGGCGGCGGATTTCGTGTCTTCCGAGGTGGTGGGTTCGGATCGCACAGGAATCGTCTCGGGATCGAAGCCGGTGTTCCGGGCCGCGTCCTCACCCATACTCCCCGAAGCGGTCAACATGTCCAGGTTCGGATGGGAGGAGGCCAGATGCCGCAGGGCCCTGGCGGCTCTCTTCCCCGCGATGGGGGCCGCCCCCAGGTCGGCGGCCCGCCGGTAGGAGTTCCCGTCCGTTCCGTGAAGGCCGACCGCACCCCCCATCCCCGCTATGGGATTGATTATCAGCCCGATCCGGATCGGATACTGTCCGGGGTCGCCGGTGCGGAAGGTACGGTGTTCGGGGAGTCGGGCGCCGCGGTTCATAGGCTGAAGGACGGGGCGGGGCGGGTGTGCATCCCGCTCTTGCTCGAATCGGCCCTCGCCCCCGGGTATCTCGCCGCAATCGTCCATAACCTATAATGTACGCTGTCGGCGCGCCCTGACGGGATGTCTGTTTGCGAACCTCACCGCCGGGCCCGCCCGAAGCGACATATGCGACGTGACCGGAGCATGGGATCGCATCAGGAGAGCCGCAGGAAGTCGAATCGAGTGACCAGAGCACACCCATATATGGCCAACTCCACTGAGGAGGCCAAGAACCAGATGCTGGAGGCCATCGGCGTCCACAGCGTAGACCGGCTCTTCGAGCAGATTCCCGATGAACATCTGACCCGGCGGGAGTTCCGGCTTCCCGCCCCGCTCACCTCCGAAGTTGCTCTGAAGCGGCATCTCCTCGATGTTCTCGGAAAGAACGAGACGTGCGAGAACAACCTGAACTTCCTGGGAGGAGGCGTCTGGCAGCACCACGTGCCGGCGATCTGCGACGAGATATGGTCGCGCAGCGAGTTCCTCACATCCGTCTGGGGGACCCCGTCGTCCGATCTGGGCCGCAACCAGGCCTGGTTCGAGTACGCCAGCCAGCTCGGCGAGCTGGTCGGCATGGACTTCGTAGGCCTGCCCGTATACAGCTGGGGGGCGGCCGTCGGCCACGCGTTCCGGATGGCAGCGCGGATGACCGGACGGACCCGGGTGCTGGTTCCCGCCCTCATGGATCCGCAGCGCCTCGACGTGGCCCGCACCTACTGCGGTTTTCCCGAACAGGAGGGTCACCTCGAGATGGTTGCGGTCGCATACGATCCCGCCACCGGCCGGCTCGACCTGGCCGATCTCGACGGCAAGCTCGACCGGGAAACCGCCGCGGTCTACTTCGAAAACCCCTCGTATCTGGGGGTCATCGAGGATCAGGCGGCCGCCGTCTGCCGGATGGCGCGGCGCCGGGGCGCCGAGGCGATAGTCGGCGTCGACCCCATCTCGCTGGGGGTCATCGCCCCGCCGTCCGACTACGGCGCCGACATCGCGGTCGGCACCACCCAGCCGCTGGGCATCCACATGAACGGCGGCGGGGGCGTGGGCGGTTTCATCGCAACCAGGGACGAGGAACGCTACGCACGGGAGTACCCGACCCTCCAGGTCAGCCTCACCGACACGATCGTGGAAGGGGAGCGGGCCTTCGGGCTGACCCTCTTCCAGCAGAGCTCCTACGGTTCCCGCGAGGAGGGCAAGGACTGGACCGGCAACTCGGTCTACCTGTGGGCGATCGCCAACGCCGCCTACATGTCCGTGCTCGGCCCGACCGGTTTCGAGGAGCTGGGGCGGGCCGTCCTCCGGCGGAGCCACTATGCGGCCCGGCGGATCGCCGAGATCCCTTCGGTGTCGGTCGAGTGGCCGACCGGATTCTTCAAGGAGTTCGTGGTCCGCTACGACGAGACCGGCCTCTCGGCGGCGCAGGTCGGCGCCCGTCTGAGGGCGAAAGGCATATTCGGCGGCAAGGATCTGAGCGGTGATTTCCCCGGCCTAGGCCAGAGCGCCCTCTACTGCGTGACCGAGGTCCACACCCGCGGCGACATAGATCGTCTGGCAGGGGCGCTGGAGGAGGCGGTGTGCGCATGAATAACGGTTTGAGGAAGTACCACGCGGCGGTGTGGGACGAGCCTCTGGTGATGGAGATGGGCGCCCCGGGCAGGCGGGGGATGCTGTTCCCGGACGCCGAGCCGGAGCTCGAGTCCCTGGCGGGGGATGCTGGGGGCCTGGTGCCCGAGGGGATGCGACGTGAGAAGGCCGCCGACCTGCCGGAGCTGTCCGAGCCGGAAGTGCTCCGCCACTACCTGCACCTGTCGCAGGAGACGCTGGGGATGATGGGCATCAGCCTCTTCGGAACCTGCACGATGAAGTACAACCCGAGGATCGCCGAGTCGATCACCCGTCTGCCGTTCGTGGCCGACACCCACCCGGATCAGGACATCGAGACCCTGCAGGGGACGCTGGAGGTGATACACGGGCTCGACGAGATGCTCCGGGATCTGACGGGTATGGACCGGTTCGTGTTCCAGCCGGGGGGAGGCGCCGACGCCGCCTTCCTGCACGCTACCGTTACGCGGGCCTATCACCAGGCCGCCGGAGCGCTCTCCCAGAGGAGGAAGATCATCACCACGGCCCAGGCCCACCCGTGCAATCCGGCTACGGCGGCCGCGGCCGGCTTCGACGTCATAACCCTTCCCCTCGAGAGCGAGGGATACGCCTCCGTAGAGGCTCTCCGTTCGGTCGTATCGGAGAGAACCGCGGCGTTGATGGTCAACAACCCCGACGACATAGGCATCTACAACCCTCATATAGAGGAGTGGGTGGACATAGTGCACGAGGCCGGGGGTCTCTGCTTCTACGACCACGCCAACTTCAACGGGGTCATGGGGCGCGTCCGCGCCCGTGAGCTGGGCTTCGACGCCTGCATGATGATGTTGCACAAGACCTTCGGCGCCCCCAAGGCCGGCGGAGGCCCCGCGGTCGGCGCCTACGGGTGTGTGAGCGAGCTGGCGCCCTACCTGACCACCCCCGTCGTGGTGAAGAAGGAAGGCGGTTACACGGTCGAGTCGTCCGGGGCGGCCCGGACCACCCAGGTGCGCGAGTACCTGGGCAACATCCCGGTGATCGTCAAGGCCTACTCCTGGCTGCGCGCCATGGGTGCGGAGGGAGTCAAGGAGGCGGCCGATCTCTCCCTGCTCGCCAACAACTACATGGAAACCCGCCTGCTCGAGATACCCGGCATCACCAAGGGACTGCCGCACCTCGACGAATACCGCATGGAGATGACCCGCTACAGCCTCGGCGAGCTGACCGAGGAAACCGGGGTCACCACGGTCGACGTACAGAACCGGATGGTCGACTACGGCGTAGACGCCTACTGGATGAGCCACGAGCCGTGGTTCATCCCGGAGCCGTTCACGCCCGAAGCGGGGGAGATGTGGTCGATCGAGGACTTGGACTACTGGATCGATGTGATCGCCGCCATCTGCGACGAGGCCCGCACCAATCCCGAGATCGTGAAAACCGCCCCGCACAACCAGCCGATCCACCGTCTCGAAGGATCGGGGCTCGACGATCCGGAGCGGTGGGCGACCACCTGGCGCGCCTATCGGCGCAAGCACGGGAGCGGAGCAGCCGCCGCGGCATCCGAAGGCTGAACAGCCGGTGCGCGCCGCGGTGCCGGGTGTCGGACGACCGGACGGGACGCTCCGGGTCGTCTACGAAGGCCGGGCCGTAGAGGCGGGGGCGGGGGACACCCTGGCGGCCGCACTGATCGACGCGGGCCGCCTTGCCCTGCGGGATGCAGAGGACGGAAGCCGCCGGGGGGTCTTCTGCGGTATGGGCGCCTGCCACGAATGCGCCGTGGAGGTCGACGGACGGCCGGGGCGTCTCGCCTGCATGGTCGAGGCCGAGGACGGCATGGTAGTCAGGAGGCAGCCGGCCGACCCGGCGCCGCCCGGCGCGTCCGGATCCGACCCGGCGTTCCCGGAGACCAGGGAGCTCGCTCCTTCCGTCCTCGTCGTGGGGGGAGGGCCGGCCGGTCTCTCGGCGGCGGCCGCGATCGCCGAGTCGGGAGTGGACGTCGTTCTCCTGGACGAGCGGTCCAAGCTCGGCGGACAGTTCTTCAAGCAGCCCGGTCCGGCGCGGGAGATCGACGAGGCCGGACTCGACGGCCAGTACCGGGCCGGGCGGGCGCTCGCGGCGAGAGTGATGGAGGCCGGGGTCACGGTCATCGACAACGCCACCGTCTGGGGGGCGTTCCGCCCCGATCTGCTGGCAGCCCGCGGCGGCGGGCGTTCGTGGGTTCTCCGGCCCCGGCGTCTGGTGCTGGCCACCGGAGCGCACGAGCGGGGGGTGCCGATTCCCGGATGGACCCTTCCGGGTGTGATGACCGCCGGCGCCGCCCAGACCCTTCTCCGTTCCAGCCAGGTGGCGCCCGGGGAGAGGGTGCTGCTGTCGGGCAACGGCCCGCTGAACATGCAGGTGGCCGCCGAGCTGGTGCGGGCCGGTGTGGTGGTTGCGGCCCTGGTCGAGCAGGCCGACCTGAGATGGTGGACCAACCTGTCGTCCGGCGCCTCCATGCTCCTCTCGGCACCCGAGCTGGCAGCCAGGGGTTTTTCCTACCGGGCGGCCCTGGCCCGGGCCCGTATCCCTGTTCTCGACCGCAGCTCCGTCGTCGAGATACGGGGCGCCGGGAGGGTGGAATCCGCCGTGGTGGCGTCCCTCGATCCGGCGGGCAACCGCGTTCCGGGTGCCGAGCGGGAGATGGCGGCCGACGCGGTCTGTCTCGGCTACGGGTTCGTACCCGCCAACGAGATACCGAGGGCGCTGGGCTGCGGGCACCATATCGATCCATGGTCGGGGAGTTTGGTCACCACCCGCACCCGCACCGGCCGGACCTCGATCGATACGGTCTGGGTGGTGGGCGACGCCGGAGGCGTCGACGGCGCCCATGCCGCTCAGGCCTCGGGCGCCATGGCGGGCGCCGAGGTGCTGGCCGATCTGGGGGCGGTGTCCACGGATCGGGCCGCATTCCTCATGCGCCGGGAGGAGAAGCCGCTGCGGCGCCATCTGAGGTTCCAGGGCGCCCTCCGCCGTCTGTACGAGGCGCGTCCGCTGACCACACAGCTGGCGGACGACGACACCGTGGTCTGCCGGTGTGAGTCTGTTTCCCTGGGGGAGCTGCGCGGTTCGATCTCGGACGGGGCCGTGTCGGCGGGCGCCGTGAAACGGTTGACCAGGGCGGGGATGGGGAAGTGCCAGGGGCGGTACTGCAGCCCTTCGATCCTGGCTTTGTCCGCCGAGGCGGGCGGCGCCCCTCCGGATGAGTTCTCGGGTTTCGCCCCCCAAGCCCCGGTCCGGCCGGTAGAGATCGCAGAGGTGGCCGGGGTGGTACTGCCCGATGCCTGATCACGCCGGCGGCGGAGAAGGTCATGGAGGAGGCGCCGGCCGCCGGAGATCGTATAGTTGCGGCGAGAATCAGAACATCCGCCGGTCAGACAGGAGGAAACTATGACCAAAGAGTTTCGGGGCAGCTACACCGTGTCGGTGACCCCATTCACCCAGGACGGATCGGCCATCGACGTGGGGGCCCTGAAGGATTTCCTCGATTGGCAGCTGGACGTGGGCGTGCCGGGGATCATCGCGCTGGGCAGCACCGGCGAGTTCCTGGCGGTCGACGACGAGGAGCGCCGGCTGATCGTCGACACCTATGTCAACCACATCGACGGCCGCATCCCCGTGGTCATCGGAACCATGAACGCCCACACCCCCAACGCGGTCCGCTACAGCCGCGAGGCCGAGGAGCAGGGCGCCGACGGGCTGATGATCATCCCGCCCTACTACTACACGCCTACCGATGATGAGATATTCAACTACTACGCCGCCGTCGACGAGGCTGTTTCGATCCCGATCATGCTCTACAACAACCCGGTTACCGCCAACGTCGACATGTCGGCCGAATTGATGGCCCGTATGTGCCTGGAGCTGGAGTCGGTTCAATACGTCAAGGAGTCGAGCCTCGATCTGGGCCGCGTGCGCGACGTGATCGTCGAATCCGACGGGCAGATGAAGGTGTACGCCGGTGAGCGGGTGGTGGATTCGTACCTACTGGGGGCGATCGGGTACGTCAATCCCTACGGAAACTACATCCCGAGGCCGTCGTATCGTATCTTCGACCTGTGTGAGCAGGGCCGCATAGACGAGGCCCTCGCCGTCCAGAGACTGATCGATCGGATCGACCACATCATCGCCGAGGGCCATCCGACCTACGGCCACCAGTGCTATTCGAAGGCGTTGGCCGCCGCGGTCGGCCACCCGATGGGCGACGTAAGGCCTCCCCTCACCACCTTCCCCGAGCTCGGCGACGAGGGCCGCCAGCGGATGGCCGAGATGATGCCGCTGATCGAAGAACTCGAATCCCTGGTCGACTCGATGGGCTTCTAGATGTACTTCCCATGGACGTCTAGAGGGTGCTGATCGATCCTCCTAAGGTCGGGGTGGTCGGGGGAGGCTCGATCGGGGTCGGATGGGCGATCGTCTTCGCCCGGGCGGGCCTCGAGACGACGGTTTACGAACCCGACGCCGATCGACGCTCGATCCTGCCCTCGGAGATACATCGGCGGTTGCTCGAGCTGGAGGCCCACGGTCTGCTGGACGAGGATCCCGACGCCGCGGCGGGCCGGGTGGCCGTCGGCGGCGGCCTGGCCGAGGCGGTCGATGGCGCCGCACATGTCCAGGAGTGCGCTCCGGAATTACTCGACTTGAAGGCGGACCTCTTCAGGCGGCTCGACTCTCTGGCCGATGCTGGAACCACCCTCGCCAGCTCCTCGTCCACCATGACGATCTCCGATATCGCCGCGGGTGTTCCCGGGCGCGGCCGGTGCCTGCTGGCGCATCCCGCCAACCCCCCTTACCTGCTGGAGGTGGTCGAGTTGGCCCCCGCCCCGTTCACGGATCCGGCCGCGGTCGAGTCGGTCGTCCGCCTGATGTCGATGGTCGGCATGGTGCCGGTGATGGTCCGCAGCGAGATCGAGGGTCTCGTGTTCAACCGGCTCCAAGGCGCGCTGCTGCGGGAAGCTTTGTGCCTGGTGAGGGACGGAGTCGTAACTGCGGGGGATCTGGATCGGGTGGTCACCGGAGGGTTGGGCCGCCGGTGGTCCGTCGTCGGCCCCTTCGCCGCCGCCGAGCTGAATACCCGCGGCGGGATCCGGGCGCACGCGCGGTCGATCGGCTCGGTGTACGCCCGCATCGGCCTCGAGCGCGGCTCGGAGGATCCGTGGACCGCCGAGGCGATCCGGCGGGCGGTGGAAGACCTCGAGTCGAGGTTCCCGTCAGCCCGGTGGGAACACCACGTGCTGTGGCGCGATCGCGAGCTGATGAAACTCGAATCAGACCGGCGCAGACGAGCGGAGGACTTCCGCGAACCCGGCGGTCGGCCAGGGGATGGTTGACCGGCCGTTCACGCAACCCCTCCAGGGTGCTGGATGTGAAGATCGGGTGTGACCCGGAACTACCCGTTCAGCAGGTCTTGGAGCCAGGTCAGGCCGGTTGCCAGGTCGTCGTCTCCCATGGCGTAGGAGAACCGAGCGTAGCCAGGCGCCCCGAACGCCTCGCCCGGCACGAAGGCCACCCCGGCCCGATCCAGGCAGATCTCGGCCAGCTCGAGGGCGGTGTCCGCCCGCCTGCCGCCTATCCGGCGTCCGAGCGCTCCTCGGACCGACGGGAAGCAGTAGAAAGCCCCCTGGGGTTCCACACAGTCGAACCCGTCGATCTGGTTGAGCATTCGATGCATGGTGCGCCGCCGCCGGTCGAACGCCTCCCGCATGCGGGCCACTTCGTCGAGGGGGCCGGACACGGCGGCCAGGGCCGCCGCCTGGGCCACGTTGGACACGTTGGAGGTCAGGTGTCCCTGGAGCTTGAGGGCGCCTCGGATCACCTCCGTCGGGCCGATCATCCAGCCGACCCGCCACCCGGTCATGGCGTAGGTCTTGGCCACCCCGTTCACCACCACGCACCGCTCCGCCAGCTCCGGCGCCTCCGCCGGGAGCGAGGCGAAGGCGGCGCCGCCGTATACGAGATGCTCGTATATCTCGTCGGTCAGCACCCAGATACCCCGGTCCACCGCCCATCGGCCGATCTCGGCCGCCTCCTCCGCGGTGTAGACCGCCCCGGTCGGGTTGCCGGGGGAAACGAAGATCAACAGCTTGGTGCGGGGGGTGCGGGCCGCCTCGAGCTGGTCGACGGTGACCTTGAAGCCGCTGTCCGATCCGGTCTCGATGGGGACCGGGACCCCGTCCGCCAGGCTCACGACCTCCGGGTAGGTGACCCAATAGGGGGCGGGTATCAGCACCTCGTCTCCCGGGTCCACCAGGCACTGGACGCCGGTGTACACGGCCTGTTTGCCGCCGTTGGTGACGATCACCTGCGAGGCTTCCACCTCGAAGCCCGAGTCGCGCCCGGTCTTGGCGGCCACCGCCTCCCGCAACGCCGGCAGGCCGCCCGCCGGGGTGTACTTGTGCATGGCCGGGTCCGCCGCCGCCGCGATGGCCGCCTCCACAATGGGGGCGGGCGTGGGGAAGTCGGGTTCCCCCGCCCCGTATCCGATGACCTGATGGCCGGCGGCCCGCAGGTCTCGCGCCTTGGCGGTGATGGCCATGGTGGCCGATTCCGCAACCTTTTGTATTCGCTGTGATACTCCTACCATGTTCTCTCCATGAGGCGTTCGACTATTTTGGTTCTCGGAACGGAAGGATAGAGGGGATAGACATGACCGGCGGCGTGTCGATACAGATACCGAGCCAGATGCTCCCGGCGGACGGCAGGTTCGGTTCCGGACCTTCCCGGGTGCCCCAGAGAGCGCTCGAGCGGCTGGCGGAGGAGGGGCTTTCCTATATGGGGACTTCCCACCGCCGCCCCACCGTGCGCCGGGTGGTGGGCCGGGTTCGGGAGGGGATGACGGCCCTGTTCGGGCTTCCCGACGGATACGAGGTGCTGCTGGGCAACGGAGGCGCCACCGCTTTCTGGGACAGCGCCGCTTTCGGCCTGATCGAGCGGGTCAGCCAGCATCTCAGCTTCGGGGTGTTCTCCTCCAAGTTCGCTCAGGCGGTTGTCGGCGCCCCCCATCTCGATTCGCCCGAGGTGATCGAAGCAGAGGCCGGCGCCCACCCTCTCCCCAGGCCGTCGGACCGGATCGACCTGTACGCGCTCACCCACAACGAGACCTCCACCGGAGTGACCATGCCGGTGAGCCGGGTGGAAGGTGCGGGCCTTACCGTGGTGGACGCCACCTCGGCCGCCGGCGGGATGACTATCCGGCCTGACCAGTACGACATCTACTACTTCTCGCCGCAGAAAGCCTTCGGCGGGGACGGCGGCCTGTACGTGGCGCTGTGCTCACCGAAGGCGGTCGAGAGGGTGGAGCGGATAGCCGCCTCCGGGCGGTGGATACCCCCTTTCCTCTCCCTGGCCAAGGCGCTCTCCGACTCCCGCAAGGACCAGACCTACAACACCCCCGCCCTAGCCACCATCCACCTGCTGGCCGGCAACGTGGAGTGGATGCTCGAACAGGGCGGCTTGGCCTGGTCGTCGCAGCACTGCGCGCAGAACGCCCGGATACTGTACGGGTGGGCGGAGGCGCACCCTCTGGCGTCGCCTTTCGTGACCGATCCGGCCATGCGATCCCAGGTGAGCGGCACCATCGACTTCGAACCCGAGGTTTCGGCCAACCTGATCGCCTCCGTCCTGCGGGACAACGGCGTGGTCGACACGGAGTCCTATCCGGCGCTGCGCCGCAACCAGCTACGCATCGGGCTGTGGCCGTCTATCCCCCGCTCGGACATCGAAGCCCTGCTCGCCTGCATCGACTATGTGATAGAGGCGCTTTCGGTCTGATTTTGGGTGTGGGCCCGCCGCCCGGGACGGCGCCGCCCGCAGGTCAGCCGCGGCTGAACAGCCTCTTGATCCCGGCGGCGAGGGTAGAGAAGAACAGCGATATCCCCCGGACCTCGCCGGCTTCGATCCGGTCTGCCTCGGACGAGTCCTCGGCTTCCAGTTTGGCTTCCAGGCAGGCCACGAAATCCTGGATGAGCCGCTGGGACATCTGGTTGATGAGCCCGGTGCGCCCGAACTGGGCGGCGGCCCCCGAAATGGTGATATTCGCATCGACGACCACCCGGGAGCCTCTCTCGGTCGGGGAGATGGCGTAGTCCACGCTCACCTGCCCCCGGGACCCGCCCCGCTTGTCGATTCCCTTCCCGCTGATGTGGCCGGTGTTGGCCTCGGCGTCGGAGGATACGGTGGCTTCGCCCTCGAAGCCGGCGGTCATCGGGCCCAGCTTCACCGAAACCACCCCTGCGTAGGTTCCGTCGCCCCGGTCTTCGGTAAGCTCGGCGCCCGGGAGGCACTGGGCCACCGAGGGCACGTCCTGGAAGAACCTGAAAACGGCGGCCGGGTTCTGGCCGACCTGGAATTCCTGCGTGATTTTCATCTCGGCCTCCTGTTCAACTGTTCGGCGGGGCCGTCTGACCGGGCGGCGGTGCTTGCTGCGCCCGCGGCCTGCGTTTCCGCCGTTCGAGGATCATCCTCACCAGTTTCTCGATGAGCAGGGTAATCGCCGCGGTGATGCCGATTATCACCACCATGGGGATGTCGAATCTCCACCAGAATATCCACAGCGGCGCGGAGGCGGTGTTCTGGTAGACGAGAACTCCGGCGGCCGCGGAGGTAATGGCGAGAGCCGCCGCCCCCCACTTGACCGCCGCGCCGCGGCGGTCCCGGTCCTGCTCGTCGGTGAGGTGCTGTCCTCGCCCCTCGGTGCGGTTCTCGCTGCGGGGGGTTTCGTAGGTCAAGGCTAAGGATCCGTTGACCAGGCAGACCGGGAGGCGCGCCCCTCGTCCACGTTGACCCGCGTGAGCAGCAGGCCGCCCACCACGAAGAAGACCACGATAGAGAGGACGGCCGGGCGGCCCGATCCCGTAGTGGCGCTCACCACCGCGAACACCAACGGCCCGAGGATCGTGGAGAACCGGGAGAATATGGTGTAGAACCCGAAGAACTCGGCGGGCGACTCCTCGGGGATCATGGTGGCGTAGAGGCTACGGCTCAGGGCCTGCACCCCGCCGAGCACCCAACCGACCACCATCGCCAGCCCCAGGAAGGGGAGTGACTGTCCGACCGGAAGGAAGTAGGCGGCCACGGCGATCATCGACCAGACCAGGAGCGTCCAGAGGATGGAACGCTTGGTCCCGAGCCGCTGCGCCACCATCCCGAAGAACAAAGCCCCTCCGAAGGCCACGAACTGGACCACGAGGAAGGCGAGGGCGATGGAGGTGAGGTCGAGTTCCAGAGTATCCTCGGCGTAGGAGCCGGACAGGCTGATCACCGTCTGGGTGCCGTCGTTGTAGAAGAAGTAGGCGAGCAGGAACATCAGGAGATGGGGGAACCTGCGAAGCTTCCGCAAAGTGGCGAAGTTCCTGCTGAAGCCGGCGGCGGCGTACGCTTGGAACGGTCGAAGGCGGCGGAACCGGGCCGGGAGGGGGGCGGCCTCCCCGGTTTCGGGCAGGCGGCGCAGTGCGAGCCGGGAGAAACCCAACCACCAGATTCCGGAGCCGAATATGGCCGCCCGGGCGGCGGTGGAGGTGGATAGTCCGGTAAGGCTGTCCTCGCCGCTCAACAGGAGCAGCACCAGCGACAAGGCCAGGTAGAAACCCCCGCCCACGTAGCCGAAGGCGTAGCCCCTGGACGAAACCCGGTCGACCGTATCGTCGTCGGTGAGCTGGGGCAGGAAGGCGTCGTAGAAGACGTTGGCGGCCACGAACCCGAAGTTGGCGGTAAGCGCTATGACCAGGAACAACGGGACCGCCCCGTCGGGTATGAAGGGCATCACCAGCGCGAAGAGGGCGCCCAACATCATGAAGTTGCGGAGGAACCGGCGCTTGGCCGCCGCGTAGTCGGCCACCGCTCCGAGCACCGGCATCATCACGAAGAGAACCACCGACCCGATCGACACCACCCCCGCCCAGATGGTCTCGCCCGACCATCCGTTCCATCCCCCCTCGGGGACGATGGTCCCTGTGAAGAAGGGGGCGATGATGGCGCCCTGCGTCGTGATGAAAGCCGAGTTGGCCCAGTCGTACATGGCCCAGCCGAAGATGGTGCGGCGGTCGTTGCGCAACGAGTCGGTCAAGAAGCGGCGTCCCGGTTCGGTCGGTTGGTTATGCGGGACTCAACGCTAGCACCGCCGGGCCTTCCTCCGTTCATCGGGCCTTCTTACCAGAAGGAGAACGCGAAACATAGGGGTTGACGTTTCCTCGAAAATGGGAGATGCTGTAGGGGAAGAAGAGATCCGCCGCGTTGGTCCGGACGGCGGTGGAGGAATATCGGAAGTCTCGTCCGATGTCCGGCCCTCTGCGGGGGGTAACGGAACGGCGGGCGGGCAGTAGCCGAAGCCGAAAGACTATTTCGGATCGGGGTCGGGTCCACGCGCCCAAAACCCCCGGTCCTGGCGCAGTGCGGCGGTGGCGGGGGTGTGGCGGGGGTGTGTTCCTGTCGGTTTGTCAAACGGGTTCGGGGGCTGGTTCGGGTGGGTTGTAGAGGGTTTGGTTTTTGAGTACGGCGAGTATGAGGTCGCATCGGCGGCGGGCGACGCAGAGGAGGGCGGTGGTGTGGGATTTGCCTTCGGTTCGTTTGCGTTGGTAGTAGACGCGGGCGGCTGGGTCGTATCGGGAGGCTGAGAACGCGGTCCAGTACATGGCGTTTTTGAGTCGGTGGTTCCCGCCGGGGTGGCGGCGGGTGGTGTTTTGGGTTCGGCCGGATCGGCGGATGGTCGGGGCGAGGCCGGCGTAGGACGCTAGGCGGGATCCGTTGGCGAACCGGTGGGGGTCACCGACCTCGGTCAGGATGCGGGCGCCGGTCCGGACGCCGATCCCTGGTACGGAGATCAGTATCTCGGCTAAAGGGTGGGATGGGAACACTTCCTCGATGGCCGCGGTGAGTTCTTTCCGTTCGGCTGTGATACGCTCGAGGGCGTCTACCTTTTTGGTGATGACCTCTCCCCAGGTGGCTTCGCCCGCCAGGGTGATGGTCTGAGCTCCGAGCGCTACCCAGATCCGGTCTGTCAGCTCGACGGCTTTGTGCGGCTTGTTGGAATAATACTTTTTCAACAAGTTTCGTATTCGTGTCTTGCCCGCTGCTCGCATGGCAGTTGGGGTAGGCCAGCGTACCAGCAGCTCACGGACGCCCCTCTGGGCTAGTTTGGAACCCAGAACACGCTCCAGACCAGGGGATACAGACACCATCGCGTCCCGGAGGCGGTTGATCGTCCGGGTAGAGTCGGCTGCTAGGTCTTCGTCGTGGCCCGACAGGACCCGCATCCGGGTCAGTACCTCGTCGGTGATCGTTACCCAAGCCAGACGATCGGCGTTGCGGCGGGCGAAGTCCGCCAACACGAACGCGTCTCGGGGGTCGGTCTTGGCTACTCCTGCGTACAGTTCCGCCGCTCGGCGCATCTGGAGACCGGTCACATACGCCACGGGTATCCGCCGGCGGGCTGCCGCCGCCAGCAGCAGATGAGCACCCGAGCTGGTGGTGTCGACCACCAGCACCACCCGCCCCGACCCCTCGGCCTGGTCGATCATTCCTTCCAGGTCGGCTTCGTTGTTGCCCACCGCCCGGGCGAACAGCCCAGCTCCCTCAGCGCCTATCGCCTGGCAGAAATGTTCTTCTTTGGCTACGTCCACACCCACGAACACCCCGATCCCTGTGGGATCCATCATCGTCTCCTTCCGACGAAATCAGCTTTTCCACAGGTCACCCGCCCACAGGGCGCAGCTGCCGTCAACCACCTTACAAAGCCCCAGAACCTGGGAGCATGTTCCTGTTAGAGGTCAACCACACCCAACACGGCGGGCGGCACCACACCCCAAGTCATCCATCTGACAGGAACCCGAAGCCCTACCCGCCGTGAACGGGCAACCATCCCCGAATCATCCCACGGGGACATACCAGAACACGGTAAGGGGATCCCAACGGGCGGCGGAGGTCGGGCGGGGTTTTCGCGGTCTGCCGCTGGCTGTTCACCTGCGGCTGGTCTGGCCGGCCTATGCGCCGCAGCATCCGCACCCTTCACGGCTTCGACCCGGCAGCACGATCTCGGTGGACGACGGTAACGCCGCCGATGATGCCCGCCCGATCCCCGTCGACAACCGTGGACGGCGCACCGGAGGCGTCGGGAGGCCTCAGATGTGGTTGTTCGACCGGGCGGTGCTCATCCACGCGGGGCGGGGCCGGATCCGACGATTCTTCAAGTTTTACCTTCCGTTCACCGTGCGGGTGACTGTCGATTAACACCGGCCCCATAACGTGCTCCGCGACCTTCGAATCGACGAGCAAGGAGGAGACGGTGATGAGACATGGAAGAACGCGGCGTGTGTTCACCTTGCTGGCGGCGGCGGCGCTTACGGCCGCCGCATGCGGGGGGGAGGGAGGGGGTGAGGTGACCACCATCGCCACCACGACGCAGCCCGCGGCGCAGACGGATACGACCCCCGTGACCGCGGGGGCGGCGAGCGGCGGCGGGGAGGCCTCCGATCCCATGGCATCAGAGGCCGGGTCCTTCGGTTTGGATGCGGTTGATCCGTTGTCGGTGTCCGGGGATATTGCGGTTGCCGGTTCTTCAACGGTGTTTCCGTTGGCGGAGGCGATGGCCGCCCGGTTCGAGGATGAGGGTTATTCGGGTTTGATCACGATCGATTCGATAGGTTCGGGGGCCGGGTTCGAGCGGTTCTGCGTGTCCGGGGAGTCGGATATCTCGAATGCGTCGCGGCCGATCAATGACCAGGAGGTCGAATGGTGCGAGTCGATCGGGAGGTCTCCGATCGAGTTCCGGGTGGGCACCGACGCTCTGGCGGTGACGGTGTCGCCCGGCAACACGTTCGCGGCTGATTTGACGATCGATGAGCTGGTGGTGTTGTTCTCGACGGCGGCGACCTGGCGGGATGTTCGGGCCGAGTTCCCGGCCAATCCGATCCAGCGGTTCATTCCGGGTACGGATTCGGGGACGTTCGATTATTTCGTGGAGGAGGTGTTCGACGAGGACGAGGGCCCGATCCTGGCGGCCGGCAACACTCAGTTGTCCGAGGACGACAATGTGTTGGTTCAGGGTATCTCCGGTGACGGGTGTGATCCGTCTGATGCTTCGACGACATGTGCGGTGGGGTTCTTCGGGTATGCGTATTACTCGGAGAACAGCGGCCGTTTGTCGGTGTTGAACATCGAGGGGATCGAGCCGACCGCCGAGTCGGTGAATGCCGATACGTATCCGTTGGCCCGCCCGTTGTTCGTGTATTCGACGGCTTCGATCATCCGGGAGAGGCCCCAGGTGGGTCAGTTCTTGAGCTTCGTTCTTCAGTTCGTCAACGAGGAGATCGTGGACGCCGGGTACTTCCCGGCGCCTGACGCGGTGCTGGCCGCCGCCGCCTCCGAGCTGAAAACCGCCCTCGGCGTGTGACCGGGCCCCTGGTTTCGGTGCGGCTTTTGGGCGGGGCGGGTCGGCGCAGGCGGGCCGGCCTGCCTCGGAACCCATGCCCTCCTAGGCTTCGATTTTAGGGAGATGAGCAGATCGCGACACGCGTAACAGGCGAAGCGGCGCCGGCGGCCGTATCGCTCCGCAGGAGGCGGCGGCCCGGCGAGGCCGTGATCCGGTTGTTGCTGTTCGCGGCCGCCGCCCTGTCCATCCTCACGACGGTGGGCATCGTCTTCGAGCTCGGCAAGGAAGCCCTGCTCTTCTTCCGGTCGGCGGAGGCCACCATCGGCGAGTTCCTGACCTCGACCATTTGGCAGCCCGCCATCCTCGACTTCGGTATATGGCCCTTGGTGCTGGCGACCCTGACTACCTCGATCATCGCCATGATCGTGGCTCTGCCCGTCGGGTTGGCCACCGCCGTCTACCTGAGCGAGTACGCCTCCCCCCGTGTGCGGGGGGTGATCAAGCCGATCCTGGAGGTGCTGGCCGGAATCCCCACCGTGGTGTACGGCTACTTCGCCCTCACCTTCATGACCCCGTTGCTCCGGTCGATCCTCGGGGTGGGCGCGGTGGAGATATTCAACACCGCTTCGGCGGGGATCGTGGTGGGCATCCTGATCATCCCGCTGGTCAGCTCGATGTCCGAGGACGCCCTGCACGCCGTTCCGATGTCGCTGCGGGAAGCTTCCTACGGGGTGGGCGCCACCAAGTTGGACACCTCCCTGCGGGTGGTGCTGCCCGCCGCCCTTTCGGGCATCACGGCCGCCTTCGTGGTGTCGATCTCCCGGGCGATAGGGGAGACCATGGTGGTGGCCATCGCGGCCGGGGCCGGGCCGAAGAACTTCACGTTCGGGGAGGACAGCCTCTTCGGTTACATCCTCAACCCCTTCGTGGCCGGGGAGACCATGACCGGACATATCGTCCGGATCAGCGGCGGCGACCTGAGCTACGACTCGATCGACTACAACTCGATCTTCGCCATAGGTCTGGCCCTGTTCGTGATCACCCTGGGTCTGAATGTCGTCAGCCGCCGGTTCGTGGCCCGGTTCCGGGAGGTGTACGAATGACGCCCCTCCCGCCGGACGTCTCGGGGGAGGCCCCCGACCTGTTCACCACGTCCCCTTACATGAGGCGCCGGCGCAGACGCGGCGCCGTCGTCAAGTTCGCCCTGCTGCTGGCCCTCATGACGGCGGTGGCGGCCCTGGTCACCTTGATAATCACCGTCATCAACGGGTCTTTCGGCTTGGCAGCGGTGGAGAACGCCAAGCCGCCGTCCGAGCTGGCGGCGAGTTTGGGCCACCCTGAAGGAACCGAGCTGGAATCGCTGGGCAAGGAGGACCTCGTGACCCTCCTGGAGGCGGAGATATCCACCAACCTGGGGCGCCGCTTCGAGCGGGAGCGGCGCTTCTTCGACGACCGGCTGGTTTTCGAAGACCCCTACGTGCTCAACGATCTGTGCATGTCGGGCGAACCGCCGCCCGCCTGCAGTTTGTCGGCCCGGAGCCGGGAAGACGTCTACGGGCTGGTGGTGGAGCGGGTTGTAGACCCCACCATCGTCGGCACTTGGTCGTTCTTCGATTCGGTGTTCAACCGGGGCGAGATAGAAGCGGACGCGGCCCTCGAACATCCGGGCGCCGAATTGATATTCCGATCCTGGATATCGTGGGATTTCATCCGCAACCCGCAATCTCCGGAGCCTGCCGTGGCAGGCATACGCACCGCCCTGTTCGGATCCATGTGGGTGGTTCTCATAACCCTGGTGTTCTCCTTCCCGGTCGGGGTGGGGGCGGCCATCTATCTGGAGGAATACGCCAGGGAGAACCGCCTCAACTCGATTATCCAGACCAACATCAACAACCTGGCCGGCGTCCCTTCGATCATCTACGGCATGCTGGGTCTGGCCATCTTCGTCCGGACGCTGGAGGTGATCACCAGCGGTTCTTTTCTGGGGGGAGGGGGAGGGGCCACCGCCAACGGGCGTACCATCATCTCGGCCGGCTTCACCCTCGGCCTCCTGATCCTGCCCCTCATCATCATCAACGCCCAAGAGGCGATACGGGCGGTTCCGGGTTCCTTGAGGCAGGCCGGCATGGCGCTGGGTTCCACCAAGTGGCAGACGGTGCGGGCCCACGTGCTGCCCAACGCCCTGCCCGGGATCCTCACCGGCACCATCCTGGCGGTGGCCCGGGCCCTGGGTGAGACGGCGCCGCTGGTGGTGGTGGGGGCTTCCACCTTCATCACGACCGACCCGACCGGCCCCTTCTCGAAGTTCACGGTGCTCCCCATCCAGATCTTTCAGTGGACCAGCCGCCCTCAGGACGAGTTCCGCAATATCGCGGCGGCGGCGATCGTCGTCCTCCTGGTTCTGCTGTTGACCCTCAACGCGGCGGCGGTGATACTCAGAAATCGATATTCTAGGAGGGCCGTGTGATGATAAGCGACGCCCGAACGGCCGGCGGGGTGATGATCGAGCAGACTGTTTCCCAAGACGCGGAGGAGAGCTACGGCGAGACCTTCGCCATGGAGACCGAGCGCATGGACGCCTACTACGGCAATTTCCGGGCGGTCAAAGACGTGACGCTGTCCTTCCGGGACCGGCGGATCACCGCCCTGATAGGCCCTTCGGGATGCGGCAAGAGCACCCTGCTGAGAACCCTCAACCGTATGAACGACCTGGTGCCCACGGCCCGGGTGGAGGGGGAGGTCAGGTTCCACGGGCAGAACATCTACGCCGATTCGGTCGATCCGGTGGAGCTGCGGCGCCGGGTGGGGATGGTGTTCCAGAAGCCCAACCCGTTTCCCAAGAGCATCTACCAGAACGTGGCTTGGGGCGCCCGGATCAACGGGATGAAAGACGACCTAGAGGGGCTGGTCGAACGGTCCCTGCGCCAGGCCGCCCTCTGGGACGAGGTCAAGGACAAGCTGGACGAGAGCGGTTACTCCCTGTCGGGCGGCCAGCAGCAGCGGCTTTGCATCGCTCGGGCCATCGCCGTCAAGCCGGAGATCATCCTCATGGACGAGCCGACCTCGGCGCTCGATCCGGTGGCCACGCTGCGGATCGAGGAGCTGATCCAGGATCTGAAGGTCAACTACACGATCATCATCGTCACCCACAACATGCAGCAGGCCGCCCGGGCTTCCGACTACACGGTGTTCCTCAACATGGATCAGGACCGGGCCGGATACTTGGTGGAGGCGGGCGCCACCTCCATGTTGTTCACCAGGCCCGCCAAGATCGAGACCGAGGACTACATAACCGGGCGGTTCGGATGACCGAGTTCCGCAGCCAGTTCCACGCCGAGCTCAACCAGATGGAGGTGTTGTTGCTCGACATGGCCGAGATGGCCGAACGCCAGATACTGGACGCGGTGGACGCCCTGCTTCGAGGAGACGCCGAGGCGGCCGGCCAGGTGCGGATCGACGACCGGAAGATCGACCAGATATACATCGAGGTGGAGCAGCGCTGGCACGAGATCATGGCCCGCCAGACCCCGGTGGCGTCCGACCTTCGCCTCATGTCGCTCATCCTCCAGGCCGGGCACAGTCTGGAGCGCATGGGCGACCAGGCCTCCAACATCGCCTACACCGTGGAGACCACCGTCGGCCTCCCGCAGAACTCGACCATCCTCCTGCATATCCGGGAGATGCGGGACATCGTGGTGCCGATGCTCCAGACCGCCATGGAGTCGCTGGTCAAGCGGGATCTCAACCTGGCCCTGCGGCTGCCCGACATGGACGACCCGGCCGATTGGCTCAATCGCAACATGTGGAAGGAGGTGGCGGCCTGCGGCCCCGACCCCGATCTGCTCGAATGGGCGGTGCAGATGATCTTGGTGGCCCGGGCGCTGGAAAGGGTGGGCGACCGGGCGGTCGATATCGGCGAGCAAGTGGCCTTCCTGCTGACCGGGGAGTTCCACGAGTTCCCGGAGGGTTGGACGATGGCGCCGAGGCAGAGATGACCTTGGCCTCGATCCTGGTGGTGGAGGACGAGGAGACCCTCGCCGAGTCGCTCCGCTACAACCTGGCCAGGGAGGGCTACGAGGTGACCGTGGTGGGGGACGGCCGGAAGGCGGTGGACGAGCACCGCCGGGAAGGGGCTGATCTGGTGGTGCTCGACCTGATGCTGCCGGGTCTGGGGGGTCTGGATGTCCTGAAACACATCAGGGCTTCCTCGGAGGTGCCGGTGGTGGTGGTCACCGCCAAGGACACGGAGGCCGATGTGGTGGCCGGCTTGGAGCTGGGCGCCGACGATTACGTGACCAAGCCCTTCTCGATGCGTGAGCTGGTGTCGCGGGTCAGAGCCGCCCTGCGGCGGGCCGCCCGGGCGCCCCGCCGGCCGGATTCTCTGGTGTTGGAGGGCGGGCCGGTGGCGCTCGACGCCGACCGCCACGAAGTCCGGGTGGGCGGCCGGCTGGTCGATTTCCGGCCCAAGGAGTTCGAGCTGCTGGAGTCGCTGCTGATGCGCCGGGGCAGGTTGGCCGCCCGCCGGACCCTGCTGGAGGAAGTGTGGGGGATGCCGTTCTTCGGGGATCCGAAGACGCTCGATGTCCACATCCGGCGCCTGCGGGAGAAGATCGAGAAGGACCCTAGGTCTCCGAAGTGGATAATCACCGTCCGGGGTCTCGGCTACAAGTTCGCCGACGACCCGAGATAGGGCGCCCCCCAGATAAGGATGCACCGGATAAAGGATGCCTCGGATATAGGGGATGCACCAGATAACAGGCGGTGTACGGAACCGCCGCCGGGCTGTTCACTTCACGGCGGCGCCCTGAAATGGTGAGCCGGCCGAGATCCGGCGAACCGGCCGATGGACGGCCCGCGCCCCCTTCGCTTTCGGCGGTTCTGCGGTGGGTGTACCTGCCTGCTGTGGCCGCGGCCGGCAGGGCGGCGCTCTGGGCCCCGCGCCGCCGGGCTGTTCACTTCACGGCGGCGCCCTGAAATGGTGAGCCGGCCGAGATCCGGCGAACCGGCCGATGGACGGCCCGCGCCCCCCTTGCTTTTGGCGGTTCTGCGGTGGGTGTATCTGCCTGCTGTGGCCGCGGCCGGCGGGGCGGCGCTCTGGGCCCCGTTGCCTTGGTCGCTGGTGGGCGGCGCGGCGGCCTCGGCGGGTCTGGGGGCTTTGTTGTGGGCGGGGCGCCTCCGCCGCCGGATAGAAGCGGAACGCAGCCGCCGCTTCCAGGAGCTGAGGGCCGAGGCCGCCCGGTCGGCCGACCGTGAGGAGCTGCACACCGCCCTTCTGTCCTCGCTGCCGGTGGGGGTGATGGCGATGGAGGGCGGGCGGCCGGTGTACGCCAATCCGGCGGCGGCCGATTTTCTGGGTGAGCGGGTGACCGAGCCCGGAACACCGATGCCGACCGCGGTCCGCTCGGTCATAGCCGAGGCGCGCCGAGGCCGGTCTTCCTCCGGGCAGTTCGTCCAGGGTTTTCCGCGCCGCACCATCGGGGTCTCGGCCCGCCCGCCGGGAGGCGACGGCCTGATCATGATCCACCTGGTCGACATAACCGAGCGTCGGCGGACCGACCGGATGCGGGAGGAGTTCGTGGCCGCGGCCTCTCACGAGCTCAAGACCCCGGTAGCGGCGATCCAGGCCGCGGCCGAGACGGTGCTGGTGGCCTTGGAAGACGATCCCGAGGTGGTGCTGGACTTCTCGGGGCGCATTCTCGACAACGCGGTCCGCATGTCGAGGATCGTGAACGACCTGCTGGATCTGTCGCGCCTCGAATCCGGCGGCTTGGCGGCGGCGCCGTTCGACCTGGCCGACGTACTCGGGGAAGAGGTGCGGCGCTTCGGCTTCTCGCGCCCGGTCGTGGAGTTCGGGGCCGCCCCCACCCCTGTGGTCGGCAACCCGTCCGATATGGCCCTCGCCTTTCGGAACCTGCTGGAGAACGCCGTCCGCCACACCCCCGAGGACGGATGGGTGAAGGTCTCGGTGGGCGCGGAGAACGGCGAGGCCAGGGTGGTGGTCGCCGACAACGGTTCCGGCATCCCCGCCGCCGATCTACCCCGCATATTCGAACGTTTCTACCGGGTGGACGAGGCCCGTTCCCGGACCACCGGCGGCACCGGGTTGGGCTTGGCGATCGTCAAGCACGTGGCCGACCTGCACCGGGGCCGGGTAGAGGTGGAAAGCCGACTGGGGGAGGGTTCCACCTTTCGGATATGCGTGCCGACTCTTCCCCCCGATCAGAGGTGTTAGAGGCGCCCTTCGGATAGGCTTTCCGAGGACTGGTTCGGGCCGGTCAAAACAAGAAGATGGCCCTTACATACAGTGCGGCCAACGCCAGAGCGATCACGGCGAGGATGACCATTTCCGGTCTTCTGACCCTGATGCCATGCCAGTAGATCACAACGTAGAGCGGGTGGATCAATAGCATTGCCACTGCCAACCAGGCGAAGAAGACGAGGTTCTCGCCGTCGCTGAACACCAAGAACGAGAGTAGGATAAGAGCTCGACCGGTCGTTGCGAGAGAACCTGCAGTCTTTTCTTCTTTGGTCTTGGATGGGCGTTCCCAGCTTATCGTGAGTCCCATCGGCCTTCCCTTCCTATTCCTCATACACAATATACGGATTCGAGTTGGTAGAGGCCTTTTCCCCCAGGTTTTATAGGGGTGTTCTCAGCCGCCGGCGGCTGTCCGCACCGCCGAGGCCACCTCGTCCACCACTTCGGGGTTGAATACCGATGGGATTATGTAGCCGGCGTTCAGTTGTTCGGGCTTCACCACCGAGGCGATGGCCCGGGCGGCGGCCCCTTTCATCTCCTCGGTGATCGAGGAGGCCCGGGCGTCGAGCGCCCCTCGGAACACCCCCGGGAAGGCCAGCACGTTGTTGATCTGGTTGGGGAAGTCCGACCGGCCGGTGGCCACGACCGGCGCGTATTCCCGAGCGGCCTGCGGGTCGACCTCGGGGTCGGGATTGGCGAGGCCGAACACGATCGGGTCAGGCGCCATACGCTGGATCTCCCGCGCCTCGAACAGATCGGAGGTGCTCAGGCCGATGAACACGTCGGCCCCTTCCAGAGCGTCCAGGATGCCCCCCGTCCGCCCTTCCCGGTTGGTGTTCTCCAGCATCCAGAGCTTGGACCCAACGGTGAACGACCGTCCGGGGCCGATGATCCCTCCCCGGTCCAGAGCGGCGATGTCGGCCACCCCGGCCGTCTTGAGGAGTTTGGCGACCGCCACTCCGCCCGCCCCGGCGCCGCTCATGGCCACCTTGACGTCCTCCATCTGCTTGCCCACCACCTTCAAGGCGTTGGTGAGGGCGGCCAGCACCACGATGGCGGTGCCGTGCTGGTCGTCGTGGAATACCGGGATGTCCAGGGAAGCGCGCAGCCGGGCTTCGATCTCGAAGCAGCGGGGGGCGGCTATGTCTTCGAGGTTGATCCCGCCGAAACCGGGGGCCATCATCTCCACCGCCCGCACGATCTCATCCGGATCGTTCGAATCGAGGCAGATCGGCCAGGCGTTGACGTTGGCGAACCGCTTGAACAGGACCGCCTTCCCCTCCATCACAGGCAGGGCCGCCACCGGACCGATGTTCCCCAGCCCGAGCACCGCGCTCCCGTCGGTGACGATCGCCACCGAGTTGCCCTTGACCGTCAGGTTGCGGGCGTCTCCCGGGCGTTCGGTGAGGGCCATGCTCACCCTGGCCACCCCCGGCGTGTAGGCCATCGACAGCTGGTCGCGGTTGCGGAGCTGCACCTTGCTCCGCACCTCCAGCTTGCCGCCCAGATGCAGGAGGAAGGTGCGGTCGGACACCCGATGGACGGAGACCCCCTCCTCCGCGTCCACCGCCCGGGTGATCTCGGCGACGTGATCGACGTCCCGGGCGTTGGCCGTGATGTCGATGACCAGGCGTGAGGACTCGGGCTCCACGAAGTCGAAGGCCGTCACCGCCCCCCCCACTCCGCCGACGGCGGTGGTGATGCGGCCGATCGCCCCCGGGTCGTCGGCCTGTACGTATATGCGCAAGGTCACCGAGTAACCGGCGCTGGCCAGAGGTATGGCGGCCCTCCTCGTGTTGGACTGACCGGCAGGTTACCGCGAGGCCGGCATCGGTACACATCCCGCCCCCGGTACTCTCACGATGCGGGAACGACTTTGCCGGGAACGACGCCGGCGGCGCGATACGCTTTCGTATCGATCTCGGACGAGGTGCGGCGGGAGAATCTCATGGTGACCAATCTGGAACTCGCCGCTCTGTTCGGGGAGCTGGCGGCGCTGACCAGGATCGCCGACGGCAGCGCCCAGTCCTTCCGCGCCCGGGCCTACGAAGCCGCCGCCAAGACCCTCGAAGGGTTGCCGACCGGCGCGGCCGCCCTCTCGGAAACGGAGCTGAGGAAGCTGCCCGGCATCGGCAAGGCCACTGCCGCCAAGGTGCGGGAGTATGCGGATTCCGGGCGGATCGCGAAGCTGGAGCAGCTGCGGGAGGACTATCCGCCGGAGTTCCGGGCGCTGGTGGACGTCCCGGGCCTGGGGCCGAAGCGGGCGGTCCTGCTGCGGGATGCGCTGGGGGTGGGTTCGACGGCGGATCTGGCGGTGGCCCTCGAAGCCGAGGCGGTGCGGGAGCTGCCCGGATTCGGGGAGCGCACCGAGGCCAACCTGCGGCGGGCGGTGCGGCGGCTCGGCCTTTCCGGCAAGGAACGCCGCACCCCGATCCTGGTCGCCATGCGGGAGGCGGAGTGGCTGTTGGCCGAGGTGCGGGCGATACCGGGGGTGGAGGCGGCCGCCTACTGCGGGAGCCTGCGGCGGTTCAGGGACACGGTGGCCGACCTCGACATCCTGGTGGGGACCGACGATTCCGCGGCGGTGACCGAGCGGCTGGTGAGCCTGGGCTGGATCCGCCGGGTCATCGTGTCGGGAGAGACCAAGACCTCCGTTGTGAGCCAGTCGGGCCTCCAGGTGGACGTGCGGATGGTGTCCATGCCCCAGTGGGGGGCGGCCATTCTGTACTTCACCGGTTCGCAGGCCCACAACATACGGCTGCGCCGCCTGGCCATCCGGCGGGGGTGGGTGCTCAACGAGTACGCCCTAGCCGACGCCAATACCGGGGAGGTGGTCGCGGCGGAGGCCGAGGAGGAGATATATGCGGCGCTGGGGCTTCCCTGGATACCTCCCACCATCAGGGAGGATCGGGGCGAGATCGAGGCGGCGCAGGGGGGAGGGCTGCCCGATCTGGTCTCGGACGGGGACCTGCGGGGCGACCTGCACGTCCACACCGACCTGTCCGGGGACGGAGACCATTCCCTCGAGGCGATGCTGGATGCGGCGGCCGGGATGGGCCTGGAGTACATAGCCATCACCGACCACGCCGAGAACCTGGTCATCAACGGGGCGAGCCGGGGTGAGATGCTGGCCCAGCGCCGCCGCATCGCCGCCCTCCAGGAGAACTACCCGGGGATGCGGGTGCTGCACGGCGTGGAGCTGAACATCGGTCCGGACGGTTCCCTCGACTACGACCGGGATTTCCTGATGGGCTACGACTGGTGCGTGGCCTCGGTCCACAGCCACTTCGACCTGACGGTTGCCGAGCAGACCGTGCGCCTCGTCGAGGCCGTCCGGCATCCGGCGGTCAACGCCGTCGGCCATCTGATAGGGAGGCGGATCGGGCGCCGCCCGGGCATCGAGGTGGATGTGGAGGCGGTGTTGACCGCCGCCGGGCTGACCGGCACCGCCATCGAGATCAACTCCCACCTCGACCGCCTCGACGCCCCGGTCGAGGTGTTGTGGCAGGCCAGGCGCCGGGATGACGTGCGGTTCGTCATCTCCACCGACGCCCACCGCACCGGCGAGCTGGCCCAGTCCAAGTGGGGGATCCGCCAAGCCCGGCGGGGATGGGTGGACAAGGACAAAGTAGCCAACACCTGGCCGCCGGACCGCTTCCTGGCCTGGGTAGAAGACGTCCGCCGAGGTTAGGTGTCCTTCTATACCCCGTAACGCCTTGTATCGGATGAGTCCTTCTTTGAGACTTCGCGCAAACGTGAAGGGGGCCCTCTGTAGTCGGCGGCCTGGACACCCTCCCACTCCTTCGACCATCGCGGCTCGTTACGGGGATCTATCGAGTTTGTACGGTTGGTCAAAGGTCCTTGGCCGCTCGGGCAAGGTTACGCCTCGCGATGATGCCGGCCCCGGCTATCGAGGTCATCAGCCCGATGCATACGGCGGCGGATACCGTCCACACTCCTGATCGGGACGCCGAAGCAGTGCTGCTGGACAGGGTGATCGCGAGGGCGGCTATGGCACCGGCGGTTGCCGTGACCATGGATGCTTCGATGAGAGCGACCAGTACGAGTCCCGAGGGCGGCATGTTCAGCGACCGGTATAGGGTGAACTGCCGTCTGTTGATCCACCACCACATGATCCACAGGATCCCGATGATGATCCCCGCCGGGAGCCAGGCTCGGCGGGATGGGCGCTGCAGGTAGCGGGTCAGCGGGTGGTCGGAAGGTTCGATGCGGCGAAACGGGCGTATCAGGACGTCGTCATAGGGCAGGAACCCGGCGATTATGTCGGGGCCGTGCCCGAATGCGTCCGGGTGCAGCTCCACCCAGCAGATATGGAAGCGGCGGTCGTCTGAGGGGACCATGCGTATCACGTCACGGTCGTAGCCGAATCGACGATCTCCGGTCCCCACCGCAAGAGACACGGCGGCCGCTTGGGATCGTGATCCCAGTAGATAACCGGGGCCTATGCCCAGCTCGTCGAGGGCCGTCTGTCCGATGATCCATCCGGGACCCGATGGGGCGCGGCCGGCGGTGACCGCGACGGCCCCTCGGGACATGTCGGTCACAGAGAACGGCACCCCCGGAGAGCGGTCGAAGATGATCGTCTCGTGTCTGCCGCCGACAGGCCCGGCGGCGCCCGAAGACAGGACGGAAACACCTTTCTCTCCCGCCTGGCATTCCTCGGCGGAAATACCATTCTCGCGTTCGGCGGTGAAGACCATCCCGCCGCGCACCACCCAGCTGTGGAACTCCGCAATGCTGCGGTCCACGGAGGAGGCCTCGAAGCGGCCGGCCCATGCCGACACGACCACGAGCACCGCCGTGAGGAGCAAGTGGACGGGGCGGAGGTTCCTTAGAGCCTCCCCGAGGATGTTACGCCCGGTCCACATAGTCGGCGCGGGCGTCTTTGAGATGGACGACGGCGTCTGCCGCGGCCTCGACATCCGGATCATGGGTAGCGACGATCACGGTCGTTCCCGCGTCGGCTACCTTCCGCAGCGCCGCGGCAACCATGACGGTGTTGGCCCGATCGAGTTGCCCGGTCGGTTCATCGGCGAGCAGCCAACGCGTACCGAACAGCTCGGCGCGGGCGAGGACCAGTCTTTGGATCTCGCCTCCGGACAAAGAGCGCGCCTTGCTGTTGGCCGCATGCGTCAACCCGTAGGCTTCGAGGGCCGCGTCGGCGGCCCGAACGGCGGCGGTCCACCGTTTGCCGGCGGCGAGGGCGCCCAGAGCGGCGTTCTCGACGGCGGTGCGGTGGGGAAGGATGTTCGGTGTCTGGAACACCCAGGTCGGTGTCATCTGTTCGCCGGCTTCTCCGGCGCTTATGCGACCGCCGTCGGACGGCTCGATCAGCCCGCCGATGATTCCCAACATGGTCGTCTTGCCCGATCCCGAAGGGCCGACCAGCGCCAGGATTCCGTTGTCGCGGGGATAGGTGAAAGACACTTCGGACAGCACAGCCGGGAGGTTGCCGTAGCGGTGGGTGATCCGGAACGCTTCTAACACGAGGCCAGCCCGACCTCGTAGGGGTTGATCACGACCTGGGAACCTTCCCGGATGTTTCCCTCCACGAACGTTGCTCCCGACACTGAAGAACCCGTCGGTGTCACCTCTACAGCCCGGAACCCGGACGCCTCCTGTACATGGACACAGAACCCGTCGCGGGTTTCGACGACCGCTACTGTCGGGACACTCAGACTCTCCCGGGTTCGGGATCCCCGCAGCACGCCGGAGATATCGGGAACCCCTGAGGTACCCGGATCACAAGCAACAAGAAAGCGCCGATCCAGAGCAACTTGAATCTCATGAAGGTCCTACTCAATTCTCAGAGCTGTCGGGTATGTCGCCAAACACAGCCGGGAACAACAGAGTATGCGTAAGCATACAGTCATTGATCACCCAGAACTTCGGATCATCGAACCTACGTCTATCGTCGAGTGCGTAGCCGAGTTGTACCCATACGGACCGGAATACGGCAGCTTGATCCGGGTTATCGGGGTTGTATACGAGCTCGATCTCAACGGAGCGGAAACACTCGGCCAGCGATTCGGCAAGTTCCAGCCGTTCAGCGCCCTCAGGAATCCGCTCCACCCAGTAAAGTCTGTCGACCTCTATGCTGATAGTGGTGCACTCCTCGTAGTCGGCATCGCTGAACGGCTCTCCCAGGGAAAGACCCCAATAACCCCAACGGTCCTTCTCGAGGATGGCATCGTTGCCTCGTTCGATCATACATTCCTCTGCTAGACGCCAAGCATGTTCGAGCTCTCCGTCGGAGATGGTCCCGTCTGCCGTGTAATGGTCAACGGATGAAAGGCCTCTGTCATCATGAAGAGGCTGGTCTTGGCCGGAACATCCGACCAAGACCAGCGATACAGCGAGTAACAAGAACCGGGTCAGGTACTCACTTAGCATGTTATCGTTGCGGTCGTTGGATTATTCGACCTTGATTGCTCACTCGAATCTTCCTCGGTTGCGCGGAGTGTCCACTTGTCAGTGGCCCAGAGCAACTTGAATCTCATGACGAGATACTACTCCATTCTCTGGACTAGCCAGATCGGTGGAACCCAGCCGGGAACAACAGCTCATGCTTAGCCACACACTCATTAGCTACCAGGAATCTCGGATCATCGAAGATACGTCTATCGTCGAGTGCGTAGCCGAGTTGTTCCCATACGGACCGGAACACGGCAGCTTCATCCGGGTTATCGGGGTCGTATACGAGCTCGATCTCAACGGAGCGGAAACACTCGGCCAGCGACTCGGCAAGTTCCAGCCGTTCAGCGCCCTCAGGGATCCGCTCCACCCAGTAAAGTCTGGCAACCTCACCGCTGACGGTGGTGCACTCCTCGTAGTCGGCATCGCTGAAGGGTTCTCCCAGGGAAAGACCCCAATAACCCCAAGGATCCTTCCTGAGGAAGGCATCGTTGCCTCGTTCGATCATACATTCCTCTGCTAGACGCCAAGCATGCTCGAGCTCTCCGTCGGTGATCGTCCCGTCTGCCGAGTAATGGTCAACGGATGAAAGGCCTTTGCCGAAACATCCGACCAAGACCAGCGATACAGCGAGTAACAAGAACCGGGTCAGGTGTTCCCTCAGCATGTTATCGTCGTAGTAATTGAGTTCGTCGAATTTGATTGTTCACTCGAATCCTTCCCCGGTTGCGCGGAGTCTTCACTTTGTCAGTGGCCCAGAGCAACTTGAATCTCATGATGATCCTACTCTAGGAGATCCAACGAGAAAGTCTGGCATCCACCGTAGATTTATAATTGTATACAAAATGCAATGGAGGTGGATTGCACATTGTATACAATTTTTGATAGGAGCTCTCACACTGTTTCCCGGAGAATACGGTCTTATAATCTGGAAAATGAATCGCCGCTCTGGATATCAGCAGGCATGATCCTGTCGGGACACCGTGACGATTGAGATCAGGAGGTGTGATATGGGGATCGGGGCCGGGCGGGACGCGGGAGGGGGGAGGCGGGCGCAGGGGAGCAGGTCGGTTGCCGGGCTGCGGGTGTCGGTTGTCGTGTTGGCGTTGGCAGCGGCGGCGTGCGGTGCGGGTTCGACCGGAGAGACCGGGCCGCCGGAGGAGGTCCTGGAGGGCGGGGGCGCCGAGGCAGGCGAGACCGTCACCGAGGCGACGACGGGGTTGGCTGCGGATACCACCGGGGTGGAGGCCGTGGACGAACCGGAAACGTTCGCCGAGCTGCTTGGCTACGACACCGACGACCCGGACGCGGCCCAGGTCCGCGCCGCGGCGGATCATCGCCGGTTCGAGGAGATGGTCGCCCGGTGCATGGCCGACCAGGGCTTCGAGTACGTACCCGCCATCCGTCCCGTAGGAGGATCCCGCCCCGTTCTGGACGAGGAGGAATTCGCCCGGGAACGCGGGTTCGGGATCACCACCTGGTACGGACAGGAAACCATGTCCGAGCCGGATGAGGACGAATGGGTGAACCCCAACGAGGCGGTTGTCGCTGCCATGTCCGAATCGGAGCGGTATGCGTACGACGATGCGCTCTACGGTTTGGGCGAGCAGAGAACAGATCCGGACACGGGGGAACAGATATTCGATGAATCGGACGGCGGCTGTCGCGGCCAGTCCTACGACGAGGTCTACGGCTTCCGGGACGAGGTGTCGCGGAGGCTCGGCCCGGCGAGGGATGAAGTGTTCCAGCGGGTGCTCGCAGACTCTCGGTTCCTGGAGGCCGATCGGGTTTGGTCCGAGTGTATGGCTGACCGGGGCTATACCTACGCCGGTGTCATGCAGATGTCCGAGGGCATCTTCGAGGACTTCGAGGGCCGACTGGACGAGATCACCAGTCCAGGTGGGTTTGTCAATCCGTTCGAGGAACTGACCGCAGACGAGGTGGCGGCGTTGTCGGAGGACGAGAGGAACGACCTGATCGAGCAAGCCGAAGCTGAGGCGATGGCCAAAATCGATCAGGAGGCGCTGGCCGCACTCCAGCAGGAGGAGCGGGATCTGGCGGTGGCGACTTTAGAGTGCGGACAGAAGCTGATCGAGGTGACAGAGGAACTCGAGCGGGAATACGAGGGGCGGTTCATCCGCGAAAACAGCGAGCTGATCGACGAACTACTCAGCTAGCTGTATTTCCCCATAGACGTTGTTGACCGTTTGGGCGCGGCGCGGGCGTGCGCAACCGATCATGACGGTGCTACAAGGGCGGTTTTTGGCGGTTCGCCAGCATACGCTGTTGGAGCTCGGCGCAGATCATCGTGAGATGCTCGGCGATCCACTGCTCGGCCCGGGCGGAGTCCCTGGCCCGGATGGCATCCATCAGAACGTTGTACATCGAGTGCTGATGGGGAACTACACCGAACCCCAGCCAGTAACGGCCCACGTCGGCGCGGAGCCTCCCGACGATGGCGGCGGTCAGCGGGCAATGGGCCGCGGTGTATACATGCTGATAAAACCGGTCGGTGAGTTCCCAACGGTGCGCCGCGTCCTCCTCCCCGTCGATCCGATCCGCCAGGTCGGCCATCTCATCCACATCGGCAGGGATGATCCGCTCGATCGCCAACCGCAGTGCGAAGGTCTCCAACACGATGCGCAGCTGGTAGGTCTCCTCCAGCTCCTCGGGTTCGATCACCCGCACCGTCGCCCCCCGATTAGGGGTGTACACCACCAGACCCTCCGCCTGGAGTGTGTGGAGAGCAGCCGTCACCGGGGACCGAGAGACCGCCAGCAGGTCGGCCAGATGCTCCTGGCGCAACCTTTCCCCCGGATGGAAAACCCCGACGAGAATCGCCTCCCGCAACGCCGCCGTGACCGCTTCTTCCACCGTGTTGCAGCGCTGGTGAGCTCGAAAGGCTATCTGCTCGAAGGTTCGTCCATCGGGGACCCGGTCGGCCATTTTCTTATTCCGCCTAACGCCCTGGTTGCCCTCCCAGGCTAATAGCTGGGTGTGCTATTCGGTCGGCGGGTGCGGAGGCCGGGATCAGTCGGAAGAGGGCGCCTCGGCCGCGGGATCGAGGAATTCGGCGGTCAGGTCCAAGAAGAGGCGGGGGGTTTCCAGCATGGCCACATGGCCGGCGCCGGTGATAGGGACGAAGGTCCAGTCGGGCCGGATGCGGGACAGTAGCTGGGTGGCCTTGAAAGGAACCACGGCGTCGGCCGTTCCATGGAGCAGCAGGGTCGGCGCCGAGACCTTCATCACCATCCGGTCGTATTTGCTGGGCGGCGTCATCAGACGGAAGATGGAACGGAAGGCGGTGAACTGGGTTTGGGGCAGCCAGGGCATCTGGCACCGCTCGTTGGCCGAGGCGACGTGCAGCCGTTTGGCGGCCGGGGAAATCCGCCCGTTGCCGGTCAGCAGGCTCAGCGCTTCGTTGATCCGCCGTTCGGGCACCCCGTCCCGGTACACCCAGGCGATCAACACCCGGTTGAGGCCGGGGGTCATGTAGAGCAGGAGCGTCATCACCCAGACGGGGTGGAGGGACCGCAGGTCCCAGCAGGGGGCGGGCGGGTCGAGGAGAACCAGCCGCTCCACCAGATCGGGCCGGTCCCCGGCCAGCAGCATGGCGGCCACGGCCCCCATGGAGTTGCCCGCTATCACCGCCGGGCGGTCGGTATGGGCTTGGATGAACTCGGCCAGGAAGGAGGCCTGCCCTTGGACCGATGCGGTGCGCCCGGCTAGGGGGGAGCGCCCGAAGCCGGGCAGGTCGGGGGCGACCACCCTCCCGTAGCGGGTCATGCCGGCGCCCACGTCCATCCAGTTGATGCCCGATCCACCCAACCCATGCACGAGCAGCACCAGCCGCCCCTCCCCGCCGTATTCGGTGCCGTGGATCGGCCCGTCCATGTCGATCGTGAAATGTTCCATGGTGTTCACGGGTTCGAGGTGATCATGGTCGCCATCGTCAGAAGCGGGCGGTCCTTCGTATGGCTTCGGTGATCTTGGCCTGGTCGGGCCGGTAGGCGTCTTCCAGCGGCGGGCTGAACGGGACGGGGGTGTCGAGGCCTCCCAGCCGGGCGACGGGCGCGTCCAGATACTCGAAGGCTTCTTCGGCCAGCAGGGCGGCTATCTCGGCCCCCACCCCCGCCAGCCGGTTGGCGGCGTGGACCACCACCGCCCGGCCCGTCTTGCGGACCGAGGCGAGGACGGTCCCGGTGTCCAGCGGCTTGAGGGTGCGCAGGTCGACTATCTCCACCGAAACCTCCCCGGCTAGGCGGTCGGCGGCGGCCAGCGACTGGTGGACGATGGAACCGTAGGTGACCACGGTCAGTTCCGTGCCCTCCCGGACGATGGAAGCCTTCCCTATGGGGGTGGTGTGTTCACCGGACGGCACCTCACCCCGGATGCTCCGGTACAGGGGCTTCGCCTCGAAGTAGATGACCGGATTGTCGTCGCGGATGGCCGAGATCAGCAGGCCCTTGGCGTCGGCGGGGGTGGAGGGGGCCACCACCTTCAGCCCCGGGGTGTGCACGAACCAGGCCTCCGGGTTCTGGCTGTGGAAGGGGCCGGATCGGATCCCCCCGTCGCTGGGCGCCCGGATCACCCAGGGCACCGGCGCCCCCCAGCGGTAGTGGTTGGGGGCTGCGTACTGGACGATGGCGTCGAACCCGGTGGAGATGAAATCGGCGAACTGCATCTCCACCACCGGGCGCAGGCCCATCAGGGCCATACCGTTGGCGGCGCCCACGAACCCCTGCTCGCACATGGGGGTGTTGATCACCCGCCGGGCGCCGAACTCCTCCTCGAAACCCTTGGTGACCTTGAAGGCTCCCCCGAAGCTTCCGGCTATGTCCTCGCCCATGACCAGCACGTCGGGGTCGCGGCGCATCTCGGTTCGGAGGGCGTCGCTGATGGCTTCCAGATAGGTCATGACGGCTTCGCTTCCGCCGCCGGCAGCTGTTGCGGTTGCGGACGGCGCGTCCGAGAAGCCGAAGTTCTCTCCGGTGCCGGCGGGGCTCCTCTTCATGGGGCGAACACTCCCTCCTCGACCGCGGCCGGGTCGGGCCATTCGCTCGACTCGGCGAACGCCACCGCGTCTTCGGTGATCTCACGGCAGCGCCGGGCCGATTCATCCAGGTAGGCCTGGTCGACGATTCCTTCATCGAGGAGTTTTCGTTCGTAGAGGACGACCGGGTCCCGTTTCTTCCACTTCTCCAGCAACCCGCTCGGCACGTACTCGGCCCCGTCGTGGATGGCGTGCCCCAGCATCCTCATCGTCCTGGCCTCCAGGAGGCGGGGGCCGCCGCCCGAGCGGACCCGTTCCACGGCCGCGGCGGCGGCCGTATGCACGGCATCGACATCGTTTCCGTCCACCACCTCGGCGGGCACCCCCAAGGCCTCGCTCCTGGGGGCGATGTTCTGGCCGGCCATCTGCTGGTGCAGGGGGGTGGAATAGGCGTACTGGTTGTTCTCCACCACGACCACCAGAGGGGCCCGGTGGACCGCGGCCATGTTCAACACCTCGTGGAACAGCCCGGCGGTGGTTCCTCCGTCACCGATGTAGGTCATGGCCACCCTCGGCTCGTTTCTGTAGGCGAAGGACATGGCCACCCCCAGAGCGGTCGAGACCGACTGGGGGATGTGGCTGATGAACCCGACGATCCCCAGGGTGAGATCCCCGCATCCGTGCAGGTTGGCGTCCCGGCCGCCGGTCACCCCGGCGGCCCGCCCCAGCTGGTTGGCGACGATGCGCCGCGGCGTCATCCCCCGTATCAGATAGCAACCGAGGTCGCGGTGGAGGGGCGTTGCTACGTCGTCGGGGGCGAGGGCGGCGCCGGTTCCTACGCTTATCGCCTCGTGGCCCCGCTGGTTGAAGGTGCCGCCCACCCCTCGGCCCTGTTTCCACAAAGCGATCATCTGGTCGTCCAGGGTCCGGGTCAACCGCATCCAATGATGCAGCTCTCGGCGCAATACGTTCGGCAGAGGAGCCATGCCCCCGATTGTAGGTGCCGGGGTTGCCGGGCAGGCCGCGTCAGGGTGCGGCCGAAGCGGCGGCCCCTCCGGGATCGGAAGGATCGGGGAACAGTGGGCCGGGTATCGCGTCGAGGAGGGCCAGCGCTCGTCGAACCGCCTCTGCGAAGGCGGAGCGGTCCGGGGCGGCTCCTCCTTCGCCGGTCGTTTCGGACTGCCGGAGGGCGTTGGCGAATAGGTTCTGTGACACCGCTTCGGCGGCGGCTATCCGGCCTTCGGCCAGGTAACGGGCGCCCCGTTCGAGGCAGGCCTCCAGGAAGACTTGCTCCTGTTGAGGCCGTGTTTCGCCGGCAGGAGGCCGGGCGGACTCTTCGAGCTCTTCGGCGGCCACCAGGTAGGCCTCCAGGAAAGGCCGGAGCACCCAGGGGGCGCGGTGGGGGTGACGCCGTTCCAGCAACCGGGCCGCCGCTCCCTTCTCGAGCAGGTCCTCCCAGGCCGGATCCCGCCGGTCCATCTCCCGGCGGATCTCGTCGAGGAAGGCGCGGCGGCGGGGGAAGAAGAACTCGATCCCCAGCAGGTCCCTCAAGCCCGAGGCCTGCGACCGGAAAGCATCCGAAGGGGAGTGCGGGGTAGCGGCGGCCGCGGCCAGGCCCATCTCGGCGACGGCGGGTGTGATGAAGAAGTGGATGATCGTGTTGCGGTAGTAGCCGGCGGCTAGGCGCCGGTCGGGGGGGATCCGATAGGACGGAGGGGCGCCGCCTCCTTCCCGGCCGACTCCGGAACCGCCGGCCCCGGAACCACCGACTCCGGAACCGCGGGCGGCGGTATCCACCGTCACGATCTCGTGTTCCACGAGGCCCTTGATGACCCTGTCCAGGCCTTCGGGGTTCTCCAAGACGGCGAGGGGTTCGGTGGTGGGCAGGCGGCGGACCCTGATGTAGGCGATCAGCTCAGCCAGGGCTGCGGCCAGTTCCGGGCGGGTCAGGGCGCGGCCTCCCGCCGCCGACAGCGGCACCGTGGCCAGGGCGGACGGGGTTATCGGGGTTATCAGGTTGATCCGGGCGCAGACCTCGAAAGCCGCCTCCTGGAGGGCCGGGCGCCGTTCCGCTTCGGCTGCGTCCGGTGAGTCCGATGCGCCGGAGGCAAGGGCGTCGCGGAGCGGCAGCGGTTCCCCGAAGCGGAGGTGGATGTTGCCGTTCGATCTGCGAAGGGCCCTGACGGTCCCCATCAGCCAGGTGAAGGTCTCGGGCTGCTTGATGCGGCCTGCCTGCTCGGCGGTGTAGTCGTCCACTTCGTGGACGTGGTCGTAACTGATGGAGGTGGGGATGAGGTAGATGTCACGGCGGCCGGACGTCCGCATCGCATCGGCTGCGTAACCCAGTAGCCCGTAGCGGGGAGGGAGGAGCTTGCCGGTGCGGCTCCTGGTTCCTTCCATGTACCACTCGAGAGACGAACCCCGCTCGATCAGATATTCGAAGTAGGAGCGGAGGACGAACTTGTAGACGGGGTCGTCGCCGAAGGTACGCCGGATGAAGAACAGCCCGGCGCGGCGGGCTATCGGGCCGACCGGGAAGAAGCTCATGTTGATGCCTCCGGCCGTGTGGTGGTTCCGGTGGCCGTTCTCCCACAGAACCCGCCGGAGAACCAGATGGTCGAGGTTCGACTTGTGCGAGGGCAGGAAGACGACGGGGTGGTCGGCCGCCAATCGCTTCAGTTCCTCCAAGTGCTCGGGGTCGTAGCGGATCTCGCCGTATCCCCGCCGGTACAGCAGGCGCGTCACATAGGCGGCCAGGTTCACCGCCGCCGGCGAATGGGCGGCGGCCATCTCCTTCAGGTATCCGTCTGCTCGGCGGCTTACGTGATTTCCGGCGTTGCCGCCGGGATGGCGGTCGCGCTGGAGGTCGGCCAGCCGAGCCAGGCCCTCCTGGAAGTCCGGGCGCTTCCGCATGTCCTCGATGACGAGCTTGGGCGTCTTGCGTAGAGCGCTTCCGGGTCGGCGGCCGGCCTGTTGCGAGGCCGGATGAGATCTCAAAGGGGGTCCTCCGGGTTGTGAGCGCCGGGCGCGGGGCCGGGCGCGAGCCGGCCATTCCCGTAGTCCGGCTGCCGGCGGTACCGCGATCTCGACGTTGACACCGGGCCGAATCTTACGACTGTGTTCCGGTTCCGGCGGGGTTCTTCCTCGGTGTCAACTAGGTTGGGTGCCCATGCGGGTTCTCATTCAGCGGGTAGACCATGCTTCGGTGTCGGTCGGCGGGGAGGTGGTCGGCCGGGTGGGGGAGGGGATGCTGGGCCTCGTGGGCGTGAGCCGCGGCGATACCGAAGCCGACGCCCGAGCTCTGGCCGCCAAGGTGGTCGGACTGAGGATATTCCCCGACGAGGATGGGCGGTTCAACCTGTCGCTGCGGGAGGTGGGCGGGGCCATGCTGGTGGTCAGCCAGTTCACTCTGTACGCAGATGTTCGGAGGGGCCGCCGCCCTGGCTTCACCAGGGCGGCCCGTCCCGAACACGCCGAGCGCTTGGTGGACGAATTCGCCTTAGCGGTGAAGGCGGAGGGCATCGAGGTGTCCGAAGGCCGTTTCGGCGCCATGATGCAGGTGGATCTCAGGAACAACGGCCCCTTCACCCTGATGGTCGAGACGGTGAACGGAAGGGTCGTCTGACCCCTGATCGAGGACTTCCGAGATCATCGGAAACCTCTCCGGCTTGGGCCGGATCGAGACGGTGACCGTTCCCTCCGATGTTGCCTGCCGAGGTCTGCGCTTGGATGGGTGTGAGCTTGGTGAGGGCGGATGGGGCGGCGGGTTCCTGATGAGTGTGTCCGGTGTGCATCTTTGGGAGTTTTTTGAGGTGGGTAACACGCCGGGGGTTCTTTCACCCGTTGCCGTTTACGAAGATCGTCCGAACAAGGGCCTTGGCTTTGTTATAGTTATGCTGTATAGTGATGGTTACCAAAGCACAAATATCACAGCCGAGTTCTAGAGAGGGCGGTGATCATGTCGGATCCACTGCTCCGCCCGGCCCAAGGCCCGGAGTCAGGCCCACGCGCCGGGAACAGGGTCCGATCCTGAGTGGCGGCGGTGGGGGATGGGCCCAGAGGGAGGGGGCCTGTTGCGGGGATTTTCGCGTTCTTGGGGGGTCTCGGACGGTTCTGCCTACTGGAGAGTGCGGCGGGTGTTCACGCGGGTGTGTGGGGGGGGGGATTTGCCGGACATGGCGGGCAGTGGTTCTGTTTGGTGCCGGGTCGGGCAGGGGTGTTGCCGCCGGCAGACAAGGTTCGACCGAGGTTTCGCCGCACTCCGCCGGGGGCATCTCGAGTATCTCCCCGAATACCACACCGCGACGCGGGTCGGCCGGGCTGCTGGGGTCGATCTCCTCCAATACCCGTCCGCGACGGGGCAACCGCAATCGTCCTTGTTCAGCGCCCTCCTGGTCGGTTGCCTGCTCCTCGATCCAGGGCGTGCTCTTGATCTGAGGCGAGGAACCGCTGGCCTTCCTCGCAGAATTGGAGGAAGTCGCAGCTGCGGCAGGCCCGGGAGGGAGAGGGGCCGAACCGCTCGGAGCGGATGCCCTCGATCAGGTCTTCGATGCGGTTCCTGGCCTGTTCCAGCCACTCCTCGTCCACCTCCTGGGCCGCCACCTCCAGCCCTCCGCCGAGGTATACGAAGGAGACCCGCAGCCGCTCGGGGGCGGGGGCGCCCAGGCCCGACTCCCGGGCGGCTATGGCATAGGCCTGCAGCTGGACGTCGGCGGAGGCGCGCCCGGAGCGGCGCCCCGATTTGAAGTCGACTATCTCCCAGCCCTGCTCCCGGTGCGGCCGGTACGGATAGACCGCATCCACCCGGCCCCGGATCCGGACATCGGGGAACAGGCGCAGCTCGAACGGCGCCTCCACGTAGACGGGGGTACTTTCCGCATAGGGAGAATCGAGGAAAGCCCGCCAACCCCCTTCGCCGCTCTCGAACGGAGCGGCGGCGCCCTCGCCGGGTGCCCGGTCGTACAGATCCTCGTCGAGATCCTCGAAGGGGACCATGCCCCGGTTGTGCAGCTCGATCCGGCGGTGAAGCTGGACCCCCCGCCGGGCGCGGACGCCGGGTCGGCGGGGGAGCCGGTCGACCTCCGACCAGAAGTAACGTTTCGGGCAGTCGGCGTAGGTGACCAGTCCGGTGACGCTCACCGCGGTGATCTCCGGTTCGGGTTCGGGGGCCGCCGGGTCGGGGAGAGACAACAGGGCTTGCTCGAACTCCTCCACGGCCTCATCGTAGATGTCCCGGATGCCGAGATCGGCGGCTCGGGCGGCCGCCCAGCTCGGTTCGGCCTCGGTCAGGCGGAGGGCTTCCTCCCAGGTCACCCCCAGGACGGGATCCGGCCCCGGCCCGGGTATCGGGAACAGCAGCGTCTCGGGGCGCGGCGGCGGCGCCTCGGTCCATGGGCCGATCACCGCTCCCTCCAAGGAACGGGCCGCCTCCAGCAGAGGGCTCGGCTTGGAAGGCCTCCCGAGAGGCCGCGGCGTTCCGTACCAGTGGGCCCCGCTCAGGTACAGGTACTCCTTGGCCCGGGTGCAGGCTACGTAGGCCAGCCGCCATTCCTGGTCGTAGTGCCGGGCGCGCAGCCATCCCCGGCGCTCCTTCGCACCCAAGGAGGGGTCCAGGCGCTCTCGGAACTCCGCATCGATGCGCAGGCGGGCCGGGAGGGTGAACTCGCAGCCGGAAGGGTCGAGCAGGCGGCGGGGCGAGGCCGGGAAGTTGCCCCGGTACAAGGCCGGCAGGAACACCGCCGGCCACTCCAGCCCCTTGGCCCGGTGGACGGTCATGAGGGTTACCGCGTCCTCGCTGCCTATCCGGGCGGTGTCGAGATCCTCGCCCGGATCCTGGCGCATCTGGTCCAGCTGGGACAGGAAAGCCTCCAGTGAGGCCCTGCCCTCGAGCGGCCGCCAGTGTTCGGTGAAGTCCAGGAAACGATGGACGTTGAGCCGGGCCGAGAGATCGAAGGGGGGCGGCATGGCGTCGATCTCCTGCCAGGCGCCGGTTCTCGACAGGACGAGGCGCACCAGCTCGGAAAGGCCGGCGCCCTGGGCTTCGCTCAACAGGGTGCGGTGCAGGCGGCGGAACCGGTCGAGGGTGTCCCGGATGCCGTCGGACATCTCTATGTCGTCCAAGTGCTCGAGAGCCTCGATCAGCGTGAGGTCGAGGACTTCCCCCTCCGGGCGGGTGCGGCGCGACCGCCCGGACACCCATCGGGACAGGGGCGCCAGGTCCGCCAACCCCAGCCGGTGCCGGGCGCCGAGCAGGATGCGGACCAGGGCCGGGCCGTCCTCCGGGTCGCTCAGCAACCGCAGCCAGGCGTGCAGCTCCACGATCTCCGGTACTTGGAGCAGCCCGCCGAGGTCGGCCACCTGGAGCGGGATTTCGTGCTCCTCGAGGGCCTGGCGCACCAGCTCGATATCGCGGTTGCGGCGGAACAGCACCGCTATATCCGACCATGCGGCCCCCGCTTCGTGCAGCCGGCGGGACTCACGGGCGATCTCCTCGGCTTCATGGCGGGCGTCGGGGTGCCAGGCGGCGTGCACCTCCCCGGGTGCGGCGCCATCGAGAGCCGCCAGGCCCCCGTCCGGGCGGGCGGACGAGACTCGGGTGCGGATCAGGTTGGCCAGCTCGAGTATCCGCCGACCCGACCGGCGGTTGACCGACATGCGGAGCGTTTCGGCATCCGAGCCGTCCGCCCGGCGGAACTGTTCGGGGAAGCAGTCGAAGTTGGCCGGGCTGGCGCCCCGCCACTCGTAGATGGTCTGGTCCAGGTCCCCCACCGCAGTCACCGCCCGACCGCGCCCGAACAGGGCGGCGAACAGCTCGCGCTGGGCCGGGTTGGTGTCCTGGTATTCGTCGAGCAGCACGCACCGGTACCGGGCCCGGATCCGGTCGGCGATCATGGGATGCCCCCTGACCAGTTCGACCGCCAGCCGGATCAGGTCCCCGTAGTCCCTGACCCCCAGACGGCGTTTTTCCTGCTCGAACTCCACCAGCACGGAGGCCAGCTCCGCCCGCTTGGCTTCCACCTCGTCCGCCGGGTTCGCCTCCGCCAGCTCCTCCGGGCGGATCAGGTTGTCCGCCAGCTCGCCCGAAAGGTGCATCAGGCTGTCGACCGCGCCGTTGGTGTTGGAGGCGTCCAGCATTTCGAGGGGGACGGCGGCCAGGCAGTCCCTCAGGAGACGGCGGGCGTGGGCGGGGGTGATCAACCGGGTGTCGTGCTCCATCCCGACCAGCACCCCGTAGGCCCCCAGGATGTGGGCGGCGAACCCGTGGTAGGTGAACACGTCTATCTCGTGTATGCCCCCGCCCGGCGCCTTGCCGCTTCCGCGGGCGGCCTGCCGGGTGCGGTGCGCCAGCTCGCCGGCCGCCTTGTTGGTGAAAGTCACCCCCAGCACCTGCTCGGGGAGGATTCGGAAGCGGTCCATGAGCCGGGCCATCCGGTAGGCCAGCGCGGTGGTCTTGCCGGTGCCGGCGCCCGCGGTCACCCGCAGCGGCGCCAGGCCGTACTCGATCACGGCCAGCTGCTCGGATGAGGGTCGGAAGGTCATCGCCGGTAGGCCTCCTGACCTTCCGGCCAGGCCGGACACACCAGCCTCACCTCGCACCGTCGGCAGGTTTTCCCCGGCTTGGGATCCCAATCCTCCCCGGTGATCCTCCCGGCGATCTCCTCCAGCCGCGTCCGGGCTTCCTCCAGCCGGGCCGGGTCGAAGGAGCTGGTTCGTTTCTTGGGATCGGTTGCCAGGGGATGCCAGAACTCGGCTTGGCCCACCTCCCCGAAGGCGCCCGCGGCCTCGTCCGCGGCGGCGGCCAGCGTGTAGAAGCCGAGCTGCAGCGACCGGGCCGCCTCTTTGCGGGGCGGCGGCGACTTGGCGGTCTTGTAGTCGACGATGCGCAGGCTTCCGTCCGGGTCCTGCTCTATCCGGTCGATCCGCCCCCGCCAGACCGCCCCTCCCAGCTCTATCTCCACGCCGTGTTCCAGCAGCACGGGGGCGGCGTCGGGGTGGGGCCGGCCCTCGTAGAGCCGGCTCAGCAGGAGCACCGCCCGCCGGCGCCAAGCCTCGCCGATCGAGGAGGCGCCCAGGTCGTGATGAGGCAGCTCCTCGTCGAGGCGGGCGAGGGCTTCCTCGAGGGTGGATCGGCGGCCTTCGTCCAGCGCCTGCTGCTCGGTTCGCTCCAGCACGGTGTGGATCAGGTTGCCGAAGGTCAGGTAGGGGCCGGCGGCCGGACTCACCTTCAGCACCCGCTGCAGGACGAACTCCCTCGGGCAGTCGTGGTAGCTCTGGGCGTCGGTGGGGGACAGGCGCCGCCCGGACGACAACAGGCCGGCGTCCGATCCCGGCCGGTGAACCGCCGCGTACTCGGCGGGGGGCCGCAGGCCGAGGCGGTCCCCCGCGGCCAGAACCCGGGCCGCTCCCAGCCGCCGGCCCCCGGGTTCGGACGGGTCGGCGAGGACGGTGCGCAGCCAGGCCTCCGCCTCCCGGATGGTGATGGGCCGCCCTGTCCTGGGGTCGGCGGGGGAGGCGGCCTGCCCGCCGCCGGCTATCACGTCGAGGAACCGGCTGGGGCGGCGGTGTTCCCCGCCGAATCCGGCGCTGGTGGCGGTCACCACCACCCTGAGGCGGGCCCGGGTCATCGCCGTGTACATGAGCCGGGTTTCCTCCTGGAGGCGCCGACCCGCCTCCTGCCCCCGGCCGGTACCGGTGGATCCGGAGGCGCCGATCTGGTCGATCCCGAGCAGAGTTCGGTGCCGCCGGAGGTCCGGAAGCACCCCCTCCACAGCGTCCGCCGCGAACACGATGTCGAACTCGAGGCCCTTCGCCTGATGCAGGGTGGTGAGCACCATCCGATCCTCGGCCGGGTTTCGGTAGCTGAGCAGCGGGCTGGCCTCGAAGTCCTCCGACTCGGCCAGCCGCATGTACTCGACGAGGGTGGTGGCCGGACTCCGCTCCTCCATCCTGGTGAGGTTCTGGGCGAGGCTGGTCCAGGCGGCCCGGAACCCGCCCCGGTCGGGGTCTGACGCCAGGGACCGGAACTGGGGCAGGCCGGTCCAGGCATGCCAGAAGGCGTGGACGGCGGGGAGGTCCGTCCATGAGGGGTCCTCCAGCAGGGAGGCCAGCCCCCCGCCTTCCTCCACTTCCCGGCGGACGGCCTCGGCCGGCGTCCGTCCGCTCGACAGGAGGGCCCGCTCGATCCGGCGCTGCCGGCCGAGGCCGAGGTCGAACAGCGGTCCGAGCAGCAGCCGGCGGAGGGGGGCGGCGGCCCGGTCGCGGTCTGGTGCGGCGGCGGCCTCCACGAGGTCGAAGATCATCCGGGCGGCCGGGTGGTCCACCAAGCGTATGTCCGGGCGGTCGTGCGGTATCGAGCGCCGCTCGAGGGCTCGGGAAAGCTCCCGCAGGAGGCGGCGTTTGGTGCGCACGAGCACCGCCATCCTGTGATACGGCACTCCCTTCTCCAGATGGAGCAGGGCGGCTTCGGAGGCGATCCACTCCGCCTCCTCCGACTCCTGGTCGAACACGTGGATATCCACCCGCCCGGGATGGGGGGCGGGGTGGACCGGTCCGGCGGCGCCCGGCATATCGACCCCCGCCGTGAGCCGCTCGGCCGCCCGTAGGATTTCGGCGGGGACCCGGAAGGAGGAGCCCAGCACCCAGCGGCGCGTCGGCGCCCCGCCCGCATGGGGGAAGTCGGCGGCGAAGCCGGTCACGTTGGAGATGTCCGCTCCCCGGAACGCGTAGATCGACTGGTAGGGGTCGGCGGCGGCCGTGAGGTTGCCCCGGCGGCGGAAAAGGCCCTGCAGCAAGGCGGCCTGCGCCAGGGTGGTGTCTTGGTACTCGTCTACCAGCAGATAGCGGTATTGCTCGGCGGCTTCTTCCGACACCCGCCGGTTGCCCAGAACCTCCACCGCCTTGCTGAGCAGGGTGCCGTAGTCGATCCGGTTGAGCCGTGTGAGGGCCCGGTCGTAGCGGGCCGTGAAACGCGGCAGGGCCCCCCATTCTTCCCGCTCGGCCCCCAAGGCCGCCAGATCCTCCGGCCCCAGCATCCGTTCCCGGGAGCGCAGGATGAATTCGGTGACCTCGGCGGCCAGTGTCCGGGTGTTCAGCAGCCGGTCGAAGGGCGCCGGCCAGCAGCGGGGCGGATCGGAGGCCAGCAGCCCGGCGACCAGGTCCGCCTGTTCGGGGCCGGTGAGGATGGAGGGCATCGCCGTCCATCCCAAGACGTCCGACGCGTACAGCTCCAGCAGCCGGTAGGCGAAGGAATGGAAGGTGGAGACACCCGGGCCCCCGGCCGGACTCGAGACCGACCGGTCGATCCGGGTGCGTAGATCGGCTGCGGACCGCCGGGAGAAGGTGAAGACGAGGATGGCCGATCCCGGGATGCGGGCTTCGTCGACCAGGTGGGCGATCCGGCGGACCAGGAACTCGGTCTTGCCCGCCCCCGGGCCGGCCGCCACCAGCTGAGGCCCGTCGGTCGATGCGACCGCGTCCGGCCAACCGTCCGGATCGAGCCGCCGCTCTACCGGTTCCGGGCAGGTCGGAGTCGTCATCGGGTACGGCTTCCCGTCCCGTTCCCTGCCGGGGTCAAGCGGCAAGGGGGGTCTCGGCGGCGGGGAAGAGAGGCTCCTCCTCGACCACCGTGAACTCGATCCCGGCCTCCCGGAGGGCCTGCTCGGCGGCGGCGAAGGTCCCCGCCTCGATGGCTTGTTCGGTAGTGGTGTATTTGTTCATGCGGCCAACGTATCATGGGGGTGTGACAAAACGGGTTCGGCGCCTTCGATATTCTTCTGACACCGGCCGAGCCCGGCCTGCTGTTCCAGGTCGGGGCTCCGGATCCGGCCGGGGCGGGATATCGTGCGGAATCTTCGGTGTGTACTGATATCTATCGTCTGACGGCCTCTATCGGCAGACCTTCGGGCCGGTGATGCCTGCCGTCGGAGCATCCGTCCAATGACCGCCGTCATCCCGGTCGAGGCGCTGGTGGCCCGGGCCGATCGGGCCGCCGAAATGGTGGCGCCCCAATACGACTCGATCCCGGGGGGAGACCGGTACGCCTATGCGGTCGAGAAGCCCGACTGCTTCGTGAACGTCACCCTTTCGGCGGCTGATTTCCCGGAACCTACGCCCGGCCGTTCCGCAGTCGCCCGCCGGGCCGCCGGTCACTTCGAGGGGATGCTGCACAGGGGCCTGTACGAGGCCTTCCCGTCCGAGGCCTTCTTTCTCTACGAGCTGGACACCGGCCGCCGCCGCCTGCTGGGGATGGTGGCCGGTTTGCCGGTTGCGTCCGTTTCCGAAGGCCTGATCCTCGGACATGAAGGGACGCTCGAGGAGCGGGTGGACGATCTGGCCTCGTTCTACCGGACCGCCCGGTTGACTTCCAGCCCCGTGGCCCTGGGGTTCCGCGCAGACGAGGATCACCTTCGTCTCATGGAGCGCCTGGCCGCCCGCCCGCCTCTCCGGGACTTCACCGGCCCCGACGGGGTGCGCCAGCGGCTCTGGGCGGTTGCGGACCCCGCCGATATCGCCGAGGTGGAAGAAGCCGCCGCCCGGATCGGCGTCTTGTACATCACCGACGGCCATCACCGGGTGGCCGCCTCTTGCCGGGCCGGGGCGGTCCCCGGGTGGTTCCTGGCCATTCTGTACCCCACGGCTCATCTCAGGGCGCTCGAATACAACCGGTCCATCAGGCTCGAAAAAGCCCCTTCACCCGTTAGAGTGGCCCGGGCGCTGGGCGGAGATTGGAAGATGACGGAGATCGGACCGTCCGGCGGCGTGGACGCCCGACCCCGGGCGGTGGGAGAGATATCGATGCTGTTGGAGGGTGTCTGGCATCGCCTGGGATTCCGCGGCGCCCTTCCCTCCGATCCCGTCGAACGGCTCGATGTGAGCCTGTTGCATGAGCTGATCCTCGGTCCGGTGTTCGGAGTTTCGTCCTACGAGGATCCCCGCTTGTCGTTCGTAGCCGGAGAGGAGGCCGTGATGCGCATCGAGAGAATCGGAAGATCATGCCCCGGGGAGGTGGGCTTCGCGTTGTATCCGCCGCCGGTCGAACAGATGACGGCGGTGGCCGATGCGGGCCGGACGATGCCTCCCAAGTCGACCTGGTTCACCCCCAAACCCAGGTCGGGCCTGTTAGTGGTGCGCTGGGACCCGCTCGCCGAACCGGGCGGGGGAGGAGCGCCGTGAGCTCCGCCGACCGGCCCGGCCCCGTGGAGATGGCCGCCTCCGAGTGGGACTCGCCCATGTACCGGGATGCGGTGGGGCAGTTCGAGCGGGTGGCCGAGATCATGAACGTCGACGACAACGTTCGCGAGCGGCTCTCCATGCCGCAGCGTTCGTTGATGGTCACCTTCCCCTACCGCATGGACGGGTACTCCGAGGTGAGGAACGCCGTGGGTTACCGGGTCCAGCACGTGCTCACCATGGGGCCGACCAAGGGGGGGATCAGGTTCGCCATGGACGTCAACATGGGGGAGGTGGCGGCGCTGGCCATGCTCATGACCTGGAAGTGCGCCATCGTGGGCCTCCCGTTCGGCGGCGCCAAGGGCGGGGTGCGCATCGATCCCCACCGCCTCACCAGATCAGAGCTCCAGCGGGTGACGCGGCGCTACACCGCCGAGATAATCAACATGATCGGTCCGCAGAAGGACATTCCGGCCCCCGATCTGGGTACCAACGAGCAGGTGATGGCCTGGATGATGGACACATACAGCCAGAACCAGGGCCATGCGGTTCCGGCGGTGGTCACCGGCAAGCCGCCCGAGCTGGGCGGGTCGGTGGCCCGCCGCGAGGCGCCCGGACGGGGGGCGGTCAGCCTGCTGCCGTCGGCGGCCCTGCGGTGCGGCGTCAAGGTCGAGGACGCCCGGGTGGTCATCCAGGGTTTCGGCAACGTGGGCCGCTACGCCGCCCTCGCCGCCTCCGAGTTGGGCTGCCGCGTCATCGCGGTGGCCGACCTGACCGGCGCCGTCTACAACGGAAAGGGCGTCGAGCTGGGGAAGCTGACCCGGTACGTCGACCGGACCGGCGGGGTGGCGGGTTTCCCCGACGCGGACGAGATCGACCCCGGGGATCTGTTCGACATCGAGTGCGAGGTGTTGATCCCCGCCGCGGTAGGAAGCGTGATAACAGGCGAGAACGTCGACAGGGTGAACACCAGGCTGATACTCGAAGGCGCCAACAACCCGGTAACGATGGAGGCCGACCGGGTGTTGCGGGACAAAGGAGTGTTCATCGTCCCCGACGTCCTCTGCAACGCCGGAGGGGTTACGGTGTCCTACTTCGAGTGGGTGCAGGACCTCCAGAACTACTTCTGGTCGGAGAACGAGATCGTGAGCCGGCTGCGGGAGATCATGATCCGGGCCTTCGAGGAGGTGCTCGAGATCAGCATCCGCCGGAAGGTGGACATGCGCACCGCGGCTCTCATCAAGGGGATCGACAAGGTGACGAAGGCCAAGCTGGTCCGGGGGGTCTACCCGTAAAAGCTCTGCCGCGGGCCGCCCGGAACTCCCCGATGAGGACCGATTCGGCGGGTGAGGCTATCCGGCCGCCGCCGACAGGACGGGCAGGGCCTCGGCGGGAGTGGTCTCGGCGGGAGGGTCGGCGAAGGCCGGACAGATATCCCGGAACGAGCACCAGCCGCACAGTATCGAGGGCCTAGGCGGAAAGTTGTCCTGTTCGATGGCCCGCCTGATGGCTTTGGTCAGGGCCAGGAGCTGACGTTCGATCCCGTCCAGCATCCCGTCGTCGACCCGGATCGAATAAACGGTGGAGCTGCCCAGGTACATGAGGCGCAGCTCTGCGGGGGTCTGCTCGAACCTCCGTCGCACCAGCATGGCGTATATCTTCAGGGCGAAGAAGGCCGGCAGGGCGTAGCGTTCCGCAGGGGCGGCCCCGGTCTTGTAGTCGGTGATCACCAGTTTCCCGTCGGGCCGCTCGTCGAGGCGGTCCAAGATGCCGTGGATGCCGATCTCGCCCAGGTCCTCCGTCATCTCGAGCTCCCTGCGGAGCGGGGTCACGTCTGTCGGGTCCTCCAGGGTGAAATAGTTGGCGATGACGCCCAGGCTCTTCAACCCCCAGTCACGTTCCTCGTCGATGGTTCCGAACAGGCCCGCGTATTCGGGAACGGCCCGCAGCTCGGTCCAGACCTCACGGAACAGGTCGTAGAGCCGGTCGGCGGTCCGATGTCCGGCGGGGAGATCGAACAGGCGCTCCAGCGCCAGATGGGCGGCGGTGCCCCGGGCCTGGTGCTCCGTGATGGTCTCGGGTAGGCGGTCGATGGAACGGAACCGGTACAGCCGGGGGCACTGCTTGAAGTTGGCAGCCCGGCTGGGGGAAAGGGTCTTCAGGGTCGCAGGGGAAGTACCTGCGGATAATGACATTGCTGTAACTATACAGGCCGGGTGCGGCGGAAACCGGGATTGGGAAGGCCGCGAAAGAAAATCACCGGTCGGCTAAAAATCGTCCGGGTTCTTCCGGACCCCCGGCGCCCGGCGGCGGTAAGTTGCCGGGCAATGGATATTCATGCAATCCCGAGCAGCCGTCCGGCCCGGAACAAAGGGACCGAAAGGCTGATCGGGTGCATGTCTCCTCCTCCCTGACAGCCGCCCTCTGAGCGCCGGGACCGGGACTTCGGCAACGGTCCTGGCGCCGGGGGGTCGAGGGTCTCCCCGGGCGGTCCCGCCGAGGCCGATTCAGTTGATCCGGCGCTCCCGCCCCGACCACTCCGCGTCCCGGAGGACGAACTTCTGGATCTTTCCGGTGGAGGTCTTGGGCAGGGTCTCGACCAGCTCCACCTCGTCCGGCGCCTTGAAATGGGCCAGACGGCCCTTTACGTGGTCGATGATCTCCCGGGGCTGGGCGGTGCGCCCGGCCTTGAGCACCACGAAGGCCTTGGGCCGCTCCCCCCAGTGTTCATGGGGGACGGCCACCACCGCGCACTCCATCACCGCCGGATGACCGGCGATGGCCTTCTCTACCTCGATGGTCGATATGTTCTCGCCGCCGGAGATGATGATGTCCTTGGACCGGTCCCGCAGGTCTATGTATTGGTCGGGGTGCCAGACCGCTATGTCGCCGGAATGGAAGAAGCCGCCCCGGAAGGCCTCGGCGGTGGCTTCCGGATTGTCGAAGTACCCCTTCATCACGTTGTTGCCCCTCATCACCACCTCTCCCATGGCGGCGGCGTCCTGCGGGATGTCCTGCATGTCCTCGTCCACCACCCGCACCGGATCGGCGATGATGAAAGCCGCGCCCTGCCGGGCCAGGAACCGGGCCCGTTCCTCCGTGGACATCTCGTCCATTCCCGCCTGGGGTTCACAGACGGTGTGCGGTCCGTAGGTCTCCGTGAGGCCGTACATATGCACTATCTGCGCCCCCAGCCCCTCCATGGTTTCGATGATGGTGGGGCTGGGAGGGGCGCCGGCGGTCGTGACGGTGACCGGATGGGGGAAGGGATGGGCCTGCGGGGCGTTGGCCAGGCTGATCAGGACGGTGGGTGCGGCGTTGAAGTGGGTAACCCCCTCCGAGTCGATCAACGACCATATCTCGGCCGGGTCGACGCGGGGCAGACACACGTGGGTTCCTCCGATCCCGGTGACGCCCCAGGTGGTGCACCAGCCGTTGCAGTGGAACATCGGGAGGGTCCAGAGGTAGACGGAACGGGGGGTGTGGCGGGAGTGGATCACCTCCCCCAGAGCGTTCAGGTAGGCGCCCCGGTGGGTGTACATGACCCCCTTGGGACGGCCGGTGGTGCCCGAGGTGTAGTTGATGGAGATGATCCGCTCCTCGTCGTCCACCGCCCACGGACGGGGGTCGCCGCACCCCCTGGCCAGGAACCGGTCGTAGGGGGTGGCCGGGTACCCGGCGCCGCCTCCGCCGCGGTCCATGGAGACCGTCTCGACCACGGTTTCCAGTTCGCCGATCACCCCGGCCAGGCCGGCCAGCAGGTCGGCCTCCCCGATCAGTATCTTCGCCCCCGAGTGGTCGAGGATGTAGCGGATCTCGTCGGGCGAGAGCCGGGTGTTGACCGCCACCAGCACCGCTCCGATCAGCGGCGCGGCGAAGTGGGCCATCAACATCTCCGGGGTGTTGGAGCACAGGAAAGCCGCCCGGTCGCCCGGTCCGATACCCGATTTCTCCAAGGCGTCGGCCATCCGGGTGGTTTCCCGGGCCATCTCCCGGTAGGTGATGCGGCGGTCACCGTCCACGATGGCCGTCTTGTCGGCGTAGACGATCGAAGACCGCTCCAGGAAGGACAGGGGCGTCAGCTCGGTCCGGTAGACGGGCATACCGCCCGGAGAATACCCGCCCGTCCGGGGCGGCGCGTCTGTGCCCCTCCCATCGCCGTTATGGGCGGGCGGAATCCCGCTGTGGATGGAGGCGGCGGCTCCGCTACCCTGGCGGGTATGCCCTATCCGAAGCGCCTGCTCAGCCCCGGCGAGCATGTGGAGACCGAGTTCCGCCCCCATTGGAAGCTGCTGATCGGGCCGGTCGCCCTGCTGGCGGCGGCGACCGCGGCCGCCGTCCTGCTGGTGGTCTACGTCGATGGTCTATTGGGCCTGATCCCGGCCCTGATAGTGATCCTGGCCGGTTTGCTGGCGCCGGTGAGGGTCTGGTACCGCTGGTTGTTCACCAAGTTCATCATCACCAACGAGCGGCTCATCGTACGGGCCGGGTTGATCGCCCGGCAAGGCAAGGAGATACCGTTGGAGCGGATCGACAACGTCTCCTTCTCCCAGACGGTCGGCGAGCGCATTCTCCGCTCCGGCGATCTGGTGATCGAATCGGCGGGGGAGGCCGGCCAGAGCCGGTACTCCGACATCCCGCGGCCGGAGGCGACCCAGGCGCTGATCTACCGCCTCCGCGAGGAGCGCATCCTCGACCTGGGCGGAACCGGCCCCAGTCCGTCGCCGGCCGATGAGCTCGTCAAACTGGCCAGGCTGCGAGACGAGGGCGTGCTGACGCAGCCGGAGTTCGAGGTCGAGAAGCGGAAGTTGCTCGATGGATAGACGGGGCGCCGGGGGGATCGGGAGCAGGCCGATGCCCGCGCACATGATGGACTATCCGCTCCTGCTGTCCACCCTGTACGAGAGGGCGGTCCGGATATATCCGGATCGGGAGATCGTGTCCGTCAACCCCGACGGCGCCCTCCACCGCACCACCTACGGGGCCACCGACGACCGGGTGCGGAGGCTGGCCGGCGCCCTGGGGCGGCTGGGCATCGAGCCGGGCGACGCGGTGGGGACGCTGGCCTGGAACACCCATCGCCATCATGAGATCTACTGGGCCACCGCCAACACCGGTCGGATCTGCCATACGGTCAACATCCGGCTGCTCCCCGACCAGATACGCTACATCATCGACCACGCCGGGGATCGGGCGGTGTTCGTATCGGGGGACATGGTGGAGGCGGCCGAGTTGCTCGCCCCCCGGCTCCCATCCGTGCGCAGCTGGATACTGCTCGACGGCGATCCGTCGGAGGTGTCCCTGCCCGGCGCCGTCGCCTACGAGGACCTGATCGAGGGCCCCGGACCCTCCGGCCCTTGGCCGGAGCTGGACGAGCGCTCGCCCCACATGTACTGCTACACCTCCGGCACCACCGGAAACCCCAAGGGCGTCGCCTACACCCAGCGCTCCACCTACATGCACACCCTGTCCAGCCTGTTCGTCAAGCCGCTGGCGGCGTCGGACAACTTCATGCCGGTGGTGCCGATGTTCCACGCCGCCGGTTGGGGCTATCCGTTCTCGGCCACGGCCGCCGGCGCCAAACTGACCTACCCCGGCCACGACCTGTCGCCCGGGGCCCTTGTCGATCTGATCGAAGGGGAGCAGGTCACCTTTTCGGCCGGCGTTCCGACCATATGGCTGGGGATACAGAACTATCTGACCGCCCACCCGGAGCGCGACATATCGTCGATCCGCTCCTTCCTGTGCGGAGGCTCCGCGGTGCCGCGGGCCATGATCGACTGGTTCTGGCGCGAGAGGGGGATCAGGGTGACCCAGGGATGGGGTATGACGGAGACCAATCCCTTGGCGGCCATCGCCGACCTGCGGCCCGAGATGGAGTCCTGGGATTGGGGGCGGCAACTCGACTACCTCGAGACCGCCGGTCTGCCCATTCCCGGCCTGAGGGTCAAGATAGTGGACGACGAGGGCCGGGATCTGCCCCAGGACGGGGAGGCCTTCGGGGAGCTCCTCATCCAGGGGCCCTGGATCGCCGCCGAGTACCTGAATGATCCCCGCAGCGCCGAGACGATGGTGGACGGTTGGCTACGAACCGGGGATGTCTGCAAGATCACCCCGGAGGGCTACATCCGCATCACCGACCGCGCCAAGGACGTGATCAAGTCCGGTGGGGAGTGGATATCTTCGATCGACCTGGAGAACCTGATCATGGCGCACCCGAAGGTGGCGGAGGCGGCGGTGGTGGGGATATCCCACCCCAGGTGGCAGGAGAGGCCCTTGGCGGTGGTGGTCCCGCACCCGGGGGAGCAGGTGACCGGAGAGGATCTGGCCGGCCACCTCGACGGGAAGGTGGCCCGATGGTGGCTGCCCGACGACTACGTGTTCGCGGACGAGGTTCCCAAGACCGGCACCGGCAAGTTCGACAAGAAGGTGATGCGGGACCGGTACTCCGACCGGTTCCTCGGCCGGGACTGAATCGTCGTCGGAGATGGGGCCGGACGCATTGCTGAAGACCGCCGCCGTACCGGCGCCGCCGTTCTCGGTAGGCGCCCTGCCGAGCTGAGGGGGGTGGATCGATATGTTGTCTTCGGTGCACGGCTGGTTGGGATGGGCGGCCATCTGGGTCTGCGGGGTCTCGGGGGTGGCGGCGCTCGCCTACCACTTTCTAAGGCGTCCGCCGGACCTGTTGTTCAAGGGTTCGGTCGGCTTGTCGGTGGTGTCGATGGTGGTTCAGGTAGGGCTGGGGCTGGTGCTCTTCGGCCAAGACTTCGAGCCGGGCAGCATCCACATGTTCTACGGCATCGTGATCCTCCTTACCGTGACTTTCATCTACATCTACCGGGAGCAGTTCCGGCGGCGCCCCGCCCTCTACTGGGGGTTGGCCCTCCTGTTCATGATGGGGCTGGGCATCCGCGGGATATCGAACTTCGGCCAGAGTTTCTGAAATAAGCGGATTCGTGTCGGGTCGTCCGGGTGTGGTTCAATCAGGTGCATGGCCCGCAACGTTCTCGGCAGCGAACTGGAAGAGTGCTCCCGGAATCCACTGACCGGGTGGTTCCGCGACGGGTGCTGCAACACCGACGGCGGTGACTACGGCGTGCACACGGTGTGCGTAGTGATGACCGAGCAGTTCCTCGAGTTCTCCCGTTCGGTGGGCAACGATCTTTCCGCCCCGAATCCCGCCATGCGTTTCCCGGGTCTGAAACCCGGAGACCGCTGGTGCCTGTGCGCCTCCCGGTGGGTGGAGGCCAAGCAGGCCGGCATGGCCCCCGACGTCGTGCTGGAAGCCACCCACGCCCGCACCCTCGAATGGGCGAGCCTCGCCGAGCTCGAAGAGCACAGGGCGCCGCCCCCCGCCTGATCCCTGGAAACAGACCCCGGACTCGGGCTAGAGTTACGATTCACCGTCATCGCGATCGGTGATCGAACCCCTATGACGTCAACATGATCCTGTTCCTCTCGTTGCTCAGCCTCTTGGCGTTGGCCGGCGCGCTGGCTTTGGCCCTCATGTTGGCCATGCCCGGCACCCGGTCCGCCGCCGTGCGCGAGATGGCCCCGTACGCCCTGCCGATGGGCGCCGCCTTGGCCGCCGCGGCCACCCTGGGGTCGCTGTACCTGTCCGAGGTGGAGGGTTTCGTTCCCTGCCTGCTGTGCTGGGTCCAGCGGGGTTTCATGTATCCGCTCGCCTTGCTGTTGACGGCGGCCCCGTTTCTCCGCCCCGCCAGGTGGGTGGCGCCGGTTTCCCTGGCCCTGGCGTCCCTGGGCGCCCTCACCGCCGTCTATCATTACGGGGAGCAACGCGTATGGTGGGGCGGATCCGAACAGTTCTGCGACGCGGTTGCGCCCTGCACCTTCATATGGGTCGAGCAATTCGGCTTCATGTCGATACCGTTCATGGCGTTCACCGGGTTTCTGGCGATCGCCCTCCTGTCGGGGTTGAATATGCTCGGAAGACCGTCGCGCACCAGTCGAACATAGGAGCATCACATGGCGAGGACCGGGGGTAAGCGCACCCAACCGAAGACCAGGCCGTCGGACGAACCGGCGCCGCCCGCAGCGGTACTTCCCGTGTCCGGGGAGGAGCAGCCTTCCGGCATCGGAAAGAAAGTGATCATCGCGGCCGCGGCCCTGGTGGGGCTGGCGGCGGTGGTGGTGCTCGGGATCACGCTGGCCGGCGAGGAGGCCAACAACCCGGGAGGAAGCGGCTTCGCGTTTCCCGACGTGTCGATAACCGGCGGCGCCCTGCCGCCCTTCGAGAACCCGTCGGACGACCCCGCCCGCGGCGTTACGGCCCCCGAGGCGTCGTCGCTCGATTTCGAGGGGCTTCCCGCCTTGATAGAACACGACGGGGTCCCGAAGATGATCCTGTTCCTAGCCCACTGGTGCGTCCACTGCCAGCGGGAAGTACCGGCGCTCCAGTCCTGGATCAACCAGAACGGCGTTCCCGCCGGGGTGGACCTGGTGTCGGTCGCCACCTCGATCAGCGATATCAGGACCAACTACCCGCCCGATGCCTGGCTGCGGCGGGAGGGCTGGACCCAGCGGGTGGTGGTGGACGACGCCGCCAGCCGCATCGCCAATGCCTACGGCCTCACGTCCTTCCCCTACTATGTGCTGGTGGACGGCTCGGGGAACGTGGTGCAGCGAATGGCCGGCAGCCAGTCCGCCGAATTGGTGGGCGCCCTGCTCCAGTCGCTGGCCGCGGGAGGATAGACCGTGGCGGCTTCTCCGGCCATCGACCTGGATATGCACAGGTCGGCCGCCCACACCATCCGGGCCTTGGCCATGGATGCGGTCCAGCGGGCCAACTCCGGCCATCCGGGTATGCCGATGGGCATGGCGGACCTGGCGGCGGTGCTCTGGCGCCGCCACTTGGTAGTGGACCCCGACGATCCGCGATGGCCCGACCGGGACCGCTTCGTGCTCTCCAACGGGCACGGCTCGATGCTGCTGTACGCGGTGCTCCATCTGTGCGGTTTTCCCCTCACCATGGAGGATCTGAAGAACTTCCGCCAGTGGGGTTCCCATACCGCCGGACACCCCGAGTACGAACCGGATCTGGGGATCGAGACGACCACCGGACCGCTCGGGCAGGGTTTCGGAACCGCGGTCGGGATGGCCGTCGCCGAAGCCCATCTCGGTTCGGTGTTCGGGGAGGGGTTGGTGGACCACCGCACTTGGGCTTTCGTCTCCGACGGCGATCTGATGGAAGGGGTGTCCTCCGAGGCCGCTTCTCTGGCCGGCCATCTGGGTCTCGGGAAGCTCAACTACGTCTACGACGACAACCGCATCTCGATAGACGGGCCCACGGATATCACCTTCAGCGAGAACGCAGCGGCCCGGTTCGAGGCGGTGGGATGGCACACCGTCGAGATCGACGGGCACGACCCCTTCGCCATCGACGCCGCCATGGAGGAGGCCCGCGCAGAGACCGGGCGGCCCTCCCTGATCATCGCCCGGACCAACATCGGCAGGGGCGCCCCCAGCAAGCAGGACACCCCGGCCGCCCATGGAGCGCCCCTCGGGGCTGAAGAGATCGCCGGGTGGCGGCGGTCGGCGGGATGGCCGGATGAGGACTTCTATGTTCCTGACGGCGTCCGGGAATACTTCGGGGAAGGGATGGATCGGGGCCGCCGGGCCCGGGCGGCCTGGACGGAGCGCTTCGAGGCGGCTGCGGAGTCCGCCCCGGAGGTAGCCGATCTCTGGTCCGCCTACCACGATCCGGCGCCGGTCCGGTTGGAGGGGCCCGGTTTCGAGACGGGCGCCGGGGTAGCCACCCGCAACGCCATGGGGGCCGTCTTCGACGAGATCGGCCGGAAGGTTCCCGGGTTGATCGGCGGCGGGGCCGATCTGGTCGAGTCCACCAAGACCCACCTGTCCGCCGGGGGGATGTTCTCCCGCGGCGACCGATCGGGCCGCAACCTGTGCTTCGGGGTGCGGGAGCACGCCATGGGCGCGGTGGTGAACGGCATCGCTCTCCACGGCGGTCTGCGCCCCTATGGATCCACCTTCTTCGTCTTCAGCGACTACATGCGCCCGGCGGTGCGCCTCTCGGCCCTCATGGACATCCCCGCCATCTGGGTCTTCACCCACGAATCGGTGTTCCTGGGAGAGGACGGCCCCACCCACCAGCCCATCGAGCATCTGGCGGCCATGCGGGCCATGCCCAACATGGCGGTGTTCCGCCCGGCCGATGCCGGGGAGATGATCGAGGTGTGGGAGACGGTGCTCAACCAGAGCCATCCGGCCATCATCCTGGGCACCCGCCAGGGGGTCCCGGTCCTGGAGCGGACCGGCCGGGAGGGGGGGGCGGCCCGCGGCGGGTACGTGCTCCGTGAAGGGAGCGAGGCGGTGTTGGTCGCCACCGGTTCGGAGGTCTCGACCGCTTTGGACGCGGCCGGCCTGCTCTCGGACTCCTACTCGATACGGGTGGTGAGCATGCCCTGTGTGGAGCTGTTCATGGAGCAGCCGGAGGAATACCGGCGGGAGGTGCTGGGGGAGGGCCTGCCGACGGCCACCCTGGAGGCCGCCTCCACCTACGGATGGGCCGGATTCGCCGGGGCGGACGGCCTCACCATCGGCATAGACCGGTTCGGGGCGTCGGCGCCGGCCGGGCGTATAGCCGAGGAGCTGGGTTTCACCCCTCCGGCGGTGGCGGAACGTCTGGCCGCCTGGCTGGACGCTTCCTGACGGCTGTTCTTATCGGAACACCTCGGCGGTCGGGAGTTCGATGGTGGTGGTGCGCCGCAAGGGGCTGTCCGCCCGCATATCACTCGATAGGCAGGAAGGACAATCGGTCGCCGGAGTCATATCGGAGGGGTCGATCTACGGCGATTGACGACAAGAGCATCCGGCGGCCGTAGAATCAGGGCAGTGTCTACCGTAACCGCCGGCGAAGCCGCCCGTCTGTCCGGCTGGCGCACCTACTTGCGCAACCTGTGGCGGTGGCGCGAGTTCGGATGGTTCCTGGCGATGGGGAACCTCATGGCGCGCAACGCCTCCACCTCGCTCGGTCTGTTCTGGTGGGTGATCAACCCCCTGATCATGGCGGGTATCTACTTCCTGGTGTTCGGGGTGATCTTCGACGGGAGGAGCGGCGAAGAGCACTTCATCGCCTGGCTCCTGTCGGGGGTGTTCGTGTTCAACTACACGGCCACCGCCATGACCTCGGGCGCCAACAGCATCCTGGCCAACGGGAGACTTCTGGTGAACATACGGTTCCCGAGGCTGGTGCTCCCGCTCTCGGCGGTTGTCGAGACCGGCATCGGGTTCGTCCTGTCGATAGCGGTCTACTACGTGATCGCCTGGCCCGCCAACGGGGTGGCGCCGGGGCCCGGGCTGGTCTGGCTGCCCGCCGCCTTCGCCCTCCACACCCTGTTCAACCTGGGTCTGGCCGCCTGGACCGCCCGGCTGGCCATCCCGTTCCGAGACATCAACAACCTCATCCCGCACATCACCAGGCTGTGGTTCTACCTGTCCCCGATCATCTGGCCGCTCAGCCTGATAGAGAGCCGGGGGGGATGGATGGAGCAGATCGCCTCCCTCAACCCGATGTTCGGGATGCTGTCCTTTTACCGGACGGCGTTGATGGGCCGGCCGCTGGACACCGGAGCCTTCCTGCTGACCCTGGCCTGGGCACTGCTGATCGGTCTGGGCGGGATACTCAGCTTCGTACGACACGAGGGCAACATGGCCAGGCATCTATGAGTTCCGCGGTGGTGTCGGTCAACGGTGTCGGGGTTCGGTACCGCGCCTACGTGGAGCGCAATTCTACCCTGCGGAGGGCGGCCGCCAGAGGGAGGCTTCGTGAGACGGCCGTCGTGGTGGCCCTCGAAGATGTCTCGTTCGAGGTGCAGCGGGGAGAGACACTAGGTCTGATCGGTGACAACGGGGCGGGCAAGAGCACCCTGTTGCGGGTGATCGCCCGCACCATGCGGCCGGATTCGGGCAGTGTCGCAGTGCGGGGTGAGACCTCCACTCTGCTGCAGCTCGGCGCCGGATTCAACCTGGAGCTATCGGGGAGTCGCAACGTATATCTGAGCGGTTTGGCGCACGGGTTGAGGAAGGCGGAGATCAACCGGCTGTTCGGTGACATCGTCGATTTTGCAGGGGTGGCCGAGGCTATCGATCGTCCGCTCAAGTCCTATTCGTCTGGGATGGTCTCTCGGCTGGCCTTCTCGATATCGATGCATCTGATGCCGGATATCCTTCTCCTCGACGAGGTGCTGGCCGTGGGCGACGCCGGTTTCCGAGAGAAGAGCCGGAGCGCCATGCGGGAGCTGCTGGCCAGGGGAGGCACGGTGATGGTAGCCAGCCACGCGCTGCGGATGATGGTACAGATGTGCGATCGGGTGTTGTGGCTGGACCGAGGACGGGTCAGGGGTCTGGGGCAGGCCGAGACGGTGATCGAGGCGTATACCCGGTCCCTTCCGCCCGCGGCGGGGTGATCGCCCGCGGGCCATGATCCACGTATTCATCGGCACCAAGGCGCAGTACGTCAAGACGGCGCCGCTGCTGAGGCTGATGGACGATCGAGGGGTCGCCTACCGGCTGGTCGACTCCGGCCAGCATGCCCGCCTGGCGGTGGCTTTCCGCGCAGAGCTGGGGGTGCGGGCGCCTGACGTGTACCTGGGCGGCGAGGCCGATGTGAGCTCGATCCCCGCCGCGGCGGGTTGGGCGCTCCGACTGGCGGGCCGCCTCCTGTCGAGGCGGCGGCTCCGCGAAGAGGTGTTCGGCGGGATGGGGGGCGTGTGCGTGGTGCATGGAGATACACCCTCGACCCTGCTGAGCGCGCTCATGGCCCGCCGGGCCGGGTTGTCGGTGGCCCATCTGGAGGCGGGGCTGCGCACCGGACGGTGGCTGCATCCGTTCCCCGAGGAGGTGATCCGGTACCTGGTGGCCCGGCGGGCCGACCTGCTGTTCGCCCCCGACGACCGGGCGGTGGGCAACCTGGAAGCCATGCGCACGAAGGGCCGGATCGTAGCGCTGCCCGGCAACACGGTCCTCGAAGCCCTACGGGAGGCCGCCCCGTCGGTCGGGGAAGGGGGGCCGGTGGTCATAACCATGCATCGGGTCGAGAACCTCCACCGCCGGCGCAGGCGGGAGGCGCTGGCCGCCCTGGCCGGAAGGCTGGCCGCCGATCACGAGGTGCGGTGGCTGTTCCATGAGCCCACCACCGGGGCGCTGGGCCGCAGGGCGGTGGATCGGATGGAGAAGGCCGGCGTGGTGATGACCGGACTGGCCGGGCACGCCGATTTCCTGAACATGCTGGCGGCCGCCCCCTTCGTGATCACCGACGGCGGCTCCGTCCAGGAGGAATGCGCGCTGCTGGGAGTTCCCACCCTGTTGTGGAGGGGCCGCACCGACCGGCCGGATGGACTGGGCGCCAACGTCGTCCTGGGCAAGTACGACCCGGCGGTGGTACAGGGCTTCGTCGGCGACCCCGAACGGCATCGCCGACCGCCCCGGATTCCCGATGCGGAACCTTCCGTTCTGATCCTCGAAACGCTCTCGGAATGGGAGGCCGCCGGCTAGTCGTGCGTCTTCTGCGCCGGGGGCGGGCACCGGTCCCTCGGGCGGGTTTCCCGGAGCGCCCGCCGGGTGGTTGCGAGCTCGGCGGTTGAAGTAGCGATCAGGTCCCTGGCCAGGAGCACCAGCCGGTAGCCGCCCAGAACCACGGCCGTGCCGGCCGCCGCGTCCGCCTGCAATACGGCGGTCATCGACACCTCGAACACGCCGATCCCCTGAGGGGCGAAGGGCGCCAGGAACCCGACGCCCCAGGTGAGGAGAAAGCCGCCCACGACCAGAATCGTCCGGTAGAGGTCGGTGGAGGGGAAGGCGCGCAGGTACAGGAGGAAGGTGAGGGCCGACCATCCCCAGAAGAGCACGTTGACGGCGATCAGCATCACATACCCGCGCCAGGTGAGGGAGACCCCCATCCCCCGCCGGGCCGCCCACCAGGCCAGGACCCGTCCGCCCAGGGCGGGGGAGGCGGTGGCGAGCAGGGCGATGGCCAGGGCGATCATCCATCCGGCGCCTCCGGGGACGGCCCCGGAGATGCCCAGCACCGCCAGGCCGCAGATGATCACCACGGTCAGGCTGGTGGCCATCTCCAGCACGGCGGTGGCGCTCAGCGGGCCGAGGGGCAGTCCGGCGTGGCGGAGCAGGCCGACGCGCCCCACTGCGAACCACACGGAACCGGGTATGTAGCGGGCCAGGAGGGAGCGGGAGGTGGCCAGCGCCGCCAAGCGGAACACCTCGGAGGACGGCGCCCGGTGGCCCTGGACGCGCAGGCTCACCGTCCAGAACAGGGCGCCTATCAAGATCAGAACGAAGCTCGCCGCCAGCGAGGCCGCCAAGAGCAGGGGGCGGGCGCCGCGCAGCAGCTCCGCCACTTCCGGCCATCTGGACCACACCACCCATGCGATGAGGCCGCCAAGCCCCGCCAGGTAGATGAACCGCACGGCTTTCAGTAGCCCTTTCAGCCTCTCGAGGCCCTGCCGGTGCTTCATCCCGCCACCCGGTCCAGGGCCCGGTCGTTCTCGACCAAGCGGCGCCGCAGTATGTCCCTCACCTCGGCGGGCCGCTCTCCGCCGGCCAGGGCGCGCTCGGCCGCCTTCACCAAGTGGTCCGGTCGGGCGGCGAGTTGAGACACGAGCGGCGCCCACCCGCCGCCTTCCGCCGCCAGGGACGACATCTTGGGGGAGTAGTCGAGCAACACGGCCGGCCTCCCGTGGAGCAGGGCGGCGACGGCGCCGTGGTAACGCATGGTGATCACCAGACGGCTCCTTCCGACCTCCTCCAGCACATCGTTGAGGCCGGGGGAGGAGAGGGATGCATCGGATCGGAGGCGGCCGGCCACCGAACGCAGCACCGCCGTGTCGCGGCTTTCCTGGAAGGCCGTCATTCGGATCGACAGCCCGCTGGATCGGGCGGCCGCGTCGAGGGCCGCGCCCAGCGCCGCAGCCTGATCGTCCGGCGGGGGGCCGGCCTTGGCCGCCGCGGTCCGGATCCCCTTGCGGTTGGGCGGCCGCAGGATCACGCACACGGTGTCTTCGGGGTCTGTCGGGTCGATCTCCTCTCCTATGACGGGATCGCTTCCCACCCTGACATCTCGGAGGCCCCAGCCGCGCAGCCGGTCGGCGGATTCCCGATCGCGCACCACGAGAGGGTTCAAGCCCCGCAGGGCGCGGCGGGCGGTCAGGGCCGGAAGGGAACCGCCCACCCGCCCCACACCCAAGCCGACCGCCGCGCCGGGCAACCGCCTAGCGGCCCTTATCCGGGAGGCGTGGAACGGCACGTTCCACACGGAGGTCTCGGTTTGGATCAGCCCTCCGGCCGCGACCAGTCCATCCATCTCGCGCAGGGCCCGCCCCAGGCGGACGGTGTCGAAGGGGGAACGATGGCGCACGGCTTCGATCCCATGGGTGCGACGGGTGCGGGCCGGGTCGATAGAGACGGCCACCGGCTCCGCCCCCCGGGCCCGCAGGCCTCGGATCAAGGACCGCAGGATCAGCTCGTCGCCCAGGTTGTCCGAACCTATCCAGCCTGCGACGGCGATGCGGCGGGTCATCGGTCTGGCACTGCGGTGCGGTCAACCGCTCGGGGGGTCTTCGGAAGACGAGGCGGAGGTGGCGGGGATCACCATGTCCCTGGGCCGGTTGATCTGCACCAGCAGGTCGGCCAGCAGGGCCACCAGGAGCACCGCCGCCGCGGACATGAGCAACACCACGGTGTTGGTCGCCACCCGCAGGTCCTTGGTTGCCAGGTCGTACACCAACTTGATCAGCCCGGCCGCCCCCAGCACCCCTCCGATAGGTGCGAAGAAGCGCAACGGGTTCCACAGCAGCACCATCCGTATCACCTGCTTGATGTAGTGGGCGGTGTCCTTCCACCAATGGAACTTGGACTCACCGGCCCGGGGGGCGTAGTCGATCGGGGTGTAGCGCACCGAGTATCCGTTGGAGAGGAAGCTCATGGTGAGGGTGGTGACGCAGCTGAACCCGGTGGGCAGCAGATGCAGGTACTGGTCGGCCACCACCTTGCGGAAGGCGCGGAAGCCCGAGTTGAGGTCCGGGATGCTGGTCATGGCGAGGAAGGAGGCCAGCATGCGGATGGCCCATTTGGCGGGGATGCGGAGCAGCTTGCGGCTGCCGCCTTCGCTGCGCCGGGCGCCCACCACCATGTCGCATCCGGCCAGGTGATCGACCAGCTCGGGGATCAGGTCGTTCGGGTAGGTCATGTCGGCGTCGGTCCAGACCACCACCCCGCCCCTCGCCAGGGTGGTGCCGACCCGGCGGGCGGCCCCGGAACCCCGGTTCTGGTCGAAGCGGACCAGCCGGATGTTCTCCATGCCCGCCGCTCCCTCCAGCCCGGCCGCCCCGCCGTCGGTCGAGCCGTCGTCGATCACCAGGATCTCGTAGCCGTAGCGTGAGGCATCCATCGCTTCGCGGATGCGCCGCACCTCTTCGGCGAGGTGCCCGGCCTCGTTGAAGACCGGCAGCACGATGCTCACGTCCACGGATGGATCTAGGTGTGCGTCCATGGATGCCTCTGTCGACAGGTCGTTGTCACATCTGCGAGTTTGATAGCCGGAGCGCCCGGCGGCAAGTGCAGACCGTTCCGCCCTTCGTCGAGGCGGCCCGGCGGGTTCGTTCGGCGGGTGTTTTGCTGCGGCCGGCCGTGCGAACCGGCGCCGGTAGATCGCGAAAACCCTGCCCAACCCACCGCCGCCCGTTGGGCTACCCACCCCGCCACCGCCGCACTGCGCCAAACCGGGGGTGCGGGCGCGTTGACCCGGCCCCGATCCGAAGTTTCTCATCGGCTTCGGCCACTGCTCGCCCTAGTTCCGTTACCCTCCGCGGAAGGCCGGACATCGGACGAGGCTTCCGACATTCTCCGCCGCCGTCCGGACCAACGCGGCGGATTCTTTCCTACCCCAACAGCATCTCCCATTTCCGGGGAAAGGTCAACCCCTTTCTTTCGCGCTCTCCCGCGGCGGGGATTAGGACGGCAGCGAGGGGGTCGAGTTGCGGTACCGGGCGGCAATTTAGCCCCCTGATTATTCAAAGAGGTCGGGTGATGGCGGTTGGTGAGAGATATTTTGAATGGTTTGTAGTGGTGTATAAACCCCGATACCGTTCATCCACCCCTCTGTGGGGAAGGGCATCTATGCTCCGGCGGGTGAAGGACGGTCAAGTCCTCGTCCTGTCCGGTCGGGACACGCCGATCAGGGCCGCCGGGGGGGCGGTGATCGTTGCGGTGCTGGCGGCCGGTTGGTGGGAGCTGCTGTTCCTGCCGTTGGGCGCCAGCCACGACGGGCGCATCAACGGACGTTTCGGTATCCACGTGCGCAACTTCATCGAGAACGGTTTGGCGGGTTCCGACTATCTGGCATCCATGGAACCCTTCTCGTCCGTCCCCTACACCCATCACCCGCCCTTCCTCAACGTGCTGCATGCGCTGGCGGGTTACCTCTTCGGGCAGGGGGAGTGGCAGCTGCACGCGGTGGGTTACCTGGCCGGGCTGGCCACCGCGGCCGGGATGCTGTGGCTGGCGCGGGAGCATTCTCTGGGGGCGGTGTCGTCGGTGTTGGCGCTGGCGTTGACGGCCGCTACGCCGATGTTCTGGATATACGCCCGCCTGGGGCTGGGGGTGTCCATCATGGTGGTGTTCCTGGCGCTTTGGCGCCGGTGCGAGCGGACCGGAGGACGGCGCGGCGCCCTGTTGGCCGCGGCGGGGGCGGCGGCCTTCTCGTCCTGGATGGGGGCGGCCCTGGTGATGGCGGTATCCGGGTTGGGAATGCGGGATGTCCGGCGCCGATCGACCGCGGTGAAGGCAGGAACCATCGGCCTGACGGCTGCGGGGGCGGCCCTGGTATGGATGTTGTTCGCCGGGGAGGCGGACGAGCTGGCAGGACACGCCGCAACCAGGCTCCGGTGGCCGGGGTGGGCCGCCTTGGTCGAGAACTACCGATGGTTCTACGGCACCCTGTTCCCGTGGTGGTTTCGGTGGATGATCCTTCCGGCGCTGGCGGCGGCCGTTGCCGACCGACGGACCCGGAAGCCCGCCGCCGCCGTCCTGGCCGCCCTCGGAATATGGACGCTGGCGGCCCCGGACGCCGCCCATGTTCACGACTACTGGACCTATCCGCTGCTGGTTCCGGTGTTCCTGGGATGGGCGGTGATGCTGGATCGGGCGGCGGACCGGCTCGGCGGCGCTAGGCCGGCGGTTTGGGTATCGGCTGCGGTATTGGTGTTGGTGACAGTGGTCGGTTTCGCCCGCCTTCCGGATTACCGGGACGCCTACTTCCGGGACCCTTCAGAGGCCGGGGCGCTGGTGCGGGAGGTAGGTCCGGCGACCGGGCAGCGAACCGCCTGGGTAGCCGAGGGGGTCGATTCGGTGCCCAGGTGGGTGAGCTACTACTGGGACCTTCCGGTGACCATGGTCACCGCCTCGTCTGTCGAGGCGGTAGGAGAGAGCGATCTGGTGCTGATCCGGCTGGACCGGACGCCTTCCTGGATGGGACCGATTCCGGATCCTGCCGCACAGAGTGGGCGCTACGCCTTGGTGACGGGCGCCGCCCTGCGAGGTACCCACACTGAGGCTACTGACGGTATTCGCTGATAAGCGGCCGCCGGATCATCTGATCCTAACGTTTCCATGTGATCTGGGTACGGGGGTCTCGATACACCGGGCGGTACACTTCCCTTCTGAATTATCCGTGCTCCCATTCCACACCGGCGAAAGCCAGATCGCAGCCGGGGCGTTCTTCTTCAGCATGATGTAGAAAATAGGAGTCCGGCGTGTTCCAGGTGTGGCTGCCTCCATGACGGACGAGTATGTACCCGTGGCCGTGAGTCCGGTACACGCGGCCTCCGATACGCGTCAGATCGGTTACCAGCGCTTGGTCGACCGCGGTGTGCACCCGTCGCCAGCCGCCCACCTCTACCATGTCGTGGAGGGCGATGAGCATGGCGCCCCCCGCGATGGTGGAGGACCTCGGATAGATCTCTCCACCTCCGACATAGCGGTGGATCGTCCTATCGGAGGCGGCTAGATAAACGAATTCGGCGCCCTTGGCAACGAGATCGCCTCCAGAGAACTCATGGGCCAAAACCAAGTCCCAGACGTGTTCGTCGCTGTAGTAGTCATCGTCGTCCATCTTGGTCAACAGCCTCCCCCCGGCAGCCTCGGTGGCCTGGTTGAGCACGCTTCCGAACATCTTCTCGGACGGAGCGCGCACTACCTCGACATGGAATGGGAGGTCGGAGGTATCGATCTCACCGGGGAACCCATCGCCGTGGAGTGCCAGCACCAGTTCGAGTCGGGGGTAGGTCTGGGCGGCGACGGTCTCCAGTGAGCGATGTAGTAGAGAGGGACGTTTGGTAGGTAGGATGATCGTCACCTCGGGGATACCCTGGTAATTCGGAATGTCGGCCTCGGCCGCTACCTGTCGTGCCCTCGCCCGCAGAGAATGGCTGCGCAACGCCGCGCGGCGCATTCCGATGCTGATCCGTTCGCGGAGGCCGGTATCAGCATGGGAGATGCGATCGTCTCGCATGGATCTGTACAACTCGGCACCGAGGCGGGACTCCAACTCTGTATCGTCGTCATTGATATGGATGATCACCCCGGTGGCCGCCAGTGAGGCCAGTGTTCCGGCCCGTTGAATAGTGTTCTCATGGAAGGCGCGTGTATCCTCCAAGTGGTGCAACCCGGATAGTGATTGGCGGTCGGCGGCATCGAATACGGCGTGTATCTCGACGCCAGACGGAATCAGCTCGCCCCGGCCCAATGCTCCGGTTTTACCGTTCGTCTCTCTGTTCCAATTCACCGGGTTCACCTGCTTGGGATCAAAGGCTGCGACGGCCAGTCGGGGTGCCGCCTCCGAGAGGGCGACCAAAGGGAGGGTGCCGCCGGGCCCTATATCCGACACTATGTCGGGCGTATCCGCCAGCACCAAGTCTTGAACACCTTCGCCGGTGGAGTAATGAACGCGGCCAGAGGCTGCGAATACGGTCCGGGCCTGCGTACCTATTACCGCTATATCTATGCCAAGAGGGTATTGCGCCTGCCGGGTGGTAGGCGGCGAACCCGATGACCACCATAGACCCTTCGCTGATCTACGCAGCCGCCCTCGACGAAACGCGCCGATAAGTCGCAATCGAACGGCCGTGAAGATCCAGCGTAAGAATATCCAAGCCTGGCGCGGGTTGCGAACACTGCGGAGTTCACGGAGCACCCGGGCTGCCTTGGAAGGCATCAACGATCGGGTCGAGAAGGTAGATGTTGCCTCATCGCCGGGGCGGACTATGAGATCGGAGGCGTCGATTGGTACTACTTCCCCGACTTCCTCTATGCCTTTCCCAGTCCGCCGTGATCTATGTAGTGCCCAAGCGCGGACGATGGAGATCCGGAATCCGTCAGCCAACCATCCGAACGCCGCCGCCGAGGAGCCCAGTATTTCCCGAAGCCGCTCGACTATCTGGGGGTCGTATACGATCCCGGCGGGCAACGTGACATGAAACGGCGAGTTGGGAAAGTGCTTGATCCCTCCTTCCAAGGCGCCTAAGAAAACCCTCGGGTCGGGTCCGAGACCGTAACTCAGCCACTCATATCCAGGATCGTCAGGCCTCACACCAATCCAAACTACGAGGTCGTGGAGGGTGTTGGCGAGGATCTCTTCAGCAGTGGCAAGGACTGCTTCGGGAGGATGGTCGAGGGGGTCGATTGCTATGACGAATCTGGGAACTGAGAAGCTCCGCCCTGGATTATCGGGACGGAAATCGGGATGGGGGATAAGATGCGAGACCTTGGCGCGATGGTACTCCAGGCTCTTCCGTTCCGATGTACTCGGTTCTGCCCCCTCACCCTGGTGCCAGCAGAAGGCTTCTCTGACCGGAATGAGTGGTCCTCCGTGGGTGTAGACGCGGTATCCGAGCTCGGTGTCCTCCATCCCCCAGTGGTGGAAGGATTCATCGAAGCCGCCTACCTGTTCGAAGAACCACCTGCTGATACCGAGGTTGCCGCTGGTTACTACCCGAAAGATGTCGTCGGAGGTGGATGTCAATTCATTGGTGCGGGCCATGTGGAACTCTATCCACTCAGGGCGGTCAACACTTCTGCCCCTGAATAGGTCGGCGAAGGAACCTCTATGGTTGCGGATATCGTCGGCGCTGATCCCATTCACCTCGACATGCGACCGGAACCCCAGCGTGAGAAGATCGCAAGCGGTGTGGTGCCATCGGGCGTGGGCGGTCAGCCACCCCGCCTCGGGGAGCATATCACAGTCCAAGAAAACAAGGATAGGGTGGTTTGCAGCCCGTGCCCCGTGGTTGCGCGCACGCGCTGCTCCGAAGCCCAGGTCCTCTTGGTGGAGTACGCGGATTTCCAACGGGCTGGACGCGGGGGTTTCCAAGGGGGGCTTAGACCCATCGTCGACGATCACCACTTCGAAGAGGTCCCGGGGATAGGACTGTCGCTCCAAGGCCATGAGGGTCAGATCGAGCGCCTCTGGCGCCTCGTAATATGGAATGATCACCGTGACGGGAATAGTGGCTGTGAAGTCGTTCATCGGCGGCGGATTCAATGAGCGCCAATTGTTGGTCCGCAAATCTGCGGGTGGAACGACGGGTGTCACCTGATCCATGATGGGGCGGGGGACTTCAAATGGAACGGGAGGTTCTTCTTGCCGCATTGTCGGCATCCTCCGGAACGAAAGAGTACAAGCCGGCGAAAGCCGAGTCGAGACCGTCTCGGACGGCCAAGGCCCGGCGCAGAAAGAAGTCGTCGTCTATCTTCCAGGTGTGCTCGCCGCCGTGGCGGATGCGCATGTAGCCCGCACCGTGGGTCCAATAGATCCTCCCGCTCGAGCGCAGTACGTCCTCGGCGAGGGCGAGGTCCACTTGGCGGGGCAGCCTTCGCCAACCGCCGGCGTAGGCTAGGTCATGACGAGAGATCATCACTACACCGCCCGACACCGATCGAGTTTTGATGTAGCGCTCACCCTGACGATCCGTCAATCGAACAGTCTTATCGAGTCTCGATAGGTATACATACTCGGAGGCCTTGGCTACGAGTTGGGCGCGGGAGAACTCATGTGCCAGTACCAGATCCCATATGTGCTCGTCGCTATATGAATCGTCGTCGTCCATCTTGGCTAGCAAGGTTCCACTTGATGCTGTCACAGCTGCATTCAGTACGGCGCCGAGCGGTTCCTCCGCGCTGATCCGCACCGTCTCCACCGGATGGCCGAGACGCTCGACAGCGGCGGCTACAGATCGGCTGTCGAAGCCCTCGCCGTGAAGCCCCAGTACCAGCTCCAGGCGGGGATAACGCTGCCGGGCGACTGCTTCCACCGCGGTCGAGAGACGGTCGGGCCACCTCGTCGGTATGAGGATAGATACCTCCGGAAGGTCATGCCCGCCAACCCCGCCCTCGGTGAGAGAATGGCGTGCTCGGGACCGCAGAGAATGCGTACGAAGCGCCGCCCTGCGCATCGCAATACTGATGGCCTCCCGAGAGTGGCTGTCGGCCGCAATCACCTGGTCATCTGACATCAGCCGGTATAGCTCCCCTCCTAGATGTTGTTCCAAGCCAGGGTCGGTGTCGGCGAGATGGACGACGATTCCGGAGGCCGCGAGCGCCGCGAGCGTACCGGCGCGCACAATAGTGTTGTCGTGGTATTCGGCGATATCTTCCAAGTGATGAAATTGCCGCAAGGCCGCTGGATCGTTGATGTCTACAGCACGACCGGCCGACACACCCCCGGGTAGGTTGGCAGGTGGTCCCAGCGAAATATTATCATCGATGTGATCCGGGATCCATCCGATCGGGTTGATCTGCTCTGGATCGAATGCGGGCACCGACAGCATCGGCGACGCCTTGCCGAGGTTCAATACCCGAGCCGATGTCGGCAGCTCGGGGAGGTCGTTGAGCAACTGTGAGGAGTCGATCACCAGCAGGTCTACATGACGACCGCCAAGAAACGGAAAGTCCGGGTGGCCGAGGTCACCGATGATATCATTGCGTACTCGCTGTGAGGTTTTGAAGACGGCTTCCGCTCGTGGGCCCTTAGCTACGATATCCGCGCCCAGTGAGTACGAGGCTTGTGGTGGGCCCTTAGCTGCGATATCCGCGCCCGGCGGGTGCGAGGCCTGCTCTTGACCCGCCTTCGCAGCTTCCGGGGGCTGTGCCTGCACCGTTCCGAGAGGCCGCTGGGGCTTCTTCGTGATACGCGAGAGGGCGGATCTGTATAACCAGCGTACGAACTGCCAGGCATCTGAGGGACTGCGGACAGATGCAGCCTCGGAGAAGAAACGACGGATGATATGTCCCAGCCGGGACAGCCAGGTGGACGCGATCTCTTGCTCCAGCTTGGTGAACCGGTTGTCGATTTTCTTCTCTAGTCCGGTGAACCGGTTGTCGGTCTTCTTGGAGCGTCTGTCGATTTTCTTCTCTAGTCCGGTGAACCGGTTGTCGGTCTTCTTGGAGCGTCTGTCGATTTTCTTCTCTAGTCCGGTGAACCGGTTGTCGGTCTTCTTGGAGCGTCTGTCGATTCTTTTCTCTAGTCCGGTGAACCGGTTGTCGATCCTGCGCTCTAGATTGTCGAACCCTGTTATCAAGCTCTGCGCCAGCTCCTCGAATTCCTCGGATACCTTGTTTCGCTGAGTAAACTCGACTGTTTCCCCGACCTCGGAGATATCGACACCGAGGCGGCGGGCTCGGTGCCAAGCCCACGACCGGACAATGGTGACGGGCGCCCCCTCGGTGAACACGGCTGTTCCGGCGGCGGCGGTGCCGAGGTTCGCGCGCAACCTGGCGATTATTCCGGAGTCGTAGCTCGATCCGCAGTCCAGCGTGATGTGGAACGGCGCTGTCGGGAAGTGATCGATCGCTCCGCCCGGCGGCCCGAAAAACACGCGCGGATCCGGCTTCAGCTGTCGTTGCAACCATTCGAAGGAGTGATCGACCGGGCGTTGCTCGATCCACACGGCCAGGTCACTGACGCTGCTTGCGAGGATTTCCTCTGTGTTTGCGAGAACGGTCTCGGCGGTCGAGTTGGCGGGTTTGAGCGTTACGACGTACTCGGGCACGATGAAGCTACGGCCGGCAGACTGGCGGCGGTAGACGCGGTGGGCAACAAGTTGCGACATCTTGGCAAGTTGAAGCTCCAGACTGGAACGCTCCTCTTCGGAGTGGGTTGCGCCCGGTCCCTGATGCCAACACTGTGCCTTCCGCTCGGGCACAAGCAACGATCCCATGGTGTAGGCCCGATAGGCGAACTCCCTGTCCTCGGCGCCCCATTGTGTGAACGTTTCGTCAAAGCCCCCCACGACTTCGAAGAAGCTGCGTGAAATACCGAAGTTGCCGCCCGTGACCACCCTGAACAGGTCGTCGTCATCAGAACTGAGTTCGTTGGTCCTGGCCATGTGGTTCTCTATCCACTCGGGGTGCGTCACCTCACGGCCCTCGAACAGCTCTGCGAGCGTGCCGGGTCGTTCGCGGACAGCCGTCGCGTCGATACCGTCCACTTCCACATGGAAACGAAACCCCATGGTTAGAGCGTCGCTTGCGGTGTGGTGCCATCGGGCGTGCGCAACGAGCCAGTCATCATCGGGGATCATGTCGCAGTCGAGGAAAACTATGATATCACCGGCAGCGGCTCTGGCACCCGTATTACGCGCTCTGGCCAACCCGAAACCGAGGTCCTCCTGGTACTCCACCCGCAGTTCCAGGGAGGTTTCCGGCGTTGCGAGCGGTGGGTTGGAGCCATCGTCCACTACCACAACCTCAAACAGCTCACGGGGGTAAGTCTGGCGCTCTATCCCTGCCAGAGTCAGCTCCAGTTCACTTGGCTGCTCGAAGTAGGGGATTACGATGGTAATGAAGTAGGCAGGTGTGAATGAGTCGGGTTCGGAGACCTCCAGTGCCCTCCAGTCGTTGCCGTGTACTCGTGCGGGAGGGACCTCATACGACCGTCGGATCGGACGGCCGGGGCTGGATACGAAGTCATTACCCATAGCGGATCAAGTCACCTTCATCCTTCCACCAACGGCATATGGGTACGGTTTCGGGATCTTCGACTACGGATACCGATTGAGGATAGAATCGGGTGCATCAGTTGCCTCGCGAGTGATTGTTCTGACTATGGTTTCGCGCGTATATTACCGCCTCGCCTTCCAACAGTCGGTAGTGACCGTCTTGGAGTATGGATTTCTCGGGCAAAGGGATGTAATCACGTCTCCTATCGGTCCGCGTCAGTACCAGGTCACCGGGGCGCAGGTCGTCGAGGTAGCGTTCCTCGAGTGTCCAGACCGGGACGTTGAGGTGGTAGGAGACCCACCGAGGCGTCGGAATGCCGGGGGTGACCCACATGAGTCCCTCCGGCGCCGACACCTGTTGAAGGAGCGCTCCCGCTTTGGCAGGTGTACGGAGGTATGTGTCATGAACTGGTCCGGTAACCAGTCCATAGAACGTGATGACAATCACTGCCGCCCCTACTGCACTGATATGAGCAATCCAGCGGCTGCTGATTCGACGGCGCACGACGTCGTACAGGGCGATCATCCCTATAGTGATCGGTGCTACCCAGGGGAAGTTCCACAGCCGGTGGATCCAGGCCCCTTGGCGCAGTCCGAAGGTCCAAGCAGCCGCTACTGCCAAGGTGATCGCTACCGGGATGCGGGTGCGGCGATCGACCAGGCCCGCCGCCAAGGCGAACGGCGCCAGCACGCGGAACCATACCGGGGTGAGTTCTTCGGCGAAGGCCCACTGTCGGGCAAGGAAATCTCCGAGCGGGTAGTCGGCAGTATCGACACGAAAGGCAGCTCGCGCACCCAACTCGGAGATGTCAGTACCTAGGAGTAGCCATCCTCCGGTGATGACCATGCCCACGAGGGCGCCGATGGCCACACGGCGGGTTGTACCCGACAGCCCCTTGGCTTTGAACAGCCAGATCACCAGCAGGCCCATCGCCGCTATTGCGATCCAGGACTGCATGGCTGTGAGGCAGGACAGACCCGCGGCGGTGAGGGTTACCCACCCCGGCGGGTCGTCCACCTTCCGCAGGTAGGCGACCATAGCGACGGACGCCGCGATCAGTGAAAACCCCACCCCGATCCGGCCATATACGAAGAAGAACCCGGTGGCCGTCATGGCGCCTGTGCCGAGAAGGGTCGGACCCCACGCCATTCCTGAGGTGCGCGCCAGTGACACCATGAAGGGGATCGTGGCCGCGCCGAGCAGGAAGCCCACGATGCGCAACGCCGCGTGGGTGTCACCCAACAGCCCGACCGACAGGATCGTGATGAAGGTCTGCAGGGGCGGATGGTGTGCGTAGGTCACGGCCTCCACTGGCGGTGAGCCGCCCGGCTCGATTCCGTACTCGGCGCGGATGTAGGGATCGATCCGCGCACCGAATCCGGATTCGATCGGACCGAGATCCCAGAAGTTACGGGCCGACATGCCAAAGCGGGCGAGTATCCGGCCGTCGTCACTGTCGCCCAAGGGGAGATGCAGGTCGGACAACCAGGCCGCCAATACCGCCAAGGCGATCAGGAACACCATCGCCCAGCTGAACCGGGGGTGGAGACGTGAAACGGTGGAAGCTCTAACCCCCGATACGGTCATGCGATCTGCAAAGTCGAATGGAATAGAGCGGCCCGGCTCCAGACGGTAGGCATGCGTAGGAGCAGGTGGTTCGGACGCAGCTCGTCTGGTCTGGCGCCGTATAGATATCGATTGGTGCCGTTCTCACCCTACACTCCCGGCGATGTTCAAGAAGGTTCTGCCCGCTGCGATCTTAGTGGCGGTATCGGCGGCGGCACCCGTCCAGGCCCAAGACGACTCCTTCGAGTTCGAGGGCGCCGGATGGGGTCATGCCGTGGGTTTCAGTCAGTGGGGCGCCTACGGCCAAGCGCAGGAAGACCCCTCCAAGCCGGGCGAGGATATCGCCGCCCACTACTACCCGGGCTCGGAACCGGCTTCCCTCTCGGATCTGAACCTCCCCAACGACCTGCTCTCCGAGTTGGACAAACCCCTCTGGATCAACCTGGGCGCCCAGATCACCCTGCTGGAGTTCACCGCCGTGGGGGGACCACTCGAGCTGTGCCTGTTCGAGGACGGCGAGGGCCCCTGCCCCAAGCCCGAGCGTCCGCAGGAGGGGGAGCGGTGGGAGTTCCGCCGCATCGAGCAGGGGAGATGCGGTTTCTTCAAGGACGGTTCGCTGCAGGGAACGGAAGGCAGGTGCCGTGCTTCGATCTCCTGGCCCGAGGCGGCGGGGGTCCGGCTTCGCCACGGATCCGACCGGCGCAAGATCTGCGCCCTGCGCTCTTCGGAGTGCGAATACCGGCACGGCGAGCTGAAGATACGGGACGACCCGGTCGAGGAGGGCTTCCATGTCGTATTGGCCGTCGGGTTGGAAGATTACCTCCGGGGCATCGCCGAAGTTCTGCCCTATTGGGAAGAGCCGGGGGTCAACGAGGCCCAGGCGGTGGCGTCCCGCAGCTACGCGGTCTTCAAGTTCTTCCAGTACGAGGTGGATGAACGCCCGACCGACCCGGACCGGGATCCGGGGATCGGCGCCTCCCGCAGGGACTCCTGCTGGTGTCACATGTACGACAACACCCGGGATCAGGAGTACGTGGGTTGGTGGCGGGAGGACGGGCCCAACCACGCAGCCTGGGTGTCGGGCGTGGAGAACACCCGGGGCCGGGTGCTCACCTACTTCGGCCCCGACTGGGAGCGCTACACCAAGGGCGGGGTCATCCAGGGTTTCTACTCGGCCTCCACGGGCGGGGTAACCGTCAGCAACCAGTACGGGTTCTTCACCGAATGGGACGGAAGGACTCCTCGGAACAAGGCCTGGCCCTATCTGGCCCCGGTGGAGGATCCATGGGCCGTCGACCCGCAGTGGGGCAACCCCCACGCTTCGTGGACGAGGCAGATAACGGCCTCCAAGATCGCAGGTCTGCTGGGTTGGGACGAGGTGACCGCGGTCGACTTGGAAACCCGCGACGTCCTTGTCGCGCCGGCCCGGGTGCGGTTCACGGGAACGGACGAGGGGGAGGAGGTCACCAAGACCGCGTCGGGGGCATGGGTGCGGTACGGACTCGGGCTCAGGTCATCCCACATCCTGGCTGTCGACGGCCGGTCGTCGCCTGCGCCCGAGGAGCCTGTCGCGCCGGAGGAGCCTGACGAAAGGGAAGACGACGATCAGGACCCGGAACAGGAAGAGCCGGAGCAGGAAGAGCCGGAACAGGAAGAGCCGGAAGACACCTACGACCCGCTGCCCGAGTTCGAGGACATCGAAGGTTCGGGGCACGAACAGGGAATCAGGGCTATCTACGAGGCCGGATTCACCCAGGGATGCAGCCTCGACCGCTTCGCGTACTGCCCCGACGAAGAAGTGGACAGGGTCACTATGGCCGCCTTCCTGTCCCGGGCGTTGTGGCGGGGGACTCCGCCGTACGCGGCCGGGGTGCCGATGTTCGAGGATATCCCCCCGTCCCACCCGAACGCCGACGACATCTACGCGCTGGTCGAGCGGGAGATCACCCTGGGATGCGGTGACGGCGCCCGGTTCTGCCCCGGCGACTCTTTGACCAGGGGGCAGATGGCTTCCTTCCTGATGAGGGCGATGGGTCTCGAGCCTCTGTCTTCATTCGAGGGGCGGACGTTCGAGGATGTCTCCGAGGGCCATACCCATCGAGGCGCCATCTACGCCATCGCCGAGGAGGGGGTGACGATCGGGTGCGGTGACGGGACCAGGTTCTGTCCCGAGGGGCTGTTGACCAGGGGCGCCATCGCCACCCTCCTGGCCCGGGCCTTCATCTGGTTCGGGCCCTCACCTCCTTGACGGGGACCAGCAGGAAGCCTATTCCCCAGGCTAGGTGCATGGTCGGCATCACGGCGGGCAGCAGCCAGGCCGATAGGTCCCGGCGGCGGAGCATCTCGACCGCGGTTCCTGCCGTCAGGAAGGCCAGGTAGCAAAGCGGGACCACCCACCAGAAGGGCCGGCGCGCCGCGGCGGCCGCGGCCGAGAGGGTCAGGCCGATCACCAGCAACGGCGGAGCGGTCTGCCGCCAGGCCAGCGATCCGGGGTTCCTCAGCAACACGACCCGCTTCCAACGTCCGTAGTCCAGATACTGCCTCCAGAGGGCGCGGAGCGACGATCGAGGCCGGTAGACCACCTTCAGTCTGGGGTCGAACCAGACCAGCTTGCCCGCCCGCCGGAGGCGGTAGTTCAGCTCGTAGTCCTGGTTGCGGCGCAGGGACGGATCGAAGCCGCCCGCTTCCTCCAGCGCCGTGCGGGTGAAGGCGCCCAGGTACACGGTGTCGGCCGGCCCTGCGGCGGCGGAGTAGCGGAAGCGGGAGTTTCCCATGCCGAAAGGGGAGGTCATGGCGATGGAGGCCGCCCGCTGGAGCAGGGCGGTCCCTTCGGCCGCCTGGCGGCCTCCGACGGCGGCGGCGCCGGTTTCCTCGAGTATCTCCACCGCGGTCCGTACGTAGTCGGCGGCCGGTTCGGCGTGTCCGTCGCAGCGTACCACCACCTCGCCTCCGGCCGCCTCTATGGCCCGGTTCAGCCCGGATGCCACTTCCCTGTCGGGGTTGCCGACCACCCGCAGCCGGGGCTCGGCGGCGAGGCGCCGCTGCAGGATGGCCGGTGTTTCGTCGGTGCTGCACCCGTCGGCCACCACCACCTCCATCGGTCCGGTGTAGTCCTGACCGAAGACGGCGTCGAGCGCTGCCTCGAGGTTGGCGGCCTCGTTGCGCACCGCCATCACGACCGACACGGCGGGTAATCCGGGCAGGGGGTGCCTCCGCTGGGGGCGGCCGGTTCTGGGTGATCCCGGCCTGGTTGGGTTCCCTCTCAAGGGTAGGCGCCGGTTTCGGGTTTGCCGCTCTTCTCGGCCGGATACATACTTCGCGATATGTTCTTTCTGGATCTGGGGTTCGACCCCGCCTCGTTGATGGCGATCTGGGCGGCGGGGGTGGCCGGCGCGGGCGCGGCGGTGGCCAGATGGCGCATCGTCGGGCCGGGGTTTCTGTTGTTGTCTTCGGGAACTGCGGCCCTGCTCGGAGGGGCGGCCTGGTTCTTCGAGCCGGGCCCGGTGGTGTCGCTGGGTTTCCTGGCGGGGGTAGGCGGGGGGCTGGCCGCCCGGAAACCGCCGGCGGCCGCCGGGCTGTTGGGGGCCTCCGGAGTGCTCCTCCTCTTGGGGGCTTCGGGTCCGGGCCTCACCCTCACCGCGGTCACCGGCGCCGCCGCGCTGGGCGGGATAACCGGTGAGATGCTGCTCGGGCACTGGTACTTGGTGAGCCCCCGGATGCCGCGTCAGGCCCTCCGCCGGCTGGCTCTGACCGGCGGGATCGGGGTGGCGCTGGACACCGCGGCGGTCTTTGCGGTCGGTTCCCCGTTGGCGGGCTCGACGGCTGCTTCGGCGGCGCTGCTGGCGCTGGGGGGGATGAGCGTGCTTCTCATGGCCGGGGTGTGGTTCTCCCTCGACCAGCCGTCCTATTCGGGCGTGATGGCGGCCACCGGGCTCAGCTACCTGGCGGTTCTCACTTGTCTGGGGTCGGTGGCGCTCGGGAGGGCGTTGGCCGGTGGACCGGTGGGCCTCGGTTGACGCCGTAGTCCATGGGGGCCTTGCCCTGACGACACCACAGCGCAACCCTCATCAACGATCCGGCCATGAACGATCCGGCCGTGAACCCATGAACGATCTGGGGGTTGAGGTAAGCTGTTCCAACTCATCCGGGCGCAGAGCCGCCCCATCCTCCACACGAACCGAAAAGAGGGAATCGTGCAGATATCGTTCCTTCCATCCCTTCCCGCCGCCTCCGCCTCGGCAGGAATACTGGGCTTGGCCGCTCTTCCGGGCGTCGAATGGTTGGGAGGCGCCGGAGAATACGCCGCATCCCTCGGCGCAGGATTCCGGGGCGCCCTGGACCGGGCGAAGTTCGAGGGCAAGAGGGGCCAGAGTGCGGTGTACGGGACGGGAGGGATCCGTCCGCACACCGTGGTGGCTCTGGGTCTGGGGGACGAACCTTCCGCCGATGACGTCCGGCAAGCGGCGGGGATATTGGGGCGGCATGCGTGGAAGGAGCAGGCGGCGGCCACCACCCTGGGCCTGTCGGGCCATGCCGATGCTGCGGTGGAGGGATTCCTGATGTCCCAATACTCCTTCGACCGGTATGTGAGCGAGCCCAAACCGGCGCAGACAGAGGCGCTGATCCTGGTGGGAGAGGACGATCCGGACGCTTGCGAGGCCGGCCGCGTGGTGGCCGAGGCGGTGTGTTGGGCCCGTGATCTGGTCAACACCCCTTCCCGGGACAAGCCGCCCGCCGCCATCGCCCGCCAAGTGGAGCAGCAGGCGGCCGCACTCGGTCTCAGGGCGGTTGCACACGACCGCGATGCGCTGGCCGAGGGAGGCTTCGGCGGTGTGTTGGGTGTGGCGGCCGGTTCCGACCGTCCGCCCCGCCTGCTGGAGGTTTGGTACGAGCCGGAGGACTCCCGGGCGTTCGCGGTGTTCGTTGGCAAGGGAATCATCTTCGACTCGGGCGGGTTGAGCATCAAACCTGCCGGCGCCATGGAAACGATGAAGACCGACATGGCGGGGGCGGGGGCGGTGCTCGGCGCCATGCAGGCCATCGCCCGCCTGAGGCTGCCGGTCAAGGTGCTCGGAGTAACCCCGCTGACCGACAACATGATCGGACCGCTGGCCACCAAGCCGGGAGACGTACTGAAGACCCGCAACGGCAAGACCATCGAGGTGCTGAACACCGACGCCGAGGGCCGGCTGGTGTTGGCCGACGCCTTGGCCTACGGCGCCGAGCAAGGCCCCGACCTGATGGTGGATCTCGCCACGCTCACCGGCGCCTGCAAAGTGGCCCTCGGGGAGAAGATCGCCGGGATAATGGGAAACGACGACCGCCTCGTCCGCCGGATCACGATGATCGGGAGGGAAGCAGGGGAGCGGATGTGGCACCTCCCGATTCCCGACGACTACCGCTCCTTGCTTGACACGCCCATAGCCGACATGAAGAACATAGGCGGGAGGTGGGGGGGCGCCCTGACCGCCGCTTTGATACTGAAGGAGTTCGTGGGCGAGGTTCCCTGGGCGCATCTGGACATAGCCGGCCCGGCGCGCTGGACCAAGGACGAGCATTATCAGGCCAAGGGCGGATCGGGCTACGGGGTGCGCACCCTGGTGGCCCTAGCGGCGGATCTGGCCAGACACGGCGTCCAACCCGAACGGAAGGTATAGATCGTGTGTGAGATATCCCGATAGCGCTGTTTTTCGGGCCGGGCGGCTAGTCTGAGCGGCGCCGTCCCGGCACCGCCGACCTCGGGGTGATGATGCGACGCAGGTTCTTGTGGACCCAAGCCCTTCTCGATGCGGCCACCCTTTTGCTGTCGATCGGCCTGGCGTCTGTCGTCAACTTCGGCACTCCCTTCCCGTGGTTGTTCGAGCGGCAGGTGTTTTCTCTGCTGGTGATCATGTTCGGAAGCCTCGCTTTGGCCGAGTGGACCGGCGCCCGGTTGTCGGCGGGGAGCGCCCCCCGGCCCAGCTACGGCCGGGCGGCGGCGGTGGTTTTCATGACCCTGGGGGTCACCTCCTTGGCGCTCATCGCCACCCGGGTGTATTTCTCCCGATCTCTCATCGGATGGTCGATGACCCTCTTTCTGATAGGGGCTCTGGCGCATCGGGCGGTGCGCGGCGGGAGGCCTTGGACGGAGTCCATGGTGCTGGTCACGGCCGAGAAGGGTCTGGTGGACGATCTGCGCGGCGCCCCCCATACCGAGGTCGTTTCGGTCATGGACCCCTCGACCGAAGGCCATGTCGAACCGCTGGCGGAAGGGGTGGTACTGGGCGTCGACCTGAGGTCGGTGTTGTCGGACCGGATGGCGCAGTACGTCTCGTCCTGCACGCTGGCCGGATTCGATGTTCGTCCGCTGTCCGAGATATACGAGATGCATACCGGACGGATGCCGATCGTTTCCCTGGCGGAGGGATGGGAGCTGTCGGCCCCGGTCTTGCGCACCGCCCCCTATCTGCCCGGTAAGCGGCTGTTCGATGTGTTGGCCGTCACGGTGACGGCGCCCCTGACCCTGGCGGCGGCGGCGGGATTGGCGGCGGTCATCCGGCTCAGCTCGCCCGGGCCGATCATCTTCCGCCAGACCCGGGTAGGCCGGGGAGGGGAGCTCTTCACTCAATACAAGTTCCGGTCCATGTGGGAGGGTTCGGAACTCGGCGGGCCTGCCTTTACCCAGAAGGGTGACGAACGGGTGGTTCCGTTCGGACGGGTGATGCGGCGCTTTCGGCTGGACGAGATCCCGCAGCTGTGGAACGTGCTGAAGGGCGATCTGAGCCTGGTGGGCCCCCGTCCGGAGCAGGTGGATTTCGTCCGCCGGTTCAACCGACAGATTCCCTTCTACTCGCACCGTCACCTGATCCGCCCCGGCATAACGGGCTGGGCGCAGGTGAACTATGGATACGCCGACGGCGACGCCGACACCATCGAGAAGCTGACCTACGACCTCTTCTACCTCAAACACATGAGCCCCTGGCTCGACCTCGAGATCCTCGGGCGGAGCTGCTGGACGGTGCTGAGCGGCTTCGGCGCCCGATAGCAGAGGGGGTACATACAATATTCAGAGTCATTCCATCAGTCGCTAAGACCCGAATATAATCAATATACGACAATTCAGGGAGAGATCCCTTTCGGTGGGGGTATTCTGTCTGGAATATTACCCGCCTGAGCTTGGCCCCAGATTCTCATTAGTTCGTTCTGGTTGTTTTTTCTCCATTCCTCCAGTAGGTTGCGCTGTTTGTTGGCTAGCTTGGTGTATGCCGCATTCCCGGCTAAAACTTGTCCGGTCTCTATGGCTATGGATGCGACCCGTTGCCCATTGCGGAGCCTTACATGGAAATGAGGCGTGTAGTGGCTTTCTTCATTCCAATGAAAATAGATTCTCAAGCCGGCGAACATGCACACGCATGGCAAAATCAAACTCTTTCTGAGATAAGGCTGGCATATAAGCTACAGGAAGATATTTCCAGGTCCTCTCCCCAGCACACCATCTTCAATATAGGGTGAACGTAAACCTTCTCGAACACACTTCGGTCGTGTAAAGCGGCGAAAACATGCAGGTTCTGCAGGTTGCTCACGTCGACTTCCCCCCGCACCCCGTCTTCGAACTCAACCCAGATTCTCCAGTCCTCACGAGGTTCGACATCTACAACGTCGAGCTCGGTCGCCATGGTCGTTCTCCTACCGCAGTCTTCTTCAACCATAGTCATAACAGGTCCGATTCGCTCCTCTCGTTGGAGCAGAAACGCTGAACAGTCCTCGGCCGACCGGCTTCCCTCATCTGCTCACCTGTCTTCCGGGGCGGTGGGCATCGGAAGACAGTACGCTTTCGATTTCTTGCGGGGAGGCGGTCAGATAGTCGCCCGTGATCCCCAGTTTGACGGCGGCCATGGCCAAACCCCGCTCCACGCCCTCCTCCAAGCCGGCCCTGCCTCCGGTTCGGACCAGGCCGATGATCACCCCGGCCGCGAAAGCGTCCCCCGCGCCCACCCGGTCGATCACCGGCGCCGGGTATCCGCCCCGATGCCCGCGCCCGTAGACATCTCCGCCCTCCCAGGCCGCGCCCGCAGCTCCGTCGGTTACGACTATCACCTCCGCTCCGGTGAGCTCTTTGACCGCGGCCGCCGCTGCCGCCGACTCACCGGCAACGCCGAACAGGTCCCGGGCGTCCTCCCGGGTGGTTATCACCACTTCCGCCCGCGCGCACAGATTCCGAATGGCCGGGGCGGCGGTTTCCGGCGGCCACAGCTTGCTCCGATAGTTGACGTCCACCACCACTTTCGCCCCGGCCTGCCGGGCCCGGGCCGCGGCTTCCAGCACCGTCCGCCGGGCGGATTCGGAGATGCCCATGGTGACGCCGGTCAGGTGGACCGCCTTGGCCTGTTCCACCACTTCCCGGTCCACGTCTTCGGGGGACAGGGCGGCGGCGGCTGATCCCGCCCGGTCGTAGAGCACCGACACGGGGCGCACGCCTTCGCTCAGCTCCAGGAAATACACCCCCATCCGCCCTTCCGGGTCCCACCTCACATGCGAGACATCCACTCCTTGTCCAGCCAGGAAGCGGGCCGCCCGCCTCCCCAGCGGGTTGTCCGGCAGGCGGGATATCCAGGCCGCAGACAGCCCGTGGCGGGCGGCGGCCACCGCGGTGTTGCCCTCCGTTCCCCCCAGCCCCACCCGGTAGCGGGGGGCGTCTTCCAGCCGCTCCCCGGCGGGCACCCACAGGCGGAGCATCGTCTCCCCTATGGAGACCAGGTCGTATCCCATGAACCCAGGCTACCCGTCCGGGGGTTCGTCTACCGGAGGCGGTTATCGAGGCGCGGGCTACGGCGCAGGTCTCGTTGTAGTCGACCAGCGGCCCCTTAGTGGCCGGGTTCTCCGCAGACCGGGCCGTTTGTCGGTGCCGTTGACAACCAAGTACTCCCCACCTTCACTCGCCCTGAAATCCTCGATGAGCCGGTAGTGTATCATCACCAATACGACTACCTACCCATCTGAATATCAAGCGTCTCCAAGACAAGTTGGACGATACTACAAGCTTCCCGGACCACTATATGTGCCACGCTCGGACTGATAGCTGTAGGTAAAGTCCTTCCATGTCCGGTACCTTCGTTGTTACGAAGCTTGTTAGCCATGCTAGCAATTGTCCATGAAGATTGCAGGATCGTACGAAGCTCTTTGGCTCCTGGCTCACTAAGATTTACTTGATTTGGCAGGATACCTAGTCGCTCTCGAGCATGGTGCCACAATTCGTCAAACGATGTGTTTGGACGATACGGCACACTGAAGTCTTCGCATACGTACTTGGCGGTTGATTCCAGCATTTCTTTTGCTGTCCCAAGCATCAAGGCTGGATCATCCGAACCGCGCCTGAGTCGTTCAAGTTGATCTTCAATTGCTGGCCGACCTTCTGCGGAAGCTACAGATGCTACACCCGCAGGGTGAATCTCACCTGATGTGGTTAGATCCCAGCCGATCCGCATAAAGGCTTGCTGTGCGGATCGGCATTTTATCAGGCGCTCCTTTTCTTTGGCAGGATCCTCACCTTGGGTAAAAAATCTGAACGCTCGATATTCGGCTAGAAGTCCCTCTATTAGATCACGTGATCTCGCGGGATTACCTACCGATTCTAGGACTGTTAAGCGAACTCGATTTTCTTTGTTAGGTTGCTGACTCTTATCGTCCCAGTTGTAGGGTGCAATAGACCCATATCCGGTCCGATCGAATATTTGAGTTAGCACGGTATGAGTTGGCCCATCACCGCCTGAAACAAAAGCCCCTAGTGTAGCTGCTATTTCATCACTTACCGGGTGTCGGGTATTGTCAATTCTTCTCATTAGGTAATCCTTTATCGCTTATCACGCGGTGGATAAGGGTCGTTGCCTGGAGGTACGGTGTCCGAGTCACGAATCCTGCCCTTGCGATCATGAATCACCAACTCACCGCCACCGCTGTTCCGTAGTATCTCCCTAGCTCGGTCCATGGCTTCTTTCTGTGTACGTGCCTGAGCGCTGGCTCTGGATGCCCCGGGTTTCTTTACGTTCCAGCCACCATCGGGGTGGGGGGTGACATGTCGTTCGTTTCTTTTACGCATAGCTCACCTCCGTGAGTATTTGGTCTGCCACACCTCGCAGCGGTGCAGCTCTACTAATCTCATAAACGTAATTTCATCAGGATTATTCCAATTATCTGCTTCGACCAACTGGTTGGTGGATTTTCGCTTTGCTACCTCCCCCCCCGGACTGCCTACTCGATGGAGGAGGGTCGGCCAGTGGTCCGGGCGGTGCAGGTCTCGTCGTAGTCGGTCAGGGGCGGGGGGTTGGCCGGGTCGCCGCAGGCCGGGCAGGCGGCGGCTTTGGCGAAGGTCAGGATGCGGAACTCCTGGGCTAGGGCGTCGTAGAGGAGGATCCTGCCTACGAGGGTGTCGCCGATGCCCAGCAGATGCTTTAGGGCTTCGACGGCCTGCAGGGTTCCTATCACGCCGGGCAGCACGCCTAGCACGCCGGCTTCGTTGCAGTCGGGGGCCAGATCTGGGGAGGGCGGCTCGGGGAACAGGCATCGGTAGCAGGGTCCGCTGCCCGGGTCGAAGGTGCTCACCTGGCCCTCGAAGCGGAACACCGAGCCGTGGACCACCGGGATCCCCAGGCGGATCGAGGCGTCGTTGAGCAGGTAGCGGGTCGGGAAGTTGTCGGTGCCGTCGACCACCAGGTCGTATCCTTCCAGGAGGTCGAGCACCCCCGCCGCCTCCAAGCGTGTGTCGTGGGCCTCGACCGTTACGTCGGGGTTCAACCCTCCGAGCATGTCGCGGGCCGATTCGACCTTCTTCTGCCCCACCCACCGCACGTTGTGGAGTATCTGGCGCTGCAGGTTGGAGATGTCCACCCGGTCGTGGTCGGCTATGCCTATGGTCCCCACCCCGGCCGCGGCCAGATAGAGGGCGGCCGGCGAGCCGAGCCCTCCCGCCCCCACCACCAGCACCCTGGCCTCCAACAGCTCCTGCTGTCCGGCCTCTCCCACCTCGGGAAGCCGGATATGGCGGTCGTAGCGCGCCTGTTGCGCAACGGACAGACCCCCGGGCAGCTCCCAGGGGCCTCCTCTGGACTTCCAGGCCTGGAAGCCGCCCGCCAACGAGCAGGCATTGGTGTATCCCATCGTCTTCAGGGTGTAGGCGGCCAGGGCCGAGCGGATCCCCGATGCGCAATAGAGCACGATGGTGCGTCCGTCGGCATGGTCGGTTGCCGCAGCCGGCCCGGCCAACCGACCGACGGCGCCTTCCAGTACCCCTCGAGGAACATGGACCGCCCCCGGTATCTTCCCCTGCTCCCACTCCACTTGTTCCCGTACGTCCACCAGCATCACCGGCCGTCCGTGGAGGGCGGCCAGCTCGTCGACCGATATCTCCCGGATCTGCCGCCGGGCGTCGGCCACCAGCTCGCTGTACGAGAGCGCCATACCGAACAGGGTACCCGATCTGTGCAGGCAACCGTTACACTGCCGGGGATGACAGGAGAGGGACGATGATCTCCCAGGTAGCCGACCAGACCGACAAGATAATAGATCTCTGCAAGGAGCACCATGTCAAAGTTTTGGAGATCGTAGGCTCAGCTGTAACCGGGGATTTCCATCCGTCCATGGAGGAAGAAATAGAATTCCTGGTGGACTTCCACCCTAATCCTAATCCCAACAGGTCTCTCTTGAAAATATACTTCAAGCTGGAGCGAGAACTCTCATCTTTGTTGGATTGTTCGGTAGGTCTGATCATGTGGAATGCCAAGGGTTTTGAGAATCCTTACTTTCGCGAAAGAATCGAACAGACCAGAACTAGATTATATGCCTCATAGATCTCAAAGCAGATGCCGGTCGTTTGTCTTCAATCCTGTAAACCCGCCCTGATCAGATCCACCAGCTCGGGCAGGACCTCCCCGGCCGGGCGCTCGACCTTCAGATGGGCGGTTCGGTCGAAGTCGGTGGCCCCCATGTTCACGATCACGAAGGGAACACCCCGGCGGGCGGCGGTCAGGGGAATGTCGGCGGCGGGCCATACCGAGAGGGTGGTGCCCACCGCCAGCACCCCGTCGGCGCGGCTGGCCATCCCGTAGGCGCGGCTCATCGCTTCCTCTGGCATGGCTTGGCCGAAGGAGACCACCGTCAGCTTGATCATCCCGCCGCAGTCCGGGCAGTGAGGGTCTTCCTCGCCCGCCTCCACCCGATCGAACACCTCCCCGGTCGGCCAGCCGGCCTGACATACCAGGTAGCGCACCGACCATACGTTGCCGTGGACCTCGACGGTGAGCTCTTCGGGCAGACCGGCCGCCTGATGCAGGCCGTCGATGTTCTGGGTCACGCATCCTTCCAGGTGCCCCATGTCTGCCAGCTCCGTCACCGCCCGGTGGGCGGGGTTGGGCCGGGCGCGGCGCAGGGGCGAGGCGGCCCACCTGATCCAGCTCCGTTTCCGAACTTCCGAAGAAGACAGGTAACGCTCGATGGTGAAGTCGTCGGGGTCGACTTTGGTCCACAGGCCGTCGGGCCCGCGGAAGTCCGGTATCCCAGACTCGGTGGATATCCCCGCGCCGGTGAAGACCAGCAGGCGGGTGCATCCGTATAGGAGATCGGCGGCTTGTCGGGTCGGGTCCGGCACGGCTAGGCCGATGGTAGAGGGTGACTCCCGGCCGGGAGGGAAGGGCGACTAGCCGCAGGGTCGGCGTCCCGGCGCCGGATGCCGGAGGCGGGGGCATCCTAGGCGGGGGCAGACGTGCGGGCCGCAGACAGGTCGCGGCGGTGGCGCTTTCTCATGGTCGGTGAGAGCCGTACCAGGTGGCGGCTGTCGAGCGGGGGCACCGTGCCGCACACCCAAACAGACCTGTTTGCGTAATGGATCAGTCCTTCCCGGCACAGCACGGGCAGAAACGGGGGATGAGGGATGGTCTCGCCGCGTCGCGCCGCGGCGATCAAACGGAGCAGATCCGCCACCACGCCCGGCCCCAGCGCCGCCGTCCAGTAGGTGCGTACGTAGGGGTGGGAGGGATCGATGCCGCCTCGCAATTCCGACGGCAGCAGGCGGGGGGCGATTCGATACTGCTGCTGGGCGGGTATGCGGCAGGCAACGCCCGGAGAGGGCGCGATGTCCGCGGCGACGGGAGGACTGTCATCCAGACGGACTGTTCCGGGCGCTGCATACCGCATAGACCCTATTATCCATGATTAGCGATAGTTTTCAATAGTTATATTTCGCGAACCGGGGATTTCTTTTCGCGTTGCCGAGGCTGCGACCGCCGATCAGGAGGTTCTCGGAGCTCGACGCGGGCCTTCAGGCCCCGATGACGAGAGAAAGGGTCCCGTCGGGGGCGACGATTTCTCCGGCGGCCGGGACGGTGCGGATCACCAGGCCCAACAGGTCGGGGTCGTCGGTCTGCTCGTATCCGGTCGTTACGGTGACGGCGCCGCCTGCCTGGCCTTGGACGGCCTCGATGGACGCCAAGGCTGCCTCGGCGCTCTGCCCCACCAGGTCGGGCACCACCAGACCCGCCCCCTCGCCCGAAACCCGTATCAGCACGGTCGCGCCGTGGTCGATCTCTTCCCCCGCCTCCGGATCGGTTCCCAGCACGGTACCCGGCGGCGCCGGCGATCCGACCTCCTGCTCCTCGGGCCGCAGATGGGCGCCGAACACCGCGTCTTCGGCCTCCTCCAAGGAAAGGCCCGCCACCTCCGGGACGTTGGTGAACGGCACCTCGTTGTAGTAGCCGATCCCCAGGCTGCCGGGGAACTCGCCCGCCGGGTACTTGGCCAGCACTACCTCCATGAACTCCTTCCAGATCGGCGCCGGCACCGAGCCGCCGAACACCCGGGTGTAGGTCTCCCCGTTGATGAACACGTCCCGCAGGGCCACCTGCTCGTCCGGGAACCCGACCCAGACGGCGGTGGTGAAGTTGGGCACGTAACCAACGAACCAGGCGTCCCGGTAGGCCTGGTGGGTGCCTGTCTTGCCGGCCTGAGGCACTCCTTCGATGATGGCCCGGCGGGCTGTTCCGCAGCAGACCACCTGCTCCATCGGCCGGCGCACCGCCGCGGCCAGGGCCGGGTCGAGCGCCTGGTCGGTGCTCACGTCGCGCTCGTAGAGGATCCCCCCGTCGCCGGTGGTGATGCGGGAAATCAGGTAGGGATCGGCGTGGACGCCGTTGGCGGCGAAGGTGCTGTAGGCGGAGGCCATTTCCAGGGGGCTCACCGCTCCGGCGCCCAGAGCCAGCGAGTAGACCTCCTCGAGATCCGATGTGATGCCCAGGTTCCGGGCGGTGCGGATGATGGCCCTGGGCCCGATCCTCACCGCCAGCTGGGCGTACACCGTGTTGACGGACGACTGCGTGGCCTGGGCCACCGTGATTAGGTCGTCCACGTTGCCGGCGTTGCGCACCGTCCAGATGTAACCGCCGTCCGGCCCGCACGGGTCCTCGCATTCGATCTCGATCGGGCTCCGGGCGTCCCAATAGGACTGGAGGCTTCCCCCGCTTTCCAGGTAGGAGGCCAGCACGAAGGGCTTGAAGGCCGAACCCGGGTTGCGTCTTCCCTGGACGGCCAGGTCGAACTGTTCCTGTTCGAAGGGGAGGCCCGACGACATGGCCAGCACCGCCCCGGTGTTGTTCTCGACCATGGCGATGGCGCCGGTGGGGGCGCCCCTGGCGTCGGAGAATTCCGGCCCGGGGACCGGCAGCCACGACCTGAGGATCCGGTTGGCCGCCTCCTGCAGCTCGAGGTCCACCGTAACGTAGATGTCGAGGCCGCCGCCGCCCTCGCAGTCCGTCTCGTGGGCCGGACAGCCGAAGATGGCCCACCTTCGCTCCTCCTTGGTTTCGCCCAGGAAGGCGAACTCCGGGTCGTTGAGGATCTGGCGGCGCACCTCGGCCACCACGTGGTCGGCCGGGCTCTCGAACTGGGACGGCGGCTGGATCAGATAGGGATCTTCCTTGGCTTCCGCCGCCTCCTCGAAGGTGATGAACCCGGAGGCGGCCATGGCGTCGATGACGTCGTTGCGTCGGTCGTGGGCCCGTTCCTCCTGCCGTCTCGGGTCGTAGAGGGATGGGTTGCGGATGGTGACCGCGATGGTGGCCGCCTCGGCGATGGTGAGATCCTGCAGATCCTTTCCGAAGTACTCGAGGGCCGCCGCCCCCACCCCGTAGGCGGACCACCCGAAATAGACCGAGTTGAGGTAGAACTCGAGGATCTCCCGCTTGGTGTGGCGCTGCTCCAGCTCGATGGCGAGGAGCGCCTCCTGGATCTTGCGCCGGACGGTCAGCTCGTCGCCCACGATGTTGTTCTTGACCACCTGCTGGGTGATCGTGGAGCCGCCCCGGCGGGAGGCGCCGGTCACGTAGTCGCGCACGGCGCTGACGATGGCCGTGAAGTCGATCCCTTCGTGCTCGAAATAGTCCCCGTCCTCGGCGGCCAGCACCGCGTAGATCAGGGCGTCGGGTACATCCGATATGCGGGCCGGCGCCGAGTTCCGCCCGGCATGCAGCTCGGCCAACAGCACCCCGTCCTCGGTGTAGACGTGGGATATCCTGGACAGGTCAGGCAGTTCCAGCTGGGCGGCCTCGGTTGCGGTCTCCGGCATCCACCGCTCGATGAACCGGTCGAAGACGGCGTAGGAGGCGTTGGCGCCCAGAAAGCCGAACAGGCCGATCCAGGTGGCGAGCACCAGGGTGACGGCCACGCTCATGACTAGGGCCAGCGACCATCTCCGGCGGATTTCGCTCCGCTCGATGTCGTGGATGGTCGGTTCGACGGCCGGTTCGGTCATGCCGTCACCCTGGGCCGCCGCTGTACAGGGTTAGGATGCCGGGTCATCGACACGTCAGGATACCCAGGTCAGTGTCCAATCCGTCATCACCTTCTCCCCGAACCACCTCCAGCGGCCTCGAGGTCGAGGTGGTCTACGGACCGGATCGTTCCCACGGCGAGCTGGGCGACCCGGGTCGCTTCCCCTTCACCCGCGGGCCCTATCCCACCATGTACCGGGGCCGGCCCTGGACCATGCGCCAGTACGCGGGGTTCGGGACCGCCGAGGAGACCAACCGGCGTTTCAAGAAGCTCCTGGCCGCCGGGCAGACGGGCCTGTCGGTGGCCTTCGATCTGCCCACCCAGATGGGGTTCGACTCCGATTCCCCGTTGGCGGAGGGGGAGGTGGGCAGGGTAGGCGCGGCGATCGACAGCCTGGATGACATGCGCACCCTGCTAGACGGGCTGCCGCTCGCCGAGGTGACCACCTCGATGACCATCAACGCCACCGCCCCCATCCTGTTGCTGCTCTACCAGCTGGTGGCCGAGGAACAGGGGGCGCCGCCGGAGCGGATCCGGGGGACGGTCCAGAACGACATCCTCAAGGAATACATTGCCCGCGGCGCCTACATCTACCCTCCGGCGGCCTCCATGCGGCTGGTGACCGACCTGTTCGCCTACTGCGGGCGGGAGCTTCCCAACTGGAACACCATCTCGATCAGCGGGTATCACATAAGGGAGGCCGGGGCCACCGCCGCCCAGGAGATCGCCTTCACGCTGGCCAACGGGATCGCCTACGTGGAGGCCGCCGTCGAAGCCGGCCTGGATGTGGACCGCTTCGGGCCCAGGCTGTCGTTCTTCTGGAACTCCCACAACAACCTCTTCGAGGAAGCCGCCAAGTTCCGGGCCGCCCGGCGGATGTGGGCCCGCATCATGGCGGAGCGGTTCGGCGCCTCGGATCCCGCCGCCCGGCGGATGCGGTTCCACACCCAGACCGCCGGCTCCACCCTCACCGCCCAGCAGCCCGCGAACAACATCGTCCGCACCGCCGTGCAGGCGTTGGCCGCTGTCCTGGGCGGCACCCAGTCCCTGCACACCAACGCCTTCGACGAGGCGCTGGGCCTGCCCACCGAGCGCTCGGCCACCATCGCCCTCAGAACCCAGCAGATACTGGCCGCCGAGTCGGGGGTCACCGACACGGTGGACCCGCTGGCCGGTTCCTATTACGTGGAGCGGCTCACCGACGGACTGGAAGAGGCCGCCGGCCGCCTAATCGACGAGATCGACCGGCTCGGGGGGGCGGTGGCCGCCGTTGAGCAGGGGTTCCCGCAGGCCGAGATCGAGGAGGCCTCCTACCGGGCCTCCCTGCGCATCGAGTCGGGCGAGGAAGGGGTGGTGGGCGTGAACCGCTACGCCGATGACGCCGGCCCGTCCGTTCAGCCCCTCACGGTGGATCCGGCGATCGAGAAAGCCCAGCGGGACCGGGTGGCGGACTTCCGGGCGGGGAGGGACCGGCCGTCCGTCGACCGGGCGCTGGCCGAGCTGGACGAGACGGCGGCGGGCGGGGCCAATCTGATGTTCCCCATGAAGGCGGCGCTGGCGGCCGGCGCCACCCTGGGTGAGGTGTCCGACTCACTGCGCCGGGTTTTCGGAGTACACCGCCCCTTCTGACCCCGCCCCTTCTGACCCCGCCCGTTCAGGGGAAGGGGTCAGCGGACTACGGCTAGGACGTCGTTGTTCCTCACGTTGTCGCCCGGCGCCACCCTCACCTCCACCAGCTTTCCGTCCTGGGGGCTGGTTATCTCGTTCTCCATCTTCATGGCTTCGAGGACGCAGATCTGCTGGCCTTCCTCCACCCGGTCGCCGACCTTGGCCGACACCTTGACGATGGTGCCCTGCATGGGCGCGGTCACCGCCCCCGGTTCTACGGATGCCAGGGCGTTTCCGACCCGGCGGGTGGGCGGGCGGAGCACCGGCCGGTCGGAACCGCCCCGGGCAGGGCCGTCCGGCAGCCAATAGGTGACGTCGAACCGCCGCCCCCCGACCTCGACGGTCATGTTCCTTCCGGTCTGGGCGCGGTTGCCCGGCGGGGCCGTCCCCCGGTCGAACGGCTCGGGATCGAAGCTCAGCTCGTCCTCCACGAACCGGGTGTGCACCTCGCCGGCCTCGAAGGCGGGGTGGGAGAGTACGGCGCGGTGGGCCGGGATGGTGGTGGCGACTCCGGCCACCAGGTACTCGTCGAGGGCGCGCTTGGCCCGGGCGATGGCCTGGCGCCGGGTGCGGCCCCACACCACCAGCTTGGCCAGCAGGTTGTCGTAGTACTGGCTGACGGCCGCGCCGGGTTCGATCCACGAATCCACCCGCACCCCCGGCCCGGCCGGTTCCCGGTATTTGGTCACGGCGCCCGGAGTGGGGCGGAAACCGTCCCTGGGGTCTTCGGCGTTGATTCGCAGCTCGATTGCGTGCCCGTTGACCGGCAGGCGTCCGAAGGAAAGGGGCTCTCCGGCGGCGATGGCCAGCTGTTCGGCCACCAAGTCGATCCCGGTGACCATCTCGGTCACGGTGTGCTCCACCTGAAGCCGGGTGTTCATCTCCAGGAAATAGAAGTTGCCGTCCGGGCACAGCAGGAACTCCACCGTTCCGGCGTTCACGTAACCGCAGGCTTCGGCCACCGCCAGGGCCGCCTCTCCCAGGGATCTGCGCTGGTCGGGGGAGAGGGCGGTCGACGGCGCCTCCTCGATCAGCTTCTGGTGCCGCCGCTGGACGGAGCATTCCCGCTCGCCGAGGAACCGGTAGTTCCCATGCCCGTCCACCAGTATCTGGGCCTCGATGTGCCGGGGCTTGGCTATATAGGACTCCAGGTAGACCTCCGGGTTCCCGAAATAGGCGCCGGCCTCTCGCCGGGCCCCCTCGAAGGCTTCGGCCAGCTCCTTGCGGTTGGCCGCCACCCGCAGGCCTTTACCTCCGCCTCCGTGCGACGCCTTGACCGCCACCGGATACCCGATCTTGGCGGCTATCCGGGCGGCCTCCTCGAAGCTCTCCACCGCCTCGTCGGTGCCGGGCACCGGCGCCGCCCCCGCCTTCTCGGCGGTCCGGCGGGAGAGGATCTTGTCACCCATCAGCTCGATGGCCGAGGCCGGGGGGCCCACCCAGGTCAGCCCGGCGCCCGTTGCCATGCGGGCGAAGGAGGCGTTCTCGGCCAGGAACCCGTATCCCGGATGGACGGCGTCGGCGCCCGACTCCCGGGCCGCCTCGATGATGCGTTCGGCGGCCAGGTAGGACTCGGAGGCGGGCGCCCCGCCGATGTTCCAGGCCTCGTCCGCCAGCCGGGTGTGGAGAGCGTCGCGGTCCAGCTCCGAATACACGGCGATGGTGCGTAGGCCCATCTCTTTGGCGGTGCGGATGATCCGCACGGCGATCTCGCCGCGGTTCGCCACCAGGAGCGAGTTCACGGCTGCCCGTCCGGGAGGTGCGTCGGCGCCGGCTGCGCAGGCGGGATCTGCTTCATCTTCTTCATCGGTCCTCTCGCCGCCTCAGAGCGGGATGTTCCCGTGCTTCTTGGGGGGCAGGGCGTCCCGCTTGTTGCGCAGCATCTCGAATCCCTTTATGAGGCGGAGGCGGGTTTCACGAGGCTCGATCACGTTGTCCACCAGCCCGAGCTCGGAGGCGGCATAGGGGTTGGCGAAGCGTTTCTCGTATTCGGCGGCCAGAGCGTCGCGGCGGGAATCGGCGTCGGAGGAGGTGGCGATATCCCTCCGGTGGATGATGTTCACCGCCCCCGGCGCGCCCATGACCGCGATCTCGGCGGAAGGCCACGCGTACACCAGGTCGGCGCCCACCCCGCGGGCGTTCATCACCAGGTAGGCGCCCCCGTACGATTTGCGGGTGATGACCGTCACCCTGGGCACGGAGGCCTCGCAGTAGGCGTAGAGCAGCTTGGCGCCGTGGCGGATGATGCCCCCGTGTTCCTGCTCCACCCCCGGCATGAAGCCCGGCACGTCCACGAAGGTGCAGATAGGAATGTTGAAGGCGTCGCACATGCGCACGAACCGGGCCGCCTTCTCGGATGCGGCGATGTCGAGGGTGCCGGCCAAGTGCGAGGGCTGGTTGGCCACGATCCCCGTCGAATAACCGTCGAAGCGGGCCAGACCCACCACGATGTTGCGGGCCCAGTACTCGTGGACCTGGTAGAACTCTCCGTCGTCCACCACGGACTCGATGATCTCCACCATGTCGTAGGGCTGGTTGGGAGAATCGGGGATGATCAGGTCGAGCGGGTCGTCCTCCCGATCCGGCGAGTCGGAGGGAACGAAGTAGGGGGGCGGCTCCATGTTGTTCTGCGGCAGGAACGACAGCAGATACCGGACTTCCTGGAGGGCCGCCTCCCCGGAGCTGCAGACGAAGTGGGTGACCCCGGAGGTGGTGGCGTGGGTTACCGCCCCCCCCAGATCCTCGAAGGTGACGTCCTCGCCGGTCACCGCCTTGATCACGTCGGGTCCCGTGATGAACATATGGCTGGTCCCGTTCACCTGATATACGAAGTCGGTGATGGCCGGGGAGTAGACGGCGCCGCCCGCGCACGGCCCCATGATCACCGAGATCTGGGGGATTACCCCCGAGGCCCGCACGTTCCGGTAGAAGATCCTTCCGTACCCGTCGAGGGCCTGCACACCTTCCTGGATGCGGGCGCCGCCCGAGTCCTTCAGGCCGACGACGGGGGCGCCCACCTTCATGGCCATGTCCATGACCTTGGTTATCTTGTCGGCCACCGCCTTGCCGAGGCTGCCGCCGAACACCGTGAAGTCCTCGGCGAACACGAACACGGTGCGTCCGTCGACGGCGCCGTAGCCGGTGACCACCGCATCGCCCAAGGGCCTGCGGTTCTCGATGCCGAATCCCCGGGCCTGATGCCGCACGAAAATGTCGATCTCCTGGAAGCTGTCCTTGTCCAGCAGCAGGGCGATCCGTTCCCGGGCGGTGAGCTTCCCCTGTTCGTGCTGCCGGTCGACTGCCTGCTTGGAGTCGGGCTGCTCGGCCTCGCGGCGCAGCTTTCGTAGATATTCGATTCGTTGTTCGGTGCCCACTTACCACCCGTTCGTCGGTTCGTAGCTTGGGTTGCCGCCGCCCGGGGGCGGTGCGCCCGCCGGTCGGGCCGGGCAGGAGCCCGAGGCAACCCGAGGCCTGAAGGCGGGTTCACGATAGGCGCCGCACCCGCCGGAGAACGAAACATCCCACGGATGCGGGCCGCTGCGAGCCGCCGTAAGGCGCGTATTCTGTTGGCCTGATCCTTTAGACCTCCGGGGACGGACGATGGCTACACCGCCCTATGAAACGCCGGCCGATGAAGCGTTGGCCTTTGAAACGCCGCCCTATGAAATGCTGGTGCTCGACCGGACCACCTCCACCCAGGACGAGGTGCGCAGGCGGGCCGGCGCCGGTTCGCTGCTGGTGGTGGCGGGCCGCCAGACAGAGGGAAGAGGGCGTTCCGGCGCCGCCTGGGACACCGCACCCCGGGCGCTGGCCGCCTCCTTGGGTGTGCGCCCGTCATGGCCGCCCTCTGATTGGCCGCGGGTGACCCTCACGGCCGGGGTTGCCGCCCTCCGGTCTCTGGACGAGGCGGCGGAGAGTGCGGAGGGGGGGCGCCTGACGCTCAAGTGGCCCAACGATTTGATGAGAGGTACCGACAAGCTGGGCGGGATACTCACGGAGGCTTCAGGCGGCCTAGCGGTGGTGGGGTGGGGGTTCAACCTCTACTGGCCGGACCCTCCGCCCGGCCGGGGTGCGTTGTTCGGGAACGATCCCGGCCCCGGGTTCGCCGAGGTATTGGCCCGCCGATGGGCCGGCCTTCTCCTGGAGATGCTGTCGGGGGAAGCCGCCGACTGGCCCCGCGAGGAGTACCGCCGCCGCTGTTCCACCCTGGGGCAGGAGATCACCTGGGCTCCGGACGGGAAGGGCAAGGCCGTAGACGTGACACCCGAAGGCGGTCTGCTGGTAGAGACGGACCGAGGCCCGGCGGCCCTCACATCAGGCGCCGTATCAGAGGTGCGCCACCACCGACCCTGAACCCTCCTGCGTGCGCGGTTGCCCTGCGCTCCAGGTCCCGTAGTGCGTCCTCCGCTCTGGCAAGGATCAGCTCCGAGATGGGTAGGAGGTCGCCCCCGAGATCAGACTCGGCCAAGGCCTCGTAGTATCTGAGGCGGTCCTTGCGGCGGATGATGATGCTCGGATAGCCGGCCCTTGCCGGTCGAACCTCGGCGGGTCCCCGGGTAGCTAGCATGGGTTGCCGTGGGTCCGGCCCGAAGCGGCGGTCAAGCTGAATAGGAGGCAGGGTGGCGGTTCTCCAGCATGAAGGCACCATCGAGATCCTCTACCGTGATTTCACCATGCCGACCGGGGCCCGCTTCACCACCGGGTATCTGGCCCGGCCCGACCGGATCGGCGCCTATCCGCTGGTGGTGCTGCTTCCCCCGCTCCAGGGCATAACCCCCTACGTCAAGGATATGGCCCGTCGGCTGGCCCGCCACCGATACGCCGTGCTGGTGCCTGATCTGACCAGGGGCGCCCATCCCGGCCCGGACGCCCCGTTCGACGATCTGCTGGCCGCCTACCAACGGGTGGGCACCCGCCGGGCCCTGGCGGATATCGACGATGCTCTCGCCTTCGCCGTCAACGATCCGGCGGGATGGGCCAGGGAGGGAAAGGTGGGGGTGATCGGAATAGACACCGGCGGATCGTTCGCCATCACCTATGCGGCCTACCGCCGGCGCCTGGTGGGCGCCCTCTGCGTCGCTTACGCCCCTCTGGCCGGAGACGAGCACAGGGAGCTGCAGGTGGCCGACGCCCTGGAGATGCTGCCGATGGCGGTGCTGGGCCTCTACGGGGCGGAGGATCCCCTGGTTCCGGCGGCCGGAGTGGACGAGGCGCAGCGCCGCAATCCCCACGGGCGGTGGATACTCTACGAGGGGGTGGGCCACGACTTTCTCGACGACGACTCCGATTCCTATCACCACGGTGCGGCGGGGGATGCCTTCGCCCGGATGCTTGCTGTCCTGGCGTCCGCGCTCGGATAGGTTTGCCCCCGGATAGGTTTGCCCCAAGCGCTGAACAACGACGGCCCCGATTCGGGCCGGGGATCACCGCCGCAACTGACGATCCCGGTACACAAGGCCGCCCACTGCCTGTTCACCCGGCGCCGTCCCCATGAACGGGCGCCGTCCCATGAACGGCGCCGTTCCATGAAAAATGGGGATTACCATCGCGTTCGTTCTCTATGACCACCGACGATCAGACCAGCCCCATCCAGCCGGAACCCGCATCGGCGGTGCAGCCCGCTTCAGCCCTGCGGCGTTGGCGGAAGCTGATCATCTCCCTGGCGGTGGTGAACGCCTTGGTGTTGGCGGTGATATTGCTGTGGACTCCGATAGTTTCCACAGTGGGCGGGATCGTGGAGGGTCCGGTGGTGAGCGTGGCCGTGGATGATATCTTCGAAACGGCCAACGTCGACGAGGATGTGGTCCCCGAGCTCACCCCCGTGTCCGAGGAAGAGCAGGCGGATGCGCCGGAAGAACCGCCGCCGGTGACCTTTCTCGTGATGGGAAGCGATTCCCGCGAGGACCTTCCCGAGGGCTTCGGTGTGGACGACCAGGTGGTGGGCCGGCGGGCCGACGTGGTCATGCTGGCCGTCCTCGACGGCAACGGGGCCCGCATCCTCAGCCTGCCCAGGGACCTCAGGGTCGTGATAGAAGGATACGGGCCGCAGAAGCTCAACGCCGCCTACTCCATCGGCGGTCCGGCCCTGATGGTCAGCACCGTGAGAGAACTGACGGGGATCGAGATCAACCATTACCTCGAGCTGGACTTCTACGGTTTTGCGAGCATCGTCGACGAGCTGGGCGGGGTGGAGATCAGCTTCCCGTACCGGGCGCGGGACCTCAAGTCCTTCCTCGACGTGGAGGCCGGTCTGCAGCAGCTGGACGGCAAGACCGCCCTCGCCTATGCCCGGTCCCGCCAGTACGAGGAGTGGCGGGGTGAAGGATGGGTAACCGTGGACGGGTCCGACCTCGGCCGGATCCGCCGCCAGCAGATACTGCTGTTCGCCATGCTGGAGTCCGCCAAGCGGCCCTCCATCATCTTCGACGCCGCCGACGTGATGCGCGCCGCCGGCAGCCACATCACCATCGATGCGGCCCTGGACAGGAGCCTCCTGGCCGACCTGGTGATAGCCGCCCGCAAGCTCGATCGCGAGGCCATAGAGGTGGCCACCCTGCCGGTGGCTGAAAGCGTCGACGGGGGGGCGTACTTCCTGGTGGCCGACGAGCCGGCCGCCTCGGAGGTCATCGCCGCATTCGCGGGGGTGGATCCGGAGTCGGCCGCGGCGGCGCCGGCCTCCGGATCGATGACCCTCAAGGTGCTGAACGGCAACGGCGGGAGCGGCCAGGCGACCGCGTGGAGGGGGCGGCTCGAGGTGCTCGGCTTCGGGGTTTCCGGCGTGGCCGACGCCGCCTCCTTCGACTTCGCGACCACCACCGTAACGGTCCGCCCGGAGGACCTGGACAAGGGCCGGGCCATCGTGCAGGCCTTGGGGTTCGGGGAGGTGCAGGCCGGTTCGGTGGATAGAGGGCTCGACGCGGTGGTGATAATCGGGGCCGACGCGCTCATCCAGGCAACCCCCGCCGGGGGATGAGGTGACCGGCGGCGGTCGCAAGGAGGCGGGGAGGGGCGCGGGGCCAAACTCGGACATGGACTCGGCGCCCGTACAGACGGCGGTGATCGGGGCCGGTTACGTGGGCTTGGTCCAGGCCGGGGGGCTGGCCCGTCTGGGGCATCGGGTGCGGGTCGGAGAACGGGACCCGGCCCGGCTGCGGGCTCTCCGGGCGGGCGGGGCGCCCAACTACGAACCCGGCCTCGGTCGGCTAATCGATGAGGGAACGGCGCAGGGCCGCCTGAGCTTCCACGGCGCCAACGACGAAGCGGCGGCAGATGCCCGGGTGGTGTTCATCACCCTCCCGACCCCTTCGAACCCCGATGGATCGGTGGACACCTCCATCCTCCACCGGGCCGTAGAGCAGATGGCCGGGTCGCTGGCGCCGGGCGCGGTGCTGGCCGTCAAATCCACGGCCCCGGTCGGGGCGGCGGAGCAGATAGGGCGGATGCCGGCCCTCTCCGAAAGAGGGGTGCGGGTGGTTTCCAATCCCGAGTTCCTGCGGGAGGGGAAGGCCGTGGACGACTTCTTCCATCCGGACCGGATAGTGGTGGGCGCATCCCGCCGGGAGGCGGCGGAAACGGTGATGGGGTTGTACGAGGGGCTTCCCGGAGAACGCATCATCACCGATCCGAGCTCCGCCGAGATGATCAAGTATGCGGCCAACGCCTATCTGGCCGCCCGGATCAGCTTCGTCAACTCCATAGCCAACCTCTGCGAGGAGGTGGGGGCGGACGCCGCCGAGGTGCTGGCCGGGATGGGCGGCGACCACCGCATCGGCGCCCACTACCTCAGCCCCGGCCCCGGATACGGCGGGTCCTGCCTGCCGAAGGACACCAAGGCCCTGCTGGCCATCGCCGAACAGCACGGCTGCGGCTTCGCACTGCTGAGGTCCGTCGCCGAGGTCAACGACCGGCAGAGGCAGCGCATCGTCGACAAGGCGGCTGCGGCGGCGGGCGGCTCCGCGGAGGGGGCGGTGATCGGCATGTGGGGCCTGTCCTTCAAGGCCGATACCGACGACATCCGCGAGTCCCCGGCGGTGGATATGGCGGGGCGGCTCCGGGCGGCGGGAGCGACCGTGCAGGCCTACGACCCGCAGGTCGAGGCGTCCATACCGGAGGTCGAGGCGGCGCCCGACGCGGTTGCGGCCGCGGCCGGGGCGGACGTGCTGCTGATCGCCACCGAATGGAAGGAGTTTCGGGAGGTGGACCTGGCCGAGGTGCGGCGGGTCATGCGGGGCAGGGCGGTGGTGGACGCCCGCAACCTGCTGGACCGCCGGGCGGTGGAGGCCTGCGGGTTCTCATACGAGGGGGTGGGCCGCTGATGGTGCGCAACCGGGCCGCCGCGGCCGGCAGGGTTCTGGTGACCGGCGGGGCGGGCTTCCTGGGGTCCCATCTGGTCGACCGGTTGGTGAGCGAAGGATGGCGGGTGCTGGTGGTGGACAACCTCTCTTCGGGCAAGCTGTCCCGTCTGGCGGATGCCCGCCGGAGGGGCGCCCTGACCATCCACAAGGTCGATGTCCGTTCGGGGGATCTGGCGGCGGCGGCGGCCCGCTTCTCCCCCGATCTGGTGTTCCATCTGGCGGCCCAGACCTCCGTGGCGGCCTCGATGGCCGACCCGAGCCGTGATGCGGACATCAACATCACGGGCGGCGTCAACCTGCTGGAGGCGGCTGTTGCGGTGGGGGTGGAGCGCCTGGTCTTCACATCGACGGGCGGCGCCCTCTACGGCAGCGGGGCGGCCCTGCCTACGGCGGAGGACACCCCGCTCCGGCCCGAATCCCCTTACGGGATATCCAAGAAGGTCATGGAGGACTACCTGCACTTCTGGAAACAGGCCCACGGGTTGGACTATGCGGTCGTCCGGCCCGCCAACATCTACGGGCCGCGCCAGGACCCGGGCGGCGAGGCGGGGGTGGTGGCGGTGTTCGCCCGGGCCTGCCTGGACCGCACCCGCCCCACCATCTTCGGGGAGGGAACCGACACCAGGGACTATGTGTACGTGGACGATGTGGTGGATGCACTCATGCGGGCTGCCGAGGCGGGCGAGGGCGGGGTCTACAACATCGGAACCGGAGTGGAGACCTCGACCACCGAGGTTTTCGAGGCCATAGCCCGCTGCGTCCGCTTCAGGGGCGGAGCGGTTTACGGTCCTCCGCGTCCCGGCGATCTACCCCACTCTGCCCTCGACTGCAGGAAGGCCCGCAGAGAGCTGGGCTGGCAGCCCTACACCTCCTTCGAGGAAGGCATCCGCCTGACGGTGGACTGGTTCGGCGAAAACCCCTGAAGATCGACACAATTTCATCTAGATTGATAGATAAGAAACGATCAGACTTTTAGTTACTTTTCCCCATTTCGTGGGGATTGACCTAGGGGTTTACCGGAGCAGTCCACCCCAGGTCTCCGTTTTTTCACCCTGGGCGCGCCGCCCCAGCTTCCGACCCCAGCGACAATATAACGTGTGAGTAGATAGAGCCTACGCGTTAGGCCGGTCAGCGGAACATGTCTTCGGCGGGGTTTCTTATGAGGTCGGCGCTGCTGCCGTCTCCGGGGGGGTATTCGAGGCCTCTTATCACCGCGGCCGGGATCCCGCGGGCTTTTCCCATCACTAGGTCGGCGGCGGCGGCCAGCTCGTCCGCCAAGGCCACCTCCGTCACCTCCAGGATGTTCCCGAAGGTATCCGGGGTGCCTCGATAGTCGACCACCGCCGGGATGCCCGCCACCCCGATGGCCACGTCGCACAATCCGTGGCGCCAGGCGCGCCCGAACGTATCGGTGATGATCACCCCCGGCGCCGTCCCCGTTGCCTGCCGGAGGCGGGCCCGTATCCGCCGGGCCGAGAGGTCCGGATCGACCGGCAGCAGGACGATCTGGCCGGGGGCCGCGTTGGAGCGGTCCACTCCGGCGTTGGCGCACACGAACCCGTGGCGGGTCTCGGTGATCACCAGCTGATCACGGCGGCGCAGCACCGCGGCCGCCTCCTGTTCGATCACCCGCAGGCGGGCCTCCGGATCGTCCCCGATCTCCATCACCCGGCCCTCCGCCTTCGAGACCAACTTGTGGGTTACCACCACCACGTCCCCGTCGGCGAGCGTCATCCCCGACGACTCCAATCCGCCCAACAACATGCCGGCGACGTCGTCGCCCGGACGGGCCTCGCCGATGCCGCACACAGGGATTATCGAAACCGTCACAGCATCTCCATCATCCGCCCGGCGAAGGCCATAGCCTGCCGGCGCTCGGCGATCAGGGTGGATCCGACATGCACCGATATGCCGAGCTCGGCCAGCTCCGCCCGGTCCCGGCGGTCGCCGGTGTCGATGAACAGGTCGTCCAGCAGCCCTTCGTAGGCCTCGGCCACGCCCCGATTCCCCGGCGGCAGCCCCAGCGACGACATCACCCGGTCCGCCGGCCCCTTGAGGGCCCGTCCGCCGAACAAAGGGCTGACCGCCATGACCCGCCCGGCCTGTCCGACCGCCTCGGCGATCTCCTCCACTGCCAGGATCGGCCAGATGGACAACGGCGGGTTGGAGGGGGTGATGATCACCGCGTCGGCCTCCCGGACGGCTTCCAGCACTCCGGGGGCGGCCCGCGCCTGCTCCGCGCCGGTGAACCTCAGCCCCAGCACCTCGTCCCGGTGTCCGCGCAGGACGAAGTATTCCTGGAAGGACATCCAGCCGTCCGGTTCCACCCGCACCTCGGTGCGCAGCTCGTCGTCGGCGGCGGGGAGGACGGTCGAACCGACCCCCAGCATCCCGGCCAGGGAGGAGATGATCTCGTGGAGCGGGTCTCCCGCCGCCAGCCGCATGGTCCGGTAGATGTTCAGGGCGGCGTCCGCATCGCCCAGCCGGAAGCGGGTGTCGAGGCCGAACGCCGCCAAATGCTCCATCAGCACCATGGTGTCGTCCGCCCGGCCCCACCCCTGAGGGCCTTCCACCCCGGCCAGCGTGTACAGCACGGTGTCGATGTCGGGGGACACCGACAGACCGTAGAAGGTTTCGTCGTCTCCCACGTTGACCACCACCGTTGCGTCCACCCCCGGCAGGTGTTCGAAGCCGCGCGCCAGGCGGGCGCCCCCCACGCCGCCCGACAGCAGCACCACCCGGCGGCTCATAGGCGCCGCTTCCCGCCCGCATCGGCGTAGATCGTTGCCTTAGCTGTGTCACCCGTACACAATAGGGATTCGATGACTGCACCTTCCGACCCGCCCGCGCCCCCACGCGTCCTTCCGGTAGTGCTTGCCAGGAAGGGTGACGACATCATCGGCGTGTTGGAAACCATCGAGGCGCAAGTGTACGAGGCCGAAGAGGCGGTCGTGGTGGCCGGCCATGTCATCGAAGCACCGCCCGGCGGCGCCTCCCCGCCGAAAAAGGCGAGAACGCTCAAACAGGCCTTGGCGTCTGTCGACGGCCCGGTCGATTACCTATGGCTGCTGGATTCCCGCACCACCGCCCGCCCCGACGCGCTGGAGGCCCTGGTCGCTACGGCCGAACAGGTAGACGCCTCGGTGGTCGGTTCGAAGGTCCTCGACGCCCGGAACCCCGAACAGCTGCTCTCGGTGGGGGGCGCCACCGATGTCTTCGGGTTCCCCTACACCGCTCTCGACCACGGCGAGCTCGATCAGGAACAGTTCGACGTCATCCGGGACGTGGCCTACCTCGAGCCCGCCTCGGTGTTGGTGCGAAGGGACCTGGCCGCGGGGCTGGGCGGTCTGGATCTCCGGCTCCCCTACATATCCTCCGGGTTGGATCTGTGCCAACGGGCCCGGGTGACGGGAGGCCGGGTGGTGCTGGCGCCCGCCTCGGAGGTCTTCAGCCGGGCTTCCGGCGAACACCGTCTGCGCACCTGGCGGGAGCAGGCGGGCCGGCTTCGGGTGATGCTCAAGACCTATTCGGCCGTGACCCTTCTGTGGGCGGTGCCCGCCCTGTTCTTCCTGGGGTTGCTCATGGCTCTGCACCGTCTGGCCAAGGGCGCTTTTCTCGCTCCGGTGGACTGGGTGCGGGTCTGGGCGTGGAACGCGCTGCATCTGCCTTCGACCTGGGAAGCCCGTCGGAGGAAGCGGACCATCTCGATGGCCGCCGACGCCGAGCTGTTCCGCTTCCAGGTGCGGGGTTCGGTCGAGCTGCGGACGATGGCTTCCGGGCTGGGGGCCTGGGTGATGGGCGGCAAGGATCCGGAAGAGGACGGGCCTTTCCGGGACGCCCCCCCTGCTTTCTGGCAACGGCCTTCGGTGATAGCGATGGTGCTGGGGGCGGGATTCCTGTTGGTACTGGTCCGCTCGGCCCTCCTGGACGGACTCCCGTCCACCGGGTACGTCCTGCCGCTCTCTGATTCGGCCTGGGACGCGTTGCGGGCCTACGCAGGCGGGTGGCATCAGGGCGGGCTGGGCAGCCCCGAACCCATGCATCCTTCCGTGGGGGCGACTGCCGCCGCCCGGCTGCTGTTGGGAAACCAGGAATGGGCGGCGTCCTGGTTGACGGCGGCCTCGGCGGTCTCGGGGTTTGCCGGAGCGGCGGTGCTGGTGCGGAGGATGGGGCTCGGGGCTTGGGCCGGCCTGGCGGCGGGGGCGGTGTTCGTGGCCGGATTCCCGATGCTGGCCTTGGCGGGCGAGGGGTACTGGCCCGGCCTGCTGGCGGTGGGGGGGCTGCCCTGGGCGCTGGCCGGCGCAGCGGCGCCCGCGCCGGACGGTATCCCGGGCTGGATCGGCCGCCTGGCCAGGGTCGGTCTGGCCGCGGCGTGGTCGGCGGTTTTCGTCCCCATGCTGGTCGTGGTTCCCGCCCTCTTCGGGTTGGTATGGGCGGGGGCGGCCCGGGTCCGTCGGGCCATGATCATCGGTCCGGCGGCGTCCATCCTGGCGTTGCCGGTGCTGTTTCCCTGGTTGGACTGGTGGATCGTCTGGGACCCGGCTGCGTTGGCGGCGGGCGGGGTTGCTTTCCACCTCGATCCGGCCTGGTGGGTCTGGATGCCGGCGGCGGCGGGTCTGACGGCGGCGGTCTCCGGTCGAGGGAGGCCTTCGACTGCGGCGGCGGTCGGCTTGGTGTTCGGTTCCGCCGGGTTCTTCGCGGCCCGCGCCTCGAGCCTGGGCGCCGGGCAGGAGCTCACCGCGGCGGGAATACTGTTGGCCGGCCTGGGTGCGGCCTTGGCGGCGGCGGGGGCGATCGACGGTCCTTCCACGCTCGAGGAGGCCCGATTTCCCAGGCGGGCGGCGGCCCGCATCGCGGCGGCCGCCGCGATTCTGGTTGCCCTGTCGACCCTGGCGGCCCTGCCTGCCGGTCGGATGGGACTGCCCGACGACCAGTTCGGGGTGCTGGCTTTCGCGGACAGCCGGGCGGAACGGCGCGGCCCCGGCCGGATCCTGATGACGGGGCCGGGCCGCACCCTCCCCGGCGAGTACAGACGTCTGGAGGACGGCACAGCCTACCGGCTGATAGGCGGGCGCTTGGACTACCCGCAGGCCTGGCTGCCCCGGCCCTTGCTGGGCGACGCCGCCCTGGAGCAGACCCTGGAGGGGATACTGTCGGGGGAGGAGCTGCGTCCGGGCGAGAAGCTGGCTGAATACGGGGTGGAATGGGTGGCGGCCGCCGGATGGAGCCCGCTGGTCGAGAAGATGTCCACCCAGCTGGACATGCGGCCTCTCGGCGGGCTGTTCATCGGGGAATCGGGGGGTGTGTGGGAGAACGAGGTCGGCGCCTACCGGGCGGTGACCGATCGGGGAATCCCCTGGTCCCGGGCGGGCCCCGACTACGAGGGCTGGTCGTTCGGAAACACGGTGAGGATCAGCGAGAACGCCGACCCGCGCTGGGGCGCCGAAGGATGGGAGCAGGTGGGTTGGGCCAACCGGGTGCCGGCCCGGACGGGGACGGCCGCCTTCGGAGGGGTGGATTCGTACCGATGGCTCGCCCTGGCGGCGGGCGCCTGGGCCGTGGTGTTGGTGGGTCTGTCGGTAGGGTTCCGCCCCTACCGCCGCCGGGAGGACAGCCAGGAGCAGTCCGGATGACCCGGTTGGCCGCCTTGGTGGTGGGGGTTTTCTTCGCGGCGGCCGCCGTCGGCCTCACTCCGCCCCCCTCGCCCGATCCGGTTCCCGATCCCTTCGGCGGGGTGGGGGCGGCCGACCCCGGCCCCTCGCGGTACGTCCACTGCCCGTGGGCGTTTTCGGACGGACGCGTCAGCTCCGTGTATACGGTGGCCGCGGAGAGCGCCGCCCGATTCTCCGTCTCCTTCCCGGATGGAGGCGCAGCGGGTCCGCGGCTGTCCGGGGAAGCGGCGCCGGATGCGGCGGCGAAGCTGGACAACCCCCTCATCGGCGCCGTCTCGGCTTTGGTGGAGTTCTCGGAAGGCGCCGGGGCGGCGGCGGTGGCGGCCCAGGGCGGTGACATGCTGGCGGGCGACCTGTGCCCGGGGGCGATTCCCGCCGTCTGGCATCTTCCGGGCGGGTCCACTCTGGAAGGGGAGCGCCTCACCCTCCGGCTCTTCAACCCGTTCACCGTCGATGCCCGGGTGGACCTCTGGGCGCTGAGCGAGCTGGGCACCGAGGCCGCCGAGCAGCTGGAGGGGTTGACGGTGCCGGCCCGAAGGACCCGAATCGTCGAGCTCGAAAAGATACTGCCCGGGCGGGATGCGCTGTCGATCCTGGTGCGGCCGGCCTCGGGCTCGGTGATTCCGGTGATGCTCCTTGACACCGGCGCCGACCTCGCCGTGTGGCCGGGCACCGGCGCCTACGAAGCCTGGGAGTTCCCGATCGCCGCGGTGGACGGCCTGGCGGCCGAGCTGATACTCACCAACGAAGCCTCTATCGGGGTCGATTTCCTGGTGGAGGTGTTCGACGAGACGGGCGCCCTGTTCGATCCGGTGAGCGGGGTCATCGCCGGACCCGGTCAAACCAGGCTGGATCTGGGGGCGGTCGCCTCCTCCGGGCTCGGGCTCCGCGTGACCGGCGACGGACCCTTCGGCGCCGCGGTGCGGGGAAGGTCCGAGACGGCCGCGGCGGCCACTCCGGGCATCCCCGCCAACGCCTCCCTCTGGCTGGTCCCCGGACCAAGGTCGGTTCCCGCCGACGCCCGGCTCCGGTTTCTGAACACCGGGGTTACCGCGTTCGAGCTCACCTACACGATCCTGAGGCCGTCGGGGGCGGGCCGGTCGGCGTCCCTCGAGCTGCCGCCCCTGTCCGTCGCGACGGTGGCCGTGAGGGATTCCGGGGCGGCGGGGGTGCTCGTGTCGGGGGAGGGGGCCTTCAGCGTCGGATGGTGGGCCGAATCGGAGGGAAGGGTGATGTTCGGAGGAGCGGCGCCGGTTGAGCGGTGAGGTCTGGCTGAGGCTGCTGGCGGTGGGGCTGGCCGTCGTGTTGGTGGTGGGTGCGGCCCGTTTCCGGCCCCGGCCCCGGCGCCGCCCGCCGCCCCTGTCCGTGGAAGGAAACCTGGAAGGCCCGGGGGTTTACCTGTTCACCTCTTCCGCCTGTGATTCGTGCGGGGAGGCGCGGGCCGTCTACACGGAGGTGCTGGGAGAGGAAGGGTTCACCGAGCTGACCTGGGAGGAACATCCGTACCTGCTCACCGACCTGGGCGTGGAGGGGATACCGAGGGGCGCGGTGGTGGACGCCTCGGGACGGGAGGCGGCGGCCTTCTCCGGGGTGCCCGGAGCGGCGGCCCTCCGGCGGGCGGTGCGGAAAACAGGCTTGTAACCGCGCCCATGGTTCCCCCGAAAGAGGGATGTCTGATTGCCGGATCGCCGGGTCGTTGTCCGTTGTATGGCCGGCGGCGGCGGGGTGTCTGATTTTGACAGAATCCGCGGGGGGGGGGGTATCTTAGTTGTTTATGCTCGGCGTGTTATGGGGTGTCGGGTGGGGTGTAGCGTCTTCGGTTGTGGTGGTCCCGTGGGCGCGGCGGTTGGCGGGTCGGCGGGCTTGTAGGCCGGGGGCTGAGCTGCGGGGGGCCGGGGGATTGGTGCTTGGTTCGTTGGTTTTGAAGGCCGGGAGAAAGGGTTAGGTGGTCATGCGGAGGGTTTTGGCGGTGGTGCTGGCGTTGGGGTTGGTGTTGGCTGTGTTGCCGGTGGTTCCTTTTCGTCCGGCGGGGGCGCAGGCGGCTACGTTTACGTTGAGTTTGGTCGATACTTCGGGGTCGCCGCTTTCTGCTACTTCGTTGGGGGAGGATGGTTCGCCTTTGAGTTTGCGGGTGAAGGTGGTGTTGTCGCAGGCGGCGAGTTCTCGGGTGAGGGTGTCGTTCGGGGTTGGTGCGACTGGTTCGGGCAGTACGGCTACTCAGGGGCGTTGCCGGACGGATTGGTCTACTAATAAGAGGGTTTGTACGGGTGATTACAGTACGACTCATAGGTTTAGTAATATCTATTTCAATGCCGGTGAGACTTCTAGAACTTCCGGTATTATAACGATCACTCCCAACAGCGACACTATTACGGAAGATCACGAGACCATCATTTTCGTTGCCTCCGCCCCGAGGTATACAGCAGCTAATACCGTCACTTTGACGATCACCGACCAGGACCGGGTTATCGAGGTCAAATTGGAAGGTGATACAGAGGTTGATGAGCCGTTGTCTGGGGAATATGGGTCTGGGACTCTTGCGAAGTCGTTTCTTGGAGGGGCTTCTTTGGGTGGGGTGTCGGGTGGGGTGTTTACTCCTTCTACTAGTTCTACGTATAGTTCTGCTTTGAGTATGCGGGTGCGGGTTGATAGCGGGGAACTTACATGGCCTAGTGATTACTTTTATGACACTTCTGGTGGTGAAGATGAGGCGTTAACGATCAGTATTCCGGTTGGGTCTATTTCGGGGGATTTTCATAATGCGATTTTTGGAGGTCGTTTATCCCTTCTTTTCTATAATGATGCGGTGGCAGAGGAAAATGAGCGGGGTTATGTGAGGGTGGATGCTGTGGAGGGGTTTACAGTTCGGCGGGCGGCGTTCACGGTTCGGGATCCTCATGGCAGGCGGGTGGTGTTTGGTTTGGATTCTGACAGTGATACGGACGGGAATCAGAGTGTGGTGTCTGAGGACGCCGGGACGGGTTCGGGGGTGGCGGTGTCGGCGGGGTTCCCGTCGAGGGTTACTTCTTCTACTATCGGGTCCGCGACTACGGTTACGTTGTCGGTTACGGCGGAGACCCCCGCCGGGGCGGGTAAGGCAACCAGCGCCGATTTCACTTATTCGCCCTCGACGCCGGAAACGGTGACCATACCCGCCAACTCGATTATCAGTTCTACGGCGGGGTCGTTGGCGGGGTTGTCTTTGGTGGATGACACGGTGGTGGAGGGCCCGGAGACGCTGTTGGTGGGCGGGTCGTCTTCGTGGGGGGCGGCTACTGCGGCTTCGTTGACGATCTACGACGACGATGCTGATATCGAGCTGGAGGTTTCCCCGACGAATGTGTTCGAGAACGATGTTGCTACGGAGATTACGGTTACGGCCCGGTTCAAGGGGGCTTCGTCTGTTCTGGCTTCGGCTACGGCCGTGACGGTGGACATCGCCGGGGCTGCTGTGAACGGGGCGACTCTGGGTATGGGAGGGGAGACCCCCACCGGGGATTTTTTCACCGACCAAACCAACAATCAGTTGACGGTCAGCATCCCGGCGAGGGAGCTGAAGGGGACCGGGACGTTCATGCTGACCGCCAACTCGGACACCGTTGAGGACAGCGGTGAGAGGGTGGCCGTTTCGGGGTCGGCGACGGTGGGCGGGTCGACGGTGGCGGTAACCGGCGCCGAGATCGCTGTCTACGACCCGGATCGGGTTATCGACCTCAGCGTCATCGATACCGCAGAGACGAACCCGGCGGCGGTGACTGCGTTGGGCGAAGACGACGGAGCGGCGACGGTGCGGGTGAAGGCCGTGGCCACCAAGTCGATAGCTACCGACAGGACGGTGACGGTTACGATAGGGGGCGTGGGCAGTGGGGCGGTGCGGGGCGCTTCGGGTGATTACACCGCCAGCCCTGCCACGACGACGATGACGTTGTTGGCTAATACGACCGAGATTACTTCGGGTGATATTACTATCACTCCGTTGTCTGATACGGTTACCGAGGACCATGAGATAATCAAGATCACCGGTGAGGCCGATTTGGTGAGGTCGGCTGATCTGGAGATCACCGACGCGGATCGGACCATCAAGGTGACCGTCAGTGACGATACCGCTGTTGAGTCTTACGATGCTCGAGATTCGCATGTTATGACGGTGTCTGCTGCCGTGAGCGGGGCGTCTTCTACTTTGAGTGAGGATTTGGTTTTGCCGGTTTTGTTCCCACCCGGGAACTTGCCTAATGCCGCGAGCGAAGCGTTGACCTCCCAAGATTACTACCACGACCACGACCAGGCTGGTCATCCGCTGACTGTGACCATCGGGGCCGGTGATGTTTCTGCGGTTGCTCTGAGGGCCAATAGGAGTAGTCGTGTGACTATATCCTTTCCGGGGGATTATCAAGTGGAGGGGGAGGAAACCATGCAGGCGACGGTGACCGCCCCGGAGGGGTGGACGGTGGAACCGGCGGTGATAAAGATCGCCGATGTCGAGGGGCGGGTGTTTTTCAAACCGGATATGCTGGTTGCCGAGGGCGGGTCGGGTTCGGCGGTGAGGGTGACGGCCCGTTTCCCGGACGAGGCAACTTCCCTGAAGTTTTCTACCGTGACAACCGCTACCCTTACTTCGGTGTCGCCGGGGACGGGTGCTAGGCTCGTCCCGGACGTTGACCATTGGGAGCTCATAGCCGAGTCTACTCGTTTGCGTGGACTGGCGGGTAGGGCGGACAGCACCGATTTCACTTATACCCGGCCTTCGCCTCCCCCGGCGGCGATGACTATACCCAGCGGGGCTTTCGTTAGCAGCACCACGGTTTCTTTGGCTGGGTTGTCGATCACCGACGACCGGGTGGTGGAGGGGCCGGAAACTTTGGATCTGGCCGGCACGTACACCAGCTCGACTATTTTGAGAGATCCCGTCGGGTGGGTGACGATAGCCGACGACGACGCAAACATCGACCTGGAGGTGTCCACCTCCAAGTTCGTAGAGCAGGCGGCCGCGCAGTCGGTAACGGTTACGGCCCGGTTCAAGGGCACCAGCTCGGTTCTGACCGAACCCACCGAAGTGACGGTAACCATGGCGGACGGGGCGGGAACGAAGGGAGCTACTTTGGGGTCGGCGGGGCCGCCGGCTGCCGGGGATTTCTGGACCGATGCGACCAACGACGAGCTGACGATCACCATCCCGGCCGGGCAGCTCAGCGGTTCGGGCACTTTCAACATCACCGCCCGGGTCGACGGCGACAACACCGAGGATATAGAAACGGCGGCTGTTACCGGGTCGGCTTCGGTGGGGGGGCGGGCGGTGACTGTAACCGGGACAGAGGTGAAGATCTACGATCCGGATCAGGCCATCGTTATCGGTTTCACCGACACCGCCAGCACGCCGGCGGCTGTTACCGCCGTTGCGGAGGACGGCGGAGCGCAGACGATACGGGTAACAGCAACCTTACCGTCGGCGGTAACCTCCGATACTGTCATAAACGTGGACATCGCCGCGGCGGGCAGCACCGCAACGGCGGGATCCGCCGGTGACTACACGGTGGATGCTTCAACGACCACGGTAACTATCCGCAGCGGCCAGACCACCGGTTCCTCCGGGAATATTACTATAACTCCCCGCAGCGACACGATAACCGAGGATCACGAAACCATCCGCTTCACCGCCGACACTGCCGCCGATCTGTACCCGGGTCAGACTGATTTGGAGATCACCGACCAGGACCGGGTTATAGGGGTCTATTTGACAGGTGATACGGAGTTCGATGAGAAGGCTTCTGGTCAATTTGGGCTTTCGAAGTCGTTGAATGGAGGGGCTTCTTTGGGTGGGGTGTCGGGTGATGTGTTTACTGCTTCTACTAGCTCTACGTATAGTTCTGCTTTGAGTATGCGGGTGCGGATTGAGCGCGGGGTAAACTTTGAGCAGTGGTCTGAGGGTGATTATCTGTATGAAGTTTATGATGCGTCAGAGGAGATAACGATTAGTATTCCGGCTGGGTCTCTTTCGGGTGGTTTTTATAATTCGATTTATGGAGGTACTCTAGCGATTATTTTCTATCATGATGATAAAGCAGAGGGGGATGAGCATGGTTATGCAACGGTGGATCAGGTGGATCCTGCGGGGTTTACGGTGAGGCGGGCGGTGTTTACGTTGCGGGATCCTCATGACAGTCGAGTGGTGTTGGGGCTGGATACCGACAGCGGTACGAGCGGTGATCAGACTACTATCGTGGAGGGCGCCGCCGGTTCGGGGGTGGATGTGTCGGCGGGGTTCCCTTCGGGGGTTACTTCTTCTACTATCGGTTCCGCGACGTCGGTTACGTTGTCGGTAACGGGTTATATGAACCCGACGACGGGGCAGGCGGGCAGCGACGACTTTTCGTATTCGCCGTTGTCTCCGCAGACGGTTTCTATTCCTGCCAACACGATCAGCAGTTCCACGGACGTGACATTGACGGGATTTAGTATCACCGACGACAATATCGTGGAGGGCCCGGAGACGCTGACGGTGGGCGGAACGTCTGCGTTGGGGGCAGATACGACGGGGGCGGTGTTGACTATCGGCGACGACGACGCCGACATCGAGCTGATGGTGTCCCCGGCGGGGGTGTTGGAGCAGGCGGCGGCGCATACTATTACGGTTACGGCCCGGTTCAAGGGTGCGGTCTCGGTTCTGACGGCGGCCACCGATGTGACGGTGGATATTGCCGGGGCCGCCGACAACGGGGCCACTTTGGGGTCGTCGTCTACCGGGGACTTCTACACCGACGCGACCAACAACAGGTTGACGATCACCATCCCGGCCGGGCAGCTCAGCGGCACCGGAACCTTCGAGCTGACGGCCCGGTCCGACGGTGAGACCGAGGCTACTCCGGAGGGGGTGGCGTTGACGGGTTCGGCCACGGTGGGCGGCGCGGAGGTGACGGTCGACGCGGCCGAGGTGACTATCTTCGATGTCGGTTCCCGTACCATCGGTCTCAGTTTCACCGACACCGCCAGCCCCACACCGGCGGCGATTACCGCGGTTGCGGAGGACGGGGGAGCGCAGACGATACGGGTAGTGGCCACCGCGTCGGCGGCGGTAGACGCTGACACGACGGTGACGGTGAACATCGGAGGTGCGGGCAGCACCGCTGCGGCGGGTTCCGCAGGTGACTACACGGTCGGGGCTTCTACGGCCACGGTTACTATTCTCAATGGTCAGACCACCGGTTCCTCCGCCGATGTTGTTGTTACTCCCCGCAGCGACACGATCACTGAATATCACGAGACTATTCGCTTCTTCGGGTCTACTTCTTCCCTGTATCTGGTAAACTCCGGAGACCTACAGATAACCGACCAGGACCGGGCCCTCGAGGTTACGACGGCGAGGTCGTCGGGTGATGAATGCGCTTCGGGTACCTGTTCTAATAATCTTGATCTTGATTGGGCGAGGGTTACTTTGGGCGGCTTGTCCGGTTCTGTTTTTACTGCTTCTACTTCGTCTACTTACAGCAGCGCGATTAGAGCGCGGTTGGATGAGGGGCCTCTCAACTCTGTTAGTAGCGACAATGCCATTACCCATAATTTGGGTACGGGAGGCGTCCCGATGCATGTTGATATCAGCGCGGGTTCGCTTACCGGGAACCTACAAGAAAGTGGTGGTTCACAAATTGTACTGATGAGTACACCAGCGGATAATGCGGCGGAGGATAACGAGACTTTCAATGTGACGTTGACGGACCTTCCGGCCGGGTTCACTGCGGTTCCGGCTACGATGACGATTCGGGATCCTCATGACAGGGGGGTGGTGTTGGGGGTGGATACCGAAAGCGACACTATCGGTGATCAGACCGTGATAGTGGAGGGCGACGCCGGTTCGGAGGTGGATGTGTCGGCGGGGTTCCCGTCGGGGGTTACTTCTTCTACTATCGGTTCCGCGACGTCGGTTGCGTTGTCGGTAACGGGCGGCAGCGGGGCGGGGGCGGCGGGGTCGGCTGACTTTACGTATTCGCCTTCGTCTCCGAACACGGTTTCTATTCCTGCCAACACGATCAGCAGCACCACGGACGGGACGTTGACGGGGTTGAGTATCACCGACGACAATATCGTGGAGGGCCCGGAGACGTTGACGGTGGGCGGAACGTCAACTTCGTTGGGGACGGTTGCGGGGGCTGTGTTGACTATCGGCGACGACGATGCTGACATCGAGCTGGTGGTGTCTCCGGCGGGGGTGTTGGAGCAGGCGGCGGCGCATACGGTTACGGTTACGGCCCGGTTCAAGGGTTCTTCCTCGGTGTTGGCGGCGGCCACGACAGTGACCGTGGATATTGCCGGGGCATCCACCAACGGAGCCACTTTGGGGTCGGCGGGGCCGCCGCCTACCGGGGATTTCTACACCGACTTGACCAACAACAGGTTGACGATCACCATCCCGGCCGGGCAGCTCAGCGGCACCGGAACCTTCGAGCTGACGGCCCGGTCCGACGGTGAGACCGAGGCCGCTACGGAGAAGGTGGCGTTGACGGGTTCGGCCACGGTGGGCGGCGCGTCGGTGACGGTGGACGCGGCGGAGGTGACTATCTTCGATGTCGGTTCTCGGACTATCGGTCTCAGTTTCACCGACACCGCCAGCACGCCGGCGGTGGTTACCGCGGTCGCGGAGGATGGGGGAGCGCAGACGGTACGGGTGGTGGCGACTGCGTCGGCGGCGGTAGAGTCCAACACGACAGTGACGGTGAACATCGGAGGTGCGGGCAGCACCGCCACGGCGGGTTCCGCAGGTGACTACACGGTCGGGGCTTCTACGGCCACGGTTACTATTCTCAACGGTCAGACCACCGGGTCCGCTGATGTTGTTGTTACTCCCCGCAGCGATAAGATCACCGAGGATCACGAGACTATCCGCTTCTCCGGGTCTGCTCCTTTGTATCTGGTAAACCCTGGGGACTTGCGGATCACCGACCAGGACCGGGCCCTCGAGGTTACGACGGCGAGGTCGTCGGGTGATGAATGCGCTTCGGGTAGGTGTGAAAATAATCTTAGTCTTGATTGGGCGAAGGTTACTTTGGGCGGTGTTACCGGTTCTGTTTTTACTGCTTCTACTTCGTCTACTTACAGCAGCACAATTAGAGCGCGGTTGGATGATCGGCCTATCCGTTTGAGTAGTGGCAGTAACATTCGTAAGGATTTGGATTTGGCGGGTTTCCCGTTGTATGTCGATATCAGCGCGGGTTCGCTTTCTGAGTACCTAGAGGACAGCTTTAATTCGCGAATTGTAAGATTGGGTACGGCCGCGGATAATGTGGCGGAGGATGACGATACTTTCAATGTGACGTTGACGGACCTTCCGGCCGGGTTTGTTGCGGTTCCGGCTACGATGACGGTTCGGGATCCTTATGACAGGCAGGTGGTGCTGACGGCGGACACCGACAGCGGCACGGACGAAAACCAGACCGTGATATCGGAGGATGTAGGAGCGGTGGCGGGGGCGGCGGTGTCGGCGGGGTTCCCGTCGGGGGTTACTTCTTCCACTATCGGTTCGGTGACGTCGGTTGCGTTGTCGGTAACGGGCGGCAGCGGGGCGGGGCAGGCGGGGTCGGCTGATTTCTCGTATTCGCCGTCGTCTCCGCAGACGGTTTCTATTCCTGCCAACACGATCAGCAGCACCGCGGCTGCGGTGTTGACGGGGCTGTCGATCACCGATGATGACATCGTGGAAGGCCCGGAGACGCTGACGGTGGGCGGGACATCTGCGTGGGGGGCGGCTACCGGCGCTGTGTTGACTATCGACGACGACGACGCCGACATCGTGTTGTCGGTGTCGCCTGGGACGGTGGTGGAACAGGCCGGGGCGCATACGATTACTGTTACGGCCCGGTTCGATGGTTCTTCTTCGGTGTTGACGTCGGCCACTGCGGTGACGGTGAACATCGCGGGCGGTTCGGGGGAGGACGGGGCTGTTCTCGGTGATTTCACCACCGACGTGGTAGGCAACCAGTTCACGATCACTATTCCGGCGGGGCAGGTTAGCGGGCAGGGGACTTTCCGGTTGACCGCCCCGGCTGACGGGTCCACCGAGGGAGCGGAGAAGGTGACCTTGTCGGGGGCGGCGTCGGTGGGCGGGTTGGCGGTGGCGGTGACCTCCGCGGATATCACCATCGTGGACAGCGGCGTTACGTTGTCTTTGGGGGACAGCAGCGGGAACGCGCTGACCAGTTTGGCCGAGAGCAGCGGCTCTACGCAGGTGCGGGTGACCGCTGCGTTGCCGGTGGCGGCGGTTTTGGATGTGGTGGTGGGGGTGAATGTGTTGGGGGGTACTGCTTTGTTGGGCGGCGGGGCGACGTTCGCGGAGGGGGAGGACTTCCGGGTTGTGTATCCGTCGAAGGCGGCGGGTACGCCTGCCGGTCATCTGCTGGGGATCTTGATTGCGGCGGGGTCTACTTCGGGGTACGCCGATGTAACTTTGGTGGTCAACGACGACGACGTGGCGGAGGGTTCCGTTGCTGAGACTGTTGTGGTGAGCGGCGGGAACGTGACGGCCGGCGGGGGTTCGCTGCCGGTTTTGTCCGCCTCGTTGGGGATAGCGGACAACGACACGGCCATCAGCCTGGGGTTCGGTTCCACAGCAACGGCGGAGGAGTCTGACGGCAACGCCGGGGACGCGTTGATCACGGCTTCTTTCACGGGGGCCTCGGCTTCCGAGATCGGGTCGGACACCGTGGTGGTGCTGTCGTTCGCGGCCGGGGCGGGTGCGGAAGCGGCGGACTTCACCGCCCCGGCGTCGGGCAGCGAGATCACGGTGACCATCCCGGCGGGGTCGGTCAGCAGCACGGCGGCGGCCCTGTCGGGGTTGTCGGTTACCAACGACGCCATCGCCGAGGAGTCGGAGGCGATTGCGGTGTCCGGTACCGCCGCCGGGTATTCGGTTACGGGGGCCGACCTGTCCATCGTGGACGACGACGCGGTGGTGCACTTGTCGGTTCTGGGCGGGACAACGGTGTCGGAGGGCGGGAACGGTTCGGCGGCGGCGGTGTCTGCCGGGTTCGGGTCGGGGACGACTTCGTCTGATATCTCCTCGGATACGGTGGTTACGTTGTCGGCGGCGGACGGGACGGCTACCTCTCCCGGCGATTATGGTTATGCGCCGTCGGTTCCGAACACGGTGACCATCCCCGCCGGGGCTGTGAGCAGCAGCACCGCCGGGTCGCTGGCCGGGTTGACCGTGGAGGACGACACCATCGCGGAGGGGCCGGAGACGATAGCGGTGGGCGGGTCGTCGACTTTGGGCGCGGCGGTCGGGTTCGATCTGGCGGTTGCCGACGCCGATTCGGGTATCGAGCTTTCGGTGTCGCCCGCGACGGTGGTGGAGCAGGCCGGGGCGCAGACCATATCGGTGGTTGCCCGGTTCGCTGATGCGGCCTCTTCGGTTCGTGATTCCGATGTTGTGGTGACGGTTACCGTGGCGGGGGGCGGCGGCACGGACGGCGCCGTTCTCGGAACCGGCGCCGGTAAGGACTTCACCACCGACCAGACCGCCAACTCGTTCACCATTACCATCCCGGCGGGGCAGACCAGCGGGCGGGTTTCTTTCGGGTTGACCGCCCCGGCGGACAGCGCCGATGAGGGAGCGGAGAAAGTGGCGTTGTCGGCGGCGGCCACCGTGGACGGGGCGGCGGCCACCATCGCCGACGCCGAGGTGACCATCGTGGATACCGGTGTCAGCCTGTCGTTCGCGGACAGCGGCGGGAACCCGTTGACCAGCCTGGCCGAAGACAGCGGCGCCAATACCGTCCGGGTTACGGCCACCTTGCAGGTTGTGGCTGCTTACAGTGTGGTGGTGGGGCTCAACGCGGCGGGCGGAACCGCCGTCGCGGACACGGATGGTTCTTTCAGCGTCGGGGAGGACTATCGGGTTGTGTATCCGTCGAAGCTGGCGGGTACGCCTGACGGTCATTTGTTGGGGATCAGGATCCCTGCGGGGTCGAAGTCGGGGTACGCCGATATCACTGTGGCGGTCAACGACGACAACACGGCGGAAGGCGCCGCGGCGGAGACTGTTTTGGTGAGCGGCGGGGATGTTGTCGTCAACGCCAGCCCGCTGCCGGTGTTGCCCGCCGCCCTGGGAATCGCGGACAACGACACGACCATCTCTCTCAGTTTCGGTTCCACAACAGCGGACGAAGCAGACGGCGACGCCCGCGACGCCATGATCACCGCCCGGTTCGTGGGGGCGAACGCTTCCGAGATCGGCGCGGCGACTCCGGTGGAGCTGTCGTTCGCTGCCGGGGCGGGGACCGAAGCGGCGGACTTCACCGCCCCGGCCTCGGGCAGCGAGATCACGGTGAGCATCCCGGCGGGTGCGGTCAGCAACACTGTTGGCTTGGGCGGGCTGGCGGTAACGGACGACACGATCGCCGAGGCGGGGGAGACCATAGCGGTGTCCGGCGCCGCTGCCGGATATACGATAACCGGAGCGGCCCTGCCCATCACCGACGACGACGCGGCGGTGGTGTTGTCGGTTCCGTCCGGGGCGTCGGTGTCGGAGGGCGGGGACGGCTCCGGGGTGGCGGTGTCTGCCGGGTTCGAGTCGGGGACTACTTCGTCTGATATTGCCTCGGATACGGTGGTTACGTTGTCGGTAGCGGACGGGACCGCTGTTTCCCCCGCCGACTACCGGTATTCGGGAGGGTCGGACACGGTAACCATCCCTGCGGGGGCTACGAGCAGCAGCACCGCCGCCTCCCTGGACGGGCTGACCATCGAAGACGATGCGATCACCGAGGGGCCGGAAACGGTTCGGATAAACGGAAGCTCCCCGCTGGGGACGGCTACGGGGGCGGTGCTGGGGGTTTCGGACGCTGACACGGCCATCGAGATTGCGGTGTCGCCTGCGACGGTGGAGGAACAAGCCGGGGCGCACACGGTTACGGTTACCGCCCGCTTTGTCGGGGTTTCTTCCTCTACCCGCACTACCGCGACTCCGGTAACGGTTACCGTCGCCGGCGGCGGCGGTGCGGACGGCGCCGTCCTGGGCGCTTCGGGGGATTTCACCACCGACCAGACCAACAACAGGTTCACGGTTTCCATCCCCGCCGGACAGACCGCCGGGTCGGGGAGCTTCGAGCTGGTTGCCCGCGACGACGGCGACAGCGAGGTGGCGGAGAAAGTCGCGTTGTCGGCGTCGGCTGTGGTGGACGGGTCGGCGGTTTCCATCAGCGACGCCGCAATGACCATCGTGGACAACGGCGTCACCCTCTCGTTCGCGGACAGCGGCGGAACTGCGCTGACCGGCCTGGCCGAAGACGGCGGCGCCGCCCAGGTTACGGTTACGGCTACCCTGCCCGCCGCCGCAGCCGGGGTGGTGGTGGTTCCGTTGCGGGTAACGGGCGGGACGGCTGTTCTGGACACCGATTCCGTGTGGGCGGCGGGGGAGGACTTCCGGGTGTCGTACCCGTCCGATCCCGCTCCCGGCGACGGGTATCCGATGGGGATATCCATCGCCGCCGGCCAAACCACCGGGTCGGCGGTTGTGACCGTAACAGTCAACGACGACCGGGTTGCGGAGGGCATTACCGCGGAAACCATCCGGGTGTCGGGCGGCTCTGTAGATATCAGCGGTGTTTCCTTGCCGGTAGAAACCGAAACCCTGGGCATCGTCGATGACGACTCGGACATCGCTGTGGTACTCAGCCGCAGCACGGTAGACGAGACAGACACCGACGCGGGGGCGGGGGCGGTAACCGCTGTAGTCCGTTTTGTGGGGGCGGACACCTCGGTTTTGGGTTCGGCTGTGGAGGTGGAGCTGTCGTTCACCGCCGCCGCGGGTACAGAAGCCGCCGATTTCGGTGCTCCGGGGTCGGGCAGCGAGATCACGGTGACCATCCCGGCGGGTTCCACGACCAGCCCGGCGGTGGCGCTGTCGGGGTTGACGATTACCGGCGACCAGCGGGCCGAGCCCGACGAGGACATCACGGTGGGGGGAACAGCCGCCGGGTACACCGTTACCGGGACGGTTTTGACGATCGTCGACGACGACTCGGCGGTGGTGCTGTCGATCCCCGGCGGGACGGCGGTATCTGAGGGCGGGAACGGGTCGGGGGTGGCGGTATCGGCCGCTTTCCAGACGGGAACGACCGACTCGGAGTTCGCCGCCGACTTGGAGGTTGTGCTGTCGGTGGAGGACGGAACCGCCAGCGCCGCCGACTACGACTACACACCGGGCACTGCCAACACGGTAACCATCCCCACCGGGACTACGAGCAGCACCGACACCGGGTCGCTGGCTGGGCTGGCCATCAGCGACGATACGGTAACCGAAGGGCCGGAAATGCTGCGGATAACCGGAACCACCGCTGTCGGGGTTGGGGTATCGGGGACGGACCTGGCGATCACCGACACCGACACCGGCATCACGGTTACCGCCTCCCCCGCAACGGTGACCGAACGCGTCGGGGCGCACACGGTTACGGTTGCCGCCCGCTTCGCCGGGGCCGGTTCGTCTACCCGCACTGCCGCGACTTCGGTAACGGTTACCGTGGCGGGCGGCGGCGGGACGGACGGCGCCCTCTTGGGCGCTTCGGGGGACTTCACCACCGACCAGACCGGCAACTCGTTCACGGTTTCCATCCCCGCCGGACAGACCGCCGGGTCGGGAAGCTTCGAGCTGACGGCCCGCGACGACGGCAGCAACGAAGACGCAGAGAAAGTCGCGTTGTCCGCAGCCGCCTCGGTAGACGGATCGGCGGCAACCATCGCCGACGCCGAGATAACCATCGTGGACAGCGGCATCACCCTGGCGTTGACGGACACCGGCGGCAACGCTCTTACCGCCTTGGCCGAGAACAGCGGCGACACCACCGTGCGGGTCACAGCCACGCTGCCGGTCGCCGCCCCCTTCGGCGGGGTGGTGGTAGGAGTGAACGCGGTGGGCGGAACCGCCGTCCTGGACACCGGTTCCAGCTTCGAGGCCGGCGAAGACGCCCGGGTGTCGTACCCTTCGGGCAGTCCGCCTGCTGGTCATTTGTTGGGGATCAGCATCGACGCCGGGTCCACCACCGGATCCGCTGATTTCACGCTGACCGTCCACGACGACACCGCAGCCGAAGGCTCCGACGCGGAGACCATCCTGATACAGGGCGGGAACGTAACAGTTGGCGGTGATTCCCTGCCGGTGGTGTCAGCCGGCCTCGGTATTACCGACAACGACGCCGCTCCTACAGCGATCGGTCTCAGCGTCGAAAACGCTGAAGGAGAGGCTTTGGCTGGGGTGGAGGAGGACAGCGGAACCACCCGGGTTCATGTGCGGGCTTCCTACACCGGCACCCGGACGCTGCCCGGAGCGGTAACCGTGCCCCTTACAGTAGGCAAGGCAGGCGACGGGGCAGAATCCGGAACCGACTACCAGGAGATAACCGACCAGCTCCTGATCACCATCCCCGCCTACACCCGCACCGCGGCTACGAGCTTCGATCTGGTGATCGGCGAAACCGAAAACGACGACGACTTCGAAGGCCCCGAAGCTTTGACCATAGAGGGCGACCCCTCCGACACCCTGGCGGGGTTCACCGTCGGCGACGCGACCCTGACCATAATCGACGACGACGCCATCGTTGGTCTGTCCCTGTTCGCAGCCGCCTCCGACAGTGAACCCCTGCTGGAGGTAACCGAAGGAGAAACAGCAACCGTCAAAGTAAAAGCCGCCTTCCCCGCCGGGGTGACCCTACCCGAAGAAACCACCGTGCCCGTTACCGTGGAAGCCGCCGCCCAGAGGGGCGCCGCACCCGGAAGCGACTACCAGCGGGTGCCCGCCTTCGACATAATCATCCCCGCCAACGCCAACAAAGGAACCAAGAGCTTCGACCTCAAGCTGGACGGCTCCTACAACGACGACATCGTAGAAGGAGACGAAACCCTACAGGTAACAGGCGGGACAGCCCCGTTCACCATCCAGGCGGCGTCGCTGACCGTGCGGGACAGCACAGACGACACAGCCCCCACCGGGATCACCCTGACGGTTTCCCCCACCAGCCTGACCGAGGCCGCCGGCACCGCCGCGGTAACCGTTACCGTCCGCCTGGCGGGTTCTAAAACACTGGCCGCCGACACCCCGGTAAGGGTTACCGTGAGCGGCAACCGGGGAGCAACCGCCGCCGACTACCAGGCGTCTTCGTTTACCGTAATCATCCCCGCCGAACAGAACCAAGGACAAGCAACCCGCAACATAACCATCATCGACGACACCGCCGACGACGACAACGAACGCATCGCCCTGACCGGAACCGCCGCCGACCTCAACAACGCCAGAGCTACCGCCTACATCAACATCGTCGACAACGACGTACCGGCGCCTCCGCAGCCTGCGGACCCGCCGCCTGCGGACCCGCCCCCCACCGGAGGCGGCGGCGGAGGAGGAGGGGGTGGAGGTGGCGGCGGTGGCGGCGGCGGAGGTGGAGGTGGAGGCGGCGGTGGTGCGCCCCCACCCCCCGCACCCGCACCCCCGCCCGCGCCCCCGCCGGTCATATGCTCAGGCCGGTTCTGCGACGACGATGGCAACGGCCACGAAGCCAACATCGAACGCATCGCCGGATGGCAGATCACCCTCGGCTGCGACGCCAACGACCCCACCAAATACTGCCCGAACGTACAGATCCCCCGCAGGCAGATGGCCGCCTTCCTCTACCGGGCCGTGTCGCAGCGCTGGACGATCCAAGACCCCCCCGAAGGAACAGAAATCCCCGACGTCCCCGCCGATGTCTGGTTCCGCTCCTACGCCAACTGGGTAGTCTCGATAGGCGCCTTCGCCCTAACCGACGGCGCCTTCAACCCCAACGGAGTAGTAACCCGAGCCGACATGGCCATCATGATGATCGCCGCCTTCCCCCACCTGGAATCAGTAGCCGAACCCGAAGGCCTCTTCGAGGATGTAGAAGGCGTAGACCCAGCAGTGATCCACGCCATCGAAGGGATGTACCACAGCGGCGTAACCAAAGGCTGCAGCACCACCCCCCTCAACTACTGCCCCAACCAACCCGTAACTCGAGCCCAAATGGCATCCTTCTTCGTCCGCGCCATAGACCTGGTGCCCGTCCCACCCCCCACCCCCGCCCCGGAAGGCGAAGGAGGAACAGGCGGCGAAGGCACATGACCCCCTCCACCGGCAAACGATAGGGCCGCCGCCGCCCACGCCCGTCTGGTCGGCGACCACCATGAGCAGCGGCTCGCGGCGGTGCGCAGAGCAGGGCCATCGAGGCGGCCTTGGCATCAGGACGGAGGTATGATCCGACAGGACGCATGGAAGGGACAGGGCAACGACGGCTGTAGACCCGATCCGCACCGACGAAGCCCTCGAGCGTGCTCTGGATCGGTTCGAGGAACTTCTCGGCGCCGAGGAAGGGACCGCCGAAAGGGCCGAACTCGATTCTCTAGACGCCCTCGTCGAAGACTACGCATCCGTACGCGTACGGACGAGCAACCTCCCGGAGCGCACGTCGACCATTCGCGTCGCCGAAGTGGAAGCCCGGGAGGGATACCGGATATGGATCAGATTCTCAGACGGCAGCGAGGGGGAGGTAGATCTCTCCGACGTAGCCGGTCGAGGAGTGTTCAACGTCTGGGAAGACCGCGCCTTTTTCGAGCAAGTACACATATCAGATTATGGAGAAGTCGCTTGGGGAGAAAACCTGGACCTCTGCCCGGATGCCCTCTATTTAGAGATAACCGGCTTACCCGTTGAGGAGCTGATGCCAGGAGCACACTCGCTGAAGCAACATGCCTGAGATCTCCCGTTTCCTGGGGATCGTCATCAGGATGAGGTCCAAAGATCACAATTCCCCCCCCGCCAGCGAAACGATAGGGCCGCCCGCGGCGCGCCCGGCCCAAGGGCTTGGGCCGGCTACGCCGTTTTGTAGATGAGGTCGAGGATGCGGGGCGGCGGGTAATACCGCTTGGTTGGTCGGGGGGGTGGGGAGAGCCGCCTTCGGTGGGGTGGTGAGCGGGGGTCGAGTTGGAGTCCGTGTCGGTGGATGGCGACGTGGTGGTGGTACCAGCAGAGGGCGGCGAGGTTGTGCGGCCGGTTGACACCGCCTTGGGATCTAGGGGTGATGTGGTGGACTTGGAGCCGGTAGGTGTTTTGGCATCCGTCGATTACGCATCCGTCGTCCCGGGCGAGCACCGCCCTGCGCAGGCCTGGGCGTATCTGCCGTTGTGCCCGGCGGCCGGTGCTGTCGTGTTCGGTGACGGTGACGTGTTCGGTGCGGCCTGTGCATCGGATGAGGTCGATGGTGTCGGGTCCGACTCGAGGGCCGGCGAGGATGTTGACGCCCTGTTCGTAGTCCGAGGCTTCGGCGAGTGTCTGGTCGGCTATCACCATGAGCAGCGGCTCGCGATGGTTCCTCGCCGGTTCGGGCGTTTCCGCGGGGCGGGTCGTTGCGGCGGAGCCGGGTGTTAGGCCGGGGTTGATGTACTCGTATCCGTCTTGGCGGATGGTCTCATCGGTTTCGTCGGCGTGATCGGCGGCATCGAGGGAATTCCATCGGGCGTTCTCTTCGTCGTTCGCATCGGCTGAGGCGCCGCTGTTGGGGGGCCGGCTGGTCTGGTCGAGTTCGTCCTGGCAGAGTGTGGTCAACGCCAGCGCCCGGCGCCAGCCCGGGTCGGGCCGATCCTGGTCCCGTTCTTGTTCGGCCATGGGGATGATGCGCTCCGAGCGTTGCTGGAGCGCCTTGCGGCAGATCTCGCCTTCGTAGCCGCCCAGCCTGCCCGCCACCCGGTAATGCGTTCCGTCCAGAGAAGGCTGGAAGCTGATGTATTGGCTGTCGAATATCTTCTTCTCGTCCGAACGGGTCATCTTCTTGAGTTTCTGCCAGAAGCGCCGCACCCGGCCCAAGTCGAGACGGCGGGACTGCTCGATCTGCTCACGGGTGGCGCCGGCCTCCCGAAGGCGGGTCTCCTCCAACACCCGGGTATATGAAATACGGCCTTGGCGTATCCGGCCGATGGTGAGACCATCGACCCGTTCGGCCAGATACACGAGCTCCTTGGCGGTTTCCCGATGAATGTCGAGCAAGGCGGCGGTCATATCGATAGGGTTGCGATACCCGAATCGGGCGACCCCGCCCCTGCGGATGAGAGACCGGATCCAGTCGAGCTGCTCGCCCCGGGCCCGGCTGACCCCGGCCTCGGCCCGCACCAGCCCCGCCTCAGCTTTGGCATCCTCAAAGACACGGCTCCCCACCGGATCGAGGCCCCCCGCCGAGGGATATTCCTCTTTCAGACGATTCACCCGATCGTAGGCCCCTTGGCGCTGCTTCTGGTAGCCGCTCATATAAGCATCCAGCCAGGCCGGCCGCTCACCGTCAGACCTTCCCCCGACGTCGGCGGCGACGGGCTGAGTCTCGACGGCCATACCCTCGTAAGGCGGGTAGTCCTGCATGAAATCGAACATACGTATGATTATACAACACCCCTGTGACAAACAGGACCCCCCGGACGGAGAACGCGAAAGAAAGGGGTTGACCTTTCCCCGAAAATAGGAGATGCTGTAGAGGCAGGAAGAAATCCACCGCTACCAGGTCCGGACGGCGGTGGATCCAGACGAAGCCTCGCCCGGCGCTCCGGCCTTCCCAGGTAACGGAGACAAAAGGCGAGCAATAGCCTGAATCCGAATCAAGACTTCGGACCGGGGTAGGGTCCACGCGCCCACAATCCCCGGCCTTGGACAGCGGGGTGGTGGCGGGGAGGGAGCCCAACGGGCCGGCGGGGGAAGGCGGCGATTTTCGCGTTCTGCGGATGTGGCGAATGGGTTGGGTGCGGTTCGGGTCTGTTCCATGCTGAACAAGCAACCCATCACCCTGGAGCTGGCCGTCGCATGGGTTGGGTGCGGTTCGGGTCTGTTCCATCGCTATGCTTGCCGGGTTGCCCGGATGGGCCGGAGGCGGGCTTGACGTTGAAATATAGAACTCTTCCCATGGAAGAACTGTCGGAGGACACCGATAACATCACCGACTGGTGTCTGGAGGAGTTCCGCACCCGCTACGGCGATCCCGGCATCATCAAGGACGACATCTGGGAGTACCTGTACGGGGTGATGCACGCCCCCGACTGGCGGGAACGGTACCGCCACGACCTGCAGCGCAACCTGCCTAGGGTGCCGCTGGCCGCCGACTTCGAAACCTTCCGCAAGGCAGGCCGGGAGCTGATGAACCTCCACATCGGCTACGAGACCTGCCCTGAATGGCCGGAAGTGGACTGTCTGGTGGACGGTTTCCCGGATGAGGGCGGCGCCCCCGACTCGGACGTCTACCGGATACAGAAGAAGATGAAGTGGAACCGGGTCAAGAACGAGAAACGCAAGCCTGAGGTCGACCGCACCGAGCTCCACATCAACGACCGGTGCCGGCTGGTGGGCATACCCGCCGAGGCCCAGGACTACAAGGTGTCGGGGCGGTCGCCCTTGGATTGGGCGATCGACAGCCTTCGTTTCAAACTGGACAAGCCCTCCGGCATCGCCGACGACCCCAACGGCTGGCACGCATGGGCCGACGACCCGTTCGAGCTGATACGCCATCTGCGGCGGCTGGTGTACGTGAGCGTGACCAGCGCCCGGATCATCGCCGGCCTGCCGCCCTCACTGGAAGGCCAGAGGTAGGAGCGCCGTCATGCCGCATCTGACCGAGGTTCTGCGCAGGCTCACCGCCGACGCCCCGAGGACGGTGGTCCAGGGGCGGAGGTTCGAGCGGCTGGTGCAGGCGGCGCTGCGGGAGCATCCCGGCGAGTACGGACGGGAACGCTTCGAAGAGGTCTGGCTGTGGAACGAGTGGCCCGACCGAACGGCTCGGGGGTACGGGCAGGACATCGGGATCGACATCGTGGCCAGCCAGACCCCGGCCTACGGCGGCGGCCTGTGCGCCGTCCAGTGCAAGTTCCACGACGGACAGGTTCCCACCCGCGGGGTGGACAGTTTCCTCTCCGCTTCGGGAACGGCCGACTTCGTGTCCCGATTGCTGGTGGCCACCGCCCCGGTCTCCAAGAACGGGATGATCAAGATCCGCCGGGCCGATCCACGGTGCGAGGTGCTGTCCACTTCCGAGATGGACCGCTGGGTGGACGACTGGCGGGAGGTGGCAGACACCCCGGAGCGGCTGGAGATAGCCCCGCCCCCCAAACACGACCTCTACCCCTTCCAGCGGGACGCCGTGGACCGCATCTCCGGAGGGTTCCGGGACGCGGACCGGGGGCAGCTGATCCTCCCCTGCGGGACCGGCAAGTCCCTGGTGGCGCTCCGGGCGGCGGAGAAGGTGGCCGGGCGGGGGGGCCGGGTTCTGTATCTGGTGCCGTCCATCGCCCTGATCGGACAGACGATGCGGGAATGGTCCCGACAGCGGGAGATGCCACTGCGCTACCTGGGGGTCTGCTCGGATCCCACCGCGGGCCGCCGGGCGTCGAGGAATGCGGATGTGGCCGGAGACCTGACCGAGCTGGCCATCCCGGTGACTACCGACCCAGAGAAGCTGGCGGCGGTGCTGGCCGGGCCGCCGCCGGACGACGCCATGCAGGTGGTGTTCAGCACCTACCAATCATCCCCCAAGATCGCCGCCGCCCAGGAGCGGATCGGCGGGGGATGGGGGTTCGATCTGATCATCTGCGACGAGGCTCACCGCACCACCGGGATCGAGGCATCGAGCGAGGGCCTCGGGGTTTCCCCGTTCCGGATCGTCCACGACGACGCGCATATCCGGGGCCGCAAGCGCCTGTACATGACCGCCACCCCCAGGGTGTTCACCGCACGGCAGAAGAGCAAGGTCGACGATCCGGCTTTCGAGGGCGACAGCTACAGCATGGCCGACCCCGAAGTGTTCGGGGATCGCTTCTACGATATGGCGTTCAGCGATGCGGTGGAGGGCGAGTTCCTCACCGACTATGAGGTGTTGGTGATCACCGCTTCCGAGGAGGCGTATCGGCAGTCGCTCGCCAACGCCGGCCTGTCCCACGAGGTACTGGTCCAGGAGGGCACCAACCTGGCGCTGGACGACGCGGTGAAGCTGGCCGGGTGCTGGGACGCGCTGGCCTCGCCCGCCACCACCGAGGTGCAGCCGGGCCGTTTCCCCGGCCAGATATTCACGGACGGGGGAGAACCGGCCCGCTCGGCCATCGCCTTCACCAACCTGGTGCGCACCTCGGAGACGGCGGCGCTGGTCTGGCCGAAGTTGGTGGACGCCCTGGCCCGCCAGAGCGACGATGCGGACAGTAACGGGGGGGGGGTCTCCGCCGTTTCTGCATCTCGACGTTGACCACATAGACGGTTCCACCCCGGCCGCCGAACGCACCGATCTGCTGGAGAAACTCAGGGGGCACCGGGAAAACTCCGGGGAAGGCGCGCCGTCCACCTGCCGGGTGCTCAGCAACGCCCGGGTTCTGACCGAAGGGGTGGATGTTCCCAGCCTGGACGCGGTGATCTTCCTCAACAGCCGCTCCTCCACGGTGGATATCACCCAGGCGGTGGGCCGGGCGATGCGCAGGGCGCCGGGCAAGGAGAAAGGATACATCGTGATCCCGGTGGTGGTACCCGACGGGGCCGCCCCGCAGGAAATGTTGAATGCTTCGGATTTCAAGACCGTGTGGGAGGTGGTGCGGGCGCTGCGTTCCCACGACTCTCGCATGAATCACTACGTCAGCAACGCCTCCGCCTGGATCAGGAACGCCCCCCTCCGTATTTCGTGCAGGTTCGGACGGGAAACCGATGCCGGCGAGCGTGAGCAGCGGTTGCAGGAACAGCTGCAGTTCCAGCTCGACCAAGCCATCGCCTCCAAGGTGGTGGAGACCATCGGCGACAAGCAGATGTACCCTCGCTGGGGCGCGAGAGCGGCGGATATATGCCGTCAAGTGCATGCCCGGATCACCGATCTAGTGAAGGAAGGCAGAGCGAGGGCGGCCTTCGAACGGTTCCTGCAAGGCATCCGCGACTCTATCGGGGATCATGTAACACACAGGCAAGCTCAGGAGATGATCGCCCAGCACGTGGTGACCATCCCGGTGTTCGATGTGATGCTGGCCGGAAGCGGATTCGCCGACCAGAACCCGGTCAGCCAGGAAGTCGAGCGCCTTCTGAAGACCTTCCGGGATATGGGGGTTTCGTTCGACGAGGAGCTTGCGCCGCTCACCCGTGCCTACCGGCAGATGTCGAAGGCCTTCGAGGGGGCGGTGAACAGCGCCGAGCGGGTGGACATCCTTCGCGAAGTGTACGACGGCTTCTTCCAGGCGGCGATGAAGGACACCGTGAAACGGGTCGGGATCGTATACACCCCGGTGGAGATAGTCGATTTCATGGTCCGGTCGGCGGCGGCCATCTGCCAAAAGGAGTTCGGCAGGTCGATAGGCAGCGAGAACCTGCACATCCTGGACCCGTTCGCGGGCACCGGTACTTTTCTGGCCCGCCTGATAGAGATGAAAGACGAGGACGGCAATTACCTGATCAGCCCCGAAGATTTGGATCGCAAGTACAAGCACGAGTTGCATGCCAACGAGCTGATACTGCTGGCCTATTACATAGCCGCCATCAAAGTCGAAGAGGCCAAGCATTCCCGCGAAGTCGAGTCTGGTATAGAGTCAGTTTATGAAGGCTACGACAAGATATTATTGACAGACACCTTCTTGGAGTCTCCCTCTCAAGCCATCTTTCCCGCTTTTGGGGACAATATCCGCGGCCGTCTGGAGCAGGACGCCACACCGATGACGATTGTCCTGGCCAATCCGCCATGGTCCTCCGGCCAGAAGTCCGCAGGTGATGACAATCCGAACCTCGAATATGAAGAAATGGGTAGGAGAGTTAAAGAAACTTATGGTACCAAACATCGAGAGGTGATCGGACGGTCACCTGGCGGCAATGCATCAGGAAATCTGTATGTGAAAGCTTTGCGATGGTGCTCTGATCGTGTATTGCCGAACGCACAGCGCGGTGACCATCCTGCGATCGTCGGCTTGCTGCATCCCAACTCTTTGACGGACGGCACTTCTCTAGCTGGGGTGCGGGCCGTATTACGTGATGAGTTTACTGACATCTATGTAGTCAACCTCCGAGGCAACGCCTATAAGGCAGGAGAGGAATGGAAGATGGAGGGGGATAAGGTGTTTGGAGGTGGTTCTATGCAGGGAGTTCAGATAACATTCCTCGTCAGAAATCCTGCCAAGAAGCAAGATCAACTCGCCGTGTTACACTATACTCAGGTACCCGATTATATGAGCCTGGATCAAAAGTTCAAGTGGTTGGCTGACCTGAATGATATAACCAGTTCTCATATGGAGATAGTACCAGTGACGCAAAGGCATGATTGGATAAACCTTTCAGATGGAACCTTTAAGAGAATGTTACCTATATGTGATAATAATAAGAAAAATCCAGAGGTAGTTTCTCTTGTGCACGCTCGAGGCGTAGGAACCAGCTGTGATGTTTATGTTTATTCTTTTAGCCGCCAGCGGCTCATAGAAAGAATGCTTCGGTTAATAGAAGCCTACAATGATGCTCTGGAGTGGGTAGAGGATGATACAAAGCGAGATGTCATCGAGAGAGCTACGACCAACCATAGACTGGATGAGATCAAGTGGACGAGTACTTTGAAGAACAGCTTGAGACAACGCAAACAGATAGTTTTTGAAGAATCTCGCATACGAGAAGTGTTATATCGTCCTTTTACCAAACTATGGCTCTATGAAGACGACCGGATTTTGTCCGCAGTCAAAACGGTTTCGGCTATGTTCCCTCGCGACGAGGAGATTGAAAGCTATGCCGTTACCGGGGGATCGAACAACAGCAGCCCGGATTCTCTTGCGGCTTCTGGTGTTCTCCCGGATTTGAATAGTGTCGGTCCAGGACGGGGGGGGGGGGCGTTTCATCGTCAGGCGGCGATACTGACCAGCAGCGGCAGCAACATGATCTTCCAGGCGCTGGCATCGGCGAACCTCACGGACCTGGCGGCGATCAAGGGGTCGCAGCAGACGCGGGTGATACCACGCCGCAGGTAACGGGGGGGGGGGTTCGGCGATCCTCGTCAGCACCCCGTCCAACAAAGCGGTCTTCGGCACTCTCGCGACCGGAGTCATCGGCGACCTCTGCGCGGCGGGAACCCTCCAAGCTTCCAGAGCCATCCCCAGACGGCGATCCTGATGACCGGCCCGTCCAACATGGCGACCTTCGGGGTGCTGGCGGCGAGTCTGCTGCCCGACCTGCACACGATGGCGGCCGGTCAGCAGACCAGGACGATCCCGCGCCGCAGGTAACGGGGGGGGGGCATCGGCGATCCTGGTCAACCAGACCCAGCAACTTCCCTTCACCGCCCTCGCCACCGGGATCCTCTTCGACCTATGCGCCACCGGCCGGCAGACCAGAGCCCTGCCCCGGCGATCCTGATCATGAAAGACCCGCAGCTCCCGTTCGCAGCGCTGGTGACCCGAACGCTGTTCGACCTGCACACGGCGGGCCGCCCCACCCGCGCCCTGTCGAGGCGATCCTGGTGGTCACCCCCTCCAACCGGGCCCGCCCCGCCGTCATAGCGGCCGACATTCTCCCCGATCTCCACGTGGTGGACCCCGCCGGACGGGCCGTTCCCCGCCGCACCGCCTAGGTTTCCGCCTACGATCCCGTTACGATTCGCCTCCCCGGCCGGCGACTCGGATCAGCTTCCTATGAAACACTCTCCCGTATGATCATCCGCCCCAAGACGGACGAGGCACCTCCTGCTTTCCGCCGCAGGCCTGCCTCGGGGCATCCGCCCCGGACGGGGTGGACATCCCGATGCTCGGCGGTGGCGGTGGCGGTGGTCTCGCTGCTCATCTTTGCGGCCATGGCGCCCCATCTCCTGCTGGTGGCCAACACTCCGACCGGGGGCGATATGGGTGCCCACGTGCTCGGCCCCGCCTACCTGCGGGACGTCCTGCTGCCGAGCGGGCGTGTCATGGGATGGTCGAACCACTGGTTCGCCGGGTTCCCGATCTTCTATTTCTACTTTCCGCTGCCGTCCCTGGTGATCGTGGGCCTCGACCTGCTGCTCCCGTACGGGGTGGCTTTCAAGATCGTGACCGTCATGGGGCTGGCGGCTCTGGCCCCCGCCGCCTACTACCTGGCCCGCTCGATGACCTTCACCCGTCCGGTGGCTGCTGTGGCGGCGGCCGCGGGAGGCGCCTACGCCTTCATGGAGACCCCCACCCCCAACATCTTCGGCGGGACCATCGCCTCCAGCCTGGCGGGCGAGTTCGCGTATTCCTGGTCCTTCGCCTTTTCGCTCGTCTACCTGGGGTTGCTGCTGCGGGCGGTGTACGACGACCGCAAGTACTTCCCGTGGGCGGCGGCGGCGTTGGCGGCCACCGCCCTCTGCCACGTGATCCCCACCATCGGGGTGGTGGCGGCGTCCTTGTTCCTGCTGATCCGGCGGTTCCGCAGGCCGGCCCCATCGGAGGACGCGCCCGGCGGGGGCAAGGGGCGGCGGGTCCGGTGGATCGTGGCGGGGACCTGGCTGTTCGGGTTCGCCCTGTCGGCTTTCTGGGCTTTGCCCCTGGTCGTCCGGCTGGGCTACACCACCGACATGGACTGGCAGCCCCTGGCGGGCTTGGACGAGCTGTTCCCGGTCGAGTTCTGGCCGATCGCCGTCCTGGGGTTGATGGGGATGGCGGCGGCCTGGCGGCGCACCGGGCGGGTCCTTCCCCTGGCGGCCCTCACCCTGCTCCCGATTCCGGCATTCTTCCTGCTCAGCCAGGGCGCCAAGCTATGGAACGGCCGGGTGCTGCCGCATTGGTTCTTCGGCCTCTACCTGTTCGCCGGCATCGGGGTCGGCCTGCTGGTCGTCGAAGGGGTGCGCCGTTTGCCGGCCCGGATATCCCCGTGGCTGATCCAGGCCGGGGTGGCGGCGGCAACCCTGGTGGTCATGTTCGGTCCCAACGTGGGAGGCCCGCCCCGCGCCGCCGCGGATGCTTCCGGTCCGGCGGGCTGGGAATTGTGGAGCACCCTGGGGGTGGAAGCCGCCGTTGTCCGCATCTCGGGGCCCGATATGCTCATACTGGCGGCGGCGTTGCTCGCGATCGTGCAGATAGGCCGCCGGGCGCCGCCGCATATGGGGGCGGTGCTTCCGTTCTGTGCGGTGATCCTGCTGATCACCCCCGCTTTTCTGGGCGCCCTCACCGGCGAGAACTACACGTCCGGCTGGGCCAGATGGAACTACCAGGGATACGAGGCGAAGGAAACCTGGCCCGAATACCGGGATCTGATGAAGACCGTGGCCGGGCTGCCCCCGGGCCGCGTGCAGTGGGAGGCCAACAACGAGCTGAACAAGTACGGCACGCCGATGGCCCCCATGCTCTACCCCTATTGGAGCGGGGGGACCCACCCTTCCATGGAGGGCCTGTATTTCGAGTCTTCCCTCACCACCCCCTTCCATTTCCTGAATACGGCGGAGGTGAGCACCAAACCTTCCAATCCGATTCCCGGTTTGCGGTATCACAACGGGGACTACGAACGCGGGGCCCGCCACATGGAGCTGTTCAACGTGGCCTACTACGTCGCATACACCGACACGGCCAAGGAAAGAGCCGACCGGCATCCGGGCTTCCATCGTCTGGCGGAGGTCGGGGCGGCGGCGCCGGAATGTGTGGAGCGGTCCGAGATGGAAGATTCCCTCTCATGTCCGGAGGCGACGGCCCGCTTTGTCGTCTATTCCCTGCCGGAGAGCTCCCTGGTGGATATAGCCGTCAACCGGCCCTGGGTGTTCGAGGAGCCGGAGGCCCGGATCATCGGTTCCCTGTCCGGCATCTTCACGGAGGGAGACGAGACCGAGTTCGTGGACGTGGCGCTCGACTGGTACGACGACATCGAGATGCTGGACCAGTGGGTGGCGGCGGACGGGCCGGAGGAGTGGGAACGCATCACCCCGGAGATGGACGGTGCGTCCGTTCCCCTGGGGGCGGCGGGCGAGGTGTCGGACGTGGTGCTGGAGGATCACCGCATCTCCTTCAGGACCACCGCGGTGGGGTTGCCGCACCTGGTCAAGGTTTCCTATTTCCCCAACTGGACGGCGGTCGGCGCCGAGGGGCCCTGGCGGGCCGCCCCGTCCTTCATGGTGGTGGTGCCCACCCGGGAAAGGGTGGAGCTGCGGTTCGAGAACACCTGGGTGGAGGATGTCGGGGCCTGGTCGAGCCTGGCGGCGGTGGCGGTGCTAGTGGTCTGGGCGGGGGGCGCCCGGGCTGGGGTTTTCTTCGGGAGGCGGAACCGCCCGCAGTCTGCGCCGCAGGACGGCCAGGCCGCGCAGGGTGCGGGGGACTCTGCGCAACAGTGAGGAGCGGGCCTCCCTCAGCTCTTCTACGTCCATCGGCACCTCGGTGATCCGGTATCCGGCCCGCTCTGCCCGCAGCACCAGCTCCGTGTCGAACAGGTCCCCGGTGGAGGCCACCTCCGGGAGCAGATCCCGGGCCGCCGAGGTCCGGATTGCCTTTATCCCGTGGGTGTCGCTCAGCCCCGATCCGACCGCCGCGCGGAGCAGGAAGTTGAACACCCCGGTGGCCAGACGGCGGAGCCGCGGCCTTCGGTCCCGGGCGCCGGGGGCCCGCTTGGAGCCGATCACCACGTCGGCGTGGTCCGCCGCCTCGATGACCCGCCCCACGAACGGCCCCGAGAAATAATCGATGTCGAACAGCACCAGCCATCCTCGGTCTTCGCTGTCTTCGCGGTCTTCGGGGTCTTCGGGGTCTTCGGGGTCTTCGGGGTCTTCGGGGTCTTCGGGGTCTTCGGGGTCTTCGGGGTCTTCGGGGTCTTCGGGGTCTTCGGGGTCTTCGGGGTCTTCGGGGTCTTCGGGGTCGGAGTCCTTCAGGGCCATCATCTCCATGACCTCCATCTCCATGACCGCCCGGTCCATACCGGCCCGGACGGCCAGCCCGTAGTCGGCTTCGGGGAGGCGGATCACCTCGATGCGGGGGTCGGCGGAGGCCAGGCGGTCGGCCTCTCGGTAGGTGCTGTCGGTGGAGCCGTTCTCGACCAGGATGATCCAGCAGCCGGAGGTGACGGCGTCTACCTGGCTGCGGATGCGGTCCAGGGCGGGACCCATGAAGCCCGCCTCGTTGTGTACCGGGATGATGATGGTGAAGGACGGTGCGGTCATTGGTGTACGGTTTGTTCCCGTGGTTCTCGCGGCGAGTGTGGTGAGTGTAGATAGAAGGGCGGCGGTCGGTTCCCGGAGTGCGGCGCCGGCGGCCGGTCCGGGTGATGCCGCGGTCCGGGTACGAGAGGGGGGCGGGCATGGGCCGGTCTGAACGGGGGCCGGGCGCCTTCGATGCGGTGCTGGACGAGGTTTTCAAGGCCTACGACGTGCGGGGGCGGGCGGGTCCGGGCGGGCTGGACGAGGAGGCGGCGGAGCGGATCGGGGCCGGATTCGCCCGTTATGCGGATGCGCCGGAGGTGGCGCTGGGCCGCGACTGCCGGTTTTCCTCCCCGATGCTGGCCGATGCCTTCGCCGAGGGGGTGGCATCTCGAGGGGTGGATGTGGTCGATCTGGGTGCGGTGCCGACCGAGGTGGTGTATCACTATTCGGGCCTGTACCGGACGCCGGGGGCCATGGTTACCGCCTCGCACAACCCCGCCGGATACAACGGGTTCAAGCTGTGCCTGGCCGGGGCGGCGCCCATCGGCATGGGTGCGGGGCTGGAGGAGATCAGGGAATACGCCCGGAGCGGCGGCGGCGGCGCTGATGTCGGCGGTGCGGTTGCCGGCGTTGTTTCCGGCGCTGCCAGGGGGCGGGTGAGGCCGTTCGATGCGATGGACGGTTATCTGGAACATCTGCTGGGAGTGGCCGACCCGTCCGGCATCGGAGGGCTGCTGGTGGCGGTGGACGGCGGCAACGGTATGGCGGGGGCGGTCATCGGCAGGCTGTTCGAGCGCCTGGATGCCCGGCTGCTGGGTTTGTACCTGACGCCGGACGGGTCTTTCCCCAACCACCCCGCCGACCCGCTCGACCCTTCCAACCTCGTGGACCTCCAGGAGCTGGTGCGCTCGGGGCGGGCCGACGCGGGGGTGGCCTTCGACGGCGACGCCGACCGGGCGGTCTTCGTGGACGAGACGGGGGTGCCGCTGTCGGGGAGCACCGCCGCCGCCATCATCTCGGCCTGGTTCCTGGCCCGCCGGCCGGGCGCCCGCATCGTTCACAACCTGATCTGCTCCAGGGCGGTGGCCGAGGCCGTCCTGGCCGCCGGGGGGACGCCGGTGCGCACCAGGGTGGGCCATTCGTTCATCAAGAGGGTGATGGCCGAGACGGGGGCGGTGTTCGGCGGCGAGCACTCGGGCCACTACTACTTCAGGGACAACTACGGGGCGGACAGCGGGATGCTGGCCATGCTGGTGCTGTTGACGGTGCTCACCGAGGCAGGGATGCCGCTGTCGGAGCTGCGCCAAGGTTACGAACCGTACGCCGCGTCGGGTGAGATCAACACCGAGGCCGCCGATCCGTCCGGGGCGATAGAGGCCGCGGCGGTTGCCTATGCCGGACGGCCCCAAGACCGCCTCGACGGCCTCACCGTTGATCTGGGAGACCGCTGGTTCAACCTCCGCCCCAGCAACACCGAACCTTTGTTGCGCCTGAACGTGGAAGCCCCCGACCAAGAGGCCGTGGACGACCTAGTATCCGAAGTCAAAGACCTGATCGCCGCTTTCTCCTAGCTGTGGTGTTCGGAGGGCCTCGGCGGCCGGTTGCCCGGATTGGTTTGCATCCAAGTGTAAGATGGAGGGGCAGAGGAGTAGATGTGCCGGACCTGACAGACGAACAACTGTTGCAGATCATCGCTAAAGGTGAATCCGACCGCGTTGAGTTCAAGGAGTCCTTGTCAGGTGATGCCCCCAAGCGAATAAGAGAGGCGATTTGCGCCTTCGCCAACGATCTGCCCAACCACCGACAGCCCGGCTATGTTCTAGTAGGGGTAAATGACAATCGAGGGATTACCGGTGTAGAGGTAACGGATAATATGCTCCGACAGTTGGCTGATATGAAATTCGATGGCAATATTATACCTCTGCCTTCAATGACGGTTCATAGGCGAGTTCTGGAAGGCAAAGAGATAGCGTTAATAACAGTCCAAGTGTCTGACTCACCTCCGGTCCGTTGCTATGGGAATACTATGATACGAATCGGTTCTCGGCGCGGTTTTGCTACACTTCAAGATGAAAGGATTCTCAAAGAAAAAGCTCGCTGGAATCGCTCCTTTGATATACAGCCTATTCCTATTGCTGGCTTAGCTGATCTTGATCTAATAAAATTCCGGTATGAATATTTGGTGCGAGCCTTTTCAAGGGAAGTTCTAGATTACAACGAAAGAAGCCTTGAGGCACAACTAGCAGCTACCAACATGATCGCATCTGTTGACGAGCCTATAGCTACGGTTTTAGGTGTGCTTACTATTGGTAAAAATCCACAAGATTTTTTGCCTGGAGCCTATATACAGTTTCTTAGAATAGATGGAAATGAATGGGGAGAAGAAGTAATTGATAGTGAAATGATAGGAGGCACCTTCTCAGATATGTTGCGTAGACTAGATGAAAAGCTATTAGGTAACAACCATGTCGCTATAGATTTTCTTTCGGATTCTGTAGAGCGTAGAACAGAAACTTACCCTTTGGAAGCAATACGTCAGTTTGCCTATAACGCAGTTATGCATAGAAATTATGAAGGTACTAATTCCCCGATTCGTATTTACTGGTTCAACGATCATATTGAAGTCATAAGCCCTGGTGGACCATTTGGAGAAGTTACCATAGAAAACTTTGGCAAGTCAGGTATTACCGATTATCGTAATCTTAGTCTAGCTGGAGCCATGAAAACTTTGGGATTCGTTCAGGGTTTTGGAGTTGGTATCTCTGCTGCCAAGAAGAGGCTACAGGAAGCTGGTAACCCCGAACCTATCTTTGATGTTAGCAGTAACTTTGTAATCGTACATATACGTGCCCGCTAATGTACTAGAAATGGAGACTTTGAGATGACTATCCCTGTATTGACATTTTTCAATAACAAAGGAGGCGTTGGTAAGACTTCTTTGGTTTACCACACGGCATGGATGTTGTCTGATCTGGGTTACCGCGTTCTAGCTTGTGATCTTGATCCTCAAGCTAATCTTACAGCAGCCTTTCTATCGGAAGAAAAGCTTGAAGATATTTTTAAGGAGGAAGTTTCAGCTACCCGGTCATCTGGTCGAACCATAATGGAGTGCCTCAAGCCTTTGACTAAAGTAAGAGATATATTAGATCCGACGCTTGAGGAAATCAATCCGGAACTTTTCATTCTACCAGGAGACCTGTCTTTAGCCGGATTCGAAGATATGTTATCAACAGAATGGCCTAGGGCATTAGATGATACTAATCAGTATCGTGCCTTTCGTATTTTGACGGCCTTTTCTTCTATCATCCAAAATGGAGGCCAACAGATGAATGCTTCCATTATCATAATTGATGTAGGCCCTAATCTAGGTGCAATAAATCGGTCTGCTTTGATAGCAACGGATAGAATAATTGTTCCATTAGGGGCAGATATATTTTCTCTGCAAGGATTGCGTAATTTAGGTCCCACCTTGAATAATTGGAGAGGAGGTTGGAAGAAACGTAAGGATAGTTGGAGTCAACCTGAATTTCCTTTGCCTAATGGCGATATGGAACCTATCGGTTATGTTGTACAACAACATAGTGTTAGATTGGGTCGACCTGTCAAAGCATATGACAAATGGGTAAACCGTATGCCAGCAGAATATGCCCGTAGTCTACTTGGAGTTGAAGAGGGTCCATATCCTAGTTCACCAACGGAAGATAAGGATAATCTCTTGACTACCTTAAAGCATTATAGAAGCCTGATGCCGATGGCTCAGGAAGCACGCAAGCCGATTTTTAATCTCACCACTGCTGATGGTGCCTTCGGAGGTCATGCCGCTGCTGTCAAGGATGCTGGTGAAGACTTTAGAGATTTAGCGATAAAGATAATGGAGAGGATGGGTATAGATCCGCCTTCAGATACCGACGGCTGATACCCTCTTCGGCAAGCTTGCAGAACGCGGAGAAGGGTTTGGCCGAATGGTGTCACAGGGGGGCGGTACCTTGGGGGCATGGTATGTGTCATGTGTGGATGGTGGAGAGGCCGGAGGGCCGGGCAGCCCGATGGTGCGGGCGGGCCGGGACGCGGGGTGCTCTGCCGTGGGTGCGCCGGTTCGGTCCGCCGGGGAGGGGAGGTGCGGCTTGGGTCGGGGTTGCTGGTGCGGTCGTTGTTTCTTCACGACGGTCCGATCCGGTCGGCCGTTCATGCTTTGAAGTATCGGGGGGTGGACCGGATCGCCGCCGTCCTCGGGCCCTGGATGGCGGCGGAGCTCCTGCCGCCGGATGCTTCGGCTTTGGTTCCGGTGCCGAGGGCCTTGACCAGGCGGATGCGTTACGGGGTGGATCCCGGCCGGGCGCTGGCCGGCGCAGTAGGGCGGGCGGCGGGGCTGCCGGTGGCGGACGTGTTGCGCGCCCCTTTGGTGCATAGGAGCCAGCTGCGGCTTCGCAGGGCGGAGGGTCTGCGGTTCGGTCTGGCCGGCCGGCCTCCCAGGGGGGCGGTTCTCGTGGACGATGTGCTTACCACCGGCGCCACCCTCACTGCCGCCGCGGCGGCCTGCCGGGGATATGTTTCAGGGGCGGTTACCCTGACCCGCTCGCCCGCCGCACCGAAGCAGCCCGGCGCACCCCGCGAAACTTCTTCGGCGGTTCGTCCAACATATGCATCCCGGAGGGCTTAATCTGGCGGGGTTGGTTCGCAGCACCCCATGCGGGGGGCGGGAGGAGACTATGGAAAGGGTTCCGGTGGTTCGGGTTCGGGGCCGCGGCGTCCAGATCACCGATGAGATACGGGCCCGCGTGCAGGACAGGGTGGGCCGCTCCACCCGGTACTTCTCCCGGGTGGGGGATGTGGATGTCAACCTCGTGAAGCTCGACCATCGACCCGCCGGCGGGCAGCGGTTCAGGGCCGAGATAGCCACCCGTTCGGCGCGTCACGACGTGCGGGCCGAAGGCCTGGGGGACACGGTCGACCGGGCATTGGACGCCGCCGCCGACCGCTTCGCCGCCCGGTTGCGGCGTCTCGGTGAACGGCTGATCGACCGCCGCAAACAACGCTCGAAGGGCCCGAAGCGGGCCGCCGCCCAAGGGGGGCCGCGCCTCCTCGAGACCGATCCGGTCGTCCCGGATATCGATCTGCCGGAGATCGTGCGGGAGAGATGGCAGGGCGCCAAACCGATGACCCCGGAAGACGCCGCATTGGTCATGGAAGAGAGAGACGGCCCCGTCCTGCTGTTCATCGACGCCGAATCCGGCGGGTTCTCGGTCATGTACCGGCGCGGCGACGGCAGGCTGGGGTTGGTGGAAGCCGAATGACCCGCCGCCGTTCCATCGCGGCGCCGACCGGAGGGCGTTCTTCTTCGGCCCCGCCGCCTGCTGCCTCCGCTTTTGGGATAGCATGGCCCAAGCCTGTGATCCTTGGGTGCGGTATATGGCGGTATATGACCGGACCGGCGCAGGCCGATCCCAGCCAGGCCAAACAGGTGCGGTGAGCATGTCTCTGTTCAGCAAGATGTTGCGCGTCGGCGAGGCCAAGACCCTCAAGTCCTTGGAGAAGCTGGCGGCGCAGGTCAACCGGCTCGAACCGGCGGCCGAGGCCCTCGACGACGAAGGCCTGGCCGCCAAGACGGTCGAGTTCCGGCGCCGCCTGGCGGACGGGGAGACCATGGACGGCCTGGCGCCCGAGGCCTTCGCCGTGGTGCGGGAGGCGGCTAGGCGGGTGCTCGGCCAGCGCCACTACGACGTCCAGGTGGTGGGGGCCGGGGCGCTCCATAGGGGGATGATCGCCGAGATGCGCACCGGCGAAGGCAAGACCTTGGTGTCCACCATGCCGGTGTACCTCAACTCCCTGGCCGGCGAGGGCGTCCACGTGGTGACGGTCAACGACTATCTGGCCTCCAGGGACGCCGAATGGATGGGCGGCATCTACCGGTTTCTCGGCCTGACGGTCGGGTTGATCCAGACGGGGGACGATCCGGCCAGCCGCCTCCCCGCCTACCAGGCGGACGTCACCTACGGCACCAACAACGAGTTCGGCTTCGACTACCTGCGCGACAACATGACGATGTCGGCGGAACACCGCGTCCAGCGCGGCCACCGCTACGCCATCGTGGACGAGGTGGACTCCATCCTGATCGACGAAGCCCGCACCCCGCTGATCATCTCCGGTCGGGTAGGGGACAGCGCCAGGTGGTATAGGGATTTCGCCCGGCTGGTGAAAGGGCTGAGGGAGGGCGTCCACTACGAGGTGGACCACGGCAAACGCCAGGTGCTCACCACCGAGGAGGGGGTGTCCAGGGTCGAGCAGATCCTCGGTGTGGAGAACATGTACGACCATGCGGCGGTCGATCTGGTCCATCACCTCGAACAGGCGCTCCGGGCCAAGACCCTCTACAACCGCGACGTCGAATACCTGGTGGCCCGCGGCGAGGTGAAGATCGTCGACGAGTTCACCGGGCGGGTCCTGGAAGGGCGGCGCTACTCGGAGGGCCTGCACCAGGCTATCGAGGCCAAGGAAGGCGTCCGCATCAAGGACGAGAACCAGACCCTGGCCACCATCACCCTCCAGAACTACTTCCGGCTCTACGAGAAACTGGCCGGGATGACCGGCACCGCCCTCACCGAGGCGGCGGAGTTCTCCAAGACCTACGGCCTGGAGGTGGTGGAGGTGCCCACCAACGTTGCGGTGGCCCGGGCCGATCAGCCCGACGTGGTCTACAAGACCGAGGACGCCAAGTTCGCCGCCCTGGTCGAGGACATCGCCCTGCGCCATGAGGAGGGCCAGCCGGTGCTGGTCGGCACCGTCTCCATCGAGAAATCGGAGCGGGTCTCCAGGCAGCTGGGTCGGCGGGGCATCGACCACAAGGTGCTGAACGCCAAGTACCACGCCCGGGAGGCGGAGATAATCGCCCAGGCGGGGAGGCCGGGGTCGGTGACGGTGGCCACCAACATGGCGGGGAGGGGAGTGGACATCCAGCTGGGGGGCAACCCGGAAGGCCAGGCCCGGGCCGCCATGAAGAAAAACCCCCATCTGACGCCCGGAAACCCGGACTACGAGGCCGAATACAGTCAGCGCCTGGCTGATTTCACCTCCCGTATACAGGAATCCCGCCGGCGGGTGCTGGAGGCGGGCGGCCTGTACGTGCTGGGCACGGAGCGGCACGAGAGCCGGCGAATCGACAACCAGCTCCGGGGGCGGTCCGGGCGGCAGGGCGACCCCGGCGAGTCTAGGTTCTACCTGTCCCTGGGCGACGACCTGATGAGGCGGTTCGCCAGCGACCGGGTGGGCAGCATCATGGAGCGCCTGAAGATCCCCGACGAGGTGCCGATCGAGGCGAACATGGTCTCCAAGGCCGTGGAGCGGGCCCAGTCGCAGGTCGAGTCGCAGAACTTCGAGATCCGCAAGAACGTCCTCAAGTACGACGAGGTGATGAACCGCCAGCGTGAGGTGATCTACAGATGGCGGAACGGCATCCTCCACAGCGAGGAGAGCCGGGATCTGGTGGCGGGCTGGATCGAAGAGGTGGTGCAGGACACCGTTGTCGGCGCCCTGGACGCCGAGGCGCTCCCGTCGAACTGGGACTGGGACGGGCTGCTGAAGGAACTGAGGGTCTTCTACCCCTCCGAGCTATCCCCCCATGACCCGTCGCTGAGCGGCGCCTCTATCGACGAGGTGGCTAGGACGGCGGCGGACGAAGCCCTCCGCTGCTACGAGCTCCGCGAGAAGGATCTGACGCCCGAGCTGATGCGCCGGCTCGAGCACGGCTTCATGCTGTCGATCATCGACAACAAGTGGCGGGACCACCTCGCCGATATGGACTACCTGCGGGCGGGTATCGGGCTGAGGGCCATGGGACAGAGGAATCCGCTCACCGAATACCAGCGGGAAGGCTACGACATGTTCGCCGATCTGGTGTATTCGGTGAAGCGGGACACCGCCCGCTACCTGTTCCACGTGGAGAAGGCCTCCCCCCGGTCCCGGGCTAGGCCGCGGGCGGCGGTTACGTCAGGCCCTCGCGGGCCGCGGCAGGCCACATCCAAGAAGGTGGGGCGCAACGCTCCCTGCCCCTGCGGGTCGAGGGTCAAATCCAAGCGGTGCACCGCGACCGCCGACTGCATGGGGATCAGGTAGGCCGGTTCTAGCCGTCCTTTTTCTTGAACGACTCGGCGTAGTTCTTGTGGCCCTCTTCGACGTGCTTGTACGCCGTGCTGGTGGCGCTGAAACCACCGCCACCACCACCGCCACCCTGACCGCTGCCGCCGCGTATGTGTAGGGCGTCTTTGGCGGTCTTGGCGAGTGAGTGATCCACTCCGGACGGTCCCGGGTCGCGCAACAACAACCGAAAGAATCTACGCAAACTCATCAGGCCTCCTGGTTTGCTCCGGTAGAACGATACCAGCATCAGGTGGAGAAGGCCGATCCCCGGTCCCGGGCTAGGCCGCGGGCGGCGGTTTCGTCGGGGTCTCGCGGGCCGCGGCAGGCCACATCCAAGAAGGTGGGGCGCAACGCTCCCTGCCCCTGCGGGTCGAGGGTCAAATCCAAGCGGTGCACCGCGACCGCCGACTGCATGGGGATAAGGTAGGCCGGTCTAGCCGTCCTTTTTCTTGAACGACTCGGCGTAGTTCTTGTGGCCTTCTTCGATGTGCTTGTACGCCGTGCTGGTGCCGCTGAAACCGCCGCCACAAGTCTGACCGCCGGCGCCGCGTATGTGTAGGGCGTCTTTGGCGGTCTTGGCGAGTGAGTGATCCACTCCGGAGGGTCCCGGGTCGCGCAACAACAACCGAAAGAATCTACGCAAACTCATCAGGCCTCCTGGTTTGCTCATGTAGAACGATACCAGCCTCAGACGGAATCATCCGCCGGATTCCTGCTTCCGAATCGAGCCGGACTAGGCCGCGGAGGCAGACGCTCCCGGATCAGGCGCTAGGCTTTCATCCGCTATGGACCGATCCGACCTCCGTTCGATCATGGATGACCTCCGCGCCCGGCTCTCCGACGCCAGGAGGTTCCTTTGATGTCGACGCCAAGCTCTCCGAGCTGGAGGAGCTGCGCACCCTGGTCTCCCGCCCCGACCTGTGGGCGGACCCCGGCCGCGCCACCAGCCTGACCCGCCGGCTCGGCCGGATCGAGAGGCTGGTCGGCCGGGTCGAAGCATTGTCCGGGCAGCTGGAGGACGCCGAGATACTGGCGGGCCTGGCGGTGGAGGAGGACGATGCGGACACCCTGGCGGAGGTGGCCGCCGATCTCGCCTCGACTGGGCGGCGCATCGCCGAGCTCGAAGAGGAATCGCTCTACTTCGGCGAGTACGACGACCATCCGGCCATCCTGAGCGTTCATGCGGGCGCCGGCGGGGTGGACGCCCAGGATTGGGTGGAGATGATGCTCCGCATGTACACGAAGTACCTCTCCGAGATGAACCTCGATCACGAGATCGAGGACCTCCAGCCGGGCGAGGAAGCGGGCGTCAAGTCCGCCGCCCTCATGGTGAAGGGCCGCTACGCCTACGCCGCCCTCGAGGGGGAGCGGGGCGTGCATCGGCTGGTGAGGATCTCGCCATTCGATTCCAACTCCCGCCGCCACACTTCGTTCGCCGGGGTGGATGTCGTCCCGCTGGTCGAGGATGTCCGGGTCGATATCGCCGTAGACGACCTCCGCATCGACACCTACCGGTCGCAGGGCGCGGGCGGCCAGCACGTCAACACCACCGACTCGGCCGTGCGCATCACCCACCTGCCGACCGGGATCGTGGTGGCCTGCCAGGCGGAGCGGTCCCAGATCCGGAACCGGGCCAGGGCCATGACCCAGCTGAAGGCCAAACTGGCCGACCGGGCCCGCGAGGAGCAGCTGCGGGAGATGGATCAGATCAGGGGCGAGCAGACCGAGGCGGGGTGGGGGCGCCAGATCCGGTCATACGTCCTCCAGCCCTATCAGCTCGTCAAGGACCTGCGCACCGGTCTCGAGGTCGGCAACGTACAAGGGGTGCTGGACGGTTCCCTGGACCGGTTCACCAAGTCGTATCTGCATTGGCGGCGGGCCGGCCAGGAGCGCCGGGAACGGGCGGATGGTTGACCTGATCTTTCATCGGGGCGGGCGTGCGTGGTAAAGCCTCTGATTAGCAACCCTCCGTTGTTAACCTGAAAGGCCCGCGCTCACCGCGAACGAGCGGCACTGGAAGGTTCATGATCAGGCTCGAGAACGTCGCCAAGGTCTACGACGGCGGAATCGTCGCCGTGCGGGAAATCGATATGGATGTGAGGCGGGGCGAGTTCGTGTTCCTGGTCGGGCCTTCGGGTTCGGGGAAGTCGACCCTGATCCGGATGTGCCTGCGGGAGGAGAAGGCCACCAAGGGCAAGATCTGGGTGGCGGGCAAGGAGATCACCAAGATGACCTCGTGGAGGGTGCCCTACCTCCGCCGCACGGTGGGCACCGTGTTCCAGGACTTCAAGCTGCTGCCCAACAAGACGGTGGCGGAGAACGTGGCCTTTGCCCTCAAGGTCACGGGGCGGCCCCGCTCCGTAGTGCGCAGCCAGGTGCCGCAGGTGCTGGAGCTGGTGGGGCTGTCCGCCAAGGCCGACCGCTACCCCCGCCAGCTGTCCGGGGGGGAGCAGCAGAGGGTTTCCCTCGCCCGGGCCTTCGTCAACCGGCCCCCGATCCTCCTGGCAGACGAACCCACCGGCAACCTGGACCCCGCCACATCGGTGGGGATAATGCGGCTCCTGGACCGCATCAACCGGACCGGCACCACGGTGATGATGGCCACCCACGACCATGCCATCGTGGACGCCATGCGCCGCCGGGTGGTGCAGCTCGAACGGGGCCGGGTGGTGCGCGACCAGGCCGGGTCGGGATACGAATCCTCGGCCGACCTGGTGGACCTCTAGCGGTGGCCGCCCCAGGGATATGAGCACCGTTCTCTACCTGATAGGCGAGGCCTTCACCAACCTGCGCCGCAACATCCTGGTGGTGACCGGTGCGGTGTTGGCGGTGTTCGTCTCCCTCACCCTGGCCTTCGGCGCTCTGGTGTTCAACGAGCTGGTGCGGGTCAACACGCTGCAGTGGCAGGAGGGCGAACACATCATCATCTTCCTGAAGGACGAAGGCGGCCCCGCCGCGCATCGGGCTTTGCTGGAAGAGATACAGGGCTTCGAGGAGGTGAGGCGGGCCTGGTACCTGGACAAGGCGGGGGCCTACCGGGAGTTCCAGGAGATGTTCAGCAACCAGCCGGCCCTGGTCGAAACCATGACCGCCGCCGAGCTCCCGGCCTCCATCCGGGTGGAGCTGGACGACATCTCCTCCTACCAGGAGGTGCAGTTCCGACTGGTGGGGCATCAGCTGCTCAGGCGGCTCTCGGTGTTCAGCGAGGGCATCGAACGGCTGCTGAGCCTCACCCAGGTGCTCAACTCGATCGGCATCGGCCTGGTGGCGGTTCTGGGTGCGGCGGCGGTGGTGCTGATCGCCAACACCATCCGCATGGCCATATACGCCCGGCGGGAGGAGATAGCCATAATGAAGCTGGTAGGGGCGGGAAACTGGTTCATTCGGGTGCCGTTCATCCTGGAGGGCGCCACGGTGGGCCTGTTGGGGGGCGGTCTGGCGGTGGCCGCGGTGTACGTCAGCCATCAGCTGTTGGCGCGGGTTCCGACCGACATACTCCTTCGGTTCCAGGTCCAATCGGACTTCCTGCTCCAGCGCGGCGTCTTGATCCTCACCTTCGGGGTCATAGCCGGATTCCTGGGGAGCAGCCTCGGTTTGAGGCGGTTCCTGAGGGTGTGATCCGGTGCGGAGGGGCGGGCGGGCTCCCTGGGCGTCGATTTTGGGGGCGGCGGGCTTGGGGGCGGCGGTGGTTCTGGCGGGGGTGTTCTTCCTCTCCGGGCCCCGGCCGGTGTCCGCCCAGAACGAGGAAGACCGGCTCGAGGAGGTCGAGCGGAGGCTGACCGATCTGCGCCGCCGTATAGACACCGCCCGCACCGAGCGCACCGAGCTCGCCGACGACATCGAGGAGACGGAGGTGCGCATGGCCGGGGTGAAGGCGGCGCTGGCCGAGGCGGAGACGGCGCTGGCCGAGGCGGAGACGGCGGTGGTGTTCCGTGAGGAGTCCGTGGCCGATCTCGGACGCCGCATCCGTCTGCTCGACGCGGAGCTGGCCGGCACCAGGCTGGAGAAGAGGCTGACCCTCGACCTGGTTCGGGAACGGGGCGTCGAGCTTTACATGAGCGCCTCGGCGGGGGTGGACGGCGCGTTCCTGGGGTCGGAGGACTTCAACGCCGCCTCGATACGGGTCCAGTACATGCGGGACCTGTTGGCGGACACCGAGGTGTTGCTGCGTTCCCTGGAGCTGGTGGAGCGCCAGGAGCTGGAGCGCCAGGACCGGCTGAGCGAGGAGCGGGAGCAGGAAACGGCGCTGCTGGGGGAGCTGGAGGTGGAGCTGGCCCGGGCCGAGGAGCACCGGACGGTGGTGGACGCCGCCCGGGAGGAGCTGCTCGAGGAGCTCCGGCGGCAGGAAAGCCTTCTGGCCCGGGTGACCGAGGATATCTCGGATCACGAAGGGCACGTGGAGGCCCTCGAGGCGGAGTCGGAGCGGCTGGCGCTGGAGATACTCCGGCGGCAGGTGAGGGAGGGCCGGGCGCCCGGACGGTTGGCCTGGCCGGTGGGCGGCTCGGTAACCTCGCCGTTCGGATGGCGCATCCATCCCATCCTGGGAGGCCGCCGGATGCACAACGGCCTCGACCAGAGGGCCGCCACCGGAGATCCGATCCATGCCGCCGCCAACGGGCGGGTCATCCTGGCCGAGTGGTGGGGGGGCTACGGACGGACGGTGGTGATCGACCACGGGGGCGGGCTGGCCACCCTGTACGCTCATCAGTCGTCTATCGCGGTGGCGGTGGACGAAAATGTGCTCGCCGGCGATGTGATCGGCTACATAGGATGTACGGGTTACTGCACCGGCCCGCACCTCCATTTCGAGGTGCGCGAGCTGGGTGAACCCGTGGACCCGATGCTCTATCTGGGCTGAGGGGGGCCGGGGCCCGGACGGGCGGACGGCCGTGTTGTGAACAGAGGCGGGAGAGCCGAGAGATGAGCCGCAAACAGGGCAAACAGGGCAGGCGGGCGGTCATCGCCTCCAACCGGCGCGCCCGGTATGACTACACCTTCGAGGACGAGTACGAGGCGGGCATCGTGCTGACCGGATCGGAGGTGAAGAGCCTCAGGGAGGGCCAAGCCCAGCTCAAAGAGGCTTACGGCCTGGTCAGGCGGGGGGAGGTGTGGCTGGCGGGCATGCATATCGCCCCCTACCGGATGGCTCGCGACGGGGGGCACGACCCCACCCGGGAACGCAAGCTGCTGCTCAATTCGGGTGAGATAGCCCGCATCACCCGGCGGGTCCGGGAGCGGGGCCTCGCCATCGTGCCCGTAGAGATGTACTGGAAGGGCGGGCGGGTCAAGGTCTGGTTGGGGGTGGGCCGCGGGGCCCGCCGCTACGACAAGCGGCAGAAGATAAAGACCCGCGAGATGCGGCGGGAGGCCGAGCGGGCGGTGTCCCGGCGGCGGGTCTGACCGGCCCGATCCCCCTGCGGCGGTCTCCCCTGCGGCGGGGGGCGGGTCAGCCCCGATAGGAGTATTCGGCGGCTGCGTTTCCGGCGGGGTCCACCAGGAGGGCCCGGTCGCCGTCGTTGTTCCATATCGGCCGGTCGCTTCCCCAATACAGGCGGTCGGGGCCGTCCTGTCCGTTTCCGGTGTGGACGGTGACCCGGCTGCGTGCGGGCAGCGCCCGGCCGGGCGGGAACCGGTAGCGGTTGGAGGCCGATGCGTCGCGCAGGGTGAATCCACTCAGGTCTACGGGCCGGTCGGACAGGTTGGTCAGCACCAGGTATTCGCCGTTCAGGTCGTCTCCGTCGGGGCCGGGCGGGTTCCAACGGATCTCGGTTATCTCGATGTCGAACGGGGGCGGGGCGCCGCAGGCCCCGTCCGCCCACATCCCCAGCCGGCTGCGGCGGGCGGCGTCTTCGGCTGCCTGCAGCGCCGGCTGGCGGGCCGTGTTCGGTTCGTAGGCCCGGGCGGCCGCCAGACCTTCGGCCGCCAGCCGCTCGTTGACCAGATCGCCTTCCGCCCACAGGTAGGCCAGCAACCGCCCGTGCCGGTCGTAGGGCTGCCGGTCGGTTTCAATCCACACCGTCACCGACGCCAGCTCCCCCAGACGAATCCCGGCCTCCCGGGACAGGCATTCACCTGTTTCCGGGGCGTCGATCCCGATCAAACGCAGTCTGTGCTCGTCCCCTTCGAGGGAGATCACCAGCGTGTCGCCGTCGATGATCCGCACCACGTCGGCCCAGATGCCCATGCCGGGTTCGTTCATGCCGGGTTCGCCGCCGCCCGCCGGGGCTGGTTCCGCCCGCGGCGGCATCACGGCAGCCGGTTCGGGGGCAGGGGTCCCGCAGGCGGCGGCCGCCGAGGCCAGGCAAACGGCGGCCAGCGCCCGGGGTATGAGCGGCGCCGTGCGGCCTCCGGCGCCGAAACTCCGAACGGGTTCCATCTGTTTCCTCTCGTCCGGCGGCGTGCTGCAACAGGAAGGACGATGCCCCATACGCGAGTATGGTTACCGCCGATGCCGAAGGCGAGACGTCGCGCCGCTCGCGCCTGTTCCACCGGCGGCGCCGATACCTTGAAAGGCCCGATGAACGAATGACATCTGCCAGCACCTCATCCGGCAGGGAAGAACAGGCGGCGCCGGGTTCACCCGCAGAGGATTTCAGGGGCGTCATCGGATCCGACTTCCGGGATTCGGCGCCGTGGTGGCCGCCGGTCGAGAACGACGCCCGGGGCAAGCCGGACATCGTGGTGGTGGTCCTCGACGACGTCGGCTTTGCGGGTCTCGGGTGCTACGGGGCGGAGATCGACACGCCGGTGATCGACACCCTGGCCGAGCGGGGGCTGCGGTTCAACGATTTCAACGTCACCCCGCTCTGCTCGCCGACCCGGGCCTGCCTGCTCACCGGCCGCAACCACCACAGCGTCGGCATGGCCTACCTCTCCAATGTGGATTCCGGCTTCCCCGGATACCGCGGCCGGGTGACGGAATCGGCCGCCACCCTCGCCGAGGTGCTCCGGCACGCCGGTTACGCCTCCTTGGCGGTGGGCAAATGGCATCTGGCCCCGCTCGAAGAGACGACCGCCGCCGGACCCTACGATCAGTGGCCCCTCGGCCGCGGGTTCGGGCGCTACTACGGGTTCCTGGATGCGCTGACCGACCACTTCTACCCGGATGTCGTCGAGGACAACCACCGGGTGGATCCGCCGGGAAGGCCCGAGGACGGCTACCACCTGACCGAAGACCTCATCGATCACGCCATCGACTACGTGAGGGACCAGGTTTCGGTCAAACCGGAGCAGCCCTTCTTCCTCTACGCGGCCTTCGGGACGGCCCACTGCCCGCACCAGGCGCCCCGGGAGTATCTCGACAAGTACCGGGGTTGCTACGACGAAGGGTGGGATGTGATCCGCCGGCGCCGGTTCGAACAGCAGAAGGATCTGGGGGTGGTCCCCCCGGATGCGGTCTTGGCGCCCCTCAACCCCGGGGTGGAGGAATGGGCGGATCTGACACCGGACCAGCAGCGGCTGTTCGCCCGTTTCCAGGAGGCCTACGCCGCCATGCTCGATCACACCGATGCGCAGCTGGGCAGGCTGGTGGACTTCCTCGATTCGATCGGCCGGCTCGACAACACCATCCTGGTGGTCCTGTCCGACAACGGAGCCAGCCAGGAGGGCGGCCCCGACGGGGGCGCCGACATCGTGACCTACGAGGAGGACCGATTCTGCACGGTGGATTTCAACCTGGAGCGGTTCGACACGATCGGCGGCCCCCACTCCCAGACCAACATCCCGTGGGGATGGGCCCAGGCGGCCAACACCCCCCTGCGGTGGTACAAGCAGAACACCTACGCGGGCGGCGTCCGGACCCCGCTCGTCATCTCCTGGCCGCAGGGTCTGTCCGACACCGGCGGGGTGCGGTCCCAGTTCCTGCACGCCATCGACATCGCCCCCACCCTCCTGGACCTGGCCGGGGTGGCGCCGCAGGCCTCGTATGGGGGGGTGGCCCAGATGCCCTACCACGGCGCCAGCATCCGGGGGGTGCTCGACGACCCGGACTCCCCGCCGCCGCGGGATCGGCAGTACTTCGAGATGATCGGCCACCGGGCCATGTGGCAGGACGGATGGAAGGCGCTCACCCGGCACCGGCGCAACGAGCCCTTCGAGGACGACCCCTGGGAGCTGTATCACATAGACTCGGATTTCTCGGAATGCCGCGACGTGGCCGCCGGCCATCCCGAGAAGCTCCAGGAGCTGGTCGGGCAGTGGTCGGAGGAGGCGGGCCGGTACTCCGTGTTTCCCCTCGACGACCGCTACCTGGCCGTCCGGGCCTCGACCTTCCAGACGCCCGGCTCCCCGCGGGCCAGGGACACCTTCACCTATCTGGGCGGTTCGGTGCGGGTCCCGGGCGGCGTCACGCCCCTGATCTTCGACCGTTCCTTCTCGATCACCGCCCGGATCGATCCGCTGGACGAATCCGACGAGGGGGTGCTGGTGGCGGTGGGCGACGTGAGCGGCGGCTATGTGCTGTATGTCAGGGGCGGGCGCCTCGTGTTCGAGTACTGCTATCTCGGGAACCGCCAGACGTTGGCCTCCTCGGTCCCCTTGGCCCCCGGAACCCGCACCCTGTCCTTCCGGTTCGAGCGAACCGGCGGCTGCCGGGGCGTGGGGCGCCTGGAGGCGGACGGAACGGTGCTGGGCGAGCTGGCCATGGCCGATATGGCCCGCGGCATGATCTCGTGGGGTTCGTTGAGCGTCGGCGCCGATACTCTCTCGCCGGTCAGCAGCTCATACGAGGGGGAATATGCCTTCAGCGGAGGCCTCGAGCGGGTCGACTTCGAGCTCGGGGCGCCGTGAACGGACCAACCCGGCGGCGGGACGCGGGTGACCGGGTGTTCGTGGTCGGCGTCGGCATGACGCCGTTCGCGGGGTTTCGGGACGATGCGACCGTGCGGGACATGGTGGTCGAGGCGGCCCGATCGGCCCTGATCGACGCCGGCGCGGGCGCCGCGGCCGTCGATATGGGGGTGGCCGCCTACGAAAGCGACCACTTCAACCGCCAGATGAGCCTCGGACACGTACTGCACGAGGCCGTGGGGCTGGTGGGCAAGCCCGCGGTGCGGGTCGAGGGGGGCGGCGCCACCGGCGCCCTCGCCATACGGACGGCCGTGATGGCCTTGGGCTCGGGCGCTGCCCGCTCCGTCCTCGTGTTCGGAGGAGAGGCCAACGGCCGCTCCGTGGACCGTTCCACCGCCTCCGAGATACTGGCCATGTCGGCCGATTTCGAGTGGGAGACGCCCGTCTTCGGGACCTTCGCCGCCCCCTACGCCCTGATGATCACCGAACACATGCGGCGTTACGGCACCACCCCCGAACAGTTCGCCGCCGTGGCCGTCAAGAACCGCCGCATGGCCCTCGACAACCCCTACGCCCACAAGGGCATGTCCATCACCGTGGACGACGTGCTGGCGTCGAGGCCGTTGTCGGATCCCTACCGGCTGCTCGATGCGAGCCTGCTCAGCGACGGCGCCGCCGCCGTCCTCCTGGCGACCGGGGACTGGGCCGAGCGGCATGCCTCCACCTTCGGGGACCGCCCCCCGGTGGCGGTCCTGGGTACGGGTTCGGCGACCGACCATCCCCGCCTGTCCGACCGCCCCGATGACATGTTCCCCCACTTCGCGGCCAAGCGCCGGGCCGCCGAGCAGGCCTACCGGTCGGCGGGCCTCGACGACCCCGCAGACGAGATAGATGTGGCCGAGGTGTACGACTCCTTCAGCGGAGCGGAGCTCCAAGCATACGAGGACCTGGGGTTGTGCCCGGTGGGCAAGGGCGGCCCGGCGGCGGCCGAAGGGCGGTTCGACCTCGGCGGGCAGACGCCGGTCAACACCTCGGGCGGCCTGCTCGGACGGGGCTCGGCGGTGGGCGCCACCGGGATCGCCCAGGCGGTGGAGATCGTCGCCCAGCTCCGAGGCGAGGCGGCGGGCCCCAGGGCGGTGCCGGACGCCCGGATCGGGATTACGGACACCCACGCCGGGGTCGGCGCCCTCAGCGTGGTGAACGTCTTCGGGAGGGCGGCCTAGATGGATGGTTCCAGCTGCCCGCCCCCGTCCTTGGAGCCGCCCGTCTGATGCGGGTGCACGGCGTGGAGCGCGGTGTGAGTAGGGCGGGGCGGCCGACCTCCCTGTTCCATATCGAGATGTCGCAGCGCTACCGCCATACGGCCGGGTTCGCCGACCCTTTCTATCGGGGGATCGACCAGGGCGTCCTGAGGGCCACCCGCTGCGACGGGTGCGGGGCGGCGTGGTTTCCCCCCCGCCCGTTCTGCCCGGTCGATCTGGCGGAAACCGCCTGGTACGACCTGCCCGGGACCGGGACGGTAACCGCCGCCACCCGCGTTCACATCCCCCCGCCCTTCGGCGGCGTGGAGGCGCCCTACCTGCTCGCCTCGATACGCCTGGACGGGGTGGAAGGAGGTATCACCCACAGGGTGCTGGGCGACCGGATACCGGAGAAAGGTACGGTGGTAGCCGTGAAGTTCATGGAAGGGGTCCCCGCCCACCCTCTGCTGAGGGCGGCGTTCGAGATCGAAGGGAGGGCCGCATGACCCGGCCGGTCGGAATCGAGATCTTCTACTGGCTGGACAGCTGGTACGACGACCAGGCCTCGGTTTTCGCCAAGGCGGCCGAGGCCGGTTACGACGGGGTGGAGATGTCGTTCGTGGCCGGGGTCGACGTCGGGGTGGAGCGGATCGCCCGCACCGCCGAGTCTCTGGGCCTGAGCGTCCTGTGCAGCACCGGCCTCACCCCGGAGATGGACATCTCGAGCCCAGACGCCGGTGTGCGCGCCGCCGGGGTGGAGCATCTCCGGCGCTGCCTCGATCAGGCGGCCCGGCTGGGGAGCCCGATCCTGGGAGGTGTGACCTACGCCCCGTGGATGGGGTTCCCCGAGGGCGATCTCGACGTCCGCCGGAAACGTTCGGCGGCGTCGCTCCACGAAGCGGCCGAACACGCCGCCGCGCTGGGTGTCACCATCTGCCTCGAGGTGCTGAACCGTTTCGAGAGCTTCATGTTCAACACGGTCGCCGAGTGCCTGGACTTCATCGACTCGGTGGACCATCCCTCCGTCGAGGTCGAGCTCGACACCTTCCACATGAACATGGAGGAGGACGACCTGGCCGGGGCGGTCCGCCTGGCGGCCGGGCGCATCGGCCACGTCCAGGCGGCGGCCAACAACCGCCGCGCCCCCCAGTACGGCCATATCGACTGGGCCTCCTTCAAGACGGCTCTCGACGAGGCGGGCTACGGCGGCTGGGTGGTCTTCGAGACCTTCCCCAACTCGGGCGCCGAGACGGGCCGGGCCACCTACGCATGGCGGGATCTCTCCGACGACCTCGACCGGGACGCCGCCGACGCGGCCCGCTTCATCAGGGAGAACATCGCATGAGCATCCGCACCCGGCGGTTCTTCAACCAACCCCGCCGGGCGGTCCAGGAGATGCTGGAGGGTTATGCGGCGGCCCACGCCGACATAATCCGGCTGTCCGGCGCCTTGGTGGTGCGGGCGGTCCCCAAACCGGAGGGCCGGGTCGGGTTGGTGATCGGCAACGGCTCGGGGCACGAACCCGCCATGATCGGCTGGGTGGGCGAGGGGCTGCTGGATGTGAACGTACCCGGGCCGATCTTTTCCTCGCCGGGACCCGGCGGGATACTGGAAGGCATCGCCGCCGCCGATCGCGGCGGGGGCGTACTGCTGCTGGTCTCCAGCCACACCGGCGACATCATGAACGCCTCCTTGGCCGTCGCCGAGGCCGAGGACGAGGGAATCGACGGCGTCGAGATGGTGGTCCTCTACGACGATGTGGCGTCGGCCCCCAAGGACCGGAGCACCGAGCGGCGGGGCGGGGCGGGCCTGTTCTTCGTGTGGAAGATCGTCGGGGCGCTGGCCGAACGGGGCGGGGCGCTGCCGGCGTGCGCAGAGATGGCCCGGAGGGTGAGGGACAACACCCGGTCGCTGTCGGCGGCGCTCGGCACGGTGGCCCACCCGATCAGCGGCCAGCCCCTCGGGGACCCCGAAGACACCTCGGTCTCGGTGGGGATGGGAGTGCACGGGGAGCCGGGAACCCGCCTCGGCGAGGAGGCGGGGGCGGACGATATCTCGGAGATGATGATCGGGCGGCTGGTGGACGACGCCGAGCCGGGTCCCGGCGCCCGGGTCGGCCTGCTGCTGAACAACGCCGGTTCGCTCACGCTGATGGAGCTGTCCATCCTCTACCGGGGGGCGCGGGCCGCCCTAGCGGACAGGGGGATCGAAGTGGTCCGGTCGTGGATCGGACCGTACGCCACCACTCTGGACCAGGCCGGCTTCGCGTTCGCGCTATGCAGCATGGACGACGAGATGCTCGATCTGTACGACGCCCCCGCCCGCGGGGCGGGGTTCACGATGTGAGGGGATCGAAGACGACCATGGCGGTTACATCGATGGACCGCAGCCTGGCCGCCCGAATGATCGTCTCGGCCTCCCGCCGGGTGGCCGAACACCAGGACGAGCTGTCCCGTCTGGATGCGGTGGCCGGCGACGGCGACCACGGCGTGAACATGGCCGAAGCTCTCGCCGAGGCCGGGCGCCGGATCGGCGGGCAGGACGACCGCGGCGCGGCCGGGGTTTTCCGCACCACCGGGGGAGCCTTCCACGAGACCGTTGGGGGCGCCGCCGGAGCGCTGTTCGGGGCGTTCTTCGGGGCGGCGGCCGGCCGCCTGTCCGGGATTGCCGAGCCGGACGCGTCCGACTTCGTGGCCGCCCTGGGGAAGGGAACGGCCCGGGTCATGAGGTTGGGAAGGGCCGAGCCGGGCCACAAGACGATGCTGGACGCCCTAGCCCCGGCGGTCGAGGGCGCCGGGGCAGCGCTCGAGGCGGGGGAGGCCCTGGCCGGGGTCATGTCGGCCGCGGCGAGGGCCGCCCGCCGGGGCGCCGTTTCGACCGCCGGTATGCCGCCCAAGGCGGGCCGGGCCCGCTACGCACCGGACCGCAGCCTGGGATATCAGGACCCCGGCGCTACTACCGTGGCTCTCATATTCGAGGCTTGGGCCGACGAGATGAACCGCGAGGAGGCTGATCGATGACGGGTTCTTTGGACGGCCGGGGGAGTGTTCGGCGGGCTGCGAGGTGATGTCATGAAGGACCGGCGGCTTCGGGTCGGGTATGTAGGAGCGGCGTTCGGCACCTACTACGCCGACGAGCACGACCAGTACGGGCGCGCCGTCGGCGGCCTCCGGCGCCTAGCCGACGAGATGGACTTCGACCTGATCGCCGTCGATACCGGCGTGCAGGAAGTGGAGCAGGCGCGGCAGGCGGCCGCCCGCATGTCGTCGGAGCGGGTCGACTTCCTTCTGATCCAGGCCGCCGCCTGCGCCTCCGGCGAGCTGCTGGAACCGCTGGCGGGCGCGGCGCCCCGGATCGGCCTCTGGGCGACCCCGGAGCCGGTGCTGGAAGGGTCCATCCAGCTGCATTCGCTGGTCTCGGTCAACCACTACGCCTCGATCATCCGCCGATACCTGCGAGACCGCCGCATCCCCTTCAAGTGGTTCCTCGGCCATATCGACGAGCCGGACATGGACAGGCGGCTCCGCGTGACCATCCGGGCCCTCCAGGGGATCAAGACGATGGCCTCGGCGCGTATCGGGTGGATCGGCGGTGTCTCGCCGGGCTTCTACAACATGCTGTTCGACGAGGCGAAGCTGGAGGAGCGGTTCGGTACGAGGATCGGCCGCCACTCGATCGCCGAGGTGGTCGCATTGGCCCGCGCCGTCGACGAGCGGTCGGCGGACTCGGTGGTGCAGACGGCCGCCGACCTGGCCGTCGAGGTGACCGCGCCCCGAATCGGGATGGACCGCAACGCCCGCATCTACCTGGCCCTCAAGCGGCTCATCGAGGCCGAGGGGTACGACGCGCTGGCCGTGCAGTGCTGGCCCACCTTCCAGGACGACTTCCAGGCGGCCCCGTGCATGGCCTACAGCCTGCTGGGGTCGGAGGACGGTCTGGCGGTCTCGTGCGAGGGCGACGTGCCGGGAGCGGTGTCGATGCTGCTGATGAACTCCATGTCGCCGATACACGGATCTTCCACCCTGTTGGACCTCACCGCCCTCGATCACGAAGCCGACGCCGCCCTGCTGTGGCACTGCGGGGTGACGCCCCGGCACTTCGGCGGGGACAACGGAATCCGCTGGGTCGACCATGTGACCCTGGGGCGCAAGTCGGACGTGCGCTACGGGGTCTCGGGCGATCTGCGGTTCGCCCCCCAGCAGACCACCATCGCCTACACCGGGGACGACTTCAGCGAGATGTTCATCGCTGCCGCCGAAGTGGTCGAGACGGGCCGGGCCGGGTTCGACGGCACCCGCGGCTGGTTCTCGAAGTTCCGCCTCGCCGGCGAGCCGATCGAGATGTTGGACCTGGTGAACACCCTGGTCGTGGGGGGTCACGAGCACCACTACGCGGTAGCTCAGGGTGACCTTTCCTCGGAGCTGAGCGAGGTAGCCGCCTGGCTAGGTATGCGGACCACCCGGCCCTTGCCCATGCGCGACCACCTGCAGATCGACGGCCTGAACCGATGACGGGATGGTCCGCCGGGGCATCCGGAATGCGCTCGGAACGTCTCGGGCGGACGGCCACCGACACCGGACGCTTCGCGGTCCTGGCCATCGACCACGTGAGGTCGTTCGCCGCCGCCGTGCGGCCCGGCGATCCGGATTCGATGGGCGCGGACGAGCTCCGGGCCGCCAAGCTGCGGCTGGTCGAGGGGCTGGGGCCCCACGCCGGGGCGGTGCTGGTCGATCCGGGTTTCTGGACCGGGGCGGGCGCCGCCGGGCCGGGTACGCAGCATGGGGCGGGCCTCGTATTGGGCATCGAGGACGGTGACTACGAGGACGCCCGCTCCGCCCCGCGCCTCCTGCCGGGATGGGACGCGGCGCGGGCGGCCCGGCTCGGGGTCGATGCGGTGAAGATCTCCTTCTACTTCGATCCTGACGGCGACACTTCGGCGGCGGAGCGGTTCGCGGCGGATGCGGCGGAACGGTGCGCCGCCGCGGAGATGCCGCTTTTCTCCGAGCCGCTGGCCCTGTACGAGGATCCGTCCGACCGCAGGAGGGCGGTGCTCGAAGGGGTGAGACGATTTGGGGGGCTGGGCGCAGACGTGCTCAAGCTCCAGTTTCCCGAGCAGCCGGTCGAGAACCCCTCCCGGCAGGCCTGGGCCGAGTCCTGCGAGCAGATCGACCGGCTCAGCCCCGTTCCGTGGACCGTTCTGTCGGAGGGAAGCGACTACCGGCTGTTCCGGGACATGTTGGGGGCGGCGTGCCGGGCCGGGGCGTCGGGCTTCGTAGCCGGCCGGGCGGTGTGGCGCGACGCGGCCACGGGCCGAGCCAGCCTCGAGAGCTGCGCCGACCGGCTCCGCGAGCTGCGCACCATCGCCGAAGACGAAGGTGTAGATTGGAGGACCCGTTCCCCGGGTGACCGGACCGCCGCAGGTGGAAAGCCGACAATGGAGGATGTTCCTTGACCGTGTTTCCGAAGGTGAGCGACGCCCGCCGCCGGGAGATGTTGGCAGACCGGCCCGGTCCTGTGCGGGTCTTGATCGACACCGACGCCGCCAACGAGATCGACGACCAGTTCGCTCTGGCCTGGGCCGCCCTGTCGCCCGAGCGCATCGACATCGAGGCGGTGGTCGCCGAGCCCTACGGCCATCTCCATATGCGGGAACCCCTCATCGCCGCGACCGAGGAACTGGAACGGGGCGCCGCCTCGGAATCGACCAACCGGTTCATGCCCTGGGCGCGCCGTCTGGCCGCCCTGGGCGTCGATCCGGCCACTATGGATCTGACCGGCCCGGACGAGGGCATGGAGCTCTCCTTCGCCGAGATCGAGAACGTGTTCCACAAGCTGGGCGCACCCTCCGAGGGCCTGGTGTGGCGCGGGTCGGATCGGTACCTGCCGGCCGCCGATGTGCCGGTGGAGAGCGAGGGGGCCCGGCGCATCGTCGAGGCGGCCCTCGCCGACGACGAGCGCGTCCTGCACATCGCCGCCATCGGCGCGGTCACGAACATCGCCTCGGCCCTGCTGATGGCCCCGGAGATCGCCGCCCGGATGGTGGTGACCTGGACCTCCGGTTACCCGACCTGGACCGGCCTCGGCAACCGCCCGTCCCTGAACCTGGTGCAGGACCCCCACGCCTCCCGGCTGCTGTTCGACTCGGGAGTCCCGATGGTGTACCTGCCGGGCTTCCACGTCGGCGCCCAGCTGCGGTTCTCCCTTCCCGAGATGGAGGCCTGGATCCGGGGCAAGGGTGAGATCGGCGACTACCTCTTCCATCTGTACACCAACAACCCGATCCATATCCAGCGGGGGGTCGAGCCCTTCCCCGGGCAGTCCTGGGTGATCTGGGACCTCATCAACATCGCGTGGCTGATCGACCGCCGCTGGGCGCCTACCAGGGAGACGGCCACTCCCCGGCTCGACGACCGGCTCTTCTGGAGGCCGCGCGCCGACGGGCCGGTCATGCTCGAAGCGGTCGGCGTGGATCGGGATGCGATCTTCCGCGACCTGATCGCCAAACTCGACGACCAGGAGAGAATCCTGACCGCGGCCGCCGGCGGATGAGAGCGGCGGTTCTCCATCCGGGAGGCGGCCTCGCCATGGAGGACCGCCCCGCGCCTTCGCCCGGTCCCGGCCAGATACTGGTCGCGCCCCGGCTGGTGGGCATCTGCGGTTCCGACCTGCATTACTACCAGGACGGCCGCATCGGCGACTGGCGGATCCTCCGGCCCCATGTGCTGGGGCACGAGTTCACCGGGGTGGTGGCGGAGGTCGGGCCGCAAGTGGATTCCGCGGCGGTCGGTGACCGCATCGCCGTGGAACCGATCATCCCCTGCGGCGGCTGCGGCGCCTGCCGGCGGGGCCTGTACAACGTATGCCCCTATATCCGGTTCACCGGGTCCCCCCACACCGACGGAGCGCTCCAGGAGCTGGTGGCGGTGCCGGCGCGGGGGGCGCATCATCTGCCCGCCGGGATGCCGTCGACGCTCGGCGCCTTGGTAGAACCCACATCGATCGCGGTGCATGCGGTCCGCCGGAGCGGGCTCCGTCCGGGCGAAACGGTCATGATCATCGGGGCGGGGCCCATCGGACTGCTGATCCTGGCGGCGGCGCGGGCCTACGGCGCCGGCGCGGTCTACTCCACCGACCTCGACCAGAGCCGTCTGGACATCGCGGCGGAGCTGGGCGCCGCCGGGACCGTCGACGCGGGAGGGCTGGAAGCCGCCGAGATACTGGAGCGCACCGAGCCGTCGGGGGTGGATGTCGCCTTCGAGGCGGTGGGAAGCCCCGCCACTCTGGAGACGGCCCTGCGGGTGGTCCGGCCGGGAGGAAGGGTGGCGGCGGTGGGCGTCAACATAGAGGGGCGGATACCCTTCGACCTGATGCTCGCCCAATCGAAGGAAGCGACCGTGCTTCCCGTGTACCTGGGCCGCGACGCCTTCCCGGAGGCGATCGAGCTCCTGTCGTCGGGGCGGATCGCCGGGCACCTGCTGGTCACCCACCGCTTCCCCCTGGAGAAGGCGGCCGAGGCCATGGAGACCGCCTCGGTCGGCGGAGGGGCCGTCAAGGTCATGATCGAAACCTCCCCGCCCTCCGGGGCCGGCATCTGATGGCCAGGATGTACTTCGACGACGACGCCGACCTGCGGCACATCGAAGGCCGCACCGTCTGCATCGTCGGGTTCGGCAACCAGGGCCGCTCCCAGGCTCTCAACCTTCGGGACAGCGGCATCACGGTGATCGTGGGAAGCCGCCGGGACCGGTCCTACGAACAGGCCGAGGCGGACGGCTTCGCCGTGTTCCCGGTCACCGAGGCGGCGGCGCGGGCCGACATCGTATTCCTCCTGGTGCCCGACGAGGTGATGCCGGAGGTGTTCGAGACCGAGATCGCTCCGGGCCTGCGGTCGGGCGGCATGCTGGTGTTCGCCAGCGGCTACAACATCGCCTTCGATCTGATAACGCCGCCCCCCGACGTGGATGTGGTGTTGATCGCTCCCCGCATGATCGGATCGGGGGTGCGGGAGACCTTCCTGAGCGGCGAGGGGTTCCCCAGCCTGATCGCCGTTCACCAGGCCGCCGGGGAGGCCGCCCTCGATCGCACGCTGGCCCTCTGCAAGGGGATCGGTTCCACCAGGATGGGGGTGATCGTGTCGAGCTTTCTCGAGGAGGCCACCGTGGACCTCTTCGCGGAACAGGTGGGATACCTCTACGCGGTGCGCCGTTGCTGCGAGGTGCTGGTCGAGGCCGGGTGCAGCCCGGAGGCGGCCATGCTGGAGTTCTACGCGTCGGGGGAGGGGGTGGAGACCGCCAAGGCGTACCGTGATATTGGTCTCTGGGACCAGATCACGCTACATTCCCGTACCAGCCAGTACGGGCAGGAGGTGACCGCCCGTCTGTCTCCCGAGGACGAGGAGGCCGAGCGGACGAAGCTCAGGAGCATCATCTCCCACATCCAGGACGGTTCTTTCGCCAGGGAGTGGGCCTCCGAGCAGCAGGCCGGATTCCCGGAGTTCACCCGGGTCAGGAACCTGAACATGCAGCACGAGATGCGGGCTGCGGAGCGGCGTCTATATCGTGTGCTGGGACGTACGACCGCCGCGGCGGAAGGGGGCGCGAGTGGATGAGCAGAAACGGTAGATGAAAACGCACCCGAAATTTCCAACTTTTCAAAAGGAGGAACCAAGCATGAGAAGTAGAAGAGGTCTAAGCCTTTCGGCGTTGTTGTTCGTGTTCGCCCTGGTGGCGGCGGCGTGCAGCAGCGAGCCGGAAGTCATAACGTCCATCGTGACGGAGCAAGTGGAAGTGGAAGTGGTGGTCACGTCCATCGTTACCCAGACCGAAACGGTTACCGAGACGGTAGAGGTGACGGTAACGGTGCCGGTGGAGGTTACGCCGGAACCGATGGGTCCCACCGGGCCGGGCATCCTGGACCTGGCTGATTCCGAGATAGGCGGGATGAGCTGGGACGAGATCGTGGCCGCGGCCGACGGAGGCCGGGTCAACTGGTTCATGTGGGGCGGCAGCGCGGTGATCAACGCCTACGTCAACGACTGGGTGGCCGACGAGGCCAAGTCGCGCTACAACATCGACCTCAACCAGGTGCGCATCACCGACACCGTCAACGCGGTGGACACCGTGATCAGCGAGACCGAAGCCGGTGAGTTCAACAGCGGTTCGGTGGATCTGATCTGGATCAACGGTGAGAACTTCAAGACGATGAAGCAGGGCGGTCTGCTGTTCTGCGGCTACTGGGGCATCATGCCCAGCATGGCCAACGTGGACCAGGAGGCCGGCACGGTGGCCTACGACTTCGGCACCCCGGTGAACGAGTGTGAGGTTCCATGGAACCAGGCCCAGTCGGCCGTGTTCTACAACAGCGCCCTGTTGCCCCAGCCCCCGGCGGACATGGACGCCCTGCTGGCGCAGGCCTGCGCCAGCCCGGGAACCTTCACCTATCCGGCGCCGCCCGACTTCACCGGCAGCGTGTTCGTGCGCCACGTGTTCTACAACGAGGCCAACAAGATCCTGCCGGGCGGGTACCAGGACATGGTCGGCATCCCCTTCGACCAGGCGCTCTACGACCAGGTGGCGCCGGCTACCTGGGCGACCCTGAACGAGCTGGAGCCGTGCCTGTGGCGGTCCGGGGAGACCTATCCGGTGGACCAGCCGGCCCTCGAGCAGCTGTACGCCAACCAGGAGGTCTCGCACTTCCTGGCCTACGGCCCGGCCTCGGCCGGTTCCAAGGTGGACAGCGGGGTCTTCCCCGAGTCGACCCGCACCTACGGGTTGTCGAGCGGTCAGATCGGCAACACCAACTTCGTGGCCATCCCCTACAACTCGCCCAACAAGGCCGCGACCTTGTTGGTGGCCGACCTGCTGCTGAGCATCGACGCCCAGCTGCAAAAGGCCTATCCCGAGGTCTGGGGTCAGATCAACGTGTTGAACGCGGCCGCCCAGTCGGCCTTCGTCGATGTGCCCCGCCACCCGTCGGTGGTGGACCCGGCCACCGTGTCAGCCCTTCCCGAGCTGCTCGGTGATTGGGTGCCGGCCATCGAAGAGGGATGGAAGACCAACGTAGCCGAGCGATAAGACGAAGAACCGGTCGGCGGCGCGCAACGCCGAGGCGCGCCGCCGACCCTTACCCTGACCGACAGGCTGAAACCCCGGAAGTTACGTGAACGAAAAAGCTCCGGCCAACCCGTCCCGACTGCCGTCTCTGCCCCGGATGCGCCTGTCCGAGAAGGGGGCGCGGCGGATGACCATCGGGGTGTTGCTCGCCCCGGTGATAGTGGTGATCCTCCTGCTGTTCATGGGCGGGCTGATAACGGGGTTCCTGCGCAGCCTGGGTTACTTCCCCCTGATCGGGCTCAACGATTTCAACTTCGACGCCTACCTGAGCATCTTCACCGACAACGGTTTCATCCGCAGCTTCGTCCTCACCTTCCACATCGCCTTCACCTCCACCGTCATAGCCTCCATCCTGGCGATAGCCTCGGCGATGCTGCTGCGGCCCGCCTTCCGGGGTAAGCGGTTCGTGCAGTTCATCTTCTCGCTCAACCTGACCATTCCCCATCTGGTGGGGGCGGTGGGCGTTCTCTACCTCTTCTCCGGCAGCGGCCTGGTCTCCCGTCTGGCCACCGGCGCCGGCCTGATCGACGCCCCGGCCGAGTTCCCGGCCCTGGTGTTCGATCCGTGGGCGATAGGAATCATCATCCAATATGTGTGGAAGGAGATTCCGTTCATTGGGGTGATCGTGCTGGCCATCCTGCTTTCGGTGGGGGAGGACTACGAATCGGTGGCCCGGTCGCTGGGCGCCAACCGCTGGCAGGCCTTCCGGCACGTGACCCTGCCGCTGGTAATGCCCGGCGTGGTGTCCGCCTCGGTGATCGTGTTCGCCTTCACCTTCGGCGCCTTCGAGATACCCTGGTTGCTGGGCGCCACCTTCCCCAAGGCGCTGCCGGTGCTGGCCTTCGAGAGCTACACCGACGTCGATCTGGCGGCGCGCCCCCAGGCTATGGCGATGGCGATGGTGATCGCCTTCATGAGCAGCCTGATGATCCTGGCCTACATGAAGCTCTCCCGCCGGTATATAAGGAGTTAGGAGATGGCGGGCGCGGCGGCGAAGACGACCCTTGTCCATCGCCCTGCTTGGCGGGTGACCGGACGCTGGGTGGGGATCACCGGTCTGCTGGCCTTCCTCATCGCGCCCATCGTTCCGCTCTTCATATGGTCGATCAGTTTCCGATGGTTCTACCCCGCCATCCTGCCCACCGAGTACAGCGCCCGCGCCTGGACGGAGGTGATCAACCCCAACAACGACGTGGTGGGGGTGGCCTGGAACACCGCACTCATCGCCCTGGTCGTCACCGCCTTCTCCATCCTGCTGGGCGTGCCCGCCGGCCGGGCCTTGGGGTTGTACGAGTTTCGGGGCAAGCGGCTGGTGGAGTGGCTGATCCTGGCCCCGATCATCGTTCCCGGCCTGGCGGTGGTGCTGGGCATCCACGTCCTTTTCATCCGCGCCGGCCTGTCCAACAGCCTGCCCGGGGTGATATTGGTGCACTTGGTGCCCACCCTTCCCTATATGACGCTGGTGATGTCGGGGGTGTTCGCCAACTACGACACCGATTTCGAGCTGCAGGCGCGCTCTCTGGGGGCGGGCCGCCTGGCCACGCAGTGGTATGTGACCCTGCCCGCCATCTTCCCCGGGGTGGTGGTGGGGGCGATGTTCGCGTTTATCATCTCGTGGAGCCAGTACGTACTGACGCTGTTGATCGGCGGCGGTCAGGTGCAGACCCTGCCCCTGCTCCTGTTCAGTTTCGTCCGTTCCGACCCGGCCATCGCCGGGGCGCTGAGCGTGGTGTTCATCCTGCCGGCCGTTTTGGTTCTGCTCTTGAGCTCGCGTTACCTGTCCGGGGACAGCGCCGCAGTAGGAGGTATCGGCAACATATGACCCAAGTGAAACTCAGCGGCCTGACCAAGCGGTTCGACGAGAAGTCGGAGCCCGCCGTGGATCGGCTCGATATCGAGATCGAATCCGGGAAGCTCACGGCCCTGCTGGGGCCTTCCGGCTGCGGCAAGACCACCACCATGAAGATGATCGCCGGGCTGTTGCGGCCGACCGACGGCGACATCCTGTTCGACGGCAGCTCGATAGTGGGCATCGCGCCGGAGGATCGCGGTGCGGTGATGGTATTCCAGAACTACCTCCTGTTCCCGTACATGAGCGTCGCCGACAACATCGGGTTCGGTTTGAAGATGCGGGGGGTGAGCCGCAGTGAGATAAGGACGCGGGTCCGCGACATGTTGGACCTGGTGCAGATGCCCGGCTTCGAGGAGCGCAGACCGAAGCAGCTGTCGGGCGGCCAGCAGCAACGGATCGCGCTGGCCCGGGCGCTGATCGTCCAGCCCAATGTGCTCCTGTTGGACGAACCGCTCAGCAACCTCGACGCCCACCTGCGCGACGAGATGCGGGAGCTGATCAGCGGCATCCAGACCGAGCTGGGAATCACGACCGTTTTCGTGACCCACGATCAGGAGGAAGCGGTGGTGCTCGCCGACAAGATCGCCCTCCTGTTCGAAGGCCGGCTGCAGCAGTTCGATGTTCCCGACGCCTTCTACGAAACCCCCGGGACCGTCGACATCGCCAAGTTCTTCGGCGGAACCAACTTCATTCCCGGCCGCTGCGAGGATGGCCGGATAACCACCGCCATCGGCCGGTTCCGGGCGCCGCACACGGCCGTGGACCGCGGCGAGGCCGTGCTCAGCATCCGGCCCGAGGCGGTCGAGCTGGGCGGCGGCGGGGGCAACAGCGTCCGGGGGAGGATCCGCTCCCATGTGTACGTAGGCCGCTACGCCCGTTTCCGGGTCATGATCGGCGAGGTCGAGATCGAGGTGATAACCGACCCCGGGCAGGTCAAGAAGCTCTCGGACGGGGACGAGGTCTCGGTGAGGTTCGATCCCGACAAGATCTGGATACTCGGGCCGGCCGCGGACGGAAAGGACGGGCGGGCCGACTCGGATTCGGCGCGGCAGCCCGCCGGTTGACCGCCGCCGCCCGCTCGGCGACCGGACCGAACGCCCGGTGGGGCTTGGTGGCGGCCGGATGGTCGGTGTACGCCGTCTACTACCTGGGAAGGGTGAACTTCTCGGCGGCGGCGCCGCGCCTCGGTGAGGAAGCGGGCCTCGAAGCGGCGGAGATCGGCGCCCTGGCGGCCGGCTTCTTCTGGGTCTACTCCCTCTCGGCGGTGCCCATCGGGCGTCTGGCCGACCGGATCGGCGCCCGTCGGTTGGTGGGCCTCGGTCTGGTGGGGAGCGGGGTCATGAACGTGTTGTTCGTCGTCTCGTCCGGGAGCTTCGTCCCGGCCCTCCTCGTGTGGTCCGCCAACGGCCTGTTCCAGGCCATGGGATGGACCCCCCTCGTCGGAGCGTTGGGCCGCTGGGTGCCGGAGGAACGGGCCGGCCGGGTGATGGCTTCGTTCGGTTCCTGCTTCGCGGCGGGCAGCGCCCTCACTTTCGCGCTCGGCGGGTTCATCGTGGAGCGCGGCGGTGCGGCGGCGGTGTTCATCGCCGCGGCGGCGGTGCTCGTGCCGGTCGGCGTGGTCTGGTGGATCGGGGTGCGGGATCCGATCGTGGAACCGCCGGATTCCGAGCGCCCGCGCGGTGCGGCGGGCAGATTGCTCGGGCTGCTGCCCCCGGCGGCGGCGATCGGGGCGGCCTATGTCGCTCTCCTGGTCTGGACGCCCTCCTACTTCGTCGAAGTCCACGGCGTGTCGGTGGCGCGCTCCGGGCTGCTGTCCGCCGCCATGCCGGCCATCGCCGTCGCGGCGACCATCGCCCTGGGACGCTGGTTCCGGCTCGCCGCCGGCCACCGGCCCGCCCTGAAGGGCGGAATCGTGCTGACCGCCGCGGCCGCCGCGTTGATCACGATCAACCAGGTTTCGAGCCTGGCGGGAGGTTTCGCGGCGGTGGCGGCGGCTACGGCGCTGGTCGGCGCCTCCTCCTCCCTGGTGCTGGGCCTTTTCCCCCGGATGGTCAACCCTGCGGGTGCGGGTTTCGCGGGCGGCGTCTTCATCCTCGCCTTCAACCTCGGGGGCGGCGCCGGCTCGCCGCTGGTGGGCGGTTTCGTGGGGCGGGGCGCCTGGGACGCGGTCTTCCTGTTCCTGGCCGGTACCGTTCTGGCCGGCGCGGTCTGGACCTACGGCTGGTACGCCCGGGCCCGATCTATCCAGGAAACCGGCGGGAGGCACCGATGACCGGACGCAAGGCGGTTATGGACCTGGGGCGGGACGAATGGTTGGCGGCCCTGGGAATGGACGCCGGCGACATACCCCGAGCCGTGATCATGGAAGGCTCGTGGTGGCGGGCGGAACGCACTGCCTGGCGGCTGGGCCGGCTCGACGAGGTGCGGGAGCTCGCCTTTCCCGACATGTTCTGGGGCCGGTGGCGCGGGTCGCCGGTGGTGTACTCGTGCGTCTACGGCGCCCCGAGGGCCGTGGAGTTGGCGCACCTCTTCGGCGTTCTCGGAACTCCCCGGATGGTGATGATCGGAACCTGCGGTGCGCTGGACCCCGGCTTGGCCACCGGCGACGTGGTGGCGCCTTCCACGGCCGCGGCCCGTGAAGGAGTGGCGCACCTGTACGGGGCCTCCGATGCGGTCGCCGCCGACCCTCGTCTGACCGAGCTCGGCCGGACGGAGCTCGAGGCGAGGGGTGTCAGGGCCGCCGACTCCCTTCACCTGACCTGGAGCTCGATATTCGCCCAGAGCGGGGCGATGGTGGAGGAGTGGCGGGAGCGCGGCTACGGGTCGGTGGACATGGAGGCGGCCACCCTCTACGCGGTCGCCCGGTACTTCGGCTTCGAGGCCGCCGCCCTCCTGGCGGTGTGGGATCAGCTCGACGCCGACCGGAGCTTCCTGGACCCGCTCGCCCAGGAGGAACAGGCGAGGTTGGACGCCGCCAACGCCGCGGTGTTCGAGGCGGCCCTGTCGATCACCCTCCTCGACTGAAGATAGGCTCAGCCGACGCCTCGGTGAGCAACCCTCGCGCCGCCATGAGGGGTATCCTTGCGTTTCGATGCGGCGCCCCCGCTGATGACAGCCGATGAAGACGCCCCCCGCTGATGAAAGGGCCGAAGTTGAGTCTTCCTTTCCCTGACATATCCCGCAACCTGTTCGACTTGAGCGGCTGCGTCAGCGCGGTCACGGGCGCCGGCCGGGGCATCGGTCTGGCTCTCTCGAAGGGTCTGGCCTACGCCGGCAGCGATCTGGTGCTGGTCGATCTGAACGCCGGCCATCTGGAAGGGGCCGCGGAGGAGATAAGGGCGATCGGTCGGAAGGCATCCACCGTGCACGCCGATGTGACGGCCCAAGACACGCCCGAGCGGATCGTTCGGGCCGCCCTGGATATGGGCGGCGGCATCGATGTCCTGATCAACAACGCCGGGATCATGGGCTATGCGGACATCATCGGGATAACCGATGAGGAATGGGACCGGATGTACGGGGTCAACCTGCGGGCGCCGATGCGGATCATGCGGGCGGTTCTGGCGGAGATGGTCGCCGCGGGGCGGGGCAGCGTGATCAACATCGGCAGCTCCTGGTCTTCGCGGGCGTCGGTGTTCAACCAGGACGGCGGCGGGGTCGACTACTGCTCCGCCAAGGCCGCCCTCCAATCCTTGAGCAGGGCGGCCGCCCAGGACGCGGCCCCTCACGGGGTGCGGGTCAACGCCATAGCCCCCGGCGCCGTGGACACCCCGATGCATGCCCACCACCGCGACTACCTGTTCGAGTACGAGAAGTACATTCCGCTGGGGCGTATGGAGGTAGCCGAGGATCTGGTGGGCCCCGCCGTATTCTTGGCTTCGGAAGCCGGCGCCTACGTCACCGGCCAGACCATCCATGTCAACGGCGGCCTGCTGATGGTGGACTGAGCCGGGGGCGGGCAAATACCCCTGCTGCCGGTCTATGACTGAAACGCCTGGTCAGCGAGGGATATATCAAAGTTCAGCACCTCTATGGAAAGGAATAGGAGCAGCGATGTTCACCAGGGATCAGGTTCTGGAACGACTGCGAAATACGCTGGCCATGGGCAGCCCGATCATCGGGGCCGGGGCCGGAACCGGGATTTCGGCCAAGTTCGCCGAGGCGGGCGGGGCCGACCTGATCCTGATCTACAACTCGGGCAAATACCGGATGGCCGGCCACGGTTCCAACGCCGGGCTGCTGCCCATCGGGGACGCCAACGCCATCGTCATGGAGATGGGGGAGCGGGAGGTGCTGCCGGTGGTTCGGGACACGCCGGTGATAGCCGGGGTGAACGGCACGGATCCCACCCGGGTCATGGACAGGTTCCTGGGCCGGGTGGAGGAGATGGGTTTTTCGGGGGTCATCAACTTTCCCTCCATCGGGTATACGGACGGAAGATGGCGGAAGAGCCTGGAAGCCACCGGGTTCGGCTTGGACAAAGAGGTAGGCATGCTCAGGAAGGCGTCGGAGCGGGGGATGTTCACCATGGCCTACTGCTACGAGACCCATGAGGCGGCCGCCTTCGCCGAGGCCGGGGTGGACATGATGGTGGTTCACCTGGGCCTCACCACCGGAGGCAGTATCGGCGCCGACGACTCCTTCACGATATCCCTCGATGCCTGCATCGAGCAGGCCGTCGAGACCAGGGAGATCTCCGCGGCGGTGAACCCCGACATCCTGGTGGTACTGCACGGCGGTCCTCTCGAAGGCCCCCGGGAGGTCGAGACGGTGATGCGCGGGTCGGGCTGCTACGGGTTCATCGGCGCCTCCACGATGGAACGGCTGCCGACCGAGAAAGCCGTGGCGGACACCGTGCGGGCGTTCAAGAGCGTCGCCCTTTGAGCCGACGCCGTCACTATGAGCCGATCATGAGCCGACGGCCGTGAGCCGGGTCGTCGTGGCGGGGGCCTTCGACACCAAGGCCGAACCGCTCGGCCTGCTGGTGGAGTCCCTCCGGGCCCTGGGGGAGCGGCCCATCACCATCGACACCGGAGTGTTCGGCGGCGAACACGGCTGCGATCACCCCGCCGAAGCCGTGGCCGAGGCGGCCGGACGCCCGCTCGGGGATATGCCTGCGCTCGGCCGGGCGGAGGCCGTCTCGGCGATGTCCAGAGGCGCGTCCCGGATCCTGGGCCGCCTCCTCGAGAACGGCGAGGTGGGGGCGCTGGTATGTATGGGGGGTTCCAACGCCGCCGTGGTGTTCTCGCACCTGGCGCCGGTCCTTCCCGTGGGTATCCCGAAGGTGCTCATGGCCACCTCGGTGGCCGGGGAGACAAGACCGCTGGTCGGCGGCGGCGACGTGACCATGCTCTACCCGATAGTGGACATAGAGGGCGGCAACAGCATCCTGCGCGGCATGATCGCGCGGCTGGCCGGCGTAGCGGCGGCGCTGCGGCGGTCGGGGCGGCTGCAGCAGGAGGTAGGCCCGGACCGCTCGGTCGGCCTGACGATGTACGGCGTCACCAACCAGTGTGTGACGCACTGCCGGGCCCTGCTTTCCTCCGCCGGCCGGGAGTCACTGGTCTTCCACGCCAACGGAACGGGCGGGCGGTCCTTCGAGTCGTTCGTCGCGCAGGGCCTCGTCTCGTCGGTGATCGACGTCACCATCAGCGAGCTGACCGACGAGCTTTTCGGGGGTCTCTGGCCCGCCGGGCCCGACCGCCTCCGGACGGCTGCCCGGCTCGGCGTCCCCCAGGCCGTCGCTCCCGGCGCGGTCGACATGATCTGCCTGGGTCCCATAGCGAGCCTTCCTCCCGGATTTCGCAGCCGCACCCACCAGCCCCACAACGATCTGGTGACGCTGGTCCGCACCACCCCGGAGGAGAACTACCGGCTCGGCGAATCGGTGGCGGAGCGCCTCGGCGACCCGATAGGGGCGGCCTCCGTGCTGGTGCCGATGAAGGGCTTCTCCGCCCTCGACATCGAGGGAGGCCCTTTCTACGATCCGGAGGCGGTGGACGCCTTCGTCGAGGGGGTGCGGTCCCGGATGTCGCCCGCCGTGTCGCTGGTGGAGGTGGACCGGCACATCAACGACCCCGTATTCGCCGAGGCGCTGGTCGGGGCGGCCGCTCGTTCGCGGACGAGTTCACCGCCGAGCTAGTCGAAGAATCAGGAGACGGCCATGGCTTTCGAGAACCTGCTTCGCCCGGGGCGCATCAACGGGATGTACATGCGCAACCGCCTCATCGTCGGTCCGATGGAGAAGTCGCTGGCCGACCTCGACGGCAGCCTCAACGAGCGCTACATCGCCTACGCCCGCCGGAGGGCGATGGGCGGGGCGGCGTTGATCCAGCTCGAATCGACCTACGTGTCGCCCGAGGGCCGGGGGAACCCCTACCAGGTCGGATGCCACGGTGATCACGTCGTTCCGGCCCTGGCGCGGATGGCCGGCGAGATACACCGGCACGGCGCCAAGCTGGCCATGGAGCTCCACCACGGCGGACGGCAGGCCTCCCCGACGGCCCATCACCGGCGGCCGATCGCTCCGTCGGCGGTCCCCTCGACGTTCATGGACCGCGGAGCGGTCCCGCGCCCGATGACCCGGGCTGACATACGGAGGGTCGTCGACGACTTCGCACGGGCGGCCGAGCGGTGCCTGGAGGCGGGCGTGGACATGATCCATCTCCACGGGGCGCACGGCTACCTGCTCGGACAGTTCCTCTCTCCGCAGTCGAACCGGCGGACCGACGGGTACGGAGGCCCCCTCGAGAACCGGGCCCGATTCCCGCTCGAGGTGCTGGCGGCTGTCAGGGGGGTGGTGGGGCCGGAGTATCCGATCGGATACCGCATATCGGCCGTCGAATACGTCGAAGGCGGGCTGGAGGCGGAGGAGTCGGCCCGCTTCGCGGTCATGCTGGCCGACGCCGGCATCGATCTGATCGACGTGGCCGGCGGTACGTACGAGTCGATGTCGAAGATATTCCAGGGCCCGGAAACTCCGAAGGGCGGTTTCGTGTCGGAAGCGGCCGTGATCCGCCGGGCGGTAGGGGACCGGACGCCGGTGAGCGTGGCGCAGCGGATGAACGATCCCGTGTTCGCCGACATGGTCATGGAACGGGAAGGGTTCGAGTACATAACCCTGGCCCGCGCCTTCCATGCCGACCCGGACTACGTACAGAAGCTGATCGAGGGCCGGGCCGCCGAGATACTGCCCTGCATCGGATGCAACACCTGTGTGAACCTCACGGTGGCCCGGACCCCGGCCGGGTGTGCGGCCAACCCTTCGAGCACTCACGAGATATCGCGAATCCGCCGGACCGTCCCGGCCCCGCAGTGCGTGCTGGTGGTCGGGGCCGGGGCGGCGGGGATGCACGCGGCGCGCTTCCTCGGCCTCCAGGGTCATGATGTGTTGCTGTGCGAGGCGTCCGGACGGCTGGGCGGGCAGCTCCACTATCTGCGCAAGGCCCTGCCCGAGTACGGGATGCTGGTCGATTGGCTGGCCCTCGAGCTCGAGAAGCTGGGTGTTGCGGTGGAGACGCGCCGACCCGTCGCCGTCGAGGACGTACGCGGTATGGACCCCGACGCGGTGGTGGTTGCCGCCGGCGCCCGGGGCGGCCGTCTGTGGGCGGACCAGCAGGATCGGACCATCCCGGTGTTCGATGTCCTGTCGGCGCTGGAGCGGCCCGCCGACCGATGGGAGGGCGAGGTGGCCGTACTCGGCGGCGACTTCGCGGCCTGCACGGTGTCACAGCACCTGCGCCGGTCGGGGTCGGTGGTCCACATCGTCGAGGGGGGAGCTTCCTTGGCGGCGGACGGGGAGTTCAACGGGTTGCTGATGGAGATGGAGCTCGAAGCCGATGAAGGAGTGCGCATCTACCGGGAAACCACCGCCGAGCTGCTCACCGGCGGCCGGGTGGGCATCCAGACCCGGGGGGAGGAGGCTTGGTTGGAGGTCGGCGCCGTGGTGATCGGGGGGCGGGTTCCCGATACGGAGCTGTCGGACGAGCTGCGGCGGGCCGGGCTGCGGGCGGCGATCTACACCATCGGGGATGCGGTCCGGGCTCGGGACCTGTATGCGGCCGGCCAGGAGGCGGCCGAGGTTGCCGAACGGATCGGGCTGGTTGCGGGCGCCTCCGTCTCAGCCTAGAAGGGGGTTGAAATGACGATTCGGTGTTGCGTCGGCGCTCGCCCGAACAGGGATTTCAGACACCGACCGGCGGACGCGGGTGGATTTCAACGCCCTCTCAGCGTTCGGCCGGCCAGCAGCTTCCGGTTGAGCTTTCCGGTCGAGGTCTTGGGCAGGCTGTCCACGTACTCGACGATGCGGGGATACTTGTAGGCGGCCAGCTGGGTCTTGACCTGCGCCTGGAGCTCGGCCGTCAGCTCGCCGCCGCCCCGATGCCCCTCGGCCAGGACCACCATCGCCTTGACCACTTGTCCTCTGATCTCGTCGGGGGCCGGGATGACCGCCACCTCGGCGACCGAGGGGTGGCGCACCAGTGATTCTTCGACCTCGGCGGGACCGATCCGGTAACCGGCGCTCGAGATCATGTCGTCGTCGCGGCCCAGGAACCGGATGTAACCGGCGGCGTCGCGGACGGCGAGGTCGCCGGTCATTATCCAGCCGCCCCGGCGCCGGGCGGCCGTTGCGGCGGGGTTGCCCCAGTACTCGATCATCTGGGTCGGGTCGCCCGGCCGCACTGCGATCTCGCCGATGCCGCCCGGTGCGGTCTCGGCGCCTTGGTCGTCGAGCAGGGCGACCGTCCGGCCCGGATAGGGAAGGCCCATCCAGCCCGGTTTGCCGGGCCACAGGGCGGCGCATCCCCCCACCAGGTGGTTGACTTCGGTCAGGCCGTAGAACTCGTTGATGACCGCGCCAAGGTCGCGTTCGCTCCACCGGTGCAGCTCGTCGGCCACCGACTCGCCGCCGCTGCCTATTACCTTCAAGTCGAGGTCGAACCTTTGGGCCGGGTCGGGCACCTGCGCCATCATCTTGAGGGCGGTGGGGGTCAGGAAGGCATGCGTGACCTTGTTGCGGGCCATGACCTCGAAGGCGCGCCCGGCGCTGAACCGCTGTTCATCGGCCACGACCGGGTGTCCCAACACCAAGGCGGGGAGGAGTATGTCGAGGAGGCCGCCCACCCAGGCCCAATCCGAGGGGGTGTAGAAGACGGTGTCCTCGTCGAACGCTGCATCGAAGAAGAGCTTGAAGGTCAGCAGGTAACCTTCGAGTATACGGTGAGCGTGGAGGGCGCCTTTGGGATGGCCGGTGCTGCCCGAGGTGTAGAGGAGCATGGCCGGATCCTCCGACGAGGTGTCCAACGGATCGAAGTCGTCCGGGAAGGCGTCGGCTTCGGCCAGCGACCGCTCGCCGTCCTCCGCCCGCCCCGAGATCACCACGGTGTGGAGATCCGGCAGCTCACCTCTGACCAGCCTGATCTTTTCCGCGTAGTCCTCGGCCACGACTATGACGCCCGCCCCGGCATCCGACAGGATATGCAGGTAGGAGTCGGGGCCGTAGAGGCTGGACATCGGCAGGACGACCGCCCCCGCCGAATAGACGGCCAGGTGGAGGGCGGCCAGCTCCGCTCCCTGGGGCATGACCAGCGAGACCCGATCTCCCCGCCGCACCCCCGCCGACACCAGGAAGTTGGCGTAACGCTTCGCCAGCCTGATCAGGCGCCGGTAGGACCAGATGTCGCGGCCGCCGTCGGACCGCTCCACGTAGAGCGCGATCCGGTTGCGGTCCCGATGCCAACGGTCGAAGACTTCCGACGCGATGTTCATCCGTTCGGGGATGTCCCACTCGAAACCGTCGACCAAAGCCTCGTAGCTGCCGAAACCCAGCAGGTCTACGTCACATATCCTCATGTCCGGCCCATCCTACCGCCCGCAAGGCCGGCGGCGACCGAGGCGGTCCGGAAACGGATACGGTGATAGATCACGACCGGCCCCGTGACAGGCAGCGAAACCCCAGGTGGCCGGCGGAGGTGTCGATCGTCTGGGGCTGGCGGGCCGCCGGCCGGTAGCGGAAGCAGTACTGGACGGTGCAGAGATGTGACCCCCCTTTGATGGTGCGGGCCGGGAAGAGATCCCGTCCGCCGGCCGCGGCGCCGCCGGCTGCGGTGCGGGCGCCGCGGATCGGGGGGGCGCAGCAGGGCGCCCGCCGCGGCTTCGGGGAGGGGTCGTAGCGGCCGGAGGTCCATTCCCACACGTTGCCGGCCATGTCGTAGAGCCCGTAACCGTTGGGGGCGTAGGCGCCCACCGGGCTGGTGCGGGTCCATCCGTCGAGCTCGGTGTTCTCGTAGGGGAACCGGCCCTGCCAGGTGTTGGCCCGGGGCGCCGTTTCCTGGGGATCGCCGTCCCCCCAGGTGAACTCGGCGCCGTGGAGACCGCCCCGGGCGGCGTATTCCCACTCGGCTTCCGAGGGGAGCCGCATGCCGGCCCACCGGGCGAAGGCGGCGGCGTCCGGGTAGGCCACATGCACCGCAGGGTGGTCTTCGAGGCCGTCGAGGGACGATCCCGGACCGAGAGGGCGCCGCCAGCAGGCGCCGGGGGTCCAGGCCCACCATCGGCGGAAGTCGCCCAGGTTCACCGGCCCCGGCGTCATCGTGAACACGAGCGATCCCGGAACCAGGTCCTCGGGTTTCGCCCCCGGGTAGAGGGCGGGGTCGGGGGCCAGCTCGGCGACCGTCGCGTAACCGGTGGCATCCACGAACTCCTCGAACCGGCGGTTGGTGACCGGGTAGGCGTCGATCCGGAAGGGGCCGACCCTCACCCTGCGGGCGGGGGCTTCCTCGGGATAGTGGCGGTCGGATCCCATCAGGAACTCCCCGCCCGGGATCAAGACCTGTTCCCGGTCTGGCATCGCCGTCATCGACCGGTAAAACTAACATGGCCGGAAGGTGATGCGCTCCGACGGGAAGGGATCGGGATGAGCAGGATCGGTTTCATCGGCGTTGGCGTGATGGGCATGCCTATGGCCCGCAACCTGATGGAGAACGGTCACCGGGTGCGCGCCTTCGACCTCGACGACGACGCCTTGGCGGACATTGTCCGGAGCGGGGCCGAGGCGGCGGGTTCCGCGAAACATGCCGCCGACGGTGCCGAGTTCGTCGTCACGATGCTGCCCACCGGCGATCACGTGGCCGCCGCCGTGTTCGGGTCCGACGGCGCCGCCGAGTCGCTCGGCCCGGAATCGCTCCTCATCGATATGAGCACCGGGCTGCCCGCCCATTTCGATGCGTTGGCCCGGCGGTTGGAGTCGAAGGGCCTGCGGGTGATCGATGCGCCCGTCGGACGTACATCCAAGGATGCGGAGGAGGGAACCCTCCTGATCATGGTGGGCGGAGAGGCCGAGGACGCGTCGCGGGCCCGCCCCCTCCTGGAATGTATGGGCGACACGATCGTCCACTGCGGGCCCCGCGGCGCCGGAATCCGCACCAAGCTGGTCAACAACTACCTGTCGATCGTGTCCAACGTCGCGGTGGCCGAGGCGCTCGACATCGCGGAGAGCGCCGGCCTCGACCGGGACATCGTGGTCGAGGTGCTGATGGGCACCACGGCCGGACGGGGTCACCTCGGCACCACCTACCCGGCCAAGGTGCTGGCGGGCGACCTCGAGCCGGGTTTCATGATCGACTTGGCCCGCAAGGACCTCGACCTCGCCCTGCAGATGGGCGCCGATGCGGGTGCGTCCCTGCAGATGGGCGCCGCCGCCCGTCCGTTCTACGACCGAGCCCACCGCCAGGGTCTGGGCCGCCGGGACTGGACCGTCATCTACAACCTCGTGCGGGAGTCGGGCGGTTGAGTCCGTCCGGCGGGGCGCCGGAGGTTTGGACAGGGGGTTCGGGGGACGTTCGTTCGATTACCTTGCTCTCGGTAGCGTCTACATCGAGTTTGCCGAACTAGACGAAGCGTGGTGGATTCTTCCCGACAAGGAAGGTACATGACTCACGAAGAAAGGATCGATGATGGTGCGGGATAACCAGCAGAAGGCTCAGGAGCAGGATGGCGGTGCGGCCGAGCCGCCAGTTGAGGGGGATGCGACGGTCGAGGAGGACGGTCGAGATGCTCCCGTGTATGCGGATAGGCAGGACATCCATCGGCTGGCGGATTTGGGGCATACCGTAATGTTGGAGGTGGATCGGCTCGGTACTTTCGTCAGGGCTGATAAGGGTTGGGTTATGCGGGGGTTTAAGTTGGCGTTCGGGTTTTTCCTGTTCTGGTTGGTGGTAGCGGCGATAAGTGCCGTGCTCTTGGGTTCGGTTGCGGCTGGATTGCTTGACAGGCTTTCGAGTGCATTGTGATTCTGGCCAAGGCAGTGACGGGTCTTCGAGACGTTCAGTCGGGTACGCCCAGGTAACGGATCGAAGCGAGGGCGTAGATGCGGGCGGCCTGGGCGACGCTCTCGGCGGCCATGTACTCGTTGGGGCTGTGGGCGCGGGGCAGCAAACCCGGCCCGAAGGCCGCCACGCAGGGGATGCCGGCGGTCAGCTGGAAGTGGGGGGCGTCGGTGGCGCCGGGAAAGGCGTCCAGGCGCGGTTCCCGGCCGAGCACCTCCCCGGCGGCGGCCTGCAGTATCCCGACGATGGGCTCGTCGGGTGATATCTCGGTGGCCGGCACCATCAGCTCCCACACCAGCTCGGCGCGCAGGTTGGGGTTGTCGGCCATGGCGGCGGTCAGGAACCGGTTGATGTCGTCGATCAGCCGGCGCTCGCTCATCCCCGGCAGGGTGCGGATGTCGCAGGCGAACTCGGCGTTGCCGGGGTAGACCCCGTAGAAGACGCCGGCCTCGGCCATCACCCCGACGTTCACGGTGGGGCCGGTGGGGCATAGGGGATGGGGTTCGAAGGTGAGGTACGCCTCCAGGTCGCGGTCCATGCGGTCGATGAGCCGGGCCATCTCGACGGTGGCGTTCACCCCTTCTATGCGGTCCGAGATCGACGAATGCATCTGGGTGCCGTAGATCTTGACCTTGAACAGAGCCGCGCCCCGTGACACCAGGTGGAGCGACTCCCACTCGCGCTCGACGCCGCTCGGCTCGCCGATCACCGCCGCATCGGCCTCGAGCAGGCCGTTCTCGGCCAGCCACTTGGATCCCAGCACCGAGCCTGCCTCCTCGTCGGCGGTGAAGACGGCCGACAGCTCGCCGGTGAAGGCACCGGCGTTGCGGATCGCAGCCAGGGCGTACACAATGGCGGCCACCGCGGCCTTCATGTCGCCCGACCCCAGCCCGACCAGGTCCCCTCCCCGCAACACCGGATCCCAGGGATCGGTCTCCCAGGCGTCGAGGTCGCCCGCCGGTTTGGTGTCCAGATGCCCCGACAGCATCAGCCTGCGCCCCTCGTCCGACCCACTCATGCGCACGATCAGGTTGGGGCGCTCCGGCCTAGCGCCCGCCCGCTCCACTCCGGTGACGCCCAGCTCCTCCAGCCGGGCAGTGACCAGATCCGCCGCCGCCCGCTCATCCCCGGGCGGGTTGGGCGAGGGGGTGCGGATCAGATCGCGGGCGAACTGGAGTATCTCGTCCTCCCGGGCTGCCAGATAGGCGAGGATGCGGCGCTCTACCGCCGCGAGCGTGCTCACGAACCCACCCGGACGGCGGCCGCCAAGCGGTGCAGGCCCTCGACGATGCGGAGGTCGTCGGCGGCCAGCGAGATGCGCACGTATCCCTCCCCGCCCGGTCCGAAGACCGATCCGGGGGCCACGCTGACCCCGTGGTCGTCCAGCAGATCCAGCGCGAACCGGATCATCGAGCGCCCGCCCGTCTCCACCCGCACCAGCATATACATGGTCCCGGCCGGAGCTACGAAGGACAGCCCGGCTTCGGAGGCGGCCGCCAATGCGGCCCGGCGGCGCCTCCGGTAGGCGTCGAGCATGGCCCTGATCGGTTCCCTCGGCCCCAGCAGAGCGGCCTCCGCCGCCTTCTGCGAGATGGTGCTGGGGCACGACACCTGCGGTTCCTGCAGCTTGCTGAGCAGGCCGGCCACCGGTCCGGGCGCCGCCGCGTACCCCACCCGCCAGCCGGTCATGGCGTACACCTTCGAGAAGCTGTAGACGGTGATCACCCGTCCGGCGGTGTCGTATCGGGCGGCGGAGGTATGAACCGCATCTTCGTCCAGGATCAGCTCGTCGTACACCTCGTCGGACAGCAGCCACAGGTCGCTGCGGTCGCAGAGCTCGACCAGGTTCTGCATCAGCCCGGCGGGGTAGACGGCGCCGGTGGGATTGGCCGGGGTGTTGACGAACAGCATGGAGGTGCGGCCGGTCACGAGGGAGGCCAGCCGGTCGGGGTCGGGCAGAAAGCCGTCGGCGGCGGAGAGCGGGTAGAACACCGGGCGGCCCCCCAGCAGGCGGACGATGTGGTCCAGGTTGGGGAAGCCCGGGGTGGGTATCAGCACCTCGTCGCCCGGGTCCAGCAGCGCCAGGAAGCAGGAGAAGAGGGCGTTCATACCGCCCGGGGTGACCACTATGTTCTCCGGAGGCGCCGTGAAGCCGTCCACCCGGGCGATCTTGTGTGAGAGCAGCTCCCTCAGGCCGGCCAGGCCGCCGTTGGGTCCGTAGCCGGTATGACCGGCCCTGGCCGCTTCGGCGGCGGCCTCTACGATGTGGTCCGGGGTTTTGAAGCTGGGTTCGCCCACCTCCAGCCGGATGGCGCCCTCTCGGGCCGCCGCCCGGTCGAAGAGCACCCGTATCTCGGAGCGTGGAAAGGCGGCCGCCCGGGCGGCCGGATTCTTCATGAGCGACTTTCTCCTTTCGACCGGGCGGGGGAGGACCTGTGCGGGGCCGCCCACTACCCTCTTGTCGGATTTGCGGGGGGAAGGAGCGGTTGTCTGCTGCGCCTCCCTTCCGCCAGAATCTAATGGAAACCGCGGGCGAAGCCCGGATCGAGGACTGGAATCTCGAGAGCCAGGAATCTCGAGGGGCCAAGAATACCGAGGAGTGTCATGACCGCCGAGAAAGCCGCCCCCCTCGTCGAGGAGATCCCCGGCCTCGATGTCACCGTCGAGCGCGACGTCGAAGCCGTCATGCGGGACGGAACGGTTCTGCGGGCGGACGTGTACCGGCCCGGGACCGAGGCCGATCTGCCGGCGCTGCTGACGCGCACCATCTACGACAAGCGGTCCGGCGTCCCTACCTTCGGCAGCGCCCATCCCGCCTGGTTCGCCGCGCAGGGATATGTGGTGGCGGTGCAGGACTGCCGCGGGCGCTATGCCTCGGAAGGGGAGTTCTACCCCTACCGGCACGAGATGGACGACGGCTACGACTCGGTCGAGTGGGCGGCCCGCCTGCCCGGCGTGGACGGTCAGGTGGGGATGATGGGCTTCTCCTACGTCGGCGCCACCCAGCTGCTGGCCGCCGTGACCGCACCGCCGTCGCTGGCCTCGATCACCCCCGCCTTCACCTCTTCCCAGTATTACGACGGATGGACCTACAACGGGGGCGCCTTCGCCCTGGCGTTCATCGGCTACTGGGCCAACCTGCTGGCGCTGGAGACCGCCCGGCGGGCCGGGGATGTGGAGGCCCTGGTCCAGCTGAGCACCAGCCTCGGCAACGCCCCGGCCTGGTATTGGTCGCTGCCGGTGGCCGGATACCCGCCGCTCCAGACCCCTTACGCTTCCTATTTCCAGGATTGGGTCGATCACTGCTCCTACGACGACTACTGGAAACAGTGGAGCATCGACGAGGACTACAGCCGGATCGGCGTCCCGGCGCTGCATGTGGCCGGTTGGTACGACGTTTTCCTTACCGGCAACGTGAAGAACTTCCTGGGGTTGTCGGAGTCCGGGAGCGGCGAGCGGACCCGCCGGAGCCAGAAGTTGCTGGTGGGGCCGTGGGCGCATATGCCGTGGACCCCGGTCGGACGCCTCGGATCGGAGGACGGTCCGTCGACTAAGGAGATCGATTCCTGGCTGATCCGATGGTTCGACCAGACGCTGAAGGGCCGGGACACGGGCGTCCTCGACAGTCCGGTGACGATGTTCACACTCGACGGGGAGTGGCGGGACTTCGACGCATGGCCTCCCCGTGAGGCCGTCCTCGAGGACTGGTTCATCCACTCGCAGGGGTGCGCCAACTCCAAGTTCGGGGACGGCGTCCTGGATCGAACCCCGCCGGGAGACGAGCCCCCCGACCTGTACATCCACGATCCGGGCGTCCCGATCCCTTCGATGGGGGGGCACTCGTGCTGCTTCGACAGCATCACCCCCATGGGCCCCGCCGACCAGCACCCCGCGGAGGTCTCCCGCATGATGCTGGTGTACACGTCGGAGCCCCTCTCCGAGGACATCGAGCTGGTGGGCGGCGTAGAGGTGACCCTGTACGCCGCCGCCACGGCCGCCGACACCGACTTCACGGCCCGGCTGTGCGTGGTCGACGAGGCCGGAAGATCGGTCAACCTCCAAGAGGGGATCCTGCGGGCCCGTTACCGGGAGTCGCTGTCGGCGCCGAAGCCCCTCACCCCCGGCAAGGTCTACGAGCTCAAGATAGAGCTGGGCCCGGTGGGGGCGCTGGTCGGCGCCGGGTCGCGCCTGCGCCTGGATATCGCCGGCTCGGACTTCCCGCAGTGGGACCGCAACCTGAACACCGGCGCGAAGCCCCTCACCGACGGCCCGCTCGATTCGACGCCCGCCACCCATACCGTCCTGCACAACCGTTCCCACCCGTCCAGAGTGTCCTTGCCGGTATTGCGGCGCTGACCGCTGACCGGGCAGACGCTTCCCGGCCCGCCGGGATCGAAGTTCGGTAGATTCGATCGGTAGATTCGGGGGAGGAAGCGAAGGAGTGAACATGAGGCGGTTCGAAGGAAAGAACGTATTCGTAACCGGGGCCGGGAGCGGCTTCGGGAGGCGCACCGCCCAGCGGTTCGCCGAGGAGGGCGCCCGCCGTGTGTACCTGGTCGACTACAACCAGGAGCGCCTCGACGACACCGCCCCCGCCATCGAGGAGTACGGCGCGGCGGCCCACAAGATCTGCCTGGACCTGGGCGACATGGACAGCTGCGTCGAGGCCGTGGGGAGGGCGCTGGCCGTCGATCCGAAACTCGACGTGCTGGTATCGAACGCCGCCGCCTGGGTGGACGTTCCGTTCATCGACTTGGAAACCGCCGACTGGAGGCGGGTGCTGTCGGTCAACCTCGACGCCTACTTCGTGCTGGCCCGCGAGGCGGCCAGGGCCATGAAGGAGACGGGAGGGGGTGTGATCCTGTTCACCGCCTCGATCGCGGCGCTCGGCCACGGGCAGGGTTTCACCGCCTATTGCGCCGCCAAGGCGGGGCTGGTCTCGCTGGCCAGGGCGATCGCGGTCGAGTGCGCCCCCTACGGCATCCGGGCCAACTGCGTGAGCCCCGGCCCGGCCGACACCCAGCAGTCGGTCGACCTGGTGGGGGAGGAGCTCATGGACAAGTGGCGCCGCCATGGTTTCCCGGTGGTCCCCGCCAACCGGCTGGCCGACGACATCGATATTGCCGAGGCCTTCCTCTACCTGGCGTCCGACGCCGCCAAGTACGTGAGCGGGGTCAACCTGGTCGTCGACGGGGCGCTGACGGCCCGCACCTACGACGTTCCGGAGGACTGAGGCGCCGGAGACGCCGGAGGAGGGCCGGCCGCCAGCTCGAGGGCGGTCTGGGCCAGGATCTCCGCGGCCAGGGCCGTTTCTTCGATGCCGACCCATTCCTCGTCGGAGTGGGCTTGGTCGATGCTGCCGGGGCCGAAGACCACGCAGCTGATCCCCGCCGGTCCGAAAGCCGACGCGTCGGTTCCGTAGGTAACGCCGATCGGAGTGGCCGGGCCGCCGCCGATCACCGACTCCCGCGCCCGGGAGAGGGCCTGCACCACCGGGCTGTCGGGCGGCGTGTCGAGGGGGGCGGCGGCCATCAACGGTTGGCGCCGCTGCAGGCTCACGCCCTCCAGCCCGTCCAGCAGCTCGTCGAACTCGTCCAGCAACCCGGCGTGGTCCTCGCCGGGGATCACCCTGCGGTCCAGGGAGATGACGCACTCGGCGGGGACCACGTTGAGGGCGGTCCCGCCCGCGATGGTGGTAACGCTGAGGGTGGCCGGTCCTACCAGCGGGTGGCCTACGGGATCCAGCGCCGGCAGGTACCGGGTTTCGAGGGCGTCCAGCACACGGGCCATGGCGTAGATGGCGTTGCGCCCCAGGTGGGGTTTGGAGGAATGGGCCGGAACGCCGGCGGCGGCTATCTCGAAGAACAACACCCCCTTGTGGGCGGCGGCGATCTCCAGGCCGGTGGGTTCCCCCACCACCGCCATGTCGATCTCGGGATGGGCGGCCGCCAGGGCCTGCGCTCCGGTGCCGGACACTTCCTCGTCGATTCCCCCCGCCAGCATCACGGTGGCCCGCTCGTCCGGGTCGACGCCCCGGAGCAGGAAGAGCGCCTCGACCATCGCCGCCAGAGACCCCTTCGTGTCGCACGCTCCGCGGCCATAGACCCGCCCGCCGGAGGAGAGGGCCTCCGTGCCGGCCTTGCCCGACAGCCCTACGGTGTCGAGATGGGCTTGGAACATCACGACCGGCGCTCCGGCGCGGCCTGACAGGGTGGCTGAGATGTTGTCCCGGCCTCCCGGATGGACCGCCTCGCGGACCGGTTCGAATCCCTCCGCCCGCAGGTCGGCCGCGAGGATGCCGGCCAGCTCCGCCTCTCCGGGGCCGCCGTCGATGGCTGGGTTGACCGAGTGGGCGCCCACGTAGCGCAACAGGCGCCGCTCGACGGCATTGCGGTCGGCGCGTCCGAGGAATCGGGAAGCCCCATGGAGTCGAGTCGCCATGTCGGAACCCTACCGACCCGGAAACTCGATGCCTAACATCCCGGGGAGCGGGGCGGGAGGATCGCGATGTGTACGACGGGGTTTCTCAGGCTCGGGCCTGACGACTACGTGCTGTTCAAGAACAAGGACTTCGGACGGGCCGGTTTCGAGGACCGCATCGTCCTGGAACGGGATGTGTTCGGGGTGGAGGGGGTCACCACCTGGGCGGGCGACGACCCGGCGCTGGACTGTTTCTCCGGTTTCTCGATCGGGGCCAACTCCTCGGGCCTGCTGGTGTGCGACTCCAACGTGCGCACCCTGGACGGCCATGCCAACTACGACGATCTGGTGGAGATAGCCCTGAGGAGGGGTGTGGATGCGGCCTCGGGCGCGGCGGCGGTTCAGGAGGCGGCGGCCGCCCGGCCCTACCTGTGGGGGAACCTGTTGCTGATCGACGGACGGGACCAGACGGCGGTCGAGGTGCGGGGCCGCCGCACCGCGGTGCTGCGGCCGACCGGCCCCACCGCCCGCACCAACCACCACGTCGAGATGGGGGTGCACCCCGCCGACGACGACACCGTGACCACCCAGGACCGGCTGGCCTCCGCCCAGCGGCGCCTCGACCTGGCGGGGTCGCTGGAAGACGTGTTCGCCCTGCTCCGCAGCCACGACCAAGGGGACACCGGCGTCTGCAACCACGCCCTCTACACCACCGTCTACAGCTATGTGCTGCGCAGGACGGCGGGCGTCACCACCCTGTTCGTCAGCCGGGGGCGGCCCTGCGGGGAACAGCCCCGCATCGAGCTGGAGCTTCCCCTGGATCCGGCCTGGTCCCCCGAGACGGCCGATGCCTTCCTGTCCGCCTATCCGTCGGAGCGGGCGCCGGTCCCTGGCTGAGCAAGCCCCTGAACCCGACGCGAAAGCACATGAACAATCAGGGGTTCAGAACCGTGAGTTCACCCCCCTGGTGAAGGCGAGGGTTGTTCAGCAGGCGGTTGCGTCTCGGAGAACACGGCAGGCTTCTGCCATCCGCGCCGGGCCCAACCGTGTAATCCGCCGCCGCAAGGAACGGCGGGGGAGCGTATGAATGTTGTCGAAGTTGACCACACAGTCTGTCAGCACGCCGTCGGTGTCGGCGGCCAACTCCATCTCGGAGACGATGCCCCTTTTGGTACGGGTCAAAGTGGCCACTACCACTGAACCGATACGGTCTGCTATGGAGTCCCTTGTCAAAATTAGCACCGGACGGTCCCCGCCCGGGACGGCCGCGAACCAGATCTCACCCCGCTGCATCCGCCCAATCCGACCAATCCTCGGCGGGACCCCAGTCGGCAATGGCGGCCAAGACCTGCTCCTCGTCGGTCAACGGCGTTGCATTCCAAGCATCGATGTCGTGTTCGGCTTTGAGCATGATCAGATGGCGATGAAGGGCTTCACACAGTACCTCCGTGCGGCCCACACCCAACTTTTCGGCCCATCGCCGCACCTCGGCGGCATCTGTATCGCTGACTCGGAAACTGAGCATCGTCATACGGTCATGATACACGTATCACGGACGGGAACGGCGGCCTGCCCCGGAACCCCGGGTCCGGCCTGGTCCGTCGAGGCGGCCGGCGCCTTCCGGGCGGTCGGATCGCGGTTGTGTCGTCGAGGACGGGGATAGACGTTACGCGGCGTCTTTCGTCGGGGGGTCTATCCGTCCGGCGGCCAGGAGGCGGCGGAAGTCGTCGACGGTCCGGGCGATGCCGTCCTCCATGGAGCGCTGCCGGATGTCGATCATCTGCTCGAGGCCGGTCCCGTCGATCACGGAAGGCAGCGGGAAGGGGTCGGTTTCGTAGGTGGTCTCGATGCCCGGAGAGGCCGCATCGATGGCCGCCGCCACCGCCGAGGTCTCGGCCACCGGACCGCCCACGTTGTGCACCAGCGCGATGTCCGATTCCAGCCGGGCGGCCGCGATGAAGAAGGCCGCCATGTCTTGGGCGTGCTGGTAGGTAACCGCCCCGCCGTAGCCCAGGTGCCCGGAGACCCCCGCCGCCGCGGCGAGCATCGCCTTGGTGGCGTCGGAGGTGAGGCCCTGGTCGCGCCCCAGGCCGTAGATGACCGAGGGCCGCAGGCCCACCGACCCCACCCCCCAGTCGTTCCCGTAGATGCGGGCGGTCCACTCGTTGGCCTGCTTGTAGGCCCCGTACAAGGTGGCGGGGGCGGCGGGTGAATCGTCGTGGACCGTCCCTCCTTCGTACAGGTGGCCGGGGCCGAAAACCCCCACCGAGCTGGCGTATGCGACCCCGCGGACCTGCCCGTCCGAGCGGCGGGCGGCCTCCAGCACGTTGAGGGTTCCTGTGACGTTGACCAGCGAGCCGTTGACCGGGTCGGCGGCGCAGAACGGGACCTGCAGGGCGGCCAGGTGGACGATATGGGTTATGCCTTCTTCCCTGACCGCCCCCTCGACAGACGCCGGGTCGCGTATGTCCCCGGGCCGGAACGTCACCTCGGACAGCCGGTCGTCGTCCAGCAGGAGCCGCAGTCGGTGGGTGTCGTCAGTGATGTCGAAGGCGGTCACCGGAGTGCCTTCGCGGACCAGCTCGTGGACCGCCCAAGCGCCTAGGCATCCCGCCGATCCGGTCACGAGCATCCGCTCTCCATCGGTCATCTGGGCCGCTCCTTCCTCTTTTGCGCACCGCGGCGCAACAAATGGGATAAGATACTTTTTGGATACCCTATCCGGTGACCTGGTAAACTCGTTACTCGATTACATAGGTCCCCGGATGCACAACGGATTAGGGAGGGCGCATGGGCGAATCTCGGAGGGGTCCCGATCTGGGATCCGAGGTGACAGGTCTCACCGAACAGTACAAGGCCAAGCAGATCGGCAGGCGCCAGTTCATGAAGATGCTGGGCGCCGCCGGTATCGGCATCACGGCGGCCGCTTCCATACTGGCCGCCTGCGGGGACGATCAGCCTGCGGCAACCCAGGCAACCCAGGCCAGCACCACGGCGGCCCCGGCCTCGGAGGGGCCGACCACCACCGCCGCCATGGCGGAAACGACCACCACCGCCATGATGGATGACATGGCGGGCCGGTCCGGGCGCACGCTGCGGGAGGGGTACAACCGTGACGTTTCCAAGCACGATCCCCTCACCACCAACTGGTACGACCCCGCCTTCTTCGCCATCTACGAGGCGATCCTCACCAACGATCCGAGCGGGGCTTCGGTTCCCCAGTTCGCATCCGATTGGTCGGTGTCCGACGACGGCATGGAGTACCGGTTCACGATCCCCGAAGGCAAGCTGTCTCATTCGGGCGGGACGATCGACGCCGAGATGGTGGCGGAGTTCTACCGGTCGGTACAGCAGTACAGCTTCATCGCTGGCCTGGCCGCCCCCGTGGACACCTACGAGGCGGACGGCAACGATGTGATCGTCAAGATGAAGAACGCCTGGCTGGGGACGCTCGGCCCGCACAAGACCGGCTACTGGCGGATCATCAACATCGACACATGGAAGGGCCTCACCGTGCTGGACGACGGCACCCTGGACGCCGGCTCCACCTACGGAACCGAGGTGGCGGACGGCACAGGGCCGTTCACCCACGAGGAGTGGGTGCCCGGCAGCCACGTGCTGGTGCGGCGCTGGGACGACTATCCGGGTTCGCTGACCCCGTTCTTCGAGAACAAGGGCGTCGCCTACCTGGACGCCATCCGATGGTCGGTGATCACCGAAGGCGGGCAGCGGGCCACCCAGATAGAGAACGGCGACATCGACACGCTCATAAACCCGCAGCACCAGGACATCGGCCGGTTGGAAGACAACCCGGACCTGACCGTGATCCGTCACCCGGAATGGTCGGGTTACCACCTGGCGATGAACCGGGATTACGACGAGCTCTTCGGCGACCGGATGACCCGCCAGGGTCTGTCCCATGCGCTGGACCGGGAGGGGATGGTGGCGGCCATCCTGTACGGCAACGGCGCTCCCACCTACGGGCCGTTCCCCACCACCGACCGTCAGTACGACCCGGCGGTGGAGGAGTTCAACCAGTTCGACGTGGATCTGGCCAACCAGAAGCTGGACGAGGCCGGGTGGACGATGGGCTCCGACGGGGTGCGCGAGCGCAACGGCGTGAAGTTCGAGTTCCGGTACGCGGTGGAGGACGAGACCACCCAGAAGGCGGTGGCGGAAGCGGTGGCCGCCCAGTTCTCCCAGGTGGGGGTGCGGGCCAACCTGGACGTGATCGACCGGGCCCTGCACTTCGCCGAGATCAGCGCTCCCGGCCGGGACTCGGCGGAGATGGCGCTCTTCTTCTGGCTGTGGCCGATCCCGCTGGACGTGTTGATCCTGTTCAGCGGTTCGGGCTTCATCCCGGTGCCCAACTTCTCGCACGCGGTGGAGCCGCGCATCGACGATGCGATATCCGCCTGGCAGCAGTCGGCGACCGAAGATGAGGCGCAGGCCGCTTCCTCGGACTTCCAGCTGGCCTGGGCGGAGGAGCTGCCCTACCTGCCGCTGATGAACCAGAACGCCACGTTCGTTCATCACAACCGGGTTCACGGGTGGCAGCCGTTCGTATGGAACCTGTATCCGTACTACAACGACACCTGGATCGAGGCCTGAGGTACGCGTTCGACAGGGGGGCGGCGCCCGCCGCCTCCCTGTCTGATAAGGAACGCCGGTGACACCGGAAACGGGCGCCTCCCGGCTCGAGGCCTGGAACGACCGGCTGGCCGAATACGAGGCCGGTCGGCATACGGGGGCTTTCCAGGCGGCCCTGAGCCGGATGCGCCGCAACAAGCTGCTGCTGATCGGCAGCGCCCTGGGAATACTGGTGGTGTTTGCGGGGGTGTTGGGGCCGGTCATCTACGGGGTGGACCACACCCTGCAGAGTTTCCGGGACACCCATCTGCCGCCGGGCGCCCCCGGTCATCTGCTGGGCACCGACCATCTGCTGGGCGCCCATCTGCTGGGCACCGACCATCTGGGCCGCGACATCGCCGCCCGGCTGTTCATCGGCATTCGGGTGAGCCTGGCGGTGGCGGCCGGGGTCACCGTGTTCGCCCTTGTCCTGGGTCTGCTGCTGGGCATGTTCGGCGGTTACCTGGGCGGCTGGCGCGACCGCGCCATCCGAGGGGTGGTGGACTTCGTGTGGGGGTTCCCGCTGATCCTGGTGGCGGTGCTGCTGGCCGGCGGTCTGGGCGGGGGGCTGTTTCCGGTGATCCTGGCGGTGGGGCTGGTCAACACCGCCGCCATCGCCCGGGTGGTGCGGGGGGAGGTGCTGGCCCTGAGCGAACGGGAGTTCATCGAGGCGGCCAAGGCGGGCGGGCTCTCCACGCCGCGGATAATGTTCCGCCATCTGTTCCCCAACATCTTGGCCCCCGCCCTGGTGCTGGCCTCCTACTACGTGGCGGTGGCGATCATCGCCGAGGCGGCCCTCTCCTTCATCGGTCTGGGCGCCCAGCCTCCCACCCCCAGCCTGGGGGTGATGGTGTCCGACGGCCGCAATTTCCTGCGGCAGAACCACTGGGAGTCGACCATTCCCGGCTTGACCGTCGTGTTGCTGGTGTTGTCGGTCTCCTTGATCGGTGACGGCCTGCGCGATGTGTTCGACCCTCGGCTGCGGCATGAGGCCAAAGGGGTGGAGAGCGGATGAAGACCCTGGCGGCCCGCACCGTCTACATGGTGGTGGTGCTGGTCCTGTCTTCGATCGCCGTGTTCTACGCCATCCGGCTGTCGGGGGGAGACGCGACCGCCGCCCGGCTGCCTGCTTCGGCTACCTACGAGCAGCGGGAGGCCTTCAAGGACCAGCTGGGGCTGAACGACCCCATCTACGAGCAGTATTTCAACTACATCGGGCGGGTCTTCAGCGGCGACCTGGGCACTTCGCTCACCAACAACGCCCAGATCTCCGACCTCCTGCTCACCCACGGGCGCAACAGCCTGATCCTGGGGGCTGCCGCCTTCGTGCTGGTGTTCGCGATCGGTATTCCGCTGGGGATGCTGGCTTCCCTGCGGCGAAACTCCTGGTGGGACGGGGGGATCATGACCTTCTCAGTGGCGGGTATGGCGGTTCCCAACTTCTGGCTGGCGTTGCTGGCGGTGTGGTTGTTCGCCTCGGTGCTGGGATGGTTCCCGTCGGCGGGCTGCTGCAGCCCCCGGCAGCTGGCGCTGCCGGCGGTGGTGCTCGCCATGGAGGGGATCGCGTTGACGGTGCGGATGACCCGCTCGGCCATGCTGGAGAACCTCAACCAGGACTTCGTGCGCACCCTGCGGGCGGGCGGGCTGTCGGAGTCGTCGGTGGTCGGGCGGCATGTGTTCCGCAACGCCCTGGTGCCGATCGTGTCCCTGGCGGGGTTGCGCATCGGCCAGATCGTCGGCTACGCCTTGGTGGTGGAGACCATATTCGGGTGGCCGGGGCTCGGCCAAGTGCTGGTCAACGCGGTGCTGCGGCGCGATTATCCGGTGGCCCAGTTCTTCTCGCTGGTGCTGGTGACCATCGTGTTGTTGGGCAACTGGCTGGCCGACGTGGGCTACACGGTGGTCAACCCCCGGCTGAGGAAGGCCTGACCGTGACGGCGTCGGCGGCCCGCTCGGTCGAGACCGCCTCCGCGCCCGCCCCGGACGGCTCGCCGCTGCTGTCCGTGCGCGGTCTCCGCACCACGGTGACCACCGGGGGGGAGACGTTCGACGTGGTGCGGGATCTGTCGCTGGACATATACCCCAACGAGATCATGTGCCTGGTGGGGGAGAGCGGCTGCGGCAAGAGCATCACCGCCCTCTCCATCATGCGCCTGCTTCCCACCCCGCCGGTGCGGGTCCGCGAAGGGGAGATCCTCTTCAAGGGCCGGGACCTCCTCCGGCTGAAGAACCGCCGGATGCGGCGCCTCCGCTCCGACTCCATCTCTATGATCTTCCAGGACCCCCTCACCTCCCTCGATCCGGTGTTCACGGTGGGGGACGTGATAGCCGAAGTCATCCGCTCCCACCGGAAGGTGAAAGGTTCGGAGGCCCGCCGGATGGCCGGTGAAGTGCTCACCAAGGTGGGGTTGCCCGATCCCATAACCCGGCTCGACTCCTACCCGCACGAGCTCTCCGGAGGCATGCGCCAGCGGGTCATGATCGCCATGGCCCTGGTCCTCGACCCCGATATCCTGATCGCCGACGAGCCGACCACCGCCCTCGACGTGACCGTACAGGCGCAGATACTCGATCAGCTGATCAACGAGCAGCGCCGCCGTAACATGTCGATGCTGTTGATCACCCACGATTTGGCGGTGGTGGCGGCGGTGGCCGACCGGGTGGCGGTGATGTACGCCGGGGAGATAGTCGAGGAGGCGCCGGTCGACGAGCTGTTCGAGAACCCCCGCCATCCGTACACCCAGGGCCTGCTCAGGGCCCTCCCGCAAGTCAGCATCAAGAGGGAACGCCTCGTTCCCATCCCCGGACTGGTCCCGCCCCCCCAGCTCATGCCGCCGGGCTGCCGCTTCGCCCCCCGCTGTTCCTACGCCGTCGATCGGTGCTGGACCGAACATCCGGAGCTGGCCGACGACCCCGAAGGGCGAACCTTCCGTTGCTTCAACCCGCAGCCGTTCACCGCCTGATGGGGCCGACGACGCCGGTTCCGGTGGCGGTGCGGCTCCCCGGCGGGCTGGTCCTCCGAGGCCACGAGTGGTCCCGGGACGGTCCGGCGGTGGTGTTCGTCCATGATCTCGGCGACGACCTGGATGCGTGGGGCTCGCTGACGGGCGCGGTGGCCGCCCAGGGATTCCGGGTCATCAGCTTGGAGCTCAGGGGCCACGGCCTGTCCGACGGGGATCCCGAACCCGGCGCCCTCAAGGAGGACATGACGGCGATGTTGGGGGAGATCACCTCCTCCTTCGGCCCGGTGGCGCTGGTGTCTTACGGTTCGGTGACCGAAACCCTGCTGTTCCTCGACGGCGGGTGCGGGGCGCCCGTGCAGGTCATGATCTCCCCCCTTCCGCAAGCTTCGGGGGAGATCGACTGGCGGACCACCCGTCCGGCGATGCGCCTGTTGCTGAGGGGCTCGCTGAACCGGGAGGTCAACGAACAGGCCGGTCGCATCTATCCCAGGATGAGGGGCCAGAAGCTGGATGTGACCGGAGCGTCGGGTGAGTCCGGCCCAGCCCTACTGGCGGATCAGCCCCGGCTGGCCGAGCACATGATGATGTTCCTGCGCCGTTACCTGACGCCCTACCACCTGTCGTGGATAGCCGATCACGCCGGGCAGATCGAGGCGGCGCGGGCCGGGCGGACGGGCGCCGAAGAAGCATGAAACCGGCCCTGCCCAGACCGATGAAACAACCAGGAGGTTCGATATGGCTGTAGTAGACGCTCACCTGCATCTCTTCAAGGCCCGGAGCGAGGCCTATCCCCGCTACGTGTTCGAAGGGATGGCGCCTGCGGAACGGGAGGAGCTCGCCGGGGAGTTCCTGGAGGCCATGGACGGAGCGGAGGTGGATCATGCCGTCGTGGTCCCGATCTCCGCCCACGACGAATACCTGGCGGAGGTACTGTCCGACCACCCGGGGAAGTTCGCCGGGGTGGGCGTCTACGACGAAGAGGCCGAAGACCGTGCCGGCCAGGCGGCCCGCCGGGCCGAACAGTCCGGGATACAGGGCCTGCGCTTCTACGGGTTCGGGGGAGAGCCGGGCAGTCCGGCCGAGTCGCTGGAAGTGTTCCCCGTCTTGGAAGCCATGCGCGGCTTGGACATGAAGGTGTGGTTCTACGGCTCTCCGGATCAGGTCCGCCTGCTGGATAAGGTGATGCGGCGCCTCCCCGGTCTGAAGGTGGTGCTCAACCACCTGGGGTTCTGCCCGGATATCTGGATGGAGCTGGCCATCGACGAGCACCGGCGCCCCAGGTTCGACATTCCCCTCCCGCCCGACTCGCTGGAGCTGATCGAGCAGATGGCGGCCGACCATCCGGACGATCTATACGTGCACGTGTCAGGTCAGTACGCCTTCACCCAGACTCCATACCCCCATCCCGACCTGCAGGAGGTGGTAGACCGGATCCACGCCGCGTTCGGCGCCCATCGGATGCTCAACGCCTCGGACTGGCCCTGGATCAAAACCAATCCCGGATACCAGGAGGTGCTCTCCCTGGTAGACCACTACCTGCCCGGCCTGACCCCAGAGGAGCGGGCCGCCGTCCGAGGAGGCACAGCCCTGTCCCTGTTCGATTTCTGATTTCGCCCTTGCCTTGCCACCATACCTAGCAGTTGCAAGGGGTGACGAGGATGTCAGATCCGTGATTGATAAGCAAGAGCTACGCTCGATGTTCGATGATCTTGTAGAACACTGGACTCGTGAAACTATGGTGAGTTCTTCTTCACACGAGATTTGTTTACATTGGGCATATCAAAGAGTGATAGGACTTGGACGTGACGCGGTTCCTCTCATCCTAGAGGAAGTGCAGAAAGGTCGCCGCCACTGGGGGTGGGCTCTTGCGGCTATAACAGGCGACAACCCAGCTAAGGATACAGATACACTAAAGGCAGCATCTGAGGCTTGGATTCAGTGGGGAAGGGAGCAAGGATTTGTTTTCAATAGACCCGATCTATATGAAGGCGGTGCCGGGCACCACCGCCACCCTCTAGTCCAGCACTAGGCGGCGGGCAAAGGCGAGGCTGTTTCTGAGACTGCCCTGCGGGAGATATCCGGCTCTTATAATCTGGTGTTATAAACGGAGGCCACCTGTGGCCGGGAGGCTGTTGGCAGGCGAGATACTCTGCCGGATTTAAGTACGTCTGACAGTCAAAAGATAAGCTGTTGTTCCCAAGATACCCCAGACCATAGGTTCCCACCACCAAGGTTGTTCCCAACCTTCCAGTTGGTTTAGATTACCGATCGCCTGAGTAGCGCCGATCGCGGCCAGTATTACCAGTATGGTCGTTATCCAGCCCTGACCTCGTTTACGACTATCTTTGCGCTTCTGTTGCCGTAGTTCCTTGTTTCTTTCGATGGAGCGTTCTAACAAAGGCAAACTGCCTTCGAGTGAACTAAATTTTTCTTTAATTCGGCTAGTTTCAATCAGTTGATCAAGAACATCTCTCCATCGTTTTGATGTCTTAGATGATGATGAAGGCTTACCTTTTTGCAGGAAGCGAACAATGTCAATCAGGATGCCTTCCCTGTCCAGGTCTCGCTCTGTATCTCCTATGGCTTCGGCTACTCGTTCGTCCATCTGGCGGCACTGATTCCACACCGCCTGCAAGTCGAGTTCCATCGATACCAGCATGTCTTCGGTTGTGTCATCCTTACAAGCTTTTCCCCAGAGTCCGGCTACTATTGTGGAATAGGTGGCGTAAACAGCAGTATAGGGGTTTGGATCGATGTCTAACAGTTCCCCGGTCTCTAAGATATCTCCTTCCGATTTTTCCGTATCCGCTTCGATACCTACAGAAGTGGGATTAGCAAGTATTCGGAGAGCTATGTCAGCATCCCATGTTAATTCTCCCTGTATTTTGAACACATAAAAGCTAAAAATATAACTCGGATATGGTTGTGTCCAGCTATTAACATTCAGAAGCTCCAGTAGATCGTTAAAGGCAGAACTACCCCCTTCTTTGAGCAACTGTTCATGCAACCGCTGTTGATCTTTCAAGATTCGCTTTAATAGACTGATATTGTGCTTGTATTCAGTATTCGACTCTCCGCGTACCGGCTCGGAGCGGTGCAACAGAAAACAACCCGAAACGCCAACCAAAACCAAGTCTAGTCGATATGTATTGCCGGTTTCCAACTGTACAGAATCGGTGATGCGATAGGCCTCATGCTCATAGGTTCCCGGTGTGCTAGAGCGCGCCCAGCCGTTTTGTTCGATCAGATGCCTGGTCTGCTCCATATGATCGCGGCCGATTTCGAACGGCAGGATCGCATACTCTTTCAGGATCATAGAACCTGGCGGGCACCGATCAGGCGGGGGAGGATATGGAGGGCGGATTGATGGTAGTCATCGCCTGCGTGGCTGGCCGACGCCTGTGACAGCACTACCGGGCGGATTCCGTTCTCGAACAGATCGACCGCGCATTTGAGGACGCACACGTCGGTGTCGATTCCGCAGATATGCACCTCGACCACTCCCCGCTCTCTTAGGTCGTCCATAAAGGCGGGTGTCACACAGGTGTATGCAGTCTTGTCCAGGATCACTGCTTTGGGAGAAGGGACGAAGGCCAGCTCTATCTCTGGTGAGTACTCCCCGAAACGGTGCCAGTCGATAAAGTTGCGGTGCGGCGAGTCGGCGCCGTTGATGAATCGGGTGGCGTAGATGTGTTCGTATCTGTATTGCAGCTTCTCGACCGCCGGGACCACATGCCGGGTGGAGTCGTTGATGAAGCCCTCCTGGACATCCACGATCAGCAAAGCCGTGTCCAGAGGCTCTAGGTCGGCATCAGTGGGAAGGAGATGAATATCCATCGCCTTTCACCTTAGCAACGAGCTGCACCTGTGAGGCCTGACCCTTCGACCACTCTGCCGGATTGCCGCCCTTTCTAATCGCCGCCCCAGGTGTTGATGGCTTCGGCTAGGCGGCTTACTCCTTCTAGCAGGGGTTCGGCGGCGGTGGCAAGGGACAGGCGGACGAAGGCGCCGCTGCCGGGGCCGAAGGCGGTGCCGGGCACCACCGCCACTCCCCGTTCCAGCACCAGGCGGCGGGCAAATGCCAGGGCGTCCAGCCCGCTGCCGCTCACGTCCGCCATCAGGTAGAAGGCCCCGGTCGGCTTCACATAGGGGATCCCTTCCGCATCGAGCAGGTCGGAGACCAGGTCGCGCCGCTCGTGATAGGCCTTGCGCATCTCGGCCACGATGTCCTGCGGGCCGGTTATGGCGGCGACGGCGGCCTTCTGGGCCGGAGCGTTGACGCAGGATGTGATCGGCTCCTGCGCCTTCACCACGCCTTCGGTCAGGCCGGGAGGGGTCACCATGTACCCGACCCGCCAGCCGGTCATGGCGTAGGTCTTCGAGAAGCTGAAGAAGGTGACGACCCGGCCATCGGGATCCAGCGGGCCGGCGGACACCGACGGCCGGTCGAACCAGATCTCGTCGTACACCTCGTCGGACAGGACCCAGAGGTCGTAGGAGCGGGCCAGCTCGATCAGCTCCTCCAAGGCCCTTCGCGGGATGGTGGCGCCGGTGGGGTTGCCCGGCGAGTTGAGGAGGATCGCCCTGGTGCGGTCCGTGATGCGGGGCTCGATCCGGGCGGCGTTGGGAACGAACCCGTCCTCGGCCGAGAGCGGGTAGCGGACCGGACGGATCCCCAGCAGGTCCATCATCAGGCGGTAGTTGGGCCAGCAGGGGTCGCTTATGAGGATATCGGTCCCGTGGTCCGCCACGGCCGCGATGGCGCTGTACACGCCCACCACCGCGCCCGGGGTCACCACGATCCGGTCGGGCGGGGCTTCTATGCCGTTGCGTTCCCGGACTTTGTCGGACAGGACCTCCCGCAGCTCCGGGATCCCGGCGTTGGGGGTGTAGCGGGTGAAACCGTCGGCGGCCGCCCGATGGGCGGCTTCCACGACGTGGGCCGGGGTGGAGAAGTTGGGTTCGCCCACCTCGAGATGGATGGCGTCGCCCACCGACCAGGCCAGCTCCATGACCTCGCGGATGCCCGACCGGGGCAGGGACTCGACGGCTTTTGACGGCCTCACCATGCGTTCTTCTCGAGGATGGCGCCGATCGATCCACCGGCATCCCGTCGGTCGACGACGAAACCCCTGGTCGACGAGCGGCTAGACATAGCAATCGTCATTGGTCAGATTCTCCTACGTAGCGTCGCTCTATCTTGGCCATGGCCGAATAGACGGGGGGCACCACCTGCCCCACCCTAACGGTGCCCACCGCCCCCAGCAGGCGGTACGCCTCGGGAAGGGTGAACCGACCCGAACGGCGCAGGCGCAGGGCCAGATCGTCGTAGGCGGCCCTCACCAGATCCTCAAGATGCCCCGGCCCGGGGGCCACGCTACCCAGCTCGGTTGCTGTGTTCACCTGCGGGAGGCCGGAGAAGGTGGCCTCCTCGGGGTCGCGGCGGAGGATGCGCAGCCGGACGTCGGCCTGGCACTCGACCGCCGAGCGGTGTATCTCGGCGTCGCCTTGGGCCAGGTGCGCATCACCCAGGGAGACGAGGCCCCCGTCCACGGCCGCCCTCATCACCACCGCCGCCCCCCGGGAAATCTCCGGCAGGTCCACGTTGCCGAGTATCTCCGCGCCCTGCCGGAACGACAGGACGGGTTCCCCGCGGGGCGCCACCCCGATGGTGCCTATGAAGGGCCGGCAGGGCACCAGGACCGGACCGCGCCCGGCGGGTATCTCGACGCGGCCTCCTTTCCGGCGGCAGATCACCGTCTCGGCGGCGAATCCGGGGTGGAGAGTCGGGGTGGTGGTCATATACCCGAAGCCGGTGACGGGGGCGCCTTCCACATGCTCGATACGCACCTCGAGGCAGTCTCCCGCCGCCACTCCCTCCACGGCGATCGGTCCGGTAACCGGGTTGGCCCCCCCGATGCGCCCCATCACGTCGTCGAGCGTCTCGTAGACCACATCGGGGCCGGTGATCGTGCCGCTGTGGGCGTCCTGGGTCTCGACCACGATCGTCTCGCCGGGGGCCACCGTGATGGCCGGGCGGATCGCGGCGTCGAACGCGAAATGGGTCCGGTCCCGGGTCAACCGCCTGATGCCCTCACCCCTTCCACGAAACTCCGCAGGGCCCTTCCGAACACGCCCACGTCGCCGCCGGCGATGAAGCGCGCCCCTAGGGCGAGGTATGCGGCGGCGAACCCGACATCGGGGGCGGGCACCCCGAAGGCCGCCCCGTGATCTCGGCAGGCCGCCTCTATCTCCATGGCCGCCGCCGTAACCGAAGGGTGGTCCCATTCCCCGGCCACGCCGAGGTCCACGGTCAGGTCGGACAATCCGGCCATCACGCAGTCGACGCCCGGCACCGCGGCGATGGCGGGGGCGTTGCGGACCGCCCGGACCGATTCGAGCTGCACCCCTACGAAGGTGGCCCGGTCGGCCGCTTCGGTGAACTCCCCGAGCGGGATCTTCAGGCCGTAGCCGCTCCGCCGGCTGCCCGCCGTCCCCCGGGTCCCGCCCGGCCCGTATCTGGTGGCCGCCACTATCCCTCGGGCCTCCTCCGCACTCTCCACCTGCGCCACCATGATCCCGTGGGCGCCGACGTCGAGCGCCCGCGTTATCAGGTCCCGCGCCGGGTTGGAGACCCTGAGCACCGGGACGGCGCCCGCCCACTCGGCCGCCAGGATCATCCCTCCGGCCTGTTCCCAGGTGATGGTGCTGTGCTCCATGTCGATGAGCACAAAGTCGCAGCCCGCATGTCCGCACAGCTCGGCCGGTTCCATGCCCGGCATCCGCAGGAACATGCCCACCGCGGTTCCTCCCGCAGAGAGGGCCTCCTTGAGGGGATTGCCGTCCCGTATGTCGCTGAAGGCCACCGCGGTGTTTCTCAGATGATGGTTTTGGCTTCGGCGAAGTGGCAGGCCACCCGGTGCCCCGGGGCGCGTTCCTCGAGGAGCGGTTCTTCGGTCCGGCATATCTCCTTGTCCTTCCCGACCGGACAGCGGGTGTGGAAGCGGCATCCCGGAGGGGGGTTGATCGGGCTGGGCACGTCCCCTTCCAGCAGGATGCGGGAACGCTGCCGCTGGATCTTGGGGTTGGGGGTGGGCACCGCCGACAGCAGGGCGTGGGTGTAAGGGTGCATGGGCCGGGCGAACAGCCGGTCGGTGGATGCCTGCTCGACGATCTTGCCCAGGTACATGACCGCGGTGTCGTCGCAGATGTGGCGCACGACCGCCAGGTCGTGGGCGATGAAGAGGTAGGTGAGGCCGAGGCGGTCCTGGAGCTCCTCCAAGAGGTTCAGCACCTGCGCCTGGATGGAGACGTCCAGCGCCGAGACCGGCTCGTCCAGGATGAGGAAACCCGGATTGAGGGCCAAGGCCCGCGCCACCCCGATCCGCTGGCGCTGCCCGCCCGAGAACTCGTGGGGGTAGCGGTCGGCGATGTTCGGGTTCATGCCGACCAGCTGCAGGAGCCCGCTCACCGCCTCCTTGCGGGCGGCCCTGGACATGTCGGTATGCACTTCGAGCAGCTCGCCGATGGCGGCGCCCACCGACATGCGCGGGTTGAGGGAGGCGAACGGGTCCTGGAAGACGATCTGCATGTGGCGCCGCAGCTCCCTCAGCTGCCTGCGGTCGGCGGCGATGACGTCTATGTGCTCGGTGCCGCCGCCTTCCAGCCGCCTCCGGAGCACCACCTGCCCGGAGGTGGGTTCGATCAGGCGGAGGATGCTGCGGGCGGTGGTGGACTTGCCGCATCCCGACTCGCCCACCAGGCCGAGGGTGCGCCCCTGCCGGATGTCGAACGATACGCCCGCCACCGCCGACACCTCGCCCTTCTCGCCGCCGAACATGCCCCCGCCGACCGCGAAGGTCTTTACGAGGTCGCGAACGGAGAGGGCGTGATCGCCGCCGGTCCCGTCGGGGCGGGCGCCGTTGGAGGGATGGCTGTCGTCGGACACGCCGCCATTCTATGCCCGAAGCGGCGGGGTTGCCGGAATCGTCGGTACGGAATCGTCGGTCCCGAATCGTCGGCCCCGATCGCCGGTCCCGAAGAACCGCCGGGTATCGTGCGGGTCGGTCCGCCGGAAGCGGGATGTCGTCGATGACCGGCCGCCCCCCGGCCGCCCCCTTGGTGGATAGTATGGGTCCGGCGCCGGCCTCGCGGGCGGCGCCGAATCGCAGTGGAGACGATAGGAAAGGAGATCGGATGGCCGAAGATTTTCGCGGGAAGCTGGGTGGTCTGGATATCGAAGAGATGGACAAGTTCCTGGCCGGCAACTACCTGGCCCGGGTGGCGTGCCTGACGCCCGAAGGCGCTCCCTACATCGTACCCCTCTGGTACCAGTGGGACGGCGAGGCCATGTGGTTCGTGGGCCGCCAGCGGGCGGTGTGGTGCGATTACATGAAGGAAGACCCCCGGGTTTCCCTCGTGGTGGACGCTCCGCACAGCGAACCCGACGAGTCGGGCAGGAGCATGGAGATCCCCAAGGTCATCATGCAGGGCAACGCCGAGATCGTGGAGGAGCCCAACGTCGGAGGCCGATGGGTCGATGTCGCCAAAGAGATGTCGTACCGTTACCTCGGACCGAACGGCCCCGAGTACCTGACCGGGACGATCGAACAGCCGCGTTGGTTGATCAAGGTGGCGCCCACCGAGATAAAGTCCTGGCAGGGGGTCGGATGGGCCCGGCGCTACTGGGTCGAAGGCTCCGGCGGCGCCACCTACGAGGAGGCTCACGGCGGATAACCCCGCTCGCACCCCGCCCTCCTCGACGGCCGGCCGCCGCCGGGGAGATGCGGCAGTTGTCACACGGTTGTTGTAACATGCGTACAACCCCGATGGGGGTGAACAGGTTTCGACGTCGATAGCTGAGGTGTCGGAAGCGAGCCGAGGTCACCGGAGTCCTCGTAAAAAATTCGGTAACAACTACAAGTGCCACACCTAAGTTTGCACTGGCTGCCTAGATAGACAGCCCGTCCGCCCGAGGGGCTCCTGCCCCCGAAGGACCGGACGTCGTTCAGCAGGATGGATCCGCCGGGGTTCCCGGACCGGAGGATCGAGATCAATTCGGGATAGGGCGGCCGGCCGCTCGCCGATGGAGTCCGGCTTCCCGAAAGCTCGCCGTCGGCTGCGCTCGGAGAGGCCGCCGCTGAAGGATCGACGGACCGGGGTTCGATTCCCCGCACCTCCACCTGCGCGACCGGGCCCTGCGGCCCGGTCGTCCCGTATGGTTCGTTCCTGTCGAAAGGCGGTGTCCGATAGACGTCGATCGAAGGCTGGCCGGGCTGCGGGAGGACTACGAGACGCCCCCGCTGTCGAAGACGACGGTGGATCCTGATCCGGTCCGCCAGTTCGGGCAATGGATGGAAGAGGCGATCGAAGCCGGCGCGCCCCAACCCAACGCCGTGGTCCTGGCCACCGCAGACGAACGGGGCCGGCCCTCCGCCCGGGCGGTGCTGCTCAAGGGCTTCGGGCCCTCCGGTTTCGTGTTCTACACCAACCTGGAAAGCCGCAAGGCCCGGGAGATAGAAGCCAACCCTTGGGCCGCCCTTTGCCTGAACTGGCAGGCCATGCACCGGCAGGTGCGGATCGAAGGGCCGGTGGTGCGGCTGGGCGCAGAAGCCTCCGACGAGTACTTCGCGTCGCGGCCCAGGGAGGCGCAGATCGCCGCCTCCGCCTCTCCCCAGAGCCGGGTGATGCGCGACCGGGCGGAGCTGGAGGAGCTGGTGGCGGGGCGGCGGGTCGAATACGGGGAAGGGGAGGTGCCCCGGCCCGCCTATTGGGGGGGCTTGGCGGTCCGCCCCGAACGCTTCGAGTTCTGGCAAGGGAGGCGCCACCGGCTGCATGACCGCATCGTCTATGAGGCCGACGGGCGGGGTTGGCGGATGGAGAGGTTGGCGCCGTGATTCCGGGTGACGCCGGGCTGCCTGAGGAGATGCGGTCCGCCATGATCGCTCACGCCGCCGCCGCCGCCCCCCGTGAGGCCTGCGGGTTGGTGGCCTACGACCGCTCGTCCCGTCCGGTCCGCCTGTACCGGATGACCAACGTGCATCCCGATCCCGACCGCTTCGAGATCAGCCCCGTCGAGCACTTCGAAGTGATACAGGAGGCGGAGGAGCGCGGCTGGCGGATAGGCGCCGTGTACCACTCCCATCCCCGCGGCCCGGCCCGTCCTTCTCCCGCCGACCTCCGGGCCGGCCTCGACGAAGACTGGATATCGTTCGTGGTGGGCCGCCGCCCGGGCGGCTGGAAGGTGGCCCCTTTCCTCATCAGAAAGGAAACCGCCCGGCGGCTGGCGGGCCCGATTTCGTTGACTCGGGCGCCCTCCCCGTACCAAGATGTCCTTTCATGACGGTCGAAGCCGGAACCGGCGGTCCCGACAGCGGCCCCGACATTGGGGCGATAGACACCGGGGCGGCCTCCGAACCCCGCCCGTGGTGGGCGCCGGAATTGGAGGCCTACCTGGCCCGCCTCGAAAGCCAGCGGGGCCTGGCCGCCAACACCGTGGCCGCCTACCGGCGCGACCTGGGCCAGTTCTTCCGGTACGCAAGACAGAGGGGGGCGGGTTCGCTGCCCGAGATCGACCGCAAGGTGATCAGGGGCTTCCTCGGCTTCCTCGACGCCGGCGGGTACGCCCGGCGCTCGGTGGCGCGCAAGGCCTCGTCCATCCGCGCCTTCCTGTCCGATTCGGTGCGCAGAGGCGGGCTGGAGAGCAACCCCGCCGAAGGTCTGTCCCGGCCCAAGGCGCACAAGATCCTCCCGCAGGCCTTCACCCAGCGGACCGCGGCTTCGCTGATCGAGGCGGTGGACGGCGGCGATCCCAAATCCCTGCGGGATAGGGCCATCCTCGAGACCCTCTACGCCGCCGGGCTGCGGGTTTCGGAGCTGGCGGCGCTCACGGTGGACGAAGTGGCCGGCAGGGATAGGCTGCTGGTGCGGGGCAAGGGCGGCCGCGACCGGATGGTGCCGCTCGGCGTCCACGCCCGGGAGGCCATAGACCGCTACGTGCGGAACGGACGCCCGGCCTTGCTGGACGGGCGGTCCACCCGGGTGCTGTGGATCGGAGGGAGAGGGGCGCCGATGACCCCCAGGACGCTCCGGCGGGCGGTGCGGAACCGGGCGGGCACCTTCCCCCACGCCCTCCGCCATTCTTTCGCCACCCATCTCCTGGAGCGGGGCGCCGACCTGACCTCGGTCCAGCAGCTGCTGGGCCACGTGGAGCTGGGCACCACCCAGATCTACACCTCCCTGACCCGGCATCATCTGAGGGCCACCTACGACCGGAGCCATCCGCGAGCCTGATATCGCCTGAGGCCGGCCTTGCCTCGGACGGGCGCGCTGACCAGGTGTTTCAGCAGCGACCTTCGGACCGTTGGTGTATTGCTCAGCACCCCCCTAGACTCGGTCTCATCACACACGTTCACCGCGCCCTCCCGCGGTCGGGCCGCACGGTCCGGGGAGTTCTGGGGTCGCCCCCCCGGGAAAGGGTGGACGGAGGAAGCAACCGAAACAGAGGAGGCGAAATATGTCAGCGGTCACCATGAAGCAGCTGATAGAGGCCGGAGTGCATTTCGGCCATCAGACCCGGCGTTGGAACCCGAAGATGGCGCCCTACATCTACGGGGAACGCAACGGGATCCACATCATCGACCTTCGCAAGACGCTGGAGGAGATCGACAAGGCCTACGAGTTCGTTCGCGATCTGGTGGCCGGCGGGGGGGTGGTGCTGTTCGTCGGCACCAAGAAGCAGGCCCGATCGGCCATCCATGAAGCCGCCCAAAGGGCTGAAATGCCCTACGTCAACTTTCGCTGGCTGGGCGGGATGCTCACCAACTTCAAGACCATCAACCAGCGGATCTTCTACATGAAAGAGCTGGCCGAGATGGAGGAGTCGGGCAACATCGAGCAGCTTCCGAAGAAGGAGCGGCTCCGGCTGCGGCGGGAGTTCGCCCACCTGGAGCGGACTCTGGGGGGTGTGGCGGATATGGGCAAGCCGCCGTCGGCGATGTTCGTGGTCGACCTCACCGCCGAGCACATCGCGGTGCGGGAGGCCTTCCGGCTGGACATTCCGGTGATCGCCTTGGTCGATTCCAACTGCAACCCGGACGACATCGACTTTGTGATCCCGGGCAACGACGACGCCATCCGGGCGGCGGCGCTGATCGCCAATGCCGTGGCCGCCGCATGTGTGGAAGGCAGGGATATGATCCGGGCCGCCGCCGAAGGGGCCGACGAAGAACCGGAAGCCGAGGACGCAGCAGGCGAACCCGCCGAATCCGCCGAATCCGCCGAATCAGAGCAGTAGGAACCGACCGCACAACCGTCCGACGAAGGACCCGTTGTACCCGAAGGAAGATACACAACATGCCACAGTTCACAGCCAAGGACGTACAGACCCTCCGCCGCGCCGCCGGCGTCGGGATGATGGATGCGAAGAAGGCGCTCGTCGAATGCGGCGGCGACATGGAGGAGGCCAGGGGTTTGCTGCGGGAGAGAGGCTTGGCCGACGCCAAGAAGCGGGCCGGCCGGGCCGCCAACCAAGGCACGGTGGGCAACTACATGCATCAGCCCTCCGGGTACCCGACGGTGGGGGTGATCATCGAGCTGGCCTCCGAGACCGATTTCGTGGCCAAGAGCGCCGAGTTCCAGAAGATGGCGCACGATCTCGCCATGCATGTAGCGGCCGCCCAGCCGCGCTGGGTGAAGGTGGAGGACGTCCCGGCGGAGGCGGTCGCAAAGGAGAAGGATCTCATCGCCCGCGAGGCCCATGCCTCGGGCAAGCCGGCGCGGATCATCGATAGGATTGTCGAAGGCAAGATACGTTCCTACTACCAGGACCACGTGCTCTACGAGCAGAAGTTCATCAGGCCCGATCAGTACGAGGGAAAGGTGGGCGACATGGTGACCGAGATGGCCGCCGTCATGGGCGAGAACATCGGTGTCCGCCGGTTCTCGCGGATCGCGGTGGGCGAGCAGGAGCTGTAGATGCCCCCGGCCCGGCGCCGCGTGATCCTGAAGCTGTCCGGCGAAGCGTTCGCCGACCCGGAGATCGGTTACGGCATCTCCCCCGAGACGGTGCGCAGGGTCGCCGGGGAGATAGCCGGGTCCCAGTCGTCCGGGTACCAGATCGGCATCGTGGTGGGCGGCGGCAACATCTTTCGCGGAGTGTCGGCGGCGGCCGCCGGTATGGATCCCGCCAACGCCGACTACATGGGAATGCTGGCCACGGTCATCAACGCCTTGGCGCTCCGCGACGCCATAGAGGCGGCGGGGGTGGAGTGCCGGGTCCAGTCGGCGATCACCATGCAGCAGCTGGCTGAACCCTACATCAGGCTGCGGGCCATATCCCATCTCGAGAAGGGCCGCTCGGTCATCTTCGCCGCCGGAAGCGGCAACCCTTTTTTCACCACCGATACCGCGGCGGCCCTGCGGGCGGTGGAGATCGGCGCCGATGTGATGCTGAAGGCCAGCAAGGTGGACGGGATATATTCCGCCGATCCGGGGCTGGACGAGAACGCGGTATTCCTGGAGCAGATCGACTATATGGACTTCATCTCGGCCGGGATCCGGGTGATGGACACCACCGCCGTTACCATGTGCATGGACCACAAGTTGCCGATCGTCGTGTTCAGCCTGCTCGACCCCGGCAACATCCACCGCGCCGTCTCCGGTGAGACGATCGGAACCCGGGTGTGCTGAAACAGGGCGAAGGGAGCGACGATGCTGGATGAAATACTCGAAGACGCCGAGTCGCGTATGGAATCGGCGGTGGAGCACACCCGGAACGAGTTCGCCACCTTGCGCACCGGTCGGGCCAACCCGGCCATCCTCTCCCGGATAACGGTCGATTACTACGGGGCGCAGACTCCTCTCCGGCAGCTGGCCTCCACTACGGTTCCCGAACCGCGCATGTTGCTGGTGCACCCCTTCGACCCCGGAGTGATAGGGCAGATAGAACGGGCCATCCAGAAGTCGGACCTGGGGCTGAACCCGGCGAGCGACGGGAGGATGATCCGGTTGGTATTCCCGCCCCTCACCGAGGAACGGCGCCGGGATCTCATTCGGGTGGCCGGCGGCATAGCAGAGGGGGGGCGGGTGGCGATCCGGCATATCCGGCGCTCCGTGCGGGACGACTTGGCGGAACTCGGCGAGTCGGAGGACATCGTCCGGCGGGCCGAGAAGAAACTCCAGGACTGCCACGACCGTTACATCGCCAAGACCGACCGGCTGTTGGAGAACAAGGAACGCGAGCTCCTGGAGATCTGACCGGCCGGATAGGCGATATAGGTGTTTCCAAGACCGGAGGCCATATCGGTGCTGGGAAATAAACCCGGCGCCGGCAAAATGCCGGTTCTGGGGAAACACCGGATTCGGCCTTCCGGCGGGTAACCTGAGGGCGGTTCGGGATTCCAGAACCGATCCGGTCCGGAGAGTGAGTAGGTATGGACGAAGAGGTTCACCCCCCGCCGGCCGAGGCGGGCGACCGAAGAGACACCCCTCCGAAAGAGGCCGATCAGCCGGCCGGCGCAACCGCGCACCGGGGCGGGCAGGCGGCCGACCGGCCCACCGATCCGGGCGAGTTCACCGGCCGGGAGTACATACGGTCGACCACCCGCGAATACCAGGGGCTGGCCGAATCGGTGGCCAGGGCGGGCGAGGAGGTCTACGAGCAGTCGGCGGTGGTGGCCCACGTCCCCGGGGTGGATACCGGCGTGGTCGGGTTCGGGGATATGACCGGCCGAGAGGACGAGGATCCCGAGCAGCTCGAGCAGCTCGATCGCGCCCGGCGTTCCGAGCTGGCCCTGCGGATCGGCTCCGGGCTGGCGGCGGTCGTGGTGTTCTTCGGGGCGCTCTACGCCGGTTCGCTGTGGGTCACCTTGCTACTGGGAGTGGTCACCATCGTGGCGGTGGGGGAGCTCTACCAGGCGGTGCGGTCGGTCGGCTTCGCCCCCGTGGCGCTGCTCGGTCTGCTGGGGGCTGCGGGGATGCTCTACGCGTCCTGGTCCTCCGGGCCCTTCGGCGCCGCCGGGGTGCTGACAGCGGTGATCATGGTTTCGGGATTCTGGTTCGCCCTGGGTTCCCGGCGCTTTCCGCTGGCCAACATAGCGGTTACCGTGTTCGGGGCGGCCTGGGTGGCGGGGCCGCTCTCCTTCGCGGTGCCGATATTCCGTTCCCTCGACGCTTGGGCCCTGGTCACGGCCCTGGTCGGCCTCACCGCCCTCAACGACATCGCCGCCTTTTCCTACGGACGGGCCTTCGGCAGCCGCCGCTTGGCTCCCCATCTCTCCCCCAACAAGACCCTGGAAGGGTTTCTCGGCGCCACCGTCATCACCCTGCTGGCCGGCCTCATCGTCGGCAGGTTCGGCCTGCTCGACCCCCTGACCATGCCGTCCGGCATCGCGCTGGCGGCGGTGGTCAGCGTGTTCGGCCCGATCGGCGACCTGGCCGAGTCGGCGGTCAAGCGGTCGATCGGGTTGAAGGACATGGGTTCCAGCCTGCCCGGCCACGGAGGGTTGCTCGACCGGCTGGACGCCTACCTGTTCACCGTCCCCGCCGCCTACCTCGTCTACCTCTGGTTCGGATACCTGTGAGATCGGTCGTTGTCCTCGGGGCAACGGGTTCGATCGGCCTGCAAACCCTGGACGCGGCCGAGCGCCTGGGTCTGGAGGTGGAGGGGGTGGCGGCCCGCCGTTCGGGGGAGGAGCTGGCCGGGCTGGCCGACCGTTTCCCGCGGGCGAAGGTGGCGGCGGCCGACCCCGATCCGTCCGGGATCGCCCTCTACGAGGACCTGTTCGGGGACCGCTGCGGATGGGGCATGGAGGCCTTGGTCGAGATGGCCGCCCGGCCCGGCTGCATCGTGGTCAACGGGATCGTGGGGGCGGCCGGCCTCGAAGCATCGATAGCGGCGCTGGAGGCCGGCAACCGGCTGGCGTTGGCCAACAAGGAGAGCCTGGTCGTGGGGGGGCCGCTGGTGATGGAGGCGGCCGGGCACGGCGAGCTGATCCCGATCGACTCCGAGCACTCGGCCCTGTTCCAGTGCCTGCGGGGTGAGCAGGCCTCCGAGGTGGAACGCCTGCTGCTGACCGCCTCCGGGGGACCCTTCCGGGGCCGGGGCACCGACGCGCTGGCCGGGGCGGGAGTCGAGGAAGCCCTGTCCCATCCCACCTGGCGGATGGGGCCCCGCATAACCATCGACTCGGCCACCCTCGTCAACAAGGGATTGGAGGTGATCGAAGCCCATTTCCTGTTCGGGCTGCCGTTCGACCGGGTTGACGTGGTGATACATCCCCAGAGCATCGTCCATTCCATGGTGGAGTTCGTGGACGGTTCCATCAAGGCTCATCTAGGCCCGGCGGATATGCGCATCCCGATCCGGTATGCACTCACCTATCCCGACCGGGCGGAGGCCGATGTTCCCCGGTTCGACCTCACTCGGACGGATCTCACTTTCGAGCCGGTGGATCGGGAGGCCTTTCCCGCCCTGGATCTGGCCTACGCGGCCGGGAGGGGGGGCGGGACCCTGCCTGCGGCCTTCAACGCCGCCGACGAAGCGGCGGTGGAGGCTTTCCTGGCCGGGAGGATCGGGTTCCTCGACATACCGGGGGTGATCGCCGAGGTGCTCGAAAGCCACGACCGGACGGAGGTCACCTCCACGGAGGCGGTCTTTCGGGCCGACCGGGAGGCCCGGGCGGCGGCGGGTGAGGCGGTGGCTCGCCGTATGCGGGGCCGCAAAATGACACCCTCCTAGAAGGCGGTAGGTGCGGTGCTGGGCGGGATACTCACGGCCCTGGCCATCTCGGTCTTCATCCTGATCCACGAAGCCGGCCATTACCTGGCGGCCAAGGCCACGGGTATGAAGGCGACCGAGTTCTTCCTGGGTTTCGGGCCCCGCATATGGTCATTCCGCAGGGGCGAGACCGAATTCGGCGTCAAGATGCTCCCGTTCGGCGGTTATGTACGCATCGCCGGGATGAACGACCGCGAGCAGGTGGACCCGGCCGATCTGGACCGCACCTACCGGGAGAAGGAGTTCTGGAAGAAGTCCGTGGTGGTGCTCTCGGGGGTCACCCTGAACATGCTGATGGGGTTTGTGTTGCTTTTTGGATTGTTCTGGGCGTCGGGAATCGTCGAATCGACCACCACGGTGGCGAGGGTGAGCCCCGAGGTCGCCGAAGGGGTGGCATCCCCGGCCGCCGAAGCCGGTTTGAGGCCCGGCGACACCCTGGCTGCGATAGACGGCGTGGAGCTGGCCGACTGGAACCAGGCCGTGGAGGTGATCGTATCCCGGCCCGGCCGGTCGGTGAGGATCGATCTGATACGCGACGGACAGCCCCGGTCGATCACCGCGGTCCTCGGCTCGTATCATCCGATAACCGGCGAGGTGGCCGGTTTCCTGGGGGTGTCGCCCGGGTCGCGCCGGGCGCAGGTCGGACCGCTCACCGCCGCCCGCCTGGCCGTCCAATCCGAATGGAGGATACTGACCGGCACCCTGCAGGCGCTGGGGCGGATACTGCGGCCCGAGTCGCTGATCGAGCTGGGAGGGGCGTTGGTGGGGCGCAGCGACGTTTCTGACGACATCCGTCCGGTCAGTCCGATCGGCATGGTCCAGATCGGAACCCAGGCCGCCAGGGTGGGGGTCGGAAACCTGGTGTTCCTGCTGGCGGTGGTCAACGTCACCCTGGCCCTCTTCAACTCTCTCCCGCTGTATCCGCTGGACGGCGGCCACTTCGCGGTGGCCCTCTACGAGAAGCTGACCGGACGGCGGGTGGATATACGGCGCCTCATCCCGGTGGCGGTGCTGGTGGTGCTCCTGATGCTGTTGCTGGGTCTGGTGGCCGTGGTCCTCGACATCGTCGACCCGATTGCCCTGTGACCCCCCAGGACGAGACTTCTGGTATCGTTTTGGACCGAGTAAGGGAGAGTTGGATGAGTGTGGAACTGGCCCTTTCAGAGGTCAATGAAAAGCTGTCGGTAATGATGAAAAAATACGAGCATATAGTTGTCGTCGGTGACGATGGCCGTCATTTGCTGGATGTGTATGATCATTACGATATAGAATCTGTGTATTCTACCTTGGAAATAGTTTCTGATCCGATGTTGATGAGCGAAGTCAAAACCGGCATTCGGCAGTACGAATCCGGGGAAGTCGTATCTATCGATCCAACCGAATTGTTTGAAATATCTTAGGTAAATCAAGGTGAGCAGATGGAAGCTGACTAATAGGTCTCATCTGCCCGCATCCGCAAAATCGTCTCGGAAAGCATTTCTTGGCCGGGACGTAACTCGACAGGTTCGGGAAGATCATGGAGGCTGCCTTCTGCCACCTTGACCTGCCCGGCGGCGATCATTCGTTCGAACGGTGAATCCTCAGGAATCGGACACAACAAGGCGACCGGGCGCCCGCGGTCCGTTATCTCGATAGTCTCGCCCGCCTGAACCTGGCGCAGGTACACGCCGGCTCGCTGCCGCAGCTCACGTATACCGATCGAAGTCATCTTGTGGTTACTTGTATCACATACAGCGACCGCTATCAAGTCGGTGGAGTCCGGCGCTTCGCCCGCCGCTAACATCCGCACCATGAAGGCTCGTGAACAGACCCGGCGGATCCACGTAGGCGGCGTACCGGTGGGCGGCGGCGCCCCCGTGTCGGTCCAGTCGATGACCACCACCAAGACCGCCGACGTGGACGGCACGCTGGCCCAGGTGTATGCGCTGGCCGCGGCCGGCGCCGACATCGTTCGGGTCACTTGCAACAACGTCGACGCCGCTCGAGGGCTGGCGGCGATAGTGCCCCGCTCACCCGTTCCGATCGTGGCCGACATCCATTACCAGTACCGGTTGGCGTTGGCGGCGTTGGAGGCGGGGGTGCAGGGTCTGCGGCTCAACCCGGGCAACATCCGCAAGCCGGACCAGATCCGGGCGGTGGCCAGAGAGGCCAAGGACCGCCGGATTCCGATCCGGGTGGGGGTGAACGCGGGGAGCCTGGACCGTGATCTGCTGAAAGAATACGGTTCCGCCACCCCCGAGGCTCTGGTGGCCTCGGCGCTCAAGGAGATCGGTTACCTGGCCGAGGAAGGATTCGACGACATCAAGATCTCGGTGAAGCATTCCCATGTGCCGTCGATGGTGGATTCCTACCGGCTGCTGTCGGAGACGGTCCATTTTCCGCTCCATCTCGGAGTAACCGAGGCCGGTCCCCTTCCCGGCGGCCTGATCAAGTCGGTGGCCGGCATCGCGACTCTGCTGCTGGAAGGGATCGGGGACACCATCCGCTTCTCGCTCACCGCCGACCCGGTGGAGGAGGCCAAGGCCGGCCGGCAATTGCTCGAGTACCTGGACCTGCGGGAGCGCACAGGTCTGGATCTCATCGCCTGCCCCAGCTGCGGGCGGGCCGAGGTGGACGTGCTGGCGTTGGCGGCCGAGGCCCAGGCCAAGCTGGAGGAGGCCGAGCTGCCGATCCAGGTGGCGGTGATGGGCTGCGTGGTGAACGGTCCGGGCGAGGCGCGGGATGCCGATATAGGGATCGCCGCCGGGCGGGGCAAGGGTCACCTGTTCATCGAAGGCCAGGTGGTGCGGGTGGTGCAGGAGGACGAGATGGTGGAGGCCCTGCTGGACGAGGCCCGCAAGCTGGTGGAGGAGGGCGCGGAGGCCCGGATGGCGGCCGCCGACGCCGGGGCCGAGGAGGCCGCCGCCCGGGACCGTCGGCAGCTGCTGGAGATCCAGGGCGACGCCAACGATATTCGATCCCGCCAGGCCAAAGTATCCGAAATCGCCGCCCGGCCCTGAACGACCGACCCGTTGCCCGCGTCTCTCGATTTCTCCGGTAGGGCCGGATCGAGGTGCGGCGGCGGCATCCTCTATCCTGATCGCAGTCCAGGACACGCGGGACTGGAGACATAGGAGACGACGGTGCGCTGGTCGCAAACCTTCATACCCACGCTGCGGGAGGACCCGGCCGGTGCGGTGGCGGCCAGCCACCGGCTGCTGGTGCGCGGGGGGTTCATCCGCCGGTTGATGGCCGGATCGTATTCGTTGCTGCCTCTCGGGATGCGGGTCGCCCACAAGATATCCGGCATCATCCGCCAAGAGATGGACGCCATCGGAGGCCAGGAGTTCCTGGCGCCGGTGGTCCACCCCGGCGAGATATGGAAGAGGACCGGGCGCTGGGACGACGTCGAGGGGATCATGGTCAAGTTCGAGGACCGCAAGGGCGCCGACCTGGTGCTCGCCCTGACCCACGAAGAGGTCTTCGCCCATCTCGCCGCCGAGATGAGCTCCTACAAGGAGCTGCCGCAGCTCTGGTACCACCTCCAGACCAAGTTCCGGGACGAGGCGCGTCCCAGGTCGGGCCTGCTGCGGGTACGCGAGTTCACCATGAAGGACTCCTACTCCTTCGACCTAGACGAGGAGGGGCTGGACCGCCAGTTCGAAGCCCATCGAGGCGCCTACCACCGGATTTTCACCCGGTTGGGGCTCGACACGATACAGGTGGAGGCCTCGTCGGGGAACATGGGCGGCAGCGACTCGGTGGAGTTCGTGGTCCGGTCGCCAACGGGTGAGGACCGGGTGGCGGTATGCGGGGAATGCGGGTACGCCGCCAACCTCGAGCGGGCCGTCGGCCTAGTCGATCAGGTGGCCGACGAGCCCCGGCCGGGCCCGCCGGAACCGTTTCCCACCCCCGGTGTCCGCACTATCGCCGCCCTGGCGGAGCTGGGCGGGTTCGCCGCCCCCATCCGGCAGATCAAGACCCTGGTCTGCATGGTCGGGGAACAGCTCACCCTGGTGGTCCTACGCGGGGATCACGATCTCGAGGAGCAGAAACTGGCGGACGCGGCGGGTGAGGCGGTGCGCCCGGCCGATGAGGGCGAGATAGTCGAAGCCCTGGGCGCCCATCCGGGCAGCCTGGGGGCGGTGGGAGTCGAGGACCTGCCGGTGATAGCCGACCCGGCGCTGCGGGGCCGTTCCAACATGGTTACGGGCGCCAATCAGGACGACGTGCACCTGCGGGGGGTGGACGTGGAGCGCGACATCCCGGTCGACCGGTGGCTGGATATGCGCACCGTTGCGGACGGGGAGGTGTGCGGGCGGTGCCGCCGGGGCGCCCTGGCGGTCTCGACCGTCATAGAGGTCGGCCATATCTTCAAGCTGGGCCGCAAGTACAGCGAGGCGCTGGGGGCGGCGGTGCTCGACGAATCCGGCCGCCCCGCGCCCCTGGTGATGGGTTCCTACGGAATCGGGGTGGGCCGCGCCATGGCGGCGGTCGTCGAGGTCTGCCACGACGATCGCGGGATCGTATGGCCGATCGCCGCGGCGCCGTTCGCGGTGGTCATCACCGCCTTGCGCCCCGACCGCGCCGAGGTTCTCGAGGCGTGCGAAGCCCTGTACGGGGGGCTGTTGGCGGCGGGCGTCGAGGTGTTGCTCGACGACCGTCCCGAGCGTCCGGGGGTCAAGTTCACCGATGCCGAGCTGGTCGGGATACCGTACCGCCTCACGGTCGGCCCGCGCGGGTTGGAGTCGGGGGAGGCGGAGCTGCGCTCGCGGGGCGGTTCGGTGAACGAGCGGGTGGCCCTCGACCTAGCGGTGCACAGGGTCAAGGAGCTGATCGGCTGAAACTGCAGGTCGGCGGGCTGTCCGGTCGCCCCGTCCGAGTTCCTGCGATTGGCTATAATGCCGTCAGGAACTCCGAAGGACGTGACTTTGTGCTACAAGGTGGGCGGCCAGCCCGCTTTTTTTATGGCCGAGACCGGTTGGCCGGCCGCGCCGCGTGCGGTTGCGCACCGGGCCGCCCCGTCCGAAATCGGTTCGTATGGCCGGGAAGCGGGCGCCGTGTCGGTAGATGAGCGGCTCTGGGAGCTGTGCGAGGATTACCTGGCCGCCGAGGAACTGGAGCTCGACGACCTCGTGGTGGCCGGGCGCGGCCCTCGGGTCATGAAGATAATCATCGACGGCGAGGACGGAGTGGGCGTGGATCGGCTGGCTTCGGCCTCGCGGGGCATCTCCCGTCTGCTGGACGAGATGGACCCCTTCGACGGCCCCTATTCTCTCGAGGTGACCTCGCCGGGTCTGGAGCGGAAGCTGCGGCGGCCCCGCCACTACGAGAAGTCGGTGGGGCGGGAGGTCACGGTCAAGACCGGCGTGGAGGTGGACGGGAGCCGGCGCCATCGGGGGGTGTTGGAGTCGGTTGGCGCCGACGGCTTCGTTTTGAGGATGGACGGCGCAGAGCGGAAGATCTCATTCGGGCAGGTGCGTTCGGCCCAGACCAGATTCGAGTGGAAGAAGATACCTAAATCGGCCAGGAAATCGGGGTAGAAGATGAAGATGGACTATAGGGTCATGGAGGCCCTGGAAATGCTCGAGCAGGAGCGGGGCATTCCCGTCGACACGATCCTGGATGCGCTGGCCAATGCCCTGGTATCGGCCTACAAGCGCAGCCGCGGAGCGGCCGAGGAGGCGCGGGTTACGATCCAACCGGACGAGGGCGAGATCATCGTCTACGCCCAGGAGCTGGACGAGGACGGCAACGTGGTGCGGGAGTGGGAGGACACGCCCCGTGATTTCGGGCGCATCGCCGCCACCACCGCCAAGCAGGTGATCGCCCAGCGGCTGCGGGACGCCAAGCGGGAACAGGTATACGACGTGTACGAAGGCCGGGACGGAGACCTGGTCACCGGAATCGTGCAGCAGCACGACCACCGTTACACGATCCTCGACCTGGGCAACGCCGAGGCGATCATGCCGGGGTCGGAACGGATACCCTACGAACGATTGGAGCGCAACGCCCGCGCCAAGGCCCTCATCATCGAGGTGCGCAAGGAAACCAAAGGCCCCCAGATCGTGGTGTCGCGCTCCCACCCCGACTTCGTCCGCCGCCTGCTCGATCTGGAAGTTCCCGAGCTCCTCGACGGCACGGTCGAGATCCGTTCCATCGCCCGGGAGGCGGGGCACCGCACCAAGATAGCGGTGGTCTCCCATGCTTCCAACGTCGATCCCAAAGGTGCCTGCGTGGGGGCGCGCGGTTCCCGGGTGCGCCAAGTGGTGAACGAGCTCCGGGGCGAGAAGGTCGACGTGGTGCAATGGAGGGAGGAACCGTCCCAGTTCATCGCCGAGGCGCTCGGTCCGGCCAAGGTGCGGGAAGTGCGGGTCGACGAGGAGGAGAAGTCGGCGGTCGCCATCGTGAGCGAACATCAGCTGTCCCTGGCGATAGGGCGGGAAGGCCAGAACGCCCGGTTGGCGGCCCGTTTGACCGGATACGGCATAGATATCCGCAGCGACTCCCCGTTGCGCCGCCCCCGGCGGGACTTTCCCCCCGCCGGGCGCGGGGCCAATACAGGAGGGGCAACCCGCTAGATGTCGACCAAGAGGATCCACGAGCTGGCCAAGGAGCTGGGGCTTCCTTCCCGCGATGTGCTGGCCACCGCCCGAGACCTCGGGCTGCCGGTAACCACCGCCTCTTCCGGGCTCGACTCCGGCGACGCCGAAGCCCTCCGCTCCATGCTCCTGCCTGACCGGGCGGACGAGGAGGCCGAGGAACCCGCAGAAGAGGCGCCGGCGGCGGCCGTCCCCGAAGAGCCGTCTCCTAAGACCGAACCGGCCCCCGTCGCCGAACAGGCGCATCTCATCACCGTGTCTCCGGGCGTGTCGGTGCTGGAGATGGCGCGGGCTATGCGCCATCCGGTGGGCGAGCTGATCAGGAAACTGCTCTCCATGGGTTTCATGGCCGCCGCGGCGGCCCCGGTTCCCCCGGAGGCGATCGAACCGCTGGCCGAGCATTTCGGTTTCCTGGTCGAGGTCGAATCTCCCGAGGCGGAAGAGGAACACGCCGAGGTGCTGGTGAAGCCCAAGAAGGTGTTCGACGACCCTCCGGCCTCGCTGGTGGAACGCCCGCCGGTGGTCACCGTCATGGGGCATGTCGACCACGGCAAGACCTCCCTCCTCGACGCCATCCGGCAGACCGATGTGGCGGCGGGGGAAGCCGGCGGTATAACCCAGCACATCGGGGCGTATCAGGCGGCGGTGGAGGACCGTTCCCTGACCTTCATCGACACGCCCGGCCATGCGGCCTTCACCGCCATGCGGGCGCGGGGCGCCGAGGTCACCGACATCGTGGTGCTGGTGGTGGCCGCCGACGACGGGGTCATGCCTCAGACGGTCGAGGCGATCAGCCATGCCAAGGCGGCCGGAGTGGACATGATCGTGGCTATCAACAAGATGGACCTCGAGAACGCCGATCCGGTCACGGCCAGGGCCATGCTCACCGAGCACGGGGTGGTCACCGAGGAGCTGGGGGGCGACGTGATCTCGGTGGAGGTGTCGGCGTCCGACGGTTCGGGGATCGAAGACCTGCTCTCGATGATCGATCTGGTGGCGCAGGTTTCCGAATTCAAGGCCAACCCGAATGCGCCGGCCTCCGGAGTGGTCATCGAAAGCCGCCTCGACCGAGGGTTGGGGCCGGTGGCGACCGTGATCGTGCAGCGCGGCACCCTCAGGCGGGGCGACTGCCTGGCGGCCGGCGCCGTGAGCGGGCGGGTGAGGGCGATGACCGACCACAAGGGCAAGCGCATCTCTTCGGCCGGTCCGTCCACCCCCGTTCTGGTGTCGGGCTGGTCGGCGGTGCCGACCGCCGGGGACCTGATGGAGGCGGTGAAGGACGACCGCACCGCCCGGGCCCTGGCCGCCCGGCGAGTGCAGGAGCTCAGGGCGAAGAATCTGGTGGTGCCGACCGCCCGTGAACGGCTCGGACAGCTGCTCGAACGGCTCCGATCCAAGGAGCAGGCCGAGCTCCGCCTGATCATCAAAGCCGATACGGACGGGTCGATAGGGGCGATACAGGATGCGGTGGGGAGGATCGTCCGGGAAGGCGGCGGGGTGACCGTGATACACGCCGCGGTCGGGGGCATCAGCGAGAACGACATCACCCTGGCCGAAGCCACCGATTCGCTGGTGGTCGGCTTCAACTCCCGCCCCAACCCCAAGGCCCGCCGGGCGGCCCGGGCCGCCGGAATCGAGATCATGACCTATTCGGTCATCTACGAGCTGCTGGGGGAGATGGAGCAGCTCCTGGTGGGCCGCCTGGCGCCGGTGCAGGAAGAACGGGTGCTCGGCGCCGCCGAGGTGAGGGCGGTCTTCCGGGTGCCGAGGCTGGGGGCGGCGGCCGGCTGTTACGTGGTGGAGGGCGCCATTCCCCGGCACGCCCGGGCGCGGCTGCTGCGGGGCGGCATAGTGCTCTACGACGGGCGGGTGGTTTCCCTGCGGCGTTTCAAAGAAGACGTCGCGGAGGTGTCGGCCGGGTTCGAATGCGGCATCGGGCTGGACAGGTTCCGCGACATCCAGGAAGGGGACGTCATCGAGACCTACCGCGTCGACGAGGTGGCGGCCCAATGACCGCCCCTACGGTTCCGGTGAGACCAGCGCGGTGATCCGGTGGCGGCCATGCATGCGGCGGCGCTCCGAATCGATCTCCGACTCCGCGACGTCCACTCCCTGAAGTCCAAACGTCGGCGGATCACCCGCCTGTCGGCCGCCCTGCGCCAGGCCTTCCCGGTGGCTTTTGCGGAGGTGGATCACCACGACCTGTGGCAGCGGGCCGCCATCGGGGTGGGGATCGTGTCCCCCCATGCGCCCCAGCTGGAGATAGTCATCCATTCGGTGCGACGCTTTATCGATAGGTGGGGGGAGGTCGAGCTGCTTTCGGTGGGGGTCTCCTACCTCGAGGACCCGCAGTGAGGGGCGGGCGGTGAGCGGCCGGCGCATCCGGCGGGTGAACGAGATACTCCGGGAGGTGATCGCCGAGGAATGCCGCAACCTCAAGGACCCCCGCCTGGGTTTCCTGACCGTCACCGGCGTGTCCACCTCGCCCGATCTCCGCAACGCGGCGGTCTACTACACGGTGCTGGGGGACGAGGAGACGGAGGCCGGAACCGCCCGGGCGCTGGCCTCGTCCGCCTCCAGGGTCCGGGCCGCGATGGGAGGCCAGGTGCGGCTCAAATACCTGCCGAAGCTGACGTTCCTTCCCGATCCGGCGGTCGCCCACGCCCGGCGGATCGAGGAGATACTGCGGGGGATGGGCGAGAAGGACGGTCGCGCATGACCCGGGAACCGGCCCGCAGCCTCGAAGCGGCGGCCGAGGCCGTCCGGGAAGCCGAATTCCTGGTGACGACCGGGCACGTCAAGCCCGACGGCGACGCCTTGGGGGCGGCGCTGGGTCTGGCCCTCGCCGCCCGGGCCGAGGGCAGACGGGCGTATGCCTGTTTCGGAGGAGATTTCGTCCTGCCCGGCCACTTCGCGTTTCTCGACACCTCCCCGCTGCGGGACCCGGGCGAGGCGGGGCGCCCCGATGTCCTGGTGGCATTCGACGCCAACGACCCCGAAAGGCTGGGCAAGGAGCTGGAGGAGGTGATGGAGGCGGCGGGTTCGGTGGTGATGATCGACCATCACATCTCCGGGCCGGGCTTCGGCGATGTGCAGATCCTGGATCCGACCGCCCCGGCCGCGGCCCTGCTGTGCTACCGCCTGATAGTGGAGCTCGGCTGGCGTCTCACCCCCGATGCGGCTTCCGCCCTGTTGCTCGGCCTGGTGACCGACACCGGCCGGTTCCAATATTCGAACACCAACCCGGAGGCTTTCAGGACGGCGGCGGAGCTGGTCGAGGCCGGCGCCCGCCCCGAGACGATCGGCCGGGAGGTGTACGAGTCGGCGCCCTTCGGTTATCTGGGGGTGGCGGGCGCGGTGCTGTCGCGGGCGGTCCTGGAGCCGGACCTGTCCCTGGTGTGGTCCTACCTGACCCAGGAGGACCTGCGGCGCGGCGGCATCGGCATGGAGGACGCCGACGGTTTGATAGACGACGTCCGGGTGGCCCGGGAGGCCGAGGTGGCGTTGCTGGTCAAGGAGCAGCCGGACGGGAAGTGGAAGCTGAGCCTGCGCTCCCGCCGGTGGGTGGATGTGGCGGCCATAGCAGAGGAGCTGGGGGGCGGAGGGCACCATCGGGCTTCGGGCTGCCAGGTCGAAGGCGCCATGGAGGAGGCGGTGGAAGCCGTTCGCCGCCGCCTGCCTGGGTGACCGCCGAGTCCGGGTTCGTGCTGGTCGACAAGCCCGCCGGCTGGACTTCCCACGATGTGGTGGACAAGGCGCGGAGCATCTTCGGCGTCAAGAAGATCGGACATGCGGGAACCCTGGACCCGATGGCCACCGGCCTGCTGGTGCTCGGGATAGGGAGGGCCACCCGACTGCTGCGCTTCGTAACCGACCTGCCCAAGGAATATGAGGCCGTGGTTCGATTCGGGGTGGCCACCGACACCCTGGACGCCGACGGGAAGGTCCTGGAGAGGCGGCCCATGGAGATAGAGGAGGAGAACGTTGCCGGGTTGCTGCCCTGGTTCACCGGGACGATCCTCCAGACTCCGCCTATGGTCTCGGCGGTCAAGATCGGCGGGAAGCGGCTGCATGAGATGGCCAGGAAGGGCCAAGAGGTGGAGCGCCCGCCCCGGTCGGTGCATGTCTACGGCCTGCGTCTTATGGGTTTCGAGCCGGGGCCTTTCCCGACCGCGTACATCCTGGTGGAGTGCGGGCGGGGCGTCTACGTGCGGGTGCTCGCCGACGATATCGCCCGGGCGCTCGGAGGCCGGGCCCATCTCACTTCCCTGCGGAGGTCGGCCAACGGGCATATGCGGATCGATGACGCCTGTTCCATAGAGGCCCTGGCCCGATTCGGCGGCAGAGGAGAGCTTCCCCTGGTGATGTTGCCCCCCGGTGAAGTGCTGCGGCATCTGACCCGGGTGAATGTGGACGATGAACGGGCGGCGATGGTGCGGAACGGACGGAGGATTCCCGCCCCTGCGCGTGTGGTTCGCAAGACCGATGCCCTGGTGAGGGTGATGACCGATGACCGCTTGTGGGCGGTCTACCGCGTCGAAGGGGATGAGCTGGCCCCGGAGGTGGTGCTGGCATGAGGGCGGGCGCGATGGCGGTGATCTCATGAAGGTGTGGACCGGCGATCCCCGGAAGTGGGGGCCGGGTCCCGACCGAGGAACCGCGGTGACCATCGGGGTGTTCGACGGTGTGCATCAAGGGCATCGGGGCTTGCTGGGCGTGATGAGCGATCTAGCCCTGGCGTTGGGGGGTGTGGAGAGGGCGGTGGTTACCTTCGATGTCCATCCCCGCTCGGTGGTCGCCCCCGATCGGGCGCCGAAGATGCTCACCACGGTCGAGCAGCGGCTGGAGATATTCGAGTCGCTGGGAGTCGACCAGGCGGGGGTGCTCCCCTTCGACCTGGTGCGCAGCTGGCCGCCGGATGAGTTCGTCCGCCGGGTGGTGGTAGACGGTTTGGCGGCCCGGCTGGTGGCGGTGGGCGCCGGGTTCCGCTACGGGGCCGGGCGGAGAGGGGACGCGCCGGCCCTGCGGCGGGCGGGGGAGGAATACGGGTTCGAGGTGGAGGAGCTGGGCCTGCTGGCGGGGGAGGAGGGGCCGATCTCGTCCTCGGCCATCCGCCGCTTCATAGCCGAGGGCGATGTGGCCGCCGCCGGCCGCCTGCTGGACCGCCGGCACGGGTTGCAGGTCAGGGTCCCCGAGTCCGGCCGGCGCGGGGCTTGGTCCGATTCGCCCGTAGTCGAGGTGGAGGTAGACCGGTCGATGGCCGTACCCGGCCCGGGCGTGTACGCGGTGTGGACGGCGCCGGAGGGAGACGAGGATCCCTGTCCGGGATTGTTCAGCATCGGCGCCGAGGCGGAGCTGTATGCGCCGGACCGGATAGGCGGCCTCCACGGACGGGAGATACGGGTGCTCTTCGTAGAGCGCCTGCGCGAGGACCCGTCCTTCGGCGGCCCCGCCCGACTTGAACAGGACATGGCCCGGGCCCGCCGCCTGCTCGCGTGAACCCACCCGGCGATTCCTAGTCAGTGATACTCGTTATCGATACAAATTCGAGCTGAGAGGTGATGTTGCATCTCCTTATGCACCCCCGGCTCAGCAAAGCTGGTCTTTCGAGTAAGGCTTTGCTGGCCTGCCGCCTTCAGTTGAGACGTAGGCCTGGTAATCCATCTGGTGCTATGAAAACCTCAATTGGTGATGAGTATTTCTCACGCCACTCGGGCTCGAAACGATCTAGGACTAGTTCGGGATACTGCATCCGGGTGCTGGCCAACTCCAAGGCCAGGTCGAACCTTTCCTCTGCGATCAGGTCTAGTCCTGATATAGGTGCACGTTGGTGGATAGGCGTTTCGAGCCAGCCTGCTACGTCGTCTATGTGATAGTTTTCCTGGGATATGTCACAGAGCGCAACGACCATAGCTACCCGCTTCCGGTTAGCACTTGTAGCGGGGTCTCCATGTCTCCATTTGCGCAAGGTCGGCACCGATACACCCGAGATCCGGGCAATGTCATGCCAGGAGAAGCCAAGACCACTCAACTTCCCGAGCAAGGTTGCCATAGAGTTCTTGGCTAGGTTGTTCGTCAACTTACAGTGCAAATCAAGTAGAGATTTATCATGTAGATCCGTGGTGGACTTATGGAGTCCATTCGACCTCTTGACACGCGCCTCCTTGTAACCAACTGTGATACTAGACGGCAACAGGATCCTATGACAGATCGAACTTACTGGGGATCCGGGTGGGGTGTCCAGACGCGCAGAGGCCCCGGGGCTGCGCCACGCAGCCGATCCGGGGCGTACTTCCGGTGAGGGCCTCGGGTGGCGTCACCGGAAGCTCGAATCTTCGTCCGTTCTCCGGTGGGGCTCCGCGGATAGCTCGCCAGCCGGTGCCATTATCGCATATCATGCAGGGAACGCAAGGGCCTGCTGCGTCCGCCCTCTGCCCCCGTCTCGGAAACGGTCCGGGTTCCCGCCGTACTGTTCGACCCTGTCGGTGTCGGGGTGCCGTGAGCCCGTTCGGGGGTGCCGCGATCCGATCGGGCCGGAAGGGTGCTACACTGGGCGCAGACCCCCACGGATTTTGTCCGTTCGGGGTGCTAGGGGTCAAGTGAGAGAGATGAAGACGACCCAAGAGATCATCGCCGAGTTCGGCGCCCACGACAGCGACACCGGATCACCCGAAGTACAGGTGGCGTCGCTCAGCGGGCGGATCAGCCATCTCACCGAACACCTGCGCGTGCACAAGCACGATCATCACAGCCGCCGCGGCTTGTTGATGATGGTGGGAAAGCGGCGGAGGCTCCTGAAGTACCTTCAGCGAACCGACGTCGAGCGGTACCGCAAGCTGATCACCAAGCTCGGATTGCGGCGATAGAGCTTCGCCCGAGGGCGAATCAACCGGGACGGGGTTGCCACGGCGTACATTCTCCGGCGCTGCCTCGAAACAATCGAAACAACAACCAAGACGATCCGCATGCGCGGCCGCTCGAGGGCCGGGCGTCGGTCGGTTGTCAGTTGCCATCCCTTCGATGCGCTCCGCCGGGGCGGGGGCTAGGAGGTATGACCACTGGTAATTGACTGCGCCCGCCTCTCCGAGGTCCACGCCGAGCGTCGGATCCCTACAGACAAGGAGAGCATGTGTCCGAGTACACAGTGCGCGGCCAGGTCGGTGAAAGAGAGATCGTGATCTCCACCGGCAAGATGGCCCTATTGGCCAACGGAGCGGTGCGGATATCCATGGGCGAGACCGAAGCCCTGGTAGCCGCCTCCGCCAACAAGAAGCCCAGAGAATCGGTGAATTTCTTCCCCTTGACGATAGACGTCGAGGAGCGTATGTATGCGGTCGGGAAGATCCCGGGGTCGTTCTTCCGGCGGGAGGGCCGGGCCACCGAGCGGGCCACCCTGAGCTGCCGGCTGATCGACCGCCCCCTGCGCCCTTCCTTCCGGGACGGGTATCGGAACGACACCCACGTGGTGGCCGTCATCATGCAGGTAGACGGAGAGAACCCCTACGACGTGCTGGCCCTGAACGGGGCTTCCGCGGCGCTGACCCTGAGCGATCTGCCCTTCGAAGGGCCGATCGGAGCGGTGCGCATGGGGCTCCGGAACGGTGAATGGGTTCCGTTCCCCACCTTCGCGGAGCTCGAGGAGTGCGTGTTCGATCTGGTGGTGGCCGGAAAGCGGAACGAGTCGGGTGCGGTGGACATCGTGATGGTCGAAGCCGGGGCCACCGACTCCGCCATGGAGCTGATCGACGACGGACAGCAGGCCCCCGACGAGGAGTCGGTGGCGGCGGGCATCGAGGCGGCCAAGGCCAATATCGGAGCGTTGATAGACCTCCAACTCGAGCTGGCTTCCGAGGCGGGCCGGGAAGTAGGCGAGTGGCCGACCTTCGTCGAATACACCGATGAGATATACGAGGCGGTGGAGAACCTGGTGCGGGACGGAGTGTCCGCGATGATCGGGATCTCCGACAAGACCGAACGCCAGGCGGCCGAGTCGTCCCTGCGCGACCGGGTGGCGGAAGAGTTCGCGGATGACGAAGAGGCCGCGGCCCAGGCCGGGCGGGCGCTGAGGTCGGTGTCCAAGAAGATGATGCGCGACCGGATTCTCACCGAGGGCGTGCGGATGGACGGGCGCACCGATGCGGAAGTCAGGTCGCTGTCCGCCGAGGTGAACGTGCTCAACCGCTCCCATGGCTCGGCGTTGTTCACGCGGGGCGAGACCCAGGTGCTGAACGTGCTCACGCTGGGGATGCCGCGCATGGAGCAGATGCTCGACACCATCAGCATCGAAGAGTCCAAGCGCTTCATGCATCACTACAACTTCCCGCCCTTCTCCACCGGTGAGGCCGGTTTCATGCGGGGGCCCCGCCGGCGCGAGATCGGGCACGGCGCCCTGGCCGAGAAGGCGGTCAAGCCGGTGCTGCCCAGCGACGACGACTTCCAGTACACCCTTCGCTTGGTGTCGGAGGTGCTCTCGTCGAACGGGTCTTCGTCGATGGCGTCGGTCTGCGGTTCCTCTCTGTCCCTCATGGACGCCGGGGTCGCGATATCGGCGCCGGTGGCCGGTGTGGCCATGGGCCTGATCGCCGACGAGGGGCGGTACGTGACCTTGACCGACATACTCGGGGCGGAGGACGCCTTGGGGGACATGGACTTCAAGGTGGCGGGCACCGCCGGGGTGATCACCGCCCTCCAGCTCGACATGAAGATCGACGGCCTTCCCTCCGAGGTGCTGGCCGACGCCTTGAATCAGGCCAAGGAAGCCCGCCTTCAGATTCTGGAGGTGATGAACCAGGCCATCTCGGCGCCGCGCTCCGAGATGAAGGAGCATGCCCCCAGGGTGGAGGCCATCCAGGTGCCGATGGACAAGATCGGCGAGATCATCGGGCCGAAGGGCAAGAACATCCGCGAGCTGGAGCAGCAGACCGGAGCGTCCATCGAAGTTCAAGAGGACGGGACGGTGCTGGTGTCGTCCAGCGACGGCTCTTCCCTGGCGGAGGCGATGGAAAGGATACGGATGACCGCCTTCCCGCCGGAGCCGGAACTCGACAAGGAATACGAGGGAACCGCGGTCAGCATCACCGACTTCGGGGTCTTCGTGAACATCCTGCCGGGGCGTGACGGCCTGCTGCACATCTCGAAGCTGGACAGCACCCGCCGGGTCAACCGGGTGAACGACTACGTCTCCCAGGGCGACGTGCTGAAGGTGACGGTCGAATCGATCGACCGAGGCGGCAAGGTCTCCCTCAAGCTGCTCGAGGACCTCAAGCCCAGGGCAGGCGCGGAGCCGTCCAGGGGCGGACCGTCCAGGGGCGGACCTCCTAGGGGAGGTCCCCGTCGGGACAGCCGGGACAGCCGCGGTGGCGGTCGCGGTGGCGGCGGTCGCGGCGGTGGCGGTCGCGGTGGCGGCGGTGGTCGCGGCGGCGGTGGTCGCGGTGGCGGCGGTGGTCGCGGCGGCGGGCCGTCCAGGGGCGGCCGTGGCGGTGGCGGCCGTGGCGGTGGCGGTGGCGGTGGTCACCGGAGATCCGGATCAGGCGGGGGCGGCGGACGCCGGTTCGCCTCGTTCGAGGATTCCTTCAAGGACGGGCGCTGAGACTGGGTCGAGTCCTCTCGGCCCTTTCTCCACAACCCTGATCTTCGGCCTCTGCGGGCGGCGCTCGTAATCGGCGCTCGTTACCGGGGGGCGGTCGTGCCTGTTGCGATCGATTGATCCCGGGTCATGATGTTGCTCGACGTCTATGGCCGCCCGCACCCCGGCATCCCGGCCGTGAAGGATCGGGGTGAACGCCTATGCTGGCGGTTGTGCCGGAGCTCCCCGACATCGTGGTCTACCTGGAGGCCTTGGAGCGTTTCATAGGAGGCCGGGTCGTCGAACGGGTTCGTATGGCGTCCATCTCGCTGCTCGGCACCTACGACCCGCCCCTCGGCGGGGTGGTGGGAAAGCGGGTGATCGGGTTCCGGCGGATGGGCAAACGCCTCGTGTGGGAGCTGGAGGACGACCTGTTCATGGTGTTCCATCTCATGATCACGGGCCGTTTTCACTGGCGGAAGCGGGGCGCCGCCGTGCCGAAGAAGGTCGGGCACGCCGCCTTCGACTTTGCCAACGGCACCCTGGTGCTGACCGAGCAGAGCAGCAAGAAGCGGGCTTCCCTCCATATCCACCGCGGCGAGGAGGGCTTGGCCAAGCATGTGAGAAGCGGAGTGGAGCCCCTGGAGGTGGACCTCCCGACCTTCGCGAAGGTGCTGGTGAGCGAGAACCACACCCTCAAGCGGGCCCTCACCGACCCCCGCCTTTTCTCGGGGATCGGCAACGCCTATTCGGACGAGATCCTCCATCGGGCGCACCTCTCGCCCATCCGGCTCACCTTCCGGCTCACCGAGGACGAGATCGCCCGCCTGTACGAGGCCGTCAGGAGCTCCCTGGAGGAGTGGACGGATCTGCTGCGGGAGGAGGCGGGGGAGGGGTTTCCCCGGAAGGTGACCGCCTTCCGCCCCGAGATGGCCGTCCACGGCAAGTACCGGGAGCCCTGTCCGGCGTGCGGGCACCCGGTCAGGAGGATCGTGTACGCCTCCAGCGAGACCAACTACTGCGCCGTGTGCCAGACGGGCGGCAAGATCCTGGCCGACCGGGCCCTGTCCCGGCTGCTCAAGGACGAGTGGCCGGACCGCATCCTCAAGGACTGACCCCCGCAGAATTGCGGGCGGATGACGTTCGGACGCACCGGGCCGCCGAACGGCGTCCATAGGAACTGCGCCTAGGCGCCCCCGAGGGGCAGCTGCTGCTGTTCCGTCTGTTCGTTTTCCCCCGCAGTGGATTCTGCCGCCTCGGCCGGCGGCGGTTCGGGCGGGCCGCCGTCCAGCAACGATTCCAGCTCGTCCGCCGCCTCCGGGTCGGGCCAGACCAGCGCCCCTTGCTTCTTCAAGGCTTCGAGGCCGGCGCTGGGCCTGCCCCGAACGTAGACCGGCACCCCTCGGCCTGGTTGTTTGCCGTTGGCCCGGAGCTGGTTGACCGCCCCCGCCCTGCTTCCGCCCCGTTCGGCGTCGGCTTCCACCACTAGGGCCGCGTCGGCCAGGTTGTATATCAACGCGTTGCGGCCCATGGCCGCCCCTCGATGGAATCCGGCCCGAGGGTCGTAGGGCGATACCATCAGTAGCTGCTCCTCGATGATCCAGTCCCGGCAGTCCCGGGTCAAGACCTGCCTTTCGAGATTGTTGGCCAGCACTCCGACCGACCGACCGCCCGCTTCCAGGGCGCCGGTCATCGCCGTCTGGTCCACCCCGCGCGCCCCGCCGGACACCACGGTGCGCAGGGCGCGCCCCGCCAGGCCCCCGGCCCTCCGGGCGAAGTCGAGGGCATCCTCATCCGCGTTGCGGGGCCCCACCACCGCCAGCCCGCCGCCGTCGAGGAGCGGCTTGTCCCCGCACCCGTACAGGAGCGATGGCGCGGTCCGAGGGATGCGCGTCTCGAACCGCTGCGGATACCCCTCGTCGTACCGGCTTATCACCCAGATGGCTCGGGTGTGCCAATGATCCACCGCTTGGGCTAGGCGGCTGCCCCGCTGCAGCAGGTTCCTGATCCTGTGGAGGCCGCCGGGCGGGTTCTCGTCCAGAAACTCCTCCGGGCCGCCGCCGAGCAGGTCGCCCGGCCGCCGGCCCCGATCCCGCAGATGCTTCTCCAGCGCCCGATATTCCCCCGGTTTCAGACGGTCGGCCGCCTCGCGGTTTCGCCCGACTATCAGCGGGGCGGTGAGCAGCAGGACCGCCTGCGTGTCGGGGGATAGTGACCAGCTCAAGAGCCCCCCGCCTTCGACAAAGCCAACGGATGCACCTCACCGCCGCCGTGCTTGCGGAGCAGCCAGGCGCACACCGTCATCGTCCATCCCGAGTCGACGATGTCATCCACCAGCAGCACCGGCCCCCGGCCCGCGAGCCGGGTGTTCACCCGGAATGCTCCGTCGATGTTGCGGGCCTGCCAATGGCTGTTTCGCATCTGCTTCTGTTGCTCCCGGCTCTTGCCCGTATTTTCCAGAACCGCATGGAAGGGAAGCCCCAGGTCCGCCGCCAGCCGTCGGGCGAAGTCGGCAACCGGGTTCGGATGTTTCCGCGACGGTGCGCAGGCAACCCACCTGGGCCTCGGCTCAGGGTTCCATTCTCGAAGCAGTTTCACGCAGGCTGTTATCAATCGGTCGGAGAACCGTTCGTCTTGATATTTGCCCTGCTCGACCAGCCGTCCGAGCGTGCCGCTTCCCCACCTACATAATGCCTTTCCGGGCAGATGCCGATGATCTTCACCGATGTTTCCTTTCACCTCGTAATCGGTTAGACCTCCTGCCGGCCACCTTTTTCGAGGCTCTATCGAGTACCATTCGCGGCTCAGAAAATCCTCCGCCTTCACCCGCATATCGTATGATGAGACAGCGGGCAGCGGTTGCAGGCCGTGGGTGTTGCCGATTTCGGCGGGGGCGCCGTTGAGCGCCTCGATCAGGAACTCCATGTGACCCGATGAAAGAGCTATGTATTCCTGCATCTCGGCCTGTTCCCTGAGACGGATTTCATCGAGCCGCTCGACACGCTCCCAGAAACCCCCGCCCAGGTGATGCGGGGTCAGCTGATATTTGTAACCTTGCTTTACGAGCGGGGCCGGAGTTTCCAGCATGAGCAGCTTCAGGGTTTGCGCCAAGCGTTTGTGCTTGATGTTCACCCTTGCTTGCAGGTCGTTCAACGAAAGCCCGGCGTCCGATCGATACAGTGCATCCAAAACTTCTTGGACTTCGGAGCGGGTCGGGAAGGCGGATTCCCGGAAGAAGTCGATGATGTCCTTGTCCTCTTTGCCGCTCAGGAGCACACCGTAGGCCCCGCCTATGCCCCGTCCCGCCCGGCCCACCTGTTGATAGTAGGTGATCACCGATCCCGGCGCCTGATAGTGGATGACGAAGCCCAGGTCCGGTTTGTCGAATCCCATCCCCAGAGCAGGGGTCGCCGTCAAGGCTTTGACCTCGTTGTTGATCAGCGCCTCCTCCAGAGCTATCCGTTCCATCGAATCGGTGGGCCCCGTATAGGCGCGGACATCGAGCCCGCGGCTCTGTAGCCACCGCGCCGCCTGTTCCGCATCCGGTATGGTCAGGGTGTAGATGATGCCGCTGCCCGCCAGCTTCGGCAGCTGCTCGGCCAACCAGGCCAGGCGGTCCTTGGGCAGGGGGATATCGATGGTCTGCAGCAACAGGGAGGGTCGGTCGAGGCCGCCCCGCACCACCTCCAGGCCCGGGCCCAGCACCGTTTCCAGATCCTCGATCACCCGGTCGTTGGCCGTGGCGGTGGTGGCCAGCAGAGGAACATTGTCGGGCAGGCGCCGGACCAGGCTTTCTATCCGGCGGTAATCAGGCCGGAAGTCGTGCCCCCAGTCGGATATGCAATGGGCTTCGTCCACGACCCACATACCGGCCCGGCTCAGGTGGACGGGGTACACCTCTTCTCGGAACTGCTCGTTCGCCAACCTTTCGGGTGCGATAAGCAGGATGTCGATCTCGTTGCCGGCCAGCCGCCCGATCACGGAATCCCACTCGTCTCGGTTGCTGGAGTTGATAGTGCCGGCCCGCACCCCCAGACGTTCGGTCATGGCGATCTGGTTGCGCATCAGGGCCAGCAGCGGCGATATCAGGATGACCGGCCCGCTTCCGAGCAGGCGCAGGAGTTTGGCGGCTATGAAATAGACGAAGCTCTTGCCCCACCCTGTCTTCTGCACCAGCAGCAACCGCCGTCGCCCGCGGCCGCCGACCAGGTAACGGATCGCCTCTTCCTGATGCTCTCGGAATTCGGCGTTCGGGTCGCCGATGCCGGAGCGGAGCAGGCTGCGGGCGAGGCGCGGGTCGTAGTCCGATCGAGATTCCGGGTGCGCATCCATCCGATGCTTCTCCTGTCCGCTTACCCATCCAAGGTAACCGGGGGGTGTGACAGAAAGGCCGGGGTTACCCGTCGGCGGCTTCCCTCAGGGCGGGAAGGACCTCCCTGCCCAGCAGGTCGATCAGGGCTTCCTGGTCGACGGCGGCCATCTGGATGGTGACCACATCGGCGTCGATCTCCTCGATCAGCGGCAGGTAGAGATCCACGATCTCCTGCGCTTCGACCGCCCGGGCGTACCGGCCGAGCACATCCTCGCGGGGCAGTTTGTCGGCCCTTTCCCGCAGCGTCATCGGGTCCACCGCCTCCAGCCGCCCCGGCGCCCGCAGCCCCCGCCACGAGTAGAGAGCCTGCCAGGCTTCATCGTCGTCTCCGGCCAGGATCGCCCACCGGGAGGTGAGCACGATCGGCTCGGGGCGGTCATGGGCGGCGGCTTCCTCCCGGATCGGGCCGATGACCCGCTCGACGGCTACCGACGGGTCCTTTACGGAGACGATCACCCCCTCCGCCCGGCGGCCTGCCAGCCGGGCCGACTTGGGGCCGCCCGCCGCCATCAGGATCGGCACCCGGGAAACCGGCGGCGAGTACAGCTTGGCCCGGTCGGTGCGGTAGTACTCCCCTGCGTAGGTGAGCTTTTCCCCGTCCAGCAGCCGCCGCATGATCTCCAGCGCTTCGGACATACGGGCCGCCCGCTCGGCGTACTTGGGGAAGCGGTATCCCAGCGGGCCTTCGTTGATGTTCTCGCCGGTCCCCACGCCCAGGGTGAAGCGCCCTCCGCTCAGGCGGTCGAGGGTGGCGGCGGCCTGGGCGACGACGGCGGGGTGGAACCTCCAGAGAGGAGTGGTTACCCCGGTGGTGAACTCCAACCGCTCGGTGGCCTGCGCCATGGCCGCGATCGTGGCGTAGGCGAACCCGGAAGCCGAGGCGTCGTCCACCCAGGGGTGGAAGTGTTCGGACACCACCGCCATGTCGAACCCGGCCTGCTCGGCCAGCCGGGCATGGCGGACCAGCTGCTCGGGGTGCCACTGCTCGTGGCCGCAGAAATAGGCGAATCGGGTCATGGGAGTACCGTTGGCTCGCTGTGGATTGCGTTTTAGACATCAATCAGCCTAGTATTGTGGTCGCCATGGCCCAAACTCTCAGATGGAAGTTCGTCGAGAACCAAGCAGGTGTGGTGGAGGGGCCTGCCCACGCAGGTATGGAGCATTTCACCGGCGATCGAGAAACGGCGATCATCAGAGAGTCATTGCAGAACTCTCTAGACGCCAGAACGCCAGAGAGTAAAGAGCCGGTGTTGGTAACTCTTCAAAAGAAGGATCTGAGCAAAGATTTGTTTTCAGCAGACAGCCTTGCTCAGCACATTCAGTACTCTATAGAATCATCTCACAACACTGATGAATATCGTCCGATTTTTGAGAAGGCTATGTTACTACTGGGGGGGGGGGTATCCTAGTTGTATATCTCTCTGTATAACTGACAGTAATACAACCGGTGCCCCAGATATAGAAAGAGATTACCGTCCGACCTTTTGGGAAACACTGACCAAAGGCGACGGGTTGACTAACAAGTTACAAAAAGATGCAGCAGGTTCGTTTGGTATAGGAAAGTTCGCCTCATTTATTGCTACTCCTCTGCGAACGGTCCTATATTCTACATCATTCTATGATCGTGATACTTTACACCACCGCTTTATAGGAAAAACTATACTGGTATCTCATAAAGGGCAAAATGGAAAGGCCTTTCAGAGAACAGGATATCTCGGAGCGGGATTTAATTCACTAGAGAATGAAAATATACCGGAGACCTTTAAACTAAAGCAACCTGGTACGTCCATTTATATCTTAGGGTATTCTTTTAGTGGAGGATTAAAGAGGTGGGAAAGGAGTAGTACAAAGATCATACTTAAAAATTACTTTCATGCTATCATTCATGGTGGTTTAGAAGTGCAGATAGGGGAGCGTTTTATCAATAGAGAAACTTTTACTCATTATCTGGCTGATATTGACGATAATTCTATCCATAACTTTGCAAAGGTTTCTCTAACTGAGACTATTGATTCATATGATATGAAAGATGTAGGGAACTTCACAATTCGCATTGAGATTGACAAAGACAACAGAAGAAGAGAAATAGCTTTAGTACGTGATGCAGGTATGCTCATAACTACGGAACGTAAACATATGTTACCAAAGTTAGGTCGTATTCCCGGTCATTGGTGGGGTTTTACGGCTGTAATTGAGTGCAAATCTAAGGGACAGCAATTATTGAAGCAGGCAGAGTCTCCTCGCCACGACCAGATTAGTGTAGATTCCATCAGTAACGAAGAATTGCGCAAGGAAGCTAAACGTTGTCTTGATCTAATAGGTGAGTGGTGTTATGAAACCATCAAAGGATTAGCAGAGCCAGATGCAGGTGGAGATTCGGAGAATCTTAGTGAATTATCTGGATATCTTGGCCTTGAAGGTGACGATCATCAGGAGGTAGGGGATAGCGGGATTGAAAATGATCAGGGCGATCCAGTAGTAACTTCGCCGGTTCAGAGTCTTCGACCACCTTGGAAACCCAAGAAGCTCAAGGCAAGGAAAAAGGAAATAGTTCACAGACCTGGAAATAATGGCGATCCTCCTAAACCAGGTCCGGGTCCTGGGCCAAAGCCGCGTCCGGGCCCAAACCCTAGACCTAGACCACGCAGAGTCATACCTGTAGCTCAGAGCTTTGTGGGAATTCGTTTCAGAAAGGGTTCAAGCGATACTCATTCAGTTGTTGTTACATTCGATCAACCCGAGAAACATCCAACTAGTATTGATATCAGATCGGTAGGTGAAGATGGGCTTCTTTACCCAATAGGTATTAGAAGGGCTGTTTCCAACAATAGAGATCTTCAGGTGATAGAGGATATCATTTTTTCCATTCCTGAAGTGGAGCCAGGTAATCGTCAAACGATAGAGATATTTACCAGGGAGCCGATATCCGGCAAATCATTTTCCTTAAGATTTTTTGAGGAATCATAATGAAGTATTCTCCTAACCGTCACTATCTTTATCCAGTAGCTAGGCCGTTTTCTGATGATTATCCAGGAAGCCTATTTTCTACGGAGCTAAGTGTCAATTACTCATCAAATGATATTGTGGTTCATATTGAATATAATATCAATAATGAGACCATTAGGAGTTATATTCACTCTTCACAGGTTTGTTGTGTGGCTATGCTATATTGTCGGGATACGATTTATCGTAAGCCTTTATTAAATGTATCGGAAGGAGATATGTTTAGTCTATATGAAACTATACCAATGAGCCTTCTTCATGATGTGGTAGAAGTTCACCCTGCTATCGTGGCATGCAAAGATATTGAATTCTTCCCTACCATTACTGCTCATTCAGAATATGGAAACTCACCAATCAAAATTGAGAAAGGACAACCGCTAGCTGTTGATCATCCTTGGCATTTTGAGGTCAACCCGCAACAAAGACAAGTTCATAGTATATTCAAACTGGTGGTTGATACAGCAGGCGACCTAAAGGCAGATGAATTTGATATCAAAATCAACCACCAGGAACGCTATGTAGATATCATAGCTGACGAAGACACTATTCAGCGTTTCCGAAGTTTGCGCAGTAATAGGAATGTAACTTTTTCCAGTTTGTTTCTAAGCTCCTTGATTACAGTTTTATCATATTTTAAGGAAATAGATGAAGACCAGGATATTATGACACTTGAGGATATACCGTCTGCCGGTTGGTATAGATGTATTTATCAAAAGCTCAAAGATCACAGTATTACATTGGGTGCTGACGATAATATAACCGAATATTCTATTATGCGGGCAGCTCAATTGTTGCTGACCGGTGACTCATATCTGAGACCTTTTGGTCGCCTTTTCAATTCAGTGTTGATGGATGATACTGAGGTGGATAATGCTTAGTATTCCCAGATTGAATGATTCTGGGTACAGAATTATGGAGGAGTTAGCGGTCGACGCTCCCAATCTTTTCTTAGAATCTGATTTTGAGAGACTACGAGATTGTATCGAAGACAAGGCAAAAGCAGAAGGTGAATCTCCTTACCAGGCCAAAAATATTGAATTGGAAGTAGCTCTTGATCCTCTGAATCAAATTTCAGAATCAGGCCATAAGACCGATGCTCATTACGCACTACTTGTTCGTCAGGCATTTGCTGGTATGTCCACTGCTCAGGCTGCTGATGGTTCATTCTGGGCTTCTGTCAATTGCTTTGCTCTTTCACCATATACCTCAGTGCGATGGGGTAAAAGTAATATCAAAAAGCCTAGTAATTTCATTAAGAGGCATTGGTTATGGATTGGGACTGGAGGCAGGACTTGGAACGCTGCTGCCCGACTTTGGTGGCTAGTGGAGATAGCACATAGAGCTTCTCGACACTCAACATATTCATTAGAGACTCTCCTTGAATACATGGCTAATAATGTGGAATTATACCACCAATTTACATCTCGTACTTATCTTTCTTCTAATCCTATATTAGTCGCGGCCGTGTACGACATAGCGATAGGAGGCAATGAGCACCTATTTCAAAGGCCATATCCGAATCAATTGATGAAGTCTCTCAATATAAAAGCTGGAACTATGAGCTTCGATATATTCAATTACGATGAGTTGTATAAGATAGTAGAGAGTAGCTTACCCCCTTTAGGACAGGGGGCCGCCGGGTAAAATCGGTTGCCCCTCCGGCACTGAGGATCATCAGTCTGGGTGGAGGTATACAGAGCACGGTGATGTGCCTGCTGGCCGACAGGGGAGAGTTCGGCGTCAGGCCTGATGTGGCGATCTTTGCCGACACCGGATGGGAGCCGCAGAGGGTGTACGACACGGTGGAGTGGTTGCGGTCGGAGGTCTCCTTCCCGATTATCACCACCAGCAACGGGCGAAGCTTACGGGAAGATGTCCTGAACGGGGTGAACGCCCAAGGTCAGCCTTGGGTGACCATTCCTGTGTTTCTCGCTGAACGCAACGGTGACCCGGCTGGCATCAACTGGAGGCAATGCACCAAGAACTACAAGTTGGCCCCTATCCAGGCGGAGGTGCGAAGGTTGCTCGGTGTCCGCCCCCGCAAGCTGCTGTCCTCCGATACAAACGTGGAGATGTGGCTTGGCATCAGCACCGACGAGGTCATGCGGGCCAAGCCCAATCGCGAATGGTGGATCAAGCACCGATTTCCCCTGATCGACGATTTGCCGATGTCCAGGCAAGAGTGCCAGGAATGGTTTGAGGAGAACTATCCAGGCCGGACGCTGGAGCGCAGCGCTTGCGTCGGTTGTCCGTTCCGGAGCACCACCAGCTGGTTGTCGGTGCGGGAAAGCGACCCCGACCTGTTCGAAGAAGCGGTGCAGATGGACGCCGGGTTGCGCTCACCCGACCACAACGCCTCCAAGATGTTTCGCAAGCAGGCCTTCCTTCACCATCGCCGGGTGCCTCTCGCTGAAGCGATCCAAGCCGACCTCGAAGAAGAAGAAAATCACTTCATGAACGAGTGCGAAGGGCACTGCGCTCTTTGAGGTTCGGCTCCCAGCGAGGCTACGCCGGGGACGGCCACATGTACATGAGGGTCATTATCGCGACGAACACTGCCGCGGCCAGTATGTAACCCCATGTGTTCTGCCGGGGGGATTCGGGAGTCGTCATCGGAAAGGCAGGATAGACGGCGCGACCCGGTGATCGGAACCGGCCCCGTCAGGGAGCTCCGCCCGGCGGGTCAGGTGAAGTAGCGGGCTACCTCTTCTTCGGGCACCGGCCGCCCGGCGCGGCGGACGTTCTCCCAGTACTCGCGCCGCATCTGCCCTAGTTCTTCGGCGAACTCGCCGCGGGCGTACCTTTCGGCTAGTTCCTCGAGGTATTCGTCCGGGGTAAGCCAGTCGACGTTCGCGGGGGGTGTCTCTGCCGCCATGTTTCCCATTGTACACCTCCTATCCATGTTCTTGATCAGGGGTCAAGTATAGCGTGGAAGAGTTTCACCGCCTCGCCCCACTCCTTGTCGATACCGATCTCTATTCCGATCCCGTAAACCCGCCCGCCTACTAGCCCTTCAACGATAAAGGTGCGTACATCCGCTCCGGGGACGCGCCCAGGTGCCGACCGGACCTTGCGATCCGGGTCCTTCATGACCTTTATCGCTGTTTCCCACGGCACCCCGTGTTTGCGGGCGGACGGCAGCACCATCACCCACGGCCAGGGTTCGCCGCCGGGTATGCGTTCCCAGACGCCTCCCTGCCGCAGGTGTCCCTTGAATATATCCGGGGCGCTCACCGCCATCTCCGCATTGCCGATCCGTCATCACCCGACACCGTACAGTCCGGGTGTGACACGAAGGGCGGCGCCTGGCAAAAACCCTTGTCTACCGGGCGCTTTAGGGGAGGGGTGAGGCGGCTTGTTCGCCCTCTACCACAGGGGCCACGGGAGAGGGGGCCGGTCGGTGGGGGGGAAGGGATGCACCGGTTCCGCCAGGAGCCGTTCCACCCGCTCCGCCAGGGCGTCGGCCTCCCGCCCGCTCAGGAGCTGTTCGGCCCGGGCGTGCAGCCGCCGGTCGAGGGACTCGGCCAGCCTCGCGACGGCGGCCACCATGTCGTTCGGGAGGGGCCGGCCGGAGAACCCCCACATGACGGTGCGGAGCTTGGGCTGGGCGTGGAAGGCCACGCCGTGGTCTATGCACCATATGCGCCCCGAGCGGTCGGTGATCACGTGCCCGGCCTTTCGGTCGGCGTTGTTTATCACCAGGTCCAGGGTCGCCGCCTGCCAGAGAATCGGGTCGGCCCGGTCGATGAGGGGCGCCGGGTTGAACTCCTCGTCTATGTCGATCAGCTCCTGGGCCGACCCCGGCCCGAACGGTCCTTCCACCGGCAGGGTGACCGGGACGCAGGGCAGCCCGGCCGCCTCGGACACCTCGAAGGTGAGTATCTCGCGGGCCGGCAGCGTCAGGCAGTCGAAGTCCCACAGGGGCCGCTGGCCCTGTTCGGGCTTGTAGACCACCAGCCGGCCCGCGTCGGTGGCGGCCAGGAGCGTGGCGTTGGATGCGTTGCGGAAACGTCCGATGATCTCGGTGATGGTCCAGCCGCCGTCGGGACGGTCGGTCATCCGGGCAGTCGATGACCGTTGCCCGCCGGGCAGTCGTGGCCGCCGGGGTCTTCGGGGAGCAGGCAGTTCGGGCACTGCTCCCGCCCGGAGTGGACCGCTTCCAGCGCCATGACCGCCATGACCTTCAGCTGCTCGGCGGTGATCATGAACACGGCCTCCTGGTCCTCCTCGTCGTCCCCCAGCACGAAGGTCAGCAGATCCCGGCGGTCGATCCGCATGGCGATGGAGCCGACCCGGAAGAGGACGTCGCCGGGGCCGGGAGGGGGCAGTTCCGGGGCGCCGGCCATCGATGCGGAGATCGCCTCCTGGTCGATTTCCCAGCCGAGGGTGGTCAGCAGCTCGATGCTCTGCTCGCCGAGCGCCGCGGCCTGGCCTTTCTCGCATTTGAACCAGCGGGGAAGGCCGCCGGACACGATGAACAGGTAGAAGGTGCGTTCTCCGGGTTCGCCCACGGCCCCCACCTGGAAGCGGTCCACCTGGCCGAATTCGTAGGAGGCGCCGCTCATCGGCCTGCGTCGGAGGCGTTGACGGACACCACCGACCACGACCCGTCCTTCTCCGACCGGAGGTCCGAGATGGAGGCGGCGGCGATGTGGATGCGCTGGAACAGGTCGAGCGGCTGCCCCAGGAAATGGGAAAGCACCAACTTGATGACGTCGCAGTGGCTCACCGCCGCCGCCGTCCCGTCGGGGTGTTCGGCGGCGATCCGCTCGATGGATTCGACCGCCCTCACCTGGGCGCCTACGAAGGACTCGCCGTCCGGGAACTGCACCCGGGAGGGGGTGCGCTGGACGGTCTCCCACAGGGCCGTGCTCCTCAGCGATTCGAATGTCTGCCCGGTCCAGGCCCCGAAGTCGATCTCGATGAGGCCCGGTTCCATGATCGGGAAGAGCCCGTGCGGGCGCGCCAGGACATGGGCGGTCTCGAGGGTTCGCCTGATGGGGGAGCTGTACACGGCGTCGATCTCCAGACCGGCGAGGGCGGCGGCGGCCGTTTCCGCCTGCTCCAGCCCCTCGCCGCCGAGGGACACCCCGGGGTTCCGCCCGGTGAGGCGGTTCCCGGTTTCGGGGGTGGGGGCGTGGCGGACCAGCAGTATGCGTGCCATCGGCCCCCAGGCTAGACGCCCGCGAGTCCGTACACACCGGACGCCCCCGGGGCCGGCCCGGAATACGGCCGTGCGGCGGGTCGGGCAACTCTGGCGGCGCCGGCGGCGGGTCGGGCGCCCGACGCACGGCAGATGACCGCCGTGCGCCGCCCCGATTCGAGCTCGCAGAGATTATGGAAGCAACGAGGGCGGCCCTCCGGCGGCGGGGAGGGCGCCGGTCAGAGGGGTGATGTTCTCGGGCAGGTTGTTGCGCACGTTGTTGACCAGGGTCGACACCGGACGGCAGGCGATCCGGTCGGCGGGGAGGGGCGCCAGCAGGGTCTCCACCGCTTCGGGCGCCCTCACGTCCCGGTCGAGCCAGAGGTCCAGGTGCTGCGGCGGGAGGATCACCGGCATCCGGGTGTGGATCGCGGCCAGGGCCTCGTTGGCGCGGGTGGTGATTATGGCGCAGCTCCGTATCCACCGCCGGGTTTCGGGGTCTTTCCAGGAGGCCCAGATTCCGGCGAAGGCCATGAGGCTGCGGTCGGCCATGGTGATGTAGTAGGGCTGCCTGCCCGCGGCCGCGGAGCCCCATTCGTAGAAGCCGCTGGCGGGGACGATGCACCGGCGGCGGCGGAATGAATCTCGGAAGGCGGGGCGTTCGGCCACCGTCTCGGCCCGGGCGTTGATGTTGGGGCGCCCCTTGCGGCTGTCCGCCCAGTGCGGGATCAGGCCCCACCTGAGCACCCCCAGCCGGCGGACGCCCTCGTGTTCGGCCACCGCGTACACCTCGTCGGTGGGGGCCACGTTGTAGCTGGGTTCCAGCGGGCCGGTGGATATCCGCTCCACCCCGAAGCAACGGGCCAGCGTCTCCGGGTCCTCGTTCATCACGTACCGTCCGCACATGGCGCCGACAGGATACCCCCCGCCGGCGCTAACCTGCGGACGCGGCGAGCACGTCGGACGGCCGCGGTTGTTCAGCAATCGAGGAAAGTCCGGACTCCGCAGGACAGGGAGCTGGGTAACACCCAGGCGGGGCGACCCGACGGAAAGTGCCACAGAAACCAGACCGCCGATGGCCCGACGGCACAGGCAAGGGTGAAACGGTGGTGTAAGAGACCACCAGCATCCCGGGAGACCGGGGTGGCTGGTAAACCCCTCCCGGAGCAAGGTCGAGCAGAGGCGCCGGCGGTCCGCCGGTCAAGCCTCGGGTGGACCGCACCGAGGTCTGACGGCAACGCAGGCCCCAGATGGATGGCCGTCGCCCGGTTATACGGGTACAGAATCCGGCTTATAGACGGGCTCGCCGCCCCTATCCCGCCGCGGTCTGCGGCCCCGCCCTACCGCAACGGCCCTGCCGCAGGGCGCCGGTGATCCGCGGGAGTCTCGGCTCAGCCCCGGCGGCCCCTTCCGCCCAGCACCCCTCCGCCGTATCCCACCGCCGCGGCCGCCGCCCCGAACAGCAGCAGCGTGGAGGGCCCCGCCGGACTGCCCGAAACCAGGCTGAGGGCGGCGAAGACCGCATAGAGGCCGAGGGCGGCCAGGCTTCCGTGCCATCCGGGGTCCGAGGACGCTCCCAACCGCCCGCCCACGTATCCGCCGACGAGCTGGCCCCCCAGCAGCGGCAGGGCCTGCACCGCCCACGCCCCCGCCTCCCATGCCCCCGACTCCCCGGCCGCCGGATATATCCAGTCCGCCAGCCGCAGCACCGCCCCGCCCAGGAGTCCGGCGGCGGCCATCGCCAGCAGGCCGAACACGGCGCCCAACCCGACCGCCGCCCAATTCACCGGTTTCCGCAAAGCCGGCCTCCTGCCGGGCGGGGCGGGTGAATCGGATGGGGCGGGTGAACGAGGGAATAAGGTATGAGCGGTCCTCCGGTGGGGTCGGCGCGGGATTCTGGCAACAGTCGTTATCCTCCGGTTCACATCAGGAGGTTCACCCCTATGGGTTAGGGTACATCACCGACTCGGCGGGAAAGGAGCGTACCGGCGAAGGAACGGACGTTCGAGAAACGGGCAGGCGATCGAGAAACAGGCAGGCGATCATCGTGAAACTCACCGCCGCCGTTCGGGGTCTAACCCACAACCAATCATGAAGGGCAACCAAACTCGAAAGGGAGGCACAGTTGGCTGGTTCGATCAACAAATATCTGGCTGAGCTGCTCGGTACGTTCGTGCTGATCGGCGTCGGTTCAATGGCGGTTCTGGTTTCCGGAGGGGATATCGTGGTGATCTCGTTCGGATTCGGGCTGGCGGTGCTGGCCGCCATCTACATGTTCGGTGCGGTGTCGGGCGCCCATGTCAACCCGGCCCTCACGCTGGCCAAGCTGCTGCGCAAGGAGATATCGCCGGCCGACGCGGCCGGTTACGTCATCGCCCAGCTGGCCGGCGCCATGCTGGCCGCGGGTCTGATCGCCGGAATCGCCGGCACCCGGGGGGTGTCAGGCACGTTGGTGCGCGGCGGGCAGATGGCCAGCGGACGGGTGGTCGATGCGGGGGAGATATTCATCCTGGAGATCGTCCTCACCGCCATCCTCGTGATCGTGTTCCTGAGAACCACCTCCGGCGACGGGAAGGCCGCTCCGTTCGCCATCGCCATGACGCTGACGGTGCTCCATCTGGCGGCGGCGCCGCTCACGGGCGCAGCCGTGAATCCGGTGCGGAGCCTGGGGCCGGCCATCGTCGCATCCAACTACACCTCCGTATGGGCCTACATCCTGGCCCCGTTGGTGGGTGCGGTCATCGGGGTGTACATCGACAAGTTCGTGAACGAGTCGAACATGTCGAGCGAACCGTCCGAACCGGCCGAGGCGTAGAGAGGCCCTCACTCCTCGGGGCCTTTCGGCGCGGGGCCGGGGTGCTTCCCCGGCCCCGCCCTCGCGTTCGGGGGCCGGTCGCATCGGGGGGGGGGGCGGATTCAGAAGGGCGGGCCGGTGATGCGTTCCTCTAGCCCCGCCACCCAACCCGTCGGCAGCCCCCAGCGGCGCGCCCCCCGCACCACCAGGTCCATGTACCCCCGGGAGGGGGAATGGCTGACCGTTGCTTCGTCATACGACTCCGCCGCGTGGGTGCGCACCCGGTAACCGCGGCCCTGCCGGTCCACCGCCCTGAAGCCGTCGGACGGGATCCGGCCTTCGGACCGTTCGGCGGGGTCGAGGTCCCCGATCCGGTCGGCGGGTATCTCGAAGACCGCCCCCCAGACCGTGTTGCCGGCCATCGGACGTACCGACGGCAGGCCGCCCTCCCACCTGTCGTCGAGGATCGGAAACACCAGCTCCGTCTCGGGCAGGTGGGCGATGAAACGGAACTCGGCCGACGGCGCCGTTTCCGACATGCGGTCCGGCGAGAGAAGGGCCGTGTAGGCGAAGTACAGAACGGCGCTCACCGTCGGCGGCTCTCCTGATCTCGGGTTTCCTGAGTCTAGATGGGTGGTTCCGACAGATAAACATGCCCGCATTCCTCGGAGCGCGAAAGAAACACGCCCGCATCCCTCGGATCGCGAAAGAAAAGGGTTGACCATTCCCCGGAAATGGGAGATGCTGTAGGGGTAGGAAGAGATCCGCCGCTTCGGGTCCGGACTGCGGTTGGATGAATACTGAGCCTCGCCTTGTGCTCCGGCCTTCGTGATAGGTAACGGAGACAGAGGCGAGCAGTAGCCTGAAGCCGAATCGAGACTTCGGATCGGGGCCGGGGCCGCGCGCCCGGTGCCCCGTTCTGGGCGCAGCGCGGTGGTGGCGGGGGAGGGCGACCCAGCGGGGCGGGGGGTGTGGGCTGGGTTTTCGCGTTCTTCGGGGATCTGTTTTTGCGGGTCTTCGGGGGGTCTCCGGGGGGAACGAGGGGGTGGTGGGGCTTGGTCGGCGATTGCGATCTGGTTGGGCTGGGGGCTGTTGCGCGGTCCCTTGGCCCCCCGGGTGGTCGGGGGTTTGGTGGAGTAGGGGTGGATGGCTTGGGGTCTTGCCTTCGTGTGTGGACGCTGGGGAGCGGTGGGCGCGGGCGGGGGGTTTGTATGGGGGTGGTCGGTTTGGGTCTTGCGTTCTTGCTTGAACATCGGGGGGCGGCGGGCGCGGGCGGGGGGTTTGTATGGGGGTGGACGACTTGGGCCTTGCACCTATGCATTGACACCCTTCCGGGGGGGTCGGGGGCTGGTCGGCGATGGCGATCTGGTTGGGCGGGGTGTCTGCCGGGGGCGGTGGGGGTGCGGGTGGGTTTTCGTGAGTATCTGGGATATGTTCGTGGCCTCTCGGGCCTTGGGGTGTGGATCGATGGCGGCGGCGGGGGGGCTGATAAGCTCTCGGTCTATGGTTGATTTTTCTTGGGCTGAGGTTCTTGGCGTTCTTGGTGAGGGTTCGGACCTGACACGCGGGCAGGCTCGGGGGGCTATGGAAGAGGTGATGTCGGGGCGTGCTTCTTCGGCGCAGATTGCTGGTTTGATCGTGGCGCTTCGTATGAAGGGGGAGACTGCCGACGAGATGGGGGGGCTGGTCGAGGGGATGCTGGAGGCGGCGGTGCGGGTCGATCTGGGAGATTCGGATCCGGTGGACATCGTGGGTACAGGCGGGGACCGTTCGGGGACTTTCAACATCTCTACCACCGCTTCGTTCATCGCGGCGGGTGCGGGGGTATTGATCGCCAAGCACGGCAACCGGTCTATGTCCTCTAAGTGCGGGTCGGCCGATGTGCTGGAGGCATTGGGGGTGGTGATCGACCTTCCGGTGGAGCGGAACCGGCGATTGTTCCACGATACGGGCTACGCCTTCTTCTTGGCGCCCGTCTACCACCCGGCTATGCGCTACGCCGGGCCGGTGAGGAAGGAGCTGGGCATCCCCACCGTCTTCAATTTCCTCGGTCCGCTCAGCAATCCGGCCGGGGTGCGGCGCTTTGCTCTGGGAGTGTCGGACGGACGCATGGCCCGCCGCATGATCCGGGTTCTGGACGGCTTGGGGGTCGTCCGCGCCCTGGTGTTCCACGGCGAGGACGGCCTCGACGAGCTCACATTGAGCGGCCCTTCGGTGGTCTGGTCCCTCGAAGGAGGGGAGATAACCCGCATCCGGCTGACTCCGGAGGAATTGGGGCTGCCCAGCCGGCCGGTCTCCGAGGTGCTCGGCGGGACGGTCGAGGTCAACGCGGATATAACCCGCCGGGTGCTGGCGGGCCGACCGGGGCCTCATCGTGATATCGCGTTGTTGAACGCCGCCGCGGCGATAGTCGTCTCCGGGCGGGCGGAGACCATATCGGAGGGGGTGGCGATGGCGGCCGATTCCGTCGACCGGGGGGCGGCGGCGGCGGTGCTGGAGAAGGCGGCGGTACGAAGCCGGGAGCTGGCCGCGGGATAACCTGATCGACCGCGATCATTCAGCCGATCATTCATGAGCCGATCATTCTTGAGGTTGGCGTAAACCGATAGGCGGGGGCCGGGTTATCATGGGGCCATGAGGGTTCGTTCTCTATCCGCGGCGGCGGCCGGATTGATACTGGCGTCGGTCTTGGCGGCGTGCGGGGGCGGTTCCGCCGAGCCGTCCGCATCGGTCGAATCCTCGGAGGCCATCGTCACCGTGACGGCCACCTCGCAGTCCGCAGGCACCGCCCCGGCCTCTGCGGACCCGACCACCACCCTTTCATCCGAGACCGCCTTGCCTGCTGAGGAGGAACCGTCCGCTTCGTCCGCTTCTACATCTGCCGACCGAGAGGACGATGCCCTAGAGGAAACATCGGACGGGGAAGCCGCCGCTACTACCGCCGTTGCGGAGGCTGCCGCTACTACTGCCGCAACCGCCGCCACTACTTCTGCGGCCGTCGAGACCACCACCACGGCCGCGGCGCCGGTCTTCGAAGGTCCTCCCGCTCCGGCGGTCACCCTGGAGCTGGACGACGGGAGCACCTATGTATCGGCCAATGCCGTCCGTCCGGCGCTGTACGTCTTCTGGGCCGAGTGGTGACCGACCTGTCGGCGGGAGTTGCCCGTCGTCGATTCCCTGGCCGGGGAATACAAGGGCCGGGTAGACGTGCTCGCGGTGGCCTGGGCCTCCACCTACGACAAGACCGCCTCCGCAGCCGCCGCCCTAATGCCCTCAGGGGATGTCCGGTGGACCCTCGACGAATCCGTGTTCGCAGCCTTCGAGGTGGGCTACCAGCCGGTGGCGGTGCTGGTGGCGGGCGGGGTGCAGGTGGAGCGTTGGATCGGGTCGCTCGACGAGGGTGAGCTCCGCCGGGGATTGGAGATGGTGGCCGCCTGATCCGGCCGTCCCGCCGAAGATCGAGGAACAAGGGCAACGCCTCCGGTTTATGGGGTGTGGGTGTGGTGGGGCTGAGCGGCGACCCTCCTCCTGCGCCTCTTGGATCCCTGGGGGGGTGGAGTCTGTTCGCCTTTTGCCGTCCAACCCAACACCACTACCAAAACAGGGACAGCCTCCCCGAATATCACACCTAGAAACGCGAAAATCGCAGCCATGCGCCGCCGCCCTCTGGGCCCAACCCCCACCTCCACCGCTCAGATCGTTATCTCGGTACCGGCGCGTGGGCCGGGTCCCGGCCTTGGGGGGCCGGCGAGTATCCCGATATGATCACCGCCCTCTCTAGAACTCGGCAGCGATGTTTATGTTTTGGTATCCAACACTATATAGCATATCTGTGACATGATCAACCCCCTTCTGGAACAAGCTCCCCCGAATATCCAACTCGGTCTTGCAGGCCTCTCGTCGCCGCCGACCCTCCGCTATGACCGGAACACACGAACTGCGGGGACGTCTATCACACGCGTCGGCATACGCGCCGTCGCGGACAACCCCTTACCGCCCTGGACTCCGACAGATGAACCCTGCCTCGGCGCAGACGACCCGACCGCTCCGGCTATCTCAGATCTTAAGGTTGCGTACGCCGCCGGTCATCTTGCCGAGGAACAAGGAACAAGGACAACCTCCCCGAATATCACTGCTAGAGGTTGTTGATCAGGATCGCCACCACGCCGATGGTGGTGGCTTGCCCCGCCAGTATCGCGCCGAACAGCCAGTAGGTGGCGACGGAAATGCGCCGCTCGAGTTCGACGCGGATGTCGGCGGTTTGGCGTTCGCGGGCGGCGTTTTGCTCGGAGGTGTGGCGTTCGAGGGCAGTGTTTTGGCGTTCGAGGGCGGCTTTGTGCTCGGTGGCTTGGCGTTTGAGTTCGACGCGGAAGTTGGCGGCTTGGCGTTCGAGGGCGGCTTTGTGCTCGGTGGCGTGGAGTTCGAGGGCGGCGGTTATGCGTTCGAGGGCGGCGTTGTGCTCGGCGGCGTGGCGTTCGAGGTTGGCGTTGTGCTCGGAGGCGTGGAGTTCGAGGTTGGCGTTGTGCTCGGCGGATTGGCGTTCGAGGGCGATCAGTATGTCGGAGACCGCCTGGGTGATCTCTCCCCGGAGTTCGGATTTCGTCAGGTCGTCCTTGGTGTCCACCAGCGCTTCTGTTACCGCCGCCACGCCCAACCTCCTTTCTTGGGGTACTTCCCACTATAGCGGAGTCCCGGTCATCGGAGGGCGAGTGCCCCCGCTGCTTTTAGAGCAGTTAGAGGTTGTTGTTGATCAGGATCGCCAACACGCTGATGGTGACGGCATGCCCCGCCACCATCGCGCCGAGCAGCCGGTAGGTGGCGGTGGAGATGCATCGCTTGATGGTGGCGTGGATGTCGGCGGTTTGGCGTTCGCGGGCGGCGTGGAAGTCGGCGGTTATGCGTTCGAGGGTGGCGTGGATGTCGGCGTTGTGGCGTTCGAGGGTGGCGTTGTGCTCGGCGGTAAGGCGTTTGAGGGCGGCGTGGCGTTCGCGGGCGGCGTTGCGCTCGGCGGTAAGGCGTTTGAGGGTGGCGTTCACGCCCGACCTCTTTCTTGGGGTATTTCCTACTATAGCGGAGTCCTGGTCATCGGAGGGCTGGCGCCCCCGGTGCTTTTGGAGCGGTTGCAGGCCTCCGGCTATCCCGGCGGAGTTGATTGGAGGTCCGAATCGGAGCGTGGGGAAGGGTCCGGTGGACCCTCGGCAATATCACAGCTAGAACGCGAAAATCGCCGCCATGCGCCGCCGCCCTCTGGGCCCAGCCCCCACCGCCATGCGTGTTTAACTGCTGGTGGGTAGGCCCCCGGCGGGGATTTGGCTCAACGCCGCCTGCCCAGCCATCCCTAGGGATGGCTGTGGCTTTAGCGGTGATTGCCTCCCCGCCGGGCCTGCCGGGGTTCGGTAGTTGTCGCTTGATAGGAGCCTGAACGGCCCACACGTGTCGGGTGTGTTCCCTACGCATGGTTGCGCAATACCGGACCGGCCTACCCAAGGTAAGACCAGCAACCGAAAGGATACACCCTGATGACGACAGCAGGGATAGACTCCCACAAAGACACCCTGGCAGGGTGCGTCATCGACCCGACGGGACGGAGCATCGAGCGCCGAACCTTCCCGAACACCCCCGCCGGTTACCGCAGAACCCAAGCCTGGCTACAGGCTCATGACGTCGGCCGGGTAGGGATCGAGGGGTCGGGCAGCTACGGGCGGCCCCTGGCGTTGTTTCTGATAGCAGAAGACCGCGAGGTAGAGGTTGTGGAAGTTCCTACCCAGATGACCGCCCAGGCCAGAAAGACCCTGCGGACCCGCAGCAAGTCCGACTACATCGACGCTTTGGCCATAGCCCGGGTCGCAGCCCGAGAAGACGATCTGCCGGCGCCTCGACCCCAAGACGCTCTAGAAGACCTGCGTGCTCTGGTGTTCTACCGGCGTGAGTTGGTCGAATCCCGAACTGCTGAGGTCAACCGCCTCCACGCCGACCTTACCCTGCTTTGTCCGGGCTACCACAACCTGTTGCGCTCGGGGTTGTTGTCTTACAAGGCCTTGGCACGGGCCGTCAGGCTGATCACCGCAGATAGAACCACCCGAGCGGACATCGCCCGCCGGCGCATCCGCCGCGTTCGTCGGCTCCTCCGCCAAGTCAGAAAACTCGACACCCAGATCACCCGCCTGGTCGCCGCCTTGGGCACTTCCCTCACCGACATCTACGGGATCGGGAACCTGACCGCAGCCGAGATCATCGCCGAAGTCGGCGACGCTGCCCGGTATCCGACCAAAGCCCGCTTCGCCATGGCCAACGGCACAGCCCCCATCGAAGCGTCCTCAGGACGGATCACCCGCCACCGGCTCAACCGAGGCGGCAACCGCCAACTCAACCGGGCCCTCCACAACGCGGCCATCACCCCCATCGCCCGCCCCGGCACCGAGGGACGCTGCTACTACGAACGGCTCCTCCAACGAGGAAAAACCAAAAAAGAAGCCATCCGCATCCTCAAACGACGCATCTCCGACCGGGTCTGGACCCACCTCCAACCCACTGCCAACACCCCCCAAACCCACCAAGTCTTGACATAGGAGCTCACCGCTCAGATCGTTATCTTGGTACCGGCGCGTGGCCGGGTCCCGGCCTTGGGGGGCCGGGCTAGATTCCGATATGATCACCGTCTCTCTCTAGAACTCGGCGGCGATGTTTGTGTTTTGGTATCTAACATTATATAGCGTGTCTGTGACATTATCAACCCCCTTCTGGAACGGGCTCTCTCCCCGAATATCACGAGCTAGCGGTCGTTTTGGCTTTGGCGGTATTCTCCTACCTGCCTGGATACTATTTTCTCTCCTGCCAGTATCTGCTCTAGGGTGCTGCTCAGGGTCAGGGCGTCGGTCTCGCCTAGTAGCTTTCCTACTACTTGTCCGTTGCTTATGAAGATCGTCTCTGGGACTCCGAAAACTCCTAACTCTATGGCGGCGCGGGAGCCTGGGTCGGTTGCGTAGTCGGTGTGGGGGCTCCAGCCCAGCTCGTCTAGGAAGGCGGCGGCTCGGTCGTTCCGATCCTGGAAGACGATCCCTACGAAGCGCACTGACCGGTCTTGGTAGGCCTCGGCGGTGGAGACTAGGTCGGCGTGCTCGTTGCGGCATTGCAGGCACCAGGAGGCGAAGAAGTTGACCACGGTTACCTGGGCGCCGTTCTCTGCGGCGGTCAGGTCTACTGTTCCGGCCCCTTCCTGTCCGGCCCCTTCCAGGCGGGGGAGGGCCAGCTGGGGGGCCGGGGTGTCTATAACCGGCGAGGCGGCTCGGTCGGCCTCGGTCCCGAACCTGGCGGCGAGGATCGTTACCGCTAGGCCTACCAGCGCCACCCCTACTGCCAGGATGCGCCGCCCGGCGGGGCTCATCCGGCCCCCTCGCTCTCCGCCCCCTCTAGCCCCGATCCCTCTAGTAACTTGCGGGCCTCGGTTGCCGTTTCCTCTATCAGCTGCCGGATATTGCTGGGGAGGTCTTCCTCGGCCAGCAGGGGTTCTAGATGGGCTAGGGCCCCGGCGGGGTCATCTCGGTCGAACCGCACCAGGCCTCGGAAGAGGCGGGTCTCCAGATAGCCGGGATCGATCTCGGCAGCTCTTATCAGGTAGTCCTCGGCTACCTCTCCGGCGCCTGACAGGTGGCTCATCCATCCGACTCTGGCCATGCCTCTGGCCCGGCGGCCTCGGTCTAGGGCTCCCTCTAGGGCGCCTAGATAATGGGGCAGGGCGGAGGAGAACCGGCCTTCCTCGAAATAGCGGTCGGCCAGGGCCAGCCGCATGGCGGCGATCTCGGGCAGGTCCGGGTTGGCGGCGATCACCGCCTCCATCTGGTCGTTGGTTACCTCGGACAGGTCTACCGGACCACCGACGTCTCCGGTTATGAAACCTCCGTCGCGGGAGCGCACCGCGTAGAAGGCGGTTACGGCCACCCCTATGAAGACCATTATCAGCAGCAGGGTTCCCGTCAGGCGGCGGAAACGGGGCGCCTTGGCCGCCGCCTTCTCCTCCGTCCGGTTCCGGGCTGTTTCCGACCGGTTCCGGGTGGGGCGTTCTCCATCGCGGTCTCCATCTTGGTCTAGCCGGTCTATCTCCTCTTGGTAACGTCGTATCAGCCGCTTGGCGGTCTCGGCGTCTAGCTCCCCGGAGGCTTCCTGGCGGCGAACCTCTTCGATGTCCCGTTCCGCCAGGGCGCGCCGGGCGGCGGCGGGGGAGCCGGCGGCGGGGGAGCTGGCGGGTTCACTCATCGGGTTTCCCTCGTCTTCACTCATCGGGTTCACTCATCGGTTTCCCTCGCCCGGGAATATCCCTGGGGCGCATTAGGCGGCGGGCGGCCAGGACTACGCCGAACCCGGCCGCGGCGGCGGGGAGCAGCCAGAGCAGCACCGCGCCGCCCGAGAAGCGGGGATCTAGGCGTATCCCGGCGAAACGGTTCTCCAGGTAGTCGAGGATCTGCTCGTCGGTCCAACCTTCCTCCACCTTCTCCTCTACGAAGGCCATGATGTCCCGGGCGTACTGAGTGGGGGAGTCGGCGATCGACTCGCCCTGGCATACGGGGCATCGGATGCGGGAACCCAGCGCCTCCACCCGGTCCCGGTCGGCGGCTTCGCCCGTCACCAGGCCCCAGAGCACCACCCCCGCCAGGACAGCGGTGACCAGCCCGGCCAGGACGGACCTCACGGAACTCCGGTCAGGCACGGTCAGACACGGCGGGCTCGACGGACGCGGCGCGGCCCGGCTCGACGGACGCCCCGTCGCGCACTCCGCCGCCTCTACCGCCGCCGCCCCTACCGGCGCCCCCCCTCCCGGCGCGCCGGCGGGACGCCAACAGCGAGAACCCGGCCCCGGAGGCGGTTATCAGGCCTCCCAGCCACACCATCCACTGAAGGGGGTAGGACCATACGTCGGCGTGGAGGCCTTCCTCGTCTAGGCGGGTTATAGATACGTACAGGTCTCCCCGGAGGGTGGAATGCACGGCGGGGGTGACTATCGGCCCCGACGCCCCGCCGTAGTCGTTGAGCCTCGGATGGAGGACGGCGGCCGGCCTGCCGCCCCGGAACACCTCTAGGCGGGCGCCCACCACGGTGCGGGTCGGTTCCACCCGCGAGAACGGCCCCTCGTACACCATCTCGTAACCGGCGAACGAAGCACGCTCCCCGGGGGCCAGGTCGAGAGCCCCGGATAGGGACAGGTTGGCGGACACCGCGATCCCCGCCGCCAACACCGCCACCCCCATATGGGAGAGCTGGCCCCCCCAGTAACCGGGGTCCCGCAGCACCAAGCGCACCATCGCCGCGCCCGCACCTTCCCCCGAAGCCCGGCGGCGGGCGCTTACCGACACCGCCAGATGCCGCAGAATGGCCGCCGCCGCGAAGACCCCCAGGAGGGTTACCAGGACCAGATGGCGGTTGCGGCCCACCGCCAGCACCACCACTGCCGCCGCCGCCAGGGCGATCCGCAGGGGAGTGACGAGCCGCCGCCGCATCACCTCCGGCCGGGCCACCCGGAAGGGCGTTACCGGGCCGATCCCCATCGTCAGGATCAGGCAGTAGGCGAGGGGCGCCGCCCAGCGGTCGAAGAACGGCCTCCCCACCCCCACCGTGCGGCCCGAGACCGCTTCGATCCCCAAAGGGAGGAGCGTGCCGGAGAGCACCACGAAGGCGAACACCGCCAGCAGCAGGTTGTTGACCAGGAAGGCCCCCTCCCGGCTGGCGAGGGAGTCGAGGCGGGGGGCGCTGCCGATCAGGTGGACCCTGAGGGCGAACAGGGCCAGGGCGCCGATCAGCACCACCGCCAGGAACCCCAGCAGGATCGGGCCGACCGCGGACTGGGTGAAGCTGTGCACCGAGGCGATGACCCCCGAGCGGGTGAGGAAGGTGCCGAGGATGGTGGCGGCGAAGGTTCCGATCACCAGCACGTAGTTCCAGGACGAGAGCACCCCCCGGCGGGCCTGCACGACCGAGGAATGGATGAAGGCCGTGGCCAGCAGCCAGGGGATGAAGGAGGCGTTCTCCACCGGATCCCACGCCCAGTATCCGCCCCAGCCCAGCACCTCGTAACTCCACCAGGCGCCCAGGACGATGCCGGCGGTCAGGAACCCCCAGGCGGCCAGGGTCCAGCGGCGGGCGGCGGCCAGCCAGTCGGACCCCCGGCGGGCGGCCGCCAGGGAGGCGATCCCGATCGCGAACGGCACCGAGAAGCCCACGTAACCCAGGTAGAGCACCGGCGGATGGACCGCCATGAGGATGTGGTTCTGCAGCAGCGGGTTGGCGCCCCGCCCGTCCACCGGCGGGTCGGCCAAGGACCAGGGCGCCCAGGACGAAAGGCTGCATCCGGCTTCGGCGGCCGACGTGCACACCGCGAACGGGTTGGCGGCGGTGGCCATCAGGCCGAACCAGAACACCCCCAACAGGCCCAGCACCGCCAGGGTTCCGCCCGCCAGGGGATGGCCGGGGCGGGCCAGAGAGCGGTAGGCGGAGGCGGTGAAGCCCGCCAGCACCAGACCCCAGAGGACGATCGAGCCTTCCAAGGCCGCCCATCCGGCCGCCGCCGTGAAGATCAGAGGGGCGCCGCTCCGATGGTTGTCGGCGATGTAGGAGATAGAGAAGTCGTTCGTCAGCAGCCCTATCTCCAGCAGGGCCATGGCGGCGGCGGCGCCCCCCAGCATCCACAACACCGGCCCCCGGGTCCGCCCGGCGCCCACCGGGCCGCGCCCCAGCAGGGCGGGCAACCCCCTCCAGGCCAGCGCCGCCGCGCCGCCCAGGGCGGTCAGCACCGCGCCGAGCCCCAGCCAGGCGGTCATGTTCCAGGCGATGGCGGTCATCCTTCGACTGCGGGGACTGCGGGGCCTGCGGGAACCTCGTACGCCCCTTCACCGTCGGGCGCCCGGTACTGCTCGTCGTGGTCGATCAGCAGCACGTCGGAATGGAACCGGCCTCCCTCCCAGGCGCCCTCCACCACCACTCCTATTCCCTCCCGGAAAAGCTGGGGCGGCGCCCCGGTGTGCACCACCGTTATCGAGGCGGCGCCGTCGCCCACCGCGAACCGCACCCCGTCCTCGGTTTCCTCGATTCCTCCTTCCTCCACCTGACCTCCCAGCCGGAACCGCCCGCCCGCCTCCGGGCCGCCCCTCTGCTCCAAGGCCTCCGAAGGGGTCAGGTAGTAGACGAGGTTGTTTCCCAGGTTGTTCCACACCAGGAGGACGATCACGGCCGCCAGGAGGACGAGGGCCGGCAGCACGATCTGCCGGCGGGTCATGGCCGGGGAGGGAGGGTGCGGCGCAGGCGCCTGATGCGGAACACCAGCCGGCCCGCATAGGCCCCGAGCACCCCGTAGGAGACCGCGTATCCGAAGATCACCCACCCGTTATCCATTCGGGCCCCCCATGGTCGGGCCCCCCATGGTCGGCCCCCCCATGAAGGGCGCGGTGACGCCCCTGCCGACCGGCGGCCCGAGCCCCGACAGATCGTTGCGGGCGTCCTGGAGGCGGGACAGAGTCAGCCGGGAAGTCAGCATGAGGGTCATGGCGGCGACGAACGCCATGATGCCCACCGCCAGGGAGAGGGCGAATTCTTCGTCCATGGTGGACCTGAATCCGTCGGGGCGCAGGATGGTGGGCCCCTGGTGGAGGGTGCGGAACCACAGCACCGAATAATGGACGATCGGGATCTGGATGAAGCCGATCACGGCCAGCACCGCGCAGCGTCCGGCCCTCGCCTCGGGATCGATGATCGACCTGCGCAGGGCCAGATACCCCATGTAGTAGAAGAACATGATCGCGGTGGACATCAGCCTGGCGTCGTTCCAATCCCACCACAGGCCCCACACCGCCCGGCCCCAGATCATCCCGCTGACAAGGGTGACGACGGTGAAGATCACCCCCACCTCGATGGCGGAGGACGACATCCGGTCGGCGGCGGGGGAACGGCGGATCAGGTACCACAGCGCGGCCAGCAGGCCGACCCCCAAGGCCAGATAGGCGGTTATCGCCGCCGGGACATGGACGAACAGGAGCTTGGCGGCGTCTCCCTGGGTGGCCTCGCCCGGGGCGCGGGCGGCCAGGTAGAGGCCCCATACGACCGCCGCCGCCGTGATGAGGAAGAAAAGGCGCTGAAGTATGTCTATCTTGGTCTTCATCTGGTGGTTTCGTCCAGGGGCGCCGCCAGCATAACCCCCGCGATCAACAGGATCAGGTCCACGGCGGCCAGCATCAGCAGCCAAATGGTGGCCGGCTGACCGTTCAGGGCGTTTTCCGTGCCGTTGACCACGGCGATCAGCACCGGCGCCGCCAACGGTACGGACATGATCGGCGCCAGGGCGGTGCGGGAACGCAGCCCGGTCACCAGGGCGGCGACCAAGGTTCCGAGCAGGCCCAGGGCGACCGCCGCCCCCACCGCCAGCCAGAGCAGGCACCCCCACAGCGGGGCGGAGTCCGGCCCGTAGAGCACGATCATCACAGGGGTCAGCACCAGCGTGAACACGAACAGCAGGGCGGCCGAAGCCCCGCTGCGGCCCAGAAAAGCAGCCACCGGATCGAGGCCGCTCAGGGTGAGGAGGTCGCGCACCGGGCGGGACTCTATGGAGGTGGGCCGCACGGTGACGGTCATCCCGAACAGCACCACCACCAGCCAGAGCATGCCCGGTCCGATGCGGCGGAGCAGGGCGGTGTCGGTTCCGAGGGCCAGCGGCGCCAGCAGCAGCGCCATAGCCGCGAAGGGGGCGGCCATCCAGAGGGTCTCGCCGCCCCGCAGCTCCACCCTCAGCTCCTTGCGTATCACCCACCAGGTCTGCCGCCAGAAGGTTCTGCGCAGGACAGCCCGGCGGGAAGGGGATCGGTCCTTCTGTTCGGCGCCGTTCTGTTCGGCGGTCACCGGATTTCCTCGCTCACCTCGCCGGCGCTCACCAGGATCCTCCTGGTTATCAGGGGCGTCACCCGGCCCGGATCGTGGGAGACGAGCACCGCCGCCCCTCCGTTGGCGGCCACGCGCCCCACCACCTCGTCCACGAGCGGCGCGGCGGCCGCATCCAGGCCAGCGTGGGGTTCGTCGAGCAGCAACAGCCGGGGCGTCCAGGTGAGCAGCCGGGCGAACTCCACCCGGCGCTTCATGCCCAGGGACGCCCGCGAGGCCTTCCACCTCTCCAGGGCTTCCAGCCCCACCGTGCGGAGCGGATCCTCGGAGGGTGGGTCACCCCGCAGACGGGACACCAGCTCCACGTTCTCCCGCAGGGTCAGCTCGGGCCAGACGGCCGGAAAGTGGCCCACCATGGCTATCTTTCGCCGGACGGCGGCCAGCTCCTCGGGGCGGGTGTCGGCGTCGGCGTCGAGCACCGAGCACACGCCCGAGGTCGGCCGGTGCAGGGTCGCCGTCAGGCGCAGGAGGGTGGTCTTGCCGGCACCGTTGGGCCCTGAAACACCGAGGATGTCGCCCGGTTCGATGGTCAGGTTCACACCGCGCAGGATCAGGGTTCCCGCTGCGGCGTACCCTGCGTCTTCAAAGCGCACCAGCGGGTGAGAGGCCACCCTGCGCAGTGTAGCGGCGGGCGGTTCGGCGAGGCCGGCCTAGAGTCGGCCCGGTTCGGTGGACGCCCCGAGACTCAGGGACGATGGCCCCCGGCGGGGAGTGTTCATGCCGAGAGGGGGGCGCCGGCACGGATTCGGCGCGTTGTTTTTGCGTGGTGGCCTGGAGTTTTGGTGTGGTGGGGGGTTGGGTTGCGGGGTTGTTGCGGTGGGGGGTGTCTGTTGTTATGATGGGGTTCCCATGTTGGCTCATCAGGAGCCGCGGGGCTTCTGAATGTTGTTGAGAAGGAAAGGAAGGGCTGTCTGATGGCTCTGGTTGGTGCGCGGCGGTCGTGGTTGGCTGTTGTTGCTGTTTTGGGTTTGGTTGGGTCGCTGCTGGCTGTCGGAGTGGTTCCGGCGGCGGCGGTTGATGGTACGGCGGACAACGAGGCGGCGTACTCGGCTTGTGTCGGTCCGGCGTTGGAATCGTTGGGATTGACCGACATCGAGGGGTCGTTCGCTGAGGACGCGGTGAACTGCTTGGGGCATTATGGGATCACCAAGGGTCGCACGGCGACTACGTATGATCCGGGTGCTCCGGTGTTGCGGTGGCAGATGGCGTTGTTCTTGAGCAGGGCTGCGGGTCCGGCGGGTGTGCAGCTGATGGCAGAGACTGCCGATGACTTCACGGACTTGGAGGGTGTTTCGGACGAGATCCGTTCGGCGATCAATCAGATGGCGGCGTTGGAGATCATGCCTGGTACGGGCAGCGGCCGGTTCTCGCCGGATACGGCGGTGTCTCGCAAGACCATGGCTGAGATGTTGGATGCTTTCTTGGGTAAGGCCCGGTTGGGTAAGGGCGCTTTGGGCGGCGGTAGCGAAGACGAGCTGTCCGAGGTTACGCCTGATGACACGGTGTTCACCGATATCGGTAACGTGACGCGTGGCCAGTATTCGGCGATTCAGCGGATGTTTGAGGTGGGCGTTACCCGGGGGACTACGGATAGTCAGTTCTCTCCGGAGGGTTTGGTTACTCGGGGGCAGATGGCGGCCTTCATCACGCGGATGTTGGCGCATACGGTGGCCCGTCCGGCTGGGTTGACGATGCAGGCGAGTGTGTCGTCGGTTGCCGGCACCACAGACGATCCGGGGGAAGTGGATTTGGTGGTGTCGTTGCGTGATTCGGCGCATATGGCGATGCCGGATGCTTTGGTGGATTTGTTCACTTCCACGAATCCGACCGACGCGTTCGATTCTGAAGGAAACTGCTCCAACGATGAGGTGGTGTCGATTGGGGGCGGTGCGGGCACGTGTGAGATCGCGTCCTCGGATGTGCCTACGGACTCGGATGGGGATCGGGAGCTTGTGGGTGCGCAGTTTGGTGCTTCGGTGACGGTGTGGGCGTGGACCGGTGATGCGGGCGCTAAGTTCGATGAGGAAAACACGGTGTTTGCGTCGTTGGAGATCACGGTTACCAAGCCTGCTACGAAGCTGCAGATCACCGATAACATGGCTGCTAACGCTAAGGCGGCGAAGTTCGGGGATCGGGTTACGTTCACTATTCAGGTGGTGGACAACGACGGCAATGCGGTGGCTACCAAGGACGAGTCGGTTGCGGTGACGGCTCGCACTACGGTTGCGCCTGCTGGGGTAACCAGTGCCACGAATACGCATAAGACAGACGATTCGGGGAGGATCGAGTTGTCGTACCGTCAGACCGATCCTGAGTCGGGCAACGACAATGTGGGTAATAAGGCCTGGCTGAATTTGAAAGTCTCCTACACCGGGACTGCTGATTTGGACTTGGATGACAAGACCACGTTGAAGATGGCCACAGCGGGCGGTGAAGTCGAGGGGACCGCGGCGGTGGTCTGGCTCGACACCGCGGCTGAGGCTAAGACTCTGACGTTGGCTCAGGCAGCCTCCTTCCATGAGGCGTCGGGTACGGGGAGCGGCGCGGCGAATACTGTTACGGCTACTTTGGTTGATCAGTACGGCGATCCGGTGTCCCGCCAGAGGGTGGAGTTCACTTCCGACGACGCCAATGGCATCGGCGCCAAGCCGGCTAATGCGGGAGCTCCCGCGGCTTTGATGGGCATGGCCGGCGCGGGGATGCGTACGTTGTCGGGTGAGGCCGCTTTGACGCGGACTACCAGCCGGCGGGGGGTGGCAACCCTTTCCTACAACCGGGATTCGGCCGACAGCGGGATCGAAACCATCCAGGCCAAGGTGGGGACTGTCAATGCTGATCGTATCTATCACTACTGGGCGAACGAGCTGGATGACAACGCGAACGCCGAGGGCCGTCTGCTGGCGACCGACACCGACAACAACCAGATGGTGATATTCGGTGGCGGTGCGGTGTCGTTGATCAAGTACGACAGCAACGATCAGTTCACCGGCACCGACGGGGCGGCTACTTTGTCCGCCTTCGAGACAGACCTGAAAGACAACGCCAAGCGTGCTAAGGCGACGGGCTATCGGAACGCCTCCAAGAACGTCAGCGAGATCAGCGGCTTGGACGACCGGTGGAGCAAGGTTGTGGACACCGAGACCGGCACCAACTACGCGGTAGACCACGGCATATTCGTGGTCGGTGCTCCCAGCGCCGACGTCATGTGCGACGCTGACGGTGACGCTATGACGGCTGAGACGGTGTGCGCCGGCGGCGGGAAGGTCTACGTGTACGAAGCCGATGCTGATGGTGACTACGGCGACCCGGTTACGTTGGAATCTCCCGGCGAGACAGCGGGTGGCATGTTCGGCGCCGACGTGGACATCGGCATCAAGGGAACCCACATCGTGGTCGGTGCGCCCGGCGAGGGTGCCGACGCCACTGTCGGTACCGACGATCCTGCGCCCACCGGGAAGGTACACTTGTACACCAAGGACGCTGACGGCGATTGGACATCGGTTGAGCTGACGCCCCTTGCTGCGGCAACGCCCCTTACCGGGCTCGGGAGGGCGGTTGCTATCAGCGACGCGGATCCCGCCGCTGCTAATATCACCACCAAGCACCACGTGGCGGCTCTCGCTGCAACAGGCTTTGGGATATTGAGATGGGATCACACAGACACAACGTCTGGTGCCGGTTTTCTCCCTTGGGCTACTTCTGCTCGCATAAGTGCCGGGAGGTCGGTTGCCATTGTTGGCGTGGGCGGTGCCAACTCTGTGGCTGTCACCAATAGGGCAGTCGTTATTGCCGGTGCCCCTGGAGCCGCAGGTATTCCTACTGGAAATGCTACTGCCGCCGAGAACGTTGGGGGTGTCTACATTCTCCCTCAGAGTTGGGGAACTGATGGCGGTGCGGCAAACTCGCAGGTGATAAGTGCGAGCGGCAGCCTAGGCTTGTCGACTAATAACAAGGCGGGCCGGAGGCTGGGAGCGTCGGTTTCCGCGGCCGCCGACGACAGTTACCTGGTGGTGGGCGCCCCGGGAGACAACGCGGTGTACGTGTTGACCACCTCCCATGTCGACTGGGACAGATCCGGCGATCAGGACGCCGTCAAGTTGTCCGACGGCAATGCTGGACTGGGGTCGAGTGTGGACGTCAGCTCGGACGGCGGTACGATCGCGGCCAGCGGCGGCGACATAGCGGCCGCCGAACGGGGCGAGGTGTTCACCTTCGCCAAGGGTTCGGGCGATTGGGAGGCTCAAGCCTCCGCCGATAAGAACCTCGGAACGGGGTCCTCGCCGAACACCATGTTCACCTACATGGTGGCCTTCGACGCCGAGGATGATGACCTCCACGCGGCGGCGTCCATCCAGACGTTCATGGATATCTACGAGGTTTCCATGTCCTAAAAGCGTTTACGGCACACCAACCAAACGCCAGGGGCGGGGGTCTCCACTTCGGTGGAGGCCCCCGTCTGGTTTCGAAGGGGGAAAGGGTAGGCGGCTGTCTCTCGCAGTGCCGGGCGGCTCGTGTGGGTGAGGTCGGGGGGTACCGAGGCCGGGGCGCCGCCTTATTTCAGCGGTTGCGGCGGCGGGCTAGTTCTTCGATTGCTTCTTGGGCGGTGACGTTCCGCTCGGCCAGCAGCACCAGCAGGTGGTATATGACATCGGCCGCTTCTTCGGCTATCCGGATGTTCCCGGTTCTGCCGGCCTGGTGGTCGAGGGCGGCGGCGGCCAGCTCGGCGGCTTCCTCGATCATCTTGCGTCCGGTGGAGGAGGCGCCCCCGGCCGCCAGACGGGCCGTGTAGGAGCCCGTATCCCCCGATTCGAGCCGTCCGGTGATGATGTTCCAGAGGGCTTCGAGATCGGCGAAGCCTTGGGGGGCCGGACTACTGCCTTCGGGGTCCGTGAAGCAGGTGCGGGCGTCGGTGTGGCAGACGGGTCCGGCGGGAACCGCCCGCACCAGCAGGGTGTCGCGGTCGCAGTCTGCGGCCAGCCCTACCAGGGTGAGGGTGTTCCCGCTCGTCTCGCCCTTTTTCCAGAGGCGCCGCCGGGAGCGGGACCAGAAATGCACCGAGGCGGTGGAGAGGGTCAGCTCGAGGGCCTCCCTGTCCATCCAGGCCAGCATGAGGACCTCGCCGGTGCGGTCGTCCTGGACGACGGCGGGGACCAGGCCGTCCTCGTTCCATCGGACGGAGGGCGCGGAGGGGTCAGACACGGCGCACCGGTATTCCCGCCCGTTCCATCTCCTGTTTGACCGCGCCGATCTCCACCTCCCGCCTGTGGAATATGGAGGCGGCCAGCACCGCCGATGATCCGGCCTCCACCGCCTCCACGAAGTGGCGGGGCCGTCCGGCGCCGCCCGAGGCGATCACGGGCACGGACACCGCGCCGGTGACGGTGCGGAGCAGATCCAGGTCGAACCCGATGTTGGTGCCGTCCCGGTCCATCGATGTGAGCAGGATCTCTCCGGCGCCGCGTTCGGCGCCCTCGACCGCCCATTCGACCGCGTCCATCGAGGTGTCGGTCCTTCCTCCGTATATGAACACGTTCCACCCGCCGCCGGGTACGGCCTTGGCGTCGACGGCGAGCACCACGCACTGGTTGCCGAAGGAGGCCGCGCACTCGTCGATCAGGCCGGGTTCGAGCACCGCGGCCGTGTTGAAGGACACCCGGTCGGCCCCGGCCCGGAGCACGGCCCGCATGTCCGCCGCCTTCCGCACGCCGCCCCCCACCGTCAGGGGGACGAACACGTTCCGGGCGGTGCGCCTGACCACGTCGAGCAGGGCGGGGCGTCCTTCGGGGGAAGCGGCGATGTCGAGGTAGACGATCTCGTCGATGCCCTCCTCGGCGTAGCGGGCGGCCAGCTCCACCGGGTCGCCCTCGTCGGTCAGGTTGACGAAGTTGACCCCCTTGACCACCCGGCCGTGTTTCACGTCGAGGCAGGCTATGACCCTCGTGCGGAGGCTCACGGCGCGGCGGTTCCCCCCGCCGCCGACGCCGGCCGTCCGGAGTGCTCCTGCACCTCGGCCACGAAGTTGGCGAGGATGCGCAGGCCGGCCTGGCCGCTCCGCTCGGGGTGGAACTGGAGGCCCGCCCGGAGACCGCTTCGGGCGGCGGCCGCGAACGGGTGCGGGTAGTGGGCGTAGGCGGTGACGGTGGACGGATCGTCGGGCGCCGGGGCGTAGCTGTGGACGAAGTAGAAGGCGGCGTCCGGGGCGATGCCGTCGAACAGCCGGTCCCGGTCCGCTCCGTTCCCGGGGAAGGTGAGGTGGTTCCATCCGATGTGCGGGAGCAGGGGGGCGCCGGCCAGCCGCCGCACCGCGCCTCTCTCCAGGCCGAGGCAGGGGGCGCCGTCCTCCTCGCTGGTGTCGTAGAACAGCTGCAGCCCCACGCAGATACCCAGTAGCGGCCTTTTCCAGGCTCGGAGGGGTTCCACCAAGCCGGCCTCGGAGAGGCGGGTCATGACGGCGCCGGTGGCTCCCACTCCGGGAAGCACCAGGGCGTCCGAGCCGTCGAGGCCGCCGGGGTCGGTCACCACGTGGACCCGGGCTCCGGCTCGTTCCAACCCCTGGCCGATAGACACCAGGTTGCCGGCGCCGTGGTCGATGACCGCGATCAGGGGCGGGGAGGTCACGTTTCGTCAGCCCGCCCCGTTCCGGTTCCGGCGGGGGCGGGGGGATTTGCACCGGTGGAGGGTATGCCCTTGGTAGAGGGCATACCGATCCGGCGGGGGTCGGGGGCGGCCGCCGCCCGCAGCGCCCGGGCCAGGGCCTTGAAGGCGGCCTCGGCGACGTGGTGGTCGTTGCGCCCGGCGGCGGTCAGGTGCAGGGTCATTCCGGCGGTGCGGGCGAAGGCTTCGAGGGCGTGGGGGATGTTCTGGGTGGTGAGGGCGCCGATGTGAGGGGTGGTCAGATCGAGCGCCGCAACGCAGTAGGGGCGGCCTCCTACGTCCACCGCGGCCTGGGCGACGGCTTCGTCCATGGGAACCCGGGCCTCCCCGAAGCGGTGGATGCCGGTGCGGTCGCCGAGCGCGGCGGCCAGCGCCTCCCCCAGGCACAGGGCGGTGTCCTCCACCGTGTGGTGGTCGTCCACCTCCACGTCGCCCTCCGTGCTGATGGTCAGGTCGAAGAGGGCGTGGTGGGCGAGGGAGGTGAGCAGGTGATCGAAGAACCCGATCCCGGTGTTCACCTGGGCCGTTCCGGCGCCGTCTAGCTCGATCTCGACCGACACGTGGGTCTCCTTGGTGCTGCGTTGGCATCTGGCGTTGCGGGGCATTTAGAGCCTCCTAGCTGTTCGGGTGGGTCGGGTGGGTCGGGTGATCGGCGGGGGGAGGGTTCCGGCGGCGGGAAGGGGGCGGCTCTTCGAAGCGCACCGCGAAGGCGGCCTCGGCGACGTGGTGGTCGTTGCGCCCGGCGGCGGTCAGGTGCAGGGTTGTTCCGGCGGTGCGGGCGAAGGCTTCGAGGGCGTGGGGGATGTTCTGGGTGGTGAGGGCGCCGATGTGAGGGGTGGTCAGATCGAGCGCCGCAACGCAGTAGGGGCGGCCTCCTATGTCCACTGCGGCTTGGGCGATGGCTTCCCCGAAGCGGTGGATGCCGGTGCGGTCGCCGAGCGCGGCGGACAGCGCCTCCCCCTGGCACAGGGCGGTGTCCTCCACCGTGTGGTGGTCGTCGACTTCTACGTCGCCTTCCGTGCTGATGGTCAGGTCGAAGAGGGCGTGGTGGGCGAGGGAGGTGAGCAGGTGATCGAAGAACCCGATCCCGGTGTCCACCCGGGCCGTTCCGGCGCCGTCGAGCTCGATCTCGACCGACACGCGGGGGCATCTGGCGTTGCGGGGCATTCAAGCCTCCTGATTGGTCGGGTTGGTCGGGTGAGTCGGGTGGGTCGGGTGATCGGCGGGGGGAGGGTTCCGGCGGTGGGAAGGGGGCGGCTCTTCGAAGCGCACCGCGGCGGCCATCCGATGGGCGTCCAAGCCTTCGGCGGCGGCCAGCTCCTCGATGACGGGGCGGATGGACGCCAGACCCCGGCGGGTGAGGGTCTGTACCTGCCGCCACGAGCCGAAGTCCTCCACCCCGAGCGGGCCGTGCGACCTGGCCAGCCCCCCGGTGGGCAGCACGTGGTTGGCGCCGGTGGCGTAGTCGCCGGCCGATTCGGGAGACCAGCGGCCCACGTAGACCGATCCGGCGTTCACCACCCGCTCCGCCGTCTGCTCGGCGTCGGCGGTCAGCACCGTTACGTGCTCGGCGGCGTAGGCGTTGGCGAAGGCGGCCGCCTCGTCGATGTCTTCGGCGATCAGTACCTCCCCGTAGGCGCTCAGGGCGGTTCGCAGGATATCCCGCCGGGGGAGCAGGGGCAGCAGCGACGATATCTCGGCTTCGACTTCGGCGGCCAGGGTCGGGTCGGTGGTTACCAGCACCGCCGGGGAGTCGGGGCCGTGTTCGGCCTGGCAGAGCAGGTCGACGGCGGCCAGGCGCGGGTCGGCGGTGTGGTCGGCCAGCACTAGGACTTCGCTCGGCCCGGCCGGCAGGTCGATGGCGCAGACGCCGAATACCTCCAGCTTGGCGGCGGTAACCCAGGCGTTGCCGGGCCCTGCGATCTTGTCCACCCTCGGTATGGTTTCGGTGCCGTAGGCGAAGGCGGCCACCGCTTGGGCGCCTCCCATGGCGTACACCTCGTCTATCCCCAGCAGGGCGGCGGCGGCCAGCAGGGTCGGATCGAGCCGCCCGTCCCCGCCGCAGGGGGAAGCGACCGCGATCTCCGCCACCCCCGCCGCCTGGGCCGGGGCCGCGGTCATCACCAGGCTGGACGGGTAGGAGGCCTTGCCGCCGGGTATGTAGGCGCCGACCCGCCGCAGGGGGGTCCATCGGCGGTCGATCCGCACCCCGGGGCGGGTCTCGTGGGAATGGTCGGCGGGGATCTGGGGCAGGTGGTGGCGGCGCACCGCCTCTATGGCCGCCTCCAGGGCCTCGCGCACCGCCCGGCCGGTGTCCTCGAGGGCGGCGGATATCTCTTCGGGCGCCACCCTGGGGTCGGCCCGCCCGCCCCCGTAGGCGGCGCCCGCCTCCCGCAGGGCCCGGTCGCCGCCCGCCTCGATGCTCCGGCATATCTCGGCCGCCGCCCGGCGCACCGCCCGGTCGGGCACTGCGGAGCGGACCACCAGCCGGCGCCGGTCGGCGGGGTCGAGGTCGGCCAGCCGGCGGGTGCGCAATAGACCGGGTTGGGCGGCGGGGCTGGCTGCGGGGGAGGGGCTCGCTGCGGTGTTCATGTTCGTGCTCATGGGACCAGCTGTCCGATCGGGAGCACCAGGATGTCCCGCCCGCCGGCTTCCTTGAGGCGGGGCAGCAGGTTCCACACCTCGTCCCGTTCCACCACCGAGTGGACGGCCGCCATGCCGTCCTCCGCCAGCGGGATGACGGTGGGGGCTTCGAGTCCGGGTATCAGGCCGGTGATCGTGTCCAGAGCCTCCGTAGGGGCGTTGAGCAGCAGGTACCGGCGGCGGCGCCCGGCAATCACCGACCTGAGGGAGGTGAGAATCCGTTCATGGTCGGGTATCACCTCGTCGGTGTATGTCGTATCCACCAGGACCGCCTCGCTTTCGAGAATGGTAAAAACGGGGCGGAGTCCGTTCACCTTCAGGGTGCTTCCGGTGGATACCAGGTCGGCTATTGCGTCGGCCACCCCCAGCTTGGTGGCCACCTCCACCGACCCCTTCATCGGCACCACCTTGACTTTGACTGCCTGCCTGAAGAAGAAGCGTGTGGTCAGGTTGGGGTGGGAGGTGGCGATGCGCAGGCCTTCGAAGTCCTCGGTCTTTTCCAGGGCGGATTCGGTGGGAACCGCAACGGTCAGATCGCAGCGACCGAATCCGAGACTCAGGCTCTCCTTGAGATTCCGCTTCAGCCGGATCGACTCCTCCCTCAGGAGGTCCCGTCCGGTGATTCCCAGGTGGGCGGATCTGTCGGACACCAGCTCCACCACGTCCTCGGCGCGGACGAACAGCAGCTCGATGTCGGCGTTGCGCACCGTTACCGACAGGGCCCGCTCGGTCTGTTCGAAGACCAGGCCGGCCTCGCGCAGCAACCGCAGGGCGGGTTCCCGCAGGCGGCCCTTGTTGGGCACGGCCAGGCGCAGGGTGCGGTCATCCATCGGCGGTCTCCCCAATGCGGTCGAGGGCCAGGCGGTATCCCCCGGTTCCGTGCCGGCGCCATTCGTTGACCCGGCCGATGGTGACGGTGGAGACGCCGGTGCGTTCGTGTATCTCCCGGTAGGGGAGGCCGGCATCGAGCAGCACCGCCGCCGCCCACCGCCCGGACATGCCTTCGATCTCGGTGCGGGTGCACAGGTCGCGCAGGAAGAGGGCCGCCTCGTCCACGGTCTCCAGCGTGAGAAGGGCGCGGCACAGCGCCTCGAGCCCTTCGGTTCTCCAGCTGTCACTGCGGCGGGCGGTCATCCGGGTTCCTTTCCCCCTGCTCCGAGCTGTTATGCGTTATGGCATACTAACACGCTAACATACTACTCCATTCCGGCTCAGGGTTCGCAGGAGCATGCGCCGGGTGATCCCCTTCCCTCGGAGGACGAGCGAGAACGACATGGAGATATTTCCGGCGGTCGATGTCCTGGGCGGGGGGGTGGTGCGCCTCCTGCGGGGTGACTACGGCGCCGTTACCAGGTACGGGGATTCGGTGGAGGAGCAGGTGTCCGCCTGGCGGGAGGCCGGCGCCCGATGGGTGCACGTGGTGGACCTGGACGGCGCCCGCCGGGGCCGATCCGACCCGAACCTCTGGCGGAAGGTGGCCGGACGGGGGGTGTCGGTGCAGGCGGGCGGGGGGATAAGGACGGTGGAGGACGTCGAGTCGGCCCTGGAATGCGGGGTCGACAGGGTGATGATGGGCACCAGCGCGGTGTGGTCCCCCGAGATACTGGAGCAGGCGGCGGCCCTCGGCTCTCCCGACCGGGTGATGGCGGCGGTCGACGTGCGGGACGGCAGGGCCGGGGGAGAGGGTTGGCTGGACGAGGGCCGGCGGTTCGAGCAGGTGGTGGAGGGCGCCCTGGGGGCGGGGGTGACCAAGTTCCTGGTGACTGCCGTGCTGCGGGACGGGGCTATGAGCGGCCCGGACCTGGAGCTGCTCGACCGGGTGCGGTCGCTGGCGCCCGACGCCGAGCTGCTGGCGGCCGGAGGGATCGCCGATATGGACGACCTGCGCAGCCTGGCGGTCCGCGGGATAGACGGGGCGGTGATCGGAAGGGCCCTCTACGAGGGCGCCATCGACCTGAGCAGAGCCCTTGCGGAGTTCAGCTGCTGAAGCCGGTCGGCTTCGATGTGTCCGGTCACGGTTGAGCGTCTTGAGGGGGAAGATCGCCAAAAAAAGTTTTGGATTGGTGCCGAAAGGGTATTGGTGTTGTCTCATTATTGTTGTATAGTGTTGTACGAGCAGATATCGCAGTGAATCCGGATACTGCGATCAGAAAGGAATCGAACCGCCCAGGCCGACCGCCTCCCGCAGGGCAGGCAACGGACCGAAGGGCGGAGCGGTACGAAGTAGCTGTGGCTGAAAACGCATCGGGCACGGCCCCGGGTGAACACGCCCGAGGTAGCCCGAAGACAGTTGGTGGTGGCGGCGGGGGCGTGTTCCTGTCGGTTTGTCAAACGGGTTCGGGGGCTGGTTCGGGTGGGTTGTAGAGGGTTTGGTTTTTGAGTACGGCGAGTATGAGGTCGCATCGGCGGCGGGCGACGTGGGTGACGGCGGTGGCGTGGCGTTTGCCTTCGGTTCGTTTGCGTTGGTAGTAGGCCCGGGCGGCTGGGTCGTGTTGGGAGGCTGAGAACGCGGTCCAGTACATGGCGTTTTTGAGTCGGTGGTTCCCTCCGGGGTTGCGTCTGGTGGTGTTTTGGGTTCGGCCGGATCGGCGGATGGTCGGGGCTAGGCCGGCGTAGGACGCTAGGCGGGATCCGTTGGCGAACCGGTGTGGGTCACCGATCTCGGTCAGGATACGGGCGCCGGTCCGGACGCCGATCCCTGGGACCGATATCAATATCTCGGCTAAAGGGTGAGCGGTGAAGGCCTCCTCGATAGCCGCGGACAGGCGGGCGCGTTTGGTGTATATCCCCTCCAGGGTGCTGGCCAGGTCGGTGATGACCTCCCCCCAGGTGGCTTCGCCCGCCAGGGTGAGGGTCTGAGCTCCGAGCGCCGCCCAGATCCGGTCTGTCAGCTCAACCGCCTTGTGCGGCTTGTTGGAATAATACTTTTTCAACAAGTTTCTTATCCGTGTCTTACCCGCTGCTCGCAGATCTGTGGGCACAGGCCAGCGCACCAGCAGCTCACGGACGCCCCTCTGGACTAGTTTGGAACCCAGAACACGCTCCAGACCAGGGGAAACAGACACCATCGCGTCCCGAAGACGGTTGATCGTCCGAGTCGAGTCGGCTGCCAGGTCCTCATCGCGGCCCGACAGGACCCGCATCCGGATCAACACTTCGTCGGTTACCTCGACCCATACCAGACGATCGGCGTTGCGGCGGGCGAAGTCCGCCAGCACCCACGCGTCCAGGGGGTCGGTCTTGGCCGAACCCGCGTACAGTTCCGCCGCTCGGCGCATCTGGAGACCGCTCACATACGCCACGGGTATCCGCCGGCGGGCAGCCGCTGCCAGCAGCAGATGAGCACCCGAGCTGGTGGTGTCGACCACCAGCACCACCCGCCCCGACACCTCGGCCTGGTCGATCATTCCTTCCAGGTCTGCCTCGTTGTTGCCCACCGCCCGGGCGAACAGCTCGGCTCCTCCAGCGCCTATCGCTTGGCAGAAATGTTCTTCTTTGGCGATGTCCACACCCACGAACACCCCGATCCCTGTGGGATCCATCATTGTCTCCTTCCAACGAAATCAGCTTTTCCACAGGTCACCCGCCCACGGGCGCAGCTGCCGTCAACCACCTTACAAAGCCCCAGAACCTGGGAGCATGTTCCTGTTAGAGGTCAACCACACCCAACACGGCGGGCGGCACCACGCCCCAAGTCATCTATCTGACAGGGCCCGACAGCCCTACCCGCCGTGACGGGCAACCATCCCCGAATCATCCCACGGGGACATGCCAGAACACGGTAAGAGGGCCCGGCGAAGCCGGGTTTTTCGGCGGGAGAACGCGAAAAACCTCGGCTTAGCGGATAGGCGGACCGCGGCCGTTCCTGTTCGTAAACGCCGGTCAGGATCCAGTTCGGAAACCTCTGGCTATGGCTGTGGGATCATCAACCGCCGCAAGCAGTGTTTTCCCAGGTGAGCACCTATCCGCGCACCCTATTATGCGAAACTGTCTCCCGATGAACCCCGGTACGGCTCAGTCTGTTGTTATGATGGGGATCCCAGGGCTGGTGTGAACCGGGCCGGAGTTGTCGGAATGTTGTTCAGAAATGGAAAGGGAAGGGGTTGGTCTTGATGGATCTGGTTGGTGTGCGGCGGTCGTGGTTGGCTGTTGTTGCTGTTTTGGGTTTGGTTGGGTCGCTGCTGGCTGTCGGGGTGGTTCCGGCGGCGGCGGCGGATGGTGAGGCGGATAACGGGGCGGTGTACTCGGCTTGTGTCGGTCCGGCGTTGGAGTCGTTGGGTTTGACCGACGTCGAGGGGTCGTTCGCCGAGGATGCGGTGAACTGCTTGGGGCATTATGGGATCACTAAGGGTCGTACGGCGACTACGTATGATCCGGGTGCTCCGGTGTTGCGTTGGCAGATGGCGTTGTTCTTGACGAGGGCGGCGGGTCCGGCGGGTGTGTCGTTGTTGGCGGACCCTGCCGATGACTTCACGGACTTGGGGGATGCGTCGGACGAGACGCGTTCGGCGGTCAATCAGATGGCCGGGTTGGAGATCATGTCGGGTACGGGCAGCGGCCGGTTCTCGCCGGATACGGCGGTGTCTCGCAAGACCATGGCTGAGATGTTGGATGCTTTCTTGGGTAAGGCCCGGCGGGGTGCGGGCGCTTTTGGCGGCGAGGACAAGTTGTCGGATGTTTCGCCTGATGACACCGTGTTCACCGATATCGGGAACGTGACGCGTGGTCAGTATTCGGCGATTCGGCGGATGTTCGAGGTGGGGGTTACGCGGGGGACGTCGGATAGTCAGTTCTCTCCGGATGGTTTGGTTACTCGGGGGCAGATGGCGGCGTTCATTACGCGGATGTTGGCGCATACGGTGGCCCGTCCGGCTGGGTTGACGATGCAGGCGAATAAGTTGTCGGTTGCCGGCACCGCAGCTGATCCGTCGCAGGATGTGGATTTGGTGGTGTCGTTGCGCGATTCGGCGCATATGGCGATGCCGGATGCTTCGGTGGATTTGTTCAAGTCCACGAATCCGGGGGATGCGTTCGGGTCTGATGGAAGCTGTTCCAACGACGATGTGATGTCGGTGGGGAATGGTGCGGGCAAGTGTGAGATCGCATCTTCGGATGAGACTACGAACTCGGATGGGGATGTGGAGATCACGGGCGGCGACTTGTCGTTTGGTGCTTCGGCGACGGTGTGGGCGTGGACCGGTGATTTGGGCGCTAAGTTCAAAGCTGGTGATACGGTGTCGGCGTCGGTGGAGATCACGGTTACCAAGCCTGCTACGAAGCTGCAGATCACCGATGATATGGCTGCTAACGCTAAGGCGGCGAAGTTCGGGGATCGGGTTACGTTCACTATTCAGGTGGTGGACGACGACGGCAATGCGGTGGCTACCAAGGACGAGTCGGTGACTGTGTTTGCCGGTACGACGGTTGCCAGCGCCGCTACGAATGCGACCCCGGCGACGGGCAGCAGCACGGTGGCTCATAAGACGGACGATACGGGGAAGATCGAGCTGTCGTACCGTCAGACCGATCCTCGGACGGGCAGCGGCAACGGCGGTGATAAGGCCTGGCTGAATTTGGATATCACCTACGACGGGGATTTGGAACTGGTGGACAAGACCACGTTGAAGATGGCGAAAGATCCGGCGGGCCGTACTGCCGAGGAGGACGCGGCGGTGGTCTGGCGCGACGACGCGGCTAAGGCTGCGACGCTGACGTTGGCTCAGGCGGTCTCCTTCCATGAGGCGTCGGGTACGGGCAGCGGCGCGGCGAATACGGTTACGGCTACTTTGGTGGATCAGTACGGCGATCCGGTGTCCCGCCAGAAGGTGGCGTTCACTTCCGACGACGCCGACGGCATCGGCGCCGAAGCAGGCGCCGAAGAGGGAGCGCCCGCAGCTTTGGTGTTCGATACGTCCAGCAAGGGGACGCGTCAGTTCGAGGATGCTGATGCCCTTTTGACGCGGACTACCAACCGGCGGGGTGTGGCCAGCCTTACCTACAACCGGAAGTCGTCCGACAGCGGGATCGAAACCATCCTGGCTTCGGTCACGGTCGGTTCAGGCGCTACTGCCATAACGGTCGATGCTGACCGTATCTATCACTACTGGGCGAACGAGCTGAGCGACAACGCGGACGCTTCGGGCCGCCTGCTGGCGACCGACACCGACAACAACCAGCTGGTGATACTCGGTGGCGGTGAGGTGTCGTTGATCAGGTACGACAGCAACGATCAGTTCACCTCCATCGGTGATGCGGCGACCTTGTCCAAGTTCGAGACAGACCTGAAAGACGCCGACAAAAACGCCGGGCGTGCTTCGGCGACGGACTATCGGAACGCCTCCAAGCACGTCAGCCAGATCAGCAGCTTGGAAGAGCCGTGGAGCAAGGCTTTGGACACCGAGGCCGGCGCCAACTACGCGGTAGACCACGGCGTGTTCGTGGTCGCCGCTCCCAGCGCCGACATCATGTGCGACGCTGACAGTGACCCTGCTACGGCTGATGTGCTGTGCGCCGGCGCCGGGAAGGTCTACGTGTACGAAGCCGACGCTGATGGTGCCTACGGCGACCCGGTTACGTTGGAATCTCCCGGCGAGACAGCGGGTGGCATGTTCGGCGCCGACGTGGACATCGGCATCGGCGGCACCCACATCGTGGTCGGCGCTCCGGGCGAGGGCGCAGGGAAGCTCTACATTTTTTCCAAGGGCGCCTCTGGTTGGGGAACGGGGCTTACGATGACATTTGCTCCAGCGTCGACCCCCTCCGGAGTGGATAAACTAGGTCTCGCGGTTGCGATCAGCCGCACCACCCCCGACGTGGATCCGAACCACTACATTGCGGTCAAGTATGATGACAAGGTGGTGAGATGGAGACTCGCAGACGACCCAGCCACTGACGGCTTTACCTGGACTCTTCCTTCTAGTACCGTTCACCTATCAACAGGTACTTATGCTTTCCCCGTGGGTGGGAGTGCTAACACCCTGGCTGTCGCCAACAATGGCACCGCCTTTTTCGGAGTTCCCAATGCAGGTTCAGGTGGGGCTATCCGCGCTTTCAGGCCTGGCTCGCCAGCTACCTTTCCGGTGCCGGTGGAAACGGGCGCGGATGCGGAGGGACTGATGTTGGGAGCGTCGGTCTCTGTGGCCGACGACGCCAGCGCCGCGGCGGTGGGCGCCCCGGGAGGCAACGCGGTGTATGTGCTCACTTCCGACAGTTGGGCTAACGCAGCCGCAGTTACTGTCGTCAAGTTGTCCGACAGCGATGCCGAACTGGGGTCGAGCGTGGCCATCAGCTCGGACGGTGCTACGGTCGCGGCGGCCGGCGGCGGTGACGTAGCGGCCCTCGAACGGGGCGAGGTGTTCGCCTTCGCCAAGGGTTCGGGCGATTGGGCGGCTCAAACCTCCGGTACGCCCCTCGGGACGGGTTCCTCGCTGGACACCATGTTCAACTACCTGGTGGCCTTCGACACCGAGGATGATGCCCTCCACGCGGCGTCGCCCATCGGCGGGGTGTTCATGGATATCTACGAGGTCTCCACGTCCTAAAGAGGGTGCGCGGATAGATGCTCACCTGGGAAAACACTGCTTGCGGCGGTTGATGATCCCACAGCCGTAGCCAGGGGTTCCGAACTGGATCCTGACCGGCGTTACGAACAGGAACGGCCGCGGTCCGCCTATCCGCTAAGCCGAGGTTTTTCGCGTTCTCCCGCCGAAAAACCCGGCTTCGCCGGGCCCTGCCCCCGCCGCCACCACCAACCGTCTTCGGGCTGCGGGGGCGTGTTACCACCGCCCGTGCCCGATGCGTTTTTCAGCCACAGCTACTTCGTACCGCTCCGCCCTTCGGTCGCCTGCCTGCCCTGCGGGAGGCGGTCGGCCTGGGCGGTTCGATTCCTCTCTGATCGCAGTATCCGGATTCACTGCGATATCTGCTCGTACAACACTATACAACAGTAATGAGACAACACCAATACCCTTCCGGCGCCAATCCAAAACTTTTTTGGCGATCTTCCCCCTCAAAAGCGTTTACGGCATACCAACCCAACGCCAGGGGCGGGGGTCTCCACTTCGTTGGAGGCCCCCCGTCTGGTTTCGAAGCCCGTCTGGTTTCGTAGGGGGAAAGGGGTGGTCGGCTGTCCTTCGCAGGCCGGGCGCCTCGTTGTTGGTGAGGTCAGGGGCGGCTGCCCTCTACGAGGACGACATCGACCTGAGCCGGGCCCTCGAGGAGTTCAGCTTCTGAAGCCGGTCGGCTTCGATGTGTCCGGTGAGGGTGTCTTCGATGAGGGCGTGGACCACCGCCTGCAGTGCCTCCGGGGGTTCGGCGCCGGCCGCCGCGGCTTCTGCGTACACCGCCAGCTGCCGGTCGGCTGAGGTGCCCCGGCGGCAGATGGTGCGGATATGCTCCACCTCGGCCAGGCAGCCCATGGCCTCGGCGTCGGGCTTCACCACCTCGATGAGCTCCTCGACCAGATCTTCGAACGGCACCAGGAGGCCCTTGCCGAAGTCCACCAGCTGTCCTTCCACGCCGTAGCGCTGCGCCCGCCAGGAGTTCTGCGCCACCAGGAAGTTGGAGTAGGAGCGCCACCTCTGGTTCTCGATGCGCAGCCGCCACAGCATCCGCAGCAGGCAGACGTACAGGGCGGCGAGGGACACCACGTCGTCCATCCTGGTGGGCAGGTCGGTTACCCGCATCTCCAGGGTGGGGTAACGGCCCGAAGGCCGGATGTCCCACCATATCTTGGAGGAATCCTCGATGATCCCCGCCCCTACCAGCATGTCCACGTGCCGCTGGTATTCCGTCCAGGAGGTGAACTGTTCGGGCAGGCCGGTGCGGGGCAGGGTGACCATCACCGACGTGCGGTAGCTCTTCAGGCCGGTGTCCTTGCCCTCCCAGAACGGGGACGAGGTGGAAAGGGCCAGCAGGTGGGGAAGGAAGTAGGAGATCTGCCCCATCAGGTCGATCCGCAGGTCGGGGTCTTCGATGCCTACGTGGACGTGCATGCCGGAGATGACCAGGCGCCGGATCACGCCCTGCAGGTCTTCGGCGATCTCCTGGTAGCGCTTTCCGGCGCTGACCTGCTGTTCCTCCCAACGGGCGAACGGGTGGGTGGAGGCGGCGATGGGGGCCAGGCCGTAGTCGGCGGCGGCTTCCGCAACCGCCAACCGCAGCAGGCCGATCTCGGCGCGCAGCTCCTGGACGTTGTTGCAGACGGTGGTGCCGATCTCGATCTGTGAGCTGAAGAACTCCGGGCTCACCAGCCCGTAACGGAGGTTCTTGACCTTTTCCATCAGCCCTTCGGGCTGGGAGCGGACCAGCGCGCCGGTTTCGATCTCGACGAGCAGGTACTCCTCTTCTATACCGAGTGTCCAGGCCGGTTCTTGGATCATGGGCCTGATCCTAGCCCGCCGGGGGATTTGTGTCCGGGTTCCTGTGCGTCGGGGGGTTTGCGTACGGGCGGCTGTGTCCGGGCGGCTGCGTCCGACTTGGCGGCTCGGCGCTGCCGCACCGCCTCGAACAGGACCACCGCGGCGGCGGCGGCCGTGTTGAGCGAGTCGGCGGCGCCCGCCATGGGTATGCGGGCCGCCGGGTAGCGTCCGTCCAGCCAGGGGCGGCTCAGGCCGTACTGTTCGGAACCCACCACCACCGCCGTCGGCCCGGTGTAGTCGATTTCCCAGTGCGGAGACGGGGCGGCCGGGGAGGTTACAACGGGGACGATGCCCCGGCTGTCCAGCCATTCCATCACCTCGTCGGCGGGGGCGGCGGCCAGCGGGACGGTGAACAGCGATCCGAGGGAGGCGCGAACCGCGTTGGGGTTGAAAAGGTCGGCGCTCGGGTCGGCCGCAACCACCGCCGCCGCTCCGGCCGAGTCGGCGGTGCGCAGCATGGCCCCCAGGTTGCCGGGTTTCTCTATGGCTTCGGCCACCAGCAGGAGGGGGTCTTGGGGCGGGTCGAGACGGGACAGGCCGGTGTCTAAGTGCGGTGCCACCGCCAGCAGGCCCTCCGGGCGGTCCCGGTAGGCCGCTTTGCGGAACGGCCCCGGCGCCAGGCGGCGAAGGCGGGCCCCCGAAGCCTCGATCCGCTCCACGAGGGCCGGTTCGTTGGTTCCCAGGAAGAGGTCCTCGCATACGTACAGCTCGTCGATGGCGATGCCCGCTCCTACGGCCTTGGTCAGCTCGCGGAAGCCTTCGATGATGAAGGCGCCCTCTCGGTCGCGGTGGCGGCGGCTGCTGCGTATCTTGACCAGGCGCTTGACGGCAGGGTTGGCCGGCGAGGTGATGGCGGGGGAGGCGGTCATCACCACCGCTCCCTTCGGATCGTTTCGGAGGCGGGGCGGCGGGGGCGCCGGGCGGAACGGGGAGGCAGGCCGGCGGCGGGGGCGGGGCGGCCTACGGTCACCACGCCGATGGGCCGGTGGTGTTCGGGGATGCCGAGCAGGGCGGCCAGGCCGGGTATGGCGTGGGCGCCGAGGAAGCCGGCCGCCAGACCTTCGTCGACTGCGGCCAGCAGCAGGTTCTGGAGCACCGCCCCGGCGTCCACCCACCAGTAGGGGACGGGCCAGTTGTCGGCGCCCACGCCCGGCTCAGCCAGGCTCGACCTCGACTTGTCCGGTTCCCGGTAGCGGGACAGGTACGCCTCCCTGGAGGTGCACACCACGATGTGGACCGGCGCCCGGCTCAGCCAGGGATCGAACCCCCGCCTCACGTAGCCGGGCTCGCCGGCCAGGCGGGCGATCTCGCGGCGGGTGTCCGGGTCGGTTACCACCACCAGGGTCTGGCCCTGTGAGAACCCGGCGCTGGGCGCCCGCAGGCCTGCTCGGGCGATCCGGTCGAGAGCGGCCGGGTCGACCGGATCGGTCGTGTAGCTGCGGACCATCCGCCTCCGGGCGGCCGCCTCGCCGAACTCCATGGCGCCGACGGTAGCGCCGCCGGCCGGGGCGCGTCTACCCCGCACGGCACAAGACGAAGCGGGGCGGGCGCCGGCTTGCAGGCCGGAGGCGCCTTTCCCCCGCACAATCCGCCGCGAGCTGTTATATTCCGTTGAAAGAAGGAGGGGCACCGGTGCATTAGGGGCTTCGGGCATCGGTAAACGTTACGCATAGTTTCTGGAGCGAGGGAGGATTCCAGGTAAATGGCAACCAAGCGTAGGGTGTTCTACAGTTTTCATTTTGAACGAGATCACTGGCGCGCCGGCCAGGTTCGTAATGTGGGTGTGCTGGAGGGGAATCGACCAGCCTTGGATAACGATTGGGAGGCTACCAAGCGAGATGGAGATGTTGCGATCAAAAGGTGGATCGACAGCCAATTGAAAGGGTCATCTTGTGCTGTTGTTTTGATCGGTGAACAAACGGCGACTCGAGAGTGGATAAAATATGAAATAAAGAAAGCCTGGGATCTAGGTAAGGGAGTGGTAGGTATTTATATCCATAACCTAAAGGATCAAAAGAGAAATCACTCCTCTAAAGGAGCAAATCCTTTCAGATACATTACAATAGATGGTAAATCCCTTTCAACAATCGTCAAGGACCATGATCCTCCATTTGATACAAGCCGTCTAGTCTATCGTCATATTGAGTCAAATATTGCAGGTTGGCTTGAAGAGGCTATAAGGATTCGAGACAATCAATGACGGAACGCATAGAGGAACACAAAGAAAGCACAGAATACACAGTACGCATAGGACGCACAGGACGCACAGAATACACAGTACGCATAGAATGCACAGAACGCACCCTTAGCCACGAATCGTCATCTGTTCAAACTCACCTTAAGATCTTACAGGATATTATTTCAAGAATGGCACAAAACAGTTTTGCTTGTAAGATACAGTGCGTTATAGCTTTATCAGCCTTCTCCATTTTTTTAGTAAATATAGAAAAGCCCAATTGGATGCATTTTGTGAGCGCACAAGGGCTAGTTTTTCTGTTCATGATACTCGACATAAGGTTTCTCAGATGGGAGCAAGTTTATCGGGATTCATATGATAACTCCGTTGATAGATTAGTAAAAGGCAAACTGAAACTCTCTGATTTATATTACATGAAGCCCGAGAAGCTCGTGAAGCCTGTGAAGAAGCTCGTGAAGCCTGTGAAGAAGCTCGTGAAGCTCGAGAAGAAGCTCGAGAAGCATGTGAAGAAGCTCGAGGAGCCTGTGAATAATCTCGAGGAGCTCGAGGAGCCTGTGAATAATCTCGAGAAGCTCAAGAATAATCTCGAGAAGCTCAAGAATAATCTCGAGAAGCTCAAGAATAAGCTCAAGAATAAGTTCAAGAATAAGTTCGAGAAGAAGTTCAAGAATAAGTTCGAGAAGCATGTGAAGAAGCTCGAGGAGCCTGTGAATAATCTCGAGGAGCCTGAGAAGCTCAAGAATAAGCTCGAGAAGCTCAAGAAGAAGCTCGTGAAGCCTGTGAATAAGCTCGTGAAGCCTGTGAATAAGCTCGTGAAGAAGCTCGAGCAGCTCGTGAACCCTGTGAAGCCTGTGAAGCCTAGTCTTTTGTCGTACTTTCAAGTATGGCCATTTAGTTCCCCTAAAAGATGGCCCTTTTCCATCTACATATTCTATCTCGCACTATTCGTAGGGGTTTTCTTGTTGTGGTGGTTGCTCAGGGACAATATATCAGGTGAATGTCCGGAGGCTCTGGTGGTACTGTCTTGTTGGTCTGGTTAGGCCTCCCGCACCGCCTTGGCTAGGTCGTCTAGGGCGGCTTTGGCGTCGGCGAACAACATCATGGTGGAGTCCATGTAGAACAGGGGGTTGTCGATGCCTGCGAAGCCGGGGGAGAGGCTCCGCTTGACGACGATCACGGAGCGGGCCCGGTCCACATCGAGGATCGGCATCCCGTAGATAGGGGAGGAGGAATCCTCGCGGGCTACGGGGTTCACCACGTCGTTGGCGCCCACCACCAGGGCCACGTCGGTGAGGGGGAAGTCGTCGTTGATCTCGTCGAGGTCGAGCAGCTGCTCGTAGGGGACGTCGGCCTCGGCCAGCAGCACGTTCATGTGACCGGGCATCCGTCCGGCCACCGGGTGGACCGCGTACCGCACCTTGACCCCCCGCGTCTCCAGACGGTCGGCCAGCTCCCGCATCCCGAACTGCCCCTGGGCCACCGCCAGCCCGTAGCCCGGCACCACGATCACCGAACGGGCGTAGGCCAGGGTCAGGGCGGCGTCGTCCACGGTGGCCCGCCGCACCGCTCCGGCTGTTGCGGCGGCGGCCCTCGCCTCCCCGTTCCCCCCGAAGCCCGAGAACAGGACGTTGGCCAGGGAGCGGTTCATGGCCTTCGACATGATGTTGGTGAGGACCAGGCCGGAGGCGCCCACCAGAGCCCCGGAGATGATCAGGGCGACGGATTCGATCACGAAGCCGGTGGAGGCCGCGGCGATCCCGGACATCGAGTTGAGGAAGGCGACGATCACCGGCATGTCGGCGCCCCCCACCGGCAAGGTGCGGGTCACCCCGAACAGGGCGGACAGGCCCACCAGCACCCACAGGGCGGCGGCGTCCCCGGCGGTCACCATCCAGGCCGCCACCCCTATTGCGGCCGCCGCCAGGATGCCGTCCAGCGCGAACTGCCCCCTGAATACCATGGGCCGGCCCGGGAGCAGCCCCTGCAGCTTGCCGAACGCCACCAGACTCCCCGTGAAGGTGAACACCCCCACGATGGTGGAGACGGCGACGGTGATGCCGGCGTCGCGCTCCAGCGGCGCATCTACGAGGAACTCGGACGCCACTACCATGGCCGAGGCGATCCCCCCGAACCCGTTGAAGGCCGCCACCAGCTGCGGCATCCCGGTCATGGCCACCCGGCGGGCCAGCACCGCCCCCACCGCCCCTCCCGCCAGCAGGCCCGCTGCGATCACCGTGTAGTCGACGATGCCGGCGTCCAGCAGGGTGACTATCACCGCCAGCAGCATGCCGGTCGCGGACAGGGTGTTGCCGGACCGGGCGGTCACGGGGGAGCTCAGGCGCTTGAGCCCGAATATGAACAGGCAGGCCGCTATCAGATACAGGAACGATGCGGCGGCTCCGCTCACCGGCGGTCCTTTCGGAACATCTGCAGCATCCGGTCGGTGACCATGAACCCGCCCACCACGTTGACGGCGGCGAAGGCCACCGCCAGGAAGCCCAGCACCCAGGCCAGGGTTCCGCCCCGTCCGGCCGTCACCAACGCCCCCACCAGGGTGATGCCGGAGATGGCGTTGGAACCCGACATGAGCGGGGTGTGCAGCTGCGGGGGCACCTTGGTTATCACCTCGAAGCCCACGAAGGCGGCCAGGGCGAAGACGGTTATGCCGATGACCAGCGTCATGATGTTCCTTCCGATGGTGTCTCTCCCGATGGTGCTGCTCCCGATGGTGTTGCTTCGAGGCGGGCCAGGACTTCGGGGTGCACCACCTCGCCGCCCCGGGTGATGGTCACCCCGGCGCGGATGGGGTCGTCCTCCCCGGGGGCCGGGTCCGAGGTGAGGTAGGTGATCAGCTCGTAGGCGTTGCGGGCCAGCATCCTCGAGGCGTCGGCGGCGGGGCGGGATTCCAGGTCGGTGGGCCCCACGATGGTGACCCCGCCGGCCTCGACCACCTGATCGGGCGCCGTGAGGACGCAGTTGCCGCCCCGGGCGGCGGCCCCGTCCACCACCACCGACCCGGGTTTCATCCGGGCCACCGCCTCTGCCGTGACCAGGGTGGGGGCGGCCCGGCCGGGGATGGCGGCGGCGGTGATGACCGCGTCGGCGTCGGCTAGGTGTTCTTCGAGTTGCCGCAGCACCCGGGTTTCCTCGTCCTCGTCCAGCCGGCGGGCGTATCCGCCCGAGGCCGCGGCGTCCTGAGGGGTTAGGTCGAGCTCGATGAACGAGGCGCCCAGGCTGCGCACCTGTTCGGCGGCGGCGGCCCTTACGTCGAATCCCTTGACCCGGGCGCCGAGCCGGCGGGCGGTGGCGATGGCCTGGAGTCCGGCCACCCCGCAGCCCAGCACCACCACGGTGGCCGGTCGGAGCGTCCCGGCCGCGGTGACCATCATCGGCAGGATCCTCGGGAGCCGGGCGGCCGCCTCCAGGGCCATTCCGTACCCGGCCAGGGTGGCCTGGGAAGAAAGGGCGTCCATGGACTGGGCCCGGGTGATCCTCGGCAGGGTCTCGAACGCCATGGCGGTGACCCCGGCCGCGGCCGGCGCCCGCATGGCCTCCGGGCGGTCGAGGGGTTCGAGCAGACCGAGCAGCCAGGCGCCGGGCCGCATCCGGGAGAGCTCGGCCGGGGCGGGGCGCCCGACGGTCACCACCGCGTCGCTCTCCCAGGCCGAATCGACCAGATCGCATCCGGTTTCCCGGTACCAGCCGTCGGTGAAGCCGGCCTCGGCGCCCGCCCCGTGTTCGACGGATATCCGATGGCCGGCCTCTATGAAATGCTGGGCCATGTAGGGGGTGATGCCGACCCGGCGCTCCGGGGCGGGCTGGCGCGGGGCTCCGATGTTCACGGGCGGCAGGTCATCCAATTGTCGGGTGTAGAACCGACCGCGAGTCTAGCCCCTGCTGTTCATATGGTTTCCGGCAGGGCGGCGACTAGCTAGTCTAGCCAGAACGCGAAAATCGCAGCCATGCGCCGCCGCCCTCTGGGCCCAGCCCCCACCGCCATGCGTGTTTAACTGCTGGTGGGTAGGCCCCCGGCGGGGGATGGCTCAACGCCGCCTGCCCAGCCATCCCTAGGGATGGCTGTGGCTTTTGAGGTGATTGCCTCCCCGCCGGGCCTGCTGGGGTTCGGTAGTTGTCGCTTGATAGGAGCCTGAACGGCCCACACGTGTCGGGTGTGTTCCCTACGCATGGTTGCGCAATACCGGACCGGCCTACCCAAGGTAAGACCAGCAACCGAAAGGATACACCCTGATGACGACAGCAGGGATAGACTCCCACAAAGACACCCTGGCGGGATGTGTCATCGACCCGACGGGACGGAGCATCGAGCGCCGAACCTTCCCGAACACCCCTGCCGGTTACCGCAGAGCAGCAGCCTGGCTACAGGCTCATGACGTCGGCCGGGTAGGGATCGAGGGGTCGGGCAGCTACGGGCGGCCCCTGGCGTTGTTTCTGATAGCAGAAGACCGCGAGGTAGAGGTTGTGGAAGTTCCTACCCAGATGACCGCCCAGGCCAGAAAGACCCTGCGGACCCGCAGCAAGTCCGACTACATCGACGCTTTGGCCATAGCCCGGATAGCAGCCCGAGAAGACGATCTGCCGGCGCCTCGACCCCAAGACGCTCTAGAAGACCTGCGTGCTCTGGTGTTCTACCGGCGTGAGTTGGTCGAATCCCGAACCGCTGAGGTCAACCGCCTCCACGCCGACCTCACCCTGCTCTGTCCGGGCTATCACAACCTGTTGGGATCGGGGTTGTTGTCTTACAAGGCCTTGGCACGGGCCGTCAAGCTGATCACCGCAGACAGAACCACCAGAGCGGACATCGCCCGCCAGCGCATCCGACGCGTCCGTCGGCTCCTCCGCCAAGTCAGAAAACTCGACACCCAGATCACCCGACTGGTCGCCGCCTTGGGCACTTCCCTCACGACCATTTACGGGATCGGGAACCTGACCGCAGCCGAGATCATCGCCGAAGTCGGCAACGCTGCCCGGTACCCGACCAAAGCCCGCTTCGCCATGGCCAACGGCACAGCCCCCATCGAAGCGTCCTCAGGACGGATCACCCGCCACAGGCTCAACCGAGGAGGCAACCGCCAACTCAACCGGGCCCTCCACAACGCGGCCATCACCCCCATCGCCCGCCCCGGCACCGAGGGACGCTGCTACTACGAACGGCTCCTCCAACGAGGAAAAACCAAAAAAGAAGCCATCCGCATCCTCAAAAGACGCATCTCCGACCGGGTCTGGACCCACCTCCAACACAACACCAACACCCCCCAAACCCACCAAGTCTTGACATAGGAGCTCACCTCTCAGATCGTTATCTCGGTACCGGCGCGTGGACCGGGCCCCCGGCCTAGGGGGCCGGGCGAGTATCCCGATATGATCACCGCCCTCTCTAGAACTCGGCAGCGATGTTTATGTTTTGGTATCCAACACTATATAGCATATCTATGACATGATCAACCCCCTTCTGGAACAAGCTACCCCGAATATCCAACTCGGTCCTGCAGGCCTCTCGCCGCCGCCGCCGCCTCGACCACCCGGGCAACGCCGCACCGCCCCGACCCCCGACGGTCCGGATGGGGACAAGCCGACGCGGGCGAGCCGGTCTTCGAAGCCCGCCTCTGGCAGGCGAGACCGGTTTCGCACGGAAACATACCCCTATCCCTTGGAACTACCCGTCTAGGGCCGGATCGGGTCAGCCTCCGGCGACCGCCTCGGCTATCCGGTCTCCCAGACTGTCGGTGGTGCCGCCCATCCCGGGGCCGGCCATGGCCTCCATCGTCGGCAGCACCGCCGCCGCCGCGTCCTCCACGGCCTCGGCCGCCTCGTTCTCGCCGAGATGGGACAGGCACATGGCCGCCGACAGCACCGCCGCCACCGGATTGGCCCATCCGCGTCCGGTGATGTCGGGGGCCGATCCGTGCACTGGTTCGAAGAGGGACGGGTAGTTCCGTTCGGGGTTCAGGTTGCCGCTGGCGGCCAGGCCCATACCGCCTTGGATCGCGGCGCCGAGGTCGGTGATGATGTCCCCGAACAGGTTGTCGGTCACGATCACGTCGAACTGTTCGGGGGAGTTGACCATGTACAGGCACATGGCGTCCACGTGGGCGTAGTCCACCTCCACGTCCGGATACTGTTCCGCCAGCTCGTAGACGGTGCGGTGCCACAGACCGCCGGAGTGGATGAGCACGTTGGTCTTGTGGCCCAGGGCGAGGCGGCGGCGGCGGGCGAGGGCCTGCTCGAACCCGAACCGGACGATCCGCTCCACGCCGAAGCGGGTGTTGACGGAATCCTGCATGGCTACCTCGGCGGCGGTGCCCTTGCGCAGCGTCCCCCCCGTGCCCGCGTACGGACCTTCGGTGTTCTCGCGCGCCACCAGCATGTCGCACCGCTCCGGCGTCAGGCCCGCTATGGGGGTGGGGACTCCCGGAAACAGCTTCACGGGGCGGAGGTTCACGTACAGCTCGAAGTCGAAGCGCAGGCGCAGCAGCAGGCCCCGCTCCAGCACGCCGGGCGGCACGTCGGGTGTTCCTACCGCGCCCAGCAGGATGGCGTCGTGGCCTGCCAGCTCCTCTTCCACCGAGTCGGGAAGCACCTCGCCGGTGGCCAGATACCGTTCCCCGCCCAGGTCGTAGCGGTTGGCCTCGAAGGTGAACCCGCACCGGGCGGCGGCCGCCTCCATGGACTTGAGGGCCTGGGCGGTGACCTCGGGGCCTATCCCGTCCCCGGCGATGACCGCGATCCGGTGGCGCCGCTCACCCATCGTGAACGCTCAGCGCCCGGTTGAGAGCCTCGACGAAGGCATGACCCGACCCTTCCACCACATCGGTGGACACCCCCCGTCCGTTGTGGGAGAACCCTCCTACCCTTATGACCACGTTCACCTCCGCCATGGCGTCTGCTCCGGCCGTTACCGGAACCACCCGATAGTCCAGCAGCCGGGCGTCGATTCCGAAGGCTTTCTTGAGGGCGGTGAAGGTGGCGTCGACCATGCCGCCGCCCTCGCCCTCGAACTCCTCCTCCTCGGCCTCGGCGCCCCTCGATACCCTAACGGAGGCGGAGGGGGATACATCGCTGCCCCCGCTGACCCTCATCGACACCAGGCGGATCGTTTCGTCGATCCGGTCCTGCTCGCTGCGGATGATGGTGCGCAGCTCGCGTTCGTTGATCTCGACCTTGCGGTCGGCGAGATCCTTGAAACGGCGGAAGGCGTCGGCGAACTGGTCGTCCTCCAAGACGATGTCCAGCTTGGCTAGGGCGTCGGCGAACCCGGCCCGGCCCGAGTGCTTGCCGAGCACGATCTGGCTGGTGGCGCCCACCGAGGCGGGGTCCATGATCTCGTAGGTCTCCCGGGCGCGCAGCACGCCGTGCTGGTGGATTCCCGACTCGTGGGCGAAGGCGTTGCGCCCCACCACCGCCTTGTTGAACTGGATGGGGTAGCCGGTGAGGCGCGACACCAGCCGGCTGGTGGGGACTATCTCCTCGGTGTTGGCGTCTATCTCCACCCCGAAATGATCCTGGCGGGTCTTGACGGCCATGATGATCTCCTCGGTGGAGGTGTTGCCGGCCCGCTCGCCGATCCCGTTGACGGCGCCCTCGATCTGGCGGGCGCCGGCGTGGATGGCCGACAGCGAGTTGGCCACCGCCAGCCCCAAGTCGTTGTGGCAGTGGGTGGAGACGATGACGTCGTCCCGCCCTTCGAGCACCTCGTCGTACACCCGGCCGAGCAGGGCCACGTAGTCCTCCGGGGTGGCGAAGCCGACCGTGTCCGGGATGTTGATGGTGGAGGCGCCCTCCCGGACCGCCGCCCGGCAGCAGGCGATCATGAAATCGGGGTCGGACCTGGTGGCGTCCTGGGGGGAGAACTCCACATCGTCCGTATAGCGGCGGGCCCGCCGCACCGACTTCACGATCGACCGCATCACCTCGTTCGGGGTCATGCGGAGCATCCGTTCCATGTGGATGGGGGAAGTGCTCTGGAATACGTGGATGCGGTGGCGGGCGGCGTGGCGGACCGCGTCGTGGGCGCGGTCTATGTCGTCGGGGACGCAGCGGGCCAGGGAAGCGATCACCGGGCCTTCCACCAGCTTGGCGATCTGGGAGACGCCGTAGAAGTCGCCCTCGGAGGCGGCTGCGAAACCCGCTTCGATGACGTCTACCCGGAGTTTGGCCAGCTGGCGGGCGATGGCCAGCTTCTCGTCGGGGGTGAGGGCGATTCCGGGGGCCTGCTCGCCGTCCCGCAGGGTGGTGTCGAAGATGATCAGCTTGTCTTGCGGCATGTGGACTGCTCCGGGTGTCAGGTTCGGTTGGGGGGTTGCCTGGGGGGTTTCCTGGGGGTTCGTTGCGGGCGGGTGCGCCTCCACAGCCTCTATCTGGGGCCGTGGAGGCCCGCTAGAAGCAGGAGCTCTCGGAGTCGGTTGGGGTTCTTCGGGCGGGGAGGGGGGCGGCGGCCGCCTACGGCGGGCTCCATCAGCCGGGGGTCCTCGGAGTCAGGAAGGGCATCAGCTCCCGCAGCCGGGCACCCACCTGCTCGACCTCGTGGCTGCGGTCGCGGGCCCGCATCTCCAGCAGGTTGTGAGACCCCGAGCGGGCCTCGGCCATCCACCGGCGGGCGAACCTCCCGGAACGGATGTCGTCCAGCACGTCTTTCATGACTTGGCGGGTTTCGTCGGTGACGATGCGGGGTCCGGTGCTGTAGTCACCCCATTCGGCGGTGTCCGATATCGAATAGCGCATCCACGACAGGCCTCCTTCGTAGAGGAGATCGACGATCAGCTTGAGCTCGTGGAGGGTCTCGAAGTAGGCCGACTCGGGCTGGTATCCGGCCTCGACCAGGGTCTCGTAGGCGGCCTTGATCAACGACGACAGGCCGCCGCAGAGGATGACCTGCTCGCCGAACAGGTCGGTCTCGGTTTCCTCCTCGAAGGTGGTCTCCAGCACCCCCGCCCGGGTTCCCCCTATTCCCCAGGCGTAGGAGAGGCCCAGATCGCGGGCCAGGCCGGTGGCGTCCTGATGCACGGCCAGCAGGCACGGCACGCCCGACCCTTCGATGTAGGTGCGGCGCACCAGGTGGCCGGGACCCTTGGGGGCCACCATGAGCACGTCGAGGCCGGGGGCGGGGGTGATCTCCCCGAAGTGGATGTTGAACCCGTGGGCGAACATCAGGGCGTCGCCGTCTTGGAGGTGCGGAGCTATCTCGGCGTGGTACAGGTCGGCGGCGTACTGGTCCGGCACCAGCACCATGACCGCATCCGCCCAGGCCGAGACCTCGGGCACCGCGCCCACCGCCAGCCCTTCACCCTCGGCCTCGGTGCGGCGCCGGGAGGTCTCGCGCAGGCCCACCATGACATCCACCCCCGACTCACGCAGGTTGAGGGCGTGGGCGTGGCCCTGGCTTCCGTAGCCGATCACCGCCACCCGGCGCTGCGAGACGAGGGCCGCGTCGGCGTCTTGGTCGTAGAAGATGGATGCCATGTCTACCTCTCCCGGATCGATGGAAGGTTGCGGGGGCGGTTGCGGGCGGGGCGGGGGGCCGGGCCGGAAACCGCCCGCATGCGCATCATCCCACCGCCTTGAGCTTGCGGGCCTTGGGCTCTCGGCGCATGGCGATGCGGCCCGACTTGACCAGGTCCATCACCCCGAAGGGGCGGATCAGTTCCAGGAAGTCGTTGAGCTTCGCAGGGGCGCCGGTCACCAGGAAAGTGATCGAGTTGGCGGCTACGTCGACGGCGGTGGCGTTGAAGATCCCGGCCAGCTCCAGCACCCCGCTCCGGCGGCCGGCGGCGGCCTTGACCCTGATCAGCATGATCTCCCGCTCGATGGAGGAGTCGGGGTCGAGCTCGCTGATCTTCACCACGTTGATCAGCTTGTGGAGCTGCTTCTTGACCTGTTCCAGCTCGGGGGCGTTCACCACGATGGTCATTCTCGAAAGCCCCTGATCGGCGGTGGGTCCCACCGCCAGCGAGGTGATGTTGAATCCCCGCCTGGCCAGCAGGAGGGATACCCGGGCCAGAACCCCGGGCTTGTCCTCGACCAGCACGCTGAGCACCAGCTGTTCGTTCACAGGTCCTCCGGTCCGGTCAGCACGATGTCGTTGGAACCCCCGGCCGGGACCATGGGGAACACCATCTCGTCGCGGTCCACCTCGAACTCGGCCACCACCGGCCGATCGTCGATCTCGAGCATCCGGGACACCGCCTCGTCGACGTCTTCGGCCCTGTCGGCGCGCATCCCCACGCAACCCATGGCCTCGGCCAGCTTCACGTAGTCGGGGAGATCCATACCGAGATCGGAGGAGGAGAAACGCTCGTTGTAGAAGAGGCGCTGCCACTGGCGGACCATGCCGTGGGCGGAGTTGTTGAACACCGCCACCTTGATGGGGATTTTCTCCACCGCCGCGGTGATCAGCTCCTGGCAGGTCATCTGGAAACAACCGTCTCCGTCGACCGCGATCACCTGCTGGCCGGGCTTGCCCGCCTTGGCGCCTATGGCCGCCGGCACCGCGAAGCCCATGGTCCCCAGCCCGCCGGAGTTGATCCAGCGGCGGGGCTGCTCGAAGCCCCAGTATTGGGAGGCCCACATCTGGTGCTGGCCGACCCCCGACACCACGATGGCGTCGTCGTCCGCCATTTCCCGCAGCCGGGTGAGCACGTACTGGGGCTTGAGAGGCCCGTCTGCGGTCTGGTCGAAGCGGAGCGGGTACTTCCTCTGCCACTCTTCTATGGTCCGCCACCACTTGTCGATGTCCAGGGCCGGCCTGTCTCCCCAGCCTTCGCCCAGCCCTTCGAGTATCCGCCGGGCGTCGCCCACGATCGGAACCTCCGGCACCCGCACCTTCCCGATCTCGGCCGGGTCGACGTCGGCGTGGATCACCTTGGCGAACGGGGCGAAGCTGTCGGGGTCGCCGGTTACGCGGTCGTCGAACCGGACGCCCACCGCTATCAGCAGGTCCGATTTCTGCATGGCGGTGGTGGCGGCGTAGAGGCCGTGCATTCCCGGCATACCGAGGGCGTTGGGGTGGCTGTCGGGGATGGCCCCCCTGCCCATCAGGGTGGTGATGACCGGGATGTTGGCCATCTCGGCGAACGACCGGAGGGCTTCGGAGGCGCCCGCCTTGATGATCCCGCCCCCGACGTACAGGACGGGGCGCTCGGAGCTCTCGATGAGCCGGATCGCCTCGGTGATCCGCCTGGGGTGGGGTTCGAAGGTCGGGCGGTATCCGGGCATGGAGATGGGGCCCGGGTCGCGCCATTCCAGGCGGGCGTTCAGCACGTCCTTGGGCACGTCGATGAGGACCGGGCCGGGCCGTCCGGTGATGGCCAGATGGAAGGACTCGGCCACCACCGGGCCGATCTCCTCCGGATCGGTGATGAAGTAGTTGTGCTTGGTGGCCGGCATGGTGATTCCGGTGGTGTAGGCCTCCTGGAATGCGTCGTTGCCGACCGCCTGGGTGGGCACCTGTCCGGTGATGGCCACCATGGGCACCGAGTCCATGAGGGCGTCGGCCAGGGGGGTGACCAGGTTGGTGGCGCCCGGACCCGAGGTGGCGACGGCCACCCCGACCTTGCCGGTGGCCCAGGCGTAACCCGCCGCCATGTGCCCGGCGCCCTGCTCGTGGCGGGCCAGGACGTGGCGGAACCGTGCGTCGAGCATCGGATCGTAGGCGGGGAGGATGGCGCCGCCGGGGATGCCGAAGGCCACTTCGACTTCCTGGTGTTCGAGTGCCTTGATGAGTGCTTGTGCGCCCGTGATGGTGCTCATCTGTTGTCCTTATGCCGACCCTCCGGATGGTTGCCCGAAGGGTGTTCCCGGAAGGTTGTTCTTGGGGGGTTTGATCCCGGAAGGGTGTTCCTACTATATGAAAACCCTCCTGACGGAGGGTTGTGAGCGCACGCGCCGCCGATGCGACGGTGCGCTACATAAGTACCAGGACCGGGTTGCCGTGTGCCATAGGTGTCTGATTATGGAGGAAACCGGCCTGTATGTCAACTATGCGACCTCCTGGATGCGGGCGGGCGGCGGCGGTTTTACGATTGGAGCCATGGGAGCCGTGAACGACCGTAGACCCGATGAGATACTGCGGGCGGCGGGGGCCGACCGGGTGGTGGAAGTGGCCCGGCGGGTGCTGGCCCGTCTCGGACCGAGCGAGATGCCGAAGAGGCTGCGGAGGATGCCCGCCCGGAACAGACGGCGGCTGCCGCCGGCATGGGAGGGCCGGCTGCTCGGCGAGCTGGAGGACGACGAATGGTTCCGGGAGCAGGTGGCGGAGGAGTACGGGGTTTCGATGGACGCCCCCGATCCCCGGAAGAAGATGGGCGCGTCGTTCCTGCACCGGCCCCATGACCATCCCGGGCTGGCGGCCGCCGCGTTCCGGGAGAAGGCGGGGGCGCTGTTCCTGTACCGGCCGCCCGGCTGGGAAGCCGACCTGGAGGAGATAGCCCGCCGAGCCGAGGAGTCCGAACGGTCCGACCTGGCGGAGAAGACGGCCCGCCTAGTGGAGGATCTGGAGTCCGATGTCAAAGACAAGAGCAACCAGGCCAAGCAGCACCGGCGGAGGGCGGACCAGGCCGCCCAGAAGGCCGACCGGCGGGTGTCCAGGGCGCGCGAGGAGGCCGCGAAGAAAGCCCGCCAGGAGTATGCCGCCGAACTAGACGGCCTGTCACGGGAGAACCGCCGGATGGCGCAGGAGCTGGCGGCGGCGGTAGAGGAGCGGAAGGAAGCGCAGGAGGGGTGGGAACGGACCCGCCGAGAGCTGGAGCGGGAGCGGCGGATCGAGAGGCCCCCGCCGCCGGAGCCCGGTCCGAACGCCTGGGCCGATCTGGATGCGCTAGAGGCGGCCCGGCTGCTAGACGAGGTGGCGGAGGCCTTCTCCCCTATATCGACCTTCAACGAGACCCTCCCGCCGATGGTGGAGGAGCCGCTGGTCCTTCCCCCGGGAGTGGCCCCCGACGACCGGGCGGCGGTCGAATGGCTGCTGGGCCTGGAACGGGCCTACACGCTGCTGGTGGACGGATACAACGTGGCCTACCACGTCGCCTACCACGTCGGCGGCCATCTCCAGTTCCATACCCCGACCATGCGGGCGCGGGTGGAGGAGGACCTGAAGCGGTGGAGAGGCCTGGCCAAGGGAAGGCCCAGGGTGACGGTGGTGTACGACTCGAAACACACCGGAGGGATCACCGCCGCCTACCTGGGAGGCGAGATAGAGGTGCTGTTCACCAGCCGGGGTTACAGCGCCGACGACGAGCTGATAGCCCGATCCGCCCGGTTGGGCAGGTCGGCGGTAGTGGTGTCCAGCGACAAAGAAATACAGAAAAAAGCGGCCCGGTCGGGGTCTCTAGTGCTGTGGAGCGAAGCCCTAGCAGGGTGGATACTCAAATCCTGATGTCCCGATTCACCAGGAGGGCCCCTGCCCCGCTTCAAGCGTAGAACCGGTTGAATTTCAGATTTGGCGCGGGATAGTAGGGTGATTGAACTCGGTACTGTTCGCTCGCACAAGGATAGTCCTCTTTTCCCGATATTCCCGCCTCCTCGAGTGGTGGACCGAGCGAATCCGGACGCTCCCTGACTGCGGTAGCGTTTGCGGTGGATCCGTGTGGGCAACAATTGTTGGAGGACACGGTCAGCCGCCTAGGTGGAGTTCCGTATCGACTGGTCGGCGTCGCGGTGTCTGTTTGTGGGCTCGACTGCTACAGTGGGTTCGGTCGTTATAAAGGGGACGAGAAATACCCGACCGAAGGATGCATATCGGCTAAAATAAGCATTTGATTTGTCTTCCCAGGCATGGCTAGGAGGTCGTGCGCCGTGTTTCTTTCGTCGATGGTGCGGTTCCGTCGGGTGCTGGTTGCTGGATGCGTTGTTGTCGCGGTGTTGGCTTTGCCGAACGCCATCTCCGCCTCGGATCAGACCAAGAGCATCTACCAGGATGTGACCGAGGGGGCGCACAGCCCGGCGATAGAAGCCCTTTACGAAGCGGGTATCCTCAACGGCACCGACTGCGCCCCTAACCGGTTCTGCTCCGACCAACCCATGCCGCTCTGGGTGATGTCTGTCTGGATAGTACGGGCAATAGAGGGCCAAGACCCGGACCCCGACGATACGCATCGTGCCTTCCCGGAAGGTCTCGCCGACCTGCTGACAACCGATAGTTGTTCCACCGGCGCGATCTGGAACTGCCTCGGCGGCATCGTTACCAGAGGACAGGCGGCATCGTTTCTGGTACAGGCCTTCGGTATCGAGCCATCCGGCCCGGTCGGGTTCGCCGACATCGACGACAACCCTCACGCGGATAGCATCAACGCTCTGGCCGCCTCGGGCATTACAGGCGGATGTGGCACCGGTCCCGTCCGGTATTGTTCCGACACGGCGGTGACCCGAGGACAGATGGCGACCTTCTTGGCCCGAGCCGTCGACCTAGCCGCCCTTCCATCCGGTCCTGCTCTTGCGCTCCCGGATGTGGGACCTGCCGGTGCCAAACATATCGTGTACGGACGCGGCGGCCAGCAGGTTTGGCTCATAGAAGCCGACGGTACCCTGTTCGACACCTACCCGGTGAGCGGAAGGGCGACCTATCCCAATCCGGGCCGCTATCAGGTTTTCTCCAAGTCACGGCAGGCATGGTCCGTCCTAGCCGGTATCACCATGGAATACATGGTCCGGTTCGTACGGCCGCCGGCAGGCAAAGCTGCGGTCGGCTTCCATGACATACCCGTCTACAGCAACGGTAAACCATTACAAACCGAGGAAGAACTCGGCCAGTTCCGCTCCGCGGGATGTGTCCGCCAAAGCGAGGAAAAAGCCAAACAACTATTCGAATGGGCCCCCGTCGGTACCCCCGTAATAGTAGTCGCCTAACCCGACCACGGACCATCAAACCGGCTCTACGGAAATGAGGGGAGAATAACGGGGAAGCAGGGGAAGGGGCGGATGGGGTAATCCGCGGGTTGGGGGTGGGTTACTCCATAATCGGATGTTGCAGGCTCTTCCGAGAAAAGGAGGACCCTGTGGAGCATAATCCTACGCGCATGTGCGAGGTGATAATCGGATTAGGCGGAGTAGATGCGCTGGGAGTAGGCGAATGCCTGGACGGAGTGTTGGAGGTCGAGGTACGCACCCGGTCTGCTCGTCCGCCGTGTCCGGGATGTGGGGGTGGAGTGGGTCGAAGGGCGGGTGTTCGGGGCTTCGTTCCGGCGCTGTTCGCGGTCGGTTCACTACTGTTGCAGGCGGGGGGTCGTTCGGGGCTTTCGTTCCGGGTAATGTCCGCAGCCGAATGCGGCAGAAGACCGCGAAAACCCCCCACACCCCCCGCCCCGCTGGGTCGCCCTCCCCCGCCACCACCGCGCTGCGCCCAGACCGGGGCATCGGGCGCGTGGCCCCGACCCCGATCCGAAGTCTTGATTCGGCTTCAGGCTACTGCTCGCCTCTGTCTCCGTTACCTATCACGAAGGCCGGAGCACGAGGCGAGGCTCAGTATTCATCCAACCGCAGTCCGGACCGAAGCGGCGGATATCTTCCTACCCCTGCAGCATCTCCCATTTCCGGGGAAAGGTCAACCCCTTTCTTTCGCGTTCTCTCCCGGAGAGGAAACGGCGGGGGAGCGGCCTGGCCCCGGGGCCGGCCCCTTGGTATACGAGCCGTCATGAGGCGGAGCTTCACCCGCGGAAGAACCGGGCCAACAGGTTGACGAGGACGGTCAGCACCACGCTCGCCACCGCCATCGACGTGATCGGTATGAACAGGGCGGACCGTCCGCCGACCCGGCGGATGTCGCCCGGAAGGTTGCCGAACCACGAGAACAGGCCGTACCGGGCGGCCAGACCGGCAAGGACGGCGATCACGCCGCCGAGGATCAGGAGGTTGCCCAGCTGCCGCATCGCCCTCTCCCCGCAGTGAGGCGCCGTCGGGCTCGGATCAGCCGTCGGTCACACACCCGGTGCTGGCGGGCGCCACGGTGCGGATGTATTTGGCCAGGGTGCCGCGGACGGCTTTCAGGGGGGGCGCCGTCCAGGCCGCCCTCCGCCGGTCCAGCTCCTCGTCGGAGACGGCCAGGGTGATGGCGCGGGTCTCGGCGTCGATGGATATCTCGTCGCCCGGCTCGACCAAGGCGATCGGGCCGCCCTCCTGGGCCTCCGGGCATACGTGGCCCATTATGAAGCCGTGGGAACCGCCCGAGAACCGGCCGTCGGTTATCAGGGCCACGTCCCGGCCCAGTCCGGCGCCCATGATGGCCGAGGTCGGGGTCAGCATCTCGGGCATGCCCGGACCCCCTTTGGGGCCTTCGTAGCGGATGATGATCACCGAACCGGGCCGGATCTCGCCCTGCTCCAGCGCGGCCAGCATGGCCTCCTCGCTGTCGTAGGGCAGGGCCTTTCCGGTGAAGGCCGTCCCCTCCTTGCCGGTTATCTTGGCAACGGCCCCGTCGGGCGCCAGGTTTCCCCGCAGTATCTGGAGGTGGCCGGTTTCCTTGATGGGGTCGCCCCATGGGGCTATCACCTGCTGGCCGTCGGTCAGGCCGGGCAGGTCGGCCAGGTTCTCGGCCATGGTGCGTCCGGTAACGGTCAGGCAGCCGCCGTCGATGACGCCCCTCTCCAGGAGCATCTTCAACACGGCCGGGGTTCCCCCCACCGCGTCCAGGTCGGTCATCACATAGCGTCCGGAGGGCTTGAGATCCGCCAGGAAGGGGATGCGGTCGCTCACCGCCTGGAAGTCGTCCATCTCCAGGTCCACCCCTGCCGAGTGGGCCATGGCCAGGAGATGGAGCACCGCATTGGTGGATCCTCCCAGAACCATGGTGATGATCATGGCGTTCTCGAAGGCCGCCCTCGTCATGATGCGGCCGGGCCGGATGTCCTCCTCCATGAGCCGTCGGATCGCCGCCCCGGCCGCCAGGCATTCGGCGGTCTTGCGGTCGTCTACGGCCGGGGTGGAGGAGCTGTACGGGAGGGACATGCCCAGAGCTTCGATGGCCGCCGCCATGGTGTTGGCCGTGTACATCCCCCCGCAGGCGCCCGCCCCGGGGCAGGCGTTGCCGACGATGTCGAGGCGCGCCTCCTCGTCCAGGCGTCCGGCGATCAGCTCCCCGTACGACTGGAAGGCCGAGACGATGTCGATGGGCCGTCCGCTTCGGTCCGCCCCCGGACGGATGGTGCCTCCGTAGATCATCAGGGAGGGCCGGTCGAGGCGGGCCATGGCCATGACCGAGCCGGGCATGTTCTTGTCGCAGCCGGGGATCGAGATGTTGGCGTCGTACCACTGGGCGCTCATGACGGTTTCGATGGAGTCGGCGATCAGGTCCCGGGACTGGAGGGAGAACGACATGCCCTCGGTTCCCATCGACATCCCGTCCGACACGCCTATGGTGTTGAACCGCATGCCCACCATCCCGGCCTGTTCCACCCCCTCCTTGACTTGGGCGGCCAGGCGGCCGAGGTGCATGTTGCAGCTGTTTCCCTCGTACCACATGGAAGCGATCCCCACCTGGGCTTTGGACATGTCCGCGGGGGTCAGGCCGGCGGCGTAGAGCATGGCCTGCGAGCCGCCCTGTGACCGTTCCTGGGTTATGCGTCTGCTGATGAGATTGATGGGTTTAGACATGCGGCAATCATAGAGGGCGGACGGGGCGGCGGCTGGGGCATCATCCCTGCCGGTCAGCGGTTAGCCTGGCGGGGATGCTGATCGTCAGCGACGTCCACGCGGCCTTCTCCGAGCTGGCTGCGGTGGCCGCTCTCGGGGAACCCCTGCTGGTGTTGGGCGACCTGCTGAACTTCGTCGATTACCGGACGGGGCAGGGGATCGCCGCCGACGTGTACGGACGGGAGCACGCCCTCGAGTTCATCCGCAACCGGAAGACCGGGGACTGGGAAGCCAACCGCCGCCTGTGGCGCCGGACCCTGGCCGGCCGCGAGGAGGAGATGGCGGCGCGCACCCGCCGGGAGGTGCTGGATCAGTACGAGGCGGCCCGGAAGGCGCTGGCGGGTTCCGAGGCCTACGTCATCTTCGGCAACGTCGACTGGCCGGAGGAGATGCGCGCCGGCCTAGAGGGGGCGGCCCGGTTCGTCGACGGGGAGGTGGTCGAGATAGAGGGGTTTTCGGTGGGCTTCGCGGGCGGGGGGGTGCCCACCCCGGCCAGGGCGCGCGGCGAGGTGCCGCACGAGGTGATGGCCGAGAAGCTGGAAGCCTTGGGGGAGGTGGACATCCTGTGCACCCATGCGGCGCCCTCGGTGGCGCCCCTACACCGGGATGTCATAACGGGGGTGGAGGAGCGCTCCTCGCCGGTGGTGCTCGACTATCTGGCGGCCTACCGGCCCCGCTACCACTATTTCGGGGACATCCACCAGCCGCAGGCCCACACCTGGCGGGTCGGGGGCACCCTCTGCCGCAATGTGGGTTATTTCCGGGCCACGGCCCGGGCGGTGAGCCACCCTCCGGCGCCTGCCGCCTCCGAGATTCGATAACAGGAATCGCGGTGTTCTTCTCGTTGCGGCAGGCTGCCCATTCGATGGTCCATGGGTCCGTTCGTGCTAGCCTGGATTTGTCGCACCCACCCTTTAATATGTCGGACAACCGAAAACAAGACCAGAAAGGTTGAGGCATTGATAAAGGAGAAACGGCGATGACTTATAGTCCGTTGTTAAAGCAGGAAAAACTCTTTACAGCAGGTGTTGTTCGTAATTCCTCTGTGGATATACTGCCTCCGTCTGATGTAATGGAAACTCTAACCGGCGTCTCGGAAGTGCAGACGGTTATCCTTGACCCCTGGTATAACAAGGGGGTAGGAGGTGTAAGAGATGACTATCATGACTGTTTGGCTCAGATTATCAGGGCGGCCTGCCGAATTTCACAGCATGTATTCGTCTGGGGATTTCCTGAAATACTGGCATATCAGATCCCTCTTATACCGAGTGAATTTTCGTTAGTATCGTGGCTTACTTGGTATTATAAGAACTGCCCTTCTGTAATCCGAGGCTGGCGTTCAGCACAGAATACTTGTCTCCATCTTGCCTCAAAGGACGCCGCAATATATCCAGAAAATTTTCTGAATAAGGAGCAGATCAATAGATGGAATAGTGGAAAGATGCGTTTCATACCCGGCCCTCCGTCTGTTATTGAAGCACCACTGAATATTGGGTTTGTCGGGCGGCAAGAGCAGACCGGCCACCCTGCTCAGAAGCCGCTGGCAGTTATTGAACCGTTAGTGCTGATGTCAACAAGAGAACAAGATGTAGTTCTTGACCCGATGTGTGGTTCTGGTACTACAGGTGAGGTGTGCCTAAGATTGAATCGCAATGCTATAATGTGCGATGAATCAGAAGATTATTTGTCCATTACCAAGGCGCGGATGGATGCTTATCAGGAGATCAAACATGCCGTTTAGCTCTTTAGGACAATATTTTGGGTAGAGAGTGATGATAATATGATTCCTGCTGCCCGAAAATTGGCGAATCATCTACCGAGCTCAGTAAAGGCGTTACTGGTTGATATCTATGAGTTGTTTGTGGAAAAATATGGATGCCATCCGGATGTAAAGACCATTTATATTAGTTTTACTTTTGAGCGAACTATGGTCGCCTCAGCCCACATCAGGCCGGAAGATATCGAGTTGGCTTTGGCTCTGCCGGAGGATCACGCATCGAATTTGCTTGAGGATGCTACCCATTTGACTTGGCGAACCCTTCCCGTTCTGGTGAGAGTAAACCAGGACAGTATTGGTAAGGATGTGTTTGATTTGATTCATGAAGCTATTGAGCGTGTAAAAAGCGGTGAACACACCATCAATAGACCTCCGGAGTTCTTCGCCAATCGTAGAAGGAAATGATGTCTTCCTTTTATCTATTGCTGAAGGAACTCCGGGCTGGTGAATGCAGTGCAGGACAGCGGGCCTTGGCTTAGATGACGTTTCCAGGACCTGACCGGCTGGGGCGCGGGGTGGTCGTATCGCCCGGAGCTCCGGCGCCTGCTCCGCTCGACGGCCTGGAAAGGGTGGAGGTGCGGTCCGGGATACTGGCCGACGAGGGGCGGCTCCGGGAAACGGTCGAGCTTCTCCACCGGAAATGGGTCTCCCGGCGGAGGGTGGCGGTGGAGCTGGGGATAGACCAGGAGGAGCTGCGCGCCCCGGTGGTGGAAGAACGCCCGCCGTGGGTGCTCGGACAGGACTTCACCTTCCTGGCGGAGCGTCTGCATTTCCTGGTGTGGGCCAACAACTGGGACTGCCGGAGCGGCCGGCCGGTCTGGTGGTGGGGGCGCAAGGCTGCCCGATTGGGCGCCAGGGAAGGCGGCGGGGCGGACGTGGTGCTTCCCGACGGGACCCACGCCTGGGTGGACGGCGGCCCCCGCACCCCTCTGGACATCCCGGCGGTGCATTACGAATCGGTGGAGCTGGGCCGTCTGGCCCTCGTGCCCGGACCGGGGCCCACGGAAGGCGCGGCCGCCGGTCTGGCGCCCGACCAGCAGGCCGCGGTCCGGCACCGATCGGGCCCGGCCCGGATCATCGCCCCGGCCGGGTCGGGCAAGACCAGAACCCTCACCGCCCGGTTGGTCCACCTAGTCGACCGACTGGGTGTGGAGCCGTCCCTGGCGTCGGCGGTGGCCTACAACAACCGGGCGGCGGCGGAGATGCGAAACCGGCTGGGGAGGGGAAACCTCCGGATCCGCACCCTCCATTCCCTCGGCTGGCGCATCGTCCGCGAAGTACGCCCCGACGCGGTGCTGCTCCATGAACGGCAGGTGCGGGAGCGGCTCGGCGGCCTGGTATGGAAGCAACCCCGGCTCAACACCGACGTCATCGGCCCCTACGTGGAGGCGATGGCCGACATCCGGATCGGTTTCCGGGACCCGGACGACGTCGAGCAGGAGCGCGACGACGTTCCCGACCTGGCCCGTATATTCACCTCGTACCGTGCGGTTCTCGCCCGCCGCGACGAGGTGGACCACGACGAGCAGATATACGGCGCCGTCGAGCTGCTACTCGCCGACCCGGTTCTCCGGCGCAGATGGCAGGGGCGCTGCCGGCACATGCTGGTGGACGAGTTCCAGGATATGACCCCCGCCTACCTGCTCCTCGTCCGCCTGCTGTCTTCACCGTCCCTGACGGTGTTCGGTGTGGGGGACGACGACCAGACCATCTACGGATACGCCGGGGCGGACCCCGGCTTCCTCTTGGATTTCGACCGGCTGTTCCCGGGGGCCGCATGCCATTCCCTCGAGGTGAACTACCGGTCCCCGGCCGAGGTGGTCGAGGCGGCCTCTTCGCTGCTGGTGCACAACCGGCGGCGGGTGCCCAAGACCATCCGGGCGGCGGCGGGTGCGGGGGGTGCGGGCCCCGGGGGGCTTCGTATCTTAGAGGCGCCCGACGACCGGGTCACCTCCGGTGCGGTCGAGGTCGTCGCGGGGTGGCTGGACGAGGGTGTTTCCGCCGACGCGACAGCGGTGCTGGCCCGGGTCAATTCGGCCCTGCTCCCGATGCTGGCCGGACTGACCGCGTCCGGGATCCCGGTCCGGTCGCGGATGTCGTCCGGTCTGCTGAACCGTACCGTGATGAGGGCGGCTCTGGCCTGGATCCGCCTCGCCGCCGATCCCGACCGGATGAGGCTGGAGGACCTGCTCGAGGCCGCCCGCCGGCCTTCGCGCGGGATCAACCGCCTCTCGTCCGAGCTGCTGTCCCGCCGCCGTTTCCCGACTATTTCGGCGGACGAACTGGTCTGGCTGGGCCGGAAACTGGAGGACCGGCAGCTCAAGGCCTGGTCGGGTTGGATGGCCGGCATCGATCTGGCGGCCAAGGCGGCGGAGGCGGGGCGTTCCCGACCGCTGCTGGAGGTGCTGCTCGACGAGGTGGGCCTCGGAGGCGCCGCCGGGCGGCTCGACAGGGGGCGGACCAGGGTCGATCGGGCTTCGCACTCCGACGATCTGGTGGCGCTGCGGCGCACCGCGGACATATATCGGGAACTGTCGACCTTCGAGGAGCGGCTGCGAACGCTCCTGGAGCAGGCCGTCGACCCGGACGAGGCGGCGGAGGGGGTAACGCTCTCCACCGTTCATCGTGTGAAGGGCATGGAGTGGGACCGGGTGGTGGTGTTCGGGGTGGACGACGGGCTGATGCCCCACAGCCTGTCCACCGACCTGGAGGAGGAGCGCCGGGTGCTGCATGTGGCGATGACCAGGGGCCGCCGCCGGGTGCTCCTGGCAGCCGACGCCGCCGTGCCTTCCCCGTTCCTCGCCGAGCTGAAGGGCGAGCCGCCCCGCGCCCGCGCCCCGTCCGCCTCCGCTGCTGCGGAACCCCGGGCAGGCGGGAAACCCGGGCCCCGGCGGCCGGTCGATGAGGAGCGCGAAGTGGATCAGGATCTGCTCGAGAAGCTGAAGGCCTGGCGGCGCGCCGAGTCGGCCGAACGCAAGATCCCCGCTTTCGTGGTGTTCCACGACAGGACCCTGGAAGCGATCGCGGCGGCGCTTCCCCGAACCGAGAGTCAGCTGCTGGATGTAAGCGGCATCGGCCCCAAGAAGCTGGACGACTACGGCGAGGACCTGCTCGAGCTGGTGAGGGAGCATTCCGGGTCCTGATCCGGGCCTTCCGCGGTGCATGGCAAGGCGGGGGGGGGGGGTGCGCTCGGCGCCGGACGCCGGGGGGGTTCCGTTTCTGTCTTACCCCTCTTGTATATATAGAGGAACAGATATCGCAGCGGTGCCGCTGTGATCGGAACGGCGCCTAGGCCCCGGTTCTTCGGCCCTTTCGGGCGGATGATCCAAGGGGCGGGCGTCGAGAAACTTGCCGACGCTCGATATGCGGGTGGGTGCGGATCGGGGCCACGCGTCCTTCCGCATCCGGTGACCTGGACAGGTGGAGGCGGGGGCGGGTCCCGGCGAAGCCGGCAGGTTTCGGGCGAAGAGCGCGAAAATCCGGGTCTGCCGAGATGGTCTTGCCGAGGTTGTAGATCTCGAGGGTTGTGTATTTCGAGCGGCAGGGGGGATGGGATGATGTAGTGGGATGCTGGGGATGTATATCTGTTCCGGAGGCCGGGGGGTTCCGTTTCTGTCTTATCCCTCTTGTATATATGGAGGTACAGATATCGCAGCGGTGCCGCTGTGATCGGAACGGCGCTCCGGCCCTGGTTCTTTGGCCCTTTCGGGCGGATGGTTCAAGGGGCGGGCGTCGGGAAACTTGCCGACGCTCGATATGCGGGTGGGTGCGGATCGGAGGTGGGCGAGGGGGGCCCGGGACCTGCCGGGCCCCCCTCGCCTCTTGCCGGACGGAGCGGGAGATGAGGAGGGTCTGCGGTATTTACCGCACCCGCCCGGCGTCCGGCGGTTCTTTCCGAGCCGCGGTCAGGCGGGCCGGATCTCGATGGTTCGGGGAAGCGCATCCGGGCGCTTCTCTAGTGCCACCTCGAGGATCCCGTTGGAGAGCTCCGCCCGGACCTGCTCGGGGTCGAAGTGGTCGGCCACCCGGATCGAGCGGGTGAACCGGCCTGCGGGCAGCTCCCGGCGCCGGTATACGGCCCCCTCCGGTGTCACCGTCTGCCGGGCGCCCTCGACGGTCAGCACATCGTCGTCCAGCCTCACCTCGAGGTCCTCGATGGCGAATCCGGGCAGTGCGAAGCGGAGGGTCAGGTTCTCGTCCGACTCCAGGATGTCCACCTGCGGGACCCGCGCCTGGTCGGCGGGGTGTCCGTCCCGCCGACCGAAGAGATGCCCGGCCTGGCGCGGGAGCATGTCGAAGAGGGCTTCCACGTCGTGGGACAGCTTGAGCGGTCTGGTAAGCACCATATGCATTTTCTGCCTTTCTTTCTGCGAGCCGGAAGCGGTCTTGCGATACCTCCGGCGTTCCTTCTATATAATCTAAGGCAGACCGACTCATATTTATTCCCGATATATTTATAGAATTTCGGTGCGGCCCTCTCCGGCCCCGCCGGAACCCGCCGGACCTGCCGGTCGTCCGGTCGAAGGCGGCGGCAACAGTTGGAGTTGCCCCCATCCGCCGATGCAGGTATCGCTCTATCGCTGTGCCGATCCCGGCCGATGTTCCATCCCCGGGGTCGTCTACTACCATCCGACGAGTCGAGAATCCGATGGCCGGGCGTCCCTGGACTCAACTTGTGGGCATGCACCGGCCCGCCAACCTGTCTGGATGGGAAACATGTCGAGGATACCCAGGGAAACCGGGAAGGATGCAGCAGACGGCGCTCCGGGCCGTTCGGAGGCCGAAGGGGTTTCGCCCGCGGCCGAGGATCCGTCCGGCGGGGCTTTCACGCAGGGCGAGTATCCGGGCAGAGGAGCTCTGTCGGTGATGGAAGGCCGGTTCGGTGAGGCGGCCGATGCGGTGGAGGATCGGGCGGAGGGAGACAGAGGGGTGGTCGGGAACCTGATCGGTGGGGTCTCTGCTGCGGTCGGCGGCGCGGCCGGTGCGGTGAGGCGCGGAGGATCGGCGGGCGCCGCGGCGGTGGGGAATCGGGCGGGGGGAGCGGCCGCCTCGGTGAAAGACGGCCTCAAAGATGGTCTCAAGGGGGTGCCTGTTGCGGTCGGCGGGGCGGCCGGCGCGGCCAAAGACCGGGCCGCGGCCGGCGGGTCGGCGGTCAAGGGCCGGATCGGCGGGGTCTCTGCGGCGGCAAGGACGCGGTTGGAGGAGCTGGGCAACGAGGCTCTGCGCCGACAGGTCAGCGATCTGGTGATGTTGCTTCCGAACCTGGCCAAACTGCTGGGCCGTTTGGCGGTAGATTCCCGTGTGCCGCTGCGGTCCCGGGTATTCGCCGCCGCGGCGCTTGTCTATGCGGTTTCGCCTATAGATCTGGTGCCGGGGTTCATTCCGGTGCTCGGCCAGGCCGATGACATCCTGGCGGTGGCGATGGCCTTGGACCGCATCATCGGGGCGGCCGGCCCCGATGTGGTGCGGGAACACTGGGACGGCACAGAGAGACAACTTGCCATGACGCTGGGCTTCATCGGGTTGGTTGCGGACCTGTTGCCGGGCCCGCTTCGCAAGAAGAGCAACGGTTCCCGGCGCCGCCGGAGCGGATCCCAGATAGGTAGTTCCAAGGGATGAGGATATGTTCCATGCGAAAACGGCCTTGCCTGCCGGGGCGGGGTTGATCTGTCGGGGTCTGGGGCGGTATGGGGTTACCCGCGCCGGCGCGTGTGATGGGCGTCTTCGCGGTCGTGTGTTCGGGTGATGGTGAAGGGTGTCGGATGAACATCGGGGGTGACCTTGGAACTACCCATCTAGGGTTGATGGAAGCCCCTGCGCGCAAAACTCCCGCCCCCGCCGGCCCTCCCCGCTGATTCTGCGTGACCCTTTCCGACACCAACCCGCTTCGGTCTTTCCGCGAGCCGAACGTCCGGGTCTTCTTCGCAGGTTTGAGCATATCGGGGATCGGCATGTGGGCGCAGACCACCGCGGTGGTGCTGTTGGTGCACCATCTCGGCGGGGAGGGTCTGGAGCTGGGAATAGTCGTGGCCTGTCAGTTCCTCCCGTTGCTGTTGATGGGCATGTACGCCGGGGCGGTCGTCGACCGGTCGGACCGCCGCCGCCTCATCGTGGTCGTCCAAGCGCTCATGTGCCTGGCGGGGGTGGTTCTGGGCCTCGTCGATCTGGCCGGCCTGGAGACCATCCCGATCCTCTACGCCCTGACGCTGATCTCCGGAGTGCTCTTCGCCTTCGGCAACCCGGCCAGGCAGACCTTCTCGACCGAGATGGTTCCTGAGCACCATCTGGCCAACGTGGTGTCGCTCGGCGCCTCGGTGATCACGGGGGGCCGTATCATCGGTCCGGCGCTGGCCGCTTTGATGGTCACCAGGTTCGGGACGGGATGGGTGTTCCTGGCCTCCGGGGCCTGCCATCTGGTTTTTCTGGCCGCCGCGGCGCGGATAGACACCGAGCGGCTGTATCCGATCCGGCGAGGAATACCTTCCGCGACGCCGATCCGCGATGCTCTCAGGGCGGTTTGGGCCGATCCCGCGCTGCGGATCGTCATGGTGCTGTTCAGCGTCGTCTCGATCTTCGGTTTCAATCATCTGGTGGGGTTTCCCTTGCTGGTCACCCACCGGCTGATGGAGGACGACGCGGTGTTCGGTTGGCTCCTCTCGGCGATGAGCTTCGGCAACGTGCTGGGCACGCTGCTGACCGCCCGACTGACCAATGTGTCCATTTCGTGGATATTCGGGTCGGCGCTGGCCGTGGCCGTTACCCTGGGGGCGGTGTCGCTCTCGCCCAGCACCGCGGCGGTCTTCGTTTTCTCGGTTCCCTTCGGCATAGCCATCGCCGCGCTGGTCACCACCTCTACTGTGGTGTTGCAGCAGCGCACCGATCCCCGTCTGCGCGGCCGGATGCTGGCCCTGTCCACCGTGGTGTTTCTCGGATCCAGGCCGTTGGGCGGTCCGATCACCGGTTTGATCGGCGACGCCGCCGGGGCGGTATGGGCCAACCTCTACGGCGCCGTCATCACGGCCGCGGCGGCCGCGGCGGCTATAGCCGTCTTCCGTACGGTCGGCTCGCGCCGTCGGTCACTGTCCTGTGGGGGGTGATCCGGTAACGATGGGGCGGGCGGAACGGTCGAATGACAGCGTGGAGTACGCGGTTCTTTTTCCAGGGCAGGGAAGCCAGCGGGTCGGTATGGGGGCCGAGCTGTTCGAGGCCCGGCCCGACCTCCTGGTCGAGGCGGCCGACCGGATTCTCGGTTGGCCGCTGCGAGAGGTGTGCCTGGAGGGGCCGGAGGAGCTGCTGACGGCCACCGACCGGGCCCAGCCGGCCTTGTACGCGCTGTCTTTTGCTCTGTGGATGGAGCTGGCCGGCCGGGTGAACCGTCCGCCGGCGGCGGCGGCGGGTCATTCACTGGGTGAGTACACGGCGCTCGGCGCCGCCGGGGTCTTCTCCTTCGAGGACGGCCTCGGGTTGGTGGCCGCCCGGGCCGAAGCCATGGCCGATGCGGTGGGGAGGCAACCCTCCGGGATGGCGGCCTTGTTGGGGGCCGGAGAGGAAAAGATCGAGGAGGTGGCCGCCGCCCGCCGGGCCGCCGGCGGCCTGTTGTGGGTGGCCAACCTGAACGCCCCCGGCCAGGTGGCGGCGGCGGGGGGGAAGGAGGACATCGAATGGCTGGCCGACAACGCCCGGCAGCTGGGCATTCGGCGGGTCGTCGTGCTCGATGTGGCGGGCGGTTTCCACTCGCCGCTGATGGCTTCCGCCGTGGAACCGCTGCAGACGGCTCTGGACGGAGTCGATCTGGGGGAGGCCGCCTTTCCGGTGTGGGCCAACGTGACCGGGGCGCCGATGGGGGCCGGGGAGGTCCGCGGCCTGCTCGCCCGGCAGGTGACGGCGCCGGTGCGCTTCGGCGACTCGCTGCGCTCCATGGCCGCCTCCGGGGTGGAGGTGTTCGTTCACGTAGGACCGGGGGAGGTAACGGCGGGTTTGGCCCGGCGGACGGTAAGGGGATGCAGGACGCTGGTCGTGTCGTCGATCGCGCAGGCCGAAGAAGCCGCCGGTCTGCTGGAGGCGTAGGTATGGCCTGTGCTCGGGACCGCGCCTGCTGCGGCGGCCGCGACGGGATGCGTGAGACGCGGGCGACGGGCCGGTCTTTCAGCCCCGGCGCGTCCGCACCCCGCAGCCGGCGCCCGCACCCGCCCCGACCGAAACTTCATGAGCAATCAGGGCTAATTACAATCGGGCGCCGCAGGCAAGGATGAACATGCAGAAAAAGACGGACGAGTGACGAGGTACGCCGAGATCACCGGATGGGGCAAGGCCCTTCCGCCCACCGTGCTGAGCAACGCCGACCTCGAGCTGATAGTGGAGACCAACGACGACTGGATCACTACCCGCAGCGGCATCAAGGAGCGTCGGATCTCTCACGTGCCGGCGTCCGACATGGCCGAGCTGGCGGCCCGGCGGGCGGTGGCCGCGGCGGGCGTCGACATCGAGGCGGTGGATATGATCGTCAACGCCACCTGCACCCCCGAGTCGATAATCCCCGCTTCGGCCTCCTACATCCAGGCCAAACTCGGGGCTGTCAACGCCGGGGCCATGGATCTGAACGCCAACTGCTCGGGGTTCGTGTACGGCTACGTCACGGTGGATTCCCTGGTCAGGTCGGGGGCGGCCGACACCGTGCTGCTGGTGGGCGTGGAGCGCCTCAGCCGGCTGATGGACTACACCGACCGGACCACGTGCATACTGTTCGGCGACGGCGCCGGGGCGGTCGTGATCCAGAGCACCGACCGGGAGGCCGGGGTGTGCGGTTCCGAGATGGGGGTGGACGGGACCATGGCCGACATCCTCTGCGCGCCCAACGACGGCACCATCGAGCCTGGGTCGGCCGATCCCCGGACCAGGATCGTCATGAACGGCTCGGACGTGTTCCGCCGGGCGGTAACAGCCATGGCCGACGCCTCCGAGTCGGTGGTGCGCCAGGCCGGATGGGGCCTCGACGACATCGACCTGCTGTTGCCTCACCAGGCCAATCAGCGCATCATCGACGCCACCGCCCGCCGCCTCAAACTGGCGCCGTCCAAGGTGTTCCTCAACATCCACGCCTACGGCAACACCAGCTCCGCCTCCATTCCCATCGCCCTTACCGAAGCCATCGAGGCCGGGCGGGTTCCCTCCCGCGCCAATCTGGTTTTCTCGGCGTTCGGAGGGGGGCTCACATGGGCGGCGGCGGCGGTGCGGTTCGGGGAGCGCGTCGAGCCCCTGGGGGTGATCGAGGACGAGCTGCCGAAGTCGGATCGGACGGTGTGGGAGCTGCTGCAGCCCAACTTCGACTACTTCGGGCGCTTGGAGCTCGCATGAGCAGGGTGGCCCTGGTGACCGGCGGTTCCCGGGGGATCGGGCGCGCCGTCTCCATGGCGCTCGCCTCCGAGGGTCATACGGTGGCGGTCAACTACGCGAGGAGAGACGACGCCGCTGCGGAGGTGGTCGAATCTATCCTCGCCGAAGGGGGAACCGCCCATGCTTTCAGGGCCGATGTGAGCCGCCCCGAGGAGGTGAAGAGGCTGTTCGCTCAGGTGGAGGAGCGCTTCGGGCGGCCCGGGATACTGATCAACAACGCCGGCACCACCGAGGACGGACTGCTGGCCCGCCTTGACGAAGGGGCCTGGGACCGGGTGATGAACATCAACCTCAAATCGGTGTACCTGTGCAGCAAAGCCGCCATCAGGGGGATGCTGAGGGCCCGATGGGGGAGGATCGTGTCGCTGGGTTCGGTGGCGGGGGTGTCCGGAAATCCGGGGCAGACCAACTACGCCGCTTCCAAGGCGGGCGTCATCGCCTTCTCGATGTCCCTCTCCAAGGAGGTCGGATCGAGGGCCATCACCGTGAACGTGGTCGCCCCTGGGTTCATAGAGACCGATCTGACTTCCCGTTTGGGTAGTGAGGTGGTGGAGAGGGTACGCTCTAGCACCAGCCTCCGCCGGCTCGGCCGTCCCGAGGAAGTCGCCTCGGCGATAGGTTTTCTGGCTTCCGAGGAGGCTTCGTACATAACGGGGCAAGTACTCGTCGTCGACGGTGGACTCGCCCTTTGAATCCTTCGGGCGCAACCGCGGCCGAGACACACGACCAAGACAACCACAAAAGGGAGACAGCAAATATGGATCGCTCGCAAGTCCAGTCCAAGATGCGGGACCTGCTCGTGGAGGAGCTCGGCCTCGACCCCTCCAAGATCACCGACGAGGCGACCTTCGAGGAGGATCTGGAGGTGGACTCGTTGGGGGTCGTGGAGCTCCTGATGGCTCTCGAGGACGAGTTCGGGGTGAAGATTCCCGACGAGGAAGCCGAGGACATCACTTCGGTCGGCCAGGCGGTCGATATGGTGCTCGACAAGCTGTCCTGACCGGGCCGCCGGCGGCATCTGAGGAACGATCCGATGCGTGATGGAGCAAGGCGGGTGGCGGTGACCGGTATGGGCGCCATCACCCCCCTAGGACACTCGATAGACGAGACCTGGCGGGCCGCCCTGGCCGGGGCATCCGGCATCGGGCCCATCACCCAGTTCGATCCGTCCGGCGTGCAGACCACCTTCGCCGGAGAGGTCAGCGGATGGGATCCGGAATCCGTGATCGTCAAGCGGGAGGCGCGCCGTCTCGACCGGTCCGCCCAGCTGTTCATCGGCGCCGCCCAGCAGGCGGTGGACGACGCCGGAATCGACTTCACCGACGGCGGGGAGGCCGCCGACCGGGCCGGAGTGGTGGTCGGGTCCGGATTGGGCGGAATGATGTCCTTCGATCACCAGGTCAAGGTGATGGTGAGCCGCGGCGCCGACCGGATCAGCCCGCTGGCCGTCACCATGATCATTCCCAACGAAGCCGCCGGTGTGGCGTCGATCCGGTTCAACATGCGGGGGCCCGTGACCTGTGTGGTGACCGCCTGCGCGGCTTCGGCAAACGCCATCGGGGACGCCGCCGAGATCATTCGCCGCGGGGCGGCCGACGTGATGCTGGCGGGGGGGTGCGAAGCGACGGTGTGCGAGTTCGGCATCGGGTCCTTCAACAAGAGCAGGGCCCTGAGCACCCGCAACCACGATCCGACCGGGGCCTCCCGGCCCTTCGACCTGGAACGGGACGGGTTCGTGCTGTCGGAGGGGGGCGCCTGCCTGATCCTGGAAGACTGGGAACGGGCCGTGTCGCGGGGCGCCCGCATCTACGGCGAAGTGATCGGGTACGGGATGACGTCGGACGCCTATCACGTCACCCTGCCGCGGCCCGGGGGCAGGGGAGCGGCGCGGGCGATGCAGGCGGCCTTGAAGGACGCCGGACTGCAGCCCGAGCAGGTGGACTACATCAACGCCCATGGAACCTCTACCAGGGCAAATGACGTCACCGAGACGCTGGCCATCAAGCTCGCCTTCGGCGATGAGGCGGCGCGGACGGTTCCGATCTCGTCCACCAAATCGATGACCGGGCACCTCATGGGCGGGGCGGGGGCGATCGAATCGATCTTCTGTCTGCTGGCCATGAACCACGGTGTCATACCGCCTACGATCAACTACACCACCCCGGATCCCGAATGCGACCTCGACTATGTGCCCAACGAGGCGCGTCCGTCCGAGGTCGGGTACGCCATGACCAACTCTTTTGGGTTCGGCGGCCACAACGTATCGCTGATATTCGGCCCAGGGGTGTAGAGAGCCCGGTAAGCCGCCGGATGGGTGGGGCGGGGGGGTGGATGAGCGGGGTTGAGTCGGTCATGCAGCTTATGTGCCCAACGAGGCGCGTCCGGCCGGGGTCGGGTGCGCCATGACTAGTTTTTGTTTCTGGGTTTGGCTTTTGGGTTCGGCGGCCACAACGCATCGCGGATATTTGGGTCGCTGATATTCGGTCCGGGGGTGTAGAGAGTCTGGTATGTCTCTGGATGGGCGGGGGGTGAAGCGGTCTTTTGTTTGCCGGCTGTGGACTATGGTGTCGTACCGCCTGCGGTCAGTTGCACCGCCCCGGATCCCGTGTGCGGTATTGATTTTGTGGCCAGTGAGGCGCGTCCGGCCGGGGTCGGGTGCGCCATGACTAGTTTTTGTTTCTGGGTTTGGCTTTTGGGTTCGGCGGCCACAACGCATCGCGGATATTTGGGTCGCTGATATTCGGTCCGGGGGCGTAGAGAGCCTGGTAAGCCTCCGGATGGGGCGGGCGGTGGTGAGTCGAGTCCACGGACGTGGTGTACGGGGGGTGGCGGATCTGCGCCGGTTGTTGGAGACCGAGGATGTGGATCTGCTGAGGGGGATGGTGGTGGTGTTCGCCGAGAAGGTGATGTCAGCGGACGCCGACGCGGTGTGCGGGGTGCCTTGGGGTGGGGTCGAGTACCGACCGGCAAACGGGCGATGCTGTTCTTTCATCTGCGGTATTCGATTTCAACCCCGCCACCAAGGGGAAGTCCGATGTTTCAACCGCAGCGTTGTCAGAGGTCCCCGCTCCGGCCGGCCGCCGGTCGGCGGGGAGGTTTTCCACTCCGGACGGTGACGATCGTGATCACCAAGCCGGCAACCGCAACCAGGGCTGTGAGGCCCAGGAGGATTCCCAGGAGGAGCGGTATCCTTCCCGTCAGGGCGCCCACTCCGATGGTGATCAGTCCGAGCAGGAACGCGGCCCCTCCGCCCATCACCAGGGCTGTCAGTCCGAAGTCGGCGAGGGTGCTCCTGCCGTCAGGGGGTTCGTTCATCCCCGCCCTCCCCTCCTTCGGGTTCGGCGCCCTTTTCGTTCCGTGATTCGGCGCGGCCCGGCCACTCCCGCCATTCCCGCAGGGAGCGGTCGGCCAGGACTACGACTATTCCCACACCCACCGCCGCTACCAGGCCCGAAACCAGGCCGATGACGAAGACCGCGGCCGGGCCGCACGAACCGTCCAGGCACCCCACCCTGGCAACAGCCCAGCCGATGAAACCCCCCGCCGCGCCGGCCGCCAGCACCGGTATGGCGAAGGTCCAGCGAAGCCGGGCCATCTCAGTCCGCTTCTTCCAGGGGGCGGCCCCGCCGGTCGTATCCGGCCGATTCCAGGAGGCCGGGAGGGGTGACTTCCGGAAGGATCGAAACGGGCTTCACACGGCGCGGGGCGGGCGGCTGGACGGCTAGGCGGGCCTCCTCCGTCCAGGCGAGATGGGTGAGGAAGGCCGTCACCGCCAGCAATCCGGCGGCGGCGGGAAAGCGCAGGCCGATGACCGAGGCCGCCCCCAGTATCGGGAAGGCGAGCCTGACCGTCCAGAGGGCGCCGGGCAGCGCCCGTGCGTAGGCCCAGCCGCCTGTTATCCCGAAGGCGGCCGCGGCCCATCCGCCGGGCGTCACGTCCGGCACACCCAGGCCGCCCACCAGGAGCGGCATCCATATGAGGCCGAGGGCGAGCACCGCGGCCTTCGGCGGAACCCGGTGCGGATTGATCTGGTGAAACCACTCGTCCAAGGGTCGAAGCCAGGCCAGGGCTATGCCGGCGCCGCCTACCGCGAAGGCGATGATCCACACCGGATCGACCGGAACCGCCGCCGCGATCGAAGCCCACGCCCCTCCGACCGCCCCGACCGAGTTGCGGACCCATCGGCCCGGCGAAAGCACCATCGCCACCACGGTGACGGCGGTGACCGCTACGAGCCCGATCGCCGTCAGCGAGGAGGCGGGCGTACTCCAGGGAGACGTTCCGAACAGCAGCCGGCCTGCCCACAACAGGCCGCCGGTGAGGATGGAGGCCGCCGAGATGGTCACCTTGAGTGGCATCTCCCTATTTTGGCGCATCGATGCCCGGTTTGGCGCATCGGACGCCGGGGAGGGGGGCCGATCCGGTGGTACGGCGCCGGTATGATGGAAGAGAATGGTCCCCCGAAGAGACACCCCGTGGCCGGGAGAGGCCCTGTTCTGTTCTGACTGCGGGGAGCGACTCGAGCGCGCCAGGCGGTACGGCCGGGAGCGCGGGGTGTGCCCCCGTTGCGGGAGAGTCGATTTTCGTTCCCCTTCGGTAGCGGTGGCCGTGGTGCTGAGCGACGGGGAGGGGCGCATTTTGATGGTCAAGCGGGGTCCCGGGTCTTCCCGCCCCGGCCTCTGGTCGTTCCCGGCGGGTTACATGGACTACGGGGAAGAGGTGCGGGAGGCCGGGATGCGCGAGGTGTTGGAGGAGACCGGTCTGGTGGTGGAACTGGGTCGTCGTCCGGTCTTCGCGGCGGCCAACTTCCACGATCCGGTGAAGCTCAGCGTGTGCATCTGGTTCGCCGGCGTGGTACTGGGCGGGGAGCAGGCGCCGGGGTCCGACGCCGTGGATCTCGGGTGGTTTGCCCTGGACGATCTTCCCGAGCTGGCCTTCGAGACGGACGCCGCCCTCATCGAGCAGATGCGCGGAGAGGATCCGGACGGGAGGGGGATCATCGACATCGACGCCGCGCCGGGTTCGCCGAGGCGGTAGAAGAGCCGCCGTCTGCCTGTGGCGGCCTTGCCGATGCGGGGGCCTGATGTGGTGTGGGAGCCGCCGCCGGAGGTTGTGCCGGTGGTCAGAAGTCAGGCGCCAGACGGGAGGTTTCTCGCCATGCTTCTCCCCGATTCAGCGTGATTATCTCGCAGTGTCTGGGCTTGGTTTCGTGGAGTAGGCGGAGGCTGCTGCCGGTGAGGAGGAGCCGGGCCGCCTGGATGGCGTCTTGGTGGGAGACCACCGCGATCTCTCCTGCGGGATGCGCGGCCGCCAGGGACGAGACGGCGCCCCCCACCCGGTCGGCGAGCTGCCCCACCGACTCGGGGGTGAAATCCATCTCGAGCGGACGGGTGAGGTACACCTCTAGCTCGCCGGGAAAGTGGGAGTCGAGGTCAGGCCATGGCAGGCCGCTCCACCGCCCCATCAGCGCCCACTCGGTCAGGTCCGGGACGGTTTCCACCTCCAGGCCCCGGCGGGCGGCGATCACCCCCGCCGTCTCCACCGCCCGGTCGAGCGGAGAGGAATAGACGGCTTCGATAGGGCGGGGGGCGAGGTGATTTCCCGCCCAAGCAGCCTGGCGCCGCCCTCGTCGGCTGAGATAGAAGCAGGGCAGGTCGGCGTATACGGTGTGGTGAGGGTTGTCGACTTCGCCGTGTCGGATCAGATGCACCACGGAGGCCATGTCAACCCCGATCCTTCATGGCCGGTGTTGGAGCGGGCGGCAACAGCCGCGGGCAGCCGTCATGAGAGCAACCATCTTGAACCGGGGTCATCGGTCGTAACGGCACGTTTATCCTCGTCCTCGGTCGGAATCGCCGTCCATGGGGTGAAGGGAAAGTACACGGCCCTTGGGGGATATAGAGAGATGCTGGCAACGGGTCAGGTCTTCGGTCTTCAGTCCCGACACATCCACACCTCGTAGACCGGCGCCCCGGCCCACCCCAATCGAACCTCATGAACGATCAGGGTCGAGAGTAGCCGCTATGTTGGCGGGGATGGCCGAACCCCGTATCGCCGAGCCGATCCTGCATGTGGACATGGACGCCTTCTTCGTGGAGGTCGAGCGTCTGGACGATCCGGGCCTGTGCGGCCGCCCCGTAGCGGTGGGGGGGAAGGGGCGCCGGGGGGTGGTCGCCTCCGCTTCCTACGAGGCCAGGGCTTCAGGGGTCCATTCGGCCATGCCTATGGTGTCCGCCCTCCGAAGGTGCCCGGACCTGGTGGTCGCCCCGCCCCGCCATGGGCGTTACGGAGAAGTGGCGGGGCAGCTGTTCTCTATCTTCCGGAGCTTCACGCCGCTGGTGGAGGGGTTGTCCCTCGACGAGGCCTTCCTGGACATCCGCGGTTTGCGGTGGCACTATCGGGACAGCCGGGCGGCGGCGGAGGACGTTCGAGCCCGGATAAGGGCCGACCTGGGGCTTCCGGCCTCGGTGGGCGCAGCCGCAACCCTCTATCTGGCCAAGATGGCCTCAGGCCGGGCCAAGCCGGACGGCATATATATCGTAGAGGCCGGCAGCGAGATGTCGTTCCTGCACGGGCTGGGGGTGAGGGAGCTGTGGGGAGTCGGGAAGGCCACCCGGCGCCGGCTGTCCGAGATGGGGGTGGAGACGGTGTCGGAACTTGCGCGTATCCCGGCGCCCCTGCTCGAGCGGCGCCTCGGAAAGGCGGTGGGCGCGCATCTACACCGGCTGGCCAACGGGGTCGACGAGCGCGCTGTTTCGCCGTACGGGGCCGCCAAGTCGATCTCCGCCGAACATACCTACGGGGAAGACATCACGGGAATGGAATGGCTGCGCGCCGAGCTGCTGCGCCACGCCGATCGGGTCGCATGGCGGCTTCGCCGGGCGGGAATGTCGGGGCGCACGGTATCTCTCAAGATTCGATTCTCCGACTTCAAGACCGTTACCCGTTCAGAGACGCTGGCGGACGCCACCGATGTGACGAGGGACATCTACCGGGCCTGCTGCCGCCTGCTCGATCGGGCCGGGGTGGGGGAGCGCCCGGTACGGTTGCTCGGGGTGGCGGTCAGCGGTCTGGAACCCGAAGACGGGCCGCGCCAGATGACCATCGATTCCGGTTCCCGATGGGAGGATGCGGCGGATGCGGTCGACGAGGTGCGGGCCAGGTTCGGGCGCGGGGCCGTAGCGCCCGCCAGGCTGCGGCCCGGCCGGTCGGGCGGCGCCTCCCGCAGATGAATCCGGACCGTATGGCGCCGGCGGCCGGCCCCGATGTGGTGAGGGTGGGTAGGGTTCGCTTCGCTATGGCGCGTCCGGGGCGTATACTGGGCGCGGCGGCGACTTGGAGCAGAGTGGAGCAGCTTCTATGCCATTGAACGAGCGGGAGCAGCAGATTCTCGACGAGATCGAACGGCAGTTCCTGGACGAGGATCCCGAGTTCACCCGTAAGACATCGTCTCTGTCCCGTCTGGCGCAGAGGAGGCTCCGCCTTCCGATCGCCGGGGCGGTGATCGGGTTGCTGACGCTGCTCGTCACCTTCTCGTTCAACACGGTGCTGGCTCTTGGAGGGTTCGGTCTGATGGTGCTCTCGGTGAGCGCGCTGATCCAGATGCGCCGAGGCTCCGGCGGGGCCCTAGGCGGCTTCCCCCGAAATTTCTTGCAGAACGCGAGAAACTCTCGCTGGCCTTTCCGTCGCTGAGGAAACTCTCCAAGTAAGATGAACCCCTGAGGCGGAGATGGGCTTAGCCACTTATTGGTCTAATCCGCTCGTGTCATATGCGCTACAACGGCGCGGTGCGCATAGGGAATCAGGGGTGTCCTGCGGGGCATCCCCCTGGATACGAGGGAGATAGCTTTGCAGAAAGGATTCACTGCCGATCAGGCGTTGAGGCTGACGGGATGTACACCGGCGCAGCTCCGATACTGGGACAGCGTCGGGCTGGTCCAACCATCCGTCCAGCGGACGGGAGGGCGCCCCGGCGTTCCACGCCTGTATTCTTTTCAGGATCTGGTGCGGCTCCGGGTAGTGAGGAGCATGAAGGACAACGGGATGTCCCTCCAGCGGATCAGGCGGGCATGGGGGTACTTGATCCGGCAGGGGGTGGACCCCCGCAAGGTCAAGTTCGTCACCGACGGGGTATCGATCTACGGGATCACGCCGGACAGCGACGAGATGCTCGATGCACTCCGGGAAGGGCAGCTGGCGCTGTTCGTGGAGCTGGGCAAGATCACCAGCAGCGTCGAAGAGGACGTGAGCAAATTCGAGCTGGACCGCGACCGCTTCCTGGACATCCTCCGGGGCAGCGAAGAAGAGGTTCGCAGCCAGGTTGCGGGGGCGGGCGGCTTCTAGATGGGTGGTTCCGGGGCCGCTCCCGATGTTCGCATCCGGCGCCCCTTCACCATCACCAAAGCACAAATGAACCGCGAAGGGCGGCGCATCGCATCCGTCCGGCGCCGGTGCGGACAGCGCGGCGGCGGCCGGATGAGGCGGCCCCGGCGGGTCGAGCCGGTCTGGAAACCCTTCCCCGGCAGGGCGGGGCCCTCTAGCGCAGAGGCATACCCTCATCCCTTGGAACTATCTGTCTAGGGGCCGCCGAGGGGCGGCGGCGGTCGAGCCGTCGTCCGTGGGTTTGGTGAGGGTGTTCCTGCGGGTGGCGGTCCGCCATCCCGGTATCGGCGTCGAAGCCGTGCGGCTGGCGGCGGCGGCTGCGGCACCCGGGTGGGCCCGCAGGTTCCCTTTCCTGCCGCGTCCGGCGCCCTCCTATCGGGATTGGCGGATGACGACCGCATACGGCCGCGGCGATTCCATCCCGCCGCCGGGGGAGATGGTCGATTTCCTGCGTTGGCGGCGCAGCATGAGGAGGTCGTCGTAGGAGGGCGGTTGCCGCCGCTCCTTCTGTCGGCGGGCAGCCGATTCGGATATCTGGGAGGGTGATGAACGACGAAGATCGTTGCCGGCCCGTGTTGCTCGGCACTTTTCGTTCTTAACTCACCGATAGTTGAAATACTTTTCCCAGTCTGAATGATAGGGGTTGTTGGGTTCCTATATTTATTGTATAAGTATGAGTACAGGTCTCGAGGTGTTGGAGTGATGGAAACGGGTTCGACAGGTGATCGTGAACCCCGCAGCAGGGGTTGGCGCGAGCAGGATGACGGAGTTTCCGCTCGCGGGTTGGTGGATGCGGCGTTCCGGATGTTGGACGGCGTCTCGGGCGAAGGCATGTCCGTCGAAGAGCTGGCGGCGTTGGCCGCCGGGCTGGGCCGGTTGCAGGCCAAGTCGGACTGGCTGTTGTGCAGGGTGGCGCAGTGGGCAGAAGACGCCGCCCCGGGGATCGACGCAGGGGAGATGCTGCGCCAGGCTACCGGTTTGGCCGCCCGAGATACGAGGAAGGTGACCCGGGTAACCGAGCATCTGCCGGACATGCCCGAGGTGGAGGAGCGCTTTGCGTCCGGGGACATGACCTTGGGCCATGCCGCGGTCATGGCGGACGCCGCCGAGAAACTGGATCCCGAGGTGGTGGACAGCTCCGCCGAGCTGATGGAGATGGCCACCCGGATGCCGGTCGATCTGTTCCGGCGGCGGACGAGGGCGTGGACCGCTCGACAAGTGCTTCAGGCGGGTACGGATATACTCGAGCATCAACGCAAGTGCCGCCGGGGGTCGGTCTGGACCGACCGCCTGAACGGGATGAGGGTCTTTCGTTTCGAGATGGACCCGGTGAGCGCCGGCCTGGTAGAGGAGACGATCGACGTCCGCTACCACAAGCTCAGGATGGCCGACGCCGGCGCCGATCAGAACCCGAACGAAGTACGCACAACGGAGCAGCGGCTGGCGGATGCCTTCTTCGAGATCGTCACCGGTCGAGATGCTTCGACCCATCTTCCTCTCCCCGACACCGCAGCCGGAGGCGGCAGAGCCGTCTCTCCTGCCATGATGGTGGTCAAGGTCGACCTGGCCGAGCTGGATGGAGTGAACCCGACCGGACAGGTCGAAGTCATCGGCGCCGGCCCCGTACCGCGCGAGGTGCTGCGGACCCTTTCCCCCGATACCGAGCTGGTTTCGACGATCTTTTCCGGTCCGGGCCGCGTCCTGTGGATGGGGCGCAAGACCCGTTTGGCGAACGCCCCGCAGCGATTGGCGGTGGCTGTCAGGGACGGGGGATGTTTCGAGTGCGGGATGCCGATGCACCGCTGTCAGCTCCACCACGCCCAGGAGTGGCGCCGCGACCGGGGCCGCACCGACGTGGACAACCTGGTGGCGGTATGCCCCCGCCATCACCGTTGGATCGCCGACCAGAACCTGGTGGTTCGGCGGGTGGGAAACGGCTGGCAGGCCCAACCTCGGGACGGTCCCTGATCGGGGGTCGGCCTCGCGACGGCGGCCGACCTTCCCGCCCGATGATGAAAAGCGATCGATACCACAGAAATCGCCGCCCGGTCTCGGCCGCGGCGGTCAGATCCCAGACCCCGCTCCGGAGGGCGGCCCCCCGGGCGCCCCGCCGACGGGGGAGCAGGACGGTCCGGGCCCGAATCAGGGCGCGGGCCGGATGAACGCGCCCGCAGAACCTCCACCGCAACGGCGGCGGGCGGAGTAGTTACGGTAGTTGCGAAACCGAACCTGAGCCTGATGCGTTGATCCGTCGATGAGATTGTCGTGGACGGGGCGTTGGGGGTGGGGTGAAGGGAACCGAATATCGCCCCCTCGGTGGTCTACAAGAGACGCGGGTAGGTAAGGCCGTAGGCGCAACACATCCACACCTCGCAACCAACGCCTCTTACCCACCCCAACCGAAACTTTGCAGATAACCGGGGCAGATCGGGGTCGAGGCAGGTCAGTGGGGGTCGTTGCCGGGTTTCCACTTGATGGAGCAACCCATCGACGGGTACTGGGGTTCCGATACCGGCCGCCCTTCGAGGACGGCTTCTACCGCCGCCCGCAGGTCCTGTCCGGTTACAGGCACTCCCGAACCGGGCCGGGAGCTGTCGAACCTACCCCGATAGACGAGGGTCCGATCCGGTCCGAACAGGAAGAAGTCGGGGGTGCATACCGCCGTATACGCCTTGGCCACCTCTTGGGTCTCGTCGTACAGGACCGGAAATCCGTATCCCCTTTCGCGAGCTACCGCGGCGAGCCGGTCGGGTGCGTCGTCGGGGTAGTTATCGGCGTCGTTGGCGCTGATGCCGAGGATGGATACTTCCGAGTCGGCGTAGTCGCGGCTGAAATCGGCCAGGCCCTCTTGTATGTGCACCACGTATGGGCAATGGTTGCACATGAATACGACTACCAGCGCCTTGTGTCCGGCCTGGCCGGCGAGGCTGACCCGGTTTCCGCTCACCGTATCGAGCAGATCGAAGTCGGGGGCGGGAGTACCGAGCGCCAACATCGTGGAAGAAACTAAAGACATCGGCTGGCTCCGTTGGATAGGGAATGGTTCCACAAGGGTAGTTTCCAAGTTATCGGAACGCGGTAACACCTCGATCCGTTCCTCATCGCACAGGCCGTCTAGGCCGCCTAGGCAAGCAGGTACGGGGCCCAGCGAGGATCGCGCGACTTCCCGAGGGCGGCGTACAGCCATCCCTGGTAGCTCGGGGTGGTCGGCGTTCTGGTGAGCTTGAGGCCGGCCTGTCTCGGAAGCCGGTTTCCCTTGCGCATGTTGCATCGGCGGCAGCAGGCCACCACGTTCTCCCAGGTGTGCTTGCCGCCGTTGGATTTCGGAACTACATGGTCGAGGCTCTCCGCCGGCGCCGTGCAGTACTGGCAACGGTGGCCGTCGCGGGCGAACACCGCGGTTCGGGTGAGCGGGACCCGCCGGTGATAGGGGACCTTGACATAGTTACGCAGCCGCACCACCGCAGGAACCTCGAAGGCGCGTTCGGTGGTGCGCCAGGTCCGGTCGGCGGCGGCCACGGTTTCCGCCTTGGCGCGCAAGACCAAGACCACGGCCCGGCGTGCGCTCACGACAGACAACGGTTCGTAGGTTGCGTTGAGGACCAATGCTCGCTCGGCCATTTCTCCGTTCCGGTGCGGGATGCAACGATACCAGCCCGGACAGAAAGCCCGACTTTCATGAGCCCCGCCCCGGCGTCTTTGCCGAAACAAGTTACCCGATGCCCGCTCCCTTCGACCGCGTACCCTGCTCCGGGTTCAGGCAACCGGGGCAGAGCCCCCCGATCTCGAGCGTGTGGCTGGCGGCGATGAAACCCTGCGGTGCGGTCGCTTCCGACACCAGGACGGCGAGAGCCGATTCCCACGGCTCCGGCAGCTCCACGTCATCTACCGCGCCGCAGTCGGCGCACACCAGATGATGGTGGTGACCCATCAGCCATTCGGCGAGCTCGTAGCGGACGATCCTCCCGCTTCCATGGTGGGGGGCGAGCACGCCCGCGTCGGTGAGCACGGAAAGGGAGCGGTAGAGAGACGAGAGGGGCACCTTCCGACCCAAGTCGTCGTGCAGTTCCGCGGCCGACCGGGGGCCGTCGGCCGCGGCCAGTACCCCGACCACCCTTCGACGCCCGCTCGTGTAGCGGATGCCGGACGCGGCCAGGCGCGCCGCGATCTGCCGATCGATCTGTTGGCTGACCATGGAACCCTCCCGCAAGAAGGTTGCTGAACAAGGGCGATTGCTGTCGGCTGCCCGCTCGCCGGCCGGTGCATTCATAATCGACCGACCGGGCCGCCCCGGTTTGTTGCTCAGCACCCTCAATGCCGTTAGCCGGACGCAGCTGTGCTGGGTGGGGCAAGACCGGATGAACCAGCTGCCCGGTCTTCTCGGCGCCGCTTTCCCATTGTAGCAACCGAATTGGGAACCCGCGCTCCGAGTTGGCGTGTTTGGCACGCTCCCCGGAACTCCAAGCCGGCGGCCCGGTTGCGTCCGCATCGTCCTTCTGCCTCCCCCTGGGTCGTCCCACGCGGTCAGGAACCCATTTCTCGGCGCCCTGCGTCCCATTCGGAGGGGCTGCAGGGGCGGATATTTGGACGAAACGGCAAAAAGTGGTACAAAGTGGATCGAAGTGGGGTATAGTGGTAGAGAAGTCCATGGGGTGGCCCCCGGTTCGACCGCCAGAGGCCGCCAGAGATCGATACAGGGAACAGGGACAGTGACAGATGTTTCTCGGCGTATACCGGCACACGGTAGACGGGAAGGGGCGGTTAGTGCTCCCGGCCCGGTATCGCGACCGGCTGGAGAAGGGTTGCGCCATCACCAAAGGCAGGGAACGGTGCCTCGACATCTACCCGATGGACATATGGGACCGGGAAGTGGAGAAATACCAGAAGCTGCCCCGCACGGATGCCCGCGTCCGGCGGATGATACGGGCTTTCTTCGCCGGGGCCGTTCACCAGAACCTGGATGCGGCCGGCCGGGTGCATCTCCCGGCGCTGCTGCGGGACTACGCCGGCCTGGGCAGACAGGTCGTGGTTACCGGCTCGGGGGAACTCGCCGAGATATGGGACCCGGAGGCTTGGAAGGAATACAACGAGCAGGCCGACGACTACTACGCGAACATCGAGGAGGCGCTTTCGGAATACGGCATCTGATCTAGAACACCAAACCCGCGATTCCGGCGTATCGATGACCTGCTCATCGCCAGCCCTCCGGACAACCAATGGATTGCCCCTACTCCGCCCGCACTCTACTTGGTATCACATCCCGGGGGGCTGGCAATGAGCCAGGTGTCTGATATCGAATATACCGCAGATCGTCGGCCATACCACCTTCCCGTGATGCTGGAAGAGGTGGTCGACCTGTTCCGGCCGTTGGAATGCGGGGTGGTCGTCGACGCCACCTACGGCGGAGGCGGTCATGCAGCAGCTTTGCTGGACGGGCTGGGGGAAGGCATATGCGTGCTCGGCATCGATCGGGATCCGGAGGCGATCGAGCGGGCCCCAGGGCGCTCACGGCTCGATCTGGCGGTCGGAAACTTCGGCGAGATCGATGAGATACTGAGGATGCGGGAGATCAGCGAGGTCGCCGGGGTGCTTTTCGACCTGGGCGTATCGGGTCACCAGCTGGACACCGCCCGGCGCGGGTTCTCCTACCGCCGGGAAGGACCGCTCGACATGCGCATGGGGCCGGACGCCGCCGATTCCGCCGAAGAAGTGGTGAACCGGACACCCGCCCCCCAGCTCGCCCGCATCATCCGCAACCTCGGCGAGGAGCGGTTCGCCCACCGGGTAGCCCGGGCCATCGCAGCCGCCCGACCCATCACGGACACCGAGCACCTGGCCGCGGTGGTCAAGAAGGCCATCCCGGCGGCGACCCGCCGTTCCGGCGGACATCCGGCCCGGCGGACCTTCCAGGCGGTGAGGATGGCGGTCAACGACGAGCTGGCCGCTCTTTCGTCTGGTCTGGACCGCGGCATCCGCGTCCTCCGACCGGGGGGCCGATGTGTGGCCATCGCCTACCACTCCCTGGAAGACCGGCTGGTCAAACATCGGTTCCGCCGGGGCGAGGGCCGGTCGTCGGAACCCGTCCTTCCGGTTGCGCCTCCGGTCGAGCTGGTCGTGCTCACCCCTAGGCCCATGCGCCCCGATCCCGAGGAGGTGGCCCGCAATCCCCGGGCCCGCAGCGCCCGCCTGCGCGCCGCGGAGAAGGCCGCATGACCGTCCGTCCGCTGCGTTCCGTCGAGGTCACCCGGTCATCCCTCCGTGTGATCAGCGGACGTCGGCTGTCCTTTACCTCCGCCTTCGGGTGGGTTCTCTACACGGCGGCCGTGGTGGCGGCCTTCCTGTCCTTGTTCTTTTTGCGCGGCGCGGCCGACGAGTCGGCTTTCGAGATCCGCCAGATGCATCGCCGGATCGAGGTCGAGATGGATCGGCAGCACCGGCTGCAGCTCGAAAAGACCCGCCTCGAGTCCCCCGGAGAGATCATCCCGATCGCCGAAGGGATGCTGGGCATGGTGCTGCCCGAAGACGTTGTACCGGTCGCCGCGCCGCGGCGGCAGGCTGCGGTAAATGACGTCGGCGGCGCTTCGGAGAGGCCCCCGGGGGAGGTTTCCCGGTCGAACGCCGGACGAGAGGCGGCGGTCCCCGGGCGGGTGGAATGAGGTGAACCGCGTTGAAGGGGCAGAAGACGGGTATCGGAGTAAAGAAGCGGGCGGCCGGTCGTTCCATCGACATCCGCCTGCTCACGGTCGTGCTGTTGTTCATCGGAGCTTGGGCGACCATCGGATACCGGTTGTTCCAGATACAGGTGGTGGACGCCGCCGGATACAGGGAAGCCGCGGAGGAGCAGAGGGTGCGGGTGGAGGAGACCTCCGCCGCCCGGGGAACCATCTACGACCGTGAACACCGCAAGCTTGCGGTGAGCATCGAATCACGATCCATCTATGCCAATCCGAGACAGATCCGGGACCCGGTGGAAGCCGCCTTGCGGTTGGGAGGAATCCTCGATCTGGACATCGACCGGCTGCGGGATAGGCTCGATTCCGATTCCACCTTCGTGTTCGTGGCCCGCCAGGTCGAGGCGGAACAGGCCGCCGGGGTGGAAGAGCTGGACCTGGCAGGCATCCATTTCCTGGTCGAGCCCAAGCGCGTGTACCCGTCGGGTGTTCGGGCCGCCCACACGGTGGGTTTCGTGGACATCGACTCCAAGGGGATCGAAGGGCTGGAGTCACAGTACGACGAGCTGCTGACGGGTATTCCGGGCCGCGTCCTGGCCGAGCGTGCACCGGGGGGCCACGTTATCCCGCATGGTCGTTATGAAGTGCAGCCGGCCGTTCCGGGCGCCGACCTGCTCACCTCGCTCGACCGCGAGGTGCAGTTCGTAGCCTATCGAGAGTGCCTGGAAACCCTGGAAAAAACGGGGGCGAAGCGCTGCACCGTCGTGGTACTGGATCCTGACACCTTCGAGGTGTTGGCCATGGTGGTGGCCCCTTCCTTCGATCCATCGGACCGCTCCGAACTAGATGCTGCCAGCGGGATACTCATCAACACCGCGGTGCGCTCCGTGTACGAGCCGGGATCCACCCAGAAGGCGGTCACGGTTTCTGCCGCGTTGGAGGAGGAAGTAGTCGATTGGGATACCCAGTATCTGGTACAGGACAACATCGAGGTGGTGGACGGCGCCTGCGAGAACGAGGAAGTGATCGGGTGCTTCAACGACTTCAGCCCGCATGAACCCCAGTTGATGACCGTGAGGGACTGCGTCCGGTATTCCTCCAACGTCTGTACGGTCAAGATCGGACAGGATCTGGGTTCGACGCACCTGGCCCACTACCTGGATTCTTTCGGATACGGCCGGGTCACCGGCATCGACTTCCCGGGCGAAGCCCAGGGTGCGGTCAACCTGCCCAACGGATGCCTGACCTGCCCCGCATCCGCCTCGATCGGCTACTCACTGTCCGTCTCCCCCCTGCAGATGGCGGCGGTGTACGCCACCATCGCCAACGGGGGGGTGCGGATGACGCCCCGGCTGGTGACCGGGATCGTGGACGGCAACGGTGTGAACCGGCTGCCGTCCAGCCCTTCGGAACGGATACTCTCGGAATACACGGCCCGCCGGGTTCGTCTGCTGCTCAAGACGGTGGTCGACGACGGCACCGGGACCAAGGCGGCGGTGCGGGGGTATACGGCGGGCGGCAAGACCGGCACCACCCGAAGATTCGACCAGGATCTCGGTGTCTATACGGATGATTACGTGGCCAGTTTCGTGGGGATGGCGCCGGTCGAGGATCCCCGGCTCGTCATAGCGGTGGTGATCGACTCCCCCCAGGGCGACAGCGTCCTGGAACGCACCGGAGGGGCGGTGGCCGCCCCCCTGTTCTCCGAGGTGATGGAGGCTTCACTCCACCAGATGGGAGTGAGGCCGGATGCCCGCTGAGCCGGTGAAGCTCTCTGCCGTGGCAGGACGGATCGGCGGTGACCTCAGGGGGGGCGGCGGCGCCTCGATATGCGACGTCACCCATGACAGCCGCCGGACGGTTCGCGGTTGTCTGTTCGCCGCCATCCGCGGTATCGAGGCAGACGGTCACACCTACATAGATGAAGCGGTTTCCCGCGGCGCGGCGGCGGCGCTGGTCGAAGAGTTCGCCCCTCTTCCGGTGCCTCAGATAAGGGTGCCGGACACGCGCAGGGCGCTCGGGCCGGCCGCAGCCCTGGTTCACGGCGACCCGAGCCGCCGGCTGGACGTCATAGGGGTCACGGGCACCAACGGGAAGACCACCGTCACGATCATGCTCGAGTCCATAGCCCGTGCGGCGCGCCGGCCCTTCGGCAGGTTGGGCACGCTCGGCGCCCGGCTGTTCGGAGACGGCGAGCTGTTCGGAGACGGCGAGCCGCTCGACCGCACCACTCCGGAGGGTTCCGACCTCCAGCGGATGTTCGCCGTCATGGTGGAACGGGGGGTCACGCTGGCGGCGATGGAGGTGTCGTCGCATGCCCTGGCCCTCCATCGGGTGGAGGGCGCCTCGTTCGCGGTGGCCGCCTTCACCAACCTGTCCCAGGATCACCTCGACTTCCACGGGAGCATGGACGAGTACTTCGCCGCCAAGAGGCTGCTGTTCGACGGACGCGCCGCCGCCCATGTGATCGACGTGACCGATCCGCCCGGGCGCCGCCTGGCTCGATCGGCGCGCGGCCCGGTGGTCACGGTTGGTTTCGGCGAAGGCCACGATGTGGGGGTCACCGCCGTCGAGGTGGGTCTGACCCGCGCCCGTTTCACATTCCGGGCGGGCGGCGAGGAGGCGGAGGCGAGGATACGGCCCGGCGGCCTTCACAACGTTCGCAACGCGGCGGTGGCGGCCGCCTGCGCCCGGCAGTCGGGGATCGGGATGGACGAAACGGTCGAGGGGTTGGAAGCGGTCGAGCGGATCCCGGGCAGGCTCGAACCGGTCGAAGAAGGACAGCCGTTCACCGTGCTGGTGGATTACGCCCACACCCCGGCCGCGGTCGAATCGGTGGTGAGCGCCGCCCTCGACCACAGCAGAGGATCGGTCACGGTGGTGGTCGGAGCGGCCGGCGGGCGCGACCCCTCCAAACGCCCGTTGATCGGGGCGGCCGCCGCCCGGGCCCATCTGGCGGTCATCACATCGGACAATCCCCGTTTCGAGGATCCGGATGCGCTGGTCGGTGAAGTAGCGGCCGGAGCCGCAGGCGGCCGAGCCGAAGTGATAGCGGAGGTGGACAGGAAGGCGGCCATCGGGTTGGCGGTGGACAGGGCCCGTCCGGGCGATGTGGTGTTGATCCTCGGAAAGGGCCACGAGCAGTTCCAGGATCTCGGCGCGGAGATCATACCTTTTGACGACCGGACGGCAGCCGCCTCCTACCTTCGAGACGGAAGGCCCCGCCCGTGATCGCCATGCTCTCCTCGGCGACGGTGGCCTTCGCGGTGACCATATTCGGCACCGCCTATGCGATTCGCCTGTTTCGCGCCTGGAACGTAGGCCAGTTCATCCAGGAGGAGCTGGAGGGCCACATGCACAAGCGCGGCACGCCCACCATGGGGGGCATCGTCATCGTGCTGGCGGTGGTGGCCGGATACGCCGCTTCGCATCTCCGCCTGCAGGTCCAAGAGGAAGGGATCGGGTGGACCGTAAGAGAATTCGAGGCCGCGGGCCTGCTGGCGGTGGGCGCCGTCGTAGGGATGGGGGTCATCGGTTTCATAGACGACTATCAGAAATTGTCCCGGTATCGGAACCAGGGGCTGGGCATAGCGGCCAAGCTCATCGGGCAGCTGGCCATCGCCGGATTCTTCGCCTGGGGGGCGGTGGCCTCCGGGACGGCCACCTCGATCGGGTTCATCCGCCCTATAACGGTGAACCTTGGGGTGGGCTTGTTCGCGGTCTGGGTGCTGCTGATGATCACCGGGTTCGCCAACGCGGTCAACATCACCGACGGGCTGGACGGCCTGGCGTCGGGATCCACCGCCCTGGTAGCCGGCGCCTACGTGATCATCGGCTTCTGGATATTCCGGCATCCGGCCATCTACCAGGTGGAGGGAAGCCTCGAGCTGGCTTCCGTGGCTTCCGCCATGCTGGGCGCCTCGCTCGGGTTCCTCTGGTGGAACGCCGCCCCGGCCCGGATCATCATGGGCGATGTCGGCTCCCAGGCGCTGGGCGGGGGGATGGCGGCCCTGGCCCTGCTCACCAACACCCACCTGCTGCTCGTGGTCATCGGCGGCCTCTATGTGGTGGAGACCCTCTCGGTGGTGATCCAGGTGGTGGGGTTCCGATGGTTCGGCGGGCGGAGAGTGTTCCGCATGGCGCCCATCCATCATCATTTCGAGCTGAAGAACTGGCCGGAGACCACCGTCATCACCCGGTTCTGGATACTGGCCGCCATCGGCGTCGCCCTGGGTCTGGGCCTCTTCTACGGAGACTTTCTGGCCGGGGGCGGGGTGGACGGCCTAGTGGTGGAGGGTTCCGGATGAAGGCGTTGGTGCTGGGCGCGGCGGTTTCCGGTCAGGGAGCCTCCAACCTGTTGACGCGCCTGGGCGTGGAACATGCGGTCTACGACCGGAACCCCGCCGCCCTCGCCTCCTTGGCCTCCTCCGGCGTCGAGACCTTCTCCGGGGATTGGGACCCCTCCGCCCTGGCCGGGGTGGACCTCGTGGTGGCCAGTCCGGGTTTCAGCCCCGGTTCCGATCCGATCAGGGCCGCCTTGGCGGCGGAGATCCCGATATGGAGCGAAGTGGAGCTGGCCGTCCGCCGGCTCGGGTGTCCGCTGGTGGCGGTGACCGGCACCAACGGAAAGACCACCGTGGTGGAACAGACCACCGAGATGCTGCTGGAGTCGGGCATCCGCGCCGCGGCGGCCGGCAACATAGGGCGGACCGTTGCCGAGATCGCCCTAGACGATTGGGACGCGGTGGTGCTGGAGGTGTCGAGCTTCCAGCTGGTTTACTGTCATACCCTCGCCCCCCGGGTGGCGGTGCTGCTCAACGTGGCCGCTGACCACTTCGATTGGCACGGATCGCCGGATGATTACCGGGCGGCCAAGGCCGGGATTTTCCGGCGGCTGCCCCCCGACGGCCTGCTGGTCTACGGCGCCGACGATCCGGGCGCGGCGGCCCTTGCGGCCGGCGCCCCCGGCCGCAAGGCGCCGATCTACGGTTCCGAACCTCTACCGAACGGGGGATTCGGGGTGGGGCCGGACCGGCTGGTGCTGCCCGGCGGGAGCATCCCGCTGCGGGATGTTCCGGTCGTGGATCCGGCTTACCGGATCGACCTGGCGGCGGCCGCGGCCGCCGCCATGGAGATGGGGGCCGGCCTCGGGCCGGTCGCCAGGGTGGTGCGCCGGTTCCGCCACAGCCCCCACCGCCGGAAGGTGGTGGGGCGGGGGGGCGGCATCACCTGGATCGACGATTCCAAGGCCACCAACCCCCATGCCGCTCTGGCCGCCGTCCGCTGCTATCCCTCGGTGGTGTTGATAGCGGGGGGGCGGAACAAGGGACTCGACCTGTCTCCGCTGGCCGCCCTCCCCAACGTGCGGCATCTGATCGCTATCGGCGAGTCGGGACCCGAGCTGTTGAGCAGGGCCCCCGGACGTTCGGCCTGCCTGGCTGAATCGATGGAACAGGCGGTGGCCCTGGCAGGCGAGCGGGCGGTGGAAGGAGACACCGTCCTCCTCTCGCCGGGCTGCTCCAGCTTCGACATGTTCGGTTCCTATCAGGAGCGCGGGGCGGCGTTCGCCCGGCTGGTCCGGGAGCATCTGGGAGAGGGCCGGATCGACGGCGGCGGCAAGTCGGGGGCGCCGCGGAGATGAGCGCCCAGACACCTTCCATCACCCATCTGCGGGCCAGGGCTCGGCTCCAGGACCAGATCACCCTCGCCAAGTCCCGGCTGGTCATCATCGTCTTGGCGCTGGTAGGAATACTGCTGGTGGTCGGCCTCGGCGCCACCATGTCGGCCTCGTCGGTGGAGGGGATACTCGGACAGTCCGACCGTTTGGCCGTCTTCAAACGCCAGGTGCGCTGGGTCGTGGTCGGCATCCTGGTCATGTTCGCCGTCATGCGGGTCCCGTACACATGGTGGCGCCGCGCCGCCACCCCCCTCTTGGGTGTCTCGATATTCGGACTGCTCCTGGTGCCGATGTTCGGGTCCACGAGGGGCGGTGCGCAGCGCTGGATAGAGCTGGGGGCGATCACCATCCAGCCTTCCGAGTTCTCCAAGCTGGCGGTGGTCGTGTTCCTCGCTGCGGTGCTGACCGACCGGAAGGAACGTCTGGGCGAGCTGCAGCAGGTGCTGGGGCCCATTCTGCTGGCGGTCGGGGTCACCTGCGCCTTGGTCGTCCTCCAGCCCGACCTCGGCACCGCCGTCATCATCGCCGGGTCGGCCGCAGGATTGGCTCTGGCCTCGGGGATGCCGATGAGGTTCCTCCTCGGAGGCGGCGCGGCGGCCGCCGCGCTCGCCGCCCTGTCCACGGTCGCCTACCCGTACCGGCGGGAGCGGTTCGCCTGCTTCTTCGATCCGCTCGCCGACACCCTCGGCAGCTGCTTCCAGTTGGCGCAGAGTCTGCTGGCGCTCGGAAGCGGCGGCCTCAACGGGGTGGGTCTGGGAGCTTCGCGGGCTCGATGGGCGTTTCTGCCCAACGCCCATACAGATTTCATCTTCACGATCATCGCCGAGGAGGCGGGCTTCATCGGCGCGATCGTCCTGATCATGGTGCTGGCGGGGTTGGCGGTGACCGGGGTCATGATCGCCTACCGGACCGGGGACATGTTCGCCTGCCTGCTGGCCTGCGGCATCACCGCCTGGTTGAGCGTGCAGTCGGTCGTCAACGTGGGCGGTGTGGTTGGCGTCATCCCCGTTACCGGTCTGGCGCTTCCCTTCGTCTCGGTGGGCGGCAGTGCGATGGTGGCCGCCATGGCCGGGGTCGGGGTTCTACTCAACATCGCCCTGACGGCCCCGGTCGCTTCCGAGCCCGGGGAGAAGCGGGCGGACGTATGACCTACGCCATAGCCGCCGCCGGTACGGGCGGGCATATCTACCCGGGTTTGGCCGTGGCCGAGCAGCTGGCGGCGGCAGGAGTGGAACGGCACAGGATCGTCTTCCTCGGAGGCGATCGGATGGAGGCGGAGGTCATCCCCCGCGCCGGTTACCCGTTCGTGCGGCTCGAAATCCAAGGGCTGGTGCGCGGTTTGTCGAGCCGGAATCTCCGGTTGCCGAGCCTGGTTCTGCGGGCGGTCCGCCGGGCGGGCAGGGAGATGGAATCGCGCCGGGTGGACTCCGTGCTGTGCATGGGCGGTTACGTCACGGTCCCGGCGGCGCTGGCGGCCCGGCGCAAGAAGACCCGCCTCTACCTGCACGAACAGAACGCCGAGGCGGGGTTGGCCAACCGGCTGGCGGGGCGGTTGGCGGACCGTTCTTTCGTGTCGTTTCCGGGTACCCGCGGGTTGAAGGGAACCGTGGTCGGCTATCCACTCAGGGCCGGCTTGGCCGAGCTCGACAAGGCGGCGTCGCGCCCGGCGGGGCTGGATCGGTACGGCCTGTCACCGGACCGGCCCACGGTCGGGGTGGTCGGGGGAAGCCTGGGCGCAGACGCCATCAACCGGGCGGTGACCGAGATGGCCGCCCGGTGGGGGGGCGCCCCCGTCCAGATCGTTCATCTGGCCGGCGCAGCTCATCGGGACCGTGTATCGGTGGACGCCGACGATTCGAGGGTGAACAGGGTGGTGGTTGGTTTCGAGGATCGCATGGAGCTGTTCTACGCGGTGTCCGACCTGGTGATCGCCAGGTCGGGGGGCGGCCTGATGGAGGCGGCGGCCACCGGAACCCCGGCCATCCTGATACCCGGTTCTTTCGGGGGCCGCCACCAGCTCGGCAACGCCGAGGCCATGGCGGCGGCGGGGGCGGCGGTGCTCCTCCGCGAGGCCGACCTGGGATCGTTGGGGACCGTGCTGGCCGATCTCCTGGCCGACGGGGCCCGGTTGAAGCAGATGAGCAGGGCGGGGCTGCGTTCCGTCCGTCCGGACGCGGCGGCCGTCTTGGCGTCCGTGATGTTGGGAAGGTCGTATGTTCGATCTCGATGAGCCGGGCCGGGTCCACGTGGTCGGAGCGGCGGGGGCGGGCATGGGACCCTTGGCCAAGCTGCTGGCGGCGATGGGGCATCGGGTCACCGGTTCGGATCTGCGGGCCGGGCCGGAGATGGAAGATCTGGAGCGCCGCGGCATCGAGACATGGGCGGGGACCCGGCCGGAGCGGATGGCCGGATGCGGGTTGGTGGTTGCCTCCTCGGCGGTTCCCGTAGAAAATCCCGAGCTGGCGGCGGCCGGCGCCGCCGGGGTCCCGGTATGGATGCGGCCCCGGCTGCTGGCCGCCCTGACCGCCCGGTTTCCCACTGTCGGCTTCACCGGCACCCACGGCAAGACCACCTCCACGGCGATGGCGGCGGCCGCGGCCAGGTCCCTGGGTCTGGATCCGTCGTTCATCGTGGGCGGCGATCTCCCGGAACCGGACGACAACGCCCATCTGGGTGTGGACGACCTGCTGATACTCGAGGCGGACGAAGCCTTCGCGACCTTCACCCATCTCGAGTTCCGCGGCCTCATGGTCACCAACGTGGATTCTGATCATCTGGACCATTACGGAACCCTGGACCGGCTCGAGCGGGCGTTCACCGAGGTGGTGGAAAGGGTGGACGGCCCTGTGGTGGTGGGTGTGGACGACCCGGGGGGGCGGCGCCTGGCCGAACGCACCGGACGCCCCGGGTACGGAACCTCGGAAGAGGCCGAGTGGCGGATACTCGACGCGGCGCCCGGCCCCGCCTCGGTGTCGTTTCGGCTTGGCGGACGGTTCCCTTCGGCCGAGGTGACGGTGGGCGCCCCCGGACTGCACACGGCCCGCAACGCCTGCGGGGTGCTGGCCCTGTTGGCGGAGCTCGGACACGACCCCTCGGAAGCGGCCCGGGGGTTGGCGGGCTTCGGAGGCGTCAGGCGCCGTCTCGAGCTGCGGGCGTCGGCGGGCGGGGTCACCATCATCGACAGCTACGCCCATCACCCGGTGGAGGTAGCCGCCGACCTCGAAGCTCTTCGGCCTCTCGACCGGAACAGGCTGTGGGTGGTTTTCCAACCCCATCTGTATTCGAGGACGGCCGCCTTGGCGGATGAGTTCGGGGCGGCCCTCGCCTCCGCCGACCGGGTGGTGGTAACCGACGTCTACGGGGCGCGTGAAGCGCCGGTCCCGGGGGTCAGCGGGGAGCTGGTGGCCGACGCCGCCCGCCTCTCCTGCGGGGAGGTGCACTACGTCCCGCTCCTGGGCGAGGCGGCGGTCTTCGTAGCAGACCGGGTCGAGCCGGGAGATGTGGTGCTGACGCTGGGGGCAGGGGATATAACCGCCCTGCCCGACTGTTTGTCCGCCAGGCTGGACGGGCGGTCATGACCTCCTGGGACGAGCTCAGGGCCGGCGGATACGTAACCGCGGGGGTGGCAATGGGATCTCTCACCACCTACAAGCTCGGAGGCCCGGCCCGCTGGTTCTGCGAGGCGTCTTCGGCGGCGGCGGCGGCCGATGTGATCCGGGCGGCTTCCCGAAAGGGGATCGACATCCTGGTGCTGGGACGGGGAAGCAACCTGGTGTTCTCGGACGCGGGCTACGACGGTTTGGTCATCCGCCTGTCCGGGAGGTTCAAGGAAGTAAGGATCGACCGGGAGGCGGAGACGGTTTCTGCCGGAGCTGCGGCGCCGCTTCCTGTCCTGGCCCGCCGGGCGGGCCGGGCCGCCCTCGGCGGCCTGGAGTTCTATGTAGGCATCCCGGGCTCGGTGGGGGGGGCCGTGACCATGAACGCCGGGTTCTACGGCGCCGAGACCGCCGATGTCGCGATCTCCGCTTCGATTCTGGACATGAGGTCGGGGGAGATCGTCGAGCGGGATGCATCCGACCTGGAATTCGGTTACCGCCGGAGCAGCGTGGGGGGCGATGACCTGGTGCTAGAGGCGTCTTTCGCCGTGGAGCCCGGCGAGGCCGGCCGGATATCGGCCCGGATGCGCGAAGCCACGCGCTGGCGGAGGGAAAACCAGCCCGGCGGCACCCTCAACGCCGGCAGCGTGTTCCGCAACCCTCCCGGTGACGCAGCCGGCCGGCTCATCGATTCCTTGGGTCTCAAGGGGCTGCGCCGGGGCGGCGCCCGCGTATCGACCCGGCACGCCAACTTCTTCGTGGCCGACCCGGGCGCCGCAGCCCAGGATGTCTACGACCTGGTGCACGAAGTGCGGCGGCTGGTCCGGGAGAGGGCCGGGGTGTTGCTGGAACCCGAAGTGCGCTTCGCCGGGCGGTTCCGCGGCGTCCTCGACGAGGCTCGGGGAGGGCAGCGGGCGTGAAGTTGTTTTCGATCAGGAAGAAGCCGGATGCGGCCAAGGTGAAGACCCGTTTGTTCCGCGGGCGGGGGAGTGCGCCTCCGAACGCGAAGACGGATCAGAGCTCGAAGATAGATCCGGATATCGCCCGAAGGCGCCGCCAGGTCGCCGAGCAGAGGGCCCGGTCGCTGATGCGCAGATCGCTGATGATCCTGGCCGTGATGGCTGTCGTGGGCGGGATAGCCTGGCTGTTCAGCTCCCCCTATTTGAGCGTCGAAGAGGTGGCGGTCAGCGGGGTGCACAACGCCGCGGTGGATGAGATACTGGCGCGCCACCGAGTCGTAGAGGGCAGACCCCTGGCGGCCATCCGGGTCGGTTCGGTCGAGGAGGGTCTGGCGGCGGACCCGTGGGTGGCGTCGGCTTCCGTGAAGCTGGTGTTTCCGACCCGGGTGGAGGTCTACGTCCAAGAGCGGAAACCCGCCGCCTGGATGCAGCTAGAGGACCGCTGGGGGCTGCTGGCGGACGACGGCGTGATCCTCGACTATGTGGACTTCCCGAATTCGGCTCGATCGGTGATCCGCATCCCGGTCGAGGACCCGGGGCTCGGGGGCCAGGTGTCGGACGAGGACGTGTTGGGAGCGCTTCGATTCCTGGAGGCGATTCCCGAGGACATGGCCAAGCGGAGTGCCGTACAGGTGATCGGGGGAGATCTCTGGGTGATGGTGAGACGACGCGCGGTTCGCCTGGGCGCCCCTGTGGAAGTGGCGTCCAAGGCGGAATCTCTGCTGGTGATCCTGGATTCCGCTCCGGACGGGGTTATCGATGTGACCGCCCCCGGACGCCCCGCCGTCAGTGCCTGGGAGATAGTAGATCCCGGGGTCAAGAACAGTCTGGGCGGATAGGAGGATTCCCGAATGACAGGTGCCGGGGCGGCCGACCGGTTTGAGATTCTGGAGAATCGACCCTGGTCGTTCGTGTGGTTCTTGTTCGCATAGGGGGGAGGGGTAGGAGGCGCCGGTTACGAGGTGTGGGCAGCGGGCATGTTGGAACTGACGGCGGACCCGTCCCGCCCGCGTTCCCCGCACACGTAACTTTTGTATCCTCTCCGGGTCGTGCACCGTTCCTTCATCCCGCAAGCGGCCGCTTCCTACTGAGGGCAGACGCGTTGCTGCGACCGGTGAATCCCAGGTCATGAGGCTGCTCGACTCCGTTGCCGTTGCCCCGAGGCCGGTCAGGAACAGTCGATGCCCGCCATCCCGCCCAAGATTGAACTTCAACAAAAAGCTTAGGGTAATCTATAGGGTTAACCCCGCGCGATGGCCTAAGCTCTACCAGTACTCGAGACTTTGGGTGTGATCGTTGCTGAAGGTTTTGGCGCCCGAAAATAAGGATCGGGGCTGTTGGATGTCTAGAAACGGAAGGATGAAAGCGTATGTCCCTGAGTGATGTTGGCGAGGCTGTCCCGCACTTGGCGATCATCAAGGTGGTGGGGGTCGGCGGCGGAGGGACGAACGCCGTGAACCGTATGGTCGAAGCGGGTATCACCGGCGTGGAGTTCATCGCCATCAACACGGATGCCCAGGCGCTGTTGATGTCGGATGCCGATATCAGGCTGGACATCGGCCGCGAGGTGACCCGGGGTCTGGGGGCGGGCGCCAACCCCGAGGTGGGCAAGACGGCCGCCCAGGCGCATCGGGAGGAGCTGGAGGACGTGCTCACCGGTTCGGACCTGGTATTCGTGACGGCAGGGGAAGGGGGAGGCACCGGTACGGGCGGCGCCCCGGTAGTGGCCGAGACGGCCCGCAGCCTGGGCGCCCTCACGGTAGGGGTGGTGACCCGCCCGTTCGGTTTCGAAGGACAGCGGCGCTCGGTGCAGGCGGAGCAGGGAATCGTAGAGCTGAGGGAGGCGGTCGACGCCCTGATCGTGATCCCCAACGACAACCTGCTGTCCGTGGCCGACCGTTCGATGTCGATGATGGACGCCTTCGCGATGGCCGACGAGGTGCTGAGGGACGGGGTTACCGGCATCACCGAGATCATCACCAGCCCGGGTGCCATAAATGTGGACTTCGCCGATGTCAAGACGGTGCTGGGGGACGCCGGCACCGCGGTCATGGGCATCGGGAGGGCATCGGGCGACAACCGGGCTGTGCAGTCGGCGGAGCGGGCCATGACCAGTCCTCTGATCGAGACTTCGATGGAAGGGGCGACCCGGGTGCTGCTGGCTGTGATCGGACCTCCCGAGCTGACCTTGCACGAGGTGAACGATGCCATGGGCAAGGTCGCCGAACACTGTGAACCGGACGCCCAGATCATCTTCGGGACCTCGGTGGACGAAACGATGGGAGAGGAGGTGCGGGTGACCATCATCGCGGCTGGGGTCGATCGATCTCGACGCTCCGACCGGCCTTCCGCCCCCCCTTCCCGTTCGGGCCCCCGGCGCGCCTCGGATCGTGTTCTTCCCATTCCCGAGGACGATCCCTTCGACATCCCGGATTTCGTCGAGGGATGACCTTTTCCGGCTTTCAGGCGCCGTGATCATCCGCCCCCCCGGTTTTCGCGGCGCCGCCTTCACGACCTCCCTCGCCGGTGATATGAGGCGCGGCGATCGGTCGGCCGTGTCCGGAGAGGCCGGGATCCGGTCCGAGTGGGCGACCCTGCGCCAGCTGCACGGCGCCGCCGTGGTGGAGGTGGACCGGCCGGGGGCGGCCGGGGAAGGCGACGCATTGGTGACCGGGCGCCGGGGGTTGCCGCTGGCGGTTTTCACAGCCGATTGCGCGGGGGTGGTGATCGAGACCGCCGGGGCCGTGGCCGTGGTGCATGCGGGGTGGCGGGGACTGGCGGCGGGCGTGGTAACAGCCGCCGTTCGATACCTTCAGCTTCAACTAAAAGGTGAGGTTATGCGGGCTGCCATGGGACCCGCGATCGGGCCCTGCTGTTTCGAAGTGGGGGAAGAAGTGGCAGAACTTTTCCCCGGCCACGAAGCCTCGACCACCTGGAAGGCGCCCTCCGTGGATCTCGGGGGGGCCGCCCGCGCCCAAGCACCCGAGGCCTCCTGGTGGTCGGTCGGGTCTTGCACCCGGTGCGGAGAGGGATGGTTTTCCCACCGGGGCGACGGCGCAGCCTCGCGCATGGCGGCGATAGGGTGGATGCCGTGAGTTTGGCGCGCCGGCTCGGGGAGGTGAGGGAACGAGTTACCGCCGCCGCCCGCCGGTCGGGTCGGAGGGCGGAAGACGTGGAGATGGTCGCGGTCGGCAAGGGCCATCCGGTTTCGGCCCTGAGGGAAGCATTCGAGGCAGGGCAGCGCACCTTCGGAGAGAGCCGCGGGCAGGAGCTCAAATCGAAGTACGGGCAGTTCGGTGACGGCAGCGTCGAATGGCACTTCGTGGGGCCTCTGCAGACCAACAAGGTGCGGATCGTGCGCCCGCGGGTAACCCTGATCCAATCCTTCGACCGGGACCGGCTGGTGACGCCGTGGCTGAAGGGCGCTGAAGAAACCCCGCCGGCCCTGATGCAGATAAACATCGGGATGGAGCCGCAGAAACGGGGGGTGCCGCCCGAGCAGGCCGACCGGGTCTTCGACCGGTGGGAGGAAGCCGGCGTCCGGCTGCAGGGAATCATGGCCATACCTCCGATGGGCGAAGACCCCGAAGCGGGCCGGCCTTACTTTGCACGGATGCGGGAGATAGGAGATCATCTGTCGGTTCGGGCCCGCCGCCCGCTGATCTTGAGTATGGGCATGACGGATGATTTCGAGGCAGCTATAGAGGAAGGATCGACCATGGTTCGGATAGGACGGGCTATCTTTGGTACACGACCTAAAGTAGGGCAGGCATGAGCTCGTTCAACAAAATCATGGCCTGGCTGGGTCTGGTCGACGATGAGGACCCCGGGAACGACCCGTACCAGGAACAGGGGTACGCCGTCCGCGGCAATGCGCCGTCGGCGGTGCCGCGCAGGCCGGTCCAGCGCCCCCAGATGCGTCCTTCGGAAAGCGGTCACTCCGCCGGCGGCCCCCGCCTGGTAGGGGGTTCCTCCGGATACCGGCGCCCCGGCCCTGCGCCGGATATGAGCGTTTTGGTACGGCCCGGCGAACAGGCAGGGTCCACGGTGGGCTATACCGAGACCATAGAGGCCCGCGGTTTCGACGACGCCAAGAGGATCGCCGATCTGATGCGGGAGCGGATCCCGGTGGTCATCGACCTGAGGGAGACCGGACCGGTGCAGGTGCGCCGGCTGGTGGACTTCTCGAGCGGTCTGGTGTATGCCTTGGACGGATCGATCCGGAAGGTGGCGGAGGGGGTGTTGCTGGTGACCCCCCCGCGGGTAAAGATATTGGAACGCGAGATCAATCGGCTGGCCGAACTCGGGCTCTACGACCTGGACCGGTAGCTCGACGGGATGTGGTTGCTCCGGTTCATCTGCACGCTGCTGCAGCTGTATATCATCGCCGTCATCGCCTTGGTGGTGATGAGTTACGTGGCGGTGCCGAGCCACCACCCTGTGGGGCGGTTCGTCACGGTGCTGTCCAGACTGGTCGAGCCGCCTCTCCGTTCGATCCGACGGGTGGTTCCGGGAATCCCGGTCGGATCGATGCGGCTGGATCTCTCGCCCATGATCCTGCTCTTCGCGGTCTATCTGCTGAGCAGGATCATATGTAGGTAGGAAGGCGCTGAGCAGGAAAATGCGTATCAGTTCATACGAGGTCGAAGAGGTCAAATTCCCCGTGACCATCCGTGGTTACGCCGAGGACGAGGTGGACGCCTTCCTGGATCGGGTCGCCGCCGCCGTCAAGGAGTACGAGCAGCGCGACGCCGAGGCGAGAGGCGAGATCGGACGGTTGCGGTCTGCTCTCGACGAGTGCCGGGAAGCCCGGATCCGGGAGAGCGGCGCCCCCGGGTCGTCGACGGCCCTGCACGAAGAGGTCGAAGCCCGGCTGCGCGGCCTGCTGGACAGCGCCGCCCGCACTTCCGAACGGATGGTGGAAGAAGCCTTGGAAGCCGGCGAGCATATCCTCCACCAGATCCGAACGGCGATGACGGCGCCTGCTCCTGCGGACGACCCCTCCCCGCCGTCCCAGGACTAGAAGCCCGGCGCGAGAAGTCCTGTATCCGGATCCGTCCCCCGCCCCGCTATGCGAGGGGCGGCGCCTTTGCTATCGACACCCGAAGTTCGGCCTCGCCGATCAGATAGGCGGCGCCCTCGGCCGACGGATCGGCGGTCAACGAAGCAGCCAGCACCTCCCCGGCCACCAACCCGGCGTGCCGTCCTATGGCGTTGCGGAGCCGGTCGTCGTCGGTGTGATAGCCGATACGGATACGGTCGGAGACCGCCAACCCCATATCTCGCCTGGTCCGCTGGATACGGGAGACGACCTCCCGGGCCTGCCCCTCCGCCCGCAGCGCATCGGTGAGGTCGATGTCCAGCGCCGCCGAGAGGGACCCCTCCGAAGCCACCGCCAAGCCGGGGCGGGGATGGCGGGAGATCACCACGTCGTCGACAGTGAGGTCGTGACCCTCCAAGGTGATCTTCCCGCGGTCGACGAGGGCCGTCACCTCTTCGCCGGGCAGCGCCGCCAGCGCCTCCGCCACTCCCTTCACCGCCGCGCCGAGACGTGGCCCCAGCCGGCGGAAGTTGGCCTTCGCCTTCAGATCGACGACCGACTGCTCGTCGTCCGAGGTGGCCGCGTCCTTGACGTTCAGCTCCTCGGTGATGATCCGCCGGTGCCTCTCCACCGCCTCCGCCATGACCGGATCCCGGCTCACCACCGTCAGTGACGCCAACGGCTGGCGCACCCCCACCGCATGGTCCGACCGGAGGGATCTCCCCAGCGTCACCACCCTGCGCGCCGCCGCCATCGACCGTTCCAGGTCGCCGTCGATCATCTCCTCGATCACGGTCGGGTAGTCGGCCAGGTGAACGCTCGCCATGTCCGGGACCAGGCCCTTGTGGATTTCCTCGGTGATGAACGGCAGCACCGGCGCCAGGAGGCGGCTGAAGGTGACCAGCACCTCGTAGAGGGTGGCGAAGGCGGCCCGTTTGTCCTGCTCGTTGCCTTCCCTGCTCCGCCAGAAACGGCGCCTGGACCTGCGCACATACCAGTTGGTCAGGTCGTTCACGAACCCCAGGGCGGGGTTCACCACCGCATACAGGTAGCAGCCCTCCATCAGCCGGTTGGTCTGGCCGATCAGCGACTGGAGCACGCTGAGTATCCACCGGTCGATCTCGGGCCGCTCGGCGGGCGGGGGCGCCCCCCGCAGATCCTCGAATCCGATCCCGTCCGCCTCCGCGTAGGTGGTGAAGAAGGAGTAGGCGTTCCAGAGCGGAAGGATCACCGTGCGCACCACCTCCTGCACCCCCGCCTCCGAGAAGCGCAGCGGCTCCGCCCTCAGCACGGGGGAATCGATCAGGTAGGCGCGCACCGCGTCCCCCCCGTACCGGTCCAGCACCCTGGAAGGTTCGGGGTAGTTCTTCAGGCGCTTGGACATCTTGCGCCCGTCTTCCGCCAGGATCAGCCCGTTCACCACGCAGTTCTTGAAGGCCACGTCGTCGAACAGGGCGGTCGAAAGAACATGGAGGGTGTAGAACCAACCCCTGGTCTGGTCGAGGCCCTCGGCGATGAAGTCGGCGGGGAAGGTCCGAGGAAACCGTTCCGCGTTCTCGAACGGATAGTGGCCCTGCGCGTACGGCATCGAGCCGGATTCGAACCAGCAGTCCAGGACTTCGGGAACCCGGCGCATGAGGCCCGCCCCCGGGTCCGCTCCGCCGCCGGCCGCCTCCGCGGAACAAGACGGGCAGGGGAAGGTGACCTCGTCGACCACGTGCTTGTGCAGATCGTCCAGCCGCACCCCCGAACGCTCCTCCAGGGCTTCCCGGCCGCCGAAGCACTCTTGGCGCCCGCACGCCCCGCACTCCCACACCGGGATGCAGCTTCCCCAGAACCGGTTGCGGGACACCGCCCAGTCCCGGGCGTTCTCCAGCCATTTTCCGAAACGGTTCGAGCCCACTTTTTCGGGTACCCAGTGGATGGACCGGTTGAGCTCCACCATCCGGTCGCGGACCGCCTCCACCCTGACGAACCAGGTGGGGATGGCCTTGTATATCAGCGGCCGGTCCGTGCGGTAACAGAAGGGGTAGGCGTGGACGATGCGTTCGCTCTTCATGAGCACGCCGGAGCGGCGGAGAAGCCCGATGATGGTTTCTTCCGCCTCGTGTACGTGCATGCCGGCCAGATCGGGCGCCTCCCTGGTGAACTTCGCCTCCATATCCACCGGATCCACCAGGGCGTCCACTCCGTTCTCCGCCAGGGTGTGTAGATCCACCTCCCCATAGGCAGGCGCCATATGCACCAGCCCGGTACCCTCGTCGGTGGAGACTTCCGGGCTGGCCAGCACCCGGAACCCGCCCCGGCGCCGTTGTTCCTCGAAGTAGTCGAAGGGGGGCCGGTAGGAGATTCCGAGCAGCTCCCGCCCCGCCGCAGACGCAGCCGGCCGCCTATCATCCCCGAACACCTCCGCCGCCTGTGAGGCGGCCACCCAGTAACGGGACCCCCCTTCCTCGACCGCCGCGTAATCCAGGTCGGCCCCCACCGCCACCGCCAGGTTTCCGGGAAGGGTCCAAGGGGTGGTGGTCCAGATGGTCAGATAGTCCCCGGGCCGCGCCGGGCCCGAACCGTCCGGGACGTCGAGCACCTCGAGCCGGACCGTAACGGCCGGGTCTTCGACGTCCCGGTATCCGCCCAGGCTGACCTCGAAGTTGGACAGGGTGGTCCCCGCCGCCCACGAATAGGGCATTACTTTGAAGTCCCGGTAGATGAGGCCCTTGTCCCAAAGGGCGCGGAACACCCACCATACGGACTCCATGAAATCGAGGTCCATCGTCTTGTAGTCGTTGACGAAGTCCACCCATCGTCCGATCCGGCGGGTGGTGTCCTCCCATTCCTCGGTGGTGACCTCCACCATCCTGCGGCAGGCGTCGTTGAACTCCGCCACCCCCAGCTCTTCGATCTGGCGCGGGCCTGAAATGCCCAGCTGCCGTTCCACCTCCATCTCGACCGGGAGGCCGTGGGTGTCCCAACCGAATCGGCGCTCCACCCGGCAGCCCCGCATCGTCCAGTAACGCGGCACTATGTCCTTGATCACTCCGGCGAGGATATGCCCGTAGTGGGGGCTGCCGGAGGCGAAGGGCGGCCCGTCGTAGAAGGTGTATTCCCGATCGCGGGGGCGCATCTCGACCGAGGTGTGGAAAGCGTCCGTCTCATCCCAGTGTTTCAGGATGCGGGCGTCGAGGGCCGGGATGTCGAGCTTAGGAAGCACCCTCCTGAAATCGCCGGCCGGTTCGGGATTCCGAGCCGGGCCATTCCGAGCCGGGCCATTCTTAGCCGGACCATTCTGATCTGTACCGGGCATCGCTCCTCATAGGTCGTCGGTGATGATCCCGGCATCGTACTATCCCCGGTCGTTCATGGCCGGGGCGCCGGGGCGGGCGGCGGTTCTCATACGATTCTCAGGTTCCTCTAACCCTTTTCTAAAGGTGGGGGGGAACAGTGGGGGCGGCCTAATCGAAGGGCTCCGGTCAGGAGACACGCGGGAAAGGACGGGTCTGGTGAAGAAGGCGGCATTGATAGCGGCGGGGGCGGGCGCCGGGCTGGTGCTGTTGGCGGCGGCCTTGGCCCGGCACGTCGGCTCCGCTCTGGCAGACGCGGGGCTCATCACCTCGAAGGAAGCGGACGCGATCAGACGATGGCTGGACGCCCGGAACACCGGACGGCGCAGCGCCGCCGACCCCGCCTCGACATTGGCGGCGATGGTGGAAGACGGGGTGATCACCCAGGAGCGGGCCGATGCCATCACCGGAGGCTCTTCGGCGCCCTGCGGGCCGGGCCGCCGGTGCGGCGGGCGGACCTTGCCCACGCCGGCGGCCGGGGTTTCCTACTCGACCGCCTGAGGATTCGACTGCCCTTCTCCCTCCCCGCACGAGAGAGCGCCCGCCCCCTCCTCTGCGGGCGCTCCTCTCTTTTGCGGCCTTCGGTAGGCTCCGCTTCATGGGGAGAGAGGAAGAGAAGGGCCCGGGAGGCGTTGACCGGAACGGCGGTCACCTCGACCGGCTGGTGCGCGATCATCCACACGGAGTGATTCTCACCGTCATGGTGACGCCCGGATCGGTGCGCAGCGAGGTGGTAGGACCGCACGGCGCCTACCTGCGGGTGCGCATCGCCGCTCCCGCCGAGGGAGGCAGGGCCAACCGGGCCGCCGTCCGCCTGCTTTCCGGGGTGTTCGGGTGCCGGGTGGACATGTTGTCCGGGGCCAGGAGCCGGATCAAGCGCATGCTGCTGCGGGGCGCCGAACGGACCTCGGTGACAGGGGTCATAGCAGAGATGGGTAGTTTCAAGGGATAGGGATATGTTCTGTACGAAAACGGTCTCGCCCGCCGGGGGGCGGTATTCGAAGACCGGTTCGACCGCGCCGGGGTTGCTTCATCCGGCCCGCCGTGTGGGGAGGGTGGGCGGTACAGACGACGAGCAACCTCATGAACTGGAGTTACCGGTCTGCGCGGTCGGGAGTCGGGGCGGCGGTGAAGGGGTGTTGGATGTGAACATCGGGGGTTACCTTGGAACTACCCATCTAGGTGTCCCGCTGAGCCGAGAGCTCATACCTCGCGCAAGGGCCGCCGCCGTGCTAGTTTCACGGCGCCCACGCTGGAGGTGGATTGTGGCGACCCGCAAGCTGGCCGCGTCGACGCTCGACCGGTTCAAGAGGATCCTGGAGGAGCGGGAACGCGAGCTTCTGGCCATCATCGCCGAACACGAGGCGGAGCGCCACGAGGTGCGTATGGCCGAAACGGCGGCCGAGCGAAGCCCCGATCCCGAATCGGCCGAAGGCGGCTCCATGGCATTCGAGTTCGAGAAGGAGCTGTCGGTGGACCGCAACACCCGCGACATCCTCGCCCAGGTTCGCAGGGCCATCATCGCGGTGGAGGATGGTACGTACGGCGCCTGCCTGGTCTGCAGCCGTCCGATCAAGGTGGCGCGCCTCCGTGCGCTGCCCCATACGAGCCTATGCGTGAACTGCGCCTCGAGAAGACGCTGAGCGCAGTACGGGCGAGGGCCGCGCTGATCGGCGCGGTGGTGTTGGCGGCCGACCAGATCACCAAGCTGTGGGCCCGCACCGCCTTGGCTGATCGCGACATAGAGGTGATACCGGGATTCCTGAGGTTCCATCTGGGCGAGAACTCGGGCTCGGCCTTCTCGCTCTTCCAGGGGCTCGGTACCTTGCTCGCCTTGGTCGCCGCCGCCGCCTCCGTCGTCATCCTGGTGCTGGTCGGGAAGTCCCGCACCCGGTTGGAGCTGGCCGGATTTTCCTTGATCCTGGGCGGGGCGGCGGGGAATCTGATGGACCGGATCGTGAAGGGTCCGTGGTTGACGGGCACCGTCACCGATTTCATCGATTTCAGTTTCTGGCCCAACTTCAACGTGGCCGACTCGGCGATCACTCTGGGCGTGGTGGGTTTGTTGTGGGCGGCGAAACGCAGCGGGTGACCGTTCCGGCGTCCCTGGACGGGGAGCGGTTCGATATCGCCCTTGCGAAGCTGGCCGGGGTGAGCCGCTCCCGCGCCCGGCAGATGGTCGAGTCGGGAGAAGCCGGCTTGGCGCCCGCCGTCCGGACCCGGGTCCGTCCAAAGACCCGGGTGGCGGCCGGTGACCGCACCTGGTTTCGGATACAGAAAGAACCCGCCCTCCGCCCCGAGGCCCTCCACCTCGAAGTGCTCCACGAGGATCCGCACCTTGCGGTGATCGACAAGCCGTCCGGGATGGTCACCCACCCCGGGCCGGGCCACCTCCGCGGGACGCTCGTATCGGCCCTGCTTCACCGCTGGCCGGAGGTGGAGGGGGTGGGGGAGCACCCCCGCTGGGGAATCGTCCACCGGCTCGACAAGGACACCTCCGGGGCGCTGATCATCGCCCGCAGCACGGAGGCTCACCGCGGCCTCACGGCGGCGCTGGCGGCCCGCCGGGTCCGCCGCCGCTACCTGGTGCTGGTGCACGGCGCCTTCTCGACCGGCGCCGGGACCATCGACGCCCCTATCGACCGGCGCCGGGCGCGCCGCTTCGTCGGCCCGGAAGGAATACCGGCCGTAACCCACTACTCGCGTCTGGCGTCGTGGACCCGGCCCGCCCTCAGCCTCTTGGAGGTGACCCTGGAGACCGGCCGCACCCACCAGATACGGGTCCATCTGGAGTCGATCGGGCGGCATGTGGTGGGAGATCCCGTCTACGGAAGACCGGGGCGGCCCCGGGAGGAGCCCGGCCCCGCCCCCGGCAGGCTTTGGCTCCACGCCCACCGGCTGGGTTTCACCCACCCGGTCACGGGCGAACCCGTCGAAGCGGAGGCGCCCCTCCCTGGGGATCTCCGATCGGCCCTGGACGCGTCCGGTCCGCCGGCCGCAGGCTCGATTCCCGGCTAGCATCGCCGCATCTTCCTTCCCCTGACCGCTCGGCCTGCTGCTGTTTCCATCGACCGCAAGCAAATCAAGGGATCGAACCAAGATGCAGAGCGACAGCTTCGTACATCTCCACCTCCACAGCGAGTTCTCCATGCTCGACGGCGCCGCCCGCATCGGGGATGCGGTGAAGGCGGCCGCCGCCGACGGGCAGCCGGCCATCGGTCTGACCGACCACGGCGTCCTGTACGGGGCGGTCGACTTCCACAGGGCGGCCGCGGACGCAGGCCTGAACCCCATCCTGGGCGTCGAGGGATACCTGACCCCCGGGTCCCGTTACGACCGCCCCGCCCAGGCCGACAACGTGCGGTACCACCTGACTTTGCTGGCCGAGAACCAGACCGGCTACGCCAACCTGGTCGAGCTGGTCAGCCGCGCCTACCTCGAGGGCTACTACTACAAGCCCCGCATGGACATGGAGCTGCTGTCCGAATACGCCGAGGGCGTAATCGCCACCACGGGATGCCTGGGCGGCCATGTTCCCCAGCTCCTGGATCCGGAAGCCTCCCGGGAGGAGGGCAACGCGGGCGGACGGCGGGATTTCGAGGCGGCGGCGGCTGCGGCCGGCGCCTACCAGGACATCTTCGGGAAAGACAATTTCTTCGTGGAGCTGCACGACCACGGGATCGAGGCGCAGCGGCGGATACTCCCTGACCTGCTCGAAATCTCCCGCCGGATCGGGGCGCCCCTCCTGGCCACCAACGACGTCCACTACACCCGGCGCGCAGAGGCCGAAGCCCACGATGTGCTGCTCTGCATACAGACGGGCTCGGTGATCGACGAACCGGGCCGCCTGAAGTTCCACGGGCAGGATTACTACCTCAAAACCGCCCGGGAGATGCGGGAGTTGTTCCCGGGCGACCAGTTCCCCGAAGCCTGTGACAATACGCTGCTGATCGCCGAGCGGGCTCGGGTGGAGCTCGATTTCGACCGGTTGCTGCTGCCGCATTTCCCGGTCCCGGCGGGGCACACCGGCCCTTCCTACCTGCGGGAGCTGGTGTTGCAGGGCGCCCGAGAACGCTACGGGGGCGACATCGGCGGGGCGGTGGGCGATCGGATCGACTACGAGCTGAAGATCATCGAGGACATGGGTTTCCCCGACTATTTCCTGATCGTCTGGGACCTGATCCGCTATGCCGAGGAACGCCGCATCCGCACCGGACCGGGTAGGGGGTCGGCGGCGGGCTCGATCGTGGCCTACTCGCTGGGCATCACCGACCTCGACCCGCTTCGTTACGGCCTGATCTTCGAGCGTTTCCTGAACCCGGGCCGGCGGGAGATGCCCGACATCGACATGGACTTCGACGAGCGCTACCGGGCCGACGTGATCCGCTACGCGTCGGATCGGTACGGATCCGACCATGTGGCCCAGATCGTCACCTTCGCCACCATCAAGGGCAAACAGGCCATCCGCGATTCCACCCGGGTGCTGGGGCTGCCCTTCGGCCTGGGAGACAGGATGACCAAGCTGATGCCGCCCGCCGTGCTGGGCAGGGAGGCCTCCCTCGACATCTGCTTCGAGCCGCCCCCCGAAGAGGCCGAATCGGTCGTGAAGGAGTGGCATATCAACGCCGCCGGCCTGCGGGAGGCCTACCGGACGGAGGAGGACGTGCAGCGGGTGCTGGACACGGCCCGGGGCCTGGAAGGCCTGCGCCGCCAGGACTCGATCCACGCCGCCGCGGTGGTCATCTCCCCGAAGCCGCTGACCGATCTGGTGCCGGTCCAGCGCAAAGGCGAGGACAAGGAGGTGGTCACCCAGTTCGATATGCATGCCATCGAGGATCTGGGGCTGCTCAAGATGGACATCCTCGGGTTGCGCACCCTGTCCACCATCGAGCGGTGTCTGGAACTGATCGAGAAGAGCACCGGGAAACCGCCGGACATCGACCGGGTGGACCTCGACGATCCGGCCACCTACCGGATGCTCTGCCGGGGAGACACGATCGGCGTCTTCCAGCTGGAGGGGTCGGCCATGCGTTCCCTGATCCGGAGCCTGCGTCCGGACCGGTTCGAGGACCTGATCGCCCTCGTGGCCCTGTACCGGCCGGGCCCCATGTCCAACGACTGGCACAACGCCTACGCCAACCGCAAGAACGATCGGGAGGAGGTCCGGTACCCGCATCCGGCCACCGAGGAGGTTCTCCGCGACACGTACGGCCTCATGATCTACCAGGAACAGGTGATGCAGATCGCCCGGGACATCGCCGGGTATTCGATGTCCGATGCGGACGCCCTGCGGAAGGCGATGGGCAAGAAGATCCCCGCCATCATGAGGAAAGAGCGCGAGAAGTTCGTCTCGGGGGTGGTGTCGGGCGGCAACACGGCCGAATTCGGGGAAGGGCTGTTCGAATCGATAGAGGGGTTCGCCGGGTACGGGTTCAACAAGTCGCACAGCGCCGCATACGGGCTGCTTGCCTACCAGACCGCCTACCTCAAGGAGCATTTTCCGGCCGAGTACATGGCCGCCCTGCTCACCTCGGTGCGGAACGACAGCGACAAGACCGCCGTCTACCTGAACGAATGCCGCACCAAAGGGATAGAGGTGCTGACCCCGTCGGCCAACATGTCGGAGAGCGATTTCACCGTCCGGGGCGGCAAGATCGTGTTCGGGCTTTCCGCCATCCGCAACCTCGGCGAGGGGATGGTGGCGAAGATCGTAGAGGCCCGCAACGAAGGGGGGATGTTCTCCGACTTCCAGGACTTCGCCGACCGGGTGGACATGTCGGTGCTCAACAAGCGGATCGCCGCCTCGCTGATCAAGGCCGGCGTCTTCGACCAGATGGGCCATCCCCGCCAGGGTCTCATCCTGGCTTTCGAGCGTTTGTTGGATCTCACCCTGGAGCGCAGGCGCAACGAGGATCGAGGCCAGTTCAGCCTGTTCGGCGGAGGAGACGACACCGCCGCGGAGTTCGAACCCGTGGACATACCGGATCTGGAATGGGACAAGAAAAAAAGGCTCTCCTTCGAGAAGGAGATGCTCGGGCTCTACGTCTCCGACCACCCGCTGCTGGGCCTCGATGGACCGATGCGCCGTCTTACCACCTGCCCGATTTCGGAGCTGGAGGACCGGCCGGACGGTTCGAGGGCCGCCATCTGCGGGATCGTGGGAGCCATCACCCGGCGGTTCACCCGGTCGGGAGACCCGATGGTGTTCTTCCAGCTCGAGGACCTGGAGGGATCGGTCGAAGTCTTGACCTTCCCCAAGACGGTCGCCCGTTCGGGGGATCTGATCGAGGAGGACGCCATCCTGCTGGTGGAAGGGAGGGTCAGCCACTCCGGCGACGAGGTGAAGTTACGGGCCGCCTCCATCCGGGAAACCAATCTGACTCCGCCGTCGGAGCTGCGGATGATGGTGGCGGCCGCCGCCCTGTCGCCGGACAACGTGGGCAGACTCAAGCACATCCTCACCAACCATCCGGGATCGGCGCCGGTATTCGTCGACATGACCGCCGGGAACGGGCGCAAGCTCCTGCGCCTCGACGACCGGTTCCGGGTGGATCTGACCTCCTCCCTCTACGCGGAGCTCCGCACCCTGTTCGGGGCTGAAGCCCTGGTCTGAGGCCGCCGGGCCGCACGGGTTGCCCGCCGGCTGCCGCCCCCGCCCGGCGCCCCCCGGTCATGGATGATGGTGGGGGGGGGGGTATGGATGAAGGGGTCGTCTACTAAAGGCGGCGATGCCTACACGTTGGGGAGTCGGGGTGGCGCCGCGTTGTCCGCGCCGGGACCGGACGGGTGTGGTGGGCGTCTTTAGCGGCCCGTGTGTTCGGGTGACGGTGAAGGGGTGTCGAATGTGAACATCGGGGGTGACCTTGGAACCACCCATCTAGACGGGTTTGTCCAGGCAGGCCGACGCCACACCCTCCCACGACGGCGACCGGGGGTCGATCACGTCCAAGTGGCCGGCCTCGGGCAGATCCACCAGCCGCGCCTCGTCTCCGGCCGCGAGGGCCGCGTCCACGAACCGTCGGCTCTGGCCGGGGTGGATGTCGTCGTCCTGCGCGCCGTGAACCGCCGCCACAGGCACGCCGCAGGGGAGCGCCCGGATCGGGTCCACTCGGTCGAGGTGCGTCTCCAGCTCGTCGCCCAAGAACCTCGCCAGCAGGCGGTCGCAGCCGGTTCCCAACCGTCGGAGGTCGAGCATTCCCCCCACCGACACGAACCGGGCGGGCGGCCGCCGGGCGCCTTTGGCGGCGAAGAAACCGAGGCACCCTCCCGCCGAATGTCCGATCACCGTTACATCGTCCAAGTCGAGCCGATACTCGTCGGCCAGGGCTTCGAGGGCGTCCACCGCGGCGGCGGCGTCGTCGACGGCGTCCCGCCATCCCCCTACCGGAGGGATGCGCCGATACTCGACGTTCCAGGTGGCCACCCCCCGGGCGGCCAGATCGACCGCCGCTCCGTCCAGGGTGTCGCGTGTGTAGTGGCCCGTCCAGCCGCCTCCGTGGATCAGCACCGCCGCCGGATGGGGCCCCGCTCCCTCCGGGAGGCGCAGGTCGCCCACCTGGTCGGGGAGGGGGCCGTAGCCGATGGTGATCGGGGGATGCGCCGCCCGGTAGTGGAGGTGGGCGACGGCAGCCCGGTAGCCGTCGACGCCGCGCCCGTATATCCGGTAGACGCAGGCGGGTGCGATCAGCGAGACCCGCCGCCACGGTTCGCGCTCCGCCACGTTGGATATGTGGATCTCCACGGTGGGCAGCCCGACCGCCTCGATGGCGTCCCGCAGGGCGTAGCTGGTGTGGGTGTACGCACCCGGGTTGAACACGATGGCGTCGGCGCTGCCCCGGGCGGCGTGGACGGCGTCGATCAACGCCCCCTCGTGGTTGGATTGGAAGGCTTCCAGCCGGTGGCCGTACTCGGCCGCCCACACCGAACATAGCCCCTCCACCTCCTCGAGGGTGGCCGCGCCGTACACCTCGGGCGACCGGGTCCCGAGCAGGTTCAGGTTCGGTCCGTTGAGGAGCAGTATCCGCATCGGTTTCTCCTATGTTCCGCCCGGCGCCGGAGCCCTCCCCTCCGCGGGACGCGGCGCCGCTCAGCCGTAGTCTTGCAGATCGATCTCGTAAACCCGGGGCGTCCCGGAGAATATGTCCAGCTGCACCAGGAGGTAGACCGTGGACGCGTCCGCGGGCACCCGGTAGCCGATCTCTCCCAGCGGCAGTCCGGACAGCACATTCCCGTCGAGGGTGGAGTCGGACAGGAAGATGTCCTGCTCCTGCTTGCGTCCGTCGGGTGTCAACAGCTCGAACATGGACATCGACGAGACCAGGACCGGCCCCGAGCCGACCGCCTCGAACACCCCGTTCAACACCAGGAACCGCGTCCCTTTCTCGGGCGGCTCGTCGAATCCGCCCAGGGCGGGAAGCTCCACGGCCTCGAGCACGAAACGGAGCTCGCCGTTGCTCACCGGATCGCCGACGGCGAGCGGGTCCGAGACGGACACCGCCGCCGGGGCGGTGAAGGATTGCGCCCCGCCGGTCAGATCCACCTCGAAGACCGCCGTATCGGAGGCGAACGCGGCCAGGTCGACGAGCAGGTAGGCGGTCTCGGCTTCGGAGGGCATGTCGAAGCCGACCTCGCCGCGCCGGGGCACGCCGGGCAGCACCGGGCCGTCCAGATGCGATTCCGTCAGCCAGATGTTCATGCCGGAGCGGTGCCCGTCCCCGGTCCGCCCTTCGAACATCAGGAGCGACGACGCCGACGACGGTTCCGAGCCGACCGATTCGATCACGCCGTCGAAAACCACATACCGCACCCCGGCCTCCGGTCCTTCCCCGAATACATCCACCTCCGGGAAGCGCACCCCTTCGAGGGTGAACCGGAGCACCCCGTCGTCGACGCTGCCGCCCACCCCGAGCGGGCCGGCAGGCGCCGCGGCGGCGGTCACGGTCGAGGTTTCCTCCCCCGCAGCGGCGCCGGTGGCCTCGGCCGGTGCGGTTTCACCGGTTCGGGGCTCGACTGCGGGCGCCTCGTCCGCGGCGGCGCTCCGCGTCCCCGCGGTAACCGCTTCCGCCGGTGCGGCGGGGGCGCCCGCATCCGGTGGAGCTCCGCAGGCGGGCGACAGCAGGAAGAGGACGGTCAGGAGTACGGCGGCGGCTCGCCTGGGATCGATCATCGGGGCCTCCTCGGACGGGTTCTATCGAGTTGCCCTCCAATGTATGGACCGCCTATGACAAGGTTCCGCCGGGCCGGGGTCCGGAGGCGGGGGACCGACAGAACTCGAGGCCGGATCGGCGTCGAGAGAGGCCGTGTATCCCCTGGTCAGGCGAGGCGGTAACTCTCGACGGCCTCCGGAGTGAGAAAATCACGCGTTCCGTCGACGATCCATTCCTGGGCCGCATCCAGGAAGCCGCACACTTCCTCCGGGCTGTCCCCGCCCGGTATCCCCCGGGAGAACATGGTCAGGATCAGATAGTCGGCGCCGTCCTCCGAGCGGGCAGTTTCGAGCCGTCCGTACAACCGCCCCAGGCGGGCGCCGTCATCGTCGGCCATTGCGTACTGGGTGATGATCCGCATGGCTTCCAGGTCCGGCAGGCGCCCGTCCCGTCGTCCGGAGAAGATACGGACCGCCCGGTCCAGCTCGGCGGGTCCGTTCCATACCTCCCCGGCTTGGAGATGGAACCGGTAGGTGATCTCGCATTGGAGCGGACGGAACCGGCCCAGCCCGGCCTCCTGCACGTAGTCGATGAAGCGCCGGAGGGAATCTAGGAAGTTGGAGCGGACGGCGGTGTAACCCGGATAGGGGAGAGGCCCCGGTTCGGCGGCGCCGCGTTCGGTCACCCGCCAGTTGCGGGCGAACCAGTTGCGCTGCACCTGGATGAGGTGGGTTCCCGGTTCGTCGCTGAACCACCGGCGGATGTTGGTGAGCTCGGCGGCGGACGGCAGGGGTGCCAGCTCGCCGTCGGGTTGCTCTATCGAGGGTTTGTGCGGCGCCTTCTCCTCGTCATTGGGAAAGCTCTTCGCGTACTTGGTCTCATGGAGGGCGTCCAGCTCGTATCTGAGCATCCGGTGCAGCTCCTCGAATCCTACGCTCATGGCTACTTCGGCCAGGGCGGGGGTGGATGATGCTCCGAAATCGACAGGCATGGGCTCTCCCGGGAGGGTTAGGGCGAAGTAACAGGCAGGATACCAGGCCCGCGCCGGGGTATCCGCAGAGTCGGGCGGGTAGGCTGGCGGTGCAGGATCGGATGTCCGACCGGCTCTCGACCCCGGAGGTAATCGATGAAGAACGCGGTCACGGTCAACGGTCTGATCCCGGCCGACCAGATCGGACGCACCCTTCCCCACGAGCATCTCTTCGCGACGATGACCTACGCCTATCCGGCCGCCGACGAGGAGGCGTACCGGCCTATCACCATCGACCGCCTGGGTGAGATACGGGCCGACCTGATGACCAACGCCAACAACATCCACCTCGACAGCAGCTGCGGGCAGGGGTTGGAACTCAGGAAGGCCGCCGAGGCCGGAATAGACACCCTGGTCGAGCTGACCACCGAAGCGATCGGGCGCAACCCCGAACGGATGGTGGAGGTGTCCCGCTACACCGGCGTGAACGTAATCTCGGGAACCGGCTGGTATCTGCGCCACCACCAGCGGCCCTGGACGATAGAGGCCAAGCGGGAGGAGCTGGCCGAGATCATGATCAGGGAACTGACGGTCGGAATCGGGGACACCGGAATCCGCACCGGGGTGATCGGGGAGATCGGCCTCTTCGAGCCCGCCCATCCTGACGAGCTCAAGGTGCTTGAGGCTGCGGTGCTCGCCCAGCAGGCCACCGGGGCGCCCCTATGGGTCCACCTGATGAACGTGCCGATCGCCGCCGACGCCCTGGCCGTCTTCGAGGAGTACGAGCCGATCTGGGACCGGGTGGCCTTCTGCCACATGGACTTCGACATCCGCGACCTCACCTGGCACGAGCGGGCCATGGAACGGGGGATCACGGTCGAGTTCGACTTCTTCGGCTCGGTCTGGCTCCCCGTAGACCATTACATCCATTGCCCGACCGATCCCCAGCGGCTGGCGGTGCTGGCCGACTGGTCGGAGCGGGGTTACGCCGACCGGCTGCTGATCAGCCATGATGTGTGCAGCCGAGTCCAGTTCACCTCTCACGGGGGTTACGGATACGCCTACATACCGACCGTCGTTCCCCGGCTGATGGAACAGATGGGCATCGACCGCGCCCTACTGGATAGGTGGATGATCGACAATCCCCGCCGGTTGCTGGCTTGGGCGGATTCCTAGGAAGGCAACCCGGCTGCGGCAGCGCTCGGGGAAGGTGTCATCTCGGGGGGCGGATCGGTCGGGTCTCCCATCCGTCGGCCGCGGCGGTGCCAGGCATGGGAAGACCGAACAAGGGTATTGGCCTTGTCATAGTTATGGTATATAGTGATACATACCGAAACCACAAACATCCCCGCCGAGTTCTAGAGAGGGCGGTGATCATGTCGGACCCGTTTTGCTCCCGCCGTTCCCAAGGCGCAGAGCCGAGGCCACGCGCCGGAAACGGAGATCCGATCCCGAGTGGCGGCGGTGGGGGCTGGGCCCGGGAGGGAGGCGGCCTGTTGCGAGATTTTTCGCGTTCTCGGATGGAGCGGTTCTGCCTGTCGGCGCTGACGGAGGCCGGCCTTGAAATATATCGCCGTGGACGGTGATTTGCGCGATGCGCCTCGGGTTCACCCGACCGTCGAGCCCGCTTCAACCAGGACGACCTCCCCGAATATCACAACCCGGTAAGGCCGGCCTTCCTTCATCGTCTCCTGTGATGATGGATAGTTCCTCGACGGGCGCGCCTGTCTCTGCATGGGATTCCCCGTTTACCGCCAGTCGAGCAGCACCCCGATCATGTCGCGTTTCCGGGCATCCATATCCGCGAAGGCGGAGGCGATCTCGGCGGCCGGGTAGGTGTCGGTATGCATCGCCTCCAACGGGAGCCTCCCCCTCAGGTGGAGGTCGAACAAGTACCTCACGTTCTCGGTGGAGGTGAACCTGGTCAGGCGGAGGGCGGGGTCCTGGTAGGGGGCGTTGCTGGTGCCGAGTATGGACGCCTGCTTGTTGTAGAAATCGGCCGCCAGCAGTGGTCCGGCGTCCTCGGGATGGAGGGCGATCGCCACCAGACGGCCTTGGTCGTCGAGGATCCGCATACCCAGGTCGAGCGGCGCCGAGCCGACGGCCGCCTCGATCGCTATGTCGATCCCGAACGGCCGGAACCTGTCCATCAGGGCCGCCTCGAAGCCTTCCTCTGTCGGATCCAATACCAGCGCCCCGGGCAGGGCCGCCGCCCCCCGCCGGCGCCGCACCGGGTCTATCTCCAGGCACGCCAGGCGGGCCCCGACCGCTTCGGCCACCAAGGCGGCCCCGAACCCGATCAGGCCCAAACCGATCACCGCTACGTTGAGTCCCGGAGTGAACCCGCCCCGGCGGAGGGCATGCAACCCGAGAGTGGGCAGGTAGCCGAAGGCCGCCGCTTCGACGGCCACGCCTTCCGGCACCGGAACCGCCTGCCATTCCAAAGCGTCGACCATCGGCTGGTGCCGCGCCAGGGCGAAGACCCTGTCTCCCGGCGCCAGCGTCCGGATCTCGGATCCGATCTCGACCACCTCGCCGATCAGGTTGTATCCGCAGCTGACCGGGAATTTGGCGCCCGCACCTTGGTTCCGTCCCGTCACCCGATACTCGGGCAGCACGCCCATACCCTCGGTGGTGGCGGCGTCGATGTCGGCGAAGCTGTCCCATACCTCCTCCACCATGGGGTCGCCGCGGTAGAGGCGGAGCTCGGTCCCGGGGCTGATCAGGCTGACCAGGGTGCGGATGCGGACCTTCCGGGGTTCGGGCGAGTCGGGCATCTCGACCGGGCGCCATCGGAACTCGCCCGGCGCCGTGATGAGCGGGCGTTCGACCTTCAAGTTCTACTCGACCTTCATGTCTATGCCTCGCGTGCCTGTAGAGGGTTGGGGTCTTCGGGGAAGTAACAGTGCACCTCGTGGCCCTCCGCAGGCAGATCGGCGGGCGGGAACTCACCGGCGCAGACCCCTTCCTGTTTCCAGCAGCGGGTGCGGAACGGGCAGCCGCTAGGGGGGTGCCGAGGGTTGGGCAGGGTGCCCTCGAGGATGATCCGTTCGCTCGTCTTGGTGATCATGGGGCTGGCCGAGAGCAGCGCCCGCGTGTAGGGATGGCGCCGGTGGTCCCTGACCTCGGCCACCGGTCCTTCCTCTACTTTCCGCCCCAGATACATGACCGCCACCCGGTCCACCAACCAGGAGACCGCCTGGATGTTGTGGCTGATCAGGATGACGGATAGGTTCAGGATGTCGCGGAGTTCCGCCATCAGATTGAGTATCTGGTTCTGGACGCTCACGTCCAAGGCCGAGGTGGGCTCGTCCGCCACCAGCAGGGAGGGATCCAGCGACAACGCCCGGGCGATCGCCACCCGCTGACGTTGGCCTCCGGACAGCTCCTCGGGGCGCTTGTCCGCGGCGTCGCGCGGGAGGTGCACCATGTCGAGCAGCTCCCGCACGCGGGCGTTTCTGGCGGCGCGGTCGCCCACCCCGTGGATGATCAACGGGTCGGCCAGGGTCTCGCGCACCTTCAAGCGGGGGTTGAGGCTCGAGGTCGGATCCTGGAAGACGATGGCCACCCGGCGGGCAAAGGTACGCCGGCGCCACTCGGCCGGCTGCTTCCAGACGTCGGTTCCCTCGAAGACGACCTGTCCGGCGGTGGGGCGGATCAACCCCACGACGCAGCGGGCCACCGTGGACTTGCCGCAGCCCGACTCGCCCACCAGGCCGAGGGCCTCGCCCGGCGCCACCGTCAACGACAGGTCTTCCACCGCGTGGACCTTCTGGCGCCGGGGAGCGCGGTAGCGGTGGGTGAGGTTCTCCAACCGCAGCAGGTCGTTGCCGGCGTCCGCCTGCTGCGCTCCGGCACCGGTCGACACCGCGGCCGCCACCCCCGTCATCGGCCGCTCCTCGCAGCGGGCCTTCCCTGCACGGGGAAATAGCATGCCAGATCATGACGGCTGCCGACCGGCTCGAGAGGCGGCGGGATATCCCCGCACGGTTCGCCGGCGTTGGCGCACCGTTCCACGAACCGGCATCCCGGGGAGAACTCCAACGGGCTGGGTACCACGCCGTCTATCGAGAGGGCGGGCCGTTCCCCCCCCTCCAGGCTGATGATCGCGCCCAGCAGCCCGGCGGCGTAGGGATGCCGGGGCCGGCGGATGAGTTCCCGCGTTTGCGCCGCCTCGACCAGCTGACCGGCGTACATGACCATGGTGCGCTCGCACAGTTCCTTCACGAGGGCGAGGTTGTGGGTTATGAGGATGGTCGTGAAGGACAGCTCGGCCTGCAGCGAGCGGAGCAGCTCGACGATCTGGGCCTGTACGGTTTCATCGAGAGCGGTGGTGGGCTCGTCGCCGATGAGGATCGAAGGTCGGCGGGCCAGCGCCATGGCGATCAGCACACGCTGACGCTGGCCGCCGGACAGCTGGAAAGGGTAGGCGGCGGCTATCGCCCTGGGGTTGGGCAGATGCACCAGTTCCAGCAGCTCGTACATGCGCCCGCCCTTGTGATCACCGTCGAGGCGCAGCGCCTGGCGCATCTGCGCCTTGACGGTCATCCCGGGATTCAGGCTCATCAAGGGGTCCTGGTAGACCATTCCGATCTCCCGGCCCATCAGAGCGCGGCGCTCGGCCGGGGACAGATCGAGTACGTCCTGACCTTTCCATCGGATGGACCCCGACGCCTCCACCAGACGGGGCAACAGACCGATGACGGCCAGCCCGGTCAACGTCTTGCCGCACCCCGACTCGCCCACGATTCCCAGGTTCTCACCCTCGACGACAGAGAACGACAGCCCCGAAACCACCGGAGTGTCCCCGTAGGCATGCCGTATGTGGATGCTGAGGTTCTCGACCTCCAGGATCGGGTTGCCGGATGCCGGAGAGACGGGTGCGGTTCCGGTCATGGCTGACCCAACAGATGCCGTCTGCCGCCCAGCCGGTCCGCCGTGCTCTCGGCGACCGTATTGAGCGCCATCACCGTTAGGAAGATGGCGATGCCGGGAAATGTCGTGTACCACCATGTGCCGGCCAGCAGCTGCATCTGACCGTCGCGGATCATGTTGCCCCAGGTGGGGGCGGGCGGGCGAATCCCGGCCCCGAGGAAACTGATGGACGCCTCCAGCACCACCGCGTCCGCCGCCACCAGCGTGAAGAACACCAGCACCGGGGTGGCGATGTTGAGCGAAACATGGCGCAGCAGGATGCGCAGCTGGGAGCTCCCCATCGCTTGGAGAGCGGAAACGTAGTCCTCGGACAGCTGGTCGAGCACCGCGGCGCGGATGTAGCGGGCCATGATGGGCGAGTAGACAACGGTGAGCACCAGCAACAGGGTCCACAGCGACTGTCCGAACGCCGAGGACACCACCACGGCCAGCACCACCGCCGGGAAGGCGAACTGGATGTCCATGATGCGCATCAAGATGTCGTTGATCCATCTGCGCCTCCGATTCCGGGAAGCGGAGGCCGCCGCCATCCCGATCGTTCCGCCGATTATCAGGGCCAGCAACGGTGTCAACACCGCCACCAGGGCCGACGTCCTCGATCCGTGGATCACCCGGGACAGGATGTCCCGCCCGGCCTCGTCGGAGCCGAAGATGTGGGTCGGCCAGTCCGGACCCGTATTCGGAAGGGTCAGCCCTACGGTATAGGGGTCGTGCGGGGCTATCCAGCCGGCCAGGACCGCCGCCAGGATCACGAACAATATCCACGCCACCCCCAGCTTGGCCCGAAACGGAAGCATCCTAAGCCTCACCCGGCCGCCGGGTGAGGCTTTCACGGCGGCTTCCACCGATTTGGGGCCGAACCTGACCCATGGCCGGCGGTCGGTGCGGCGGTCGCGCCCTTCGTTCGTGTTACGAGCTTTCACGGGCACTCGGCTTGAAGATGATGAAGGCCACGTCGGCGGCCAGGTTGGCGAGGACGAACATGACGGCGGCGACGATGGCCACCCCGGTGATCACGCCGAAGTCACCGGTCGCGGCGGACTTCATCATGATCCAGCCCAGGCCGGGAAGGTTGAAGACCAGCTCGACCAGCACCGCGCCGCCGAGAAGGTATCCGGCCTGCAGGCCCAACACCGTCAGGGGCGCCACCAACGCGTTGCGGAGGACGTTCTTGCGGACGATCACCCGATCCCGCAGCCCCACTCCACGGGCCGTGCGCACGTAGTCCCTCTCCAGCTCGTCCAGCACCGAGGAACGCACCACGCGGGTCAGGAACCCGCCCACCGGAAGCGCGATCGACAGCGTGGGGAGGGCGAGCGACTTCAGCCATCCCACCCAATCGTCGGAGAAGGGAACGAATCCGCCCGCGGGAAGCCATCGGAAACGGAGGGAAAACAGCTGGATCAGCAACAGAGCAAGCCAGAAGACCGGCATGGCCAGAGCCCCGAAGGTGACCGCCCTGACCACCGCATCCCACCAGGTGCCCGCAAAATAGGCGGAGGTCACCCCCAGAAAGAAGGCTATCAAGATACCCAGGACCACCGCCCCGGCGGCGATCGTCAGCGTGATCCCTATACGCTCCGTCAATATGTCCAGGATCGGCCGCTTGCCGTAGATGCTCAGACCGAAGTCGCCCGAGGCGAGGTCTCGAACGTACCGTAGATATCGGACGGGCAACGGGTCGTTGAGACCGTAGTCCTCGGCGAGCTGTTCGCGGGCCTCGTCGCTGGCGTACAGGCCCAGACCCGCGTAGCGCGCGTCGACAGGGGAGAACTCCAGCATCACGAACACGTAGAACGTGATGCCGATTATGACGGGCAGGGCCTGGAGGAGACGCTGCAGGACGACCCTGCCTACATCTCCCATCAGGCCATACCAACCTCAGGCGATATCGATGCGATACCGGCGCCGGATGCCGTCTCGTGCGCGGCCGTAGATCACATCCCGGATGGGCGTACACCGAAGAGGGTCATGCCCAGTGTCTGCGGCATCTGGTAGCCGGTTACCGACTTGTTCCAAGCGTGCGCGATGGGCTGGAACAGGATCGGCACCGCGCCCGCCTCGGTGACCAGGAGCTCGTTGGCCTGCGCATACAGCTCGTTCTGCTTGTCGAAGTCCGGCTCCTCCAGCGCCGCGTCGAGGAACTCGTCGAGCTTCGACGGTACGCTGGGTGTGGCGAAGCTGGCGTTTTCCGCCCAGCCGCTCCACCAGCCGCGGAAGAGATTGTCCGCGTCGTAGCTGAAGACCTCGAAGCCGAGGGTCGCAACCCAGGCGTCGTACCTGGCGGGGCCGCCGTCTTCGGGCCGCATGATGTCCGACACCCAACGGGCGTCGATCGAGTCCACCAGGAGCAGCGGGTTGAAACCGCCCATCTGGAGGGTCTGCGCGAGCAGGGGCGCCTGGGGGTAGACGTAGGCCCATTCCACCACGCCCAGCTCGAAGGTCACGGGCTCGTTGTCCGGGTCGTGCCCGGCCTCCCTCAACAGCTCCTTCGACCTGTCCGGGTCGAAGTCGTACTGCATCTGGGGTTCTATGTACCGGGGGTCCTCCGGGGGCAGGGGGGAGCGGGCGATCCGCCCCTCGCCTTGCAGCCCGATCTCGATCAGCTGCGGCGCATCGATGGAGTACATCAGCGCCTGGCGCACCAGCTGGTTGTCGAACGGGGGCTTGGTCGTGTTGAACATGATCATCTCGAGGAACGAGGTCTCCCGGGCGATGCCCAACTCGAGGTTCGGCGAGTCTTCGATGGCCCGATAGAGCTGGGGCGACACCCCGTCGAGTATCTGGACCTGGCCCGCCTCGGCCTGAGCAATCCGGGACGATAGCTCCGGGATCGCCGCGTAGGTGATGTCCTTGGCGGCCAGAGGCTGGGGACCCTCGTATCCGTCGTAGCGCTGGAACACGTTGAGCTCGGTGTCGAACGGGGCCGTAACCATCATCGAACCGGATGAAGGGCTCGGTGCGAACGAGTATTCCTCGCCGCCCATAGCCTCGACGACCTCCATCGGATAAGCCTTGATGGAGGACATGCGTTGGAACAAGATGTTCTCTGGCACCCGCTGCGCCAGGTTGATCTGCAGCTCGTCGTCGGCGACGACGTCGATGGAGTCGATGAAGGTTATGTACTGGGTGAAAGGAGACCCGAGCTCCCTCTCCGGCTTCAGGCGGTCGTATCCGTAGACGATGTCCGCGGCGGTTATGGGCGTACCGTCGGTGAAGGTCCGGTCGGTGCGTATCTTCACGCTGTAGGTGAGGTCATCCGTCTTCTGGGGCATCTCGACCGCCAGACCTGGGATCAGCGAGCGGTCGGGGAGCTTGATGAGCAGGCCCTCGAACGTGTGCTGGCCGGTGCTCAGCGCACCTCCGGTGGTCCGGTTGCTGTCGAGGGATATCCAGCCGGCAACCTGGCCGAGCATGATGCTCTCGAACTCGGACGGGGCTTCGGGCGCCGCCGCCGTGGTCGTGGCCGCCTCGGCGGCCGCGGTGGTCTGGGCGGCTTCGGGCGCCGCGGTGGTGGCGGTATCCCCGTCGTCGCCGCAGGCGGCCAAAACGGTGGGCGCCACCAACCCGGTCCCGATGATGAGACCGCTTCTCTTCAGGAAATTTCTACGATCGATCGACTCGGCCACTCTGTCCTCTCTTCCAGCGCGATTCTTCTTCTTCGCGCGATATCTTCATTTTTCTTGTGGAGGGCGCACGCATCGGCGAGCGCGGGCCCGTCATCGGCAGGCTAGTCCTGATTGTTCATGGCCGGGGGGCTTTGGGGGTGAACAGAACGATTTTTTGTGCTGAGAGAGCTTCCCGAGCGGGCGCCTCCGAGGTTGGGGCATCCTCTTGTCTCGAACGCCTGCCTCCGACGGGGTGAGAGCAGGGCGGCGGCGGCACATCTGGTATCCTCTCCCTCGGACGCATGTTCTGCCGCCCGCCGTAGGCGATGCCCAGAGGTCATGCCTCATACGGGGGCAACCCGTGGAATACCGATCCGGATGAATCAACGACTTCCAAATGGTGATTACTGCTGACAACCCGGTGCGGGTAGGCGTCGATATCGGCGGCACGTTCACCGATCTCATGCTGGTGGGCAGCCAGGGCGAGGTCGTGATCGGCAAGGTGCTCACCACCCCTGACCCTTCGCGGGGCGTGGAGCAGGTGCTGGCCGACACCCTCGAAGGCGCCGGACGTTCCGCCTCCTCGGTGCGCCATCTCGTCCACGGCACCACGCTGGTCACCAACGCCGTCATCGAGCGGAAGGGCGCCCTCACCGCCCTGCTCACCACTTCCGGATTCCGGGATTCGATCGAGATCGGCCGGGAGCACCGCTACGAGCTGTACGACCTCGATCTCGAGCTCCCCGAGCCGCTGGTGCCGCGCCATCTCCGCTACGCCGTGCCGGAACGCACCCTGGCCGACGGCAGCACGCATATAGAGCTCGACGAAGAGCACGTGGCGCGCCTGGCCGGGGAGCTGGCCGAGGCGGGGGTGGAGGCGGTGGCGGTCTGCTTCCTGCATTCCTTCACCAACCCCCACTCCGAGCGGCGGGCCCGATCCGCCGTGGAGAGGGCCGCCCCGCACCTGCGGGTGTCGCTGTCCTCGGAGGTGGTCCCCGAGATCGGAGAGTTCGAACGGGCGTCCACCACCATCGCCAACGTCTACGTCCAGCCGCTGGTCGAGCGTTACCTGACCGGCCTGCGGCGCCGTCTGGAGGGGATGGGTTTCGAGGGCCGGCTGTTCGTGATGCTGTCCAGCGGCGGGGCGGCCACCCTGGACACCTGCCTGCGGTTCCCGATCCGGCTGCTGGAATCCGGTCCGGCGGCCGGCGCCCTGGCGGCGGCCTCGGTGGGGGCCGCCATGGGCCGGGACTCGCTGCTGTCGTTCGACATGGGGGGCACCACCGCCAAGCTGAGCGTGGTCGACGGGGGCGAGCCGTTGATCACCCACGACTTCGAGGTGGACCGCCGCTACCGGTTCAAGAAAGGGTCGGGCCTGCCGGTCAGGGTGCCGGTGATCGAGATGATCGAGATCGGAGCGGGGGGCGGTTCGATCGCCCGCATCGACGCGATGGGTCTCCTGAAGGTGGGCCCCGACTCGGCGGGCGCCGATCCGGGGCCGGTCTGCTATGGGCGGGGAGGGCGGGCGCCCACCGTCACCGACGCCGATCTGGTGCTCGGATACCTCGACCCCGGCTACTTCCTCGGAGGGGCAATGCATCTGGACGCGGCGGCGGCCGAAGCGGCGCTGGCCGCGAGCATCGGCGCACCCCTCGGCCTCTCGGCGGCGGAGGCCGCCTGGGGGGTGCATCAGGTGGTGAACGAGGCGATGGCCAACGCCGCCCGGGTCCACGTGGTCGAGCGGGGAAAGAACCCGCGGGCTCTGCCGGTGGTGGCTTTCGGGGGCGCCGGTCCGGTTCACGGATACCGGGTGGCCGAGCTGCTCGGGACCGGCGAGCTGATACTTCCCTACGGGGCCGGTGTCACCAGCGCCATGGGGTTGCTGGTCGCTCCGCTCGCCTTCGACTTCGTCCGTTCCTACTACGCAAAGCTCGACGAGCTGGACTGGAGCGAGCTGAACGGCATCTTCGAGCAGATGGAACGGGTCGGAACCGATCTTCTGGTGGGATCGGGCGCCGGCCCCGGCGAGATCACCCACACCCGGACCGCCGACATCCGCTACGTCGGCCAGGGCCACCAGATAAGCGTCCCGATTCCGGACGGGACCCTGTCGCAGGTCCATCTCCCGGACATTCGCGACGAGTTCGACCGGGTTTACAAGACCCTCTACGGGCGGGAAGGACCGCCGGTGGAGCTGGAAGCCCTCACCTGGAGGGTGGTCAGCCGGGGGCCGCGCCCCGCCCCGGTGGAATCCGGGCCCGAGGACAGGTCGGGCGGCGCCGAGGCGGCCCGCAAGGGCGAGCGTCCGGCGTACTTCCCTTCCCTCGGCGGGTTCACTGAAACGCCCGTCTACGACCGCTACCGGCTGGGTCCGGGTACTGCGCTGAGGGGGCCGGCCATCATCGAGGAGCGCGAGTCCACCGCCGTCATCGGACCGGGAGGACGGGCGGCGGTGGACGAACGGCTCAACATCGTGGTGTTGGTGGGAGAGAGGGGGAGGGGATGACCGCCGCGCCGCCGCTGGATCCGGTGCTGATCGAAGTGCTGTGGAGCAGGGTGCTGTCGGTGGTCAACGAGCAGCAGGTCGCCCTTCAGCGCACCGCCTTCAGCACCATCGTGCGTGAAACCCAGGATCTGGCCTGTGGCGTATTCGACACCGACGGCCGGATGATGGCCCAGTCGATCACCGGGACCCCGGGTCACATAAACGCCATGGCCACCGGGGTGCGCCACTTCCTGGAGGCGTATCCGCCGGGTTCTCTCCGGCCCGGTGACGTCCTGATCACCAACGACCCCTGGATGACCGCCGGGCAGATCAACGACATAACGGTGGTGACTCCGGTCTTCAGGAAGGGGATCGAGGTGGCTTACTTCGCCAACACCTGCCACGCCGCCGACATAGGGGGGCGCATCCTGTCCGCCCAGGCCCGGGAGGTGTACGAGGAGGGCCTGCGGATCCCGATCATGAAGCTGTACGACCGGGGCGCCATCAACGACGACCTGATCGCGATCGTCAGGTCCAACGTGCGCACGCCCGACGAGACCGTAGGCGATCTCTACGCCCAGACCTCATGCAACGACGTAGGCGCCCGGGCCCTGCTCGGTTTCATGGACGAGTTCGATCTCGACACGATCGACCCCCTCTCCCGGGAGATCATCACCCGTTCGGAGGAGGCGATGCGGAGCGCCATCCGCGAGATACCCAACGGGACGCACCGGCACCGGACCTGGAGCGACGGCTTCGAGGAACCGATCCTCATCGAGGCGGCCGTGACCATCGAAGACGAGGACATCTACATAGATTTCGCCGGTTCCTCCCCCCAGAGCGAACGCGGCATCAACGTGGTCTTCAACTACACCCACGCCTACGCCTCCTTCGCCATGAAGGCGGCCATCAGCCCCGACGTCCCCCACAACGACGGGGCGTTCCGCCCGGTGCACGTCTCGGCGCCGCCCGGATCGATCCTCAACTGCATCGATCCGGCGCCGGTCGCCTCCAGACACCTGATCGGCCATTTCCTGCCGGGGGTGGTGTTCGGGGCGCTGGCCGAGGCGATGCCCGACCGGCTGATGGCACCCGGCGCCGACCCGATCTGGATAACCATATGGAGGGGGAAGGCGCGGGCTTCGGACGATGCGTTCACGTTCAGCCTGTTCCAGTGCGGCGGGGCGGGGGCCCGCGCCGCCAAGGACGGCCTCTCCGCCACCGGATTCCCGAGCGGGGTGGCCGGGGTGCCGGCCGAGTCGGTCGAGACCCTCACCCCGATGGTCCAGCACCGCCGGGAGCTGCGCACCGACTCCGGCGGTCCGGGCAGGTTCCGGGGAGGGCTGGGCCAGTGGACGGAGATGAGCTGCCGCACCGACCAGCCTTGGACCCTGTCCGCCATGATCGACCGGATAGCACACCCCGCCGAGGGCTTGCTGGGAGGAAAGCCCGGCCGGGCGGGGGCGCTGTCGATAGACGGGGCCCGGGAGGCGGAACCGAAACGGCTGCTGGTGCTCGACCCGGCCAACCGGGTGCATCTCGACCCGCCAGGCGGAGGCGGTTACGGAGACCCCTTCGCCCGTGACCCCGAGGCGGTGCTCCGGGACGTCATCGAGGGATACGTCTCGTTGGAGGCGGCCCGGCGGGACTACGGGGCGGTGATCGAGTACCTGGGCCGTGAGGATCAGATGGTGCGTCTCCCGGAGCACTACCGCCTCGATCCGGAGGCCACCCGGCGACTCCGCCAAGGTAGATGATCTCGGCAGGGCGGCGCCCCGGCCAACCCTGAATCGTTCATGTTCAGCGGATCCGCTCGATCTGTACGCCCCGGGCGGCCTCACCGACGCGCTTGCGGCCGGTGCGGCCGGCGGCATCGGATATCATCGGCGGTACAGAGAAACGGTTGGAGGAGGGACCGACGATGAAGCCCGAAGCGGACGACCGGGCCGCTGCCGTAGAGGGGGACGCCGGGCTCTGGACCGTTCCCAACCTGATCTCGGTGTTGCGGATCGCCGCCATACCGGTTTTCCTGTGGGTGTTGCTGGGAAGGGGCGATCCCGCCCTGGCCGCCTGGATGCTGGCTGTGATCGCTTTTACGGACTACCTGGACGGGCTGCTGGCCCGGCGGCTCGGCCAGGTCTCGGAGATAGGGAAGCTGCTCGATCCGCTCGCCGACCGCTTGGTGGTGTTCGCGTCGGTGGCGGGCGGTCTCTGGGCCGGAGTAGTCCCCGAATGGCTGGGATGGCCGCTGGTGGCGAGAGAGACGGCGGTGGGGTTGGCAACCATATATGTCTTGTCGAAGTTCAAGTTGAAGGTGAGGGTGAGGTGGATGGGAAAGCTCGCCACCGGCATGGTGTTCGCGGCCGTGCCCATGTACTACCTGGCGTCGGCCGGAGTCAACCCCGATCTGTGGCGGGGGATGGGCGCCGGGTTGGGAGGGGCGGGCCTGTTGTTCTACCTGGTGGTGACCTGGCAGTACCTGGGTGACATGCGCCGCTCTCTGCGGCCTTGCACCGGACAACCGGGCTCCGGCCCCGCCGTGCGGTCAGAACGCCGATAGATCCCCCCCGAAAAAGGGGGCGGCATACCGGCAGGCACTACTACAATCGGATGTTATGACGGATCGAGAGCGCCCTCAACATTCAGATGAACATGAACCCACCATGATCTTCGACCCCGCCGGCGAAGGTTGGCCGGCGGGGTCGGAAGCTGATAGAGCGGATACGGGGGACGACCTTCCCGGATACGCGCTCATCGCTCAGCGGGGTATACACGCCGGCAGGAAATGGCCGCTTCCACCCGGCGTTACCAATATCGGCCGGCACCCGTCCAGCGACATCGCCCTCGACGACATCACCGTCTCGCGGCGTCATTGCCGGATGCTGCTCGATTCCGGGGGCCGTCTGTTCCTGGAAGACCTCGGCTCCACCAACGGCAGCTACGTCAACGAAAGGCGACTGGAGGAGGCCCGGCTGAGATCCGGCGACCGGCTGATGATCGGAAAGTTCCACCTGACGGTGGCCCAAGGGCGATGAAAGACTCCTCGGCCCTCAGCATCGGCGAGGTAACCGAGCTGCTCAAGAACGATTTCCCCGACGTAACCATGTCGAAGGTGCGGTTCCTCGAGAACCAGGGCCTGATCGATCCATCGAGATCGTCCTCCGGTTACCGGCAGTACCATTCCGCCGACGTCGACCGCCTGCAGTTCATACTCCGCCAGCAGCGGGATCATTTCCTGCCTCTCAAGGTGATCAAGTCGCAGCTGGCGCGCTGGGACCGGGGGGATGCGCCGCATACGGACGCACCGCAGCGGAGCCCGGCCTCTTCCGATTCCGACGACTACGAAGAGATATTCGAGATACACGAGCTGGCCCGCCGGGCGGATCTATCGAGAGAGCAGGTGCGCCGGCTCATCGATCACGGACTCCTGAAGCCGAGCGAGGAAGACGGGGTGCTCAGGTTCGGCAGCAGGGACGCCGCCATCGCCCGCCAGTGCAGCCTGCTCATGCGGCAGGGGCTGGAGCCCCGGCATCTACGAGGCCTTCGCCATACGGTCGTCCGGCATGTCGAGATGCTCGGCAGGCTCAGCGTCGGGATGCGGAGGAACCGCAACCCGGAAGTCCGCCGCCAGGCGGCCAAGTCCCTCACCGGCAACGCCGAAGCCATGATGCGGCTGACCGAGCTGCTGTTCCTCGCGGAGGTCGAAGCCATCCTCGATGGGTAGTTCCAAGTGATCGGACGCCGGTGCGCCGCGAAGTTCGGGAGTCGGGTTCCCAAAAAACAGAAAACGCCGGCACTCTCCGCAACGTTACGAGAACGGTTCGAGGCAGCCCGCCCGCTTCCGGCGCCCACGCCCACCGACCGCCGGCGCAACGGAACCGGCCGCAGCCGCTCCTTGCTCTGTTTCCTCGCCGCACCGGCCGCCAACCTCGGAACTACCCATCTCGACCGGAATTGACCGGGCCCATGCGGCGCACCGGGGCGGCCTTCCTGCTCGCGGCGGCCGCCCTGTTCGCGCCTGCGGGCCTGCCCCCGGCCGTCGAAGCGGCCCTGCCTCCCGCCGACGGACTGACGGCCCCGCCGCCGCCCGAAGTAACCGCCCAAGCGTGGATACTGTACGACGACACCTACGGACAGGTCCTGGCCGAACACCAGGCCGACCAGCAGAGGGCCATCGCCTCCACCACCAAGATAATGACCGCCTTGGTGGTGCTCGATGTAGCGGACCCCGGCGAACCGGTGGAGATATCGGAGAACGCCACCCTCGTCGGGGAGTCGGAGGTCGGGTTGACGCCCGGCGAAGAGGGCTGGACGGTCTGGGACATGCTGGCGGCCCTGCTGGTGCGGAGCGCAAACGACGCCGCGGTGGCGCTGGCCGAACACGCGGCCGGATCCGTGGAAGGTTTCGCCGACCTGATGAACGCGAAGGCGGCGGCGCTGGGCCTCCGGAATTCGCGATTCGTCAACCCCCACGGCTTGGATCAGCAGAACCACTACAGCTCGGCCCGCGACCTGCTCGTCATGGCCCTCGCCGGCATGGAAGACGAACGGTTCGCCCGGCTGGTCGCTATCCGGAGCACCGACCTTCCCGCCGCCCCCGACGGTGAACCGCGGGTGGTTCTGAACAGCAACAAGCTGCTGTCCGAATATCCGGGCGCCGTCGGGGTCAAGACCGGCTATACGAACGATGCGATCCTGACGCTGGTCGCCTCCGCCGAACGGAGCGGGAGGCGGCTCTATGCGGTGGTGCTGGGTTCCACCGCCCATTTCGCCGATGCGGCCGCCCTGCTGGACTACGGGTTCGACGAGTTCGCCCCCACCACGCTGGTGCCCTCCGCTTCCGATGAACGGAGGCCGCTGGCGATGGGGGTCCTCGATCAGGCGCCGGAAGAACCGGGGGAAGGTTTCGAGCTGTTCGTCGTCGAGATCCCCGACGAAACGGCGGCGGTTGCGGAAGAACGAGAACCGGCGCCCGAACCCCCGATGGAGGAACAACCGGCGCCCGATCCGGCGCCGCAGCCGGTCACGGTGATCGTGCGGGAGGTGGAGAGGCAGCCGGATCTGCCCGGACTGGGCGACGCGCTGGCTTGGGCCGGGCGCTACTGGAATTGGATGTTCGGATGATCGAGGCCGGCGCCGGGGCCGTCACCGAAGCGGCGGCCGAGGAGCTCTCCGGGCTTTTCGAGGTTGCGCAGGCCGGCGGCGGTGATAGGCTCAGGCTATGAGCGAAGTGGTGCCGATGGATCTCATCGGGGTGCGGATCGAGTACCCGACCAAGCAGCCCATCGTCTTGTTGCGCGAGACACGCGGCCGGCGCTATCTGGCGATCTGGATCGGCGCCATGGAAGCCACCGCCATCGCCTACGCCTTGGAGGGGGTGGCCACCCCGCGTCCTTTCACTCACGACCTGCTCCGCATCACCACCGAGGCTCTGGGGGGGCAGGTGACCCGGGTCACCGTCACGGAACTGCGCGACAGCGTCTACTACGCAGATCTGGTTCTGAGCCAGAACGGCAAGGAGCTGCACGTCAGCTCGCGGCCATCCGATGCGATAGCCCTTGCGGCTCGGACGGGCGCCCCGCTCTACGCCGCGACCGAGGTGCTCGACAGTGCAGGGATCGAAATAAGGGACGAGGATCAAGAAGCCGAGGTGGAGCGCTTCAAGGAGTTCCTCGAAGACCTGACCGCCGAGGACTTTCGCACCTGAACCTCGATCCTGAACACCGAGGCTGATCCCGACTCGCCCCCGCACCCGCCGTTGAACGATCAGGGTCAGAGCGTACCCGGGCATCATCTTCGGAACCGATCCGGGCCCCGATCAGGGGTGGTTTTCCACAGAAACCATCGATAACGGCGCGCCGATCGTCTAGGGTTGCGACTACCCGATAGGTAATTACGGCGGTGTAGGCCGTGATTGAGCGTGATGTGAAGCAGATTTGATGCCTCCGTGATCGATCAGCGGGGATCAGCGGGAACCGTTGGAGCGGCATCCCGGTGCGGCCCATTGCCGCGAGCAACAACCATGAAAGGAAACAGTTTCGATGCACAGCGCTACAACCGGCCCAGAAACAGGCGGCGGCCCCGGTTACCGGGCCCCCCATGTCTGCAAACTGGTCGGGATCACCTACCGCCAGCTCGACTATTGGGCGCGCACCGGCTTGATCGAGCCCTCCCTTCAGAGGGCGGAAGGCTCGGGAACCCAGCGCCTCTACTCGTTCACCGACCTTCTCCAGCTGCGCGTCATCGAGCGGTTGCTGGGCGCGGGCATCAGCCTGAGCAAGATACGCAAGGCCGTCGAGTGGCTGCGGGAAATGATGCAGACCGACCACCCGCTGATGGACATCACGCTCGTATCGGACGGGACCTCCATATGGGGCAGGGACCAGGCCGACGAAGCATCGCAGCTCTTGATGGACCTGCTCGAGCGGGGTCAAGGCGTCTTCGGCATCGCGATAGGGCAGGTGCAGCGCGACTTGGAGGGTGAGATACTGGAGCTGTTCCCGCCCGAAACCCCATATGTGGAAGGGGAAGCGGAGGCCGCGGCTAACTGAAGCACGGGGCGCCGTACACTCCATAGCCTATTCCGTACAAGCCGGATCGATCGGGGGCAGGTTGCCGTGGCCGACACGACGAGCGTTATAGAGATAGGCGCCGGCCGCACCGGAGCGACAGAGCTGCGGCGCCGGTGGCCGGCCTCCGACCCTTGGGCGGCTTCCCTCATCGTCCACGGGATAGCCGAACACTCGGGCCGTTACGAGCGCACCGGCGCCAGGCTGGCCGCGGCCGGCATCGACACCTACGCCTTCGACCTTCGAGGTTTCGGATCCTCGGCGGGGCGCCGGGCCGACATCGACAGCTTCTCCACCTACCGCTTCCAGATACTCGACAACCTGGCGCCTGCCTTCGCCGCCGGTCTGCCCGTGATCCTGATAGGCCACTCGATGGGCGGTTTGCTGGTGATCGACTACGTCCTCTCTCGGCACCGCCGACCCGATCTGGTGGTGCTGAACGCACCGGCGCTGGACGCCGTCGTTCCGGCTTGGCAGAGGAGGGCGGCGCTCCTGCTCGCCAAGGCGGCGCCCCGGCTGACGTTGCGCAACCCGATCGATCCGAGTGCGCTGTTCACCGATCCGGCCATGGCCGAGGACTACCGGACCGATCCGCTGGTCGTGAACCGCTCCACCGTCCGCCTCGGCGCTCTCCTGTTCGAGTGTATGGACCGGGTGGAGCGCTCCCTCGACCTGTACACCGCCCGCACTCTGCTCCTCCACGGAGGCGCCGACGACATCGTCCCTCCGAAGGCAACCGCCCCGCTGGGGAGGCGGACGAGTGTGGAGCGAAGGGTCTACCCGGGCCTGAAACACGGCGCCGTCAACGAACCGGCGGGAGACCGGCTGGTCGATGACATGGCGGCATGGATCAGGAACCGGGTCGGCCCCGGCGGTCCCAGCTAGCTGTAGGCCCGGTCGGCCAGCCGCCGGAACTCGGTTGCGGCATTCTCGAATTCGGCCAGCTGTTCCAGACGGGTTTCACCCGAATCCGAGGATTGGAGGCCGGCCACCATCCCCTCGGCCGACGAGGTCAGAGACGAAAGGGCCTCGACCATCCGTCGATGGGCGGCCGCGTCGGCGTCCTCGGGCCGTGGGACCGCCTCTAACCGATCGGACAGCTCTTCCGCCTGCGGCGCCAGGCCGGCCAATCCTTCGAAGGTGGTTGCGTAGTCGGAGGTGCGGTCGCCCCAGTTGTCGTTGATCCGCCGGGCGGCCGCCGCCAGCTCCTCCACGTCGTCTGCTATGTCCGAGAGACGGTCCGCGTAGGCGCGCAGAGCATACGCCCGCAACGGGTCTTCTTCGGCCTCGGACGGGGGGGAGGCGGGGAGGGTGGTTGCCGGTTCGGTGTCTACCGGCGCCGTATCGCGGTTTCGCAGCATGTCGAAACCCAGAATGAGGACCGCGATCACCACGATCATGATCAAGGAGAGCCGGACGCCTCGCCGGGAGGACGAGTTCCGGGAGCGGAGGCCGGGCAGCTTCTCCGTCTCTTCCCAGTGGGAGACGGGCTGTTCCTCCACTCCTGTGACGCCGGAGGGGCGCGTCCGCTCCGGCGCGGGCGTCTCTTCCGTCCTGTTATCGCTGGTATCGACCGCGTCGTCGGGTTCCGGGTCCGGTTCCGGTGTGACTATCAGGGCTCCGCAAGCCAGACAGACAGAACCTCCGGGGTCGTTCAGCTCGCCGCAGGTGTAACAGATTCGGCCTTCGATCTCGGCGGCTTCCTCGGGGTCCACGGGGACCGTGCGGGGCATGATCATCGCCTCGGTCACCGGCGTCGGTTCGGCCCTCACTATGGAATCACGCCGCCGGTCGTCCGATGCGGCTCGACCGGGATGCTCGTACGGCTGGGTGGTCTCGTCTGAACCGGTCAACGGCCCGCTCCTCGGCTTTCTCGATCCAAACAACGAGGATAGTGAGAAAAGGCGGCCGGCCGGGTAACACGGCCGATGCGGTGTGTATAGCTGCGGCCCGCCGCCTACCCTTTCTCGATATGCATGTCCGCAGCGCCGCCCCCGAAGAGCTGGGAGAGCGACTCGAACGGCTCATCGCCGAGGTGGAGCGGCGGCAGGGGGCGCCTCCTTTCGGCGAGATGCTGCTCACGGCGATGGCCGCGGCCGGCCGCCGGGGCATCGGCGCCGCAGCCGAGCAGGACGGAGAATTGACGGCGTACGGATTCGCGGCGCCCAACCCCGACGGGCGGGCGTGGACCCTGGAGCTGGCCGCCGCCCGGGAGGTCTACGTATGGTTTCTCGAGAGGGTGCTGGACCGGCTGGCAGACGAGGGAGCGGGGGAGGCGGTCCTGTGGGTGCATGCCCCCGATTTGGAAATCCCCGCAGACCTGGTGATGCCGGAAAGGGAGCTGCTCAGGATGACCGCCGCCCTTCCGGTCGAGGACGGCCGGACCCCGCCGGAGGGAGTGGTGATGAGGGGTTTCCATGCGGGCCGGGACGAGACCGCCTTCCTCGATCTCAACAACCGGGTCTTCGCCGGACATCCGGAACAGGGCGGCTGGTCGCGCCGTGACCTGGACGAACGCATCGCATTGCCGTGGTTCGATCCGGCGGGCGTCCGAACAGCCTGGATCGGCGGGCGCATGGCCGCCTTCAACTGGACCAAGGTGCATGAGGTCCCGGCGCCTGGATGCCGGCCCGTGGGCGAGATATACGCGATCGGGGTCGATCCGCCGCACCGGGGGAGGGGGCTGGGCCGCGCCGCGGCGCTCGACGGGCTCCGCTACCTGGCCGACCGCCGCGGCGCAACCCGCGCCGTCCTGTACGTGGATTCGTCGAATACGCAAGCCGTGGGCTTGTACCGGAGCCTGGGGTTCGTGACCGAGCACGTCGACCGGGCCTACCGGTGGACCGCCGACCGGTGATGCCGGCGCGGATGAATCCGGGTCCCGTCCCTGGAACGATTACGATGGCGGCCATCCGCTACGCGACCCTGCCGTGACCATCGACCTGATCCTTCCCGACCAAACCATCGCCCGACGCCGACCGGGGGTTACCGGGCGCCGGGTGGCCGAGTCGATAGGGAAGCGCTTGGCCGCCGCGGCGGTGGCGGTCTCGCTGGACGGGGTGATGATGGACCTGGACCGCCCCATCGAGGCGGGCGGGCGGTTCGCGGTGATAACCGAATCCTCGGAGGAGGGGCGGGCGGTGCTGCGCCATTCGGCCGCCCACGTGCTGGCCCAGGCGGTTCTGAACCTGTTCGAGGGGGCCACCTTCGCCATCGGCCCGGCGATCACCGACGGTTTCTACTACGACTTCGACATCGGCCGACCCTTCGCCCCCGACGACCTGGAGGCCATCGAAGCCGAGATGCGGAGGATCATCGCCGCCGACCAGCCCTTCGTGCGGGAGGAGATGTCCCGCGCCGCCGGATTGGAGCTGTTCCGCGACCACCCCTACAAGACCGAGATCATCCGGTCGGTGGACCCCTCGGAGATGGAATCGGGCGGTGCGGTCTCGGTCTACCGCAACGAGGGCTTCGTGGACCTGTGCCGGGGGCCGCACCTGCCTTCGACCGGCCGGCTGAAAGCCTTCAAGCTGACGAGAACGGCGGGCGCCTACTGGCGCGGCGACGAACGCCGGCCCCAGCTCCAGCGCATCTACGGGACCGCCTGGGAGACCAGGAAAACCCTGAAAGACCACCTGAGAAGGATCGAAGAAGCCGCCGAACGGGATCACCGCAAGCTGGGCCGCGAGCTGGACCTGTTCTCCTTCCCCGACGAGCTGGGCCCCGGCCTGGCCGTGTGGCACCCCAAGGGCGGGATGCTGCGCCGCCTGGTCGAGGACTACAGCCGGCGCGTCCACGAAGCCTACGGATTCGACTTCGTAAGCTCGCCCCACCTGGCCAAGGCGGACCTGTGGAACACCTCGGGCCACCTCGAGTTCTACGCCGAGAACATGTACCCGGGTATGGAGATGGACGAACGGGACGAGTACCGGGTGAAGCCTATGAACTGCCCTTTCCACGTCCTCATCTACCGCTCGGCTGCCCGCTCCTACCGGGACCTGCCCATGCGCCTGTCCGAGCTGGGGGCGGTCTACCGCTACGAGCGGTCGGGCGTGGTGCACGGCCTGATGCGGGCCCGGGGGTTCACCCAGGACGACTCCCACACCTTCTGCACCCAGGAACAGGTCCCGTCCGAGCTGTTGCTGCATCTCGACTTCGTGCTCGGCCTGCTGAGGGATTTCGGATTCGACGAGTTCGAGGCGGAGCTGGCCACCCGGCCCGAGGAGAAATGGGTTGGCGAGCTCGGCCTCTGGCAGCTGGCCGAACAGGCCCTGGAAGACGCCCTGGTGCAGGCGGAGGTGCCTTATGACACGGCGGCGGGGGAGGGGGCCTTCTACGGTCCGAAGATCGACGTGCACGTGCGCGACGCCATCGGACGCCGCTGGCAGATGTCCACCATCCAGGTGGACTTCTCACTCCCCGAACGCTTCGGCCTCGAATACGTGACCTCCGCGGACACCCGGGAGCGTCCGGTGATGATCCATGCCGCCAAGTTCGGGTCGGTGGAGCGGTTCGTGGGGGTGCTCGTGGAGCACTACGCAGGCGCCATGCCGATGTGGCTGGCGCCGGTGCAGGCGGCGGTGATTCCGGTGGCGGACCGCCACGAACCCTACGCCGAACGGGTGTCCGGCCAATTGAAGACCCGCGGGATGCGGATCGAGATGGGGAGCGGACCGGGAAAGCTGGGGGAGAAGATCCGCTCGGCCATCACCCGCAAGACTCCGGTGGTGGTAGTGGTGGGGGACGACGACGCGGCGGGTGGAACGGTGGGGCTGCGCCTGAGGGGGGAAAACCGGGACCGCCGCGGCGTCCCCCTGGATGAAGCGGTGGAGGAGCTGGCCGCCTCGGCCCGGCCCCCGCACTGACCCCGCCCGTCGGAGCCTTTCAGTCCGGTCCGGTCAGCTCCTCCACGTAGGGATCGTCCATCTGCTCTCCCGTGACCGCCTCCAGGCGCACCAGCGCCCGCCGCTCCGGAGGTTCCTCGGCCGAGTAGAGCACCACGTTCCAGACCGGACGGGACCGGAAGCCTACGAACCCCAAGGCGGCCGATGCATGGCCGACGGGGAACGGGGCCGCGGCCGCCGCCCTGCGGAACGCCTCCTCCTGGTCGACGACCAGCGGCCAGGCGGCGTTTCTGTGGAGGAGGGCCAGCAGCAAGAACCCCGCCGACAACACCCAGAACCCGGACGACAGGTCGGCCAGAGCGGCCAGAGCGGCCAGGATCGCGGCGCCGTTGTAGATGTGGGCGGCCGTCCGCCGGCGGGCGGGGGAGGGGAAGCGGTAAGCGCCGAGTATCCCCGAATCGAGGTCCTCGGGCATCCCTTCCGCCTCGGCCACCTCGCGGGGGATGCGGATGCCGTCCATCAGCGCCTGTCGTCCATCATCGCTTGTCTATGGGTATGTAGTCGCGCCGCGGGTATCCGGTGTATATCTGGCGGGGCCGTTTGATCCGGACCTGCGGATCGCTGATCATCTCCCTCCATTGCGCCAGCCAGCCGGGAAGCCGCCCGATGGCGAACAGGACGGTGAACTGCTCGCTGGGGAAACCGAGCGCCCGGTAGAGGATGCCCGAGTAGTAGTCCACGTTCGGGTAGATGCGGCGCCGGATGAAGAAGTCGTCGGCCAGCGCCTCCTGCTCCAGCTGCAAGGCCAGATCGAGGAGGGGGTCGTCCTGTTCATGGAGCAGCGAGCGGGCGTGATGTTTGATCAGGTCCGACCGGGGGTCGAAGTTGCGGTAGACGCGATGGCCGAAGCCCATCAGCCGGAACGGGTCGTTGCGGTCCTTGGCCCGATCGAGGTAGCGGCGGGTGTCTCCGCCGTCGGCCAGGATGGCCTCGAGCATCTCGATCACACGCTGGTTGGCCCCGCCGTGGAGCGGCCCGGACAGACCCAGGATCCCCGCCGACACCGCGGAGAACAGGTCGGCCTGGCTCGACCCGACCAGACGCACGGCCGAGGTGGAGAGGTTTTGGCCGTGATCGGCGTGCAAGACCAGCAGCGCCTCCATCGCCCGGATGTGGGCCGGGTTCAACTCGTAGGCGCCGTCTCCGGGGTTGAACATCATGTTGAGGAAGTTGGCTGCGTATCCGAGGTCGGGCCGGGGCTCCGTGTAGATCCGGTCGGCGCCGCTCCGGTAGGACCAGGCGGCCAGGGCCGCCGTCTTCGCCATCAGATGCACCGCGCCCAGCCGGGCGGACTCGGTATCCGTCGGGTCGCCGGCCTCGGGGAGGTACGGCCGCAGCAGGATCACGGCGGCGGCCAGTTTCTGCATCGGATGGGCGCCGGCCGGAAACGACTCCAGAACGGAGGCTATGCCGTCCGGCAACGCGGCATGGCGGCCGATCTCTTCCTCGTACCGATCCAGCTCTGCCCGGGAAGGAAGCTCTCCCCGGTCGAGAAGCAGGGCCGCCTCGAGGAAAGACGATTCCCGGACCAGCTGATCCACCGGATAACCACGGTAACGGAGGATTCCCTCCTCCCCGTCGATGAAGGTCACTGCGCTGACCGTCTCGGCGGTGTTGCCGTATCCCCGGTCGAGGGTGACCAGACCAGTGTCCCGGCGCAGGTTCCCTATGTCGAGCGCCTGCTCGCCTTCGGTTCCCTCGATGATCGGCAGGTCGATGCGATCTTCGCCGCCGACCCGGATCGTCGCTTCGTCCATCTATCCGGCGTCTATCTTGGCGGCCGCCGCCACCCTCTGCACCTCTTGCGGCGGGGCCGTCTCGTAGTGCGAGAACTCGATCTCGAAAGACCCTCTCCCCCCGGTCATGGACCGCAGGTCGACAGAATACCGCTGCATCTCCGCCATCGGCACCTCCGCGTCGAGCACCCTGCTGTGGCCGTCGGCGTCCATTCCGAGAACCCGGCCCCGCTTGGAGTTCAGATCCCCGATGACATCGCCCATATAGGCTTCGGGCACCCGGATCGTGACCACCGCGATGGGTTCGAGGATGGTGGCCCGCAGGTCCGACGCGGCGGCCCGCACCGCCATGATGCCCGCCATACGGAAGCTCAGCTCGTCGGAGTCGACCGAGTGGAACTTGCCGTCGTGGACGGTGGCCCGGACGTCTATCACCGGATAGCCGGCCAGTATTCCCCGCTCCAGGGCCTGTTGGATGCCCTTGTCGACTGCAGGTATGAGGTTGCGGGGGATGGAGCCTCCCTTGATGCGGTCGACGAACTCGTAGCCTTCCCCGCGCCCGTTGGGCTCGAACTTCACGTAGGCCACCCCGAACTGGCCGCGCCCGCCGGACTGCTTCTTGTGTTTCCCTTCGACAGCGGCCCGGCCCTGGATGGTCTCGCGGTAGGGAATGCGCGGCAGTCCGGTGTCCAGATCCACCCCGAAGCGGCGCGAGACCCGGGCCAGGGTGACGAGCACGTGCGCCTCGCCCAGCCCCGACAGCACGGTCTCCTTGGTTTCCGCCCGGCGCTCCACGAGGATGGTGGGGTCCTCCTCTTGGGCGCGGGCCAGGGCGGTGGACAGCTTGTCCTCGTCATGGGTGGAGCGGGGCGAGACCGTCACCTCGTGGACCGGGCGGGGCACCTGCACGGGGACGATCTCCACGCCGCTTCCCGCCGACCGTATGGTGTCTCCCACCCGCAGGTTGTCCAGCTTGGCCACCGAGGCTATGGCGCCTGTAGTCACCCGATCCAGATCGACATGCTCCTTGCCTTGCAAGGCGAAGAGGTTGGTCATCCTGAACTTCTCCCCGCTCGGCGTCTCCAGCGCCGCGTCGGGGTGGAACGAACCCGAGAAGACCCGGAAGGTGTTGATGCGCCCTACGTATTGGTCGCCCGAAGTCTTGAATACGTAGGCGGCGAACGGCCCGTCGGGGTCGGGCGTCAGCGCCCCCGACGAAACGGGGGGAGCGGGGCGGTCCAGGGGTGAGGGGGTGAAGTCGACCATGAAGTCGGCCAGGGCGTCTATACCCACCAGATTGCCCGCCGATCCGACCAGCACCGGGAAGATGTCTCCGGCGGTCATGCCCTTGCGGATCACCTCGATCATCGTCTCGCGGGAGGGTTCCTCTCCATCGAAGTAGGCTTCGAGCAGATCGTCGTCGGTCTCCACCACCGCCTCGACCAGGGCGGTCCTGGTTTCCTCCACGGCGTCGGACACCTCGGCCGGGGGGTCGACGGGAGATCCTTCGGTGCGGCCCCCGGTGTAGCCGAGAGCCTGGCCGGACACCATCCGCACCAACCCCGACAGGCGCCGCTCTTCACCGATCGGCACCTGCACCGGGGCGATCCGCTTCCCGAAGACCTCTATCAGCTGCTCGAGGGTGCGGGAGAACGAAGCCCGGTCGCGGTCGAGTTTGTTGATGAAGACGGCCCGGGCGATGCCTTCCTCTCGGGCCGCCTCCCAGAGGATCTCGGTCTGCACCTCTACCCCGTCTACGGCGGATACCACGAATACGGCCAGGTCGACCGCCCGCAGGGCCGCCATGGCCTCCCCCACGAAGTCCGCATAGCCGGGGGTGTCGATCAGGTTGACCCTGGCGCCGTTGCGCCGGAAGGAGGCGACGGCCAACCCGAGCGAGCTGCCGCGCTCGATCTCCTCGGGTTCGAAGTCCATGACCGTGTTGCCGGCCTCCACCGTACCCACCCGGGTTGTGAGGCCTGCGTCGAACAGCAGAGCTTCGGCCACGGCGGTCTTGCCGGCGCCGCCGTGGCCGAACAGCCCCACGTTGCGAATTTTTTCCGATCCCATACTCTCTGCCTTCTCGCGGTTGCCTGAGTGTAGGTGATGGTGAGATACCCGGTGTCTGGACAGGCCGGCCCGTCGAGGATCTCACCGAGCAGGCGCCGGATGCGCAGCTAGACGGGTGGTCTCGAGGCCGCCTCCGATGTTCATCCCGGCGCCCCTTCACCGCCGCCCGAACACGCGGCGCGCAGGCAACGCCGCACCCCCCGACCCCGGCTGATCACCCCGACTCGGCGCAGACGCCCCGACCGCTCCGGCGGTTACTCGTCCTGTGAACCGGGGTCATCACCCGCCCCGGATGTCGGAGAGGCCCCGTCGGGCGGCGCGTCGCCTGCCCGGATCGCCGATGCGCTCACCCGATCCCTGTCGATAATGTCCCAGACTGCTCTTACCTGGCGCACGGCGTCATCCAGGACCGCTTCGTACTCCAGGCCGGTTTTCAAATGAATCGGAAGCCAATAATCGTTCCCCCATTTGATCAGCGAGGGCGCCCGTTCCTTCATCCTGCCGGCGTCCATCGGAAACCGACGGCTGATCCAGAGCCACAGCGGGGTGTCTCCGCTCGTTGCCCACCGCTCGACGTTGACCCCCAAGAACAAGTCGACGGGAACGTCGGTGAGCCTTAAGTACCTCCCGTATCCTTCTCTCTGTGGAGTCGCCCGTAGACCCTTGACGGTCATCCAACCCTGCGGCACGCCGCGGGCGGATACCACATCATCGATCAAGCGGTTGAGCCCTCGGATACGCCGGGGCAGCGAGAGTCCGAACTCGTCCGGATGGATTGGACGGAAAGCCACCGCATCTTCCCACCGGGCAAGACCGCGCAGCTGCTCGATGTCCGATGCGACCCGACCATCGCCGACAGCCGCGACGGCCAAGTAGTCGAGCAAGAAGGTCCAGCTGACCAACATCAGGCGCTTGTCCGAACCCACTACCCCGGCTTTTCGGGTCCTGTCACCGGTTTCGATGATTTGCAGCTGGGAGCCGTCTTCGCCGCTCTCCATCCGGCGCCGGATCTCAGCCCAGAGGGTATCTATCCTGCTGTCCGGCGCGATGAACAGCAACACCCCCGGCCCGTCCTCCTCCAGCAGCCTGAAATAGCCGACGGCCTGGCCTTTCAGCAGGCCGGCCCAGAACTTGGCTTCGACGAGCAACCGCTTCGCGCCGTTTCGGTCATAGCCGGCCATGTCGGGGCGGGAACCATCCTTGTAAGTCACCTGGGTGCGGACCGCCGCGATGGGTTCCATGTAGAAATCCTCATCCCGCAGCAGGCGGTCCAGCGCACCGAGACAACCCGCGGATCTGTTCAGGATGAACGCCAGGGCATCCGTTGCCGCGTCCTCTACTCGGTTGGTCAGCTTCGGTATCAGATAAGCCATCAAAGTATCACGATCAGCCATCGAGACAGCCTCCTTGCGTTGTTGGGTCTCGGCGGGGTGGGTTCTGGCAAACATAGGTCGGCCGGCGCCGCCGGGATGTACGATGAGTGCTCGACCGAGGCCCGGCGAGAATATCACAGCCCCCGATCCGCCGACCTGAGCCGGCCCGGCGCTCGACGGCGCCTGCTCCCGGTGTCCGTAATCCGTGTCCGTATCCGTAGGCGCGGCGGGTGATGGCGGGTTGGCGGGCTGACTGTGGTACTTTGTCGGTGGAAGGAGCCAGGCTTTTGATCGAACTGTGGGCCCGACGATATGTCGACGTGGTGGTGGCGCCCATCGGTCGAGCGTTGGCCTGGATGAGGGTTCGGCCCGCTCACCTCACCCTGGTGGGTCTGGCGGTCACGCTGTTCGGATCCGTCTGGTTGGCCAACGGCCGGGTGAGGGAGGGCGCGCTGGTGATACTGGTCGGCTCGGCCCTCGACGGGCTCGACGGCGCCGTGGCCCGGGCCTCGGGTACGGCTTCGGCCCGGGGCGCCCTGATCGACTCCGTCTCCGACCGCCTGGGCGAGACCGCCATGTTCGCCGCCTGCGCCTTCTGGCTCACCTCGAGGACCTCTCCCCAGGAAGGGGATCCGGCCTTGGTTCTCCTGTGCGTCCTGAGCCTGGGCGCCTCCCTGGTGATCTCCTACCTGCGGGCCAAGGCCGACATCGGCCGGGTCGAAGGACGGGGCGGCATCATGGGCCGCGCCGAACGGGTCATCCTGTTCGCGGTCGGTTTCCTGGTGGATCAGGTGGCCGTGATGTTGTGGTTGATGGCCATCCTCACCTGGTTCACCGTCTTCCAGCGTTTCGCCAACACTTGGCGTCAGCTGGAGGGCGCCGAGCGATGACGATTGTCCTAGATATTGAGGTTGCTCGGCGTCTATTTCCGTCCATTACCGACGCCTCCGCCATGAACGGGTCGGGGCCGGGTCGAAGGGCGGGGCGGCATCATGGGCCGCGCCGAGCGGGTCATCCTGTTCGCGGTCGGTTTTCTGGTGGATCAGGTGGCCGTGATGTTGTGGTTGATGGCCGTCCTCACGTGGTTTACCGTCTTCCAGCGTTTCGCCAAGGCTTGGCGTCAGCTGGATGGCTGTCGTCAGCTGGAGGGCGCCGAGCGATGACGCTCGATCTAGATCGTAAGGTTGCTCGACGACGTTTCCCAGCGTTTCGCCAACACCTAGCGTCGGCTGGAGGGCGCCGAGCGATGACGGTCGATTTGGATGTGATATTCGGGGAGGTTGCTCGGCGCCTGTTTCCGTCCATTACCGACGCCTCCGCCATGAACGGTTGGGGCTGACGAGTGGGCGACCGGCTCACCTATCTGGGCTATCGGGCGGCTTCCGGCTTCATAAGCGTCCTTCCCGAACCCGTGATCAGGCGGCTGGGCCGCCTGGCCGGGCGGCTGGCGTGGCGGTGGGCCGAGGACCGCAAGGCCATGGCGATCCGGCACATGCGGCGGGTGCTGGGAGATCAGGACGGAGATGCGGCCGAGCAGGCGGCCGAGGAGATGTTCGCCGCCTACGGGCGTTACTGGGCAGAGACCCTGTGGTTCCGCCCCCGCCGGTTCGCGGAGGTGCGGTCCCGGATGTCGTCGTCCGGACTGGAACATGTGCGGGCGGCCCGGGCCGCGCAGCGCCCCATGATCATCGCCCTTCCCCACATCGGGAACTGGGAGATGGCCGCCGTGCTGGCCGAGGAGGAGGGGGTGCGCATCATCGCGGTGGCCGAGTCGCTCGCCAACCGCCGGGTGGTCGAATGGTTCACCGACATGCGGGCCCAGCTGTCCATCCGGGTCGTGCTGGCCGAAGGCGCGGGCACCCTCAGGACCTTGCTGGCCTGCCTGCGGAAGGGGTATACCGCAGCGCTGGTGGCGGATCGGAACATCGGGGTGAAAGGCATCGAGGTGGACTTCTTCGGGGAGCGCACCCCCCTGCCGGCGGGCCCGGCGGTGCTCGCCCTGCGAACCGGAGCGGCGCTGCTGCCGAGCGCCGCCTACTTCGAGCCGGGCGGCGGGCACCGGACGGTGGTTCTCCCTCCCATCCCCGTACCGGGCGAGGATGTTGCCGACCGGATCGGGGTGATGACTCAGGAGATGGCCTACCGCTTCGAGGATCTGATCAGGGCGGCGCCCACCCAGTGGCACCTCCTCCAGCCCAACTGGCCTTCCGACCGCACCTTCCTCGCCGCCCGCCGCCGGGAGGAGAGCCGGTGAGGATCGCGGTCGTCTCCCCATACGCGCTGGACGTTCCGGGCGGGGTCCAGCAGCAGGTGATCGGCTTGGTGCGCCAGCTCCGCAAACTCGGGGAGGATGCGTATGCGGTGGCGCCCGGAGCGGGGGAGGAGGCCGACCGGATCGACTTAGGACGATGGACGGCGGTGAGGGTGAACCGCTCGCGGGCGCCGCTGGCCCTGTCCCCGCCGGTGGTGCGGCGGGTGAAGGCCGCGGTGTCCGACGCCGACGCGGTGCATATCCACGAACCGTTCGTTCCGATGGTGGGGTGGGCCGCCCTCCGCGCCGGAAAACCCACCGTGGTTACCTTCCACGCCGACCCGTCCAGGACGGCGGCGGCGATGTATCGGTGGGGGAGGAGGGCGCTGCGGCGGACGCTGCGGGGCGCTGTGGCCGCGGCCGTGAGCCGCACCGCCCTGCGGGCGGTCGAACCGTTGGGCATCGATCCCGTGGAGATTCCCAACGCGCTCGATGTAAATTCGTTCCGGGTCCCGGTCGAGCGGGATCCCCGCCGGGTGGTGTTCGTGGGACGCCCCGATCCCCGAAAGGGCCGCGACCTGCTGCTGGCGGCCTGGCCGGACGTGCGTTCGAAGGTGCCCGGGGCCTCGTTGGTGATCATCGGCGGCGGCGACGCCCCGGCGGCGGCGGGCGTGCGTTACCTGGGCCGGGTTACAGAGGAGGAGAAGCGGCTGGCTTTGGCGTCCAGCGGGGTGTTGTGCGCACCCAACCGGGGCGGGGAGAGCTTCGGGATCAGCATCGCCGAGGGTATGGCGGCGGGGTGCGCGGTGGCGGCCAGCGATCTGGACGCTTTCTCCGACGTTTTGGCCGGTTCGGGCCTGCTGTTCCGCAACGGCGACCGGGGGAGTCTGGCAGACGCCCTGGTGCGGATTTTGACTGACCCCGAGCTGCGGAACCGCCTGGCGGAAGCCGCCTCGGCCCGCGTCCGGTCGTTCGACTGGGAGAAGGTGACCGGTCGTTATGTGGAACTCTACCGACGGGCCGGTGACCGATAACCGGATGAGGACGCCTTCGAGCGGCGGCGGCCGGCCGCCGGTCAGCAGTCGGAAACTGCGTTCAGGGCGTTGCAGATATCGCGCCGGCGGCGCCGTATCGAACCGAGGCGGTCGGTCAGAAGCGATTTGCGTATCGGCTGGAGGTTGTCGAAGGAGGCGGCGCAGGGCTCCGGCAGTCCGTCCTCGGCATCGAGGGGGATCTCCGTTGGAATCCCCCTGACCGTGCGGGTGATCGGAGCGACCAGTATCCTGTTCAGCACCGGGACGACCTCGCTTCGGGTTACGACCAGGACCGGCCGGCGTTGCCCCTCGACCTCGGCCCACCAGATATCCCCCTGCATAGGAATCACCACGGCTCCTCGGCAATCATGGAAGCGGTCATATCGTCGCTCCAAACCGCCTCGCCGTCGGTCTGGGGCAACCGGCGGTAACCCTCAACGATCGCATCGGCGATGGACCGCCGCCGATGCAGATCGACCAGCATCCTCAGACCGTCGCGCACCGCGCCCGACCGCGACGGCACGACGCCGCCGTCGACCAGCAGGTCGACTTCGGCGGCGAGCTCATCATCGATCCGGGCTACTATCTGAGCCATACTACGTATAGTATAGCAATCAGGTATACATCCTGATATACACTTTGTAACGAAGGGACGGCCGCCGGCCGCCGGAATAGCGGTTGCGTCAGGGGGGAGGCGCGATAGAATTACCATCACGCCGGTATATCGGAAGGAAAGACCGTGGAACAGGGGACCACCAAAGGCCGCGCCACCGGCACCTACCGCGTAAAGCGGGGGCTGGCCGAGATGCTGAAGGGCGGCGTCATCATGGATGTCGTCACGGCCGAGCAGGCCAGGATCGCCGAAGAGTCCGGAGCGGTGGCGGTCATGTCTCTCGAGCGGGTGCCGGCCGATATTCGGGCGTCAGGCGGGGTGGCCCGGATGGCGGATCCGGCCCGGGTGGAGGAGATCATGGAGGCGGTCTCCATACCGGTGATGGCCAAGGCCCGGATCGGCCACTTCGTGGAGGCGCAGATACTCCAGAGTCTGGGCGCCGACTACATCGACGAATCGGAGGTGCTCACCCCCGCCGACATCGCACATCACATCGACAAGTGGGCCTTCACCACACCCTTCGTGTGCGGGGCCCGCAGCCTCGGGGAAGCCCTCCGCCGCATCGGGGAAGGGGCGGCCATGATCCGCACCAAGGGGGAACCGGGAACCGGGAACGTGGTAGAGGCCGTTACCCATATGCGCCGGATGAACGACGAGATACGCCGGGCGGCAAGCGCCGGGGAAGACCAGCGGATGGCCCTCGCCCGGGATATGCAGGCGCCGATCGAGCTGGTGCGCGAGGTGGCCGAGCTCGGACGGCTGCCGGTGGTCAACTTCGCCGCCGGCGGCATCGCCACCCCGGCGGACGCCGCCATGATGATGCAGCTGGGATGCGACGGGGTATTCGTCGGTTCCGGTATCTTCAAGAGCGGCGACCCGGCGGTGCGGGCCCGGGCCATCGTCGAGGCCACCACCTTCTTCAACGACCCCCAGATAGTGGCCAAAGTATCCCGCAACCTGGGAGAGGCGATGGTGGGTATCGAGATCGACGACATCCCGCCCTCCCAGCGCATGCAGGAGCGGGGCTGGTAAGACCATGACCGGCGCACCGGCGGCGGTCGTCGGTGTCCTCGCCCTGCAGGGGGACGTACGCGAGCATTCCCGGATGGTGGCCGCCGCCGGGGGAGTGGCCGCGGAGGTGCGCCTCCCCGCCGACCTCGAAGGAATCGATGCCCTGATCATCCCGGGCGGCGAGTCCACCGCCATCGCCCGCCTGGCCCGCCTGTACGGACTGATCGACCCGCTGCGCCGCCGCATCGAGTCCGGCCTGCCCACCCTGGGGACCTGCGCGGGGATGATCTTCCTGGCCTCGGGGGTCACCGGGGAATCCCAGCCCGTGCTGGAGGTGCTCGACATGGTGGTGGAACGGAACGCATTCGGACGTCAGAACGAGTCGTTCGAATGCAGCCTGGCGGTGGACGGCTGGGAGGAGGGCATCCATGCGGTGTTCATACGGGCGCCGCTGGTGGAGTCGACCGGACCCGAGGTCGAAGTTCTGGCCGAACATGAAGGCCGCCCCGTTCTGGTGAGGAAGGGCAACGTATTGGCGGCGGCCTTTCATCCGGAGCTGACCGACGACCTTAGGCTGCATCGTATGCTCATAGGTATGACAGGAAAGGACCGGGAGGGCTGATGGCAGGCCATTCCCAGGTGGGGGTAATAGGGCCAACATCGAGCACCGGAAGGGTCGCCGGGACGCCGCCCGAGGGGAGATGTCCAGGCTGTGTTGAGGCTGCGTCGTATGCTCAGTCGTATGCTCATGGGTATGGCTGGAAAGGACCGGGAGAGATGATGGCAGGTCATTCGTTCCAGGTGGGTAAGTGATGGCAGGCCATTCCAAGTGGGCCAACATCAAGCACCGGAAGGGCCGCCAGGACGCCGCCCGAGGGGAGATGTTCGCCAAACTGTGCCGGGCGGTGGAGGCGGCCGCCCGCCAGGGGGGAGGGGACCCGGCGGGCAACGCGGTGCTGGCCAACGCCATCGACAAGGCCCGGTCTTCGTCGGTGCCCAAAGACAACATCGAGCGGGCCGTCAAGCGGGGCACGGGCGAGCTGGCGGGCGGCCGGCTCGACACCATGTACTACGAGGGGTATGCCCCCGGGGGGGTGGCGCTGCTGGTGCAGGTGCTCACCGACAACCGGAACCGGGCCGCTTCGGACGTCCGGTCCGCCTTCACGAGGAACGGAGGCAACCTGGGCGAACCGGGCTCGGTGGGTTACCTGTTCGACCAGAAGGGCTACCTGCTGGTCGACGGCGAAGAAGACGAGATCATGATGGCCGCTCTAGAGGGAGGTGCCGAGGACATCCGTCCGAGCGGAGGCCAGTTCGAGGTGATAACCGCCCCCGCCGACTTCGCCGCGGTGCGGGAGTCCATCGCCGAAGCCGGACTGTCCGTACAGTCGGCCGAGGTGACTCGGCTTCCTTCGGCCACCGTGGAGCTGGACGCCCGGAAGGCCACCCGGGTGCTGCGCATAGTCGACGATCTGGACGACCTAGTGGATGTCCAAGAGGTCTACGGCAACTTCGACATCCCCGACCAGATACTCGAGTCGCTGGCCTGAGTCAGGCCGGCGTCAGGCGGCGGTGACGCCGATGGCGTGGTATCCGGTCGCTCCGTCGGGCCGGGCCGGGGCCAGCTCCGCGGTCTGGGTCTCGCCGGAGGCGTCGGTGGCCCGCACGGCTATCACATGGCCGCCGGGTGTGAAGTCGTGCTCGAGGTGCCACTGCCGCCAGGTGTCTATCGAGAGCTCCTCCGGCAGGGCCGCTTCCATCCAGTTACCCTCGTCGACCCGCACCTCGACCCGTTCGATTCCCCGGTTCTGCGCCCAGGCCACTCCCGCTATGACGTTGAGGCCGGCGGAGATGTCCCCGCCGTCCCTGGGGGTGTCGATGCGGGATTGGGTCTTGATGGGGCCTACCTTGGACCAGCCCCTCGGAACCCAGTAAGCATCGAATTCGCCCCAACCGGCGAACTCGACCTCGGACAGCCACTTGGTGGCCGACACGTATCCGTAGAGGCCCGAAACCACCAGACGGACCGGGAACCCGTGCCGGAGGGGGAGCGGCTCTCCGTTCATACCCACCGCCACCAAGGCCTCCCGGCCGTCGAACACCGCGCTGGTGGGGAAACCCACCGTGAAACCTTCGACCGAGCGGCCCACCAGCTGGTCGCCGTCCGGCCTGACCCCGGCCTGCTCGACCAGATCCCGCAGGGGGACCCCCAGCCATTTGGCGTTGCCCACCAGGTTGCCGCCCACCCGGTTGGACACGCAGCAGAGAGTGACGTAGCGCTCCACCAGGGGCATGGCCAGCAGCTCCTCGTAGGTGAGGCTGAAGGGGTTGTCCACCCGTCCGGTGAAGGACAGGTTCCAGGTGTCGAGGTCCACCCGCGGGACGCTGAGGGCGGTGTCGATCACGTAGAACTGTTCGTTGGGGGTGACGAGGTCGGATACTCCGGCGACGTCCGCTATCTGCGACGGGGTGGGGTCTGCCACGGTGGATACCGGGGGAGCAGACGCCTCGGCGGTTTGGGTTGTTGCGGCGCCGGTGTCCGCCGCAGCCGCGCCGGCGGTCGTCTCTACGGCGGCGGCCCCGGCGGTGGTGGCGGTAGTAGTGGCAGGAGCGGCGGCGGAAGCGGTGGGGAGGGTTATCTGCTCCCGACCGGTCGCCGCCGTCCGGGCCTGGTCGGTGAGGTAGCGCCCCAACGATGCGGCGCCGACGGCCAGAGCGGCGGCGGATGCGGAGGAGGTGAGAAAGGCGCGCCTAGAACGGGATGCCCCCCGCGCCTCCGGCGTTGTTTCCGCTCCGTCGGCCGCCCCGGCGGCGGGCGCCGAAGCCCGATGCAGCGTCGAACGGAGCGCCGTCATCGTGGCGGCCCCCACCAAGGCGGCCGCTACGGCGGCGAAAAGGGTCGGCCCCGCCTCGGCCGCCGGGTCGGTGAGCCCGATCACGTATCCGACCGCGCCGAACACCGCATAACCGGCGGCGGCCGGGGCCGGAAAGCGCTTGGAGAGGAGGCCCAGCACAGCGCCGAAGACGAGGACGACCACCACCATGCTCGCTATGAAGACCGCCTTGTCGTTGGTGCCGAAGACGGCGATCGCCCAGTCCTTCAGCGCGGGGGGCGTTATGTCTATGAAGCGCTGGCCGATGGTGAGGATCAGCGAAGGGGCCGATATGAACAGGCCGGATATCAGCTCGGAGGCGGCCAAGCCTGTTCCGGCCGCCAGCAACCCCAACAACGCATAGCGGCGGCGGGGAATATCCGTGACCGAGCGGGCGGCGTCAGAAGCAGGCGCCTGCGGCCCTGGTTCCGGGGGAGTCTGCTGCGGGGTTTGGGGTTCTGGGGTTTCGGGTTCCATAAGCCCTAGTCTAGAGTACGGCCTGGTTTACATAGGGGTTTCAGTACCGGATTTCCCGGAGCTTCCCGAGCTCCGGACCGGTGGAAGGAAGCGATCATGACCGAGACCGGCTCTGCGGCGCAGAACACCGACTCCATCCCCTCGACCGAGGAGGAGTGGCGGGAGAGGCTGACCCCCCTCCAGTACCGCGTGGCCAGGGAAGCAGGAACCGAGCGGCCCTTCACCGGCGAATACTGGGACGCGAAGGACTCCGGCACCTACATGTGCATCGGATGCGGCGCCCCGCTGTTCAGCAGCGATACCAAGTTCGACTCGGGTACGGGGTGGCCCAGCTTCTACGACGTGGTGGACGGGGCGCCCGTCGAGGAGAGGCCCGACCACAGCCTGGGCCGGGTCCGCACCGAAGTGGTGTGCGGACGCTGCCGGTCCCACCTGGGCCATGTTTTCCCGGACGGCCCCCGCCCCACCGGCCTCCGCTACTGCATCAACTCGGCCTCGGTCGACCTCGAACGCGACTGAGCGGCTGCCAAGCGGGGGATATACCCCGCCTTCAGGCATTCGAGGCAACGGCCGGATCCCGTAATCGGCGGCCCCCGCCCGGCCCCGATCGAAACTTCATGTAACGAGCAGGGTTGTCGCCGATTCGGTCTGAACGGGGGAGAGGTGCTCAGCTCTCGGAAATGGAAGGGGGGAGATTCCTTATCACCTGGTCGACTATCCGGTTGAAGGGGAGCGACTGCAGCCAGACCCGTCCGGCGCCCTTCAGAGTGGCCAGGAAGAGGCCCTCGCCGCCGAACATCATCGACTTCATGTTGCCGGCCCGCTCGATCGAGTACTCGATCTGCGGCTCGAAGGCCACGATGCATCCGGTGTCGATGCGAAGGGTCTCCCCGGCCAGATGTTTTTCGGTGACGGTGCCTCCGGCATGGAGGAAAGCAAGCCCGTCACCCTGGATGTCCTGGAGGATGAAACCCTCTCCGCCGAAGAAGCCCGCCCCCAACTTGCGGTTGAAGGCGATATCGAGCTTGGTGCCCATCGCCGCGCAGAGAAAGGACTCTTTCTGGGCGATGATCCGGCCGCCGATCGATCCGAGGTTCAATGGAATGATCTTGCCCGGGTAGGGGGCGGCGAAGGCGACCTTTCTCCTTCCGCCGCCATTGTTCGTGAAATGGGTCAGGAACAGCGACTCGCCGGCCAGGGCCCGCTTGCCGGCCGACTTGAGCCTGCCCCAGGCGCCCTTCCCCGGCTCGGAGCCGTCGCCCATCTTGGCCTCGAAACCGATGTCCTCCTCGATGTACATCATGACGCCCGCCTCGGCGATGACGGATTCCTGGGGATCCAGCTCTACCTCGACGAACTGGAGATCGTCTCCCCATATCCGGTAATCGACCTCGTGGCTTCTCATACCAACCCTCCACTGGAAAACGATGCTCGGCGGCCATCCGACTGTAGCATCCGGCCTCGGGAAGCCTCTGTCATCCCGGCGGTCACCAGCGCGCACGGCTCTACCGGCTGCCGTAACAGACCTCTCCCCGGCTTCTCGCCTTTGTAGGCGGCCATGATAAGCATTGTCTACCAAAGGGCGGGACCCTCTGTCCGCCGGAAAGGACAGCCCCGATGGATTATTGGATACGGGTCTGGAGGGTAAGGGACGGCGCGTCCGCCGTTCCGCTGGGTAATCGGAACTTCCGGGTGGACAACCTCGACCAAGCCTTCATCGAAGGAACTGGGAGGGTCGCCTTCGACATCCGCTGGTTACTGACAGAGGGCTTCGCCAACCTTGCCTTACGGGTAGGCCAGCAGGTAAACACCACCGACAACCCAGTGGACCATGGCGCGTGGGAAGCGCTGATCTACACCGGGAATGATCTACTCGCCCGCTGGGTCGAACGGTATGGTTTCGTCCATGCCACCGACGCCCGGACCAATCTGAACGGTTTTGCAGTCAGTATCCTCGAGGACCCGGAAGCGTCGGAAGATAGAGAACATCGGCGGGTTTACCGATTTCCGTTCATCGTATACGAAGTAACAGTGTCAACGACGAGACACAGCAGGGAAGGCCAAACCGATGAGCGAACGGATCCTCGAAAGTGATCGAGACGTGGGCGGCCCTGCTGGTCCCGCCGAACCCACTTGCCGAAGGCCGTGTGTCGCCATTCCCAAAATCAATGTCCCATAATACACGTTATGTAAAGTTGGATTATAGGGTCAGCATGCGGACAGGTTGGCCCGTGTACACCCCCCGGCTTATGTAAAGTTGAGTTATGGGGGGTTAGCATTCAGCTAGGTATTCCGGTCGTTGCGTTCGGCTGCTCTTGCGTCATAGGTCAGACCGCGCATCGAGAAATGTCATCCCGATCCTGAGGTCCCCCAAGATCTTCCTGGCCCATGCCTTCTCCTCGAGGGTGAACGCACCATATTCAGCCTCATACTCGGCAAGCGCGGCTCTCCCCTCGGCCAGACGATGTTCCTGCTCCTCGGGTGTCTCCTCGTATGTCGTCCAAGAGTCGCCGCGTCTGAACTCCTTCAGCTTCTCGGGGTCCGCCTTGGACATATCGAGCAGATAGAGCTGGATATTCTCCCCGCTTTCGCCGTCGGCGACCGGAATCCTTGTGAGAGCGCTGTCGGTAACAGCCATGTCCATAACCATACCCGACCTGAACCGTACCGGGTTCGGTTCAA